>NZ_JAATOM010000027.1 GCF_019207085.1 Variovorax sp. dw_308 | reverse complement strand
CCAGCGACAGGGCCAGCAGCCGGCCCATGAGGCCGGCGCCGAGCACGGTGGCTGCATCGAACGGAAGCGCTTCAAGGGAGTTCATGCGGGTGGTTGATAATTTTGCGAATGACCAACGCTTCCTTGCGCTACGCGCGCGTGCTTTCGATCGCCGGCTCCGACAGTGGCGGCGGTGCCGGCATCCAGGCCGACCTCAAGACCTTCAGCGCACTCGGGTGCTACGGCATGACCGCGATCACCGCGCTCACGGCGCAGAACACGATGGGCGTGAGCGGCATCTTCGCGGTGCCGCCGGCCTTCCTGAAGGCGCAGATCCAGTCCGTGGTGGAGGACATCGGCGTCGACGCGGTCAAGCTCGGCATGCTGCATGCGCCCGAGGTGGTCGAGGTGGTGGCATGGGCCATCGACCACTACAAGCTGCCGAACGTGGTGCTTGACCCGGTGATGGTCGCGACCAGCGGCGACCGCCTGATCGAGAACGAGACGGTGCAGCGGCTGGTGAACGAGCTGTTCCCGCGCGCAATGGTGATCACGCCGAACCTCGACGAGGCCGCCCTGTTGATCGGCCGCGAGATCGATGGCGTCGATGGCCTCGATCGCGCGGCCAGCGACCTGCTGGCGCTCGGCGCGCATGCGGTGCTGCTGAAGGGAGGCCACCTGAAGGGCGAGGAGATCGTCGACGTGCTGGCGGAGGCCGGAAGCCCGCCGCGCCGCTTCGGGTCGGCCCGTATCGCGAGCCAGAACCTGCATGGCACCGGCTGCACGCTGTCGTCGGCCATCGCGGCGCACCTTGCGCTCGGCCACGCGTTGCCCGAGGCCGTGCAGCAGGCACGTGCCTACGTGATCGCTGCGATGACGGCCGGGGCCGACATCAAGGTCGGCGCAGGCCACGGTCCGCTCAACCACGGCTTTGCGCCAGTGCCGATGCACCGCCTGTAGCCGATGCCCGGCTGAGCCAGGCGGTCACGAAGGTCAGCACCAGCGTCGGCAGGGCCGAGCCGAACTGCGGCGCCCACTGGGCCAGGCAGTGGTACACGGCGATGCCGAGGATCCAGATGGCGGCGGCACCCCAGTCGACGCGATGCGTGCCGACGCCGGACGGCGCTGCCCCGGTTCCCAGGCGCCCGAGGATCACGCCATAGAGCGGCACGAACACCGAACTCAGCAGCAACAGGAAGGGTTCCAGCGCGTGCATCGGCAGCACCAGCGCGAGGCCGATGCACAGCACGCCGATCAGCAGGCCCCATTGCTTCACGCTCCAGCGCGGCAGCAGGCTGTGCGTCGAAACAGCGCCCGAGTAGACGTCGCCGTAGGCGTTGTCGAGCTCGTCGACGAGGATCAGCCCGAGCGCGAGAAGACCGCCTTGTGCAAGCAGAAGTGCGGTGACCAGGCTGGTGCCGGTGTCGGCTGAACTCACGACCATGACGCCGAGCGCATAGCACCAGACATTGGCCACCAGGTAGCCGATCCAGGTGCCGCTGAAGGCGCTGCCCAGGCCGCCGGTGCTGCGTTTGCCATGCCGCGCATAGTCGGCCACCAGCGGCAGCCACGAGACCGGCATCGCGATCACCAGGTCAAGCGCACTGAACATGCCCATGGAGCCGTCGCCCGCGCGGGACCAGAAGGCGCCGAAGCCCTTGGCGTTGAGCTGCCCGGCAAACTGCCATGTCAGCCAGACCAGCGAAATCACCACCAGCGGCAGGCCGAAGCGGCTGACGAAGCGCCGCACCAGCTTGACCATCGAGCCGGCCAGCAGTGCCAGCAGTACCGCGCCCCAGAGCAGGGTGGTGAGCAGCGTGCCCAGCGGGGTGTCGAGCGCAAGGCCGAAGGCCTGCTTGCCGATCGCCTGCGTGCCCTCGCGCATGATGACGATCTCGAAGGTGGTCCAGCCTACGAGCTGCACGATGTTGAGCAGCACCGGCAGCCGCGCAAAGGCGCTGCCATAGGTCGCATGCATGAGGCCCGCACTGGCCAGGCCGCTTTCGCAACCGAGCCGCGCCGTCCAGGCCAGCAGCCCGGCGCCGACGCAGGAGCCGAGCACGATCGCGACGGCGGCCGCCTGCGTGCCCACGGCGGGCACCAGGTACGCGCCGACCTGCATCACGAGCAAGCCGACGCCGAGGCTGAACCAGAGCGATGCGTGGTCGTGCCAGCGGAACACGCGGGCGGAATCCGCCAGGGGCGTGAGCGCCTCGTTGCGGCCGGATGAATTGTCAGAAGGCTGTGCCATCCATTTGCTCCATTGCAAAGTGATTGGCAGGTTGCGGTTCGATGGCCATGGGTGCACGCGAGACAACGTGGAGGCCGCCGGACCAGCTTCCCTGCGCGAGGATTACCTCAATCAGGTTCAAAGGGACTCTCTCAGCCAACCGTCTGGTGAAACGGCCGGCACCCCTAGCGTGGCTGCGCAGCGATGTGCGCAACTCGTCGGATTGTAGTATTTCAGCCGACGCCGAGCAGCGTGTGCAACCGCGTGCTGGTCGTGGTGTATTGGAGCGGGATCGACTTGCCCGGGAACACGACGGCCGTGGCGGCCCAGGCGGCGAGCGTGGCCTCGTGGAAGCCGCAGACGATGAGCTTCTTCTTGCCGGGATAGGTGTTGACGTCCCCGACGGCGAACACGCCGCGCTCGCGGGTCTCGAAGCGCTCGGTGTCGACGGGGACCTGTTTGCGTTCCAGCGCGAGGCCCCAATCGGCGATGGGGCCGAGGCGGGGGGAGATGCCCAGGCAGGCGATCAAGGCGTCGATGGGGAGATCGACGGTCTGCGCGTCGGGCGTCGCAAGCTGCACCCGTGCGCCGTCGAATCCGGTTGGCTGGCCGATAAGGAGCTTCACCGCGCCTGCCGACACGGCCTCGCGGAACCGCGCCACCAGGGAGTCTTCGGCATTGAAGGCGTCGCGGCGGAACAGCAGCGTGACCTCGTTCGCCTGGCCGGCGAGCGCCAGTGCGGTTTCGAGCGCGGCATCGTCGCCACCGTGCACGACGACGTCCTGGCCGGCGAAGCGTTCGAGCGCGTCGGGGTGGTAGAAAAGCCTGGTGCCCTCGAAGCGCGAGATACCTTCGACGGTCATGCGGCGCGGCACGAAGGCACCTACGCCTGCCGCGATGAAGACTGTCCTGGCCAGGAATGACGTGCCAGCCGAAGTGCCCAGCAGCAGGCGGCCATCCGGTTGGCGCTCCAGCGTCGCGACCTGCTCGCCGTAGTGGAACGTCGGCTTGAACGGCGCGATCTGTTCGAGCAGCGAATCGACCAGCCCGCGCCCGGTGGTGCGCGGTGTGCCGGGAATGTCGTAGATGGGCTTGTCGCCGTACAGCTCGACGCATTGGCCGCCCGCACGGGGCAGCGCGTCGATGATGTGGCAGGAGATTTCGAGCAGCCCGAGCTGGAACGCCTGGAACAGCCCGACCGGGCCCGCGCCGATGATCAGCGCGTCGGTTTCAATGGGGGCGTGCATCAAGAGAAATACGGACTACCGAACGCAGAAGTCGCAAAGGATCGCAAAGGTCGCAAAAGAAGACATCAAGAATTCTCTTCTGAATTTTTTGCGACTTCTGCGAAACCTTTGCGACTTCTGCGTTCGGCTGTCCGTATTCGACGGCCTCAGCGAACGAGCTCGCCCACCTTGTTCGTCACGTCCTTCCACTCCTCGGCATCGGGCAGCGCGGGCTTGCGCTTGGTGATGCTCTTCCAGCCGTCGGCCAGCGAGAGTTCGGCGTTGAGCTTGATGAAGGCGATCTGGTTCGCGGGGAGGTCTTCCTCGGCGTAGATCGCGTTGACGGGGCACTCCGGAATGCAGACGGCGCAGTCGATGCATTCGTCGGGGTCGATCACCAGCATGTTGGGGCCTTCGCGGAAGCAGTCCACGGGGCACACGTCCACACAGTCGGTGTATTTGCAACGGATGCAGGATTCGGAGACGACGTGGGTCATGTTCTTTTGCTGAAGCTGGTGATCGGGGAAACCCGCGATTTTAGTTGTTTGTGACAGAAGGCTGCACGAGCACGGCCGCGGAAGTCTTATGGGTCGCGGTGTCGACCAGCACCAGCGAGCCGAGTGCGCGCGATTTCGCGAAGGGCAGGACGGCCAGCGGCTGCTGCAGTGACAGCACCACGTCACCGATCGAATTGGCTTCCAGTTGCGTGGCGGGCTCGGAGCCAAGTGTCGTGATGTTCACGCGGTCGATGATGCGCGCAACCTTGGCCTTGACCCAGCGATGACCCTGCAGCGCCCAGTACACGCGGCCCGCCACCAGCGGCTCGTCGTCGAGCCATGCGATGGTCGCGGTGATCTCGCGCACCGGCTCGAAGGCCTCGGGCTCCAGCAGCCAGTCGCCGCGTGAAACGTCGAGCTCCCGGTCCAACACGATGCCGGCGCTGTGGCCCGCATGCACAGCGTGCGGCTGGCGCACGTGGTTGAGCACTTGCGCGACGGTGGCGGTCTGCTTGCTCGGCAGGACCGTCACGCGCTGCCCCGGCTCGACATGTCCGCTGGCGACGCGGCCCCAGAAGACGCGGCGCCCTTGCGAGGTGTCGGCAGACGAGGAGAACTTCTCGACCCATTGCACCGGGAAGGCGAAAGGCACCGCCTCGTCCTTCTCGGTCACCGGCAGTTGTTCGAGCAATTCGAGCAGGCTCGGGCCTTCGTAGTTGCACCAGTCCGCATGGCGCGAGGCCACGTTCCAGCCCTTGAGCGCGGAGATCGGCACGATGGCTGCGACCTGCACATTGGCCGCTTCGGCGAAGGCGTTGAGCGCGGTCGAGATGCGCTCGAAGGCGACTTCGGCATCGTCCATCGCATCGAGCTTGTTGACGGCGAACACGATGGACTGCACGCGCAACAGGTTGCACAGCAGGGTGTGGCGGCGGGTTTGCGGCAGGAGGTCCTGCACGACGATCTCGCCGTCGGGCACTTCGCCGGCCCACGGCAACTTGGTGGCATCAACCAGCACCACGGCGGCGTCCGCGGCCGAGGCGGCGGTGACCATGTTGCGCGTGTACTGCTCATGGCCCGGCGCGTCGCCGATGATGAACTTGCGCTTGGCGGTCGAGAAGTAGCGGTAGGCGACGTCGATGGTGATGCCTTGCTCGCGTTCTGCGGAGAGGCCGTCGGTGAGCAGGGCCAGGTCGGTTTCGCCGCCGCGCTGCACGCCGGCAAGCTGGTCCTGCAGGACGGTCTTGCTGTCGACCAGCAGGCGGCCGATGAGCGTGCTCTTGCCGTCGTCGACGCTGCCGCAGGTGATGAAGCGCAGGGCGGTGCCGGTGTCGCCGTGACCATGCACTTCGGCCGGGACATTCAAAACATTCGTAGTCATCTCAGAAATATCCGTCTTTCTTGCGCTTCTCCATCGAAGCCTCGGAGGTCATGTCGTCCATGCGCGTCGCGCCGCGTTCGCTGACATCCACGCTCAGCGTCTCGATCACCACGTCGCCGGCATCGGAGGCCAGGCTTTCGACCGGGCAGGTGGTGGTGATGTCGCCGACGGTGCGGAAACGCACGTCGCGCACTTGAATGGTTTCGCCGTCGCGCGCTGGCGTGAGGCCGGTCACCGGTACCAGCAGGCCGCGGCGCTCGACCACCTCGCGCTTGTGCGTGTAGTAGATCGACGGCAGGCCGACATGTTCGCGCTCGATGTATTGCCAGACGTCGAGTTCGGTCCAGTTCGAGATCGGGAACACGCGGAAGTGTTCGCCCGGAGCAAGGCGCGTGTTGAACAACGTCCAGAGTTCGGGGCGCTGGTCCTTTGGCTGCCATTGGCCGAAGGAGTCGCGATGCGAAAAGATGCGCTCCTTCGCGCGCGCCTTTTCCTCGTCGCGACGGGCGCCGCCGATGAGGGCGTCGAAACGGAATTCCTCGATCGCCTCGAGCAACGTCACCGACTGGTGCGCATTGCGTGACTCGCCAGGGTGCGCCAGGCGCACGGTGCCGCGTGCCATCGAATCCTCGACGCTGCGCACGATCAGTTCGGCGCCCAGTTCCTTGGCGCGCTGGTCGCGGTAGTCGGTCACTTCGGGGAAGTTGTGGCCGGTGTCGATCATCAGCAGCGGGTAGGGAATGCGTCCGGCGCCGAAGGCCTTCTCGGCGCACTTCAGCAGCACCAGCGAGTCCTTGCCGCCTGAGAACAGCAGCGTCGGCCGTTCGAAGGCGGCAGCGACTTCGCGCAGGATGAAGATGGTTTCTTCCTCGAGCGCGTCGAGGTGCGTGTTGGACAGGCGCGCAGGGGAGTGCATCGAGGGCAGCAGCAGTTCGGTATCGGTACGGGCGTTCATGGGGTCTTTAATTCGGGCAGCCGAACGCAGAAGTCGCAAAGGTTTCGCAGAGGTCGCGGAAGGGAAAACCAAAAAATTGAGTCATTTCTTTTTGCGACCTTTGCGTGTTTGTCTTCGTTCTGCGTTCGGCTGTCCGTATCCGGTATTCATTCAATTGCTCGGATCGGGATGACCGACACGGCTGACAGCGGTTCGAACGCGGCGGGCTCCTCGGCCTCGTGCGTGCCGTCGGCGGCGACGTGCAGGCCGCATTCCTTGGCGCTTTCCTGCTCCCACCACCAGCGGCCGGAGCGGAAGTCCTCGCCCAGCGTCACGGCGCGCGTGCAGGGCGCGCACCCGATGCTGGGGAAGAACTGGTCATGCAGCGGGTTGTAGGGCACCTTGTTCGTGGCGATGTAGTGCCACACGTCGCCCCAAGTCCAGCGGGCAAGCGGGTTGACCTTGCTACGGGTGCTTTCGACACCGTTCTTGTCGGTGACCTGCGAATGCTCGATGAACTCGACTTCCGAACGCGCACCCGACTGTTCGCGGCGCAGGCCGGTGATCCAGGCGCGCTTGCCCGTCAGGGCGCGCTCCAGCGGCTCCATCTTGCGGATGTCGCAGCAGCTCTTGCGCAGGCCGAGGCTGCGGTACATCGCCTCTTCGCCGTTCTCGGCGACGAAGGCGGCCGCGGCAGCGGGGTCGGGGTGGTAGCGCTCGACGTCGCGGGCGTAGTGCGCTTCGAGCCGTTCGATCAGCGCCAGCGTCTCGGCGTGCAGCTTGCCTGTTTCGAGCACGAAGATGGACGACTGCACGTGATGGCGCTGCAGCAGGTCGGTGACCACCATGTCCTCGGCGCCCAGGCTAGAGGCCTGGGTGATGGGCGCGTAGTCGCGGGCGGCGCGCTGCAGCAGCGCGACGCTTTCGGCGACCTTGGCGTCGAAGTCGGCAGAAGGCTTGGCGTAGAGGGAAATGGCGTTCATGGGCATCGAGGGATCAAGGACCGGCGCGCCGTGCATGGCAGCGCTGGCTCGGTCGGGATCGAACTGTAGGCAAGGTGCTTATGAAAGCAAACTATCTTTTTGTTCGCGCTTTATGCGGATAAGCAAATGCACCAGTGTTCATGCGGGTTGCGAGGCGACAAGGGCACTTTTCCGGATAAGAGCCACGTATGGCGCTTCTGGCGGTGACCTGCGACATGTCAAGGGCGGCACTTCGCAACAGAAGTTGATGGGTAATGCTTTTGGTTTCAATTTTGCAAAATGCACGGCCATTGATCATTCATGATGCGGAGCCGTGCCGGATGCCGGGGTAAGGATTCCGGCCTTGTGGTTGGCGCCATCCGCAGGCGCCCGGAGGGTGGTCGCATCGGATCGCCCGCCACGATGCGCTATCGAGAAAAGGCATCCGATGCCTAATGCGAGGTGTCGGCCATGTACACCGGAGGACCGATGAACTTCGAATCAAGCACTTCGCGCCAGGCCGTGACCAAGCCTGTGTCATGGGGGCTGCATCCGCTGGAGGATTCGACCGACTCCCAGGCTTTGTTGGGCGCCATTCGCACGCGCTACGGTTTTGTGCATGTGGTGTCGGTCGAGGAGGGCACCTTCCTGGAGATCGTGCTCAACAACTGGCACTACACGCGTCACGTCTTCGGCGGTCCGATCAGTGCGCGCGCCCTGCTGGCGCTGGCGGACAAGTTCGCGCAGGAGACGCAACTGGAGGTGACGCAGGCGCTTCAGGAGAAGGCACAGGCGCGAGCCTAGCAACCGCCCTCCAGACGAGCGCTCATCGCAGGGCAAGACTCTCCAACGCAGCGATGCGTTGGAATGCAAGGCGGTATCAGGCCGTGGCCGCGAAGTGTGGCGCTGTCTCCACCGCGTCGCCCTGGTAGAAGGCGGCGAAGCGGTCGAACTGGCGTTGCGCATCGGAGACGTCGACGCCTTCCTTCAGCACGGCGCTGGAGAAGCCCGTGCGCTGCATCTGCACCAGTTGGTCGATCAGCACATCGCCGGTGGCGCGTATATCGCCCTTGAAGCCGAGACGGCGGCGCAGCAGGAAGGCCTGGCTGTAGGCGCGGCCATCGGTGAACTTGGGGAACACCAGGTCGATGCGCTCGATGTCCGCCAGGCAGACCTCGATGGCTTGCGGATCGGCGTCGTTGGCAAGCTGGAGCACCTTCGGGTCGCCATCGTCGACATGGTCTTCCGCGGCAAGGATCTGCAACTCGCGGTTCATGCTGCCACCTCCGCCTTGAAGCGCGCACCGTTGGCGGAAGCCTTGAACGGGTCGATACCCACGCGGCGCAGGGTGTCGATGAAGGTCTCCCCGGCATTGCGCGTGTCCCGGTAGGTGCCGAGCACGGCTTCGATCACGTCCGGCACTTCGGCCGCGGAGAACGAGGGGCCCACGACCTTGCCGGCTTGCGCCGCGCCGCTGAGCGCGGAACCGTCGGAACCGCCGAGCGTGACCTGGTACCACTCCTTGCCGTCCTTGTCGACGCCGAGGATGCCGATGTGGCCGCTGTGGTGGTGGCCGCATGAGTTGATGCAGCCGCTGATGTGCAGGTCGATCTCGCCGAGGTCGTCGAGCTCGTCGAGGTCCTGGTAGCGCTCGGTGATGGCTTCGGCGATCGGGATCGAGCGGGCGTTGGCCAGCGCGCAGAAGTCGCCGCCGGGGCAGGCGATCATGTCGGTCAGCAGGTGCACGTTGGCGCTGGCGAAGCCGGCTTCGCGGGCGTTGAGCCACAGCGCATGCAGGTCTTCGGCATGAACCCAGGGCAACACGACGTTCTGGTCGTGCGTGACCCGGGCCTCGCCGGCGGAGAAGCGGTCGGCCAGCGTGGCGATGGTGTCGAGCTGGTCGGCGTCGGCGTCGCCGGGGGCCTGGCGCAGGCGCTTGAACGACAGCGTGACGGCGCGCAGCGCGGGGTTCTTGTGTGGCGCGACGTTGCGGGCCAGCCAGCGCGCGAACTGCACGTCGTCGGCGGCTTGGGCGCGCAGTTCGGCATCGGTCTGCTCGGCGCTCTGCAGCACGCGGGTGGCGAGCGTCGGCGGCACGAAGCAGGCGGACACGCGGTCGTATTCGGCCTGCGTGATGGTGTGGGGTGCGCCGTCGTGCTCGAGGATCTGCTTGTACTCGGCCTCGACGTCGTCGATGTAGCGCTGGCCTTCGGCCTTCACCAGGATCTTGATGCGGGCCTTGTAGATGTTGTCGCGGCGACCGTAGCGGTTGTAGACGCGAATCACCGCTTCGAGGTAATTCATGATCTGGTTCCACGGCAGAAACTCGCGCAGCACGGTGCCGATGACCGGCGTGCGCCCCATCCCGCCGCCGACCTGCACACGGAAGCCAAGCTCGCCGTCCGCGTTCTTGCGCAGGTTCAGGCCCACGTCGTGCCAGCCGGTGGCGGCGCGGTCTTCGGCGGCGCCGGTGATGGCGATCTTGAACTTGCGCGGCAGGAAGGCGAACTCGGGGTGCAGCGTGCTCCACTGGCGCATGATTTCGGCGAAGGGGCGCGGATCGGCCTCCTCGTCGATGGCGATGCCGGCGCGCTCGTCGCTGGTGATGTTGCGGATGCAGTTGCCGCTGGTCTGGATGCCGTGCATGTTGACCGAGGCGAGCAGGTCCATCACGTCGGCCGATTTGCTCAGTGGGATCCAGTTGTACTGGACGTTCTGGCGCGTCGAGAAGTGCGCGTAGTGCGTCGGCAGTTTGGTGGTGCCGAGCTTGCCCTGGGTCTTGAGGGCGTTCTTGTAGACCTCGGCCTCGGGCTCGTCGTATTCGCGAGCGATCGTCGCGAGTACGCGCAGTTGCTTGCTGGAGAGCTCGCCGTAGGGAACGGCCACGCGCAGCATGGGCGCATAGCGCTGCACGTACCAGCCGTTCTGCAGGCGGAGTGGACGGAACTCGTCTTCATGCAGCTTGCCGGCTTGCCAGCGTTCGAGCTGGTCGCGGAACTGCGCCGCGCGCTGCTGCACGAACTGGCGGTCGAAATCTGTGTATTGGTACATCGTGAAAGTCTTGAAGATTGGTGCGGCCAACGCCAGCCCAAGAACGCGGGATTCTGGAAGAACCGCTTATAGAAGCAAACTATTTTTTGGTACGCGCTTTATGCGGATAAGCTTATTCCTCAACGCCCATGCGGCTTGCCGCGGGGTTTTTGGCGGATTCTGGATAAGCCGACCTGGCTTGCTTCGTCTCTCGTCAGCGCGCGCTGCCGTGCATTTTCGCTGCAACGCGGGGCGCTACGCTCGCGGGGGGATTTCGCAAAGACAACATCAGGGAGAAACATGTCCACCATCGACAAGGACGGGATGCTGATCGACAGCCGCGTCTTGCTCAGGCGATCCGCTTCCATCGAACACGGCGAACTGTCCGGCGTGCGTGCCATCGTCGTTCATCAAACCGATTCATCCAGCGCGCAGGCCACGCTCAATGGCTATCAGAACGGGGGCAACGGCGCCCACTTTCTCATCGACAAGAACGGCCAGATCTACCAGACGGCCAGCCTGCTGATATGAAGCGTTGTTATCACGTCGGCCGCCTGATCAAGTCGAAGTGCCTGGCCATCGACAAGAGCAAGTGCGACACCGCAACGATGGCGAAGGTCCTGGCCATGACGTGGGTGAAACAGATCGCCGAGATCGACGCGCTCGAGCGCGCGAAGTCGTATCCGGACCGATACCCGGTCAACAGCGACTCGGTGGGCATCGAACTCGTCGGCCAGCACATCGACGACGACAACTACGAAGCCGTGACCGCGCCGCAGAACACGTCGCTCCAGTGGCTGGCGAGCGAGCTGTACACGCACTTCAGCCTGAATGCGAGCGATGTCTACAGGCATCCTGAGGTGTCCTACAAGAACCCGGGTGAGGCGAGCACCGCGCGATGACAGTAGCGACCTGGGCGGGCGCGCTTGCCGCCGCCGTGCTCCTCGCCGCTTGCACTGCTGCACCTGAAAGTGCGCGGGACGCGATCACCGACGTGTATGTCTCGGACTTCCGCTCGGCGGCGCCGGCGTCGTGCCGGCCATCCGACGTGGCGCTGACCCATGCTCAGGCGCGGTCGTTCTTCTTGCGCGCCGGGCGCGTGGACTACAAGACCTTGCAGGACAACTACGAGATCGCGCCTTGCAACATCGAGGGGACGTTGAAGCGCAACGGCGAGGCTTGCGAATGGAAGATCCGACCGGGTGCGACAGGCAGTGTCCGGTGCGGGTCGAAGACTGACTACTTCGTGTGCGAGACCTGCAAGGATTTGTTCGGGCGCTAAGCGCCGTGAGCCAAGAGTCGGGCACATCGGCGGCATCTTGCGCCAAGATGGGGACGTTACCGATGCTCTGAAGGGGAATCAGGAGAGGAGTTGAGCCAGTTGGCCTCGCTCGTTGGCGAGCTTCACAGCTTGCTTGTCGAATGACACGAATGTCTCTCCACCGAGCCATGAGCCTTCATAGGCCATGATGCCGTCGGCGAAGTCGCCACCGCCTTCCAGAAAGGACAAGCCGAATTCCACGGCGGGACGATTCATCACCACGTTACTGGCATCAAACAGTAGCCGGATGGCATGCCCGATGCTCGTGCTATCGAGCTTGTAGCCTCGACTCAGCACCCAAACGAATTCACACAGGCTGGGCAAAGACACCGCCACCAACTCGGCAGATTGCAGAAGTTTATCTGCCGCTCGCGTCTGCCTTGCGTCATCTCGCACGGCCGCCCGAACCAGCACATTCGTGTCGACGATGACTTTCAACGTTCACCCGCCCACCCGGACGCAATGGCCTCGTTCATTTCTTCAATGGTGAGCTTCGTGGTGGTCTTGTCTGCGAGACAACCGAGGAATGAGCTGATATTGCCGGCGGGACGCGAGGCTTTCACCCGCAACTCGCCGCCGGGCAGCTTGTCGAACTCGATGCGCTCGCCTGGCTTGATGCCCAGGTGCTGCAACAGGTCGCGTTTGAGCGTGACCTGGCCTTTCATGGTGACGACCAATGAAGTCATGGAAACACCTCCAGAGTTTCAACACAATGCGATGGTAATTGATATTTGCATTACCTGTTCATGATGGCCAAAGCGCCGGCTGTCGCAAGCGCAAAACCATGCACCGCTTTTGTGGACCGGCCCATCGCTCACCGCGCGCGCAAGAGCAGCGCCTGCTGGATCTCTTCCAGCCGCCGCCCACGCGTCTCGATCCCGCTGCGGACCAGCAGTGCTGCAGCCACCGCCATCGGCGCCGCGATCAGCAGGGCCGAGGTCGCGAAATGGGTGAACACCCCCATCACGCCGAGGCCCGCGCCGACGATGCCGCCGAACTTGGAACTGGCCGCGATCACGCCTGAACCCGTGCCGCGCAGGTGCACCGGGTAGATCTCGGCGGCATAGGGAATCAGCATCGCGATCACGCCGCTGGAGCTGACGAGCAGCAGTGCGGTTGCAGCGACGATGGCCACGCCCGATTGCACCTTGACCACGCTCATCGCCACGAAAAGCAGCAGTGTCGCGGTCGTGAGCACGATGAACAGCACCAGCGCCTTGATGCTGCTCCAGCGGTGGTAGAGCCAGATCACGATGCCGATGCCAGGCAGCGCCAGCAGCGCGGAGCGCGCGAGCAGGGCGCTGGCGGCGGTGGCGTCCATGCCCATGCTGCCCAGGTTGGTCGGCAGCCACAGCAGGAAGCCGAAGTTGACCAGGCCCCAGGCGACGCCGCAGACGATCAGGCCCCAGGTAATGCGTGCATGGCTGCTGCGCAGCAGTTGGGCCAGCCCGCCGGACGGATCCTCTGTCGCGACCTCGACGACCACCGCCCCGGCGGCCGTCGCGGCGCTGCGCGGGCCGGAGAAGCGCGCCAGCACTTCACGCGCCTCGTCCACCAGCCCTGCGTTCGACAGGAAGCGTGGCGACTCCGGAATGAATCGGCCGAGGAAGACGATGATCAGCCCGGTCGGCAGGCCCAGCAGCCACAGCGCGCGCCAGCTGAACTCCGGCACCAGCCAGGCGGCCGAGCCAGCGGCCAGCAGGTAGCCGGCCGAAGTGCCGACGCCGCCCAGCGCGACCAGCAGCCAGCCCCGGTGCGCCGCGGGCACCGACTCGGCCATCAGCGTGAACGTGATCGGCAGCAAGCCGCCGGCCGAGGCGCCCATGAGGAAGCACATCGCCAGGTTCCAGCCGAAGGCCGGCATCGCGCCGCAGATTGCCGTGCCGATGAACATCAACGCCGACAGCAGGATCGCCGCGCGGCGTCCGAACACGTCGGCGATCCGGCCCCAGAGCACCGAGCCCACGGTCGTGCCGGTGAGCGCGACCAGCGCCAGCACGCCGGCCGTTTCCTTCGTGATCTCGTATTCCCGCGTCATGCCCGGCATCACGAAGCCGAGCGTGGCCGGCTTCAGCACGTCGACCGCGAGGGCGATGACCAGCACGACGACGAGCTTCCAGTGCTCTGCGTTGAGCGGCACGCCGTCGGCCACGTGGAATTGCAGGTGGCTGTCGCCATGGCCGCTCTTTGCCATCCGGCCGATGCGCGGCATCAGGCCATAGGCCGCGAGCAGCACGCCCAGCGGGATCATCGCCATGCCGATGAGCATGGGCGTGTCCATCGGCATGCCGACCATCTGGTAGCCGTTGTGGCGGCCCATCATGAACATCGGCATGTGCGACAGCACGCCGCCGATGATGGCGATGCAGCCGATCCAGAAGGCGACGGGGTGGTGGAAGGAGATCGAGCGGTTGGTGTTCATGGCTGCGTTCGAATCCTCGTGGCCGCCATGTACTGGCCCGCGGCAAACCTCAGGCCAGGGCCTTGTCGACGATCGCCTGCGCCTCGCTGATGATGCTGCGTAGGTGCGTCTCGCCCTTGAAGCTCTCGGCGTAGATCTTGTAGATGTTCTCCGTGCCCGACGGCCGCGCGGCGAACCAGCCTTCGGCCGACATGACCTTGATGCCGCCGATGGCCGCGCCATTGGAGGGCGCGTTCGACAACACCTTCTCGATCCGGTCGCCTGCGAGTTCGGTGCTGGTGACCTGCTGCGGCGTGAGCTTCGACAGCCGGGCCTTCTGGTCCGGCGTGGCCGGCGCATCGACGCGGTCATAGGCCGGGTCGCCGAATTCCTGCGTCAGCTGGCGGTACAACTCGCCGGGGTCGCGGCCCGTCCTGGCGGTGATCTCGGCCGACAGGAGTGCGGGGGCGAGGCCGTCCTTGTCGGTGGTCCAGACCGTGCCGTCGCGGCGCAGGAACGAGGCGCCGGCGCTCTCCTCGCCGACGAAGCCGAGGCTGCCGTCCATGAGGCCATTCACGAACCACTTGAAGCCGACCGGCACTTCCTGCAGCGGCCGGCCCAGCCGCGCGGTGACGCGGTCGATCATGGTGCTGCTGACCAGCGTCTTGCCGACGGCGGCGTTGGCAGCCCAGTTCGGGCGGTGCTGGAACAGGTAGTCGATCATCACGGCCAGGTAGTGGTTGGGCCGCATCAGGCCACCGCTGCGCGTGACGACGCCGTGGCGGTCATGGTCGGTGTCGCAGCCGAAGCCGACGTCGAACTTGTCCTTCAGGCCGATCAGGTTGGCCATTGCATACCGCGACGACGGGTCCATGCGCACGCGGCCGTCCCAGTCGAGCGGCATGAAGGCGAAGGTGGCGTCGACATCGGGGTTGACGACGGTGAGGTCGAGCTTGTAGTGGTCTGCGATGCGCGACCAGTAGTGCACGCCGGCGCCGCCCATCGGGTCCACGCCCATGCGGACGCCGGCCGAGCGGATCGCTTCGAAGTCGATGACGTTGCCGAGGTCTGCGACGTAGTTGGCGACATAGTCGTGGCGGTGCGTGGTCGCGGCGCGCAGTGCCTTCGCATAGCCCATGCGTTTCACGCCCTGCAGCCCGGCCTTGATGATGTCGTTGGCGCGGTTCTCGATCCACTTGGTGACGTCGGTGTCGGCCGGGCCGCCATTGGGCGGGTTGTACTTGAAGCCGCCGTCATCCGGCGGGTTGTGCGAGGGGGTGATCACGATGCCGTCGGCCATGCCCGCGGTGCGTCCGCGGTTGTAGACCAGGATTGCGTGCGAGATGGCCGGCGTCGGCGTGTAGTCGTCGTCGGTGGCCAGCATCAGCTCGACGCCATTGGCGGCCAGCACTTCGATGGCGCTCGCGGCGGCGGGCTCCGACAGCGGGTGCGTGTCGATGCCGAGGTAGAGCGGCCCGTCGATGCCCTTCTGCGCGCGGTACTCGCAGATGGCCTGCGAGATGGCCAGCACATGCCATTCGTTGAAGGCCGCGTTGTACGAGGAACCGCGGTGCCCGGAGGTGCCGAAGGCCACGCGCTGCGCCGCAACCTCCGGGTCCGGCACCAGCGCGTAGTAGGCGGTGACGAGGCGCGGCAGGTTGGCGCGCATGGAGGCGGGTGCGATCTTGCCCGCGAGTGGACTGTCGGCCATGTTGGTTTTCTCCGTCGTGTCGTATGGAATCAGGTCGATGCAGCGGCATGCAGCGCGCCCAGGTCGAGGCGGGTGATGTCGGCGATGGCGTCGATGGTGAGGTCGGCGGGAGGCAGTGCGTTGACGACGTCCGCCTCGAATGCGTAGTGGCCCTGTCGCACGAACACGGTCGTCAGGCGCTCGCCGAGCACCTTCTTCATCGCGGTCAGGATGCGCAGCTTGTCGTCGACCATGACGTAGTGCGCTGCCGGATGACAGCGCTGCAGGTCATCCAGCATCAGCTCCTTGTGGATGTAGATGAGCACGCGCCCCTCGACCACATGCCACAGCCCCGAGCGCTGCACCTTCCGCGGCTGGAACACCACGTCGCCGTCGGACAGGATCACGGTCGGTCCCCACTTGCGTGCATGCGCCAGCGCCTCCAGCGCGCCAGGGTAGAGGCGATCGGCGAAGGGATAGTCGATGAGGAACGCAGACATCAGCAGCAACTGCGGGTCATTCAGCGCATCGAGCCGGTAGCGCTGCAGCGCGCCAAGGTAGTCGACATAGCCGAGTTCGATGCGCAGGTCTTCCAGGATGGCCCAGTAGCGATCGGCTGGTAGCTGGCCGAATTCGGCGGCCAGATGGCTGGCCAGGTCTGCCCGGATGGCGTCGTTGTCGAGCAGCGTGTTGTCGACGTCGAACAGGAAGACTGTTTGGGGAAGGGCGGGCATCGGCAGAGGTTAACGCCAATGGCTGGAAAGTTGGTGGTCAGCGTTCGCGCTTCTCGATGCACGGCGCTGCGAACTGCGGTGCTGGCTGCCGGCGACCAACTCTGGTGCATTCCCTGAGGTTTGGGGAACGGAAAAGGGTCAGCCTCTTGCGAGACCGGCCCTTTCGATCCGAACGCGCTCAGCCGGCCGTGGCGTGCGACTGTCCGCTGTTCATGGCTGCCACGAGTTTGCGCAGCACGTCGGCTGCATCGCTGACGTCCGTCGTTGCTCCCGCATCGTTGGCAGCGACCGCGGTGGTCGGTGCGACCGAGCCCAGCACGCCATCGAGCGAGTCGTGGCCCAGCAGATCCGAAAGCGTCGGCGCCGCACCGTTCGAACCGGCAAAGAACACGTCTTCGGTCATCAGCGTGCTGCCATCGGTGCGCGTTGCCGTGGACTCGATGTGCAGCTTGCCCTGTGCGTCGTAGGTCAACGACAGTTCGGTGCCGACGGCTTCGATGCCGTGCTGCGCCAGCGTCTGGATCTCACCCGACTGCACCACCGCGTCGCCGTTGTCGACCCACAGCTCGATGCCCTTGAGTTCGCGACCCGCGAGCTTGCCGTCGTGGTTGATGTCCAACGCTGCCAGCTTGTAGTAGCCGTTGCCGTAGGCACCGCCCTGATCACCGAACAAGCGTGCGCCGTTCATGTCGTGCGCGGCGTTGCCATCGCGGTTGTCGATCAGGATGCCGTCGCCGGAACCGTTGAACCACTCGGTGGTTTCCTTGGTGCCGTCGCCGTTCATGTCGAACTGCACCGTGTGGCCCAGTGCGGCATGCGCGTCCTTGTCGTATGACGACGTTGCGCCGGTGACACCGATCTTGCCGTCGCCGTTGAGGTCCAATGCGATGGGCGTGCTGATGACGGTCATGCCGGTATTCGACAGGATGGAGCCGTCGTAGCAGTACGGGTTGGCGACGGTGCCCGTGTCCTGCATCTGCCACGTCAGGTTGTAGACCTGGAAGGCACTCCGGAAATCAAGGTCCAGTTTGCCGGCATTGATATCGTCCACGGAGATCGTGTAGGTCTGGCCTTGGCTGAAGTCCAGCACCTGGCCGTTGTAGACGATGTCGGCATAGGCCGCCGTCGCCCCCTTCAAACCAGAGACCACCACCGCCTTCAGCGTGTCGGCGTCGTTGGCAACACCGGTGTTGTACGTCCCGAACTGCTGCAACTGGTCGGCTGTGTCGCTGTAGGTGCCAAAGTCCGCCAACGTGTAGCCGTGGACCCAATGCGTCACGCCTCCCGCTACGTAAATGTTTTCCCAACCGCCGGGATGGTACCCGGCACCGCCGTTGGCGACGAGTGCGTCGGAGATGGGGTTGATCGTCACATCCACCGTCTGCATCGACCGGTTGCCCGCCGCGTCTTCCACTGTGTAGACCAGCTTGTCGTTGCCGTAGTAGTTGGTCATGGTCTTGTAGGTGACCGTGCCGTCCGCAGTGAACGAGATCGCCCCTGCCTTGCTCTGGAACGTACTGTCGAGGGCGGTGGTCTCATGGGCCACGCCGATCAGTTTCAAGCCAGGATTGTCGTTGGCCAGCACGTTGAAGGTTACCGAGCGGTCCTCGCAAACCTTCACGGCATCCGCCTTGGTGCCGAGCGTCGCCAGAAGGCCAGCATCCAGCGTGAAGTTCTGTTCGCCAGCCGCCAGCGTGACGACCTGGGTCGCGCCGCCGAGGTCGGCATCCGAATCCGAAGCATCGCTGCCGATGTCGGACTTGGTGAACATGTAGCCGTCGGGACGCTGGAATTCGACCTGGTAGGGCATGCCGGGCGTGAGAGCGTAGAAGTGGTAGCCACCGTTGGCGTCCGTCACCACCGTGGCGGTGGTGTCATCGGCCGTGCCCAGCACCTTGTCGGCGCCACCGCCATGCAAGATCACCTGCACGCCGGCTGCGCCAGCTTCGCCGGCATCCTGCTGGCCGTTGGCGTTGGTGTCGTACCAGACGCGATCCCCGAGCGCAGCCGACTTCACGATGCCGGCATCGACGTCGGTGCGATCCTGGCCCGCTGCCAGCGTGATCTTGTCGGTGAGGCCCGTTGCCTGGTTGGCGTCGCTGTCGGCCGTGTCGTAGGCGTTGTTGCCGTAGTTGGCGGTGGTGAACGCAGCGCCCGGCTCCAGGCCGCTGAACCGCACCTGGTAGTCGCCCGCGGTGAGGCCGGTGAACAGGTAGTTGCCGTTGGCGTCGGTAGTCTTGGTCTGCACCACCAGGTCATCGAAAGTGCCGAACACGCCGTCGAATCCCGCGGTCTTGAGTTCCACCTTGATGCCGGCCACGCCTGTGGTCTCGTCCTGGTAGCCGTTGTTGTTGGTGTCGACCCACACCTTGTCGCCGATGCTGCCCAGGCGTCCGGTGATACCGATGTCCAGCGTCAGGTTGTCTTCGCCCTTGCCGAGCTTGACCACGTCGGTGTAGCCGCCCACGCGGTCCGCATCGAGCTTGGTCAGGTCGGAGTCGGTGGCATCGTTGCCGCCAGCGTTGGCGAGGGTGACTTCTTCGGTCGCGGCGTTGAGGCCGTAGCCGTTGTAGGTCTTGACGGCGTAGTTGCCCGCAGCCAGGTCGGTGAACTTGTAGTTGCCGTTGGCATCGGTGTACTTGTCGGCCACATACACATCGTCGCCCGTTCCAGCCACCCCGTCTGCGCCCACGTTGTAGAGGCGCACCAGCACATTGGCCTTGCCTGCCTCGCCCGCGTCCTGCACGCCGTTGCGGTTGGTGTCGAACCAGACGCGGTCGCCCAGGCTGGAGAGCTTGTCGCGCACGCCCGCATCCACGTCGGTGCGGTCCTGGCCCGCGCCCAGCGTGATCTTGTCGGTGCGGCCCGTGACCTGGTCGGCATCGCTGTCGGCCGTGTCGTAGCCGTTGCCGCCGTAGTTGGCCGTGGTGAACTCGGTGCCCGGCTGGATGCCGCTGAACTGCACCTGGTAGTCGCCCGCCGTCAGGCCGGTGAACAGGTAGTTGCCGGTGGCATCGGTGGTCTTGGTCTGCACCACCTGGTCGTCAGCGGTGCCGAACACGCCGTCGGTGCCGGCCGTCTTGAGTTGCACGGTGACACCGGCCACGCCGGTGGTCTCGTCCTGGTAGCCATTGCGGTTGGTGTCCAGCCACACCTTGTCGCCGATGCTGCCACCCTTGGTGAAGCCGGCGTCGACGGTGTTGTTGATCTGGCCTTCGGTGAGCGTGTAGCAGCCCGTGAAGCCGTTGCTGCGGCGTCCGAATCGAGCGCGTCGCTGCCCACGTTGGCGGTGCTCAGGATCGTGCCATTGTTGGAGATGAACTTGACCATGTAGTCGCCGGGCTTCAGGCCGCTGAAGCTGTAGTTGCCGTTGGCGTCCGTGGTTTGCGTGCCCACCAGCGCGCCGGGCTGGTCATTGACGCCACAGGTGTACAGCTCGACCTTGACGCCGGCCTTGCCGGTTTCGCCCGCGTCCTGCACGCCGTTGCCGTTGGTGTCGTTCCAGACGCGGTCACCGAGGGTGGCGGGCTTGTAGAAGCCGGCGTCGACGGTGGTGTTGGTCTGGCCCGAGGTGAGCGTGTAGCAGCCGGTGAAGCCGTTGCTGCCCGCGTCGGAGTCGAGCGCATCGTTGCCGACGTTGGCGGTGCTGAGCACCGAGCCGTCCGCGGCGATGAACTTGACCATGTAGTCGCCGGGCTTCAGGCCGCTGAAGCTGTAGTTGCCGTTGGCGTCCGTGGTTTGCGTGCGCACCAGCGCGCCGGGCTGGTCATTGACGCCACAGGTGTACAGCTCGACCTTGACGCCGGCCTTGCCGGTTTCGCCAGAATCCTGCACGCCGTTGCCGTTGCTGTCGTTCCAGACGCGGTCGCCGAGGGTGGCGGGCTTGTAGAAGCCGGCATCGACGGTGTTGTTGGTTTCACCGGACGCCAGCATGTAGCAGCCGGTGAAGCCGCCTGCGGTGACATCGGAATCGAATGCGTCATTGCCGACGTTGGCGGAGGTGGCCACCGAGCCGTCGAACGCCATGAACTGCACGATGTACTGGCCGGGCACCAGCTTGTCGAACTTGTAGTTGCCGTTCGCACCGGTGACGGTGCTCGCCACGAATCCCGCGGGCGTGCCGTCCTGGCACACGTAGAGGTTGACGACAACCCCGGCCTTGCCGCTTTCGCCCGCGTCCTGGATGCCGTTGCCATTGCTGTCGTTCCAGACCTTGTCGCCGAGCTTCGCGTATTTGTAGAAGCCCGAATCGATGGTGGCGTTGTATTCGCCGGCGCCGAGGTAGACGACGTCGGAGAGCGCGCCATCGCTGTTGGCGCCCGAGGCGGCGTTGCCATCGGCCTGCCGGGGGCTGGCCGCATCAAAGCCGGCAGGGCTGCTGAAGCGCACCTGGTATCCCAGGCCCGGTGTCAGGCCCTTGAAGCTGTAGTTGCCGTTGGCATCCGTTGCGGTGTTGGCGACCACCTCGTTCGCGCCGATGATGCCG
This sequence comes from Variovorax sp. dw_308, assembly GCF_019207085.1. Taxonomy (GTDB): domain Bacteria; phylum Pseudomonadota; class Gammaproteobacteria; order Burkholderiales; family Burkholderiaceae_C; genus Variovorax. Next base: position 60,257 of record NZ_JAATOM010000027.1, on the reverse strand, counting down.
TCGCCATTTGCATCGCGCACCAGTTGCACGGCAACGCCGGCGATGCCGGCTTCGCCCGCATCCTGGATGCCGTCCGCATCGGCGTCGTGCCACACCCGGTCGCCGAGCTTGGCAGCGCGCGTCTCGACGATGACGTTCTGGTCGTGGATCTGCTCGCGGGTGACCGGGTCGATCACCACGGCAAGCACCTGGCCTACATCGGGCACGAAGTCGGCATGCGTGGTCGCGAGGCGGCTCAAGGCGCTGGTGTTGTCGGGGACTTGCGCCACCAGTCGCCAGATGGCCAACTGCACATCGTCGGCGGTATAGCCGGTGTTGCCCTCGCGGTAGTAATTGAGCAGCCAGTTGATGCTGCCGGCGTACTGGTAGGCGTTGTCCGCTGCGACCTCGTAGCCCGCGTAGCCGTAGCCGCTGTAGGGATTGCCGTTCTCATACATCAGCCGCACGAAGGGCTGGATGCACCAGCCGTCCAGTACGGTGCCCGACGCACCGAGCGGGGTGCTCGCATTGAACAGGACGTCGTAGTAGCTGTCGTTGCCCGGTCCGGGAGGCTTGGTGAATACGACGGGTGCGGAGAAATACGGAGTGGCCATGGCGATTGATCCCTTGCTTCAAGACAGAAGATTCCGGCGCGAGGCAATCGAAACCAAAGCTTCGACGACCCCGGCGACCGGCACGCAAGACAGGAAGGGATCAGGTGTGCGCTCACGTGCAGGCACGCTGCACGCCGATGGCTCAGGTCGAAGCCATCAAGCTGCGTATCGCGGCCGTTGCTGAAGTGACTGCTCCTGCCGTTGGCACGCATCCGGTGCTTCGACAGTGTTGTTGGTCCATCCCCGTCTCGAATCCAGCGACGCGTGTCGACTGGGCCCGATCAGGATCGTAAGCCGCAAGTAGTATTTTTTGCTTATCAGTTCGAACTAGGCTGGACGTCGCGGGCCGCCGTGGCATCGGCGATCTGCTTCCTGCGATTGCCGCCCTGGCGTTCGAGCATCCATCCCGGGTACTCCGCAGGCAACCGGCCGGCATCGCCGATCTGCTGAAGCTCGGTGGCGCTCAGCACGACCTTCGTCGCGGCCATGTTGTCGGCAAGCTGGTCGGGCCGCTTGGCGCCGACGATCACGCTCGTCACCTGCGGCTGGTGCAGCAGCCAGGCCAGCGCGATCTGCGCGACGGACACGCCGTGCGCCTGCGCGATCGGCCGCATCGCGTCGACGCAGTCCCAGGCCCGTTCGCGGTTCACCGGCGGGAAATCGAAGCTGGTGCGCCGGCTGCCTTCCTCGCCCTGCTGGTCGCGGCCGTACTTGCCGCTGAGCAGGCCGCCCGCCAATGGACTCCACACCATCAGGCCGAGGCCTTCCCCTTCGAGCATCGGCACGATCTCGCGTTCGAGGTAGCGGCCCGCCACGGTGTAGTACGCCTGCAGCGATTCGAAACGCGAGAGTCCCAGCCGATCGGCGATGCCAAGCGCCTTGACGATCTGCCAGGCGGCCCAGTTCGACACGCCCACGTACCGCACGTGGCCCTGGCGCACGAGTTGGTCCAGCGCCCGCACCGTCTGCTCGATCGGCGTGGCCGGGTCGAAGCCGTGGACCTGGTAGAGGTCGATGTGGTCGAGCTGCAAGCGCTTCAGGCTCGCCTTCACGCCGTCCATGATGTGGCCGCGCGACGCGCCACGGGCATTGGGCCCGGGGCCGGTCTCTCCGAAGACCTTGGTCGCGACCACCACGCTCTCGCGCGGCACCTTGAGGTTCTTCAGCGCCTGGCCGGTGATCTGCTCCGACTGGCCTTCGGAGTAGACATCCGCGGTGTCGATGAAGTTGATGCCGCCGTCGAGCGCCGCGCCGATCAGGCGCTCTGCATCCGACTGCTGCAGTTCGCCGATCTTGTTCCAGAAGCCTCCGGTGCCGCCAAAGGTCATGGTGCCGAGGCACAGCTCCGAGACGTAGAGGCCGGTGCGGCCCAGTGGATGGTTGCGCATGAAGAGGCTCCGTTGGCGAAAAGCCAAGCAGCATAGGACTGCGGGCCAATGTAAACAAATCTTTACCAGCAAGGAACGAAACGTTCATCCCCGCTTCGTAGTCTCTCGTGTTGCTCAGCCACCGCCACAGCATCCATGCATACCGACCCGCGAATCCGTCCTCCGTTGAGCCTGGTTTCAACTTCTCCAGGAGTCGCCTGGTTCACCGGCTTGTCCGGTGCGGGAAAGTCCACCTTGGGCGCCGCGCTGCGCGAGCGGCTCGTGGCGCAGGGGGCGGCGGTGGCCATCCTCGATGGCGACGAGGTTCGAAGCGGATTGAGCGCGGGGCTGGGCTTCACCCCGGAAGACAGGATGGAGAACATCCGCCGCATCGCCCATGTCGCGCGGCTGCTGAGCGACCAGGGCATCTTCGTGATCGTGGCGGCCGTTTCGCCGTTGCGCACGCAGCGCGCGCTGGCGCGAAGCATCATCGGAGCGGCCTGGTTCGAGGTGTACGTCGATACACCCATGGCTGTCTGCGAGCAGCGCGACGTCAAGGGGCTCTATGCCCGCGCACGCCGCGGCGAGATAGCGCGCTTCACCGGCGTGTCGGATGCGTACGAGCCACCCGAGAATCCCGACTTGCTCATCGACACCTCAGAATGCGAGCTTGCCAAGGCAGTAGATTTTCTGGTTTTGTCCATTCGCACAGAAGGGCAGGCCGTTGCCTGACGGGCACCGCCTCTTCCCGTCACGCATGAAGCATCACCTGATCATTGGCGGCACCGGCCGCGCCGGCACCACCTTTCTCGTGCAATACCTGGATGGTTGTGGCCTGGACACGCACATCTCGCATCACGCCGACCACCGTGCGCACTACGACGAGAACGCCAACGCGGGGCTGGAGGATGTGCCGCTCGGCGACGCCGACGCACCGTACGTGCTCAAGTCGCCCTGGCTCTACGAGTACGTCGAGCGGCTGCTGGCGCGCGACGACATCGCGGTCGATGCGGTGATCCTGCCGATGCGCGGCATCGTCGAGGCCGCGACCAGCAGGACCCTCAACGAGTTGCGCGCCCGCGCCGCGTTGGACGGCCTGCCGCAGGATTGCCTGCTGTGGGAAACCTGGGGCACCACGCCGGGCGGCACCGTGTTTTCGCTCAACCCGATCGACCAGGCGCGCTTGCTGGCACTCGGCTTCCACGAGCTCCTGCACAAGCTGGTGCAGAAGGACATCCCGGTCGTGATGCTCGACTTTCCGCGCTTCATCGAGGACCCCGCATACCTGTGTGCGAAGTTGCTTCCGGTGCTGGGGGGCAAGGTCTCGCCCGCCCATGCGCTCGACGTGCACCGCAGGCTGGCCGACCCGGCCAAGGTCAGGGTTGGCCGCGACCTGGCGGTGGACGCGGTGGCCGCGGGTTCGCGCGGGCAGGGCGCGGCGCTGGTGCACGGCCCCGCGTTTCCCGAGCCGAGGTCGCTCGATCGCATTGCGCTTCGGCGCGAGCTGGACCGGCGCGGGGCGCGTATCGGCGAACTCGAGCGGCAGGTCGAGCAGCTGAAGCATGCTGGCCTCCGGCGCTGGATGGCCGCACCGATGCGAGGGGCTCTGCAGTGGGCGAATGAAGGGTTCAGGCGCTTTCGCAGGCTGATTTCAGCGCTGCAACATCCCGCTTGACCTCTTCAGCCTCGCCGGCATGACGGCCATTGGACGTGTCACTGTCTTCCAACATGCGGCCGGCGCCGCCAGCACTGTTACAGCTTGACCAGCGCAATTCCTTACAATATGTTGCGAATTCTGTGTCTTTGCCATTTCAATAGAAAAAGCGCCCCCAGTGAAAAATGCCTCGACTGCGGCACGTGTCGCATGGCTGACCGGACTCTCAGGCGCAGGCAAGTCGACCCTTGCCGCGGCTTTGCGTGATCGCTTCGTGGCCCAGGGCGCCGCCGTTGCGGTGCTGGACGGGGATGCGGTCCGCAACGGCCTGAGCCACGGTCTCGGGTTCAGTGCCGAAGATCGCATGGAGAACATCCGTCGCCTGGCGCATGTCGCGCGCTTGTTGAGCGACCAAGGCATCGTCAGCATCGTCGCCGCGGTGTCCCCGCTGCGCGGGCAGCGCACCCTGGCGCGCGAAATCATCGGGCCGGCCTGCTTCGAGGTCTACGTCTGCACGCCATTGGCCGTGTGCGAGCAACGCGACGTGAAGGGCCTCTACGCGCGTGCGCGCCGCGGCGAGATCCCGCTGTTCACCGGCGTCTCCGACGTCTACGAGCCGCCAGCCCATCCGGACTTGCGCATCGACACCTCGACCTGCGAACTCGCACTTGCGGTCGAATTGCTTTACTCATCCCTCGGCGAAGAGTTGCGGCGGGCCGTGGCCCAGGTCGCCAGCGTCTCATGAAACATCACCTGATCATCGGCGGCACCGGCCGCGCCGGGACCACCTTCCTGGTCCAGTACCTGAATGGTTGCGGCCTGGAAACGCACATCAGCAAGTACGGAAGCGCGTGGTACGACGAGGACGCCAACGCGGGGCTGGAAGACATGCCCATGGAACTGGGAGTCGACCACCCCTATGTGGTGAAGTCGCCCTGGTTCTACGAATTCGCCGAGCGCTTGCTGGCGCGCGATGACATCGTGGTCGATGCCGTCATCCTGCCGATGCGCGGCATCGTCGAGGCCGCAACCAGCAGGACCGTCAACGAGCTGCGCACCCGCTGCGCCAACGAGAAGGTGCCGGACGATTGCACGCTCTGGGAATCGTGGGCCGCTTCGCCGGGCGGCGTCGTGTACTCGCTCAATCCGCTCGACCAGGCGCGCTTGCTTGCCATGGGATTCCACGAGGTCGTGCATGCGCTGGTCAAGCGCGACATTCCGATCGTGCTGCTCGACTTTCCCCGCTTTGTCGAGGACGCTGAATACCTCTGCGCGAAGTTGCTGCCGGTGCTCGGCGACAAGGTATCGCGACAACGGGCGCTCGATGTTCATCGACAGCTGGCCGATCCGGGCAAGGTCAGGGTCGGGCGCGACCTGGCCGTCGATGCGGGTGGGGCTGGTCCGCGTGCGCCGGTGTCCGGTCCGAACTTTCCGGACTATGCGGCCCAGGATCGGATTGCACTGCGGCGCGAACTCGCCAGGGCGCGGGCGCATTCCGCTGACCTGGAGTGGCAACTCGCGCAGTTGAAGAACTCGATGGCGAACTCGATGCCCGGGGACTGGAAGGCGGCGCTGAGGCATGCGGCGACCCTGTTGCTTGAGGGCTTCCGGCGCCCCAACTCGCCAGGCCTGGGCCGCTGACGCCGGAGGCGGCGGTTCAGGCTTCGGCGTAGGCTGATTTCAGCGCCGCGACATCCAGCTTGACCATCTTCAGCATCGCCGACATGACGGCGTTGGCCTTGGCCGCGTCCTTGTCTTCGAGCATCTGGCCGAGCGCCTTGGGCACGATCTGCCATGACACGCCGAACTTGTCCGTGAGCCAGCCGCACTGCGAGGGCTGGCCGCCTTCGAGCAGCCGGTGCCAGAAGTGATCGACTTCGTCCTGCGTTTCGCAGGTGATGAAGAGCGAGATGGCCGGCGTGAACTTGAACATCGGCCCGCCGTTGAGCGCCATGAATTCCTGCCCGTCGAGCTCGACGTTGGCGGCCAGCACCGAGCCCTTCTTGCCTGGACCGGCATCGCCATAGCGCTTGACGTTGTAGACGCGCGAGTTCTTGAAGATAGCTGCGTAGAAGTTGAGTGCTTCTTCGGCCTGGCCGTCGAACCAGAGGCAGGGGGTGATCTTTTGCATCGGGCTTTCCTTTCGTCGCTGATCAGGATGGATGGAGGTGTTGCGCGAGCTTTTCGAAGGTCTGGGTCCATCCGCCTTCGTGGCCGTCGCGCGCGGCCTGGTCGAAGAATTGCGTGTGCACGAAGTTCATGCGCGTGCCGGTCGGCGTCTTCACGAAATCGATGGTGACCAGCGATTCGCGCTCGGGCGTGCTGCGCCAGGCCCAGCTGAACTGCAGGCGGCGGTGCGGCGTCACGTCGAGGTAGTAGCCGCTGACGCTGTGCTGTTCGCCGTCGGGCGTGTGGAACTCGACGCGGAAGTAGCCGCCCATGCGCACGTCGGTCTCGGCATGCGTCACCGAGCCGGGCTCGCCGGGGCCGAACCATTCGACTAGCGCTTGCGGGTCGGTCCACGCGCGCCAGACTTTTTCGGGCGAGACGGGGTAGTGGCGTTCGAGGCGGAGTTCGGGGCGTTCGCGGGTGGGGGCGGCGATGTCGGAGCCATTGGAGTCGGGCATGACGTGGTTTCCTCCTGGTGGTGGAGATAGCGGCCGAGCGCGTCGAGCCGCGCGTTCCAGAACTTTTCATAGCGGGACAACCACACGGCGGCCTCCTGCAATGGCGCGGCCGACAGCTCGCAGCGCACCACGCGGCCTTCTTTCGAGCGGGCGATCAGCCCCGCGGCTTCGAGCACGCGCAGATGCTTCATGAAGCCGGTCAGCGACATGGCGTGCGGCTGCGCCAGTTCGGAGATGCTCAGGTCGCGCTGGCCCAGCGCGATCAGCACATCACGCCGCGTGCGGTCGGCCAGCGCGGCGAAGACAAGGTCGAGATCGGGGTCTGATAACTGAACCATCAGGTTAAGTATTGAGTCGATGCGGCCTTCTTGTCAAGCGTGCGGAAATTCGCACGCCAGGGAGTCAGGTTCGGACGCGGCGGACCTGCACCGTGGCGGTCAGGCCCTCGTACGCGTCGGCTTCGCCGAACCAGCTTCCCGAAATCGGCGTTGCCAGGGCCGGGTCGCGGGCCACGCCGACGCGGATCAGCTGGCTGCTGCCCATGAGGTTGTTGGTCGGGTCGTAGGCGACCCAGCCGGCACCGGGCAGATAGGCATGCAGCCAGGCGTGCGTGGAGCCCGCGCCGACGGTAACGCCGCTCGCGGCGTCTTTCGCATCCTCTGCGTCCTGTGCGTCCGGCGCTTCCGGCGCTTCCGGCGCTTCCTCTGTGTCCTCCGCGGCGGAGGGCGTGTCCAGCGCCGCGTCGTAGAGGTAGCCCGAGACGAAGCGCGTCGCCACGCCGAGCCGCCTCGCGGCTTCCATCATCAGCAGCGCGTAGTCGCGGCAGCTGCCGGAGCCGAGGTTGAGGGTTTCGAGCGGGCTCTGCGTGCCTTCCTCGTCGCGCGCCTTGTAGGTGAGCGTCTTGCCGATGTGCGCGTTCATGCGGGCCAGCACCTCGCGTGTGCTGTTGGGCTCGTCGGTGTAGAGGAACTGGTGCGCCCAGCGGATGAGCGTGCCGTCGGGGTCGGGATGGTGCGGGCGCAGGTAGTGCTCGAGGTCCAGGCGGTCCTCGATCGAATAGGCGAAGGGCAGGAATTCGGCGGCCGGGTCGAGTTCGCTCAGCGGGTCGTCGGCGGCGGGCACCTGCTCGATGGTGAAGGAACAGACCACCTTGAGCTCGGTCGCTTCGCCGAGCGGCTGCACCAGCGCGACGGAGTTGGAGTGCGGGTCCTGGATCAGCCGCACATTGGCGCGCGGGCTCACTTGCAGGTCGGTGGCGAGCACGCGCAGGTCGTGGCTGTCGCGCGGGCGGAACATCACGCGGTGCAGCCCGAAGGTGACGGGCTGGTTGTAGCTGTAGATGGTGGTGTGCTGGATGTCGTAGCGGGTGTGCATGGGAGATTCTCGGGTATGTCGCAAAGACTCGCGTTCATGGGCTGCATGGCATTTGGAGCGCGATGCCGGCAACGGCAGAATGCGCGCACCGCATGACAAGCCTTCTGCTGTTCTACATCCTCGACCTCGCCGGCACCTTCGCGTTCGCCTTCAGCGGCGCCGTGGCGGCGCGCAACCGGGGGCTGGATGTCTTCGGCATCTTCGTGGTCGCGTTCATCGTGGCGTGCGGCGGCGGGGTGGTGCGCGATGTCTGCATTGGCGCGGTGCCGCCGGCGGGGCTTTCGGATTGGCGCTATATCGCGATCTCGTCGGTCGCGGCCTTGATGGCGATGTACTCGCGCATCGTGCGGGAGCGGCTGGAGCAGCCCATCGTGCTGTTCGACAGCCTCGGCCTCGGGCTCTTCGCCGTCACGGGTGCGCAGAAGGCCATGATCTATGGACTGACTTCCGAGGGCGCGGTGATCCTGGGCGTGTTGACGGCCGTGGGCGGCGGCATGGCGCGGGACATCCTGCTCAATCGCGTGCCGGCCATCCTCAAGGGCCAGATCTATGCGCTGGCGGCGCTGGCCGCGGCCTTGATCGAAGTGTTCGGGAACCGCGCGCACTGGCCGGCGGACCGCCGTGCGGCGGCTGCGCTGGCGACCTGCTTCGTGCTTCGGTACCTTGCCGTGCGCTTCAACTGGCACCTGCCGCGCTTCGTCAAGCCGCCGGATGACGACGATTCGGAGAAGTAGCTTTTAGCCTCCTAGCGCAGCACCAGCACAGGCGTATTCGAATGCGTCAGCACGTGCAGGGTCTCGCTGCCCATCAGCAATCGCTTGAGGGTCCGGCGGCCGTGCGAAGCCATCACGATCAGGTCGCAGTTGTGCGTGGTCGCGGTCTCGATGATGGACTCTGCCACCTGGTTCGATGGAACCACTGCCGATTCGACATTGCGCACCCCCTTGTTCAAGGCACTGGCCTTGGCGGCATCGACTAGCCCGTGCGCCGCCGAGACCGACCGGTGGCGCATCTCCTCGACCTGCATCTGGCTCAGGACCGGAGAGCCTTCGAAGTAGCTGTGCGGCTCCAGGTGAGCCACGGTGACGGCGCACAAGTCGGCGCCGCAAAGCAGGGAAAGCTCGATGGCCTTGCCGACGGCCTGTTCCGACAGGGGGGAACCATCGGTGGCCACAAGAATTCGCTTGAACATGGGCTTCTCCCAAGGCTGGATGAAGCGGCCATTGGACTGCGATCTTCGGGGGAGCGAAAGGGATATTCGTGGTGCGCGCGTCGTTCGGCGCGCGGGGGTCAAGGCAGGCGGCGTGTGTCGAGGGCTTGCGCCATCGCCGCGGGGAGGGGCAGGGGCTCCGCGTGCCAGTGCGCGGCCAGCAGTTCCGCGCACAGCGCCGCGAAGGTCAGCCCGCGCGACCCTAGCGAGGTGCAGACCCACAAAGCGGGCTGGCCGGGTAGAGGGTCGGGCAGGGGGCCAGGCAGGGGGCCAGGCAGGGGACCGACCAGCGGTCGGCGATCTCCGGAGGCGCAGCGCACGCCGGTCCATGGCGTCGCGTCCTCGATGCCGCCGGCAAACGCCGACGCCAAGGCCGCTGCGGCTTGCGGGTGCAGCCGTGCGAGGCGTTCGCGATTGGCTTCGGTGTCCGCGGCGCGCGGCGCCAGGTCGACGCTGTCACGGTCGAAGGTGGCGCCGGTCAGCCAGAGGGCGCCATCGCCGTCCGGCACGCCCGCGATCAAGTGGCCATCGCCGTTGATGGGGATCTGCGGCAGGTCCGTTCCTGGCGGCAGTCGTCCCCATTGGACCTGGCCACGCACCGGCTGCAAGGGCAGGGAAGGGGCGAAGCGGGCGCTCTCGAAGCCGGCAGCGATGACCACGCGATCGAATCCGCTCACAAGTCGATGCGGCGCTGCATTCGTGACTTGAGCGCTCGCGGGGGATGGGGCGGGCGCGGCCGTGTCCGGGGCGGTCCTCAGCGGGTGATCACCCGTGGCAAGGAGTTGCCAGCAGCCGTCGATGGCCGCGATGCGTTCGATATCGCAGTCGGGCACCAGGCGTACGCCCGGCGTTGCCAGCCAGGCTTCCACCAGCGCGCGCGGGCGCACCCAGCCGGCGCGGCGGTGCCAGAGCGCTGCGGTATCGGTGGGGAGTTGCGCGGCGGCGAGTCGCGCAGCATCGGCAGGCCATGAAAGGTTCGGACCCCGTGCGCTCCAGCCGGGTGGCACGCGGGTGTCGCCGTCGGCCCGGCGCTCCAGCACGCCGCTGGCACGCCAGTCGCGCCCTTCGACGAGGCGCGCCTCCAACTGTTGCCATGTTGCGCGGATGCCGGCGCGCGTCAGGCGCGAGAGCAGGGCATCGTCGGGCGAGACATGCGGGGCGAGCACGCCGACCGGCAGGCCCGACGCGCCGCCCGCCACGTGGCCGGCCTTGTCGAACACGTCGACTTGCCATCCGCGCCGCGCCAGGCTGGCCGCGACCGCCGCGCCCGCGAGACCGGCGCCGATGACGGCGCAACGACCGGGTGCCGCGCGTTCGGCCCGCGGGGTGCGGCGTCGCGGTGTCCAGGCCGGGTCGAACACGGCGCGCAGGCAGTCGCGCTTGGGCGGCAGGCCCGGCACCTTGCGCACCTGGAATCCGTTCTGCGCGAGCGCATCCCGAACGGCCCGTGCAATGGTCCAGGTGGCAAGGCCGGTGCCGCGCCGGGCAAAGCGCGAGACGGCCTTGAGAGCTTCCGGGGACCACATCGCGGGGTTGCGGTCCGGGCTGAAGCCGTCGAGGTAGATGCTGTCGGCCTCGAAGCGCTGGGCGCGCAGCATGGCCTGCACGTCGCCGACGCACAGCGTCAGCAGCACATGGCCGTCGTCGAAGCTCATGCGGTGAAAGCCCGGCAGCAGTTCCGTCCACTGCCTGGCCAGCGCCTGCGCGAGTTCGGCCAGTTCCGGATAGCCCGACGCGGCGCGCAGCAGATCCTCCATGCCCACGGGATGCGCCTCGATCGAGACGAAGTGCAGCATGCGCGGCCGGGCCGGGTCGGAACGCCAGGCCTGCCAGGTTGTCAGGAAATTGAGGCCAAAGCCGAAGCCGGTTTCGAGAATCAGCCATTGCGGCTGGCCGCGCCAGGCGTCAGTGAGCCCGCAGCCGCCGAGGAAGACATGGCGCGACTGGGCGAGCGCGCCGGTTTCCGTGTGATAGATGTCGTCGAAGCGCTCGCTGCGCGGAACACCGTCGGCGCGCCACTGGACGGGTTCGGGCATTAGTCAGCGGACGTCATGAAGATGGGTACTGGAATACGGGGACCGGAAGCAGAGGACGCGAAGGTTTCGCGAAGGACGCGAAAGAAAACCAGAAAAGTCTTCTTTGACTTTTTTGCGTCCTTTGCGTTTCTTCGCGTCCTTTGCGTCCGGCCAAGTCCGCTTTCAAGTCCCCTTTCACACCCGCCTGAAAATCAGGCGCTCGGCGGCACGTAGCCTTGCGCGACGTCCGCGCCGTCGCCGAAGAAATGCTTTTCCATCTGGCGCTTCAGGTATTCACGGGCGCGCTGGTCGGCCAGGTTCAGGCGGTTTTCGTTCACGAGCATGGTCTGCTGCTTGAGCCAGGCGGCCCATGCTTCCTTGCTCACGCTCTCCCAGATCTTCTTGCCGAGTTCGCCTGGATAGGGGGGAAAGTCGAGTCCCTCGGCTTCCTTGCCGAGTTTCACGCACTGAATCATTCGTGCCATTTGCGGGGTCCTTAGTTGATTTGGCTATTTGGAACTGTGAAAACGGTAGTTCCTGTTTTGTAGGGTGGCTTTCAGAATCGGCAGCTTCTCAGCCAGATTTGCCTTCCGAAAGACCGCCATGAGCCTTCGCCGCGACTTTATCAAGCTTTCCCTCGGTGCCACGCTGGGCGCGAGCATGGCCCTGACGGCGCTGCCGTCGTTCGCCCAGACCGTCAACCTGCTCAACGTGTCCTACGACCCGACGCGTGAGCTCTACGTCGATTACAACAAGGCCTTCGTCGCCTACTGGAAGGCCAAGACCGGCCAGGACGTGGTGATCAAGCAGTCGCATGGCGGCTCGGGCAAGCAGGCCCGCTCGATCATCGACGGCATCGATGCCGACGTGGCCACGCTGGCGCTGGCCGGCGACACCGACGCGCTCGTCACGCACGGCGGCCTGGTCAAGCCCGACTGGCAGAAGCGCCTGCCGCACAACTCGGCCCCGTACACCTCGACCATCGTGTTCCTCGTGAAGAAGGGCAACCCGAAGGGCATCAAGGACTGGGACGACCTGGTCAAGCCCGGCGTGCAGGTGATCACGCCGAATCCGAAGACCTCGGGCGGCGCCCGCTGGAACTACCTGGCCGCCTGGGAATTCGGCAAGCGCAAGTACGGCGGCCCGAACAACGGCAATGACAAGGCGAAGGAGTTCGTCGGCAATCTCTACAAGAACGTGCCGGTGCTCGATGCCGGCGCACGCGGCTCGACCATCACCTTCGTGCAGCGCGGCGTGGGCGACGTGCTGCTGGCCTGGGAGAACGAGGCCTACCTGGCGCTGAAGGAATTCGGCGCCGACAAGTTCGACATCGTTGCACCGTCCATCAGCATCTTGGCCGAGCCCACCGTGACGGTGGTCGACAAGGTGGTCGACAAGAAGGGCACGCGCGCCGTGGCCGAGGAATACCTGAAGTACCTCTACTCGGACGAAGGCCAGGACATCGTCGGCCGCAACTACTACCGCCCGACCTCCGACAAGGCCAAGGCCAAGTACGACAGCCAGTTCCCCAAGCTGACGCTGTTCACCATCGACCAGGCTTTTGGTGGCTGGACCAAGGCCGACAAGGAGCATTTCGCCGATGGCGGCTCCTTCGACCAGATCTACACGGCCAAGTTGAAGTAGGCCGGCCGCCTCCTTTCCCGCGTCGCCCCGATCCGCAAGAGCGCCTGTGCAGCAGGCGCCCGGGGCGAACTCACCCTTCAAAAAAGTAGCTTCCCGTGACCGTCCTCCTGATTGCCGGTAGTCCTTCGTCGCCGTCCCGTTCCACCGCCTTGCTCGAATCGGTGGGCAGCCGGCTCCACGGGCGCGGCGCGCGCATCGAGCGCGTCACTGTGCGCGAGCTTCCGGCGCAGGCGCTGTTGCGGGCCGAGTGGGAGCATCCCGACATTGCGCATGCCATTGCCCAAGTGGCGCAGGCCCGCGTGGTCGTGGTGGCCACGCCGGTCTACAAGGCGGCCTACAGCGGCGTGCTGAAGGTGTTCCTGGACCTGCTCTCGCAAGGCGCGTTGAAGGGCAAGACGGTGCTGCCGCTGGCGACTGGCGGCAGCGCGCACCACATGCTGGCACTCGACTACGCACTGCGGCCGGTGCTGCAGGCCCTGGCGGCGCGGCACATCCTGCCGGGCATCTACGCGACCGATGCGCAGATCACCGCCACGCCGCAAGGCGAATTCCGGGTGCACGACGACCTGGCGCACCGGCTCGACGAAGCGGCCGAGGTGCTGGCCGCCGAAGGGCTGAAGCTGCCGCCGATGCGGGGCTTCGAGCCGGTGCATTTCTCCCGGGTGCGATGTAGCGTTTGAAGCTTCCGCCGCGCCTTGGCGCCAAGGCGCGGCAACCTATACCCCGTTCATCGTCCCGATCTTTTTTGGCCGCTCATTCGCGGCGCGGGACAAGGCTTGCCTGAAGGAATCCATCATGACCTCTTCTCATTCGATCCAGCGTCGCCGCCTGTTGCAGGGCGCGGCCACCGCCATCGCGCTGCCGTCGTTCGCGGCGCTGGCGCAAAGCCCGTCGCGCACGCTGCGTGTGGGCAACCAGAAAGGCGCGCTCACCGTGCTCAAGGGCCGTGGCACGCTGGAGAAGCGGCTCGCACCGCTCGGCGTGGGCGTGACCTGGACCGAGTTCAATGCCGGGCCGGTGCAGCTCGAGGCGCTCAACGTCGGCTCGATCGACTTTGGCGATGTGGGCGAGGCACCGCCGATCTTTGCGCAGGCCGCCGGCGCGCCGCTGGCCTATGTGGCCGCGACCGTGCCGCGGCCGGGCGCCGAGGCGGTGCTGGTGCACAAGGACTCGCCGATCAAGACCGTGGCCGACCTGAAAGGCAAGAAAGTCGCGCTCAACAAGGGCTCGAACGTCCATTACTTCATCGTCAGGCTGGCGGAGCAGGCGGGCTTGAAATACAGCGACCTCAACTTCGTCTTCCTGGCGCCGCCCGATGCACGCGCTGCCTTCGAGAAGGGCTCGATCGACGCGTGGGTGATCTGGGACCCGTTCCTGGCCTCCGCCGAACTCACGCTGGGCGCGCGCATCCTGGCAGATGGCAAGGGCGTGGTCGGCAATCGGGGCTACTACTTCTCGTCTCTGCCTTATGTCGCGAAGAACGCCGACGTGCTCAAGCTGGTGGTCGAGGAGATCGACAAGCTCGACCAGTGGGCCGTGGCCAACAAGAGCGCCTACGCGCAGGAACTGTCCACGCTGTGGGGCTTGCCGAAGCCGGTGGTCGATGTGTCGGTCGCGCGAGCGGCCTATGGCACCGCGCCGATCACCAAGGCCATCCTGGCCGAGCAACAGCAGATCGCCGACACCTTCTTCGAACTGAAGCTGATCCCGAAGAAGATCAACCTGCTCGAGGCCGCCGGGGCGGGCATTGCATGAACATTTTCTGGTTCCTCCCCACCCATGGCGACAGCCGCTATCTCGGCAGCACCGAAGGCGCGCGGCAGGTCGACCTGCCTTACCTGCAGCAGATCGCCGGTGCCGCCGACCAGCTCGGCTACGAGGGCGTGCTGATACCGACAGGCCGCTCCTGCGAAGACCCATGGGTGATCGCGTCCAGCTTGATCGGCGCCACGCGCAAGCTCAAGTTCCTGGTGGCGGTGCGGCCCGGACTTCATCAGCCGGGCCTGGCCGCGCGCATGGCCGCGACCTTCGACCGGCTCTCCGGCGGCCGCTTGCTGGTGAACCTGGTCACCGGCGGCGACCAGGCCGAGCTCGAAGGCGATGGCGTGTTCCTCGACCATGCGGCGCGCTACGAGCAGTCGGCCGAGTTCATCCGCATCTGGCGCGAGATCCTGGCGCGCAGTCACGACGGCCAGGCCTTCGACTACGAGGGCAAGCACCTGAGCGTGAAGGGCGCGAAGCTGCTTTATCCGCCGGTACAGGCGCCGTATCCGCCGGTATATTTCGGCGGTTCCTCGGAGGCGGCGCATGAGCTGGCGGCCGAGCAGGTCGACACCTACCTGACCTGGGGCGAGCCGCCGGCCGAGGTCGCGAAGAAGGTGGCTGATGTGCGGGCGCGTGCCGCGCGCCGGGGACGCACGGTGCAATTCGGCATCCGCCTCCACGTGATCGTGCGCGAGACCGAGGACGCCGCATGGCGCGCCGCCGAAGAGCTGATCAGCCGCGTCGACGACGACACCGTGATCCGCGCGCAAGCCGCCTTCGCGCGCATGGATTCCGAAGGGCAGCGCCGCATGGCCGCGCTGCATGCCGGGGGCAAGAAGCGCTCGCGCGCCGACCTGGAGGTGTCGCCCAACCTGTGGGCCGGCGTGGGGCTGGTGCGCGGTGGGGCGGGCACGGCGCTGGTCGGCGATGCGAAGACGGTGGCCGCGCGCATCGAGGAATACGCGGCGCTCGGGCTCGACAACTTCATCCTCTCGGGCTATCCGCACCTGGAGGAAGCCTACCGGTTCGCCGAACTGGTGTTCCCGCTGCTGTCGAAGCGCGTCAGGCAGCAGTTGCGTGGCGGGCCGCTGGGCGGACCGTTCGGCGAGGTGGTGGCCAATCTCGATGCGCCGTCGCGCCTTCATTC
The DNA here is from genome assembly GCF_019207085.1 of Variovorax sp. dw_308. GTDB lineage: Bacteria > Pseudomonadota > Gammaproteobacteria > Burkholderiales > Burkholderiaceae_C > Variovorax. The sequence goes on along the minus strand of NZ_JAATOM010000027.1, from coordinate 44,862 downwards.
GCAGAGCTGAAAGCAAAAGCATTCATGACTGAACAAGTGCAAACCTTGCCCGTCGATTCCTCACCTCCATCCGGCGCCGCCAAGGCCTTTGCGCTGGGCGTGGGAACGCGGCTGGTGCCGTGGCTGGTGCCCATCACGCTGGTCGTCGTGTGGCAGATCGCCTCTTCGCTGGGCTGGCTGTCGACGCGCGTGCTGCCGGCCCCCATCGACGTGGTGAAGGCCGCGTGGACGCTGGCGCTGTCGGGCGAGCTGTGGACGCATGTGAAAGTGAGTGCGGGCAGGGCGCTCGCGGGGCTGGCCATCGGCGGTGGACTCGGGCTCGCACTGGGCCTGCTGACCGGCTCGGTGAAGTTCTTCGAGACGCTGCTCGACTCGACCATCCAGATGGTGCGCAACATCCCGGCGCTGGCGCTGATCCCGCTGGTGATCCTGTGGTTCGGCATCGACGAGTCGGCCAAGCTGTTCCTCATCAGCGTGTCGGTGTTCTTTCCGATCTACCTGAACACCTTCCACGGGATTCGCAATGTCGACCCGCAGTTGATCGAGATGGGGCGCACCTACGGCCTCAGCCGGTGGCAGCTCTATCGCGAGGTGATCCTGCCGGGTGCGCTGTCGTCGATCCTGGTGGGCCTGCGCTTCTCGCTCGGGCTCATGTGGGTGATCCTGATCGTGGCCGAGACCATCTCGGCGCAGGCCGGCATCGGCTACCTGACGATGAATGCGCGGGAGTTCCTGCAGACGGACATTGTGCTGGTGGGGATCCTGCTGTACGCGTTGCTGGGGAAGCTGGCGGATCTGTTCGCCCGCGGCCTGGAGCAATGGTGGCTGCGTTGGCACCCGGGCTATCAAAAGAAGACCACCTGAAAGAAGCTCAATGACCGATCAAACGATTTCCAACGAAGGCGGCGTCAAGCTGGAAGCGCGCGGCCTTCACAAGCGCTACGGCCAGCGCGAGGTCCTGCGCAACACGCGGCTTGTCGTCGAGCCGGGGCAGTTCGTCGCCATCGTGGGGCGCAGCGGGTGCGGCAAGAGCACCTTGCTGCGGCTTGTGGCCGGCCTGGAAGCGGCCAGCGAGGGCGCGCTCTACACGGATGGAAAGGCCATCGACGGGCTGCACGACGACACGCGGATCATGTTCCAGGAGGCGCGGCTGCTGCCTTGGCGGCGCGTGCTCGACAACGTCACGCTGGGCCTGCCGGCGCAGGCCAGGGGGCGCGGCAAGGAAGTGCTGGCGCAGGTCGGACTGGCCGACCGCGAGAACGAATGGCCGGCGCGCCTGTCGGGCGGGCAGCGGCAACGCGTGTCGCTGGCGCGCGCGCTGGTGCACCGCCCGCGGCTGTTGCTGCTGGACGAACCGCTGGGTGCGCTGGATGCGTTGACCCGCATCGAGATGCACCGCCTCATCGAGGACCTGTGGCTGCGCCATCGCTTCACCGCGCTGCTGGTGACGCACGACGTGCAGGAAGCCGTGGCGCTGGCCGACCGCGTGATCCTCATCGAGGACGGCCGCATCGCGCTCGACGAGAACATCGCGCTGGCCCGCCCGCGCTCGCAGGGCGACCCGGCCTTTGCCGCGATCGAGAAACGCATCCTCGACCGTGTGCTGCAGAAGCCCGACGCCGAACCCGCCCGCAACGACCCGCACTGGGCCGACGGTCCCGCCCACGCCCTGCGCTGGGCGCTCTGAAGTTTCTTTTTCAACCCACAGGAGTCATCTCATGTCCATCCAGGCCATCAACGTTCGCAACCAGTTCAAGGGCAAGGTGAAGGAAATCATCCGCGGCGACGTTGTCTCCGAAGTCGATGTCGAGACCGCCTGGGGCGTGGTCACCTCGGTCATCACCACCCGCTCGGTCGACGAGCTGCAACTGCGGCCCGGCTCCGACGTGGTCGCTCTGGTGAAGTCGACCGAAGTGTCGATCGCGAAGCTTTAGCAAGCTCGCGCTCGCGTAGCTCGCCCGCTCGCTTGCGAGACTGGACCTACGCGGGTTGCGCCCCTGTGCCCACATGGCGGATACGTTATGGTCCCAAGACTCCTTTCATCGATACGGCATGTTGCCGTTCCGAAGTACAAGGAGTTGCCAGATGGATGAATTGCAAACGAAGACGCCGGCTGAATTGGTCGAGGACGCCCGCCGCGCCAGCCATGACGCCAAGATTGCCGCATGGAATGTCGCGGCCGAAGCCCGGACCACGGGACAGCATGCCGCCAACGTCGCCAGGGTTGCTGCGAGTGACGCCGGGGACATCGCGTCGGATGCCGCGGCCACCGGACGGGTCTACGCGAAGAACGCGGCGACTGCCGCCGGTGACAAGCTGAATGAACTCAAGGGCCGTGCGATCGACCTGAAGTCCAGGAGCGCCCGGTACATCGCCGATGAGCCCATGCGCTCGGTGGGCTATGCAATGGCGGGCGGCGCCGCGCTGATGGCCCTGCTGGTCGCGATGCGTCCGCGCAGATATTGACCCTTGCGCACTCAGCGCAGTCGGCGCGCCTTGTCCGCGAGGACGCGCCGAATCCGTTTCGCCAGCGCATCGTGCGTATAGGGCTTGCCAAGCAGTTCCACCCCGCTGTCCAGCCGCCCGCCGTGCACGATGGCGTTCTGCGTGTACCCCGATGTGAAGAGCACGGCGATCCCGGGTTGCAACTGTCGGGCCTTGCGTGCGAGTTCGGGGCCGCGCAGCTTGCCCGGCATGACCACGTCGGTGAACAACAGGTCGACCTGCGCACCGTTCTTAAGGATGGCCAGCGCCGCAGCCGCGTCGCGCGCCTCCAGCACTTCGTAGCCCAGGTGACCAAGCAACTCGACGACCGTGGCGCGCACTGCGTCATCATCCTCCGCCACCAGCACGGTCTCGCTGCCACCATCGAGTACGTCCACCTCCTCTGCCACCGTCGACACGTCCCCGGCGGCGCGCGGCAGGTAGATCTTGACGGTCGTGCCATGCCCCGGCTCGCTGTAGAGCTTCACGTGGCCGCCCGATTGCCGCACGAAGCCGTAGACCATCGACAGTCCCAGGCCCGTGCCCTTGCCCTCGGCCTTGGTCGAGAAGAAGGGCTCGAACACCCTGGCGGCGATCTCCGGTGTCATGCCGCTGCCGGTGTCGGTCACCGCCAGCAGCACGAACTGCCCCGCGACCACGTCCGGGTAGTCGCGCGTGTAGCGTTTGTCGAGCGAGGCATTGCCGACTTCGATGGTGAGACGCCCCGAGCCCTCCATGGCATCGCGCGCGTTGAGCGCCAGGTTGAGCAGTGCGTTCTCGACCTGGGCCGCGTCCACGAAGCTGTTCCATAGCCCGCCGGAGACCACCGTCCTGATCTCGATCGCATCGCCGATCGTGCTGCGCAGCATGTCCTCCATGCCCGCGATCACGCGGCCGACATTCACCACCTTCGGGTCCAGCGGCTGGCGCCGCGCGAACGCGAGCAACTGGTTCGACAGCCGCGCGCCGCGCTGCGTGGCGGCGATCGCATTCGTCACATACCGCGCGGCGGAACCTTCGGCGCCCACGGTGCGCAAGAGCAACTGCAGGTTGCCCGAGATCACCTGCAGCAGGTTGTTGAAATCGTGCGCCACGCCGCCGGTGAGCTGGCCGACGCTCTCCATCTTCTGCGACTGGTACAGCGCGGCCTGGGTGCGCTTGAGGGCTTCCGCGGCCTCGTGGTCTGTGGTCATGTCGCGGGCCACGGCGTGGATGAAGCGCTCGTCCGGCACGGCGGTCCACATGAACGGGCAGTAGCTGCCGTCCTTGCGGCGGTAACGGTTCTCGAAGCGGAAGGTCGCGGCGCCGTCGGCCAGCCGGGCGAGTTCCGCCAGCGTGGCGCTGCGGTCATCGGGATGCACGAGGTCGAGGAAGTTGTGGCCGACGAGTTCGGTCTGCGACCATCCGAGCAGCCGCGTCCACGCCGGGTTCACGGAAAGGATCCGCGCATCGAAGTCGGCGACCACCATGACGTCCATCGACAGGCGCCACATGCGGTCGCGGTCCGCGGTGCGCTCGGCCACCTGCTCCTCGAGCATCTGGTTCATGTTGGCCAGCACCAGCGCAGCGGCCTTCTGGTCCTCGATGTCGGTGTTGGTGCCGACCCAGTGGATGATCGCGCCGGCCTCGTCGTGCAGGGGTACGGCGCGCGCGATGTGCCAGCGGTAGGCCCCATCGGCCCGGCGCAGCCGGGCTTCTGCCTCGTAGGCACTGCCCTCGGCCAGCGCGCTTTGCCATCGCTGGGTGACATCGGCGAGATCCTCGGGATGCACGATGTTCGCCCACCCCTCGCAAACAAGCTGCTGCAACGGCAGGCCGGTGTAGGTCGAGACGTTGTGATTGAACCAGTCGACCGATCCATCGGGCGGGGCGGCCCAGACGTGATTGGGCATGGCCTCGGCGACGGTCTGGAAGCGTGCGTCGCGCACGCGCACCGCTTGCTCGGCGCGCACCTTGGCCGTGGTCTCGAGCACGATGGCCATCACGCCCGCCGGCTGGCCGAACTCGTCGCGCAGCGGCGAGTAATCGAGGTTCATCCATACCTGCTCGGCGCAGCCCGTCCGGTTGAGCGTCAGCTCCTGGTCACGGTAGCTGAGCGTGCCGCCCGCCAGGCAGACCTTCATGAGGTTATCGGCGAAGTCGAACACCTCCGGCCAACCGTCGCGCACATTCATGCCGAGCAATTGCGGGTGCCGTGCGGCCGCGAAGACGGCATAGCCGTCGTTGTAGATCATCACGCCCTCCGTTCCCCAGAGCAGGGCGATGGGCACGGACGACTGCAGCATCATCGATACCGACGCCTTGAGCGTCTGCGACCAGGTGCCGATCGACCCCGCGCTGGTGCGCCCCCAGTCGAATTCCGCGATCAATCGCGCTGCGTCCCCGCCGCCGGTGAGAAACGGATGCGTCGTGCAGTGGGGTTTCATGGTGATCGGAGGGCTAGGGAGGCGGCATGCACTGTGGGTTGTAGCACCGCGCCGCGCGATTCCAGGCGGCCAAAACGCACACCGATACGATCAATTTCAATTGGGCGGCGGACATGAAAACCTATGGCGTAAGAACGAGCCGACACGGTGTCGCGCTTAAACATCGCCTGTGCGGCCGCGGCGGGATTTCATGCTGCGTGCTTCGGCCATCCCGGCCCTAGAAAGACATCCAATGCGCAATCCCTGGACGACGAAGAATCCGTTCATGAGCATGTGGCTCAGCGCCGCGAATCGAACGGCCGGATCTGCGAGGGGCCAGGCCACCGCGGCGGCCAAGCGCAACGTGGCGACGGCGCAGGCGGAAGTCGCGCGACAGGTGCTCGACTTCTGGAGCGGCAAGTCGCCGGCGAAACCGGCCACGACGAAGAGGAAGTCGCGTCGCTGAACGCGGGCATGGCAAGGCGATACAAGGCCCCGTCATGGGGTGCGATCTTCCAGCGCAGCATCGCGTCGATGACCCGGCAGGGCATGCGCGTGGGCCAGTCGGCCATGGCGTCGGTGGTCAAGCAGACGGTGAAGCAGACGATCAAGAAGCGCAAGCCGCCGGCGGGCGCGGGCCAATGGCTGCAGGGCGTGGCGATGGGCGCGACCGGCATGCGCCGCTACCGGCTGTTCCGCCCGCCCGGCGTCAAGGTGGGCGAGCGCCTGCCCTTGATGGTCATGCTGCACGGCTGCAGCCAGGACGCCAGGACCTTTGCCAACAGCACCCGCATGAACGTCATCGCGGCGCGCGAGCGCTTCATGGTGCTCTACCCGGAGCAGGACCGCGTCTCCAATCCGCAGGGCTGCTGGAACTGGTACGACACCACGGGCGGCCGCGCGTACGGGGAGGCCGCGCTCATCATGAGCGCCATCGACCAGGTGACCCTGCTCTACGGAGGCGACCGCGCGCGCGTGGCGGCGGTCGGCCTGTCGGCGGGCGCCAGCATGGCCGCGCTGCTGGTCAGCAGGCATCCGGACCGGTTCAAGGCGGTCGTCATGCATTCCGGCATTCCGCCCGGCACCGCGCACTCGACGATGTCGGCGGTGGGCGCGATGCACGGACTGCGGCATACCAAGTCGCTGGCGGCCCGGCCGTTGGCGGTGGTGACCTCCTGGCCGCCGCTCATGGTGATTCATGGCGGGCTGGACCGTGTGGTTTCGCCAAACAACGGCCACGCAGCGGTGCAGGCCTGGGCCTCGGCTGCCGGCGCGCGTGCCACGGCCACCCGCAGCGTGCAGCGAGGCAGCCGCTATCCGGCGACCGTGACCGACTACAAGCGCAAGGGCAGCACCATCGCCACCCTGGTGGAGATCGCGCGGCTGGGCCACGCATGGAGCGGTGGCGCCGCCAAGGAGTTCTTCAGCGACGACAAGGGGCCGGATGCCTCGCGCATGGCGTGGACCTTTGCGTCGAAGCAGTTCCGGCAGTGAGGAAGAGGAGGCGCGCGGTGGACGCGCGTTGTGCCGAGGCGCTTTGTCTGCCTGCGACTACAGGCACCGGCACGGTCGGGACGAAGGATGGCGCGTCCCCACTTGACCGAGTCCCAAATGACCTCAGCACGCCGAACTTTCCTGATGACTGTCACTGGCCTTGCCTTTGGCGCCTCGCCCTGGGTGGCGCTCGCTGCGCACCGGCCGCCCGCTGGCACGAAGAAGCAGGACGTCGTCGATGACACGGTGACCATCGACAAGCTCAACGCTGCCCACGACACGCCCACGCTGGCCCAAGGCGCGCGCGGCGCCGCGGTCATGCGCGCGCAGATCCTGCTGGATCGCGCATGGTTCTCGCCGGGCGAGATCGATGGCGGCTTCGGCGCCAACATGCGGCGTGTGGTGGCGGCCTACCAGAAGTCCAGCGGGCTCGCCGTCAGCGGCAAGATCGATGGACCCACATGGGCCGCCCTGAACGCGGACGCTGCGCCGCCGTTCGCGACCTACGCCATCACCGCGAACGACGCGGCAGGTCCATTCACGTCCATACCCCAGGACATGTCCGAGCGCGCAAAACTGAAGTCGCTGGACTACGAGAACCTGCAGGAGGCGCTCGCGGAGAAGCATCACATGTCGCCGCGTTCCCTGGTCGAGCTCAATCGGGGCGCGCGCTTCCAGGCGGGCGATGAAGTCATCGCGGCCAACGTCACCGGCGCGGCGGATGCCGGCATCGTCAAGGCGGCACGCTCGATCGAGATCGACAAGGGCGAGCACATGCTCTTCGTGCTGGACCGCGACGGAAGACCGCTGGCTGGCTTCCCGATCAGCATCGGCGGGCCGCTGGATCCGCTACCGCTCGGCAAGATGAAGATCACCAACGAGGTCGAGAACCCGACCTTCACCTACGACCCTTCCATCCTCAAGAATGCGCCCGCGGATGCGAAGAAGGTCGACGTGGCTGCCGGGCCCAACAACCCGGTCGGCAACGTCTGGATGGGTCTGTCGAAGCCACATTGGGGCATCCACGGCACGCCAGCGCCAGAGCGGGTGGGACACGAGGAAACGAACGGCTGCATCCACCTGACCAACTGGGATGCGGCGCGCGTCGCCCGGCTCGCCAAGGCCGGCTTCGCGGTCGAGGTCAGGGCATGAGAAGGATGTGATGCCGCGCGTTGGATGGGTGGCTGCATTGTGGTGCGTGATGTCGGCGGGGGCGCTGGCGCAGGTCGCCGCGCCCCCACCCCCGGCCATGACGGCGCCGGCGTCGCCATCCACCGATGCGCTTGCGCTGCTGTCCGCGCATCCATTGCGCTTTCCGGTCGAGGGGATCGACGCGGACAAGTTGAGAGACACCTTCGGCGACGGCCGTCCCGGCCACCGACATGAGGCGCTTGATATCCCGGCGCCGCGCGGCACCCGCGTCGTCGCCGTGGACGACGGGCCGCTGGTGAAGTTGTTCACCAGCAAGGCCGGGGGCCTCACGGTCTACCAGTTCGACCCCAGCGGAAGGCTGGCCTACTACTACGCGCACCTGGACCGCTACGCCGACGGGCTGCAGGAAGGCAAGCCCTTGCGGCGTGGCGATCTCATCGGCTACGTGGGCACGACCGGCAACGCGCCGCCGGATGCGCCCCATCTTCACTTCGCCGTGTTCCTGCTGGGGCCGCAGAAGCAGTGGTGGAAGGGGGAGGCGCTGAATCCTTACCAGGCGCTGCGGCAGGCGCGTTAGTGCGGCGGGTTCGCAAGCATCTTTAGCGGATTGCCAGCGCCGTGGGACTGCGTGGCGTCGGAGGCCCGATCCCGACAGAATCGCGCGTACGGCCGCTCCTTTGATCGCGTGTCAAATGAGGTGGAACGCACAACAACACCCGAAGGACCACGATGCCCAAATCCCCTTTCGAACCGACCGACCCGCCCGACAACTCCGGCATGCGCAAGGGCCTGACCAGCTATGGCGACCAGGGCTTCTCGCTGTTCCTGCGCAAGGCCTTCATCAAGGGCGCGGGCTTCACCGATGCCGCTCTGGACCGGCCCGTCATCGGCATCACCAACACCGGCAGCGCCTACAACCCGTGCCATGGCAATGCGCCGCAGCTCATCGAGGCGGTGAAGCGGGGCGTGATGCTCGCGGGCGGCTTGCCGATGGACTTCCCGACCATCTCCGTCCACGAGAGCTTTGCTGCGCCGACCAGCATGTTCCTGCGCAACCTCATGTCGATGGACACCGAGGAACTGGTGCGCGCCCAGCCGATGGATGCGGTGGTGCTGATCGGCGGTTGCGACAAGACCGTGCCCGCGCAGCTGATGGGCGCTGCCTCGGCCGGCATTCCGTCGATCCAGCTCATCACCGGCTCGATGCTGACCGGCAGCCATCGCGGCGAACGCGTGGGCGCCTGCACCGACTGCCGGCGCTACTGGGCCCGCTACCGCGCCGACGAGATCGATGTGGAGGAGACCATCGACGTCAACAACCAGCTTGTCGCGAGCGTCGGCACCTGCTCCGTGATGGGCACGGCCAGCACCATGGCCTGCATTGCCGAGGCGCTGGGCATGACCATGCCGGGCGGCGCATCGCCGCCGGCAGTGACAGCCGACCGCATCCGCATCGCCGAGCAAACCGGCGCGCAGGCCGTGCAAATGGCGCGCGAGCGCCTGACCATCGACAAGGTGCTGACGCCGGCGGCCTTCGAGAACGCGATGCGCGTGCTGCTGGCGATCGGCGGCTCGACCAACGGCATCGTCCACCTTACGGCCATCGCCGGCCGCATGGGCCTGGAGATCGACCTGGCCGCGCTCGACCGCATGGGCCGCGACACACCCGTATTGCTCGACCTGAAGCCGTCAGGCCAGCACTACATGGAGGACTTCCACGCGGCGGGCGGCATGGCGACGCTGCTGCGCGAACTCAAGCCGCTGTTGAAGCTGGACGCCCTGACGGTGACCGGCCGCACCCTCGGCGAGGAGATCGAGCGGGCCGGGCCGGGATTCAGGCAGGACGTGATCCGCCCGGCCGCCAACCCGATCTATCCGCAGGGCGGTATCGCGGTGCTGCGCGGCAACCTGGCGCCGGGCGGCGCGATCATCAAGCAGTCCGCCGCCGACCCCCGGCTCATGGAGCACGAGGGCCGCGCCGTGGTGTTCGAGAACATCGAGGACCTGGTGACGCGCATCGACCGCGACGACCTCGACGTGACGGCGCAGGACATGCTGGTGCTGAAGAACATCGGCCCCAAGGGCGCGCCGGGCATGCCGGAGGCCGGCTACATCCCGATCCCGCGCAAGCTGGCGCGGGCGGGCGTGAAGGACATCGTGCGCATCTCCGACGGACGCATGAGCGGCACGGCCTTCGGCACCATCGTGCTGCACGTGACGCCGGAGTCCGCCATCGGCGGGCCGCTGGCCCATGTGCGCAACGGCGACCGCATCCGCCTGAGCGTGGCCAGGCGCGAGATCGCGTTGCTGGTGTCGGACGAGGAGCTGGCGCGCCGCGCCGAGGCGTCGCCGGTGGTCGAGCCGACGGCCGAGCGGGGCTACCGCAAGCTGTTCCTGCAATCGGTGATGCAGGCCGACAGGGGCGTGGACTTCGACTTCCTGCGTGCCGCGAAGATGGTGGGCAAGGCGCCGCGCGAAGGTTGACGCGCGCGGCCGCAAGCGCCGCGATATGATTTGCGGAATACAACGCTCGGCGTTCCGTCGAAGCAAAGTTCCGGAGACATTCATTCATGCGCATCGCTTCCCGGCGGTTGGTCTTGCCTTTTCTTCCTGCGCTTCTGGCGGTGTTCGGGTGCGCGTCACCTGCATGGGCGCAAGACGGCCTGGTGCTTTACGGCGCAGGCTCCTTGCGCGAAGCCATGACCGAGGTGGCAGCGGCTTTCACCGCCAGCGAGAAGATCCCGGTGACCACCCAGTTCGGCGCATCGGGCCGCATGCGCGAACGCATCGAGGCCGGGGAAAAGGTCGACGTGTTCACCTCCGCCGACCTCGGCCATGCGCGCAAGCTGGTGCAGGATGGCCGGGCCAGCGTGATGGCCTTGTTCGCGCAGAACACGCTGTGCCTTCTGGCACCCGCGCGCGCTGGCCGCATCGACAGTGCCGGGGCGCTGGACGCGCTGCTGAAGGCGGGCGTGAAGGTCGGTGTCTCGCCGCCAAAGGTCGATCCGCTGGGTGACTACACGGTCGAACTGTTCACCGCCGCGGGCCGGCTCAAGCCTGGCGCGGAGGCCGCGCTGCAGGGCAGGGCGGTGGTGCTCGACAACCCGCCCGGCGCGCCGCCTTCGCCCAGCGGCGACTACTACCTCGATGCCTTGAACGACGGCAGGGTCGACCTGGCGGTCGTCTATTGCTCGGGCCGAGAGCGCTACGCGAAGCTGAGCAAGGAAGTCGCGATGGTGCCGTTTGCGCCGGAGCTCCAGGTGGGCCCGCAATACGGCCTGGCGGTCGTCAAGGGCGCAAAGCCGGAGGCGATGCTGCTCGCGCTGCGCATCCTGTCGCCGGAAGGGCAAGCGATCCTCGCGCGCAATGGGTACAAGGCAATCGGCCTGCCACAAGGTCGTTGAAAAGGGAGAACAAGACATGCATGGTTCCAAGAAGTGGATTGCTTGTGCCGGAGCCTGCGCTGCGGCGCTGTTGAGCGCATGCGGCGGAGGCGGTGGCGACTCGTCCAATGCGGCGGCGCTCGTCACGCCGGTGGTGCAGGTCGGCGGCGCCGTCGACCATCCGTCGGGCGTGAGCCTGGCTACGCTGGCGGCCAAGCCGGCGGTGACGCAGACGGTGACCTTCAACAGCGGCACCACGCCGCAGACACACACCTACACCGGCGCCAGCCTGTGGTCGATCCTCGGCGACGCGGGCATCCAGAACGACGCCTCGCGCAAGAACGACGTCCTGAGCCGCTACGCGCTGGCCACGGGAAGCGACGGCTACCAGGTGATCTTCACGCTCGGTGAACTCAGCCCGGATTTCGGCAACAAGCCGAGCATCCTGGCGTACCTGGAGACGGTGTCTGGCCTCAATGGGCCGCTGAATTCCAGCGACGGGCCGGTTCGCGTGACCGCGCCGGGCGATGTGAAGGGCGGGCGCTATGTCTCCAACCTCACCAGGCTCGACGTCTTCGCATCGGCCGCCACCGTGCCGGGCACTGGAGGCGGCGTATCGCCTTCTTTCAGGGTCTCGGGCGCCGTGACCGCGCCGGCAAGCTTCGACCTGGCCGCGCTGCAGGCCCTGCCAAAGTCCAGCCAGACGATCGGCAGCAGCACCTATACCGGCGTCAGCCTGTGGGCCCTGCTGAACACGGTGGGGCTCAAGCTGCCGGCATCGGTCAAGAACCCGACCTTGTCGGCGTACGCCGTCGCGACCGGCAGCGACGGCTACCGCGCGGCCGTGTCCCTGGGCGAAATCGACCCCGGATTCGGCGCCAAGGGCGCCTTGATCGCCTATGACGTCAACGGCGCAGGCCTGGGCGCGAACGGCGTCGCGCGGCTCGTCATTCCGGGCGAGGTGAAGCAGGGGCGCCTGGTCTCGAACCTGATTGCGGTGGAGGTGTTCGTGGCCGGCAGCGCTGCCAATTGAAACATATGCGTTTACATTTGCGTTCCAAATCAACTGCTTGACTAGAAGGCTCCCATGAAAATCAGTGCACGCAACGTCCTCACCGGCAAGATCATCAAGATCGTCAAGGGTCCGGTCACCACGGAGGTCACGCTCGAGATCGCCGAAGGCGTCCAGATCGTCTCCACCATCACCTCCACCTCGGCCGAAGGCATGAACCTGGTCGAAGGCGGCAAGGCCTACGGGGTCATCAAGGCGTCCAGCGTGATGATCGGCACCGACTGACAAAAGGCGTGAATCTTTCTACTGCGGACGCCGATCTCGGGTCTGCGGTGCTCACCGCACGAGAGTGCGGTTCCGCTCCTCAACCCGACCTCGGCGCCCTCGCTACGAAATCTTCACACCTTTTGAAGCCTCATCCATGCCGGAGACACATCCGGAAGGTGGGCCTGGCTGGCTCTTGTTCTTCCGCATGGGCGAGCAGCGCGGCGGCGAAGCAGGTCACGCTGGCCGTGCGCAGCGGCAGGAACGGCACCTCGTGCCGTGTGCAGAGCCGCTTCAGGTTGCCCACCGAGTCGTGATCGACGCAGTCCACCGGAAAAGCAACCAGGTGCGCGCCGGCCAGGGCGCTCGCGAGCAGGCCCTTGCGGTCTTCCAGGCCGCCGTCGTGATGGACGAATTCGCCGCCTGAATCGGTCACCAGCTTGCGGATGGCCGGCGTCGAACTGGGCCGACCGCCGACATAGAGGACCCTGCGTCCCTGGATCGCCAGTCGCAGGCTCTCCGACGTGTCGTGTTCCGGTGCGGCGAGCGCCTGCAGGTGCGCCTCCGCGCCATGCAGTTCGCGGCCCAGCATGTCGATGTGGCGCCTTGCGCCTTCGAGTTCGGCCCGCAGCCGCTCCTCGCTGGCCGCACTGGCGGCCTGCTGCTGTTCCGCTGTGTCGCATCGCTGCATTTGCAATGCGCTGAACTGCCGTTCCACGGAGAGTTCGCGCTGCAGCGACTCGACGTCACCCGGTGGCTCCGCCGGCCGGACGCGGGCCACGCTGCTCTCCATCTTCAGCCCCTCGACATCGAGCCTCAGTTGCTGGTTCTCCTGTAGCAATTCGGCGATGCGCGCCTGCAGTCGTTCGGACTGCTCGCGCCAATCCGCGCATTCCTGCTCCAGCGTGGCCAGTCGGCGGATGTCGGCCCGGTTGGCGGCGCCGACGAGGTGCGACAGCATGTGCACGTCGCCGAAGGCGCGCTGCCGCAATTCGGCCGTGACATGGCGGTGCGACATCAGCGCCCAGTAGGCGCCGGCGATGGCGCCACCCTGCAGGGCCTGCTGCCAGAGCGCTTCCAGCGCATCGGCGTCCTTGGCTTTCTCGAAGCTGCGGATGACGGCCTCATGGCGCTTGTCCAGCGCTTTCGACAAGGCCTTGCCGCCGGCCGTCTGGCTGGCGATCGAGACGCCTTCGTGATGGATCTCGACATCCGACGCACGGGCCGCATCGATGTGGCCGTGCTTCGCGACGATCTTGCGCAGTTCCGCCGTGCTCAGGCAGGTGCCGATGACCGAGCAATGCACGTGCGGGTTGAGCTGTTGCACGCGCGAGCGTCCCCTGCTCTCGGCATCGATCTCGGCCGCGTCATCCTCGCAGCAGGCGACCTGGCGGTAGACATTGGGAACAGGTCCGGTCGCGAAGCCGGAAGAACGCGACAGGTTCAGCGCGAAGGGTGCGGACATGGATCGGACGCTCCATCGATACACGGAAGAATCGCGCAAGCTTGCCACTGGGTGGAGCCTGCGCGATATGTTTTGCCGGATATTACGATAACTCGGCCGATTCGAGTTGCTGCCACTCCTCGTCCGTGAAGAGCCGCGAGCGCGTGAGGAAGCGAAGCCCCTCCGGCCCCTCCAGCGAAAACATGCCGCCGCGCCCCGTCACCACGTCGATGATCAGCTGCGTGTGCTGCCAGTATTCGAACTGTGGCCCGCTGATGTAGAAGGGCGCGCCGTGGATCACGCCGAGCATCTTGTCATGGTCGCCGATGATGAACTCGCCCTGCGGATAGCACATCGGCGCGCTGCCGTCGCAGCAGCCCCCCGACTGGTGGAACATGACGGGCCCGTGCTTGGCACGGACCACGTCGATGAGCGCCTCGGCCGCTGGCGTGCAGGTGACGCGGCGCAGATCCATGGTCAGAAGAACCCCATCGGCTGCTCGGAATAGCTCACCAGCAGGTTCTTGGTCTGCTGGTAGTGGTCCAGCATCATCTTGTGGTTCTCGCGGCCGATGCCGGACGCCTTGTAGCCGCCGAAGGCCGCGTGCGCCGGGTAGTGGTGGTAGCAGTTGGTCCAGACGCGGCCGGCCTGGATGCCTCGGCCCATGCGGAAGGCGCGGTTCGAGTCGCGGCTCCAGACGCCGGCGCCCAGGCCGTAGAGCGTGTCGTTGGCAATGGCCAGCGCTTCGTCCTCATCCTTGAAGGTGGTCACCGACACCACCGGGCCGAAGATCTCTTCCTGGAAGATGCGCATCTTGTTGTGGCCCTGGAACACGGTCGGCTTCACGTAGTAGCCGCCTTCCAGTTCGCCTTCGAGCTTGTTGCGCTCGCCGCCGGTCAGCGCCTTGGCGCCTTCCTGCTTGCCAATGTCGAGGTACGACAGGATCTTCTCGAGCTGCTCGTTGGACGCCTGCGCGCCGATCATGGTGCTCATCTCCAGCGGGCTGCCCTGCTTGATGGCCTCGACGCGCTTGATCGCCTTTTCCATGAAGCGGTCGTAGATCGATTCGTGGACCAGCGCGCGCGAGGGGCAGGTGCAGACCTCGCCCTGGTTCAGCGCGAACATCGTGAAGCCTTCCAGCGCCTTGTCGAGGAAGCCGTCGTCCTTCGCCATCACGTCTTCGAAGAAGATGTTGGGCGACTTGCCGCCGAGTTCCAGCGTGACCGGGATGATGTTCTGGCTGGCGTATTGCATGATCAGTCGGCCGGTGGTCGTCTCGCCCGTGAAGGCGATCTTCGCGATGCGGTTGCTGGACGCCAGCGGCTTGCCGGCCTCGAGCCCGAAGCCGTTCACCACGTTGATGACGCCCGGCGGCAGCAGGTCGCCGATCAATTCCATCAGCACGAGGATCGAAGCGGGAGTCTGCTCCGCCGGCTTCAGCACGACGCAGTTGCCCGCAGCGAGCGCAGGCGCGAGTTTCCACACCGCCATGAGGATCGGAAAGTTCCACGGAATGATCTGGCCCACGACGCCCAGAGGCTCATGGAAGTGGTACGCATAGGTCTGGCTGTCGATCTCGCTGATGCCGCCTTCCTGTGCGCGGATGCAGGAGGCGAAATAGCGGAAGTGGTCGACCGCCAGCGGCATGTCGGCCAGCGTCGTTTCTCGGATCGGCTTGCCGTTGTCCCAGGTCTCGGCCATCGCCAGCATGGGCAGGTTTTCTTCCATGCGCTGGGCGATCTTCATGAGGATGTTCGCGCGCTCGGTCGGCGAGGTGCGGCCCCATGCGTTCTTGGCGGCATGCGCGGCATCGAGCGCGCGGTCCACGTCTTCGGCCGTGGAGCGCGCGATCTCGCAGAAGACCTTGCCGGTGATCGGCGTCACGTTCTCGAAGTACTGGCCGCCGGCGGGGGCCACCCACTTGCCGCCGATGAAGTTGTCGTAGCGCTTCTTGAACGGCACTTCGGTGCCGAACTTGCCGGGTTCCAACATGTCCATGTTTCTCTCCAAACTGATGGTTGTGAGCGTCGCAGGTCGCGACCCTGGACGCAATGCAATGGCTGTACCGCTTCTTCTAGGGACTATCCCGGGCGTTGCTTCCCTGCGCACGGCGGGCAGTCGACCCTTGCGCGACGCGGGCTGTCGCAAACTGCGACACACGCTTGCGACATATCCATGCGAATATGTCGCGACGCGCGACAGCCGCGCAAACGGAGACAACCGATGCTGGAAGCCGCAGGAGCGATCCGCAGGACGCAACACGCCCGCGAACTCTTCTTCAACCAGGGTTTGGCGCCCACCGACTGGGTCGCGCCGCACATCTCGCGCTCGTGGGCGCGCTCGCGCGGCGCGGGCGTCTGGAACGCGGGGCCGGCGCCGATGAGCAGTGCGCAATTGCGCGAGCGTCGCGAATCCTCGCGGCTGCTGATCGAAAGCGCACAGCCGGAACTCGATGCGCTGGCGGAGCATGCGATCGGGCAGGGTTGCGTGGTCATCGTGACGGATGCCAGCGGTGTGATCCTCGACGAGATCGGCAGCCCGGAGTTCCTGCCGAAGGCGCAGCGCGTGGCGTTGCTGCCGGGCGTCGAATGGTCGGAGCGGCAATGCGGCACGAATGCGATCGGCACGGTTCTGGTGGAGCGCCATCCGCTGGCCGTGCTGGGTGGCGAGCATTTCCTGGCGGGCAACGGCGGACTTGGTTGCGCGGCGGCGCCGATCTTCAATGGCCGCGGCGAGATCGCTGGCGTGCTCGACATATCGGGCGATGCCGTTCGCATCGACGGGCACACGCTGGGGCTCGTGCGCATGGCCTCGCAGCAGATCGAGCACCGCATGATGCTGTCCCGATCCAGGGGCGACATCATTCGGCTGCACGCGAACGTGGCGTTGATCGGCAGCGCGCGCGAAGGCTTGCTGTGCGTGGTGGACGGCCAGGTAGTCGCGGCCAATCGCGTCGCGCTGGCCCTGCTCGGGCATGAATGGAAGTCGGTGCTGGACCAGCCGGTCGAGCGCCTGCTGGGCAGCGCCTGGCCGGCCGCTGGCGGCCATGCAGAGAGCGTGAACCTGCCGGGTGGCGCGCGCATCGTGATGAGCCGGCAGCATGCGCTGGCACACCGCAGCGTGGCGCTGGCCGGCGCCGGCAGCGCAGCGCATGGGCCCCATGAGCCGGCACGCCGCGACATTGCTGACGACGACGCAGTGAGTGCCGCATTGGGGGCCGCCGTGAAGGTGCTGGATGCCGGCGTGCCGGTGCTGGTCACCGGCGAGACCGGCGTCGGCAAGGAGGTGTTCGCGCGGCGCCTGCACGCGGCCAGCCGCAGGCGCGGCGGGCCCATGGTCGTCGTCAATTGCGCGGCCTTGCCCGAGACGCTGATCGAGGCCGAGCTGTTCGGCTACGAGGAGGGCGCCTTTACCGGAGCGCGTCGCCAGGGCGCCGCCGGCCGCATCCGCGAGGCCCATGGCGGCACGCTCATGCTGGACGAGATCGGCGACATGCCGCTCATGCTGCAGACGCGCCTGCTGCGTGTGCTGGAGGACCGGGTCGTGACGCCGTTGGGCGCCGGGCGGCCGGTGCAGGTGGAGTTCCAGCTCGTCTGCGCCACCCATTGCGACCTGCCGGCCCTCAGCGCGACGGGCGCGTTCCGTGCCGACCTCATGTACCGCATCAACGGCTATGCGCTGCGCCTTCCGAGCCTTCGCGAGCGCACGGACAAGTCGCTGCTGATCCGCCGCCTGTTCGACGAGCTGGGTGGGAAGGCGGCGAAGCTGCGCTTGCAGGACGACGCGGCCGACGCCCTGGCACGGCAGCCGTGGCCAGGCAACATCCGCGAACTGGTGTCGGTGCTGCGGATCATGATTGCGCTGGCCGAGCCGGGGTCGGTGCTCGGGGTTGGCAGCGTGCCTTCGAATCGGGAGGCAGGCCTGTCGACCGGCGCTGCGCCGTTCGAGCCAGCGGTGGCGGACCCGGTGCGCCAGGTGCTGCAGTTGTCGGATGTGGAGGCGAGGGCGATCCATGCTGCGCTGGAGGCGGCCGGCGGCAATGTCGCGCGGGCTGCCAGCAGCCTGGGCTTGCACCGCAGCACCCTGTACAGGCACTTGCGCAGATTTCCCCTCTAGGCTCGGGCGGCAAGGTCGCGGTAACCTGCGGCCGAACAACTCCCACGATGCCGTCGAAATGCCCAGAGCCCCTGCGAAATCCGCGCCCGCCGCCGCCAAACCCCGGAAGACCGCCAGTCCTGCGAATTCGACGGAGGCCAGACCCAAGGTGCGCTTCCGCATGCGTATCACGACCGGCGACACCATCGCGATCGGCCCCGGCAAGATCCAGTTGCTCGAGGCGATCCTCGAGACCGGCTCGCTCACGGCGGGCGCCAAGGCCATCGACATGTCGTACCGGCGCGCCTGGCTCCTCATCAACGAGCTCAACAGCGCCCTGAAAAAGCCGGCAGTCGAATCCGGCAAGGGCGGCGAGCATGGCGGCGGCAGCGTCGTCACTGACGTGGGCTGCCGGCTGATCGAGCACTACCGCAACATCGAGACGACCGCGGCCGAGGCCTGCAAGGCGGAGATTCGCGCGTTGACGGGTCTGTTGGCGGCGGTGACATCGCTGGAATGACGTGCGCGATCGCTGGCCTCGCGTCGCTGGCCACCAAGACCGGGATGGCCGGCATTCAAGCCGCCGGCGCGGCCCCCGGCGTGAAAACCAGCGCCAGCCCGTTCATGCAGTAGCGCAACCCGGTCGGCTTCGGCCCGTCGTCGAACACATGCCCCAGGTGCCCGCCGCAGCGCCGGCACAGCACCTCGTCGCGGGTCATGCCGAAGGTGGTGTCGGTGGCCTTGATGACAGCGTCGTCGAGCGGTTTCCAGAAGCTGGGCCAGCCGGTGCCGCTGTCGAACTTGGTGGCGGACGAGAACAGCGGCAACTGGCAACCCGCGCAGGAGAACACGCCGGCGCGATGCTCCTTGTTCAGCGGGCTGGTGAAGGGCGTTTCCGTATCGGCCTGGCGCAGCACCGCGTACTGCTGCGGCGACAGGCGTTTCTTCCATTCGGCGTCGCTCAGCGTCAGCTCGAAAGTCGTCTTGGCGGCCCTCGCCGTTGCGCTGAGCATCAAGCCCGGCAACGCGGCCAGCGAAGATGCCGCGAGGGTGTTCAGGAATTGCCTGCGGTGGTACATACGAGAGTCTCCTGAGGTGGCATGGTCCGCGCTCCGGAACAACCTTGTAGCTGCAAAGGAATCGGCATGACGGACATCCATGGTGAAAAGGCCCGCGACCTGGCGGCGGCGGTGCTGGAACAGGTCCTGAAATGGAAGGACGCCGGCGCCGGCGTGGTGCTGGCCACGGTGGTCAAGGCATGGTCCACCGCCCCGCGGCGCGCCGGCACGCAGCTGGCCGTGCACGAGAACGGCACGCACTTCGGCACGCTGTTCGGCGCCAGCGTCGACACGCTGGTGGTGTCGGCCGCGCTGGGCGTGCTGGCCGAGGGCAAGGACACGATGGTGAAGGTGTCGGTCGACGACGCCACCGCCTCGGCCGCCGGCATGGCCTGCGGCGGCGGACTGGAGATCCGGCTGGAATGCATCGATGGCAACAGGCACGGTGGGCAGGGCGGCCAGGTCGAGGTGTTGCGCGAGGCGCTCGATGCGATGCGCAGCGGCCGCAGCGTGGTGCTGTGCACCGGGCTGTCCGACGGTCGCCGCTTGCTGATCTCGTCGGATGGTCCCGCGTCGGGCGCATGGGCGAGCGAGGCCCACAAGCGTGCGCGCATGGACGACACCGCGATAGCGCTGGTGGAAGGGGACGAGGTGCTGTTCCAGGTGTTCAACGCGCCCTTGCGGCTGTTCGTGGTGGGGGCGGTGCGGACGGCCCGGGCCTTGCGCGACGCGGCGCAACTGATCGGCTTCGAGGTGACCATCATCGAGCCGCGCGCCCATGCCGTGGGGCCGGAGTTCTCCGGCGCGAACATGCTGGTGGGCGACGTGGGCGCGACGATGCGGTCGCTGCGCCTGGACAGCCGCTGCGCGGTGGTGGTGCTGGCGCATGCGCCGGAGATCGACGACCCGGCGCTCATCGAAGCCGTGCGCAGCCATGTCTTCTACATCGGCGCGCTGGGCAGCCGCAAGTCGCATGCGGCGCGGCTGGCGCGGCTGGAGCAGGCCGGCGTGCCGGCCGATCAAGGCGCCAGGATCCATGGCCCGGCGGGCCTGGACATCGGCGCGATCGGGCCGGCAGAGATCGCCGCGTCGATCGTGGCGGAGATGGTGGCGGTGCTGCGCAAGACGCATTGACGGCGGCGGCCCGGCGATTCACAGCAGCACGTCGGCACGCAGCAGCAGCGCCTGCCGCAGCGTCAACCCGATCGTCTTGGCGGTCTGGAGGTTGATGACCAGTTCGAAGGTCGTCGGCTGCTCCACCGGCAAATCCGCGGGATGCGCGCCACGCAGGATCTTGTCGACATAGCTCGCGGCCCGGTAGAACTGCTCGGCCAGGTTCGGGCCGTAGCTCATCAGCCCGCCGACCTGCACGGGCTCCCTCGACGAGAACAGCGTGGGCAGGCGTTGCTGGATCGCCAGTTCGGCAATGCGGCGCGCCTGCGAAAAGAACAGCCCGTCGCCGAGCACGATCACGGCCTGCGCGCGAGCTTGCCTGACCGCGTCGAAGGCCGCCTCGATCTGGCCGGCGTCCGCCGCTCGCAGCGGGAGCACCCGCACCGACGCCGGGGTGGCCGCCTGGATGCTCCGGAGGTAGTCGGGGTGGCCGGGATGCCCCGGGTTCATCAGCACGGCAACCGTCGAGAGGCTGGGTATCGCCTCGCGCAGGAACTCCAGGTACTTGCCGCTGAGGTCGGCGCCGACGCTGGACACCCCGGTCACGTTGCCGCCGGGCCGCGACAGGCTCCGGACGAAGCCGAACACGAGCGGATCGCCACTTGCCGCGAAGACGATGGGCACGGTGCTGGTGGCCTTGCGCATGGTCAGGATGGCGGCCGGCCCCGCGGCCACGATGAGGTCCGGCTTCTGCGCCAGCAGTGAAGCGGTGAGCCCGGGAAGGCGCTCGTAGGCGCTCTCGGCCCAGTGCGCATCGATGACGATGTCCCTGCCTTCCACCTGGCCGAGGTCGCGCAGGCCCGCGCGCAGCCGGTCCAGCCGGTTGCTGGAGGTGCTGGCCGAAGCGGTGTCCAGGTAGCCGATGCGCCGCGGCTTCGATGCCTGCCCTTGCGCGAGGGCGGCGCAGGGGGCGCAGGCGGCCCCGATGGCAAGCGTCAGGAGGATTCTTCGGAGCTTGTTCACGCCGCTGTTCCCGCTCTCCGACATGGAGTGGGCGAGTATGGGCCGATGCAGGCCTTTGCGCCAAATCAAACCCCGTGGAAGCACGACTGCGAGAGTGGCGGAAGCCGCCCTATATTCGACGCTTGCCGCCGGCAATGCCCGCAGCAATGTCCGCAACGGTCCACAAGGAGCAAACCGCATGTCGTTCGAGGCGCAGTACCAGGAAAAGCGGACTTCCGCCGCAGAGGCCGTGCGACAGGTGCGCGATGGCGATTTCATCATCGTGCCCACGGGCGTCGGCGAGCCGCCGGCATTGCTCACTGCGCTGTCGGAGCAGCGCCTCGACTTCCGCGACGTGAAGGTCGCCCAGATCCTGGCCGTCCGCAAGTACGCCTATATCGACCCGGAGACCACGCAGCATGTGCGGCACGTGGCCTTCTTCTACGGTGGCGCGACGCGTGCCGGTGGGCAGGCCGGCTGGATCGATTTCATCCCCAACTACTTTTCCGAGATTCCGCGCATGATCGAGCGCGGGCAGATCCCGGCCGACGTGGTGTTCAGCATGGCCTCGCCGATGGACGAGGACGGCTTTTTCTCGCTGAGCCTGGGCGCCGACTACACCATGGCCGGCGTGGCCCGGGCGCGGGCGGTGGTACTGGAGGTCAACCCGAACGTCCCCGTCGCCTTCGGCGACTGCCGCGTGCACGTCTCGAAGGTCGCGGCGCTGGTGGAGAGCAGCGATCCGGTGCTGGAGGTCGGCTTGCCGGTCATCGGCCCGGTGCAGCAGGCGATCGGCAAGTACGTCGCCGACCTGATCGACGATGGATCGACGCTGCAGATCGGCTACGGCGGGATTCCTGACGCGGTGGTCATGCAGTTGACGCACAAGCACGACCTCGGCATCCACACCGAGATGATCGGCGACGGCATCCTCTCGCTGGTGGAAAGCGGGGCCGTCACCAACAAGCGCAAGAACTACCTGCCGGGGAAGTCGATCGCGACTTTCGCGCTCGGCTCCGGCAAGCTCTACCGCTACATGCACCGCAACCCGGCGCTGGAGATGCATCCGGTGAACTTCACCAACGATCCGGCGCTGGCCGGGCTGAACGACAACCTGGTCTCCATCAACGCAACCTTGCAGATCGACCTGCTGGGGCAGTGCGGCTCCGAGAGCCTGGGGCTGTCGCCCTATTCGGGCACGGGCGGGCAGTCCGACTTCGTTCGTGCGGCCAATCGTTCGCGCGGCGGCAAGTCCTTCATCGTGCTGCCTTCGACAGCAAAGAGCGACACCATTTCGCGCATCGTCCCGGTGCTTTCGCCGGGCACGCACGTCAGCACCAGCAAGAACGACATCAGCTACGTGGTCACCGAATACGGCGTGGCCCAGTTGCGCGGAAAGTCCGCGAAGCAGCGGGCGCAGGAACTCATCGGCATTGCGCATCCGGTCTTCAGGGGCGAGCTGACGGAACAGGCGCGGTCGCTGCGCATCCTCTGATCCGCTGCCGGGCGTGGGGGGACTGTCCGGTACCGCACCAACGAGGGCATGAGATGCCTATACTGGCCTGAATCGAGGGCGGCGTGGGGGCGCAAGCCCCGACTGGAGTCCAGTGCCTGCCTTGTTGCGGAGTTGCGCCATGCCCAAGTCCCCCGATCCTCTCCTCAATCGCCTGCTGGCCGCATTGCCTGATGCGGAGCGGAAGCGTTGGCTGCCTGACCTCGAAGCGATCGACCTGCCGCTCGGGCAGGTGCTCTACGAATCGGGCCGGACGCTGAGCCACGTGTACTTTCCGACGACTGCCATCGTGTCCTTGCTGTACGTGATGGAGAACGGCGCCTCGGCCGAGATCGCGGTGGTGGGCAATGAAGGCATCGTGGGCATCTCGCTCTTCATGGGCGGCGAGTCGACGCCGAGCCGCGCGGTGGTGCAGAGTGCAGGACGGGGCTTCCGGCTCAAGGCGGAACTCATGAAGGAGGAGTTCAACCGCGCCGGTGCGGTGCTGCATCTGCTGCTGCGCTACACGCAGGCGCTGATCACCCAGATGGCGCAGACGGCGGTGTGCAACCGGCACCATTCGCTGGACCAGCAACTGTGCCGCTGGTTGCTGTTGAGCCTCGATCGCCTGCAGGGAAGTGAACTGGTGATGACGCAGGAGCTGATTGCCAACATGCTCGGCGTGCGGCGCGAGGGCGTGACGGAGGGCGCGCTCAAGCTCCAGCATGCGGGCCTGATCCGCTATGCGCGCGGCCACATCACGGTGCTGGACCGCGAGGGCCTGGAGCGGCGCACCTGCGAGTGCTATGCGGTGGTCAAGTCGGAGTACGACCGGCTGCTGCCGGCGACCACCGCGATCTGATGACGGCTTCGCAATCAAGCGGTCTGCGGCGCTCCGCCTTGTTCTGCGCTTGAGGCCGCATCCTGCAGGAGTCCGGCCGCCAGGACGAGATCCGGCGTGTCGAATCCTTCGGTGAACCAGCCGTGCGTCTCTGCCAGCAACTGGCGCGCCTGCACGTGCCTGCCTTGCTGCCGCCAGAGCCGGGCCAGGCATACGGCGGCGCGCAGCTCCAGCGTCTTGGCGCCCTGGGCGCGGCTGATGGCCAGGGCGCGTTCGAAGGCGGCTTCCGCGGCCGCCGCGTCGGGCGGCGTGAGCGCCAGCAGGCACAGGCCCCGGAGGCGATGGCGCTCGGCCGCGAACTGCAGGCTGCCGGTGCTGAGCTCATCGGCCTGCGCCTGGTCGAGCAGGCGCAGCGCTTCCGCGTGGAGGTTCAGGTGCATGTGAAGCTCGGCCATGTCGGACATGCGCAGCGCCGAGTAGGAAGGCGAGGCGGCGCCGAGGCGGGCCGCCAGCGCCGTGAGCGCCGTGAGCGCGTGTTGGTCCCGGTGGCCGTCCTGGAGGACCTGGGCCTTGCCCTGCAGGGCTTCGCCCGTCGCCATCCAGTGCAGCATGCCGTGCTGGCGCGCGAGCGCAATGGTCTCCCCGGCGAGGCGGATGGTCTCCGCATGCTTGTTGAGCCAGCGGCGCAACATGGTGGCGAACAGGAGGGCCATTGCCAAGGTCTTGGGATGCGCCATCGCGCGCGCCTGCTCCAGCATTCGCGCGCTGACCTGCTGCGCCTGGTCCGGGAAGCCCCGGAAGCAGAGGGACCACGACAGGTGCCCGGCGAGGGACACCGACAGGTCCTCGCCGAACAACTGAAGCATCAGGTGATGCTGGTCCGGGCGATACAGCGCGATGGCTTCCACCGAATGCGCGCCGGAGTCCGCGAAGTCGCCGAGCCAGAAGGTTGCCACCGCCGCCGCGTAGTGCGCCGCTTGCCGGGCGATCGGGTCGTCGCGGACCTTCTCCAGCAGGCGCATGGCAGCTTGCGGCACACCGCGGGGGCCGATGGTCGCCACGGCGTTGCGCAAGCGCGTCCATTCCGCGAGGAAGAGGTCGGGGCTGTCGGCCACCTGCGCGTGCAGCGCCGAGATGCGCGCGGTGACGCGGCCGATTTCTTCCGAGCCGTCGCCTTGCGTGGCATGGAGCGCGGGACAGAGCGCCACAAGGATCGAGAACTCGGCCTGGTCCCTTTTCGATGTCGCGGGCAGCGTCATCAGCGATTGCAGCGCGCGCTTGAAATGCGCGATGGCTTCCAGGTTGGCCGAGCCGGAGATGGCCCGGCGCCCCGCGCGGATCCAGTGCTCGATGGCTTGCGCATCGTCTCCCGCGCAGGAGAGGTGCTGCGCCAGCAATTCCGGCCGGGCTGCGACGCTGTCCGGCAGCTCGGCTTGCAGCACCTGCGCGATGCGTCGGTGCGCAGCCTGCCGGTCGGCCCGCGTCTGCGACTGGTAGGCCGCTTCCTGGACCAGCGCATGCTTGAACTGGAAGGTCGTGTCGTCGACCCTCGACACCAGGCCGGCATGGTTGAGTTGATCGAGATGGGCCGACAGCGCCTCGGGCTCGTCGGGCGACACCTTGCGCAGCAGGTCTGCGCTGAATTCGCGCCCGATGGTGGCGGCCAGTTGGGCGGCGTATCGCGCTGCGCCCAGGCGGTCCATGCGGGCCGCCAGCAGGTCATGCAGCGCGATCGGAATGGCGGCCCAGTCCTCTCGTGTGGCCGATTTCGCCAGCTCCTCCGCAAAGAGCGGCACGCCGTCGGCGCGTGCCGCGATGCCGCGGACCATTTCGGGCGAAAGTTGCGGGCTGACCGAGGCGATCAGTTGCGTCATCTCGGATTCCGCAAGGGGCGCGAGCGACAGCGCATGCGTTGCCACGGGCCCGGCGAATTCGGGGCGTGCTGTAAAGACCGACAGCAAGCCGCCGTCGCCCTTGCCCTGCGCGACCAGCATGGCCAGCAGCTCCAGCGTCGAAGGATCGGCCCAGTGCAGGTCCTCCACGATGAACAGCACACCCATGTGCGCCGTCGGCCCCCTCAGCATCGCCTGCAGAAGCCTGAAGGTCTGCTCCTTTTGCGATGGCCGTACGGGCGCGGGCGCGCGCTCGTCGGCGGGTGGGGGGAGTCCGAACAGGGCGGCGATGAGGGGGACGGCATCGGCGGTCCACGCGGGCCAGGCCGCGGACACATGCTGCGCCAGCTTGGCCGACTTCAGCTGGGGCGTATCGCCAGCGGCGAATCCCATCCTTTCCGCCAGCAGGACCAGCAGCGGATGAAAGGGCGATTGGCTGTACTCCGGAAAGCAGCGCAGCACGCGGACCGCATGCGCCTCGTCCGCCAGGCCTTGCCGGAAGGCATGCACCAGGCGGGACTTGCCGATGGCCGGCTCGCCTTGCAGCAGCACGGCATGGTTGGCGCCGTGGCGGGTCTCTTCCCACCATTGCGTCAGTTGCGCGAGCTCGGCCTGTCTCCCGACCAGCGGCGTCAGCGGCGTCGCCGCGTCCAGCCGTGTGCGGGCGCCGCTTTCCTTGTCGACCCTGAAGATGGCGATCGGCTGCGACGTGTCGGGCAACACCTGGCTGCCCAGGCCCGTGCAATCGAAGTAGCCGGCCACGATGCGGTGCGCTTCCCCGCTGATGGCGGCCTCGCCGGAGCCGATGAGGCGCCGCAACTGGATGGCGACGGCGGATGTCTTGCCCACCGCATCGGGCAAAGAAGGATCGCCATCGGTCAGGATCAAGCCGGTGTGGACGCCGGCGCGGATCTTGATGCCGTCGATCGCTTCCTGCACCAGGGCCAGGGCGGCGCGCACGGCGCGCACCGCGCTGTCCTCCCGGGATTGCGGATAGCCGAAGTAGGCCAGCAGTCCGCCGCCATGCATGGGCAGGACATGCCCGGAGAAGCTCCGCAGGATCTCGGTGCAACGGGCGCGCGGCGCGAGCATGCGCTCCATCGCGTCGTCGGCATCGTCGACGCCTGATATCGCGAGTTCGCAGAAGAGCACGGTGACCTGGCGACGCTCGGCATGCGGCGCTGTGGGCGTTGGCGTTTGCGTTGGCGGCCGCTGTGGTGCGGTCGGCAACGCGGCCGCGGCGTGCGCCAGTTCATCGTTGCGGATGCGTTCGGCCAGTGCCTGCGTTTCCGGGCCGGGGGCGATGCCCAGTTCGTCTTGCAGCAGTCGAGCGCAAGCATCGAACTGCCGCAGCGCCGAGCCGTTTTGCCCCAGCAGGGCATGCAGGCGCATCGCACGGCGGTGGGCGGCTTCGTCCCAGGGCTCCAGCGCCACGTGGCGCAGCGCGAATGGCAGGGCCTTGCCAGGGTTGCCGGCGGACTCGTGGAAGCCTGCCAAGTGTTCCAGGAGTGCCAGTGCGCGACGGTGCATGACGCCGCGCTGGACGTGCAGCCAGTCTTCGAAGGCAGGGCAATCCGCAAGGTAGAAGCCCGCCATGAATTCACCGCGGTAGAGCGCGACGAGGCGCTCGTCGCGCTGGTGCGCCGCGTCGTCGCCGGGCGGCGAGCCCGTGTCGTTGAACGCGACTGCGTCGATGCGGGGGCTCTCGAGCCGATGCGTCGTGGTCATCCCGCCCTGATCCGCTGAGGTGTGGCCGAGCATGAAGCGGATGGTGCTGCGGCTGGTGGAGAACAAGGCCGGGCCGGCGGGCGTTTCCAGCACGCGACGCAAGTCCGACAAGGTCCGGCGCAGGTTGCCTCGTGCGGTGACCGGATCGTTGCCGCTCCAGAACAGTTCGGCCAGCAGTTCGCGCTTGTGGTCTTGCGCATGTCCCATCGCGAGATAGGCGAGCAGCCCGCGCATCTTGTCGTACGACATCCCGGCCACGGGATGGCCGTCCAGGGCACAGCGGAATCCCCCCAGCAAGTCGATCTGGAGGCCGCGCCCTGCAGGACTCGCGGACGGCTTCAGGTCGGCCAACGTGACATGTTCATGGGAGGGCGCGAGCGCGCGAACGATGGGCGAACGATCGCGCCCTAAGGTGAGCCGGGTTCATGCAACAACCTTTCGGGGAAAGCCATGAGCAGGTGCGTTGGCGAAAGCCTGCGCGGAGTCTGCCACCGCTTCATTGCCTTGTCCTTTGATTTTCAAATGATGTTCCCACTGTCCCGGCGATCCGAGCGCATCGGATGCTTTGCGGCGGGTGCGCTGCTGGCGGGCGTCGTGCTTGCCTTCGCGCCGCACGGGCCTTCCTCCCCGCCGGCCGGGCCTGCGCGGCCAGCGCATGCCGCCAGGCCGATACCACGCGTGCTCGCTGCCCAATCGCGGCTGGACGTGCTGCGCAACGAGGCGGCGAGCGGCGACGAACTCTCGAACCGTGAACTGTCGATCGCCCTGCTCGACCGGTACGAGCAGACGGGCGACACGGACGATCTCTACGAGGCAGTGATCTGGATCGATCGGCGATGGGAAGCGGCCGGCAAGGCAGAACTGATCGCGCGCGTCGTTGCGCACCATTGCGGGCAGCGCGTGCTGCGATGGCACTGGCTGTGTTTGCCGGGCGAATGATGCTCGCATGCAAGGGAGGCTGAATGGATTTGCCACGCTTCGCATCGGTGCTGATGGCCAGCCTCTTCGCTGCGGGCGCGGCACGTGCCGACGTGGAGTGCCGCCCGCTCAGGCAGGCCGTGAAGGAAAGCTCGCGCGCCGGCTACACGGGCTTTCTCTATGCGAACGAGATCGCCAGCACGGGCGGAACGTCGAAGGGCATTGCAACGCGCAGCGCGGGTGCTTCGCAGGTGCGCGTCAAGCTCGAGTCGCTGGTCGACATGTCGCTCGACGCCGGGGCGCATGCAGAGGAAGCGGTCGAAGGTGGGGTCATCCGGTCCGGCGCCGAGCCGCAATTCGTCGCGCAGGTCCGGCAGCACCTGCATGCAAGCCTGCTGCGCGAGAACGCGATCGCAGCGTGGCTGGTAGTGCTGGTTCATCGGAAGACTGGCGAGGGCGTCGTCTGGGTGCGCAGGTACGAGTTTCCCCGCGACGGGCTCGCGGGCGTGATGAACGGCGCCGAGCAGCTTTGCGTTCGCGCGCGGCTCGCTCAGGCATCCCGCTGGCCGCTCGGGCAACCCGCGACATCGCTGGCGTTGCTTGGCCGTCGTGAGCAGCCTGACTGCGGGGCCGCCGCTGCCGCTGGCGTCGACTGCGCGGGTCTCGGCAGCCAACTCGAGCGGGCCGCGTCGGAAGGCGAGTCGGTCGTCGCGACGGCGAGAAGCGGCCCGGTGCTGTGGGTCTACACGCGCAACCCCGGCACCGGCAGAGGGCGGGCGCTGAACGTGGATGCCGCCGGCACGACGCTGGTCGACACCTGGCTTTTCAATGTCGAGGCGCCGACGCAGTAGCGCTCACCGCAGTTCCGGTCGGGTTGCGCCGGCATGCGAACGATGCGCGAACGGTCGCGCCCTAGCCTGAGGCTCGTTCAAGCAACAGCCCCACGGGCAAGGCCTTCATGAAGCGCCATACCGATGCAGATACCGATCCAGGTCGCACGCGCGAGTTCGAACTGCTGTGGCTGCTGCTCCTGCTGGCTTTCGCGCTCGCCTCCTTGTCCGACTTGCTCTGCGCGCCAGTCTGGCCCTCGATCACCGAGGTGCCGACGGCCGCGGAGGCTGAAGGCGACGCAAGGCAAGGCGCGTTCATCGAGCCGTGGATTCCCTCGATGCCGGACGCCCCGCTTCCGCAGCAGGCGCAATGGGCGGATCGGCCCGCCGAGCCACCGCCCGTCGGGAGGCACGGATGACGCGGGTTGCGGCTTTCCTGTATCGCCGCTTCCAGGGCATTCCGGCAAGACAGCGGCAGCATGGCCTGCGCATCCTGACCTTCGCGGTAGCGGTGTGGGCCTGCGTTGCAGGGGTCGCGTTGTTCACTTTTCGGGGCAAGACGAACGGTGAGCGCGAATCCGTTGCGCGAGTTGAGCGAGTGACGGTCGCACCGGAGGCCGGGCTCAGAGCCGGTGAATGAATCGGACGTGCATGGCCGATCTGTTCACCCGTTTCATGTCTCGATGATGACCTTCAGCGCCCGCGTGCCAGCGGCGTTGCCGAAGGTGTCGTAGGCCTCCAGGATGTCGGCGAACTTGAAGTGGTGAGTGATCAGTTGCCGCGCGTTGATGCGCTTCGACAGCAAGGTCTTCAGCAGCATCGGAATCGACAGCGTGTCCACGAGCCGCGTCGTGATCGTGATGTTGTGCGACCACAGCTTCTGCAGCTTCAGGTCGACCCCGCAGCCGTGCACGCCGACATTGGCGATCGTGCCGCCGGCGGCCACGATGTCCTGGCACAACTCGAAGGTAGCGGGAATGCCGACCGCTTCGATGGCGGTGTCCACGCCGCGTCCGCCGGTGAGCTTCATCACCTGCTGCGCCGCGTCGCCGGCGGCGCTGTTCACCGTCGCCGTCGCGCCGAAGCGCTTGCCCACGGCGAGCCGGTTGTCGTCCAGGTCGACCATGATGATCTCTGCCGGCGAATAGAACTGCGCGGTGAGCAGGGCGGCCAGCCCGATCGGCCCGGAGCCGACGATGGCCACCGTGTCGCCGGGCTTGACCTTGCCGTTGAGCACGCCGCATTCGAAGCCCGTCGGCAGGATGTCGCTGAGCATGACCAGGGCTTCTTCATCGGCGCCTTCGGGTATCGGGTAGAGGCTGGTGTCGGCCCACGGAATACGCACGAACTCGGCCTGCGTCCCGTCGATGCTGTTGCCCAGGATCCAGCCGCCCGTCGTGCAGTGCGAGTACATGCCCGTGCGGCATTGCTCGCAGCGCCCGCAGGCGCTGATGCACGAGATCAGCACCCGGTCCCCCGGATTGAACGTGCTCACGCCGGCTCCGACTGAGTCGACGACGCCCACGCCCTCATGGCCGAGCACGGTGCCGGGCCGGCAGCTTGCCACGTCGCCCTTGAGGATGTGCAGGTCCGTGCCGCAGATCGTCGTTCGCGTGATGCGAACGATGGCGTCCGTGGGCTTGAGCAGCGCGGGCATCGGCCGTTCTTCCACGGCCTTCTGGCCGGGACCGTTGTAGACGAGGGCCTGCATGGTGGACCGCTTCCCGAGGGGAACTGCCCCGGAGGTGGGGAGCGCGTGGGGCGGGACAAGGGTTTGCTGGTTCATGGGTTGGTCCTGGGTGGTCTTTCACCCGCTTTGTAGGCTCGTTGCGGCGCGGGCTCTGTGCGCTGCCGTACCGACCTTGGGGTGGTGAAGCCCTATAACCGGCTCTTCGGGTTCTACCGAACCGGAAGGACACCATGGACCACGACAGCGATTCAATTCGCCTCCGTTATCACGGATGGGATGTACGAAGCAACCTCATGCAGAGTTCCCTCGACGGCATGGTTGCGGCCGGCGCGATGCTTTACTTCGACGAGGCCTGCAAATGCCACCTCGTCTCGTGCCGGCAATTTGCCAATGCCGGCGTCGCCATCCAGGCCATCCAGCTCAAGGCCACGCAGTGGATCGATGCCCGCGAAGCAACGGCGGAGGAAGTCGCGCATGTCGAACCCACCTTTCTTTCATGAAGCCTCCGGCACCGTTCGATTCTGGATCCTGATCGACGGCGTGCACGTGGGGGCCAGCATCGGCAAGGAGGTGCTGCACTACCACTACCGGCCCACGGCGGCCGATGACAACCCCATGGAGACCTATGAGCTTCACGCCGAGGAGATCGATGCGGCGGTGCGCAAGCGCGTCGCTGGGGGCTCCACGGAGCCCGTGATGCTCCGGGAGTACGACCTGAGCTAGGGAGAGATGGGAGACTACTGCGACGCGGCGGCGTCCCGCTCGCGTCGCCACTGGCCGGGCGGCTTGCCGACCACGCGCTTGAACGCACGAGCGAACGCCGCCTCCGAGTCGTAGCCGACATCCAGCGCGATGGCCGCGACGGTGGCGCGCGTCTCCAGCAGCTTGCGCGCCGCGGCCTGCATGCGCCACTGCGCCAGGTACTGCATCGGCGCGACGCCCACCAGTTGCACGAAGCGGTCGTGCAACGCCGAACGCGACAGGCCGGCATGACGGCCGAGTTCCTCGACGGTCCACTCCTTCGCCGGTTGCTCGTGCATCACCGCGAGCGCGCGACCGACGAAGCGATCGCGCAAGCCCGCCAGCCATCCGGCGCTCTGTGCCGGCAGGCTGTCCGCATAGCGACGCACCGCATCGACGAACATCATCTCGCTCATGCGTGCCAGCATGGCCTCGCCGCCGGGGCGTTGCGCGTGTGACTCGGCCACGGCCTGCTGCGTGAACTTCGCGATCCAGGCCCCGTCCTCGCTCGCGCGCAGGTGCAGCATGCGGGGTAGCGCGTCGATCAGCGGGTTGAAGGGTTGCAAGTCCAGTCCGAGGAAGCCGCAGACGATGTTCACGTCGGCATCCGGGTTGGGCGCTTCCGCTGGCGGCAGCAGGACGTTGTTGCCGTTGTAGGCCACGCGCAGCGGCAACCGGCCCGCGGCCTCGGTACCGGGGAACCAGCTGAAGTCGCCGTCGCCGCGCATGCCCGGTGCGCTCGACACCACGTGCGCATCGCCGTGCGGAAACATCACGACGTCGCCCGCCCGCAGCTGCACCGAAGGCCCGCCGGGGATGCTGGCCCAGCAAGTGCCTTGGGCGACCGCGTGGTATTCGATGACGTGGTCGACACCGCGCATCAGCATCGGTGCGAGTTCCTTCGCGGACGGGGCTTCGGCGGCCCAGTCGCTGCTGCCGCTGATGTTGAAGAACACGGCGCCGCGCAGGCGCACGCCACGCAGCACGTCGGACAGCGTGTCCTGGCTCATGCGTGCATCAACGCCGCGGCGTTTCGATCAAGTCGCGCGGACATCCGATCAAGCCGGCGCGCCGCGTTCGCACAACGAAAGATGCGCAATCAAGTGCGGTGGACGCGCGGTGAAGCGCGCAGGCGGGCGAAGCAAAAAAATGATTGCACCCGTCGAGAACCCAACGCGGTGGCTTGTTCTTCAACACCTTCATCACAGGAGCACCTCATGCAATCTCTCACTTACCTTACGCTGGACAAGGATGTCCGGCAAGTGCAGCCGCAACACGTCGACGCTTTCGCCGCGCAGGTCAGCGGCGGGGTGTTGACGGCTGCGGACGCGGCCTACGACGAGGCGCGCAGGATCTGGAACGGCACCATCGATCGTCGCCCGGCGTTGATCGCGCGGTGCATGAACGACAGCGACGTGCAGGCCGGCGTGCGCTTTGCAGCGGCGCACCGCATGCTGGTGAGCGTACGCGGCGGCGGCCACCACATCGCGGGCAACGCGGTGGCGGAGGGTGGGCTGATGCTCGACATGTCGGGCATGCGTACCGTCGACATCGATGTGGCGAAGCGCACGGCGCGCGTCGCGGCCGGCGCCTTGCTCGGCGATTTCGACAGCGCGGCGCAGGCGCACGGGCTGGCCACGCCGCTCGGCATCAACTCCACCACCGGCGTGGCGGGGCTCACGCTCGGCGGCGGCTTCGGCTGGCTGACGCGTCGCTACGGCATGAGCATCGACAACCTGCTGAGCGCGACCGTGGTGACCGCCGACGGCGCGCTGCGCGTGGCATCGGCGACTTCGCAGCCCGATCTGTTCTGGGCGCTGCGCGGTGGCGGCGGCAACTTCGGCGTGGTGACGTCGTTCGAGTTCCAGCTCCATCCCGTGGGGCCGGAGGTCTACAGCGGCCTGGTGGTCTATTCGTTCGCGCAAGCCCGCCAGGTGCTGCGCGCATGGCGCGATTTCAATGCCGAGGCGCCCGATGAGCTGAGCGTGTGGGCCGTGCTGCGCAAGGCGCCGCCGCTGCCCTTCCTGCCCGAGTCGGTGCATGGCAAGGAGGTGGTGGTGCTGCCGCTGGTCTACAGCGGCAGCGTCGGGGAGGGCGAGCGCGCTGCGGCCCCGGTGATGAAGTTCGGCGACCCGGTCGGCGTCGCGGTCGGCCCCACACCCTATGCCGGCTTCCAGACCGCGTTCGACCCGCTGCTGGCGGCGGGTGGTCGCAACTATTGGAAGTCGAACAACTTCAGCAAGATGAGCGATGCGGCGCTCGATGCCGTCATCTCGTCGGCCGCCTTCCTGCCCGGGCCGGAGTGCGAGATCTTCATCGCACAGCTTGGCGGCGCGATGGCGCGCGTGAAGCCCACCGCGACGGCCTTTGCCGGCCGCGATGCGCACTACATCATGAACGTGCACGGCCGCTGGTCTGATCCGCAGGACGACGACAAGGTGCGCGCCTGGGCCCGCCGCGCCTTCGAGGAAGCCGCACCGCACGCCACCGGCAGCGGCTACGTCAACTTCCTGACGGAGGACGAGGCAGAGCGCGTGAGCATGAGCTACGGCGTCAACTACGAGCGCCTGCAGGAGATCAAGAAGCGCTTCGACCCGGACAACCTGTTCCGCATGAACCTCAACATCGCGCCGGCGGCGCCTCCACATCGGCGGGTGGCGATATGAGCGCCAGCGGACTGGACTCTCGCGGCTGCCGCATCACCGGCACCACGTCCGCGAGCCTCATCGCCTTCGAACGCGCGCTCGCCGCCTTCCAGAACTGGCGCGCCGGCGCCGATGCGGAAGTCGACATCGCCCTGCACGAGGCGCCGGACTTCGTGATGGCCCATGTGCTGCGCGCCTGGCTGTTCCTGTGCAGCCGCGATCCGCAGCGCGTGCGTCTGGCGCGACCGCTCTTTGCGATCGCGGCCGGCCTGCCGTCCACCCTGCGCGAACAGCGGCACCTGACCGCCATCGCCGCCGTGCTGGGCGACGACTACGAAGGCGCGAAGTCCGCGCTCGGCGCGCTGTTGAAGCTGCACCCGCGCGATGTGCTGGCCCTGCAGGTGGCGCACGCGCTGGACCATGTCACCGGCGACCTGGCCGCGATGCGCGAGCGCGTGTCCGCCGCGCTGCCGCACTGGTCGTATTCCATGCCCGGCTATCACGCGGTGCTGGCCATGCATGCCTTCGCCCTGGAGGAGTGCGGCGAGTACGCGCGTGCCGAGGACGCGGCCCATGCCGCGTTGAATGCCAATGCCTTGAATGCACGCGCGCACCATGCCCTGGCGCATGTCTTCGAGATGACCGACCGGTTCGACGAAGGCGTGCAATGGTTGAACGGCCACGTCGACGCATGGGGCAAGGACACCGTGGTCGCGACGCATTGCCGGTGGCACCTCGCGCTGTTCCACCTGGCGCGCGGCGAATGCGACGCGGCATTGGCGCTGTATGACCGGCACATGGGCGCAGGGCAGTCCAGCGACATCGCGGACCTGATCGACGGCGCGGCACTGCTGTGGCGCGTCGGGCTGAGCGGGTGGCGATCCGGGCGCGCGCTGGGTCGAACTCGCGCAGGCATGGGCGCCGCGCATCGACGATGGTTTCTGCAGCTTCAACGACCTGCACGCAGCGCTCGCGTTCGTCGGTGCGCGCGACTGGGACAGCGCCAGGCGACTGGAGCAATCGCTGGCGCGTGCACAACAGTTGCCCACGCGGCACGGCGAGACCACGCGGCAACTCGGGCTCGCGTCATGCCGCGCCATGATCGCATTCGGCGCGGGCAACGACGCGCTGGCGATCACGCTGCTGGCCAGCCTGCCCCTGATGGCGCATCGGCTCGGTGGCAGCCATGCGCAGCGCGATGTGCTGCACCTGACGCTGCAGAGAGCCATCGATCGCATGCGGCGACCGGCGCGCAGGCTGCATCGCGTCGGACCGGCAACGATGCCTGGTGCGCCCGAGGCACTTGCGTGACTTCGCTTCTCCGGCTGGGGCCATAGAATTTTTGCGTCGCCATCTGCCAGATCCCTTCGACCCAGCCGGACCCACCCACCCATGAGCCAAGCTTTCACCGAATCCCCGTTCCTCTGCGGCCACCTGCGCCAGCCCCGCCAGATGCTGGCCGACCAGCGCTACGACGGCCACAAGTCCATCCACGACGACGCCATGGCGGAGGGGCTTGGCTTGCGTGCAGGACCGATCGAAGGACCGACGCATTTCAGCCAGTTCGATCCGCTGCTCTACAAGGTGTTCGGCCAAGCCTGGTTTGAAACGGGCTGCATCAGCGCGCACTACCAGAACATGGTGGTGGAGGGCGAGGAGGTGCGCGCCTTCGTCGAGTCGACGCCGTCGCAACCACGCTTCGTCCGCATCTGGGCCGAGAAGCGCGACGGCACGCCGGTGCTCACGGGCTCGGCTTCGGTCGGCGACGCGAATGGCCTGCCGCACGAGATCCAGCAACGCATCGCCAAGCTGCGGCCAGCCACGGGGCTGGTCATCAACCGCGACCTCAAGGTAGGGCAGCGCGGCGCGGCCGTCGAGAAGATCCGCATGGGTTTCGACGACCACATGGGCGACCACTATCCGTTCACGCTGGCCGACAAGCTGAAGGTCATCACCGAGCCCTGCGCATGGTATTCACGCGAGACCGGAAGCCAGTCGCCCTGGGGCCGGCCGATCATCCCGATGGAGATGATCAGCGTGCTGCTCGGCGCCACCTCCGCCGAGGCCGGGCTGAGCGGGCGCAAACCGGCCGTCGGGCTGTTCGCGGGCCAGGAGATCCGCCTGCTGAAGGGGCCGCTGTTCGTTGACCAGGCCTACGAGCTGGAGCGCGAGATCATCGCGCTGAGCGAGAGTGCGCGCACCGAATCGGTCTGGATCCGCACGAGGGTCTTCGAGGCGGGTTCGCGCGAGGCGGTGGCGGAGATGATCCTCAATGGGGCGGTGATGAAGGCGTCGTATCCGGCGTATGAGGAAGAGGCTCGCGCGCTGGGGCTGTCGTAAGTGAGAGCCTGACCGGCGATGAGCAGTCGTCTATGGGCGTGAACTGCCAAGGGCGCCGGTGGACAGCGCGAGCGTCGCCGCCGCCGACAGCGCCGTGCTGTAGGCGTCGGCACGCACGTTCCTGGCCAGCAGCAGCTGCGTTTCCGCCAGGTTCACATCGGTGATGGAGCCGACCCCACCGCGATAGGCGCCGAGTGCCGCATCAAAGGTGGTCTGCGCGGCCGACACCAGCGCCTTCGAGGCGTCGTGGGCGGCCAGGCTGGTGCGCAGGGCGTTGTCCGCGAGCACGATCTGGCGCACCGCTTCCTCGCGAATGCGCGTGAGCCGGGCTTCGGCGCTGTCGGCGTCGGCGCGGGCCTGGGCCAGCATCGCATCGCGCGTGCCGCCGTCGTAGAGCGGGATGGTCACGCCCGCGAAGACCGTGCCGCCGAGGCGCTTGCCGTTGATGTTGACGGTCGGGGATTGCTGCCCGATGGAGGGCAGCGCCGTCACGTCCAGGTTGCCCGAGTTGTAGGCGCCGGTGGCCGACATGAAGATCTTCGGCTTGAACTCCGCCTCCGCCGCGCGCACCTTCGCGAGGCTGGCTTTCTGAGCGGCGTAGGCGCCCAGCACGTCGGGGCGCCGCGACAACGCTTCCGAGACGATGCTCTCGACGGAGGCAGCCATCGCTGGCGACAACTGGCGGTCTGATACGTCGGCAATCCTGATCTTCGTCAACGGCGAGATGCCCATGGCCGTCACCAGCCGCAGATAGGCGTCCTGCGCTCCGCCGGTCGCCTGCACCAGCGCGAGATTGGCTTGTGCCGTGGCCTGGCGCGCCTGGGCCACCTCGACGACGGTCCCGATGCCATGCTTGCGCCGGTCTTCGGCAGCGGCCTGCACGGACTCGGTGTTCTTCAATGACTGCGTCGCCGTCGCGAGGCGCGTGCGCGCCGCGGCGTTGGCGTAGAAGGCCAGGCTGACGTCGTAGATGACCTGCTGGTGGGCCGCGGTGAAGGCGATGTTCGACACCAGCGATGCCTGCTTTGCCGCCTCGACGATGGCCGCCCTGCCGCCGAAATCGAACAGCAGCCACACGAGCGAAACCGCCGAGATGACGCCGGTCGCGGATTCCCTGCCGTTGCCGCTGAACCCGAGCACCGAGTCGTTGCTGCTGCTCGACTGGTAGGCGCCCACGGCACTCGCCGTGATCCGCGGCAGGTAGGTGCTTTCAGCGATGCCGGCGGCGAGTGCGACACGACGCGCGTCGTTCCATGCGATGCGCGTCTGCGGGTTGCTGGATTGCGCGAGGTCGATCAGCTCGGGCAGGGTGTAGTCCCTGGCTTCGTCGATCGCGGGCCCCGGGGGGAAAACCGCCAGTGCCGGATTGGCGGGCAGCACGTAGCCGCCAGTGGGTGCATCGGCCGCACCCTTCTGGCCGGCGATCATCTCGCCCTCGGAGGTGATGGCCGGCGTCCAGGGCCGGTCGGGCTGCGGCGGCGCCATCTCGAGTGCCGACGTGGCGCAACCGGCCAACCAGGCCGCGCACAAGGCGCATGTGATGGCGCCTTCAAGCCGGCGCATGGTCGGCCCTCCCATCCTGGCCTTCGCTGGATTCATGGACCAGGGCTTGCTCCAGGGACACGAGATGGGCATCGATGTGCCGACGCATGGCGCGCGTGGAGATGTCAGGCAGGTCCTGGCGCCAGGCTGCGAACGGCGAGCCGATGCCCACGCCGGAAGCGGCTTGCCGATCGCCGTCGCCATCGGCAAGTCGGTCGAGCCGATGGGCGATCCTGTGGGCTTGCACCGGATCGAGGGAGGCGCTCAGGAGCAGCGGGCCCTGGAGATCGGCGATCTCCTGTGTTGCCTGGGTCCGGGCAGCCAGCCAGTCCCGGGCCGGGCGGATGCTGCCCGGCTCATAGCGCAAGAGCCCCATGTCCTGCCGCAGGGTGCCCATGGTGGCGTGGGCCTCACCCGCGATCGCGTAGCGCTTCGAATGGCCGGCGGCCAGGATCATGGCGCTCAACTGGCGCAGCACAGACGCGATGGCAGGATCGATCCGCCGCGCCACGCTGACCGGCCAGATGGCCGTGAACACCGCATAGACCACCAGGTTGCCGAACAGGATGCCGACGACCCGGTCCCGTGCGACCACCATGTCGAAGCCGGGGCCGGCGCCCTGGATCACGCACAGGAAGAAGGCGAATGCGATCTGGAACCCGGCGTAGGCGATGCGGGGCGTGCCGGCCGCGATCCAGCCCGACGCGAGCGCGGCGAGGAAGACGATCGTCAGCAGGCCGCTGATCGAGGTCACGCTGGGCATCACGAAGACGAGCGTCGCGAGCCCGGCGGCGGCACCGACCAGGCAGCCCAGTATCCGCAGCGTCAGCTTCTCGACGGTTTCGGCCGCGGTGCCGAGCGAAACGATGTAGCAGGTGATCAGGCTCGTGTGGATGCCTGGCCATTCGAGCAGCGTATAGACGACGTAGCAGAACATGGCCGCAGCGGTCGTCTTGAGTGCGTACTGGACGTGTTCCGGGTTGGTGAAGGCGTCAGGCAGGAAGAAGCCACCCGCAGGCTGCGGCTGCGCTGGCGTGGGCGGGTGCTCGGGCGGTGGCGCCTCCGGCAAGGGCGGCTCGGCGAAGTGCGCCAGAGCCTCCTTCATTTCCGCCAGGATCGCGGCACCCTCGGGCGGCAAGGCTGGCTCGGTGTCTTCGAGCGGGAGCGCGATCTCCACCGGATACCCTCCGGCGCGCAGGACCGAGGCCATCTCTTCGAGCGTGCCCGCCACGCGATGGCGCAACGGGGGCGGCCACGTGCCGGCGGCGCTGCGTTCGACCAGGTCGACGAGCAGGAGGATCTGTGTCGTGGACGCCGTGGCTTGCCGTAGCGCGGCGATGTCCGCGGCAGCGGACGACTTTTCTGCCGCGGCCAGTTTCAGCCACTTCTGTATCTCGCCCGATCCTTCGGCCAGGCACTCGCCAAGGACTTCCCGACTGCGCGCCGCGGACGTCGCGAGCACGTCCGCTGCGACAGCGAGCCGATGCGCCAGCGCGCGCTCCGCAAGGCGCCGCGGCGCCGGGCCGACGAGCAGGTTGACGGCAATCGAGACGCTGGCCGGGATGCCCGCGAAGAGCCAGGCATAGAGGAGGCCGCGGGTCGCCAGTTCGCCGATCTGCGCGTTGCTCAGCAGGTCGAGCGCATAGGCCACGACCAGCGCGAGGATCCCGCCGATCGGCCGCAGCTTGCTCGCAGTGGCGACGAAGAGCAGGCCGAAGGACAGGACCGCCATGGCTGCCACGCGCCACAGCGGGTAGTCGATCACCACCGTCGAGACGACCAGCACGAAGCTGATGATCAACGTGATCAATATCAGGATCGCGAGGCTCATGATCACGCTGGTGGCGCGGTCGGGCTTCATGACGAAGAAGGCGACGTAGGCGGTGAGTGCGGCCTCTGGGGTCTGGTAGGTCTCGGCAACGAGCGTCGCCAGGGCACAGATCAGCGCCAGCCTGAGCGCGAACTCCAGCCTGCCGGGTGACGGCGCAAGGAGTTCGAGGAAGCTCGCGAGAGGCGCTGCCGGCCGCTGCTCACTTGCACGCGTGGCCATGCTGCACCTCGACGGCGGCTGTGGCGCCCAGCCTCATGAGCCGGGCGGGCGGCTCTTCGAGGCGAATGCGCACGGGAAAGCGTTGAGCCACCTTCACCCAGTTGAGCGAGCGCTCGACAAAGGGCAGCGAGCGTGGCAGGTTGATGCGGCCGCTGTCGAGGACGCCATAGCCGATCCCCTGCACGACGCCCTTGATGGGTTGCCCGCGATCGAGCATCGAGTACACCGTGGCGCAGTCGCCTTCGGCGATGGCTGAAAGATCGTTCTCGCGGAAGTTCGCGACCGCGAACCACTCCTCGGTGTTGATCAGCGTGAACAGCGACTGGGACGGCGCGACGATCTCGCCGGGCGACACGGTCAGGCCGACGACGCGACCGCTGTGCGGCGCACGGACCGTGGTGTCCTCGAGTGCACGCTGCGCGATGCCGACTGCGGCCTCGCGCGCATGGACCGCGGCCTCGGCCGCCGCATCGGTGTCGACTGCGCGACCGGCCGCAGCCTGCTGCTCCTGCGCCTGCCGCAGCGAAGTCGCCGCGTCGCGCTGCGCGGTCTGTGCCTGGTCGAGTTGCTGGTCCGGCACATAGCCCTTGGCGGCCAGCGGCCGCAGTCGATCGACGGTGCGGTTGGCATGTTCGAGATTGGTGGCTGCGCGCCTGGCCTGGTCGCCGGCAACGACGGCCGTCGAGCGCTGCGTCGACAGCACGCGCCGCTGCGTCTCGAGCGCGGCCTTGGCGAATTCGAGTTCCGCCTGCGCCTGCGTCAGGACAAGCCGGTAGGGCTCGGGATCGATCTGGAAAAGAAGATCGCCCTTGGCCACGCTTGCGTTCTCCGCGACCCCGATCTCGATGATCCGTCCACCGACGACCGAGGCGACGTGGACGATGTCGGCATCGATCGAGGCATCGTCTGTCGACGGCATGCTGGCGTGCCGGTGCGCCACATAGATCCCGAGGCCGATCGCGATCGCGATGATCGCCGCGGACGCCAGTTTTCCCCAGAGGGGAGGGCGGTGGATTCCTGCGGCCTTCATGCGCTCAGGCAAACCAGAGCAGCCAGGCGAGGAGGGCGAAGCTGAGCCCGATCGCCGTGCACACGAAAAGCTGCAACGGAAGGGCAGAGGACAGGCCCGTCGCGACGAACACTGCGCGCGCGCAGATCGAAGCCACGATCCCGAGGAATGCGCACAGCATCCACGCGGGAAAGTAGGTGCCGAACAGTGCGAACGATGGCGCCCCACGCTGGCTGCAGCCGCTCAGTGCCAGCGGGATCATTGGCAAGAACAGCGCACGCGCAGGACGCTGGCGAACCATGCCGGCAGGCGCAAATCGCTTGGACTTCTCGATCCTCTTCGGCATGCGGGGCATCCTACGATACGTCCACGAATGTTCGCAATGCCGGGCGGTCTCGTGCATGACCCCAGAGTCGTGCAGCAGCGCACTCCTCTCGTGCGTTTCCTGTGCGTCTCTCGTGCACCTCGGATGTGGCAGCAGGTTGTTGGTCAATGGGGTACCCCATCCTGATCCAGCCCGCCGGGCATCGAGTCGCACCTAATATCAGCGTCCCGATGACGCACTTTGGTGCGGCCCATTCGACGAGCGCTGCTTCGACGAGAGCCCGATCAATTTCTGACTGGAGGCCGGTGGTGCTTTCTCACGACTTCGCGGCGCGGTATGCCCCGGAAGCAGCTTTCCTGAGCGTCTTTGCTGCGTCGATCGGCGTTCCGTTCCCCGCCTTTGCGACGCTCGTATTGATCGGGGCATCGCTGTCTCTCGTCGACGCCGCATCGTCGACCTGGGGCCTGGGCGTGGCGATCGCGGCAGCGGTGCTTGGCGGCCTGCTGGGAGACCTCGTGTGGTTCCTGGGCGGGCGCAGGTACGGTGACCGGACGCTGCGAACCATCTGCCAGTTGACGATGTCGAGGGACAGCTGCGTCACCAAGACAGAGCGGTTCTATGGGCGGTGGGGTGCGCGGATACTCATCTTCGCGCGCTTCGTCCCGGGGCTCTCCTTGGTCTCGGTGCCGCTTGCCGGCGCCATGCGCGTGGAGGTGCCGGCCTTCCTTTGGCGGGATGCGGTCGGCCTGCTGATCTGGGCGTCGGTTGCCATCTGCATCGGGCCATTGATCGCGCCTCAGCTGGATGCGATCGTCTCGACCATCGCGGGCGCGAATACCAGCGCAGTTGCCGGCGTGGCGGCGGTCTTGATCGTCGCATGCGTGGCGTACCGGCACTGGCGGCGGCAATCGCTGCTGCGCCTCTACAGCACCCACCGCATCCTGGTGCACGAGCTCTACAAGCTGATGGCGGAGGATGTGGCTACCAAGGTCTTCGATGTGCGTTCGGCCGAGAAGCGGAAGATCGATCCTTACGCGATCAAAGGCTCGACGCTGGCGGATGAAACGGCCCTGCTGGACATGGCGGCCATGTTCGTGCCGGACCAGAAGGTCGTCATCTACTGCTCGAGCCCGAATGACGTGACCGCGGCGACGATCGCAAGCGAGCTGCGGAGCAGGGGCGTGCAGGCCGCGCGGGTCCTTACAGGTGGGCTGGCGGCCTGGCGCGAAGCCGGCTTCGGCGTTGTCAAGCTGAATGGGCCCGGCATCGCGTAGAGCCGCGTCGCAATGCGCATCGAGATGCCGGGCGCGATGGAAACGGGGTACCCCGATTCGCTTCGTCTCGACGTTGACTCGCAGCGGTGCGAGTCCTAGTCTGTCGCACCGAGCTGTTGCTCCAATCGGGGTACGCATGGCCCGTCGAATGAGGGTTCAAACATGAACGGTCGCAAGGTGGCGGTCTACTACGCGTGGGACAGGTCGATGGAAACCAGTGCGCCGCTGGCCGTCCTGGACAATCGGTTCCCGGCGCTGTTCGAGAGCCGTCGGATGCTGTACCCACGCTTCAGCGAGTTGTCCGACCCTGGACGCTTCAACCAGGGCATCGAAGGTTTTCTGGACCAGATCCTGAAGAAGAACTTCGTCGAGTTCGTCGAACTGGCCAACGGTGAGACTGGGAATCCTGTCCTGGAGATCGAGCGCGGCGGGCACGACGATCGGCACACGCCGCTTGGCAATGAACTCCTGCGATCCATCGACACGCTGATCGTCATCAGCTTCGATTCGATCCGCACGGCGCAGCAGGCCAGCGCCGCGGAGATCGCTGGCGTCACCGAGTTTCTTGCGCGGCCGGACAACCTGGTCTTTGTCTGTCCTCACCACAGCATCGGTCACGCGGATGAAGCGTCGGAGGTCGTTCTCTCGGACCTTCAGTTGCAAGAGTTCCTGCATCACGGCGACAAGACGATTCCGCCGCAGCAACGCTTTGGCGCCTTCGCCAGGTCGCTGCTGTCGGGGCTCGGCGTTCCCGTGGAGAACCTCTTCGGTCTGCGCCCTGCGGTACAGGCAGATGGGTCACCGATGCCGGTCAGGATCGAAAAAGGCCTGGACCGTCTTGGTGTCCTTGACGGCGTGACGACCTTCAACGCGCATCCCCATCTCCCGCATCTCAGGCGGGTCGGCGATGGCGGCGAGAAGCTGGAGGTGCTGGCCCGCCAGTCCATCGACACGGCGGCGCCATCGCACTCGTTTGTGCAAGGCGGTCGAAGCGACTTCGACGCCTTGTTGCAGGCAAGACCGGGCGTCTTTGCCGGCACCCTCCTGGTCGGCGATGCGACGCTCTGGAGTTCCACGGCAGGTGGCGTCGACAGCTTGCGTCGTCTTTGGAAAAACGTCGTCGGGCGCCCGAGCCGTCCATGAACAGAGCTGTTTGCTTCAACGCCGGAGTGACCTTCCCGTGAGGCTCCGAGGAAGGTGTTTCAGGCTGCCGCAACGCCGCGCCCAGCCACGCCTGCGCGCTCGATGGCAACGGGGCCGCTCGACCCTCCCGCACTCGTCTTGATGCGGACCGGCACGGACTTGAAGGACGGCGTGAGGCTGTCCGGGTCCACGTGCTCAAGCGCGACCAGGGCCTGCGTTTCCGGGTAGTAGCCGCCGCAGCAACCTGGAGGGATGTCATAGCGCACGAGCGTCAGGCCTCGAACGATGCGGTCCGCCTTCTCGTGGTCGAGGGCGGTTGCCACGTCCACGAGATCGCCTTCGCGAAGATCCAGGCGGTTCAGGTCTGACTCGCTGATGAACAGGATGTCCCTTCTGCCGAAGACGCCTCGGTATCTGTCGTCCAGGCCGTAGATCGTGGTGTTGTACTGGTCGTGCGATCGCATGGTCATGAGCTTGAGGACATCCCCGCCGGGGGCGAGCATGTCTTCCTCCAAGCCGGCGAACACCGAGAAATTCGCTTTCCGGCTCTCGGTGTTCCAGACCCTGCGCTGTGCCGCATTCGGTAGCTGGAAGCCGCCGGGTGTCTGGATGCGCTTGTTGAAACCTGCGAAGTCCGGAAACACCGCTTCTATCTGGTCGCGAATCAAGGAATAGTCGGCCGCGAGCGCGCGCCAGTCCACGCTGGAACGATCACCCAGCGTGGCCTTTGCCAGGCTCGCCACGATCCAGGGCTCCGAGCGAACGTGATCGCTCGGTGGCGCCAGGAAGCCGGACGAGGCGTGAACCATCGACATCGAATCCTCGACCGTCACTGACTGCCGGCCGGTCTCCTGCATG
This sequence comes from Variovorax sp. dw_308, assembly GCF_019207085.1. Taxonomy (GTDB): domain Bacteria; phylum Pseudomonadota; class Gammaproteobacteria; order Burkholderiales; family Burkholderiaceae_C; genus Variovorax. Next base: position 638 of record NZ_JAATOM010000027.1, on the reverse strand, counting down.
TCGAGTTCGGTGCGGCCCAGGCAGGGCAGGACATAGCTCTTCTTGCCCGTGAGCAAGTGCGTCCGGTTGAGTTTCGTCCCGATGCAGACCGAAAGGTCCAGCGCGCGGAAGGCCTCGAAGGCGGCGCCGGGATCCGAGGTTGCAACGGCGAGATTGCCGCCGAGCGAGATCATGGCCTTGGACGAACCGGCCCGCATAGCCGCGATGCTCTCCACCACGGAGTGACCGTGCTTTCGGGGCGGGTCGAAGGCGAAGACATCACGCAGCCGGTCGAGAAAGGCTTCGCTGGGCCGTTCCGTGATGCCGACAGTCCTGTTGCCCTGGACGTTCGAGTGGCCTCGCAGCGGACAGACGCCCGCGCCCGGGCGGCCGATGTTGCCTTTGAGCAGCAGGAGGTTGACGACCTGCTGGACGTTCTGGGTGCCGGTCACATGCTGCGTGATCCCCATGCCCCAGCAGGCGATCGTCGATCTGGCCGCGCCATACACCCGGGCCACCTCCACGAGGTCGTCACGAAGAAGCCCCGAGCATCGTTCGATGCTTTCCCAGCTCGTCTGCCGAATGTCGGCGGCGAAATCGTCGTAGCCGGTGGTGTGGGTGGCGATGAACTCGTCGTCGAGAAGCGGCGCTTCTCCTGC
>NZ_JAATOM010000026.1 GCF_019207085.1 Variovorax sp. dw_308 | reverse complement strand
GATCACGGGCGCACCCAATGAGAACGCCGAAGGTGCTGCGGGTGGCGCGCCCGGCGCAGCTGCCGCGCCCGCCACGGCTGGCGCGGCCGTTGCGCCTGCGGGCGGCGCCCACTCCTTCTGCTCCAGGTTCTTCACGCGCGCCTGCAGATCCTGGATCGTCTTCATCGCCTGGTCCAGCGTGGCCTTGAGCTCCTCGTTGGATTGCCCGTGCGCGCCGCCGCAGACAGCGACAGCCAGGGCGCCGATCGCCATATGTCGATTCATCCTTGTCTCCTGCATTCTTCTGGTCTCGACAACTCTTCGATGTGCCATGCACCGATCGAAAAGATGCTCATTCGAAACTCAGAATAGGTGCATTCATTCAGCTGGGAATTGAGAGAAATCAAGTGATGCGCAACTCGTCGCGCGAAGATTCGCAATGCCGCCCGCGAACCCGGAGAGACGCTCATGACATTGATGAATTTCCTGGTCGGATTGCCCGTCATGGTGCTGTGCCTGATCGTGCAGACCGCGCTGACCTTCTGGTGTGTGCGCCACTACGTCCGGTACTCCGCGCAGACGCAGACTGGCCAGGGGTTCTGGACAGGCATCCGGCCGCTCATCGTGATCACGCTGGCCATGATGGTCTGCAACCTGCTGCAGATCGCCCTCTGGGCCTTGCTGTTCGTGCTGCTCGGCGAGTTCGGCGAACGCCACGACGCGATCTATCACTCCGCGGTGAATTTCACATCGCTGGGCTACGGCGACATCGTGATGAGCAAGGACTGGAAGATGCTGGGCCCGCTGGAAGCCGCCAACGGCGTCATGATGCTCGGCATGACGGCGGCCGCGATGATGGCCATCCTGCAGCACATGATCAAGGTTCAGCAGGACGCACTGTTCGCCAAGGCAGAGGCCGCGCTGCGCCAGGCCACGACCGACAGCGGTGCCGCGCCGTAGAGGCACGGCCCGATACGTAACCTCATGCCGCACCCCTGGAGCCGCGATGGCCACGGCTCTCATGGCGGATCAGCACGTGTTCCACCAGCACATTGCCGTTGGCCATCGGGGTCGCATTCATCTGGAACCAGCGCAGTTCGTCGGGCGAATGGCAGGCGTAGGTACTGGAAAACGCCGTTCGGTTGCCATTCAGCAGTTCCTTGAGTCCGCGCGCAACATCCGGTGCCTCGACGTTGGCCATCCGACTCTTGCGACACGCTTCGATGTAGTCCACCCCGTGGCCGACCGATGCCGTGTCGGGCACGCCATTGCGCCTTGCGAATTCATTCCATGCGCGATTGACGAATCGAATGACGCCGTGCGCATCAAGGATCGCCACGTTCCCCGTCAATGCGTCGATCGCATCCTGCAGCGCCCTTTGGGTGGTGCGGCTCAACAGCCTGGGCAGGGTGTGGGCATCGTCGAGCGCCTCGTGATCCGTGTCTTCCCGCGCGCTGTCGCCCGAACGCGCCGCCCTGGCATGGCGGGCGACGACCGGGGGCCGTGCGCCAAGGGGAAAGTGGACCTCCAGCCGCGTGCCCGCTCCGGGCGTGCTCTCGATTCGCATGAGCCCGCCATGCGACCGAACCCGTTCCTGGATGCCCAGGATGCCGAACGACTCGGACTTGTGCAGGTCCGCCTCGTCCATGCCGACGCCGTCGTCCGTCACCTGCAGCGAAATCGCGACCGCCGATTCCATCACCAGCCGGATGCGCACGGTGCTGGCATGGGCGTGCTTGACCACGTTGTTGAGCGCCTCTTGCACGACGCGGTACAGGCAGATCGCCAGTTCCGGGTCTTCTGTCGGCGCTTCGTAGATGCCGGGCGGCGCGTCGATCCTGCACACGATGCCGGTCTGCTGTCCGAACTGGCTTGCCAGCAGTTCCAGTGCCGGCAACAGTCCCAGGTCTTCGAGCATCGGCGGGCGCAAGTCATTCACGATGCGGCGCGTCGACACCACGGCCTGCGCCGCCAGGCCATCGACCTCGTCGATCGGCACGAGCAGCCCGGGCGCGACCGTGCCGAAGTGTTCTCCGATGTAGCGCAGGTTCATGCGAATGGCGGCGAGCGTCTGCTGCAGGTCGTCGTGCAGTTCGCGCGCGATGCGCTTGCGTTCTTCTTCCTGCACCTGGTCGCGCGACGCGATCAGGCGTTGCAGTGCGAAATGCGAAGACTCCAGGTCCGCCTGCACCGCCCTGATCGCCGTCACGTCGCGCGCGGCAATGACGGCACCCACGATCGTTCCGCTTCCGGAGCGGATGGGGGCAAAGCTGTAGCTGCCGATCCACGTCTTGCCGGAGTCCTTGCGTCGCAACCGGAACTCGCAGTTGCTCGCCGTCTCGCCCTGGAGCGCCCGGGACAAGGGCCATTGCGCAGCCTCCGCGGCCCTGCCGTCGGGCATGACCATGTCGAGGAATTCCGGATACTCCGAAAGTGTCGTCCTGCAGGCGGCCTCGTCGGCAAAGCCGTGAAACGTCGCAAAGGCCAGGTTGAAATCGATGAGCTTGCCGTGGACATCGGCGATGCATACGGCGTCGCTCATGCTCGACAGCGCCGCCTCGAGCTTCGAGGCACCGTCGCGAAGCTCCTGCTCGACCCGCTTGCGCTCGGTGATGTCGCGCAGGATCACGGTGTTCAGCGGGACACCCGCAATGGACACCTTGGAGAGGGAGGCCTCGACCGGGAACTCCGTGCCATCCGCGCGCAGGGCGGTCACCTCGCGCCGCAGTCCCAGGCGATGCGGCGCCACGGGGCGACTGCCGAATCTCTCGATGTCCCGCCGGTAGAGTGGCCGGTAGCGCTCGGGGATGAAGCGTTCGAGCGGCGCGCCGACCATGTACCACATCGCACAACGGAACATGCTCGCCGCCGCCGGATTGGCCTGCACGATGATCTGCTGCTCGTTGGTCGTGAGGACGGCATCCACGACCGACTCCATGATGCCCTGCAGCCGCGCGTCGCTCTGGTTGCGTGCAATCAGCATCCGGTTGAACTGCTCCGCCACCGCCTTGATTTCCGGAGGACCGCCGACCCTGGCGTCCGCGTCGTTGCCATCTGCGATCTTGCTGGCCACCCTCTGGAGGTCTGCGATGGGCGCGGCGACGGCGGCGCTCAAGCGCCACGCCAGGCCGAACGCAAAGATGCACAGGACTGTCGCGAACCCGCCGATCCGCCAGATGGCGCCACGGTATTCGGCGAAGACTTCGGCGTCGACGAGGCCTGCGGCCACCCGCCAGTCGCTGCCGGGCAGCGTCACGTAGGTGTACAAGCGCTTGATTCCGTCACGCCCCACCGCGGAGAGAGGATTCTTGCTTGCGCCGCGCGCCGGCGCCGTGTCCTGCATCGCGGGCCGATGGCCGACGAAGCGCTCCGGGTCCGCCGATCGAAGGAGAACAATCCCCGTCCCGTCGACGACCGTGACGATGGCGTCCTTGGGGATCGAGGCCAGCAATTGCGCGTTCAGCACCAGCAAGTCGGCGGTCATCACCAGCAGCCCGCCCCGCGCGCGATCGTCCTCACCAAGGGCATAGCTCAGCGCCACCAGCTTGCGCCCCGTGTGTTCGCCGACGAACACCCTGGTGGCACGCAATCTGCCGACTGGAAGCTCGGGTGGCCCGGCGCTCATGTCGTCCGGCATGGGCACCGCGTCGGCCGCCGACGTGGACCGACAGATGACCCTCCCTTGCGCATCGAGCACCGCGACCCCGGCAATGGCGGGATTCAGGTTCAAGACCTCCTCGACCAGCGGGTCACAGCCCGCCGGATCGAGCGCCTTGACCAGTGGCCGCTCGGAAACGCGGGCCAGCACCCACTCGAACTGGTCCAGCATGCGCTTGAGATCCGCGGCCGTGCCGGTGGCGAGGATCCCGACCTTCTCGCCCCCGGCAAGTTCAGCCCGGCGAAAGTCGTTTGCGAGGACGGCTGCGAGCAGCATCGCCACGGGAAGCATCACCCCCATCACCAGCAGGACGATGCGGGTGCGGATAGGCAACTTCTCAAGCCGCGATGTCAGGGAATTTCCGGGCACTGGGCAGGGGATGGTGGGCAGACGCCCGTAGCATGCCCCAAAAAACCCGGTTGACTGCTTCTGATTGAGCATGCGCATTTCCGGCGGCGAGATCCCGTGCAATATCTGGAAGGGGCAAATCGAGCGAGGTGCAGAGGTGAAAGTGCTGCTGGTGGATGACTCCGTGGCGATACGGCAAAGCTTCGGCGCGCTGCTGGTGACCGCGCCCGGCGTCGAGGTCGTGGGCCATGCGGAGGATATGCGCTCGGCGATGGCAGCGATCGCCTCGAAGCATCCGGATCTGATCGTGCTGGATGCCAAGCTGCGCGGAGCGGAACGCGGACTCGATGTGCTGAACTACATCCGGCAGCATCACCCGTCAATCAAGGTGATCATTTTTTCCCAGTTCAACTGGGCCATGATGCGCAAGAGCCACATCGAAGCCGGCGCCCTCGCCTGCTTCGACAAGGGCACCGAGTTCCGGCAGGCGCGCGACTGCGTTGCGGAGCTCGCAAGCGCGCATGCCGCGCAGCAAGAGCGCCGCTGACCTGTCAGGCCGCCAGCGCGGCGATGGCTTCGAAGCGTGGCCGCGGCACGGCGGCCGGGACGCGCGCGAGCGACTTGGCGGGTGCGCGCGTGCCCTGCGCATATTTCTGCAAGGCATCGAGGTCGATGATCCTGACCTTGCGTTGCGCCACCTCGACCAGGCATGCATCGGCCAGGGCCGCGAACGAACGGCTGATCGTCTCGTGGGCGACGCCGATGTAGCTTCCGATGTCGCGGCGGCTCATTTCGAGGCGAATGATGGTCGCGGACTGCCCGCTGGAAGCCAGCTGGTGCGACAGGTGCATGAGGAACCGGGCCAGGCGCACTTCCGCCGACACCGGCGCCATCATGTCGGACAGGCGGGTGAGGTCGATCATCGCGTTGCTCACGGCACGCATCACACCGCGACCGAAGGCGGGGTGGCTGTTTGTCAGTGCAAGGAAGTCGGGAGAGGCGATGGCCAGGGCGCTGGCATCCGACAGAGCCATCACGGCCGTCTGGTGGCGATCGCTGGACAGCGCGTCGCATCCCAGCAGGTCGCCCCGCCGTGCAAAGCCGAAGACCTGCTCGTAGCCGTCTTCCGCGGTACGGAAGACCTTGAAGGTTCCGGTGCGCGCGATGTAGATCGAAGCAGCCGGCGCGCCTTCGATGATCAGCAGTTCCCCGGCCCGCAGCCGTCGCACCGCCGGCAAGGGCAGCGGAGACTGTTGCTCGTCGCCAACAGGAACGCCGATGAGCCCGAACAGGTCGTGCAGGCTGGTCCGCTCGCGATGGTCGATGCCGGCAGATGGCGCCTCGGAGTGCGTCGGAATGCAGGTGGGAGGTTCACGCAATGTCAGGGTGTTCATTGGAAATGCTCTCCGGTGGTTGCGGCGACCCGGGACGCGCCGGGCTCCGCGGAGCTTGCGCCGATCGCCACGGCGGGAACATCGGCGACTTGCTCTCCAGAACGGCGGTGCATTCCTCGTCGTCAAGGATTCTTCCTACATGACTTTCGGATTAAACCTATAGACACACACTGTCGAAGCATAAGTGCGTCACTTTGTTGCCGGAATTGACATTTGGGCTCACAGTCTCGCCACCCGACAACTATCCAGCGGGCCGAGGAGTGCACATTGACGATGCCAGCCGTGACTGAGCCAGAACTTCGGATGCTCTTGGTTGACGACCATGCCGTCGTCCGTGAGGGCCTGAAACGCGTGCTCGAATCGGCGGGGAATCACTGGGCCCTCACCGAAGCCGCCACCGGCTTCCAGGCGCTCGAGATCCTGCGCCAGGAGAGGTTTGACCTCGCGCTTGTCGACTTGTCGCTGCCCGGCATGCCAGGCCTGGATCTGGTGCAGCGCATCAAGGGCGAATTCAGCGACGTGCGGGTGCTTGTCCTGAGCATGCATGCCGAGGCGCAGTATGCGCTACGCGCATTCAAGGCAGGTGCCAACGGCTATCTCAGCAAGGACGTCGCTGCAGAAGAACTGGTCAATGCGGTGCGCAAGGTGGCGGCAGGCGGCGAATACGTCACGCAGAGCCTGGCAGGACAGCTGGTGCAGAGACTCAACGGACAGTCGGACATGCCACTGCACGGGCTGCTGACGGATCGGGAGTTCGAAGTGCTGCAGCTCATCGCGGCTGGCCAGCGGCTCACCGACATTGGCGAGACGCTGCACCTGTCGGCGAAGACCGTGAGCACGCACAAGACCCGCATCCAGGAGAAGCTGCAGGTATCGAGCACGGCGGAACTGGTTCGCTACGCGCTGGAAAATCACCTCGTCGCCTCATCGCAATACTAGGGCCCGCTCACAGCATCTGCTCCGCCCGATCCAGCAGATTCGCCGCCTTCGGCACGTCTGCCCTGGCCAGCCGCACCAGCGTGAACGCGCGAACGCGCGGCGGGTCGCCGGGAACGCGGGCGGTATGCAGGTCCAGCGCATGGCCTTCTTCCGCATCCTGCTCGGGCAGGATGACATTCATGCGGCTCAGCCTCACTCGCCGGGATGTGACATGCATCGTCGTGCTGGCGTCCGCGAACAGCTCGCACACCACGTCGAGCTGACGGTCCAGCGCGCCGACGCGTGGCCCCAGGGCCTTCAACTCGCCGTCGTTTTCTTCCAGCCGCGCGCGCAGCCGCGCCAGCTGACTGGCATCGCCCGGGTCCTCGCCGCCCGTGACCGATGCCATGCCCGCACCCTGCCGTGCCAGCAGCCGCACGCGGGTCGCGAGCAGCGCGCGCTCCTGCTCCAGCACGCCGCGCCTGTCGTCGTCCGAGGCGATGCGCGCAAGCGCCTCGATGGCCAACTGGTCGATCAACCGGTGCACGATGGCCTGTCGCACCTCGGCCTCGGCCGGCGCGCAGATGCGGATCTGGTGGTCGCTGAAGCTGAGCGTCGTCTGCGCAACATCCTTGCGCATGACGTCGCCTTCCCGGGCAACGCCCAGCGTGTTGCGTTCGTTCATGGCCATGCCCAGGACGGCGAAGACATGCGCAAGGCCCGGCTGCTCTTCCAGGAACGCGCGCAGTTCCGTCGACCTTCCGAGCACCAGCGGGATATCGTCCGCCGCCGCGAAGAATGCCCTGACATGAGGATCGGACGACCAGCTTGCCGCATCCATGCCGCGGGGCGGCGGAAAAGCCGCCACGAGTCCGCGCAGGTGCGCCGCCGCCTTGGCGACGGCCGCTTCCAGGCGCGCCTCGTGGCCATGCACCGTGCGCAGTCGGGGATGCAGCGCGATGACGCGCTGCACCATCCGGCCGACCTCCTCGTCGCGCGGTGCATTGCTGGCCTTGCTGCCGAAAAGACGATCGAGGAGGCCCATGGCGCTCGTACCCCGGACGTCAGGCGAAGTCGTCGTGCACGACCTGTGCAGTGAGGCGGCCCTTCTTCCAGTACATGTCGTGAATTCGGGCCTGGAGGAGGCGCAGCCCCTCCGCGGGCACGCCTTCGAAGATGACGATCGCGGCAGGCCGGGGCCCGTCGGCCGCAACGTGCTCGATCCTGTCGAACTCCGGAAAACCGTACTTCACCAGGAACGCCTTGATCTCGTCATCGGTCGTGCCGGCCTCGATATTTCCCAACCAGAGTCGTGCCATGCGGATCTCCTTTGTGCACTGTGTTTACTACGCCATGATGTTCACGCCGCCATCGACGTAAAGCGTCTCCCCCGAAAGTCGCCGCGCGTAAGGCGTCGCAAGAAACGCGCAGGTGAATCCGACATCCATGATGTCGACCAGTTCGCCCAGCGGCGCCCTCCGCGCCGCTTCGGTGAGCAGCAGGTCGAAGTCCTTCAGGCCGGAGGCGGCGCGGGTCTTGAGCGGCCCCGGCGAGATCGCGTGCACGCGGATGCCGCGCGGCCCAAGCTCGAAGGCGAGGTAGCGCGCGCACGCCTCGAGCGCGGCCTTGACCGGCCCCATCACGTTGTAGTTGTCGACCACCTTGTTGGCACCGTAGTACGACATGGTGAACAGCGTGCCGCCGTCCTTCATCAGCGGTGCCGCCAACAGGGCCATTCGGACGAAGGAGTGACAGGAGATGTCCATGGCCCGGCCAAAACCCTCGGCGGAGCAGTTCAGCAAGCCACCCTGCAAGTCGTCCTTGGGCGCCCAGGCGATGGAATGCACCACGACATCGAGCCGGCCCCATTCGCTTTCGATGCGCTCGAACACGGCTTCGAGTTCACCCGGCACGGACACGTCAAGCGGCATGAAGATCGGCGCCTGCAGGGCGGTTGCCAGCGGCTCGACATACGCGCGCCCCTTCTCGCCAACGTAGGTGATCGCCAGGTCGGCGCCCAGTTCGCGGAAGGCCGCCGCGCATCCGTAGGCAATCGAATGCTCGTTGGCGATGCCGCAGACAAGCACCTTCTTGCCTTGCAACAACGGGCGTGGGATATCAAGCGCCATGCGTTTCTCCAGCAAGCCCGAGCACTTCGCAGGTGTGGCGGGCGATCATCAGTTCCTCGTTCGTGGGAATGACCCAGGCCGAGACCTTGCTCGACGGCGCGCTGATGCAGGGCCCGCCACGCAGGTTGGCCGCCGGGTCGAGTTCCAGGCCGAGCCAGGCGGCATCGCGGCACACGCGCTCGCGCAGCGATGCCGCGTGCTCGCCAATGCCGGCGGTGAACACCAGGGCGTCAATGCCTTGCGCAGCGGCGGCCAGCGAGCCGAGTTCGCGCCCGATCCGGTAGACAAAGAGGTCCACGGCGAAGCGCGCCCGTTCGTCGTCGCTGGCCAGCAGCACGCGCATGTCGCTCGACAGCCCCGAAACACCCAGCAGGCCGGACTGCTTGTAGATCAGGTCCTCGACCGCGCGCGCATCCATGCGCAGTTCATCGATCAGGTACAGCACGACGCCCGGGTCCAGCGTGCCGCTGCGCGTGCCCATCGGGAGCCCGTCCACGGCGGTGAATCCCATCGTGCTCGCGAGGCTGCGCCCGGCCGCCATGGCACACATGCTGGCGCCGTTGCCCAGGTGCGCGACGATGGTGCGGCCCGTTGCGGCCCTGGCATCGAACTGCGGCAGCACGCTGGCGACGTATTCGTAGGACAGGCCGTGGAATCCGTAGCGCCGCACGCCCAGCCCCGTGATCGAGGCCGGCAGCGCAAAGGCCTGCGCCGCCTCGGGCTGCGCGCGATGGAATCCGGTGTCGAAGCAGGCTACCTGGGGCAAGTCCGGGCGCTGCTGCGCGACGATCTCGATGGCCTTGAGGTTGTGCGGCTGGTGAAGTGGCGCCAGGGGTATCAGGGCGGCGAGGGCCGTGATCGCCTCGGGCGTGACCCGCACTGCCTGCGAGAACGCGAGCCCGCCATGCACCACGCGATGGCCGACCGCGGACAGGGTGTAGCCATCGCCATGTTCACGAAGGAAGTCCGCGAGGAAGCCGATGGCGCCCGCATGCCCGAGTTCGGTGCCTTCACCCCATGCCCTGGCGCCGATTTCCTTGCCGTCGCCATCCTTGGCGACGAAGCGCGGCGCGGTGAAAAGCCCTTCAATCTGGCCGCGCATGACCAGTTCGAGTTCGCGGCCGTGCGTGGCGAACGCGCTGAACTTGATGCTCGAGGAGCCCGCATTCAGCACGAGGATCACGTCGGCCACGGGATCAGGCCTTCTTGCGTGGAGTCTTCCGGCGCGCGGACGGGAATTGCCCGTGCACCACCACCGAACCTCGGCCGCCCTTGCCTTCGCCGGCCCCGGCCAGCAGTGCCCGGATGCGGGCCGCCATCGCTGCCTGCTCCGCGGTCGGAGCGGAACGCAGCACACGGCGATCGGCGCCGACCTTGTCGAGCAGCGCCAGGAAGCGCTCGCGGTCGGCAGGGTCAGCCAACAGGTCGGCCAGGGTGCTCACGGCCTGGTCCGGCTCGCTGCGCGCGATGATTTCCTGGACGCCGCGGATGGCCCGCCATTGATGTGCAGGCATGTGAGGCAGATAGTCCGCGTATTCCGTCGCCAGTTCCTGGCGCATCTCCACCCGCGAAAGTGGCAGCGTCTCGCCCCTGCGCGCCAGCAGGAAGGCAGCGCGCGCGACAGCTTCGTCGTAGCCGCCCTTCGCGATGGCGGCAACGGCCTCGCGGACCTGCGGCAAGTCGCGGATCGCCGTCACCGGCGCCTGCGCGGCACCCCCCGGCGCCTCCCCGGCGCCCGTCGGCGGAACCATGTTGGCGTAGAGGCCGAAGAACTGGGCCTCGGTCATCGCATCCCGCATGGCGCGGTACAGATCGAGCGATGCGCTGAACAGTTCCGCGCCCAGCTTTTCGCTGCGGCGCATGGGGTGGTCGGCGTCCATCGGCTTGCGATTCGCCCTCACTGCCTCCGCGGTGGGTGCGATCCACGACAGCCAGGGGTTCATGCTCGAGATGGCCCAGTTCTGAAAGCGCAGTGGATGGAAGTTGCGCAGCATCTCCGCGCCCTGTTCCGTCGCCATCGCCTGCACCATCGGCCTTGCGAACAGTTCGTAGGCACGCTGGTTGAACTCCGAGACGGCCGCCACCGCCTCGAACGGCTTTTCATCGGCGCGTTTGAAGCGATTGATCCGCTCCATGATGTCCTCCAGCCGGTGCTCGTGGAACTCGACGTCGTACTCGAGCGCGCCGCCGTCCGACTCGCGCTCGGTGACCGCCATGCCGTAGAGGCCCGGCGGCAGCGTTTCAATGCTCTTGAGCACCGACACGATCTGGTTGTGCTCCTTCTTCGCCACCGCGCCGGACACGAAGATCCCGAGGTGGCCGATGCTCTGGTGCAGCAGGCCGACGATGACCTGGCCGCGCGCCTTGATGTCGGCCGTGCTTTCATAGACGTCCGCCACCCAGTTGAAGGCCTGTTGCGGCGGCGTGATGTTGTCGCCCATCGATGCGAACAGGACGATCGGCGAGCGGATGTCGCGCAGGTCGAAGGGCTTGCCGCTGCCCGACTTGGTGTCGCCGGTCCACAGCTTGTTGCCGACGAACAGGTTGCGGGTGATCCATTCGATCTCCTCGCGGTTCATCAGGTAGTAGCCGCCCCACCAGTGCTCGAACTCGAGGAAGCGCGGCGGCTCGGTATCGGCCTTCGAGTAGAGGTTGTAGTACTTGTCCCAGAGGCTGTTGGTGGGGTTGAGGTTCTCGAAGTTCTGCACCAGGTAGGCACCGTCGAACTTGCCGTTGCCCAGGTCGGCCGTCATTGATGCCAGCCACGAACCACCCAGCAGGCCGCCCGCGTAGCGCATCGGGTTGTCGCCCTCGCCTTCGCTCCAGGCCCCGCCCCAGTAGGACATCGGCGCACCGTTGATCACGATCGGCCCGGTGTCGTCCGGGTCGGAGGCGGCCAGCATCATCGCGGCCCAGCCGCCCTGGCAATTGCCGACGATCGCCGGCTTGGCACTGTCGGGATGCAGCGCGCGCACCTTCTTGACGAACTGCTGCTCGGCATTGCAGACGTCGATCAACGTCTGGCCCGGTTCAGGGTCGCGGAAGAAGATGACGAAGTACACCGGATGCCCGGCGCGCAGCGCCACCCCGACCTGCGAATCGTCCTTGAACCCACCGATGCCGGGGCCGTGGCCGGCGCGCGGATCGATGATCAGGTAGGGCCGGCGCTTCGGATCGATGACGACGCCCTTGGGCGGCGTGATCCGCAGCAGCGCGTAGTTGACCGGGCGGTCGAACTTGCGCGCGTCGAGCACCACTTCGGAATCGAAATGCAGCACCGGCTTCAGGCCCTGCTTGTTGTGCTCGACGAAGTCGTTCCCGCGCTGCCACAGGGTGTCCCAGAACAGCACAGAGCGCTGCGTTGCATCGATGGCGTACTGGAACAGGCTCTGCGGATCCATGCCCGCGAGGGGCTGGGCCAGCGGAACGCCGGGCTGGTCCTGCACGGCCTTGCTCACGCGGCGAGCGAACTGCTCCTGCGCGTTCTGCACACGTTTCTGGAGCACCGTCGCGACCTGGGTCCCGACTTTCTGGCTCTGCGCGATCTGCGCTGCTGCTTTCATGGTGAATTCTCCGGACCCGCACCGGCGGATCTCATTGCCATTGTGTGAACGCGATGATGAAACGTCGTTGACTGCAATCAAGGCTTCATGGTGGCGCTGCCGCCGCTGTCATGGCCGGCAGGTCGAAGCCGCCGCCCAGGGCCAGATACAGGTTGGTGCGCTGGGCCAACTGCTCGGACTGCACCTGCAGGTACAAGGTGCGCGCCGAATAGAGCGCCAGCTGGTTCTGCTCGACCGCGCGCAAGTCGACGGACCCCACGCGGTACTGGATCCGGGCCAGCGCCAGAGCCTGGTCGTAGTCGCGGACAGCCGCCTCGAGGACGGCCTGGCGTTCGCGCAGCGAGGCCTCCGCGCCCAGCGCGCTCTCGACCTCGCCGAACGCCCGCTGGCCGGCGCGCGCGTACTCGGCGACAGCCTGCTTCTGCTCGGCAGAGCGAATCTCGACCTGCGCACGCAATGTGCCGCCCTGGTAGAGCGGCGCGATGATGTTGGCCCCGAGGCTCCAGACCGGGCTGCTGACGTCCTTCAGCTCGATCAGTTCGCTCGACACATTGCTGCCGCCCGCCGTCAGGCTGATCCTCGGGAGTTGCGCCGCCTTCGCTTCGCCGACGCGCGCGAACGCGACCGCGACGCGTCGCTCGGCCGCCACCAGGTCGGGCCGGCGCTCCAGCAATTCCGAAGGCATGCCCACCGGTACGGGCGGCGGCACCGGCGAGAGCCTGTCCGCCACCCCGATCTCCGCTGACGGATAGCGCCCGACCAGGAGTTCGAGCGCGCGCAGCGCCTGCTCGCGCCCGTATTCGACCTGCTTCAGCGTGTCGCGATAGGAGCCCACGCTCGCGCGCGCCTGCGCCACGACCTGCGAGTTGCCGTTGCCCACCCGCAATCGATCCTGGGATATGCCAAGAAGCGATTCGCCAGAGGCCAGGGCATCCTTCGCGATCGCCCTCTGCAGCCCGGACTGGACCGCAAGGAACCAGGCCTTGGCCACGGTGGCGGCCAGTGACTGGCGCGCATAGGCGAAATCGGCCTCGGCGGACGCGGACTGTGCCTGGGCCGCCGCCCGTCCATAGCGCAAGCGGCCCCAGACGTCGAGCTCCAGCGACGCATTCAGGAACACGCCGTCCAGCCCGCCGCCGCCGCCCGACTTGCCGCCGCCGATGCCAACCGCCGCCACCGAGGGAAGCAGCGCACCCGAGGCGACCTTGACGTACCCGGCCGCCTGCTCGACGCGCGCCGCCGCCACCCGCAGGTCGGCGTTGTAGACCAGGGCTTCGTTGACGAGCGCCGTCAGGCCCGGCTCGCCGAAGGAAGCGAGCCAGCCGTCGGCCACCGGTGCCGCGACACCTGCGCCGGCCTTGAACGCCGCCGGCACCGGCCCCTGCGGCAACACTTCCTGCTGCAGGTCGGCGGTGGTTGGCGGGGACTTGAGCGCACAGCCCGACAGTGCGACCAGCAGTGCCGTCGCGGCCAGTCGCCGGTGCATTCGTCGGTGGAGCGAAGTCGTGCGCATCAATGCAGCTTCGGCACGATGTAGTTGGTGATTGCGCCGACGCGAAGGATCACCATTCGCACGACGTGGATCATCTCGACATGGTCGGTGTAGATCGCGCCGTCGCCCTCCGCCCCGGCCGCCAGGAACAGGTTGGCGGCGTCCTTGTCGTCGACGATGAGCTTGACCGGGAAGCGTCCCGGCACCTGCGGATAGGCACCGGTCTGCGGCACCGCGCCGGACGGCGTCATCTGGCCCTGGCCCTGCGCCCAGACGATGGAGTCGACCTTCGCCTGGATCACCTGGCCCGCGTGGGTCCTGAGGGTGAACTCCGCCCGGTTGCCGGGCTCGACCAGGCGCAACTCGTTCTGCGTGTAGAGCGCGATCACCTGGTAGGTTTCCTCGACAAAGGTCATCGCGGGCGCGAGCGGCACCGCGACCACGTAGGAGCCCGGGCGCAACTGGACATTGATCGCGTAGCCATCGGACGGCGCGTACATGGTCGTCTGGTCAAGATTCCATTGCGCGGTGCCGAGGTCGGCCCGGCTGATGTCGACCTGCGCCTTCGCCGTCGCGAGCTGGGCCCGCGCGGACGCGACCGAGGCCTGTTCGCCGTTGACCCGTCCGGACAGCTTCTGCGTCACCTGCGCCTCGTTCGCGGCGGACGTCGCGATCTGGCCCTGCAGATCGGCCAGGTTGGACTCGGCCTGCTCGAGCGCAAACCGGTCACCCGCGCCGGTGGAGACCAGCTCGCGGTTCTGCCGCACGCGCATCCGGGCCAGTTCCAGCCTGGGCTGCAGCGAACTGACCTGTCCGGTGGCGGCCTTGAGTTGCTCCTGCAATTGCCGCGCCCCGGCGGAAGCGTCGATCAGGGCCGCACCCGCCTGCGCGAACTTCGCTTCGTCCGCGGCAAGCCTCGCCTTGGCCGCGTTGAGTTCGTTCTCGTACTGGGTCGGGTCGATGCGGAACAGAAGCTCGCCCTTCTTTACCAGCCGGTTGGGCTCCACCGGCACTTCGAGCACCCGCCCGCGCACCTGCGGCACGATCTGCACCACGTACTTGAAGACACGGACATCGGAAGTCGACGGCGCGACGACGTTGAGCGTGAGGATCATCGCGGTCAGCGCCACGATCGGAATGATCACCACCGTCACTTGCGTGGCGGTGTTCCACGGAAGCCACTTCAGCTTGATGAAGAAGAGCCAGACGAAGAAGGCGTAGATGCCGAGCAGCAGTGCTTCCATCAGGTGCTCGCGTTTCCTGCGACCGTCGTCGCGTCGCCCGCGCGCGGGTCGAGCGCGGCCAGGTCCCTGCGCAGCTGCTTGAGTTCCGCGGTCAGGGCGCCCCGGGCGTCCATGGCATCGAGTTCATCGCGCAGGTGCGCGATGTCATGTTCCAGCAGTTGCCCCGTTGCGGCCTTCTCGCCCTGCTCGTGGAAATAGTCCTCGTGCTTCTCGGTGCCGTACGCCGCCCGATAGCCCACAGGCTTCACGTAGGCCCACAACCAGGCCAGCGGCCACAGCATGCCGCCGAAGAACAGCGACAGCAGGCACAGGACCTTGATGGCGTCGCGCTGGGGGTGGTGCTTCTTGTGCGCGATCTTCTCCGGCATGACGTGCACCAGCCAGAACAGCACGATCCCGGCAATCGGGATGACGACGATGATGAACCAGGCCAGGCCCGTCGCTGCCGCGCCCATTTGCTCGGGCGGCAGGAACGATGCGTTCGCCTCCCCCGGCATGGCAAGTGCTGCCATGCACATCACGAAGGACGGGAGTGCCAGCCCCGTTGGAGTCCGACCCCTTGACCAGCTTTTCATACCCAGCACCTGACCCTTCCATGGCGATTCGGCAAATGCTAGGGATGAAGCGGACGAAGCAATTGAGGATTCTCAAGTCGTGACCATGAAGCTCACGCCGCGCGCGGCAAGTTGAGGCAAGTCAACTCGCCGCGGCATGCGAGCACGCAAACTATGGCTGATCCGGTCGCGTGGGACGCAAGGGGGTGCGATGTACCAGCGAATTCTTGTCCCCTTCGATGGCAGCGACGCTTCGTTGCATGGCCTGGACGAAGCGGTGCGCGTGGGCATGTCCGTCGGCGCGACGCTGGAGATCGTTCATGTCGCCGACCACTTCTACCGCAGGACCGGCTTTACAAGCGACGACACCTACATGAAGCTGCTGGGAAGCATCGAGCAGGAGGGCCAGGCGCTGCTGGCACAGGGCTGCGAGCGGGCGGAACGCGCCGGCGTCAAGGTCGAGTCGAAGTTGCTGGCCTTGCTGGGCGGGCGGATATCGGACGTGGTTGTGGAGGAGGCCCGGGACTGGGAGGCGGATCTCATCGTGGTCGGAACGCGGGGTCGCCGTGGCATCGAGAGGATGCTGTGGGGCAGCGATGCACAGGAGATCATGGGCGCCGCACCGGTGCCGGTGCTGCTTGTGCAGGCCGCTCGCCCGCCAGCCACAAAGGATCAGTGAGCAGGCCATGACCGACCCGATGTACGACGAGGAAATGATGCGGGCGCCTGTGTTGAGTCCGATCGACCGCGTGGCGGAGATGCTGTTCGGCTTGTTCATGGCGCTCACCTTCGTGGGCGCGGTGTCCGTGGCGGACTCGGGGCGCGAGGATCTGCACAAGATGTTCGCCGCGGCCCTGGGCTGCAACCTTGCCTGGGGCCTTGTCGACGCCGTCATGTACCTGGTGCGCACGGTCACCGATCGCGGGCGATGGATCTCGTTGCTGCGCGCGGTCCGAAGCACTGCGGACGCGCAGGCCGGTCGCGCGTTGATCGCCGGTGCCGTGTCGGCGGTCGGGGCGCAATTCATGACGGCGGCGGAGCTCGATGCGATCCGCGGCCGGATCGCGGCCCTTCCCCGCATCCCGGAACGAACGACGCTGTACAGGGGGGACCTGCTCGCCGCGCTGGCGATCTTCCTGATCGTGGTGGCGGCGACCTTCCCGGTGGTGCTGCCCTTCGCGCTGATCCAGGACGTGGTGACGGCCAGGACGGTGTCCCGCATCATTGCGCTGGCGATGCTGTTCTTCGGCGGCTTCGCGCTGGGTCGGTACGCCGGTTACGGCAGTTGGAAAGCCGGGCTGATGATGGCGGGCCTGGGCACTGTCCTGGTCGCGGCGATCACGGCGCTGGGCGGCTGAGCCACGAAAGCCACGCAGCGCAACCCGGCGCCACGCGCCCATTCCTCTCTGCCCCACCGGCAGGGTGCACCACCTCCTGGCTGCGCATCCACAGCCGCTATAGCAGGGCCTCCGGCACCAGCGGCCCGAGCAGGTCGATCTTGAGGCGTTGCAGCCAGGTCGATTCCGGTTCGTAGGTGATAACCACTTCCTTGTCTTCGTCCATCGACAGCCATTCGATGGTGCGCTTGTTGGTCACCCATCGCAGGCGATAGGCACTCTCCAGCTTGCTGATGTTGATGATGCGCAGCAGTTCGCGCGCCAACTGCGGGCTGTCGACCATGATGCCGAGCTCGGTGTTGTCGTTGGCAGAACGCGGATCGAGGTTGACGGAGCCGATGAACAGCTTGCGCTTGTCGACCACCGCGGTCTTCGCATGCAGGCGGCCGAGCGACTTGCCGAACATGTCGAGCCGCTGGTTTTTCGTGGTGCGCGCCGGGCTCAGCTCATAGAGGTCGCAGCCCGATTCCAGCAGCCGTTCGCGATAGCGTGCATAGCCGCTGTGCACCAGCGGTTCATCGTTGGCTGCGAGCGAGTTGGTCAACAGCGTCACGCTCACGTTGCGCTTGCGCAGCGCCTCGAAAGCCTCCATGCCCTTCTCCCCCGGCACCAGGTAGGGCGAGGTCAGTTGCACCTCGTTGTCGGCGATGAGCAGTTGCGACCAGAAGCGCATGGTGACGCTGGTGGCCAGTGCCTCGTCGTCCGACATGTAGCGCAGCTTGGTGGGCGGGTCGGCAACCGCGTTCGCGGGGCCCCACAGCAGGCCGATGCGGCCGGCATCGAGTTCCTCGCCAATCGGCCCGTAGCCGAGCACGTCCGTCGCCGGCAACACGATCCTGGGCCGTCGGGCGCGCATCCCGACACGCTGGTCGAAATCCTCGATCATCGCGCTGCGACCCCGTTGCGGCTTGACGATGTCGGCGATCGGGTAGACCACGTCGCTGTTCCAGTACGCGTCGTAGATGCCCTCGAGTTGCGGGACGACCTTGCCGACCATGAGCGCATCCATGTCGACGAAGTTGGTCGCATCGTTGAGCACGAAATATTCGTCGGCGATGTTGCGTCCACCGGCCAGGGCCATCACGCCATCGGCAATGAAGAGCTTGTTGTGCATGCGGTGGTTGAGCCGCGGGATGTCCGACGCCGAGGCCGCGAAGCGCCCGGCCAGGCTGCCGCGCGCGCAGCAGAACGGGTTGAACAGCCGCACCTCGATGTTCGGTGTGGCCGACAGCGCCAGCAGCAACTGGTCCGTATGCGCCGTGTAGAGGTCATCGACCAGCAGCCGCACGCGCACGCCGCGCAGGGCTGCTTCCTTGAGCGAACGCAGCAGCAAGCCGCCGGCGCCATCGTTCTCGAACACGTAGTACTGCAGGTCCAGCGAGCGCTGCGCGCGCCGGGCCAGTTGGATACGGGCGTCGAGCGAGTAGACGCCCAGCGGCATCAGCCGAAAGCCGGAATGCTCGCCCGGCGGCGTGGATGCAGCCACGATCTTTGCGAGCACCGTGTCGGAGCTGGGCGCGAGCGCGGCGGCCACCGGCGTCACGCTGCGCTGCGGCAGCGTGCCACAGGCCGTGAGGAACGCCGCCATGCCCACGGCCAGCAAGACCCCGATGCAGCGGTGCAAAAAGTAGCGAAATATGATTGCGTCCATCTGCCTGAAGGAATTGACCATGACCTTGCGATTCGACCGGTTGCTTGCCTGGGTGCCGATGATGCTCGCAATCGGGTTTGCCATGCCAGCCGCCGGAGCACTGGACGTGGGACAGAAGGTGCCCCCGTTCACCGCCCCAGCCGCGCTGGCCGGCAAGCCCTTCACGTATTCGCTGCAGGACGCGCTGGCCAAGGGGCCGGTCGTGGTGTATTTCTTCCCTGCCGCCTTTTCAGTGGGTTGCTCGATCGAGGCGCATGCCTTCGCCGACGCGATGGAGCAGTTCGCCGCGCTGAACACCTCGGTGATCGGCGTGTCGACCGACGACATGGAGACGCTGTCGAAGTTCTCCAACCAGTCCTGCCAGGGCAAGTTCCCGGTGGCTTCGGACGAGACGCGGAACATCACCCAGTCCTTCGACGCCGTCATGCAGACGCGGCCCGAATATGCGAATCGCATTTCGTATGTGATTGCGCCGAACGGCACCGTGGTCACGTACTACCAGAGCCTGAATCCGTTCAAGCATGTCGAGAAGATGCTGGACGCGGTGAAGCTGATCAAGAAGTAGCCGGGCTCTCCAGTCGATGTGGCTTAGCCAGCTCGACTTGACCCCTCGGGGGGCAGGCGCAGCCTGGACCTGGGAGCTTCAGTACTTGATCTTCACGCCGGCCTTGGCGCCGGTGTTGTTCTTGCCGTCCGAATGGGCCTCGACCGAGAACGAGGTCTTGCCGCCCGTCTCGGCGCCTGCCGAATAGCTCGTTTTTTCCCCCGAGGTGTCCATGCCGCCGAAGGTCTTGCTGCCATCGGGGCGCTCCACACCCACAGTCGCGCCCTTGGTGTTCACCGAGTCCTCGGTGGAGTTGACATTGGGGCTGACGTAGACGGTGCCCTTGTCGCCGCTTTCAACGGGGAGTTTGACTTCATCGGCAAAAACACTGCCACATGCTGTGGCGATGCAGATCAGGAAACTGAGGGAAGTTCGCATCGGTCCATTGTGGGCGCGAAGACGTTTCCGTGGCTGTCAGCAAACAACCTATGCGGCGAGCGAAAGACGGCTTGCCTGCGCACGACGCGATCCGTAAGATTCTTACCTCTGCCAGTAAGAAACAGGGAAGCCATGAAGATCACGAGTAAAGGACAGGTCACGATCCCGCAGGCGGTGCGAGAGCAGGCAGGCCTGCATCCCCACAGCGAAGTCGAGTTTGAAGTGCGCGCCAACGGCGACGTCGTCTTGCGGCTGTCGCCTGCCGCCATCTCGCCCGTGCGCAGTGCCTTCCAGCGCGTGCGCGGCTCCGCCACCGCGGCGCAATTCAAGGGCATGGGCACCGACGAGTTCATGCGCTTCCTGCGTGGCTAACACTGGCACTAGCACGCGTGCTTCGCGTGCAACCGAGGCGGACGCGCGCTATCTCGCCCGGCCGTCGGCCACGCTGGTCGACAGCAACGTGCTGCTCGACGTGCTGGCCGACGATCCCCAATGGGCCGAGTGGTCGCTCGACCAACTCGACCGCCTGGGTCAACAAGCCCCGCTCGTCATCAATCCGCTGATCCTGGCGGAACTCAGCCCCCGATTCGAACGCGCATCCGACCTGGAGGACGCCCTCGCCGGCCTGCCACTCAAGCGCGAACCCCTGCCTTGGGATGCAGCGTTCCTGGCCGGCCAAGCGTTTCGCGCCTACCGCAGTGCGCCGGCCGCGGGAACGGGGCGGGCGCGGTCGCCGCTGCCGGATTTCTACATCGGTGCGCACGCCCTGGTAAACGGGCTACGCTTGCTGACCCGCGATGCCAGGCGCTATCGCAGCTATTACCCGAGACTCGACATCATCTCGCCCTGAGTGGCGCGCCAATTCCTTCTTCCACCATGCAACTCAACTACATCGCCAACACCAGCGTCGTCTCGGCTTCGGGGCGCACGCTGCCGGTCCTCGATCCGTCTGATGGCCAGCCCTTCGACGAACTGCAGCGCAGCAACGCGGCCGACATCGACGACGCGGTCGGCGCCGCGCGCGACTGCTTCGACAACGTGTGGCAGAAAACCAGCGCGGCGGAGCGTGGCCGCTTGCTCTACAAGCTCTCGCAGAAGATCGCCGAACACACCGACGAACTGGCCCTGCTCGAACAGCGCGATTGCGGCAAGCCGGTGAAGCAGGCGCGGGCCGATGCACTGGCGCTGGTGCGCTACTTCGAGTTCTACGCCGGCGCCTGCGACAAGCTCCATGGCGAGACGATTCCATACCAGGACGGCTACAGCGTCTTCACCTGGCGCGAACCGCACGGCGTCACAGGCCATGTCATCCCGTGGAACTACCCGATGCAGATCTTCGGCCGCAGCGTGGGCGGCGCCCTGGCCGCGGGCAATGTCTGCGTGGTCAAGCCGGCGGAAGACGCGTGCCTGTCCTTGATCCGCGTGGCCCAGCTGGCCGCGGAGATCGGATTTCCTGCCGGCGCGATCAACATCGTGACCGGCTACGGCCATGAAGTCGGCGACGCTCTGGCGCGGCACCCGGGCATCGACCACATCAGCTTCACCGGCAGCCCGAAGGTCGGCACCCTGATCCAGCAGGTCGCGGCGGAACGGCATTGCCCGGTGACGCTGGAGTTGGGCGGCAAGAGCCCGCAGATCATCTTCGCGGACGCCGACCTCGCCGCGGCGATTCCGGTGCTGATCAACGCCATCGTGCAGAACGCCGGGCAGACCTGCTCGGCCGGTTCGCGCGTGCTGATCGAGCGCAGCATCTACGAGCCGCTGCTCGAACGACTCGGGCACGCCTTCGAGGCGCTGCGCGTCGGTCCCGCCGCGATGGACCTCGATGTCGGCCCGCTGATCCGGCAGACGCAGCAGCAACGCGTGTGGGACTTCCTCAGCGATGCACAGCATGCCGGCATCCCGATGGTGGCGCAGGGCGTGATCGTCGACGAGGCGCCCGACAGCGGCTTCTACCAGGCGCCCACGCTGCTGCGGGACGTGCCGGTGATGCACCGGCTCGCGCAGGAAGAAGTGTTCGGCCCCGTGCTGGCCGCGATGCAATTCGCCGACGAGGACGAGGCTGTTTCGCAGGCCAATGCCACGCAGTTCGGCTTGGTCGCGGGCATCTGGACGGCCAACGGCGCACGGCAGTTCCGCATGGCCAAGCGCGTGCGCAGCGGCCAGGTGTTCATCAACAACTACGGCGCCGGCGGCGGCGTGGAACTGCCCTTCGGCGGGGTGAAGTCCTCCGGCTACGGCCGCGAGAAGGGCTTCGAGGCGCTGTACGGATTCACCACGCTCAAGACCATCGCGGTGCGGCACGGCTGAGGCGCGGGCACCGGCACTTTTCAATCCGTTCAAGGACAACTTCAGGAGACTTCATGCGCGTCAAGGGCAAATCCATCATCGTCACCGGCTCGGGCGGCGGCATCGGCGAAGGCATCGCCAAGCGGCTGGCGGCGGAGGGTGCGCAAGTCATCGTCAACGACATCAATGCGGCAGCAGGCCAGCAAGTCGTCGAGGCGATCCTGCGCGACGGCGGCCAGGCCTCCTTTCTTGCAGCCGACGTGACGAAGACCGCCGACATGAAGGCGCTGGTCGGCGCCGCCGTCGAACGCCACGGCAAGCTCGACGTCATGGTCAACAACGCGGGCTGGACCCACCGCAACCGCCCCGCCCTCGAAGTCAGCGAGGAAGAGTTCGACCGCTGCTTCTCGGTCAACATGAAGAGCATCTACCTCTCGACCATCCACGCCGTCCCGGCGTTCCGCGCCAACGGCGGCGGCGTGTTCATCAACATCGCGTCCACGGCCGGCGTGCGCCCTCGCCCCGGCCTCAGCTGGTACAACGGGTCGAAGGGCGCCGTCATCACCACCAGCAAGTCACTGGCCGCCGAACTGGGGCCGGACAACATCCGCGTCAACTGCATCAACCCGGTGTTCAACCCCGACACCGGCCTGGCCGCCGAATTCGCGGGCGGCCCCGTCACGGAAGAGCGCAAGGCCAGGTTCCTCGCCACCATTCCGCTCGGGCGCTTCTCCACCGCGCTCGACGTGGCCAATGCGGCGCTGTACCTGGCAAGCGACGAGGCGGCGTTCATCAGCGGCGTTTGCATCGAAGTCGATGGTGCGCGCTGCGTCTGAAGGCGCTTTCGCCTTGATGAAGCCCCCGCGATGGCTGGCATCGGCGCTGATGTGCATGGCCGGCGCCAGCCATGCGCAGTTCACCACACCAGCCGCCGGCGAATACATCTACGAGGGCAGTGGCGGCTGGCTCACCGTTCGGCCGGGCGGCCGCTTCTCCATCGAGACCGCAACCCTGACCGGCCATAGCTGCGCTCTCGACGGAACCATTGAACAAGGGAAGGCCAGGCTCAAGGACCCGTCTTGCGTGGTGACCTTCACGCCGGGCTGGACTGGGCCGAGAAGGACCGGATCCGCAATGACCTCGCGCTCGCACAACTGCGCGCGGGCGACCACGCGGGCTGCCTGAAGACGCTGGAACCGCTGCGTGAGGCTGCGGGCCAATCGGACAACGACATCCGCTCGAACTAACTGCCCGAAGAAGCAAGGCTGCTCCTGCCCATCGTCCGCGCGACAAGGACCAACCTGAAGCTTTGCCGGGGCTGAGCAGGGTTGAGCCGGGAAGCGCACGCGGTTTTGCATCATCGCGGGCGCGGGCGCAACACGGGTTTGCGCGCCCGTGGTCAAGTGCCCCGGCTACCCTGCGGGCAGGGGCGATGGAGTAAATTGACCTCCCCCATGAACAGCAGCAAAGTCATCCCCGTCTCCGAAATCGGCCGCGCGCGCCGTGTGCCTGCCATTGCGCAGGCGCGGGTTCCCGCCATCGGGCACCTTGAAGACCGGCTTGGCCGGCCGCTGACCGACCTGCGCATCAGCGTGACGGACCGTTGCAACTTCCGCTGCAGCTATTGCATGCCGAAGGAGGTCTTCGACAAGGACTACAAGTACCTGCCGCATTCGGCCTTGCTGAGCTTCGAGGAAATCACGCGGCTTGCGCGCCTGTTTACCGCGCACGGCGTGCGCAAGATCCGTCTCACCGGCGGCGAGCCCTTGCTTCGCAAGAACATCGAGGTGCTGATCGGGCAACTGGCGCAATTGCGCACTGTGGACGGCGTACCGCTGGACCTCACCCTGACCACCAACGGCTCTCTCCTCTCACGCAAGGCCGCGGCGCTCAAGGCCGCCGGCTTGCAGCGCGTGACGGTGAGCCTGGACGGCCTCGACGACACGGTCTTTCGCCGCATGAACGATGTGGATTTCCCGGTCGCCGACGTGCTGATGGGCATCGACGCGGCGCATGCCGCCGGACTCGGGCCGATCAAGGTCAACATGGTGGTCAAGCGCGGCACCAACGAGCAGGAAATCCTGCCGATGGCCCGCCACTTCCGCAACACCGGCGTGGTGCTGCGCTTCATCGAATACATGGACGTCGGCGCCACCAACGGGTGGCGCATGGACGAAGTGATGCCTTCGGCCGAGGTCATCGCGCTCATCGCGAAGGAGCATCCGTTGCGTCCGCTCGAACCCAGCGCGCCCGGCGAGACGGCCCAGCGCTGGGCCTATGCCGATGGCGCGGGCGAGATCGGCGTGATCAGCAGCGTCACGCAGGCCTTCTGCCACGACTGCAGCCGCGCGCGCCTGTCGACCGAGGGCCAGCTGTACACCTGCCTGTTCGCCAGCCACGGCGACGACCTGCGCCCGCTGCTGCGCGGCGATGCGGACGACGCGCAATTGCTCTCGGCGATCGGCCACATCTGGCAGGGTCGCGCCGACCGCTATTCCGAACTCCGTGCGCTGCGCGCTCCCGACCTGGCCGCCGACACCGGCGCGGCGCGCCGTGTCGAGATGAGCTACATCGGCGGCTGACGATGGGTCACGCAACCCCCATCCACATGACGGACATCACCGGCCTCGTCCTTGCCGGCGGCCGCGGCTCCCGCATGGGCGGCGTCGACAAGGGCCTGCAGCCCTTCAACGGCACGCCCCTGGCCTTGCATGCGGTGCTGCGACTCGGCGCCCAGGTTGGCGAAATGATGGTCAATGCCAACCGGAATCTCTCGACCTACGAATCCTTCGGCGTGCCAGTCTGGCCGGACGGGTTGGCCGACTATGCCGGGCCGCTGGCCGGCTTCCTGACCGGGCTGGAACGCTGCGAGACGCCCTGGCTTCTGACCGTCCCGTGCGACACCCCGCTGTTCCCGCTCGACCTGGCCAGGCGGCTTGCCGATGCGCTCGTCGAGACCGATACGGAGATCGCCATGGTCAGCGCGCCGGAAGCACAGGACAACGGCGGTCCCCCGGTCCTGCGCGCCCAGCCCGTGTTCTGCCTGCTGCCGACGACCCTGCTCGAAAGCCTCGCGCGCTTCACCCGGTCCGGCGGGCGCAAGATCGATGCGTGGACCGCGCAGCACCGCACCGTGCTCGTGCCCTTCGACCGCGAGGGCGATGCGCCCGACGCCTTCTTCAATGCCAACACGCTGGCCGAGCTCGCCGCGCTGGAAACACACCGCATCCGATGAGCCGCGTCGCCGAAATCTCCGCCGCGCTGGCCGGCTATGACCCGAAGGCACTGAGCGTGGATGGCGTTCAGGCCTTCCTTGCCAGCCTCGTCGAACCCGCCATCCTGCGCGAGCGGGAACGCGTGCCGCTGTTCGAGGCCCTCGGCCGCGTGCTGGCCGAAGACGTGATCTCGCCCTTCAACGTGCCGCCGCACGACAACTCGGCCATGGACGGCTTCGCGTTCGACGGCGCGGTGCTGGATGCGCTGCCCGCTCCCGGAGAAATCAGCCTGCGCGTGGCAGGCACTGCACTGGCGGGCGCTGCATGGCGTGGCGCCTTGAGCAAGGGCGAGGCACTCAAGATCATGACCGGCGCGGTGATGCCGGCCGGCTTCGACACCGTCGTGCCGCAGGAGTTCTGCCGCATCGATGGCGACACCGTGCGCTTCCCAGCCGATGCGCTGCGCCGCGGCGACAACCGCCGCTTCGCCGGCGAAGACCTCATGCAGGGCCGCCCCGCGCTCCTACAAGGCGAGCGCCTGACACCCGCCGGACTGGGCCTGCTTGCCAGCCTCGGCCAGGCCGAGGCGTGCGTCGTCCGCCGCCTGCGCGTGGCCTACTTCTCGACCGGCGACGAAATCCTCAGCCTCGGCGAGGCGCCTCGCGAGGGCGCCGTCTACGACAGCAATCGCTACACGGTCTTCGGCCTGCTCACGCGGCTGGGCTGCGAGGTGGTCGACCTCGGCATGGTGCGCGACGACCCGGCCGCGCTGGCCGCCGCGCTGTCCGATGCGGCCCTGCGCGCCGACGCGATCATCACCAGCGGCGGCGTCAGCGTCGGCGAGGCCGACCACACCCGCGCCGTGATGCGGCAGCTGGGCGACATGGCCTTCTGGCGTGTCGCGATGCGCCCGGGCCGACCGATGGCCGTCGGCCTCGTTCCAAAGGGGGATGGAGCGGGCGCGGGCGCCGCGGTGCTGTTCGGCTTGCCCGGCAACCCGGTCGCCGTGATGGTCACCTTCCTCGCCTTCGTGCGCCCGGCGCTGCTGCGCCTCATGGGCTGCAACGCCTCCAATGCCGCGCCGCCGCCGATGTTGCGCGCCCGCAGCGTTGCATCGATCCGAAAGAAGCCTGGCCGCACCGAGTACCAGCGCGGCCGCGTCACCTGCACGCCGGGCGCACTGCCGGAGGTCCGTATCGCCGGCAACCAGGGATCGGGTGTCCTCAGCTCGATGGTCGAGGGCAACGGCCTGGTCGTGCTGCACCATGCGCAAGGCAGCGTCGCGCCTGGCGACGAGGTGGATGTGATGATGTTCGATGGCGTCGTATAGGCCTTGACAATGCTCGCCGCCCGCATCGAGTTGCTCCAGCAAATGCCGATATTCGGCGGCATCAGCGAGGAGACGCTGGAGTTCCTGCTGGGCCCCGCGCCCATCGTCGATGTGCCCACCGGCGAGTTCTTCTTCCAGGAAGGCGACCCGCCGCACGGCATGTTCGTGCTGGAGGCGGGCCGCGTCACCATTTTCAAGAGCTGGCAGGGCCGAAGCCTGCTGCTGCATCAGTTGAAGCAGGGCGACTGCTTCGGCGAGATGTCACTGCTCGACCTGTCGCCGCGCAGCGCCTCCGTGCGGGCCGATGCGGCCTGCGTCGCTGTGGTGTTGACACCCGCCAATCTCTACCGCCTGTACGAGCACAACACGGCCCAGTTTGCGCTAATCCAGATGAACATCGGCCGCGAGCTGAGCCGCCGGCTTCGCGTCGTCGACGACCTGCTGCTGCGCGCCCGCATGGGCGAGGTGCTGCCGCCGCCGAAGCATCTGTAGATTCGCCGACTGCGCACATCCCGCGGGTGGGTCAGATCCTCCCAAGCGCCTTGTCCACCCCCCTGTTGGCCAGCATGTCGGCCCGCTCATTGCCCGGGTCGCCCGAATGCCCCTTGACCCAGCGCCATTCGATGGTGTGGCCGCCATCCTGCACGAGTTTGTCGAGCCGCTTCCACAGTTCGACGTTCTTCACCGGCTGCTTGGCCGCCGTCATCCAGCCCTTGGCCTTCCAGCCTTTCACCCATTCGGTGATGCCCTGCCGCACGTATTGGCTGTCCAGGTAAAGCACCACCTTGCACGGCCGCTTCAGCGCCGCCAGGCCTTCGATCACGGCCGTGAGCTCCATGCGGTTGTTGGTCGTGTTCAGCTCCCCGCCAAAGATCTCCTTCTCGGTCGCACCCGACTTGAGCCATGCGCCCCAGCCGCCCGGGCCGGGATTGCCCTTGCAGGCGCCGTCGGTGTAGATCTGTACCTCGTTCAACTCGTTTGTCCTTGCATCTTCAAAAAAATCAGGGTCGGGGCGGCGGCGGTGCGCGGTGCACCTTGCCGGCCACCGGCATTGGCGCACTCGCCCGGGCGGCGGCGCGGCGCCAGTCCGCACTCAACAGGCGCAGCCCGCGCACCCGCTTGACCGCCACCAGGAAGTAGACGGCGCCGAATATCGGCCACCACCGCTCGCCCGCCGTATCAAACCACCGCAATCGCTCCAGCCACGCGTCACTGCGCACCGCCGGCCGGTAAGCCCCGAAGCGGCCCGATTCCACCTCAAAACTCAGCAGCCGCAACCAGTCTCGCATGCGCCGGTAGGCGATGAACTCTCCCGCCTCGGGCAGGAACAGTTCGCCCAGGCCCAGGCGCCGCCACAAATGGGCACGCCGCTGACGCATGCCCCACAGGCTGTGAGGGTTCAGGCCGCAGATCACCACGCGCCCCTCGGGCACCAGCACGCGCTCGACCTCCCGCAGCGTGGCATGCGGGTCTTCACTGAGTTCCAGCGCATGCGGCAGCAGCACCAGGTCCAGGCTGTTGGCCGCAAAGGGCAGCGCGGCGAAGTCCGTGAACAATGCCGCGGAAGGCGCTTCTCCTGCTTGAGTCGATGTGGCTTCGCCATCTCGACTCAGTCCCCCGCGGGGGGCGGGACGGGCGCTGCCCGGCCCTGGGGGCTCTTTCGGCAATTGCGGCAGCGCCAGCCAGCGGTGCCTCATGCGGTTGGCCCGGAGGGCGTCGATAGCGGGCAATCCGAGCTGAAGCGCGTGGTAGCCGAACATGTCGGCCACGGCCTGGTCGAATTGCAGTTGCTCCCAGGCCAGCAGATAGCGGCCGGGCGGGGTCTGGAACCAATCTTGCAAACCTATAATTTGACCGCTCATGACCCTCGTTCCGCTGCCCGCTTTGGCTGACAACTACACCTGGATGCGAAAGCGCGGGCCCGATGCCTTCGAGGTACACCCGGGCCTTGCCCAGCCGACGCTCGATACACTCGGGCGCGGCGAGCCGCAACTGGCAGCGATTCTAGACACGCACCTCCGCGCCGATCCGGCCGATCCGGCCGACCGCACCACGTTTCGACCGATACGCCCGGATGCCAGGCGCAACACCCACTCCATTCTTCGCATCCGCGAAGCCACCCTCCTTGAAGCAAAGCGCGCCCACGCCGGCCAAGCCGCCGTGGCCAGTGACGCCCAGGCAATCACCGCAATGCACCAATGGAAATCCGACTTCCGATGAAATTTTTGCTAGCCGCCTGCATTGCAGGCACCCTGCTGCTCGCGGGTTGCGCGACCGGCACCGGACCGACCACCGGATCCGCTCCCGCCGCCACCCCGACCTACCCGACAGACCCGCTCTCGCCAATCGCCAACGGCAAGGCGACGTCCCTCGAAGTCGTCCCCCTGGCGCCACCCACCGACATGTGGGACCGCATCCGCCGCGGCTTCAAGATGCAGAACCTCGACAACGACGCGGTTCACGAGCGCGAGCAGTGGTATGCGAGCCGGCCGGACTACATCCAGCGCATGACCGAGCGGTCGAACAAGTACATCTTCTACATCGTGGAAGAGCTCGAGCGCCGCGACATGCCGACCGAGCTGGCACTGCTGCCCTACATCGAGAGCGCCTTCAACCCGCAGGCCGTCTCCAGCGCGCGCGCCGCCGGCATGTGGCAGTTCATGCCGGCCACCGGCACCGACTACGACCTCAAGCAGAACATCTTCCGCGATGACCGCCGCGACGTCCTCGCGTCGACACGCGCCGCGCTCGACTACCTGCAGAAGCTCTACAACATGTTCGGCGACTGGCAGTTGGCGCTGGCCGCCTACAACTGGGGCGAAGGCAGCGTCAGCCGCGCCATCGCCAAGAACCAGCGCCTGGGCCTGCCCACCACCTACAGCGACCTGACGATGCCCGGCGAAACCCGCCTCTACGTGCCCAAGCTGCAGGCCGTGAAGAACATCGTGGCCAATCCGCAGGCGTTCAACACTGAACTCCCGCTGATACCCAACCACCCCTACTTCCAGACCGTCACGCTGACGCGAGACCTCGACGTGGAATTGGCCGCCAAGCTGGCCGACGTGCGCATCGAGGACTTCCGCGCGCTCAACCCCGCGGCGCACAAGCCGATCATCCTGGCCGCCGGCACGCCGCAGATCCTGCTGCCCTGGGACAACGCGGCCGTCTTCACGCGCAACTTCGAGGCCTACACGCAAGGCCAGTACGCCAGCTGGACCGCCTGGACCGTCGACACGACGATGACCGTGACCGACGCGGCCCAACGCGCCGGCATGAGCGAGGCCGACCTGCGCGCGGTCAACAACATTCCGCCGCGCATGCTGATCAAGGCTGGTTCCACGCTCATCGTGCCGCGCTCGGCCAAGGTGCAGGAAGACGTGGCCGCGGTGGTGGCCGACACCGGTCACCTGAGCTTCCAGCCCGAGATCGTGACGCGCCGCACCACGGTGCGGGCCGGCCGCAACGACACGCCTGCCAGCATCGCCGGCCGCTATCGGCTCAGCGCCGCCAACGTGGCCGACTGGAACGACGTGCACACCGGCCACAAGTTCCCGCGCGGCGCCAGCGTGGTGATCTACGTGCAGGTCCGCGCCATGGCCGCCGCCAGGGTCGGCAGCGGCGTGGCGCCGGCGCGCGTCGTGAGCTCCCAGCGCAGCGGCGTCCCGGTCAGGGTGTCGGTTCCCAGCAAGCAGGTGGTGCAGGTTTCGTCGACGAAGGCCGCGCCGCGCAGCCCCGCAAAGCCGGCGCCTGCCCCGCGCGAGGCTGGCAAGCAGGCGGCGCGGGACAAGGTCGCCAGCGCGCCGCCAAAGAAGAAGCATTGACCTCCCGGCGTCAGCGCGCAGCAGCCCGTGCACGCGACTGCCGCCGCCACATCGATTCGAGCAGCGCCACGGCCACCATCACCGCCGTGGTCATCGCGCCCACCGTTGCCACCGACAGGTGCGATGCAAACGGCGCGATCAGCGCCAGCACGGCCAGCCCGCCGATGTGGGATTGCGGCGTGAAGCCATACACAACACGCTTGAACAGCGCGTTGCCGAACAGGTAGATGGCCGGCCCGCCCAGCAAGGCGCCGAGGTACTTCCATTCGACGTGATGGTCGCCGTGGCCAATGACGAGTTCATCCGCCACGGCCGAGACGATGATGCCCGCCACGAGCACCACGTGCGTGTAGTGGAACTTCGCGCCGATGCCGCCGGGATCATCGGAGTGTTCGATCACGTGGGCCGCGTCCTTGCTGCTGGTGTCGAAGTACATCCACCACATCGCGATGCTGCCAAGGAAGGTCACCAGCATCGTCAGCACGGCACTGAAGGCCCACTCCCTGGCCTGCCCGAAAGCGACGCCGCTCGCCAGCACCGATTCGCCCAGGGCCACGATCACGAACAGCTGGCAGCGCTCCGCCAGGTGGCCGCCGTCGATGGTCCAGTCGGACGTGCTCGACCGGCCGAGTCCGGGGAACCGGAAGCCCACCATCGGCGCCACGTATTCGCAAAGCACGCCGGCGCCCCAGAGGCCCAGCCGCAGGTTGCCGTCGACCAGGGCGCCTGTCACCCACAGCACCGCGACGATCGAGGTCCAGGCCAGGATGCGCCTGAAGTTCGGCGCCAATGCATCCCCCGGGCCGAGCGCCAGCAACACCCAGAGCGTTCGCCCCACCTGGATCGCCGCATAGCAACCCGCGAACACCAGTGCCCGTTCGCCGAATGCCTGCGGCAACGCCGAAGCCATCACCAACGCCACCAGCATGATCGCGAACAGCACCAGCCGGATCGGCAACGCCGTCGGCTCGAACCAGTTGGTCACCCATGCCGTGTACTGCCAGCCCATCCAGACCGCGAACCAGAGCAGCAGCGTCTGCAAGGCGCCGAGCAGGGTGAGATGGTCGAGCAGGTAGTGCGAGAGCTGCGTGACGGCGAAGACATAGACGAGGTCGAAGAAAAGCTCTTCATTCGAGACCCGCGCCGCCGAGTGACGCGAGCGCAGCAGCGCCGACGGATGGCGCGCGGGCTTGTGGTTGTTGCCGTTCAAGAAATCCTCCCCTTTTCGACTACATCTTCTCGGTCTCGCCGCTGCGCGGCTGCCACTTCATCAAGCGCCGCTCGATCACGCCCACCGCCCCATCGAGCACCAACGCGAAGACAGTGAGCACGACGATACCCGCAAACACGGTGTTCACATCGAAGGTACCTTCCGCCTGCAGGATCAGGTAGCCGACGCCGCGTGCCGAGCCCAGGTACTCGCCCACCACGGCGCCGACGAAAGCCAGCCCGACGGAGGTATGCAGGCTGGAAAACACCCAGCTCGTCGCACTCGGCAGGTACACCGTGCGCAACAGTTGCTGCTGGTTGGCGCCGAGCATGCGCGCGTTGGCGAGGATCACCGGACTCACCTCGCGCACGCCCTGGTAGACGTTGAAGAACACGATGAAGAACACCAGCGTGACCGCCAGCGCCACCTTGCTCCAGATGCCGAGACCGAACCACAGCGAGAAGATCGGCGCGAGGATCACGCGCGGCATCGAGTTGGCCGCCTTGATGTAGGGGTCCAGGATCAGGCTGGCCGTCGGCGCCAGCGCGAGCCACAGGCCGCAGGCCAGCCCTACCGCGGTCCCGATGGCAAAGGCC
Source organism: Variovorax sp. dw_308 (assembly GCF_019207085.1). Classification (GTDB taxonomy): domain Bacteria; phylum Pseudomonadota; class Gammaproteobacteria; order Burkholderiales; family Burkholderiaceae_C; genus Variovorax. Next base: position 51,984 of record NZ_JAATOM010000026.1, on the reverse strand, counting down.
AGCACGGTCTCGACCAGCGTCGTGCCAAGGTGCAGGTACACATCCGCATTGCCCTTGAGCCCGTCCGGGAAGAACGAATTGGCCGGCACGTCGAAGGGCAGGAACCAGCTCCAGATGCGTCCCGCGACCTGAATCGGCTCGCCCAGGAAAAAGGCGAACTGCGGGTTGCGCGAGGCGAGGTGCCACACCACGAGGATGAGGACCAGCAGCGCCAGTTGCCAGAAGCGCGCATTGCGTTCATTCAGCATGTCATGCGGCCTTCTTCAACTGCTGTGCATAGCCCTTGAGCACCTCGTCGCGCAGCACGTTCCAGATCTGTGTATGCAGTTCGACGAAGCGCGCGTCGGTGCGCACCTCGGCCACGTCGCGCGGGCGCGGCAGGTCGATGCTGAACTCTCCGATCGGATGCGTCGCCGGCCCGGCCGAGAGCACCACCACGCGATCGCTCATCGCGATGGCTTCGTCCAGGTCATGGGTGATGAAGAGCACCGCCTTCTTCTTCGCGGCCCACAGGTCGAGCACCTCGTTCTCCATGAGCTGGCGGGTCTGCACGTCGAGTGCGCTGAAGGGCTCGTCCATCAGGATGATGTCCGGGTCCAGTGCCAGCGTCTGCGCCAGCGCCGCACGCTTGCGCATGCCGCCAGAGAGTTGATGCGGATAACGGTCGCCAAAGCCCGACAGGCCCACGCGCGCGAGCCAGGCCTCGCCCTGCGCCCGCGCATCCGCATCCGGCACGCCGCGGTATTGCAGGCCGACCATGACGTTGTCGAGCGTGCTGCGCCATGGCATCAGGGCTTCGCTCTGGAACATGTAGCCGGCGCGCCGGTTGATGCCCGCCAGCGGCCGGCCAAAGACCTTGACCGTACCCGACGAGGGCTCCAGCAAACCCGCCCCGACGTTGAGCAGCGTCGACTTGCCGCAGCCCGTCGGGCCGACCACCGAAACGAATTCACCGGCCTTGACGCGCAGCGTCGTGTCGGCCACCGCCGCGTAGCGCTGCGAAGAATCGTCCTTCGAGCGAAAGGTGCAACTGATGTCGAGGAGTTCGAGTGCGTAGTCAGACATGAATCGAGTCGCGTGGTTGCAGTTGAGGCCCCAACAAAAAACCCGGCCGGAGCCGGGTCATGATGCGCCTGCAGTTCAGGCCTTGAACCTGTCCTTGGCCCGCTTGGCGAAATCATTGGTGTAGAGCTTGTCCACATCGATTTTCTCGGGCTTGACCGTGTTGTCAAAGCTGGCGATGGCGGCCAGCGCGGTCTTCGGCCCGTCGGCAGGCACCAGGCCGTCGATGGCAATCGATTCGCGCACCTTGTCGAAGGACGCCAGGTACAGCGCGCGGTCGCCCAGCAGGTAGGTCTCGGGCACGGTCTTGATGATGTCGCCCGGCCCGGCCGTCTGCAGCCACTTGAGGCCATGCACGATGGCGTTGGCGAGTGCCTGGCAGGTGTTGGGATTCTTCTGGATGAACTCGGCGGATGCATAGAGGCAGGCCGCCGGCATCGGTCCGCCGAACACTTCCTGCGTGCCCTTGAGCGTGCGCGTGTCGCTGATGATCTTCACGTCGCCCTTCTGCTCCAGCATCGTCATCACCGGGTCGGTGTTGCTGATCGCATCGATCTGGCCCGCACGCAGCGCCGTCAACGCACCGGCGGCCACGCCGACGCCGATGTAGCTCACCTCGGTCGCCTTGACGCCGCCGCGCGACAGCACGAGGTTGGCCACCATGTTGGTCGAGGAGCCCGGCGCGGAGACGCCGATCTTCTTGCCCTTGAGGTCCGCAATGGCCTTGTAGGCGGGCATGTTCTTGGTCGATACGCCCACTGCGATCTGCGGCGCCCGGCCTTGCAGCACGAAGCACTGGAAGTGCTGGCTCTTGGCCTGCAGGTTGATGGTGTGCTCGAAAGCGCCCGAGCAAACGTCCGCCGAGCCGCCAACCACGGCCTGCAGCGCACGCGAGCCACCGGCGAAGTCGGAGATCTCGACTTCCAGCCCCTCGGCCTTGAAGTAGCCCAGTTGCTCGCTGATGGTCAAGGGCAGGTAGTAGAACGCCGCCTTGCCCCCTACGGCGATCGAAACCTTGGTCTTCTCGAGCTTGGCCTGTGCATAGGCGAAAGGCACGGCAATTGCCGTGGCGCCGAGTGCTGCAGCGGAGGTGAAGGTACGGCGGTTGAGCATGGAAGCCGACGCGAAGAGCCGCCGGTTCTGTGTGAAGTTGAACAGAGCTTAGGGAGCGCCATCCCCCACTGCATTGGGGACATCCCGTGCGGGTTTCCACGTAAGAATGAAGTCCTCTGAAACGAGGAAGAAAATCCACGGGCCGTTCAGAAAATACGCCGCCGCGCCGTTCGTCAGCGCCGGTCGACCAAGGCGTGCGCGATCGTCCCGAGATCGACGTATTCGAGTTCGCTGCCGGCCGGTACGCCGCGCGCCAATCGCGTGACCGTGAGGCCGCGCTGGCGCAAGGCCTCGCCGATCACGTGGGCAGTGGCCTCGCCCTCGGCGGTGAAATTGGTGGCAAGGATCACCTCGACCACATGCCCATCCAGCGCGCGGTCGAACAGCTTCTGCAGGCCGATGTCCTTTGGGCCGATGCCGTCAAGGGGGCTCAGCTTGCCCATCAACACGAAGTAGTAGCCGCGAAACGCGCCGGTGCGCTCGAGCGCGGCCTGGTCGGCCGGCGTCTCCACCACGCACAGCTTGCTGGCGTCCCGCCTCGGATCGCTGCAGACATTGCAGATATCCGCCTCGGTGAAGGTGTTGCAGCGGTCGCAGTGCCGCACCTGGTTGGCCGCCTGTTGCAGTGCGCGCGCAAGCAACTGCGTGCCTTCGCGGTCATGCTGCAACAGGTGGAACGCCATGCGCGAGGCAGACTTGACGCCCACGCCCGGGAGGCGGCGCAATGCCTCGATCAGCGCGTCGAGCGAACTGGAATCAGCCATGGGCCTGCACTTGCGCAAGCCTGGACGCGCGCAGCATCTTCAGAAAGGCAGCTTCATGCCGGGCGGCAGCCCCGGCATGCCTGCGGACAGCTTGCCCATCTTCTGTTCGCTGGTTTCCTCGGCCTTGCGCACCGCGGCATTGAAGGCGGCGGCCACGAGGTCTTCGAGCATGTCCTTGTCATCGGCCAGCAGGCTGGGGTCGATCGTGATGCGCTTGACGTCGTGCTTGCAGGTCATCACGACCTTCACGAGGCCCGCGCCGGACTCGCCTTCGACCTCGATGGTGGCCAGTTCCTCCTGCGCCTTCTTGAGGTTCTCCTGCATCGCCTGGGCCTGCTTCATGAGGCCGGCAAGTTGTCCTTTGTTGAACATGGGTTTGATCCTGGATAGTTGAAAAATTGGGGTGAATGCTAAACCGCCGCGCGGCGCGCAGCCTTACGCCGGACGAAGCGTCCCCGGCACGATGCGGGCATCGAAGTCGCGCATCATGCTCTGCACGAGCGGGTCGTTGCGGATGGCCTCTTCCGCCGCCCGCTGTCGTGCTTCGGCGGCCAGCTTGTTGCGGCGCGCCGGGCTGTCGACCACGTTGCCGACCTCCACGGCGAGCCTGACGCCATGCCCGAGCGTTGCCAGCGCCACCTGAAGCTTCTCCCGGCTGGCGGCCTGGTTGAGCGACTCGCGCTCCACACGCAGCAGCCATTGGTCCACGTCGCGCGCCACCAGCTGCGACTGCAACGCCAGTTCGCGCGTGAGCGCGCCGATGGTCTCGGCCACAACCAGTTGCATGACCGTGTCGTGCCAGAAGTCGCCGTCCTCGCTGGTCACCAGCGGCGTGCCCGCAGCCTTGTCGCTTGCCATGTCGCGCGCGCCGGGGGGCGGCTGGACACGGACCTGCATGGCAACAACGCCCGGCCCGGCGCGTGCGGCTTCCATGGTCGCTGCGCTCGGCCTCGGCTGCGCGAGCGCGGGCGGCTCGACGACCGGGAGGCGATGACCTGGCGGGGGCTGGATGACCGGGGCAGTCGCAGCCACAACCGGCGGCGCAACGGACTCGGCTGCCTGCGGGGCCACGGCGACAGTCCGCTCCGCCGGCAAGGCCGGCCGAACCGGCTCATTCAGAGTTTTTTTTTCCCCGGATGGCTTGAATGCCAGCAAGCGGAGCAACACCATCGTGAGCGCGGCGTACTCGTCCGGCGCCAGGCCCAGCTCGCCCCGGCCGTGCAGGCACAGGCTGTAGAGCAACTGGGTTTCATCGGGCGGCATGGACGCTGCCAGGCGCGCGGTCTCCGCAGCATCCGGGTCGGTGCCGCCGGCCAGGTCTGCGCGTGCGGGCACGGCCTGCAATACAGCCATGGCCTGCAAAACGGTGGTCATCTCCTCGAGCGTCGAAGCGGCGGAGAGACCATCGCGCCGCAACGTCTCCGAGGTCTCGACCACCGTCTTGCCATCCCCCGCCGCGAGTGCATCGATGAGCCGGAACACATGCCCGCGATCGACCGTCCCGAGCATCTGCCGCACACCCGCCTCGACCAGCGTGCCGTTGCCAAACGCGATGGCCTGGTCGGTCAGTGAAAGCGCATCGCGCATCGAGCCCCGGGCGGCGCGCGCCAGCAGGCGAAGCGCCTGCACTTCAGCCGGCACCTGTTCGGTCTGCAGCACCTGCGTCAGATGTTCGAGCACAGTCTCCGGCGCCATCGGCCGCAGGTTGAACTGCAGGCAGCGCGACAGCACCGTGACCGGCACCTTTTGCGGATCGGTGGTGGCCAGCACGAACTTGAGGTATTCGGGCGGCTCCTCCAGCGTCTTCAGCATCGCGTTGAACGCGGTGTTGGTGAGCATGTGCACTTCGTCGATCATGAAGACCTTGAAGCGCCCCTGCACCGGCTTGTAGACCGCCTGCTCCAGCAGCGACTGCACTTCGTCGACACCGCGGTTGGAGGCCGCGTCGAGCTCGGTGTAGTCCACGAAGCGGCCGGAGTCGATATCCCTGCAGGCCTGGCACACACCGCAGGGCGTGGCCGTGATGCCGCCCTGCCCGTCCGGTCCCTGGCAGTTGAGCGACTTGGCCAGGATGCGCGACACGGTGGTCTTGCCAACGCCGCGCGTGCCGGTGAACAGGTAGGCGTGATGCAGGCGCTGGGTGGTCAGCGCATTCGACAGGGCTTGCACGACATGCTCCTGCCCCACCATCTCCTCGAAGTTCCGAGGACGGTATTTGCGGGCGAGCACGAGATAGGACATCGGCGCATTTTAGGGGCCGGTCCCATCCCTCTATGGCGCGGGAGGTATGTCGTTATGCAGTTGTAAACCCCAATCCGAGTCACTAGCATGAAGACTCACCAAAGGAGGAGACACGTCATGGCCGATGCCCCCAGCACCAAGCGCAGCGCGAAAGCTGCCAAGTCCGCGGCAGCAGAAAAGTCGAGCCGGCTGCGCTACTGCGCACAACCCGTCCAGACCCCGCGCACCTTCGACAGCAGCGTTCCAGCCGGCCGCGCCTTTGCCATATTGAGCGCGAGCAAGAAATGGGTGAACGGCACCACGATCACCTACTACTGCTTCCGCAAGGGCGATGCGGTGCCGTCGGCCTGGTTCGGTGTCGCCAGCGACATCGCGGCGGTCGACAACGCCTTCGCGACCTGGACCAAGCTGGGCATTGGCATCACCTTCAAGAAGGTCGACCATCCAGGCGACGCCATGGTCCGCATCGGCTTCGACCAGAACGATGGCTCGTGGTCGTACGTGGGCCGCGACGTGCTCAACACGCGCGACCCGGCCGAGCGGACCCTCAACTACGGCTGGCCACTGACGACGCCCTACGGCGGCGACACCGCGCTGCACGAGATCGGCCACACGCTGGGCCTCGAGCATGAACACCAGAACCCGAACGCCGGCATCACCTGGAACCGTCAGGCCGTGCTGGACTACTTTCGGGGGCCGCCCAACTCCTGGCCCGACGACCAGATCGACTGGAACATCCTGCGCAAGATTCCCGTGGCCGAAGTCAAGGGCACCACCTGGGACCCCGATTCGGTCATGGAATATCAATTCGAGGCCGGGCTGATCCAGGCGCCGGCGAAGTATTCGAGTGGCCTGATGCCCAAAGGCGGACTCTCGCCGGCCGACAAGAGCTGGGTGGCGCAGTCCTATCCGGGCGTGAAAGCGCCGGCAGTGCCGCAACTCAAGGTGGGCTTGTCGCAGTTGCTGAAACTCAAGGCCGGCGAGACGCGCGTGTTCGAGTTCGCGCCCACCCGCACCCGCACCTACGACGTCGGCACCTTCGGCACCTCGGACACGGTGCTGGTGCTGTTCGAGGTCACGCCCACGGGCAACGTGCAGATCGCCGGCAACGACGACAGCGGCACCGACCTGAATGCGCATGTGCAGATGCGCCTGCAGAAGGGCCGCAAGTACCAGGCCGGCGTGCGGCTCTACTACGCGGACGCAGCGCTGGAAACCTCATTGATGGTCTGGTGAAAACCGTCATCTACAATAACGTCTGACGGGCCTCCCCGCATGGTGAAGCGGCCAACCGGGTCAGGTGGGGAACCAAGCAGCCCTAACTGTGGAGTCAGTGCCGGGGGTAAGGCTCGTCAACCTCATTTCGATGGCTGCCAGAGGCAGTCATCGCCCAACGGGCCATTCGACGCAAGCCCGATCAACAGCGCCTCCAGCCATCGTTCCAGCATCTTGGCGGAGTGCTCCATCATCGCCACCGAGAACTCGCCCAGCACGAAGCCTTCGTAGCCGAGCGTGGTGAATGGAAAGTTGTGGCCCAGCGCGGTGGCCGCATCGTGGATGCACTCGGCAATGGAATAAAGCCCGTCGCGGGCGTAGATCGCATTGCCGCCTTCGGTGCTGACGCTGTAGTTGAAATAGCTCTCGCGGATCTTCTCGATCTCTACTTTTGGCCTCATCGGCACCCCCTGAATATCTCAGGAGATTGTCGTCGCCGGCCTCCGGGATTGCATATCAGCCAAAGGTAATCATTTGTGATGCATTACACCCATCGCAAGGCCGAATGCGCAGCGGCCGCACCGCTGGCCATGCTGAGCGTCAGCAGATAACCGCCCGTCGGCGCCTCCCAGTCCAGCATCTCGCCGGCGCAGAAAACGCCCGGCAGCGCCGTCACCATCAGGTTCGCGTCAAGCGCATCGAATCGCACGCCGCCTGCCGTGCTGATGGCCTCGTCGACGGGGCGTGCGGCGCGCACTCGCAGTGGCAGCGCCTTGATCGCCTCGGCCAGGCGCTGGGGCTGGTGCATTTCCTCGCGGCTGAGTTGCTCGTGCAACAGGCCTGACTTGATGCCATCCAGGCCGAGCCGGCTCTTCAGATGGCTGGACAGCGACCGGGCGCCGCGTGGGTGGTTGACCGCCGCCGCTACCTGCGCGGCAGTGCGATCCGGCAGCAGGTCGATATGACAGGTCGCGCCCTCGCCGCCAGACGCATTGATCTCGTCGCGCAAGAGCGCCGCGGCCGCATACACCAGACTGCCTTCGATACCGGTAGCGGTCGCGACGAACTCGCCCTTGCGCGCAAACGAACGGCCCTGCCTGTCGGTGAAAGACAAGGCCACAGACTTGAATGGATGGCCCGCAAAGCGGCTCGCGAAGTGCTCGCTCCAACCCACGTCGAAGCCGCAGTTGGCAGGCTGCAGGGGCGCTAGCGCAACCTGCCGCGCGTGGAGCCACGGCCACCAGGCGCCGTCGGAACCGAGCCGCGACCAGCTCGCCCCGCCCAGCGCCAGCACAACCGCATCGGGCCTGGCTTGCTGGTCGCCTTGCGGCGTGCCGAAGCGCAATGCGGTCGCCGGCGCCTGGTCGTCTTCCCATCCCAGCCAACGATGGCGCATGTGGAACTGGACGCCCGCCGCGCGCAGGCGATGCAGCCATGCGCGCAGCAGCGGTGCGGCCTTCATGTCCTTGGGGAACACGCGGCCGGAACTGCCAACGAAGGTCTCGATGCCGAGGCCGTGCGCCCAGTCCTGCATCTGGCGCGGCCCGAAGGCCTCGAGCATCGGCTGCACCTGCGCCTGCCGATCGCCAAAGCGGCTCGCAAAGATATCGAAGGGTTCCGAGTGCGTGAGATTGAGTCCGCCACGCCCAGCCAGCAGGAACTTGCGGCCCACCGAGGGCATGGCGTCGTACAGGTGGACTTGCACGCCGGCCGCGCTCAGCACTTCAGCGGCCATCAGGCCCGCGGGGCCGCCTCCGACAACGGCAAGCGTCTTCTTCTGGTTCATTCGATTCGATGGGTGCGACAACCTGCGTGCACGCCCGGCCATGCTGGCCGGATTTCCAATGGGTTGTCAGGGGGAAAACTATGGCCACGATAGCCCGCGCCCTCGGCACGGCATATCTTGGTTTCTGTCACAATGACCCGCACTTTAGCGGCACTACTGCTCACCGCACCCAAAGGACAAGACATGGCAAGCGACCTCATCAAACACATCTCCGATTCCTCTTTCGAAGCCGACGTCCTGCAGGCCGGCAAGCCAGTGCTGGTCGACTACTGGGCCGAATGGTGCGGCCCGTGCAAGATGATCGCGCCGATCCTCGACGAGGTCTCGAGCACCTATGAAGGCAAGCTCCAGGTCGCCAAGATGAACGTCGATGAGAACCGCGACATCCCCGCCAAGTTCGGCATCCGCGGCATTCCCACGCTGATGTTGTTCAAGGACGGGCAATTGGCTGCCACCAAAGTAGGCGCCATGAGCAAGGCACAGTTGACCGCCTTCATCGACCAACAGCTCGCCTGATCCAATACGGAGGACTACGCGCAAGGCGTAGCCCTCCGGATTTGCTGCATAATCGGCAGCAGATCACCGGCACGCCACAAGCGCCCCGGTTCGAGTTCCCCGGTTTGTGAGGCACCTCTCGCCTCACATTTCAAACCTCCCCCCGTATTTCAGTTGCTACCCCGCAGAGGGGTCATTCAATGCACTTAAACGAACTCAAGGCACTCCACGTGTCTGAAGTCCTCAAGCAGGCCGAAGCGCTTGAGATCGAAAACACCGGCCGCATGCGCAAGCAGGAATTGATGTTCGCCATCATCAAGAAGCGCGCGAAGGCCGGCGAACAGGTCTTTGCCGACGGCGTTCTCGAGATCCTGCCGGACGGTTTCGGTTTCCTGCGCAGCCCCGACACCAGCTTCACGGCCAGCACCGACGACATCTACATCAGCCCGAGCCAGGTGCGCCGCTTCAACCTGCACACCGGCGACATGGTGGAAGGCGAAGTCCGCACGCCCAAGGACGGCGAGCGCTACTTCGCGCTGACCAAGCTCGACAAGGTCAACGACGGCGCGCCCGAGCAGAACAAGCACAAGGTGATGTTCGAGAACCTGACGCCGCTGTTCCCCAAGGAACAGATGAAGCTGGAACGCGACGGCGTCAAGAGCGACGAGAACATCACCGGCCGCATCATCGACATCATCGCCCCCATCGGCAAGGGCCAGCGCGCCCTGCTCGTGGCGCCGCCCAAGAGCGGCAAGACGGTGATGATGCAGCACATCGCCCACGCGATCAGCGCCAACTACCCCGACGTTCACATGATGGTCCTGCTCGTCGACGAGCGGCCCGAGGAAGTGACCGAAATGCAGCGCACGGTGAAGGGCGAGGTCATCGCCTCGACCTTCGACGAGCCTGCCGCGCGTCATGTGCACGTTGCCGAGATGGTGATCGAGCGCGCCAAGCGCCTGGTCGAACTGAAGAAGGACGTGGTGATCCTGCTGGACTCGATCACCCGCCTCGCGCGCGCCTACAACAACGTCGTGCCCTCGTCGGGCAAGGTGCTGACGGGTGGCGTGGACTCCAATGCTTTGCAGCGTCCCAAGCGCTTCCTGGGCGCCGCGCGCAACGTGGAAGAAGGCGGCTCGCTGACCATCATCGGCACCGCGCTGGTCGATACCGGCAGCCGCATGGACGAAGTGATCTTTGAAGAATTCAAGGGCACCGGCAACAGCGAAATCCACCTGGACCGCCGCCTCTATGAGAAACGCGTGTTCCCGTCGATCCAGCTCAACCGCAGCGGCACGCGCCGCGAGGAATTGCTCCTCGCACCCGAGATCCTGCAGAAGACCCGCATCCTGCGCCAGCTCATGTACAACATGGACGAGATCGAGTCGATGGAACTGATGCTCAAGAACATGAAGGCGACCAAGACCAATGTCGAGTTCTTCGACATGATGCGTCGCGGCGGCTAGAAGGAGCGAATCTTTCTACTGCGGCCGCCGATCTCGGGTCTGCGCTGCTCGCCGTACCCAAGTACGGGTGCGCTGCTCAACCCGACCTCGGCGCCCTCGCTACGAAATCTTCGCCCCTTCTGCGTCCGTTGTCGGTCGCCGCAAAAAGCGCGTTGCCCCTCAAAGGCAACGCGCTTTTTTCATGGCGCGAGCGCGCGGCCTTCCCTGGCGCTGCGGGTCCCGAGGTCCAGCAACTCCATCAGCGCGACGGCCTGCTCCGGTGGCACTGGATTCGGGCCCACGCCGAGGATCGCGTCACGCACGGCGGCGTAGTAATCCACATAGTTGCCGCGGCGATTGGGCCACTCGATGGTCTGCACCCAGTCACCCACCGCGTGCACCTTGAGTTCTCCTACCAGCGGGTCGATTCCCCAGCCCTCGCCGCCCGGGCGTTCGCCGGCCTTCAGCGCGTCTTCCTGCACGTCGACGCCTTGCTTCACATAGCTGCCGCGGGTGCCATGCAGGATGTAGCGCGGGGCGGCATGCGCGGCCAGCGTACTCGCGTGCAACACCACGCGCAGCGGGGCGTGCGGGCCGGTTTCGTAGCGCAGCAGTGCGTGGAAATGGTCATTGACAAGGGCTCCGTCCCGCAGCGCGGCGGTGTCGAGTTGGAGGGTGTCCGGCTTGCCGAACAGTTGCACCGCCTGGTCGACCAGATGCGCGCCCAAGTCCACCCAGAGGCCTGCGCCGGGCACGTCCTGCTCGCGCCAGCGCTGCCGGACCTCCGGGCGAAACCGGTCGAAGTGCGATTCGAAATACACCGGGCGGCCGAGCTTGCCGCTGGCGATGACGTCGCGCAGTGTCAGGAAATCGGCGTCGAAACGCCGGTTCTGGTAGACCGCGAGCACCCTGCCCTGTTGCCGGGCCAGGTCCGCCAACACGCGCGCCTGCGCCGAGTCCAGCGTGAAGGGCTTGTCCACCACCACGTGTTTACCGGCCTCCAGCGCGGCTTTCGCAACGGGGAAATGGGCCTCGTTGGGCGTCGCGACGACGATCAGGTCGATGTCGGGGAGTGCCAGCATGGCAGGCATGTCAGGGACGATGGCGGCGTCCGGCCAGTCGGCCAGCGCCTTTACTGCCTGCGAACTCATGATGGCGCCCAGCGCCAGGCCGGGCACGGCGGACAGCACTGGCGCATGAAAGGTCTGGCCTGCAAATCCGTAGCCGACGAGGCCGGCGCGCAGTGTTCTGGTGGTCATGAAGTGGCGGTGTTTGCCTGCAAATGCGCCAGTATGCGATAATCGAAGGCTCCGCGAAAAGTGCGGCCGGGATTTCGCTCGGCGTGGCTCTCGCATCGACCCAAAGGAAAGACCATGAAAGCAGGCATCCACCCCAATTACCGCGAAGTGCTGTTCGTCGACATGTCGAACGGCTTCAAGTTCGTGACCCGTTCGTGTGCGAACACCAAGGAAATGGGCAAGACCGACGACGGCCGCGAACTGCCGCTGTTCAAGCTGGACACCACCAGCGAATCGCATCCGTTCTACACCGGCACGCAGAAGTCGGTGGACAACATGGGCGGTCGCGTCGAGAAGTTCCGCAACCGCTTCGGCAAGACCACCGGCGCCGCTTCCAAGTAAGCTTGCCGCTCCAGGTCCAGGCAGCCCGGTTTACCGCGCTGCCTTTTTTTTCGTTTCAAGCACCTTTCACGCCCGTCCGTTGAGCCAGCCGACGCCCGCCATCGTTGCCCAGGCCGCAGTGCGCCGCTTGCCGCGGGTCGCGCTGATATTGCTGTGCGCCGCCTACCTGATGCCGGGGCTGGTCGGCCGCGGGCCGTGGAAGAGCGCGGACGTCGCGGCATTCGGCTACATGACGGAACTGGCGCGCAGCACCGAGGGTGTGGCGCGCTGGTTCGATCCGCTGCTGTTCGGCCTGCGGCCCGAAACACCCGCCCTGCTGCCCTATTGGATCGGCGCCTGGGCGATCAAGCTCGCGCCGGCGTGGATCAATCCCGACCTGGCAGTGCGCTTTGCATTCGCCCTGATGCTCTGGGGCACCTTCACCGCAACCTGGTACGCCGTCTACTACCTCGCCCGAACGCCGGCCGCCCAGCCCGTGGCCTTTGCCTTCGGCGGGGAGGCCCGGCCCACGGACTATGCCCGCGCCATTGCCGACGGCGCACTGCTCGCGCTGCTGGCCACGCTGGGACTGCTGCAACTCGGCCACGAGACCACGCCAGCGCTGGCACAGCTCTTCTTCACAGCCAGCCTGTTCTACGGCGTGGCCGCCCTGCCATACCGCCCAGCCGGTGCGCTGGCCGCGCTGGCCCTGGGTGGCATCGGCCTGTCGCTCAGTGGTGCGCCGGCACTGGCGCTCATGCTCTGCGTGGGCTGCATCGTTTTCCTGGCGAGGGATCGCAAGCAAGGCCTGGCGAGCGATGAAGGCGATCGGGAAGACGCAGGCCGCCCCTACCCGCTCTATGCGCTGCTGGCGGTGATCGTGGTCGGGGCGGTCGGCGTCGGGCTTGCCGTGTCCTACGGGCTGTTTCGCTGGCATGTCGTGCTGCCGGGCGCCGGTGAGGCCTCGCTGGTCAAGGACATTCGAAGCCTGGTGAAGCTGCTGCTGTGGTTTCCCTGGCCGGCGTGGCCGCTGGCCGCCTGGACGCTTTGGCGCTGGCGCCGGCAACTTACGGCACGCCATGTGATCCTTCCCCTGTGGTTCGTGCTGGTGCCGCTGGCCGCCACGATCACCACCGATTTCTCGGAGCGCTCGCTGCTGCTGTCCTTGCCGGCATTCGCCACGCTGGCGGCCTTTGCACTGCCGACCTTTCGCCGCAGCGTGGCGGCGCTGCTGGACTGGCTGACGCTGCTTACCTTCACCACGTCGGCGATCTTCATCTGGCTCTACTGGATCTCGCTGCAGACCGGGATACCGCCCAAGCCGGCCGCCAACGTCGCGCGGCTTGCACCTGGCTTCGTGCCCAGCTTTTCCGCCACGGCCTTCGCATTCGCGCTGGCGGCTACGGTGGCCTGGTTCTGGCTGGTGCGCTGGCGCACCGGGCGCCATCGGGCGGCGCTGTGGAAGACGCTGGTGCTGCCGGCCGGCGGCACCGCGCTGTGCTGGATGCTGGTCATGACGCTCTGGCTGCCGGTGCTCGACTACGCGCGCAGCTATGCGCCGCAGGTGCAGATGATCTCGCAACGGGTCGGCAACACGCCCTGCATCTCGGAGCTGGGCCTGCAGCGCGCGCAGCTGGCGGCGCTGCTGCACCATGGCCACTTCGAATTGCGCCCGCTCACCGGCGCCCAGGATTGCCGCTGGCTGCTGGTCAACCCGGACGTGATCGCCCGGTTGCACAACGTCATCGACCTGAACCTGTGGCGCTTCGACGGGACGCTGCGCCGCCCCGCCAGCGATACGGACGACCTGCTGCTCTACCAGCGCATCGCGCCGTGACCGCGGGCGCACGGAACAGCGAACGGCGCGTGATCGCGCGCCATGCCGGCACGGTTCTGGTCGGGCAACTGGCGGTGATGGCCTTTGGCGTGTGCGACACCATCGTCGCGGGCCGCTATGCGGAGGGTGCGCTGGCGGCGCTCGCGGTCGGCTCGGCCATCTTCATCAGCGTGTATGTGTCGCTCATGGGCGTGCTGCAGGCGCTGCTGCCGGTGTGGGCCGAGTTGCATGGCGGACAGCGCACGGCGGAGGTCGGCCGGTCGGTGCGGCAATCGCTCTATCTCTGCGGCCTGGCGATGGTGCTGGGCATGGCGATCATGCTGAATCCGGACGCGCTGATGCGATGGACGGGCGTGCCCGACGCCATGCAGCACGAGGTGGGCCGGTACCTGTTCGTGCTCGCATTCGGCTTGCCGCCGGCCTTGCTGTTCCGCTTGTTCGGCACGCTGAACCAGAGCCTGGGCAAACCACAACTGGTGACTTGGCTGCAAGCGGCTTCGTTGGCGCTGAAGGTGCCGCTGTCGGTGTGGCTCTGCTTCGGTGGCGCGGGCATGCCGGCGCTGGGGCTGGTCGGCTGCGGATGGGCCACGCTGATCGTGAACTGGAGCATGCTGCTGTGCGCGATGTGGCTGCTGAGGAATGCCAGCTTCTACCGCAGGTACAACTTCTGGCAGCGGCTGGAGACACCGGACTGGCAACAGTTGGGCCAGTTCCTCCGGCTTGGCGGACCGGCCGGGCTGGCGGTGCTGGTGGAAATCACGTCGTACACGCTGATGGCGCTGTTCATCGCCCGGCTGGGCACGGCGGCTGCCGCGGCGCACCAGATCGCATCGAACCTCGTGGGCGTGGCCTACATGGTGCCGATGTCGCTTTCCATCGCGACCAGTGCGCGCGTGAGCTTCTGGCTCGGCGCCGGCGAGCCGCTGCTGGCGCGGCGCGCGTGCCGCAAGGGCTTTGAATTGATGATCGGCATGGCACTGGCGCTGGGCGCACTCATGGTGCTGCTGCGCGGCTGGCTGGCCGGCGTCTATTCGGGCGACACGCGAGTCGCGGCGCTGGCCGCCGTGCTGCTGTGCGCGGCCTCGGCCTATCACATGGCGGACGCGGTGCAGACCATGTGCGTGTGCGTGTTGCGCTGCTATCGCGTGACCGTCGCGCCGCTCGTCATCTACTGCGCGCTGCTGTGGGGCGTGGGGCTGGGCGGCAGCTACCTGCTGGCCTACCGGGGACTGGGTCCGTGGGAGGCCATGCAATCGCCGCTGGCGTACTGGTTGATGAGCGCGGCGGCGCTGTGGCTCACCGCCTTGCTGTTCGCCGCGCTGCTGTGGCGAACGATCAAGCCGCGACGGCGCGCGCAGCCCGCACCCGCGTAGGCGAGAACAGCAGCGCAAAACGCGAGCCTTGCCCGGGTTTGCTGTCGATGCGCAGTTCGGCGCCGTGGCGCTGCGCGATGTGCTTGACGATGGCCAGCCCCAGCCCGGTGCCGCCGGTCTCGCGCGAGCGGCTGCGGTCGACGCGGTAGAAGCGCTCGGTGAGCCTCGGGACGTGCTCGGGCTCGATGCCCGGCCCGCTGTCGCGCACGGCGTATTCACCACGGCCGTCCGGAAGCACCTGCCAGGTCACCGCAATCTCGCCACCGCCGGGCGTATAGCGGATCGCGTTGCTCAGCAGGTTGGACATGGCGCTTTGCAGCTCAGTCGATGCGCCGGAAATCTCGGAATCCGCCTCGATCGCGAAGCTCAGCTTGTGGCCCTGCGGCACCAGCCTGCCGGACAGGCCCCGCGCCTCGTCCTCGCATTGCGCCAGCAGCGCCCGCACGCGTGTCCACTGGCTCGACGGCGGCGCCGCGCTGCCTTCGAGCTTGGACAGGGTCAGCAGGTCGTTGACCAGCATTTCCATGCGCTGCGATTGCTGGCCCATCAGCCGCAGGTAGCGCGCGCGCTCCTCGGCGTCGAGTGGCAGGTTCTGGAGCGTTTCGACGAAGCCCGCCAACACGGTGAGCGGCGTGCGGATCTCGTGCGAGACGTTGGCGACGAAATCGCGCCGCATGGTCTCGGCCTGCTCCAGCGCGGTGATGTCGCGGGTCAGCAGCATGCGGCGATTGCCCGCATAAGGATGCACCTGCACCGAGAGCCGCAACGGATGGCCGCCCCGCATGACCGTACGCGCGGGCGCGTCGATCAGCACCTGCCGGCTGTAGTTCCACGATGCCAGGTAGGCCACGAAGGCCGGGTCGCGCACCAGGTTGGCCAGGTGCTGCAGCAGGTCGCGCTCGGCGTCGATGCCGAACTGCGCCGCTGCCGTCTGGTTGCACCATTCGATGCGGCCCTGCTCGTCGAGCAGCACCACGCCATTGGGCGACGCCTGGATGGCCGCGAGGAATTCCTGCAGGCGTTCCTCGGCTTGCTGCGTCTGCTTTTCACGCTCGCGCAGCAGCTTGCGGATGCGCTCCGACAACTCGCCCCAGACACCCGGCCCGCGCGAAGGCAGGTTGGCCACATCGTTGCGCAACAGGCCCAGCAGCCGGGCCGCGCGCCATGCGTCGAGCACGAGCCACAGCAAGGACCCGAGCCATGCGCCGACCCATGCGAGCGGCCATCCGAACAGCCCCCCAGCGATCGCAGCCCCCAGGGCGGACGCTATCAGGAACGTAGCAATTCGGAAGGGCATGTCGGGAGATTATCCGCGCCAGGCTGCGCGGGAAGGCTGTATCACCGCGGGCGGTCAGGCAGTGATCTGGGTCGTCAGGCGATAGCCCGCACCTCGCACGGTCTCGACCATGGCCGCAGCGGCGCCAAGCGATTCGCGCAGGCGCTTGACGTGCACGTCGACCGTACGTTCCTCGATGTAGACGTGGTCGCCCCAGACCTTGTCGAGCAGTTGCGAGCGGCTGTGCACGCGCTCCGCATGCTGCATGAGGTAGGCCAGCAGCTTGAACTCGGTGGGCCCGACCTTGAGCGACTGCGTCTGCCAGGTCACGCGGTGCGTGGAAGTGTCGAGCACGAGGTCGCCGATCTCGACGCGCTCGGTCACGGTTTCCGGCGCACGACGGCGCAGCACGGCGCGAATGCGCGCGAGCATCTCCTGCGTGGAGAAGGGCTTGGTGATGTAGTCGTCGGCGCCGGCGTCGAGGCCGGCCACCTTGTCGGGCTCGTCGCCGCGCGCGGTGAGCATGAGGATCGGGATGGCCTTGGTGCGTGGGTCCTTGCGCCATTGGCGCGCCAGCACCAGGCCGCTCTGGCCGGGCAACATCCAGTCGAGCAGGATCAGGTCGGGCAGGCCCGCGTCGATCTCGCGCTGCGCCGCCAGGCCGTCTTCCGCCCACAGCGGCTCGAAGCCGTTGTGACGCAGGTTGACGGCGATCAGTTCGGCGATCGAGGACTCGTCTTCGACGATGAGGACTTTGGGCTTCTTCATGTGTTTGGGGTCATGAGATCGGGGGCGGGAACCGGACGCAAAGTCCGGTCCGTATTCACTGCAGTGCCGACTCGATCTCTTCCATCGAAGTGTGCCGCACATCCTCGCCCTTGACGATGTAGATGATGAATTCGGCAATGTTCTTGGCATGGTCGCCGATGCGCTCGATGGCCTTGGCCAGGAACAGAAGGTCGAGGCTCGCGGAGATGGTGCGCGGGTCTTCCATCATGTAGGTGACCAGCTTGCGCACGAAGCCGTCGAACTCCTGGTCGATCAGGTCGTCTTCCTTGAGGATCGACAGGGCCGCCGCGGTGTCGAGCCGCGCGAAGGCATCGAGCGCCTTGCGCAGCAGGCCCGAGGCCAGGTCGGCCGCGATGCGGATCTCGGTCGACGGCAGCGTGCGGGCGGAACCGCTCTCGATGATCGACTTGACCATGCGCGCGATCTTGTTGGCCTCGTCGCCGACGCGCTCGAGGTTGGCCGTGGTCTTGGAGATGGCGATCAAGAGGCGCAGGTCGCGCGCGGTCGGCTGGCGGCGCGCGATGATGGACGACAGGTCGCGGTCGATCTCCATCTCCATCGCATTGACGCGGTGCTCGGTTTCCATCACACGGTCGGCGGCGTCGGCATCGAACTGCGACAACGCGTAGACGGCCTTGTGGATCTGCGACTCGACCATGCCGCCGAGTTCCATCACGCGCGACGAGACGCCGTTGAGTTCGCTGTCGAACTGGCTGGAGAGGTGTTTTTCAGTCATGTGGTGTCCTTAACCAAACCTGCCGGTGATGTAGTCCTCGGTTTCCTTGCGCTTCGGCTTGAAGAACATCTGCTCCGTCGCGCCAAACTCGATCAGGTCGCCCAGGTACATGTACGCCGTGTAGTCGCTGCAACGCGCCGCCTGCTGCATGTTGTGAGTCACGATGACTACCGTGTATTCGCTCTTCAGTTCGGCGATGAGCTCCTCGATCTTTGCGGTGGAGATCGGGTCGAGCGCGGAGCATGGCTCGTCGAGCAATAGTACTTCGGGCTTGATCGCGATGCCGCGTGCGATGCACAGGCGCTGCTGCTGGCCGCCAGAGAGCCCGGAGCCGCTCTGCTGCAGCTTGTCGCGCACTTCGGTCCACAGCGCGGCCTTCTTGAGGGCCCACTCGACGCGGTCGTCCATGTCGCTGGCACTGAGGTTCTCGAACAGCTTCACGCCGAACGCGATGTTGTCGTAGATCGACATCGGGAATGGCGTCGGCTTCTGGAACACCATGCCGACCTTGGCGCGGATCAGCGCCACGTCCTGCTTGCTGGTGAGCAGGTTCTCGCCGTCGAGCGCGATCGTGCCTTCGGCGCGCTGCTCGGGGTATAGCTCGAACATGCGGTTGAAGGTGCGCAGCAAGGTCGACTTGCCGCAGCCCGACGGGCCGATGAAGGCCGTGACCTTGTTCTCCGGGATCTCGAGGTTGATGCCCTTGAGCGCGTGGAACTTGCCGTAATAGAAGTTCAGGTCCTTGACCGAGATCTTGGAGCGCGCGGGTTGCGCGAGTGTGGCGGACATGTTGTCTTTCAAAGCTTGTTGCGCGTGAGGACTCGCGCGAGGATGTTGAGGCCGAGCACCGCGACCGTGATCAGGAACACGCCGGCCCAGGCCAGTTGCTGCCAGTTCTCGTACGGGCTCATCGCGAACTTGAAGATGGTCACTGGCAGGCTGGCCATCGGCTGCGAGATGTCGGCGGTCCAGAACTGGTTGTTCAGCGCCGTGAACAGCAACGGCGCCGTTTCGCCGGCGATGCGGGCCACGGCCAGCAGGATGCCGGTGACGACGCCGGCGCGTGCCGCGCGCAGCGTGATGCTGATGATGACCTTCCACTTCGGCGTGCCGAGCGCATAGGCCGCCTCACGCAGTCCCGGCGGCACGAGTTGCAGCATGTTCTCGGTGGTGCGGATCACCACCGGGATCACGATCAGCGCCAGCGCCAGTGCACCCGCCAGGCCCGAGAAGGTCTTGAAGTACGCCACCACCACCGCATAGACGAACAAGCCGATCACGATCGATGGCGCCGACAGCAGGATGTCGTTGACGAAGCGCGTCACGCTCGACAGCCAGCCCTTCGGGTTGTACTCCGCGAGGTAGATGCCGGCCATGATGCCGATCGGCGTGCCGACGAAGGTGGCCATGGCCACCATCACCAGCGAGCCGAAGATCGCGTTGGCGATACCGCCAGCCTCGTTCGGCGGCGGCGTCATCTCCGTGAAAGTGGCGATCGCCAGGCCCCCGATGCCCTGGCGCAGCGTTTCCCAGAGGATCCACACGAGCCAGAACACGCCGAATGCCATGGCCGCCAATGACAGCGTGAGCGCGATCTGGTTGACGAGCTTGCGGGTCGCGAACTTTGCCGCGCGCGTTTCGTTGAGCGCCTTGGCGGCCAACAGTTTCTCGGCAGTCGTCATGCCTTCTTCCCTTCACTCTTCTGCATGCGCTGCAGCAGCAGCTTCGACAGCGACAGCACCACGAAGGTGATGAAGAACAGCACGAGGCCGAGGTACATCAACGCCGCCTGGTGCATGCCGGCGCCGGCTTCGGCAAACTCGTTGGCCAGTGCCGAGGTAATGCTGTTCGCCGCCTCGAAGACCGACAGCGAGTTGAGCTGGTTGGTGTTGCCGATCACGAAGGTCACCGCCATGGTCTCGCCCAGTGCGCGGCCGAGGCCGAGCATGATGCCGCCGACGACACCCGCCTTGGTGTACGGCAGCACCACCTTGGAGACGACCTCCCAGGTGGTCGAGCCGAGCCCATAGGCCGACTCCTTCAGGAGCGGCGGCGTCACCTCGAACACGTCGCGCATCACCGAGGCGATGAACGGGATGATCATGATGGCCAGGATGATGCCGGCCGAGAGGATGCCGATGCCCACCGGCGGACCGGACACCAGCGCACCGAGGTACGGCACGCCGCCAAGCAACTGTTGCAAGGGTTGCTGTACGTAGGCGCTGAGGATCGGCCCGAACACCAGCAGGCCCCACATGCCGTAGACGATGGAAGGCACTGCGGCAAGCAACTCGATGGCCGTGCCCAGCGGGCGCTTCAGCCAGGCCGGCGACAGCTCGGTGAGGAACAGCGCAATGCCGAAGCTCACCGGCACGGCGATCACCAGCGCGATCGCCGAAGTGGCCAGCGTGCCGTAGATCATCACGAGGCCGCCGTACTCGTCCTGCACCGGGTCCCAGACCGTGCTGGTCAGGAAGCCGAGGCCGTACTTCGAAATGGCGGGCCAGGCGCCGGCCAGCAGCGACAGCAGGATGCCGAACAGCAGCGCCAGCGTCAGCAGCGCGGCGCCCTTCGCGGCCCAGCCGAACAACCGGTCGGTCAACGCACCGGTGCGCGGGCGCTTGGCGGGCGGCGGCGTGAGCGTCGCACGTTCGGCCGCAAGGTCAAGCGCGCGGGCGTTGGCAGGAAATGTGGATGACAAGGATGACTCCGACAGTGACGTGGTCGGCGCGCGCTCCAACGGTGTGCTGCTCACACGCGCCGCTCCGACTTACTTGACCAGCGCAGGCGCGACGGGCTTGCCCGATGCGTCCTTGACCTCGCCCCAGGCCTTGGTGATCGCCGTCTTCACGCCGTCGGGCATCGGCACGTAGTCGAGGTCGTCGGCCGTCTTGTCGCCGCTCTTGAAGGCCCAGTCGAAGAAGCGCAGCACGCTGGTCCCGTTGGCCGGCTTTTCCTGCACCTTCTGCATCAGGATGAAGGTGGCGCCGGTGATCGGCCAGGCGTCCTTGCCTTGCTGGTTGGTCAGCACCTGGTAGAAGGTCTTGTTCCAGTCGGCGTTGGCCGCTGCCGCCTTGAAGGCGCTGTCATCGGGCGTGACCATGGTGCCGGCCGCGTTCTGCATCTGCGCGTAGACCATCTTGTTCTGCTTCACATAGGCGTACTCGACATAGCCGATCGAGTTGGGCAACTGCTTGACGAACTGGGCCACGCCCTCGTTGCCCTTGCCGCCGGTGCCCACAGGCCAGTTGACCGCCGTGCCTTCGCCTACCTTGCTCTTCCAGTCGGCGTTGACCTTGCTCAGGTAGTTGGTGAAGAGGAAGCTGGTGCCCGAACCGTCGGCGCGGCGAACCGGGGCGATGGCGGCGTCGGGCAAGGCGAGCGAACCGTTCAGCGCCTTGATGGCGGGATCGCTCCACTTGGTGATCTTGCCGAGGTAGATGTCGGCCAGCACGGTGCCGTTGAGCTTGAGGTCACCCGGCTTGACGCCGGCGATGTTGACCACCGGGATCACGCCGCCGATGACGGTGGGAAACTGCATCAGGCCCTTGGCCTTGAGTTCGTCGTCGGTGAGCGGCATGTCCGATGCGCCGAAGTCGACCGTCTTGGCCTCGATCTGCTTGATGCCGGCGCCCGAGCCGACTGACTGGTAGTTGACTTGCGTGCCTGTGGCCTTGTTGAAGTCGCTGGCCCACTTGGAATACAGCGGTGCGGGGAAGCTGGCGCCGGCGCCGGTAACGTTCTGGGCGAAGGCGGGAACAGAGGCAAAAGCCGCAACCACGAGGCCGGCAGTTGCGAATTGGATCGTCGTTTTCATGAAGCTTCCTTAGGAGTAGATGCAAACCCTTATTCAGGGCTTGCCGGGACTCTAGAAAGCTTGTGTGACAGCCATATGACATCGTTGGCGGCGTGTCACAGAGCTGTCATGTGATCCATGAGAATGCGGGATCGGGAGCCGAATGCAGATTCGGCAACCCGGATTTCACCCGGGCTTACCATCGAAGCCCACCAGCCACACACATCCAATGCAAAACGGCACCCGTCTGGCCGCAGTCGACCTCGGCTCCAACAGCTTCCGCCTTGAGATCGGCCAGTTGGATCACGGCCAAATCCACCGCACCGAATATTTGAAAGAGACCGTGCGCCAGGGCAACGGCCTCGACAGCGCACGCAACCTCACGCCCGATGCCATGCAGCGCGGCTGGGACGCCTTGGCGCGTTTTGGCGAGCGCCTGGCTGGTTTCAGGGGTTCGCAGGTCCGCGCCGTGGCCACGCAGACCTTGCGCGAGGCGCGCAACCGCGACGAGTTCCTGCTGCGCGCGCGCACCATCCTGGGCTTCGGCATCGACGTGATACCGGGGCGTGAAGAGGCGCGGCTGATCTACCAGGGTGTGGCGCACATGCTGCCGCAGACCGACGCGTCCGAGCAGGAACGCCGACTGGTGGTCGACATCGGCGGCCGCTCGACCGAAATGATCCTGGGCCGGGCGCTGCAAGCCGACATCATGGAGTCCTACCGGGTCGGCAGCGTTGCCTGGTCGATGAAGTATTTCGAGAAGGGCCAGTTCACGCCGGCGGCATTCCGCGCCGCGCAGATCGCCGCCACTGCCGTGCTCGACGAAGCACTGTCGCTCTACGCCCGCGACCGATGGGACGAAGCCTATGGCGCTTCAGGCACCATCGGTGCCGTGGGTGATGTGCTGGCGGTGGCGGGCGTGGCGCCGCCGGGCCTGGTGACCCGCACTGGCCTCGCCTGGCTGGTCGACCGGCTGCTGAAGGCCGGCAATGCCGACAGGCTGCGCATGGAAGGCATGCGCGAAGACCGCAAGGCCGTGATCGGCGGCGGCGTGAGCGTACTGCGCGCGGTGTTCGACCTGCTCGACATCGAGGAAATGCACGTCGCCCAAGGCGCGCTGCGGCACGGTGTTCTCTACGAGTTGCTGGAGCGGGACGAAGGTGTTGCCGACTTGCGTGCCCGTACCGTCACGCGGCTGGCTTCGCGCTTCCAGGTGGATGCCGCGCAAGCCCGCAGGGTCGGCGATGCGGCCGCGGCACTTTATGTGCAGCTCGACCCCGCGGCGCGCGGCGGCCAGACCACGAGCCGCGCCGGACGGGCGCTGCGCAAGTTGGCCTGGGCCGCGCAACTGCACGAGATCGGCACGCAGATCTCGCACAGTGAATATCACAAGCACGGTGCCTACATCCTCGACAACACCGACGCGCCGGGCTTCGCGGTCAACGAGATGCACGCGCTGGGCCAACTCGTGCTGGGGCATCGGGGCAAGCTGCGCAAGCTGGGGCTGATCCTGGACGATGAAGTCTTCGCGCGCCAACTCCTCGCGCTGCGCCTCGCGGTGATCCTGTGCCACGCCCGGCGCGACCCGCACGCCGACGCATTGAAGCTCGCCGCGCCGGCCAGCAGAACCTTCGGCATCACGGCGCGCGCCGGCTGGGCAGAAGAGTTTCCGCAATCGGCGCACTTGCTGCGCGAGGAAGTCGTCGCCTGGCAGAAGACCGATTGGGCCGTGACGCTGCGCGGCTGCTGAGCTACAGGAGTTCGGGCGACTGCACCCCGACCACGATCGTCTGCACGTCCCCATCGCGCTCACGGGCGCGGAGCCACCAGACGGAGCCCTTGCGCACGGGGCAACTCTCCGCGCTCAAGCCGATCAGTTGCGCAATCGACTGGCCCAGCGAGGGCTGGTGCCCGACGATCAGAACCACCGACTTGCCATTCGGCCAGCCGGCGGCAGCCAACACTTCATCGCCCGTCGTGCCCGGGCTGAGTTCCTCCCGCAGCTTGTACTTGCGGCCCAGCGCCAGCACAGTCTGCTCGCAGCGCCGCGCCGGGCTCGACATGATGCGGGTGCCCTCGGGCAACTGGCGGTCGAGCCATCCGGCCATGCGCTTGGCCTGCTTCTCGCCGCGCGAGGTGAGCGAGCGTTGCATGTCGTCGCAGCCTTCGGTCCAGTCGTCGGCCTCGGCATGGCGCCAGAAAATCAAATCCATCTGTGTCCTCGAAAAAAAATCAGTCTCGCGCCGCGGCACGGCTCAGGCCGCGCGAGGCATAGCGGCCCATGAGCGCGTCCTGCGCGCCATGGCCCTCGGTGCCGCGCGGGTCGCGGTCGACGCGTCGATAGGCGCCGTTGGCCTCGAGTTCCCAGGCATCGCGCCCGTCGTAAAGGTAGGCCACCAGGCATTCGTCGATGATGCGCTGCCGCAGCACGGGGTCGGTCACGGGCCAGGCGATCTCGATGCGCCGCATCATGTTGCGGTTCATCCAGTCGGCGCTCGACAGGTAGAGGCTTTCGTCCTCGCCGATGCGGTAGTAGAAGACGCGCGAATGCTCCAGGAAGCGGCCGATGATCGAGCGCACGCGGATGTTGTCCGTCAGGCCCGGCACCTGCGCCGGCAGGGTGCAGGCGCTGCGCACGATCAGGTCGATCTTCACGCCCTTCTGCCCCGCTCGCACGAGCGCCGCGATCAGCGCCTCGTCGGTCAGCGCATTCATCTTTGCGACGAGGCGCGTCGGCTTGCCGGCGGCCGCGGCCGCGCCGAGCGCATCGATCTGCGCCATCGTGTTCTTGTGCAGGTCGAAGGGCGCCAGCCACATGCGATGGAGCTTGGGCACCTTGTTCTGGCCGGCCATGTGCACGAACACGGCCTCCATGTCCGCGGTGAGCAGCGGGTCGGCCGTGAGGTGGCTGATGTCGGTGTAGAGCCTCGCGGTGCGCGGGTTGTAGTTGCCGGTCGCCAGGTGGCCGTAGCGGCGCAGCTTGTTTCCCTCGCGGCGCGTGATGAGCATCATCTTGGCATGCGTCTTGAGCCCGACCACGCCGTACACCACCTGCGCGCCGATCGACTCCAGCATCTCGGCCCAGTTGATGTTGGCCTCCTCGTCGAAGCGCGCCTTCAACTCCACGACCACGGTCACTTCCTTGCCGCGCCGCACGGCTTCGCGCAGCAGGTCCATCAGCGCCGAGTCGGTGCCGGTGCGGTAGATGGTCTGCTTGATGGCGAGCACGGCCGGGTCGTACACGGCCTCGCGCAGGAAGGCGATCACGCCGTCGAAGCTCTCGAAGGGCTGGTGGACCAATACATCGCCAGCCTGCAGTTGCTCGAAGATGGGTTGCACCGGCGACAACGCCACGGGATACGAAGGCTGGTAGGCCGGAAACAGCAGCGCCGGCGCATCGATCAAGTCGATGAACTGCGTGAGGCGCGCGAGGTTCACCGGGCCATGCACACGGTACAGCGCCTGCGCCGGCAGGTTGAACTGCGCCATCAGGAAGCCGGCGAGCGACTCCGCGCAACTGGCCGACACCTCCAGCCGCACCGCCTGCCCGAAGTGGCGATGCTGCAAGCCCTGCCGCAACGCGGTGCGCAGGTTCTTCACGTCTTCCTCGTCGACCGCGAGGTCGGAATGCCGCGTGACCCGGAACTGGGAGAAGTCGCCCATCTCGCGCCCTGGAAACAGGCTGGCCAGATGGGCGCGCACGATGCTGGAGATGGGCATGCAGAGGTTCTGGCCGCCCGAGATCTTGGCCGGCATGCGCACCACGCGCGGCAGCACGCGCGGTATCTTGACGATGGCAATCGGGTTGTCGCGGCCGAAGGCATCCTTGCCCGCGAGGCGCACGATGAAGTTGAGCGACTTGTTGGCCACCTGCGGGAAGGGATGCGCCGGATCGAGTCCCACCGGAATGAGCAGCGGGCGCACTTCGCGCTCGAAGTATTCATGCACCCACTTGCGTTGCGCGGGGTTGCGCTCGCCGTGCGAAATCATGCGGATGCCGTGCGCGGCGAAGGCAGGCATCAGTTCGTCGTTGTAGAGCGCGTACTGCTGCGCCACGAGTCCGTGCGAGGCGGTGGCCAACGCGTCGAAGGATTCCACCGTGTAGTTGCCCTTGCGGTCGCCGGCATCGGCCGCGATCAGGTGCGGCGCGACGCGGACTTCGAAGAACTCGTCGAGGTTGGACGACACGATGCAGAGGTAGCGCAGGCGCTCGATCAGCGGTATTTCGGGCCGGTAGGCCCAGTCGAGCACGCGCCTGTTGAAAGCGAGGATGGCATGGTCGCGGTCGAGCGGCGTAAGCGCTGCAAGCGTGGCCGATGCGGATTGGGCAAATTCTTTTCGAGTGGGATCTTCGGCTGCGGTGAGCATGGGGTCGATTCTGGGTCAAGTCGCCTTGAAATACGGCTTTGCCTGACCGTATGACAAGCGTATGACGGTTTCATGACAGCCACAAGTTGGCGCGGCGTTCAGCGCTCGAGGAAGTGCCGACGGGCGCGCGACGGCAGGTCGTCGATGCGCACCAGCATCGGCAGGTCGGCGCTGTTGAAATCAGGGTCCCAGGCCGGTGGGCCGAGCAACTTGGCGCCCATGCGCAGGTAGCCCTTGATGAGCGCCGGCGGGTCGACTTCCAGGCTGCCGTCGAGCCGGTCCACCGGCAACGGCAGGCGCGGCTGCACCTGGTATTGCACCGGCGCCATGTGCGTGGCCGACAACTGGCGCCAGATGCTGGCCGCCGCGTTGCCGCCCGGCACGCCGAGGTGGCTCATGGGGATGCTCGCGCTGCCCATCATGGTGTCGAGCTGGTTGCGGGTCATGAAGTCGCCCAGCGCGCGCCAGAGGGCCAGGATCACCCCGCCGTGCCGATGCTCCGCATGGACGCAACCGCGACCCAGCTCGACCATGCGCTCGCGAAAGACGCGCAGCCGGGTCAGGTCGAATTCGGTGTCACTGTAGGTGCCGCCGACGCGGCGGGCCTGCGCGGGCGTCAGCAGGCGGTAGGTGCCGATCACCTCGCCACTGCGTTCGTCACGCACCAGCAAGTGTTCGCAGAAGTTGTCGAACAGGTCGATGTCGTGGCCGGCGAGCGGCGTGCTGAGGCGCGCGCCCATCTCCCCGACGAAGACGGCATGGCGCAGTCGCTGCGCGGCGTGCACCTCGTCCTGATGCCGGGCCCATTGCACGGTGAGGCCGGCCCTGGTGTCCGGATCGGCGCGTTGTTGCCTGTGCAACAGCACCGGTTGCTGCGGATTGCGCTGCGTGAGGCGCAAGAGGGCGAAGGCGGGGTCGGGTAGCTCGTTCATGTCCCGGGAGTCTGGTCAGGCACCATGAAAGCCGCATGTCATCGCGATGGCAAATGCGTGAAACTCGACCGCTCGCCGAGAGCAGCTTCCAGGAGATCGCATGGCAACCGAAGAGCGGGTCGAAGTCGAAACACGCAGGCACCAGATGTTCCCGGTGCTGGACGCGGCGGATATTGCGCGCATCACGCGCTTTGGCAGCGCGCGGCACTACCCGGCCGATGCCTGCCTGTTCAAGGCCGGCGAGCCGGGGCCGGGGATGTTCGTGGTGCTGAAGGGCGTGGTCGCGATCTCGCAACGCGATGGCCTGGGCCACGTCACGCCGATTGCCGAGCAAGGACCGGGGCAGTTCCTGGCGGAGGTGGGGCAACTGTCGGGCCGCGTGGCGCTGGTCGATGGACATGCGATGGGCGAAGTCGAGGCGCTACTGGTCCCGCCCGACCAGTTGCGCGCGCTCATCATTGCCGAGGCCGACCTGGGCGAGCGCCTGGTGCGTGCGCTGATCCTGCGGCGCGTGGCGCTCATCGAGGCCGGCGCGAGCGGCCCGGTGCTGATCGGCCCACCCGATTCGGCCGACGTGCGCCGGCTGCAAAGCTTCCTCGGCCGCAACGGCTATCCGTACCACGTGGTCGACGCCACGCAGGACGCGGATGCGGCGGCCATGCTTGAGCAGTACGCCGAGGCGCAACTGCTCGTGGTCTGCCCGAACGGCGCGGTGATGATGAACCCGAGCGAGGACGCGCTGGCGCGTTGCCTCGGCATGGTCGATTCGGTCGAGCATGCCGAACTGTTCGACGTGGTGGTAGTGGGCGCCGGACCCGCCGGACTCGCGACCGCGGTGTATGCCGCATCGGAAGGCCTGCGCGTGATCGTGCTGGACTGTCGTTCC
Source organism: Variovorax sp. dw_308 (assembly GCF_019207085.1). GTDB lineage: Bacteria > Pseudomonadota > Gammaproteobacteria > Burkholderiales > Burkholderiaceae_C > Variovorax. The sequence goes on along the minus strand of NZ_JAATOM010000026.1, from coordinate 24,251 downwards.
TACGGCGGCCAGGCCGGCGCCAGTGCGCGCATCGAGAACTACCTGGGCTTTCCCACCGGCATCTCCGGCGGCGCCCTGGCCGGCCGCGCGTATGTGCAGGCACAGAAGTTCGGCGCCGAAATGCTGATCCCGGCCAAGGTCGTGTCGATGGATTGCAGCCGTGCGCAGAGTGACGGCGAACTGTCGGTGACCTTGGCCGATGGCCGCAAGCTGCGTTCGCGCACCGTGGTGATTGCCAGCGGTGCGCGCTACCGGCGCCCCGCCGTGCCGCGACTGGCCGACTTCGAAGGCCGCGGCATCTGGTACTGGGCTTCCGCGCTGGAGGCCAAGCTCTGCGCGCAGCAGGAGATCGGCTTGGTTGGCGGCGGCAATTCGGCGGGTCAGGCCGCCGTGTTCCTGTCGCAGCATGCGGCCAAGGTCAACATCCTGGTGCGCGCGCCCTCGTTGGCGGCCAGCATGTCGCGCTACCTGATCGACCGCATCGAGGCCGCGCCGAACATCGAGTTGCACCCGTACACCGAATTGCAAAGCCTGCATGGCGAGCCGGAGCGCGGCCTTGAAGGCGCGACCTGGCGCAACCACCGCAGCGGCGACGAGTACCACTGCGCGGCGCGCAACATCTTCATGTTCGTCGGCGCGGAACCCGAGACGACATGGCTAGATGGCTGCGGCGTGTCGGTCGATGCGCATGGCTTCGTGCTCACCGGCACGGCGGCGAGCGGCGGCTTTCCGGCGCGGCAGTCGGCGGCATTGGAATCGAGCGTGCCGGGCGTGTTCGCGGTGGGCGATGTGCGATCGGGTTCGGTCAAGCGCGTGGGCGGCGCGATCGGCGAAGGCGCTGCGGCCGTGGCCTTGATTCACCAGCACCTGGCGGGCGCGCAATAGATGGCATGAGCAAGAAATTGGCATGGCGTTTATGCTGCCCGCCATGCCAACGCAATCCCCCATCGACGTCTTCTCGTGGCCCACGCCGAACGGCCACAAGGTCCACATCATGCTGGAGGAGTGCCGCCTCCCCTACGTGGCGCACCCGGTCAACATCGGCGCCGGTGACCAGTTCGCGCCAGCGTTCCTGAAGATCAGCCCGAACAACAAGATCCCTGCGATCACCGACCCGAACGGGCCGGACGGCAAGCCGATCTCCTTGTTCGAATCAGGCGCGATCCTTGTGTACCTGGCAGGCAAGACCGGCAAGCTGATGCCGACCGGCGACAGGGCGCGCTACGACGTGCTGCAGTGGCTGATGTTCCAGATGGGCAGCGTCGGCCCGATGCTTGGCCAGGCGCATCACTTCCGCCTGTATGCGCCCGAGAAGCTCCCCTACGCCATCGACCGCTATACCAATGAAGCCAGGCGCATCTACGGCGTGATCGACCGGCAGTTGGCCAAGAGCAAGTTCATCGCCGGCAAGAGCTATTCGATCGCCGACATCGCGATCTTCCCGTGGCTGCGCAGCTGGGAGAACCAGGGCATCACGCTCACCGACTTTCCGCATCTCAAGGCATGGTTCGATGCGATCGCGGCGCGTCCGGCGGTGCAGCGCGGCGTGAAGGTGCTGGCCGAGTTGCGCAAGCCGCTGACGAGCGATGCGTCGCGCGACATTCTTTTTGGCAAGACGCAGTACGAAAAGCGCTGAAACGGCCAATGTGTAGGCCGGACAGGCTATAATCGAGGGCTTGTCGGGGTGTAGCGCAGCCTGGTAGCGCATCTGGTTTGGGACCAGAGGGTCGAAGGTTCGAATCCTTTCGCCCCGACCATGAAAAAGCTAATGGCGACAAGGACTTAGGTCCTTGTCGCCTTTATTTTTTCTGTCTAACCGATCGGCATTTTGTCTAACCGGCGACTGCGACCCGACTATCTCTCAAGCGGCTGAGGTTGCGAGAAAGCTCGTCGCGATCGACGAGAGCGCGACATGCTGGTGCGCGGACAGTCTGGGCAAAAACGCTCTCAGACAAGAGGAACAACCGTTGCTGAAACCACTACTCACCCGCGGCTTTCTTCCGCGCGAGCTACCACCTCTGTTCTCGTCGATCTCATTTGAACTTGTGTGTGGAAAAGCCGGAATGCCGATCGACTTCACCGGTGCCAAGGCTCCTTGGAGTCAACCGCTGCAGCACAACTTGGCCCGTACTGGCGGCTTGCGGCGCAAACTCACTATCCCCAACCCAGTTAACTTCTACCGACTCGCGAGCGCCTTCGATGCGCATAGCGTGGCCTTGGCCGCCGAGTGGACGAAGTCACCCTTTTCGAAGACGACGCCGGACAGTTTGTGCAAAGGTCCACGCGCTATCGTCGGAATCGCACCAGATCGAGCCACCGCGCGCGCCGAGACTCGCGTAGGAGCCCGCTATCTGCTCAAGGCCGATATTTCACAGTTTTATCCTTCGATATATAGCCACTCAATTCCTTGGGTGCTGCACACCAAAGCAGTGGCTAAATCGAAGATGAAAGATCTTACTTTATCTGGAAATATACTGGATCGGGAGGTTCAAGCTTGTCAAGCTGGCCAAACCAAGGGAATTGCAATAGGCCCCGACACGTCATTGGGAATTGCCGAACTATTGCTGGCGCCGCTAGATAAATCACTAAACGAGTCCTGCGCCATCTTAAGTGGCACACGTTTCATAGATGACATTGAACTGACATTCAAAACTTTAGCTGACGCAGACAGGGCTCTGGCCGAACTTGAGGCACTCCTCAATGGCATCGAGCTTCAACTGAATGCGACCAAGACCCGAATACTAACCTTGCCTCAGGGCATCGAGTCTTCCTTTGTGAGCGAATTGCGATCACACATTCCAAGTGCAACTTCTGCTCCCCCGTCTCAATGGATAGACTATTTCAATAGAGCATTTTCGGCGGCAGGTGAAAATCCCCAAGATGGGGTGCTCAGATACGCCATCTCTGCGCTGCAAGGGGTTACCGTATCAAAGAAATCTTGGGGCTTAGTGCAAAAGTTGCTGTGGCAATGCATCGCGCTAGATCCCGGCTCTTTACGTTTTGTTGTTGACGTCCTGCTCATCAACAAACAGACAGGCGGTTTTGGTTTAGATCTAATAGTTGGTACAAACGCGATAAACGCGCTTATACAAACCAGTGCTTCGGTCGGTCATGGAAGCGAGGTGGTTTGGAGCATTTGGGCCGCCATGATTCTAGGATTGTCCATACATACCGAAAGCCAAACTGCAATCGCTGATATGGACGATGCAGTTGTAGCTTGTGCATCGATGATCGCAAAGGATAAGAATTTCTTTGACGCGAGTCTAAATTCAATGCTCTGGAAATCTTGGTTGGTTGAAGACTGCTTTGAGCAAGAACACTGGCTTTTCGTCTACGAGGCGCTACGCAGGGGATGGTTCCCCCATGAAGTAGCCGCCTCAAAAATTGCTGCATCGCCAAACGCGAACTTTCTCCTCGCGTCTGGCGTGACGTTCATCGACGAAGACGCGCCCGCCAAGTACTTGCCGAGCAGGCTCTCGCACGTCCCCGGAAGCGGAGGCGAAGGCGCAGCCTACTGAGACGGCAGGACCTCAAGATGCTGTCTAACCAAAAGTTGAGCTTCACCGGAGGAAAAGTACGAGAAACGACCCTTCTCGGTTAGACAAAATGAAGCTAAGTTATTGATTTATAAAGAAATTCATTCTATTTTGGGACCAGAGGGTCGAAGGTTCGAATCCTTTCGCCCCGACCAAAACATTTAATGGTGACAAGGACTTAGGTCCTTGTCACCATTTTTGTTTCTGCTTGGCCGCGACTAGCCTGTCTAGCCGATGCCGCGACTGGCGGCGTAAAGTGATGAGCAAGCACTGCGGCGCTTGGGCAAACCTTTAGCGCTCCGGCATGCCCGCCGCTCGCAGGCCCTCGATCATTCGATTGCGGCCGGCAAGAAAGAGGTCGGAGCCGGATGGATTGTTGCTGACGTACCGTTCGATGCTGTTGTAGGGCATCAGCCTGCGATGCTCCGCCATGTTCCTTGCAGCTTCGGCTGTGCGGCCGTGCAGCGCATCGATCGACGCCAATATGCCGTACGAGTTGCCGAAGGTCGGCCCCTCCGCCACTGCGCGCTGTGCCAGGGCGTAGGCCTTCTCGTCGTCTCCAGCGATGAAAGCCGTGCTGGATGCGAGCGCATACGCGGAAACCACGACTCGAGCATCGCGAGGCCCCAGCCGCAGGGCCTCGTCTATTTGGGGTTGCACCTCCTTCCAACGTCCAACGATCAGCAGGCCATTGGCATACCTGAGACGTGCGTTCGCACTGGATGGCGCGCGCTGGACGGCCTTTTCGTAGAGCGGCAACGCCAATGCCGGCTGCCCGCGAAAGACCTGGACGTTCGCCCATCCGATCAGGGAGGAGGCGTCGTTGGGCGCAAGGTTGAAGGCCTTGGCTGCGACGCGTTCCGATTCGGCGACGTCTTTCGGCATCGGCTCGCCTGCATAGCCATAGCGTTGGGACATCAGCGCAGCGGTCAGGCCTGTGAGTGCTGTGACCGACTCGGGGTCGGACCGCAAGGCTTCCTCGAATCGCGCCCTGGCCCTGCTGACGTCTTGCATTGTCTGACGGCGTTCGATGTCGTCCCACCCTGAAAATGCCAGGTCAGCGGGGTCGAGGCGGTAACCTGGCGCGCTCACCTTGGCCCTGTGTCGTTCGAAGTAACGCCGCCCGAGCCCGCTGGTGGCACGCAACGCGATATCGAGATTGATGCCAGGATCATTACCGTCGGGATAGTCGTAGTGCTCGGCCCAGACGACTTCGCCGTCGGGCACCGTCTTGACCTGGATGTCGACCGCGACACCGGCGCCGCGTGCCACTGCGCTCCCGCTCATTGCATAGCGCGCGCCAGCGGGCGACGGCGAGCGAATCACGTCGAGCCCTGCCGTTGCGACAGCTGAGAAGCGATCTCGTCTGCGAGACCTTCTCGCACGACCTTTGGCGAGGGTGTACTTCCGATGTCCTGGAAGGGCGTGACGACGATCGAGTAGCGCCTTCCGAGCTCCGCGTCTATTCGGTACGGCTCGGCCCGCATGTAGATCGCGCCAGCTGCGATGGCAGAGACACCCAACGCAAGGGCCAGTGCCAGCGCGCGCCATCTACTGCGCGGCGCAGCCTGATCGGGCGCAGCCGGCATGGTAGATGTCGTCGCATCCGGGTCGATCCTTTCCGGAACAGGGTCAGGCGCAGCAGGCCTGCCAGGCCGAACGTCCGCCTCGAACATGTAGCCGCGCCGTGGGTGCGTCGTGATCAGCTTAGGACCCTGGTCGCCCAACCGACTTCTCAATTCGCTGACGCACTGGAACAGCGAATCCTCGGTGACCACCACGCCGGCCCACAGACTTGCCATCAGTTCGGTCCGGCTGAGAATGCGGCGCGGATTTGCAAGCAGGTAGCGCAGCAGTGCGCCGGGCTTGGGACTCAACGGGATGGCGACGCCATCGCGCCGCAGCAGATCGCGTTCGAAATCAAACTCGAAGTCAGCGAACGAGACGACCGAGGAAATGTCGGCCTCCCCATGGGGCCCCGCAGGAGCGGGCACGTCTCGCTCACGGACCGTCGTTGGCTCGTCGCTCATGGACCACCCCTCCTGGGATCTGCATCCTGCAGCAGCAGTCTGATTCTGTGCCTGTCTACGTCGCCGTGAAAGGCCTCTGCGCTGCGTTTCTTGCCAGCCATCAAGCGTTGATCAGGACTTCATCGGCAAACGATCAGGTCTTCTTCGGACCACCGGCGCCGCAGGAACCCTATCGTGATGCGTCACCTTCACTGCGAAAGATTGATCATGGACGCAATCGGTTATTTGGCAGGTGCACTTGTCGGCTTGCCAGCCATCCTGGGCATCGCACGAGCTTGGCATCTGCGGGTGATGGTCGGGCCGACTCCATCCCTGTCTTTTTGGATGGGCGTCGTCATTGCGATTGCCTGCGTCGCATGGGTTTCATCGGACGTATATGCACAGGCCCACAACCCCGATCGCACCTTGCAGGCTCCGGTCGAGGCATCCCCGGGCGAGCCTGCCGCCCAACCCGGTGACGTGGCACAGGCGGATGAATCTGCTCCGGCGGAGTCTGCAATCTACAACCCGTTCTCCACGGGCTTCATCCTCGCGCAGCAGGAGCGACCTTCCGTCGTTTCCAGGTCACCGAGCGCGCCCGAGCCAGAGTTGACGATGACCCTGGCCGCAAGCGCGGCCAGCGCTGTCGCACTGGTCTGGCTGCTGCGGCGAATCTGATGCGGGCTCAACGATGCCACAGGCCTTGGCACTCAGGGGAGCATCCCTCGGCGGCCCGTGATTTTCCTGCGCAGGCTCGTGCTTCCACGAAGTCGGCGATTCCAACCGTCCTCTGATCTCAAGGAGTCATCATGAACGGAATAGCGGTTTTTCGGCGTGCACTTGGCAAACATCTCGTCGTATTGGGTCTCGCCGCTGCGGGGGTGACGGCGACTGGCGTGGCCGCCGCCTGTACGTTACCCGGGCACGGTGCACCGCCCTCGGGCTGGATGCAGGAGGAAAGAAACCCGAGGCCGCAGCACGACGGCCCCGGCATCGTCGGAATGTGGAAATCGAATACCTTGTCTCCGACGGGCGACGTCCTCGACTTCGGCACTCAGCAATTTCACAGTGACGGAACAGAATTCCTGATCTCCGGCGGCCGCGCACCGAGCACTGGCGACGTTTGCATGGGTGTGTGGGAGCAGATCGGGCCCGCGACCTACAAGATCAAGCATATCGCCCTTGGGTACCTCAGCAGCGACTCCAGCCCGCCTGTCGTACCCGCTGCGTTCGCGGGCCCGGCGATCATTCATCAGATCGTGACGCTCAGCCCGTCAGGCAACAAATACACAGGCACCTACACGGTCGACATTTATGCAAAGGATGGCGTCACCTTGGTCGGGCACGGCGAGGGCACGCTAACCGGCGTTCGTTTCACGGTGGATTGAGTTGACGCGCTGTTGCGGACCTCCAGGCTCATGGCCCCAGCAGCAAATGAAGCTGAAGTAGTTGGCGCCGAAGACATCGGCGTCAACGCGTCGAGTCAAGCCCGAGGAACCGGTGGCGGTGTTTCAAGCGCTGGTCCGGCTTCACGCATATGCCCTTTGGCGCTTGCCTTCTACGCATTTGGGCGTCCTGTTCGGCCCCTCGTCTGTAGGCAACAGCCCGGCAAGCGAAATCGGCAGTCGCCGGCACGCGAAAGCCCACGGTCCCGTGCATTGTCGACCGGCGCCTTGTCGCGCTCGTCCACACTGCCGGAGACCTCATGCGATCGACCATCCTCCCCGCGTCCACCCTTGCCCTTGCCGCCACGCTTGCGCTCTCCGGTTGCGGAGGCGGTGGTGGGGCAGCAACGCAACAGCCATCTCGATCGCCGGAACCGCCGCCGCTCCCGCCCGCGGCACGGCGCTCACCGCCGTACCGGACCGCGTCGTGCGCTTGTCCGCAGACCAGTTCAAGCTCCTGCTCGAAGCCGATTCCAAGGGCAAGACGCTGGAAGGCGTCGCCGGCGCGCCCATCTGCGGCGTCGACGTGCGCTACCTGCAGTACCAGACCATCGGCGGCCAGGGCGAGACGACGACCGCGAGCGGCGCCATCATGCTGCCCGCAGGCACCGACCCGGCATGCAACGGGCCGCGGCCCATCGTGCTCTATGCGCACGGCACCGCCACGGAGCACAGCTACAACTTCGCCAACCTGACCGACACCAACCAGCCCGCAGCCTCGGAAGCAGTAGTGGTGGCCGCGATGTTCGCGGCCCGGGGCTACATCGTGGTCGCGCCCAACTACGCCGGCTACGACACGTCGACGCTCGGCTACCACCCCTTCCTCAACGCCGACCAGCAAGGCAAGGAGATGGTCGACGCGCTGAAGGCGGCGCGATCGACCTTGCCGGCGCTTTCCGCCGCGGACAGTGGTGCGTTGCTGGTCACCGGCTATTCGCAAGGCGGCTTCGTGGCGCTGGCGGCGCACCGCGAGATGCAGGCCACCGGCATGGCGGTGACGGCGTCGGCGCCGATGTCCGCGCCCTCCGCCATCAGCCTGTTGATCGATGACACCGCGAAGGGCCTGCCCGAACTGGGCAGCACCGTGTTCTTCCCGCTCATCACCACCAGCTGGCAGAAGCAGTTCGGCAACGTCTACGGTGCCACGAGCGACATCTACGAAGACAAGTACGCCACGGGCATCGACACGTTGCTGCCGAGCTTCTCGTCGAGCGACGACCTGTTCAATTCCGGCAAGCTGCCGAGGTATTCCTTCTTTCCCTCGAACGCCACGCCCGGCCCGTTGGATCCCAGCGTGGCCATCAGTTACGGCGCCGCCAACCTCGTGCGCCAGAGCTACCTGACAAGCTGGTTCAACGATGTCAGCGGCAACCCTTGCGCAGGCAATGCCTTGCCGGCCACGAACGCCTCTGTCGCGACCACCACCCCGCTGGATTGCAAGCCCTCGCTCGGCCTGCGCAAGGCCGCCGTCGCCAATGACTTGCGCAACTGGCTGCCGACACGGCCGGTGCTGATGTGCGGCGGCGCCGAAGATCCGACCGTGAACTTCGCGAGCACCCTGGCGACCGCCGGCTACTTCAGGGCGCGCGGCATGCCTGCCGCATCGCTGACGGTGGTGGACCTGGAAGCGTCGGGTTCCGGCGATGCGTACGATGCGGCGCGCGCGGGCTTTGCACAGGCGAAAGCGCAGGAGCGCGCCGACACGGCTGGCACGGATGCCGACAAGGATCAGTCGGTGCAGTTCGCCTACCACGGGCAACTCGTGCCGGCCTACTGCATGCAGTCGACCCGCCTGTTCTTCGAGGGCGTACTGAAGGCAGGCGGCTGACCGGAACGCGCATGAGCCTTTTTCCGGCAGCCGGCCAGTTTCGATGCCGGTTGGCCCGAGAATGATGGCCGGCCCCGACCTTGCGTCGTGACCGGTCTTTTGCTTTGGCAAAATGCTCGACTTCGCGGCGCGTTCGCTGCCGCATCTGCCCGTAGCTCAGTTGGATAGAGCACCTGCCTTCTAAGCAGGTTGTCGGGGGTTCGATCCCCTCCGGGCAGGCCATACCCACAAAAGCAAGCGCCTGATCCGCATCAATTGGGCATCCGAGCCTCGCGCCATGCCATCGCAAATCCGTTGAACACTGAATCGTCGACGCCCACCGTGACGCGGAAGCGGCCGATGCAGAACCCGGGATCGATCCCGAGCATCTGTCGAACTGTTTGCCGTGCTTCGTCCAGCTTGCCGACGCGCACCAGTGCGGCACACAGATAGGCGTAGGGCACGCTGAACCCGGGGCACGATTCGACGGCCAGGCGAGCATCGTGCTCGGCTCGCTCGAAGTCGCCCGATTGGAATCTCGCACCGGACAGCGCCTGGTACGCCAGATAACGCAGCGCGTCGAAGGGACTCAGTTGCAGTGCCCTGCGAGCGCGTTCGATGGCCAGCGCCGGCCTTCCCGACCAGGCCAGCGCGACCGCGCTCGTCGCGAGCGCCACCACGTTGGACGGGCTCAGAAGCAACGCGCGATCGAAGAGGTCGAAAGCCGCCGCGATGTCATGGGCATCGAACCAGATGACGAAGGCACCGATCGCCAGCGCCAGCGCGTCATCGCTGCCGAGTGCCACTGCGGCGCGTGCGTGCCGGATCGATGCCTCTCGTTCAGCCGCATCGAGCCCGCCGCGGCTGAAGCGCACGTGGTGACACCACGCCAGCGTCGCATGGGCCAGGGCGTACCCGGGCTCCAGGTCCAGGGCCCTTTGCAGCAATGGCATCGCTGGCGCGCAACCCTCGGGCATGAGCGTGTACACGTGCGGCAAGGCGCGCAGCACGAGGTCATAGGCGTCCAGATCGCCGGGACGCTTGCGGCGGATGCGCTCGATCTCGGAGCGACGCAGCCCGGGCTCTATCGCGCCGAGAATGCTTGCCGCGATGTCGTCCTGCAGGTCAAAAACGTCGCCGAGAAGACGTTCATGGCGCTCGGCCCACACCTCGGTGCCACCCGCAGTCTCGGTCAGGCGCGCCGATACGCGAATGCGGTCCCCGGAGCGCCGGAAGCTGCCGTGCAGCAGGTAGTCGGCATGCAGTTCGTGCGCGACCCGCGGGAGATCAACGTCGGCGCCGCGGAAGACGAAACTCGAATGGCGGGCAATGACGGAAAGCCACCTGACACGCGACAGGCCGGTGATTATGTCGTCGACCACACCTTCAGCGAAATATTCCTGCGCTGGGTCGTCACCCAGATACGCGAAAGGCAATACCGCAACGGACGGTCCCCGCCGCCGCAAAGGTTCGACCGCTGTCATCACGGTCGCAGGTTCCAGGCCGATCCCGAGCAAGCGGTAACCGTGGCCAGCGACCGTCATCAGGTGGAGGGCGCCACTCGAATCCCCGGCGAGCACCTTGCGCAGCGCCGACACGTGCACCTGGATATTGTTTTCCTCGACGACGAGCCCGGGCCAGACTTGCGACATCAGTGCGTCTTTCGTGACGACCGCGCCCCGCGCCGACGCCAGCACGCAAAGAATTTCCAGCGCCTTGGGTTTCAGTTCGATGGGCTGTTCGTTGCGAAGCAGCAGTCGGCGCCCCGGATCGAGCCGGAAGTCGCCGAGAACGAACACTTCCTGCGCCATGGGGTGTTGGAGGATTGGAAGTCCGGAGAATTAAGGTCCTGAACCAAGGACCTGTCCGCGCCTGAAGTCCAGTATCGCACCGAGGCCGAAGTGGCCTTGCAGCCAGGCGAAGGACCCGCGATGAAGACTCCGATATCCGCTCCCTGCGCGGCCACGTTCGGCGAGGTCGTGCGCGGGCGCCGCACCATCCGCGCCTTTCGGCCGCAACCTGTGCCGCGCGAAGTCGTGGCCGGGATCCTCGAGTTGGCGGCCCGATCACCCAGCACCTTCAACACCCAGCCTTGGCGGGTCCACGTGTTCGCGGGCCCGGCCCGGCAGGCACTGGTCGACGCGATCCTCGAGGCCCACGCCGCCAACACCGAAGCGCCGTTCACCCCCTTTCCGAATCCGCCGCCCTCGGACTGCTCGGCGCGGCAAGCCGAGTTCGCTCGCTGCTACTACGCATCGCTGTCCATCCGCCAGGACGACATGGTCGCGCGTGCGCGCCAGACCACGCGCAACTACCGATTTTTCGACGCACCGGTCGGCCTGATGTTCTCGATCGACACGCGCCTGACACACAACAGTTGGCTCGATTTCGGCCTGTTCCTCCAGACACTGATGCTGGCGGCCCATGCCCATGGCCTCGGCACCTGTCCGCAAGTGGCCTTCCTTCGCTACGAGCGGCGCATCGCGACGCATTTGCGGTTCGAGGCCAACCAATCGCTGGTCTGCGGAATGTCGCTCGGCTATCCCGACAGCGATGCCAGCGTGAATCAGGTCTGCATGCCACGAGGCGCAGCGAGCGACTTCACGACGTGGCTCGGATTCGATGAACCACTCTGATTGAAATCAACCATAGGGTCCAGATCGCCGCGGCCTGGCAATGGTCAATCCCGGGCAGGCCAATGGCGCTTGATCGCGAGCGCCACGTCACAGCCCACTGCTACCACGGCCCGGGAATGATTCCCAACAATTGGGGCGCCGGCCCCGGTCGGCTTTTCCATCCATTCCCATGAAGGAGACGCAACCGTGACGCGCAAGATCCTGATGCTCTGCGGCGACTACGCCGAGGACTACGAAACCATGGTGCCCTTCCAGGCCCTCCTGGCCGTTGGCCATACGGTCCACGCGGTGGCGCCGGACAAGAAAGCGGGCGACTGGATCCAGACCGCCATTCACGATTTCGAAGGCGCACAGACCTACAGCGAGAAACCCGGCCACCGCTTCACCCTCAACTTCAACTTCGCAGACGTTCAGCCCGAGGCCTACGATGCGCTGCTCATCCCGGGCGGTCGCGCGCCTGAATACCTGCGGCTGAATCCACGGGTGGTCGAACTCGCGCGCCATTTCCTCGCTGCCGACAAGCCCGTGGCGGCGGTCTGCCACGGTGCGCAACTGTTGGCGGCCACCGGGCTTCTGAAGGGCCGCAAGGTGTCGGCCTATCCGGCATGCCAGCCGGAGGTCGAGCTGGCAGGCGCCGAGTTCGCGAACATCCCGGTCGACCAGGCCGTGACCGACCGGAATCTGGTCAGTGCACCGGCATGGCCTGCGCATCCGGCCTGGATCTCGCAGTTCCTGAAGGTGCTGGGCACGCGCATCGAGACTTGAGCGCGCCATCGGAGGAGGCGCTAAAGTGGCGGCCCCTCCAGCCGACTGGAAGACCCACCATGTGCGAAGTTTTCATCAGCGCCGATCCGCAAAGCTACGAAAGTCGCACCCGATCGGTCCGGTTGCACGGGGTCGTCACGAGCATCCGGCTCGAGAACCTGTTCTGGCAGGTGCTCGAGGAGATTGCACAACGCGACAACATGGGCGTCGTGCAGTTGATCGAAAAGCTCTACGACGAGTTGGTGGCGGCGCGCGGCGAGGTCGGCAACTTCGCTTCCTTCCTGCGCGTGAGCGCGCTGCGTTACGAGGCGCTGCAGGCGCAGGGGCGCATACCTGCCGACAACAACGTGGCCATCCGATCGCTGGATGCGCAGGCGGTGCTCTACGCACTGCCACCGGGCTGGGGTCGAGCGGCGCGGGTAGCTGCCGCCAGGTGAGTCAGGACGAAATCCGCGCGAACAACTCCGCTGCGAGGCCGGCCGCGGATCGACGCTGAGCGCATGGCGGCACTGGCTCCGGAGCGCGGTTTTCCGCAGGACCGCATCGGTCTGGAAATCCTCGACTCCGAACATGCCTTCGCTCCTTCCCGGATCGGATTCGATATGTTCGCGTGGATATGACGCTTACCATGCGCCTGTCTTGGTGAATTCCCTGGCGCCTCGCGGCAGGGGTTGACCACGCCGCTCGAAAGTGAAGGGTGCGAGCGGCGTGTTGGCCGATTGCGCGGCGTAGGCATGCGTGAGGCTCATGTGATTGCGTTCCGTGCTGGTTCAGGAGGCGTTGCGATTGCCGACCAGCACCGGCTCGGCCCGGTAGCGGTCGGGGAAGACCTTCTTCAGGTTCTCGATCTTGGGCAGGTCGTTGTAGACGATGTAGGGCTGCGACGGATGCAGCGTGAGGTAGTCCTGGTGGTATCCCTCTGCCGGGAAGAAGCGCTTCTGCAGTTCGATGGTCGTGACCACCGGCTGCGAGTAGGCCTTGGCCTTGCCGAGCTGCTCGATGTAGGCCTTGGCGACGCGGGCCTGGTCCGCATTCTGGGCAAAGATGGTCGAGCGATATTGCGTCCCCCGGTCGGGGCCCTGCCGATTCAGCTCGGTCGGATTGTGCGCGACCGAGAAGTAGATCTGCAGGATACGGCCGTAGCTGATCTGCTTCGGGTCGTAGGTGATCGCGACGGATTCGGCGTGGCCGGTCGCGCCCGAGCCGACCGATTCGTACTGCGCCGATTTCTCGTCGCCGCCGGCGTATCCGGACACGGCGTTGGTCACGCCTTTCACATGCTGGAAGACACCTTGCACGCCCCAGAAGCAGCCGCCTGCCACGACGGCCGTTTCGCTCGCGGCGGTTGAGGCGGCGAGGTCGTCGGCGGGTGCCGGAATCACGACGGCGCTTTCCGCCGCCGTCGACGGCAACGCCGCTGCGCCTGCGACGACGGCGAAGGCGACGGCAGCGAACGCCGCGCGGCGCGAAAAGCGGGGGTTCCCGGTGTATGCGGGGTCTGTGGAGCGATCGTTCATGGCCAGTCCTTCCGTTGAGTGAATCCAGCGAGCACGAACACACGTATCCGGTGCTCGCAACGACTTGTCCTGATGCAGTTCGTGTGAACCGCCGCCCCGGTTACAGCGCCGCCCACTGGGCTTGTTCGCCGTGGCTGTAACCGTCAGCGCATCTCGCTCGAACTACAGGATGCCCTCTTTCAAGGAAACCGCTGTGATGCGTTATATCCCTTCTTGCATATCGTGTGCCGCCAGACCGGAAACTCCACAGCGAACTTCGGGGCCTTCGAAAAGTCTCTCGATCACGGCACCCGTTCGTCGTGCCCCACTTGCCATCCAAAGGACCTGCCATGACTTCACAAGGAAGACGTCTCGCCATCTCCACGCTGGGCCTCGCCATTGCCAATGCGCTGGGCTGGAGCACCCGCCCCGCACTGGCCGCCACCGAGTCGGCCAAGTTCGAGGTCGCCCACACCGATGAAGAGTGGCGCAAGCTCCTCACGCCCAACCAGTACGCCGTGCTGCGCAAGGAAGGCACCGAGCGCCCCTATTCGAGCCCGCTGAACAACGAGCACCGCGAGGGCATCTTTGCCTGCGCCGGCTGCAACCTCGACGCCTTTTCCTCGAAGACCAAGTTCGACAGCGGCACCGGCTGGCCCAGTTTCTGGCAGCCGCTGCCCAACGCCGTCGCGCAGACGCAGGACAAGTCGCTAGGCATGGATCGCACGGAGGTGCATTGCCGCCGCTGCGGCGGCCACCTGGGGCATGTCTTCGACGACGGCCCGAAGCCGACGGGGCTGCGCTACTGCATGAACGGCCTCGCACTCAAGTTCACGCCCGCCGCGGCCTGAGCCCGGAAAGCAGCCGACCATGATCCTCTTTCTCGTTGCGTACCTGGGCGGCGTGCTGACCATCCTCAGCCCCTGCATCCTGCCGGTGCTGCCCTTCGTCTTCGCACGGGGAGACCAGCCGTTCCTGAAGAGCGGGCTGCCGCTGCTGCTGGGCATGGCCGTCACCTTTGCCCTGGTGGCCTCGCTGGCCGCGGTCGGCGGCGGTTGGGCGGTGCAGGCCAACCAGTACGGGCGCTGGGTTGCGATCGTGCTGATGGCGGTGTTCGGACTCATGCTGCTGTTTCCGCAACTGGCCGAGCACGCGACCCGGCCGCTGGTGGCCTGGGGTTCACGGCTGTCCGACTCGGCCACGCGCGGCGCATCCGGAAGTGGCGCGTCGTCGATCGTGCCATCGCTGCTGCTCGGCGTGGCGACTGGCCTGCTGTGGGCGCCGTGCGCGGGCCCGATCCTCGGGCTGCTGCTGACCGGCGCGGCGCTCAACGGCGCCAGTGCGCAGACATCGCTGCTGCTGCTCGCCTACGCCGCCGGCGCTGCAACCTCGCTGGCTGGTGCCCTGCTGGTGGGCGGGCGTCTCTTCAAGGCGATGAAGCGCTCCCTGGGTGCCGGCGAGTGGATCCGGCGCGGCATCGGTGCGGCCCTGCTGTGCGGGGTGGCGGCGATCGCGCTGGGGCTGGACACCGGCGTGCTGGCGCAGCTGTCGCTGGCGAGCACCTCCAAGGTCGAGCAGGCGCTCGTCGACACGGTGCGCCCCGCGCCGAAAGCTGCGGCCGCGCCCTCCGACGACGCGGTCACCGGCGGCGCCGACTCGACCGTCATGATGAGCGGCTCGAATGCCATGATGGCCTCGAACAACGCGATGATGGCGTCGGGCAATGCGATGTCGGGGGCCCCCGCGATGAAAGGCGTCGCCGCGGGTGGCGGCCTGCCCATCGAAGGCTCCATGCCATCGCTGGCGGGCGCGGTGCAGTGGCTCAATTCACCGCCGCTGACGGCCGAGCAACTGCGCGGCAAGGTGGTGCTGGTCGATTTCTGGACTTACTCCTGCATCAACTGCCTGCGCGCCCTGCCCTACGTGCGCGCCTGGTCCGACAAGTACAAAGGCAAGGGCCTGGTCGTCATCGGCGTGCACGCGCCGGAGTTCGCGTTCGAGAAGAACGTCGACAACGTCAGGAGGGCCGCGAAGGAACTCAAGGTCGACTATCCGGTGGCGATCGACAACGACTACGCGATCTGGCGCGCATTCCACAACGAGTACTGGCCGGCCCACTACTTCATCGACGCGAAGGGCAACATCCGCCACCACCATTTCGGCGAGGGCGAATACGACAAGTCCGAGCAGGTGATCCAGCAGTTGCTGGCCGAGGCCGGCAGCGACGTGGCAACGGGCGATCTGGTGAAGGTCGCGGCCACCGGCGCCCAGGCGGCGGCCGACAACGCCAACGTCCAATCGCCGGAGACCTACATCGGCTACGAACGTGCAGAGAACTTCGCGTCCTCAGGCGGCCTGGCGCGGGACAAGGCGCGCAACTACGCGACACGGCCCGACCTGAAGTCCAACCAATGGGCGCTCGCGGGCGACTGGAAGGTCGGCGGCCAAAGCGCCGTGCTCGACCAGGGCGGCGGCCGCATCAGCTACCAGTTCCATGCGCGTGACCTGCACCTGGTGCTGGGGCCCGGCAAGGACGGCAAACCGGTGCGCTTCAGGGTGCTCATCGATGGCAAGCCACCGGGCGCGGACCATGGCATGGACATCGATGCGCAAGGCAACGGCACCGTTGCCGAGCAGCGCCTCTACCAATTGGTGCGGCAGCAGGGCAGCGTCACGGACCGACGCTTCGACATCGAGTTCCTCGACCCTGGCGCCGAGGCGTTCGCCTTCACCTTCGGCTAGGCACCGCGATCGCCGAGCCGCGCACGGTATTCGCGCGGCGAGCAGCCATAGGCCTGGCGAAAGCTGCAGCTGATATGGGAGAAGGTGCTGAAGCCCGACAGGAAGGAAATCCCACCGGTGGTGCGCGCCACCAGCTTCGGGTCGTCGAGCGACGACTTGCATTGCGCCAGCCGCTCGCGCCTGCGGACGGCCCAAAGTTCGTCGCGCCAGCACCGGCTTCGACATAGACCCAGGCTTGCCGGCCGGAAGCCAGGGTCGCGCGCGCACGCTGGTAGTCCTCGACTTCGTAGTCGTCGGCTTGCGCCAGTTCCGCCGCTGTGATCTCAAAGACCGTTCCCTCGATGCGATCGTTCTGCTTTCCCGTGCGCACCGCCATCGGATGGTGCGCCCTTGCCGCTGGTCGCGACCACGGCCGCGTCGCGGATGGCGACCTGCTCGAGGCGGTAGCCCGGCAAGGAGTCCGGCTGCCCCGACAACAGGCGCCCGAAGGTGGCGCGCTGAACCGGCTCGAGTTGAAGCGTGCCGTAGGAGAACAGCCACTCGGCCGCTGCGTCCTGTGTGGCTGTCGTCATGGCAGCGCGCCACAATTTGCCGCACCGTGATCCTCGATGAGGAGATCTTCATAGAAGGCACCGAACGGACGCACCGGATGCGCAATCTGGATCTCCAGCACCCACAGCCCGATCGATGGGCACGACTCGAAATCGCCGAGCCTGCCAGCCTTGTGGATCGCGTGGGGGAAATCGCCCAGCCGATGTCCCTTGATCTCGTGATTCAGGCGCCAGCCCATCGACTCGGCCTGCTTAGTCGCGTAGGCGTAGAGGGCCTGCCCGCTCAGCCGATCGCGGCGCCATCGCGCGGCAACCTCGTGCCACAGCGTGCGCGCCGCCCGGGCGCATGCCGGCATGTCGGGATCGCTTCCCACCACGAAGGTGTCGCCCGCGTCGCCCTCGTGTCCGTCCCACACCGGGCCGATGTCGACGAAGAAGATGTCATCGGTTCCGAGCACCCGCGCCGGGTCGGCGGGTTCGCCGAACTTCTTCAGCGTGTCCGGTCCGAAGCACACGATGGTGCGATGCCAGGTGCGCTGCATGCCCATGTGGCCGAGCACGTCGCTGGCCGCTTCGCACGCCTGAAGGGTCGTCATGCCCGGCCAGATGGCGGCGGCGATGCGATCCACGGCAATCAGCGACTGCGCGCGCGCGTGGTGCATCCCCGCAAGCGAAAACCAGGGTCCTACTTTTTCCCGGCGATCGATGACCTGATCCCAATCGAGCATGAAGACAATCCTCCGGAAGATGCGCGGCGCGCCGCTTGCGATGTATTCCGGTGAATATAACGATAAGGGCAGCAACCTGCAGGCGCGGTTGCTGTCGAGCGCTGCTACGGCTCGAGGCCCGGTTTGCCGGCAGCCGCCCGGGAATCCGCATGCGAAGGGTCGATGCTTGCTGGCCGCCAGCGCGACCACACTTCCGCCGGGAAGGCATGCCGCTTCGACGGCGGTGCCTCGATCACGCGTCCCAGGCTGACGAAGCCTGCCAGGAATTCCTCGGTGCCGACGCCGATCCGCGCCGTCAGCACGGCACCGCCAGCGAGCCACTGCTCGCGCATCGGCACTTATTTCCGCGCGCGCGGACTCACCACGCCGTGGTCCGGCGCGATCAATGCGGCCTCGAGCATGAGGTTCAGGTTCTCGACATCCGGTCCCGGCGCGCCCAGGCGCTTCGGCGAGATGGAACGCCGCTCCAGCAGCGATGCGAGCGCGGCTTCCTTGCTGTCAACTGGGAACATCAATTCCCGCTCGCCGGATAGTCGGCGCCGAGCGTGATCGACTCCCAGGCGTCGAAGTCGCTGCGCAAGCGTTCCAGCTTGCCACGCGCCAGTTCGAGTGCAAGCTTGCCGAGCACCAGACGCAACGGGGGGTGGTCGGACAGCGACGCGTCGATGATGGCCTGCGCGGCGCGCGTCGGGTCGCCCGCCTGATTGCCGCTGCGCGCGGCGGTCTGCCTGCGCCGCTCGCCGGCAGTGCTTTCATAGGCATCCATGCGCGTGGCCGACTGCTTGATGGAGGGGCCGGCCCAGTTGGTGCGGAACGGCCCCGGCTCCACGATGAGCACGCCGATGCCCAGCGGCTTCAACTCGATCGAGAGCGACTCGGACAAGCCCTCCACCGCATACTTGGTGGCATGGTAGTAGCCGGTGGCGGCAAAGCTCGAAAGTCCGCCGATCGAGGAGATGTTGACGATCAACCCGTTGCCCTGCGCCCGCATGATCGGCAGCACTTGCTTCGTCATCTCGATCAATCCGAAGACGTTGGTCTCGAACATCGCCCGCACTTCCGCGTCCTCGCCTTCCTCGATCGCCGCTAGGTAGCCGTAGCCGGCGTTGTTGACCAGTGCATCGATGCGGCCGAAATGCTTCTTCGCCTCGGCCACCACGCTGGCGATCTGGTCACGGCGCGTGACATCGAGCGCCAGCACGAGCGCCCGGCCGCCATGGCCCGCGGCAATGTCCGCCACCTGCGCCGGATCGCGCGCGGTGACGACCGCGCGCCAGCCTCGTGCCAGCACCAGCCTGGCCAGCTCGCGACCGAATCCGGTCGAACATCCGGTGATCAGCCAGACGGGATCTGATCGATTCATCATTCTGAAACTCCATGACACGACTCGCAGAGGCTAGCGTGCGCATGCGGGCGCCGCGCCGGCACCCTTGAATACCCGCACTGAAACAACGGGCCACTGCGGATCGATGTATTCTGCCGTACACAACGATTCCGCGCCCCGATTGGCCGCCACTCCAGGAGACAGAAGACCTGCGCGACTACCTCAAGTTCTACATCGACGGCCAATGGGTCGATCCGGTCGAACCGAAAAGCATCGACGTCATCAACCCCGCCAGCGAAAAGCCGGCGGGGCGCATCTCGAATCGGGCAATAGCCGCGAATGGGGCGACCATGCGTTCGGCGAGTTCCTCGAAGTGAAGGCGGTGCTGGGCCTCGCGCCCGCGAAGGTGGCGGCATAGCGGTCGACCGCGCGCCGGGCGGGGCCCGGTGCGCTCGCCGCGGTCAGAGCATGCGGACCCTTTCGCAACGGACATTCTGCATCCGCATCGATGCCCGTCCATTCGATGGCCGATATGGCGCCCCAACGCATGGCGCAGATGCGCGCAGTGGCGCGGCAACGTCGGCGCTACGATCCACGCATGAGAGCCTTCACTCGATTCCACCGCCGCCTCGGCATCCAGGGCGACTGGCCCGATGTGAGGTCGGTGGTGGTCCTCGCGCTCGGCGGCGGCGTGTTGCTGGCGCTGGTCAAGACGCTGGCCGCGGGCATGACCGACTCCGCGTCGATGCTGGCCGAAGCCGTTCACTCCTGGGTGGGCACCGTGACCGATGGCTTCCTGGTCGCCGCCTACCTGGCGGCGCGACGGCCAGCCGATGAAACCCATGTGCTGGGCTATGGCCGCGAGTCGTACGTGTGGTCCCTCTTCGGGTCGGTGGCGATGCTCACCGTGGGCGCGGAAGTCGGCATCTGGCGCGGACTGCGTCAACTCGGCACGGCCGACCAGACGACCGACTACACCATCGGCTACGTGGTGCTAGCCGTGTCGTTCGTGCTGCAGGTCTGGTCGTTCGCACAGGCGGTGACTTTCGTGCGCAAGCGCGCGGCCGAGCTGGAGTACGGGGCCTTCGCGCATGTATTCAAGACCTCCGACGCACAGCTACGCACCGTCGTCATCGGGGACTTCATCGCGCTGGCGGGCATCGTCGCGGCGGCGGCCGGGATGGCGATGCACCAATACACGGGCAAGGTGGCCTGGGATGCGGCGGGGTCGTTCGTCGTCGGCCTGCTGATGGGCGTGGGCGGCCTGTACCTGGTGCTCATGAACCGTCGCTTCCTGGCTGGCGCGCCGCTGTCGCCCACGCAGCGCTCGAACGCCATTCGCGCCCTCAAGGCATTGCCGGAAGTGAGGCGCGTCACCTGGCTCTACGGGGAGTTCATCGGCCCCGAACGGGTCGTCGTCTCGGCGCGGGTGGAGCTCGCCGGCGAACATTCGCAAACCGAGCTTGCGCGCATGCTGCGCCGCCTCGAGCAGTCGATCATGGAGCACAAGAACATCGGCCGCGCCACCCTGAGCCTTGCAGCGCCGGAAGAGGCGGACGCGCACTGAGCGCCGACACCGGCGCGCGCTCCTTGCCGTATCGACAAAGGCGGGGCAACATGGCCGCGCCGACGGCTCGGGGAGCAGGATGGCATTTGCGCGCGGGAATGCCCTCCCGCCGGTTTGCAGGAGGCGAATCCATGCCCGCACTTTCCGTGATCGACCTGGCGATGTTCCTGCTGGAGACGCCGGAGCGCCCCTTCAACATCGGGCCGCTGGTCGTGCTCGAGCCACCCGCGCGAGGCCGCGCGGGCTTTGCCGACCGGCTCATGGCCCGCATGCTCGAACGGCCCGCGGGCGCACCGTTCAACTACAAGCTGCGCACGCCCCCGCTGGCCATGCCGACGCTGGAGGTCGACGCCGAAGCCGATGTGTCGAAGCAGGTGCACAGGGTCACGCTGGAAGGTGCAGGCAGTCTCGAGGACCTGTGCGCGGAAGTCTGCAGGCTGCATGAATCGCGCCTCGACCTGACGCGCTTGCTGTGGGAGATGTACATCATCGACGGCATCGAAGGCGGGAAGGTCGCGCTCTACGGCAAGACGCATCACGGCATCATCGACGGCCGCGGCTTCGTGCAGGCCATCTCGCACTGGCTGGCGGAATCGCCCCACGATCTCGAAGTGCGCGCAATGTGGGATGCCCTTCCCCGACACGCCCAGCCGAACCCCGTGCGCGCTTCCGTCGCCAGGCGCCTGACCGGCCTGCTCGACAAGCTCGGTGGCACTGCCATGACGGCCGTGGAGCTCTCCGGCATGCTGGCGCAACAAGGCCTGAAGGCGCTGGGCGTGGGCGGCGCGAAAGGGTTGTCGCTGCCCTACACCGGCGTGCCGGGCGCGCTGCGCGGGCGCGCATCGGCAAGGCGCTCGCTGGCCTTCACGACACTGCCCATCGCCGGGATCAAGGCCATCGGCAAGGCGACCGGCTCGACCCTCAACGACGTGCTGCTCGCCACCCTGGACATGGCGCTGGCGCGCTATCTGCACGAGCGCGGCAAGCGCGCCAGCAAGCCCCTGGTGGCGGCCATGCCGATTGCGCTGGCCCATGCACAAGGCGGCAACCAGATCGCCGTGCTTCAGTTCCCGCTCGGGGCGCCAGGCCTCGGTCCGGCGCAGCGGCTTGCCGCGATCCGTGCCGAGACCCGGACGGTCAAGAACGTGATCGGGAAGTCGGGCAGCGAAGCAGTGATGCTCTACACGACGCTGGTGCACGGCATACCTGCACTGGTGGAAAAAATCGGCCTGAAGACCGGCGTGCCCGTGGCCAACCTCATGGTGTCGAACCCCTTCGGCTTCGCGGAGAAGCGATTCCTCATGGGCGCCAAGGTCGCATGGGTGTTGCCGGTCTCGGTGGTGCCGGCGGGCCAGATGCTCAACGTGACGACGGTGACACTCGACGAACGCCTGCAGGTCGGCTTCCTGGCCATGCCCGAGGCCGTGCCGGGCGTGGAGATGCTGGCGCGCCATGCCGCCGAGGCCTTCGAGGAACTCAAGGGAGCGGTGTTGGGGGAAGAGGCGGCGGCGCAAGTTGCGACGGTTGCGGCAAAGGCCCCGGCTGCGCGCACACGGACCGCAAGGAAGGCGGCTCGCTCCCCTGCCCCTGCCCCGGCCAGGCCGGCGGCAAGCGCCAATCGCAAATCGGCGACCGCGCGCCGCTCAGCCTGACGGAGCGTCCTCCAGCGTCGAGAACATCACCGCGAAGATCTCCCGCGTCGCCAGCGATCCGCTCGCACTCTTTTCGACCACGATGAGTTGCTGCGCATCGGGCAGCCCGGCGGGTATCACCATCTTGCCGCCGGGCTTCAACTGGTAGGTGAGCGCCGGGGGAATCAGTTCAGGCGCCGCGGTGACGATCACCTTGTCGAAGGGCGCGTGTTCCGGCCAGCCGTTGCAACCGTTGCCTACCCTGATCTCGACGTTGAGATGGCCCTGCTGCGCCAGCCGGCGCCGCGCCTGGCTGGCCAGCTCCTCGATCAGTTCGACGCTGTAGACCTGCGTCGCGAGTTCGGCCAGCACCGCCGATTGGTAGCCGAGGCCGGTGCCGATCTCGAGCACCCGGTCGTTCGGCTGCACGTCGAGCAGGTCGGTCATCACGGCCACGATGAAGGGCTGGGAGATGGTCTTGCCGAAGCCGATGGGCAAGGGCGAATCGACGTACGCATAGGGCCGCAGTTCGAAGGGCACGAACTCATGGCGCGGCACCTTGCCGATGGCCTCCATCACAGGCCGCCGCAGCGCGGCTTTTCCGAGGTACGAGGTGGCAAAGATCGTCTTCGCGGTGATTTCCGCGAGCATGAGTTGCCGCAGGGACGTGAAGTCGGGGTCGCTCATGAGCCTTCTCGAGCAGCGATGCTGACGGTGCCCATCGTACGCCTGCGCGAGGCCGGTGTGCTATTGGCTCCTAGCGTTTGCACAACCCCAGTACCACCTCCTGATCAGTGCAGGGCCGCGTGCGGGGCTGCGCCGGCGCGGCGGCCGCCGGGGCAGCGGCCGCCATCTTGCCGGCGATGCAGGCGCGCAGGCGTTTTTCCATCGGCGGGTAGTAGCGCCAGCCGGTGCCCAGCGGCGGCAGTTCCAGGCGCACCTGCTTCCATTTCGGATGGCCGTTGGCCTGCAGCTTGTCGAAGTTGGCGCACAGCGAATCGGCGAATTGCGTGAGGTTGCCGACGGTGGATTGCAGACCGTAGTCATAGGTGACCAGGTAGGCCTTGACGGTCCAGGTCGGGATGTCGGCCGTGAGCCACGACGAATAGCTGGAGGCGCGGATGGTCGCGGGGAAGTAGGTCTTGCGGCCACGCGCGGTTTCCGGGGCCTTCTCGTCCAGCTTCAGGATCTTGATGTAGTTGCGCGCCTCCGGCAGCATGTCGGTGAACAGCTTGGCGGGCTGTCCGGCCACGATGATGGCCACGTCGATGGTCTTGTCGACGGTAAGCGCAACGAGCGCGTCCTCATTGCTGAGGTACTGCGCGTTGGCTTGCGGAATCGGCTCGCCGAACATCAACTGGTAGAGCGTGCGCGAAGTGAGCGCGGTGCCGCTGCCTATCGGGCCGACGCTGAGCTTCTTGTCCTTGATCTCATGGATGGAATTGATCGGTGAATCGGCACGGGCGACGAAGTAGATCTCCTCGTCGTAGAGCGGCATGATGAGCCGCAGCGGGCGAATGATGTTGCCGGCCTCCGCGTTGCCGGCCTTGGCCTCGTCCAGGAAGGCCTGGTAGACGTCGGACTGCACCAGCGCCAGCTTGACCCCCTGCTCGAAGCGCATGCGGCTGATGTTCTCCGCCGAGCCCTTCGATTCGAGCACCTCGAGATCGATGCCGGCGGGCTCGGCAACCCACTTCGCAAGATCGCGGCCGATCTGGATGTAGGTGCCGGTCTTCGAAGCGGTCACGATCTTGTACGGCGTCCTGGCGGCCTGCGCGAAGGCCGAGGATACGAAGACCGTGAACAGCAGGGCCGTGAGGATTGATCTGATTCGCATGCTGGCTCCAACAAAAAATGTGGACAGTCGCGCCAGGCAATGCCGGGCCCGTTCTTGCTCCCTGTCTGCTCGTCGCTTTATTTCTTCGTGCACAGCGCCAAGGCGGCGAGTGCATCACTGCAATCTTTGTTCCCGGCGGTGTCCGCCGGGGTCGCCGGCGCCGGTTCGCGCGCCGCG
>NZ_JAATOM010000025.1 GCF_019207085.1 Variovorax sp. dw_308 | reverse complement strand
TCCTGCCGACCTTGCTTGCGCGTCCAGCTCGAGCAATGCCTTGCAGACGCCTTTCAGCGCGGCTACGTCACCGCCGATGCGCACCTGGAGGTACTGCGTCGCGATATTCGTCGACGTGAGCGTGACCATCTCGATGGGCGACTGCGGTGCTTCGAAGCGCTCGAGCGCGCGCTCCTTGATCGGATTGAAGACGATGATGGCTGCCCCACGGCGCGAAGCCTCTCGCAAGGAGGTCAGCATTCGCGGGTGGTTGGTTCCCGGGTTGTGGCCCAGCGAGAGGATGAGATCCGCGTGATCGAAGTCTTCTAGCGTGACCGTTCCCTTGCCCACGCCGATCGAACGCGGCAGCCCGACCGAGGTCGGCTCGTGGCACATGTTCGAGCAGTCGGGGAAGTTGTTCGTCCCAAAGCTCCTCGCGAAGAGCTGGAAGAGAAACGCTGCTTCATTCGAGGCCCGGCCCGAGGTGTAGAACTCGACGCTGTCCGGTTCGAGCGTGTTCAGGACGCCGGCAATGTCGTCGAAGGCCTCTTGCCAATCGACAGGCTCGAAGTGGTCTGTGTTGCGGTTGTAACGAAGGGGATGCGTGATGCGCCCCTGGCCTTCGAGCCAGTGATCGGACTTCGTCCAAAGCGACGCGACGCTGTGAGCGGCAAAGAACTCTGGGCCGACCCGCTTGGCGGTCGACTCCCAGGTCACGGCCTTGGCGCCGTTCTCGCAGAACTCGAAGGATGACGTGTGCCGGGGATCCGGCCACGCGCAGCCCGGGCAGTCGAAGCCATCGGGTTGGTTGGCGCGCAGGAGCGTCCTCACGCCCTGCACGACAACGCGCTGTCGGGCCAGCGTTTGCGCAAGCGCCTTCGTGGCGCCCCAGCCGGCCGCGGGCCCGTCGTACTTCTCGATGCCTTCGGGGCGCTCTGTGTCCATGGGGGCCTCGCTGAAAGTGGTGTTCAGTGGTGGACGCTAGTTGAATTGCGCGTCACGAGCCATGGCGCCGCAGGGGTACCCCGTCGATCTGCCATGGGTGCGATTCGAGGCACGGAACGTCGCTCGGAGATATCGTGAACGACGATACGAATAGATGGAAACAGTATTGTTCATGCGATAGCCTGATTTGTATGATTGCAGCGAACAGGAAGGGCCTTGACGTTGACGGCAAGTTCTTTCGGGAAGCGCGACAGGCGCTTCTCCATCTGAGGGCTTGCTGGTGCGCGCACCGACGACAGCTCTCTGGAACTGTTCGCCGGGCGCGCTGAAAAGGTTACGCCCTGCCAAAGAAATAAAGGACTGGCCTGCACCCGTGAACGGCCGGTAATCTTTGCCAATCATCGATCTGTTGAAACGCACAAGGTGTCTGCGATTTGTCTTCTCCAACTGAATCCAGGAATCCCGACTCCGAGAGCTGGAATGGAAGAGATCCCGGCGGCGAAGGGCCGCGCCGCAGCCGCGAATGGGCAGCGTTGATGAGCCGTGCGCAGGCCGGTGACGGTGCGGCATATCGAGACTTGCTCGAAGAGATTGCGCCCTACCTTCGAGGCCTTGCAGCCGAAGAACGCAGCAGCGCCGATCAGCTCGAGGAGTTCGTCCACGATGTCCTGCGCACCGTTCACGCCATCCGGAAAACGTATGACCCGATGCGACCGTTCGAGCCTTGGTTGGTCACGATCGCGCGTCGGCGACTCGTGGCATTGGATGCGGGTGACTCGCGGCTCGGCGCGCCAATCAGGGCGACCGGGAAGACATGGAAGGTGAGCGCTGACCCATGGCTCGCCATGAACAGTCGACTCGACGGACCGCGCAAGCTTCTTGAATCGTTGAAGCCAAGGTGGCTCCTGCGCAGGTCCGACTCGTCGTCCTGACATGAGACATTTCCCGCCCTTCAAGCTGGACTTCGTCAACCACTGCCTGTGGAAGGTGGACGCCGGCGGCCAGTCGCATCCTGTCGGCCTGACGCCCCGGGCTTTCGACGTCCTGCGGCATCTCGTCGAGAACGCCGGGCGGCTGGTGACGCATGAGGAGTTGCTCAACGCGATCTGGCCCGACACGGATGTTCAGCCCGAAGTCCTCAAGGGATACGTCCTCGCCATCCGGACTGCGCTCGGGGACGATGCGCAGAAGCCGAGATTCATAGACACGCACCGGGGAAGAGGGTATCGCTTCGTCGCGCGGCCCGGGAGCGATTCGGGTGGCACGGCCATGCGCCCGCCACGCGGCTCCGCGGGTCTGTTCCTTGGGCGAGGGGCGGAACTTGAGGCACTGGAAGATGCCCTGCGACTGGCGCGACTCGGCATGCCGCAACTTGTCTTCGTCACGGGCGCAGAAGGGATGGGCAAGTCCGCGCTGGTCAGCTTCTTCCTGGACAGGCATGCCTCGGACGAGGGCTTGCTGCGGTCGTGGGGCGCATGCGAGGAAGGTTGTTCGGACACGCGACCATGTCAAGCGGTGCTGGACGCGATGGCGCGGCTTTCCATCGGCATGGACGCAGAGTCGATGCGGGATGCGCTGTCTGCATGGGAGGCGTCGCTCTTTGGTTCCGGGGTTGGACGTGCAGCGGGCGACGCCGGCACGCGGACGGCCTCCGCGAAATTGATCGAGGGCGCGTCGGCGATGGCGCTGTGTCAGCTGCTGGATACCTTGTCGGCCAGCCAGTGTCTTGTGCTGGTCCTGGAGGACGTGCATCGGGCCGACAGGGCGACGGTTGATTTCCTGAGTTCGATTGCCAGGCGCACTTCTGCCGCCAAGCTCCTGATCCTTGCCACCTATCGACCCGAGGAAGCGTCAGGCAGTGTCCCGTTGCTGGTCCGTGTCCACCAGCAGTTGCGTGTGCGCAGGCTGTGTTCCGACGTCTCCTTGGGCGCACTGCGTGTAGAAGCCGTGGGGGAGTTCGTTTCATCGGAAGATCAGGTGGACTTCGAACGCTTTGCCAAGCAAGCCATCGAGTGGTCCGGCGGCAATCCGTTGCTGTTGCTGTCGCTCCTGGATCACCTCGTCGACCAAGGCGTTGCGCAACGGACGCCGCTTGGCTGGTCGATCGCCCAGGGCGCATTTGAACTCCTGAAGGAACCGCCGCCCACACTTGCCCATCACCTGGAGAGCCGGCTGCGGTGCCTGAGCGCCGAGCAGCAACACGTGCTGGAGGCCGGGAGCGTGATCGGGCTCGAATTCGATGCCGTTCTTGCAGCGCGTGTTGCAGGGATCGATGCCATGTCGTGCGAAGACATCTGCGAAGAACTGGCCCGGTATGGCATGTTCATTCGCCGCGCGGAGCGCGAAGCGACAGGCGACGAGAAGGTCGTTCGGCCGTATGCATTCCTCGCGAGCGTGTATCGCGAGGTGCTGCTGTCCCGACAAGGCCCGCTCAGGCTGTCGGAGCGCAGGCGTGTGGCGGCAGGAGACGTTCCGCGCGAGAGCACGTTGCCGACGATCGCCGGCGCGAAGTGGAGTCGCGTGTCGGCGAGCCCCCCGGGCCTCCGTCGGGCATGACCTGTGTGCGCCAGCAGGTCGGTAACCTTTTGCTGCCGCGAACGAACCTCAAGACGTGGGCTTGTCCGGCTGTCCTTTGATGCCGCTGCACTTCGGAGAAAGTCATCATGTATCTCGACCTCGCAGCGACGTGCATTGATCAGGCCAGAGGCTCGGCCCAGGTCACCGTCTGGCCGCATGGGCGGCGCGAGGTCCAGGGGTGCACGGATTCCGTCGTCGAGGAAGTGCCCGTCGCACTGGTATTCAATGGGATTTCGCATGCAGTGATGCTTGCGACCCCTGCGGACCTGGATGACTTTGCCCTTGGCTTCGGCATCTCCGAGGGGCTGCTCCTGGACGCAGGCGAGTTGTACGGCGTCGAGGCAGTGGCCAGCCACGGCGGCATCGAACTCCGTCTGGAAGTATCCAGTGCCTGTGAGTTCAGGTTGCGGGGACGGCGCCGAACGATGATGGGGCGCACAGGATGCGGGCTCTGCGGCAGCGAGAGCCTTCAACATCTGTATCGCCAGACTCCGAAGCCCTTGGGCCTGTTGCGTCTCGCGCCCGAGGCAGTTGGTCGCTCCCTCGAATCGCTTCGCAGCCAGCAGGACATCCAGCAGTTGACTGGCGCGTCGCATGCCGCGGCGTGGTGCGACGCCACAGGCATGGCGCATCTGGTCCGCGAAGACGTGGGCCGGCACAACGCATTGGACAAGCTGATCGGCGCGCTGCTGTCCGCCGGCACGCCAGTGGCCGATGGCTTCATCGCGATCACAAGCCGTGCGAGTTTCGAGATGGTGCAGAAGGCACTCGTCGCCGGCGTCGACGCACTCGTCGCGGTTTCGGCGCCAACGTCCCTGGCTGTCTCACACGCGCTGGAGGGCGGATTGGGGTTGGCGGGATTCGCGCGTTCCGACCGCTTCGTCTGCTATTCCTTTCCCGAGCGATTCGGCGTGAATCAGTCGGTCGCACCTTCGGAGCAGTTTTGTGAGGAGAGGGCGGTCGGGGCGTAACCTTTTTTCGGATTCACGGAACTTCTCAGTAGGCGTGCCGTGCCGGCCTGCCAGCCTTGTGACCTGTTCCGGTCTCAAGTCCATTCATTTTCGGAGAACCCGTTATGTCTGACCGTCAGCTTTCCACCGTGGTCGCGAGTGCGTTTGTTGCAGCACTGGGTGTGCTTTCCGCGGGTCACGCAAGTGCCCAGGAGTTCACGGCTGCGCAGAAGAAGATCCAGGCGGAACACACCACCCTGGTGAAGTCCGGCAAGGTCGAGCCCTGCTTCGGGACGGCCCTCAAGGGCAAGAACGACTGCTATGCGGGCGCCGGTACCACCTGCGCCGGCACGAGTTCCACCGACTACCAGGGCAACGCCTTCAGGCTGGTTCCAAAGGGCACCTGCACGTCGGTGTCCACGCCGAACGGCCCCGGCAGCCTGTCGCCGAAGACGACGTAACGCGCAGAGGCCGGGCTGCTTGCGGCCCGGCGCTTCTCAGCCTGGAGACTCGAATGCCAGATCTCAGCATTGCCTCCATGCGGCCCGGTGCCGAGGCGCGGGCGGGCGCCGGTCTGAAGCCGGCGCATTACAGGTCGATTCTTGAAGAATGGCCTGACGTAGGCTTCTTCGAAGTCCACGCGGAGAACTACATGGGCGCGGGCGGTCCGCCGCACCGCTACCTGTCCGCCATCAGGGAGCGCTACCCACTCTCCGTGCATGGCGTGGGCCTGTCCATCGGTGGCGGACGTGCACTCGACAAGGCGCACCTCGCGCGACTGAGGCTTCTCATCGATCGATACGCGCCGGCCCTGTTCTCGGAGCACCTCGCCTGGTCGACGCATGAAGCGGGGTTCCTGAATGACCTGCTGCCGTTGCCTTACACCGCGGCGAGTCTCGCCTGTGTCGTGGACCATCTCGACCAGGTGCAGGAAGCCTTGAGACGCAGCATCCTGCTCGAGAATCCTTCGACTTACCTGTCGTTCGCAGAGAGCACGTACTCCGAGCCGCAGTTCCTCTGCGAGGTCGTGCGACGCGCCGGCTGCGGCCTGCTTCTGGATGTCAACAACGTGTACGTGTCCTCCGTGAACCAGGGATGGAACCCGTATGCGTACATCGAGGAATGCCCGCTGGATCGCGTCGGGCAGGTTCACCTGGCGGGTCACTCGAGCAACTTGGAAGAGGAGTCTGGACGACGACTTCTCATCGACTCGCACGATCGCTTCGTTGCCGACGACGTATGGCAGCTGTATGTCCACGTTCTGCGGCAGATCGGCCGCGTGCCGACGTTGATCGAATGGGACGCCAAGCTCCCCGACTGGCAAACCCTGCGCTCGCAGGCAGCGCTGGCGGAAAGCCTGATGAAGTTGTACGCCTCGCCGCGCGACGCTGGCGTGGTCGCCAGCGCCATGACCGGCGCCGCGGTCTTCCCCAGCCGCACGAACGCGTCCATCGAAGCGATGGCGCAACCGGCGGGTCGGAGGCAAGCGTATGGATAGCGCGCACGCGCCGAACCCTGTTGAAGTGAACTGGGCACGTCCCCGCGGCCCTTTGACGAGCATCGGCAACTGGCATGACCTGGAGCAGCGCCAACGCAATTTCGGCAAGGCGCTCCTGCACACCAGCGAGCCGATGCCCCGCGGCCTGATGGCACATGGACAGCCGGCGGCGACCGCCAGGTTCAATGTCTACCGGAACAACGTGTTCGTCGGACTGGTGGAAGCGCTCAAGGATGCCTACCCGGTCGTTGCCCGGTTGGTTGGCGGCGATTTCTTCGCGGCCATGGCAAGGGTCCATGCGGTGCTCGAGCCGCCGAAGACACCCGTGATGTCCGAATACGGCGCAGGCTTTCCCGATTTCATCGGCGGGTTCGAATCGGTTGCGACGCTGCCTTACCTGCGCGATGTGGCGAGCATCGAGCGCGCCTGGGTCGAGGCCTACCATGCCGTCGAAGCAGCGCCGATGGACTTGCAGCGCCTGGCGGGCATCGGTCCGGAGCAGTTGTCTCAGTTGCGCTTCACCTTGCACCCTTCGCTGCGCGTCGTCAGGTCGCGGTTTCCAGCCTTCTCGATCTGGCGCATGAACACGGAGGGCGACACGCCTTCCGCGGTAGACATCGAATCCGGCGCAGAAGACACCTTGATCCTGAGGCCGCAAGCCGAAGTCGAAGCCCGGCTGCTGCCGCGAGGTGCCGCGATCTTCATCGAAGGACTCGCCTCGGGCGGGACGGTCGCGGAGGCTGTGGAACTGGCCATCGGCGTCGAGGGGCGATTCGATTTGACGACCGCTTTGGTGGGGCTGATGGAGACGCAGGCATTGGTGGACTTCTCCATCGCCCGCGACGATCCGCTTCCCGATGATGCAGATCGATTGGAGACGACGCGATGAGTGAAGCCACTGGCAATTTCGGTCTTGCGGGAGCGCCTTCCCTGGCGCAAAGGGTTGTTGATTTCCTGAGGATGCTCGGATGCGCCGTGGCGCCGCCGGTCGTGCGAGTCGCGCTGGCGCTCCCGTTCCTCAGATCGGGGCTGACGCGTTGGGATGCGCCGTTCTCGCTGTCGGCCGGCACGACCTTCCTGTTCGAAGAGCAGTTCCGGCTGCATGTGCTGGGCAATGCCTGGCCCTTTCCTTTTCCCGATCAGGTTGCCTATCTGGTGGCTTCGGCGGAGATCGTTTTTCCGTGCCTGCTGTTGCTGGGCCTGGCAACGCGTCTTTCAGGCTTCGCACTCCTATGCATGACGGCGGTGATCCAGTTGGTGTTCCCGGATGGATGGGTGAAATTCCACCTCTACTGGGCAGCGCTGGCGCTCTCCGTCATGGCCCTGGGTCCAGGCAGGCTTTCGGTCGATGCTCTCCTGTGGGATGGTCTGATGCGCGCCCGAAGCACGGCGCACAAGGGCGTCTAGTTTGCTCAACCTGAAGGTTGAATTTCCGGATGATGACCCGAGGCTTGGTGCCAAGGGCGTCCTGGAAGACGTCGCCTGGACGGAACTCATGGCGCGGTCGCAGAACGGCGACGCCGCCGCGTATCTCCGGCTGCTCCAGGAGATCACACCGTACCTTCGCCGGCGCGTGGCCGCCTATCACCAGGATGCGAGGGACATCGAGGACACGGTTCAGGACGTCTTGCTGACCGTGCATTCGGTACGCAACACCTACGACCCTTCACGTCCATTCGGTCCGTGGCTGCTGGCCATTGCGAAGCGGCGCGTGTTCGACAGCTTGCGCAGGAAGATCCAACGGCAAGGCCACGAGGTAGAGTTATCGGATGAACACGACGCTGTACCGGATGCGGACGACCCCCTGGATGCGATCCCGGCCAGAGTTCGACTGCGCGGTGCCATCGAAGGCTTGCCGCCCGGCCAGCGGCAGGCGATCAGGCTGCTCAAGATCGAGGAGAAGTCGCTGAAGGAAGCGTCGGAGGAAACGGGGATGTCCATCGCATCACTGAAGGTCGCCACCCATCGAGCGATCAAGAGCCTTCGGCGCATGCTGAGCGATCGGGGTGACCTGTGATCCATACGTCCGATCTCATCCAGTCGCTCGCAGCGGATATCCGGCCGGTGCGGCGACTCAGGCCACCGGCCATCCGTGCAAGCGGGTGGCTGCTGATTGCGGGCGCGATCATGGTCGGGTTGTATTTCGGCAAGGGCCTGCGTCCTGCCTTTGCCGAGCGGATGAGCGACACCACCTTCCTCATCGGAATGCTGGCGTCGCTCGCGACCGGGGTGCTCGCGGCGTTTGCAGCTTTCCTTGTCAGTCTTCCCGACAGGTCGCAACGTTGGCTTCTTTTGCCTCTGCCGCCGCTCGTCGTCTGGCTGTCGAGCATCGGCTACCAGTGCCTGGCCGGCTGGGTGGGCTTGCCACCGGGTGCGGTCACGCCTGAGGCCGCCGCCGGTTGCGCATCCACGCTGCTCGTCACGAGTCTTCCGCTGGCGGTCGCCATGCTGTTCATGCTGCGATACGCAGCCGCATTTCGACCCGTGCCGGTGATCATCATGGGCAGCCTGGCCGTGTCGGCCTTGACGTGCACGGCCTTGGCGATGTTCCATCCGCTCGACGCAACGGTGATGGTCCTTGGATGGAATCTCGCGACGGCGGCGATCGTCACCGGGGTGGCCCTGCTCATCAATCGGCGCGCGTCGCGGCAGCGGCGGCGGCATCTCCGAACGACTGACAGATCGTGACGGAACAGTTGGGAATTGCTCGCGAAATGGGCCGGGCAATCTGGCTAGATCGCCTGAGTTCGTCAAGATGATGGCCGCTCGCACCAGATAGGATCGAATAACGCCAGCGGCAGACCGCCTTGTTCTCTGAATGGCAGCAGTCGTTCAGTTGGTCAACCGAACTTGCATTACGCTACTTGTGCGGCCGATGGAACATCAAACGTGCCGAGCGAAAGTTCCGAGTAGAGCCGATGATTGAGCAGTACTTGCATGATCGTTTTTAAGCTCGCATCTGTCGCGATTATCCGACCTTGAGCGTCGAATTCGATTCCCCAATTTTTTTGAGCGTTGACCGCGCGAAGACGGCCTATGTATGCGGCGTCAGCGTAATGTCTTCGCTGTTCAATGACCGCCATACGCCGCAGATGCATCGCATTGGTCCCCACGTGTGCGACTAGCGGTGCAACATCTACGAATAGGCCGGAGAATTGTGCATTTTTCTGCAAAGCATCGAACGAATTCTGATATGTATGCTTGAAACTAAGCAGGGTTTCAAAAGAGGCTTTGTTTGCGATCAAAATACCGCCTCCGGTCACGAAGAAATCGAAGTTCTTCGCAATTGTTAGTGCTCGATCATCAACAAGATCAAGCTCATTCGCACCCGTAACGACCACATTGAAGAAACTGCTAGCTTTTTTTGCTCTCCATACATCAGAGACCTTTTTCACACAGTAGATGACCTGTCCATCCATCCGCAAGCGAACGATGTAACCGATGCTGTTGTCAATGTGGCGAATATTTCTAATCAAATTCTCTTCTGGAGGCAGGTCGACTAACGCCTGAAGATCGCCGAACACTGTTTCGTCTTCTTGTAGATGCAGACAGCTTATTTCATTGACTTGCGCCAACAATTCGTACTCATCAACCTCTTCGAATCTCGCGACGGAAGCCGTGACGATTTGCCTTAACTGCGCTGTCAGTTGAGGCGTGGTGTTGACTGATCGGGCGCTGAAGCCACCTATCGTCCTACGCTTGAACACCCAAAGTGATAAAGACGCTTGGGCGACAGGGAAATTTTTGACAAGCGCAAGGGTATCTTCTTTTGACATTTTATTTTGGCTTCGATAGAACGTAAATACCCTGAATGAAACAGGATCTAAGGCGTTGCTTGGGATGAACTGGCTCTCTAGACAAAGCCCGCAATTGACGTTTATGCCCTTCCATATCCGCCTTTATCTCATAAAGTTGCCATCCAGCAACAAGCAAAAGGGGGTTCATCAAAATTTGCCCAGATCGATAGCTGATCAGGAACATCCAAGCCAAGAACAGCGCAAATCCTAGTGTTTTTCCGGTGCTTCCAAGGTCTAATCCCATGAACGACACGACATATGGAAAAACGTAGTTAATCAGGTCATTCGGGATGGTCTTGCTCTCTTCGATTTCCATCTCGTGCTGACCGCCAAAGTGTCGTAGGGTATAGAGAAAGAACACCAAACTGAGCGCTGTAGCGATCAAGAAAGACCAGGCCAACCCAGGGTTATCAAGCGCAGGTAAAGAACAGTCTTTCCAAAAGGACAAAGATTTACAGAAGGGCTGGGTCCAGGAATTGGCCTTTACATCTTGGACGGCCAAGATCAACGACAAGGGAAAATAGGAGCCAAGAAAAAGTAGAATTGCTGCAAAAAAATTTATTTGCATATTGCCTCACAATAAGGGGCAGAGGCACTTACACATGGTAACTTGCTATGGTGCGTAGTGGTAGTGGAGAAATCGCTCTCTCAAGCGGGGCCAATGATGGGGCATCCTCGACGCTCGTCCGAGAGCATTTAGGTGGACTAACAACGTCGGAAGCCGGTCGGCGGCCGGACCTCCCAACGAACAGCGAGTGCATTCGATGCCGGTCATCCTCCAACGCATTCTTATCCTGTGCAAGACCTACCCGTCGCCCAGTTCGAAGTACGCAGAGACATCGTGTGTTGCAGGGATGACGGAGGACGGCAAGTTCGTCCGGCTTTATCCGGTGCCGTTCCGACTGGTTTCGGACAATCAGCAGTTCCGCAAGTGGCAGTGGATTGAAGCGCGCGTTGAGAAGGCGAACAATGACCATCGCCCCGAGAGCCATCGTTTGTTCGTCGACACGATCCGGTGCGACGCCGAGCCTCTCAAAGCGGGGAAGGAAGGCTGGCCGCGACGCATGCAACTGCTGTCCCAACTTCCTGTATTCGACGACTTCGCCGCCATCCAGGGTGCCAGAGTGGCTGACGGCACGTCACTCGCCTTGCTTCGGCCATCACGCATCATCGGCCTCGACATCACGCCGACGAAGAATGCCGACTGGACCGATGCCGAGAAGCAGAAGCTTCTTCAACTGCAGCAGCAAGGCGGCCTCTTCGACGATGACGATGAGAGCAAGCAAATTCGGCTGTTGGAGAAACTGCCCTTCGACTTCCACTACCGATACGAATGCATGGTCGATGGGCAGGCCGTCCCTTATCGACACAAGATCGTCGACTGGGAAGCCGGCGCGCTCTTCCGGAACCTGCGACGTACGTTCGGCGCCGCCGGTTGGGAGGCGCCTTTTCGCGAAAAATATGAACGCGAACTACCGACGCGGGACCTACTGCTGCTGCTCGGCACGATTCACCGATTCCCCGATCAGTGGCTCGCCGTCAGTGTGATCTGTCCACCTAAGCCGCAACCTGACGGCCAACATCAGGAAAAGCTGTTCTAGAGGTCAGGTGCATGACAGATGGGCCACCGTGCTCGCGAGCGGCCCGCGCCACGTACGTGCGGTGACACGTGGTGAAGTCCGCTTCGAAGCAGACCAAGCAAGCCGTGGTCGCATTGGCGATCTTCACCAGTTCGCCTATCGTGGTCTGTTGTGTCGCCATGTAGGCAAGAAAACCCCGCGTGTACGCGGCCCAAGAGCCGTCCGCCTTGTACCGTGCGCGGACCGCCTTGGGGCAACCCAGTGCCGGGATATGAGCGTACGCAATGCCTGCCTCTGCAAGCGCCTCACGAAAGCTCGACTTTGAGAAGCCCTTTTTCCGAGACAGGGGCAACTCTCGTACGTCGACAACCGTTTTAATGCCCGCGGCCTGAGCCCGCGCAATGAAAGCGGAAATGTCTAAACCTTCGTATCCGAAGGTGAAAAGATGATGCGCCGAACCCATGCACACGAGTTTACCGGGCCGGCTCGCAACGCAGAAGCCGCCACACCGGGCGAGCTGCGCAAAGCATGCCCTCACCCGCCAGATCGAAGATGTGGGAATCTCAGATGCGCAAGCACGCGCGGACGGGCACATTGCGGCGGAAAGCCAGGCGACCTACGAAGAGGTGCGTGACTTCTTTGAGCGCGACGAGTACACGCTCAAAGTCGCCAACGCCAGGCCGGCCAAGCCGTCCCAAATCGATCGATCGCCCCATCGGTACCACTTTGGCATCGGCAGTCCTCGGTTGAAATTGGCGTCAGGTACCAATGTCCACGCGCTCCGGGACGAGGCTGCCGACCCTCTACTGATGAAATTTCCGGGCTAGAGCCGCGGTCTTTGCAGCCCGGCATCCCAGGCATGGTCGAGATGCAGGCACACCCAGCCGTACAGCTCCTTCGAGATCATCCGTTCCGCGACCATCGTTTCCATCGACGCCCGGCCCTGTCGAAACGCAAACAGGATGAGTAGCCGTCGCTCCAGCTTCGATGCGAATTCCGGGAATTCCAGCCGAAGCGACTGGATCGCCTCTTCCACGGATTTGCTGCGTGCCGCCAGGGTCGAGCCAAGGACTTGTGCGACCGGCTCTCCCAGGAGCGGCAGCAACCTGCGTTGGCTGTAGTGCTTGAGCCGCTCCAACACCGCGCGTCGACAGATCAGGAGCTCGAATCGATCGGCCAGCGCCGCTGCCAAGGGCCGCCGGACATGCAGGTGACGGGCCAGCCAGGAGGCCACACGGAGGCTGCGCTGCGGCTCGAGGATGCGCCGGGCCTCGCGGCTGTAGCCCACGCGCCCCTCGATGCGCGCGGCATCGATCATGTGGCCGGTATTGCGCATCATGGCGTCCAGGTTGCTCACGCTGATGACGCCATCGCCGTACTCGGGAATGAGGTCGCGCTCCCTGGTGGCCAGCGTGACGAAACCGGCGGCGATCCGCTGGTCTTCCGAAGGCTCGGCGCCGGGTTGCAAGTCCACATCGGAGATCGCGTGGCGATACTCCGCCGTCACGTCGTCCACGTTGCCGCTTGCCAGGCCGAAGCCTGCCGCAAAGTGCTTCACGGCGTCCGCCACCTCTGCCGACGAAAGCATGGTCGCTTGCCGCTGCAGGGCCTGGTCTTGCGGAGACAGGCGGTCGAGCCCGAGGCGGCGCACCAGCCAGCGCAATGAACTGCCATTCACCAGAAGGCTCCAGAGCACGAAGCCGGTCGCCATCATCGAAATGAACTGGCGTTCTTCGGCTCCCAGCGCCGGATTCTCGGAAACGCCCAGTGCCAGCACCAGCGTCACGGCACCGCGCAAGCCACCCCAGGCGATCGCAAGCCGATAGCTTCGCGAGATGGGCTCGCCAAGCCGGAAGCGACCCAGTGCAGGCAGCAGCACGAACAGGACCGCAAGCCGTGCAAGAAGCGCGGCGACGACGGCCACCAGCAGGTAGACGAAGAACATGTAGTTGATCGCGCCCAGAAGTCGAGGGACCCTGGCCGCGGACAGCAGGAAGACCGATGCGCCGGCGACGGCCGCGATCTGCTCCCACACGATCGTC
This sequence comes from Variovorax sp. dw_308, assembly GCF_019207085.1. Lineage (GTDB taxonomy): Bacteria > Pseudomonadota > Gammaproteobacteria > Burkholderiales > Burkholderiaceae_C > Variovorax. The sequence continues at coordinate 70,842 of NZ_JAATOM010000025.1, read as the reverse complement.
ACATGGCTCCAGCTCCTGGGCGAAATTCGCGTGCGGCCCAGCGCGTTGACGACCAGCGCGGCGCAGACGACAGCCACGACGCCCGAGACATCGAGGATGCGGTCGGCGAACAGGTACAGGGCGTGCGGCAGCGCCATGGTCAGGGCGGTTTCCGCGGGTGCGATGTTGTTCATCAGGAACAACGCCGCAGCCAGGACGCGACCTGCGAGGAGGCCGACGATGGCACCGCCCAGGAACGAATGGGCGAACGTGCCGAGGCCGCCGAGCCAATCGACGGGCGCGCCGGCCGCACTCGTCAGCGCGGCGGTCAGTACGCCCGCCAGCGCGATGGCCGCGGCGTCGTTCAGCAAGCTCTCACCCTCGACGAGGCCTATCAGCCGGCCGGGTGCGCCGATGTCGCGAAATATCCCGACGACTGCGGATGGATCGGTCGTCGCCACGATCGCGCCGAGCAGCAGGCACACCACGAGTCCTTGTGGCGCAACGGCGGCGACCGCCAATCCGATGGCGCCCGTTGCAACGACGACCGCCACCACCGCCAGCAGCAGGATGGGCGTGATGTCGCGCAGGAGGCCCCGGACATCGACCGAGAGCGCCACCTGGAACAACAGGGGCGGCAGGAAGAACCAGAGATAGGCATCCGCAGGGACGTTCGGGTCGATGAGCGGCGCGAAGAAACGGCCCCCCGAGGACGGAGCCACCGCGTCCATCACGACGTAGCTGGCGCCGACCGAGATGCCGACGATGCAAAGCAAGGTCGCCTCGGGGACGCCCGTGCGCGATGAGAGCATCTGGATGAACGCCACGCATGCCAGGACGCAGCACGCAAGCGGAAGACCTTCGCTCAACATCATCATCATTGGCGATCACCTCCAGGCGTCAGGGGGGCGAGGGCAATGAATCCCTTCATGGCTAGCGCGTTGCGAGGACGGCCCCGATCGTGTCGACGCTGTACCTGGCGACGCGGGCCTTGTAGGCCAGCAGGCTGGCTGCGACGCGTCGGGCGTCAGGGTCGGAGACCGAGGCGATCTCGTCGGCTGTGGCCTGGTGCAACGCGGCGAGAACACTGGGAGGCCATGGCCTCGCGATGGCACCGCGGGCCTCCATGGCGCGCAGGGCCGGCGCATTCTGGTGCAGCCCGCGTGCGATGCTGCGAAGTGCGGCTGCCTGGGCGACCTGTCTCACAAGTTGTTGCAGGTCCGCAGGCAACGCCGCGAACTTCGCGCTGTCGACGAACAGGTGCAGGGCGGCGTCCGGCTCATGCCACGGGCCGTACTGCAACGGTGCGTGTTTCTCGAAGGGGATGAGCGCGTCAAGGGCAGGAACCACAGCCTCCGCCGCGTCGATCTGCTTGTCTTCGAACGCCTGCGCGATCTTGCCGATCGGCAGTTCCACGGGCACGGCGCCCAGGCGGCCAATGACCTGGCCTGGAAAGCCCGAGATTCGCATTCGCACGCCTTTCAGGTCCGCCGGGGAACGAATCTCCTTCTGGAACCAACCTCCGAACTGGACGGAGGTGTTGCCCGCCGTGAGCGGCAAGATCCCGTGCGGCGCAAGGACGGACTCGAAGAGTTGCTGCCCGCCGCCAAAGTTGAGCCAGGCGTGGTTCTCATCCGCCGTGAGGCCGAAGGGAATCGTCGTGAAGAAGTCGATCGCGGGCACTTCCTTGGCGTAGTAGTGCGCCGTCGTGTGGGCGAGATCGAACTTGCCTTCCTTGACTGCCTGGAGCAGTCCGCCGGGGATTCCGTGCTGCGATGGATCGACAACCTGGATCTGCAATCGGCCGCCGGACGCTTTGCCGACGGAGTCTGCAAAGTCGCTTGCCGCTTCGCTCAGGATCGGCAGGTTGGTGGGCCAGGACGACCCCATGCGCCAAGTGACGTCGCGAGGCTGCGCCGAGACACGTGGCGCGCCGAGTACGGCTGCCAGCCCTGTGATGGAGGCAAGGGCACGTCGACGGGAAGCGGGCAAAGAAATACGCATGCGTGTGGCTCCTTGGCTGCCGTTGTGCATTGTGGCCTTTCGTTGGCTCGGCGATCAACGGCATTCGAGGTTGCTCCTGCTTGGGAATCCCGAACTCGGCGGCGGCGTGGACGCCAGAGTCGGGCGCAACTGCGCGCCGTTGTTTCGCCGAACGCTACGAAGCAGACTATCTCTGGAACAATCGCATATTCCGTTCGCGCTATCGATATGGGCGATAGCCGTCAAAGAAGGTGACGAGATGGATATTCGACGCATCCGAAACTTCATCGCCGTGGTCGAGGCTGGAAGCATCGCGCGCGCAGCGTCCGCGCTGCACATCGCCCAGCCGGCGTTGAGCGCGCAGATGAAGCAGCTTGAGGAGTCCATGGACAGCGAATTGCTCAGCCGTAGCTCCAAAGGGGTTGCGCCTACAGCCGTGGGAATCGAACTGGTGCGAAAGGGACGCCTGCTGCTGCAGATGTTCCAGTCGGTCCAGTCGATCGGGCACGACATGGCCGCCGCCCCGGAGGGGCTGGTGACGGTTGGACTGCCAGCCAGCGCGGGCGCCATCCTGTCGGTTCCGCTGATGCGCGCGTTGATGGAGCGTTACCCGAAGATCGAGCTGGGCCTGCTGGAAATCACGAGCGCCGATCTCGGAACGCAGTTGAAGTCGGGGCGGCTCGACATCGCGGTCCTGTTCGACGATGTGCTCACGACCGGCATGCGCCACGAAGCCGTGATGGACGAAGACCTCTTTGTCGTCAGCACGGACAAGGACACGGACGAAACGCCGATCGCGAAACTGCGGGACCTCTCCCTGGTCCTGCCCGCGCGGCCGAACAGCATGCGCCTCCTGCTCGACAAGGCCTGCGGACAGCGCGGCTTCGTTCCAAAGGTCGTCGCGGAGATTTCGTCACCCTACAGCATGCTTCAACTCGCGCAGGCGGGCCTGAGCGCAACGATTCTTCCCGGAACGATCGTCGGGCGAGGCTTGCCTTCGAACCTGCATGCGTCGCGCATCGTCGCGCCGCGCCTGACCCGCACGGTGTGCCTGGCGACCAACACGGAGGTACCGATTTCGGCGCGCGCCGCGGTCGTGCTGGATCTCGTGCGCGAGACGCTGAAGGACTTCGTCGAGAACGCCCGGTTCGACGCTGTCCGGTGGAAGCCATCGAGGGCGGCACGGTCCAAGGCGAGACGCTGACCTCACAACAGGCGCAGGCTGATCGCCCGCGACACCGCCTCCGCGCGGGTCTGGGCCGCCAGTTTCTGCATGAAGTGCTTGGCATGCGTCTTGACCGTCTCGGGGGCGATTCCGAGTTCCCGTGCGACATGCTTGTTCGAAAGACCGCGACTCATCAGGCGCAGTACGCGGATCTCTTGAGGAGACAGCGTTTCCGTGCGCGGCAACGAGCGAACCGCACACCCCGTGCTGTTGTCGGCCCCGGATATCCCCAGGCTGCGCAGGAATGGCCGAAGACGATGCAGGCGGTTGGCGTCGGCGCAGTGTTCGGTGGCAGGCAGCTCATGGACGAAATTCCTGACGCTCTGCTCGGCGTCGAGGAAGACCCTGACCAGTCCTGCGTTCGCTCCAAGTTCCAGCGATGTGAGGAGGGTGTCCGTGGCACGCCCCACGTCGCCGATGCGCAGAAGCCCGCCGACATAGACCAGGCTGAGCTCGACATGAGCGAAGGGGGCGTCGTCCACGCTCGTGATCGCCAGCAAGGCCTCGAGCCGATGGATGGCATCCGGGACGCGCTCAGTCGCCAGGTCGATGCGGCTGCGAGCGACCTGCCGGAGCCTGTCCATGGCGTGGTCGACGTTGGCTGGCGTGGCTGGGTCCGGAGCAAGTCGCTCCAGCCGGCAGGCCCACTCGACCGCTTCATCCAGATGGTTGGTGCTCAACAGGACACGGACCATTTCGCCCAGGCACGTTGCGACCAGGCGATGCCAATCGCGTTGCGCGCCGGCTTCGATGGCTTCGCGCAGGAGGAGCGTGCAGAGCGAGATCTGGTGCCTGGCGACTGCGATCCTCGATGCAGTCAGGTAGGTGGCAATGGCGGTGTCTGTGGTGCCGTGACCGACGAGGTGATCGATCCGGTTGCGTAGCAGGCTGTCTGCCTGGCTGACGTCTCCGAGTTCGTAGTACATCCGGGCTGTGAGTGCGGTGGCGCAGGCGGACGGCGCGGCATCCGTGCCAAAGCGCTCATCGGAGATTCGAATGGCCTCCAGAAGCAGGCGTTCTGCAACCCTGAACCGAAGGTGCTCGATTTCCGATGCCGCGTCGAGCGTCAGGGCGTCGATGGCGACGACTGTGTCTCTGTCACTGGTGGTCTCATCGGCGCGATGCACCGGGCCGCGTCTGCGCCCCCCGAGGACGAGCCGCGTCCCGGATTCGCGCCATCCCGGTTGCGGCCCCGTGCGCCGCGAATCGGCCAGCAGAGCGACGCCGTCGGCCGGGGCCTCGGGCGAGACCGGTGCTTCGCGGGTCACGGCGGACATGATTGCAGAGCCGGCTTCAAGCACGGAGAAGTCCTCGATGGATGGTGGGCGCGCAGATCGTTGCGCTCGCGTTGATTGCGCTTCGACTCGCCCAGCGTATGCACCTCCCCGGCGTCCGTCGTGAGGATTCGGTGTGGGTTGCGTGGAGATTGGGTGAACTGGCGTTCGTCGGCGTCTGTTGCCCGGTTCAGGCGCGCCTTGACTGCGACAGCGTGAACGCTTCGAGACCCGTCAGTGTCGAGAGTTCTTCCACGATCGTGTTCATCGCGCCACTCTGCACCACCGCGTTGGCGAAGATGATGCACTGGAGTTCGTAGCGCTTGCCGTCGAAGTCGATGGAGAGGCTGTCGGCTGGAATACGCAGGCCGCGCGCTTCCAGGAATTGATGGATCTCGTCTGCCCGTGGCCGGTAGCCTTCGTGAAAGCGAAGACTGCCCGCGAGTGCGCCATGTGCGGGCAGCAATCGCTCGAACCTTGGCAGGATCGAGACACAGAACACGAAGAGCGCCGTCAATCCCGCGGCAGGCACGTAGAAGCCGACGCCGACCAGGATGCCGATCGCCGATGAACCCCAGATGGACGCCGCGGTGGTCAATCCGCGGACGTTGAGCCCGCTCTTCACGATCAGGCCGGCGCCCAGGAAGCCGATGCCGGTCAGGATGGCGCCGATCACGCGGGTGGGATCCCCTTCGGTGACATGCACGGTGCCCCAATACCAGAGTGATGGGAAGCCCGCCAGCAAGGTCACCGCACAGGACGTCGTGCACACCAGGCAATAGACCTGGCTGCCGGCGGCACGCCCGCTGAAGTAGCGTTCGTACCCGACGATCCAGCCGAACACCATTGCCAGGGCCATGTTCGCCACCATCCAGAGGCCGGCGCCGTGCCAAGCGGTGCTCAAGTTGAATGGAGGCATACGAAGCCCTCGATTGAATCTTCGTGCGGGTGGCGCGCAACGAGGCGCATCCGGGGCGAGGCCGCGCAGGGGCGAAGCCGAATGTCATTCTAGGCACCATCGGCACGATCCGCCCCCTCTGCATACGCGCTTCGACACTCAGGACGTGGCGCCGACAGGCACCGCGACACCGCCGGCCGCCACGCGTTCTCGCGCGAACCCTGCGAGGGTGCGCAAGGCCATCACGGCCGAGCGGAGGTAGAAGGCCTGGAGGTGGAACACGTGCCATCTCGCCGTGTGGACTTCGAGCCGGCATGGCACGCCGTGGCTTGCCGCGCGGTCCGCCAGCCGGGTGGCATCGGACAGCAGCAACTCCTGGTCGCCGACCTGCATCAGCATGGGCGGCAGGCCGCGCAGGTCCGCCTCCAGCGGGCCGCCGCTGGCACCGGCCCGACCGTGGTACCAGTCGATGCCTTGCTGCAGCCAGCCCTCGCGGATCATCGGGTCGTCGTTGCGGCGGGACTTCAGCGTGGCGCCTTGCAGCCTGGCATCGGCAACGGGCGAGATCAGCAGCAAGCCGGCCGGGACGGGGTCGCCACGATCGCGCAGCGCGAGGGCCAGCGCCAACGCGAGCGCACCACCGGCGGAGTCGCCCGCGACGACGATCCGGTCCGCCGGGAAGCCCTGGGCGCGCAGGGCGGCATGGCATGCCAGCGCATCGTCGAGCGCCGCGGGATACGGATGCTCTGGGGCCAGCCGATAGTCCGGCACCCAGACAGCCATTCCCGATTCATTCGCCAGCCGCGTCGTGATGCTGCGGTGCGTGCCCGGACTGCCCAGGCAGAACGCGCCGCCGTGCAGGTACAGGATGGCGGCGTCTGCTTCGGCCCCCTTCGGCGTGACGACTTCCAGCGGCACGCCGTGGGCCTCGCCGCGCTTGCGGTCCACGCCGCCAACGCCGGGCATCAGCGGCGAGAGCAGGCTCACGACAAGCCTTTGCGTGCGGGCGCCGAAGGGCGGTCCGATCAGCGAGCGAAAACTCGTGCGAAGGAATGCGCGCAGGAAGGCCGCGTTGAGCGTTTCAAGAAGGCCCGTGGGCGCGGCAACCCGGATCCCCGCGGCGGCGCCCGCCGGACGGTCCAGGGCCTGCGTGAACCGGTAGGCGTGCAAGCTCGAGAAGCGCGTGAGCATGCGATAGGACACGGTGAAGCCCGGCCAGTTGGTGCTGTTGTGGCCGGTCGCATCCACGTACCAGCTCTTGCACCCGTTCCAGACCGTGTCGCGCAGGCGCTGCTGGATATGCACGTTGAAGCGCCGATGACGCTGCTCGTCCACCTCGATCGTTCCCGCATTCGCTGCCTGCATCGCCTTGCGGCATCGCATGACGTGGGCGATCTGGCTCTCCAGCATGTAGACGATGGAGTTGTGGCCCAGGTTGGTGTTGGGCCCGTAGAGCATGAAGAAGTTCGGGAAGCCGGGCACGGTGAGCCCGAGGTAGGCGTGCGCGCCGCGCTTCCAGGCCTCGTTGAGCTCCAGCCCTGCGCGACCGGTGATGCGCATCGGCGACAGGAACTCGGTGGCAGCGAAGCCCGTGCCGTACACGATGGCGTCGGCCGGGTGATGCACGCCGTCGGTGGTCTCGATGCCGTCCGCGGTCACGCGCCGGATGCCTTCGCTCACCAGTTCGACGTTGGGTTTGCTCATCGCCGCCAGGTACTCGCCGGACAGCAGGACGCGCTTGCATCCGATGGGATAGTCCGGCGTCAACCGGGCGCGCAATGCGGCATCCGGCACCTGCTTCGAGAGCAGCCGGCGGAACGGAAGGCCGACGGCCACTTTCATCAGGCTCTTGAAGCGCGTGAACGCGATGGCCCGCGATTCGTAGCGCAGGTAGATGCTCGCGCGGTGGAGTTTCATGGCGCCCGGAATCCACTGGAACAAGGCCTTCTCCCAGCCCGCATAGGCGCGGTCCGGCCGCGGCATGATGTAGGCGGCCGAGCGCTGGAAGACCGTCAGCTGGCGCACCGTGTCCGCGATCGCAGGCACGAACTGAATGGCGGAAGCGCCAGTGCCGACCACGGCCACCCGCTTGCCGGACAGCGCATAGCCGTGGTCCCAGTGCGCCGAGTGGAAGGTGCGCCCCTTGAAGTCCTCCATGCCGGGAATCTTCGGGATCGCGGGGCGGCTCAGTTGGCCGGTGGCGCTGATGAGCATTGACGCGCTGAGCATTGTGCCGTCGACCAGCGTGACGTGCCAGAGTGCTTGCGCTTCGTCATAGCGCGCCTGTGCGACCTCGGCGCCGAAACGGATGTGGTCGGCCAGGTCGTACTTGCGGGTGCAGTGCCGGAGGTAGGCGTGGATCTCCTGCTGGCGCGCGAACACCCGGGTCCAGTTCGGGTTGGGCTCGAAGGAAAAGGAATAGAGGTGCGAGGGCACGTCGCAGGCCGCGCCCGGATAGCTGTTGTCGCGCCAGACGCCGCCGACATCGTGCGACTTCTCGACGATGAGGAAGTCGCGCACGCCCGCTTTCCGCAACGCGATGGCCATGCCGATGCCGCCGAAGCCGGTGCCGACGATGAGGGCCGCCAGCGGCGTTGCTTCGCGATGGGGGTTCGCGTCTGGGGTGCCACGGCTGTCCAGGTTGTCCTCGAAACTCTTGCGCATGATCTCGTCTCCGGAAGGGGGTTGGTGATGTGCTTGAGCCGTTTGCGTGGATGGATCAAGTGATGCCGATGGTGCGGCCCGCGGGGGAATGCACCAATGGCGGAAGAGGACATCGACTTTATTATTTGGGCCAAACTCGACGCCCCCTGGGGTAAGCCCGCATGAGCTTCTGGGACTTCAACCGCAGCCCCGCCAGCGCACGCTTGCTGGTGGACTTCGGGCGCGCGCGCGGCGTCGAGGCGGGCAAGTTGCTCGCGCGCACCGGCCTGTCGATGGCGCAACTGGCCGACCCCAAGGTGTCACTCTCGGCCACGCAGGAACTGTGTGTGGCGCGCAACCTGCTGCGCCAGCTCAAAGGACCGGCGGGACTGGGCATCGAGGTCGGAGCGCGCTATCACTTCTCCACCTACGGGATGTGGGGCTACGGGCTGATCAGCAGCGCCACGATGGGCGAGGCCATCGCGCTGGCCCTGCGCTTCATCTCGCTCACGTTTTCATTCACGTTCATCACCTTCCATCTGGAAGACGACGACCTTTGCATGCTCAACTTCGGCGAGCCTGATCTCGAGGACAGCGTCAGGACCTTCCTCGTGGAAAGGGACATGGCCGCGGCCGCCGTGCTGATGCAGGAGCTTGCGGGGCAGGACTTCCGCATGTCGAGGTTCACGCTGCGGCACAGCGGCAAGCAACCGGCGAGCGCTGCGGCGGATGCGCAGCGCATCCTTGGCATCGCCCCTGACTACGGCGCCAGGTTGAACAGCCTGGTTTTCAGGCGCTGCTTCCTGGAGCGGCGCTTGCCCCAGGCGAATCCCATCACGGTCTCGATGTGCGAACAGATGTGCGCCCAACTCATCGAGCAAAGGCGATCGCGTCTGGGAACCGCGGGAATGATCAAGCAGTATCTCGACGCGACGACCGGCGGTGCCCTTCCTCAACTGGCAGCATTGGCGAGCCACACGAACACCAGTCAACGGACCTTGAAGCGCCGCCTGAAGGACGAAGGAACTTCCTTCAGGGAACTGCTGGCGGCATCCCGCGGTGCGATGGCGAAAGAGCTGCTGGCGGATGAGGCGCTGCCACTCAACGAGATTGCCGAGCGGCTTGGGTTTGCGGATCTTTCGAGCTTCTCGCAGGCGTTCAAGCGCTGGTTCGGTGTTGCGCCCGGTGCGTTTCGTCGGGGTACGAAGTGACGAGCGGCCCTTGATCTGTCAAGCGAAGTCGCGGCGCAGAAATCAGCCAGCCCGCCTTGTCATCGGCTTCAGTTGATCCGGGTGGCGACGAGCGGCGAATAGCGGTTCGAGGTCGCGTTCATCCTGGTCGCGCGGGCATATGCGTTGTAGAAGGTTTCGCGCGTCGAGCCGCCGTCCATGGGGTTCCAGTCGATGACCAGCGTGGCGGGCGCCGCATAGGTGCAAGTGCCGGTGTTCAGCGGATGCGCCGGCGGCGGCGAACCCGAAGTGGGCTGCGTCCTGGTGTATTGCACGCTGCCGTTCGGGAAGAAGTAGTAGTAATAGTCGCTGCCGTCCCAGACCTTCCACCAGCCGTACAGCCATGACATCGCGGCGTCGCCGGCGGAGGGCGATGTAGCGGCATCGAAGTAGGTGTCGATATCGATCCAGCCCACCAGCTTCTTGAAGTCATAGGGGCCGGTGCCGCGCACGCGCTTGATCACGTCGCAGCCCATGCTCTTGCCACCCTGGCCGCCGGCCGCGCGCAGCAGCACATCCCCATCGAAACCGAGGCACACGTCCACGTGGAAGGAGGCATGGCGCAGGATGTCGCCGTACGCGGGCCGGTTGTTCTGCCTCGACAGCACCCATGAACCCGGCTTGCCGGCCTTCTTCACGATCCCTTCCAGGTCGAAGCCGCCGAGGTAGGTCTTGGAGCCCATCTTTGCGCCGTACCAGCCGGTGAAGCCGTTGCAGCCGGTCATGATGCCGCCCTTGGCCCAGTTGTCGGACATGACCTTCTGCGAGAGCCCGGTCATCTCCGTGTACTTGGAAGCCGTCGCGCCGTTCGATGTGATGACCGTGTTGCCGGGCAGGACGGAATCGAGCAGCTTGCGTGCGTTGTCGCGAACAGTGGACATGGTGTTTCACCTCCTTGAAATGGCGACTTGATCGGTGCCTGGAGAGCGTTCCCTCAAGGCAGCAATTCAGTCTAGGCAAGGCGGGTGAACTGTGAAAGAGCGGCGGGGCCGGTGGCTCACCCATCCGTGGGAGGAAAGTGGCGCATCGCGCCACTCAACTTGCATCGCTCTGCTTTTTGTTCGAAGAGTTCCAGTTTTGGCGGAAGCAAACGTAATAGTTGTGCGGTCGCGTTGATTGCGCGCAGGTCAGATCACTTCCAACGCTGCGCCTGCGACCGGTTGCCGAATGGACCCCGCGCGACGCACCAAGCCGACTACCGGGTCATCGGCAACGCCACGCCCATTGCCGCGAACATGCCGCCGCAGACGCGGTTGAAGTTGCGCCCCGCGCGCTCCAACCAAGGCCGGATGCGGTGCGCCAGCAGCGCGAGAAGGTATTCCACGATCACCTCGATCGTCACGAACACCACCGCCATGATCACGAGCTGCGGGGCCAGTTCGCGGGCCGGATCGATGAACTGCGGCAGGAAGGCGCCGTAGAAGAGCAGGGCCTTCGGGTTGGAGACGGCCGTCAGCAGGCCCTGGCGAAACATCGTGGCGCCGCGGGTGTCGGCGGTCGAGGCATCGGCGCGCAGCTGGATGGCCGGTGCGCGCCAGAGCTGGATACCGAGCCAGATCAGGTAGGCGCCGCCAATGAACTTGAGCACGATCAGTGCATGCGCCGATGCCTGGAGCAGCGCGCCGATGCCGAGCATCGACAACGCAATCAGGACCACGAATCCGATGGCGCCGCCCGCTACGGTGAAGAGTGTCTTGCGATGGCCGTGCAGCGCACCGTGGGTGAGCACGAGCAGGCTGTTGGGGCCGGGCGTGAGCGACAGGCCGGTGGCGGCGACGAGGTAGAGCAACCAGGTGTGAAGGGTCATGGCTGGATTGTCGGTAATTTGTCGTGCGGCGCGTTCGTTCGCGGCATGGGGCGGTTCTTCGTTTTTCGCGCGGCTCGACGATTTGCGGCAGTGCGCATGGACAGCCGCTGCGGCAGCGCCTATTGTCTGGCCGGGCGCGGACGACACAGGCAACTATTGCGAGGCAAACACCCATGAAGCTCCACTACCACCCGATCTCCACCACCAGCCGCCCGGTCATGCTGTTCGCCGCGGAGAGCGGCATTCCGCTGGAAATGCAGGTGGTCGACATCTTCACCGGCGAGCACGTGAAGCCGCCATACACCGGCCTCAACCCGAACAAGCTGATCCCTACGCTGGAGGACGGCGACTTCGTGCTGACCGAGAACTCGGCCATCCTCAAGTACCTGGCCGACAAGATCGATTCGCCGGCCTACCCGAAGGACCTGCAGAAGCGCGCTCGCGTCAACGAGCGCATGGACTGGGTCAACACGCAGCTGTGCATCGACCTGGTCTACGGCCTGGTCTACCCGCAGATTTTCGACACCCACAAGCGCCGCAGCGACGAGGCCCAGGCCGCGACGCTGGAGCGCGGTCGCGAACGCGCGCAAGGCTGGCTGAAGGTGCTGGACGAAAACGTGCTGGGCAAAGGCAACAAGTATTTGTGCGGCGACGACATCACCATCGCCGACTACCACGCCGTGTCTTACGTGGCGCTGGCCGAGGTGATCGGCAGCGACCTCGCCGCGTTCCCGAACGTGAAGGCCTGGCTCGGCCGCATGAAAGCGCTCAAGAGCTGGGCCAAGGTCTATGAAGTGATCGACGGCTATGCGGCTTCGCTCAAGAGCAAGCCGATGCTGGCCGTCTGAGCGCGCCGTTCAATCCAAGGAGTGCCCCATGATCCGCAAGCTGCATCACAACGCCTACCGCTGCCGCGACTCGGAAGAGACGCGCGCCTTCTATGAAGACTTCCTGGGCCTTCCGCTGGTGACCACCCTGGAACTGGGCCAGACCAAGACCGGCCGCGAGACGCACGCGCTGCACACCTTCTACCGGCTGGACGACGGCTCACACCTGGCCTTTTTCGAGGTCGACGACATGCCCTTCGAGTTCAAGGCGCAGCACGACTTCGACCTGCACATCGCGCTGGAGGTCGGCACCGAGGTGCTGCAGCCGATGATGGCCAAGGCGCGCGAAAAGGGCATGGAATGCCGCGGCCCGTCGGACCACGGCATCATCGACTCGATCTACTTCCGCGACCCCAATGGCTACGTGATCGAGCTGTGCGCCAAGCGGGCCAACCACGACGAGATGATGGACCCGGCGAAGAATGGCGCGCGCGAGAAGCTGGAGCATTGGACGGCCGCGAAGACTGGCACGCCTGCCTGAGTGGCGAGGGGCGCGTCTGACTCCCTCTCCCCTCCGGGGAGAGGGTTGGGGTGAGGGTCGGGCCCCACACGTGCACCGCACCCCACCCGATGGCATGATCGCCGTCAAATTCGGAGCACAACCCCATGATCGTCGAGCGCATCTGGACCGGCAACGCCTACCGCAACTACAACTACCTGATCGCCTGCCCCGAGACCGGCGAGGCGCTGGCCATCGACCCGCTGGACCACCAGAAGTGCCTGGCCGCAGCCAGGGACAAGGGCTGGGACATCACGCAGATCCTCAACACCCACGAGCACCACGACCATACCGGCGGCAACGAGGCCGTGGTCGCGGCAACGGGCGCCAAGGTCATCGCGCATCACCAGTCGGGCTCGCGCATCGCAGGCGTGGACCGCGGCGTGAAGGCGGGCGACATCATCAAGGTCGGCAAGACGGTCGAGCTGGAGTGCATGGACACGCCCGGCCACACGATGTGCCACATCTGCCTGCGCTCCCACACCGAGCAGCCGGCGCTGTTCTCCGGTGACACGCTGTTCAACGCTGGCGCCGGCAACGTCCACAACGGCGGCAGCGCGGACAGCCTGTACAGCACCTTCGTCGACCAGCTCGCGAAGCTGCCGGCCAACACCCGCGTGTATCCGGGCCACGACTACATCGAGAACAACCTGCGCTTCACGCTGGCGCGCGAGCCCGACAACGCGGCTGCGAAGGCGCTGTTGCCCGAGGTGGCGGCACAGGACCCGGCCAAGGCCCGCGTGACGACGATGCAGGAGGAGAAGCAGTTCAACACCTTCCTGCGCCTGGCCAGCCCGAGCGTGATCGCGGTGCTGCGGGCGGAGTTTCCGGATCTGCCGGAGCATCCGGATGCGAAGACGGTGTTCGTCAAGCTGCGCGAGCTGCGCAACAAGTGGTGAGAAGGTATGAATCTTCCTACTGCGGACGCCGATCTCGGGTCTGCGGTGCTCACCGTACGTGAGTACGGTTCCGCTCCTCAACCCGACCTCGGCGCCCTCGCTACGGAATCTTCACACCTTCTGCGCTGCATCGGATCTGAGCCTGTTATCACTCGCAACGGAAATCGACGCCGGTGTCCCCCGGCGCCTTGCCCAGCATGCGAGCATTCAACTGCTTTTGCTCGCAATAGGTGGAGGCCCCGTTGTAGGTCGACGCGCGCAGGTTGCCGTCGCGCAGGTGGATAACGTCGTTCGGCACCACGCCGCAGCCGGCGAGGGCGATTCCGAACACGAGGGCAGGGTACTTGAGGAGGCAGTTCATGAGGCCGGTGAGGGTCAGGCGGATACGGAGGGAGGGCTGCCCGCATCGTACCGGAGCAGGCCGGCGTTGCGGGCAACTACGGGCGCTGCGGGAAGATGCCCTGCATGCAGATGCAAAAGACGGAACCGGGAACGGGCTCCTTGCCCTTCAGGTTGGGCAAGCCGAAGTTCGTCATGCCATCGCCGCCATACGTCGTGCCCACCAGCGAGAAGACAGCCGCGTGCTGGCTGATCGGAACCAGGGACCCGTCGCACACCATCCAGTTCAGTGGGGCGAAATTGAAGGCGAACAACTGAATCGACGCGAGGATCGGGTCCATGGTGAGTCCTTTGTGGAGTGGCGGGGGATGCTACTGCTGCGAGGTGATCAGCAAGGGAATTTTGCGAGGGCATACCTCGTTCGCACAGGCCCGGGCAAGAGGCAGAATTGCCGCCACCCGAAGGCGGCATGAGGCGTGCGGTCAGGGGTCTTTCACACGCAAACTGGAAAGCAGCGCGTTCACGAATGTCCGCGGCAAGGCGCCAGCCAGCACGTAGAGCGAGTCATCCCCGCGGATCGCAAAATACAGCCGCCGGTCCCCAGGTTCCGCGGCATCCACGAAATAGACGGCCAAGCCGCCTTTCGTTGTCTTGGTGAAGCTCTTTGCACGATGGATGCGCTCCGCCTTGCGTGCAAGTTGCAGGGGCGCGTCATCCGAGGCGGGTGAAGTGCCCAGCGCGTCCAGATAGCCTTCGGGGCTCGTGATGGGGTGCTTCTCCAGCAGGCCCAGCTTCGCGTGCCTGTCGCGCAAGCGGGCATGGTCCAGTGTCAGCCAGCTATAGGAAGCGCGTTCATCCCCGCCCGCGGGCACAAAGCCGACCGAGGGAGATTCATTGCCCGTGATGAATATCTTGCTGACTTGCGACCGCGGCAACTGCATTTCAAGGCGTCCGAACTGGAAGCCTACGCAGTCGCCGCAGTGACGCGGCGCGGGCCACTCCTGCGTGCGCAGGGTTGCGGCATGGGATGCCCCCGCAGCGAGCGAGCGCCCACAGAGCGCCAACGCAAGCAGACTTCAGGACCACCGCGCAAACCTCAGCGATGAAACACCCATGCGTGCCATATCGAAATCGGTTCGGTAATCATGAACGACCTTCCGCGCGCATTTGATGTCCAACTTGCTTCGCGCTGTGCTGAAGATTGCGCCACCCAACTGTGTCGCCAGCCATTTGATGTTGGTCGGTCCCATGGCTGGCGTTGGAACCAAAGCCATTGCGTTGGAGCATTTCACCGTCTCCCTGTACATGTTGGCGAAGACGTTTGCCACTCCATCGTCGACGACGCCATCCCATGGCACTGGAACTGCGGCGAACTTGAAGAAATCGTTGTGAGGTCTCGGACTGCTGCGTTGTCTGCGTCTGTAGCTTCTGCCATTTTTTTACTCCCTTTGAGTCAAACAGCCGGGCAGATGCCTGGCCGCAAGAACGCTATCCCAAGACCTATGGGATCAGACCTGTTGGCAGCGGGATGCGGAGCGCAGATCAGAGACAGTTCGGAAATCGAGAAACCGCGCCGATCACACCGTCACGGCCGGATTGCCCGTCACAACCCCGGACTTCTCGCTATGAATGGCACGACAGGAGGGGCAGGCGCTCAAGCTGTCTGCTCCCGCCCCTCGAAGTACTCCGCCAACCGCATCCGCTCGCGCTC
Organism: Variovorax sp. dw_308; assembly: GCF_019207085.1. Lineage (GTDB taxonomy): Bacteria > Pseudomonadota > Gammaproteobacteria > Burkholderiales > Burkholderiaceae_C > Variovorax. The sequence continues at coordinate 55,469 of NZ_JAATOM010000025.1, read as the reverse complement.
GAACGCCGGCATCGCGGCCAGAACCGCCTCCCAATCGCCGACGCGGCTGGCCCTGTCAATGTTCCCGCAAGCGGTTGCGAATGCGAGTGCGCCCACCATCTTGCTGGCGCCCGCCATGCGGTGCGCGAACTGCGTGACTTGGGGGACGTCGTCGGTGGCCAGCGCCTGCCGGAGTCCGGCCGAGTCGTCCTCGCATGTGCGCCGGAAGGCTGCGACAACCTCGCTCACCATCGACGCATCGCCACCGCATTTCGCGGTGAGGAGCGCGTGGTCTATCGGGCTGTCGAGAAGGGCGGCCTCCGGGCTCGCGCCGCCGGCTGAAGAGGCGCCGGGCGGCGAGGGCGCGCGAGGCAGCGGCAGCCACCGATCGAGCTTCTCGGTCAGCTGGGCCAGTTCCAGTGGCTTGACCAGGAAATCATCCATGCCCGCGGCGAGGCAGGTCTCGGCCTCGCCCTGCAGCGCGTTGGCGGTGCAGGCAATGATCGGCACGCGCGCTTGTCCCGTGCCGGCTTCGAGCGCACGGATGGCGCGCGCGAGTTCGTAGCCGTCCATGTGGGGCATGTGGCAGTCGGTGATGACCAGTCCGAAGCGACCGGTCTTCCACAACGCGAGGGCCTGGACCCCGTCGTCGGCGGTCTGGGCGGCATAGCCCAGCGTTCGCACCTGGCGTGCGATCAGCATGCGGTTGACCGGGTGGTCGTCCACCAGCAGCACCAGGGTGCCTTCCGCCTCGGCCTGCGCGGTGCCGGGTGCCACGCGGCGCGCGGCCGTCGCGACCGTGGGCGCGCCCGCGCCGTCGGCGCTGCTGCCCGAGGGAGGCTCGGCGACGGGCAAGGTCAATTCCAGCGTGATCGTCGAGCCCTTGCCGGGCTCGCTGTCCAGCCTGATCGAGCCGCCCATGATGTGCGCGAGTTGGCGGGAGATCACCAGTCCCAGCCCGGTGCCGGCCGGCCGTCGCCGCGCCTCGTCGCCCTCGGCTTGGGTAAACGGCTGGAACAGGCGCTGCTGGTTCTCGGGCGAGATGCCGATGCCGGTGTCCTTCACCTCGAAGCGCAGGCTTTCCTGTCCGTCCTTGCGCCCCAGGAATTGCACGTTGATGTCGATCCAGCCCTCGGCCGTGAACTTGATCGCGTTGCTGACGAAGTTGTTGAGGATCTGGCGCAGGCGCACCGGATCGACCCGCAGCGCCGGGCTGATGCGCGGGTCGACCATGCGCCGCACGATCAGCCCCTTGCTGCTTGCATTGCCCAGGTAGATGCTCTGCACCTCCTCGATCAGGCGCTTGATCGAGACCACCTCGGGGCGGACCTCCAGCTTGCCGGCCTCGATCTTCGAGAAGTCGAGGATGTCGTCGATGATGCGCAGCAGCGAGCGGCTCGATTCGCGCACCAGCCCCAGCGTCTCGCGCTGCTCGGCATCCAGCTCGGTCAGGCTCAGCAGTTCCAGCATGCCCAGGATGCCGTTCATGGGCGTCCGGATCTCGTGGCTCATGGTGGCCAGGAAGGTGCTCTTGGCGCGGTTGGCGGCTTCCACCTCGGCGCTGCGCTGCGACAGGGCCGCGTTCAGCTGCTCGATCTCGCGCTCCTTCTTCTTCCGCTCGGTCACGTCTTCCGACATGGTCAGCAGGAAGCGCGGCTTGCCGGTCTCGTCGAGGATCGGGATCTTCTTCGCATGCAGGACGCGCACGCTGCCGTCGTTGGCATGCAGGGTCTCCTCGGGGATGTCCACTTCCCGGCCCAGCGCCAGCGCCTCCTTGTCCTTGGCCGTGAAGAAGTCGGCTTCCTCCCTGGTGCCGACGTACTCGTGCACCGTCTTGCCGATCAGCTCCTTCTCGCTGAGCCCGGTCAGTTCCTCGAGGGCGCGATTGACGCGCACCAGCTTCAGGTCGACCGCGTCCTTGACCATGAACTGATAGGGGATGTGATGGATGACCGAGTTGAGGAACGCGTTGGCAGTTTCCAGCTCGGCGGTGCGTGTGTGCACGCGGGCCTCCAGCTCGGTGTTCAGGGCACGCAGGTCGTGTTCCGCCTGGCGCAGCGCCGCCTTCTGCCCTTGTTCGGCGAGCGATCGTCGCACCGAGAAACCCAGCCGCCGCACGCGTAGCTTGAGGACGTAGTCGGTGGCGCCGGCCTTCATGCATTCGACCGCTTCTTCCTCGGTCATCAGGCCGGACGAAATCACGATGAGCGGAAGATCCGGCCACCGCTGCCGCACCTGGCGCGGCATCTCCAGTCCGCCGACTTCATAGTCGGACAGCACCAGGTCGAAGGCTTGCCGCTGCAGGGCGGCGACGAAGTCTTCCGTGGTCCGCACCCAGGCGATGTCGCAGGCAAGATCTTCCTCCTGGAGCGTCGCCCGGATGCGCTGCGCATCGTCCGGGTCGTCCTCCAGGTGCAGCACGCGGATGGCGGCGGTGCTCATCGCGATCCTTCCTGTTCGCTGCGCAGCGACTCGACCACCTCCCTGAACTCCTCGCGGTTGCGTTCGCTGAGCGCGGAGAGGGCTTCGTGCGCCTGCAGGATGCGCTTCTGCACAGACGCCAGGTCGCCGCCCGCGCCCAGCGCGTAGAGCGTGGGGCCGGCGGGGATGTCGTCGCGGATCGCGGCCTGCACCTGCTGCATGCTCAGCTCCTCGAACAGGCCGTGCACGATCGGCGTCACGCCCGCGAGCACCACGCCGCCCCGGGCGACCAGCTCGTGCACGGTGCCGAGCCAGGTGCTGTCCATGTATTCGCAGCCGGACAGGTCCAGCACCAGCGGCCGTCCTTCGTCCAGCACGGTCAGGGCGGTTTCATGGAAGGCGTCGCAGTGCATCCAGGTGGCGCGCCCGCGCAGCGCGAGCCAGGCGGCATGGTCCGTCTCGCCATAGAACACCACCTCGTCGCCCTCGGGCCGCGGCGTGCAGGTTGTTGCAGCCGCCGCTGCTGTTGGAAGTTCCGCGCCGTTATCGAACCAGGAGGCGCCGGCGTGGGCGTCGATGAGCAGGATGGTCACGTCGTCGCGGTCCGCGCCCGCCGGTGCGCTGGCATGGAGTTGCGCCATCATTTCCTGCGCGCTCGACAGCGGGTTGACGAGCACCTCCTGCAGCAGCTCCAGCTCGCGTTGCGACCCGGACGGCAGCAGCCCGTCGGTATAGAGGAGGATGCGGTCGCCCGCCAGCAGTTGCAGGCGCTCCTGCCCGAACTGCGAGTCCGGCGCCAGCCCGAGCGCCGGACCGGTGCGGCGGACCATCCGCGTTTCCTGGCCCTCGCGCGCGTGCAGCACGGGCGGATGGCCCGCCGATGCCAGCGTGAGGCTGGAATCCGACGTATCCAGCAGGCCGAAGACGGCCGTCAGGAACAGGCCGGGCGCAGCGTGCGCCTCGCAGATCGAGCGGTTCACCGCGGCCAGCACTTCAGCCGGCGGCAGCGCCAGGCCCGTCGCCGGGTCCGCCAGCACCAGCCGTTGCTTGAACAGCACCGAGAGCATCGCCGAGGTCACGCCGTGGCCGGTGGCGTCGGCCAGGTAGAAGGCGAGGTGCCGCTCGCCCAGCCGGACCACGTCGTAGAGGTCGCCGCCCACATGCTGCCCCGGGCGGTACACCGCGTGGATGCAATAGCCTTCCATGGGCGGCGGGCTGCGCGGCAGCAGGGCGCGCTGGATCACCTCGGCCCGCTCGAGGTCGCGGCGCAGCACTTCGGAAGTCTCCTCGAGTTCGCGCACCTTGCGCTGCAACGCGAGGTGCAGGCGCTCGCGCTCGGCCAGCAGTTGGCGTCGCTCGAGCGCGTTGCGCACCGCGACTCCCATCTCCTCGGTCTGCGGCGACTTCGGCAGGAAGTCGAATGCGCCGAGCCGGATCGCGGCCAGCGCCGAGTCGAAGGTCTCCAGCCCCGACAGGACGATCCACGTGGCATCCGGCACGGCCTGTCGTCCCCAGCGCAGCAGTTCCAGGCCGTCCATGCGCGGCATCATGATGTCGGTCAGCACCAGGGCGACGTCCGGATGCGCGCGCAGGACTTGCTGCGCCGCGATGCCGTCGGCGGCCTCCAGCACGGGGGAGCAGCCAAGGTTTTCCAGTGCCCGCCTGACCATGAGGCGAGTCACCGGCTCATCGTCCACCACGAGGGCGACGGGAGGGGCAGGGTCGAGGTTCATCACATCCGCTCGTGCAGGTTGCAGTTTCCCAAGAGGTCGCCCACCCGCGCAGGCGTCGGCGAGGCGAGTGCGGATTGGGCTCCTTTTCGGAGATGGATGCAATTCGTGTGCGGGGGTGGGTTTGGCCAGAGCGGGTCTTGCCCGCGGACGTTCTCACCGGCCGTCGACCCCCATGGCATGCGGTACAGTGGCCGACGTGAAACACCTCAAGCAATTAGTTCTCGTGGGCCTCGTCGCAGCCTTCGGGCTGGCCGTGTTGGCGCCTGCGAGCGCCTCCGCCGCTGCCAAGAAGTGTCATTGGGACAAGAAGACCGGCCGCATGGTCTGCCAGCGCCCAGCCCGTTAACACCTGGAAGACCCCGCGGAAGGAGTGGGCTCGTCGGTCTGCTGAGGGCCGGCTTTGGAGCGCGGCGGCTGCGAAGGACCGAGCCGGGTTCGCTGCCTGTAGGTCCGGCTGCTGCACTGTAGAAGATGCGTGAGAGCGACCGCGCTAACGTTCGAAGCCTCTTCGGCACCGGGTGGCCGCGTAGTCCACGATGTACGAAAAGCCGCCTGCGCTCGGGATTTCGCGAGCATGGCTGGAGCCTCACCTGTCCTCAAAGGTCCATGATCATCTCGTGCCACGACATTCCGCCGTGATCCGAGGGGGAGGGCTTCATGTAACGATAGCCCAGGTGGGTATACAGATCGACGTGTCGTTGCTTGCACATGAGGTGGATGGTCTTCTTCCCCGCCTGGCGCATCTGCTCGACGAAGGTCCGCATCATGATGGTCGCGAAACCGCGGCTTTGATAGGCCGAATCGATGACAACCGACATGACCACGACGTTCGGAGCAGCGGCGTCGTGTCCCACGAGTTCCTTGAACGACTCGTCGGACATCACGACGCTATCGGCGCAGCCGCTATTGATGAAGCCGATAACTCGTCCGTCCAGTTCCATGATCAGGAAGCCTTCCGGGTACTCGGCGATCCGCAGGCCGATCCTGGCCAGCGTGGCGGCTTCGCCGCCCTCGTACGCCGTGCTTTCGATCTCGTAGCAGCGTGCGCCGTCCAGTGAAACAGCCTGGCGAAAAGTGGGGGTGGACATGCGATCTCGATGGCCGCGGACGCGGCAGAACAATGCATCGCGCAATAGTACGGATCGACAGAGAGGCGCGCACTGCATTCTGTTGGCGTGAACTTCGCATTTCCGGACGATTGGCTTGAGTGCTCGCCGCCTTCCATTGGGTGCAGGCACACCGCATCAAGCCGCGATATGCCCCGGAGACCGGGCCTTCGCAGACCGGCGGGTCTTCGATGAATTGCTGTGACCAGGGCCGTGACTACCTCATGTTGCGCAATTTCACGAAAGCCAGCCCCGCCATCACGGCGTCGTTCAGCGCATCGTGCGCATCGCGCAGTGGCAACCCGAGCTCGTTCATGATGGTCGAGAAGCGCAGGTCGATCGTGCCGCCGCGCTCGTGCGCGGGCAACTGCCGGCTCTTGTAGTCGTAGTACATCGCCGAGACCTCGATCTTCGGCTGTGGCAAACGCACGCCGAGCATGGGCCAGATCTCGCGATTGAGCATGGCGACATCGAACGCGAGGTAGTAGCCCACCAGCGGCCGGCTGCCGATGAACTCCAGCACGCGGCGCATCGCAGCCGCCGGGTCCATGCCCATGGCGACGTCCTGCTCGCGCAACCGGTGCACCAGCACGCTCTCGCTCTTCAATGCCCGCTCGGGCCGCACCAGCAGTTCGAGGCGCTGGCTGGTCAGCAGGCGGTTTCCGACGATGCGTACCGCGCCGATCGAAATGATCCTATCGCGCCGCGGGTCGAGGCCGGTGGTCTCGCAGTCCAGCGTGACCCACTCGTTCTCCGGGGGCGCGTCGTACATGAAGGAGAAGCGCGCATCCGCCAGGTGCTGCAGCATCCAGCGGCGGCGCAGTCCGCCGAGCCAGCGCGGCGTCATGCCATTTCCAGGTGGAACTGGTGCCGCAGCAGCACCTTGAAGCGCTTGACGACGGCCAGCGCATCCTTCAGCAGGTCGCGCTCGAGGCTGCTCATCTGGCCGGTCGAGATGGAGCCGCTGACCGCATGGCCGGCATCCAGTTCGGCCAGGCCGGCCGCCAGCTTGAGGCCCATCAGGAAATGCAGGCTGTCGGCCAGGTCGTTCGCGAACGCCTGCGACAGGCGGCCGAGCGCGACCAGGGCGTCGAGTCGGGCCGTGGTGCCGGTGGGCTGGACATGCTCGCGCAGGGCCAGGCTGCGCACGCCGTGCACGATCGGGAAGATGCCCGCCTTCTTCAGGTCGAGTGCGTGCGTGTCGTGTTCGCCGAGCAGCAGGCGATTCCACCAGCTCCCACCCGCGTCGGGGAAGGCATCGATCGCGGCGGCAAAGCGCGCGAGCCATGCGTCGTCGGACGCGACCAGGCGGTCGACCTGGTTGCGCACGCCGGCCAGCAGCGCCGCGTCACCGGCCACGGCATGCGCGTCGATGAAGATCGCGAGCGCCATCAGGCCGTCGGCGTCGGGCTGCTGCAGCCAGTGGCGCACGACAGCCGCGAAATCGCTCGCGCTGTGCCGCCAGGCCGGACGGCTGACCATGATGCCGCCCGGGCAGTCGGGGTAGCCGAAGTCGCGCAGCGCCGCGGAGAAGCGGCTGCAGGCCTCCTCGACGACGGCTGCATCCACGCCGCAGCCATCGCGCAGGATCAGTCCGTTGTCCTGGTCGGTCTTGAGCAGTTGCTCGCCGCGGCCTTCGCTGCCCATGACGAACAGGCAGCTGTCGGCCAGCAGTTCCGGCGGCGCGATCAACTGCCAGGCGCGCTCGAACAGCTTGGCGTTGAGCGCCTGCACCAGCCTGCCGATCTGGCCGACGCGCGTGCCGCCGCGGTACAGCAGCGCGATGAAGCGCGTGATCTTCCCGGCCTCGATGCGCAGGGCATCCAGGTCTTGCGCCCGCGCGATCTGCACGGTGATCAGGTAGGAGTGGTTCGACAGGAAGCTCAACAGGTCGAGCTGTTCCAGCAGCCCGACGATCCTGCTGCCCTCGGCCACGACGAGGCGGTGCACCTGGTGCTGGATCATGAGTGCCAGGGCATCGAACAGCGGCGCATCGGGCGCGATGCACACCAGCGAGAACGTCGCCGTCTCGCGCACCGGCCAGTCGGCGAGCGGCCGGCCGTCGACCACCGCGCGCTGGAGCCCGGTGTTGGTGAAGATGCCCAGCCGCTCGCCATCGCGAACCAGCACGCTGCTCGAATGCTTCGCCTGCATCACGCGGGCGACTTCGACGATGCTGGTGCCGCCCTCGACGATGTGCGCGGGGCGCAGGAACGCTTCCTCGACGCGCGACATCGCCAGCGCCTGCATTTCGCGCTGGCTGTGGCGTTGCGACAGGGCGCCGAGCTTGCTCGACAGCTCGGAGAACAGCAGCGCGCCGAATCCCGCGTTGCGCGCGATCAGGTCGTTGACGGTGGCCTTGGCCAGCTGGTAGGCCAGCACCTCCTCGGCGGCGACGAAGCGGCTGCTGGCGCGGCCGGCGACCAGCGCACGGCCGTCGAAGCAGTCCCTGGGGCCGAAGCTGGCGATGAATTCATGGACATCGAACTGCGACACGTGCCCCTTGATGACGACGAACAGATGCAGCGGCTCGATGCCGGGCGCCAGCAGCGTCTCGCCTTCGCGGAAGTAGGCGATGTCGACGCTGTCGCGAACCAGGCGTTGTTCGGTGGCATCCAGGCAGTCGAAGGGCGAGGCCGTGAAGTCGAACGCATTGGGCATGGCGCCGATGATCGCGCCGTTCGACCTGCTTGTCAGTGGCCGGAAGCGCCTTCCGCGCCGATGCCTGTTTCGGAGTGCACCTGCTGCTTGGGAAGCCGCCGTGGTCCTGCCTGGCGCGGGCGCCGGGGTCGAGGATGGAGAAAAGCCAGATGCCGGCAGGGCCGGTGGTCATCGAGAACCGCCACCGCGGCCTCACTTCAGCCGCGTGCCTACAGTCCGAACACCCGCTGCGCGTTGCCCGAGCGCACCGCATCGCACTGCGCCTGCGGCAAGGCCCCGGTGTTGGCGAAGGAGCCCTTGGTGTCGTGCACCCAGTGCGGCCAATCCGTGCCGAACATGACGTGGTCGGCGCCGACCACCGAGATCAGGTATCGCAGCGCGCCCGGGTCGTAGGTGATGCAGTCGTAGTAGATGTGGCGCAGGTAGTCGGTCGGCTTGCGCTTCATCTGGCGACGAACCGCGAGTTCGACCTCGTCGCCCTTCTCGAAGCGGCCGACGAGGTAGGGCAGGGTGCCGCCGCCGTGCGAAGCGATCATCTTGAGGTTGGGGTACTGGTCGAAGAAGCCTTCGAAGATCATCCGCGTGAAAGCCAGCGTGGTGTCGAACATGAAGCCGACCGACCAGCTCAGGTCGAACTTGGTCATGTCCATCATGTCGACGCCGGGCGGATCGGTCGGATGCACGAGCACTGGCAAGCCGCGCTTGTCGATCTCGGCCCAGATCGGCGCGAACATCGGGTCGGTGAGGCTGCGCCCGGCGACGTTGGCGAGCACCATGACGCCCGAGGCGCCGTTGCGGCAGGTGCGGTCGAGTTCCTCGATCGCGCGTTGCGGGTACTCCCAGGGCAGGGAGGTGAACCAGCGGATGCGATCCGGGTAGGTGGTCTGCGCCTGGGCCATGTTGTCGTTCGACTCGCGGGCGGCGCGGCAACTGACGTCCTCGTTGCCCCAGTACACGTTGGGGCAGGTCAGCGAGACGATCGAGATGTCGATGCCCGCGGCATCCATGTGCTTGATGCGCAGGTCGTAGTCGAAGTGTCCCGGTTGCGGCAGCACCACCGGCGTGTTGCCGCGGAAGATCTCCTTCTGGCCATCGGGGCGGGTCTGGATGTTGTAGATGCCGCCTTCGCTCTTGAGAAGTTCAAGCCATCGGGTCGTGAACATGTGGGTGTGGACGTCGATCACTGGCATAAGCCGGGTCTCCTGTGTGTTGTCGGAATAGAAAAAAGAAAGCGCTGTTCAGTGCGGCAGGACCTGACCGAGGAAAGCCTTGAGCCGGGGGCTCTGCGGCCTGTCGAAGAAGTCGTCCGGCGCCGCGGTCTCGATGATCTGTCCCTGGTCCATGAAGACAATGCGGTCCGCCACGCGCCGCGCGAAGCCCATCTCGTGCGTGACGATCATCATGGTCATGCCTTCGCCGGCCAGGCCTTCCATGGTCTGCAGCACCTCGTTGACCATCTCGGGGTCGAGCGATGCGGTGGGCTCGTCGAACAGCACGACCTGCGGCTGCGTGCAGAGGGTGCGCGCGATCGCGACGCGTTGCTGCTGGCCGCCCGAGAGTTGCGCGGGATGCTTGTGCGCGTGGGCCAGCAGGCCGACCCGCTCCAGGTAGTGCATCGCGCGCTCGTGGGCTTCGCGGCGGCTCACGCCGTGGCCCCACACGGGCCCGACGGTCAGGTTCTGCAGCGCGGTCATGTGGGGAAACAGGTTGAACTGCTGGAACACCATGCCGACGCGCCGGTTCAGCGCCAGCCGGGCCGCGCGCGTGATCGCATCGGCCCCGACGTCAACGCCGCAGACATGCAGCCTTCCTTGCTGGAAAGGCTCGAGCAGGTTCACGGTGCGCACCAGCGTCGACTTGCCTGAGCCGGAAGGGCCGCAGACCACGATGCGCTCGCCCGGAGCCACCAGCAGGTCGATGTCGCGCAACGCGTGATAGTCGCCGTACCACTTGTTGATGCCGTCCATGCGCACCATTGGCGGACTCGTCGCACCGAAATCTGTCGTTGTCATTGCGGGTGTCATGCGATCAGCGCTTGCCCTCGAGGCGGCGGCTGTAATGCGAGAGTCCATAACAGACCAGGAAGTAGGCCAGGGCCAGGAAGACGTGGCCCGATGTGAGGATGTTGGAGTCGCCGGTCCAGTCGGGCGATTTGGCGCCGTTCTCCACCGCGCCGAGGAAATCGTTGACACCGATCACCGAAAGCAGCGTGGTCTCCTTGATCACCGCGATCATGATGTTCACCAGCGCTGGCACCACGGCGCGCACGGCCTGCGGCAGCACGACCAGGGCCAGTGTCGCGGTGCGGCCCAGCCCGACGGTGGTGGCGGCCTCGATCTGGCCGCGGCCGACGAGTTGAAGTCCACCGCGAAACACCTCGGCGGCCATGGCGGCATTGAAGAGGGTGAAGGCCGCCAGCGCGCGCATGAACAGGTCCGGCTTCCATCCCGTGGGCAGGAACATCGGCAGCAGCGTGGCCGCGATGAACAGGACGACCAGCAGCGGCACCGAGCGCATGCCCTCGACGAAGGCCGTGCACAGCCAGCGCACCACCGGCAGCGATGAGCGGCGGCCCAGCGCAAGCGCGAGGCCGAGCGGCAGCGCCGTCGCGAAGGTGGCGAGCGTGGCCACGAGCGTCAGCAGCAGCCCGCCCCAGCGCGTCGGGGGCACGAAAGGCAGCGAGCCACCGCCGAGCAGCAGCAGGAAGAAGGCTGCCGGCAGCAGCAGGAAGCCGAACAGCACGCCGCGCAGGTCGGCGCTGTGCGGGCGCCGCATCACCCAGGTCCAGAACACCGCGAAGGCGGCGAAGCAGGCCCACGGACGCCAGAGCTGGTCAGAAGGATAGTCGCCCACCAGCCAGGGCTTCCAGCGCGCAATGACGAAGGCCCAGCAGGCGCCCTGTTTGTCGGGGCAGGCCTGGCTCGAACTGCCGAGCCAGTGGGCGTTGAGCACGGCCCATTCGATGAAGCGCCATGCGAGCGGGATGAAGAGCACAGCCAGCAGCAGGAGCAACAGCGTCATCTGCGGGCTGGAGAACCATGCGCGGCGCCAGCGCGTGACCGCGGGGACGGTCACGACCGGCGCTGGGCGCGCATCGACCAGGGATGGACGCACGTAACGGTTGGCGGGCAAGCCTGCGCGCGTCAGCGCAGCATGGGTCGTCGGCGCGGCAGTCGGGCTCATCTCAACGGCGCTCGGCTTTCAGCAGTCGCCGGTTGGCGACGTTCACCAGGAGCGCGATCACGAGATTGATGGCCGCATACAGGACGACGACGAGCGCCATCGCCTCCAGCGCCTGGCCGGTCTGGCTCAGCACCGTGCCGCCCACGATCTGCATGATGTCCGGGTAGCCGATCGCGGCGGCCAGCGAAGAGGCCTTGGCCAGTGTCTGGTACTGCCCCGCCGCCGGGGGCAGCGCCAGGCGCAGGGCCTGCGGCAACGTCACCAGAAGGGCGGCGCGCGCGCCGGTCAGGCCGACGGTGGCGGCCGCCTCGGCTTGGCCGCGCGGCACCGACAGGATGCCCGCGCGAAAGATCTCGGCCAGGAAGGCACCGTTGTAGATCGACAGGCCCAGGGTCAGCGCGATCAGCTCCGGCAGCAGCACGAAACCGCCGCCCACGTTGAAGCCTTCCGCAGCCGGACGGTCGAGCCCGAATTGCCCGTGCATGAGTGCCAGCGGCGCGAGGCACAGCGCCGCCAGCGCGACGGCACAGCCGGCGAGGACACGCGGCCCGGCGCGCTCGCGAAGCCCGGCGCGCACTGCGTGGAACAACGCAATGAATACGAGCAACGCCGCGCCCGAGGCCCATGCGGCGGTTGGCGTCATCAGCAGCCGAGGCAGGAAGAGGCCCCGGTTGTTCAGCAGGATCGCGCCGAACGCCAGGCTCTCCGCCACGCCCGGCAACAGCGCCAACGCGGAGAAGTACCAGAAGAAGATTTGCAGCAGCATCGGGATGTTGCGAAACACCTCGACATAGAGCGTCGAGGCGCCGCGGATCAATGGATGCGCACTCAGCCGCCCGAAGGCAACACACAGTGCGATCAGGGTGGCGAGCAGGCTGCCCACCGCGATCACCAGCAGCGAGTTGAGCGTGGCAACGACGATCGCATCCCGGTAGCTGGAAGCAGGACCGAAGGGAATCATCGCCTGCGCAATCTCGAAGCCGGCCTCGCTCCTGAGGAAGCCGAAGCCCATCGACACGCCGAGCGAACGCGCGTTGCCGATGAAGTTCGAGATGCCGTGCCGCAGAAGCCAGGCCACCACGGCCAGCAGCAGCAATTGGCCAACGTAGCCCGGCAGGCGATCGGTCGAGAAGGCGCGAGCCAGGCTCGCGCGCGGGCGTACCGTCATGCGGTCAAGCGCTCTGGCTCCAGGGGGTCAGCGGACCGGGATCGCCATCATGAGACCGCCGTTCGCGACCAGCGCATTGCGTCCCCGATCAAGCCGCAGCGGCGTCTTCGGTCCGACGTTGCGGTCCCAGATCTCGCCATAGTTGCCTACGGCCTTGATAGCCTGGTAGGCCCAGTCGGCGGACAGGCCCATCTTCGCGCCGAAGTCGCCCGTCACGCCCAGCAGTCGCTGCGCATCGGGACTCTGCGAGCTGCGCTGCGCATCGACGTTGGCCTGCGTGATGCCTTGCTCCTCGGCGGCCACCAGCGCGTTGAGCGTGAAGCGCACGACCGCCTCCCAGCGCGGCTGGCCCTGCGCGACGATGGGGCCGATCGGCTCGTTGGAAACGGTCTCGGCCAGCACCTTGAATTCATCCCGGTTGGGCAGGGCCGCCAGCCGCGCCGCCAGCCCGGAACGGTCGTTGATGGCGGCGTCGCAGCGCTTGCCCACGAAGGCATCCCAAGCCTGTTCCTGCGAGGCGAAGGTCACGATCTTGTACTTGAGGTTGTGCGACCGGAAGTAGTCCGCCACGATCAGTTCCGAGGTGCTGCCCTGGGCGGTGCAGATGGTGGCGTTGTTCAGGTCGGCGAGCTTGCTGGCCTTCGACTTGACGGTGACGGCGAAGCCCTGGCCGTCGAAGAACATCACCTTGGCGAACTTCATGCCGCTCACGTCGCGGCTCTGGGTCCAGGTGAAGCGGTGCGTCAGCACGTCGACGGCGCCGGTGGGCAAGCCGGCAAAAGCGGTCTTCAGGTCCATCGGCACGAGCTGGATCTTGCTCGCGTCGCCGAGCGCTGCGGCGGCGATTGCCTTGCAGGTGTCGATGTCGAAACCCTGGCGCTTGCCCGCGTTGTCCTCGGCCGAAAAGCCGGGCGCGGCCAGCGTCACGCCGCACTTGACCACGCCATGAGCCTTGACCTCGTCGAGCACGTCGGCCCGCGCCGCACCGGCCAGCGCCGCGCACGCGGCGAACCCCACGACGAGGGGACGGATCGAGATTGAGTTGACGCCTTGGATCTTCATTGCTTGTCTCTTGCTGGTCTTGTTGTGATGGGACCGCCCGTCGGCGGTCCCGAGGTGATCTGGCGAGTTGCCCGGGGGCTGCCGCTCGCCAGCGGCGGCAGTGTAGCGGCAGTGCCCCACCGCGTTGTCGGGGTGCGATTCATCATTCCGCAGAGATGCCACCGCGCTTCACCACGTCGGCCCAGCGCTTGGCATCCTTGTCGATCAGCTCACCGAATGCCGCGGGCGTCGAGGTGGCCGGCACCATGCCCTGCGCCTCGAAAGCGGTCGCCACCTGCGGTAGTGCGAGCACTTTGCCGATCTCCGCGTTGAGCCGCTCGATGACAGCCGGCGCCGTTCCCTTGGGCGCCAGCACGCCGTACCACATGTCGAGGTTGCCGATCTTCACGCCGGCCTCGGCCAACGTCGGCACGTTGGGCAACTGCGGCACGCGCTTGTCGCTGCCCGTCGCGATCGCCACCAGCCTGCCGGCCTGGATCTGCTGAAGCGCGACGTGAACCGGCAGGAACATGTAGTCGATGCGCCCGCCCAACAGATCCGTTACCGCGCCCGCCGTGCCTTTGTACGGAACATGCAGCATGTCGGCGCCGGTGCTCTGCAGCAACAGTGCCATCGACAGGTGGTGTGGCGTGCCGACCCCCGGCGTGGCATAGCTGAGCTTGCCTGGCGCTGCCTTGGCGGCCGCGACCATCTGGCCCACCGTGGTCGTCTTCTGCACGTTCGGGTTGGTAACCAGCAGCAGCGTGCCCCAGGAGGTCTGCGAAACCGGTGCGAAGTCCGTCACCGGATCGTAGGCCAGCGACTTGTAGAGGCTGCGGTTCATGACAAGCGTATTGACCTGCACCAGCAGTGTGTAGCCATCGGGCTTGGCACGCGCGACCTTCTCGCTGCCGATGTTGCCGCTGGCGCCGGCAACGTTCTCGACGATCACCGGCTGCCCGAGCGCGGCCGGCAGGCGCGCCGACAACTCGCGCGCGACGAGGTCGATGCCGGTGCCGGGGGTATAGGGGACGACCAAAGTGATCGATTGCTCGGGCCAGGCTTGCGCAGTCGCTGCGCCAGCCCACAGGAGCAGGGCCGCGAGGAATCGGAAGAGATGTCGTTGCATGTCGGTTCCTTCCGGTGCTTCAGATGAAGGACGGGCGGGCTTTCAAACGGGTCGGGTCGTAGCCGGCGACGCGCTTGTAGTTGTCCGAGATGGCCTGCAGTTCCGCCTGGCTGACGATCTCCTCGAGCCGCTCGAAGCGCTTGCCGCCGGAGCGTTCGTAGACCTCGCGCAGGATGGCGTCCGGCGGATTGCTGCGATTGGTCAGCACGACCGCGGTGGTCGCCTTGACGCGGGCTGCGTCATAGGCCTCCATCGCGTTCGCGCCCACGCCTTCCCTGCGCAAAGCGCCGGCCAGCACTCGCGCATCGATGATGGCCTGCCCGGCACCATTGGAGCCGCGCGGCACCATGGGGTGCGCCGCGTCGCCGAGCAAGGTGAGCCGCCCGTGCGTCCACCGGGGCAATGGATCCTGGTCCACCATCGGGTATTCGAGGATGGCATCGGACGAGCGGATCAGCGCGGGCACGTCGAGCCAGTCGAAATGCCAGTTCTCGAAGGCGGGCAGGAAGTCATCGAGACGACCAGGACGGCTCCAGTCCTGCTGCGCCGGCCGCGGCGCGCGGATTTCGGCGACCCAATTGACGAGTTGATTTCCCGCGTCATCGATATCCTTGCGGATCGGATAGATGACCATCTTGCCGAGGTCGAGCCAGCCCGCGCGCACCATGCTCGCCCCCGACAGGAAAGGCTTGTGCCTGGCCGTGCCGCGCCACATGTTGACGCCGGAATATCGCGGCGCGCCTTCAGCCGGATAGAGTTGCCGGCGCAGCGCCGAATGGATGCCGTCGCAACCCACTGCGACGGCGCCGCGCACGGTGGAAATTCGGGAACCGTCCGGCGCGCTGAAATGCGCTGTGATGCCGTCGGCATCCTGGTCGACGCCGATGCAGCGATGGCCGCAGGCGACGCTGCGAGGACCCAGGCGTTCGAGCGTGGCCGCCAGCAGCAGGGCATGCAGGTCGCCCCGATGGATCGAGTACTGGGGCCAGTCGTAGCCAGCGTCGATGCCGGCCGCTTCACGGAACACCAGTTGTCCGTGGGCGTTGAAAAACACGGATTCGCGGGTGCGCACGCCGACCGCGTCGAGTTCGGCCTGCAGCCCCAGTTCCCACAATTCCCGCGCGGCGTGGGGAAGCAGGTTGATGCCGACGCCGAGCGGCTTGAGCTCTGGCACCGCCTCGTAGACGCGGCAGCCGATACCGGCCTGGTGCAGGCTCAGCGCAAGCGTCAGGCCGCCGATGCCGGCGCCCAGCACGATGACGTCAGTGGATGGGCTCATGTCTGCGGGTGTGTCTTCAGCTTGTCTGCGGGTGATCCGGCATTAGAGTGAATTCGTAACCATTTGAGAAATTTAGATGTCTGATGAATTCATAATGAAAGGGTATGAATCTGTCCGTCCGCCAGATGCGTGCCTTCCTGCATGTCGCGCGCATCGGAAACTTCACACGCGCCGCCGAGCAGGCCCACATGACCCAGGCCGGCCTGAGCACGCTGGTCCGTGAAATGGAACGCATGCTGGGCTGCCGCCTGTTCGACAGGACCACCCGCATGGTCGGCCTCACCGCCGCGGGCCAGCGCCTGCTGCCTGTGGTCGAGCGCGTGCTGACCGATCTGGACGATGTCACCTCCCGGCTCGGCGTCGAGGGCAAGGAGGCACGCCAGACCCTGCGCATCGCCGCGACACCGTTGGTGTCGTCCCATCTGCTGCCCCAGGTGTTCCGCGATTTCCGGCTGAGCCATCCGACCGTGAGCCTGCGGCTCTTCGATGCCGACCTGCGCGATGTCGAGGCGATGGTTGCGAGCGGCGAGGCCGATCTCGGGCTCGGCTTCTTCTTCAAGGCCGCTTCGGGCCTGGAGCGCAGGCCGATAGGGCGCTTTCACCTGATGCGGGTTGCGCCTTCGGCTTCGCAAGAGGTGCAGGCGGCGACGGGCACGGCGCCATGGACCGCGCTGCGGTCGGTCGAACTCCTGGGCTTGCCGCCGGGCAATCCGATCCAGAAGGTGATCGACGTGCACCTCGGCACGATTGGCCGCGCGGACGCGCAGCGCCAGTCCTTCAACTTCCTCGGCACGCTGATCTCGATGGTCGAGGCCGGCTTCGGCACGGCGATCATGCCGACCTTCGCGACCGCCGCATGCCGGCGCCACCGCGTGCAGACCGATGTGCTGTTGAAGCCGAAGGTCAGCATGGATTTCTTTCGCATCAGCAAGCGCGGTGCGCGCGACAGCGACGCCATGGCCGACTTCGTGGCAACGCTGGAAGAGGCGTTGCCGGCGCTGTCTCGCTGAGCGCGACAGCTGCCCGCAAAACGTTGCATTTCGGGCGCGCTGCACTTGGCCAGCTTCGAGAAATGACCCGCCATGCGCCAAGACGACCGCGGACGATGGACAGAGCACCCGGGCTGCGCTAGCTTGGGCACACGCTGCAGAACATGGTCGCACTCCAACGATCCGTCAGCACATCTTCCCAGCGCAGCACTGATCGGCGATCGATGCACCGAGTCAGACTCTACGACTGCATCGCGTCATCCACGCTCCACGCCGCATACGTATCCGCTGCGAG
This sequence comes from Variovorax sp. dw_308, assembly GCF_019207085.1. GTDB lineage: Bacteria > Pseudomonadota > Gammaproteobacteria > Burkholderiales > Burkholderiaceae_C > Variovorax. Next base: position 38,485 of record NZ_JAATOM010000025.1, on the reverse strand, counting down.
GTCCGGTGAGTGCACGCGGTCGAGAACATCGCGCACGGCGTCCTTGACGCGCGCGAGCTTGAGTTGCATGCCGCGCGCGCGAACCCAGATCGCGAATTCGCAAAGCGCCTCGATGCTCGTGCCGTCGAGGTCGGGTGACTCTTCCAGGCTCAGCACGATCCGCCTTGTACCGACTTGCCCGGCGGCACGTTGGCGGATGGCGGCAAACACCGCGTCAGCGTTGCCGAAGAACAGCGGCACCTCGGGGCGTGCGATCAAGCCATCGGTCGGCGCGATGGCGTCAGGGTGGCGTGCCATGTCAACATAGTCGTGACCGTCGCCAAGGCGCCCGAGCCAGCTCACGCTGGTGCGCGCGAAGCCGTGCAGCAACATTGCCAGGCTGACGCCAATCGCCACCAGCAGCCCGTCCAGCACGCCGAACAGCAGCACCGCCGCAACCGCCACGAGGGCAGTGAGGCGGTCACGCTTCCAGTGGAAGTAGGGACGCAGCGCGGCAGGACTCAGGGTGTGAGCGACAGCATGGATGACGATGGCCGCCAGGATCGGCTCCGGCGTATGTGCAATCCAGGGCAACAATGTCAGTACCGCCACCAATACCGTTGCGCCAGCCGCCAGCCCGGCGGCGCGACTCTGCGCGCCCGCGGCTTCGTTGGCAGATGTGGCCGAGTAGCCAGCACCCACCGGCATTCCCCGGAACAGGCCCGAGGCAAGGTTCGCCGCGCCAAGGGCCAACAGGTCGCGGTTGGCGGAAACTTCATCCCCGTGGCGCAGCGCAAAGGTGCGAATCGATCCATAGGACTCCGCATAGAGGATGAGCGCCACGGCAAACGCAAGTTCACCAAGCTTGACCCATTGCTCTGCAGCGAGCGACGGCAGGCCCGGGTGGCTGAAGTCGATGCTGAAGGGACCGACCGCGGCGATGCCCCAGGTGTGGCTCTGGCCGCTGACATCGAAGGCGATGCCCGCCGCGATCACCAGGAGCGCGGCCGGCACGGCCCGCCATCGCCCGAGTGCGCGAAGCAGCGTCAAGGCCAGCAGCGCCATGACCGCCCCCGCCCAGTTCCACTGCCGCCAGCTCGCAGCCAGGTCCCCGGCCAGCCGAAAGAAGTCGCCGTGGGCAGTTGGAACGGCGAGCACCTTGGGCAACTGCTTGAGCACGATGGTCATCGCCAACCCCAGTGCGAAGCCGCGCAGCACCGGCTTGGCGATCAGGCTCGAAACGGCGCCCAGTCGCAGCAGCCCGGCTGCGATGAAGAACACGCCCGCCAGCAGCACGATGCCCGCACCAAGCGCCAGCCGCGTCGCCGGATCTGCCCCGGTGAGCGAGGCCGTCGCGGCGGCGAGCACGGCAGCCGACGACGATGTGGCGGAAACGATGGCGAAGCGGCTGCTGCCCAGCAGTCCGTACACGAGCAGGCCCGCGAAAAGCGCCATCACGCCCGCTTGTGGCGGCAGTCCCGCAATGCTTGAGTAGGCCACCGCCTCCGGCAACAGCAGGCCTGCGATCGACAGGCCGGCGACCAGGTCGGCGGCTCCGGGCTTCCCAGCGTTGGCGAGCGCGCTCAAGTGGCGTTGCCGATGCTGGCAGACAAGTTTGCCGCAGTCGTCACGCCCGTCCACCCGGGCAGGCAGCGTGCGGCCGGCCCGCGCGCCAGTGCGACCGCTTGTTGTACCGCCTCGGGCAGCAACGTGCCGTCGCTGCCCCTCTCGAGGATCTTGACGGGAATCTGGGGCCGGAAGAAATCGGCCCAGAGAAACTCGGCGAACGGTGCCGCGTCCTTGGCATAGCCACCCGCGTTTCGGACGAAGCCGGCCAAGCTGCGATAGGGGTCGTTGCGCAGCTTGGCGATCTTCGAAGGAATTGCGTCATATCCGCGGCGCTTGCCTGTCTCGTCGTACGGATGCGCCCACCGATGAAACTCCATCAAGCGCCAGAAGTTCTCTCCGGCGACTTCGGAGAGATCGTCCAGCGGCATGACCCAAACCGATTCGACGCGCTCTTCGTGCAGCGCCACGCCCAGATGATGATGGTCGACGATGTAGAAGCGCCCGTTCGGTCCCTTGACGGCCGGGAACCAATGGGCGGCCAGCGTTCGATCGCGCTCCTTGCGCTTGAGTTGCGCCCATTGCGCGCGCTTGGCGACCACCTCCGCTCGGCCCACGGTAATCTGCGTCGGATGCAGGTCCGCAAGGGCGGCTTGAATCAAGTGTTGGTGCGAGGACATCAGGCCTGCGCAGGGACCGACGGCATCGGCCCAAGGCGCTTCATCGTATGCGTCATCCCTGCGCGGTCCGGCGGGTCGGCCGCGCCAACGATCGTCGCGATCTTGCGGTCGTACTGCGCGAACGTGTACGACGTGCTGATCACTGGTGAGCGCGCGTCCACGCCATCGAGGGCACTGAAGACAAAGTGCATCATCACCTCACTCTTGAAAACCGCGTGGCTCGCGAATCGTTCGCAGGTGCGTCGTCGAAGATTTGCAGCGACGCCACGTTCGAGGACTGCCTCGCGCCCGGCACGGCAAGCGACGGGGCATTCCTGCTTTCTTTTCGTACAGTTGCCGGCGCCGATTATGTTGCTGGCGCGCCTGCACTACAAGGACGATATGCTTGCCCGACCGCGACGTCCCGCGCGAGTGCGCGCGCTCTGTTGCAGGGGCTTGCGACGAGAAACCTGCCGACTTTGCCTGTGGCTTGCGATGTTCGGGTTGGTGCGGGCCTTGGCGGTGGCCGGTTGGTCCAATGTCTGCTGTTGGCCGCTCCTGCCATGCGTCGCTATAGCAACAGTTCGCGGCAGTCCAAGTCGTCGACGGCCATGCAGACGCGCTCGAAATTGTTCCACCAAATGACTGGAGGAATGCCGATTGCGTGCTGCCAGATCGGTGTCGCGATCAGCCAGAGTGCCGACAGCCTGTAGTCATCCTGCAATGCGCGCCGGTCATAGCCCTGCACGCCCCGAGCCACAAGCTCTTCATGAAAGCAGTCGAGGAGGCGCAGCTCGAAACGCTGACGCAACTCGGGATACCACTGCTGGGCCATCATGCAAGCGAGGTCGTCCGAACCGGTATTCACTTGCCAGGCATCCCAATCGAACAACCTGCCACCGTCTTTCGCGCCATCCTTCGGCAAGAAGCAGTTCCAGACATGCGCGTCGCCTTGAATGATCGTCATGTTGCGCCGCGACAGGTATCTTTGCGCCAGGTGCGGCGCAGAATCGAACAATCTTTCGCAAAGGGACCGCCGCTCGAGCGACAACCGATCGCCCATCTCATCCGCGAATCGGGAGAAATGAGCAACCATCGCCTTCGTTGCCTCTTCATGGGCACGAGCATCCTGCCAAGTACCTATGGCCACGCCGAGACGAGGATCGTCCCAGAATGCGGCTTGACAACGGGCGCGCGTTCGAATGACCGACTCGCTTTGCGCGAAGTCAGGCGGCAGAGGCCAGCGTGTCGCGATGAAGTGCGAATCCGTCAAGTCTTCCAGCAGCAAGTGCCACGTCCCGGTGTCGCCATTCCAATGGGCGGCGAAGCAACGAGGGACGATGCCGCGAGGCATCAAGGGAGCAACGTCTCGGTAGAAGGCTACCTCGTGCTTGCCGCCGGCCCACGGGCCGCCAGGTCGATCCGCAAGGCCAGCTTTCAATATCAAGGTGGCGGGCGCTTTGGACATGGCGCCCGCGTATGCGAGGCGCAACCTGAAAATGTGTGACAACACCGTCGCATACGATGCTTCGGTCGACACCCCGGTGACGCTCCTTCCGTCAAGCACGCCGGCTTTGCACAGCGCTTCTTCGAGGCTGGCTCGCTCGGCGAAATCGGGCAGGGAAGAGGGCGTCATCTCACGGGGTTGATCTATGGTGCAGTCTAATGTCGGCTCATCATTCCGACCGATTGTTGACGCCGCCGGGTCAATGCGCACGCGCTCACGACGGCTTTGTTGTGAGCCTGCGACGAACGTCGAGCCCTGGCCGGGACTGTGCCTGCGAAGCTGTGCCGGGAGCAGTCTCCCCCGCGGAAGGGTTGCCCTCTCAGGCCGAGAGGCAACTTACGGGAAGTGTTCGAAGCCGCAGGATCGGCCTTGAGCGGGCGTTCAAGGTGAACATCAATGAATCACTGCGTCAGCCCGCAGCAAAAATTGCCGTGAGATGGGTGTGCCAATTGCATCTGCCGTCTTCAGATTGACGATCAATTCGACCTTCGTCGGCTGCTGCATGGGTAGTTCGGCCGGTTTGGCACCGTTGAGAATCTTCGCCACGTAGCCACCTGCCAGCCGAAAGAGTTCGGGAAGATCGGGTCCGTAGGCGAGCAAGACGCCGTCGTCCGCTGCGAATCGGACCGGAGCGAGCATGGGCAATCTATGCCGCAGTGCGAGCTCGGACAACTCTTTGTGAATCAGTGAAATGGCAGGAATCTCCCCAACGACTATGCCGTCGACCTGCTCGTGCCCGAACAGGGAATTCAGTTGTTCCATATCTTGCCTCGTCGCGACTGCGACCTCCAGCAGGCGAACACCCAGAGATCGCGCAGCCTCATTCAGATTTCGATTGATCGTGGAGGCTGTCCTGGCATCGAATATGTAGCGGTTGTCCTGGATGAGGAGGAGCCGCGCAGCTCCTGGTACTGCGGATTTCAGTAACTCGAGTCGCTTCGGATTCAGGTCTATGTCGAAATTTGTCACGCCTGTGAGGTTTCCGCCAGGTCGGCCGAGACTGGAGATAAGACCACTGGCAACTGGATTGGACAAACTCGCGGTCACTATCGGAATAGTGTTGGTCGCTTCCTTGGCTGCTCGAGTGGTCGCCGTGCCGGAGACAACAAGGACGTTGACACCCCGTCCAATCAGGTCTGCGACAACTTGCGGGGACCGGTCGGGGTCGCCATTGATGGATCGTCGCTCGACAGCGATGTTCTTGCCCTCGACAAATCCATCCTGACTGAGGCCAATCAAAAAGGAATCAAAGACCCGCTCTCCCTCGGGTGATCCAATCGGCGATATGCCTATGTACCCAATTTTCCAGAACGAATCGTCGGGATACGCAGGGAAGCCCAACGATGCGAGGACAACGATGCCACCGGCGAGGGAAATGCTTCGTCGCGTGATCATTCAGCCGATCTCTTGATAAGTGAAGGTTCCATGAGATTGTCCGCCTTCAATCGGTTGCCGAGTCGAGTTTCCGAGGTCGTCTGCGCCTCCTCGATTGGCGCGCTCGGACTCGCTTCGGCGAGCCGGTGCGAGGGCAGTGCCCGGGCTGACCGTCCGCTCTGCGGCGTTTCAATAGCGGCCCTGCACTTCCGCTTGGGGCCCCGAACACCGTTTCGCGACATGCCGAACCTGCCGTTCAACGCGATCTCGTTTGGCCGCTGCAGCGGACTTGCCATTGGAGGTCACCCATTAGCCGTCTCCGTCACCCATTAGCCGTCTCCGTCAATAGGGAAGACCGCACCCCTGCGACTCTCCCGCATATTTCTGCTCGCACCGTCTGCGAATCACGCGAACCGCCGCACACTTGGTTCTCAGATCACGGTTGCGCCGCAGCGCACCAGTCACCCATCAGGATCAAGGCGGTGGCACCTTGCGGTGCGTGGCCCCTGGCTGCATCCGCAGCCCCAGAAAACCCTCTGTTCCCTAGCGTGTCCATTCACAGCGAGCGCATAGGCTCGCACAAGTCTATGGTTTGACCGCCTGCGCGGTGATCCAACCCCTTGTGGCTCGCGCTGCGGGCGCAACGAAACTTGCATGATCCCTGGCGGGATCGGCAACGGCGCGCAATCAAGTTTGATGGTTGTACCAACCTCCGAAGTGGCGCTGCCGTTGCCGTTCCCAAATCTTCAGCGCTGCGCTGCGCCGGCATCGCGCCACCACGACGTTCGTTGCGTCCGATGCGGCGCGATGCCGCATTGGCCATGACGAACGATGGGGATATGTTCGCGTGCATGCCGGCGTCTTGCATGGCCGCACTTATCCGAAGGCCCTTGCCGCGTCGAAGGGCTGGCCGTTTTTGATCACGTAGTAGCAGGCGCGTGCCAGCTTGTGCGCCACCGCCTTGATTGCTACCACCGACAGGCTGTGCGCGGACTTCTTCTGATACCACCGCTTGATCGTGGCGTCATAGCGTATGGCGAAGTGCGCTGCCTCGATGAAGGCCCAGGCCAAGTCCTTGTTTCCACACTTGGCATTGCCTTCGCCCTTCTTCTTGCCATTGGATTCGCGCCGGCTGTCCACGGTGCGCGCGTAGGAGGCGAAGTTGCCGGGGCTGGGGAAGCGACCAATGTCCCCCGTCTCCAGTGCAATCGTCAGAGCCAGCACTTCGCCGATGCCGCTGACCGTCTTGAGTGCACGGTAGTCCTCACGCAGCTTCACGCGTGCCAAAATGCTCTTTTCCAGCGCCTTGACCTGCGTGTCCAGGCACTCCATCACAGCCAAGTTGGCATGCAGCGCCAGCTTCTGCTCGTCCAGCAGCGCCATCACCTCGATGGACTCCCTGGTCCAGCGCTTGATCTCATTGCCGCTGGCATTGGCTCCCAGGTTGCGTGCCACCAGGTTGTGCATGCTCAGGATCTGCGTGCTGCGCTGGCGAACGAGCTGGCCGCGCTTGCGCAGCAGGTCGCGCACTGCGCGCTCCTCGCGCGGATAAATGTGCCCTGTGGGCAGAATGCCCAAGCGCAGCAGATGCGCCAAGTGGCGGGCGTCGCTGAAGTCGCCAGCATGTTTGAGCCCGTCGTACTGCTTGACGGCAGCGGTGTTGACCAAGTGCACGGTCATTCCCGCATCCTGCAATCCATCGACCAGCCAGTACCAGTTGTAGGTGGACTCCACGGCCACGCCAATCAACGCTCCTACACATGCCCGCAGCGCGGCAATGATCGCCGTCAGATCATTGGGCAGGCGCTTGGAGAACACTACCCTGTCATGCTCGTCGAGCACACACACCACGCTGTTGTTGGAATGCAAGTCAATCCCCGCGTACAGTTTCATCTTGGCCTCCTTCAATGTGGACCATCGGTTGAACTGGAATCCAAACGATAGCCCCGTGAACGGAGGCCGACCTCGTCGTGGGCTAGATGTTTATCAAGTTTCGAGGGACAGCAGTCGCGCATCGAGCAAAGCGCGTAATTCAGCTTTCGGCCGCTGCCGCCGTTCAGCTTGAAAACTCGAACAGCCGCAACCAGTTCTCGACGAGACACCGCCGTGTCATGCGAGGGGCGCCCGCGGACAGGAGGGCCTTGGGCACGTGGACCTCATCCTGGGCTTGATCGCTCCGAAGGTGTGTTCCGCGGTCGCTCCGACTCGACCTTGAACCAACTGGCGTACGCATCGACTCGGCCGAGATCTATCGCGTGGTGGAGGAGATTGGAGGAGGTCGCCGAGCGCCTGGTCGTCTGCTGCACGCTTCAAACGGCAGTCTTCAAGAGGCGTGGACAACCGCAGAGCAAATTCGAGTCGGTCTGGACCGGTCCGCGCCGCGATCACTTGCGCGCGGCCGGCGCGATGGCGCCACCCGCGCGCGCAAGCAGCGGCCCCTTCTCGAAGCGGTAGCCAGGTCGCGTGATGCTGCCATGGAGGCGCACCGGCTTGCGCAGAGAGAGCATGCCGGCTTGCTTGGGCTTGGGTGCGACGATGATGTCGAAGCGTTCTTCACGGCGATTCAACGATGCTTTCGTGAAACGCGGGCGATCAATTCATCGAGCCTGGACAAGAAGAGCTTCAAGGTCGGGGATGCATTTGCCTTGTGGTGCGCCACCATCAAAGGGATCTTTGGAGCGTCCCCGCCCTTGATCGGGCGCGCGACAACCGACCAGGGCAGAAAGTTCTCGGCATAGATCGGTAGCAGGGCAAACCCACGCGTCGATGCGACCAGCGAAATCGCCATCGCCAGGTTGTCGGCTTCATGGTGAAGCTTGACGTCCAGCCCCGCGCGATCAACGTAGTCGTCAATGACGATTCGCAAGGCCGGCGCGGTACTGGAGACGTTGATGAACGGCTCGCCGGCAAGCGCTACCGGGTCGATCGCCTTGCGCGCGGCCAGAGGGTGATCGCTGGGAAGCACGACGACCAACGGTTCGTCGACCACGACGCGAAAGACCAGATCGCCGGCGCCTTGCTCAGGCCGCATGAACGCGGCATCGAGCGTTCCATTCAGCAGTCCTTTCGCCAGATCAGGCGAGAACTGGCTCGACACGGTGACGTCGAGTCTTGGCAATTCGTCGCGCAGCACATGCATCGCCTCGGGCAGCCAGTCCATCTCCTGGCCGGTGAGGAAACCCAGCGCGAAGGTGGCCTTCGGGGGCTGCGCGGCGCGGCGTGCCGCGAGGCCTGCCGCTTCGACCTGAGACAACGCCAGCCGCGCGTGGTCGAGAAAGGCACGGCCGGCCGCGGTGAGCTCGATGCCGCGGGCACCGCGCGTCATCAACGGCGTGCCGACCTCATATTCCAGGTCGCGCAACTGCCGGCTCAACGAGGGCTGCGCGGTATGCAGCCTTTGCGTTGCTGCGACAGTCATGCTGCCCGCTTCGGCAACGGCGACGAAGTAGCGAAGGTGGCGAAGTTCCAATGGCGCTCCCATGCTTTCAAGGTATGGCAGCCAGCTTACAAAGTCTTTGTGCAACCCGCAAGGTGGCCATAAATTCCTCTCATCCGCAGCGATGCTGCAACAACCAGGAATGAATCATGACCTACCTCACAGGCAAGACCGCTCTCGTCACCGGTGCCTCCCGCGGCATGGGCAAGTCCGCCGCGCTGGCGCTCGCCAAAGCCGGCGCCCAGGTGCTTGTCCACTACGGCCGCGGCGCCGAAGAAGCAAACGCAGTCGTCGCTGAAATCCGCAAGGCTGGCGGCAAGGCCGACGCGGTTGCCGCCGACATGAGCGCGGCTGACGGTGCGCACCAGCTCGCGCGCCACGTACGCGAGGTGATCGGTGGCCGGCTCGACATACTGGTCGCGAACGCCGGCATCTCCGTCGGTGCGGCGATCGAGGACACGACCGTCGAGGACTTCGATCGCATGTTCGCCGTCAACGTGCGCGCGCCTTACTTCCTTGTCCAGCAGTTGCTGCCCATTCTCGGCAAGGGCAGCAGCGTGGTGCTGCTGTCATCGTTGGCCGCGCATGCGTCTGTCGGCGCGTTGTCGGCCTATGCCGCGACCAAGGGCGCGATCGACACGCTGGTCAAGCACTTCGCGTCGGCACTCGGTGAGCGCGGCATCCGCGTCAACGCGGTCGCCCCGGGAGTGGTCGACACCGACATGTCGAAGTTCGCGCGCACCGACGCGGGCCGCGATTTCACGTTGGGAATGCAGGCGCTGAAGCGCATCGCGCAGCCCGACGACATCGGCGATGTCGTCGCCTTCCTGGCCTCCGACGCGTCACGCTGGATCACCGGCGACACCCTGCGCGTCGATGGCGGCTCGAAGCTTTGAGCCGGGAACCTCGCATCAGAAGGATCAAATCATGCAGAGGCGCTCACGCGCGTTCTGCGCATGGTTGCTGGCACTCCAAATGCATGGCGACATCGCGGCGGACGACGTACGCAAGTTGGTCCATGGCTCGGTCAGTCTTGCAGACCTGGACCGATGATCTCAATGGCATTTTTGTCGTGCTCAAGGATCCGGTTGCCAATGCCGGTAGCGGGCCTCACAATCCGCCCGCTCTGCAACGCGGGTTGTTGAGTCCAGCGAATGCGTCCGCCTGGGCTCGTCGGCACGCATCTGTTGATTGCCTGAGGACGACGCACGAATTCACGACTTTTGACGCAGCTGGCGCCACTCCTGATGTCTGCCTTGCTGGCGGCCTGCGCCAGTGGGCCGGGCGCTGGACCTCAAGACTCACTTGCCCGTATCGGCCAGTCCCAGACCCTCAAGCTGGGCTATCGGGAGGATGCAAAGCCGTTCTCGTTCAAGGGCGCTGACGGTGCACCGACAGGTTATTCGGTGGAACTGTGCAAGCGCGTGGCCAGTTCCCTGCAATCCCAGCTCAAGCTGGCCAAACTGGACGTGCAGTGGGTGCCCGTGACGGCAACGACACGGATGCAGGCCGTGAATGACGGCAGCGTCGACCTTGAATGCGGCAGCACTTCGCGCACGCTGGGTCGCGAGCGGCAAGTCGACTTCAGCAATCCCATCTGGGGCGAGGGAAGCTCCTTCGTGTCGCTGGCCTCCTCGTCGATTGGCCGCGCGGTGGACCTGAATGCAAAGCGGGTGGCTGTCATTCCTGGCACCACCACGGAACAGGTGCTCAAGGGGCTGTCTTCGCGTGACATCGTGCCGGCCCTGGTGCCGGTGAAGACCAGCTCCGACGGAATCGCCGCGGTGCGTGACGGACGGGCTGATGCCTTTGCCACTGACAGCCTGATCCTCGTGGGTGAAGTCACTGGCGGCGCGCCGGGTGCGACCCTCAGGCTCAGCAACGACTACCTGTCGATGGAAAGCTATTCGCTGATGATGCGACGCGACCCGGACATGCGGCTGGCGGTCAACCGCGCATTGGCCGAGACCTACCGCAGTGGCGAGATCGTCAGGGTGTTCCGCCAGAGCTTTCCGGCTGGCACCGCTCCGTCGCCGCTGGTCGAAGCCCTCTATTTGCTGAACGCGCTGCCGGAGTAGGGGAGGGCCTCGCGGACCCGTGGCCCGGGCTTCGTAGTCACTCAGCCTGGTGCTCTGGCGACGAGCCGGACGGTTATCTGCATGCCTCTGTTCCTCCAGACTGTCTCCTCCGGCTTGCATAGGACCTGCAATCCTGAGGTCCGAGCGGTGCGGTCCATCGGGCAGCAAAGCGTGAGCTTCGCGACTTGCGCAGCATCCGACGGCCTCGCATCTGGCGCCACGGCGATCACTTGCGCGCGGCCGGCGCAGTCGCCTGCCGAACAGCCGATCCGACCTGCTGCTGGACGGCAGCGCAGTCGGTGGTCTTGCCCGGGCCGGTCTCGATCAGCGGCAGCAGCCCTGCCAGCGGGGCCGCCGCGGCCAGCGCGATGGCGCCACCCGCGCGCGCAAGCAGAGGCCCCTTCTCGAACCGGTAGCCGGGCTGCATGAAGCTGCCGTGGAGGTGCAGAGGCGTGCGCAGGGAGAGCATGCCGGCCTTCTTGGGCTTGGGTGCGACGATGATGTCGAAGCGTTCATTCGCAAGGTCGAAGCTGCCGCCTCCGAGGATCTGCGTCTGCTCGGTGTCGATGACGAACAGCGTCGATGTCCCGCGTCCGTCCTTGACGTCGAACGCGATGCCGCCGCAATTGACCCGGATGTCGCGATCGCCGCTGGCCAGCAACCGCAACACCTTGCCGCCGTTGAGCGAACTGGCGGCATCGCGCAGGTTGGAGACGCGGCCGTCCGCGATCGTGGCAGCCACGCGGCCATCGGCGCCGGCCGCCGCCTCACCGATCGAATTGCCGCTGCCCTTGAGTTCCAGCACCGCACCCACACGGCCGGCGCCCTTGGCGATGGTCTCGCTGCGAGGAATCAGGCGGCCGACCTCCACGCCCCGCAGGTCGATGCGAACCTCGGATCGGATCGTGGGTTCGCGCGCATCGAGCGTCACCTGCGACGCGATGGTGCCACCGGCGAAGCCGAAGTCGAGCGGGGCGACCTGCAGGATCGAATCGTGCAGATGCAGCGTGGCAGTGAGGCTTTCCAGGGGCAGCGCCAGGGGCACCCGCAGCTCGCTCGCGACCAGCGTCACGTCGGCATCGATCTGCTGCAGGCGGCTGGCATCGAACGAACCGGCCGGCAGCAGGCGCTCGGGCTCGGTGGCCTGTGCCGTGGCCTTGGCACCCGGCCGGTCGCGCGTCTGCGCCTGGGAGGCAGCGGGCTTGCCACCGGAGCCCTCGGCCTGCATGCCAATCAGCGGGCCCAGATCCGCGATGTCGAGCTGACGGCTTTGCAGGTCCGCGGTCAGCAGCGGGCGCGGTTCCTTCTCGACGTAGGTGGCGTGGCCGGTGATGTCGGTCGAGCCGATCCGCCCGCGCAGGTCGTTCATCGTGTAGCGATCGCCTTCGAGGATCAGGTGCCCTTGCAGTCGGTAGGGGGGCGATGTCGGCAGCGGCAGCAGCAGGAAGGGGTACAGGCTGGCCAGCGTCTGGCCTTCGATCTGCAGTTGCGCGTCGATGGCCGAGACGTTGGCTGCGTCGGCGATCCTTCCTTCGACCGCCACCCTGGTCGATCCGGCGACAAATTCGCCCTTGAGCTGAAACGGTGCGCCGGATTCAGCGAAGCTGAGCACCTCGCCAGTCAGCGCATGGCCCGAGAAGGCCCTGCCGTGGTAGTCGCCCTTGAACTCGTATCGCGTCATGTAGCGGTTGCCCTCGGGGGTGCTTGTGGCGCTCTGGACCTTGTCGAGGCTGGCTGGTTCGAAGGTGCCGGCAACCACGTCGACCTCGATGGGCAGACCGTGATCGACATAGCGAATGCGCCCGTCCTGGAACGACAGCGTGCTGATGCGCAGCTTGCTCGGCCGTGTATCCGAGGGGTCGGAAAGGATCCAGTTCTTGCGGTTGTCGGCCAACCGTTCGAAGACCAGGTCCGGGCGCGTCAGCGCCACCCGCGGCACCAGGATCTTGTCGGGCAGGTCGCGCAGCGAGATCGAGAATTCGAGCTCGTCGATGCGGGCCATCGGTGCTGCTTCCTGCGACCAGGGCGCATTGGCGAAGTACACGTCGCGCATGCGGATCGTCGGCACGAGGCCGAGGCTGACGTGCAGGTCCGACATCCGGAATTCGCGCTCGGTCTTGCGCGAGATGTAGCGCTCCAGCGGAGGACGGACCCAGTTCCAGTCGAACGTGAGCACGAACGCGAGCACCGCCAGCGCCAGGCACGCGAATGCCATCCTCCAGGGGTGGTGACGCAACGGTTTCGGACGCAATGGGGTCGGGTCAGGATTCATGTTGCAGGACCGTGGCCGGAAGTGTGCGCCAGCCAGCCGGGTCATTGGCGACGGCAAGTGGGCGTTCGCACGGCCTTCGTCATCATCGACGTCACGACCGGACGTCTCGCACGAATCGCAGATCTGGCAGAGGGAGGCACGGTCTTCGGGTGGTCCCTTACATCGGCGGCTGGTGCGCCGGCGGGCGGTCTGCCTCTTCACCGCTGCGCCTGCGTGACGATGTTTGGCTGAAACGGCACCGCACAGTCAACCTCTTCGATAGTGGATGGATGCCGAGACAAATCTCCGTATGCGCGAAGTGTTCATTTAAAGTGGTCTGATGCCTTTCACCACTGCCAATGCCGCTCCCGGGTGCTGCTGCGCAGCAAGGGCCACCCATCAACCTGCCATTCCGCCACCCGTAAGCGGCCGGTTCGACCTCGTCGATCATTTCGGTCGACGCGTGAACGAACGCAGCTTTGGCTCGAAGCACCTTCTCGTGTTCTTCGGCTTCTCGCACTGCGCCGTTGTGTGTCCGCGGGAACTGTCGAAGCTCGGCGAGGCATTGGCGATGCTCGGACCGCTCGCCGACCAGGTGCAGGCTCTCTACGTATCCGTTGACCCCATCCGGGACACGCCCGGTGTGTTGCGGACGTACCTTGCGCAATACCGTCGCTTCGGTGATGGCTTCCTCGGGCTCACCGGCACGCAGGAGCAGGCGGAGGAGGCCAGGAAGTCGTTTCGCGTGTTCGCAGCGCGGCAAGACGAGCCCGACGCGCCCGATGGCTACGTGCTCTCACACACGGCCCTCTGCTATTTCATGGCGCCGGGCGGGACCTATCAAACCCACTTTGCCGACTCGCTCGATGCCGCGACGGTGTCGACCCGAATGCGGCGGTTTCTGGAGCGCCCCTTCCATGACTTCGCATGAAACGCAGCAACTCGATGACCTGCAGGTCGGCCATCTGCGGCACTTCGCCAATCTCTCGCGCCAGCCCATCAACGACTGGTCCTTCATGCAGGGTCGCGGCACTGGCCAGGATGATTTCGGTGGCTACCGCTTCCAGATGGCCTATATGGCTTACGCCCTGGCGCTCGCTCACCGCCATCGTCTACCCGCCGCGCCAGGCGTCTTCAAGCCGGTCTTCGAACGCTTCATGGAGAAGATGCTGCTGCCCGAGGTCTGGATGTATTGGGCGCGTGTGAGTCGCGGAGGCAGCGTCTTCAACGCGCATCTGTCCGACGCTTACACCGAAGACTGGAATCCGGTCGGTCGTGACAACATCATGTACAGCGCTTACGTGCAGTCGATGGCGCTGCTGTACAACTATCTGTTCGACGACAACCGCTACGCTGCACCGGGGGCGCTGAGCTTTCAGTACTGGTCCTTCTTTTGGGGCGGGAAGGAACGGCGTTTCGAATACGATCAGACGAGCCTCAACCAGCACATCTACTGGCAGATGGTCGAGAGCGGATACCTGGGCGTGGCTTGCGAGCCGAATTGCGTGTTCCAGATCTGCAACCAGCCCGCGATCCTGGGGTTTCGCATGCACGATCTCGTCACAGGCGAGTCGATGGCCCGGGAAGTGACCGAGGGCTACCAGAAGGCATGGGACCAATTCGGTCGGCTGGGGGCCAACGGGCACTACAACGCGATGCTCTCGCAGGACACGCGGGCGGTCCGCGACAACGCCGGACTCTCGCCGTGGGTCGATGCGTGGTGCGGCACGCTCATGAACATGTGGAACCGGGACTTCGTGCGTGAGCATTACCCGGCCCAGATCGCGGACTGGCTGGTCCGTGGGGCTGAAGGCGCCATGTCGGTCCGCTCGGTCGAGCGTCCCACGGTGATGGGCCAAACGATCATCAACGATGACTCGGACTTCGGATGGGCGGCCACCTGGGCTTCCGAGATGGGCGACACGGCGGTGCTCAAGGGCCTGCTGACGCACGCCGACCGCTACATGAGCCCGCTCTGGCGTGACGGCGGTTACTGCTACCCACGCAACGACGTCATGTCAGACAAGGACGGCTTCCGATCGCTGGTGGAGCCCATGACAGGAAACGTGCTGCTTGGCTATGCCCGACTCAATGTGCCCGATGGCCTCTGGGGCTTGTACAACACGCCCTGGTCGAAAGCACAACACCACGACCCGGCGCTGACGGAGGTGGGCGTGGGGGTGGACGTGCTGCAGGCCTACGTGGACCACGATGCGAGAGTGCTGAACTTTGCAGTACGACGGCAGCGAGCGCGAGATGAGGGCTTTGAGGTCGGCATCGGGCGATTGGCCGCCGCGGGTCATTGGACCCTGTTGCAACGTGGTGAGGTCGTCGCACGGGGCCACGGTGTGCAAATCTTGGCATCGGAGGCCTTCAATGTTCGCGCCATGTCCGGCGGCATCGAATTTACGTGTCCAAGCGGGGACGCAATTGCGTTCCGATTGCTGTTCGGCCTGGCCGAACGCGCAGCGGCCGCTTAGTCATGAAGCAGACATCGATCCATCGCTGGATCGCGTGCGGGACGTGCTGTCGCAGATGCGGTGAAGTTGTTGCGCACGTCCGACCGGAGCGGTACGCTCCTGCCTCGGTTGCACCACATGGAAGTCATTCCCAAGATCAAAGACGGCGAGATCGACCTGCTGCATCTCCAGATCTTCGAGATCCTCCTGGTGGAGCGAAACCTGACGCGCTGTGCGCGGGTGCTCAACATGACCCAGCCGGCGCTGAGCAAGATGCTGGCGCGGCTGCGCCTCTTCTTCGGCGATCCGCTGTTCGTGCGCGTGGCGCTGCGGATGGAGCCGACGCCCAAGGCGCTTGAGCTCGCGCAACCGGTGCGTG
Source organism: Variovorax sp. dw_308 (assembly GCF_019207085.1). Classification (GTDB taxonomy): domain Bacteria; phylum Pseudomonadota; class Gammaproteobacteria; order Burkholderiales; family Burkholderiaceae_C; genus Variovorax. The sequence continues at coordinate 22,797 of NZ_JAATOM010000025.1, read as the reverse complement.
CGGTGCTCGATGGCATGCGTGCACTGCGCTCCGGCTACGTTGCCTTCGACCCGCTCACTTCGGAGCGTCGCTTCAGCGTCTTCATGGTGGATGCGGCCGTGGTGCAGATGCTGCCGCCGCTGCTGGCGGCCTTGCGCGTCGAAGCGCCCAAGGTGCACGTCCAGGCGGTTCCCTGCGATGTCCACCACCTGGACCAATGGCTGGAGTCGGGGCTTGTCGACTTCGCGATCGGCTCCTTTGCCTCGCTCACGCAGGGCATCCGGCGCCACCCGCTGTGGACGGAGCGCTACGTGTCGTTGTTTCGCAAGGGGCATCCGCGACTGTCGGCCGAGAACATGGCGGCGGGAGGCGACGACGCCCGCGCGCAACACGCGCTCGAGCGCTTCATCAACGAGCAGCATGCGCTGGTCTCCGCCACCGGCACGGGCCATGAGTACGCCCATGCCGAACGTCAACTCGAGGCGATCCTGCCCAGCGACCACATCGTGTGCCGGGTCCCGACCTTCGCCTCCGCCGCACTCATCGCGAGGAACTCCGATGTCGTGGCGACCGTCCCGCGGACCTTGGGCACGGCGCTGGCCCGCGACCTGGACCTCGTGGCGGTCGAGCCGCCGCTGCCGTTGCCACCCATGGAGATCGCGCAGTACTGGCACGATCGCTTTCATCGCGATCCAGGCAGCCAGTGGTTCCGTTCGATCGTGCGGCGCCTGTTCGTGCGCGATGGCGCTCAAGCCGCTTGAGCCACTTCTCGCGGCGAGGCAGCAGGCGTTGCCGGTGACGCTGCCACGGGATTGAGGACCAGGTCGAACTCCAGCAGGTACGTGCCGTCGGCCTGTAGTTGCCAGTCGCCGAGCAGGGATTCGCGCACGCCGAAGACGGCGTCGGAGTCGAGATACGCATCGCCCTTGCGGAAGACATGCGTCACGAGTGTCTCGAAGCCCGGTGCGGTCACCATGAAGTGCAGATGGGCGGGGCGCCAGGGATGGCGACGGGTCGCGCGCAGCATGTCGCCGACGGTGCCGTCGTCGGGGATCGGATAGGCCACCGGAAGGACGCTGCGGAAGTGGAAGCGCCCCAGTGCGTCAGCCTCCAGCACGCCGCGCCCCTGCGCCTCTTCGAGCGGTTCTCTCTGCACGTCGTAGAAGCCCTCGCTGTCGGCTTGCCAGACCTCCAGCCGGGCACGCGGGATGGGTGTGCCGTCCAGGCTGCGCACGGTGCCTCGCACAACGCTCGGCTCGCCGCTCGCACCGTTGCCGACGTCGCCGCCGTTCTCGTAGTGCGGCGCGCCTGCGACATGGAACGGTCCGAAGACGGTTGCTTCAGTCGCTCCGACGGGCTTGTCGTGGTTCAGCGCGACCGTCAGCATGGACAGTCCGAGCGTGTCGCTGAGAAGGATGAATTCCTGGCGCGTCGCGTCGCACTTCTGGCCTGTGGCGGTCAGGAACTCGATGCCCTTCATCCACTCGGCCTCGGTCAGTTCGACCTCGCGCGCGAAGTCGTGCAGGTGTCGCACCAGGCTCGTGAGTATTCGCTTGAGTCGCGGGTCTGGCGTATCGGCGAAACGGTCGATCACCGCGTCGGTGATCGTGAACTGGTCGAGGTTGCGCATGGTGGTCTCCTTGGGTTTGACGTGGGGGGTTAGAAGGGGCAAAGCAACATGGCCCAGAGCCGCGTGCCCTGTGGTCGGTTGCGAGCGCCGAATTCCGACTGCATGCGCAGCGTGAGGGCGAACTTCGGTGTGATGCGATAGCTGCCGAACAGCCCGAGCGCGTTGACGCGGCCCTTGTTGTTGGGAACGGTGGCGCCGTTGACGTCGTCGTCGGTGGTTTGCCGGTACACGTAACCGTTCAGGCCCAGGAGCAGTTGCGGCATCACCCGGTAGCCGGCGCTGAACTCGATGCTTGCTTCGTCGCCAGAGTGGTAGCCCGTGGCGCCATTGCGGTCGTTGATGCCGTAGCGGAACTTGGCGCTCACGTCGGAACGCGAGTCGGGAAACCAGGTGAAGGCATAGACGGGCGCCACCTGGTTGTAGTTGCGCCCTGTGTTCACGTTGTCGCGCACGTCGTAGCTGCCGGTGCGCAGGTGGGTCTCGATGCCCAGCGTCTGGTGAAAGCTCGTGCCGTGCCACCCGAGGATGATCGGCGAGAAGGACATGTCTGCGAGGCCGGTCTTCTCCCCGCCCTTGTCGAGCGGCGGCAGTGGCGCGCGGCGCGCGATGCCGAGGGTGAGATCCACCCCGCTGACGGGCTGGACGATGCGCGTCTCCACGTTCGCGCCCAGGAACAGCACGCCGGGCCATACGTACGACAGGCGTGGTGCGATCACGTCTGCCCGAAGATGGAAGTCCGAGAACTTCGCGCTGTCGTTGCCCGCGTTGTCCTTGTAGTGCGACGCCGCGTAGTGCTGGTAGAAGAGCAGCCAGTTCGCGCCCTCCGGCAGCATGTAGCCGGCGAAAGTGTTGTCGACGCCGATCGGATAGGAGTTGCCGCCGCCTTCCGTCGCGCGGGCCGTGTCGATCTGTGTCGACCAGGCACCCAGCGCGGCCAGCGCTGCGACCAGGGGCCGGCTTCGGCTGCTCATGGCGCGGGGCGGACGCCATCGAATGCGTCCTGCAACAGTCGACGGATGGCGTGCGCTTCGAGCGGGCGCGGGTTCGGATAGCGGTTCTGCATCGCAATCTCGCAGGCCCGGTCGAGATCGGCGCTGCGCATGCCGATGTCCTTCAGGGCCATGCGCGCACCGGCGCCCTGTGCGAGGTCGTAGACGCCTTGCGGCGCATCGTCGCGCCTCAGCGCTTTCGCGGTGCGCGCCATCGCGGCGGGCGCCGCCTTGGCGTTGTAGGCCAGTGCGTGCGGCAGCACGATCGTGTGCGTCTCGGCGTGCGGCAGGTTGAAGCTCCCGCCGAGCGTGTGGCACAGCTTGTGGTGCAGGCCCATGCCGACCGCGCCCAGGGCGGTGCCGCACAGCCATGCGCCGTAGAGTGCTTCGCCGCGCGCCGCCTCGACGCGCACGGGATCGGCGCTCGCCAGGGCAGGCAAGGCGCGGCCGAACGCCGCGATGCCTTCCTGCGCCATCAGGTCGATGACCGGGTTCGTGTCTGCCGCATAGAGGCTCTCTGCGGCATGCGCGAGTGCGTTCATGCCGCTGGTGATGCTCATGGCCACGGGCAGCGACAGCGTCAGGTCGACGTCGTAGAGAACGGTGCGCGGACGCACGCGTGCGTCGAGCCCGGTCTTCTTCACGCCGGCCTCGGTGATGCCGTAGATGCTGGTCATCTCCGATCCGGCGTAGGTGGTCGGGATGGCGATGATGGGCAGCGAGGACTCGAGCGCGATCGCCTTGCCGAGGCCGATGGTCGAGCCGCCGCCGATGGCCACGGCGCAATCGGCACCGAGCCTTGCGGCGAGATCGCGCGCCTCGCGAGCCACCTCGATCGGCACATGCATTTCGGCGCGGTCGAAGATGCAGACGCAGCGGGCGCCGAGCAACCCGGCCACGCGCTCGGCCTCGGCGCGCTGGCCCGGCGTGCTCAAGACGATGGCGCGTGAAGCGCCCAAGGCGGCGACCTCCTTGCCGAGGCGCTCCAGCGTGCCGCTGCCGAACACCACGCGTTGCGCGTGGCCGGTGTAGATGAAGTCCTTCATGCCGAGGCACTCTTTTCCGGGTGGGACAGCGGTCGACGGGCCTGCGCGCGGTCCACGAAGCGGATGCGCAGTTCGTCGCCGCGCGCCGCTCCGAGCGTCCCGTCGGTCACGAGGCGCACCATCCGACGGCCGGTCTCGCGGTCGTCGCGAATGCGCAGCCAGGCGGGAAGCCAAGGTGATGCGTCATCGCGTTGTCGCACCGAACCTACGTAGTCGGCCGCTGCCGGCGCGCACATTCCGCGGCCCAACGCGGCCTCGACGACCAGCCGCGATGCGGCCAGCGCCCGCGTGATCGTCCCGGTCATCTCGTGCGGACGTTGCAGCACGGCGGAAGCGCCCGCGAGATCGCCACGCTCGATCAGGCGGCGCGCCTCGGTGGAAGAACTGCGCACGGCATCCTGCGTGCCGGGTACGCGATCGAGCTGCACGCCGGTGACCGCGAAGCCGAGCCGCAGCCCCAGCGTCGACAGGTATGCCACCGTGCCCTGCCGGCCGCGCCCGCAGGCGAAGTTCTCGCCCACGATCAGCTCGTGCATGCCGAGCGGGTTCAGCAGCGTCGTCAGCACGAACTCGTCGGCCGGTTGCTGGCAGCGGGCATGGTCGAAGCGCAGCACGAGGCAGTGGTCGACCGCGCCGGTCGCGGCCAGCAGTTGCATCCGGTCGTCCAGGCTCGACAGCAGCATCGGGCAGGCGTCGGGGCGGACGACCGCACGCGGGTGCGGATCGAAGGTCACCACCGCGGTCGGCACGCCGAGCTGCCGGCCGCGTTCGCGAAGTTGCCGCAGCACTTTCGCGTGGCCACGGTGGACCCCGTCGAACATGCCGATGGAGACGACCGCGGCAGGCAGCCGCAGTTCGCTGGTGTCGGTGAGGACCTTCATGGCGCGGCCTCAGATGGCGAGCGTGGAACTCAGCGACAGGTGCTCCTGGTGCCGGGCCGAGTCCATGGCCTTGGCATAGTCTGCCGTCGCCTTGTACTCGGTGTTGTCTTCGGCCACCGAGTCGATGCCGCAGACCTGCCGAGCGAGCTTGCCGTAGGTGCCCGAGCCGGAGAACTCGGCGCGCTGCATGGTCAGCATCCGGATGCTCTGCAGCGGCGTGCCGTTGAAGTTCTCGAAGACGAACAGGCGGCTGCCCCAGTCGGTGAGGAACAGGTCGCGGATCACGCGGCCGATGCGCAGGCGGTCCTTCGGCCGGCCGACCGGACCGCTGTTCATCCGTTCGAACAGCGTGTTGAGCTTCGAGTCTTCCCACTGGTCCTCGGTCGCGAAGAGCAGGGCGCTGCGGCCCGACAGGTCGACCAGCTCGTAGATCATCTGCGAGAAGTTCTCCAGGTAGAGCGCGCGGCCGAAGTCGTAGATCAGGATGTTCGGCTTGTAGAGTCCGCCCGGCGTGTGGAAGCCGAGCTCCTCGCTCGCCACCACGTGCGCGAGCATCGCCTGGTGGAAGCCGATGAGCTTCGCCACGCGCGTCTGCACCGCGGGAATCTTGCTGGTCCCGATGTGCTCGGTGATCAGCACGGCAAGGCCGGCCATGAGTTCGGCACGCACCATCTGGCGCACCAGTGCGTGGTAGTGCAGCCAGTCGAACACGCGCTGCGGATAGAGCTTGGCATGCTCGGCGTTGCCGAGGTGGAAGACATGCGACCACGGAATGAAGACCTTGTCGAACACCGTCATGCCGTCGAGTTCGTCGCCCTTGGAGGCGAGCGGATGCTCGACCGCGTCTTCCTTGACGAGGCTCTCGCGGCAGACCACGCTGACGCCCCTGGTCGCCACCGGCACGGCGGCGAAGATGATCTGGTCGCCCGGAATGCCCGGACGGAAGAACACGCCGATGTGCACCCAGTCGGCGAAGGCGGTGCCGGTCGACACGGCTTTCACGCCGTCGACGACGATGCCCTGCTCGTTGCGCTCGATCACGCGCAGGCCTGGAGACTTCGCTTGCGCCTCGGGTGTCGAGCGGTCCATCTGCGGGTCGACGAAATTCGGCGCGCAGTTGTGGTCGCGGTTGCGCACGAACTCGGCGAAGTCGAGGATGTTCTGCGCGAGCGGCCGGCCCTCGGTGCCGACGGAGGTCTTCTGCCAGGGCATCGGATCGTCGGTGTACGTGGTCAGCACGTAGTTGTTGACGTCCGGCGTGCGCGGGAAGGAGGCGCCCATCATTTCGCGCATCACGGTCTCGTGGTAGCGGCGCTTCTTCTTCAGCTCCTCCTTCGTGTGATGGCCGAACCACATCATCGAACGGCGCTCGCCCTTGTCGTCGACATAGGTCATCACGTCCTGCAGGTCGGGGCGATGGTGCAGGTCGTAGAAGTCGGCATGGCGCTGCGCGTAGTCGCGCGTCTTCGGATGCGTCGCGACGTTGTCGATCTTCTCGTTGCCGACCCACACGACGCGGCCGTCGTTGAGGGACTCGAGGTATTGCTTTCCGGTTCTGAGCATGGCTGTTCCTTGGTGGAGGGGGAGAACGAAAGAAACCGTTGGCTCAGGCGTGAGCTGTCGGCTGGGTGGTTGCATAGGAGCGCTTGCAATAGACAAGCGGATCGCGGTGCTCTGCGGTGTGCGTCGTCGTCGCCAGCACGCGGGCGAGGAATACGCTGTGGGTGCCGACTTCCATTGCGCTGACGACGCGGCAATCGAGTGCGACGAGTGCGTCTTCGCTGTAGGGCGCGCCGGTCGACAGCGTGTGCCAGTTGCCTTGCTCGAAGCGCTCCTTCATCGGCACGCCACCGACGCCGGCGAACAGGTCGGACGTGCTGCGCTGGTGCGCGCTGAGCCAGTTCACGCACAACACGTCGTTGGCCTTGACCACGCTGTTCACATAGCTGCGGCGGTTCATGCACACCAGCAGCGTCGGCGGGTCCGCGCAGACGGAGGCGACCGCCGAGCAGGTCACGCCGGCCATGCCGCCGGGACCATCGGTGGTGACGATGGTCACCGCTGTCACGGCATGGGCGAGGGCTTCGCGGAACTCGGCATCGGAGATGCTTGATTCGAAAGTCTGGGTGACTGCTTCGATCACTGCGTCGTGGGTCATGGCTGCACTCCTCAGGTTCGCTGGGACAGAGGCCGGAATGGCGCTCTGTGGCTGAGGGAAATGGTAGGAGGACGGGCCGGCGGGCACCATCCGCTGCAGCGGAATACACACTATTCCCGGATCGCTGCGCAGGGGGCAGAAGCGCCTCAATCCACGTCGGTTTACACCCAGCTGAAACAGTGATGCGCATGCACGGATGCGCGCCGCGTTTCGAGTGAAGCAACGCTTCGCGAGTTGCTTATGCACCACCCATCTCGGCGAGTCTCTGCGTCGATTCCGTCATCTGCATCGGTGATTTGACGAGATGCAAGAAGCGTCGGCCGCCCGGACTTGGCCTTGGCCACATCGTTGGGTAGCATTCCCGAGCAACTTCGGAGAGCTCGAATCTTGGCAGCCAGCAATCCACACTCGTTCACCGCGGAAGAATCGCTTGCGTGCCTCAAGGAGGGTAACGAGCGTTTCGTCAACGGCCTTGCGCGCTTCCCGACCGTGCAGAAGGAGGTCCTCGCGGACCTCGCGAAAGGCCAGCATCCCCACACCACGATACTGGGATGCAGCGACAGCCGCGTGCCGCCCGAGCTCGTGTTTGACGCCTCATTCGGAGAGCTCTTCGTCATTCGCGTGGCGGGCAATGTGCTCGGGCCCGCGATCCTGGGCACGCTGCAGTACGCGGGTTTGCATCTGCGCACGCCGCTTTTCGTCGTCATGGGCCACGAAGGGTGCGGAGCCGTGGATGCCGCGATCGGCTCAAGGTTTCATGGCCTCGCCCAACAGAGCCGGATCGAGGCCCTGCTCGAAAACATCGGGCCGGCTCTTGACGATCTCGATGCGTCGCTGCCGCATGAGGCTTTGCTGCACGCTGCGGTCGAGGCCAACGTGCGTCACACGGTCCATGCGCTTCTCGGCACGGGGGAAGTGCAGGCGCGACTCGCGGAGGGGGAAATGAAGCTGATCGGTGCGGTCTACGACCTCGAGTCGGGCCGGGTCCGCTTCCTGGACTGACGCGGGCTACGGGACTTCATCAACCCTTCGGTAGAAGACCAAAAACAGCGACTCCATTCGTGGTCCCGACATAAACCTTCCCATTGGCAACCATCGGCGTGATGTACTTGTTCCCCGCACCGAACTGGTCACGCGTACCCATCTGATTGCTGTTGTAGAACTCGGTAGCGAGATTGCCGGGGTCGAACGCATGCAGCGCCGCAACGTTGCCATTCTCGGCCGCCCACACGATGCCTTGGGCAGACCCATTGGCCGACACACTCGGTGTCGTGCCGGGAAAAACAAAAGTCATGCCTGTCTGACTGGACGGCGTCGCCGACAACCTCGCATCGGCAATCTTGAACGCCTTCAAGTGATCGCTGACGGAGCCAAAATAAATCGTGTTGTTGAAATACGCCGGCATGCCGAATTCGCCGCCGCCCAGCTGTGCAGGAATCTCCTGGTAGATGTTGTCGCCAGCAGCGTTGAACTTCCCCATCGAGTCACGATCGAGCACATAGATGATGTTGTCCTTGCCCGCTCCCAGGGTGAGATGACGAACAACACCACTCGCATCCGCGAGATCCGGCAGCACAAGCGCGCCACCCGAGCCGAGGTCTTCATCCGCGTTGGACTCCTGAACAGTCTTCGACATCGCGAAGTAGTCCGCGACCGACAGCCCGCCGCTCGTGCCGAGTTTCAGATAGGTATTTCCGAAGTCGCCTTGCGCAGGAAAGCCGCTGGCGTTCAAGGTGGTATCGAACGTGCCGTTCGCGTCGAGCAGGTAGATCGATGAGCCATCCGATGCGGGGCCGGCGCCGCTCATCCAGACCGATCCGCGCGCACCATTCGGCGTGACGTTGAGTACGGACGCCTGCTGCAACGTGTCCGCGCTGAAGCCGATGATCCAGCCGTTGTACGCGCCCCCGTCGCAATGCGAGGTCCACGTCGTGTAGACGACGCCGTTGAGCAGCAGCAACCCCGCGCGCTCGGCATAGGACGACGGCGCAAACACGACGCGGCCGTTCGAACTGTTCGGACCGCTACCCGGATACGACGCGGCGACCTCGGTCGGTCCGTTCAATTGTTCGGCGCCAGTCGCGAGGTCGAGCGCATGTACGCGCTGGTGGTAGCCGCCGCCGGAATCCTTCGTCATCGCGACGAAAAAGATGGTGCCATGCGTCCCGCGTGAGCGGTCGATGACCGGCGTCGACGTGATGCCGATCTCGGGCGTGATCTGGCCGCAGCCGTGATCGTCGCTGGTTGTCTCGCCAGCGCCAAGTGCCGATGCTTTCCACAGTTGCGCGCCGGTGTCGGCATCGAGCGCGAACACGCTGTCGTGTTCGGTGACGACGTACAGCACGTTGTGCGTGCCGCCGGCCATCGCCAGCGCGCCGACGAAAAGCGGCTGCCCATCCACCTTGCCGTCGACCGTAAAGAAGCCGACCTTGCCGAAGGTCGTTGCGTTGACGTTCGCGGGCGTGAGGATGGTTTCGTGGAGGTTCTGGCCAGTGCGCGCAATGTCGTTGTGGTAGGTCACGACATCGGCGGCCGCGGACACCGCGGCGCCGACCGGCGAGGTGGCGGTACCGCTCGTGCTTCCAGTCCCGCCGGTGGTGCTGCCGCCGCCCGCTGCGGTCGTCGGGCTGACGCTGCCCGCGGCGGGCGTTGGGCCGCCGCCGACCGCTGCGGGCGTCGGGCCGCCCGAACCGCTGGCAACGGTGCTGGCGATGCCTGGAGTTCCGCCGCCGCCTCCACTGCAACTCAGGAAGATCGTGGCGCAAAGAAACAGCGCGCCCAGCAGCACGAAAAGGCGGGAGAGTGGCGGCGTTCGCATGGCATCCAGTTTGACGTTCGGTTTCAAGGTGGTGCAGACATAGCCCTTTCGCCGCCGCTCAAGCGACGGGCGCCAGTTCGACATTGGACTCCTCAATCGGTCCAGTTGGGTCGGCGGCCTCGCGAGAACGCCACGCAGCTATTGCCAAGGGTCGCGCGCGCTGCGGGCAGCCTGGGGGCTACTTGTTCCTGAAGGTGTCGTGGCAGGACTTGCAGGACTCGCCCAACGTGCCCATGGCGGCTTTCAGTGCGTCGAGGTTGCCGGCTTTCGCGGCGACCTGGAGCTTCTGGGTGTCGGACATCAACCTCTCGCTGAGCTCCTTGAATTTCGCCTGCTCCTGCCAGATCTCCGGCTTGGCCTTGCCGCCTTCGGTACCGGGCCCGAATCCGGCCCAGGGAAGCTTCGATATTTCGGCCACAACCTCGGCGTTGGCCACCGCGGCCGTCGCATCGTAGGGCACCCTGCCGGCGGCCATGGCACCCAGACGGCCGACATGCTGGCCCTGGATGAACATCACGCTCTGACGGTACTTGATGGCATCTTCGGTCTTGGCGAACTGCGCGCCGGCCGACATGGAAAAGCCGCCGCAAGTGGCGACCAGGATGAGGGGAGCAAGGGTCTTCATTCGTTGGTCCTTCTTGTTCGCGCACCGCGGAGTACGGCGCCCACCGGTTTCGATTCGCTGCGGTTCGGGACTGGAGACAGCCCACGGCGCGGTTCATTCCGCGCTGGAGGCGGAACGTTCATTCCCGGAAACGCGCGATCGGTTCAATACCCATGAAGCCTGGGCACGGGTTCCGCGTGTCGCCTGCCACGGCCTTTGGCGAGCGCAACTGCAACACTCCCGGTCGCGGCCAGCCGCGGTGGGCCCCTGTCCAGAGGGGTTCATGAGCCCGGCGCAGCAGGGGGCGCACCGTTCTCGCGTCGATGCTGGCGCTTGCTTTTTCTTACTTCCACGCAGTGAACCCCGGCGGCCTCCGCGGGAATTCACGGTCCGGTGCTGTTCGGCGCGGCACCGCAACGACCAACCGTGGAGAGCAACGATGAACACTTCATTACCGCGCAGGCCACTTCTCATCGGCTCGCTCATCGCCTTGGCCCTCCCAGGCTGCGGCGGCGGCGGCAACAACGGGGCTTTCATCCCTGCGGCTACGCCGGCGCCCATGGTCACGCCCACACCCGCGGCCGCGCCCGCCATGGTTGGCGGCTTCAGCGCCACCGCCCTGGTGTCCGACGTTGCCCTCAGCGCGTACAGCGCCACCAATCGCGACACCCATCTGGTCAATGCCTGGGGGATCGCCTTCAACCCGAAAGGCTTCGTCTGGGTGGCCGACAACGGCACGGACAGCTCCACCCTGTATGACGGCAATGGCGTGCCGCAATCGCTCGTCGTGAGCACCCCGCCGAGCCCGACCGGTATCGTCTTCAACGGCAGCAGCACCGACTTCACGCTGACGAGCGGCGGCAAGAGCGGCGCCAGCCCCTTCGTGTTTGCGACAGAAAGCGGCATGTTGGCCGCATGGTCGCCAGCCGTCGATTCCACCGCAGCCCTCGCGGTCTACGACGGCAGCGGCGCGGGCAAGGTCTACAAAGGTCTGGCCATCGGCAGTTCGGGGGGCGCCAACTTGCTGTATGCCACCGATTTCCACAACGGTGCAGTTGACGTGTTCAACGGCAGCTTCCAGCTCAACCCCGCCAGCGGAGCCTTTCACGACCCGGCGCTGCCTGCCGGTTTTGCCCCCTTCGGCATCCAGGCCCTGGGCAATCTGATCTACGTGAGTTACGCGATGCAGGATGCCGACGCCCATGACGAGGTGGACGGTGCCGGCCTTGGCTTCATCGACGTCTACGATACTGCCGGCACCTTCATCAGGGAGTTGGTGGGGGCGGGCGGCGCACTCAACGCGCCTTGGGGCATGGCGATGGCGCCTGGCAGCGGCTTCGGCGCCTTCAACGGCGCGCTGCTGGTGGGTAATTTTGGTGACGGCAAGATCAATGCCTACGACCCCAACACCGGCGCCATGCTGGGCACCCTGTCGGATGGCACCGGCGCGCCGCTGGTGATCGACGGCCTGTGGGGCATCGCATTCGGCAACGGTCTCGACAGCCAGCCCAAGACGACCCTGTTCTTCGCCGCCGGGCCCAACGGCGAGTCTCACGGGGTTTATGGCCGCATTGATGCGAACTGAATCGATCAGCCGAGCACACTTCACTCGAACGCGTGGCGGATCAGCGTACGAATGCCGCAGGCGAATAGTTCGCGAGTTCGGCGAAGAGCTTTGTCCACGCGCGCGTGCCATCCTGAATCGAGCTCAACCTGAAGAACTCGTTGGGTGCGTGAACATCCTCGTCGGGCAGGTTGTAGCCGAACATCAAGGTGTCGATACCCAATGTCTGCTTGAAGATCGCCGTGATCGGCACGGTCGCGCCGAGCCGAACGTGTATGGCCCGATGGCCGGTCTCCCGCTCGAGAACCGCCTCCGCGGCGCGCACGAGTGGATGATCAGGGGCAAGGCTCGAGGCGGGCGATCCGTCGTTCATTGCCACGATGTCCAGCGCGCATTCCTTCGGGCAATGCTGTCGCAGATGGTCCAGGATCGATTGAAGGACGGCCGGAGGATCCTGTCCCTCGACGACCCGTACGGTCAGCTTGACACCGGCCTCGCAGGGAACGATCGTCTTTCCACCGTCTCCCGTGTAGCCGCCCCAAAGACCGTTGACGTCCAATGCCGGGCGCAGAGTCACGCGTTCACGCGGCGTAAAGCCCACCTCACCATGAGAGCTGCCGCCCACGTCCGAAAAGAAAGCAGCTTCGTCGTATGGGAAGGCGGCCGTGTCGGCACGCTGCTTCGGCGTCGGTGGTGCCGAGCCAAGATAGAAACCTTCGACAGCCACGCTGCCATCGGTGTTGTGGAGCGACGTGACAAGCCGCGCCATCTCGTGCAACGCATTTCTCACACTGCCGCCGTATCGCCCGGAGTGCAGGTCCTTGTCCGCGGTCCGCAAGCGCACTTCGAGTTGTGCATTTCCACGAGCGCCGGTATTGATTGTCGGCACCATCGCGCTGGCGCGGCCCCCGTCGGCTGACAACACGGCATCGGCCATCAGCAGCGAGCGATGGCGCTCGACGATCGAGCGCAACGTGGGGCTGCCTGTTTCCTCTTCACCCTCCAGGAACACCTTGATGTTGACGGGGCACCCGCCCTGCACTGCAAGATATGCGGCAACGACTTCGAGCGCGATGGTGGTCGAGCCCTTGACGTCGGATGTTCCGCGCGCATACAGCCGGTCGCCGATTTCGGTCGGCTCGAATGGCGGGGTGCGCCAGAGCTCGACGGGGTCGGCGGGCTGTACGTCGTAGTGGCCGTAGACCATCAAGGTCGGTTTGCCTGGCGCGCCATTCCATTCCCCGTAGACCGCTGGCTCACCGCCTCCATCCAGCAGGCGAACCCCGCTCAGTCCGATCTCGCGCAGTCGTTCGAGCAAGAGCAGGCGCGCAGCCGCCATGTCGGAGGAATATGCGGGATCGGCGCTCACGCTGGGGATGCGCAAGAAGGTCTTCAGCCAGTCCACGATGGCTGGTTGCCGCGCGACGAGATGGGCAATGACAAGTTGTTCGGTCATGAGGTTTTCAGCCAGTTTCAGTAAAGGGGAGGGAACACGGCGGGACCCCACACGGTGTCGCACTGGTGCGCCTGCTCGAACGCATTGGTTGTCGCCACGACCGAGGGGTATGTGAAGCTGACGATCGTGCGGTCACTCGGCCCGGTGAAGCGCGGCCAGTGCGTCGTGATATTTCGACCGTCCCCGTTGGGGTCGCTGTTCTTCGCAAAGTTGAGCAGATAGGTCATCACCTGGACCGACAGCGCCTTGCGCTGAGCCATCGTGGCGACATCGGGCGCGGCGTTGCGCTGGTCGAAATAGGGATAGCTGGCCAGTGCATCGACCGTGCCGGTGAGGTAGTAGCTGTCCATGCCATGCGAAGAGCCGTAGTAGAAAGCCGTGGGGGCGACAGCCGGGAACGAGAGCTGCGGATCGACAAATTCGTAGCCGTACACAGGCACCCAGGCGGACAGGGCCGTGCGACGAGAACTGTTTGCGCACGAATACAACGAGTCACCCAAGGCACGTGCATAGCCTTGCGCGGGCACTGCGAAACTGGCGCCCGGATACGCCGCATCGAGCTTCGTCGCGTCGTATCCCGTCGGGGCCAGGGAGTGCAGATACAACCCATAGTTGGCCGCCGTCTCCGTGGTGTCCGCGAAGATCGTTCCTTCGTCGTAGACACCACCGATCATGACCGGCACCTGGTTGAAATTGCCAGTCTCGAAGGCCCGCGCGGGCACCTGCGTCACGATCTGGTTGTCGACGGTCGGACGCCATTTGAGTCCCCCTTGCGCCAGCAAGGCAGACACCGGCACGGCGCGCAGACAGGCGACAACATCCGCCGCATTGGTGCAGCCCAGGTTCGCGACGGCGGTATCACCGACTGCAAGTGAACTGTCCATGGTCGGATTGGAGTACTCGCCAGATCCGCCGCTCTCCATGACCGCGCGTTGGAAGAGTCCCTTTGCTTTCGGCGACTGCACCAGGGTGAAGGTCTGGGTGCCCCCGGCAGAGAGTCCCCAGAGCGTCACGTTGCCGGGGTCGCCGCCGAACGCCGCAATGTTTTTCTTCGTCCAGTCAAGCGCGGCAAGTTCGTCCATCAACGCAAAATTTCCGAGGCTGCCGTCCTTGTTTGCCGCGCGCAGCGCCTTGTTCGCCAGGAACCCGAGCGCGCCCAGACGGTAGTTCATGCTCACCACGACGACTCCGCTGCTCGCCAGGGTGCCAGGGCCTTGCGCGCCCGAGCCCAGGGTGAAAGCACCGCCGTGGATGTAGAAAATCGTCGGCAATTTGTCGCCGGGTTTTGCCCCTGCGGGCTTCCACACGTTGAGGTAAAGGCAGTCTTCGGACGAGGTCGGCTCGATGCCCGGACCTTGGGCGCAAGCGCTGCCGAACTTTATTGCTTGAAGGACGGCACTGTGCGCGGACGGCGGCTGGGGCGGTGCCCACCTCAAGTTGCCTGTTGGCGGTTGCGCGTAGGGGATGCCCAGAAAGGTGACGGAGTCCGTTCCTGCTACGCCCGCGACCGTCCCTTCGGTCGTCACGGCGATGTTGGGCGCCTGCTCAGCGGGTGGCGTCGAAGTCGGTGCGGTCGGGGTTGCCACCGCCGGAGCGGCGGCAACGGGCGGGACGAGCCCAAATCCGGCGGAACCACTGCTTCCACCGCCGCCGCATGCTGTCAGTGCGAGCGTTGCGGCGATCGCAGGGAGCGCGAAATTGATCTGCTTCATTGATTGTCTCTTTCGTTTCAGGTGGAATTACGGCAATTCGTAGCCAGTCGTCTTGACCAACTGCCTGTATCGCTCGACTTCACTTGCATAGAACTTCTCGCCGGCCTCGACGGTCATCGGCTCGAATACAGTCTTGGCCTGCAATTCAAGAGACGAACGGGCCTGTGGATCCTTGAGCGAGGCCGAAATGGCCGCGTTGAGGCGTTCCACAATCGGGCGGGGAGTTCCTTTCTTTACGACATAGGAAGTCCAGATCGTGAAATCAAAGCCCTTGAGTGCCTTGCTTTCTGCGCTTGATTGAACGGAGTTGAATGG
This sequence comes from Variovorax sp. dw_308, assembly GCF_019207085.1. Lineage (GTDB taxonomy): Bacteria > Pseudomonadota > Gammaproteobacteria > Burkholderiales > Burkholderiaceae_C > Variovorax. The sequence continues at coordinate 7,645 of NZ_JAATOM010000025.1, read as the reverse complement.
AGCCGGTAGGCTCTTTCCAGACGAAAGCGCGCCAATGACACGCAAGCGTCCTTGTTTCGCGTAGTCAGCATAAATTGCCTGATATGGCATGAACGCAAAATCGAGTTGCCCGCCAATCAAATCCTGGATGAGCGGGGCGCCTCCCTTGTATGGCACATGGGTAATCTGGGCACCGGTTTTCTTGATGAACAGCTCGCCAAGCAGGTTGTACAGCGTTCCTGCTCCTGGCGTTCCATAAGAAAGTGGTGCGTCTTTTCTTGCCTTCGCCAAATCCACCAACTCATCGAGCGAGTGAGCCGGTAAATCCGATCTGACTACCACGATCAGTGGTGACACGGCCACAGGTGCGACCCATTGGAAATCTTCCGGTTTGTAGCGCGTGCTCTTATTGACAAGCGTCGGCAGGATGAGCTCGCTCGGCGAGCCTTGGAAAAGGTAATAGCCGTCCGCGGCTGCGGCAAGCACCTTGTTGGCAGCAATCGCGCCGCTGGCGCCGCCAAGATTTTCAACAATGACCTGACCGTCCAGGTCCTTGGCGATCGGCCCGCTCAAGGCGCGCGCCGTGAAATCGCTGGCGGCTCCAGCCGCATAGGGAACCATCATCGAAACGACTCTGGACGGATAGCGGCTCTCCGCCATCGATACCGAGCCGAAAAATGTCATTAGCGCTGCTGCGCAGAGCCATCGAGTGAGCCTGTTCATCGGGGATCCTCAGTCACAAAAAGTAGTGCGACGGATGCTACGAACCCCGTGAATTGGCGTCCAATGTATTATTTTTCTCATTATCATGAGTTGTGCTTATGATCCTGCCGCATGAACCTTCAACAGCTCAACCATCTGCTGGCGCTGGCCGACACCGGGTCATTCAGTCGTGCATCCGAGAAAGTGCACGTGACGCAGCCCGCTCTCAGTCGAAGCATTCAGATGCTGGAGCAGGAACTTGGCCTTCCGCTGGTCGACCGCATCGGCAAGCGAAACGAACTGACTCCGTTTGGCGCAATGGTGGTCGCGCGTGCCAAGCGCATTTCGATGGAAGCTCACGAGCTGAAGCGCACTGCCGCGCTTCTCGTTGAAGGGTATGCGGGCTTGGTACGACTTGGGCTGGGGGGCGCCTCCAGTGCGCTTTTTTCAGCGCCCCTTCTCACGAAGATGCTGACCGACTATCCCAAGGTCAGCTTGCAGATTCGCAGTGGCGCTGCAGATATGCAGCTGGCTGCGCTTCGTGCCCGTGCAATTGACGCAGTTGTATTGACTTATCGTGCGGTTGTGCCGCGCGATGATCTACACATTGAACTCCTGCCCACGATGCGCTCTGGATTTGTCTGTCGAAGTGGTCATCCGCTGGTCAGGCCAGATGGTCTTGCAATTTCGTTCGATGAAATCACGCGCTACCCGATAATTTCGACAAATGTCAGTGACGACGTAGCTCGAATTCTCGTCGAGCGCTACGGTCCGAGCGCAAACCCGCAAAAATGGCTTCACATTTCATCGGACGAAATCGGCGCATTGATCGAGGCCGTGCAAAATAGCGATGCGATATTTCTGGGCGTCATAGGAGCTGCACGCGCGCTCCTGGAAAAGAAAGAAGTCGTGGAGATCAAACTAAATCCAGACGCCGGCTTGGGCGTTCAACTGGCTTTCATTACGCTGGAAGGGCGCACAGAGGCGCCTGCACTCAAGGTGGTTCGCGATATTTGCCTTGAACTCGCGAAGATTGATCCGGCGACCTGAGTCATTTGTCAGTATCCAGGCTCTGAGAACGGCGCGCTCACAATTAGTCGCGGAGATCAGCCCCTTTTGCCCAGGAATCTCTTGGACTTCCGCGACACAGATTGCGAGCGCCCCCAGCAAAGATTGCCGCAAGCCCCGTCGCTAATTCGCTGCGACCGGCTTGACGCAGGCCTGTGCGCTGGCAGCCACGCAAGTGCCCGTGCAGACCGCCTTGCCATCGCGACCGACCGACGCCGCGCCTTGCGGTGAGCCCGAGCAATACAGGACACCTTCGGCATCCGCAACGCAAACGCCCGGACCGCACGCGGCCACTCCATAGCGATCCACTGCGATACCCCCACCGGGCCTTGAGCAGACCACATCGCCGAGGCGATCCGACAGGCAGCTGGCGTTGGGCTGCGGGCATACCATGCGCCCGTCGCGGTCGGGCGTGCAGTTCGCGGTCTGGGCTGCCACAGCCGTGCTGAACAGGAACAAGATGGCAGCAATATATGACTCCACGCCCGCCTGCATCAGCAGGCCGATGACCTGCCCGAGATGGAGGCGTCCTTCACTCGAGCCGTTGGCGGCCTCGAGGATGGCTTCTTGTGTCGCAAGGTCCATGGGTTCTTCGGTTGATGAATGGAACAGGTGGGTTGTCTCCGCTCAAGCGTCGGCCCGCGATGCGCGATTCGGATACCAGGTGGTGAACTTGATGGCGCCGTAGAGCGCCAGAATGGTCGCGACGATGCTGGCGCGCATGGGCACGTCCGGCCGATAGAGCATCACGAGGTCTGCGGCTACGAGGACGACGAAGGCCAGGGCCCACACTGTCGAGATCACATCGTTGGTCTTCAGGAACGCAGGCGTGTTCCAGTACTCCAGTGGCACCTGCTCCCGGGCGTACTGAAGCGTGAAAGGCCGCCTCACCACCAGGGACGCCACGACGATCAGCAGCAGGCCGCAGTCCACCCTGAGCCGCACGCCGACGACCGACCAGTCAGGCGACGCCAGCGCGGCGTAGACGGCCAACCCGCCGAACAGGACCAGCGAGCCCAGTTCCAGCATCCGGGGAGATCGACGCTTGCCGACCAGATCTCGCGCGATCAATGCCGCCGACACCAACGCGCCGGCCAGCAAGCCAGCCGTGGATCCGATCAGCCGGTCCACCAGTGCGAAGGCGATGAACGGCGCGAACGACAGAACGATGCCCATGATCGATTTCTCCCAGGAACTGGAAAGGTTTCAGACCTGCGAAGCGCGGACGGCCAAACGCCTGCACGCTTATTTATCCACTGGAAAGATTGTGGTAGTCTGGTCTTCCGGTGTCAATATTCCTTTCGATAGCGATGCGGTGCGCGTGGTTTTCGCGTGCTGCAGCCAGAACTTCAAATCCTTCTGCATCTTGACCAAGCCCAGTACGCCACGGCGCAACAACTACCACCATGGATCGCTGGTTCCCGCGCTGATGGAAGCATCGGAGGCCGTGTTGCGGCGCGACGGGCTGGCCTACTTCACGGTGCGCGGCGTTGCCCGGGAAGCAGGCGTGTCGCACACGGCGTTCAAGCATCACTTCGGGGACATGGTCGGGCTGTGCAGCGAGCTGGGCGCGCGCGGTCATTTGAGGCTCGCGGCGTGCATGGAAGCAAGTGCCCAGGGGCACGAATCCGGAAGGCCGCGCCGCCAGGCCATCGCGCGTGGCTACATCTCGTTCAGCGTGGACAACCCCGACCTTTTTCGATTGATGTCGCGCCAGGACATGCTCGACTTCAATCGGCCTGCCCTGGCAGAGGCGGTGGGCATTTCGGCACGCGCACTGGCAGGCGTCTTTGGCAAGCCCTCATCGGTGCCCGGCGCACCGTTGCGTCCGTTCGGGCAGCTCGAAGCGCAACAAGTCATCGCCATGGCGAGCGGATGGAGCCTGGTCCATGGCCTGTCGATGTTGTTGATCGACGGAAGGCTCACCAGTCTGGCGCTTGCGGCCGATTCGATCCGGGAGCCCATGGCGCTGGTGGAGGCCGTCATCACCAGCATGGAGATGATTTTTCACAAGCCACCGAGTGGGGCGTGATTCCCGAGTGCATGCGTGTACGCGCTCGTTGTGCAAGGGCACGCCTGATCACTGTTTCGACGCGAGCGAGCTGGTGACGGGTTCAACAGGGGCGCTTGCGGAATTCGGGGTGCGCCGCGAGTTGCGCGTCGCGGGCACTGGGATGGATGTCGGTATGGCGAGAAGGGCGCGAACGCGTCGCCGCGTCCGCGCCCCCTCAGTTCAGAACACGTAGCGGTACTTCACCGTGCCCGAGTTCGACCGGAAGCCGCCGGCGAACTCGCCGCCGTAGGACAGCGTCAGCTCCTGGCCGTGGCCCAGCAGCAGGGTGGCGCCCAGCTCCACGCGGCCGCGCCGCTCGGGGATGCTGGAATTCACCTGGAAGGGCTGCACGCCGGGCGCAGCAGCCCAGCCTTCGAGGCGCGCCTGGCCGCTGGCCTGGCTCTCCTTCGACAGCGTGGCGCCGATGGCGGCGTAGCCGCGCACCTCCATCCCGCCGAGCTTCATGTCGGGCGTGCCGATCTCCAGCATGGGCGAGGCCGCGAAGAAGTTCTGCCCGCCGCCGGAGGCCTGCAGGTCCAGCGCGCCAGCGCCGGTTTCGCGGTTATCGCTGGTCTGCACGCGCACCGCATGCAGGTCCAGGTAGGGCCGCAGGTAGAAGCCGTCCATCGGCATGGCGTAGGCGATGCGCCCATGCACCCCGGCGTGCCACATGTGGAAATCGCCCTTGGCTTGCGCCACGGTCTGCGCGAAGGCGATGTGGCGCGTGCTGTCGTAGCTGCCGTAGCCCAGGTCGGCCGAGCCCGAGAAGGTCCACGGCCCGGTCTGGTACTTGAGCACCCCGGCGACCGAGCCGCTGGAGCCGTCGACGCTCTGGTCGACTCCGTTGGCATGCAGCCGGGTGTTGTCGTAAGACACCGCGCCGCCGGCGAACCATCCTTCGGCGATGCGGCGCTGCGCGCCGGCCTGCAGCGCGGAGTTCGACATCCCGAAGCCCGCTTCGTCGGCGGTGCCGTCGCGGCTGGTCCTGCTCTCGGTGACGCGCGCCCAGTTGCAGTCGGCCTCGGGCGCGAGTTCGCCCATGTCCCCGCGGCCCGCGCAATGCGCCGTGTTCATGCGCTCGGCCAGCGTCACGCTGCTGGCCACGCGCGTGATGTTGGCGCTTTGCAGGAGCTCGCCCGAGAGGTTGTCGAGGGCGTTGGAGTAGGCCGGCAGCGAGCCCAGCGTGGCGAGCTGGGCGTACACGGCCCCCTGCGCCGGGGTGGTGCCGCCGCCGAAGCCAGCGTCGAGGTGCATCGCCAGCGCGTTGCGGTTGGCGCCCAGGCCGCCCTGCACAGCCGCCGTGCCGAGCTTGGAGTAGGGCGTCACGCTCAGCGTGGCGCCGCCGGCATCGGGCTTGGACAAGCCGCCAGCCGCCGCGGCGCCGCCATTGCCGCTGACGGTCGTGCCGTAGCCGAACAGCAGGTTGCCGCCGCCGTCCTGCACGCGCAGTGCAGGGTCGGTCGTCAGGCTACCGCTGGCGCTGAGCACGTTGAAGCTCGTGGGCGAAAGGGTGGTCGGATGCAGCAGCACCGTGCCGGCCAGGCTGGCACTGCCGTCGACCACGAGGCTGTCGTTGCGCCGCCCGACCGTGTCCACGTCGATCACGGTCCGGCCGCTGGCGGTCTGCTGCAACTGGCCGTGCACGTTGGTCTGGGCCATGTGGGCACCGCCCACCGTCAGCGTGCCGGCGTTGCTCAGCAGGCCGCCCGCGCCCAGGTCGACGGTGTCGCCTGCGTTGAAGGTCGCGCCCGGCATGTTGGAAAAGGCGCTGTTCCCCTTGGGCAGCTTGATCGAGCCGCTGAAGGTGCTGTTCGTGTCGTTGATGAGGTTGGCTGGCTGGTTGCCGGCCAGCGCCACGCCGTTGCCTTCGTTGGCGACGATCACCCCCGAGTTCTTGATCGTGTTGGTTCCTGCGCCGTCCACGAAGATCGCGATGCCCGTCGGATCCGAGGTCTCGATCGCGCTTGTGCTGTCCAGGCTGATCGTGGTGTCGTTGACGCCGTTGCCGCGGCTTTGCACGTACACCCCGTACGACTGCGGTCCGTTGACATTGATCGACGCGCCGTTGGTCAATGCGACGTTGATGGCGCCGGTGCAGGCACTGCCGCTGCACCCCGCATAAGGGGACGCTCCTGCGAATGTCACGCCCGTGCCATCGCTGGAGCCCATCACGCCGCCACCGCCGCCGAAGGCCTGCGCCCACACGCCGTGCGCTCGCGCGGCGTAGGTCGTGATGTCCGCTCCGTTGAGGTTCACGTTCACGTTGCCACCCTGTCCCGAGGTGCTCACCGGCGTCGACTGGATCGTGCTGCCCGGCGTGAACTGCGACAGTGCGCCGAACAGGCCGCCACCGCCGCCGATGCTCTGCGCGAACAGGGCCGTGGCACCGTCTCCGCTGGTGTTGACATTGGCCGACTGGAGGTTGAGCGCCACGGCGCCGCCGTTGCCCTGGTGCGCGCCCGCGCCGAACAGCGTCGCCAGCGCCCCCGGTGTGTTGGAGGCGCCGGCCACCAGGCCGCCGCCGCCGCCGATGCTCTGCACGACGACACCGTGCGCGTCCTGGCCCCCGGTGCTGATGAGGGCCGATTTGCTGGCGCTGCCCAGATTCACGGTAACGGCGCCGCCGTTGCCGCTGGCGCCGTCTCCACCGCCCAGCGTCAGGGGCAGGGTCAGCGTGCCCGGCAGCGTGCCCGTGGTGCCGTCGCTGACTTGCAGCGAGCCGCCGCCACCGCCGATGCTCTGCGCCAGCACACCCACGCTGCCCTGGCCCTGGGTTTCCAGCAGGGCCAGGCCGCTGCCAGTCTGCGCACTGTTGACCGTGACCGCGCCGCCATCGCTGGCTTTGCCTCCGCGCCCGCCCAGGCTCAGCTGCATCGAGCCGATGCTGGCGGTGACGGCATTGCTGCTCAGAACTGTGGCGGTGCCGCCGCCGCCGCCGACGCTCTGCGCGACCATGCCACTCGCATAGCTGCCCTGCGTTTGCACGGCGCCTTCGTTGTCCAGCGTCACCGCACCGCCGGCGCCGCTGGCGCCGCCGCTGCCGCCCACCACGACCGACAGGTTGGCGAGCGCGCCGCCGGTATTGCCCTGGATGCCGGCGTCGCCACCGCCGCCGCCGATGCTCTGGCCGACCATGCCGTGGGCCATGATGCCGGAGGTGATGATCGACGCGCCGGCCGCGTTGGCCGCCGTGACCGTGCCGGCGGCACCGCCATTGGCGCCGTTCGCGCCCAGTGCCAGCGAAGCGTTCCCGGTGGAGTTCTGGCCGAGCGTCCCCGAGAAGGTGGTGGCGCCGCCGACCCCGCCGCCGCCGCCGATGCTCTGCACCATGATGCCGTCGGCGCGCGATCCCGCGGTGAGGATGTTGCCGGCGTTGCTCGCGCCGGCTGTGCCGCCGCTGCCCCCACCGCCGCCCTTGCCGCCGACCGTCAGCCCCAGCTGGATGCCCTTGGCGATGCCGCTGTCGTTGTCATCGCCGGTCGCGGCCACCGAAAGCGTGCCATCGCTGCTGTCGCCGCCGACCCCGAGCGCCTTCTGCACCTCCTTGACGTTGTTGACGTCGGCCAGGATGCCGTCGCCGACCTTGAACACCTTGTCCGCGATCGGGGTCACGCCCTTGCCGACGCCCAGGCCGTTGGTGACGCTGCTCAACAGCGCCGCGGCCGTCTGTCCCGGCGTTGCCGCGGTGCCGGCGGTCGACGAGCCCTTGCCTGCCAGCCCGCCGCCACCGCCCACGCTCTGCACCAGGATGCCGTCCGAGTCGGCGCCGTTGGTGACGATCGTGCCCTTGTTGGTCACCGTGGCGCTGCCGCCGTTGCCGCCGGCACCCGCGCTGCCGCCCAC
>NZ_JAATOM010000024.1 GCF_019207085.1 Variovorax sp. dw_308 | reverse complement strand
GCCGGTGGCCGGCGCCGATCCGCCCTCGCGCCAGCGCACCTCGCCACGCGCCAGTTCGAACTGCGCCAGCGGCTTGCCATTGCGCTCCAGCATGACGCGCCATTCCACCTTGTTGCGCAGGGGCTGCGGCCCCACGGCTGCCAATGCTGCGGACCCCATCAGCGTGCCGAGTTCGCCCGCTTCGCCGCGCGTGTAGGTCCGGCTCTCGCCATGCGGGCCGATCACCGTCATGCGGGTCCACTGGCCCAGCGCCGCGAAGGTCGGCGGCTCGCCGGCCTCCGTGCGCACCGGCGACGATGGGGCGGCCCCGGGAGCGATGCTCGCTGCAGCATTGGGAGCCGCCCCAGATGGGGACATGGCCTGCTTCGATGCGCCGGCCTGTAGCGGTGGGGGCGCCATGGCTGCTGGCGGCGTTGGCGCTGGCGCGGCGGCCGCGAATTCGTCGCGTGTGCGCGCATTGCGGCGGTCCGCAGCGGCCGCAGGCGCCGCACCGGAAAGCGCGCGTTCGTCCGCGCGCCGGGACCCGGTGGTCGGCGGCGCGACCGGCGAGGGGCTGGGTGGGCGAGCAGCGCCGGTTCCGGGGAAGGGGATCGGCACCGCCTTGCTGGCAATTTCCTGCGCCTCGCGCTCCGCCTCCTGCGCCTTTCTCAAGGCGGCCTCGATCTCGATGTCGCGCGCTGTCGGCTGCGGAAATGCCAGGCGCGCCGGGGGCTGCTCCGGCGGCAATTCACGCGCCGGAGACATGGTCGGCGGCAATGCGATTTGCGATCCACCTGCGCTGGCGGACGCATCCGCCGCTGGCGCGCTGGGCTCGTCCTTTGCGGCTGCAGGTGCGGCGGGGGCAGCAGGGGTAGCGGGCGCGACAGTACTCAAGGACGGGGCTGTGGGCGCCTGGCTGTCGAGCTGCGGGCCCGGCACGGGCTGACGCTGCCACAGCACACCCACGAGGACGGCGACCAGCACCGTCGCGAAGGCCGCGCGCCATGGCCCACGGGATTTGGCGGGTGCGCCCAAGCCGAGCAGTTGGCGCCACCAGGACCGGTCCAGCGACTCGGTCACCTCCGCGTCGCTCGGCCCGACGGCCTCGTGCGCCATCTGGCGAATGGTCCTGCGCAGGTGGAAACCGGGCACGGCGGCATGGTCCGGCGCGTTTTCAAGCGCACGGCGCAGTGCCGGATCGGGCAGGTCGTCGTCCTCGGGCATGGCGTACTTGTCGTTCATGTCGCGCGCCCCAGTGCAGACAGGTAGCGCTCCATGCAGACGCGCAGTTTCTGCAAGCCGTAGCGCAACCGGCTGCGCACGGTCTCGAAGCCGACGTCCAGGCTGAGGGACATCGCCTCGATGGTGAAGCCCTCCTCCTGCTGCAGCAGGAAGGCGGCGCGTTGTTCGTCTGGCAGTTCGTCCAGGCAGGCCAGCAGGCGGCGACCGGCCGCGCGCCAGAAGGCAATGTCCTCGGTGGATGGATGCTGCGCAGCATCGGCGCGCAGCACGCCGCGGCTGAACAATACGCCCGCCTCCAGCCCGTCGCCGTCCTCGTCGTGGGCATAGAACGACACCTCGCGGCCGCTCAGGCGGAGGCGATCCATTGCCAGGTTGTGCGCGAGGGTGAAGGCCCAGGTCCGCCAGCTGGCGCGCTCCGGCGAAAAACTCGCCCGCGCCTTGACGATCCGCTCCCAGGTTTCCTGGAACACCTCGTCGACCTCCGAGGACAGGCGCACGCCCATCAAGCGGCGCACGAACCGGTACAGCCCGCTCTCGTGGCGGGCGTACAACGCATCGAACGCGGTCCGGTCGCCACCGACGTAGGCAAGCATCAACTGGTCGTCCGGCACCGGGGCATCGGCGCTGGGGGCGTTTTCGGTGTTTTCGGCACGGACGGAGGAGACCGGTGGCATGAAGTGATTCTCACCCGGCCTTGTACGGACGGCGGGACCGGTCGGGGCTGCGGATATTTGTAACAAGCGATCCCCAGCACAAGCCGTCCGGGCAGGCTCCCCTCCGGGCTCGAGAGCCAAAGCCGCATCGACCCAAAAGGGGCTGCAAAGTCGGGCTATAATGCGAGGCTCGGCTCTTTAGCTCAGTCGGTTAGAGCGATGGAATCATAATCCACAGGTCCGCGGTTCGAATCCGTGAAGAGCCACCATCCAACAAAAGCCCGCTATCCATTTGGTAGCGGGCTTTTTGCATGGGTCTCGACCACCGGCGCGCCGGCCGGTCCAAGCTTTTTCGTAAGTAAACGTCACAAAACCCTTAAACTGTTGCAGGCAAGGGAGCGCGTCGCCTGCACGTCACTGGGTCGGGCACCCGGGGCAGCGAGCACACGCGATGGTCGTCCGGCTCACACGGACAGCAGTCAGTTGGTGTTTCAGAAGAAGAACCATGAAGTATTTGCTTTGGGCCCTTGCGCTGGCGTGCGCAGGCTCGGCGTCCGCCCAGGAGCGGATCTGGCGGTGCGGGAACGAATTCATCAACGACCCGCATATCGCGCGGCAGCGGGGGTGCAGGGATACCGGGCTGGGCAAGTCGTCGACGAAGCAGCCCTCGGCGATGACGGTGCCGGTCGATGACGATGGCCACTATCGGGTGCGGGGCACGGTCAACGGCCAGCCCGCGGTATTCCTGGTGGACACCGGCGCAACCTTCGTCGGCATCTCGGACGACCTCGCGCGTCGCGCCAACCTGCAAGGAGGCGCGCCGGTACAGTTCCAGACCGCCAACGGTGTCCAGGCCAGCCGCGTCGTCGAAGGCGTCAATGTGATGGCGGGGTCGCTCGGCGTGCCCAACGGCGTCAAGGTCGCTGTGGGCACAATCGGCCTGGGCAACGACGTCCTGCTCGGGCAGAGTTTCCTGTCGCACTTCGAGATCACGATGAACGGCAAGCAGATGGTGATTCGAAACAGGACTGACTGACACTGGCGCCAGGGAGGCGACGAAAAACATTCAAAACGGTTCACCCGATCCGGCACGGCGAACGGGAAATTACACCGAATACTCACGATGCAGCCAAGTCGTCCGAGAGGGTTGCTTCGCGCGGCGAGACTTGTGCCACTTCCCGCCACATCTGCCTTCGGAGGGCGCTGCGACTGACTTCCAGCAACCGCATCGCAATGCGTTCGCTTGCCCCCGCATGGGTAGCAACGAAGCTATCGTTGCGCCGGTTGCGAATCGCTTCATCGGCCGGGACGCGATAGAGCGAGGTTGCCTTCGGGACATAGGCAAACGTGTTTCGACAGGCGTAGAGATTCCACAGCACCCAGTCTTCCAGCGCGTCCAGATCTAGTTCAAATCCCCCGCGCTCGAGGTAAAGCCTGCGCTCGAACAAGAGCGACTGGATTGCGATGTAGTTGTAGTTGCGCAGGGCCCGGCCATCGAATGGCTGCCGATGTGCCGGATGCATCACATATGCAGCCTCACGATAGTGCTCCGATGGGGAGGATGGATAGTGGGTCAGCACCTCTATCGCCGGGGAATAAGCGGCTACGGCGCCGGGCGCCTCGCCCAGTGCCTGCGCAAGCACTTCGACGTGGTCTGCGAACAGCAGATCGTCATCGTCGAGAAACACACACCAGCGCCCTCGCGCTGCCGCAAGCCCCGCATTGCCTGCCGCTGACCGCCCCGCCTTGCCGATCGCGAAATAGCGAATCGTGCGTCCAGTCACGCTTGCCACCTCATCGACGATCGAGCGCAGCGACTCCGAACCGTCCTCCACGACGACATGCTCGATCTCCGGATAGGTCTGGTGTGCGACCGACAGCATGGCCTGGCGGAGAAATCGGTCTCGACCGCGATAGGTTCGCGTGATGACGCTCACTAGCGGGCGATTGGCTGGCAGCGGTCCCGATTCAACGAAAGCGCCATCGCGCACCCGCTCGTAGTCCCATCCGCGAAACGGGAATGCGCATTGGCTGGCCTTGCGTTGACACAGCACTGTGGGCGCCCTGGCCAGCAGACGCAGGAGGTTCTTGAACACGGCGCGTCGCGCGCCCGGGAAGGTTTGGGTCATTGCCAACAGGGCGAGTCCCATGCCGGGCACGTGGCGCAGGCTTTCGCGGCTGCCGTACTTCACGCGAAGGTAGAGGCTGGCAAAAGTGCTGCCCGTGAACTGCAGCGGCTTGACCTGGCCCGCCGACTCGTAGCTGTAGTGCATGACCACTGCTGCCGGGCAGTAGCGAAGCAAGCCGCCCCGCTGCCTCAAGCGATACGACAACTCCACGTCCTCGCCATACATGAACAGTGCAGGGTCGTAGCCTCCCGCCGCATCGAACGCGCTCCGGCGCAACAACACACACGCATGGCTGTTCCACGTGGTCGTTCCGGTCACAGGATCGTAGACCTTGGGGTGCTCGTATGGCTTCTGCCTGAACTCCCACGCGACGGCGCGCGCGGCGTCGGCTGCCGCCATCGCGACGACGCGAGACAGCGCATCAGGCACAAACTCGAGGTCGATGTTCGCCACCAGGCAGAACTCCGCCGAGCCGCCCGCGAGGCCGGCATTGTGCCCGGCCCCGAAGCCAAGGTTGGGGCGCTCGATCAAGTCGACCGTCATGCCGAGATGCCGCAGGCGCGGGAACACCTCCTGCAATCTGCACGGAGTGCCATCGGTCGACTGGTTGTCGACGAATCGCAGATGGATCCGGACTTTTGGATAGTCGAGCGCCTCCAGGCTGTCGACAAAACTGTCGATCCAGCGCTTGCTGTTGAACGTCACGACGCTCATGTCCACGCGCGGCCATTCCGCTGGCGCGGGGGCCGTCATCGGATCGGCGAATACAGGCCCCGAGGTCAACTCGTTGCGCTCATCGACGAGCGCATCGGATGCGGCCCGATTGAAGGCGTCGTCGGCCCTTGTCCCGGCTGCGAGAATCATCCGGCCTCGTATGCGCTCGACCATGCCGCGCGCCGCCCCTCGCGCTCTGGATCGCCAGCCTTTCAGGCGTTGCCCGGCATCGCGAAAGCGGCCGCGTGCGATCAATCCTGCGAGCCGTACGGGCGCGGTGATGCGCCAGGAACCACTGCGTCGAAGCGCTGCGACCTGTGCCGCCTGCGCATCTCGCTGGTCGGTCAACATTCGCACCTCTGCGTCGCGGATCGCGAGTTTTTCGTCCAGCAAGGCGGCCTGTTCGATCAGCGCATCGACGATGTCGGGCGCGGGGTTCGCCAATCGCTGGCTGCCTCCCTGCATTGCCGCCTGCTGTTCCAGTCGCTGCCCCAATATCTCGAAAATTTCTTGCGCGTGGTCGAGCGCCTCGGCGGCCCCGACGCCTTCAGCCAGTTCCCGAAGCGGTTCAGGCACTCGCGCACCGACCAGCAGCACGCCCAGCCCGTTGGCGTGCGTGAAAGCAAAGCCCGGGAATCGCGCAAGCAGTTCTTCCCATAGCCTGGACGCTCCGGCGTTGGAACGACGAACTTCAATGTTGCTCAACAACACGACGCTGCGGTCGGACAACTTGGGCAACCATGCCTCGAACGAAACCAAGGCCTCGTCACTGGCGTGCAATCGACCGATATGGAGCAGATCGACGCTGCCGTCGCGCAACCGCGTCAGCGCCTGCGCGTCCCCCTTGGGCACCGCAAAGGTACGCGTCGATAGCGCCTGTTCCGCGACAGCCTGACAAAAAGTGTTGAAGGCGTTGCCGGATCGGAGCCCGAGCTCCACAAGCACGGAAGGGCGTAATGCACCAACGACCCACGATGCGAAAGGTATGTGGCCGACCCACGCGCACGGCCAGACCAAGCGCGCAGGCTCGATCAGCGATGCCCTGTCGAGCAATTTCATTGTTCTCTCCCTGACTCGATCCGCAAGCGTCGTGCATGCCGGCTGCGGATCACTGGCAATCCAGAAACAGCAAGGCAAATGTGGCGCCGCTCTGCCTCCCTGAGCCGGCAATTCTCGTTTACAAATGCAGGCCGCAGAAGCGACGGGGCGCACTGGAAAGGGAATTTGGGTTCAGGCCAGACTTGCCGCGCCCTATCGTCGACGCAAGCCTCGGAACCGATGCACTGGGCGGGCGCGAGAGAGCGCCCGATTGGGGCCGGCTAGGAGTCCGCGCGGCAGAAGCGTGACGAACGCGTGATGGCTTGGTAGATTGCGATCCCATGCCCGCAAGCTACCTGCCCTATGAGCCGCAGCAGCAACGACTGCTTCCCGATGCACTGCAAGACTGGTTGCCCGAAGGGCACTTGGCGTATTTCATCAGCGACAGCGTCGACAGTCTTGATCTGAGCGCGTTCCACGCCCGGTATGCCAAGGGCGGCCCGCGCAACCAGCCGTTCCACCCAGCCATGATGGTCAAGGTGCTCATCTACGGCTACGCGACGGGCACCTTCAGCTCGCGCAAGCTGGCGGCCAAGCTCCATGAAGACCTTGCGCTGCGCGTGCTGGCCGCAGACAACTACCCCGCGCATCGCACGCTCTCGGACTTCCGGGCGCTGCACCTGGAGGAACTGGCCGCCCTGTTCGTGCAGGTGGTGCGCCTGGCGCGCGAGTGCGGCCTGGTCAAGCTGGGCACGGTGGCCGTGGACGGCACCAAGCTCAAGGCGAATGCGAGCCGTCACAAGGCCATGAGCTATGACCGCATGGTCAAGGCCGAGGCCGAACTCAAGGCGCAGATCGAGGGCCTGCTCAATCGCGCCAAGGCGGCCGACGACCTGGAGAAAAACGAGCCCGATCTGGACATTCCCGGCGAGATCAAACGCAGGACTGACCGGCTGGCCGCGATCACCGCGGCCAAGCTGCGGCTGGAGCAACGCCAGCGAGAAGCCGATGCGGCCCGCGGGCGCAGCAAGGACGATGAGCGCAAGCCCCGAGACAAGGATGGCAAGCCCAAGCGAGGCAGGCAATTCAGTCGCGACTTCGGCGTTCCCAAGGACAGCGCCCAGGAGAGCTTCACCGATCCGGACAGTCGCGTCATGAAACGCGCGGGCGGGGGCTACGACTACAGCTACAACGCCCACATCGCGGTGGACGAGACGGCGCAGATCGTGGTGGTCGCAGAGCTCACCAACAACGCGTCCGATGGTGAGCGACTGCCGGCGATGCTGGCGGGCGTGAAGGCCAACCTGGGCGAGGATGCCCGGCAGGTTCTGGCCGATGCCGGGTTCCGCTCGGAGGCCGTGTTCGAGCAGTTCAAGGATGGAGCGAGCGAGCTGATCGTGGCATTGGGCCGGGAGGGTAAGCAGGCGGTGGCGATCGACGCCGAAAAGTACCCACGCACCGCGGCGATGGAAGCCAAGTTCAAGACGCCAGAAACACAGGCGGCGTACCGAAAGAGGAAGTGGATCGTGGAGGCGCCCAACGGGTGGATCAAGAGCGTGCTGGGCTTCCGGCAGTTCAGCGTGCGGGGGCTGAAGAAGGTCGAAGCCGAGTTCAAGCTCGTGTGCATGGCGCTGAATCTGAGGAGGATGTGCGCATTGCGCGCTGCCTAAGAGGCATCGAAGGCCCAAAGGCACTCGCAGACAAGAACATCAGGGCGACTCGACAGTCGCATCAACGCTTGCGTTGGGGCGCTGGAGTCATTGAGTTGAAGGGCCACTTCGTGGCGACATAAATCGCGCGCCATCGCCGGCATCAAAACGTTCTGCCGCGCGGACTCCTAGGAGCCTCTAAAACGCTTGACCCGGCGTATGCGGGCCAGCCAGCGCCCTTTCAGGCGACCCTGCGCTCCGACGCCGCGCGGGCACCGACTCCCCCGCACCGAGCGCCATGTGCTCCGCCCAGCGGATGACCTCCAGCGCGCCATCGGCCTGCTCGGCCAGCGCCGTCAGGCTCTCGACCCAGTCACCGTCGTTGCAATAGAGGATGCCGTCGATGTCGCGCATCTCCGCATGGTGGATGTGCCCACAGACCACGCCCTGCACGCCCCGCTTGCGCGCCTCGCGCGCCACGGCGGTCTCGAAGTCGCCAACATAGCTCACCGCGCGCTTCACCTTCTGCTTGAGGTAGTTCGACAACGACCAATACGGCAAGCCCATGCGCGCGCGCAGCGAGTTGAGGTGCCGGTTCAGCTTGAGCGTGAATTCATAGAGCGAGTCGCCCACATGCGCCAGCCACTTGGCGCACTGGATGACGCCGTCGAACAGGTCGCCATGGATGATCCACAGCTTGCGACCGTCGGCGGTCTCGTGGATCCATTCCTCGGCCACCTCGATGCCGCCGAAGTTGTGGTTGAGGTACTTGCGCGCAAACTCGTCATGGTTGCCGGGAATGAAGATCACGCGGGTGCCGTTGCGGGCCTTGCGCAATAGCTTCTGCACCACGTCGTTGTGCGCCTGAGGCCAGTACCAGTGGCGGCGCAGTTGCCAGCCATCGATGATGTCGCCGACGAGGAACAGCGTGTCGCACTCGGTGTGCTTGAGGAAGTCGAGCAGAGCGCGGGCCTGGCAGCCGGGCGTGCCCAGGTGCAGGTCGGAGATCCACAGCGTGCGATAGCGCTGGCGCGGGCGGGTCGCCGCGTCGCTGTCGAGGTCGGGGGTGTCGCGCCATGCGCGCAGGAATGCGTCTTCTCTTTGCATGGACGGGTAGGTTCGCAGGACGGCGTGACGACGCCATGGCAATGGGGTGACACCCGCGTGACCGTGGGCATTCGGCCACACGACAATCCCGGCCTATGCGACCCGGCCAGATCATCGTTCTTGCGACCCCTGTCTTCTTCCTGCTGATTGCGATCGAGTTTGCCGTGGGCCGCGTGCGGGCGCGGCGCGGCACCGGGCAGGACACCTACCGGCTGGCCGATGCGGTCAACAGCATCGGCCTGGGCATGCTGAGCCAGATCACGACGGTGCTGACCGGGCTGCTGCGCATCGGCATCTACACGGCTGTCTACTCGTCCGTGGCCTTGTTCGACGCGGACTTCTGGATGCAGTGGTACGGCTGGCTGCTGGCGCTGGTGTTCTACGACCTCTGCTACTACTGGCTGCACCGCATGGGGCACGAGTCGGCCATCCTCTGGGCCGCGCATGTGGTGCACCACCAGAGCCAGCACTACAACCTTTCGACCGCGCTGCGCCAGACATCGAGCGGCGCGCTGCTCGGCTGGGTGTTCTACCTGCCGATGGCGGTGGCGGGCGTGCCGCCGCTGGTGTTCGGCGTGGTGGCGCTGGTCGACCTGCTCTACCAGTTCTGGGTGCACACCGAGCAGGTCGGCAAGCTTGGCTGGTTCGACCGCTGGTTCTGCTCGCCGTCCAACCATCGGGTGCACCATGCCGTCAATGACGAGTATGTCGACCGCAACTACGGCGGCATCCTCATCGTGTGGGACCGTCTGTTCGGCAGCTTCAAGGAGGAAGGCGAGCGCTGCGTCTACGGCACGCGCAGCCCGCTGCAGAGCTGGGACCCGCTGTGGGCCAATGCGGAGGTGTACTGGTCGCTCGCGAAGGATTCGTGGCATGCGCACAGTTGGGCCGACAAGCTGCGCGTGTGGATCAAGCCGCCGGGCTGGCGACCGGCGGACGTGGCGGCGCGCTTTCCGAAGAGCGACTTCGACATCGCGCAAGTGACGCGCTACGAGCCGCCCGTGTCGCGCGGCGTGCTGTGGTTCGCGGGGGCACAGTTTCTGCTGTTGCTGGGTGGGGTGGCGAGCTTCCTCTGGGTTTCGGATGCCATGCCGCTGGAGCGCAGCGCCGTGTGGCTGGCCGCCCTGACGGCCGCGCTGTGGGCGATCGGCGGCGTGCTGCAGGCGCGGTTGAGCGTGCTGGAAGTGTTGTACGTCGAAGCTGCCGCATTGGCGGCTGCGAGCGGCGTGCTGGCACTGGACGGGCTGCATGTGGTCTTCAAGCCGATGGCCTTGCTGCTGTTGATTGCGTTCGTGATCGTCCGCGCCCCGCGGGAGGGCGTTGTGACCAGGTTTCATGCCTGGTTGATCGCCGGCCTGGTCGCATCGCTGGCCGGTGACGTGCTGCTGATGTGGCCGCAGTTCTTCGTGCCCGGCCTCGTGTGCTTCCTGCTCGCGCACCTGGCGTACATCGCGCTGTTTCGCATGGGGGTCGGCCTGTTCCCGCGGCGGGTCGCGCTCGCGGCCACGCTGGCCGTCGGCGCCGCGATGTATGCGGTGCTCTGGTTTGGCGGATTGCCTGTTGCGTTGCGTGCGCCGGTCGGTCTCTATGTGATCGTCATTGCCTGCATGGCGGCGCAGGCGATCGGGCGCGCGACGGTGACCGCCGATGCGGCGGCGCGCTGGGTCGCGGTCGGCGCCTGCTTCTTCATGCTCAGCGACGCGCTGCTGGCGATGAATCGCTTCGTCACCCCGCTACCGCTGGCCTCACTGTGGGTGCTGGCGACGTATTACGCGGCGCAGATGCTGATCGTGCGGCACGCGCGACCCGTGTCTCAGCCGGCCGCTTGATCGGGGCAGCGCTGGATCTCCACTGTGGAATGCCGGATCTCCTCGTGCATCGAGAAGCAGGCCCGCACCTCGTCCGCGCTCAAGGTCGGTGAGTGCGTGACCGCGGCGACGGCGCAGACATAGGCGCCGCGGCCGACGCGCCAGACATGCAGGTCGGCCACGCGCGTCTCCCTGGCAGCGAGCGTGGGCTCGATGCCCTCGCGGATCTCGTCGACCACGGGGTCGCCCATCTCGCGATCGAGCCAGGCCCAGCCCTAGAGCCAGCCGCCGATCAGCGCGGCGAGGTGATCCACATCGCCAGCCGCGTGCCCCGCTCGGCGCGCATTTGTCGTCGGTGAAGCGATGGTCGCGGCGCCAGGCGCCCAGATCGTGGGTGTGCATGGGTTCAGGCCCCGAACATGTCGCCGTCTCGGGAAGGCGGCGCGACTCCCAGGTGCCGGTACGCCGCCAGCGTCGCAATCCGCCCGCGCGGCGTCCGCTGCAGGTAACCCTGCTGGATCAGGTACGGCTCGATCACGTCCTCGATGGTCTCGCGCTCCTCGCCGATGCTGGCCGCCACGTTGTCGAGCCCGACCGGGCCGCCGTCGAAGCGATGGATCACCGCTTCGAGCAACTTCCGGTCCATCAGGTCGAAGCCTTGCGGATCGACGTCCAGCATCGCCAGCGCCTTGTGCGCGATGTCCTCGGTGATGCGGCCGTCGCCCTTCACCTCCGCGTAATCGCGCACGCGCCGCAGCAGCCGGTTGGCAATGCGCGGCGTGCCGCGCGAACGGCGTGCGATCTCGAAGCCGCCGGCCTCGTCCATCGCCACCTTGAGCAGCCCGGCGCTGCGTCGCACGATGTGCGCCAGTTCCTCGGCCGTGTAGAACTCCAGCCGAGCCACGATGCCGAAGCGGTCCCGCAACGGGTTGGTCAGCATGCCGGCGCGCGTGGTGGCGCCCACCAGCGTGAACGGCTGCAGGTCGAGCTTGATGCTGCGCGCGGCCGGGCCCTCGCCGATCATGATGTCGATCTGGTAGTCCTCCAGCGCGGGATAGAGGATTTCCTCGACCACCGGGCTCAGGCGGTGGATCTCGTCGATGAAGAGCACGTCGTTGCGCTCGAGATTGGTGAGCAGCGCCGCCAGGTCCTTGGGCTTCTCGAGCACCGGGCCCGAGGTCTGGCGCAGGTTCACGCCCAGTTCGGCCGCGATGATGTGGCTCAGCGTGGTCTTGCCCAGCCCGGGCGGGCCGAACAGCAGCACATGGTCCAGCGCCTCTTCGCGCTTGCGTGCCGCGCCGATGAAGATCTCCAGTTGCTCCCGCACCTTGGCCTGGCCGACGTACTCCTGCAGCAGCTTGGGCCGCAGCGCCCGCTCGATCGCCTCCTCGTTCGGCGAAGCCGGGGCGGCGGAGACCACGCGTTGCGGGGCTGGGGCGAAATCATCGGTCTGGATGGTCATAAGGCATAGGGCGGATCCGGCAGTTTAGCCAGATGACTGGCTGGCAGAATGCCGTTCCAATAAGGGAGAGGATGGGAATGCTGCGTGTCGATCTATGAACTGAAACCGCGTTTTCAGGCCCTGCTGCGCCCGCTGGTGGTACGCCTGCGCGCATCGGGCGCCACGGCCAACCAGGTCACGCTGATCGCTTGCGCCATCTCCGTCGCGCTGGGACTCTGGCTTTTTTTCGCGCGACCTGCCGCAGCCGCGTTCGCGCTGGTGCCGATGTGGATGCTGATCCGCATGGCCTTCAACGCCATCGACGGCATGCTGGCGCGCGAGCACAACCAGCAATCCCGGCTCGGCGCCTTCCTCAACGAACTGACCGACGTGATCTCCGACGCGGCGCTGTACCTGCCCTTCGCGCTCGTCGCGCCGTTCAGCCCGTTCTGGGTCGGCACGGTGATCGTGCTCGCAGGCCTGAGCGAATTCGCCGGCGCGCTCGGCCCGACGGTCGGTGCCTCGCGCCGCTACGACGGCCCGCTGGGCAAGAGCGACCGGGCCTTCGTCTTTGGTGTGCTGGGCCTCTACGTGGCGCTCGGCTGGCCCATGCCCCAGCCGTTGTCGTGGCTTATGCCCTTGCTTGCCGCGGGCGTCGCGTGGACCATCGCGAATCGCGTCCGCCGTGCACTGGCCGAGCCCGCCTCACCGCAAGCAAAACCATGAGAATCCGGCCCGCCCGCTCCAGCACAACAAGATGACCACCCCACGCGCTGCCCAGGAGCAGCACTTCGCGACGCACGATGGCGTCTCCCTTTTCTACCGTCGCTGGCCGGCCACCGGCACAGTGCGCCGCGGGGCCATCGTCCTGTTCCACCGCGGCCATGAACATGGCGCCCGCATGGCGCATCTGGTCGATGAACTCGACCTGCCCGAATTCGACTTCTACGCCTGGGACGCGCGCGGCTACGGCAAGTCGCCTGGACAGCGGGGCTACAGCCCCAGCTTCGCCACCTCGGTGCGCGATGTGCAGACCTTCATCGACCACATCGGCCAGGCCTACGGCGTGCCGCCGCAAGACATCCATGTGATCGCGCAAAGCGTGGGCGCCGTGCTGGTCGCCACCTGGGCGCACGACTACGCGCCCAGGGTGCGCGGCCTCACGCTCGCCTCGCCGGCCTTCAAGGTCAAGTTGTACGTGCCCTTCGCGCGCGCCGGGCTGGGCCTGATGCACAAGCTGCGCGGCCTGTTCTTCGTCAACAGCTACGTCAAGGCCAGGTTCCTCACGCACGACCCGGAACGCATCGCCAGCTACGAAGCAGACCCGCTGATCTCCCGCCCCATCGCAGTGAACATCCTGCTCGGCCTCTACGAAGCGGCCGACCGCATCGTGGCCGATGCCAACGCGATCACGCAGCCGGTGCAACTGTTGATCTCCGGCGCCGACTGGGTGGTGCACCACAAGCCGCAGCATGAATTCTTCAAGCGCCTCGGCAGCGCCACCAAGACGAAGATGGAACTGCCCGGCTTCTTCCACGACACGCTCGGCGAGAAAGACCGCGCACCGGCTGTCGCCGCCATCCGCGCCTTCGTGCTGCAGTTGTTCGACCAGCCGCCGATGCGCGTCGACCGCCAGGACGCTCACCTGCGCGGCGACACCGCCGACGAATCGCGCGCGCTGGCCCAGCCCCTGTCCCCGATGTCGCCGCGTGGCGCGTACTGGGCGCTGACGCGCGCCGGCCTGCGCCTGGGCGGCACGCTGTCGAGCGGCGTCGCGCTCGGCCACCAGACGGGCTTCGATTCCGGCAGCACGCTGGATTACGTCTACCGCAACACGCCCCAGGGCAAGGGACCGCTCGGCCGCAACATCGACAAGACCTACCTGCAGTCCATCGGCTGGCGCGGCATCCGCCAGCGCAAGATCCACGTCGAGGAACTGCTGCGCGAGGCCATGGAGCGCCTGGCCGCGAAGCATCGCGACGTGCGGCTCATGGACATCGCCGCCGGCCACGGCCGCTATGTGCTGGACGCGGTGGCGGCGAGCCCGGTCAAGGTCGCCTCGGTCCTGCTGCGCGACTACAGCGACATCAATGTGCGGGACGGCCGCGCGCTCATTGCCGAGAAGGGACTTCAGGACATCGCGCAGTTCGTGCAGGCCGATGCGTTCGACCGCCTGAGCCTGGCCAGCGTCACGCCACGCCCGACGCTGGCCGTGGTGTCGGGCCTGTACGAGCTGTTCCCCGACAACGAGATGGTCTGCCGCTCGCTGGCCGGCGTCGGCGATGCGGTGGAAGACGGCGGCTACCTCGTCTACACCGGCCAGCCGTGGCATCCGCAGCTCGAGATGATCGCGCGGGCACTCACCAGCCACCGCCAGGGCCAGGCCTGGGTGATGCGCCGCCGCACGCAGGCCGAGATGGACCAGCTCGTCGAGGCCGCCGGCTTCCGCAAGATCACGCAGCGGGTCGACGAATGGGGCATCTTCACCGTCTCGCTGGCGGTCCGGACCGGGCCATGAGCCGCAACGCCGCGCGCCCCTGGAAACGCGCCGCGGCGTGGCTCGTGCTGCTCGGGCCGCTGTTCTATGCCGCCTACGGCTTCGCCAACTGGTGGGCCACCACACGCACCCATGTGCCGACTGCGGCTTTCGAATGGGAGCGGCAGATCCCGTTCTGGCCCTGGACGATCTTCCCGTACTGGACCATCAACGTCTTCTACGCGCTGTCGCTCTTCTTCGGGCGCAGCAAGCATGTGGTCGACCGGCATGCACTGCGGCTGCTGACCGCCACCGTCATTGCCGTCACCTGCTTCGTGCTGTGGCCGCTGCAATTCAGCTTCGGCCAGCCCCCGGTCGAGGGCGCGCCGGCCTACCTGTTCGATGCGCTGCGCGGCTTCGACAAGCCCTTCAACCAGGCACCGTCGCTGCACATCGCGCTGGCCGTCATCCTCTGGGACTGGTACCAGCGCCTGTTGAAGAATTCCTGGGCGCGAGGGGTGCTGCACCTGTGGACCTTCGCCATCTGCGCCTCGGTGCTGACCACCTGGCAACACCACTTCATCGACATTCCCACGGGCGCCCTGCTGGGACTGTTCTGCGTCTGGCTGTGGCCGCTGGAACGCGTGCCCTCCATGCCACGCGCGTGGATCCTCGCACGCGACCCGCAACGATGGAAGCTGGCCGCGATCTACGCCATCGGCGCAGCCTCATGCCTGGCCGCTGCCTTGCTACTCGGCGGCGGTGCGTTGTGGCTCGGCTGGCCCGCCGCCTCGCTGGCGCTTGTGGCACTCAACTACCTCGGCTTCGGCGCACGCGGGTTCCAGATGAACGCGCGGGGGCACATGGCATGGGCAGCGCGCTGGCTGCTGTTGCCCTACCGCGCCGGGGCGGGGCTCAACGCCATGATCTGGACGCGCAGGATGCGGGCTTCTTCCGAAGTCCTGCCGGGCCTCTGGCTCGGGCGCATTCCCGATTTCGTGGAATGGCTGGCCGCCGGAAAGCCGCGCATGGTCAGCCTCAGCGCCGAATTGCAGTTGCCTTCCGGCGCCGGCGCGCACTGCCTGCCGATGCTCGACCTGGTCGTGCCCTCCCCCGAGCACTTGCGCCGCGCCGCACTCATCATCGAAGCCCAGCATCGCGCGGGCGGAACGGTCTGGATCTGCTGCGCGCTGGGCTTCTCGCGCAGCGCCGCGTCCCTGGTCGGCTGGATCGCCGCGCATGCGCGCGATGCCAAGGTGGCGCAGGCGCTGGCCGACGCGGAGGAACTGGTGCGACAAACGCGCCCGCAGATCGTGCTGCGCCCGGCTTGGCGCACCGCGCTTGCGCAGGCCATCAGCGAGAACGACACGCATGACGCTTGACCCCCGATCCGGAACCGTCGTGAGATGAACGACAACGACCGCGCCCTCTGCGCCACCACGGCGAGCCTGCTGCATGCTGCCGGCGGCATTGCGGCGCTCGGCCTGGCGCTGAGCGGCATTGCGCTCGGCGTGCTCGCCCTCACGGCACGCTCGCTCTCGCTCACCTCCTGCATGGGCTTTGGCGCCGTCGCGATCATCGGCGTGCTCGAGCGCTACCTCGCACTGCGGCTACGGCTCGACGCCGGCCTGTTCGAGGGGCTCGCGCGCGGCAACATCGCATCGCTGAGCGCACTCGACAGCGCATTGGGGCGCATCGGCGTGCGCCAGTTGCCCGATGCTTCGCGCGCGCTGGCCGAGCGTGTGTTCGGCACGCGCCAGTTGCTGCAGCGGCACGGCATCACCGTCGCCTGCCAAGCCGCGATGTTCCTCCTGGCCTTGCTGACGCAGGACATGCAATGAACCACAAGAAGACAACGAACCAAAGGGAGAGGGATACATGAACGCATCCGTGCAAAGGGAAGGCCGCAAGTTCGCGGCCGCCGTCGCGGCGTGGCTGATCGTCGGCATCGCCAGGCTGCTCACCGGCGTGCGCGCCATCTGGAGCGGCGCCACGCCCAAGGCCGAGCAGACGCTCTACTTCGCCAATCACACCAGCCATGGCGACTTCGTGCTGCTCTGGGCCACGCTGCCGCCCGACTTGCGCGCCATCACGCGCCCGGTGGCGGGGCAGGATTACTGGCTCGCATCGAACGGTCGCCGCTTCGTCGGCGAACAGGTCTTCAACGCGCTGATGATCAAGCGCGATGGCTCCGCCGACGGCAGCAATCCGGTGCAGCAGATGGCCGATGCCCTGCACGCCGGCGACTCGCTCATCATGTTCCCCGAAGGCACGCGCAACATGGGCGACGACGTGCTGTTGCCACTCAAGAGCGGCCTCTACCACCTGGCGCGCGCCTGCCCCAACGTGCGGCTGGTCCCGGTGTGGATCGAGAACCTGAAACGCGTGCTGCCCAAGGGCACGCTGGTCCCGATTCCGCTGGCCTGCACGGTGCGCTACGGCACGCCGATCGCGCTCGTCGAGGGTGAGGACAAGAACAGCTTCATCGCGCGCGCACGGGCCGCGATGCTGGACCTGCGGCCGGAGTACGACCGGGAAGAGGCGGCGGCATGAGACATCCGGTGTCAACCCTCTTGAGAGATTTCGATCCGGCAGGCACTGGCATGGATCGCGGGATCGCAGGTGGTGCCGCCCGGCCTCGTACCCCGGCGCGTACCGCGAAGGCTTTCGAATGAACACCGCGTCCTCCACCCAGACCACGCTGACCCTCTTCGGCGGCGTGGCCTGCGTCCTGATCGTGGCCTCGGCCATCGGTGCGCTGCTCAAGTGGCGCGTCGCCAAGGGGTTGCCCAATGCCGTCATCGACAACCTGAACTCGCGCGTCAACGCGTGGTGGGTGATGGTCGCGGTCATCGGCCTGGCCTTCGCCTTTGGCAAGGGCGGCGTGATCGTGCTGTTCTATCTGATCTCGTTCTATGCATTGCGCGAGTTCATCAGCCTGGCCTACACGCGACGCGGCGACCACCATGCGATCGCACTCGCCTTCTTCGTGGCGCTGCCGGTGCAGTATTTCCTGATCTGGATCGACTGGTACGGCCTGTACGAGATCTTCATCCCCGTCTATGCATTCCTCGTGCTGCCCATCCTCGCGGCGATGGGCGGCGACACGCGGCGTTTCCTGGAACGCACCTCGAAGATCCAGTGGGGCCTGATGGTGTGCGTGTTCTGCATCAGCCACGTGCCGGCCTTGCTCACCCTGCCGATACCGGGCTTCGAAGACCGCAACCTGTTGCTGATCGCCTTCCTCGTGATCGTGGTGCAGGGCAGCGACGTGCTGCAGTACGTGTGGGGCAAGCTTTTCGGCAAGCGGAAGGTCGCGCCCGAGTTGTCGCCCTCCAAGACCTGGGAAGGCCTGATCGGCGGCGTGGCCAGCGCCACCGCCCTGGGCGCCGCGCTATCGTGGGCCACGCCGTTCACGCCCTGGCAGGCCGCATTGATGGCGCTGACGATCTGCGTGATGGGCTTCTTCGGCGGCCTCGTCATGTCGGCCATCAAGCGCGACCGCGGCGTCAAGGACTGGGGCACCATGATCGAAGGCCACGGCGGCATGCTCGACCGGCTCGATTCGGTGATCTTCGCGGCGCCGATCTATTTCCACGTGCTGCGGTACTGGTGGGTGCCCTGAAGCTGGACCCGCCGTGCGCGCCGAAGAGCCCATCCTCGAATGCGCAACCGCCGCGAAGTGGGCGGCCTGGCTGCAGCGCAACCATGCCAGGTCGACGGGCGCGTGGCTGCGGCTCGCAAAGAAAGGTGCCGAACGCCAGACCCTCAGCTACGCCGAAGCGCTCGACATCGCGCTGTGCCAGGGCTGGATCGACGCTCGCAGCCAGTCCGAGGGCGACCACTATTGGCTCAAGCGCTTCACGCCCCGGTCGTCGCGCAGCATCTGGTCGAAGATCAATTGCGACAAGGCCATGAAGCTGTTGCGGGCAGGCCGCATGCAGCCCGCCGGCCTGGCCGAGATCGACCGCGCGAAGTCGGACGGCCGATGGGACGCGGCCTACGACGGTGCCCGCACATCGACGGTGCCGCCCGACCTGCAAGCCGCGCTCGAGGCCGAACCGCGCGCCGCGGACTTCTTCGCCACGCTCGATTCAACCAATCGCTACGCCGTACTGTTCCGTACGCAGACCGCGAAGAAACCGGAAACACGGGCGAAGCGCGTCGCGCAATTCGTGGCGATGCTGGCTCGCGGCGAGAAGTTGCACCCGTGAGGAAGCGTGAAGATTTCGTAGCGAGGGCGCCGAGCTCAGGTCGAGCAGCACAGCCGCAGCAGAACGATTCGCACTTCCGGTGCGGACAAGCTACTTCGCCAGCGCCCGCAGCGCCAGCTTGATGCCCTCGCTCACGCCGACATCCTTCGGCAAGGCCTTGAGCGATGCCGCTGCCTCCTTGTCGCTGTAGCCCAGCGCCACCAGCGCCTGCAGGATGTCGGCCTGCGAGTCGCTGGCCGCGTGCGCGGGCAGCGCGATGTCGGCGCCCAGCTTGCCCTTGAGTTCGAGCAGCAGGCGCTCCGCCGTCTTCTTGCCGATGCCTGGAATCTTGACCAGGCGGCCCGTGTCCTGCAGCGTCACAACCTGCGCCAGTTCCGCCACGCTCAAGCCCGACAACACGCCCAGCGCCATGCGCGGCCCAATGCCCGAGATCTTGATCAATTGCCGGAACGCCATGCGCTCTTCCGGCGTGCCGAAGCCGTAAAGGATCTGCGCATCCTCGCGCACCACGAAGTGCGTCAGCAGCGACACCCGCGCGCCGGTCTGCGGCAGGTTGTAGAACGTGCTCATCGGCACATCGACTTCGTAGCCCACGCCGTTGCAGTCCACCACCACCTGCGGTGGATTGCGTTCGGCCAGCGTGCCGGTCAACTTGCCTATCATCGGAGCCCTTCTTCGTGCCTTTTCAAAAGATCCACTTTCAAATCAGGCCGAGACGCGAAGCGCCGCCGCAGACAGTGCTCCAGCACGGCAAGGCGGCGCGACAAAGTATCGGCCTGATTTGAAAGTGGATCGGAATTATCCCTTTGATCATTCGTCATACCTTCAAGCCGCTGAACAACACCCGCCTGAGCCATCTCTGCGGCCCGCTCGACGAGCACCTGCGCCGCATCGAGGAAGCGCTCGACGTGAAGGTCGCGCACCGCCACGAGCAGTTCAAGGTCGAAGGGTCCAAGGTCCAGGCCGAGCAGGCCATGGACGTGCTGCAGGCGCTCTACGAGATCGCCGACCGCGCCATCGACCCGGCCGTGGTCCAGCTCACGCTCGCCAGCGATTCAGGGATGACGGAAGACGGCGAGCCCGGCCCGATGCTCGTCACGCGCCGGGCCGACCTGCGCGCCCGCACCCCGACGCAGGCGACCTACCTGGAGAACATCGCGGCCCACGACATCACCTTCGGCATCGGCCCTGCCGGGACCGGCAAGACCTACCTCGCCGTGGCCTGCGCCGTCGACGCGCTGGAGCGCAGCGCCGTGCAGCGCATCGTCCTCACGCGGCCGGCGGTGGAGGCCGGGGAGCGGCTCGGCTTCCTGCCCGGCGACCTGTCGCAAAAGGTCGACCCCTACCTGCGCCCGCTCTACGACGCGCTTTACGACCTCATGGGTTACGACAAGGTGCAGAAGGCCTTCGAACGCAACGCCCTCGAGATCGCGCCGCTGGCCTTCATGCGCGGCCGCACCCTCAACAACGCCTTCGTGATCCTCGACGAGGCGCAGAACACGACGCAGGAGCAGATGAAGATGTTCCTCACCCGCATCGGCTTCGGCGCCAGGGCGGTGGTCACCGGCGACGTGAGCCAGATCGACCTCCCCAAGCACCAGCTCAGCGGGCTGATCGATGCGGAGCGGGTGCTCCGCCGCGTCAAGGGCATCGCGATCACGCGTTTCACCTCGGCCGACGTGGTGCGGCATCCGCTGGTGGCGCGCATCGTCGACGCCTACGGCAACCAGCGCAAGCGCGCCGACCCGCGATGAGCCTTCCTGCACTTTCGTTGTCCTTGCAGTTTGGCCGCTTCAAGGGCGTGGAGCGGCATCGCGCCGCCTTGCCGCGCCACAGTGTCACGCGCTGGATCCGCCACGCGCTCGACTGCGAAGGCGAACTCACGGTGCGCATCGTCGACGCCGACGAAGGCCAGCGCCTGAACCGCGAGTTCCGCGGCAAGGACTATGCGACCAACGTGCTGACCTTCGACTACGCGCAGAGCCCGCTCGTCATGGCCGATCTGGTGCTGTGCGCCCCGGTGGTCGCCCGCGAGGCGAAGGAGCAACGCAAGACCCTCGCCGCGCACTACGCGCACTTGCTGGTGCACGGCACCCTGCACGCGCAGGGCTGGGACCACGAAACCGGCGAGCAGGACGCCGAGGAGATGGAAGCGCGGGAGATCGAGATCCTCGCCGGCCTCGGCGTCAAGAACCCATACTGAAGCGCTGACCCACTACGCCATCTGCAGCGGAATCGTCACCGGCCCGTCATTGACCAGGTGCACCTGCATGTCGGCGCCAAACTCACCCGTCGCGACCTGCGGATGTCCCGCCCGCGCCTTCGCCACGAAGTAGTCGTACAGGCGCTTCCCCTCGTCCGGCGGCGCCGCCTGCGTGAAGCTCGGCCGGTTCCCGCCGCTCACATCGGCCGCCAGCGTGAACTGGCTGACGATGAGCAGGCCGCCGCCCACGTCCTGCACGCTGCGATTCATCTTGCCGGCCTCATCGGAAAAGATGCGCAGCTTCAGTATCTTGGCCAGCAAGCGATCCGCCACCGCATCGCCATCGCCACGCTCGGCGCAGACCAGCACGAGCAGGCCGCCGTCGATCCGTCCCACGGTCTGTCCGGCGATGTCGACCCGCGCCTCGCGCACTCGCTGCAGCAAGGCCTTCATCCAGCGGATTCCTCGACCCTCGTGGTCCGCGCTTCCATGCCGAGCGGCAACAGCTGGATCGTCACGCGCAGCCCGGGCACCGCGTCCATGAGCGCCTGCTCGAGCCGATCGCGCAGGTCCGCCGCACGCTGCAGCGACCAGTCGCCAGGCACATGCATGTGGAGATCGGCAAAGCGGCGCTGGGCCGCTCCGCGCGTCACGATGTCGTCGAAGCGCAGCTGCGCACCCTCGGGCGCCGTGGCCTTGAAGCGATCGAGCGTGGCCATCAACGCGGCCTGCGAATCGGCATCGAGCGCCTCGTCCATCAGGCCCTGGGAGGAACGCCAGACGAGCCTCACCCCCTCCCGCACGATGTTGAGCGCCACGCCGATCGCCAGCAGCGGGTCGAGCCAAAGCCAGCCGGTGAAATGCACGGCCACGATGCCGATCACCACGGCAGCCGAGGTCCACACATCCGCCAGCAGATGCCGGGCGTCGGCGTCGAGCGCGACGGAGCGGTGCGCCCGCGCCGCCCGGAACAAGGCCCAGGCCAAGGCCCCGTTGAACCCCGAGCTGACGATCGACAGCCCCAGGCCCCAGCCAACTTGCTCGACCGGCTGCGGCGCCAGCAGTCGTTGCACCGAGACCCAGAGGATCGCCAGCGCCGCGCCGACGATCAGCACGCCTTCGAATCCGGAGGAGAAGTACTCGGCCTTGTGATGGCCATAAGGATGATCCGCATCCGCCGGACGTACTGCAATGGTCACCATCGCCAGCGCAAACATCGCGCTCGCCAGGTTCACGAACGACTCCATCGCATCCGAGATCAGGCCCATCGAATTCGTGAGGTAGCCAGCCAGCCCCTTGAGGACGATGGTGAGCAAAGCCACTGCGATCGACCAGCGCAGCCACGCAGCCGGGCTCAGCGGCGCGGACGCGGAAGTTGCGGGGAAATGGGAGTCGTTGGAGGGCACGGGAAGCGAAACGAGGCCTCGAGGCGTTGATTATGTCCGGCGACAGACCGCCCCAAGGTCGCGTACCATCGACGGATATAGAAGCTCGATGAACAGAGAGAAGGGGGTATTTCATGAATATAAGAACTGGCTTGGCCTTGTTCGCACTGGTTTGCGCAACGGCCACCGCCTCGGCACAGACGCCAGCCGCGCCAGCCGCGCCAGCCGCGCCAGCCGCGCCGGCCACGCCCGCCGCGCCAACGCCCGCCACACCCACACATGCCGGCTTTGTCAAGAACTTGCGCGGCGACGTCAAGCTGCTCGACGCCAATGGCGTGATGCGCGCCGCCCGCACCGGCGATGAGGTGTCGCCCGTCGAGCGCGTGGTCACCGGGCCTGACTCCGGCGCCAGCGTGGTCCTGCGCGATGGAACCGTGCTCGTGATCGGCCCGTCATCGCGGCTCGATCTCAAGGGCTTCAGCTACGAATCGACCACGCAGGATGGCAACGTACTGGTTGCGCTGCTGCGCGGCTCGCTTCGAATGATCACCGGCCTGATCGGCAAGTCGCATCCCGATGCGGTTCGCATCGAAACCCAGACCGCGACCATCGGCATCCGGGGCACCGACTTCATCGTCGAGGTGGAGCCCCAATGATCCAAGGTCGAATCAGTCTTTGCCTTGCCGCCTGCTGCGCGCTCTTGCTCGCCGCCTGCTCCACGCCGGGAACCCGCGTCGTGCTGCTGCCCCAGGAAGACGGCACGCCCTCGGCCGTGGTCGTGGCGTCGAAGGGTGGCGAGAAAGTATTGGGCAAGCCCTTTGAACGTGCCGAGGCGCCACTGAGCGCCAGCGGCCCTCCCGTGGTCGACCAGGCCGACCCGGCGAAAGTCCGCAAGGCCAACGGCACGCTGTTCGACATGGCGCCGCCCAAGGCCCAGCGCTACACCCTCTACTTCGAGGCGGGCGGCACCGCGCTGGCGGCGGCGTCGCAGCAGGACTTGCAGGACCTGCTGGTTGCCGCGGTCGCCCGCAGCGGTGGCGACATCGTGGTCACCGGCCACACCGACACCACCGGCGCGGCCGCCCAGAACGACACGCTATCGCTCCAGCGCGCATCGCAGGTGCGCGACATGCTCATCGCGCGCGGATTCCCGCCAAACCGTGTCGAGGCTGCAGGCCGCGGCTCGCGCGACCTGGCCGTGCAAACCGGCCCCGACGTGGACGAACCGCGCAACCGGCGCGTGACGGTCGTCGTTCGCTAAGGGCTGTCCTCGCAGACCCCGGCCTGCGGCGGTCGCCGCTCTTGAGTCGATGTGGCTTCGCCATCTCGACTCAATCGCCCGCGGGGGCGGGGCCGGGCACCGCCCGGTCCTGTGGGCCTCTCGGGTCGGTGCGCCTTCGCCAGTCGACCCGGCCTCCTGGCCGGGCGCGACCCAGGGCCGGGCTCAACTCAGCAGGACCCGCGCGAACTTCCGCTTGCCCACCTGCAGCACATAGTTGCCAGCGGGCAGCTTCAGGCCCTTGTCACTGATCACGGTCGAATCGACGCGGACCCCGCCGCCATCGATCATGCGATTGCCCTCGCCGTTCGATTCCACCAGCCCGGCCTGCTTCAGCAATTGGGCGATGCCGATCGGCGCGCCTGTCACCGTCCGCTGCGGGATCTCGTCTGGGATGCCGCCCTTGCTGCGATTGTTGAAATCCTGCTCGGCCGCATCGGCAGCGGCGGCGCTGTGAAACCGGGCGGTGATCTCCTTGGCCAACGCCACCTTGGCGTCCTTCGGGTTCCGCCCGGCCTCGACCTCGGCCTTCAGCGCCTCGATTTCCGCAAGCGACCTGAAGCTCAGGAGCGTGTACCAGCGCCACATCAGCACGTCAGAAATCGACAGCACCTTGGCGTACATCGTCGAAGCGTCTTCGCTGATACCAATGTAGTTGTTCTTGCTCTTGGACATCTTCTCGACGCCGTCAAGCCCTTCCAGCAAAGGCATGGTGAGTATGCACTGCGGCTCTTGCCCGTATTCCTGCTGCAGGTGACGCCCGACCAGCAGGTTGAACTTCTGGTCGGTGCCACCGAGTTCCAGGTCGGACTTGAGCGCCACCGAGTCGTAGCCCTGCATCAGCGGATACAGGAATTCATGCACCGAGATCGACTGGCCGGCCTTGAAGCGCTTGTTGAAATCGTCGCGCTCCATCATCCGGGCCACGGTGTACTTGGCCGCCAACTGGATCATGCCGCGGGCGCCCAGCGGGTCGCTCCATTCGGAGTTGTAGCGAATCTCGGTCCTGTCCGGGTCCAGCACCATGCTGGCTTGGCGATAATAGGTTTGCGCGTTGGCCTCGATCTGTTCGCGTGTCAGCGGCGGGCGCGTGCTGTTGCGGCCGGAGGGGTCGCCGATGGTCGTGGTGAAGTCGCCGATCAGGAAGATCACCGTGTGCCCGAGATCCTGCAACTGGCGCATCTTGTTCAGTACGACGGTATGGCCGATGTGGATGTCGGGGGCCGTCGGATCGAGGCCGAGCTTGATGCGCAGCGGCTGGCCGGTCGCTTCGGAACGCTGGAGCTTGCGGATCCACTCGTCCTGCGGCAAGAGCTCGTCAGCGCCGCGCAGGGACACTTCAAGCGCCTGTCCTACACCTTTGGACAGACTTGTGGATGTAACAGAATTGGCATTCATTGGATTTTTACGGCTGTCTTGAGTACTGCCGAAGCTATACTCAGCCCGACTTTCGAGCGCCGGATTCTAAGCGGCGCGCCTTCCGCACCGCTCTGCCGCCTTCGTCATCAAGGCCTTTTCAGCGCGGGTTGGCTGAACAGAATTTTGGACTGACTCAATTTGATCAAAGGCATTCTTGCTGCCGAGGAGCTACTTGCTTCTCGCGTGGCGCACACATTCCGGACGTATCCGAAGCAGATCACCGCTGCCATTGCGGCGATGCTGCTTTGCGCCGGCGGCGGTGCATTTGCCGTGGCCGCACTCGGTACCGACTCCGGCGACCATCCCGTCCGGCAGGTGCTCGAAGCGGTGGCGCCGCTGCCCGTCGAAGCCCAGACCGAGGCGCTCGATGCATTCGGATTCACGCTGTTTCGCAGCGACCTGACCCGCTCCAGCGACACGGCGGAAGCGCTGTTCAAGCGCCTTGGCGTTGCCGACTCGCGCGCGGCCGCCTTCATCCGTGCCAACGCGGACGCCCGCGCGGCACTGTTCGGCCGCCCCGGCCGCACGGTCACCGCCGAAGCCGGACAAGACAACCAACTCCAGAAGCTCAGCGCCCGCTGGATTCCCGATGCTGACGGCGGCTTCAAGCGCGTCGTCATCAGCCGGACGCCCAACGGCTTCGCCCTGAAGACCGAAGCCGATCCACTGACCTCCAGCACGCGCCTGGCCAGCGGCGTGGTCCGCACGTCCCTGCTCGCCGCCACCGGCGAAGCCCGCATTCCCGACGGCGTCGCCAGCCAGTTGGCCGACATCTTCGGCACCGACATCGACATCCGCCAGTTGCGCGACGGCGACCGGTTCGCCGTGGTGTACGAATCCTTCGAAGCCGATGGCCAACCGCTGCGCAGCGGCCGCGTACTTTCCGCCGAGTTCGAAAGCGCCGGCAAGCTGTATCAGGCTGTGTGGTTCCAGGAACCCGGCAAGAAAGGTAGCTACTACCGCCCGAATGGCGACAGCCTGCGCAAGGCCTACCTGAGTTCGCCGGTGGAATACTCGCGCATCACCAGCGGCTTTGCGATGCGCAATCACCCCATCTTCAATGACTGGCGCCAGCACCACGGGATCGACTTCTCGGCGCCCATCGGCACCGGCGTCCGCGCGGTCGGAGACGGCGTTGTCGAGTTTGCCGGCGTGCAGAGCGGCTACGGCAACATGATCATCCTCAACCATCGCAACAACCAGGCCACGGTGTACGCCCACCTGAGCCGCATCGACGTCAGGGTCGGCCAGCCTGTGACCCAGAGCCAGTTCATCGGTGCCGTTGGCATGACCGGCTGGTCCACCGGCCCGCACCTGCACTTCGAATTCCGGGTGAATGGCGACTACGCCGACCCCACCACCATCGCCGACCAGGGCGGCGGCATGCCGATCGCCGCCTCGTCGCGCCAGGCTTTCGAGCGTGTGGCCAAAGCCACCCGCACCGAGTTGGCGGCGGCCTTCTCCGTTGTGCAGGCGAGCGCCGACTGACTCTCCTGCCCGCTTCCGCCATGGCCGAGGATCTTTTCATCGGCTTGATGTCCGGCACCTCGCTCGATGGCGTGGATGGCGTGCTGGCCGACTTCGCCGGCGGTCACATTGCCGTGAGGGCCCATGCCACGGCCCACTTTCCGGTGGCGCTGCGAGCCGAACTTCTCGCGCTCAACCTCCCGCGCGGCGACAACGAATTGCACCGGGCCGCCCTGGCGGGCAATGGCTTGGCCAGGCTCTATGCCTCCGTTGTGCAGCAATTGCTGGACGAGACCGGCCTCCCGCCGAGCGCCGTCCGCGCCATCGGCGCCCACGGGCAGACCGTGCGGCATCGTCCCGGCGAATTCGACGAAACCGGCTACACCCTGCAGATCAACAACCCGGCGGCACTGGCCGAGTGGACCGGCATCGACGTGGTGGCCGACTTCCGCAGTCGCGACGTGGCTGCGGGCGGCCAGGGTGCACCGCTGGTTCCGGCCTTTCATCGCGCGCTGTTCGCCCACCCGGACCACGCGGTCGCGGTGCTCAACATCGGCGGCATTGCCAACCTCAGCCTGCTGCCGGCCACCCGCGGCGCCCGGCAGACCGTGCTCGGCTTCGATTGCGGCCCTGGCAATGCGTTGATGGACCACTGGTGCCAGAGCCACATCGGCGAACCCTTCGATCGCGGTGGCCAGTGGGCCGCCAGCGGCGAGGTCCTGCCGGAATTGCTGGCACGCCTGATAGGCGGCCCCTACTTCAGCAAGGCGCCGCCCAAGAGCACCGGGCGCGACCTGTTCAACGCCGCCTGGCTGGCCACGCACCTGGGCGCCGCGAGCGACGCCGCCCCGGTCGACGTCCAGGCTACGTTGGCCGAATTGACCGCAAGCGCATGCGCGGCGGACGTTCAACGCCACGGCATCGAGAGCAAGGAACTGATCATCTGCGGCGGCGGTGCCCTGAACGATCACCTCGTCGGACGCTTGCGTGCATTGCTGCCCGGCCTGGAGGTCGTCTCCTCGAGCGAGCGCGGCTTGCCGCCGCAGCAGGTCGAAGCGGCAGCCTTCGCATGGCTGGCGCGCGCCGCCATCCGCCGCGAGCAAGGCAATCTGGCCAGCGTCACCGGTGCGCGCGGTGGACGGGTGCTCGGGGCGATCTACCCGGCTTGAATGGACTTTCCTGCGTAGCGCCTGCGGTGCTGCGTCAGCCCTGGCCAGAGACTTCTGGCGGTTCCGGCTGGACGAGCTTCGCTTCCGGCGGCAGATGCCAGAAGATCAGCGCCGACGCGATCGTGACCAGGCCCATGCCCGCAAATGTCGCCTGGAACGCGTGCAGCGTCTCGATCGGTGCGTTCTTGCCGAACAGCTCGGTGAAACCCGCCAGCACCATGCCCGACGCTGCCACGGCCAAGCTCATGGCGAGCATCTGCACCATGGAAAACAGGCTGTTGCCGCTGCTGGCCGTGTCGGGCGGCAAGTCGCGCAGGGTCACGGTGTTCATGGCCGTGAACTGCAGCGAGTTCACGGCGCCGAAGACGAGCAACTGGAGCAACAGCAACGCCAAGGGCTGGCCCGGCGCGGCCAGCGCGAAGGTCGCCATGGACCCACCGACCAGCACCGTGTTGCCGACCAGCACGCGCCGATAGCCGTGGCGCGTGATAAGGGGCGCGGCGAATCGCTTCATGGCCATGCCGGCCATGGCGATCGGCAGCATCGTCAGCCCTGCTTGCAGGGGCGAGTAGCCCATCGAGACCTGGAGCAGCAATGGCACCAGGAAGGGCATGCAGCCACTGCCCAGGCGGGAGAACAGGTTGCCGGCCAGACCGACGCTGTAGGTCGGGATCCGCAACATGGCCGGTGAAAAGAGTGGATCGGGCCGGCGCGCGGCATGCGCCCAATAGGCCACGAGGCTGGCAAAGCCGAAGACCATCAGCAGCAGCACGCCGACCTGGTGCAGCCCCAGTTCGGAAACGCCATCGAGCGCGAGCGAAAGCGCCACCATCCCGAAGGCCAGGAGCGTATAGCCCACGCCGTCGAAGCTCGCGAGTGTGGTCGCGCGCAGTTCCGGCATGATCTTCAGCGTGGCGATGCAGCCTGCCAGCCCCACCGGCACGTTGATCAGGAAGATCCAGTGCCAGGACGCGTACTGCACCAGCCAGCCGCCCAAGGTGGGCCCGAGCAGCGGCCCGATCAGGCCGGGAATCGCGACGAAACTCATCGCCTGCACGAATTCGCTGCGTGGCACCGTGCGCAGCAGGGCCAGGCGCCCGACCGGCAGCAGAAACGCGCCGCCGGCGCCCTGGATCACCCGGGCCGCGACCAGCTGCCCCAGCCCGCGCGACATGGCGCAGCCGATCGACCCCAGCACGAACAGGACGATGGCCGCGAAAAACACGCGCCTCGCGCCAAAGCGATCGGTGATCCAGCCGGAGGCGGGAATCAGCATCGCCATCGTCAACGCATAGGCCACGATGACCGACTGCATGCGCAGCGGGCTCTCGCCCATGCTGGCCGCCATCGCCGGCAAGGCCGTGTTGATGATGGTGGCGTCCAGCGTCTGCATGAAGAAACCGACGGCCACCAGCCAGAGCAGGCTCTTCTGGGCAGAGACTTTTGAGGCGCTCATTCAAACGACACGCAAGAAAAAACCGCCCTCGGGCGGTTTTTCTGTGTGGGCGATGCCGGTTGCAGGGGCATCAGGCCGAGAAGCTAGAGCCGCAGCCGCAGGTACTGGTGGCGTTCGGGTTCTTGATCACGAACTGGGCGCCTTGCAGGTCTTCCTTGTAATCGATCTCGGCGCCGACCAGGTACTGGTAGCTCATTGCGTCGATCAGCAGCGAGACACCGTTCTTGGTCATGGTGGTGTCGTCTTCGTTGGTGATTTCGTCAAAGGTGAAACCATACTGGAAGCCGGAGCAACCGCCGCCCTGCACGAACACGCGCAGCTTCAGGTCGGGATTGCCTTCTTCGGCGATCAGGTCAGCCACCTTGGCCGCCGCGCTGTCGGTGAAGACGATCGGGGCGGGCATTTCGGTCTGGATTTGTTCAGCGACAGCGCTCATTGGGAAACTCCGTTGGGGGGCCGATGTGCCGGCCAATGGGATCATGCTACTGCAATCAACAAAAAACCGCCCGAAGGCGGTCTTTATCGCAAGTATATGCTTCGCTGGCAAACGCTGAGGATTTGCGTCGCGAGCCGCTCCAGGGCAAGGCGCAAACCGGTACCGGGCTCGCGCCCGGTGAGGATTTGCAACGCCGCCATGGAGGGGCGCAGCAGCAAAGCCTTAGCGTTTGGAGAACTGCTTGCGGCGGCGTGCGGAGTGCAGGCCGACCTTCTTGCGTTCCACTTCGCGGGCATCGCGCGTGACGAAGCCGGCTTGGCTCAGCACGGGCTTGAGGCTCGCGTCGTAGTCCATCAGCGCACGCGTGATGCCGTGGCGCGTGGCGCCTGCCTGGCCCGATTCGCCGCCGCCGTTGACGTTGACCATGATGTCGAAGGTTTCGACATGGTTCGTCAAGAACAGGGGTTGCTTCGCGATCATGATCGAGGTCTCGCGGCCGAAATAGGCCTGGATGTCCTTGCCATTGACCGTGATCTTGCCGGTGCCCTTCTTCAGGAACACGCGAGCGACGCTGGATTTGCGACGGCCGGTGCCGTTGTTCCATTCACCAATCATCTCAAGGCTCCTTAGATTTCCAGCGCTTTAGGCTGTTGGGCGGTATGCGGGTGCTCTGCGCCACCGTAGACCTTGAGTTTCTTGATCATCGCGTAGCCGAGCGGACCCTTGGGCAGCATGCCCTTGACGGCCTTTTCCAGGGCGCGGCCCGGATGCTTGGCTTGCATGTCGCGGAAGTTCGTCGCGGTGATACCGCCCGGGTAGCCCGAGTGACGGTAGTACACCTTGTCGATCGGCTTGGCGCCGGTCACGCGGAGTTGCGATGCGTTGATGATGACGATGAAGTCACCGGTGTCGACGTGAGGCGTGTAAATGGCCTTGTGTTTGCCGCGCAAACGGAGAGCAACTTCGCTGGCTACTCGTCCGAGGACCTTGTCGGTCGCGTCAATCACAAACCACTCGTGCGTCACGTCAGCGGGCTTGGCGCTGAACGTTTTGGTCATGAGTTTTCTCTTTTGAAGAGGGTTTGGCGGGCC
This sequence comes from Variovorax sp. dw_308, assembly GCF_019207085.1. GTDB lineage: Bacteria > Pseudomonadota > Gammaproteobacteria > Burkholderiales > Burkholderiaceae_C > Variovorax. Next base: position 55,500 of record NZ_JAATOM010000024.1, on the reverse strand, counting down.
CTTTTCCACGGTCGGCGTTCCTCTGGCGGGAATCTCTTAGGTGGGTTTGATACCTTCGCCGCGGGGCCACAAAAGCGCTGCGAAGCCTTCCATTATACGAAGGAAAGCCCAATTCGGGCAAATCCGGCCTTTGGCAGCGCACAGGCCTCAAAATCGGAGGCTCCTCGAACGCAGGCGCACGACTCGCAGCTCCCACTGGCTGCGCGTCGGGCGCCCGGCGTTTACCCGTTCATCCGACAGGGACTCGACAAGACATGTTCAGCTATCGCCACGCATTCCACGCCGGCAACCACGCCGATGTGCTCAAGCACACGGTGCTGATCGCCACCCTGGAGCATCTGCTCGAAAAGGACACCGCGCTCACCGTCGTCGACACCCATGCCGGCGCGGGCCTCTACCGGCTCGATGGCGACTACGCCGGGACCAGCGGCGAGGCGAGCGATGGCATCCTGCGTCTCCTGGCGCCGAAGCAGGCTGCGGCCGCGGTCGCGCTGGCGGCGCCTGCCCAGGGCGCGGCGAAGAAGTCCCCCAAGCCGGCCGCGCCGCCAGATGCGCCGATGGCGCCAGCGATCCACGCCTACCTGGACCTGGTGCGTGCGTTCAACCCCAATGGCGGCGCACGCGTCTATCCGGGCTCGCCCTTCATCACGCATCACCTGCTGCGCGATCACGACAAGCTCAAGCTGTTCGAGTTGCATCCCACCGACGCGCGCACGCTCGACGCCAACATCGCGCAGCTCGAAGCCGGCCGCCAGATCGCCGTGCTGCGCGAAGACGGTTTTGGCAGCGCCACCAAGTTCCTGCCGCCGCCCTCGCGCCGCGCGCTGGTGCTGTGCGACCCAAGCTACGAGATGAAGACCGACTACGGTCGCGTACTGGACCTGATCGGCGAATCGCTCAAGCGCTTTGCGACCGGCACCTACGCCGTGTGGTACCCGATCATTCCGCGGCCCGAGGCGCACGACCTGCCGCGCCGGCTCAAGACCATGGCCACGAAGGCGGGCAAGTCGTGGCTGCACGCGACGCTGACGGTCAAGTCGAGCAAGGTGTTGACCACCGTGACCGGCGACCAGAAGCGGCCGGGATTGCCGGCCAGCGGCATGTTCCTCATCAACCCGCCCTACACGCTCAAGGGCCGGCTGCAGCCAGCGCTGGAGCAACTCAAGGTCTTGCTCGCGCAAGACCGGCATGCGGCGTTTTCGCTCGACAGCGGAGGTTGAGAAGATCCTGGACAGGATGGCCGCCTACCTTGGGGGGCGACGGCAGTGATCAACGCCGCTGGCGCGGATTGACGGCCTTGGACGCGCCCTCGGGCGCCTTGCGCTTCGTGGGCGCGGCCGGCGTGTAGGCTGTCGGCTCGAAGCCGTCGGCGTCACCCGTGGCACCGCCGCATCGTTGCTCCTTGCGATCGATCACGGAGAGGGACACCTGCTTGATGCCCAGGCCCATCATGCCGATCTGTTCGGCCGCCGCGCGGCTGAGATCGATGATGCGACCGGCCGCGTAAGGGCCGCGGTCATTGATGCGAACCAGGACTTCCTTGCCATTGACCAGGCTCCGCACGCAAACCTTGGTGCCGAAGGGCAGGGTCTTGTGGGCCGCGGTCATGGCGCTCATGTCGAAGCGCTCACCGTTCGCCGTTCGCTTCAGGTGGAACTCGATGCCGTACCACGAGGCATTGCCGCGTTCGATGATCTCCCGCGGACCGGCGTTGTCGCCCGGCACGCCGTCGTCAACCGACTCCGAGTTGTAGATGTCGTAGTTGACCGTCGCGACGGCCGACTGCGGCGCAGCCCCGGGCGGCGTCGCGGGCAGGCGCGAGAGTGGACGCAGGCGCGGCCAGGAAAAGGAAGACGTCGAGGGTGTCTCGGCGCCGGCCACCGGAGCCGCCCCATCCTCGGTATCGGCCGATCCAGGCGCGGCGGGCGGAACAACGCAGCCGGCGGTGAATGCCGCCGCGAGCAACGCTGCAATCCTGCAACCGACGCGCCAGGAACTCATGGACCCCAGCCCAATCGCTGCAGCAGCCCGAGGGTCGCCACCGACTGGTTCATCGTATAGAAATGCATGGCCGGCGCACCACCTGCACGCAGGCGTTCGCACAGCGTGGCCACCACGTCGGCGCCGAAGGACTTGATCGATTCCACGTCGTCACCATAGCTCTGCAGGCGCAGCCGGATCCAGCGGGGAATCTCGGCGCCGCAGGCGTCGGAGAAGCGCATCAGTTGCGTCGAGCTGATGATCGGCATCACGCCCGGCACGATGGGCGTGTCGATGCCCAGCGCGCGCACTTCATCCACGAAGCGGAAGTACGCCTCGGGGCTGAAGAAGTACTGCGTGATGGCCGAGTCGGCGCCTGCGCGCACCTTGGTTGCGAAGGCCTTGAGATCGGCTTCCGGCGAACGTGCCTGCGGATGCACTTCGGGGTAGCAAGCCACCTCGATGTGGAAATCGTTGCCGGTCTCGTTGCGGATGAAGGCGATCAGGTCGCTGGCGTACTGGAACTCGCCGCCAGCGCCGTAGCCGCTGGGCAGGTCCCCACGCAACGCCACCAGGCGCTTGACACCCATGGCCTTGAGCTCGGCCAACTGCTCGCGCACGGTGGCCTTGGTGGCGCCGATGCAGGAGAAATGGCTGGCCGCGTCGACCCCCTCAGCAAGGATCTCGCGCACGGCATTGAAGGTGCCTGCATGCGTCGAGCCGCCGGCACCGTAGGTGACCGAGCAGAACTCGGGCTTCATGGCATACAACTGCTGGCGCACCGCGCGCAGCTTGACCGCGCCTTCTGGCGTCTTGGTCGGGAAAAACTCAAAGCTCAATGGAAGGCGCATGGCCAACTCCGGTTCACCGCTCTGCGCGAACGGCGTGCAAGAAAAATTCGTGGTTTCCGTCGCCACCCTCGATGGGGCTGTCGAACCAGTTCACCACGCGCAGACTCAGCGCGGCGCATGCCTCCCGCAAGCGCTGCTCGACCACTGCGAAAAGGGCCGGGTCGCGAACGATACCGCCTTTGCCGACTTGCCCGGGCTGCAATTCGAATTGCGGCTTGACGAGCATGAGCAAATCGCCGGCAGGCGTGAGGAACTGCACGACGGCCGGGAGCACCAGCGTCTGTGAAATGAAAGACAAATCGCCAACGATGATGTCGAAAGCTGGCTCGGGCGGCGGTTCTGACAGGGCGCCATCGTCCGCGTCGTCGGGCATCAGGTCGGTAGCCGTCAGGGCGCGCGCGTTGACCTTCTCGATGGCGGTGACGCGCTCATCTCCACGCAGCCGCGCATGCAGTTGCCCGTGGCCGACATCGATGCCGGTCACGTGCAATGCGCCATGCTGCAGCAGGCAATCGGTGAAGCCACCCGTCGACTGACCCACGTCGAGGCAACGCTTGCCGGATGGCTTGAGTCCCGCGACGCGCAAGGCGCTTTCGAGCTTGAGCCCGCCGCGCGAGACGTAGCGCGATTCGGCCGCGTCGAGCAGCTCGAGCTCCGCGGTTTCAGGCAGATCGTCGCGGTTCTTCACCACGTTGCGCCACGCGTCGGTGGTGCCGGCATCACGCCAGCGCAAGCCACCGGCGATGAGGCGCACGGCCTGCGATCGGGACGCGGCCATGCCGCGCTCGACAAGCAATTGATCAGCGCGCATGAGCGAAGCGCCGGGCCGCCCCAAGCAAGCTCGCACCGCAGTGCGAAGCACGAAGGCTTTGCATCCTTCGCCGATCAGTAGCGGTAGGTGTCCGCCTTGTACGGACCCTTCTTGTCGACGCCGATGTAGGCAGCCTGTGCATCGGTCAGCTCGGTCAGCATCGCGCCGACCTTCTTCAGGTGCAGGCGCGCAACCTTCTCGTCGAGATGCTTGGGCAGCACGTAGACCTTGCCGGCCTGATAGGCGTCCTGCTTGGTGAACAGCTCGATCTGCGCGATGGTCTGGTTGGCGAACGACGACGACATCACGAAGCTCGGGTGGCCCGTGCCGCAGCCCAGGTTCACCAGGCGGCCCTTGGCCAGCAGGATGATCTTCTTGCCGTCCGGGAAGGTGATGTGGTCCACCTGCGGCTTGATCTCTTCCCACTCGTACTTCTCGATCGACGCGACGTCGATCTCGTTGTCGAAGTGGCCGATGTTGCAGACGATGGCCTGGTCCTTCATCTTGATCATGGTGTCGTGCGTGATGACATCCTTGTTGCCGGTGGTGGTCACGAAGATGTCGGCCTTGTCGGCAGCGTACTCCATCGTGACGACCTTGTAGCCTTCCATCGCGGCTTGCAATGCGTTGATGGGGTCGATCTCGGTGACCCACACTTGCGCGCTCAATGCACGCAGCGCCTGCGCCGAGCCCTTGCCCACGTCGCCGTAGCCAGCCACGCAGGCGACCTTGCCCGCGATCATCACGTCGGTGGCGCGCTTGATGCCATCGACCAGCGATTCGCGGCAGCCGTAGAGGTTGTCGAACTTGCTCTTGGTGACCGAGTCGTTCACGTTGATGGCGCGGAACAGCAGCGTGCCCTTGGCCGACATTTCGTTCAGGCGGTGCACGCCGGTGGTGGTCTCCTCGGTCACGCCGATGATCTCGGCGGACTTGCGCGTGTACCAGGTGCTGTCGACGGCGAGCTTGGCCTTGATGGCGGCGTAGAGGATGCGTTCTTCCTCGCTGGTCGGGTTGGCCAGCACGGACTGGTCCTTCTCGGCGCGCTGGCCCAGGTGCATCAGCAGCGTGGCATCGCCGCCGTCGTCGAGGATCATGTTCGGGCCTTCGCCCTTCGTGCCCTTGGAGCCGAAGTCGAAGATGCTGTGGGTGTAGTCCCAGTAGTCCTTCAGCGACTCGCCCTTGATGGCGAACACCGGCGTGCCGGTGGCGGCGATGGCGGCGGCGGCATGGTCTTGCGTCGAGAAGATGTTGCACGAGGCCCAGCGCACGTCGGCGCCGAGGGCTTGCAGCGTCTCGATCAGCACGGCCGTCTGGATGGTCATGTGCAGCGAGCCGGTGATGCGCGCGCCCTTGAGCGGCTGCGCCTTCGAGAACTCCTCGCGGATGGCCATCAGGCCGGGCATTTCGGTCTCGGCGATGCGGATTTCCTTGCGGCCCCAGGCGGCAAGCGACAGGTCGGCGATGGCCTGGTCAACGGTGGAAACGGGGGTGGGCTTGAGAACTGCGCTCATGTGAACTCCAACAAAGCTGGTTTGAAGAATGCCACTGCGTTCGGGGTATGAAAACTCACCGCGAGAACAGCGGGTGAGCGTGGTTGCGATAAGGGTCCGAGCCTCACGCCTGTCGGCGCTGCAACGCTCCTCGGAACGGCGGATTTTAGCGCGGGTGCGATTTGACAGCTGCCGAACTGTGTTTCGGGGTCGCGACGGCGCCTTTGCCGGGTGGGTTGCAAGCCGCAGCGCGCCGCACTGACTGCCTGCGCATGCGAGCGTCGCAACGCCACAGATCGCCCGCAAAGACACTGGCCCGACGGGATTGCGACCCTGAAACGTCGTTCATCAGCCTGCCCTGGCCAGCGGGATTGGAAGGATCGTCCTAGACTGCCGATTCCCATCGCCTGTCCGGAGACCCAAGCCATGATGAAAGCTCAGCAACTCGCCATTTCGATCGTTATTGCGGCCACGTCCGCGCTGCCCCTGGTCGCCGCGGCGCAAGCGCCCGCGCAGGTCCGAGTGCGCGGGGTCATTGAACGTGTCGACGCCAACTCGATGGTCGTCAAGGACCGCAGCGGTGAAGTGGTCACGCTGGTGCGGCCCGCGGACATGAGCGTCTCGGAGGTCGTGCCGCTCACGATGGCGGACATCAAGGCCGACAGCTTCGTCGGCGCCGGGTCGATGCCGCAGCCCGACGGCACGCAGCGCGCGATGGAGATCGTGGTGTTTCCGGAGTCCGCACGCGGCACCGGCGAAGGCTTCCGGCCCTGGGACTACCTGCCCGAGAGCACGATGACGAATGCCACCGTTTCCACGCTCTCGACTGCGCCGGCATCGGTGCCGGGTGGGCAGAAGCTGTTGCTCAAGTACAAGGGCGGTGAACAGACGGTGATCGTGCCTGCAGGCACGCCGGTCGTCACCTTCAGGCCGGGCAACCAGGACCAGGCCGCGCTGGTGGTGCCGGGCGCCAAGGTGGTCATCACGGCGCAGGAGAAGGAAGGCAAGCCGACCGCGCTGCGCATGCTGGTCGGGCGCAACGGGTTCCAGCCACCGATGTGAGCCGGGCAGGGACTCGGGAAAGGCGCGGCCCCCCTGCCGTCGTCAGGAGGGCCTGCGCCATGCTTCGGTCAGTGCGCGACGGCGCCCTTGGGCGCGACGCCCGCCGAGGGCGTTTCGGACTCCACCTTGAGCCGCAGCGCGATCACGGTGCCGATGGCCGCCACGGAGCCAAGCATGATCAGCCCGGTGGTGAAGCTGCCGGTCTTGTCGTGCAGGTAGCCCATCATGTAGGGGCCGAAGAAGCCCGAGAGGTTGCCGATCGAGTTGATGGCCGCGATGCCCGCGGCCGCCGATGCCCCGGTCAGGAAGCTGCTCGGGATCGGCCAGAACAGCGGCGGCACGGACGACACGCCAATCTGCCCCAGGCACAGCAACCCAAGGATCAGCACCGGTGCGCTCACCATGCCTGCGCCAGCCACGCCAACGGCGGCAAGCGCCAGCGCGAAGGCCACGTGCTCACGCCGCTTGAGCGTGCGGTCGGAGTTGCGGCTCAGCGTCACCATGCCGATGGCGCCGAAGACGAAGGGCAGCGCGGCCAGGAAACCGGCCTGCAGGTTGGAGACGCCAAAGCCCTTGATGATCGACGGCAGGAAGAAGGCCACTCCGTAGCTTGCCGCGTTGAGGCAGAAATACACGGACGCGCACGCCAGGATGCGCGGATTGGAAATCGATTGCCAGAGGCTCAGGTGGCCGTGGCCGGCGGCGACCTTTTCCTTGGCTTCTTGTGCAAGCCGCGTGTCCAGCCACTCGATTTCCTCCTTGTTCAGCCAGGTGGCCAGCACGGGGCGGTCCGTCAGGTAGAAGATCACGCCGATGGAGAGCAGTACCGAAGGCGCGGCCTCCAGCACGAACAGCCACTGCCACCCAGCCATCCCGGCGCCCGTGATGCCGAGCAATGCGCCCGACAGCGGCGCACCGAGGATCGACGAGAACGGAATGGCCAGCATGAACAGCGACACCACCCGCGCCCGGTAGATCGCGGGGAACCACAGGGTCAGGTAGAAGATGACGCCGGGATAGAAGCCCGCCTCCATCACGCCGAGCAGGAAGCGCAGCGTATAGAAGGTCACCTCGTTGCTGACGCCGAGCGATTTGGAGATGGGATCGATGAAGGCGAACAAGGCGGACACGAGGCCCCACGAGGCCATGATCCGTGCGATCCACAAGCGCGCCCCGAAACGGTTGAGTGCCAGGTTCGACGGCACCTCCAGCAGGAAGTACGCCACGAAGAACAGGCCCGCGCCCAGCGCATAGGCGGTTTCGCTGAGGCCGAGCGCGGCGTTCATCTGCAGCTTGGCAAAGCCGACGTTGACGCGATCGAGGTAGGCGACGAAATAGCAAAGGATCAAAAAAGGAACGATGCGCCGCATCACCTTGCGGATCGTTCTTGTCTCCAACTCATTCATGTTGTTGTCTCCCCGTTGTTTTTTCAAATGAGGCCACGGACTGCGTGACGCCGCGGGGCGGACGTTTCGCGTCGATGGCAGGTGGAAGCGTGTCTCGGGAGGCATGGCCGTGGCGGCCCGGTCCCCATGCGCGCGAAGCGCTGGTGTGCGGTGGTTTCCTCCTTGCATCCGCTCATGGGCGGACGGCTGTTGTGCGTCGTTCTGTGCGTGCCAAGTCTCCGCGGGGACAGCGGGGGCCGTCAACGGCAGATGTGCGCCGCGACGTCCCGCAAGTGACTGCCAGAGCCGGGGCGGCGATAATTGCGGGTTCTCCTCGACCCTTGGTCCGCCGCGCCTCGCCTCCTCATGGCGACTGCGCGGTTCGCAATCCTTGCGGCCACATCCTGTCTCTGGAACCCTCTTCGTGTCCTATCTTTCCGAAACCCGCCGCCGTCGCACCTTCGCGATCATCTCCCACCCTGACGCCGGCAAGACCACGCTGACCGAGAAGCTGCTGCTGTTCTCGGGCGCGATCCAGATCGCCGGCTCGGTGAAGGCGCGCAAGGCCTCGCGCCATGCGACCTCCGACTGGATGGAAATCGAGAAGCAGCGCGGCATCTCGGTGGCCTCGTCGGTGATGCAGATGGCCTACCGCGACCACGTGATCAACCTGCTCGACACGCCCGGCCACAAGGACTTCTCGGAAGACACCTACCGCGTGCTCACCGCGGTCGACTCGGCGCTGATGGTGATCGACGCGGCCAACGGCGTGGAAGCGCAGACGCGTCGACTCATCGAAGTCTGCCGCCAGCGCGACACGCCCATCATCACCTTCGTCAACAAGATGGACCGCGAAGTGCGTGAGCCGCTGGACATCCTCGACGAAGTGGAACGCGAACTCGGTATGGCCTGCGTGCCGATGACCTGGCCCGTCGGCCAGGGCAAGACCTTCCGCGGGATCATGAACCTGCGTACGCAGGCGATGACGGTGTTCGAGTCGGGCAGCGAACGGCTGCCGCAGGACTTCGAGACGATTCCGCTTTCCGACCGCGAAGCGCTGACGAAGCGCTTCGGCACCGACTTCGAGGACGCGATGGAGAGCATGGAACTGGCCACCGGCGCATCGCATGCCTGGGACCACGAGGCCTTTCTCGCCGGCAAGCAGACGCCGGTGTTCTTCGGCTCCGGCGTGAACAACTTCGGCGTGATGGAAGTGCTGGATGCGCTGGTCGACCTGGCGCCTTCGCCGCAGTCGCGCACCAGCACCACGCTGGTGAATCGCCAGTCGGTCGTGAAGGAGATCCAGCCCGAGGACAAGGACTTCGCTGGCGTCGTGTTCAAGGTGCAGGCCAACATGGACGCCAACCACCGCGACCGCATCGCCTTCGTGCGCATGGCCTCGGGCAAGTACACGCCCGGCATGAAGCTGCGTGTGCAGCGCACCGCGAAGGAGCTGCGGCCGACCAGCGTCGTGACCTTCATGAGCCAGCGGCGCGAAGCCGTGGACGAGGCCTATGCGGGAGACATCGTGGGCTTCACCACGCATGGCGGCGTGCAACTCGGCGACACCATCACCGATGGGGCGAGCCTGCAGTTCACCGGGTTGCCGTTCTTCGCGCCGGAGCTCTTCATGACGGTGATCCTGAAGAATCCGCTGCGCACCAAGCAACTGCAGCAGGGACTGGCGCAGCTGGGCGAGGAAGGCGCCATCCAGGTCTTCCGTCCCGAAGTGGGCGGCCCGATGCTGCTGGGCGCGGTCGGGCAACTCCAGTTCGAAGTGGTGCAGCACCGCCTGAAGGCAGAGTACGACGCCGATGTGAAACTCGAAGGCTGCCAGTACACCGGCGCGCGCTGGATCACCGCCGACACGCCGGCCGAGTTGCGCGAGTTCGTCAACGCCTATCCGGTGCGCATGGCCAAGGATGCGGCCGACACGCTGGCCTTCCTGTGCACGTCGCCCTACGACGTGCGGCTGGCTCAGGAGCGCTTTCCGAAGATCCATTTCCATCCGCTGCGCGAGCATGCGGGCCTGGCGTTGCAGACCGCCGGCTGAATGGCCTCCACGCTCGGTACCAGCGTGTCCTCGTTGCCCGCCGGCCAGCCCGCCTTGGAGCAGCCCGGCGACGGACCGATGCTGCCGCTTTCGCGATGGCCTTGCGAAGCACGCGCCGGCCTGGTTGGCGTGTTCACCGACATCGACGACACGCTGACCACCGAAGGCGCGATCAGCCCCGACGCACTGCAATCGCTCGCCGACCTGAAGGCCGCGGGCTATCACCTCGTCGCCATCACCGGTCGGCCGGTGGGGTGGAGCGAACCGTTTGCCGCTTCATGGCCCGTGGATTCCATCGTCGCGGAAAACGGCGCGGTCGCGCTCGTGCGCTCGGTCGACGGCACGATCACCAAGCGCTACCAGCAGGACGCCATGACGCGAGCGCGCAACTTCGTGCGCATGCAGTCAGTGCTCGATCGCATCGAGCGCGAGATTCCCGGCGCGCAGCGAGCGACCGACTCGGTCGGGCGTGAATGCGACATCGCCGTCGATCACAGCGAGTTCGTGCAGCTCGACGATGCACGGATCGCCGCTGTCGTCGCCCTCATGAAGAGCGAAGGCATGCATGCCACGGTGAGCAGCATCCACGTCAACGGCTGGTACGGCGAGCACAACAAGCTGGAAGGCGCGCGATGGATCGTGCGCGAACTGTTTGGCCGTTCACTCGATGGCGAGATGAGCAGCTGGGCGTACGTGGGCGATTCGACCAACGATGCACTGATGTTCCAGCACTTCGAACACAGCATCGGCGTGGCCAATGTGCGCCGGTTCGAGGCGTCGCTGACGCACCTGCCGCGCTATGTCGCACCGAGCGAACGTGGCGCGGGCTTCGCCGAAGTCGCGGGCGCCATTCTTGAAAGCCGCGCGCCGCTCGACGCGCGTTGAGGACGATGGCGGGCGCGCGGGGCGTTCCGGCCACCGAGCGGGCCGTCGCCCGCGCTCCAGCGCATCACTCCTTGCGGAACACCCGCTCGCCGCCCACCCAGGTCTGCAGCACCTGCGTCTTCCACAGGTCGGCCGCCGGCGCCTTGAATGGGTCCTGGTCGACCAGGATGAAGTCGGCCCACTTGCCACGCTGCAATGAGCCCAGCACCTTCTCCTGGTGCTGCGCGTAAGCGGCATCGAGCGTGAAGGCGCGGAAGGCCTGGAGCAGGGTCATGGCCTCCTCGGGGTGCCAGCCCTGGGCGGGCTTGCCTTCGTGGTCGGTACGTGTCACGGCGGCGTGCAGGCCGTAGAACGGATTGGCCGACTCCACCGGGAAGTCAGACCCGCCCGCCACCACCGTTCCCTGCTGGAGGAAGGTGTGCCATGCGTAAGCGCCCTTCAGCCGCTCCTTGCCGATGCGGTCTTCTGCCATGTTCATGTCGCTGGTGGCGTGCGTGGGTTGCATGGAGGCGATCAGGTCCAGCGTCTTGAAGCGCGGAATGTCGGCCGGCGTCACCACCTGTGCGTGCTCGATGCGGTTGCGCAGGCCGCGCCCACCAACGTCCTTGTATGCCGCCTCGTAGGCATTGAGTATCTGGTGGTTGGCAGCATCGCCGATGGCATGCGTGTTGACCTGGTAGCCGGCCTTGAGCGCGATGCGCACCTTGCTGTTCATGGTCGCATCGTCCGACAGCAGCAAGCCCTTGTTCCCGTGGTCGTCCGAATAGGGCTCGAGCATGGCGGCGCCCCGGCTGCCCAGCGCGCCGTCGCCGCGCAGCTTGACCGCGCGCAGGTTGTAGCGGTCCTGCGCGTAGCCCTTGAGCGGACCCTTCGTGTTCAATGCGCCGAAGTCGTCGCCTACGTCGCTGATCATGGCGTAGACGCGCGTGGTCAGCTTCTTCTGGTCGGCGAACTCGCGGTAGATGCGCGCCTCGTCCACGCCGATGCCGGCGTCGCCGACGCTGGTGAGCCCGAGCGAGCCGAAGTGCGCAAGCGCAGTGCTCAGTGCCAGCCGGCGTTCGTCGTCGCTGGGCGCGGGAATGATGTTCGTGACCAGCAGCTGGGCCTTGTCCACCAGCACGCCGCTGGGATTGCCCGCGGCGTCGCGTTCGATGCGCCCGCCCGCCGGATCGGGCGTGTCGCGGGTGATGCCCGCGGCCTGCAACGCCTTGCTGTTGGCCCAGGTGGCATGGCCGTCGACGCGTCGCAATGTCATCGGCCGGTCGGCGACCGCGCTGTCGAGTTCAACCGCCGTGGGGAAGCGCCCGAGCTTCCAGATCACCTGGTTCCAACCGGAGCCCAGCAGCCATTGCCGGTTGGAATTGGCCTTGGCGTAGTCGCGGATTTTCGAGAGTGCCTCGTCGAGGTTCTGGGTGCCACCCATCAGCACCTCGTTGCGCCGAAAGCCCAGCCGGAATACGTGGCCGTGCACGTCGAACAGGCCGGGGAGCATCGTCTTGCCTTCGCCATCCACGAGCGTGGCGCCGCGGTAGCGCTTGACGAGTGCCGTGTCGTTGCCCGTCGCCAGCACCTTGCCTTTGTCGAAGGCCAGGCCGCTGAAGCTCACGAGCTTGTTGTTGGCAAGCGTGTAGCCCTGGACGTTGGTGACCACGGTGGGTGCGGCCATGGCCGCCGGGACGACAAGGATGCTCGTGGCAGCGCATGCCACGGCCATGACGGAAACGCGAAATCTCATTTTTTCCCCCTGATTGGTTTGAGTGGTGTCTCGTCGAACTTCATGTCCTGGTAGCGCACGTAGCGCGTCTTTCGCAGGACCTTGTAGCCCAGCCACAAGGTCAGAAAAATCGGAATGCCGATGTAGGTTGCGGTCACGCCCACCCAGTCGATGCGGTTGGCGGTGAAGGCGGCGTAGTTCTGCCCCAAGGTCACGACGAGGCACAGGCCGAAGGCGAAGATCGGGCCCCAGGGAAAGAAGGGCGAGCGGTACGGCAGCCGGTCCGGGTCGATGCCTTGCGCCTCCATGCCCCTGCGGAAGCGGTAGTGGCAGATCGCGATGCCGAGCCAGGCGACAAAGCCGGTCATGCCCGAGAGGTTGAGCAGCCACAGGTAGACCGACTGGCTCTCGAACAAGGAGGTGAGGAAGCACAGCGCACCGACTGCCGTGGTCGCGAACAGTGCGTTGATGGGCACGCCGTTGCGCGTGAGCTTCGCGAAGACCTTGGGCGCCCTGCCCTCCACACCCATGTTGAAGAGCATCCGCGTGGACGCGTACATGCCGGAGTTGCCGGCCGACAGCACCGCCGTCAGGATCACGGCGTTCATCAGCCCCGCCGCGAAGGCCAGGCCCGCGCGCTCGAAGACCAGCGTGAAGGGGCTCACGCCGACCTGCCCGATGTCGGTCTTGATGAGGTTCGGGTCGGTGTACGGGATGAGCACGCCGATGACCGCGATGGCCAGCACGTAGAACAGCAGGATGCGCCAGAACACCTGGCGCACCGCCTTCGGAATCTGCGTGGCCGGGTCGGCCGATTCGCCGGCGGCCACGCCGATCAGTTCCGTGCCCTGGAACGAAAAGCCGGCGATCAAGGCCACGCCGATCATCGCGGGCAGGCCGCCCACGAAAGGCGCGTCGCCGATGGTGAGGTTGTGCAGTCCCGGCGATGTTTCGCCGCGCAGCACGCCGAAGATCATCAACAGGCCCAGGATGATGAACCCGATCACTGTCACCACCTTGATGAGCGCGAACCAGAACTCGGCTTCGCCGAATCCCTTCACCGAGATGGCGTTGAGCAGGAACATGAGCCCCAGGAACAGCGCGCTCCACAGCACGCCGGAGCTGCCCGGAAACCAGTACTGCATCACCAGCTGCGCGGCCGCCAGTTCGACCGCGATGGTGACGGCCCAGTTGTACCAATAGTTCCAGCCCAGCGCGAAGCCGAAGCCCTCGTCCACGTACAGCGCGCCGTAGGTGGCGAAGGAGCCCGACACCGGCATGTACGCGGCCAGCTCGCCCAGGCTGGTCATGAGGAAATAGACCATCGCGCCGATCAGCAGGTAGGCCAGCAAGGCCCCGCCTGGGCCGGCCTGCGAAATGGTGGCGCCCGATGCGACGAACAGTCCCGTGCCGATGGAGCCGCCGATGGCGATCATCGTCAGGTGGCGGGCGCGCAGGACGCGATGCAGCGTGGGGGCGGGTTCGGTCGCGGAAGCGGCGGTTGCGGAAACGGCGGGCGCGCTGGCGCGCGGCGTGTGCTCAGGCATAGGGGTGTCGTCCCGTTCTGGTTGTCGTTATGTCTACGCGGATGCGCCTGTCGTGGCGCACTGGCGGTCCCTCCGGCCGTCAGCGCGCAAATGATAGAGCGGCCCGGTGGGCAAGCCGGCGCGTTGGCTGGTTTGGTGAGTGGGTCAGGCGCCCTGTGTTGCGCGGAGGTTCTCGCCCGGCAGAATCGCAGTGAGCGCCAGATTGACGTAGTAGTTGCCGCGGCGGCGAAGTTCTCCGAGTCGTTGATGAAGCGCTCCAGCCCACTCATCGGCGCCACAGTTTCGGCGGGGTCCTGCGGTGGGGTGTAGGCCGTGCGCCCCGCTCCGTCTTTCAGCGCCGTACCTGGGAGTTTGCGAAAGCCTGCGTTGTTGCGCTCCAGTTCGGCCTGGACCTGAACAAAATGATTCGCCGTGATCAGGCCGCTTGATCGGACCTGCTCGAATCCCACGCAACGCCTGGCGATAACGCAAGACTTCCTTCGTCGCCGGATTCGCGAAGGCCTCGGGCAACACATCGCCCTTGACCAATTCATCGTGCGTGGTGACGATGTTCTCAATCTCGGAACTGTGCTTGGCCTCTTGCAGGCCCAAGGTGTCGGTCAGGATTTCCTGGTTGGGAATTGCAGAGGCGATGCCCTTCAATTCCGCAGGCCGGCGACTCGCGCTGGCCAGCTTCTTGGGGGATCAAGGCGCGCCAAATCGGGCGGGATCCAGTTGATCAAGCGCGAGGATATGCACAGGAAATGCAAGCTTCCTTGCATATCGCCCGCGGCGTGTATAGAAAAATGCGTTTTCTATGCATATGGAAGCCTCGCCATCAATTCACGGGCTTCGCCAACCCCAGTTTCTCGATGATCACCTTCTCCCGCGCCACCGTGTCCTTGGCGAACTGGGAGTACTGCGCCGAGCTCTTGTAGTCGGGCAGCATGTCGTAGCGACCGAGCGCGGCGACGTAGCTCGGTTCCTCCATCGCCAGCTTGAAGGCGTCATGCAGCTTCTTCACCACCTCGGGCGGCGTGCCCTTGGGGGCGCCGATGCCGAAGGGCGAGTTCTGGACGACGTCGTAGCCCAGCTCCTTCAGCGTCGGCGCGTCGGGGAACTTGGCCAGGCGCTTCTCGCCCCAGGTGTTGAGCACGCGCAGCTTGCCGGCCTCGACCTGCGGCGCGAAGCCGGTGCTGTCGGCGGCGGCCATCAACTGGCCGCTGAGCACGGCCAGCGACAGGTCCGCGCTGCCCTTGTACGGCACGTGCTGCAGTTCGATGCCGGCCTTCTGCGCGACGATTTCGGTGGTGAGGTGCGGACTGGTCAGCGTGCCGGTGGAGCCGTAGGTGAGCTTGCCGGGGTTGGCCTTGGCATAGGCGACGAAGTCGGCCCAGGTCTTGAACGGGCTGCTGGCCGGCACGACGATGCCAAAGGCGTAGCCGGTGACGTTGATGACGTAGGTGATGTCCTTGATCGGGTCCCAGTTGATCTTGGTGGTGTAGCCGAGGCGGAACACGCCGAGCGGGATCTAGGCGATGGTGTAGCCGTCGGGCGCGGTGGTCTGCAAAGCCTGCGCGGGCAGGGTGCCGCCGGCGCCGGGCTTGTTGTCGATGATGACGGGCTGGCCGAGGATCCTGGAGGCGTTCTCGGCCAATTGCCGCATCGTGATGTCGGTCGGGCCGCCGGCCGGGAAGGCGATGATCAGCTTGACGGGCTTGGCCGGGAAGCCCTGCGCCCATGCGGCGAGCGGCGCGGCGGCGGAGAGGGCGACGAGCGCGGTGGCGCGAAGCAGGTGGGAACGGGTGAACATGGGGCAGGCCTCCTGGGCGATGTCGTTGGACGATGATGTCGAGCCGGGCATTGGGCCCGGTCAGGTGAAAGTCAGCAATCCGTGATGTCCCATGGGCGACCCTGCCGGGCCGTTCCGGGTTTCCAGGAAGGAAGTCATGCACACAGTGATCGTGTTGGGCGGCGGTTTTGCGCTGATGGCGGCGTGCCTGCTGCTGGGCCATGCGTGGGGGCACGGAATGGCCGGCGTGGTGGCGGGCGCGAAGGTGTTCGTCCCGCTCTGGCTCGCGGCTGCCTTCGTCAACATGTGGGTCGGGGTCAGCACCGCCGGCTACTCGTGGGGCGAGGAGCTCCCGATCTTCCTCGGCATCTTCGCGGTGCCCGCCATCGTGGCGGGGCTGCTGTGGTGGAAGCTTTGACCCGTCCGGCTCGGGCCGGCCATTGGGGTCTCTTCAGCCAGAAGGCGCGGACCGACTCATGATGTTCCGCGCGCCAAGACAGGCGCCAATGCGACGCCGGTGTGCGTGCCGATGCGCACCACCTCTTCCGGCGGCGCGGCGGCGACGATGCGGCCGCCGGCGTTGCCACCTTCAGGGCCGAGATCGATGATCCAGTCGGCCTCGGCGATCACGTCGAGGTCATGCTCGATCACCACCACGCTGTGGCCGCCGTTGACCAGGCGGTGCAGCACGTGGATGAGCTTCTCCACATCGGCCATGTGCAGGCCCACCGTCGGCTCGTCGAGCACGTAGAGCGTGTGCGGCGCCTTGTTGCCGCGGCGCGTGACGTCGTCACGCACCTTGCTGAGTTCGGTGACGAGCTTGATGCGTTGCGCCTCGCCGCCGCTCAGCGTGGGCGAGGGCTGGCCAAGCGTGAGGTAGCCCAGCCCCACATCCTTGAGCAACTGCAGCGGATGGCTGATGTTCGGCATGGCGGCGAAGAAGTCGACCGCCTCGTCGACCTCCATCTGCAGCACCTCGCCGATGCTCTTGCCGCGCCAGCTGACGGCCAATGTTTCGGGATTGAAGCGTGCGCCGTGGCAGACCTCGCAGGGCACCTTCACGTCGGGCAGGAAGCTCATCGCGATGGTGCGGATGCCGGCGCCGTCGCAGCCGGGGCAACGCCCTTCGCCGGTGTTGAAGCTGAAGCGTGCCGGGCCGTAGCCGCGCGCCTTCGCCTCCAGCGTGTCGGCGAAGAGCTTGCGGATGGTGTCCCAGAAGCCGATGTAGGTGGCGGGGCAACTGCGCGGGGTCTTGCCGATGGGGGTCTGGTCGACTTCGAGCACGCGGTCGATGGTGCTGTAGCCGTTCACCGACTTGCAGCCCGCCCACGCCGGGCGCTTGCCGGCATCGTCGTTGTCGCGGCCGGCCCTGGTCATGCGCTGCACGACGACCGCCTGCACGTTGGCGAGCAACACATCGCGCGCGAGCGTGGACTTGCCGGAGCCGCTGACGCCGGTGACGGCGACGAGGCGATGCAGCGGCAGCGTGGCGGTGATGTCCTGCAGGTTGTGCAGGTAGGCGCCATGGACGGTGAGCCATTTGTTGGCTCCCTCTCCCGCTGGCGGGAGAGGGTTGGGGTGCGGGTCTGCGGATGGCGCAGCAGCCTGTGCGGTGCTGCCCCTCACCCCTGCCCTCTCCCCGGCGGGGAGAGGGAGCAAGACAGCCCTGCGGGGTTGCAAGGGGTGCTTGATGGCGTCACGCAGGTAGCGGCCGGTCTGCGAATCGACGGCGGCCTGGATGTCGGCCACCGTTCCTTCGGCCACCAGCTTGCCGCCGCGCTTGCCGGCGCTCGGGCCGATGTCGATGATGTGATCGGCGCGGCGGATCGTGTCCTCGTCATGCTCCACGACGACGAGCGTGTTGCCCTTGTCGCCGAGCTTGTGCAACGCGTCGAGCAGGATCTGGTTGTCGCGCGCGTGCAGGCCGATGGTCGGCTCGTCGAGCACGTAGCAGACGCCTTGCAGGTTGCTGCCGAGCTGGGCGGCGAGCCGGATGCGCTGCGCTTCGCCGCCGCTCAACGTCGGTGCACCGCGGTCGAGCGTGAGATAGCCGAGGCCGACTTCTTCGAGGAATTCGAGGCGGCTCCTGATCTCGGGGACCAGGTCACGGGCGATCTCGGCATCGCGGCCGATGAGTTCGAGGCCTTCGAACCATTGGCGGATATCGGTGACGCTCATGCGGGCGAGTTCGGTGATGCCGATGCCTTGGAATGCACCCTCACCCCGGCCCTCTCCCGCAAGCGGGAGAGGGAGGAATACCGGCGCCCGCGCCGAAGCGACCTCCTCCCTCTCCCCTCTGGGGAGAGGGCCGGGGTGAGGGGCGGCCCCGCCCCCCGCGAACAGCACCGCGCGCGCCGTCGCATTCAACCGCGTGCCGGTGCATGTCGGGCAATCCACATCGCCCACGTCCTCTGCCTCAGGCTCCGCAAAGGTCTGCTCGCGCCCCTTCTGGTCGTCGGCCATGACCGAATCGTCGTAGACCTTGCGCTGGTCCTTGGTGAGCTTCACGCCGGTGCCCACGCAGTCAGGGCACCAGCCGTGCTTGCTGTTGTAGCTGAACAGGCGCGGGTCGAGTTCCGCGTAGCTGGTGCTGCAGACGGGGCAGGCGCGCAGCGTGGAGAACACCTGCACGCGGCCGATGCCGGTGGTCGGCGCGCCCGCCATCATCGCGGCCTTGAGGCCGGTGAGTTGGCTCAGCACATGCACCACGCCCTTGCCATGTTCGAGCGCGCGCGTGAGCGATTCGCGCAGCAGCGCCTCGTTCTCCGGCAGCACGTCGAGGCTGGCCACGGGCAGTTCGATGCTGTGCTCCTTGAAGCGGTCGATGCGCGGGAAGTTCAGCGTCGGCAGGAAGGCGCCGTCCACGCGCAGGTGGGTGTAGCCGCGCGGTCGCGCCCAATCGGCGAGTTCGGTGTAGACGCCCTTGCGGTTGCTCACCAGCGGCGCCAGCAGGCCGATGTGCTGGCCGCGGAAGGTCTTCAACAACTGCGCCGCAATGCTGTCCGGCGTCTGCGGCTGCACCGCGGCGCCATCGTGGATGCAATGCTGGATGCCGAGCTTGACGTAGAGCAGGCGCAGGAAGTGCCAGACCTCGGTGGTGGTGCCGACGGTGCTCTTGCGGCCGCCGCGCGAGAGGCGCTGCTCGATCGCGACCGTCGGCGGGATGCCGTAGACCGCATCGACCTCGGGCCGGCCCGCGGGCTGCACGATGCTGCGGGCGTAGGCGTTGAGCGATTCGAGGTAGCGGCGCTGGCCTTCGTTGAAGAGGATGTCGAAAGCGAGCGTGGACTTGCCGGAGCCGCTCACACCCGTGACCACGCTGAACTTGCCGCGCGGGATGTCGACCGTCAGGTTCTTGAGGTTGTGCTCTCGCGCGTTGACGATCTGGATGGCCCCCTCCCCTCTTGCTCCCTCTCCCGCGCCCGCCTTCTCCCGCTCGGAGGGGGCGCCATACCGCGCGGTAGGTTCGGCTGCGCGCAGGCGCGACGGCCCGATGGCCAGCTCATAGTCGCGCAAGGCCTCGCCGGTGAAGGTGCCCTTCATCTCGCGCACATGCTCAGGCGTTCCTTCGGCCACGACGCGGCCGCCACCCTCCCCGCCTTCGGGCCCCAGGTCGATGAGCCAGTCGCTCGCGCGGATCACATCGAGGTTGTGCTCGATCACGACCAGCGAGTGCCCGGCCTCGAGCAGCTTGCGCAACGCCCGCATCAGGCGCGCGATGTCATCGAAGTGCAGGCCGGTGGTCGGTTCGTCGAACAGGAACAAGGTGCCCTTGCGCGCCACTGCCTGCTTGCTCGAAGTCGCGTTCTTCGCAGCCTCGGCCAGGAAGCCCGCGAGCTTGAGGCGCTGCGCCTCGCCGCCCGAAAGCGTCGGCACGGGCTGGCCCAGCTTCACATAGTCCAGGCCGACATCGACGATGGGTTGCAGCATGCGCAGCACATCGCGGTCTTCCACGAACACCTGCGCCGCCTCGGCCACGGTGAGTTCGAGCACGTCCGCCACATTGAGCGTCTTGCCGGCGCGCTCGATCGTCACCTCCAGGATCTCCGGCCGGTAGCGCTGGCCATCGCAGTCGGGGCAGCGCAGGTACACGTCGCTCAGGAACTGCATCTCCACATGCTCGAAGCCGGAGCCGCCGCAGGTCGGGCAGCGCCCATCGCCGCTGTTGAAGCTGAACTTGCTGGCGGTGTAGCCGCGTTGCCTGGACAGGCCCGCGGTCGCGAAGATCTCGCGCACCGCGTCCCAGGCGCCGACATAGCTCGCCGGGTTGGAGCGCGCGGTCTTGCCGATGGGCGACTGGTCGACGAAGACCACGTCGCTCAGGTAGTCCGCGCCGAGCAGGCGGTCGTGCGCGCCCGGCGTCTCGGTCTGCTTGCCGAAGTGACGCATCAGTGCCGGCGCCAGCACGTCCTGGATCAAGGTCGACTTGCCGGAGCCGCTGACGCCAGTGACCACGACGAGCCGATGCAGCGGTATCTCGACCGTCACGTCCTGCAGGTTGTGCTCGCGCGCGCCTTCGAGGATCAGGCGGTGCGTGTTCTCGCTCACGAGGCGCTTGAAGCCCATGCCGATCTGCTTGCGGCCGCCGAGGTAGGCGCCGGTGAGCGTGTCGGCATTGCGCAGCGCATCGACCGTGCCGTCGAACACCACCTGTCCGCCACGCACGCCGGGCCCCGGGCCCATGTCGATGACGCGGTCGGCCGCGAGCATCACGGCCGGGTCGTGCTCGACCACGACCAGCGTGTTGCCCGCATCGCGCAGGCGCAGCATGGCCTCGGTGATGCGGCTCATGTCGCGCGGGTGCAGGCCGATGCTGGGCTCGTCCAGCACGAACAGCGTGTTGACCAGCGAAGTGCCGAGCGCGGTCGTGAGGTTGATGCGCTGAACTTCGCCGCCGGAGAGCGTGCGGCTCTGGCGGTCGAGCGTGAGGTAGCCGATGCCGACGTCGTGCAGGTAGCGCAGGCGGGTGGTGATTTCGTCGAAGAGGAGTTTGAGGGCTTGCAACTCGCCCTCACCCCGGCCCTCTCCCGCGGGCGGGAGAGGGAGGAGATTCGTCCGAGCCCCTTCCCCGCGCGCGGGAGAAGGCAATTCACTCCCTCTCCCGCTTGCGGGAGAGGGTTGGGGTGAGGGTCTCTCTCCGCTTGCAACCTGCCGATCAAAGAACCGCCGCAGCCGCTCGATCGACAGCAGCATCAAGTCATGCAGGCAAAGCCCCGGCAGCGCCTCCAGCTGCGCACGCGACCACTTCACGCCCACCGGCATGAAGCGCTTCTCCGGCGGCAGCACCGCGTCGGCATCTTCCTTGCTGCCGATGCGCCACAGCAGGCTTTCCAGCTTGAGCCGCGCACCCGCGCACACCGGGCACGGCGTGTAGCTGCGGTACTTCGACAAGAGCACGCGGATGTGCATCTTGTAGGCCTTGCTCTCCAGGTAGCCGAAGAAGCGCCTGATGCCGTACCACTGCTGGTTCCACTTGCCCTTGTAGTTGGGCGAGCCTTCGATGACCCAGTCCTTCTGTTCTTGCGTGAGCTTGGCCCAGGGCGTGTCGCGCGGGACGCCGGCGGCTTCCGCGTGGCGCATGAGGTCGTCCTGCGCCTCCTTCCATGCGGGCGTCTGGATCGTCTTGATCGCGCCGGCGCGCAGCGTGAGCTTGTCGTTGGGAATCACGAGCCCGAGGTCGACACCGATCACGCGGCCGAAGCCGCGGCAGGTTTCGCAGGCGCCGACGGCCGAGTTGAACGAGAACATCGACGGCAGCGGGTCGCCGTAGCGGATGTCGCTCTCGGGGCAGTGCAGGCCGGTGGAGAACTTCCACGCCTCGGGCGTGCCTGCCGCCCGCACGCTCGCCGCCGCCTGTGCTTCGCTACCCTCCGCGGGGCGCCCTTCGTCCGCCGCCAGCGCATAGACCGTGAGCCGCCCGCTGCCACGCTTCAACGCCACTTCGATCGCCTCGATCACGCGCGCCCGTTCCGCACCCGCCATGCGGAAGCGATCCGCCACCACGTCGAGCACCTTGCGCGGCCCGGTCGGCGTGGCGACCTCGCGCTCGCCGTGCACGCGCGTGAAGCCGCTGGCGGACAGCCATTGCGTCACTTCCTCCGCGCTGGTCGTCGCCGGCAGCTCCACCGGAAAGGTCAGCACCACGCGCGGGTCGCCCGCGTCCTTCGCGCGCTCGACCAGCGCCGAGTAGATCGAATCGGGCGAGTCATGCCGCACCTGCAAGGCCGTCTCGCGGTCGAACAACTCGGCGGCCCGTGCGAACAGCAGCTTCAGGTGGTCGTTCAGCTCCGTCATCGTGCCCACGGTGGAGCGCGAGGAACGCACCGGGTTGGTCTGGTCGATGGCGATCGCGGGCGGCACGCCCTCGACCTTGTCCACCGCCGGCTTGTCCATGCGATCGAGGAACTGGCGCGCGTAGGCCGAGAAGGTCTCGACATACCGACGCTGCCCTTCCGCGTACAGCGTGTCGAACACCAGGCTGGACTTGCCGGAGCCGCTCGGGCCGGTGACCACCGTCATCTCGCCCGTGCGGATGTCGATGTCGATGTTCTGGAGGTTGTGCTGGCGTGCGCCGCGAATCCGGATGGAGCCCTGTGTCATGCGTGCCTTGGGTGTGGGGCAAACATTCTAGGGAGCACACTGCGACCCCGCCGTGGCAGGGTCTTGCGCTTGCATCCGTCGGCCGCCACGCCGTTTGACCTGCATATCCAGGCGCCTGCACGGGCCGGTCCTGTGACGAACACCGCCCACACCAAACACTGGATATTCCAACCTGAAGCACCATGTAGGGTGTTCGTTCAACTTTACGGAGGCTCGAATGGCAGGCAACAGGTATGAGAAGAGCGCCGAGGCAATTGCCCGTCTCACGCCGGAGCAGCGGCGCGTGACGCAGCAAAGCGGCACGGAGCGCCCGTTCACCGGCGAGTACGACGAGCACTTCGAGCGCGGCCTCTACGTCGACATCGTCTCCGGCGAGCCGCTGTTTTCGTCGCGCGACAAGTTCAATTCCGGCTGCGGATGGCCCGCATTCGCCAAGACGGTTGTCGATGAGAACGTCAACGAGATCAAGGACCGCAGCCACGGCATGATGCGAACCGAGGTGCGTTCGACCCATGGCGACAGCCACCTGGGCCATGTCTTCGACGATGGACCCAAGGCGCTCGGCGGCCTGCGCTACTGCATCAATTCGGCCTCGCTGCGTTTCATTCCGGAAGCGGAAATGGAAGCGACAGGCTACGGCGAATACATCCCTCAACTCTGAGAAAAGGAAGCCTCCAAATGACGACCGAAACCGCAGTGCTGGCTGGTGGCTGTTTCTGGGGCATGCAAGACCTCATCCGCAAGCTGTCGGGCGTGAAAGCCACGCGCGTGGGCTACGTGGGCGGCAGCAACGACCACCCCACCTACCGCAGCCATCCGGGGCATGCCGAAGGCATCGAGATCGTTTTCGACAACGAGGTTGTCAGCTATCGCGACCTGCTGGAATTCTTCTTCCAGATTCACGATCCCAGCACGAAGAACCGTCAGGGCAATGATGTCGGCACCAGCTACCGTTCGGCCATCTTCTTCACCAGCGACGCGCAGAAGGCCGTGGCACTCGACACCATCCAGGATGTCGATGCCTCCGGGCTCTGGCCTGGCAAGGTGGTGACGGAAGTGACCCCTGCGCCGACTTTCTGGGAGGCCGAGCCGGAGCACCAGGACTACCTGGAGCGCCTTCCCGACGGTTATACCTGCCACTTCGTCCGGAAAGGCTGGCGCCTGCCAAGACGCGCCGCTGCCTGAAGAAAAGTCCATGTGAAAAGCCTCATGGCGCTCGCGCGGCATGAGGCTTCTTCTTGCGAAGCACCCGGCCAGCCGGGTGCCGCGTGGGCGGGATCAGTCGTCGGCGTAGATGTCGACGTCCTTCGTCTCGCGCACGAAGATCATGCCGATCACGAATGTCATCGCGGCGATCGCGATCGGATACCACAGCGCGTTGTACATGTTGCCCGTCTGCGCCACGATCGCGAAGCCGGTACTCGGCAGCAAGCCGCCGAACCAGCCATTGCCGATGTGGTACGGCAGGCTCATCGAGGTGTAGCGGATGCGCGTCGGGAACATTTCCACCAGCATGGCGGCGATCGGGCCGTAGACCATGGTCACCAGGATCACCAGCAGCGTCAGGATGAAGACCACCATCGGCTTGTTGATCTTGGCCGGATCGGCCTTGGTCGGGTAGCCGGCCGTCTTCAGCGACTCGCCCATTTCCTTCTTGAAGTCGGCGATCTTCTTGGTGCTGTCGGCGTCGAAGCGCGAATTCGTCACGAGGGCCGACGGCGCGGTGATGACCTTGTCGCCGATGGTCACGGTGGCGGGTGCGCCGGCCGGGACTTCTGCGTTGTCGTAGCTCACCGAGCTTTGCGCCAGGAAGCGCTTGGCGATGTCGCAGGAGGTCGTGAAGTCGATGTCGCGTGCCACCGGGTTGCCCTGGAACGAGCACTCCGCCGGGTTCGAATGGACCACCACCTTGTTGACTTCCTGGGCCTTCGCGAGGTCCGGGTTGGCGTACTCCGTCAGCTTGTGGAACAGCGGGATGTAGGCAACCGCCGCGATCAGGCAACCGGCCATGATGATCGGCTTGCGGCCGATCCTGTCGGACAGCGTGCCGAACACCACGAAGAAGGGCGTGCCGATGAGCAGCGCCACGCCCAGCAGGATGTAGGCGGTATCGAGGTCGACCTTGAGCGACTGGATCAGGAACAGCTGCGCATAGAACTGGCCCGTGTACCAGACCACGGCCTGGCCGGCAGTGAGGCCGAGCAGCGCGATGATCACGATCTTGAGGTTGCGCCATTCGCCGAACGACTCGATCAGCGGCTTCTTGGAGGTCTTGCCCTCGGCCTTCATCTTCTGGAAGGCGGGGGATTCATTCAGCGACAGGCGGATCCAGATGCTGATGGCCAGCAGCAGGATCGACATCAGGAACGGCAGGCGCCAGCCCCAGTCGCCGAACGCATCGGCACCCATCGCGCTGCGGATGGCCAGCACCACGATCAGCGACAGGAAGAAGCCGAGCGTGGCCGTGGTCTGGATCCACGCCGTGTAGGCGCCGCGCTTGCCCTTGGGGGCGTGCTCGGCGACATAGGTGGCGGCACCGCCGTACTCACCGCCGAGCGCCAGGCCCTGCAGCAGGCGCAACGCGATCAGGATGACCGGGGCCGCCACGCCGATGGTGGAGTAGCTGGGCAACAGGCCGAGCACGAAGGTCGACAAACCCATGATCATGATGGTGACCAGGAAGGTGTACTTGCGTCCGATCATGTCGCCGAGGCGGCCGAACACCAGCGCACCGAAGGGCCGCACCACGAAGCCGGCCGCGGCGCCAAGCAGCGTGAAGATGAAGCCGGCCGTCGGGTCGAGGCCCGAGAAGAACTGCTTCGAAATGATCGTCGCGAGCGCCAGGTAGACGTAGAAGTCGTACCACTCGAACACCGTGCCGAGCGAGGAAGCGAAGATGACCTTCTTTTCTTCCGCCGTCATCGGCCCGGCTATCGGCACCCCTCTGGAATCCAGTGTTGCTGCCATCGTCGTCTCCTGAAAATGAATGCGGCCCCAGTCGGAACCGTGCCAAATTCTTCGCCTTGGGACTGACCCGAGACTTTCGCGAAACTGACAGATGCTTACAAACTAGGGTGAAACCCCTTGGGAGGGTTTCAAGATGCGGAATTCAACACTGGGAAAAACCGCCATATGGCACGGTTGCGCGATTTTTCAGTGTCAGCGTTGGCCGCGCTGCAGCGAGGGCCGGTTTGCCGCGCCGTGCCATTGCGGGCCGTCGAACCACGGGTCATCCAGCAGCGCCGCACGCAGCATCACTAGGCTGTCGAATCCCCAGATCAGCCGGCCGTCGACCGCATAGGCCGGCACGCCGAACGCACCTCGCGACAGCGCCTCGTCGGTGTTGGCCTTGAGTTGCGCCTTGACCGCATCGCTGCCGGGCTCGCGACGCAATTCCAGGCGCTCGGCCAGCGCCGCCAGCCGCGCGGCATCAGTTGCCTCCTGGCCGCCGCGCCACACCTCGCGAAAGACCGTCTCGGCCACGTAGCGGCTGATGTTGCCGTCCGGCGAGGTGGCCAGCGCCAGCCGCAGATGGGCCAGCGGGTTGAACGGATGCGCGGCCGGCATCTCGATGGGGATGCCGTGGACATGCCCGAGCCACAGCACCTGCCGGTAGGTCCATTCGCGCTTCGTCGGAATTTCCGCGGGGCCGAGCTGCCCATGCTGCTTGAGCACCGCGCCGAACAGGATCGGCTTGTAGGCCACGCTGCAACTCAGCCCGTCCAGCGCCTTGGGCAGTTGCTCGAACGCGAGGTAGGCGTAGGGCGAGATGAAATCCAGGTAGAAGTCGATGTGCTTCATGGCGCTGTCGCCTCTTCGATGCGTCGTGCGATGCAGGCCCAGACCCGGCGCTTGCCGGGGTCGTCCATGCGACTCCACTGCGCGATTTCGGCCAGCGTCCGAAAACACCCGCGGCAGAGGCCGCTGCCTTCGTGGATGCGGCAAACGGAAGTGCATGGCGATGGCACCGACTCCGAATCTCCCACCTCGACTGCACGCGCCGCGACGGCACGGGCAGCCATCGGATCGAAGTCGGCGTCGTCGCGTATCGAGGCCGGTGCATCCGGCACGGCCGCGCCCTCGCCGCGCACGGCGTTCACACCACGTCGGCGACGGGCGCGCCGGTCAGGCGTTCGAGGTCTTGCGGCGCAAGTCGAACCACCGCATGCGGATGGCCGGCGGCGGCCCAGATCTCGTCGAAGCGGAACAGCTCGCGATCGATCAGCGTGACGGCCGGCGTGGCCTGCGCGAAGGGCGAGACGCCGCCGATGGAGAAGCCCGTCTTCGACTTGACGAAATCCGCATCGGCGCGGCCCGTCTTGCCGACGATGGCGTCGACCTTCTTCTCGTCCACACGCTTGTCGCCCGAGGTGATGACCAGCACGGCCGACTCGTCGCTCTTGCGGCGGAAGATGATGCTCTTGGCGATCTGCCCCACCGCAATACCCAGCGCGTCGGCCGCCTGTTGCGCGGTGCGGGCGGCATCGTCGAGCATTTGCGGCGCATGCGGATGGCCGGCCTCCTGCAACACGCGCGCCACGCGCTGAACGCCCTCGGGCAGGGAATGAAGTTCAGAGCCGCACATGATCAAGGCAAGGAATACGGGAGCCGGACGCAGAGGACGCGAAGGTTCCGCGAAGGACGCGAAAGGATTGCAAGGAAGTCATTCTTGAATTGTCTTCTTTCGCGTCCTTCGCGAAACCTTCGCGTCCTTCGCGTACGGCCAAGTCCGCGTTCATGGATGCCTCACCCCGCGCGTTTCGTGCGAATCGCCTTCGACGCACGCGAGTTCGGCTCGCGGCCCAGCGCATCGCTGATGTAGACGCCGGCGTCGATGAGCTTGTCGAGGTCGATGCCGGTCTCGATGCCCATGCCGTGCAGCATGTAGACCACGTCCTCGGTCGCAACATTGCCGGTCGCGCCCTTCGCGTAGGGGCAGCCGCCCAGCCCGGCCGACGAGGTGTCGAACTGCCACACGCCCATCTCCAGGCTGGCCAGCGTGTTGCCCAGCGCCTGGCCGTAGGTGTCGTGGTAGTGGCCGGAAATGTCGTCGATGTCGTAGTGCGCGAGCGTGGCCTCGATGGCGCGCTGCACCTTCACGGGCGTGCCGACGCCGATGGTGTCGGCCACCCCAACGTGCTGCACGCCGATGTCCTTCATGAGCTTCGCGAGCCGGCCCACGGCCTCGGGCGCGACTTCGCCTTCGTACGGGCAGCCCACCGTGCACGACATCGCGCCGCGCACGTAGATGCCCTTGTCCCGCGCGGCGGCCACCACGGGTGCGAAGCGCTCGATGCTCTCGGCAATGGAACAGTTGATGTTCTTCTGGCTGAAGGCCTCGCTGGCGGCGCCGAACACCACGATCTCGTCGGGCCATTCCTCTCGCGGCGCCGCGATGGCGGCCTCGAAGCCCTTCATGTTGGGCGTGAGCACCGAGTAGCGCACGCCCGGCTTGCGCTGGATGCCGTGCATCACCTCGGCGTTGTCGGCCATCTGCGGCACCCACTTCGGGCTGACGAAGCTGGTGACCTCGATCTCGCGCAAGCCCGCGTCCTGCAGGCGATGCACCAGGCCGATCTTGACTTCGGCGGGCACGGGTTGCTTTTCGTTCTGCAGGCCGTCGCGCGGCCCGACGTCGACGATCTTCACGCGTGTGGGTAGTTTCATGGTCTCTCTCCGGCGGGCACCAACGATACCCGCAATGAATTGCCCGTGTCGGGCGGCAGGCACACCCTTGCGTTCTCAGTAGCCGCGGGAGGCATCGACCACGCCGGGCAATTCGTCGAAGCTGGCACCTGCTTCGAGGGCGCGGATCTTGGTGACGATCTGGGCGACAGACTCTTCGCGCTGGGTGCGAGCGGATGCGTGCGGGGTCACGGTGATCCTGGGGTGGCGCCAGAAGGGGTGGTCGGAGGCCAGGGGCTCGGACTGGAACACGTCGAGCGTCGCGCCCGCGAGTTGGCCGGCGTCCAGCAGCGGGATCAGGTCCTCGTCGACCAGGTGCGCGCCGCGGGCGACGTTGATGATGTAGCCGCCGGGCTGGCCGGCGTTGAGCTTCAGCAGGTTGTCGCGGCGCAGGATGCCGCGCGTCCCGGGGGTGAGCGGCAGCAGGCAGACCAGCACGCGGCTGGCGGCCAGGAAGTCATCGAAGCCCTTGTCGCCCGAGAAGCAGCGGATGCCGTCGATCTGCTTTGGCGATCTGCTCCAGCCCATCACCGGAAACTCGAACTGGCCGATCGCCTTTCCCACGCGTTCGCCGAGCACGCCGAGGCCCATCACGCCAACCGGGAAGTCGTTGCGGGCGCGCGGGCGGCGGTAGCTCCACTTGCCTTCACGCGCGTCGGCCTCGTAGCCGTCGAACTCGCGGAAATGGCGGATCAGCGCATGGCAGACGTACTCGGCCATCTGCACCGACATGCCGGCGTCGTCGAGCCGCACGATGCGGGTCTGCGGCGGCAGCTTGAGCTTGAGCAAGGCATCCACGCCGGCGCCGATGTTGAACAGGCCGCGCAGCGTCTGCTGCTCGTCGAGGAACTCCTGCGCCGGCGCCCACACCACCGCGTGATCAGCCGGCGCATCGCCCGGCGACCAGGGCGCGATGTCGGCGTCAGGCAGTTCGGCCCGCAGGTTGTCGACCCAAGGTTCGGGGCGGTTGTTGTCGGTGAGGCAGACGGTGATACGCATGGTTTGCTAAGACTCGAGTGCGAAGGCATGTTTGGTCCATTCATCGCACAGCTTGCGAAATGACCTGCTTCTGTGATGCGCCAATTCAAGGTCGAAGACGTGCGAGAACGCTGGCTGATCCGTCGTTTCCCCGTAGGTCCCATCTACGAGGCGGTCATTGATCCAACCCTTCGCATTCCTGGGCGATTCCGGGTCCACTTGCTCGTCATCTGCACGGGATTCAAAGCCCCTGCGACCATGGAGCGACGACGACGCAGCGATAAACCAGGCTTCATACTCCCGATTGGCGAAGACAACGCCGAGTCTGCGGTGAGGCGCGAGTTCCGTAGCTCGCTTCAGGACTTCGGCGCCTTTGTCCGCCGGACAATCGTCGTCGGCATCCATCAGAATCAATATCCAGCCTGACTCTCCGCATTTCGCGGCGGCCAACTGAAGGTGTCGATTGAATTCGGATTCCTTGTTGAGAAACTGGTCTCGTCGAACACGAATCGGGCGAAGAATATCCGCTTGCACTTCGGGCGTTCGCCATACTTGCAGGCGTCGCAACAGCACCGGCAAAGCGAGGACTTCGCCATCGCCCTCCACAATCGAAGCAACGGTGATCACGGTGTGGAATTGCCGAACAATTCGGCCTGTTTCTGCAACTGCGCGTTGAGAATTGCGCGATCGGGCTCAAGCTGATTGAGGCGCAGCAACTCCCCGGCAGAGAAAAGCTGCTTGTGCATCATTGACTTCGATGCCTCGTCCAGCGGACCTATGCGAGTCTCGCCACCTTCAGAGATCACCGCCAGAAAATGGGCGGGATCAATGTCGCGGTCGTCCAGTAGATCGGGGCTGTGACTTGTGACGATGATCTGGGTTCCCCGCGAGGCCTGCAGCAACGCCTCGCGCAATGCTGCACCTGCGGCGGGGTGCAATGCAGTCTCAGGCTCCTCGATACCTACCAGCAAAGGCGCATAGTCTCGATTCGCTTGGAAGAGTGCTGTAAGGACTCCCAATGCGCGCAAGGTGCCGTCCGACATGTTCTGGGCCGGGAATCGCCACGGATGCTTTGAACCTGCCATGTCCTGCCGAAATTCCAAAGTCTCCAGCGGTCCCATTTGCTCCCGCCGCACGCCCTGCACCGTCGGAACGACCGTTTGAAGGTACTCCTGAATCGAACTCATGCTCTCCGGGGCGACTCGTTCGAGATGGCCAATCACACTGACGATATTTTCGCCAGCGGGCTTGAGCAAGCGACCGTCCTGAGGCTTTTGTGGTTCACGCATGAGTTTGGGATTGAGGTTGTAAAACCCCATCGCAATCAATGCATCGAAGACGGGTCGAAAGACCGCCAGGCCTGAAACGCTGACGAGTGCCAAGCGATCGGACGTGACAGCCGGAAACGTGGCCTCGCTGCTGGCCAATAACTGGCCCCGCTCAATTTTGTAGAACGGGCCGCCGCTCGCCCCACCCACAGCGCATTCCTCACGTTGTACTTCATAGCCTCTGCCGGGCAATGCGCCAATATTGAAAGCGTAGTGACCCAGTCTTAGGTCAGGCAAGACGAATTCAACTCGGATTCCAAAGTGCGTCGGGTGGCCGCTGGACCTTCGCCGGACTTCAGTGAGTCCCCCGCGTTCGTTCAGTGCATTGTCCAGGGACGACGACAATGCATCGCGCACGAGATGCAGCGCATCGAGAAAGTTGCTCTTGCCGGAGCCATTCGCGCCCACAAGATAAGTCAGCGGGCCTAGACGCACGTCGCAAGCACCGATGCTCTTGTAGTTGCGAAGCACGACGCGCGTCAGGAATGGGATTTGACTCATTGATGGACAACTGCCTTCTTCGTTGGCGCCCGATCGACGCCCAACGCGTTTGCGCCTAGCAAATTTAAGGGGAGGAGTATCTCCGGCAACCCGGCATTCTGAAGCAGAAGGGCGAACTCGATGCCACTCGATCCAATCAGGCGCTGATGCGCAGCAACTCATTGCCCTCGGCCACCTGGTCGCCCGGCGCGAACATCAGTTCCTCGACGGTGCCATCAGCCGGCGCGGCGATGGTGTGCTCCATCTTCATCGCTTCCATCACCGCGAGCGGCTGGCCCTTGCTGACCTTGTCCCCGGCCTTCACCGCAAAGGACACGACCTTGCCGGGCATCGGCGCGGTGAGCCGGCCGCCTTCGGCCTGCGTGTCGCCGGCATGCGCGAGACGGTCGACGGCAAGGATCTTCGTAGCGCCTTGCGCCGCGAAGACGTGCGAACTGCCATCACGTTCGTAGACGTTCAGGGTATGGCGGCCGCCGTTGAACTCGACTTCGAACTCGCCGGAGGGGAACTGCCCGACCACCAGCGCACCCGAGACCCCGCCGGCTTCGAGCCAGAAGCTGCCGTCGCGCTTGTAGGTCAGCGTGGCCGACGCTGGTTCGCCGCGGAACTCGTAGTCGAAGCGGCGCTTGTATTCGCCGAGCGCGCGGAAGCCGTCGCGGCGCGCGAAGGGCTCGGGCATGGCCGCCGGCCATTCGGTGATGCACTGGCGCGCGATGGCTGCCGCGGCGGCGAGAGGCAAGCCCAGCGGCTCGCGGTCGAACAGCACGGCGCGCTCGCGCTCGATCAATGCCGTGTCGAGGTTGGCGTTGGCAAAAGAATCGGTGGCGATGATGCCGCGCAGGAACTGCACGTTGGTTGCCACGCCGACGATGTGCACCTGCGCCAGCGCGGCGTCGAGCCGGGCCAGCGCCTCGGCGCGCGTGCTGCCGTGCACGATGAGCTTGGCGATCATCGAGTCGTAGAACGGCGATATCTCGCCGCCCTCGCGCACGCCGTCGTCGATGCGCACGCGGCTGCGCTGGAAGGCGGTGGCCTGCGGCTTGCGGTAGACGTGCAGCGTGCCGGTGGCGGGCAGGAAGTTGTTGTCGGGGTTCTCGGCGCAGATGCGCGCCTCGATCGCGTGGCCGTGGATCTGCAGTTGCTCTTGCTTCAATGGCAGCGGCTCGCCCGAGGCCACGCGCAGTTGCCATTCCACGAGGTCGAGGCCGGTGATCGCTTCGGTGACGGGATGCTCGACCTGCAGGCGGGTGTTCATCTCCATGAAGAAAAAGTTCATGGCGCCACCGTCGCGCTGCTCGACGATGAACTCGACAGTGCCCGCGCCGACGTAGTTCACCGCCTTCGCTGCAGCGACCGCCGCCGCGCCCATCTCCGCGCGCATCGCCTCCGTCATGCCGGGCGCAGGCGCCTCCTCCAGCACCTTCTGGTGCCGCCGCTGCACCGAGCAGTCGCGCTCGAACAGGTAGACGCAGTCGCCGTGCGTGTCGCCGAACACCTGGATCTCGATGTGGCGCGGGCGTTGCACGTACTTCTCGATGAGCACCGCATCGTCGCCGAAGCTGTTGATCGCCTCGCGCTGGCACGACGCCAGCGCCGCGGCAAAGTCCTCCGACTTGTCGACGGCGCGCATGCCCTTGCCACCGCCGCCCGCGCTGGCCTTGATGAGCACCGGGTAGCCGATGCGGTCGGCCTCGCGCTGCAGCAGCGCCGGATCCTGCTCGCTGCCGTGGTAGCCGGGCACCAGCGGCACACCGGCCTTTTCCATGAGCTGCTTCGACTCGGCCTTCAGGCCCATCGCCTTGATCGCCGAGGGCGGCGGGCCGATGAAGACCAGGCCCGCGTCGGCGCAGGCCTGGGCGAACTCCTCGTTCTCGCTGAGGAAGCCGTAGCCGGGATGGATGGCTTCAGCGCCGGTCGCCTTCGCAGCTTCGAGGATCTTTTCCCAGCGCAGGTAGCTGTCCTTCGGCGCACTGCCGCCGAGGTACACCGACTCGTCACAGGCACGCACGTGATTGGCATGCGCATCGGCATCGGAATACACGGCCACGGTGCGGATGGCCATGCGGCGCGCAGTGGCGGCGACGCGGCAGGCGATTTCACCGCGGTTGGCGATGAGGATCTTCTTAAACATGGTGCGTCTCCGCGGTGAAATCGCCTCGGCCCGCTGCGCGTGCCACGCGATGTGGCTCTGCTGCTGCGCCGCTGCGCGGCTGGTCACCGCGGTTGGCGATGAGGATCTTCTTAAACATTGGATTTGTCTTCCGAGGAGGGTTTCTTGAGTTGGAACGCCGGCACGACGCCCGGGTCCGGCTTGCCGCTGAAGATCTTGCGAACGCGGCTGACGAGCCCGCGCAGGAATCGCCAGCTCTTGCGGATGAGCCACACGCTCATCACCAGCACGATCGCGAACACGATGAAGAACACCACCGGGTGCGCCACCGCGAGCCACAGGCTGGCCGGCACCAGGCTGTCTTCCACCAGCGAGGCGCCCACGTTGCTGAACGGCTCCGGCGATGTGTTGATGGCCGCCCGCGTGGTCGCCTTGGCGGTGTGCGCGGTCGCCGCGAGCCCACCGCCCAGCAATGCAGCCACCAGCGCCATCGCACCGTTGTCCGCGCCGAACACGCCGGCCGCGAGCGCCGCGCCGGCCGGCACGCGGATCACGGTGTGCACCATGTCCCACAGCGAATCGAGGCCCGGGATCTTGTCGGCGAAGAACTCGACGAACACCATGAAGCCGCTGGCCACCAGCACCACGGGATGCGACAGCATCTGCAAGCCGCCGGGCAAGGGCATCCAGCCGAAGAATCCTGCCAGCCCCACCAGCAGCACGACAAGGTAGAGGCGCACGCCGCTGGCCCAGCCGATTGCACCGGCCAGGGCGAGCAGCTGGGGCATGTCGAGCGAGGTCATGAGGGCGTGCGCCGCTGTGTGGCCATCACACCAGCCACGAAGGCTTGCGCTTCTGCAGGAAGGACTGCACGCCCTCGCGCCCCTCTTCGCTGGCACGGATGTCGGCGATGCAATCCACCGTCTCCGCGATCAGCGCGTCGTCGATCTCGCGGCCGGCCACGTCGGCGATCAATGCCTTGCAGGCGCGCACCGCCGCCGGACTGGCATTGCACAGCGCCTTGACGAGTTCCTCGATCTTGGCATCGAGTGCATCGGCAGCGACCACTTCATGCACCAGCCCGATGCGATGCGCCTCGGCTGCGGTGAAGCGCTCCGCCGTGAGGAAGTACCGTTGCGCCGCACGCGTGCCCATCGCACGCAGCAGATACGGGCTGATGGTCGCAGGGATGAGGCCGATCTTCACTTCGCTCACGCAGTACCAGGCCGTGTCGACACTCACCGCCATGTCGGAGGCCGCGACCAGTCCCAGGCCGCCGGCATACACATCGCCCTGCACGCGCGCGACCACCGGCTTGGGGCATTCGTGGATGGCGCGCAGCATGCGGGCGAGCCCGCCGGCATCGGCGATGTTCTGCTCGCGCGTGAAGTCCGCGGCACGACGCATCCAGTTCAGGTTGGCGCCGGCGCAGAACGCCGGGCCGCGTGCGCCGAGCACGATCACCCGCACCGACGCCATCGCCGACACGGACGCGAAGGCCGCGCTCAGTTCGGCGATGACGACTTCGTCGAAGGCATTGCGCAGGTCGGGGCGGTTGAGCCAGATGCGCGCGACCTGGCCTTCAGCCTGGACTTCGAGCGTGGTGAATGAAGGAAGCGTTGCAGTCGTCATGAGGCGCGTGCCTTTTGTTGCAGCAGGTAGACCCAGTCGAGCTCCGGGCCGGGACGTCCCATGGCGGTGAGCGCGGCCGAGAGCTGGCCGCGGTGATGGGTCGCGTGGTTGAAAGCGTGGCCGAGCGCGGGCGCGAAGGGAATGGTCACCGCCTCGCCGTTGTTGCGCATGTAGACCAGGTCACCTTCGAAGCGGGCCGCATCGAGCGTGGCGAGCCAGGGCGACCAGCGCTGGACGGCAGCGCCGAGTCCGGCGACCACCGATTCGCGATCGGCGTGCAGCTCGGTGTCGAGCGGCAGGCGCAGCGAGTGGTTCTCGGCAAAGCGCGCGTACCAGATGTTGTCGGTCACCAGCAGGTGGTTGATCGTGCGATGCACCGAGCCGAAATACAGGCCGCTGTGGCGATGCCACTCGTCGTCGCTGATCGGCGCGAGGTTCGATTCGAGCAGGCGCGCCGTCGCCCACGCGTGATAGCGCGCGAGGGAGGCAAAGTATTTCTGGAGCTGCATCGCGACTTCCTTTGCATCGATCACATGCGAAAGATGCCGAACTTCGGCTCGGGGATCGGCGCATTGCGCGCGGCCGAGAGTCCCAGCGCCAGCACGCGGCGCGTGTCGGCCGGGTCGATGATGCCGTCGTCCCACAGGCGCGCCGTCGCGTAGTACGGGTGGCCCTGGTCTTCGTACTGCTGGCGGATCGGCGCCTTGAAGGCTTCCTCCTCGTCCTTGCTCCAGCTTCCGCCCTTGAGCTCGATGCCGTCGCGCTTCACCGTGGCCAGCACGCTCGCGGCCTGCTCGCCGCCCATCACGCTGATGCGCGCGTTCGGCCACATCCAGAGGAAGCGCGGCGAATACGCGCGACCGCACATGCCGTAGTTGCCGGCGCCGAAGCTGCCGCCGATGATGACGGTGAACTTCGGCACGTTGGCCGTGGCCACCGCCGTCACCATCTTGGCGCCGTGGCGCGCGATGCCTTCGTTCTCGTACTTGCGGCCGACCATGAAGCCGGTGATGTTCTGCAGGAACACCAGCGGGATCTTGCGCTGGCAGCACAGCTCGATGAAGTGCGCGCCCTTCTGCGCCGACTCGGAAAACAGGATGCCGTTGTTGGCGATGATGCCGACCGGCATGCCCTCGATCTCGGAAAAGCCGCAGACCAGCGTCGCGCCGAAGCGGGACTTGAACTCGTGGAACTCGCTGGCGTCGACGATGCGGGCGATGATCTCGCGCACGTCGAAGGGCTTGCGCGTGTCGGTCGGGATCACGCCGTACAACTCTTCGCGCGGGAAGTCGGGCGCGGCCACGCCGGGATGCGGCGCGTCGGTCGCGTCCTTGCGGTTGATGTTGGCGATGGCCGAACGTGCGAGCGCCAGCGCATGCAGGTCGTTCTGCGCGAGGTGGTCGACCACGCCCGACAGCCGCGTGTGCACGTCGCCGCCGCCCAGGTCTTCGGCCGTCACCACTTCGCCCGTGGCCGCCTTCACCAGCGGCGGGCCGCCCAGGAAAATCGTGCCCTGGTTCTTCACGATGATCGACTCGTCGCTCATCGCCGGCACGTAGGCGCCACCTGCCGTGCAGGAGCCCATCACCACCGCGATCTGCGGAATGCCCTGCGCGCTCATCTGCGCCTGGTTGTAGAAGATGCGGCCGAAGTGTTCGCGGTCGGGGAAAACCTCGTCCTGGTTCGGCAGGTTGGCGCCGCCGGAATCGACCAGGTAGATGCAGGGCAGGCGGTTCTGCTCGGCGATCTCCTGTGCGCGCAGGTGCTTCTTCACCGTCATCGGGTAATAGGTGCCGCCCTTCACCGTCGCGTCGTTGCAGACGACCATGCAGTCGACCCCGCTCACGCGGCCAATGCCGGCGATGATGCCGGCGCCGGGTGCGGATTCCACACCCTTGCCGTCGAGGTACATCGCGTGCGCAGCGAGCGGCGCGATCTCCAGGAAGGGCGTGCCGGGGTCGAGCAACTCGGCCACGCGGTCACGGGGCAGCAGCTTGCCGCGGGCCACGTGCTTGGCCCGTGCGGCCTCGCCACCGCCGGCCTCGACTTTCGCGAACTGCTTGTGCAGGTCATCGACCAAGGCGCGCATCGCAGCGGCGTTGGCCTGGAAGTCGGCCGAACGGGGGTTGAGTTTGGATTCGAGTTTGCTCATGGGTGGTGTTGTTCTGTGCGGAGGGCGTCAGGAAATGCGGGTACCGGACGCAGAGGACGCAAAGGTACCGCGAAGGACGCGAAAGAAAACCAAAGAAACTTGTTTCTCCTTCTTTTGCCTTTTTCGCGTCCTTCGCGTACCTTCGCGCCCTTCGCGTACGGTCAAGTCCGCATTCATGCCGTCTTCTCCTCGTTCAAGCCCAGCTCATCCTTCATCGCATCCCGGATCTTGAACTTCTGGATCTTGCCGGTCACCGTCATCGGAAACTCCGGCACGAACTTGATGTACTTCGGCACCTTGTAGTGCGCGATCTGGCCCTTGCAGAAGTCGCGCACCTCGTCTTCGCTCACGGTCTGGCCGGGCTTGGAAATGATCCAGGCGCACAGCTCTTCGCCATACTTCTTGTCAGGCAGGCCGACCACCTGCACGTCCTGCACCTTCGGATGTCTGTACAGGAACTCCTCGATCTCGCGCGGGTAGATGTTCTCGCCGCCGCGGATCACAAGGTCCTTGATGCGCCCGACGATGTTGACGTAGCCCTCGTCGTCCATCGTCGCGAGGTCGCCGGTGTGCATCCAGTCCTCGGCGTCGATGGCTTCGCGGGTCTTCGCCTCGTCTTCCCAGTAGCCCAGCATCACCGAATAGCCGCGCGTGCAGAACTCGCCCGACTGCCCGCGCGGCACCACCGCACCCGTCTCCGGATCGACGATCTTGATGTCGATGTGCGGCTGCACGGTGCCGACGGTCGACACGCGCTTGGCCAGCGGCGTGTCGGTGCTGCTCTGGCAACTGACAGGACTGGTCTCGGTCATGCCGTAGGCGATGGTGATCTCGCGCAGGTGCATCTGCTCGACCACGCGCTTCATCACCTCGGTCGGGCAAGGCGAGCCGGCCATGATGCCGGTGCGCAGGCTCGACAGGTCGAACTCCTTGAAGCGAGGATGGTCCAGCTCGGCAATGAACATGGTCGGCACGCCATGCAGGCCGGTGCACTTCTCGGCCTGCACCGTTTCGAGCACCGTGAGCGGGTCGAAGCCGTCGTTCGGGTACACGATGGTCGAACCGTGCGTAAGGCAGGCCAGGTTGCCCAGCACCATGCCGAAGCAGTGGTACAGCGGTACGGGAATGCAGAGGCGGTCTTCCGGCGTGAGCTTCATGCACTCGCCGATGAAGAAGCCGTTGTTCAGGATGTTGCGGTGCGTCAGCGTCGCGCCCTTCGGAAAGCCGGTGGTGCCGCTGGTGAACTGGATGTTGACGGCGTCTGTCGCCTTCAATGTCTTGCCGATCTGCGCGATGCGTGGATCGGCCGGGTCACCGCTCGCGAGCAGGTCGGAGAAGCGCAGCAGGCCTTGCTTGGGGCCTTCGCCCGGCTTGTCGATCCACACCGTGTGCAGCAAGGACGGCAGCTTGGCGGCGCCGAGTTCGCGCAGCATGCCGAGGTAGTCGCTGGTCTTGAACTGCGCCATCGACACCAGCGCTTTGCAGCCGACCTTGTTGAGCGCGTACTCGACCTCGGACGTGCGGTACGCCGGGTTGATGTTGACGAGGACCAGGCCAATCTTGGCGGTCGCGATCTGCAACAGCACCCACGGCGCGTTGTTGTGCGACCAGATGCCGATGCGGTCGCCCGGCACCAGGCCGAGGTTCAGCAGTGCGCTGGCCAGCCGGTTGGATTCGGCCTGCAACTCGCGGTAGCTGAAGCGCTTGCCTTCGTGGCGGCTCACCAGCGCCTCGCGGTCGCCCTGCCTGGCCACCATGTCGTCGAAGAAGTCGCCGATGGTCTGCTCGATCAGCGCAATGTCGGTGGCCCCGTGGGCCAAACTCGTTGTCGGGTTCATCCGGGATGTCTCCTCTGTGATGGCTTCATTGGCGCACGTTGACCATGGTGGCCTGCATCAATGCCACCACCTTGCCCTCGCCTTCGTCGGTGATGGCACGGACCTCGCCCGTGCACACCGTCATGAGCTTGCCTGCGTTCTGCACCCTGCCCGTCGCCAGGAAGCGCTGGCCGATGGCGGGTCGCAGGAAGTTCACCTTGAACTCCGCCGTGACGATGCCGCAGTCCGCCGGCGCGACAGTCAGCGCCGCATAGCCACAGGCGCTGTCGACCGCGCTGGTGATGGCGCCTGCATGGACGTAGCCATGCTGCTGCGACAACGCCGCGGCAAATGGCAGTTCGATGTCCACTTCACCGGCAGCCACCCGGACGATCCGGGCGCCCAGGGTCGCCATCAGGCCCTGCTTGTCGAAGCTGGCTGCGATGCGCTGCCGAAGTTCATCGGTCACCATGCGGCGCGCTCCTCAGGCCGTCTCGGCGAACAGCTCGCGGCCGATCAGCATGCGGCGCACCTCGCTCGTGCCCGCGCCGATCTCGTACAGCTTGGCATCGCGCCAGAGGCGCTCCACCGAGAAGTCCTTGGTGTAGCCCACCCCGCCCAGCGTCTGGATCGCCTCGCCGGCCATCCAGGTCGCCTTCTCGGCCGAGTACAGGATGGCGCCGGCCGCGTCTTTGCGGAAGGTGCGCGCATGGTCGTTGCGATCGCAGGCCTTGCCGACCGCGTAGACATAGGCGCGCGTGGCCTGCCAGGTCGAATACATGTCCGCCAGCTTGCCCTGCATCAACTGGAACTCGCCGATGCTCTGGCCGAACTGCTTGCGCTCGTGGATGTACGGCAGCACCGCGTCCATGCAGGCGGCCATGATGCCCAGCGGGCCGCCGGAGAGCACGGCGCGCTCGTAGTCGAGGCCGCTCATCAGCACCTTGGCGCCCTGGCCTTCGCCTCCGAGCACGTTTTCTTCCGGCACTTCGCAATTGTCGAAGAACAGCGGATAGGTGTTGGAACCGCGCATGCCCAGCTTGTCGAGCTTGGTGCCGGCGCTGAAGCCCTTGAAGTTCTTCTCGACGATGAAGGCCGTCATGCCGCGCGCGCCCATCTCGGGCTCGCTCTTGCCGTAGATGACCAGCGTGTCGGCGTCGCCGCCGTTGGTGATCCACATCTTGCCGCCGTTGAGCACGTAGTAGCCGCTCTTCTTCTCGGCCTTGAGCTTCATGCTGACCACGTCGGAACCGGCGTTGGGCTCGCTCATCGCCAGCGCGCCGACGTGCTCGCCGCTCACCAGCTTGGGCAGGTATTTCTTCTTCTGCGCGTCGGTGCCGTTGCGATGGATCTGGTTCACGCACAGGTTGGAGTGCGCGCCGTACGACAGGCCGACCGAGGCGGAGGCACGCGAGACCTCTTCCATCGCCACGATGTGCGCGAGGTAGCCCAGCTCGGTGCCTCCGTATTCCTCTTTCACCGTCATGCCATGCAGCCCGAGGTCGCCGAGCTTCTTCCACAGGTCGTGCGGGAACAGGTTGTCGCGGTCGATGTCGGCCGCGCGCGGCGCGATCTCGTTGGCGGCGAAGTCCTGGATGGCGTCGCGCAGCGAATCGATGGTGTCGCCGAGGTCGAAGTTCAGGCCGGGATCGTGCATGGGTTCTTGTCTCCTGTGGGGTCCGGAACGCCGCGAGTCGGCGCTTTGCAGAACCGCAGCTTACGCCCTGTGCCGCCTCAATTGGCGCCACAATGGTTGCAAATTGCGCCACCTGGATTGCCCCGCCCGATGTCTTCCTCTCAGCTCCTTCCGTCCGGCCGCGCGGCCACGCCGATGGCCTTTGTGCGAGCGATCGTGCAGGGCTACCAGCGTTACGGCAGGGACCCGGCAGAAGCACTGAGGCAGGCACAGATTGCGCCGCGCGAACTGGCCCGCCCACAGGCGCGCGTGACCGCCGCGCAGTTCGAGGCGCTCAATGCCCATGCGATGCAGGAACTGGACGATGAGGCGCTCGGCTGGTTCTCGCGCAAGTTGCCTTGGGGCTCCTACGGCATGCTGTGCCGCGCCTCGCTCGGTTCGCCAGATCTCGGCGTGGCCATCAAGCGCTGGTGCCGCCATCTGCGCCTGTTGACGGACGACATCCTGCTCGATCTGCACGTTGCCGGAGGCATGGCCACCGTGACCATCACCGAGCAGCGCGACCTTGGCGCGTTCCGCGAGTTCTGCCTGGTGTCGAACCTCCGCTTCCTGCACGGCTACGCCTGTTGGGCCATCGACTCGCGCATCTCGTTGCGCGAGGCCCGCTTTCCATTCGACGCGCCGCCGCACCGCGATGCCTACCCGTTGATGTTCGGCGGCGACCTGCACTTCGGTGCGCCGAAAGCCAGCTACAGCTTCGACGCGCGCTACCTGGCGCTGCCGCTGCAACGCGACGAGCGCGCCTTGCGCACGATGCTCAAGCGCGCGCTGCCGCTCACCGTCCTGCAGTACCGCCGCGACCGGCTGCTGGGCCAGCGCGTGCGCGAGCTGATGCGGGCACGCCCTGCGGAGGTGATCCATGCAGAGGCACTGGCCGCCCTGCTCCACATCTCCGCGCGCACGCTGCACCGGCAACTGCACGACGAAGGCGTGTCCCTGCAGGCGCTGAAGGACGAAGTGCGCAAGGACCAGGCCATCGAGCAGCTGCGCCGCACCGCGCGTCCCATCAAGCAGGTGGCGCTGGCGGTTGGCTTTCGCAACGAAAAGAGCTTCTCCCGCGCCTTCCGCGAGTGGACGGGCGAGTCGCCTGGCGCGCTGCGGCGCCGCGCGGCCGCGGCTGAATAGCCCCGGAACTCCACAAGAAGTAGCCACGCACCCCACAATGGCCGCTTCACCGTCATTTCTCCCAAGGAGGATTCGCGATGACCATCCAGATCGGCACTCTCTGCTACGTCGACAGCAGCTGCGAGGCCAGCCCCGCCACCCGCGGCGCGGTCAATCGCATCGTCGAAGTGGTGTCGGCGCCCTACGAGGCGCCGGACCTGAGCTACCTGCCCGGCACCTACTACGACGTGGCTTTCGAAGGCTGGACGTACTTCTGCCGCAGCGACAAGCTGCACCCCATCTCCGACCCCGGCGCCGACATCGGCGAATGGATCGAGGACATGCTTACAGCTTGACCTGCCGCAGCACGAGCAGGCCGCCCAGCCCGGCCTTGCCTTCGAGCAGCAGCTTGTCGCCCGCCAGCAGCGTCTGCGCAAGCGCCTGCGACACGCAGAGGTCGAAGGACACCGGTGAATAGCCGGCCACCTCGATGTGCGCCTGCTTGCCGCAGATCGTGCTGTTCTCCTGCACTTGCGACACCGACACGATCCTGCTCGCCCCCGGCCCGCTGGTGAAGCCCGCGAGGAGGTCGGGCACGAACAGCACGAACTGCGCCAGTCCGAAGTAGAGGACGAACGGAAGGATCACCAGGTACGGCCCCTTCGGCATGTGCCTATCCCGGTTGGCGTGCAGCAGCAGGTAGGCCAGCGGTATCGACAGCAGCGCCGAATACTTCCAGGCCAGCGCCAGCAGGAATTCATCCGGCAGGAAGGGTGGCAGCTTGCTGGCATAGACCAGGCCGGCGATGAACAGCAACGCGCAGGCGAGCACCATGCCCTTCTGCACGGGCGTGGGTTCGGGTCTGGAGACTGTGGTGATCTGGGCGGACGGCATGCAGCGGACGGTCGGGCCGTGCGCTGGCCCGCAGTGTGTCGGGAGGCCGCACCTTACGTTCGCAATGCTTGAAGGAAGCTGACTTGCGCCGCAGACAGTGCTGCAGCACGGCAAGGCGATCCAACGCAGTTATGCGTTTGATCGCGAAGTCGTATCAGCCCGACGATTGCAGCACTTCGTCGAACAGCGCGAGCAGCTGGCGCGCGAACACATCCATGTTGGCTGCACGATTCGTGTCGCCGGTCTCGATGGTTCGCACGCGCGACGAGGCTTCGCCGACGACTGCGACGCACACATGCCCCGGCGCATCGCCGTAGGGGCTGCCCATCGGGCCGGCTGCGCCGCTCTCGGCGATGCCCCAGGTCGCATGCAGCCGGTCGCGCATGCGGCCGGCGATGAAGGTGGCATAGGGCTCGGTCTCGGCGCGCATGCCGGCCATGTCCTCCGCGGTCACGCCGAGCATGTTGCGGCCGGCGCGCCGCGAGTAGACGACCGCGCCGCCAAGGAAGTAGGCCGACGCGCCCGGCACGGCCAGCAGCGCCGCCGACACCAGTCCGCCCGCGGACGACTCGGCCACGGCCACCCGCTGGCCCCGTTCGCGCAGCGTGGCACCGACGCGCGCAGCCAGGTCCGCCAGCGCCGGAAGGCTATCGTGGGTCGACATGGGCGATGTCAGTCCTGCAGTGCCGCCGAGGCATTCGTCGCGACGCCCTGCGCCACCGCTGCCTCCTGCTGCGCGACCATCGCGCGCTTGTAGCCCTCGCGTTGCTGCAGCCGCTCCCAATACGCTGCCACGTTCGGCGGGAACTGCTTCGCGAGATGGATCTGGTTGCCGAGCAGCAACGCATAGCCCACCGACACGTCGGCGGCGGTGAAGCGGCCCGCGCAAAGCCATTCGTTGCCCTCCAGCGCCGCCTCGATCCCGCGCAGGCGCGACAGGAACCACTTGGCATAGTCCTCCGCCGCCTGCGGCAGCTTGCGCTCGGGCGACTCGAAGTAGCGGTAGCGCAGCACGATGGTCTGCGGAAAGGTCAGCGTCGCCTCGCCGTGATGCAGCCAGTTGAGCCATGCGCCGTAGGCCGGCTCGTCGGGGCGCACCTGCATGCCGGTGCGGTTGTCGGGATCGCAGCGCACCGAGAGGTACTGGCATATCGCGGCCGACTCGGTCATGCGGGTGGCGCCGTCTTCCAGCAGCGGAATCGTCCCCAGAGGATTGAGGGCGAGGTACTCCTTGGCAAACACGCGCGGCGGAAAGGGCAGCATGCGCAATTCATAGGGCACGCCGAGTTCCTCGAGGGTCCAGAGCGGGCGGAAGGAGCGGGCGCTCATGCAGTGGTGGAGAACGATCATCGGAGAAGTCTACGGGCCGGCATCGTCCGCAGTCCAGACGCGGGCGTGCCCTGCAGACCCGTGCAAACCCGCGAATTCCGGGGGCGACCTGCAAGTCGCAGCGAGTCGACGCAAGTCGCGCTCCGTCAACG
Source organism: Variovorax sp. dw_308 (assembly GCF_019207085.1). Classification (GTDB taxonomy): domain Bacteria; phylum Pseudomonadota; class Gammaproteobacteria; order Burkholderiales; family Burkholderiaceae_C; genus Variovorax. Next base: position 11,970 of record NZ_JAATOM010000024.1, on the reverse strand, counting down.
GCCGCCGCTCAAGCCGCAGGCTGTAGCGGGATGTAGAACTCGCCGCCGCCGGCCTTGAACTCGGCCGACTTGGCGCTCATGCCCTGCGCGAGCGCCGCATCCTCTGCCAGCCCCTTCGCCGCGGCGTACTCGCGCACCTCCTGCGTGATCTTCATCGAGCAGAACTTCGGTCCGCACATCGAGCAGAAGTGCGCCGTCTTGCTCGCGTCCTTCGGCAGCGTCTCGTCGTGGAAATCGCGCGCGGTGTCCGGGTCGAGGCCGAGGTTGAACTGGTCCTGCCAGCGGAACTCGAAGCGCGCCTTGCTCAACGCATCGTCGCGCGAGCGCGCACCGGGGTGGCCCTTTGCCACGTCGGCCGCGTGCGCGGCGATCTTGTACGCGATGATCCCCTGCTTCACGTCGTCGCGGTCCGGCAGGCCCAGGTGTTCTTTCGGCGTGACGTAGCACAGCATCGCGGTGCCGGCCCAGCCGATCATCGCGGCGCCGATCGCGCTGGCGATGTGGTCGTAGCCCGGCGCGATGTCGATGGTCAGCGGGCCGAGCGTGTAGAACGGCGCCTCGTGGCAGGTCTTCAACTGCTCGTCCATGTTGGCCTGGATCATGTGCATCGGCACGTGGCCGGGGCCCTCGATCATGGTCTGCACGTCGTGCTTCCATGCCACCTTCGTGAGTTCGCCGAGCGTGCGCAGTTCGGCGAACTGGGCCTCGTCGTTCGCATCGGCGCCCGAGCCGGGGCGCAGGCCGTCGCCGAGCGAGAAGCTCACGTCGTAGGCCTTCATGATGTCGCAGATGTCCTCGAAGTGCGTGTAGAGGAAGCTCTCCTTGTGATGGGCGATGCACCACTTGGCCATGATCGATCCGCCGCGCGAGACGATGCCGGTCATGCGGTTCGCCGTCAGGTGGATGAAGGGCAGGCGCAGGCCGGCGTGGATGGTGAAGTAGTCGATGCCCTGCTCTGCCTGCTCGATCAGCGTGTCGCGGTAGATCTCCCAGGTGAGGTCTTCCGCCACGCCGCCGACCTTCTCCAGCGCCTGGTAGATCGGCACCGTGCCGATGGGCACCGGCGAGTTGCGCACGATCCAGTCGCGCGTGGTGTGGATGTTCTTGCCGGTGGAAAGATCCATCACGTTGTCCGCGCCCCAGCGGATCGCCCAGACCAGCTTCTCGACCTCTTCCTCGATGCTCGACGTGACGGCCGAGTTGCCGATGTTGGCGTTGATCTTTACCCTGAAGTTGCGCCCGATCGCCATCGGTTCGACCTCGGGATGGTTGATGTTGGCCGGGATGATCGCGCGGCCGCGCGCCACCTCGTCGCGCACAAACTCGGGCGTGATGATCTGCGGGATGCGCGCACCCATCGGATTGCCGGCCACGCGCTTGGCGCGCTCGTCGTTGTCGAGGTATTCGGCCATCCACTCGCGCTTGCCGTTCTCGCGCAAGGCCACGTATTCCATCTCGGGCGTGACGATGCCGCGGCGGGCGTAGTGCATCTGCGTGACGTTGGCGCCGCTGCGCGCGCGGCGCGGCGTTCGTTGCAGGGCGGAGGCTTCGGCGCGCAGTTGCGCGATGCGCTCGCCCTCCTTGTCGGACATGCGTTCCTCATGCTTCACGCCGTCGTCGAGCGCCGCGCGCAGGCGGCCTTCGTAGCGCTCGGTGTCGCCGCGCTCGGCGATCCATGCGGCGCGCACGTCGGGCAGGCCGCGTCGCACGTCGATGTCGACGGCGGCATCGGTGTACGGCCCCGAGGTGTCGTAGAGCGACACGCGCTCGCCATTGGTCAGCGCCACGTCGCGCACAGGCACGCGCAGGTCGGGCCGGCTGCCGGTGATGGTGGACTTGGTGGAAGCGGGGAAGGGCTCGCGCGTCAGTGTGAGCAACGAGGCAAACTTGTCGACTGCATTCATGTGGGGCACTCCAGGTTGATGAGGGGTGCTCCGCGATCGCTCGACGGACCCCCGGCCCTGACGGCCTGTGGAATCCTGGGGAACTGCAGCTCTTCTTCCGCCGGTACTAACCGGTTCAAGTTCGCGGGTTCGGTCGCCTGACGACCATCTCAGCACGCTGATGCGTGTACCCCGGAGCGGGGCGGATTCTAGGCCTGCCTGCTCGCCGAACCCTGACAGATGCGCGCGGAGTTGTGTCAGGAAGTGAGGGCTCAATCGGCGGCTGCTCGGCATGGGCAAGGGTGTAGAGCCCCACGTCCACCCGCCCTGAGCGAAAGCCGGCTTCGCAATAGCACAGGTAGTACTCCCAGAGCCGCCGGAACGAGGCGTCGAAGCCGAGCGCCGCGACCTGCGGCCAGGCCTGCAGGAAGCGGTGCCGCCATTCGGCCAGCGTGCTTGCATAGCTCTCGCCAAAGCAAAGGTCCTTCCGCAGGCTCAGGCCTGCGCGCCGGGCTTGCGACTGCATCGCGGCGAAGGACGGCAGCATGCCGCCGGGGAAGATGAAGTGCTGGATGAAATCGGCTTGGCTGCGATAGCGGTCGAAGTGTTCGTCCGCGATCGTGATGACCTGCACGACTGCCGTGCCGCCGGGGCGCAGGCGCTGCCGCAGCGTCTCGAAGTAGCGCGGCCAGTAGCGCTCGCCCACCGCTTCGAGCATCTCGATGGAAACGATGCGGTCGTACTGGCCCTCCACGTCGCGATAGTCCTGCAGCCGCAAGTCGACCCATGCCTCCAGCCCCAGCTCGCTTGCCCGCCGCCGTGCGTGGGTCAGCTGCTGCGCGGACAGCGTCAAGCCGGTGACCTGGACGCCCGGCCGGCGCGCAAGCGCGAGGGCCAGCGCACCCCATCCGCAGCCGATCTCCAGCACCTTCGCGTTCTCTTCCAGGTCGAGCAACCCGACGATGCGCGCGAGCTTGAGGGCCTGCGCCTGCTCCAGCGATTCGTCGCCCTGCGCGTAGAGGGCGCTCGAATAGATCAGCTCCGGATCGAGCCACAGCGCGTAGAACGCATTGCCGAGGTCGTAGTGAAACGCGATGTTCTGCCGGCTCCCGCGGCGTGTGTTGGCATTGCCGAAGTGCAGCAGCCGCCCGAGCCAGCGCGCCGGCCAGGAGGCATCGAGCGCGCGGCCCCAGCCCGCTTCGTTGCGCAGGCCCAGGTCCAGCAACGCCGGCAGGTCCGGGCTCGACCAGTCCCCGTCGCGATAGGACTCCGCCAGCCCGATGTCGCCGCGCAGCAGCAAGCGCCAGAGAGGGCGCCAGCGATGCAGCGAGATCGAGGCCTGCGGCCCCGGGCCCGCACCGCGGCCTTCGATGCGTTCGCCGCCCGGCAGTTCCACCGTCAGCGTGCCGATCGACAGCCTTTGCAGCAGGCTCAGCAACAGTCGCCGGAGCGGCCAGCCGGCCCAGGCCGAGAGCGTTGCGCCCACCCACCCGTGCGGACGAACTGGCCGATGACGGCTGCCCGAGGATGACGAAGACGCACTCATCGTTCCACCGGCTCGACGATGGTCACCGCACGCGCCGGAGCGGGCGGATGTCGATGCGGACGCACACCCTTGAACCAGAGGCGCAATGCCTCCCAGTGAATTGCTGCCATGACCTTGAGCGTGAGAAGTGGATGAGAGAAGAAGACGAGTGCCAGCGCCGTATCGCTCAGCGCGCGCCGGCGGGCGTCGAAGCGGGCGGTGAGCACCACACCCTGCGCATCCTCGACCGTCACTTCGACGCGCAGGCCCTCCCTGTCGGCATGCGGCGGCTCGATGCAGAAGCCGTAGGCCATCTGCATCGGAAGGAAGGGCGAGACGTGGAACTGCTTGTCGCAGCGCTGCCTGATCTGCCTGTCGTCACGCCGGGATTCGTCCACCGCGACGAAGTAGCTGTGCCTTTCGCCAAAGGTGTTGTTGACCTCGTAGAGGATGGCCTGCAGGCCGCCTTCGGGGTGGTGGCAGAAGTACACGCTGAGGGGGTTGAATGCGTAGCCGAGGATGCGCGGCATGGTCAGCAGGCGGATCGGGCCGCCGGGGCACAGATTGGCCGCGACCAGTTGCCGCTCCACATGGGCCCGCAGCCCGTGGCCGTCGCCGGTGCCGTAGTCGCGCTCGTGCAGGCTGAACAGGTTGAAGCGGTTGAGCGAAAACAGCCGCAGTCGCTGCGCGAGCGCCCCAAGCTCGTCGACATCGATCAGCAGCGAGAACACGCGGTAGCGCAAACGATGGCGCGCAGGCCGCGACCGCTGGTGCATCACCGTGCCGACGTACAAGCTCCCCCCCGAATGCGCCTGCGGCGCCCGGGCGGCCGCCAGATGCGGCTGCTCTTGCGGGCCGTCCAAGCCTGCGCGGGCAGGCTTGGAGCCGCGGCCCTCAGCCCCCTCAAGGGGGCGCACCCGGCGGCCCGGCAAAGCCGGTTCCGCGGGTGCCCGCGAAGGGGCTTCGCGCGACTGGCCGGGTTCCCGCATTGCGGGCAGCACGCTGCGTGGTTGAGGAACTGTCATGTAGTCGATACGGATCGGATGCCCAATCGGATGCGGCCGGATTCGTTCGCCACGGTCCAGGGCCGGCGCACGCCGCCCAGCGCTTCCGCAACGGCAAGCCCGGCCTGCAGCCCGTCCTCATGGAAGCCCGCGCCGAAGTAGGCGCCGCAGAACCATGTCCGCTGCTGCCCCTGCAGCGACCGCAGCTGGCCTTGTGCGCGCACCGCCGCGGCATCGAACACCGGGTGCTCGTAGATTTCCGAGTGAATGACATGCGCGCTTGCCGGCTCGTGCAGGGGATTGAGCGTGAGGAACAGCGGCAGGTCCTCGCGGATGCCCTGCAGCCGGTTCATCCAGTAGGTCACGCTCAGTGCCTCCGGCCTCGCGCGGTCGGCTGCGTAGTTCCAGCTGGACCAGACGGCACGGCGCTGCGGCATCACCGAGGGGTCGCTGTGCAGCAGCGCGCGGTTGCGGCTGTAGCCGAAGGCGCCCAGCACGCGCGACTCCTCGGCACTGGCATCGCCCAGCAGCCGCAGGGCCTGGTCGGCGTGGGTCGCGATCACGACGTGGTCGAATCTCTGGGCCGCGCGGTTGACGTCGGTGCGCACATCGATGCCATCCGCTCGGCGCTGCACATCCACGACAGCGCTGTCGAGCCGCAGGCGCTCGCCCAGCACCTGGCCCAGGCGTTCGACATAGCGGCGGCTGCCGCCGCTGACGGTGCGCCAGGCCGGTCGCTCGCCGAGGCTCAGAAGCCGGTGGTTCTCGCAGAAACGCACGAAGGCCTCGGTCGGGTATTCGCCGATGCGTGCCGCCGGGGTCGACCAGATCGCGGCGGCCATCGGATAGAGGTGGTCTTCGCGGAAGGCGCGGCCGTAGCCACGCAGCCGGAGGTAGTCGTCGAGCGGCATCAGGCCGACGGCGGCGGCGTCCGCCGGCGCCTGGCGGTAGAAGCGGACCAGGTCGCGCAGCATCGACCAGAAACGCAGGCTGACGAGATTGCCGCGCTGCGCGAACAGCGTGCCCAGGCTGGTGCCGGCGTATTCGAGTGCGCCGTCGTCGATGCTGACGGCGAACGACATCTCCGACGGCTGGGTCTGCACGCCCAGATGCGCGAACAAGGCCGTGAGGTTCGGGTAGGCCGCCTCGTTGTAGACGATGAATCCCGTGTCGACCGGCACCGCGCCGCCCGCCGCGGGCGCGTCGACCGTGTTGCTGTGGCCGCCGGCACGGCCGTCCGCCTCGAACACCGTCACGCGGTGTCGCTGTGCCAGCAACCAGGCTGCCGACAGGCCCGAGATGCCGCTCCCGATCACGGCCACGTCCAGCACCCTGTCGTCGGCATGGGGCGGCTGAGGCGGCCGAAGGGGCGCGGCGGCGTGGGTCATGGCGTCATCCTCGGGTCTGCGGGTTGCAAGGCTTGGTGCTTGTACGCGGCCGATGGCCGGTCGGATCACAAATTCGCTGTGATCTAATCCGGCCGACTCTGCGTAAGAGCAGCATGAACACCGTCCGACCGCCATCGGCAGTGACCGCGATCCGGTCGCGCTCGCCCTGCCTGTCTGTCGTGACACTCCAGCAGGGCCGCGGACCGATGCCAACCATCGAGGAATTGAACGCCCTGGCCAGGGCGGTGGCGCTGGCCGGCGACCGCGAGGCCTTTGCCGCCCTGTTCAAGCACTTCGCGCCCCGCGTGAAGGCGTACCTCATGCGCTCGGGCACCGCCGAAGGGCTTGCCGAGGAACTGACCCAGGAAGCGATGGTGAGCGTCTGGCGCAAGGCGGCGATGTTCGACGCGGACCGGGCCAGCGTCTCCACCTGGATCTTCACCATCGCGCGCAACCTGCGCGTCGATCATCTGCGGCATCAGGGCCGGGCGCCGGTCGGCGTCGAGGACCTGGACTGCGACGCCGTGGCCAGCGATGCACCGTCGCCCGACGAGCAGATGAACACGCGGCAACGCGAAGTCGGCGTGCGCGATGCCCTGCAGCAGTTGTCCGACGAGCAGGCCCAGGTGCTGCGACTGTCCTTCTTCGAAGACCGGCCCCATGCGCAGATCGCGCGCGAGCTGGGCATTCCGCTCGGCACCGTCAAGTCGCGCGTGCGCCTTGCCGTGAATCACCTGCGCCGTTTGCTCGACGCACCCGAATCATGATCCTCCACCATCCCGACGACGAACTCCTGCTGGCGCATGCGGCCGGCAGCCTCCTGAACGGGCATTCATTGCTCGTGGCCACCCATGTCGAGGGCTGCGCGCATTGCCGCGAGCGCATGCGCCTTTTCGAGGCGGCCGGCGGGTCCCTGCTCGAAGCGCTGTCGCCGGAAGTGTTGCAGGCAGAGGCGCTGGCGCGAACCCTCGCCGCGATCGATGCGCCTTCACCTGCTCTTTCACCATCCGCGCCGCGCACGCCTGCCGAAGCAGGCGTCCTGCCGGCAGCGCCCGAGGGCATGTCCTGGCCGCGCGCGATGCGCGGATGCGTGGCCACGCGCTGGCGCTGGCTCGGACCGGGGATGCACTGGAGCCGCGTGACGCTGCCCTGGGACAAGGCGGCCAACGTGTTCCTGCTGCGCATCGGCGCGGGCAAGATGCTGCCCCAGCACACACACAGCGAATCCGAGCTGACGCAGGTGCTCTACGGCCAGTTCCACGACGGCCGCGCCCTGTTCGGTCCTGGCGATTTCGACGAGACCGACGGCAGCATCCGGCATCAGCCGACGGTGGAGGCCGCGGGCGAATGCATCTGCCTGGCCTCGGTCCAGGGCAAGGTGTTGTTCGATGGCGCGGTCGCGCGGGTGCTGGGCGCGATGGTGGGCATGTAGGCGCCTCGCCGACGACGCCTCCTACCCGGGTCGATCGCGTGCGAGCCTGCGCGTGATGGCGAAGGCGGCGGTGGCGGAGACTGCCGTGACGAAGGTGCCCCAGACCAGGTCGGCCAGCGTCACCTGCAAGGGCCAGTCTTTCAGCGTGGCCTGGTTGGTGAGGTCGTAGGTGGCGTAGGCGACGAGCCCCAGCAGCGCCCCCAGGCCAAAGGCCAAGCGCCCGCGCCCGGCCTGCAGAGCCGGCGCGATGGCGAACACGACGATGCCGGTGAAGTAGATGGCATAGAAGGCCAGCGCAGGGCCGATGGCGAACTGCTGAAGCATCAGGTCTCCCAGCGCAGGTCGGTAGAGACGGTCGGCCATCGTGACCAGCCACAGGGCGTCGAGCGAGAGGAAGACCACCGCGGTGGCGAAGTAGGCGATGACGCTTTGTCGGAGGGACATGGATGGGCTCGCTGTGGTTGTTGCGTGGGGCACTTCAGTCTTTCAATTGCGGTACGCACCTGAACCTCGAGCAGGGGCGCGGGCCGAGGACACCGGGTATTCCCCTCCGCGAATGTCCCCCGCCTTCGGCTCCTCCTTTATTTCGCTGCGGGGAACACCCGATGCCCTCGACCCAGGACACGTCGCGTCGTGCCGGCCGATCAACCGCCGCGCCTCCGGATCACGTCGATGGTGTGCTCTGCGCAGCGAAATAGAGGAGGGGCCGGCAGCCGCAGGCTGACGGCGGGGGGCATTCGCGGAGCAGAGTACGCCGTCGGCGTGATCCAGCGCACCGCCGACAAACTCAGCCGGCAGAAAAGATTGCAAGCGTCGGACTTGTTTCACTTCAGTCGATAGCTCAGCTTGCGACCCCCGGCGACCGTCGAGTCCAGCCCGATCCATTCACCGCCTGCCGAGTACCACACGTCGACCGGCCTCGCCGGCCCGGTGATGCGCCAGCGCGTCGCGGTGGTCGGCTGGCCGCGGACGTCGACGGTGCCGCTGCCGTCCCGGCTCACCTGCACCGCCTCGGTCCGGCCGGTCTGTGCATTGAACAGCTGCGTCTGGTTCCGCATCGAGGGGTTCCAGTAGGCGAAGCTCATCACGCAACCTGGCAGCGGCTGCACCGACGCACCGAGGGAAGCCGGGCTTGCTTCGTCGCGGGCTTCGGCATGCACGCGCGTCGACTTGCCATCGTCGTCGGTCGTGGACTGCAGTTCCACCAGGCAGTTACCGCGCCATCGCTCGGTCGCCTTGTGGCTGTAGCGGTAGGCCACGATGCCCAGGAAGCGGACCACGAAGTTCGCCTCGCTCGTCACCTTGCGTTCGTCGTCGCCCGATGCCGCGACGCTGAACCGGTGCTCGCCGATCTCCGCGTTGTCGAGCAGGACGCGGAATCGCCATTCGCCGCCCGTGGCTGCGGAAGCCGAAGCCGAAGCTGCCGCGGCCAGGACCCACGCGCGTGCTCGGGTCCGGGTCGACGCCCTCACGGCGACGCCCTGTGCGGTCGGCCCGGAATGAAGGCGTTGGTGCGCAGCACGTATTCGCGGTAGCCGGGGCGGCGTTCGGCAATGTCCTTCTCGAGCAGGCGCACGCCGGAGACCTGCAGCAGCAATACGGTCATGAGCACTGGCGAGACCGCGCTCCAGGCACCGGCCCAGCCCGCACCGGCCATGGCCACGAGCCAGAAGCCCCACCAGACGCAGGCCTCGCCGAAGTAGTTCGGATGCCGGGTGAAGCGCCACAGGCCCTGGTCCATCACCTTGCCCCGGTTCGCGGGGTCGGCCCGGAATCGCGACATCTGGAAGTCCCCGACAGCCTCGAAGACGATGCCGAAAGCAGCCAGCGCCAACCCCGCGGCATCGAGCCCGTTCATCGGCCCGCCTGCCGCCATGCCCGCCAGGAAGGGCGCAGAGACCATCCATGCCAGCACGCCCTGCAACAGGAAGACGAGGTAGAGGCTTTTCAGCGCGAAGTGGGGCTCGTTGCGCGCGCGGATCTCCCGGTATCGACGATCCTCGCCATGGCCCCAGTTGCGCCAGCTGATGAAGAGACTGAGGCGCAGCGCCCAGGCCACGGCCAGCACGACCATGCACAGGCCGCGCGCGCCGGGCGCGGCAAGCAGCGCGAAGTACAGGAGTCCGGCGCCGGCGATATAGAGGGACCAGGTCCGGTCCACCAGGCTCACGTCGTGGCGCACCAGACTCGCCAGCCATGTCAGGCAGGCCAGCACGAGCGTCAAGGCAAGGCCCGCGAGCGACACGCCGATCGTCGTCGAGTGTTCAAGCATGGGCTGGCTCCGGCACGGCCACGCCGTCGAAACGCATCGACAGCCAGACGAGCAGCGGCAACGCGACGGCCCAGGCACACGCCAGTCCGGCCAGCGCGGAAGGCGCATCGACGAAGCGCGCGCCGCCCAGCTTCACGCCAGACGCGAACGAGGCAGGACCCACCACCGCACCCAGCACCGCGGCCAGCCAGAGGCGCGGCCGGAGCCAGCGCATCGTCACGTTCAGCGCGATGGCCAGCAGCCCCCACAGCGCAACCATCCAGTACGGCGCGAGGCGCGGATCCGGCTGGCCCGACGGATAGGCGACCACGCCTCGCATCGCAGTGAAGGACTCGAACGCGAAGCCGATCAGGCATGCGAGGCCCACCAGCTTCGCTTCAGCTGCAGGCCGCGCGGACATGCCGAGGTGCCAGCCGATCGCCGCCACGACGCCGGCGGTTCCCGGCAGCGGAAACCCGTGCGCCGCGCCCAGCACGGCAGCGAACCATGCCAGCTGGAACACCACCAGGTTCGCGACCTGCATGGGGCGCGTGGGGCGGCCCGTCATGCGCGTTTCTCGAACAGGTAGTGGCCGACCCACCACTGCTGCCCGCCGTCGTAGCCGAACAGTTCGGCCACCGACATGAAGAACAAGCGCCAGCGCGTCCACCACACATCGGCGTCGTCGCCATAGACGTGGTCGAACAGCGGCCGCAATTCGCCGCGGCGCTCGTCCATGTTGTGCAGCCAGGCCTCGGCCGTGCGCTGGTAGTGCGTGCCGCTCCAGCGCCACCGTTGCAACAGGCGCAAATCATCCTGGAAATACAGGGCGAGGTCGTCGCTCGGCATCATGCCGCCGGAGAAGAAATACTTGCTCATCCAGTCGCTCGCGTCCTGCTCGACGAAGGCATAGGGCGCCTCCCGATATGCGAAGACGTGCATGAAGAAGCGCCCCTCCGGCAACAGCCACCGGGCCACGTTGGCGAATGCCCGCGGCCAGTTGCGCAGGTGCTCGAACATCTCGACCGAAACGATCCGGTCGAATCGCTCCGGGGTGTCGAAGACGTTGAAATCGCGCGTGACCACGTTCACGTTGGCCAGGCCACGCTCAGCCAGCTGTGCCTCGATGTACGCGCGCTGGGCCTGCGAATTCGACAGCGCGGTGATCCGGCTGCGCGGGTAGCGCTCGGCCATCCACAAGGTCAGCGAGCCCCAGCCGCAACCCAGTTCCAGCACCTGCTGGCCGTCGGCCAGGCCGGCGCGCTCGCAGGTGGCTTCGAGGGCCGCGACCTCGGCTTGCGCCAAAGTGTCGACGCCCTCGGGCCAATGGCAGCTGCTGTACTTGCGACGTTGACCCAGCACCGCGCAGAAGAAGGCAGCGGGAAGCTCGTAGTGCTGCTCGTTCGCCTTGTCCGGCAATGGCGCGACCTCTGCCGTGCGCATCGCATTGATGAACTCGCGCGTCAGCGACGCGGTGGCCTCTGCGTCGCCGCTGTGCAACTCGGCGAGTCGCGCCTTCAGCAATCGCTGGATGCCCAGCCGGACGACGCGGTCGGGAACCAGCCCCTGCTCAACCCAATGAATCGCGACGGCGACGTTTTGCGGCATGTGCATCTCCATGTCCGTGACACACGCGTTCGTGCGCCGGCCGGACATCTGATGCATATACGCAGGGCCGCTCCGATTGGATCAGCGCCGCGGCGCCGACCGGTTCAGCGGGGCTGCGATGCGGGGCGCCAGTTCGCCAGCAATGCAGGCAATTGCGCCATGTCGACGAACACTTGGCTCGCACCGGTGGCGCGCAGCGCGTCGGCGCTGCTGTGGCTCAGGCCGCCGGGGCTGTAGCCGAACACCGTGGCGCCCGCGGCGACACCTGCGGCGGCGCCCGTCACGGTGTCTTCGATCACCGCGCAGCGCGTCGGGTCGACGCCCAGCGATGTAGCCGCCGCAAGATAGACGTCGGGAAACGGCTTGCTGCGCGGCGTGTCGTGGCCGCTGAATATGCGGCCCTCGAATGCATCCAGCAGGCCGACCTTCTGCAGTTGCAATCGCACCTTGCCGAGGTCGGCGCCCGAGGCGCAGGCGATGCGGCCCTGCAGCGTGGCATGTAGCGAGCGCACCGCCTCGGGCGCGCCGGGTACTTCAAGCAGGTCGCGGTCGAGCGCCTCGTTGCGTCGCGCCTGGAAGCCCTTGAGCCATTCGGGCGTGATGGCCACGCCGGTCTTCTGCTGGATGAGCGCGGCTTCGTCCTTCACCGCCTTGCCGACGAAGGTCCGCATGCATTCCTCCAGTGTCAGCGCCCAGCCGAGTTCCTCGAGCATGTCGCGCAGCACGGTGTTGGTGATGGGTTCGGAGTCGACCAGCACGCCGTCGCAGTCGAACAGCACGGCGTCAAAGGGGAATCGGGGCATGCGCCGATCGTAACAACGCCCCTGGCGCGTTGCCGCGGGTTCAGGCCGGCGCGGGTTCGATCTCCGGCGCGGCCGC
>NZ_JAATOM010000023.1 GCF_019207085.1 Variovorax sp. dw_308 | reverse complement strand
ACGGGATCGGCGCCCCAGCCGTTGCGCTTCGCGGCGGGGACGACCAAAAGTCGCGCCTGCGAAAACGCGCATGGCCTCGAACCATTAAACGCACTTCCCAAGTCAATGAGCCTCCCGCACAGTCGCTGCAACGACAACGCCCGGAGACAACGTGCCAGGTTCCCATTCAACACGCGGTGCAAGCCGCCGACTGGCTGCGGCGCGATCCCGTCCCGGGCCGCGCGGCACGCCTGCTGAATTGCCTGTGCGCCGGCATCGCAGCGATCGCCGCGTCATTGACCGCCAGCGAGATTGTGCTGTTGCTGGCGTCCGGTTTCTGGTCGGACGAGGTCACAACAGTGGCACTGATTGGGTCGGCGTGCTTGGCGCAACGATCGCAGGTCATGGAAGGCACACATTCGCATCAGCGCCTTGGTCTCCGCACTGCCACGGCATCGCGACAAGTTCGACAGCGTGGCGACACTGGTGACGCTGGGGACGCTGTTGCCAGTGGCAATCGAATAACTGCTTCGCTGAATGGGGCCAGTCGTCACCCGCGCTCGGCATTCCGAACGCGGTGCGTCACGCGGCGCTGCCGGTCGGCCTCGCGCTGATGCTTATCTCCAATAGCCCAAGATCAGCATGCGCATCATCAATTCGGGATCGATCAATGGCCGTCCAGTGTGGCTATGGACTGAACCCAAGGACCAGCGCACGTAACAAGATGCAAATCATCGAAGCCTTTCCATTGCGGAGAAGCTCTGAGTCTGATGAAAAGCCCCGCGCTCCAAGCAGTCCGGAACGCTTGGCGAAAATCCGCGGCACAACGACAATGCCTCGCAATGACGGCGAACGAACCGGGAGCGAAAGCGCTACTGCCTCCAGACTTTCCCCATCGCGACTTTGTCACCCGCTCTGGCGCGACGATGCGGGTCCCTCGTCATGTCGTGCGAATCGAAATCAAGGATGGAACACGCGGATGGCAAGTGCGATACCGCGGCCGCACCAGATTCTTCTCCGACCGGAATCGGGAATTCCCGTTCGGCACGCCGCAGACTTCACTCGCGCGCGCCATAGACTTTCTCGCAGACATCTACGACGGCCCAAACCCACCATTGAGGAATATCGAGTCACGAAACAAGCTGTTCCCAACGGGGACTCCTGGCGTTCGCATCCGCCACAGAATGGAGAAGAGCGGTACCTGCCTCGTGACCTACGTGGAAGTTGATGCGTTGGAACGCGGTGCCGGCTCAAGACGCTTCTACGTCGGAACGAGCAGGACGGTGACCGAAGAACGCCTTCTGCACCAATTCGGTCTTGCCGTGGCCTACAGGAGCCAGAGCGTCGCAGAACTCCTGGAGAGACGCTCCCGCCCACCCATCACTTACGGCAGAGAAAGCGATCTAAGGCAGAAGGCGCCATAGACGGCAAACAGCGGCGTGTCCGCCGGTGCCGCACCCCGAGCATCGCCGTCAAGTTCCGGGGGCCGGCCCGTGAACACCCGCAATCGCTGCGGAGCCGCCGAGCAGTGGTCGATGATGGCGGACCTTCCGGCAAGATCGTCACCAGAGCCGCCACCAGGGGCGGGAGCGGGCGTCCAACGGCCTGGTGTCGAGCGCCATCATCGAAGATGTCGGGGTACCGAAGCGGCGGCGGATTTCGGCCTCAAGTGCGTGCGCGAAGCCGCGAGCGCGCTTGTCGCCGTGCAGCGCGCGCCGGCGCCATTCTTGGGCTTGAGCCAAGAGCGTCTCGTCAGGAAGTTCGCTGATTTCTGACATGGATGGATTTTCGTGCATGGCGCAACTCGGCCGACGCCTGCTCGCGCAATGGGAGCCGGCCCAGTCCGACGCGGAATGCGAGTACAACTTCCCAGGGTGCAACCCGCAAGCGCGCCAAGCGCGACGACTGCAACCTGTCACCTCGCCGCCAGTGGCGCAGGCCGAGGCCGACTAACCCAAAATCCGGCAGGTGCCCATCCCTATGAGCCCGTTCGGGGGTCTGAAGGGGCCGATGGCAGGCGCAATGCGCTGGCTGATGTAGCGCAGCATCGCCGCCCACGGGTCCTGCGTTTGAACTGCTCCGCAGTTGCCCTGACATGCGCCAAGGCCGCACGGATATTGGCGATCAGCGGTTTGAGGATGTGCGCCTTGCCGTGCAGCAGCGTCAGATACAGCGTCGTTCGCCCCGCATGGCTGGCCGCCTTGCCCACCGCCGCCAGCATCAGCGGGCGACTCGTGATCGCCTCCATGCGCGCGCTGGGTTTGGCCGCCCGGCAGTACCAGTCCACCAGTTGTAGACCAGCGCACAGGCCCGTGCCGCGGTCTGGCAGCGCCCGAGGTCCTGCGTGGTGAAGCCGCCCATGCCCCACAGGTTCTTCAACTCGTCGAAGCCGTTCTCGCAGTCGGCACGGTCCCGGTAGAGTTGCCCGATGGCTTCCAGCGGGTAGGCCACATCGGTCACCATCACCGCGTACTCCCATAGCCGCCCACCCTCATGCACGCTGGGGCTGGCCAGGTCCAGGCGCAGTTGCTGACCACCCCTGCCATCGTCCGCGCGCCGCTCGCGCGCGAGACCGCCGCGGATGCGCTGGCGCACGATGACCACGCGGCGCTTCCTGCTCCAGCCGTGCAATTGCAGTTGGTCTTCGATCATCTGGCAGCCATGGTTGTCCGGCCGGCTCCAGTCCTGGCGGGCGAACAGGCGCGCCACCAGGCGCTGCACGTTCTTGGTCTGCCTCAGGCGCAGCAGGTAGGGCTGCGAGCGGCTCTCCAACTCCAGCAGGATGGCTTCATTGCCGTAGCCCGAATCGCCTCGCACCAAGGCCGGGTGCTTGTCGCCCAACTCATCCAGCAACCGTCCCAACGCAGCTTTGGCGTGGGCGCTGGTGTGCTGCTTGCCCGAGCTGACCTGAACGTCCAGCACCAGACGCAGGTTGCCCACCCAGAAGGTGTGCAGCACGTGGCTGGGCCGCGCGGGCTTGCTCGGGTTGTAGCCCAACTCGGCGCCCTCCTGGCGGCCATACAGCGGCTTGATGCTGGCGTCGATGTCCAGGCTTGTCCAGTGCCTCGCGCACGGAGTGCATCAAGGCGGGGCGCATCCATGCGGCACTGGCCGCTTCGTCCATGCGCTCCAGCGCCCGGCGCAGCGCGTCTTCGCTGACGACTTTGTTCATGCCCAAGGCCTGCGCGGCAACGGTGTCCCCGCGCAAGGCGGTGATGTGGGCATACCGGCGATGGCCCGCCAGCAAGCCCAACATCAGGGTGCCCAGGACGTCGCGCTTGTCCGGCGCGTTGCCACTACGGTATTCCAGAGGGCAGGCCGACACCCAGCGATCGAACACGCCCGTGGCCGCCAGGAACTCCGCGAAGAAGACCAACTGGCCGTGCGGCGTGACCGCCGCACCTTCGTCCCAGTGCACGTGCATGCGCCCGCCCAGCGTGTCAACCACCTGCGCCGGGTTGACGTGCTCATCGCCCCGCGCGAGGGCCCCTTGTCGTTTGCGTCTGGCTTCACCCATCGGGTGAGTCTGCCAAATCAGCCGCGCTCCGCGCCAGTGCTGGATTCCCGCAGCTTTGGATGACGGTAACTGCCGTTTTTAGGCTAACTTGTGCGCAACGACGCGGTGCGCATCGAAGCTATGCAACGCGGACGCGCGTACCAGAGCATGTCGTCATCGACGCCAACGCCGGACGATCGTGCAGGTGTAGCAGTTGCAAGCGAAGCGCCTATGTATCGAGTCGGCGACGGCCGAGCCGGTTAGGGACTGTTGGCGATGACTACGCCAGCTCAGGATCATGAGCCGATCGCAAGGGCAAAAGGGTCACAGCACCAATCGGCGTTCGACGGGCTTGCGTGCGAAAAACGCGCCGTGGCGGTTATCGGATGCGAAGACGTATCGCGACGCCGTGGCGGTAACAGTGTCGCGCCATTTATTGCCCCCGATTCGTGCACGACACTGCTGATCACGGCGTCCGTCCGGACATGAGCAGTTCCCGATGACAACGCAGCAGCACCAGAGCTTGGCCCCTCCCTGTCATCTTGCTGTGCCGAGCTTGGGAAGTACCTCCTCAGTGAACTCTTTAGTTGCCTGGATAGTGGCCGGCCGCGATGTCCTCCAGCAGCGTCGCATGTGACCCGCAGGAGACTCCAGAAGCGTTTCGCATTGAG
This sequence comes from Variovorax sp. dw_308, assembly GCF_019207085.1. Lineage (GTDB taxonomy): Bacteria > Pseudomonadota > Gammaproteobacteria > Burkholderiales > Burkholderiaceae_C > Variovorax. The sequence goes on along the minus strand of NZ_JAATOM010000023.1, from coordinate 96,918 downwards.
GTGCGTAAGACAGCCCTCGGCCAATTTGCTGCGCGGTGAATTGCGCCGCGATACAAAACAACTCGTATTGCCATCAAGATCGAACAAAGCGGCGCCAGGCCATCGCCTGGCAAGAGCCGTTGTTCGGATGCTCTGGCAGGAGCGGAAAAGCGACAGCCTGCGGCATCGAGGATGCAAATCATATCGGCACTTGCGCATCCTCTATCAGCGCCTGCAAGCTGTCCGTCGTCATTCTTGCTTGCCAATCTGACGTGAGTGTGAAGTCTGGAGGCGACGAGACGATGCATCTTGCGCTGGCCCACGCTGGGGCGCATTTCTGTTGGTGACCTCGGGTCGCGGAACCCGCTTGATCAGAACGGCTTAATTGCGCACCAACCGTCCGTCAGCCTGGCTCGCGCTCTGAAGCATCCTCGCAACACCGTCACATCGCCGACATTGCGGAAATCTACCGTGCCTTGCATATTGACAAGTTTGTCGGAGAGTTCGCGATGAAAATGTGCATGGTGCTCATGATGCCGGTGGCCGCTTTGGCTGGCATCGGCACAGCCTCGGCTCAGTCCTCCATCGTCATGTTCGCTGTGGTGGACAACTCCATCAGCAGCTACCGGAACCAGGCCAACGGCCCGTTCGGTACCTCCGTGACGACAAGCCAGACCGTTTTGACCAACTCCGCCCTCAGCTCCAGCCGGTTCGGCTTTCGCGGCAGGGAAGACCTGGGCGGCGGGCTGGGAGCCAGCTTATGGCTGGAAGCGGGTTTCAATTCCGACGACGGTTCGGGCGTTGGGTCGAATGGACTCATCGCGTTCAACCGCCGCTCGACGGTCAGCATCGACGATGGCGACTGGGGTGAGTTGCGCCTGGGCCGCGACTACACGCCGACGTACTGGAACGACAATCTCTTTGACCCGTTCGGCGTGAACGGTGTCGGGACAAGCCTGATCAGCACCGCCAGCGGACAGACTTCGCCAGGCAGCGTCAGAAGTGGCTGGACGAATGGGCAATACTCCCGCGCCAACAACTCGATCGGCTATCACTTGCCGGCGCTGGGTGGCTTCTACGGCCAGGCCATGTATGCCTTCAACGAGAAGGTCACGTACGACCCGGGCGGCACGACGCCTCCGGGCGTGGCCGCGATCGCCGCCAATCCGGCGCTGGCAGCCACCCCCGACAACGCGCGCGCCGGCAAGTACGTCGGGGCCCGCGGTGGCTACAAGAACGGACCGGTGGACGTGGCGCTGTCATACGGCGAAAGCACCGTCGGATCCAACTACTACGTCGGCTCGACCGCCACCATCAAGACATGGAACGTCGCTGCTTCGTACAACTTCGGCGTGGTCAAGCTCTTCGGCGAGTACTCGAACAACAAGATGGAAACGAGCCTCGCGACCAACACCTTCAATCCTTTAGGCGTCACCAAGCCGGAATTCGACGGCTTCCTGATCGGGGTGACAGCACCTATCGGAACGGGCGACCTGCGCGCCTCGTATTCCGCGGTCCGGTACAAGAACATCAACTTGAACACATTCGGGTTCAACCCGGACCCGAAAGCGGACAAGTTCGCGATCGGGTACGTCTACAACTTTTCCAAGCGCACGGCCGTGTACGCAACCGTCGCCTACCTGAGCAACAAGGACGGCGCCGGTCTGACTGTCGGGGGCCCGAGCTACTACACGCAGCCAGTCGCAGGCGTTGCGCCGGTGCCGGACAAATCGTACGGCTACGACCTGGGTATGCGCGTTTCCTTCTGATTCGCCGCGCTTCGCGGATCGAGCGCGGCAGTTGGCGCACTCAATTGTCGACTGGACGCTCGCCGGAAACGACACACCCAAGAGCCTTCCCTGCCGATCGTGCGCCCAAGCCCACCAACCAGACCGCCCACGAGCCTGCGCTCGCAACGACATCCGCCATTTTGCGGGTTGCATCGTCGGCGCCCAGGATGATCCGATGAAGGTTGCGGGGCCGGGTGATTTTGCATAGACAGCCCACGTACCCTTACAGGCCCAACTGATCGTTCATCTATCGAGCGAGTTCCTCTCGCCGCCAGGACGCCCACCGACTGCGACTGCAATGCCTTCGACCGGGCGTTGATGATGTTGCAACTTCTTGAATCTGTCTGATCGTGGTTCCGTGCGCAAATGTTGCCCTCGTCGGAGGCGAATCTCCCGAGGTTCAGGCTGGAGGCCGACATGCACCACCCTACGCAATTGACAAACGCTCTCATGCAGGTCCCTGCAGCGCAATATTTGCGAATGTCTACGGATCACCAACGGTACTCGATTGCGAACCAGTGCCTTGCAATTCGCAACTATGCAGACCAACGAGGCATGGTGGTTGTCCGGACCTACGCTGATGAGGGCAAGAGTGGCTTGGATGCCGTCGGACGAGACGCGTTCTTGCAGTTGATTGCAGATGTCGAGAGCGGTCAGGCTAACTTTCGCGTGATTCTTGTCTTTGACGTGAGCCGCTGGGGCCGGTTTCAGAACACCGACGAGAGCGCCTTCTACGAGTACCGTTGTACACGGGCCAGAATACCAGTCGTCTACTGCTATGAGTCTTTCGACAACGATGGTAGCCCCTTGGCCACGCTGATCAAGAACATCAAGCGGTCCATGGATGGAGAGTACAGCCGGGTGCTGTCTGCCAAGGTGTATGCGGGGCAATGCCGTTTGGCCGAAATGGGGTACTTCCAGGGCGGCCCGCCCGGATATGGACTGCGCCGTCGCTTGGTCGGCGCCAACGGCGAAGCCAAAGGCATCTTGGAGGCTGGAGAGCAGAAGAATCTTCGTGGGGATCGCGTTGTGCTGATTCCCGGGCCGCCTGCAGAAACGCGCCGCGTGCGGCAGATTTTCTCCGCCTATGTCGAGCGAACCCTCTCGGAAGAGGCAATCGCGCAATGGCTGAACCGACTGGGTGTTCCTACGGATCTCAATCGTCAGTGGACAAGACAAACCGTGCACAACGTGTTGACCAACGAACGGTACTTGGGATGCTCGCTGTACAACCGACGTACCGCAAAACTCAAACAGAAAAGTACTCGCAACGCCCCTGTTCTATGGATTCGGCGAGAAGGAATGTTCAAGCCCATCGTAGAGGAAAGCCTCTTTGAGCGCGCCCAGGCGCTGCTGGCGTTTCGCTCCCATTGCGATGACGCGACCATGCTTCGCTTGTTGCGAGAGTTGTTCGCGCGTATCGGGAGCATCTCTGTGGCAATCATCGACGAACAAGACGATATGCCGTGCGCTGCGACATACCGCATGCGATTTGGTAGCCTGCCGAAGGCCTACGCTCTCGCCGGATTGGAGGCGGATCGAGACTACGCCTACATTGACTTGAAGCGAAGGCTCCGTGCGTACGGCGCGAAGGTGACTGATCGGATACTGAGGAGCCTCGAATCGGCGGGTTGCGAAGTCCTTCGGAGCCTTGGAAACTTCAGGTGCAACGGCTTGGCAGTGGCCTTGACGGTTGTTCGTTGCGGCAAGGCGCCCGATGGAAGGCCACAGTGGCGAATACCGAAGGCCCCGCGTGAAGCGCCGGACTTGCTCGCAGTGGTGAGAATGGCAGTGGGCAACACCGACCCGCTTGACTACTACCTGATACCGCGAGAGGAGTGTCAGTGGCTACCTGTGCGCTCGGGATCGGACGGATGCGCGCGATTCCAGCAATACAAAATTCAATCGTTCGACGGTGTGGAACAAGCCCTGCTAAAGACCCTTACCCAAGGACGCCGCTACGTCGACGGTCATTAGAAAGCTGCGCCAGTGGCCCGGCCTCAGGGGGTCGGTGCTTGCGACCGGCAGCTCGGCATCGTGCTTGAAAGCACTGCGCAAATCCAGGCTGCCCTTCTCGCAGTCGAGGTCGCGGCAGGGCGTGTCGTTCCATTTCGAGCACGTCACGAGCGTCTGCGCGATGAGCGGCTCCCGTACAGGAAATGCTGGTAGTTCAAGTCTTCGGCCAAACCTGCATCGCGCGCCGAAGCCAGCATGATGTCTCGCGCAAATGCCGCCACGGCCATGGGAGGATCGCTGGCCACATCGAACACGTCGGCGACGAGGGCATTGTCGTGTTGTTGTAGTACGCTCGTTTCGCTCGAAAGTACTGGGTAAGGTATCGGTTCCTCATGGCCGGCGCCCGACTTCCCGACCGGCGCGATGTTGGATGCGATGACAGATTGCAACAAGATGCATGGTGCTATTTCCGACCGTGGAGGCCAACGTTGAACCGGCTACGCGACATTGCGCTGTCTGTCGAGGAACAGGAGCTCGGCCGTTTCTGGTGGGTGCTCATGGAATCGTCAGGAGACGACATTTGGAGCGAGCTGGCCTCATCCCAGGTTTCGGAAGCCAGTTGGATAGACGCTTTCCGCGCCGGCTGCCTGGCACTCGGCAAACTGGTACCCGACGCGATCATTTGCCTTCACCACGGACGCTTCTCCGCCTGATGCTCGATTTGGCTTTGCCGTTCACCGGCGACCCCTCGGTCAAGTCCTCATGAACGGCCAGGTTCGAGCGCTTGCGCGACCAGGGGATCGCTCAAGGTGCGTGCGATCGACACAGTTGTCACAGAGCATTCACACTCACATTTCGTGCCGCGGCAAGAAAAGCCCCGTCGAAGACCTGCCCTTGAATCGCCGCCGTTCAACTGCCGTCTGGAGCGGCGCAATGAAGCGCCAACAAAGCCCGAAGCGGGGGCAGCAACCGCGCAAAGCAGCAGTAGACAAAATCAACAAGCCGCGAAGCGAAGCTGAGAACCTCGCTCCGATCACCTCGCGCGATCCAAGTGCGCCGAGTTTCAACAGCCTGCTGAAGCTGCTCCCCTGGTGCAGCAGCGCCATCGGAGATTTCGAACGCAGCTCGATGCCCCAGACTCGCAAAGCCCAACGGGGGAAGCCGCACTACAACTCCATGGATGTCATGCGCACGATCTGTGCCAACTGTTCCAGCACCTGCGCTTCGCGCTTCTCAAGGTATCGACGGACCGCAGCATTGTCCAGCAACTTGACGATGTAACCCCTGACCACCACGAGATTCAGGATGTCCTCGCCATAGGTGTTCTCGGCCATGCGGTACTGATCCTGCAAGTTGCTCATCTCGCGCTCCATGCACGCCATCTGTTCCTGGCTTGCACCGCGACGTTTTGCGGGCCGCCTGCCTTGCACGAGCATGTCCGCCGCGGTGGCGGCCAGCATCGCTTGCGCATACGAAATTGTCGTGTTGTTGGCTGACACCATCAACTGCATGCATTCGACCTGCCGCGCTGGTTTCATCTTCCGGAGCGCGCTGGAGACCTCGGTCGAGAACTGGCGGTCCTTCATCATCGCGATCGCTTCCTCGCAAATCCCGTCGAGCATCGACATCTTTTTTGTGATCTGCCGAACATCGACGCAAAGGGACCGGGCGAGGCGTTCAGGCGAAACACCCCGCTCGACTGCACGTCGTATCATCAGATGCTCCTGAACCGTCGAGAGCCGATTGACGCGGTTGTTGTAGGTGTAGCTTTCGTCATTCGTGGCGACTAGACAGGGAGCCTCCTGGTGACCCAGGCTCCTCAGCGCCTCGAGACGCAAATGCCCGTCCAGCAGACAGTGCTGCCCGGTCTTGCGGTCGACAGGCGCGATCGATAGCGGCTCGATCATGCCGATCGCCTGGATCGATGCGCAGATCTGCTTGAATTTCTGGGTCTGCAGGAGCCCGCTGGGCAACTTGTGCGAGGGAAGAATGCGCGCCAAGGCGATGCTCATCGGCTTGGGCAGGAACGCTAGCGCGACGTCTGTCACGTGGCGCTCCCATCATCGACCGCGCGCTCGAACACGCGTCCGTCCAGGTAGCGCGGCAGCGAGTCAAGCCCTTCTGCGCGAAGCAGGGTACGGAAATGTTCTTGCGCGAACAACTCGCGCAGGGCGCCGACCACGAACAGCAACCGCTGCTGCGCCAGCGCGGACTTGCGGACCAGCAACTGTTGGCGTTGCGCTTCCTTGCGATAGGCCCGCACCAAGCTGGTCGCGGTGACGCCATCGGGCTTCTCCGGCATGCTTCGCACCACGGAGGGGCCGAATAGCTGGCGCTGCTGAATCAGGCGGCGCGCGTCCAGCAGTTGCCGGCCTCGCAATTGACCCGTCTCGTACGCCTCATGAAGCGCCGCCTGCACGGCCTTGTCGTCGTTGCCCGCGCTGACGATCTTGAGGGCTGCCGAGAGCGGGATCTGGCCGCGTCCGACTCCTGCCAGAAGGCGCTCCTCGCCGCGCGCGACCAGCAGGAGAATGTCGTAGACGTATTGGGTCGAAAGACCGGTCTTCGCCGAAATTTCCTTGGCGCTGTGCCCGCGGCCGTCAAGTTCCGTGATGCCGGCCAGCAGTTCCAGCGGGTTGTACTTGCGCCGCGCGATATTCTCGGCCAGGCTCATGATGAAGGCATCCTCGTCGCTGACCGTGACGACCAGCGCGGGAATGCGAGCCTCACCCAATTGGCAGAACGCCTTGAAACGTCCTTCACCGCACACCAGCAGGTAGGTCTCGGCGCCATCCGCGCCGGCGCGGGGTGTCACCGTGATGGGCTTCTTCAGGCCAATCGCCTGGATGTTGTCAACGATTCCACCGAACACCAGTCCGTTCCTGTCGCGCGCATTCAGGACTTTGATTCGGTCGAGCGGGATCATTCGCAAGTCCCGCGCTGGCACACCCGCGTTCATGCGCATCTCCGAAGCGGGGTCTGCGACGCCATCCCGTACAGATAGTCCAGCGTTGCAAAGCGGTAGCTCTCCAACTCCACCGCGTTGCGTTCGGTCAGGCTGATGGGCACTTGCCCGAAGTCAAGCCGAGGCAGCAAGTAGTAGTCAAGGGCGGCGTCGTTGGCAGGGGTCAAGCGGACTGCCACGGTAACGTCCGGCAGGAGGCTTGTGTCGAAGCGCACCTTCCAGCGCCGGCGAGCGCCGCCCGCGTCGCAACAACGCGCCAGCACCACGGAAACGCTGAACTCGTGGTTCACGTCCAGCAAATCGGTGGCGGGGTCCCGAAACGTCCGCCCGCTCATCGCAATGATGCGGCTCTCGACGTCGGCCACGATGGTGGGATGAAACTTGCGCAGAAAGCGGTTGATCTCCAAGTAGCGATAGTCCCGGCCGGGCGCATAGCCGATCAATCGGTACGCGCGCAACAGGCTGCCGAACCGATGGGCGTATGCCGACGAGGGTGGCATGTCCTCAGCTTCGTCGATCACGATGCCGGAGAGAAAGCCCCGGTGCTCGTAGAGCCCCTTAAGCCGAGCGAGCAATTCATCGTCCGTGAAACGCAGTGCCCGTGCACGAATGATGCCTTGTGCGGTGTAGAAGACATCGGCATCGACAATCGCTTCAAAGGCGCTGTCCTTGCGGATCCAGTGCTCGGGGCTGTTCTCTACACGGCGCTTCTTGAGCTTGAAGGACCGGCGGTTGTAGACGTTGTTGCCGATGTATTTCTCGTTGGTCAACAGTTGGTGCACCGTCGCGCGTGACCACGCATGGCCCCGGTCCGTGGCGATGGACAGCTGGTTGAGTCGCCTCGCAATTTCGGTCTCGGGCAGCCCGCCGTCGACAAACCAATCGAAAATCCGGCACACGACGCCGACTTCACCCTCGGGACCTGGCTGAAGGATCACACGGTCTGTCTGCAGGCTTTTCTGCTCGCCGCGTTCGAGCAGTCCCTTGACCTCGCCAACCTGGTCCACCAGCACGCGGCGCAAGCCATATCCTGCCGGGCCCCCCTGACGGAACCCCAGTTCGACCAGCCTGCATTGGCCTGCGAACACCTTGGCGGAGAGTTCGCGGCTGTACTCGCCGGCCATCGCTCGCTTGACACCCTTCACGATGGTGGAGACAGGAGACCCGTCGTTCTCGAATTGCTCGGCGCAATAGGCCACCTGTATGCCCGCCCGCCGGCACAGATATTCGTAGTAGGCGCTTTCGTCCGCGTCCTGAAAACGCCCCCATCGACTGACGTCGTAGACCAGAATGACCGAGAACGCGACTGGGCCCGCCTGGACATCGTCGATCAATTGCTGCAAGGCATGCCGGCCGTCGATATGGAGTCCACTCTTGCCTTCGTCAGCGTAGGTCCTGACGATCTCGATGCCGCGCTGCATCGCGTACTCTCTGATGGTGTCGGACTGGTTGCGTGTGGAGTATTGCTGGTGCTCCGTCGACATGCGAACGTACTCGGCCGCGCAACGGCGCGCGCAACCGTCGGGCCGGGCCGTGTCAGCGGGATCGTGTTCCATCGCCAAGCCCCTTCAGAGAGTGGAAGGTGAATCGCGCGCGGCGTGCGCGATCTGCTGGCAAGGTAGCAGTTCCGGGGCGCAGCATCGATCAGGTCCTCTCTTTGCAATCTTCGGGCGCACGTTCGAACTCGCCGGACTGCCGGGCCACCACCGTGAGCCGCACCATCCAGACACCCATCTTTGCAACGGCGGCGGCATCCGTGCTACGCAATTCATACAGCCCATCGGGCAGGGTATGCGTATCGCAAGCCGAAGCGTCCATCCTTGCAATCCTGCGTGGCTGGCGCTGGACGTTGCGGACCTTCTGCTGCCTTCGGTTCTGCGCCGCGTAGGCCGGATGACTCGCGCGGTACTCTCGCCAGTAGCCGGGATTGCGCCCCGCCCACGCCCGTTGCGCCTGCGACTGGTTGTCGAGATAATCCGGGTCGCTGCGACGCTTGGCCTGCTGCCACAGACGGCGTCGTTCGCGCTGGCAATCGGGTTGCGCGCAGTACGACTGGCGCGGTGCCTGGGCTCTCGGCACGAACAGGTTTCCACAGGCCGTGCACCAACGACTCTCCATGGCGTGCTCCGTTTCCCAATGAACCAGCGACTGCCGGACAACATGGCCAACCAGGATCGCGAAGCGCGCATCGCGTGGTGGGCATCCCGCGCTATCGTCGATCGGCAATACGGCCTCGTCGCATTGGACGGCACGCGAGCGCACCCAGTGCGCATGTGGCCTCAAGCCCGGCAGGCGGTTGCGCGGCCACTGCTGCTATGCCAATATGGCGCGCAAGCACCATGATGGAAATTCGCGTGCGCTGGTCACGAGCGCAGTTCGACGAGGATGGCCAGCCGGTCACCAGCGGGTTGTGGATTCCGGACAACCCGATCAATCGCGAGCTGGCCGAGCGCATGGTGCGCGCCGGCGACGAGGTTTACGGCGAAGGTACACACTGGCTCGAAGAGCGCGAGGCGTGACGTCAGGCGCCCATTGCCTGCGCGATGCGTTGCCTTCGGAGAACCGTCGGCGTGCTTGCCCGTCTTTAGCAAAAGGAATCTTGATGCCCAAGTTGTTCATTCCGGCCGCGCATGGAAGTCGGACCGAGATCCCGCTCCGGGCAAATGCCAACTCCCTGGCCCGGGCCGCGCAGAACGACATCGTGGTGGACTCGGTCAGCGCAAGCCGCAGGCACGCCCGCATCATCGTGGCGCCTGCCTTCGTCACGATCGAAGACCTCGGCAGCAGCAACGGCACGTACGTCAACGGCGAGCGTGTCCAGAATCAGGTCCTCGCGGATGGCGATGCAGTGCGCATCGGTACTTTCGAGATGCGTTTGTGACTGACAACACCCAGGAATTCACAAAAGTGGAGGCCCTGAGGCTGCCGACCGTTCCTGGCCTGCTGGTGGACCTCGAGCGCGACTCCCCAACCATCCGCGACGTGCCGCACGGCCGCCGCAGCAAACCTTGAGGACAGGCGCGGCACCCCGGGGCCCCATGCTGCGCTCACTGATCCCCTACTTCGTACAGTCCGCGTCGACACCATCCCCACATGAGAAACCGCTACTTCCCGCAATACTTCCGCGCAGCAAGGCCGTACTACAACAACGCATTCGTCGCCGCGGTCTACAGGGCTGCGCACGATCCCTCGGTACCTGTCGTGCAGCTGGTGCGGGACACGATCATGGCCTCGGCCGAGGCGAATGGCATCGCCGCCAGCGTGAACCGGCAACACTTCCTGCACCGCGAGTCCCCAATCGCGCAGACCCTCGTGACGCTCGAGTGGAACGACACCCCGTTGTACGACATCAGTCCCGCCCTGCTCGAGGCCCTGACGCACTCCGACACCGGCGACACGCGCATCGCTGACCTGCGTTTGCCGAACCACATCTACTACCTGCACTGGGGGCCGCAGCCCGATCTGTTGCTTTACGGCAAGAACCCCGTCGAAGGCGCTATCGTGGCAACCGTCGAAACGCAGTGGCATGTTGCGCTGATCGCGCGCACGTCGGAATCCTGGCTGTCGATGAGGGAGCGGGATAACTTCCTGCTCAAGTTCCCGGAAGCATCGCGCGCACTGCCCTTCGATCGGGCGGTCGACCTCGCCATCGGGGCGGCGAGCGACGAGTTGCGCGAGGTCTTTGCAGCCTCGCAGGCGGGCCGCAACGACTGGAACATGTCGCTGGAAATTCGTGACCAGATGGAGAACGATCTGCGGGTCAACACGCCCGTGCTGAAGCAGGCGCTGTCGCTCGCAGGCAATTGCATGGCATACCTGACCACCTATCCCGGCGATGCGCGGTTCGGATGGGAAGTCGATGCGCCCGCGAAGATGGTTGCAAAGCTTGGCCAAGGCGAGAAGGAAGCCAGGCGGACCGCTTCCAAGATGAAGTCACTGGGATACCTGCAGGTTCACCGCGTCGGACTGGACTTCCAGCAATCGGTGGAGGCCGTCGAAGCTGAGCATGCGCATGCGGCAGGCGACGGCGAACATCCGAGCCGGCGGCCGCATTGGCGTCGTGGGCACTGGCGCCACCAGGCACACGGCCCCCAGCGCGCCCAGCGCAAGCTCATGTGGATGCGGCCCACGCGCGTGCTCGGGGGACCGGCGATGTCGCATTTCTGAACGCGGCACGGGCGCCTCGCGCTCCCTTCTGCGAGGTCACCGAGTGCGAGATAAGAATCATCGCGCGATGCGGCGGACTGCGAGAGTCGAGAAGGTCCAATACCGGCCGATGGAAATTCAATGGGCGGTCGGTCGGGACTGAGGGTCATTGCAAGTGTGTCTGGCTGCGCAGGAATGGGACGACTGCTTCCAAGACCGCGGTCGGGTTGTCAATCATCGGCCAGTGCCCGCTGTCCTGGAGCCGCACGACGCGCTGGACCGCAAACCATGCGCGTTGCATCTCGGCAAATCTGATCGGCACATACGGGTCGCGCGCGCCCCAAACCACGAGCGCAGGCAGCTTTGCGACGGAAATCTGGCTAATCCACCTTTTGGACAGTGCCCCAATATCTCCGGTGTTGCGATAGAGCTTGAGAACGGCCCGTCGCGTTCCTGAATCGAAATTTCTATACATCTCATCAAAGTACGCATCGGGCAGCCCACGCGGATTGCCATGGCGCAGCGCGAGCCTCAACGCGGGCCGGGTCGTGGCAATGAACAATGCACCAAGCAACGGCGTACGCCAGATCTTCGCCATGTAGTGCCAGCGGTATCCAGGCATGATTCCGATATTGATGAGCGTCACGCTGGCGACCCTTCCAACGTGTTGCGCCGCCCATTCGAGGCCCCAAAGACCACCAAAATCGTCAGTACCAAGTGCACGCGCTCGATGCCTTCTGCAACCAGCAACATGTCCAGATGCCTCGCATAGCCAGCAACCGAGTAGTCGAAGTCGCCTGGCTTGTCGGCTTGTCCAAAGCCTGGCATGTCGGGTGCAATGGCACGGCTTAAGGTCTGGACCTCCCGCAACAACGAAATCCAGTCCTTAGACGACCCCGGGTTTCCATGCACGAAGACGATGGCCTGCCTCGATGGCGCCTCACCTCCTCGCATGATCGGTGACCGGATACCTGCAACGGTCAGTTCAGCTTGTTCCATGGTGCCGCGCTCATGGGGGAAGTCGAATGCGAATGCTGCCCTGTTTTCGCATTGCCTCATAGCCATGACGAGCACGCAGACAACGCCCGCTGTGCACAACACCTTGAGTCGCCTTTCCAGGAAGCGAGGGCGCTCCAAGACTGTCTGCTGTCCCTCGAATTTGTCCGCCGAACGATGGCAACCATCGAAAGCTTACTTCGACGCTTGTTTCTCGCGAATTTCCGGTGTGCACTCGGAACTTGGCCTTCGCCGTCATTGAAGAAATCTGAGTCGGGGACAACAGCGATCGTCGCTGACGGCGGCGGCGACGCACGACAGGACGCCGTCACGCGCGAACGACTGCTTCCCGATTTCGCGAAATGGCGTTCAGGGCCCGACTTTTTCATAGCACCTTGCGCTGCCATTGGCAGCAAGCAATCGCGAGCCCCAGTTCGCGGCCGCCGGCCGAATATCCGGTCATGCGCGGCTGTGAGTTCACCGTCGAACCCGGCCAGCGCTCCTTCGGAGTGTTGGGCAGGGTGTCCCATAACAGTTTTCAGCGCAACCCGGCAACAGGTACTCCAAGCCAATCGCGAGCCGCAGAGCTACGAGCTGCTCTATAGCGACATCCGCAAATTCTGGCGACATCGGGATTGCGGAATGCAATCTGAGGCTGAGGTCCTGGTGCCCACCCGGTAGCCCGTAAGCCCTCTTACGAGTTAACAGATCGAAAAGCGGTCATTACCGTGATGAGCCGCGCAGACCCCAGCACGTAGACACAGGACAGAAGCGTCATGGAAATTCTCCGAAACGGCAGCTTCGCGAGTTGTAACAGGCCGACTCTGAGATTCAGGACGGCGAGGGCAAACCCGGCCAGTATCAAGCCAATACCAAGCGTCCGATCCACGGCAATCCAGCCCATCAAACCCGTTGAATTGGCATTTTCGAAAAGTCCTGCGGCAATCAACAATGCGCACAAAATCAAATTCTGAACATTCTCGAAAATCGACTTAATCAGCCTTCTTTTTTGACTATGACTCATTCTCATTCTTAAATTTTACTTTTTAGAAAGGCGTCGACAACGGCATGAAACAGCGATGAGCCCCAAAGAATTGCTGGAATTGATCGACGGCGCTATTGAATCGGAAAAACTGTTTTCCGAAGCTGCAAAATGCTCGCGTGCAGGCGAGCCGGTGGTCGCGCGGGACCGTCGATCATATAAGGGAAAACCCTTGTCACTCTCAGCGAGCCCCGAAAATGTGTACCAATTCGCAAGGAGCAAGGATGGACGATGTCTTTGCCCTGCGGCCTCCGGCGCCGCTGAAACCAGGGTCACTCCCATTCCTTGGTAGCTCCACAGCCCGGAGAAGGCTGAGATACACGGTGCTCAGCGAGCCACTGCGGACAGCCGATTGGGCGCAGTGTCGCTCAGGGCCTGCAGGCCACAAGAGGCTGATAGGCTGCCCACTCCACGCCCCGTTGGGCCAGAACGGATTTCCTCAACTTCTTGACGCGGTCGCTCAGGCCAACGAGACGGGCAACGTCTGCATCACTCTGGAAGCGGCCGTCGATTCAGAGGCCGACGCACCTCCAGACGACCGCAACCGGCATCACAGCGTGAGTTCGCCGGGCGGACGGGAAGGACGGCTCTCGCTGCTTATGGAGAGCTTTCCATAAGCAGCGTTGAACTAAACCGCTGGCTCGCGGTAGTGCCTGATCACAGGCGAGCGCCAATCCAACGCTGTGCATTTCCCGCGAAGTCTCCGATGGGGAACGATGTAGTTGCTGTTCGCAGCGCTTCATCCGTTCACTTGCAAAGGAGCTTCACCATGACACCGCTACGCCAGCGAATGCTCGAGGACATGGGCATTCGCAATCTCGCCGAGAACACACAGGTGTCGTACCTGCAACAGGTCTCGCGCTACGCCCGACACTTTGAACGCTCCCCTGAGGAGCTTGGACCAGAGCAGATTCGGACCTATCAGGTGCATCTGACGAAGACCCGCAAGCTCGCTCCGGGCTCAGTCAGCATCGCGACGGCGGCGCTGCGTTTCCTCTACAAGGTCACGCTCAAGCGCGAGTGGGCGCCCGACGCCATCCCGATGCCAAAGAAGCGTAAGCGCGCAATAAACCACGTTCTTCCCTCAAGCGCGATGAGGTGTGAGGCTACGTACCCATGTACAAGAACGTGGGCACGTAATGTCAGAGTTGATTTTGGATTTGGCCAGGCGCCTGGTAGTCGGGCACAAGCGCGATGGTCGCAGCATCTATGACGAGCAGGCCAAGCGCGAGCTGGTCCTCGCGTGTCGCGAGCCCGGGGCATCGATCGCGAAGCTTGCTCGCGATTGCGGCGTCAACGCGAACCAGGTGAACAGTTGGGTTCGCCTGTATGAGCGACAGTTGGCCAAGAGCACGGCGCCGAGCGTGGACGTTGTCGATGCGAAGACGCCGGCATTCGTGGCACTCGAAGTCGCAGCGACGCGCCAGGAAGAGACGTTGTCCATGGACATGCAGGCACGCCTTCCCAACGGAGTTGTGGTCGACTTGCGTGGCTGCGACATGCAGCAGGCATTGGCGATGATCGAGGCGCTCGGGAGAATGCGGTGTTCCGCTTCGAAGAAGGGCTGAAGGTCTACCTGCATCGCGAGGCCATCGACTTCCGGGTCGGCCTCAATGGTCTGGCAATCCTCGTCGAGCAGTCCCTCGGGCTGGATCCGTTCGCCGCGGCGGTGTACGTCTTCAGGAATCGGCGACGTGATCGCGTGAAGATTTTGGGTTGGCAGCGCAACGGATTTTGGCTGTTGATGAAACGTCTTGAGGAAGATCGTTTTATCTGGCCCGACGTCCTCACCGTGCCGACGTTGACGGTGGAGCAACTGCACTGGTTGCTCGATGGCATTGACCTCGCGGTGGTGCAGAAGCACCCTCGTCGCTTCTACGAGCGAGTGGCCTGAACGCTCAACGGCAGCTTGCAAAAAAGTTGTCGAATTCTTCCTCGACAATGCGATGTTCGAGGAACGCCTGCAGGTCATGTTGATCGAAGCAGGCGATGGTTCAAATGCCCACCGCCGAAGAATTCGCAGCCCTGCAGCAAGCCTTGGCCGAGGCCACTCGGCGCAGCGAATCTCTCGTCGGCGAACTGCGCGTCGTGACCACCGAGCGGGACCTGGCACTGGAGCGGCTGCGCGCATTGCAACGCCAGTTGTTCGCCGCCAAGAGCGAGGCTCGCGGCACTGAGCAGAAGGACCTGTTCCTCAACGAGGCCGAGGCACTCGCGCCAACCGCGCAAACACTGCCGGCCGAAATCGATGATGAGGACTCAACGCCAGTCGCGGGCCACCAGCGCAAGAAGCGCGGACGCAAGCCGCTGGACCCCGCACTGCCGCGCGACATCGTTCGCCACGAGCTGCCTGAGTCCGAGCGTGTCTGTGCTCACGACGGCCACGCGTTGGTGGAGATCGGCGCCGAGGTCACCGAGCAGATGCATGTCATCCCCGAGCAGGTGCGCGTGCTCCAGCACCATCGCATCAAGTACGCGTGCCCCTGCTGCGACCTGAGCCTGAAGGTCGCGCCGACACCAGCTCGCATCATCCCGCGAGGTCTGCTCACCGAGGAGGCGCAGGCCTGGGTCATCACGGGCAAGTACCAGTTTGGCATGCCCCTGTACCGCACGGCCGTGCTGTTGCGTCGCTTCGGCGGCGACATCGTCAGCAACACCTTGGCCGCTGGCGTCGTGCGCATCGGCCAAGCCGTGCAGCCCATCATCAACCTGCTGCGTGACCACCTGCTGGACTCGGACCTGATCTACGGGGACGAGACGACCGTGCAGGTGCTCAAGGAACCTGGGCGCAAGGCACAGACCAAGAGCTTCATGTGGGCTCAGATGAACGGCAGCGGGCCGCCGGTGCGACTGTTCGCCTATGCGCCGGGTCGCGGTGCTGTGCATGCCGAGAAGCTGTATGCCGGCATCCGGCGCGGCGCAACGCTCGTGAGCGACGGGTATCAGGTCTACGACGGCATCGCCGCGGACCATGGCCTGACGCATCTTGGATGCTGGGTGCATGCGCGCAGGCCTTTTATCAAGGCCGAGGAGTCGATCCCGAAGGCCGCCCGGTCGCCGGACCAGCTGGCCACACGGATCATCAGACTGATCGGCAAACTTTATCGCGCGGAGGCGCTGGCCAAGGGGTGGGCGCCGCAGCGCCGTCAGCGGCTGCGCCAGCGCTACAGCACCGCAGTGGTCAAGCAGATCGAACAGCTGCTGCTCGCGAACCTGCACGCCGTCGCGCCCTCGAGCCTGCTGGGCGAGGCGCTGCACTATCTGCACGGGCAGTGGCCCAAGCTCATCCGGTTCCTGGACAACGGGACCTGGCCGCTGGACTCCAACCCGGTGGAAAACGCAATTCGCCCATTTGTTGTTGGTCGCAAGTCGTGGTTGTTCGCCGACACCGTTGGCGGTGCGAACGCCAGCGCCAATCTTTATTCACTCATCGAGACGGCCAAGGCCAACAAAGTCGAGCCGTATCACTACCTCGTTGCCTTGTTCAAGAAGCTGCCACTGGCACAAACGGCCGACGACTACGAAGCCCTGTTGCCTTGGAACATTGAGCTGACCGCCTCGTAGTTGAATCGTAAGTCTGAAGAGGACAGGCCTGGACAGCTGAGCACTCAGCAGAACGCCGGGTTCAAAAGGTCAATCCCTGCGCCTTTGCACTTGATCCATGGCCCCGAGGGATGGTCTTCACCATCCCACGCCAAGAGAGCGGCCTGAGCATCGCCGCGCTGCTCATAGCAGTATCGACGCTCGTATCCGACAACGTCCATTCCAACGACGATCGCGGTGGTGAAGTTGAATCGCTTTACGGCACACAACTTCCCTTTGAGCATGCGCAGGTCCGTATACCCGCTTGCATCCAACGACTCGATCAAACTGGAGGCATCAACTGCAACGCGCGGCTGCGCGCCGACAGACCGCGAGTGTTCAGGGCTTGGGGTAGAGGCCATCTTCATCATTGTGACTGCGCTGGAACGAACGCTGATGACCCAAATCGAGAACGATCGGTAAGGACGCGCTTAATTGATCGCCTACAAAGAAGCCGCTCAAGCTGCCGGTCGTGCTCAGCCCCGAGGAGGTCATGCATTTCCTTGGGTGTGTCAACAACCTCAAGCAGCGCACGATTCTCACCACCGCCTATGCCGCCGGCCTGCGCGTTTCTGAGGTAACGCATCTGAAGGTGACCGACATCGACAGCCAGCGCATGGTGCTTCGGATCAATCAAGGCAAGGGCCGCCGTGACCGCTACGTGATGCTCTCGCCACGATTGCTGGAGGTGCTGCGCTCGTACTGGAAGGTGGTGCGACCCAAGACCTGGCTGTTTCCAGGCGACATCCCCGGCCGACCGATCACTACGGATGCCGTGGAACTGGCGTGCCGCAGAGCACACCGCGCGGCCTGTATCGCCAAGCCGATCACCCCGCATTCGCTACGCCACGCGTTCGCTACGCATCTGCTGGAGTCGGGCACCGATGTTCGACGCATCCAGTTGCTACTCGGGCATCGCAGCCTATCGACCACTTCACGCTACCTGAAGATCGCGACCAGCACGGTGTGCGCAACAACCAGCCCGCTGGATCTGTTGCCTGAGGTCCCGCTGCTGCCATCCGAGCCGACGCTGCCCCCGGTATTCTGAGCCGGCAGCGATGCGAGCCACCGGGCTCGAAGTGGCGGACATCTTCCGCCAGGTCGGGCCTGCCTACCGTCAGGACCACGCTGAGGCGATCAGCGGCGGGCAGCGTCGCGTCATGCGCGCCATCGAGCGTTGCCGCACGGCGGCGCTGGGCGGCCACGTCGAGCAGTGCGATGCCTGCGGCCACCAGCGCATCGCGTTCAACAGCTGCAGGGACCGCCACTGTCCGAAGTGCCAGTCGCTGGTTCGCGCACGGTGGCTCGAAGACCGGCAGGCGGAACTGCTGCCGGTCGAGTACTTCCACGTCGTCTTCACCGTGCCGCAGGAGATTGCCGCCATCGCGTACCAGAACAAGGCCGTGGTCTACGACATCCTGTTCCACGCCACCGCCGAAACCTTGCGCACCATCGCCGCTGATCGCCGGCACCTGGGCGCCGAGATCGGCTTCATTGCGATCCTCCACACCTGGGGCCAGAACCTGCTGCACCACCCGCACCTGCACTGCGTCGTGCCCGGCGGCGGGGTGGCCCCGGATGGCCAGCGCTGGATCGCCTGCCGCCCGGGCTTCTTCCTGCCGGTGCGCGTGCTGTCGCGGCTGTTCCGGCGCCTGTTCCTCACGCAGTTGCGGCAGGCCTTCGACGAGGGAGAACTGCGCTTCTTCAACAGTCTTGCGGCGCTACAGGATCCGGATTCCTTTGCCCGCTACCTCGCTCCGGTCGCGAATGCCGAATGGATCGTCTACGCCAAGGCGCCGTTCGGTGGGCCTCAACGGGTGCTGGACTACCTCGGGCGCTACACCCATAGGGTGGCGATCTCCAACAACCGCCTGATCGACTTCGCCGACGGCCGGGTTGCCTTTGCATGGAAGGATTACCGTCACGAGTCGCGTCGCAAGGTCATGTGCCTAGACGCGCAAGAGTTCGTTCGTCGCTTCCTACTGCATGTACTGCCGACGGGCTTCCAACGCATTCGCCACTATGGTCTGCTGGCCAACCGCTACCGCGAGATCAAGCTCGAGCGGTGTCGCCAATTGCTGGCCGAGCCCGCACCGGTCGTCGAGTTGCCGGCTGCATCGATGGACTATCGGGACCACTATCAGCGCCTCACGGGCGTGTCGCTGCGCGACTGCCCGCATTGCGGGCGTGGTCAGATGGTGCGCATCGAATCCTTCTCGGCTGGCACCTTGCCACGGGGTCCACCGAGCACGCCCGCATGAACATGATCTCGAACCGTCAGTGCCAGCACTTCTCGCCACGTCGCGCCCAGCGACAGGTCTCCCTTTGCGTGTTCGCGCCAATGATCGCTGAAGGTATCAGTCGGTACGCGCACATGGCACTCCCATCGCACACGTCACTGTCGCTGGCCCTCAAAGTCGGGATCAACCGGACCGCCCTGACGCCGCAGGTCTCCGCGACTTCAGCAGGTCGGCGCTGATTCAATTCCCATAGCACCACCGCTGCGCAGGCGGTTCAGTTCAACGGGATCTTTAGCCAACCGCCCGCGGACGAGGCGCGTCTTCTCGAAACAACGACTGCGCGCCGCAGCCGCTCGGCTAAAGACTCTCTGCATTATGCACAGCGCGTAGTTATGAACAGTTGGTCCAGCAGCGCGACGTTGCCGGCCTCGTACGGAGACGGCGGTCGCGCCTCTGAACTGAGCGAAATCACAACGTCTTGAGGAACTTCAACAGCTCGTCGTCTGCCCGGAACCGACGTGGGACCAAGTTGGGATCCTGAAGCCTGGCTAGCGCCTTCTCCTTCATGGCGAGATCGGCCTCTACGTACTGATGCGTTGTCGCCGGACTCTCGTGTCCGAGCCACAGGGCGATCACGCTGATGTCCACGCCCGACTGCAGAAGGTGCATGGCCGTCGAGTGCCTCAGGCAGTGCGGTGAGATAGTTCTCCCGGCCAGGCTCGGCATCGTGAGCGCGGCGGCCTTGACGGCCAATGCCAGGCGCTGCGTCACGTTGGATCGCGTCATCGCCTGTCCTCCACGGTTGGGCAGCAGCGCCGACGTGGGAGTCAGGTCCGGGTTGAACTTCAGCCAGGCGCGGATCATCTTGACCGTTGATCGCCAGAGCGGCACAGACCGCTGCTTGCGTCCCTTGCCATGCAAATGCACGCAGGCGGCAGGGGCCAGCACGACGTCGCCCACCTTCACGCCGATCGCCTCCGACACGCGGGCGCCGGTGTTGTACAGCAGGGCCAGCAGCAGGTTGTCTCGCTGGCTCACCCAATCCGCTCCCGGCGCGCCGATCACGGCCAGCATCTCCTCGCGTCTCAGGAACTCGAACATCGGCCGCTCGAAGCGCTTCATCGGCACGCCCAGCGCATGCTCGACGATCCGAAGCGCCGTTACGTCTCGCCGAGCCGCGAACTTCAGGAACGAGCGCAGCGCGGCCAGTCGCGCATTGCGGCTGCGGACGGTGTTGTGTCGATCGCGTTCCAGATGATCGAGGAAGTCCAGGATCAGCGCGGGCGTCAGGTCGGCTAGCAACAGCGTTATTGGTGTCTTGTGCAGGCGCGCCTGGGCGAAGTCCAGGAACAGCACGAACGCGTCCCGGTAGGCCGCAACAGTCTGTGGGCTCAACGCGCGCTGCTGTGTCAGGTGCTCGGCGAAGAAGGACTGGACCAGCGTCGCGAAGCTCGGCGGAGCCGGCTTGCGGTAGTCAGAGCTACTCATTGTCACTCTCCGCGATGTTGGCGAAGCTCTCGAATTTAGCGCCGGCCAGCGCCATCAACTCTGGCACGCCGCTCAGGTACCAGTAGGTGCTGGAGATGTTGATGTGGCCCATGTACGTGGACAGGGCCAGCATTCGTTGGTCGAGGTTCGCTCCCTGTTGATGCCATAGGATCATCCGCCTCACGGCGAAGCTGTGGCGTAGGTCATGCACTCGGGGTTGGCCATGGCCGCCGCGATCGATCCAGCCCAACTGCTCGCGCAGCTGGCAGAACATTCGATGCACCTACCGGTCTCCCAACGGCTCGCCGCGGCGCACGCCGCGCGAGCTGACGAAGAAGGTCATCTGCGGCTTCGGATGCACGTGCTGGCGGCGCAGGGCTCGGTAGGCCGCCAGCGGGCTGATCACACTGGGGTGCAGCGGCACCATGCGGGACTTGCCGAACTTGGTCTGCTGTATGGTCAGGACACCGCCTTCCAGATCCGCATCCGAGTCGGCCAGGTTGATCGCCTCAGAGACCCGAAGTCCGGCCGATGCGATCAGGCCGAACAGCGTCGCATAGGTGGCGGCACGAAGGCCATCCGAGGGGCCGAGTCGACGGGCCGCGACGATCAGTGCCGCGATCTCGGCTTCGCTGTAGATGTGAGGCGCCACGCGGCGCGGGATCGGACCGAAGCTGGAATCGTCAGGCACTTCGACGGTCGGATCGAACTGCTGCAGCCAGCGCATGAAGGGGCGCAGCGTTGCCAGTCGACGCGCTGCGGTGTCGACATTGACCTGACCGCCCACGAGGTACCGGGGCTGGACCTGGCGCGCCCACTGGACCATCACGTCCACCGTCAACGCGCTGTCCCGGCCCTCGCCGGCCATGAACCGGGTGAAGTGGCGCACGGCGAGATCAGAAGAACAGGGCTTGAAGCCGAGACGCCGGCGTTCAGCCAGGTACTGCTCGACCTTGGCGGTGAGGTCGATGCTCGCGGGTGACGGGGCGCTCATGATGCGCTCCCAGGCCAAGGCAGAGCGACCTCGGCAAGCAGTTGCAAGTCGAGCTTGGCGTAGATCAGCGAGGTGTCCAGCGATCGATGCCGAAGCACATCGGCAACCTCCTTGATCGAACTGCCGTTGTTGACCAGACGACAGGCCAGCGTGTGACGCAACGAGTGGCAACTGCGCGAGATGCCGGCACTTCGCAAGGCACGCCCGATTGCACGGCTCACCCCGTCGACGCCGATGGGCTTGTCGTGTGGCGCCAACCGACGGACGAACAGGGACGACAGCGTGGTTGCAGGTCGCTCGTGTCTCATGTACTCCGACAGCGCTTGTCCGGTGACCGCCGGCAGCGGCAGGACGTCCTGCCGCTGGGACTTCGTCCTCTTCAGGGTCACCGTGCCGGCGCGCCAGTCGAAGTCGCCAATCTCCAGCTTAGCGATCTCCCCCACTCGCAGTCCGAGATCCAGAGCCAGGCGCACCATGGCCACCAAGCGCAGCAGCGCCCCCTTGACCTGGGCACAATGCACTTCGAGCCGCTGGACTTCCTCGGTCGTCAGAGTGCGCGGCAACGATGCCTGGCTCCATCGCACCGGCGACGAGATGGCGCCGAGCAGGGCATTGACTGCGTCACCGCAGGTCCCGCGGTATCGGAAGTAGGCGCGCAGCGCCGCCGTGACCGCGCTGGCGTGCGACGCGCTGTTGACCCGCGTAAGCTCCGTCGCGATGAAGCCGCGAACGTCTTCCGGCTGCAACTCGCCGATGGCGATGGCCTTGCCCGCGACTTTGCGTTGCAGCAGCTGGCTGACGCGCGCGAGCCGATCCTCTCGGGTGCCAATTGCCAGGCCCCGGGCGTCGCGCATGTGGATGTTGTAGCGGGCCAGTTCCTCGGCCACGGGACCGCTGGGCCGAGGCAGTTCAACAATGACATGCTGCTCCCGCAGTAAAGCCAGCAGATGCCCGAGACTGGCGCACAAGTCATTGCGTGTGCGCAGAGCCGCGGGATGGCAGTCGCAGCGCGGCAGATGGGAATCCAGGAACTGCTCGACGATGGCCTCGTCGATTTGCTCGGCAGACAGTTGGCACTTCGTCATCCAGTGGGAAAAGTGCGACCAGGCACGCAAGGCCTTCTCCGAACTGCCTTCGGCGTACCGACCGCGCTCCAGCAATGCCTGGAATGCCTCGACGTACGAAGACAGCGGGCCGTCGAGCAACCAAGCCCTGGCCAACGGGTGCATTGAGTGGATCAAGTCCATGGCGATCTCCAGTTGTGAAATCGCCATTCCTGCACCGGCCACGAACTTATGTCCAGTTCAACGGCACCCTCATGGCAGTGCGCCCACGGAGATCGAGGCCTGCGGCCGGATCAAGCCCGAGAACTGTTCATAACTAGGCGCTGTGCATAACGCTGCAGTGCGGTCTCAGGACCGCCACCCCATTAGAAAAGCTCAGCCACTGCCCGACTGAGGCCTCCATACCCGGTGCAGCGGCAAAGGTTCCCGCACATGAGCTCGCCAGCCTCCGCCGCGTCCGGTCTCGGGATGCGCGTGTGCAGGTAAGTCATCGTCATCACCATGCCTGCGGAGCAATAACCGCATTGCACCGCGCCGCAACGTGCAAGGGCATCGCGAACCGGTGTGCTTGCCGGATCGACCGCCGTGGCCTCGATCGTCGTCACACTTCGGCCTTCGAGCTGCCACGCCATCACGAGGCAGGAATTGACGGGTTCGCCGTCGAGCCACACCATGCAGGCGCCACAGCGCCCGATCTCACAACCGGGCTTGGCTCCGACCAGGCCGAAGTCTTCCCGCAGCATCGGCAGCAGGCGGCGCTGCACCTCGCAGTACACGGTCACCGCTGTCTTGTTGAGCTCGAAGTGCACTTCCATCATGACGATTGCTCCAGAAAATCCAGCACCGTGTCCGCTGCCACCGGCAGCGCCTTCACGTGCATACCGAGCGCCACGCCCACCGCGTTGGCGATCGCCGGCACGGCGATGTTCACGCCGATCTCGCCAGCGCCCCGCGGACCGACGACGTCGCCTTCAGGCAGGTCCTCGATGGCCATGACCTCCATCTGCGGCATGTCGGCCAGCGTGGGAATCAGGTAGCCGTCGAGATTGCGCGCGAGATAGCGGCCAGCCTGCATGGCCAGCGACTCGATCGTAACCATGCCCTGGCCGATCAGCGCCCCGCCCTCGATCTGGCCCAGGAGCCCCATCGGCGACACCACGGGGCCAAGCGCCGCCGCGATCACGAGCCGTTCGACCCGCACGGCTCCGGTCCAGGTGTCGACAGCGACCTGCGCCAAGGCGGCGCAGGCACCGAAGACGAAGTGCGCCGCTTCGATGTCGCTGGGTGTTTCCTCGCCGTGCAGCTCGATCAGGCATTGCGGTCGCGCGTCGCCCAGTGAGGCGGCAAGCGCTGCGTAGCTCAGGCAACGTCCTTCCGCGTTCCACAGTCCCCCGGCGCCAGTGCGCAGCGAACCGGCGTCTGCGCCAAGCATGGACGCCCCCATGGCGCACAGGCGCTCCTGCCATGCCGGGCCTTCCGTCGTCAACGCACGCCAGATCAACGTGGTGGCGCGCGACGCCGCAACGGGCCCCGAGTCGGGCGCGAGCCCAGAGTCTCCGATGACTGCCCGCACGTCGTCGCCGCCGCAGCCCAGGCAGCGCACCGCGAGCGCGCGCATGCTGCCGACCAGGTTCTGCCCGAGCTCGGTGAAGCCCGTTCGCAGCTCCACGGCGCCGTCCTCGCCCAATGCGACGACGAGTCGTGTGCCATTGGGTCCGCCGCGGCCGAATCCATCGCTGCGATGCACCAGTGCCAGACCGACTCCGCGGCGCAAGCGACCTTCTGTCCATGTGCGCGGTCCCTGCCACATCGGATGCCGTGCGACCGCTTCGAGCGCCAGCGAAGGCCCGTTGGAAGGAACGACGACCTGCCCCAACGGTCCCGGCCCGTCGGGCGCTTCCAGGTTGATCCTTCGAAATGCCGCGGCGTCCATGCCCACGGCCTGCGCCAGGCGGTCCACCTGCTGCTCCAGCGCAAACTGCACCTGTACGGCGCCGAAGCCGCGGAAGGCGCCCGCGATGCCGTTGTTGGTGTAGGCCAGGCGCCCATCGATAGCGACGGCGTCGTAGCGGTAAGGCCCGACCGCATGCTCCTGCGCCGCATCGAGCACCTCAGGCCCGTGGGTCGCATACGCGCCGGTGTCGGCCAGGATGTCCACCTCGTGCAGGCGCAGCAGCCCTTGCGCATCGCACCCGGTTCGCATGCGGATGCGCATGCTGTGGCGCTTGACGCCCAGGTCCACGGACTGCGGCCGCCGCAACTGGAGGCGGACGGCCCGGCTCGCCTTCCAGGCCAGCAATGCGGCAATGGGCTGAATGGTCAATTCGTCCTTGCCGCCATAGGAGCCCCCCACCGGCGTGCCCACCACGCGCACCCGCTCGGGCGGCAGGGCCAGCATCGCGGCGATCACCTGGCGGTCGCGCTCGGGGTTGTGGCAGCCGAAGTGCACCACCCAGCCGCCCAGCCCGTCCGGCTCGACGACACCACCTTCGGTCTCCAGATAGGCGTGCATCTGTCGGGGCGACTGGTATTCGGCCTCGACCATGTGAACGCAAGCCTGCCGCGCCGCATCGGCATCGCCGCGACGGTGCGCTGTCGCGTGGAGCAGGTTGCCGCCGTCGTGGACCGCAGTGCTCCCCGCAAGGAGCGCCGCCGCCATGTCGTCCACGAGCGGCAGCGGCGCGTACACCACGCGGATCAGCGCTGTCGCCTGCTCGGCCAGTTGCAGCGTTTCTGCGGCAACGGCGGCAACCGGATCGCCCACGCAGCGGACCTTGTCGTCGCACAGCACCGGCCGATCGAGCTTGCGCAATCCGTAGCGCGCCTCGCCCGGAATGTCGGCGTGCGTGACCACCGCGTGGACGCCAGGCAGCGCGAGTGCCGCCTGCACGTCGATCGACACGATTCGCGCATGGGGATGCGCACTGCCGAGGATGGCGCCATGCAATTGCCCGGGGCGCAGGCGATCGCTCGGGTAGCCCGGATTGCCGCCGAGCTTGGCCAGCGCGTCCGGTCGGGGTGGGTGGCGGTCGAACTTATCCAGCACGAGTGGCTCCGCTCAGCCTGCCGGCGATCACGGCGGCAGCGAGCCGCGCCAGCGAGGGACTTTGTGCAAGATCGGCCGCGCAAGCATCACGCAGCCGCAGTCCGGTGGCATCCGTGGGCACGGCATCGTGGAGCGCCAGTTCGACATTCGGCAACCGTCGGGCGCGCAGGCCCGCCCCCGACACGGCAGCACGCGCATCTTGCAGGCGCCCCTCTGGGTCCAGGTCGGCGCTCAGGGCGACGGTGAGGCGGGTCGGCGAGAACGCGGCGCGATGGCCGACCTTCTCGAAGAAGCTGACGCGGCGAGGACTTGCAACGTTCACCGTCAGCGCCACGAGCAGCGTTCCATCGTCGCGCTTCAGCCATTGCGCCAGGGGCTCGCCCTCGTCTTCCGCCAATTCGACGTTGGCGCCGAGGGCCAGCAGTGCGGGCAGCGTGTCGCCAAAGCCCCAGCCCGCGTTGCCGCCGATCGTCGCCAGGTGCCGCACCGAGAGCGCGGCGATGCCATTGCACGCATCGATGAGCAGGGGCGCATGCAGACCGACCAGTGCGTCGCGACGCAGCGACTCGAGCCTTACCGCCGCGCCAATGCGCAAGCTGCCCTCTGACAGCGATATGCCTTGCGCCGCCGGCACGCGAGTCACGTCGAGCAGCGTCAGGGCCGCCGGCGGAGACGAGTCCCGCGCGAGTTGCAACGCCGTCCCTCCCGCGACGAAGGCGCCTTGCGCGCCAAGTTGGCTGCGCCGGCGCTGCGCAGCGATCGCGCTCGGCGGAAATTCGATCGCCGTCATCCAGGTCCTAGCGCGACACCCAGAACGCGCGTTGCATGGCCACCGTCTCTTGCACGATCTCATACACAGGGCCGATCAGGTCCACCGGCTTCTGGCAGTGGTCGAACACATGGCGGGACGACACACTCATGGTCGGGTTCTCGGCATGGCTGCCGGTTTCCGACAGCAGTTGCGCTTCGGTCATGCCGAACACCACCCGCCCGATATTGGCCCAGTACGACGTGCCCGCGCACATGCAGCAGGGCTCGACCGCCGTGTAGAGCGTGCATTGCCACAGGAACTCGGGCGTGTAGTTGGTGGCGGCCACGCGTGCCAAGGTTGATTCGGCATGGTTGACCGTGTCGATGTTGCACTGCTCCAGCAGCACCGTCTCGTGGTCAGGCGCGACGAGCACTGCGCCAAAGGGGTGATGACCCATGGCCACCGCACGCTGCGCGACTTCGTTGGACCGCCGCAGGTGGCGCATCATCTGCTCGTGGGTGGGCCGTGGACCTTGCGAGGGTAGCGTGGCAGGTGTGTTCATGTTCATGGCGGAATCAGTTCGGGGCCGACAGGCTCCACGGGAACAGGCGGCGATGCAGCCAAACGATCAGGCCATACAACAGCAAGCTGCTGCACACCAGGACGGCCAGCGACGCAAAGGCCACCGGCACCTTGAAGGACGACGTGGCAAACAGGATGAGATAGCCCAGTCCCTTTTCCGCTGCGACGAACTCGGCCACCACGGCACCGATCACCGCCAGCGTGATCGACACCTTGAGCGCGGCGAAGATGTACGGCACCGCGTAGGGCAGCCTGATCTGCGTGTATTCACGGGAGCGCGGTGCGCGCAGCGAGCGCGACAGCTCGATCAGCTCCGCCGGAACGGCCGCCATGCCCGTCGCTGTCGAGATCACCAGCGGAAAGAAGGCAATCAGCGTCGTGATGACCACGCGCGGCAGGTTGCCCGCGCCCAGCATCACCACGATGATCGGCGCGATGGCGACGATGGGCGTCGACTGCACGACCACCAGCCAGGGCATCAGCGTGCGCGACAGCAGCGGCGAGCTGGTGAGCGCAATCGCCAGCGGCAGCGCGATGGCGATGGCGACCACGTAGCCGATGAGCGCGACCTGCAAGGTGGCGGCCAAGTGTTCGCCCCAGCGCGCCAGTCCGAGATCGGCGGCGGCATGGAGGATCACGCTCGGCGCGGGCAGCACGAAGACCGGGATGGGCAGGGTCCGGCAGGCCAGCTCCCACAGCGCGAGCACCACGATGAAGGTGCCCAGGGAAGCATGGCGACTTAGAAAATCACGCATCGCGATCACTCGGGTTTGCGCGTGAAGACCTTCACGCGGATGTCGTTCGCAAGGTGCGTGAAGACTGGGTCTGACAAGGTGGCCAGGTTGCGCGGCCGCGCCAGCGGCACGTCGATGATCTCCGCAACGCGGCCCGGGCGCGCGCTCATCACCACGATGCGGTCCGACAGCAGCAAGGCTTCCTGGATGGAATGGGTGACGAACACGACCGTCTTGGGACGCTCGCTCCAGATGCGCAGCAGTTCGAAGCTCATCTCGTCGCGCGTCAGCGCGTCGAGGGCCGAGAAGGGCTCGTCCATCAGCAGGATGTCCGGATCGTGCAGCAGTGCGCGCGCAATGGCCGCGCGTTGCTGCATGCCGCCAGAGAGCTCGCCGATGCGCTTGCGCGCGAAATCGCGCAAGCCCACGGTTTCCAGCAGCGACTGGGCGCGCGCCTTGTCACCGTCGTCGATGCGCCCGTACTTGTGCCGCATCGGAAAGGTGATGTTGTCCAGTACGTCGAGCCACGGCAGCAGCGTCGGTTTCTGGAATGCGAAGCCGATCTCGTCGCGCGGTTCGGTCACGGGCATGCCGAAGATCGACACCGCGCCCGACGTGGGCTTGAGCAGGCCGCCGACGAGGCGCAGCAAGGTCGACTTGCCGCACCCGGAGGGGCCGATGAGCGATACGAACTCATGGCGCCGCAGGCTCAGGTTGACGTCGTGCAGCGCCTCCACGCGACTGCCGTCGCTGGAGGTGAAGACCTGCCCGACGCCCTTGAACTCGATGACGGGCGCCAGGGCGGCGGCGTCCGCGACCGGAGCCTGCGGGGCGTTCAACGTAGCGTTCACCAGCGATGTCCCTTACTTGGCCACGAAGCTGCGATCGACCAACTTTTCGGGGTCGACCTTTGCAGGCGGATAGTTCATCGATTTGGCGACCCAGGTCCAGGTGGCGGCAAGCAGCTTGGGTTCGAAGGTGCCCAGGCCGTCGCGCTTGGAGATCTCGTTCTGCAGCAGCGGCACGGAGGCGCGGAACTCGTTGGCGACGACTGCCACATCGGCTTCAGGCACGGAGGCCTTCAGGTCCGCGGCCGCCTTGTCGGGATTGTCGATCGCGAACTGCAGCGACTTGCGCAGCGCCTTCATGTAGCGTTTGAGCACCTCGGGCCGCTCCTTGATGATCTTGTCGCTCGCCATGGCCGACCAGCCGTAGCCGTCGAGGCCATAGGACGACCACGGCACCACGACCAGTTCCTTGCCGGCCTGCTTGAGCACGGCCTGCACCGCCGGCGCCACCGTGACCCAGTTGATCGTTGCATCCACGCCGCCCTGGGCCAGCATGGGCGCCAGCGTGCTCGGGTCCACCTTCAGCAGCTTGATCTTCGACGGGTCGATGCCGTTGCTTTCGAGGACGACGGGCCACAGCGAGTTGGACGAAGAGAAGGTCGACGTCGCCACCGTCTTGCCGACGGCGTCCTTCAGGCTGTTGATGCCGCTGCCCTTGGTGGTGAATAGCGCATCGGGCTGCTTCGAGTACAGCGACATGACGGCCTTGACCGGCACGCCGCTTTCCGCGGCCGCCATCATCAGAGCGGAGATGCCACCGAAGCCCACGTCGGCCGCACCGGTTGCGATCTTGGTGATCGCATCGGACGAACCGCGCCCGGGCAGAACGGTGACGTCCAGGCCTTCAGCGGCGAAGAAGCCTTCCTTGAGGCCTGCATAGACGAAGCTCTTGTCGCCGCCGGGCAACCAGTCGAGTTGCACGGTGAGCTTGTCGGCGGCGTGCGCGGCACCGCCGAGCAATGCGCTGCCGGCAAGGAACAGCGAGGCAACGAGGGGGCGAAGGCGATGGTTCATGGGGTTCTCAGGTGGTCGAAGTGGAGGAAGAGTTAAGGGCTTGAAAAGGGCCCGCATGCGAATGCAGCATGGCCTCGAGGTGCGGCAGCAGCAGCTCGGTGAGCAACGCGGGCTGCGCCAGTTGGGGGACGTGGCCGCAATCCATCGACACGCAGGTCGCGCCGGGGCTCAATTGCTGCATGCGTCGTTGCAGGGGCAGCACCACCGAGCGGTCGTCGCGGCATTCGACGTACACACGCTGCACACGGCCAAAACGGTCGGCGGTCAATTCATTGCGCATGGCACGGCCGCTCTCGGGCTGCGGTCGCAGCAAAGCGGCGGCGCCTGCAGCCGCCGCCGGCTCGCAGTCCTGCAAGAAGCAGCGCAGCGCGCCTTCGGGCCGAACCGTCGTGGTGTCTCGCGTGGCGTCGTACTCCAGCCAGGGCGTGATGCCGGCAAGTTCCGCTTGCGGCATGGCGGCCTGCACGTCGGCCACGAGATCGACGAAGCTCATGCCCGAAGGCAGCATCATCCCGGCCAGGTAGACCAGGCCCGCGACGCGATGCGGCAACGCTTGCGCCACTTGCGAGGCCGTGATGCCACCGCCACTGTGGCCGACGACGACCACCGGCGCTCCGATGCGCTCGACGATTTGCGATACGTGCGCCACATAGCTTTCCAGCGACGCCGCTTGCCCGCCCAGCGGCGGCCAGCCGTTGCCGGGCAGGTTCACCGCGTGCGGCTGCCATCCTTTCCCCAGCAGCCAGGGCTGCCAGGCGTCGAATGCCCAACTGCCCTGCCATGCGCCGTGGATCAGCACGGCATGGCGTGCGTTGCGCTTCTCAGCCATAGGAGCGGCGGTAGCACTCGCGCAGATGCTCCTCGACGGTGACCGGCGCGAAGCGCGGCGCCTCGCCGGGCGTCAGGCACGTGGGCAGGCATTCGACGCGGTGCGCCGGATTGCCGGTGAAGAAGTACGGCACCGAATGGCGCTCGCGGCCCGACGCGTTGATGACGCGATGCAGGGTCGACTGGTAGCGGCCATTGGTCCAGCGCGCGAACAGGTCGCCGATGTTGACGACGTAGGTGTCGGGGATGGGCGGCGCATCGATCCAGCGCTGCTGCTGCGCGTCCCGCACCTGCAAGCCGCCGGTTTCGTCCTGCAGCAGCAGCGTGATGCCGCCGAAATCGGTGTGCTCGCCGCAGCCCTTCTCGCCGGGCGAAGGTTTGGGTGGCTGGGGCGGATAGTGAAGCAGCCGCAGCGTGGCGGCCGCATCCTCCAGATAGCCGTCGAAATGATCCGGCGTCAGCGACAGCGAGACCGCCAGCGCCCGCACCAGCAGCGTGCCGAGCACGTGGGCCTCCGCGAAATACTCGCTCATCGTCTCGTGGAAGCCGGGCAAGCCATCGGGCCATTGGTTCGGACCCGTGTTGAACCGGCCCGCGAGAACGCGTGGATCGTCCGCAGGCGTTTCCTCGCCGATGTAGAAGCTTTCCTTGAGGTCTGGCGGCGCGCCAGCTTCAAGGGTTTGCGCGCGCAGCGGTTCGTACCCGCGGTTGCATGGCGAATGCGCCTTGTCGACCAGAAGCTTGGCCGACATCGGCTCGTCGAAGAAGGCCTCGGTGAAATGGAAGACCCGCTCGATCAACGCGCGTGGCACACCGTGGTTGCGCACGTAGAAGAAGCCCTGCTGCTCGCAGGCAGAGCGCAGCGCGGCGGCCACGTCCTGCCAGTGCGCCGGGTCGCCGTCGCGCAGGACCCGGACGTCGATCACGGGAATGCCGGGTTGGGGCGCTTCGGCCGGTGTCGGGAGCGTGGCCGTGAAGGTGTCGCTGCTCATGTCTGCGTTCGTCGTCGAGTGGTCGATGGACGCAGTCTAGGAAGCGCAACGCGCTCGCGATAGCAGAGAGTTTGGCGCGGGGTGATGCCGAATCGGCAGCAGCACCGCGCCGAAGCGCATCAGGCCGCGTTGTTGGGCTCCTCGGCTTCGCGCCGCTCGATCTCTTCGGCGACGATCCGGATGAACGCATCGACGGCGGTCGGCAATGTCCGTCCGGCCCGGACGTACACGCCCAGTTCCGTGGTGAGCCGGATCTGCGCCTTCAGCGGCACGTGGACCAGCAGACCCGCAGCCATCTCGCGCTCGAGCCCGAGCCGGGTCTGAAAGCCCACGCCCACGCCGCGCCCCACCATGCTCTTGGCCAGCTCGACCGATGCGGTCTCCAGCAACACGGTTAGCGCGCGCTTGTGGTGCGAGATCAGCGGCTTCATCACCGCATGGATCGACAACTGCGGCGCGGCAAGGATCAGCGGATAGCGCGCGCAATCGGCGAAAGTGACCTGCGACAGCTGCGCCAAGGGATGGTCCGCGCGCACCACCGCGCCAAGCCCGAAGCGGCCGACGGCGCACTGACGCAGGGCCTCGTTGCGCTCCAGCGCAAAGCCGATGGCCACGTCGGCATCGCCGCCGATCACGTCGGCGGCCGTTTGCGCGGAGCCGGCGGAGCTGACCTGGATCCGTATCGTCGGATAGCGCGTCATCATCCGCTCCAGGCATGTCGGCAGCAGGTCGGCATTGAGCCCTTCGACCGACACGACGCTGATCGAGCCGCGACGAATGCCACGCAGCATGTCCAGTTCGCTGGCCATGCGGCGCTCGTCCTGCAGCACGGTAATCACATGCAAGGAGAACACCTCTCCCGCGGGCGTGAGCTTGAGGCCGGTCGACATGCGCTCGAACAGCGGCGAGCCGATCTCGGCTTCGAGTTGCAGCAGTTGGCGGTTGACGGCCGACGAAGCGACGTGAAGCCTGCGCGCAGCCTCCCGGATGGAGCCGCACCGGCGAATCATGTCGAAGTAGTTGAGCGAGCGGGCGTGAATGTTCAAAGTAGCCATCGAGAGAAGATTCGCGCGTGTGCCAGACAGGGATGCTTGTGCGCGATAGTTTGACCGAATCGATGACGGCCATCGCAAATCTTCTGGTTGTGGGCCAAGCCGCCGGTTGGCAGTGAAAGTCACGGCCTCGTGTCTTGACCGGGGTGCTCGTCACGCACGCAAATGCGTGTTTCCGTCAAGTGCGGCTTCAGACTGGTTGCGGCTGTTCGAGATCTGAGCTGAACGGCGGCAGCAGCTAAAAGCTGAGGTCGGCATCTGGCCCGGTGCTCGACTGCTGTTCCTCGAAACTTGACATTCAATTGCAGGGCCCCAGTAGCGGCGAACCGAAATCACATTGAACGGCAGGTTCGGCACGTCGTGAACTGGCGTTCGAGGCCCTAAGCAGTCTTTGAGGTTACCGATCGCGCTGCCCGAAAGCTGTCAAAGGAATGCGACGCCGCCTCATCCGCCAGTTAGAAGGCCCGGAGTTCGCAGATCCGTTGAGCAATGCTGCGCTTGTCAGCGCCGCACTCATAGCAGAAACACGCCCCTGAGCCTCTTAACGAGCGCCCGCCACCCGGCCGGTGTCATTTCGGGCAGCACGACGCGGCTCGGCGCAAAGCCGAGACCATTGAATCCGATCTCCGTGGCCTCAGAGAGGAGCTGCTTGAGAACGTACTCTGTGACCGCGGTATTACAAAACCACGCCGCCACCAACTCGAGGTGGCTGCCGCGCTCGATGGATTCGCGGAGTGTCACGAGGCCG
The DNA here is from genome assembly GCF_019207085.1 of Variovorax sp. dw_308. Taxonomy (GTDB): domain Bacteria; phylum Pseudomonadota; class Gammaproteobacteria; order Burkholderiales; family Burkholderiaceae_C; genus Variovorax. Next base: position 64,081 of record NZ_JAATOM010000023.1, on the reverse strand, counting down.
CCGCCAAGCCGCTCTAGTTGCCCGCTCGGCGAGATCGCGTCGGCACGAAATCCCTTGCACGCTGCGCTTGTGCACATCTCTTTGGCTTCGCCCAAAAGCAAATGTTGCCAAGAATCCGACGCGTCTAGCTTGGCGATTGTCTCAATGAGGAGACCGACCTTCATGCTCGACTCCAGCGATGATTGGTATTCGATGCGTAGCCCGCTGACCTCATTCAACACAAGCCCGGGCACCACGATGCTTCCCGCAACGTCGCTGGAACTTGTCGCCGATCTCACCGCGGAGGGCGAGTGGGGAATGCGTATGGTGTATGGAACGTCCACGCGCCACGAACCATCGGCCTGCACCGCAATCTCCGCCTTCAGGCGGCCATTCTCCGTGAGAATGCCGCCGCTTTTTATTCTCAACAAGTCGGTGTAGGCCGAGCGGGCGTGCTCTGGCACAGCCGCTGCGACCGGTGTCTTGGATCCTCGCCTTGAGCGCCCGCGCCCTCGTGTCCGCAGCCCGAGCGCGGCCAACTCCGCCTCAAGGGCCGCGATCTCGCCATCGAGGAAGTCATCGTCGTCTTCGCGAGTGAAGTAGCGATACAGGAATGCCGAGAAGACGTGCTGGCGCCAGAGCTCATTGTCTACACGGGGAAAGCGCCTGTCGGCCCCGGTCGCAGGGTACACAACGAGACGATTCCAGAGATGGAGAGCGCCGTCCTCGTCGCAGAGGTGTTCGGGGAGGTTCGTCGTCGCGACATCACGCCGCTCAATGCGGGTGCCGAGTTCTACGTCGTAGTCCCTGTGACGACGTCCCGTGTGCGGGAGTGGGCGGCTCGACTCGACAAAGATCGGCGGAATCGGCAGGGCCGGCAACGCGCGGACATACTTTCGCAAATCGAAATACGCTGATGGGTCCTCACTGAACCACGCCATCATCGCGTCCTGCAAATCGACATAGTGCGCGAACAGAGCGATGCAGTTGGCAATGGCCGGCGGCAGAGGCGCAGTCGTGGGCGGGTACTGCTTCCGCAGGAAAGCCAAGAATCTTCGGCTTTCCACCTGTGCGCGCGCCATCGATTCGCCGATTGTGCCGCCGCTCGTTAAGCGATGTGCAGTAAGGACAACATCTTCAACGTCTGCCCAATGGCCTACGTCGATTGCGGCTTGTTTGAGCCGCACTAGGATGTCCCAGAAAGCATCCGCTGGAGGCAGATCGCTGCAGAGCGACGCGTGGACTACGAGCGACATCGAATCGCCTGGAAACTGGCGGCCGCAGACAGCGTCGAGCAGGTCGCGCACAATCGTATAGACAGGCGTTTCCTTGGGTGCAATCAGCGTCCAGAAAGGTCGAATCGCGTCGACTCCGAAGGTTGTCCGGATAAATTCCTCCTGCGCGAGGATGGCGCTAGCCTCGAGGAGCGCAACTGCGGAGATTCCACCCTCGCGATGCACGCCTAGATTTGCGGCTTCGAGCTTCCGCTCCAACTCACCGGCTATGGCGACGAACTCATGGATCGCCTCGGGGGCGGGATCGATCTCTGGAAATCGCTTCCGCACGACTGGGCGGTCCTCCGTCCAGTGATGCAACGGGACGAATGCCTCGCTCCGTAGAAGGAGGAGATCTGGTGCTGCACCGGCGAAAAACGCGAGGCATTGGGAAATTCGCTGTCGAAAGTGGAAGCCCCCGTAAGGCGTCAGCAGCAAATCATGAAAGTGTCGCGCTTCGTGAGCGCGAAGGGAGAGGGATGCGGCGAGCCCACCGGCCTGCGCTCCGGCAGCAGACTGGATTGCAACGCGGTGGAGTGGGCTGGACGCGCCTCGAAGCGCTTGGACAGTGAGCTCGGCGTGTGCCAGCGCGGCGCTCGGGTCTTCGTTTGTCAGGAGCGCATCCAGCCTGACGACGAGAGCCAGCGAGTCCGTTTCAAGTCGCCCTCCGGCGGATGATCTCAGAGCATCCAGGCTCATACGCCCTTGCGCCCCTAGATTCGGCGCGACTTCCAGCGACCGTCGGGCTGCTTAGCGACGAGTGGATGGAGAGAGCCGTTGACTTGCTCCACCTGCGTTAGATTGTTCAGCAGCAGCTCGACTTCGCCCTCATCGAGCGCGAGATCTTTCGCGCGCGCCTGGAGATCCGGTATCGATTGTGGACCCGCCACCTCGAGCAAGCCGAGGACCTTCACTTGTTCGGGAGTCAGTGAACTACCTTTTCGCCAGGTCTTCCACGTCATGGCTGCGAATGCGCCGAGTGCCGCGACAACGACAGGGGCTGAGATGCCGGCACCAACGGCCGCGCCGACCACTGCGCCGACAGCACCTATGGCCTCGACGATGGGCAGATCCTCGTTTCGAATGACCCACGTCCCCAGACGAAAGTTGAGGCCTTGGCCGGCTGCGTTCAATTCGCTCACCGCCTCGCGCTCGCCGCGCACAAAACCGTCTTCGAGCACCGCGAGCACCTCGGGTAGGTGGACATCTTCCTCCACTCGCGCGCGGATCGCGTCGCGGAAGGAAAGTTCAGCTTCGGCGTGGTCGGGTCGGGACATGCAGAACGGACATTACGCGCTTTTGCCCGCTGCCGCTAGATAGACCTGCGGTTCACCGTCGTCGCCGGATGCGGGAAAGCCGAGTTTTCAGATCCCTCGTGCAGCCGTTGACAACTGTCTCTCGGATGGCGTCAGGTCGCTCATCGGCTTAGCCTCCCTGAAGCGGACTGCCGCGACCGGCTGCTCATGGCCGGGACCGCCTGTTCGCCAAACTGGCCGATAGCAGCCCTTGGCCAAGCGGGCGACTACGTCTAAGGTCAAGTCTCAGGCACGGCCGCGAACTGATGCTCGCCCAGAATCGGACCTACGGCCTGACCTAGTACAACATCCTATAAATACCTTTCATTGATATGGGATGTGAGGTAGTCTCGGGTGCATGAGTCGAGGACGACAAGCGCAGGCGATCAAGCTATCGCGAGAAGATCGCAAGTCCCTTGAACTATTGACCCGTCGAGGCACCGCCGAGCATCGCCAAGTGGTTCGAGCGCAGATCGCGTTGATGTGTCACGCGGGAGCGTCGACGACGGCGATCGCAGAGGCAGTGGGCGTTTCCGTGCAGACTGTCTCTCATTGGCGCACTCGATTGGCCCGGCATGGACTCAAGGGCTTGGACGAGGTGGCGCGGCCCGGGCGACCCCGGCGCATTGGCGCCTCGCAGCGTCTGGAGTTGCTCTCGCTGGCGTGCGAGCCCGCTGAGATGCAGGGACGCGCTACGCCGACGCTGGACGAACTGGTTGAGCGTGCTGTCGAGCGTGGCGTGGTCACGCAGATCAGCCGCAGCCACCTGCAACGCATTCTCCAGGCGGGCGACTTGCGACCGCACCGTGTGCGGCAGTGGCTGCACAGCCCGGATCCGCACTTCCGCCAGAAGGTCAACGCGATCTGTGCGCTGTACCGTCGGGCCCCCAAGGGATCGATCGTGCTGTCCGTCGATGAGAAGACGGGCATCCAGGCCATCGAGCGCAAGTACGCGGACCGAGCACCGGCGCCGGGCCGTGCGCGACGGCGCGAGTTCGAGTACGTCCGCCATGGCACCCAGGCCCTCATCGCCGCCCTGGACGTCCATTCAGGACGCGTGATGGGCAGTTGTACGGATCGGCGCACCCAAGCCGACCTCGTGGCCTTCATGGAGCAGGTCGCGCTTGCTCACCCGAAGGGGCGCGTTCATATCGTGTGGGACAACCTCAATACCCATCGCGCCCAGGCGGTGTGGGACGATTTCAACGCCCGACACGATCACCGGTTTGTCTTTCACTTCACGCCGTTGCACGCGAGTTGGGTCAACCAGATCGAGTTGCTCTTCGGCATCTATACGCGCCGTGTCCTGCGCCACGCCAGTCATTCGTCCATCGCGCAATTGCGCGAGCGCACCGAAGCCTTCATGGCGCAACGCAACCAGGCGCCCCAACCGTTCAAATGGACATTCGCCGGCTTTGAGCTACAAACCGGCGAACCCCTGAGGTTCAAACACCATGCCAACGTTCGAAGTACAAAGAAAGGCCGCTGAGCTTGAGCGCCAACTTGCCACGCTCACCGGACACCGGCGCGCGCGCGTCAAGCCCTACGGCAAGCATCTGCTGATCCAGATGCACAGCAATGGCGGTGACGACGCTGACGACCGCGTTGACACCATCGCACGCCTCACCGAGCTCGCGCGCAACTCCTACTCCGCCGCATTCCGCAGCCACACCGGCCGTTGGGAGCCCTTGCCCGCCATTGGGGACCTCGCCACGGTTGCCGACTTGGTTGTCTCTCTGCTCGGCCCCTACTTCGAGCCTAAAACGTAAAGCTATTTACGGGATGTTGTACTAGGTGGTTGCGAACCCACGTAACGGGAAGCGCTCTACACGCCTCTTCGCCATCAACGAAGCCGAGCGCCGCGTGCTGGCCACGTCATGGAAAGGTGCACCGCAGAGCATCGGGCATGGCATCGAGACGGCACCGGTCACGCTGTGCTGATCAAGCGGCCGAGCGCTTCTTTTCGATGGGGTTGGCGGTGAGCCCCTCGGCCGGATACGCCCGCATGAATTCGCGCGCTTTCTCCGGCTGGGCCGCGTTCAGCCAAGCGCCATACGAACCTTCGTTCAAAATCGCCACCATGCGCTTTTCGCTGCCCGGTTGCCCGTAACGGTGCATCAGCGCGTGGCTGTTGGCGTTCACTGTGAGCAGGCAGAAACTGACGATCACCCCGCCTTGCGCACCGGTCCAGGACTCCCACAGACCGGCCACGCCCATGGGTTTGCCGTCCACCCGCGCAACACGCGTGGACACCGCTTTGCCGCTGCGCAAGTCGTCTTCGTGAAACGCCATCATCGGCACGATGCAACGCTTCGCACCCAGCCAGGCGCCGCGAAAGTTGTTGGACGTAGTCGCGGTCTCCGAGCGCGCGTTGACCAGCTTGGTCGAACGCAGTTTTGCGTCAGAAGCGGATTTCACCCAGGGCGGGACCAAGCCGAACTGGCCCATGACGAGCTCGCGTTCGATCGCGCCCGGGTACGGGTGTTCGGCGCCTTCGACTGAAGGCGGTGCCGGTTGGTTGCGGATGAAAACGCCTGGGCGGCAGGGCCAAACCTGGCGACCCACCGCGGTGTCGCTGGGCGCGTCGACGTCAAAAATATCCCGGTACAGGTGGTCGGGACGCAGGCATTCGTATTGGGAGCTCATGGCGAGGATGGTAGACCGCGCGCTTCGGCGTTTTTTCGGTGTACGCGGGTGATGAGGCCCCGCTGCCGATCCGCCCAGAACACCAGTTCGCGCCATTCAAGCGCAGTCGTTGGCTATCGCAACCCGTCGCCAACCATGAGCGAAGTCGGGTTCCGGCTTAGAGCTGACGCTTGTCCCCAGAGTTGACGCAGGACAGCTTTCGGTAGCTGCTGTCATTCCAGCGCAAAACGCGACCGGCCCCAACCAGTCTTATGCCGTCATTGCAAGCACCTGGGCGCCATTTAAGTTGCTGGAAAAGCGCCCGAACTACCAACCAATTCTTCAAAGCGATTGCCATAGCACCGCTTGTGCGAGCGAACGAACGAACGAACGAACGAATTGTCCTCTCAGCTATGAGTGGCGCGACGCAGGCTTTCGTCAAGGTGCAATGCAGCCACCTCGATTTGCACAGCTTCGACCAGCCGCAGGCTTGCAGCCGATACCTTGCGGTCACTGGGCCAGGCGACCACCCAGCCTGTGTCGAAGCCCTTGATCGGCGCCATCGACAGAAAGCCGGCCTCGTACTCCGTCACCGCGGCCGAAAACGGGACCACCATGTAAGCCACGCCGCGGCAGACCAAGTCGATGCTCAGGTGCAGCGGCTGCACGTCGATGATGATGTTGAGCGGGCAGCCCAGGCGCAGTGCTTCCTTTTCGAGCCCCGTGGTCACCCGGTTGGAACGCGAAACGATCAGCGGATGCTTCGCGACTTCGTTCACGTCGACCGGGGTGTCCATCCGAAGTCCTGCGCGTGACTGCGCGGCAATCACGAGCGGTTCGTCGATGAGTTTGCGCGTCGACAGCGCTCGTCCCTTGGCATCGTCGCGGATGAAGACTGCCACGTCGCAAAGTCCGCGTGCCAGTGATTCGGCCATTGCGTGCGAGAGCCCTTCGATGACACCCAAATGGACCGCCGGAAAGCGCCGCAGGAAGCCTTCGACGAGATTGCCGGCGAAGAGCTGGCGCATCGACGGGGTGAGTCCAAGCACGATTTGCCCCGACGGCGTCTCGGCCTCGCCCAGCACGTCTTCCTTGAGTTGCGTGACGTCTTTGAACAAGCGTCCGGCGCGCTCGAGCAGGATCTGGCCTGCGGGCGTGAGCACGATGCCGCGCGAACTGCGGTCGAGCAGTCGCGTGCCGATCTCTTCCTCCAGCAACTGCACCTGCCGGCTCAGTGCCGACTGCGAGATGTACCGCGCTCGTGCGGCCGCCGCAAAGCCGCCGTGCTCTGCAATGGAGACGAAGTAGCCGAGTTGGCGAAGGTCCATGGTGGAGAGTATGCCCAGTGCTATCCAATTATTCGATAGGTGCGGCGCGAAAATTGAACTTCCTCCGCAGGCGCAGGCTGACGACACTCTCCTGACACCTATAACGTCGGAGACAAGACATGCTGACCCCGCAACAGGTCGAACAATACGAGCGCGACGGGCTGCTCGTGCTGCCATCCTTTTTCTCGCTCGAGGAAATTGGCGCGCTCATGGCGGACGTGCCTCGAATCGTCGCGATGGACCGCCCCGAGATTGCCAAGTCCGCTGCCGGCGAAACCTGCGCCGCGCTCGCGCTGCACCGGTACAGCGACGCCTTCGACCGCTTCATGCACCACCCCCTGCTGATCGAGACCGCGAAGCAATTGTTGGGCGGCGACATCTACTGTCACCAGTACAAGATCGTTTGCAAGGAACCGATGGGCACACTGGACTTTCCCTGGCACCAGGACTTCGGGAACTGGCAGGACCTCGATGGCATGCCTGAGCCGAAGGCTCTCAACATCTCGATCTACCTGGATGAGGTGACCGAGTTCAACGGACCGGTCGCTTTCATCCCGGGGTCCCTCCACCACGGCCGCATCCGTTCGCTGGCCGAGACACCGGCCGGACTCGTGAACACGACCACGCTCGCGCGCCTGAACCGCGGCGTGATCGAGGAACTGGTCAACGCACACGGGATCGTGGCGCCGAAGGGCCCGCGCGGGACGGTCGCGATCTTCCACGGCCTCACCGCGCACGCTTCCACGCCCAACATCAGCCCGTGGACGCGGCACATCCTCTACTTCACGGCGAACCGGGTGACCAATGCCATGCGCCGGCCAACGCGGCCCGACTACGTGGCACACCGCGATTTCACCCAGCTCGAGCCCGAGACCGTAGCGGCCTGACCGCGAGGAGTTGCAAATGATTCATCCCGCATCGCGGCTCGGGCGCCGCCGCCTTGTGCTGGGCGCCGCCGGCGCCGCCACGCTGCCGCTGATCACCCTGCCGCGCTTCGCGCACGCGGCGGAGTTCAACTACAAGTACGGCAGCGAACTGCCCGTCACCCATCCGCAAGTCATCCGCGCGAAAGAGGCCTGCGATGCCGTCAGGAAGGACACCGGCGGCCACGTCGACATCGAGATGTTCCCTGCCGGTGCGCTGGGCAGCATCACGGACATGATCTCGCAGGTACGTTCCGGGGCATTGCAGATGCTCAACGTCGCGACCGCGAGCCTGACCACCTTCGACCCCAAGGCGAACCTGTCCATTCCTTACGCTTTCAAGGACTACGCCGCGGTGTGGGCCGCGATGGACGGAGAACTCGGCGCGTACTCGCGCCGCGTCGTCAGCCGCTTCGGAATCCACGTGTTCGACAGCATGTGGGACCACGGCTTCCGCCAGATGACGACGCGCACGAAGGCGATCACTTCGCCAGAGGATCTGCAGGGCTTCAAGATCCGCGTGGCGCTGGTGCCGATGTACGTGTCGCTCTTCAAGGCGCTTGGTGCGGCGCCCACGGCAATCAATTTCAGCGAGCTGTACACGTCTCTGCAGACGCGCGTGGTCGATGGTCAGGAGAATTCGCTCGCCCTCATCGACAGCGCCCGCTTCTACGAGGTGCAGCAGTACGTGTCTGTCACCAACCACATCTGGGAAGGCTACGTCACGTCGGTCAACGATGCGACATGGAAGCGGCTTCCGGCCGACCTGCAGGGCATCGTGCAGCAGCGCTTCCGCGAGGCGACGCTGCGCCAGCGCAGGGACATGGCCGATCTGTCGGGCACCTTGCAGGCGCAATTGCAGACCAAGGGCATGAAGTTCAACAACGTGGAGCCGACCCCCTTCCGCGAAGCGCTGAGCAAGGCCGGCTTCTACAAGGAATGGCAGCAGAAGTTCGGACCCGAGGTCTGGAACATCCTCGAGAAGTACACCGGCGCACTGGCCTGATCGCACGAATCATTGAATCCAAGGAGACCTACCCATGCTTACCCCCGAACAGATCGCAAGCTACGAACGCGACGGATACCTGCTGCTGCCCGAGTTGTTCACCCCCGCCGAGATCGCCGTGGTGCGCCGCGCCGCCTCCGACATCTATGCCATGGACCGTCCTGAAGTCTGGCGCGGCAAGGACGGAGAGTTCCGCCTGGCATTCGGTGTACAGCACTATCACCCGGTGTTCGACCTTTTCCTGCGCCATCCCCGGCTGGTTGAGCCCACGCGCGAGTTGCTTGGTGGCGACGTCTATTGCCACCAGTACAAGCTCATCAACAAGCAACCCTTCGGCAAGCTCGATTTTCCATGGCACCAGGACTTTGCCAACTGGAGCAAGTTCGACGGCATGCCCGAGCCGCGCGCGCTGAACATTTCGGTGTTCCTCGACGAGGTCAACGAGTTCAACGGACCGGTCATCTTCATCCCGGGTGCGCACAAGGAAGGATTGATCCGAGCCGACGTGCTGCCGATGGAGGGGATCGACCAGGACGGAGCCCACACCATCCAGGGCCGCGAACTCGAGCGGATCGCGCGCGCCAACGGCATGGTGGCGCCCAAGGGCAAGGCAGGTACTGCCGTGCTGTTTCATCCGTACATGCCCCATGCGTCCTCGCCCAACCAGTCTCCATGGTCGCGCAGCACCATCTACCTCACGAGCAATCGCGTCGACAACCACATCAAGCGACCGACGCGACCCGAGTACGTGGCGCACACCGACTTCACGCCGCTGCGCGCCGTGGCCGACAACGCGCTGCTCACCTACGTCGAGGAGGCGGCCGCGGCCTGAGCCGTTGCCGCGCCGCCATGCAAGCCGCAGCCGACACAAATGAGTCGCTGATCCGTGTCATCGTGCAGTCGCACAACGATGCGCGCTGCGCAGCCATGCTCGAGCGCGACTTCACCGCGCTCGAAACGCTGCTGGACGATGCGCTCACTTACACGCATTCGACGGGCGTGACGGAATCCAAGGCGCAGTACCTCGATGCGTTGCGCACGGGCCGCGTGAAGTACCTGGGCCTGAAGCGCGAGTTGGACCATTTCCATGCCTGGGGCACTTGCGCCGTGATGCAGGGGCGGCTGGGGGTCGAGGCGGAGGTCGACGGCCAACCCTATGGCACCCGCGCGCTGTTTACAAGCACCTGGGTAAGGCAAGAGGGCAAGTGGAGGATGGCGGCCTGGGCCTCGACGCGTGAGAAAGCGGAGGCCTCGACATGAACCTGGAGCAAGCCTTGCCTCGCCCGAGTGCGTCCCGGGTGGGCGTCAATCTGACCGCCTGGCTGGTCAAGGGCGTGGAGGCGATCTGCGCCGCACTGCTGCTCGTCGAGATCGGCCTGCTGTTCGCAGGCGTGATCTGCCGCTACGTGCTGCACTACCCGTTGGTCTGGTCGGACGAACTCGCGTCGATCCTGTTCATCTGGCTCACCATGTTCGGTGCGGTGCTGGCCCTGCACAAGGGCTCGCACATGCGGCTGACCGCAATCACCTCGCGGTTCCCGCGCTGGGCGCCCCTGCTGGGCACGCTGTCGACCGTGCTGACGGCTGTTTTCCTCATCGTGCTGATGCAGCCTGTCTGGGAGCACGTGGAATCCGAATCGATCCTCACGACAGCGGCGCTCGGCATCCAGAACACCTGGCGGGTCTCTTCCCTGCTGGTGGGCCTCGGGCTGATGCTGCTGCTCACGCTGCTCGACCTCGCTCCGCGCATCGCGACGCGAGACTTCGCCATTTCCGCAGCGGTCGTGATCGTGCTGGGCACTGCCTTGTGGATCGCGGGTCCGGCGCTGCGCGCCATGGGCAACTACAACCTGGTGATCTTCTTCGTGCTGCTGGTCGGCCTGTGCATTGCGGCCGGGACGCCGATCGCATTCGCATTCGGCATCTGCACGGTGGCCTATCTCGTGTTCGCGAACGACGCACCGCTCACGATCGTGATCAGCCGCATGGACGAGGGCATGTCCCACATCATCCTGCTGGCGGTACCCCTTTTCGTGGTGCTGGGGCTGCTGTTGCAGATCACCGGCATCGCGAAGGCCATGATCGAGTTCCTCGCCTCGCTCCTGGGTCACGTGAAGGGCGGGCTGTCGTACGTGCTGCTGGCCGGCATCTACGTGGTGTCGGGCATCTCTGGCTCGAAGGCGGCCGACATCGCGGCCATTGCCCCGGCCTTGTTCCCCGAGATGCAGAAGCGCGGCTACAACAGCGGCGAGATGGGCGCGTTGCTGACCGCTTCCGCCGCAATGTCGGAGACGATTCCGCCGAGCCTGGTCCTCATCACGATCGGCTCTGTGGTGGGCGTGTCGATCTCCGCGCTGTTCACCGGCGGCGCGGTGCCTGCGCTGGTGCTGGCGATCGTGCTGGCCATCGTGGTCGGCTTCAAGGCGCGCCGCAATGCGCCGGCCGTCTCGCAGAAGGCGAGCAAGAAGGTCATCGCGAAGCTGTTCCTGGTCGCGGTTCCGGCGTTGTCCCTGCCGATCGTGATTCGCGTAGCTGTCGTGGAGGGCGTCGCCACGGCCACCGAGGTCGCCACCGTCGGCATCGTCTACGGTGTGCTGATCGGCCTGTTCGTCTATCGGCAGTTCGATGCGAAGCGTGTCTATCCGATCCTCATCGAGACGGCCACGCTGTCGGGCGCGATCCTGCTCATCATGGGCACGGCGACAGCCATGGGCTGGGCGTTGAGCCAGTCCGGCTTTTCGCGCCAGTTGGTGGCGGCCATGGCCAGCATGCCGGGTGGCGCCGCAGGCTTCATGGCGATCAGCATCCTGGTGTTCATCGTGCTGGGCTCGGTGCTCGAGGGCATCCCGGCGATTGTGCTGTTCGGGCCTCTGCTGTTTCCTGCCGCGCGTGCACTGGGCATCCACGACGTTCACTATGCGATGGTGGTCATCCTCGCGATGGGACTGGGCCTGTTCGCGCCGCCATTCGGCGTCGGCTTCTTCGGCGCCTGCGCTATCGGCAAGATCGATCCGAACGAGGCGGCGCGCTACATCTGGCCCTATCTGGCCGCATTGCTCGTCGGCGTGGTCGTGGTCGCCGCATTTCCGTGGCTGTCCATCGGCTTCCTCTGATCCCGCCGTTCCTCTCCAACCGAACTTCCAATGGCCATCACACAACTCTTTGCGCGCGGCGCAACGCTCTTTCCCGCGCGCATCTGCCTGCAGGATGCGACTGGCGCGCGGCGCTACGACGAGGTACATGCGATGGTCACGCGCATCGCGGGTCGCCTGAACGCCAGCGACCAGCCCACGGGCGAGAAGTGCGCGGTGTATTCGCCGAATGCGTCAGCGGCCGTCGAGTGCCTGCTCGGCATCCAGTGGGCTGGTGCGGTCTATGTACCGCTCAATCCCAAGAACCATGCAAGCGAGAACATTGCCATCCTCGACAACTGCGACGTGTCGACGCTGTTCTTCCATTCCTCACTGGCCAGCGAAGTCGACGTGTTGCGGGCGCATTCCCCGAAGCTCATGCGCTGCATCTGCATCGACGCAGCAGTCGCGGGCGCGCAGGCGCTGGAAAACTGGATCGGCGACATCGCGCCACGCCCGCAACCGTTCTCATGGGAGCCCAACGACGTGGTCAGCCTCTATTCCACCGGCGGCACCACAGGGCTGCCGAAGGGGGTGATGCTCACCAGCCTCAACTGGGACATTGCGGCCGCCAACTTTCATGCGCACACGCCCGTGCGGAGGCCGCCGGTGTTCCTGGCCGTGTCGCCGATCACGCACGCGGCAGGCACCTTCTCCTTCATGCTGATGGCGCTCGGCGGGCGCGCCGTGATCCTGCCGGGCTTCGATGCCGGCGCGATCCTGGACGCGATCGAGCGCGAGAAGGTCACTCACCTCTATCTGCCGCCGACGGCGATCTACATGTTGCTCGAGCACGCGAGCGTGCGGGGACGCGACTATTCGTCGCTCGAATATTTCATCTACACCTCGGCGCCGATGTCGGTGACCAAGCTGCGGCAGTGCCTGGAGATCTTCGGCCCGGTGATGATCCAGTTCTGGGGCCAGACCGAGGCACCGAGCTTCTGCACCTGCCTCTCGCGCGAGGACCACTCGGACTTGGCCGATTCGGGACGCGCACGCCGGCTGCTGAGCTGTGGCCAGCCCATGCTGCTCACGCCCGTGGCAGCCATGGATGACGACGGCCACCTGCTCGGTGCGGGGGAGAAGGGCGAACTCGTGGTCAATGGCCCGCTCGTGATGGCGGGCTACTACAAGAACGCGGCCGCCACCGCGGGGGTCTCGACGCACGGGTGGCACCACACCGGCGACGTTGGCTATGTCGATTCGGACGGCTTCGTCTTCATCGTCGACCGGAAGAAAGAAATGATCATCACCGGCGGCTACAACGTCTATCCGCGCGAGGTGGAGAGTGTGCTGCTGTCGCACACGGCGATCCAGGAGTGCGCCGTGGTCGGCGCGCCCGACGAGAAGTGGGGCGAAGCGGTTACCGGTGTGATCGAACTGAAGGCTGGCAGCACCCTCGATGCCGCTGAAGTCATGGCCTGGTGCAAGACGCAGCTCGGCAGCATCAAGGCGCCCAAGTCGGTCCAGATCTGGGCCGAATTGCCGCGCACCTCTGTCGGCAAGGTCGACAAGAAGGCCATCCGCAAGCGCTTCTGGGACGGCAATGACCGGGCCATCTGATTCCACTCATTTCAATCATCTGCAACCCAAGGAACAAACTCATGGATGACGTCTACGTGATTGGCACGGCCTGCACGGCCTTCGGAAAATTCCCGAACAAGAGCTTCAAGGACCTGACTCGCGAGGTCTACACCCAGCTGCTGTCGGACGCGGGGCTCGACGATGGCGAGCGCATCGACAGCTCGTGGTTCGGCAACGTGAAGATGGAGATGTTCAAGCAGCCGAACATCCGCGGGCAGGTGTGCTTCTCCGAACTCGTGGCCGAGGGCCTGTTCCCGGAGTATGTGCCGATGGTCAACGTCGAGGGGGCCTGTGCCACCGGCTCGCTCGCATTCCACGGTGCGTGGAAGGACGTGCTCTCCGGCACTGCGGACGTCTCGCTGGCAGTCGGCGTCGAGAAGACCTTCATACCGGACGATCCGAAGCGGCAGTACGAGTTGTTCACCGGTGGTCTCGACCAGATGAACCCGGAAGTCTGGCACGAATACTTCCGCAGGGCCGGCGAGAAGATAGACCGCCCGTTCGTGCTCAACGGCGCGGGTGGCACCCTGAACATGGACACCTATGCGATGCAGGCGGCCTACCACATGGCCAAGTACGGCACCACGCAGCGCCAGTTCGCGATCGCGGCTTCCAAGACGCACCACAACGGAAGCCTCAACCCGCTGGCCCAGTACCAGTTCGAGGTCAGCGTCGACAAGGCCATGACGGACCGCGAGATCAGCTTTCCACTCACACGCTCGATGTGCGCGCCGATCGGCGACGGCGCGGCTGCAGCGATCCTGTGCTCGAAGCGCGTCTTCGACACGCTGCCTGCCGCAGTGCGGGAGCGGGCGGTGAAGGTGCGTGCATCATCGCTTGCGAACGGCAAGTACCGCGACATCGACGAGCCCGGCGTCAGCCATGTCGCGGCGCGTCATGCCTATGCCTTCGCCGACATCGCACCCGGCGACATCGACCTGGCGGAAGTGCACGACGCCACGACCTACGGAGAGATCTACCAACCCGAGATGCTCGGCTTCTGCGATTTCGGCGAGGGTGGGCGCTTCGCGGAATCTGGTGGCTCCGCAATCGGCGGCCGCACGCCGATCAACACCTCGGGTGGTCTGATCTCGAAGGGCCACCCGGTCGGCGCCACGGGGCTCTCGATGATCCACGAGATCACCGCTCAGTTGCGCGGTGAGGCCGGGCCGCGACAGGTGAAGGACGCCGACATCGGCTTGGCTGAGAACGCCGGCGGCACGATGGGTTTCGACGACGCGATCTGCGCCATCACGGTCCTGCAGCGCGCCTGAACGCGGCGCGCGTTCCATTCGAATCGAATACAACGGAGACAAGCACCATGGCCACCACTATCACGCGCAGGAAGATGATCACCGGCTCGCTCGCGGCAGGCGCGGCAATTTCGACCCTGAGCCTTCCGCGCTTTGCCCGTGCCGCCGAGTTCAACTACAAGTTCGGCAGCTCGATGGCACCCAACCATCCGTCGACCGTGCGCAACGAGGAAGCGTTCAAGAAGATCCGCGAAGAGAGCGGCGGCCGCGTAGACATCCAGTCCTTTCCCGGCGGCGCTCTTGGCAGCGACATCGACATGGTTTCGCAGGTGCGCTCCGGCGCCATGCATTTCATGTACCTGCCGCAGGGGCATCTGTCGAGCATGGACCCGCGGGGTGCACTGCACAGCGTGCCTTTTGCCTTCAAGACCTACGACGACGTCTGGGCTGCGATGGACGGTGACTTCGGTGCCTACCTGCGCACCATCTACACCAAGGTCGGCCTGCATGCCTTCGAGAAGGCGAGCGACCATGGCTTCATGCAGATGACCACGCGCACCAAGCCGATCAACACGCCCGACGACATGAAGGGCCTGAAGGTGCGCGCCTCGGTGGTGCCCCTGTACGTGTCCCTGTTTCGCTCGCTCGGCGCATCGCCGGTGGCCATCCCCTTCCCCGAGCTGTACGTTGCGCTGCAGACGCGGGTGGTGGACGCGCAGACCAATCCGCTTCAGCTCCTCGAGATCGCCAAGCTCTACGAGGTCCAGAGCTTCTGTTCGCTCACTTCCCACACATGGGAGGGCTACTACAACTGCGCCAATGCCAAGGTGTGGGCGAGCCTTCCGCCCGACATGCAGGCGATCGTCTCGAAGAACATCAATGCCGCGACGCTGCTCGCGCGGGACGACCTGGCCAAGTTCAACGTGACCGTCGAGACCAACCTCAAGGCCAAGGGCATGACCTTCAACCGGCCGGACCGCGAACCGTTTCGCGTCGCGCTGCAGAAGGCGGGCTTCTACAAGGAGTGGCGCGAGAAGTTCGGGCCCGAGGCCTGGGGTGTCCTTGAAAAGTATGCCGGCGGTTTGGCCTGAACAGGAGATGTCGCAATGAAACTCAGCGACGAGCAACTTCGCTTCTTCGACGAGCAGGGCTACCTGTTCTTTCCCGACTGCTTCGATGCCGAGGAGATGGCGGTGCTGCAGGCGCAGGCCGCCCGCGTGCTCGCCGAGCCGCGCGAGGAAATCCGTCGCGAGAGGTCAGGCGTGCCGCGCACTGCCTTCGCGGTGCACCGCTACAACGAAGTCTTCGATGTGCTGGCGCACGATCCCCGGCTTGTCGAGCCGCTGGAGCAGATCTTCGGCGAGCCGGTGTACATGCACCAGTTCAAGATCAATGCGATGGCCGCCTTTGCCGGCGAGACCTGGCAGTGGCACCAGGACTTCCCGTCATGGCAGCGCTTCGACGGGATGCCCGCGCCGCGCGCGATGAACATCGCACTGTTCCTCGATGAGGTGAAGCCGATCAACGGCGCTCTGATGCTGATTCCGAAGAGCCATCGGCACGGCGCGCTGCCGGACGCCTACGACGACATCACGACCTCGCATCCCGGTTGGTATCTGAAGCCCGACGTCGTCTCGGAGATGGCGGAGCAGGGCGGGATAATCGCGCCCACCGGCCGCCCGGGCAGCCTGCTCATGTTCCACGCGAACATGGCGCACGGTTCGCCTCCCAACATGACACCGTATCCGCGCCGCATCGTCTACCTGACGCTCTCTGCGGTGTCGAACCATCTGCGCGGCCAGCAGCAGCGGCCCGAGTACATCGCGCACACCGATTTCACGCCAGTGCGCGCGGGCTCGCCCGATGCGCTGCGTGAGCGGGCCCGACATGCAGAACCCGCCTGAGCGTGCGGCGGGGACGGCCGGCTTCGATCCCGAGAGGCTCGACGCCTTCCTGCAGCGCGAGGTCCCGGGCCTGCGCGGGCCGATGCAACTGGAACGCATCGGCGGCGGCCAGTCCAATCCGACTTTCTTCCTGAGCTACGACAACCGCCGCATGGTGCTGCGCAAGAAGCCGGCCGGCGTCGTGCTGCCGTCGGCACATGCGGTGGACCGCGAGTATCGCGTGATGCGCGCGCTCGCCGACAGCGCGCTGCCTGTACCGTCGATGGTGCTGTATTGCGAATCGGTCGACGTCGTCGGCACGCCTTTCTACGTCATGGATCGCATCGAGGGCCGCATCTTTCCGACGCATGCGCTGCCGGGTGTTGCGCCCGCGGAGCGCCGTGCGCTCTACCTCGCCATGGCCGACACGATGGCCACGCTGCATAGGCTCGACTGGGCCGGGTTCGGCCTCGAAGGCTTCGGCAAGCGCGGCGCCTTCTTCGAACGGCAGTTGCGCCGCTGGGCAGGGCAATGGGCCCTGTCGCGCACCGGCGAGAACGCTGACCTCGATACGCTGCTGCGCTGGCTCGGCCAAAACCTGCCGGAGGATGATGAAACCACCCTGGTGCACGGCGACTTCAAGATCGGCAACCTGATGTACCACCCCTCGGAGCCGCGCGTGATCGGCGTGCTCGACTGGGAACTGTCCACGCTCGGACATCCGCTGGCCGATGTGGCATTCAACACTGTGGCCTGGCGCACGCTGCCGACGGAGTACGACGGGATCCGCGGCCTCGACCTGGCAGCGCTCGGCATCCCGTCGGAGGTCGAGTACCTGGATCGTTACTACCGCGCGGCAGGACGGCGCTCCAAGGTGCAGCCTTTCCACTGGGCCTTTGCCTTCATGCGCTGGGCCGTCATCTTCGAGGGCATTGCCGCGCGCTCGCGGGCAGGTACCGCCGTGGCCGGCAACGCAGCGCATGTCGGTTCGCTCGCCGCCGCGATGGCGAGGCGCGGCCTCGAGGCCATCGACGAGCCGATGCACACCACCTGAACGAACAACACCAAGGAACACGTCCCTCATGGAATTCGCCTACACCGAAGCCAACCTCGCGCTGCAACGCCGCTTGCGCAATTTCATGCATGACCGGGTGCTTCCGCAGAACGCCGCGTGGGAGCGCATCGCGGCGAAGGGGCGCTTTCCGAGCGAGATCGTCGAACCGCTCAAGCGAGCGGCCCGTGCCGAGGGACTCTGGAACCTGTTCCTGCCAGGCTTGCGTTCGGGCGAGCCGGGTACGCGGTTGTCGAACATCGAATACGCCCCTCTTGCCGAAATCATGGGTCGTATCCCATGGGCCTCGGAGGTCTTCAACTGCAATGCGCCCGACACCGGCAACATGGAACTGCTGCACTTGTTCGCGACCCCGGCGCAGGCCAGTCGCTGGCTGGTGCCGTTGCTCGATGGCGTGATCCGCTCCTGCTTCTCGATGACCGAGCCCGACGTGGCCTCGTCGGATGCCACCAACATCCGCACCACGATCCATCGCGAGGGCGACGACTACGTCATCAACGGCCGCAAGTGGTTCATCACCGGCGCGTTGCATCCGCTGTGCCGCGTCTCGATCGTGATGGGCGTGAGTGACCAGAGCCCCGAAGCGCCGCGACATGCGCGGCACTCGATGGTCATCGTGCCGCTGGACACCCCGGGTGTACGCATCGTGCGCAATGTGGCGATCATGAACCACCACACGCCCGAAGGCCATTGCGAGATCGAGTACCGCGACGTGCGGGTTCCGGTGTCCAACCTCCTCGGGGAGGAGAACGCGGGCTTCGCGCTGGCGCAGGCGCGCCTCGGGCCGGGTCGGGTTCACCACTGCATGCGCACCATCGGACAGTGCGAACTGGCGCTGGACCTCATGTGCGACCGCGCCTTGCAGCGGCAGGCTTTCGGCAAGCGCTTGTCCGATTTCGCGAACGTGCAGGACTGGATCGGCTACTCGCGCGTCGAGATCGACCAGGCGCGACTCTTCGTGCTGCGTGCTGCCTGGGTCATGGATGAGCAGGGGAACAAGGCCGCGCAGATCGACGTGTCGGCGATCAAGCTGGTCGCGGCGCAGCTGCAGACCCGCGTGCTGGATCGGGCAATCCAGGTGTTCGGCGCGATGGGGCTGACGCCCGACACGCCACTGGCCTTTCTCTGGAGCTGGGGCCGTGCGTTCCGGTTCTTTGACGGGCCTGACGAAGTCCACCTGCGCACGCTGGCTCGCCATGAACTGTCGCGGGTCAAGAAGGAACCGGGTGCCGCCACGCGCTACCAGGTGCCCCCCATGGAGCACGAGGTGGTGGAGGCCGCGGCATGAGCTACCCAGAGCGAGCGAGCGCTGACGAGCCGGTGCTTGATTGGCGCAGCCCCGAAGGCGTGGCGCACATCCGCTTCAACCGCCCCCGCTCGCTGAACGCGATCGATGTGGCCGTGGCGCAAGGGTTCAGGATGGCCTGCCAACGGATTGCAGAAGACCCGCAGGTGCGCGTCGTCGTCGTCAGCGGCGAAGGTCGCGCCTTCATGGCCGGCGGAGATCTCGGCGCGATGCGCGACGACCCGCAGGCTACCGCGCAGTCGTTGATCGAAGGAATGCACGGTGGCATCCGCATTCTTGCGCGCCTGGCTGCGCCGGTCATCGCAAGCCTGCATGGCGCGGTGGCCGGCGGCGGGCTGGGACTGGCACTGGCCTGCGACTTGGGCATTGCCGCGGAAGGCACGCGCTTCAACCTGGCTTATCCGAAGATCGGCGCCAGCTCCGATTGCGCCACCTCCTGGGCGCTCCCGCGCTTGGTGGGACTGCGCCACGCCCTGGAGATCGCGCTGCTGTGCGAGCCGGTGGAAGCGCACGAGGCCTTGCGCCTTGGCCTCGTGAACCGGGTCGTTCCCGCCGCGTCGCTGCAGTCCGAGACCGAGGCCATGGCACTGCGTCTTGCCCAGGGCCCGCGCGAGGCGCTGGGGCGGCTCAAGCGCCTGGTGCGCGAATCGCTGGAACGCACCCTCGATCAGCAGCTCGACGCGGAGGCCGCATCCTTCGTTGCCTGTGCCGGCACGTCCGATTTCCAGGAAGGCGTGTCCGCCTTCCTCGAGAAGCGAGCGCCGCGCTTCGCGTAGCGGCCGCAACCGTCATGGACATACGACGACTCGAACATTTCGTCGCGGCCGCGGACGCCGGCAGCCTGTCGCTCGCCTCGCGGTACCAGTACATCTCCCAGTCGGCGCTGACGCGCCAGATCCAGCTGCTCGAGCGCGAATTCGACGTCGCGCTGTTCGAGCGAAACACGCGTGGCGTGGTGCTGACCGAGGCCGGCGAACTGCTGCGGGAACGCGCGAGGTCCTTGCTGACCCAGATCGGCCACCTCAAGCGCGAGGTCAACGAGCTCGATCGCGAGCCCTCCGGCACGTTGCGAATGGGCATGCCACCCTCGGTGCGCGAGGCCATGGGCGTGTCACTCATCACGCGTTATCGGAATGCGTACGCGCGTGTCCACCTCGAGGTGATGGAAGGCCTGTCGTACAACCTGGCCAAGATGCTGAGCGATGGCACGCTCGACTGCGCGATCTTCATTGGGGACGATGCGTCCGGCCTGCCCATCGTCATGCACAACCTGCGCACCGAGCCGGTGGTAGCCGTGAGCCACGTCGACGCAGGCCTGCGAATGAACCGGCCGGTCGACCTCGAGTGGGTCGTGCGGCAGCCGTTGGTGGTGGCGCGCTCGAATCGAAAGTCGCTCGGACTCGACCGCGAGTGCGCCCTGCGCGGCCTGGTCCTCAACGTGGTCATGGACATCCAGGCGCTGCACCTCAGACTCGACCTCGTGCAATCCGGAATGATCTCGCTGGTGGTCCCTTATTCGGCGGCGGCTGCTGCGCTGCTCGCAGGCAAGGTCAGCGCTGCGCCAGTCGAAGCGCTGAGCACGACCTGGGTCGCAGGCTGGCCTGCGGAAAACGCGCCCAACCTGGCGACGCGCAAGCTCATCGAATGGATCAAGCTCGAGGCCGAGCACTGGCCGGAACTCGCATCGGCCAGTTCATGAGGTGGCGCCGGTCGCGTTCTCGAACGCGGTCCAGATCTCCTTCGGGAACTTGCCCTTCCAGTCGTTGTAGAAGCCACTCGTGCGCAGTTGCGCCTTGAAGCTGGCCACGTCCACGTCATTGAACTTCAGGCCCTTGCCGCGCAGGGTCTGCTCTGTGTTGTTGTTCAGGTTCTCGTTGGTCTTGCGCTGCGCGATGGCTTCCTCGTTGAAGGCATCGGCGCAGACCTTGCGCAGGTCCTCTGGCATCGAGGCCCACGCCTTGCCATTCGCGAGAAACCACATGCCGTCCCACATGTGATTGGACTTGGAGCAGAACTGCTGTACCTCGTAGAGCTTGGCCAGGTTGATGAATCCGAGCGGGTTCTCCTGCCCGTCGACCACCTTGGTCTGCAGCGCCACGTAGGTGTCCGACCAGTTGATCGAGGTCGGAGCCGCGCCGAGTGACTTGAACAGCGACAGCCACATCGGGCTCACCGGCACGCGAATCTTCAGGCCTTCGAGGTCGCGCGCGTTCACGATCGGCTTGACGTTGTTGGTGATCTGCCGGAAGCCGTTGTCGTACATCTTTTCCATCGGCACCAGCCCGGCCTTCTCGATGTCGGCGCGAATCAGGCCTCCGAGCTTGCCGTCCATCGCGGCCCATACTTCGTCGTGGTTCTTGAAGGCAAAGCCAACGCCACTGATCGCGGAAGATGGCACGACGTTCGAAAGGATGAGCGTCGACAGCGTCTGAAACTGGATTGCACCGGCGCGCAGTTGCCCGAGCATCTCCGTGTCGCCGCCGAGCTGGTTGTTCGGGAACACGTCGATCTGCACCGCGCCGTTGGTGCGCTGCGCGATCTTCTCGCAGGCCTTGGCGGCATGGATGTGCAGCGGATGGTCCGTCGGGGCGTTGTGCGCGTACTTGAACTTGAAGTTGCTCTTGGCCATCGAGCCGATCGAGAATCCGGCCGTGCCCGCCGCAATGCTGAACTTCAGGAAGCTTCTCTTGTCCATGGTGTCCGTCTCCGTTGTGATGGTGTTGTCGATTCAGGGAAGCGCGCGAAAGGCCTCGCCGCGAAACGGCTGTCCGTTCTCGAGGCGCAGTTCGCGGAAGCATTCGGGGGTGTCCTTGCCGAACGCGCGCTGCAGGTAGAAGGCCTTGTCGCCGAAGAATCGCAGCGACAGCGTGCGGCGGCGCTGCCCCGCGCGTGTCGGGCCACCGCCGTGCAGGATCGACGGATGGAACATCAGTGCATCGCCCGGTGCCATGGCCCACCCGAGGATGTCGAAGTGCTCGCGTGCGTCCTCGATGCGCGGAACCGGCGGCAGGCCGGTCGTTCCCACGCCGCGCTGCTCGTAGAGCGGTCCCTTGTGCGAGCCGCGTACGAATTCCAGCGCCGACTCTCGCGGCACCGGATCGAAACTCATCCACAGCACGGCCAGATGCGGCCCGTCAAAGCTGAGGTACGAAGTGTCCTGGTGCCAGGCCGTGCGCTGGGCTTTCTCGGCGCCGCCCTCCTTGAAGAACACCTGCTCGAAGGCGAACCACAGCTCGCGCGTGCCCATCGCCTCGCGTACTCGGTCCTTGAGCGGCGCGTGTTCGAGAAAACTCGCGTAGCCGTCGAAGGCTTCCGGGTTGCCGGTGTCGACATAGAAGGTGCCTGAGTCGCCCTTGGTGTAGTTGGAGCTTCGCGGCCCCGGGTGCGCGATGCTCCATTCGAAGCACTTGCGCGCCTCGTCCAGCCAGTGTCCGGTGAGCGCGGCGGGGATGTGCACGACGCCGTCGCGCTCGAAGTTCATCTGCTGTTCTGTCTTCATTCGCTGGTCGCCTTTTCCGTTGATTGCCTGTCACGCTGTTCCTGCAGCCCGTCCCAGGTGTTCGCTGTGACGCCCTGGAGGCGCAGCTCTGCCTTCTTCACCTTCGCGGTTGCCGTCTTCGGCAGCCCCGGCATGAATTCCACGTAGCGCGGCAGGCAGAAGCGGGGCAGGCGGGTCGAGAGGAAGGCCACGAGTTGTGACGGGTCGAGCATCGCGCCCGGCCGGATGACGACGCAGGCCTTGACTTCATCCTCGACGTATTCGCTCGGAACGGCCACGACCGCGCATTCCTCGACTTCCGGGTGCTCGCCGATGGCCTGCTCGACCTCGAAGCTCGAGATGTTCTCGCCGCGGCGCCGGATCGCGTCCTTGATGCGATCGACGAAGACGATCTGCCCATCCTCCGCAAAGCGTGCGGCGTCGCCAGTGTGGAACCAGAAGTTCTGCCAGGCCGCCACGGTCGCTTCCGGCATGGCGATGTAGCCGTTCATCATGGTCCACGGCTCCATCGGCCGGACCCAGAGTTCGCCGACCTCACCCTGCGGCACCGGCAGGCCTTCGGCATCGACCACGACAGCTTGCACTTCCCTGCGCACCCAGCCCGCCTTGCCGGCCTCGGCGAAGCCCACCGGTGCACGGCTCACGACCGCGGCCTCGGTCGAGCCATAGGCGGCCGCGACCTGTTCGATGCCAAAGCGCTCCTGGAAATGCGGCAGTTCCTGCGGCACTGGAACCAGCAGCATCTTCCGCAGGCCATGCTGGCGGTCCTTCGGCCCCGGCGGTTGGCCAAGCAGGAAGTGCACCATCGAGCCAAGCAGGAAGCAGTAAGTCGCCTTGTAATGCGCCGCGGTCTCCCAGAACGCGCTCGCGCTGAAGCGCGGCACGATCACCGCGCTGGCACCCGCCACCAGCGCGTTGTAGACGCCAGCCCATTGGCCGCCCATGTGGAACAGCGGCAGCACGATCAGCGCCACGTCATCTTCGCTCGCCGCACCGAACATGGATGGGTGGGCATAGGTGTAGGCATGCGCCTGGCTGTTGATCGAACCCTTGGAAGGGCCCGAGGTCCCGGAGGTGTAAAGAATCGCGATCGCGTCCGAGGCCCTGTGCTCGGCCGGCGAATCCGGCACGCCGCGTCGCAGTTCACCGAAATTCATGACGCTCAGGCGCGGTGCATGGACGGTATCGCTGTTGCCGCGCACGACCAGCGTGCGCAGTTCCTCCAGCTCGCCGCGGATCGCAAGCACACGCTCCACGTACTGCGCCTCGATGATCATCACCTTGGCGCCGGACGTGTTGATCGCATGAGACAGCGAGGCACCCACATATGCTGTATTGATCGGCACTTCGATGCGCGCCGTGAGCGCGGTGGCCATCCAGCACCGCACGAAGTCGACGTGGTTGTCCAGCATCATCAGCACGGTCTCCTGGCGACCGACGTTGAGGCGTGACAGGCCGCCTGCAATCAGCAACGCGCTGTCGTGCAGCTCACGGTAAGTCAGGCCCTCGCGCGTGTCGTGCACCGCGAGCTTGTCGGGGTGTTTGTCCAGCGCGCGGGCGAAGACGCTGCCGATATGGCGGTCCTGCAACGGCGGCAACTCGCCAAGGTTGAATTCGGGAAGGGACATGTAGGTCTCGTTTCAGTACTTGAGCAGTGTCAATTGAGGAACGAAGGCAACGACCAGCAAGCCGGCAAGCACGACGGCGAGGTACCGCCAGATGTGCCGCGAGGCGAGCGCGGTCTCGACCTTGCCCATGCCGCACGCGAGGTAGAAGCCCACACCGATCGGCGGTGCGAAAAGGCCGATTCCCATCGCCAGGATCACAACCATCGCGTAGTGCACGTCGTCGATGCCGAGGGCGCGCGAGGCTGGATACAGCAACGGTGCGAACAGCACGATGGCCGGAATGCCTTCGAGCAGCGAGCCGACGAGGATGAAGATGCAGATGCTCACGAGCAGGAACATTGCCCGCCCGCCCGGCAGCGTCTTCACCAGCCCGGCCAATTCATTGGACACGCCGGACTGGCTGATGACCCAGGCCATCGCCGTTGCGGTGCCCATGATGAGCAGGATCGCGCCGGAAGTGGTTGCCGTCTCGACCAGCAATGGATACAGCTTTCTCAGGTCCAGGCACCGGTAGATGAGCCAGCCGGCAAGCAGTGCGTAGACAATGCCGAGGGTCGCCACCTCGGTGGCGGTCGCCACGCCGTTGACGATGGCGCCGCGGATGACGAAGGGCAGCCCGAACGCGGGCAGCGCGACAACAAAGAGGTGGCCGACCTCGCGCGCGGGAACCTTCCGGGCCGAAGGCTTGGGCAACTTGCGCGCACGCAATGCGACATACAACCACAGCGCGACTGCGATCACCAGCGCCGGCATCAATCCGCCTTTGAACAAGGTCGAGATCGAAATGCCCATCACCGAACCGATTGTGATCAACACGAGGCTCGGTGGGATGGTCTCGGACATCGCAGCCGATGCGGAGAGCAGGGCAGCCATGTCTCCTTCGTCGTAGCCGCGGCGCTTCATGTCCGGGAACAGTGCCGGCGCGATCGCCGCGATGTCCGCGGCCTTGGAACCCGAGATGCCGGAAACCACGTACATCGCCACGATCAGCACGTAGTTGAGCCCCCCGCGCACGCGCCCAAGCAGTGACGCGAGAAATCCGATCATGGCCTGTGCGAGCCCGGTCACCTGGAGCAGGAGGCCAAGCGCGACGAACAGCGGTATCGCGAGCAGGATCAGGTGCGACATGCCTTCCTCGAAGCGCATGGTGACGATGCTCATGGGCGTACCGTCAGCGCACAGAACGTACAGGGCGCTCGCCGCAGCAAATGCGAACGCGATGGGGATGCCGGTGACCAGCAAGGCGCCGAGCACCACGAAGAACAGCAGCAGTGACCAATGACCCAGTGCTTCTATCTGTTCGGAGAAACCGTAGAAGCCCGCGACCAAGATGCCCACGCCAACTGCTGCAACCGCGATGTGCGACCACGCGCGTCGCCGTATGACGAGTTCGAGTTCGGAGACCAGCATCAGCGAGAGGCCGACCGGCAGCGCCGCATGACGTACCACGTTCGGAATCCCAAGTGCGGGCGATGACTGGCCCCATTCAGCGAAGCAATATTCGACGGCCACTGGGATAAGCGTACCCAGTGTCACCAGTGTCGCCACGCTCGCGACGGCGGCGAACTTGTCGCCATGCCGAGGCAGCGCGGAGACCAACGCGCTCATGCGAATGTGTTGCCCTCCATGGCCTGCGAGCGTTGCGCCAAGCACGCCGACCCAGATCAGCACCACGCTTGCCACCTCGTCTGACCAGACCAACGGACGATGCAGCGCATAACGCCAGAACACCGACGCCAGAAGCAGCACGATTTCGACGGCGATCAATGACGCGGCGATCGCGGCGATGCCGGCGTAGAGGCAATTCAGCAGGCGCGCCGCTCGCCCCGGAACGGGATCGCGGCGCGGCCAGTCGGCGGCTTGCGTCGCGAATTGAATGGGAACCTGCACGTTTGCTCCGGCCGTTGTCGTTGCAGCGACTGTGCGGGAGGTCCCGTGGCTTGGGAAGTGCGTTTATTGGTTCGCGGCCATGCGCGTTTTCGAAGGCGCGACCGTTGCGCATGTCGACGAGGAGGGGAGGGGCTTGGCGCGATCGTGTCGCCTGCAGCAAGGCGGGTATGCAGCGTTATGCACAGCGCGTAGTTATGAACAGTTGGTCCAGCAGCGCGACGTTGCCGGCCTCGTACGAAGACGGCGGTCGCGCCTCTGAACTGCGCGTAATCACAACGTCTTGAGGAACTTCAACAGCTCGTCGTCCGCCCGGAACCGACGTGGGACCAGGTTGGGATCCTGAAGCCTGGCTAGCGCCTTCTCCTTCATGGCGAGATCGGCCTCTACGTACTGATGCGTTGTCGCCGGACTCTCGTGTCCGAGCCACAGGGCGATCACGCTGATGTCCACGCCCGACTGCAGAAGGTGCATGGCCGTCGAGTGCCTCAGGCAGTGCGGTGAGATAGTTCTCCCGCCCAGGCTCGGCATCGTGAGCGCGGCGGCCTTGACGGCCAATGCCAGGCGCTGCGTCACGTTGGATCCCGTCATCGCCTGTCCTCCACGGTTGGGCAGCAGCGCCGACGTGGGAGTCAGGTCCGGGTTGGACTTCAGCCAGGCGCGGATCACCTTGACCGTTGATCGCCAGAGCGGCACAGACCGCTGCTTGCGTCCCTTGCCATGCAGATGCACGCAGGCCGTGCCCGGCGGCGGGGTGGCCCCGGACGGCCAGCACTGGATCGCCTGCCGTCCGGGTGTCTTCCCATGCGGGTGCGGGCGGCTCCGGTCCGGGCGACCTCTTCGACGCCAACGTGGTAGTCGCGCTTGTAGTTGAAGGTATGGACGATCACGGTGACGAACAGTGTGCCGGTACGGGTGCTGTCGCCGCTGGCTTCGTCGACGTCCAGGTGGCCTTCGCGTGGAAAGACTATCGCCACGAGTGGCGACGCAAGGTCCTGCGCCTGGGTGCGCAGGAGTTCGTCTGCCGATTCCTGCTGCATGTGCTGCCGACGGGCTTCCAGCGCCATTCGTGACTATCGCTGGCCAATCGCTACCGCAAGATCAAGCTCGACCGCTGTCGCCAACGGGCGTGTCCAGATGGTGCGCATCGAATCCTTCCTGGCGGGAATCTTGCCGCGAGGTCCACCGAGCACGCTGCCATGAACGCGATTTCAAACGGTCGGTACCAACGCTCGTGCGCAGCGACAGCGTCACCTTGCGCGCTGGCGACATTGGCAGAGAACATCCCATCGCCGCGCGCACTCGGCACCAGCAATGCACATGTCGGCGACGCTCCCGCTCCGGATCGGTCTCAAGCCGGCAACACGCACGCCGCCCATCCGCGGACCTTTGACAGCTCGGTCCGGATTCATTCCCCATAGCAGCCTAGTCTAGGCAGCGCCCCCAATATCATGCCGTCGATCAATAGCTGCTCTCGACGGCAAAGCTTTGCGCCCAGCGACTCTCCCAGTGCGCAAGGTAGCGCTTCGCCAGGCTCGCGTTGTCCCACACCACGAGGACTTTCTCCGAATTGGATTTCGCAGCAGCTTGGCTGTAGTTGAAAGAGCCCGTTTCCGTGTGCCTGCCGTCGACAACGATGTACTTGTCGTGATGGATCGCATAGGAAGAGATCGCGCGGATCGGAATGCCAGCCCCTGCGATGAGGTTCATCGCCGCGATGCTCGACTTTCCCCTGTTGCCCTTGTCATCGACGAACGTGAATGAATAGGCGGGCAGCCGGATGGATTGGTGCGCCGAATCGAGCACTTTGATGACGAGCGCTGCAGAGCCTGCTTCCGGCGAAAAGACAACTTCGATGCGGGCAGCAGACCCCGCAGCGATTGCGGGTGCTGACTGGGTCGCGGCCAGCGGTAGCGGTCCACGCGACCACCAACAGCGTATTGATCAGGATTCTCAAAGGGAGAGCTTGTGCAATGACTTGGGTTTGAAAAGACCACTCTACAGCGGTGTGCACGACGTGGGCGATTGCGGCATTTGCGCAGCACGTTGCGCAGTCGATCCTTCTGCGGGCCGACTTGGAATTCCAACAAGAAGACCACGACTTAACACTCGCCGGCCGCGCCATTAAGGCGATCGATGCTGAAGGCGATTTATCACCGAGCAACTTGGATGTCACGCCCATCCACAAGGAGGCGTCGAGGGCAATTTGCGTAGGGTGCCGCCGACAGACACGCGCGAAAGGCGCGCACACCGTCGAAAGCGTTGTGAGCGCGAACTCGCTGCTTTCCACGTCACACTGAAGGAGACTCACATGACAAAACTGAAATCAGTCGCGCTGTCCGCGTGCCTTGCGTTTGGCTTCGGTTGCGCATTCGCCCAAACCGGGGGCGGCGCTGCTGGCGGTAGCCCAAACGGCGGTCCGCCGCCCAACACCAATTCATCAGCGGCCGGATCGGTCAATGGCTACAAGGACTCTAAGCCGAGCGCCAGCGATAGCAAGGCCGGCGGATCGACGTCCGACGCCGGTGCACGCACCACCACGCCCATCGATGCGATGAACAATGCTATCTCCAAGGATCCGCGCGTCAAGGACCCCAACTCGAATGACGGCCTGCCGTCGCGCGCGGCCGCTGGCGGTAAGTCGACATTGGACACAAAGTGATGCATTCCGGTTTCAAGATGTGCGCTGGCGAGCGGCTGCCAATGGTCTCGGCAACACTGCCTCCCAGCCGGCCGGCTTGGTCATTGGAACGGCCGGAATGGGCCGGCTTTCATCACTTGAAGCCTCGGCATCTAATACAGATGAGGCCATGACGCCGCTGCCCGCGCGGCGCTTTGTGCGGCGCCCGACCGGAAAGCCGAGAGCGTCCGCCGCGACTTGCGTTATGACGGTATAGGAGCCGCTTCGAACTTGGTGACAGCCGCATGCCGAAGTCGCCCGTGTCGGCCGGATCACAGACCTGCCAGTGTCTCTCCGGCGATTCAACGTCGAAGCTGACCCGGTCGCCGAAGCAGACGTAGGGAACTACTGCGTACTGAACCCTGTCGAGTAGCGCCTGCCTATTGCTATCGAAGTCGTTCAGCACAGATAGGCGGAGGACACCGTCCTTCGCATCGCACATGACATCCGATGCCACGGCCGCGTTGGGCGGCATCCTTCACGTTAGAGCGCATCGCCGCGCGCCTCAGAGGTCCAGTACCAGCATGGGCGACTTCGAGCGCGAGCAGCAGGGCGTGAACTGGTCGTTGGCACCCTGTTCTTCCGGCGTCAGGTACATGTCCTTATGGTCGGGCTCTCCTTCCAGCACGCGCGTCAGGCAGGTGCCACATACGCCTTGCTCGCAGGACGTGGCGACCTCGATACCGGCGGCGGCCAGTGCTTCGACCACCGTCTTGTCCTTCGGCACCGCGATGATCCGCCCGGAGCTCGCCAACTTGACCTGGAAGCTCTCGTCGCTTTCGGACTTGGCGATCTCGGCACCAAAGAACTCGTAGTGCAGTTGTTCTTCGGGCCAGCCGGCCGCGCGGGCCGTGCCCAGTACCCAGTCCATGAAGCCCTTCGGGCCGCAGACGTACAGATGCACGCCGGCGCGGCGCTCCGCCAGGACCGCGTCGAGTTGCAGTTTCTGCGCGGCTTCACCGTCATCGAAATGGAACGCCACCTGCGTGGCAAAGCCCGAGCGCTCGATGCGCTCGCGGAACGCCGCGCGGTCGGGCGAGCGTACGCAGTAGTGCATGTCGAACGGCGCGCCGGTGACGGCCAGTCGCTCGGCCATGCACAGGATCGGCGTGACGCCGATGCCACCAGCCAGGAGGATGCTGTGGGCCGAACCATGGGCCAGCGGAAAGTGGTTCTTCGGAGCACTGATGTGCAGTAGGTCGCCCTCGGCCACCTCATCATGCATGGCGCGCGAGCCGCCGCGGGAACCGGTGTCGCGCAACACGCCAATCATGTAGCGGTGCGACTCGCCCGGGTCGTTGCAAAGCGAGTACTGGCGTGTCAGGCCGCCCGGGAGGTGCACATCGACGTGCGATCCCGCGGAAAACGCGGGTAGCGGGCGGCCGTCGTCGCGCACCAGCTCGAAACTGGCGATGTCAACCGCCTCGGTCGTCTTGCGCGCCACGCGCACCTGCAGGTCTGAAGCATTCACTGGGGTTCTCCGTGCAATGAAGATCGCGTCAGGCCGACACAGTCGCCGTCGCAGCCGTGTTCGACACCGCTGCGGTGTCCGCCTGCTCGGCTGCGAGGATGCGCTCGAGCACGCGGCGGGACTGGACGCCGCCCGAGTCGATGTTGAGCTTCAGCAATTGCCGCTCGGGATGCGCAAGAAGGTTCTGCTGCTGGCGTTCCAGCATCTCCAGATCCTCCGAGAAGATCTTGCCCTGGCCTTCCCGGATGCTGGCCGTGAGCGCCTTGTCGTGTGGATTGAAGTTGCGTGCCATCCCCCAGAAGTACCAGATCGAGGTCTCGGTCTCCGGCGTGATGAAGTCGACCACGATGCTCGAGGCCTTGACCTTTGGATCGGCGTTGTAGCCGCCGTGGCCGGCGTGCGCCACACCCACTTCGATCAGCACATGGCTCGGCGGCGTGAAGCGGCAGATCTGCCAGCGGTCGACCGGGACGTCGTCGGCCAGGTGGTTGCCCCGCAGCGCCATGCGCCAGAACGGCGGCGCCATGATGTTCTCCATGTAGCGCGCGGTAGTGACCACGTCGCCCTCCGTCACGGTCTTGGTCGGCGTCTCGTCGATCTCGGGCTGACCGATGCTGGAGGAATGCACGTAGGTCTCGTGCGTCAGGTCCATCAAGTTGTCGATCATCAGGCGGTAGTCGCAGTGGATGTGGTACAGCCCGCCGCCGTAGGCCCAGTCCGGGCTGTCCGCCCATTCGAGCGGGTGCAGTGCGCTTTCGTCGGCGCGTGCCGGATCGCCGGGCCAGACCCAGATGAAACCGTGGCGCTCGATCACCGGGTAGGTGCGGATCGCCGGGAAACCGCGCACGCGCTGGCCGGGCATCGCCCCGGTCTTGCCGTCGCACCCCATTTCCAGCCCGTGGTAGCCGCACACCAGTTTTCCTTCGACGACGCGCCCGAGCGACAGCGGGGCACCGCGGTGCGGGCAAAAGTCTTCCAAGGCCGCCGCCACGTTGTCGGGGCCCCGGTAGAACACGATCGACTCGTTGCAGATCTTCCGCCCGAGCGGCTTGTCATCAATCTCATCGGGCATGCAGGCGACATACCAGGCGTTTTTCGGGAACATGGGAACTCCTTCATTCATCGGTGTGGAAGGCGCGGGCGTCTTGGGCGCACGCGCATGCGGGGATCAGTGGGCCGCGGCCAGGCGTTGCCCGCCGGCGTCGGCTGCGCCGCGGGTGTGCGCGCGCAACGCGAGCACCGTGAGCATCGCGGCGAGCAGCGGCAGCGCGAAGGCGTAGTACAGGTGCGGTGGGCTCCAGCCCTTGTCGAGTAGCACGCCGGCCGTCAACGGCGCCAGGATCGCGCCGACGCGGCCGATTCCAATGGCCCAGCCCATCCCGGTGCTGCGCATCGCGGCCGGGTAGACCACCGGCGCAAAGGCGTACAGGCCCGCCATGGAGCCGAAGATGAATGCGCCGATGCCGAAGGCAATCGCGAAGGCGACTGCCAGGCTCGAGGTGAAGTAGCCGAACGCCGCCATGGCCAGCGCGGTCAGCACCATGCTGGAGGCGGTGAGCGAGCCGAGGTTCATGCGTGCGGCCAGCAGGCCGAACACGCTGCCCCCCACGATACCGCCGACATTGAGGAGCACGCCGCCCGTGATGCCCTGCTGTGCTGACAGCCCGGCCTGCACCAGCAACTTCGGCGTCCAGCTGAGCGCGAAATAGAAGCTGAACATGAGCAGGAAGAACGCTCCCCAGATCATCAGCGTCTGCGCCAGCATGCCCGGTGCAAACAGTGCCGAGAAACTGTTGCGGCCTGAGTCGGCCACGTCGGCCTGCTCGGGGGGAAGTTGCGCCAGCGTCGGGCGGTTCATCTTGCCGAGCAAGGCATTGAGTTTTTGCAGGGCGCCCCGGGGCCGCTTGGCAAGGAGGAAGTCGAACGACTCGGGCAGCCGCCACAGGACCACCGGGATCATCGCCGCGGTGGCGATCCCGCCAAAGATGAATACCGAGCGCCAGCCGTACTTGGCCAGCAACAGCGCGGCAATGCTGCCGCCGATGGTGGCGCCGATCGGATAGCCCGTCGCCTGCAGCGCGACCG
The DNA here is from genome assembly GCF_019207085.1 of Variovorax sp. dw_308. Taxonomy (GTDB): domain Bacteria; phylum Pseudomonadota; class Gammaproteobacteria; order Burkholderiales; family Burkholderiaceae_C; genus Variovorax. The sequence goes on along the minus strand of NZ_JAATOM010000023.1, from coordinate 32,172 downwards.
CCGTACTGCGCCAGTGGTTGGAAGAATATTCGGCAGTGATGACACCAACGCTGGCGAGCATGCCGCCAATGCCCACCCCGGTGAGCGCGCGCAGGGCCCCGAGTTGCCAGCTGCTCTGGGCAAATCCGGACGCGAACATCCCGAGGGCGATCACTACCAGGCACACCAAGATGATCGGCTGCCGGCCAAAGCGGTCCGCCCAGGGTGCCAGAAAGAGTGAGCCGGCGGCCATGCCGAACAGCCCGGCACTGAAGAGCACGCCGAGTTCGGCGCCGCTGAGCTTCCATTCCGCTGAGATGGGTGCGGCAGTGAACGCCATCACCAGCACGTCAAAGCCGTCGAGCATGATCAGCATGATGCAGACCGTGACGGCCGCCCATTGGAATGGCGTCATCGCGCCCTCGTCGATGGCACGGCGCAACTCGCCGCTTCTGGCAGTGGCAGTGGGGTTCATTTCTTGTCTCCTTGCGGCATTGACGCCCGGTGCCGCAGGTTGTGATTTGTTTTGAGCGTGCTCAATATTAACCACGCTCAATATTCGCGTCAATGGGTTAAGGTTCGGCTTGTTTCCCGCAGGCTGTGTCAGCCGACATCGCTTGCGCATATCGTCATGCACGCATCTCAGCCCTCAGCCCACTTGCCAAGGAGTCCGGCCACTCATGCCCAAGCCCAAATCCGATCCGCTGCCCCCGGTGGGCCTGCGCGCGCGCAGCAAGGTTGACAAGCGGCGCCGCATCATGGAAGCCGCGCGCGCCGTGTTCATCGAGCACGGTTACGACGCTGCCACCACGCGCGAGATTGCGCAGCGGGCCGAAGTGTCGACAGGGACCGTGTTTGTCTACGCCCGGGACAAACGTGACCTCCTGCTGCAGGTGGTCAACGACGAGCTCGATGCACTCAACGCCAGGGCGCAGCCGCTCACGGGCAAGCCCGGACCGTTGCTCGAGCGGCTGCTGGCTTACTTCAAGCTGCGCTATCGCTACTGGGCCAGCGAGCCACGCCTGGCTCGGCCGGCGCTGCGCGAGACGGCCGAGTTTTTGGCGCCCGGCCCTGCCTTGGGCGATGAGGCAAACCGCTTCTATGCACGCACACCCGTGACGCTGGGTCACATCGAAGAGATGGTGCGCGCCGCGCAGCTGAGTGGCGAAGTCGCGCGGGATGCTCCCCCGGGCGAGGTGGCCTCGCTCGTGTTCAGCCTGTATCTGATCGAGGTGCGGCGGTGGCTGCGCGAGGAGACGCCGCGCCTCGCCTCTGGCATGGAGCGCCTACAGGTTGTGCTCGGCCTTTTCCTGCGCGGGGTGTTGAACCAAACCCGATCTTAGGACGAGCCCCGCGCCAATTCGCGCGCGATACCTTTGCTACCTGCACCCTGGTCGTGCAGCCACAACCCTTCCGTCCGACTCCAGGCGTGGCGCACCGCCCCTCTCTCAGGCGCAGCCTTCCAGGTGATGCTGCAGCCGACCGCAGCGCCCTTTGATGTCTCTTCGACAACCCTTGAAAATTACGCGCACCGAAACTACATTTCGATCCTGCTGAAAGCAGCTTCACCCACCAAAGAAAGGAGCTTGATCGTGAATGCCCATCCTGTCACTCCCTCTGAGGGAAGTGGTCCTGTCGCCCGCAATGCTACGAGTCGGCGCAGTCTGTCTGCCGGCATGTCAGACCGCCAGACGCAGGCCTAGCTGGTTGCGCGGGACGCCGTGCGCCGGGCGCAACGCTGCGCTCCGCTCTTCGACACGGTTGCGAAACGACATTCATCCCAACTTCACTGAGATTCGGCGCTGCGTCATAGACGGTTGGAGGGAGGCACGCCCGCGGCGCGCTCGCGTTCCTCGTCTGCTGCTGCCGAATGGGCTTGCCGGTCAGGCGCTGCGTTCGCCATGCGCGCGTGCCGGCTCCGCAGACACAAGGGCGTCACCCGGACGCGCGGCTGGCGCCACCATGCTTCCGCGGCACGAGGACGTGCGACAAAAGCACTGAAAATCGGAAGCGCTGACGGCCGCGTCGACGATGAGGCCATAGTCCAGGAATATTTCCTCGCCTGCGAGCAGCGGCCTCAGCGAAAAGATCCTCAGCGTCAAACGCCCTCTGCCATCGATCTCCTCGACAGCCTCGCAATTCGGCGTGCAGGAATGATTGATGTGCCGCGTTGCGTTGCCCCCGGGGCTTCCGTCGATCGTGTCGCCGATCGACTGCCCGAATAGCTGGTCGACCAACGCAATCACGGTCATCTCCTACTTTGCTGCTGTGGGTCTTGCATGATCATGCCCTTTCGATTCCTTGGGGAGCTTGCTATGTACCGCATTGGCGCGAAACTGAAGGAGGTTGAACTGAAGTTTCTTCATCCGACCCAAATGACGGTCGGCTTCAGGGAGGTTGCCAGGAAGCGCAAATCATGGGCCAAGCTGGCCGCCAAGGAACGGCGCGTAGCCATGAGTCAGCAACTGTTTCCTGCCATTGAAGGACCCCGGAAAGCCTTCTACATCCTGGACCACCGCCATACGGCCCCCGCGCTGGTTCAGGAGAAATCCGAGTGCGTGCTGGTCGGTATCGTGAAGGATTTGTCGACCCTCGGAATGAGCAACTTCTGGGTCTTTCTGGACCAACAGGCCTGCGGCATTTCCTCGCGCGGCACCGTGTCCGCCAGGCTCGTGCTCCAGGCCGGCGACAACAGCGCGGTGCAACAGCCTGCGGCAAACGTGAACACCAAGAGCGTTGCCGCTCCCGCCCACCCCAGCACTGCCAGCAGCGACAGGATCACGAGGACGCCGACCTGGACGCGCAGCGCGACAAGAATCAGTCGCCTCCGGTCCATGGTGTCGGCCAGCACACCCGCCGGCAGGGCCAGCAGGAACATCGGAAAGAACACAGCCGTCTGCACCAGGGCCGCCAGAAAGGAGGAACCCGTCAGTTCCACCATCAACCACGAAGCGGCCATCACCTGCATGGCGTTGCCCGTGAAATAGATCGCGCTGCCGGCCCAGAGTCCACGGAAGTGCGGCAGGCGCAACGGAGACCAGAGCGACTGGGATGAAGAGGACATCGTCAACTACCGCGGTTATTTTGCGAGGCCGAAGCGATCAAGAGGCCTTCGTTTCGCTTTCATGTGAGAGCCGATGCGCGAGCATCGGGCCCCTGCGACACGGCATGCCTTCGCCCCGCTAGAACGGGATGTCGTCGTCATCTGGGTCCGGTGCAGCAGATGGCAATGCCGAACGTGTGGCGCGCGTCGCGGACGGCGCACTCGACGCCGGCGGCTCGGTTGTTCTTTCCGAAGACGATCCGGCTGCTGTAGTAGACACTGCCACCCCTGCGCCGTCCAGCGCGGCCTTGAGCGCTGCTTCGACCGCGTCGATGCGCTCCTTGCACACCTTGTACGCCTCCACCGATTCCGTGACGATCGTCAACAGATCATCGATGTTCGGTTCGGACTGGTCTCGCAGTGTCTCGGCGTGCTGCTGCAGCACGCCATAGGCGTCCCTGAAACTCTTCTTTGTCACGTTGTCGGTCATGGTGTCTTTCCCGGAATGGGGTCGGTGCGAACAACGGTCGAACCGTCCCTGAACTGGATGTTGAGCATTGGCGAAGCGCTGGCTTCCCCGCTGGAGGTCACTGGCTTGCCCTCGCCGTTGCGCACGATGGCAAAACCGCGCGTCAGCGTCTTTTCGGGGCCTTGGCCGGTGACTTCACGCATCAGCGCCTGCGCATTGCCGCGCGCTTGCTGAACGGTGCCTGCAGCACGTTCGGCCACGTGCTGCAGGCGAATATCCAAGGACTGGCGAGCGGATCGGGTGGCAGCGACCGAACGGTCGATGACGGCGTTGTAGGCCACGTTGCTTGCCGCCCTGCCCTCGCCGACGCTAGACAGCGCGTCGACGCGGATCGAGGTCATCATGGCTGGCACCTTCTGCCGCGCCGTGGCGATCTCCTGCATGGCATCGGCTCTCACAGCAGTCAGCATCGCCAGGCTTGTGCGGGAGGCGTGGTGCACTTGACGAACGGCAGCGACCGAAACCTGGTTCAGCGCGCCCGTGCTGTCCTCTTTCGCACGGGCCAGGTGAGTCCGGGCATCCGCACGCATCTGTGCTTCCCTGCGCTCAACGGCCAGGCGCGCGGTTCGGGCTGCCTGCGCGCCAGCGCCAAGAATCGCCTCCCACGCCTGCCGGGCTTCCCGGCTCCTGCGCAGGATCTGCTGCTCAATGCCTGCGATCACCTTGCTGGGCGTATCAAAGCGGACATGGGCCACTTCATCGGCAAGCGTGCTGTCCCGCTCGTGGCCGATGCCGGTCAGCACTGGGATGGTCTGGTCGCAGATGAAGCGGGCCAACTCGTAGTCGTTCAGCCAGGCCAGGTCATTGACGGCACCGCCGCCGCGGATGATGACAATGGCGTCCGGCTGTGTGGGTGCGTCCCGGTGTCCTCCTCCATCGCCCGAGTCGCCCTCGCCGAGTGATAGGTCGTTGAGCGCGGCCGTGGCGGCCGCGACAATTTCGCGGGCAGCGCCTTCGCCTTGAAATCGGCTGTGGGAATAGATGAAGCGGCAGATGCCGAAGTGCTCCAGACGCCGCGCCTCCTTTTGAAAGTCGCCAAGACCCGCCGCCTCCTGCGGTGCCACGACCAGGACGAGTTGATAGTCCCACGGCGGCGCAAGCTGGCGATTGCGGTCGAACACACCCTCGTGCTGCAAGCGTGCCCGGATCTCCTTTTTCCTCGCCTCGAGATCGCCCAGGGTGTACTCCGGATCAATCGCATCGATCTCGAGGCTGAAGCCGTACTGACTCTTGAATACCGGCCTGGCGCGCACCAACAACTTGATGCCGGCGCCGATCACCGCGCCTGTGGCTTTCTCGAAATCGGGAAGGATGCGCGCCGCGGTACTGGACCAGATGGTTCCCCTGGCCTTGGCCACCAACTGGCCGTTGCTGTCGCGCTCGGACAGATCCAGATAGACGTGGCCATTGCGGGCGTATGCCTCGCTGACCTCGACCAGGGTCCAGACACCGCCCGCGAACGCCTGGGCCACGGCTGCCGCGACCCCGTTCAGGAGCCGTGACAGCGGGATGCCCTTGCGGGTGGTGCTCAGTTCGGACGACGCAGCGGCGAGCGCAACCTGCGATGCGGCGCTTACAGCGGGCGCCATGCCGGCTGGCAGCCACGCCGTGAAGGCCACCAAGTCGACGCCGGCTTCCACGTACCAGCGCTTGGCCGCGCCGTCGAAACGCGCGCCCAATGCCTTGGCGGCATCCTTCGATTTGTAGGGGACGTCGAGGTATTGGCGGGTCATTCAGCCATTCTCAAAGAGCAATGGCGCCAAGCATCGGGAGCCGAGCGACGCCACGCAGTCCGGCTACCGACTTGCCGGAGCAGACTGCGCGGCGCGTTCCTACATGGCCGGTCTGCATGGGCGGCCTAAGCTGCTTCCATCCAAGGAGCAAGTCATGAACGATCCTACGACACCCCCAGCACCTTCTGCTCCCGTCCCCACCAAAGAGGAAGAGGAGGCGCTGCTCGAGCAGGCCAGGAACGAGGCACAGGCTCGCGTCGCGGATGTGCACGTCGAAGAAGGCACTGTCAGTTCCGAGGAGGCCCAGAACTCGCCGCATCCGGACGACCACGACTGATACGAAGCGATGCCTTTGGCCGGATCCAAGGCTGGCGGCGCGAACCGCAATGACGAACGAGGCGACGCGCGTCTGATCATCTCGATTTCCAGAACCCCCGCATCGCCTTGAGTCTCTCATCGCGCTCCGTCGTCAAATAGAGGGAGGTCGTCCCGACGGACACATGGCCCAGGTTGTTCTGCACGATCTGCAGCGGCACGGGCGCCTGCCCTTCCCTGCCCTGCAGCGCGTGCGACCCGTGCGAATGGCGCAACCAGTGGGTGCTGGCCTTTTTCAGCTGCAGCGCATCGGCGCCATCGAGCCCCTCGGCGGCCTGTGCAAGAAATGCCTTGATCGCCTGGTACAGCCCCGAGGCCGACCACGCCGCCGGCCGTTTACGTTCGTCATCGAAGCGACTCATCACATGGATGCCGCGGTTGCTCACCGCACTGACCTGGCGCTCGAATCCATGCCGGGCCAACTCATCACCGAGTTCCTCGACGAACTCGGCCGGCACCGGCACCTCGCGGCTGCGGTTGCCCTTGCCGATCACGGCCAGCAGCCAGTGCGAAGCAGTGCTCCCATCGGCAGCCCGGTAATCGACCTGCGTCAGGTCTTCGCACCGCACGCTCGTGATCTCGGCCAGGCGCAGCCCCGTCGCATAGAGCCAGCGCATGCCCCGGCGCAGGCGCCTGTCGGCTTCCGTCTCGCCATGTCTCTCGAGCAACGCATCGATATGGTCCCACTGCGCGAAGGTCAAGGCCCGGCTCGAACCCAACGGCCGCGGGGGATGGTGAACCGGGATGGCCACTGCCGCAAACGGATTGCCCACCAGATAACCCTGGCGCACCAAAAAGGCAAACAGGGTGCGCACGACGATCAGCGACTGCCGGAGGGTCATCGGGTTCAACGGACCTTCGAGCGGGCGCCACAGCGGTGACCAGCGCTGGTGGTGGCGCGGCCCGCACCAGGCCACGGGTGGATCGGCCAAAAAGTCCCGATACGCAGCTGCATCCTCGAGCGCCAGCGATGACAGCGCCTTTTTCCGCTCCAGCACCGCCCACAACAACAGCCGCTCCGCTTCCTTGCGGTAGGCGCGCTGCGTCGCCGACAACGCCGCCTTGCCGCTGGCGGGCTGCTTCGAGGCCAGCCACGCCCCGATCGCCTCGTGGTCATTGCCCGCCGTCAACAAACACTTCTCCGGCGGCGCGCGAAACCGCCCCGCTCTTCCGTCGAGTCCGCCCGGCAGCACGAACTTCTCGTAGGGCCGGATCGCCGTCGCCGCCGGCACCACGGCCTCGAGGGTGGCGCTGGCGAGCTGCATGCGCGGCTGCGCGACATGGACACCGACACGCAGGCCCAGGAGGGCTTCGTTCGCCTGCAGCCACTCGACGATGCGGGCCGCCTTGCCCTCCCCCACCCCTGGCACCATGGCCCACCAGCGTGCGCCGACGCCGTTGATACGCCCGACCAGGGCCGCCAGGGTGGTGAGGCCGGCACGCTCGAGCCGCGTGGCCATGGAAGGGTTGAGCCATGCCGCGACGCTGTCCCCGGGCTTCGGATCCTGGGCCACGAGCCCCTGCAGCCAGCGCAGCGCTTCGAGCTGGTGCTCGACGAGGCGCGCACGGCGAGAGGGCCGCCCCGCCCCCCTACTCCCGCCGTACTTTCCGCCGCCCTGTCCGCCGCCCTGCCCTCCACCCTTTTCTTTCTGGGGATACGCGTCCTGATAGGCCTCGAGCTGCTCCTCTTCCGAAAAGTCCTCCAGCCCGTTGGCCGCGGCGAACTCGGCCAGGGTCGGCAGCGCCGGCGCCGCCGCAAAGCGCTCGGCGTCCATGAGGATCAGCCGCGCGGTGCCGGGCTTGTTCTCGCGCCGCGCGGCCGCGGCGAACTGGTCACGGATCCAGGCGATCGTGCGCCGCACCGTGCGCAGGTCCGTGTACTCGCCTTCCAGATGCAAATACCGGTTCCAGCTCGACTTTTCGTCCAGGCCCTGGACGAGTGCGCGCATGAACGCAAAGTGCCCGCTGTGGAGTTTGCGAGGCGCTTCGTTCTTTTTCATTGCGACGCGACGTTGTCGGGGTTGTCGAACTGGCGCTCGGGTGCCTTCGACCAGAATTTCCACCACGCTGCCTTCGGGCGCGGCGGCGCGAGCAGTCCCTGAAGTTGCGTGGCCAGCGGTTGTGTGGCCCGCAGCCGGCGCCGCCGCTCGACCTCCAGCACCTGCGCGGCGCCGAACGCGGCGCGGTCCCCATAGCCCGCCCGCGCGCGCCAGTTCGCGGCCAAGCCGGCGAGCTGCTGGTCGTCGAGTTCCAGAACACTATCGGAGGTCGGAAGGTCCATCAGCGGTTGATCGCTACCCGAGTAGATCGCAGACGGTCGTTTCAAAAGATGTCAGTTTCAGAAGGAGGTCGCGTGGGAGCGCCATTTTGAAGCGCAAAGCGCGGGTGGACGCCCTCGCCGCCCGCACCGCCCCAGAATCCCGGCCTTTGAATGCCTACCGCGTACATAGCGCTTCTTTCTCCACTTGGTCTCAGGTTCCCCACTGCCCTGCTCAATGCGCTCCCAAATCGGGCCTGGCACTTTTCCCGTTGCGTTGCCTGGCCGGCACTGACTCATGGCGGACCACGGACGGTTCCTGCGTGCCGAATTCCACGTCCTTTCCAAACAGCATGCTGGCGAGCACTTGCGCGTGCCTCTTCATGCGACGCTTCAACCGGGCCGGACATCACCAGTCCACGAAGCGTCCATTTAGTTGATGATAAGAATATTTATCATCAATTTATTCGAGATGCGAGGCTGGATGAGACACGGGGTCCCTTTGGTCCCAGCTATGGGCGCTGGATCGAAGCCGACCGAGTGCTCGTCCATCCGATGGTGATTGGTGAGATTGCTTGCGGAACGCCCCCCGAGCCGAGGGTGCCGACGATCGGCGACTTGGGACAAATGCGAAGAGCCAATCAGGCGACCCCTGGGGAGTTCATTGACTTGATAGAGCGCGAGCGTCTGCATGGTCAGGGGTGCGACTTGGTGGACATGACGCTCATGGCCTCTACGCTCCTCAGGCCCGGCGCGACGCTCGAACGACAAGCGGCTTCCTCTTTGGCAGACCGTTTTGCAATTGCCTACTGCGCTTGAATAAGATTTTTCGTTCGTCAGGGTTTCACTTCCACAGCGTTGCTGCCGGGTCATAGAAGGTAGTTGACGCCGGCCTGCGTCAGCCGCTTCGATCAACGGCCACTCGGCTTACCGGTGAAAAGTCCGGGCGAAATCGTCGCGCGGCGCAGGGCGGCGACGTGCAATCTTCAGCGACGGCATCGAGCATCTCGGCTTCGATCGTTGGCCAACGAAGGCAAACGCAGTGTCATCGCGGCACGTTGAGGATCGTGAGGCGACCTCCTTCCAATCCCGGGTCGATCGTGCGCAGCAGGCTGCTGGCCGCACCATCGCCACCCTTTCGGCCAAGCCCTCCACGCTCCACAGCCATGTCCCGGGAAAAAGTCACGGAACTCGCGCCCACCCTCCCTGCGGTAGAACTTACGTATTACCGGCGGCCATAATCATTTACATGAAGAAACATTCGCCCGATGACCACCCGTGGTGGCACGAACGTCCGACCAAAGCCGCCCCCCTGTCGTCGACCGGCTTCCAAGCGCTTGAGCAGTCGCGCAGTGCAGAGAAGATGGTCTGGCCGAAGGCAACCCTCGTGGTGTCGCTGATGTTCGCCCTCGTACTGTCGCTGATTTCGATGGTGTTGCGCTGAAGGCGTTCGACCATGCGTCGCAACTTTCCCTCCTGCCTGGCCTCCCCCCGCTCCAGGCTCGATGACTGGCTCACCGATTCCCGGCTGCAACCGAGCGAAAGAACAACTTCGGCATCGTCAGCGGCCTCATGTTCGTCATCCGCACCATGGTCCCGCAGCGACCCACACGGAACGCGCCAGTTGGCGCAACATGGCACGCATCGGCCGCAAGACTCCTCGTGCGTTCCTATCTCCGCGAGGAGCAGTGATGGCCCGCGGCGCTGACGGCGGCGACGACTTCCCGGGCCGTCCCAGCGTGAAGCAGTCGCTGAAACTGGAACGGCGAATTCGAAGCGAACTCTCTGCGAGAACGTGGCGTCGGAATGTCGCCGGCTTGATCTTCGTCGTGTCTCTCGTCGTGGCGATATTGGCGATCCGGATCTGAGGGTAGCTTTCCTGCCGAGGCATCCGGTGGCCACGCTGCACCGCGCACGCCTCCCAGGAAGGTTTGGCGCCGCCCGCGGCGCCGTGGTGCGCGTCAGGCCGGCTGCAGCAGCAGCCCCTGCGTGGGCTCGTCCGAGGCCCCCTCATTCCAACGCGGACCGTAGGTGGCCGAGGCGTACGTCTGGACGATGACCGACCCGAGCAAGCCATGCATAACGTCCCCTTGCGTCGCGCGCCGGCTGATCACGCCGGACAGCAACCCCTTGCTCGCCAGCTGCTGCAAGGCTCGTTCAACCCAGACCTGACGCTGCGCAGCGCTCAAACCTTCGATTTCCCGCTTCATCGCGCGGATGCGTTCGCCCACCGGGTCCACCGGGGGAGGCGATGGCGATGGCGATGGCGATGGCGATGGCGGGGGCGCGGCGACTGCGATAGGGGTCGCTAGCACCTCACCCACCGTTGGCGCCACGGCAACGGGGGCCACGTCGTTGCGCAGCAGCGATCGCAGATAGGAATAGGCGTTGTCGATGACCCGCAGGCTGCTGTTGGCGGCCCTCTTCTCCAAGGCCTCGACCTTTTCGCGCACCAACGCATCGCCGAATTCCTTGATCAGGCCATCCAGCTTGATTTCCCGAATCCCGAGCGTCTCCGCGCGCAGCACCAAGTTGGCGTCGACCGGTGACTGGGTGCCGGTGCGCACGGCCGCAACCTTGCTGCGCCGGCGCACCGCGAACTGCACCTCGTGGACCGTGCGCCCCTGCCGGTGCTCGATCAGCTCGATCTCCAGGTCGGTTTCCTGGTTGATCTCGTCGACCGCCTCCTTGATGCGTTCGTTCTTGAACTTGCGCCACTCCCGGCGGTCGCCACCCGGCATGTTGCTCAACGCATCCGTCCACCACCCCACCGGCTTTCGGCTGGTGACGCCGCCGGGATTGTCGCGGTACCGGGCGCAAATCTCGTAGAGCGCCACCGATGCATAAGTGCCCAGCCTGGCCAGCACGTCGAGATCGATGCGGGCCCAGCGCGACGGCTCGCGCAGAGCCGACATGATGGAGGGCGGAAACGACCAGCTGACCCAGGTCTCGCCGCGGCGCACCTCGAGGGCGACTTCCGACAACATCGAGAACCCGCGCCACTTGACCCCGTCGCCCGGCGCGGTCGACTCCCAGTCGACCTCCAGACTTCGCATCTCGCCGAGATAGCGCTTGGCAGCGGTGCGATCGGACGCGTCCGACCCCGTGGTCCGAAGGATCGTGGCCAGCGGGGCCTCGAACAGGAAGTCCGCCAGCGGCATGGTTTCCATGGAGCCCAGACGGGCCTGCGAGACCTGCAGCAGCACGGTATAGATTCGCCGCGCAGTGAGTGTCACCCGCGCCGAACGCGGCACCATCACCACCATCTCGTGCGGCTTGCGCAGTTCCAGCGGGTCTGCCCCGCCCTGCCCCTTGGCAGACGGATTCGATGGCAGGGAAACGGTCGAACTCATGCCTCGATGATATGTCCAAGCAACTTTGGACGCAAATCTCATGCATCGTGATCCCGGGGGCGCCCCGAGTAATCCGCGGACACTTGCGCGCTTGGCGGGCCTAGACAGCCGGTTAAATCGCCGACACTTCGTCCATTCGGCGCTCTTTCCCGGACTTCGGAGCCCGAGTAAAACGCGGACACCAGCGCTGGCCGACCCGTCAACCCAAGTCTGCAGGGCAGCCGGACGACCTGAGTAAACCGCGGACAAATGGGCTCCAGCCGCGCGATGCGTGATCTGACAAGCACTTGGGAGCACCTGTTGATAACTTGCATGGTGCCTGAGAATGCACGGACACTTTCCTGGAAAAGTGCGGACAGATGCGGGTAATCTGCAGACGGTTCCGGTTAGATCACGGACGCTTTGCGCGAATGATCAGCTGTAAGCTGTTGATTTATAAAGAAAAATTAAATGTAACAGCCGATCTAACTTCTTGAATTCAATAAGTTTTACCTGAATCAGGGCAAGTTCCAGTACAAACCGGAATACGGGAGAAGGGGTAAGACAGCCGCTTGGCAGGTGGGCTGGAGCGCATGTTCTTCGATTTTCAGTAGGTGCTGTGCATAATCGCATAACCCTGAAACTTCGAAAGCACCTTGCGTGGATATCAAGCAAACCATCCGTCGACAGACGCTCGAGGACATCGAGATCCAAGCCCAGAAGATTGCCGGCATGATGGAGCACATCCGAACGGCGATGTTGGCCCCCACGGCGGCCAAGATCGCGCCCAACCTGACCGCAGCCCAGCTAGCCGAACTGTGCGGCGTGGACAAGGCGAAGATCGCCTATCGCCTGACACGGGGCGACCTGCCCGCTGGCTCGATCCATGGCAATCGTCGCGAGTGGAGCATGGCCGAGGCGCAGCTCTGGAGCCAAGACTTTCGCTCGGCTCACCGCCGCCCCAAGGGAGCGGCCGGGATCACGATCACCGTCGCGAATTTCAAGGGTGGCGTCGCCAAGACGACGTCCGCGGTGACCCTGGCACAGGGCCTGTCGATGCGCGGGCACCGCGTGTTGCTGGTGGACCTAGACCCGCAGGGTTCCGCTACCACGCTGTTCGGAGTGTTGCCCGACGCGGAAGTCGACGTCGAGCACACGGCCATGCCTCTCTTCAGCGGGGATGAAGAGAGCCTGCAATACGCGATCCGCAACACCTACTGGCCCAACATCGACCTCGTCTGCGCCGCGCCGCTTTTGTACAACGCCGAATTCATCCTGCCGGCGCGCCAGTCCAAGGACGCCGGCTTCGAGTTCTGGCGGGTACTGGACCGGGGCCTGGATGCGACGCGCGAAGAATACGACGTCATCGTGGTCGACACGCCGCCCTCGCTGTCCTATGTGACCATCAACGCCCTGATGGCTGCGGACGGGGTCATCATGCCCCTGCCTCCTTCGGCGCTCGATTTTGCAAGTTCGGCCCAGTTCTGGGACCTCTTCTCTGACCTGTGCAACGGGTTGATCCGCAGCCGTGGCAAGAACAAGAGCTTTGAATTCATCGACGTGCTTCTCTCGCGCGTCGAGGCCTCCGACGCCGCCAGCTCGGTGGTGCGGCAATGGGTGCTCGAGGGCTACGGCGACAAGGTCCTGCCGATAGAGATTCCCAAGACAGCCGTCGCGGCGACCGCGAGCGCCGAGTTCGGCACCGTGTACGACCTGCCGCGCGGATCGGTCAACTCCAAGACTTTCGCGCGCGCCCGGGATGCCTATGACCGGATGTGCGAGCTGGTGGAGCAGCAGATCGAGGCGGTCTGGGCGCGCCAGCTTGACGATCGCCATAGCCTTGCAGGAGCGTGACCATGGGCCTCAGAGACAAAGCATCCAAGATCGATTTCGCGTCGCTGCTCGCGCCGGCGGGTGCCGTGCCCAGCGAGCCCAAGGGACCCAAGACTGCGCCTGGCGCAATGATGGCGCACGCCAACGACGCCCGGTCCGAACTGCTGCGCGAGAACGAGGAATTGCGCGGACGTGCCGCGCGGACCACCGAGCTGGAGGCAGAGCTGGCCGAAGCGGTGAGCGACTTGCGCGGGTGGGACGGCGCTAAGCCCGTGCGGTCGCTGGACCCGGCTCAGGTTGGGCGCAGCCGCTTTGCCAACCGGCATGCGTCCAGCTATCTGGGGGATGATTTCGAGCGCCTGAAGCGGGAAATCATGGAGGCCGGCGGCAACGTCCAGCCGATCAAGGTCCGGCCAGGCAAGGGCGGGGAAGAGGCGGCCTACGAGATCGTGTTCGGCCATCGTCGCCATGAAGCCTGCCGCCAGCTGGGTCTGCCGGTGCTGGCGGTGGTCGACAACCTCGACGATCGGACCCTCTTTGTCGAGATGGATCGCGAGAACCGCGAACGTGCCGAACTGTCTCCGTGGGAGCAGGGTGTCATGTACCTGAAGGCTTTGGACCAGGGACTATTCAGCTCGAACCGCCAGCTCGCCACGGCGCTCGGCATCGATCCCAGCAACCTGGGCAAGTCGCTCGCGTTGGCCAAGCTTCCTGACGATGTCGTGGCTGCGTTTGCGACGCCGCTGGACATCCAGTTGCGCTGGGCGCCCCTGCTGAACAAGGCGCTCGAAGAAGATCAGCCGGGCCTCGTCAGGCGCGCTGCGGAGATGGAGGCGCACCGGGGACCGCGGGGCCCCAAGGCAGTGTTGGCCTATCTGGTAACACCACCGAATGCATCGGATGCCGCCATCATCGAGCCGCAGACGTTGATGGCGAACGGGAAGAAGGCCGCCACTTTGCGGTTTGACGCCGTCGGGCGCGCGGCGCTGCATGTGCACAGGCCGCTCTCGGCCGTCCAGCAGTCGGCGCTGAGACAGATGGCGGAAGATTTCGTCAAGAGCCTTTAGGCTTCGGCGAGGTCAGAAGTAGGGGGGTGGTTCCGGAACCACCCCCTTTTTTTTTGTTTGGGGCGAGGTGGACGGCCAGCGTCAGGCCGCCTCCAAGCGTGCGCGATCGCGCTCCTGGGCGGGACGGGCCGCGGGTGGCGAGCGTCGATCAGCCCGGTGTCGAGCGCATGTGGTTCTGGAACCCCATTCTTGCGGGGAATCGACCTGCTGTTATCTGGTCGCATGCCCCTCTCTCGATACCGCGGTCCGCTGCACACGCTCACCCAGTGTGAGATTCGGGCTGGGCTCGGGGACCTTCGGCATGGGGTCCGTAGCTTCGTCGGGCCCCGGCTCAGCGGGCAAGCCGTCTCGAGTGTTGCTATGTTTGCTCCGATGGGGGTGGTTCCGGAACCACCCTCCTCTGTCAGATCCATCGAGGGGGGTCAACCGCAAAAATGTCGGCTGCGAGCGGCCTGGGAGCCGTCTTGCCGCGAATCGAAGCCAATGTCTGGCGTGGCCTCTCCCTTTGTTCGACGCAGTACGCTCGGGATTCCCCCGCCAGCCTGGCCGCGCCGCGCTCGCTCGATTGACGGCGCTGCCTCGCGGATCCATTGACGCGACGCGCCCGGCTTACAGTGTTCGTTCAGAAGTCGCCAAGCATCGCGTGCGAAGTGTTTTGTTCGCTGTCGCAGCATAGTCACGGGGGTGGTTCCAGAACCACCCCCACTATTTCCAGCCGGGAAGGATGTCACCCGAGCCGCATCCGCCGGACCGCGCTGCGATGGCTTTGGCGTGTTCTTGAGGTGTCGCTTCCATGAAACAGCGCGCAGACGCGGCATTAACGAATTCCCTTTCGAAACGTAGTGCGCGGGGACCAGCCACGCCCTTAGAACGGGGTTCGCGAAGGGGATGGTTCCGAACCACCCCTGCATTTCTTGCGCGAGGTGCATGCAACACGCATGAACGACCGCGACCACGCGCCCCCCGATTTGCCGTCGCGCGCGTGCCTTGCCTGATTCCGACGGCCATGCGCGCCGGTCGCGAAGGTGCCGCCGTGTCGCCCGACCTTTCATCGAGGGGGCCGCGCCATGCATCCCGGGACGCTTATAGGGCACGAACTTGGATTCTCCTGGCGTGACTGCGCCGGCTCGGTTTAGGGGCCGGGGACCTCACCCGTTCTCCGTTTCGCAGGATGCCTGGATGAAGGCCGAGTCGCCAGACAGGTCGGCGCGATCGCCCGTTGACAGGGCAGCAGGATCCGTTTGCCCACAGTGAGCGCAGATTCCCGAGGCGGCCATAGTCGATTCCGGCTCGGTCAGACGCCATCAGGCAGCAAGTTCAGCAACGAATCAGGCATCCTGCCAAGTGCGGGCGGATGGCTCCGCAACGACTCCGGTGACGCCGTCCATCCCTGAACCGTTACTTAGGCCAATGAGTTCATGTGGAGTCTTCACTTGTGGCCAGCTCGTCATCATTCTCCCGAAGCACTGGTAAGTCCTTGATTTCAAAAGAAATTATTTCAGTGACAGTTCAAAACAAGAAATGACGGCCTAAAAATGATACGGATGATAAGTAGAAGGATATGATGACTTCCCAAGAAACTCTGGCGCGATGAGGTTCGCCTCTCCCGGCGCTCTCTTCCCACTTCTTCTCCTTCTTCAGGTTCCGCTGATGCCATGTTGAGCCGGGGTGACCTTCCCGCCGAACCCTCCGCCCTCGCGCTGCCCTGCGCTGGCGTGGCGTCTGCGGTCCTGGCCAACCGGCACCAGCGGGCCTTTTGCCGTGCGCAACCCCAACTGCCGCCCGGTACCTTCGGCGCGGGGCAGGGCGGGAGAGCAAGCGGCGCGAGGTGCTGCACCCAGGTGCCGGATCGGGTGACCGTGGGACGTGGCGGGCGTTGAATAAGCCTGTCGATCGCCAGCCGCCCCCCCTGCACCGCGGGCATTTCGCGTTCATGCGAGCGCTGCTGCAGGGGCTTGATGAACGAGAAAGCTGGAACCGCTACCTCCGAGGCGACGGCGCGACCGCTGACCTGCGCACGATCCGCCACACGATCGCCGAGATCCGCGACGCCTTCGCGGCTGCCGCGCGACGCGAGGCGCGCCCCGGGATGGCTCGGCTGGTGCGCCTGGACCCAGAGCGCTTCAGCGCGGCGGCGAAAAGCTTTCCGACTCTCGAGTCGTTCGCGGCCGAGCGCGGTCTCGAGGACTTTTCGGAGGCTGAACAGGCCGAAGCCTATGCGGAGGCCTATCCGGATGCTCTGACAGGAGGATCCGAGCGCGCGCGCCGCGGCTGCCTGACACAGCGGTCCCGCGTCATCGCGCAGCAACTCGATGCCTTGCGGTGGCTGGAGTCGCACATGGCCCCGGACCCGCGCCCGGGCGACGACGTCAAAGCTTGGCTCAATCCCGCCGTGGCCAGCCGCTTGCACCGCTGCGATCTCCGCACGCTGGGCGCCCTGGTCGCGCACATCCACCTGGAGGGCGCGCGCTGGTGGCGTCGGGTTCCGGGCGTCGGTCTGAACAAGGCCGCCCGCGTGGTGGCCTGGCTGGACGCGCATGCCCATATTCCCGCGCTGCGCCTCCAAGCACACGTGCGCGTGCCCCACGGCACCGTCCCGCCTGCGCTGCGCAGCAGCGTCGTGGCCCCGGCCACAGCGCTGTTGCCGCTGGAAAAGTTGCGGGTTCCGGAAGCGCTGGACGGTCGGCTGGGCCAGTACCGCGCGTCACCAGAGCACTGCCTCCTGCGCGCGGCCAACGACCCTGCGGCGATCGCGGCGTGGCTGGAGGCCAAAGGGGGGGCCCCGTCCGGCAAAGTGTCCGCCACCTTCCGCGCCTATCGCAAGGAGGCCGAACGCCTGTTGCTCTGGTGTGTGCTGGTGCGCGGCAAGGCCCTATCTTCCCTGTCCCTCGAGGATGCCCAGGCCTATGGCGCGTTCCTCGCCGATCCGCCGCCCGAGTGGTGCGGGCCGCGTCATCAGCAGCGCTGGTCACCCCGCTGGCGGCCGCTCGAGGGCCCGCTTTCTCCGGCGGCGCGGCGCCACGCTTTGACCGTGCTCAAGGGCTTGTTCGCCTACCTGGTCGGCCATCGCTACCTGAGCGTCAATCCTTTCGTCGGCGTGGCACCGGCGCCCCGCCGCGAGGCGGCATTCGGCGCGCATCGCATGCTCAGCGTGGCACAGTGGGATCGGCTTGAAGCCTTGCTGGATCGGCGGGCAGACCCGGCAGACCGGGTGGGTGGCAGGGAGGGCGTGGAGGGAGCGACGGGAGCCTCCGTGGCGCGTGCCTTGCGCTGGCTGTACGCCACCGGACTGCGGATTTCCGAACTCGCCGCGGCACGTTGCGGTGACCTCGAGCGGGTCGAGCCAGCGACAGCGCATGGCGCGTTCCCGGTGCAGTGGCACTTGGCGGTCGAAGGCAAGGGGACACGCCGGCGCCAGGTGCCAGTTCCCGCCGCGCTCGTCGCCGAACTGGAAATGGCCCTGTCACGTCATCTTGACTGCGGGGATCTGCGCGACCCGGCCTGTCTCGCAATCCCGGTCCTGGTCCGCTTCGCTCGAGCCGGCGCTGCGCCACGAGGATGGTCCTCGTCGGGCCTCGCCAAGGCGATCAAGACCCTCCTAATACGGCTGAGCAAACAATGCGATGCCGGAGATGCGGCCAACATCAGAAAAGCAAGCGCTCACTGGCTTCGGCATTCGCATGGTGCACATGCGTTGACCGACCGGCCCGGCCGGCTTGCGCAGCCGGTCGAACTCGTCCGACGCCATCTGGGTCATGCGTCATCGACAACAACCGCCGCATATCGCGCACGAGCAGGCGCTACAGAGCCGACGTGAATGTCCGCCGTCGGCGAGCGACACGGGATCGGCCGCGGACCGGGCCGAACAGCATGTCGCGGTCAACCAGCGTATTCCCGGCAATATTGGCATAATGCCATGAATCACACAAAGGCTCCCATGAACCCTCTCGCCAACCTCGCCGATCTTCCGCGTCACAACACTTCGATGGTCAGGAACAAGTGGGGCGACATCGTTCGTCAGGTGCATCAGTCCGGCAGCGTCGCGATCACCAACCACGCCAATGTCGAGATGGTCCTGCTCGACGCGGAGACCTACCGGCAAGTCACGGATGCCTTGACCAGCCTCAAGGCCCGGGAAAAGTCCGTGCTGGACGAACTCGCGACGCGATTCGATGCGCGTTTGTCGATCCTGCAACAGGCCGACGCGCATGGCAAGGTGGGCGCGCTGCTGTCGTCGCGTGGCAGGCTGACGCAACGACCCCAGGCCGGCGCGTCGTTCTGACGTCGTCGCGTTTTCTTCATGTCGAGTGCGGGGCCGGCGCGGCAGCGCCCGTTCATTTTCGTGCTGGCGGGCGTCAATGGCGCCGGCAAGAGTTCCGTCGGGGGCGCCATGTTGGTCGAACACGGCCTGAGCTGGTACAACCCCGACAGCTTCGCGCGCGAGCTCATGCAATCGGGTGTGCCCCCGGAGGAGGCCAACGCCCAGGCGTGGCAGCACGGCAAGGTGCTGCTGGAGTCGGCCATCGCGCTCGGCTCCAACCATGCGTTCGAAACCACGCTGGGGGCGCGCACGATTCCGGCGCTCCTCGCGCAGGCAGCCGCCAGCCATGATCTCGTGGTGATCTTTTGCGGACTGCAAAGTCCGGCGTTGCATGTCTCGCGCGTGCAAATGAGGGTGAAGCAGGGTGGGCACGCCATCGCGGAAAGCAAGATCAGGGAGCGCTGGACCGCGTCGCGACTCAATCTGATCAGGCTGATGCCGGACCTCGCGGCCTTGCAGGTCTTTGACAACAGCGCACAGGCGCAGGTGGGCGAGGACATTCCAGACCCCTTGCTGGTGCTGGAGATGGCGAAGGGTGCCATGACGTTCCCGGATCCCCATGATGCGCGCGCACTTGAATCGACGCCGGCGTGGGCCCGCCCGATCGTTCAGGCCGGCATCGAATTGCACCTTGCGAAGGGAGGCGTACCATGACCCAGTCGAACGCCGAAGACACCGCGGTCACGGCGCAATGTCTATGAACCAGTTGCCAACCCTGGAACAACTCGCCGCCGTGGGCGACGACGAATTGCATGCGCTGGCCGTCGCTTGGCGCAAGCGCGCGCTCCATGGCGAGAGGGACGCCAACGGCCTCGCCCATGCACTGGAGGCCGAACAGCGCCGTCGCGCACGAACGAGTCAATTTCAGCAGCTGACGCCGGAGCCCCCAACGGCAGCGCGGCCCTGGTGGCGTTTCTGGCCCGAGGGCGCTGCCCCGCAGGACGGTGACGACGCCCCTTCCTCCTGAAGAGCGGCGGCTTGTGTGCGGGCCCGGCGTTTCCGCGGACCGCGTAGACGCCGTCACTCTTCAGGCGAACGGCGCTGCGCGGAACACTCCTACTTCCGCTGGCTGCTTCCAGGTCCGGGGGCAGCAACGCCATTGCATCGCCGCCGTTGATCGCATAGTGCCGCACCGTCGGCTCGCGGTCGAACAACTTGTGGCGCACGGAGGACTCGATCTCCGGTTGCTGAAAGTCTTCGGCGAATGCCGCCTTGGTGCATTCGATCGATTGCCATAGGGAGATCACGATGGCCTCGGTGGTCCATCGCCGAGATCGCGGAACAGTGCCGCAGCGCGCCTACAGCCCGGCGCCTGCGCGAGTTCCTTGAGTCTCGAAATACTCGCGGCATTCGTCGCGCAATTCGGTGCGGATCCAGAAGGTGAAGGCGCGTAGAAGTTTGTCGGTCATCAGGTTCGTTGCAGTTGGTACGTCCGCCGCTGCGCTCAGTGCAGCAATCCAGAGATCAGCGCCTGGACCGCGGCCGCCGTCTTGTTGGCCGCCTTCATCTTGTGCACGACGTTCTTGATGTGAAAGTTCACCGTCGGCACCGAGATCGAGAGGATGTCGCCGATCTCGCCGGCCGTCTTCCCGTCGGCGCTCCATTTCAGGACCTCGATCTCGCGCGGGGTCAGCGGGACTTCGGGCTGCGGCGCGTATTTGCGCTTCATCAAGCGCGACAGCGAGATGTGCGCGGCACCAGCCAGCGCATCTCGCGGTCCTTCTCGCGCAGTTCAAGGGCCGTCAGCACCTCGCTGGAGCGCGACAGCGTCAGCATGCCGCCCACCCGGAACCCGTCGAGACTGGACTGCGCCCAGCCGTGTCGCAGACCCTGATCCTTTGCTTCGGCCCACAGCGTCTCGGCCGAGGCAAAGAGGGCGTCGTCCCAGAGGATCGGGGACTGGTTGGACTGGCCGTGGCGAACGCTCGGATCGATCGCCAGGTAGCCTGCTGCGCTGCCCCTGCGTGGGGAGGACGACGTGGCAGCGGTAGCCACGTACCTTGCATCATCGGCAGTGGGAGCGACCGCGCCCCGGCCAGCTTGTTCCAAGTCATGCGTGGAGCGGCGTCGCAGTCTACTGAGCAAGGGGTGGACGCACCCCATGGTGCGCCACGAGATGGTGAGCTTCTATGCGACGCCGGCCTATGGTCCCGCTTGGGACAAGCCGACCGACAAGCAACTGCTTGCGATTGCCTCTGCACCTGAGGCGAACCACCGATAAAAATCAGCGCAGTCGAACGACGTTCGTTTCGTCTCGGCGAGCCTTCAACTCGTCAAACGATCCGAAGTCAGCTTCTGCAGGAAGTCCATCCATATGAGCAGTCGTGGCTTCGACGACGGCCGCAGTCTCTGCAAAGCGCGGCACCTCGGACCAGCGCATGGGCTGGCGAAGAAGATTCCTGCGCCCGATTACTGAGAGCACATTCTTGAGCAGACGCACCTGAACCTTCCGCTCTGCAGGCTGCGGAGACAGTTCGAGTTCAGGGAACTCACGGTGTGCGAAGAGAGAGCCCATGGTGTCCAGTCGTGCCAGAAAACTATACAGCAATGCGCCTCAGCGCAGCGGGTCCCATTTAGCGTGCAGGCGTGCGCTGATGCCATGCCGTAGGAGAATTACCTGCTGTCCATTTTCCTGAACAATGAGAGTGGGGTGCCTTTCAGGTAGTTCCGCTGCGTCAGGCCGCAGGCGACATACCCCTTGACAAGGTCGTCCTGCTGCCTTGGCGTGCCTCGGTGATCGGCATGGAGCGCCACACGTCCGTGTAATCCTTGCCAGCGACTCGCCTGGACAGCCGTGTCGAGGAGCAGGGGCATCACCACGAAGCGATCCTTGACGCCGAAAGACTGGAGGGCCGCCGGAGGCGTGGAACTCAGAAACCAGACGAACGTGCCCATCTCCTCGCCAGGGTGCGGATAGCCGGAGACCAGCATGGCCACACCTACCGGAACGGCGCGTCCCGTCGGAGACGAGACCGAGATCTGGAAAGCCTCGGTCAATCGGCCATGAACATCATTCAGCAAATACGAGGCCGTCAGATAGCGTGGCCAGTGCCATGACCGGTCGAGACGCGCCGGATCGGGCGCGATGTACGGATCGTGAATGAGCCGTTGCCAGTCCCCCAATTCCCGGAAGCTCGCCTCCTGGACGATGCAGTCGACCGTGCCCGTTCCCGGGCGAGCACGTGGTATGCGCTGAATGGCTTTGATGAGAGTCGAAGGCAAGTGTGGGGGGCGCGGAGCGCAGGGAAAGAAGGGACGGGGGCGGAAGGGCAGGGGAGCATAGTTGGGATCGCATTTTTCTCGCCCCCGTCCCGCCAACGCGCAGCCGGACGAGCGAACGGGGGCCGGACCGCCTGCCGGCCTGGCCGCGGCCGGCTACATTCGTCGCATGGCATCCCCCTTCACACACTTGGTCTCGGCGAGCGTGTTGCTACTGCTTGCAGGCTGCGCGATCACCAGCAGCCACAGCGTCGGTCCCAACGGACAACCCGTTCATTTCATCGACGCGATGACAGCATCCGTGGCCTATGCCAAGGCCGCCGAGCTCTGCCCGTCTGGCTACACCATGGTTGGCTCTCCAAACGTCGTTTCCCCGGTCGACTACGTGATGACCGTAGAGTGCAAGCCATTGGTCGCGCCGGCTCGAGG
Organism: Variovorax sp. dw_308; assembly: GCF_019207085.1. Classification (GTDB taxonomy): domain Bacteria; phylum Pseudomonadota; class Gammaproteobacteria; order Burkholderiales; family Burkholderiaceae_C; genus Variovorax. Next base: position 10,055 of record NZ_JAATOM010000023.1, on the reverse strand, counting down.
CCTTTCGCCGACCGTGGCACCGGCGACCGTGCGCTCCGGGCCGACAGAGTCGGCTGTCACCTCGCCAGTTCCGGCACCGGCGCGCGCGCCTGTCACGGCCCAGGGAACAGCCGGGCTGTATGCAGAGCGCGTGGCGCGTGACCTGGGGTGCAACATGCAACCTCGCAGCGTCCTGACCGCCAAGGGCCCGGGGTTCGAAAGCTACACGGTGGCCTGCTCCGATGGCGATGCGCTGGCCATACGCTGCGAGTTCGGCAACTGCAGGGCACTGCGCTGAACCGGGTCTCGACGCTTGTCGAAGGCAGGGAATCATTGATTGGGACCGCATACGTCCTCGCAAAGCCTATTGAATTGAAGAGAAGAAATGCGTGTGACGATGAAGTGGCCGCAATGAGCACCGACGCCGCGAATCTTTACGCCCGATGGTTCCAAGGCGGGGACGCCAACGCTCGATCCCTTCAGGACAACATCGAGCGTTGTACAACGGCGTACCTTGACGGCAGTCCGAAACTGCGTGGCAAGCACAAGATCACCGCGGGACAGCGCGATCAGGATTTCTGGGCAATCCTTGCTTCGCACGACCTTCCGGCCGAACTTTGGCGCTCCGAACTGCTGACTCTCGCACTGGCCCGCTACTTCGCACAAGACAAGATTTTCAATGCGACCCTCTTGTCGCGAATTGCCGATGTGGCGCCGGAGACGCTGTGCACGGCAGTGCGTCGGTCCGGTCTGGTCCTGCGCGCGGCTTCGCGCCATCGCCTTGACCTGCAGAGCGTCGCCGCCCGACACCTTGACATCGAAGAGTTGAACCGGGTGCTCGAAATCTTTTCGGTGGCGCATCTTGCGCGCACCGAGGAGGTCGCCAGGTGGCAGGAAGCACTGGCCGACACGACCCCGTTCGAACTTCTCATCCTTGCGAGCCTTTATGCCTTCGAGCACCTTGTGCCGATGGGCATGTCCTCGGCGGTTCGCCGGGACGAAGCGATGTCGGCGGAGGAGGGCGCGTGGCACGCGATCAACGACATCCTGCTCTGGAAACTCGGCACGGCTCGCCCCGAGGATCTGCGACTCGATGACGCGGCGATGGCGCCATCGCTCGCGCGCTACCTCGGGCCAGTGCTGCAGGGCGCACCGGCCGCGGGGCACCAGGTCCGAGGCGCGTTCCGCGCGTTGCTCGAAGCGCAGATCGAACTCAATGAGTTCGTCTCGCTTTCCGCGGATGCGTACAGCTATGACGACGGCATCCGGTTCGTCCGACATGGCGAGGTGCTGGATATCGAGACGGTCGATGACGACCGGCTTGCGGTCTGGGAGCGCGACAGCCGCAAGCTCGCCCGTCTGCATGAATACTGGTTTTATCGAGCCGTCGAAGAATTCGAGCGATTGCCGCTAGCCAACCGAACCCTCGGGCGCCCGGAAAATGATGAAGCCAACCTGCTGGCGTACCTGCGCGCCATCCGCACACGCCTTCGACTGACCGAGGTGTACGGCGTTGCGGAGCGCGTGACCACCGACAGCGGCGACGAGGTGGATCTGTTCCAGGCGCTGCTGTCGCTCGAGCTGACGTCGGCGTTCTTCCAGCGCGACTTCATGGAAGCTTTCATGGGGCACTACAGGGCCACTGGCAACTGGAGGGTCTCGCTCCGGCGACTGGCCGAGGACGGAGTGCGCCAAGGTTTTCAGAATCGCTTTCCGCTGACCTGGTCCCATCGTTCAGCAAGATTGCCAACATCACCGGATGGGCCGTCACGCCAGAAGCTCCCGAGGGCAACGCGGCAATGGCAGCACGGATTCTGAACTTCTGGACCAGCGATTGGAGTGCCCTCGCATCAAGGATGCGCCAGGGTACAGACCGCGAGCCGCATCCCGAACTGTTCGAACGCCCGTTCCTGAAGTTCGGGCCCTGTCTCGTTCAGCTTCCCTGGCTCGTTGGCGTACAGAACAACAGCACTGCAGCGATCAACAACCTGCGCCGGCTCGGACAGGGCCGCGGAGAGTTCGTGCGGAGACCGAGCGAATCGAGGCCAAGCTCGGGAGTGCGCTTGCGGCGCGCGGGTTCTCGGTGCGACTTAACTGGATGCCAGATCGCGCGACGCATGGCGATGCGGGAGAGGTCGACATCATTTGCGCGCTCGATGGCTTCGTGCTCGTGCTGGAGGTGAAATCTACGTTCATGCGAATGTCGCAACGCGATGCCTGGTTCCATGCCAACTCGACCTTGCGCAAAGCCGGCCGCCAACTGCAACGCAAGGTCAAGGCGGTGACGGCCGAACTGCGGGCGGAAGGCGCACTTGCCGCGGACCTCGGGCTGGAAGCGGGTGCGAAGGCATGCGAGGTGCACGGATGGATCGTCGACACCTCGATTGAATGCGACCATCAACGCTTCGCCGGGTTCCTGAAAATTTCCCTCGAGGAGATCCTCATTGCATTGCGCGACGACCGTGGCCTGCTGTACGACCCGGCCGGTCTGTTGGGCGGGATGCATCCGAGTGCGCCTGGCTCGCTGTACCCGCAAGGCTTCACATCTCGGCGGTTCATCCAGGTGGTGCAATCGCAATCGGTCTGGGACAGCATCTAATCAGACGACAAAGCTTCCGCTTCTCGCGGTCCGGCAGGGGAGGGTCACACAGGCGTATCGAGCGCGCGACGAAAAGGGGGCGAGATCACGATTTCGCCCGCGGCTTTGAGGATGTATTCAATCTCCCAAACGCGCGCTTGGTGATGTGAATGGGCTGGTCCCTCTTCACGTCAACCCGACATCCTCGACGTCATGAGTAAGCCATGGGCACAAACTTGAGGCCTCGTCGTCTCTTCCGCTCCCAATGCCGACGGCCCCCGAGCCACATGTCCCGCAGCGTGAGCTTCTCGACTGGGCTCGGCCACAGCTGCAAACCACCTCGTCACTGCTCTCGAGTCACGTTGGACATCGTTTCGCTCGCTGAAGGCTTCATCCGCAAAGGCGAATCACGGCGAAGTGGCCCTGGTCCTTGGTCACAGCAACGACCGGTCGACGTGGTATGAACGCGCCATGGATGAAATTACACAGATCGATGGCTTCGAGCCGGACTACCTGAGTCGCTGCGAGAATTGCGACTCCGCACCTGTCGTGACCGCCGTCAAGGATGGCCGGACCGTGTACCACAGCATGCGCTGTGGGCGCTGTACGTGGGGTGATGAGGGCGCGGACGACCCGACAAGATGGAACGACCTGCGCTAGCCCGGACTTTTCATCGGTAGTCGGACGCGACGCCGATTGAGACTGCGAACGGTTTTTTGTCGGGCCTTGCAAGCGATGCGGGGTACTGGATGGAGTCGTGGCCGATTTTGGACACAACGCCCCCTTACCCCCATTGTTTGTCAGCGTGCCGGGGACAGCACTGGATAAGGCTCAAGGGGCCAGCGCCTGGGCGGCGCTGAGGAACACGCTGCGCAGCGGGTGATGCGAGGCCAGCAGCACTCGCACACGGCGCGTGTTGCGCACGATGGCCGCTCCGATCTTCAGCAGCCGCACGCGGATCGTGGCCGCGGTGGCGCGCTCCAGCTCACTGCCTTTCAGGGCAAGTTCTCGAAGGCGCTGCATCAACGTGTAGGCCAACGCCGCCAGCAGCAAGCGTAGCTGGTTGGCCGCAAAGCGGTGACAACTCGCCCGCGTGCCGAACAGGTCGAGTTGCGCCTCCTTGATGCGGTTCTCGGCTTCGCCGCGGGCACAGTACAGCCGCTCATACAGCTGTACGGCATCGCCCTGGAGATCGGTCACCACGAAGCGCGGGTTGTTGCCCTGTACACCGTGCTCCAGCCGCGTGATCACGCGTCGTTCGATGTCCCAGCTGTCGGCCGCGTAGACGAACTCGTCGATCAGGCGCTGCTTGACGCCGGTGCGCGCGTACTCATCGGCCAGCATCGCCTCAGCGTACTGCACGATGCCTTCCAGCCGTGCGTTACGCGCAAGACCCACGATGTAGTTCACGCCCGAGCGTTCACACCAGCGCAGCAGGCGCTGGCGACAGAAGCCCGAGTCACCGCGCACGATGATGCGCACTTCGGGCCACGCCTGGCGCAGCCGCCGCACCAGAAGCTTGATGACGGCTGCGGCGTTCTTCGCACCGTCGATGCGGCTGCGTCGCAGCACGCACGCGAGCATGGCCTGGCCGCAGAACACGTACAGCGGCAGATAGCAGTGACGGTCGTAGTAAGCGTGGAATTCGCTGAGCTCCTGGGCGCCGTGCAGCGGCACGTCCGAGGCGTCGATGTCCAGCACCAGTTCTTCGGGAGCGATCTTCTGGCTGGCGATGAATTGCTCGATGAGCACGCCATGCAAGGCCACCGCCTGGGCTCGCGTGGCGCGTGTCTCCAGGCGACTGAGCGTGGGCGAACTGGCCAGCGCATCGACCCTTCCCACGGCCGTTTGCATCAGCAAGTCCGAGCGCAACACGTCATGGTCGTTGAGGTCTTCGTAGCCGCAGCACAGGCCGTAGATGCGCTGTGCAAGCAAGTCGCGCAGGGTGTGCGTGATGCGCGTCGGATCGCGTGGATCACCGAGCACTGCCGCAGCTGCGCGACTCAACCCGATGCGCTCATCCACGCGCCGTAGCAGCAACACGCCACCGTCCGAACCGATGTCGCCGCCCTCGAAATTGGCCTCGATGATGCGCCGACCCAAGCGCCCCAAATCCATCACCCGGTCGGCACACTTTGGCATCGGCAGTCCTCGGTTGAAATTGGCGTCAGATACCAATGTCAACGCGCTCCGGCACGAGGCTGCCGACCCTGTACTGGTGAAATTTCCGGGCTAGCGGGGCAGTCAGTGCCGTCAGTTCGGCAGCACGCCGCCGACATGCGCAGCGCGATGCCGAGATGGCCTCATCTTTCGGCTCCCGCCCTACGCGGCGTTGCGTCACCACTGGCGTCCGGCAGACGTGCTAAAATCGACGCACAATCCCTTCGCAGTGTCATTCGGTTGGCTCTCGCTTAGGGCGAAAAAACCACCTCCGGGTGGTTTTTTCATATCTGGCGATCGCATTGAGAACCACGGTCTACATCGACGGCTACAACCTCTACTATTCGCGCCTGCGCGGGTCACCATTCAAGTGGCTTGACGTGGTTGCACTTTTTCGCGATGCCATCCTCGCCGTGCAGGATCCGTCAGCGAATGTGGTGGCGGTCAAGTTCTTCACGGCGCCCATCAAGGCGTCCTACGCTCGCCACGGTGCCGATTCGGAGTCCGCTCAAAAGCGGTATCACCGCGCCCTCTTGCTCAGGCATCCCCTTCTCATCGAAGTCATCCAGGGCTTCCATATCCTCGGGACCTCGTCCCTTCCCCGTCACGTCCCGGGGCAGCCTCCGAACAAAGTCGAATTGCACCCAGTCTGGATGATCGAAGAAAAGCAGACCGACGTGAACTTGGCCTTGCACATCTATCGCGACGCCACGCGTTCGCAATGCGAGCAATTGGTGGTCTGTTCGAACGACAGTGATCTCGAGCCTGCGTTGCAGATGGTCCGTTCCGACGCCCCAGGCATCGTGATTGGGCTCGTGACGCCGCTTCGCGAAAGCGCAAAGGAGGAGGGCGTGTATTCCAACAAGCGCCTGACCGCGCTCGCCGACTGGGTGCGTCATCACATTCGGGACGAGGAGCTTGCCGCCGCTCAACTGCCGACACATGTCCCTTCCAGGAAAAAGCCAGTCAGCAAGCCGTCCCACTGGTAGGAAGGAGCACGTTGTCGCCGCGCGGTCACAGGCAATCTCTGCTTCTGTCGTGCTAGTAACGTTCTGAGCGCGGTCCATCTCGAGAGCCGGAAGTGTCTTGCACATCGGGAGAACAGGGACATGGGGGCCAAGTCGCCCGACACCATCCTCAGCGCGTCTTCATGTACGCCGCGTACAGCGACGGCTGAAGGTCACGCAACTCTTTTCGTCGAAGCACGATGTCAGCGTGGCGGCCCTGCCGCTCCAGGCCGAGCAGTTCGACCATGAGACGCATTGCGCGCTCCGGCGCGCTGTGCTGCGAGGCCTGGGCGAGCGCCAAGTGCCCCCGAAACACGGGGCGCTCGGTCAGCACCCATGCCGCAAACCAACTCAGTTCAACGATGTCGGCGCCGCCTTCCTGGATCGCGTCGACGTCGGCATTGAAGTTGGCCTCGAAACTGCGTATCAACTGGGGCAAGAGCGGGTCGGGCGAGCGCTGGGCAAGGCTTTCCAGCAGCGTGGGCGACAACCAGCCCAGCTCCGCCAAAAGCGGCCAGGTCGCGCGCAGACCGAGCAGGTGCAAGCGGGCCTCGGCCATCCAGGCGAGCGGCGTCGGTATCCGTCGCCATGATTCGATAGATGCGACTGACTGCGCCGCGTCTTCCCAGGCGCCCGCACGGAGCCAAAGGGCAGCGGCATGGTCTTGGGGGCTCTTCGCATCGAAGGGTAGCGCGCCGGCGCGTCGGGCCAAGTCTTGCCAGCTTGTCCGGAGCCAACGGCTTGCACCGCCGTGGTCGAAGACACGCTGCGCAGCAGGGCAGATGGTCAATTCCAGCATCTTGCGCGCGGCGCGCAATGCTTCGTGGTCGCCGATGGCCTGTGGCTGGCCAAGGTCACCTGCTTCAATGGACCGCGCGAGGGCCAGCAGTGCGGGCAGGCTATCGTCGGCGGGATAGTCCCGCGCAAGGCGGTCGCAGGCCGATCGAGCGCCGAGTGCGTCGCGCTGCTCGAGCGCATGTGTGACGTCGTTCCTGAGCATCACGTCGCGGCTGTCTTCGAAGATGTCGAGTTGCATCTGGTCAAGCAAGTCAAGGTCCAAGGTCTTCAACCTCCATTGTGTGGCGGCGGCATCGCGCCGCGCTGTCGTATCCCTCTCAGGATTTGCCCGAGGTCTGGGTATCGCAACTGCGTCTCCCTCGTGGCTCCAGCGTGAGGCCCTATCTGAAGTCCCGACTCGAAGCCCGCAGGCGCCCCAGCAACCGGTCGTGATTGACGAGCTTCTGAGCGACCAGCGAATGCACCCCTTTTTCGGACTGCCACATGCCCTGGACGCTGAGCAACATCGATCCCCTGAGGGCGGCGCGCTGCGCCTCGGCCACGCTCGGCCAGACGATGATGTTGACGGTGCCGGTCTCGTCTTCCAGTGTTGCGAAGATCACCCCACTGGCCGTGCTGGGCTGCTGCCGGTGCGTCACGATGCCGCTTGCGCGCACCTGCTCCTTGTCCCGAGCGTTGCGCCGAAGGTCGTCCGCCGTGCGGATGCCCCAACCAGTGAGCCTGGCACGAAGCAGCGCCAAAGGGTGGCGACGCAATGTCAGGCCCATCGACGCATAGTCGTCGGCAATGTCGACGCCCTCGGTGGGTGGGCGGAACTCGACAGGCGCCTCCAGCGTCGGCGCATCGCGCAGCACTTCGGTCGGCCGTGTCTCGACACCGATGGCTTCCCAGACCGCGTTGGCCCGGTAGCCTGCGAGGCTGCGCAGCGCATCGGCTGCCGACAGGCACCGCAGGTCGTGCGCATCCTGCCCGGCTCGCCGGCCCATGTCCTCCACACTGGCGAACGGCGACTTCGCGCGCTCGGCCATGAGACGCAACGCGACGGCTTCTCGCATGCCCGAGATCCGGGACATGCCCAGGCGCACAGCGCGCAAGGGTTCCTCGAAGCGCGCATCCCAGCGAGTGGGTGATCCCGATGTCTGCTGTGCCTGGGTCTCCTGGGTCTCCTGCGCCTCCTCCTCGAGCGTGCTGAACCAGTCGCTCACCGTCACGTCGACCGGCCGCACCACGACGCCGTGCTCGCGTGCATCGCGCACCAGTTGCGCGGGCGCATAGAAACCCATCGGCTGGCTGTTGAGCAACGCGGCAAGGAGGGCGTCCGGATGGTGGCGCTTGAGCCAGCAGCTCACGTAGACCAGCAGGCCGAAGCTGGCCGCATGGCTTTCCGGGAAACCGTAACTGCCGAAGCCCTCGACTTGCTTGGAGATGCGATCGGCGAACTCCTGCGAGTAGCCCTTGGCCAGCATGCGGCTGACCAGCTTCTGCTGATGCGGCTCCAGGCCCCCGCGGCGGCGCCACGCGCCCATGGCGCGGCGCAGCTGGTCGGCCTCGCCGGCCGTGAAGTCGGCCGCCAGCATGGCGATCTGCATCACCTGTTCCTGGAACAGCGGCACGCCCAGCGTCCGCTCGGTCGCCACCCTGATCTCGTCGCTCGGGTACTCGATCGGCTCCTCGCCGGCGCGTCGTCGCAGGTAGGGGTGCACCATGCCGCCCTGGATCGGTCCGGGCCGCACGATCGCGACCTGGACCACGAGGTCGTAGAAGCGCTCGGGCTTGAGCCGCGGCAGCATCGACATCTGGGCGCGGCTCTCGATCTGGAACACGCCCACCGTGTCGGCCTTCTGGATCATGGCGTAGGTGACGGGGCACTCGGGCGGCACGTGCTGCATGCCGAAGGGAATCCCCAGCTTGCCGGCAACCAGGTCAAAGGCGCGGTGGATCGCCGTCAGCATGCCCAAGGCCAGCACGTCGATCTTCAGCAGGCCTAACGCATCCAAGTCGTCCTTGTCCCACTGCACCACTGTGCGATCGTCCATGGCCGCGTTCTCCACCGGCACCAAGCGACTGAGCTTGTCGCGTGCAATGACAAAGCCGCCCGTGTGCTGGCTCAGATGGCGCGGGAAGCCCCGGACCTCGTTGGCCAGGGCCAACCACAAGCGGACCTCGCTCTGCGACGGGTCGAGGCCGCATTCGACTAGACAAGCATCGGTGATCCATTCCTTCTCGTTGCCATAGGCGTTCTTGGCCACGCGCTCGACAGTGTCCAGCGCAAAGCCCAACGCCTTGCCGACATCGCGCAGCGACGACTTCGTGCGGTAGGACGTGATCACGCCGGTGATGGCCGCCCGGTCGCGCCCGTACTTCCTGTAGATGTACTGCATCACTTCCTCGCGGCGCTGGTGCTCGAAGTCGATGTCGACGTCCGGCGGCTCCTTGCGCTCGACGCTGATGAAGCGCTCGAACAGAACGTTCATGCGTGCAGGGTCGACCTCGGTCACGCCGAGGCAGTAGCAGACCGCCGAATTGGCGGCCGAGCCACGGCCCTGGCACAGGATGCCGCGCCCCCGTGCCCAGTGCACGATGTCCGCGACCGTGAGGAAATAGGGCTCGTAGGCGAGCTCGGCGATGATGGCCAGCTCAAGCTCGATCTGGGCGCGCACCTTGTCCGGCAGACCCCCCGGAAAGCGCGTCAAGGTGCCGGCGTAGGCGAGCTTGCGCAGGTGCGAGGCCGGTGTCTCGCCCTCCGGCACGATCTCCTGCGGGTATTAGTAGCGCAGTTCCTCCAGGTTGAAGGTGCACAGGCCCGCGATCCGCACGCTCTGCTGCAGCCACTCGGGCGGGAACAGGTCGGGCAGCACCGAGCGCGCTCGCAGGTACTGCTGCGCGTTGGCGAGCAGTTCGAAGCCACAGTCGGCCACCGTCTTGCCGATTCGCACGGCGGTCAGCACGTCCTGCACGGGTTTGCGGCTTTGCGTATGCATCAGCACGCCACCGGTGGCGACGATCGGCACGCCGGCCTGGGCGGAGGCCTGCTCCGCGACCCATAGGCGCAACTCGTCGTTCATTCCCATCGGACGGCTGCAGGCGATCCAGCCGCGTTCGCCAAACCATGTGCGCAGCCACATGGCCTGTGCGAACAGGCTTTCCACGGACGCGTCGGCTGCGGGAAGGAGGAGGGCGATGCAGCCGCCCATGCCGGCCAGGTGCGGGGCCTTGGGTGCCTTGCCCTCCACATCGGCCACCAGCGCCTTGTAGAGGCCCTTGGCGGCCCTGCGACGCGCCAGGGTGATCAACTCGCACAGGTTGCCGTAGCCACGACGATCCTGCGCGAGGAACACCACGCGGGCAAAGGCGGTGTCGCTGCCCGTGGTGAGCAGCATCTCGCTGCCGACGATGAAGTGCAGCCCGCGCTCGCGCGCCTCGAGGTGCGCACGGACCACCCCGGAGACCGAACACTCATCGGTCAGGGCCAGCGCGGTGTAGCGCTTCTCGGCGGCGCGCCGCACCAGTTCCTCCGGCATCGAGGCACCGAC
>NZ_JAATOM010000022.1 GCF_019207085.1 Variovorax sp. dw_308 | reverse complement strand
AAAGCGACGCTGACGAATCCAATGTGACCTGATCGAGCGCGCCGCCAATTTACGCACCGAGCGCGCCGACAACCCCAGGCTCCCCCGGCGCAACATCTCCCTCCAGTTCCCGCTCCGCACGCAAGCTGCCCAGGTCACGCCCGATCGTCACCACCGCCAGCACCCGCCCACCCAGCCGATAGCGCACGCTGCAATCCCGTCTCTCCAGCGACCCATCGATCTCGATCGCATCCCACCGCTCCGCATGCCCCACGTACTGCAGCGTCACGTCGTAGTACTGGCTCCAGAAGAACGGGCTGATATCGAAGTGCCGTTGCTGGCCGAGCATGTTCAGGGCGGCGATCTGGCCCTGGCGTTGCGCGAGCGTCCAGTGTTCGACGCGGATGCGTTCGCCCGAATGCGGATCGGGCCAGCGCGCAATGTCGCCGGCCGCGAAGATGCCCGGCGCGCTGGTCTGCAGGTACGCGTCGACGCTCACGCCGCGGTCGATGACGAGCCCGGCCTGCTCGGCCAGCGCGATCGACGGCCGCACGCCAACGCCCGCGACGATCAGGTCGGCCTCGACGACGCTGCCATCGGCGAGCGAGGCGCGCCGGCCGTCCACGCGCGTCACCTTCGTGCCCAGATGAAAGTTCACGCCATTCGACGCATGCAGGTCGCGCACGAAGGCGCCGAGTTCCGGGCCGAGCACGCGCTGCATCGGCACCGCGTCGGGCGCCACGACATGCACCTCCAGGCCACGGGCGCGCAGCGATGCCGCAACCTCCAGCCCGATGAAGCTCGCGCCGATCACCAGCGCCGAGCGGGCCGATGCCGCCTGCGCCACGATCGCGCGGCTGTCCGCGAAGCTGCGCAGGCTCAGCACCTGCCCCGGCGCCGCACCGGGTGCTTCGAGCTGCACCGGGTCGGCCCCGGTGGCGAGCAGCAACGCGCCGAAGCGCAGTGATTCGCCGCCGGCCATGCGCAGCATGCGCGCGGACACGTCGATCGCCTCCACGCGCGTGCTCAGCCGCAGGTCGATGCGCCGCTCGCGGTACCAGTCGTCGGGCTTCAGCGGTATCCAGTCGGGCTCCGCCGTGCCGGCGAGGAAGTCCTTCGACAGGTTCGGCCGGTCGGAGGGCGGGTCGACGTCGGCGCTGAGCATCGTCAGGCGGCCTTCGTAGCCTTCGCGCCGCAAGCGGTCGGCAGCGGCCAGTCCGGCCGCGCCGCCACCGACGATGACCACCTCGTCCAGCGGCGCGTCGCTATTCCGGATGAGCGAACGCGGCGCGGCGACGATGCGTTCGCGCACGAACACACGGCCATCGGCCTGCTCGACGCGCCAGCTCGGCAGGTCGTCGAGTGCCGGCGCGCACAAGGCCGCGCCGCTGCGGATGTCGAACTGCGCATGGTGCATCGGGCAATGCAGCACATGCTCGCAGAGCAGGCCGTCGGCGAGTGCCGCGTGGTAATGCGTGCACTGCGCACCAATCGCGTAGAAGGCATCGCCTTGGCGCAGCAGCAGCGCGTCTTCGCCGTCGACCTGGCCGGGCAGCATGGCGCCGTCGGCGATGCGGTCGAGCGGGATGCCGGCCTTGAGATCGGTTGGGGTGGAGTCGGTCATGGTCGTGGGTGTGTGGTTGATCCGGACGTGGCAGACCGCACGGTACTCGCGTGTCGCGGGGTCTGCAAACACGGCTGGCCGCCGGCCTTTTTTACGGCTTCTTTACACCGCTCGCCGCACTCCATTCCCCGTTTTTACGCGCGCTTCCGGAGACTGCCTGCATGTCTGGAAACCGGAGTGTCTGAATGGACTTGATATGGATTGCCGCCCTGGCCGTGCTGTGGCTGGGCGTGGTGCAGATGGTGGCGGGCCTGCACAAGCTGCAGGCCGGCAAAGGGGAACGGCCGTGATCAGCCTCGACGTGCTCTACGGCTTCGGCGCGTTCATCGCGATCGCGCTGTTCGCCTACCTGGTCTACGCGCTGCTGTACGCGGAGGACTTCTGAAATGAACGCCTCTGCCTGGACCTTGCTGGTCCTCTTCCTCGCCGTGCTGGGGCTGCTGGCCTGGCCGGTCGGCCGCTTCCTCGCGGCCTTGTGCGAGGGCCGCCTGCCGCGCTGGATGGCGCGCATCGAAGCGCCGCTCTACCGGCTCGCCGGCGTGTCCCCTGATGCGTCGATGCACTGGCGCAGCTACGCCCTGGCGCTGCTCGCGTTCAATGCGCTAGGTGCGCTCGTCGTCTACGGCTTGCAGCGCCTGCAAGGCCTTTTGCCGCTCAACCCGGCCGGCATGGGCGCGGTGTCGCCCGACTCGTCCTTCAACACCGCCGTCGCCTTCGTCACCAACACCAACTGGCAAGGCTATGCCGGCGAGTCGACGATGAGCTATCTCACGCAGATGCTCGGGCTCACGGTGCAGAACTTTCTCTCGGCCGCGACAGGCATCGCGGTCGCGTTCGCACTGGCCCGAGGCTTTGCTGCGCGTCGCACGGATGGCAAGGGCTTCGTCGGCAACTTCTGGGTCGACACCACGCGCATCACGGTGTGGCTGCTGCTGCCGCTGTCCTTCGTCATCGCCGTGTTCTTCGCGGGGCAGGGCGTGATCCAGAACTTCGACAGCTACAAGACCGTCGACACAGTGGAAACGCAAAGCTGGCAGCAGCCGAAGAACGGCCCCGATGGCCAGCCCCTGAAAGACGCTGCCGGCAACCCGGTGATGGAAGACGCGAGCAGCAAGACGCAGACGCTGGCCATGGGCCCGGTCGCGTCGCAGGAGGCGATCAAGATGCTCGGCACCAATGGCGGCGGATTCTTCAATGCCAACTCGGCGCATCCTTACGAGAACCCGAGCGCGCTCGCGAACTTCGTGCAGATGCTGGCGATTTTCCTGATCCCGGCTGGCTTGTGCTTCGCCTTCGGCCGTGTCGTGGGCGACCTGCGCCAAGGCTGGGCGGTGCTGGCTGCGATGACAGTGATGTTCGTCATCGCCGTGGTCGCGCTGGTGCCGGCGGAGCAGGCGGGCAACCCCTTGCTCGCGTCGATGGGCGTAGACCAATTGCGCAGCGCATTGCAGGCCGGCGGCAACATGGAAGGCAAGGAAGTGCGCTTTGGGATCGATACCTCGGCTTTGTTCGCCGCCGTGACCACGGCCGCATCGTGTGGCGCGGTGAACGCGATGCACGACTCGCTCACGCCCATCGGCGGGCTGGTGCCGCTGGTGCTGATGCAACTCGGCGAGGTGGTGTTCGGCGGCGTCGGCAGCGGGCTCTACGGCATGCTGATCTTCGCGATCCTCGCGGTGTTCATCGCGGGCCTGATGATCGGCCGCACGCCGGAATACCTCGGCAAGAAGATCGAGACGCATGAGATGAAGCTCACCTCGATCGCGATCCTGGTCACGCCGATCCTGGTGCTGGCCGGCACCGCGCTCGCGGTGAGCCTGGCGGACGGCAAGGCTGGCATTGCCAACCCCGGCGCGCATGGATTCTCGGAGATCCTCTACGCGCTGACATCGGCCGGCAACAACAACGGAAGCGCCTTCGCCGGCCTCTCGGCCAATACGCCGTTCTACAACGCGCTGCTCGGCCTGGTGATGTGGCTCGGACGCTTCGGCGTGATCGTGCCGGTGCTGGCGATTGCCGGTGCGCTCGCCGCGAAGAAGCGCCTGCCCGAGACCGAGGGGACCATGCCCACGCACGGCCCGCTGTTCGTCTCCCTGCTGATCGGCACGGTGCTGCTGGTCGGCTTGCTCAACTACGTGCCCGCGCTGGCGCTGGGCCCCGTCGTCGAGCACTTGATGCTCTGGAAGTGATCCCATGAAATCCGAAAACCTTGTCGTCCCGATGCCGAAGCTGTCGACGCGCTCGTCCCTCTCGCTGTTCGACGCCACGCTGGTCGTGCCCGCGCTGCGCAGCGCTTTCGCCAAGCTGAGCCCGCGCGTGCAGTGGCGCAATCCCGTGATGTTCGTGGTCTACATCGGCAGCATCCTGACCACCTTGCTGTGGCTGCATGCCCTCAGCTTCGAGGGCGGCACCGGCATGCCGCCGGGCTTCGTGCTGGCCATCTCGGTCTGGCTGTGGTTCACCGTGCTGTTTGCCAACTTTGCGGAGGCACTGGCCGAGGGGCGCAGCAAGGCGCAGGCGGCATCCTTGCGCGGCCTGCGCAAGGACACCTGGGCCAAGAAGCTGAATGCGCCGCATCACAAGGCAGGCTTCCTTCCGGAGCAGGCCCCCAACCTGCGCAAGGGTGACCTCGTGCTCGTCGAAACGGGCGACGTGATCCCGCTCGATGGCGAAGTCGTCGAAGGCGTGGCCTCGGTGGACGAGAGCGCGATCACCGGCGAATCGGCGCCCGTGGTGCGCGAGTCGGGCGGTGATTTCTCTGCCGTGACCGGCGGCACGCGCGTGCTGTCGGACTGGCTGGTCGTGCGCATCAGCGTGAACCCCGGCGAGTCCTTCCTGGACCGCATGATCGGCATGGTCGAGGCGGCCAAGCGCCACAAGACACCGAACGAGATCGCGCTGACCATCCTGCTGGTGGCGCTGACGCTAGTGTTCCTCATGGTGACCGTGACGCTGCTGCCGTACTCGCAGTTCAGCGTGGGCGCGGTGGGCGCGGGCAGCGTGGTGTCGCTCACCGCGCTGGTCGCGCTGCTGGTGTGCCTGATCCCGACCACCATCGGCGGCCTGCTGTCAGCGGTCGGCGTGGCGGGCATGAGCCGCATGATGCAGGCCAACGTGATCGCGACCTCTGGCCGTGCGGTGGAGGCCGCGGGCGACGTCGACGTGCTGCTGCTCGACAAGACCGGGACCATCACGCATGGCAACCGGCAGGCGAGTGCCTTCCTGCCCGGGCCCGGCATTGCGCAGCAGCGCCTGATCCATGCGGCGGTCATTGCCTCGCTGGCGGACGAGACGCCCGAGGGCCGCAGCATCGTGGAACTGGCGCGCCGCATGGGCGTGAGCGATGCGGCCGTTGCGGGCTTGCTTGGCGGCGAGGGGAAGGCGCGCGATGCGAAGACTTCTGCCGGAGCCGGTGCAGTCGGTTCGGTCGGTGCGGTGCACGCGGTGGCGAACGCGGGCGGCCGAATCGTTGCGTTCACCGCACAGACCCGCATGAGCGGGGCGGACCTGCCCGCTGGCGGGCACAGCGTCGACACCGGTCCCGTGATGCTGCGCAAGGGCGCGGTCGAGGCGGTGCGCAAGCATGTCGAGGCGCTCGGCGGTTCGATGGCGCCGGAGGTGATGCGCGCGGCCGACGACGTGGCGCGCCGCGGCAGCACGCCGCTGGCGGTGTCGGAGGGCAATCGCGTGCTCGGCATCGTCGAGCTGAAGGACATCGTCAAGGCCGACATCAAGGAGCGCTTTGCCGAGCTGCGCCGCATGGGCATCAAGACGGTGATGATCACCGGCGACAACAAGCTCACCGCCGCGGCCATCGCGGCCGAGGCCGGCGTCGATGACTTCCTGGCCGAGGCCACGCCCGAAGACAAGCTCGCGCTGATCCGCCAGTACCAGGCCGAAGGCCGCCTTGTCGCGATGACCGGCGACGGCACCAACGATGCACCCGCGCTCGCGCAGGCCGACGTAGCGGTCGCGATGGGCAGCGGCACGCAGGCCGCGAAGGAGGCCGGCAACATGGTCGACCTCGACTCCAACCCGACCAAGCTGCTCGAAGTGGTCGAGACCGGCAAGGCGCTGCTGATGACGCGCGGCTCGCTCACCACCTTCTCGATCGCCAACGACGTGGCGAAGTACTTCGCGATCATCCCGGCGATCTTCGTGTCGACCTATCCGCAACTCGGCGCGCTCAACGTGATGAAGCTCGCGAGTCCGTCGTCCGCGATCCTGTCGGCGGTCATCTTCAATGCACTGGTGATCGTGTTCCTGATCCCGCTGGCGCTGAAGGGCGTGCGCTACCGGCCGGTGGGCGCGGCCGCGCTGCTGCGGCGAAATCTCGCCGTCTACGGTCTGGGCGGGCTGGTCGTTCCGTTCATCGGCATCAAGGCCATCGACTGGCTGCTTGCTCTCGTCGGGTGGGTATGAGCACGCCCTCAAGGCCGCGCGCACGTCGCGTTCTTCGACCCGATCATCAAACCAAGGAATTCCAATGACAAACCAGATCATTCGCCCCGCGCTCGTGATATTCACGGCCCTCACGCTGCTCACCGGCGTGCTCTATCCGCTGGCCGTCACCGGCGTCGCGCACGCCGCGTTCCCCGCGCAGGCGGCGGGCAGCCTGGTCATGCGTGACGGCAAGGCCATCGGCTCCACGCTGATCGGCCAGAACTTCAGCGACCCGAAGCACTTCTGGGGCCGCCCCTCCGCCACCGCGCCGATGCCCTACAACGCCGCTGCGTCCGGTGGCGCCAATCAAGGCCCGTTGAACCCGGCACTGGCCGACGCAGTCAAGGCCCGCATCGAGGCCTTGCGCGCAGCCGATCCCGGCAACACCGCGACGGTGCCGGTCGACCTGGTTACCGCATCGGCCAGTGGACTCGATCCGCACATCAGTCCCGCCGCCGCGCGCTACCAGGCGGCCCGTGTCGCGCACGCACGCAACATGCAGCCGGCGCAGGTCGAGCAACTGATCGCGAGCCATACCGAAGGCGCCTTGTGGGGCTTGCTCGGCGAGCCGCGCGTCAATGTGCTGGAACTCAATCTGGCCTTGGACGGGGCGCAGTGAATGCGGCCGACCGCAGAAGTCGCAAAGGTTTCGCAAAAGTCGCAAAGGGAATTCAGAAGACATTTTTGATATTCCTTTCGCGTCCTTCGCGTAACCTTCGCGTCCTCTGCGTACGGCTGTCCGATCCCGCATCTGGTCGTACGCTCAACACCAACGCATGAACGACGCCCTCCGCCCCGACCCTGACGCATTGCTCGCGCAACTGCGCAGTGACGAGGCGCGCGCCCAACGCGGCAAGTTGCGCATCTACTTCGGCGCGAGCGCTGGCGTCGGCAAGACATGGGCCATGCTGAGCGCAGCGCAACGCGAACGTTCAGCCGGGCGCGACGTGCTGGTCGGCGTCATCGAGACGCATGGCCGCAGCGAAACGGCCGCCTTGCTCGCAGGCCTCGAACAACTGCCGCTGCGCCAGATGCCTTACCGCGACCGCGCACTCCCGGAGTTCGATCTGGACGCAGCGTTGCAACGCAAGCCCGCGGTCCTCCTGGTCGACGAACTGGCCCACACCAACGCCCCCGGCTCGCGCCATGCCAAGCGCTGGCAGGACGTGCAGGAGCTGCTGGCCGCGGGCATCGAAGTCTGGTCAGCCATCAACGTGCAACATCTTGAAAGCCTCAACGGCACGGTCGGCGCCATCACCGGCGTGCGGGTGCACGAGACGGTGCCCGACACAGTGCTCGACGAGGCCGACGAAGTTGTGCTGGTAGACGTCACGCCCGACGAACTTACCGCGCGCCTGGCAGCCGGCAAGGTCTACCTGCCGCAGCAGGCCGAGCGCGCCGCGCAGAACTTCTTCCGCAGGGGCAACCTCATGGCGCTGCGCGAGATTGCCTTGCGCCGCACCGCCGAGCACGTGGAAGACGACATGCGCGGCTGGCGCGTCGAACAGTCCGGCACCAGCGCCTTGCAGGCCTGGAACACCTCGGGCGCAATCCTCGCGTGCGTCGGCCCGCACGAGGATGCGGCCCAGACCGTGCGCACCGCCGCGCGGCTCGCGGGCCAGCTCAACGTGCGCTGGCATGCGGCCTATGTCGAGACGCCGCCCTTGCAGCGGCTGGCCGCATCGCGGCGCGACCGCGTCCTGTCCGTGCTGAAGCTGGCGGAGCAACTCGGTGCGGAGACTGCAGTGCTGACCGGCGATGACGTCGCGCAGCAACTCGCCCTGCAGGCCCGCAAACTCAACTGCGCGATGCTGGTCGTGGGCCGGCGCGCGGAGCCCGAAGGCTGGCGCCGCTGGTGGCCATGGCGCATATCGCTTGCGCGTCGGTTGGCGCGCCACGCGCCCGCGCTGGACATCGTCGCGGTCGGTCATGTCGAGGCCACGCGCCGCCTCGCACGCGCACCGCTGGACGCGCGGGGCCATGCCGCGACCGACGTGGCCGAGCACCAGCCACCCTCGCGCTGGCGCAGCTTTGTCGCGGCGGCCGTGAGCAGCCTCGCGGTCACCTTGCTCGCGACGCCGCTGACCGGCGTGCTGGCGCCGGCCAACATCGTGATGCTGTTCCTGCTCGGCGTCGTGATCGTCGCCGCGCGCTACGGGGCCCGCGCCGCGGCCTTCGCGGCGTTGCTCAACGTGGGCGCCTTCGATTTCTTCTTCGTGCCGCCGCGCATGTCGTTCTCGATCAGCGATGTCCAGTACCTCGTGACCTTCGCCGTCATGCTGGTCGTCGGCCTGCTGGTCGGGCAACTGACCGCGTCGCTGACCTTTTCCATGAACGTGTCGAACAGCCGCGAGCGCCGCGCGCAGTCGCTGTTCGAACTGGCGCGTGACTTGTCGGCGGCGCTGGAAAGCAGCCAGGTCGTCGAGCTCGGCACGGCCGCCGTGCAACGCTACTTCGGCGGCCGGGCCCGCGTTCTCATCACCAACGAGGCCGACCAACTCCTGCCGCCCGAACCCGTGCCCGAGGGCTTCGACTTCAGCGTGGCCGACTGGGCCTTCCGCCAGGCCCAGCCAGCGGGCCTGGGCACCGCCACGCTGGCCGCGCAGCCATGGCACTACATCCCCTTGCAGGCGCCGATGCGCGTGCGCGGCGTGCTGGCGCTCGCACCCGCGCAAACGCGATGGCTGCTGATCCCCGAGCAGGCGCAGCAACTGGAGACGCTGGCGCGCCAGATCGCCATCGCGCTCGAACGCGTGCACTACGTCAACGTGGCGCAGACGGCGGTCGTCGAGATGGAATCGGAGCGCCTGCGCAACGCCTTGCTCGGCGCCATCTCCCACGACGTGCGCACGCCGCTCACTGCGCTGATCGCACTGGCCGAATCGCTGCGCACGCTGCCGCCGCAGCAGCATGCCGAGGCGGCGCAGGCCATCGTGGCGCAGGCGCGCGCCCTCAATGCGCTGGTGGACAACCTGCTCGACATGGCGCGGCTCGAAAGCGGCATGGGCGACGGCACGGTCAACCTGCGGCGCGACTGGCAATCGATCGAGGAGGTGGTCGGCGCCGCGATCCGCGCCGCACGTCCCGCGCTGGGTGAGCGACCCGTGCAGACCGAACTCGCGCCCGATCTTCCGCTGGTGGAGTTCGATGCCGTGCTGATCGAGCGCGTGCTGGTCAACCTGCTGGAGAACGCAGCCAAGTACGGCGCGCCGCCGATCGTGCTGGGCGCGACCGTCACGCCGTCGACGCTGGTCCTCACGGTGCGGGACCACGGCTCCGGCTTGCCCACTGCACTGAAAGGCCGCGAGCAGACCCTCTTCGACAAGTTCACGCGCGGCCAGTCCGAGTCCGCGACCCCCGGCGTCGGCCTGGGCCTGGCCATCTGCAAGGCAGTGGTGCACGCGCATGGTGGCGCCATCACCGCGTCCGACGCTGAAGGCGGCGGCGCAGAATTCACCGTGACCTTGCCGAGGCGAGAGCCGCCGACGATGGAGGTGCCATGAAAGCGGACAGCCGGACGCAAAGGACGCAAAGGACGCAAAGGTCCCGCGAAGGACGCGAAAGAAGACAGAAATTTTCTTTGAATTCCTTCGCGTCCTTCGCGTATCTTCGCGCCCTTCGCGTACGGTCAAGTCCGATCCCGCATCCGAATTCCTGAACCCATGCCCCCACCCACCGCCATCGTGATCGAGGACGAGCCCCAGATCCGCCGCTTCGTACGCGGCGCATTGGAGGCCGAGGGCTGGCAGGTGCATGAGGCGGGCAACCTGCGTGACGGACTCGCGGCGGCGGGCACGCGCCAGCCCGACCTGCTGGTGCTCGACCTGGGCTTGCCCGATGGCGATGGTGTCACCCTGATCCGCGATGTGCGCGGTTGGTCGGCGGTGCCGATCATCGTGCTGTCGGCACGTACCGACGAAGCCGACAAGGTCGAGGCGCTCGATGCCGGCGCGGACGACTACCTCACCAAGCCCTTCGGCACCGGCGAACTGTTGGCCCGTGTGCGCGCCAACCTGCGCCGGCCGCGTGCCGCGGGCGGCGGCGGCGAGGAGCCCGAGGCCACCTTCCGCTTCGGCGAGATCGAACTGGACCGCGCCGCCCGCATCGTGCGCCGTGCCGGCCACGAAGTGCACCTGACGCCCACCGAATACCGCCTGCTGGCCACGCTCGCGGCCAACCCCGGCCGCGTGCTCACGCAGCGCCAGTTGCTGCGCGAGGTCTGGGGCCCGTCGCATTCCGAACAGAGCCACTACCTGCGCATCTACATGGGCCACCTGCGCCAGAAGCTCGAAGCCGATCCGGCACAGCCGCGGCACCTGCTGACAGAGACCGCGGTGGGCTACCGGCTGGTGATGTAGCCCTCGAATCAAAGGGCCGGACAGCCGAACGCAGAAGGAATACAGGATCTACGCAGAAGTCGCAGAAGTCGCAGAAGAAGACATCTCAATTCTGGTTTTTTTGCGACTTCTGCGAAACCTTTGCGACCTCTGCGTTCGGCCTTTCCGCCCCCTTCGCGAGACACTCAACGCCCATGACATCCCGACAACTCCTCATCCTCAGCGTCAGTGCCGGCAACGGCCACGTCCGCGCCGCGCAGGCGCTCGCCGCCACGGCCGAAGCCCTCGTACCGCCTTGCGGCGCGACCCACATCGACGCCATGGCCCACTTTCCGAGCGGATTCCGCAAGATTTATACCGATTGGTATATCAAGCTGGTCAACCGCGCGCCCGAGGTCTGGTCCTACCTGCACCAGAAGACCGACACCACGCCGCACAGCGCCACCTCGCAGCGCCTGCGCCGCGGCATCGAGCGGGTGAGCGCCGGCGCGCTGCTGCGCG
Organism: Variovorax sp. dw_308; assembly: GCF_019207085.1. GTDB lineage: Bacteria > Pseudomonadota > Gammaproteobacteria > Burkholderiales > Burkholderiaceae_C > Variovorax. The sequence continues at coordinate 99,485 of NZ_JAATOM010000022.1, read as the reverse complement.
AGGTGCATCGCGTCGATCCCAAGGCCATCGTCTGCACGCACTTCCTGCCGGCCGAGTTGCTCATGCGCGAGCAGAACAAGGGCCGGATCGACTGCCCGGTCTGGCTGCAGGTCACCGACTACGACCTGCACAACATGTGGATCGTCCCCGGCATGGCCGGCTACCTTGCCGCCACCGATGAGGTCGCGGTCCGCATGCGGGCGCGCGGCCTGGCGTCCGACCGCATCCACGTCACCGGCATCCCGGTGATGCCGGCCTTCTCGCAGCCCGATGCGCCCGAACTGGCGCGCGACGCCTGCGTCGCCCGGCTGGGCCTCGATCCGGCGCGCAAGGTCATCCTCATGGTCTCGGGCGGCGCCGGCGTGGGCGATCTCCCGAGCATGGTCGAGCGCGTGCTGGCGCTCGAAGGCCCGGGCTGCGACTTCCAGGTGATTGCCGTCGCGGGCCGCAATGAAGCGGCGCACGCGGCGCTGAAGCGCCTGGGCGAGCGCTCGGCCGGCCGGCTCGTCGCCATCGGCTTCACCAACGAGATGGAGCGGCTCATGGCCGCGGCCGACCTGGTGGTCACCAAGCCGGGTGGCCTGACCATCTCCGAATGCCTCGCGCTCGGCAAGCCGATGCTGCTGGTGTCGCCCATTCCGGGGCAGGAGGAGCACAACGCCGGCTTCCTGATGGAGGAGGGGGCCGCCTGGCTCGCCTACGACACCATCGGGCTGGAATACAAGATCGCCCGCCTGATGGCCGCGCCGGAACAGCTCGCCCGCATGGCGCGGATCAGCCGTGGGCTCGGCAAGCCGGACGCCGCGCGGCGCGTGCTGGAACGCGTGCTCCAGGGCGACGCTGCATAAGTACGCCTGATGGCGCGCGCGACTGTGCGCGAGGCCGGCCGGACGGCTTCGGCCTGAAGTTGTAGTCACGCCGCCCATCGTCGGCCGGGCGCCGTTTGTCGGAAGAAGTGCGCGCGCACTAACTCAAACGGCTTCGAAAAGTGCAATCTATCGACTTACTTCCTTGCCTTTGCGGGCAGGAAGCAGGCCAGGGAGCCACAGGTGAAGAACGCCAGCAACCTGTACCCGATCGATGATCTGCCCGATCCACGTCGTTGCCTTCAGCCGCGCGACTTTCCGCACAAGTCTCCGTGTCGTGCGCCGCCTTCGCGGCGTGACCGCCGTCGAATTGATGGTGGTCCTCGCGGTGGTGGCCATCCTGGCCACCGTCGCCGCGCCTTCCTTCATCGACCTGACGCAGCGCAATCGCGTTGCCACCGAGGTCAATGGCTTTGTCGGCGACCTGCAGTTCGCGCGCGCCGAAGCCATCCGCCGCGGCGAAACCGTGACCGTGTGCGCCACCTCCGCCACCAATACCGCGGTGTGCGGCGGCAACAACACGCCCTGGCAGAACGGCTGGCTCATCTTCAACAACGGCAATGCGTCGAACATCACCATTGACACCGGCGAGACGGTCATGCGCAGGCAAGCCAAGTGGAGCGGCACCGACACCTTCACCGCGAGCGGCGGCCTGGGCGCCATCACCTACAGCCGCGACGGATTTGCATTGAACCTGCCCGGCGGCACGGTGCAGTTGACGCTCAACACCAGCCCCGTCAATGCCAAGGCCACGCGCTGCGTGACCCTGAACCTCGCCGGGCGGCAGCAGGTTCTCACCGCGGGGGGAACCTGCTCATGAAGCGCAATTCACTGTCGTCTTCGCGTCGGTCGCGGACAGCTCAGGCCGGCTTCACCCTGCTGGAGGTGATGGTCGCCGTGCTGCTGCTGACGATCGGCATCTTCGGCTTTGCCAAGATGCAGGCGCTGGCCGTCTCCAGCACGCAGACCGCCAGCAGCCGCTCGATCGTGGCCATGCAGGCCAACAGCCTGGCCGCGGCCATGCACGGCAACCGGGAGTTCTGGCGCGACGGCGGGCTGGTCGTGAGGACTTTCAGCACCAATGGCGCCGTGGTCACTGACGCCACCGGCGTAGTGAGCACGATCCCGTCGGGCGAATGTACCTCGGCCACGAAGCCGTCAGGGCCCAAATGCTCCCTGCAGCAGATGGCGGCGCTCGAAGTCGGCATTTGGGCGCGGAACCTCGACGCCCTGCTCCCCGGCACGACTTCGCTCGTCAACTGCTCGAGCAGCTCCGATGTGCCCGTGAGTTGCGTTCTCACGATCCAGTGGAACGACAGGTACATCAACTCCACGAAGACGGCGGCCGGAACCGGATTCGGCACCAGCGGTGCGCGTTCGTACACGCTCTACATCGAACCTTGAGGGCCGTTTCATGCGAAGACCCAGCATCCTGCGCGCCGTCCGACAAGCCGGCTTCACGCTGATCGAACTGATGGTGGCCATCGCCATTGCGCTGTTCCTGCTCGCGGCGGTGCTCAACGTCTACCTGAACATGAAGAACACCTTCAACGCGCAGAACGACCTCGCGCAGTTGCAGGACAGCCAGCGCCTCGCGCTCACCATGCTCACCACCACCATCCAGTCGGCCGGCTATTTCGTCGATCCGCTGGGCGACACGCGCCCACAGGCGCTGCCGCAGGTGACCACCGTGACCCGGGCCGACGGGTCCAGCTACGCCTTCGATGCCGGGCAGGGAATCGTCGGCACAACCGGCGCCGGCACAGGTGCGGCGGCCGATTCCGTCACGGTCCGCTACCAGCGCGCGAACGGCGACGGCCTCATGAACTGCCAGGGCGTCACCAACACCGCCGGTGCCCTCGGCAGCGTGGCCGTGACGGTCAACACCTTCAGGGTGAATGCGAACAACGAACTCACCTGCACGCTCGACGACGGCACCGGCGCCGGCGCGCCGGTGGCGCTGGCCACCAATGTCAGCAACTTCAGCGTGCTGTACGGCGTCGACAGCGATGGCGACGACAAGCACGCCGTCGACACCTACATGCCGGCCGCCGGCATCACGGCGGCGAATCTCTGGGGCAACGTCTACACCGCGCGGGTCTCGCTCGGGTTCCCGCAGAAGAAGGTCGACGGCACGACGCAGACCGTCACCGTCGTCCAGGTCATCAACCTGATGAACACCAAATGAAGCCGCACCTTCCATCCACCGGTCCCCGTGCGCAACGCGGTGTCGCGCTGCTCACCAGCCTGCTCATCCTGGTCATCGTGTCGCTGGTCGCGGTGAGCATGTACCGCAGCTTCGGCACGCAGGAGTCGATTGCCGGCAACACGCTGGAGAAGCAACGTTCCTTGTCTGCCGCCGAAAGCGCCGTGCGCTACGGCGAATGGTGGCTCGGCCAGGGCAACGCAGGGGCCGGCGGCTCGTGCAGCGGCACCGTCGACGGCACCGTGCAGGCCAACATGCGGATCTGCAGCGGCACCAACAGCAAGCTGGTGAATCCGGGCACGCTGCCGTGGACCAGCAGCATCACCTACAAGCCGCCGCAGATGCCGGTGAACACGGCGGGCAACGTCAACAGCCAGTCGTCGAGCGGCACCGTCGGCGACGTCAACTATGCCAAGAGCCCGGCCCTGCACATCGCGCTGCTGGGTTACAGCGCAGACGGCAAGTCGGTGCTGTACCAGATCACCGGCGTCGGCTACGGCGGGCGCGATACGACCGTCAGCGTGGTGCAAAGCGTCTATGCCGCCTACACGTCTTCCACCAAGGACCTCAGTGGTCCCTGAAAGCCACACCATGTCCTCCAGGCTTTTTCGTTGGCTCGTCGCGCTGCCCGCGCTCGGGCTGGTCGTGCTGGGCGCGCACGCCCAGACGGTCATCAGCGACACCTTGACGGGTGCGTCTTCGCAGTACCCGTGGCAGAGCCTGGCCGGCGCCTGCCTGACCGCGGGTGACGGCACCGGCACGATTCCCAAGTGCGTCGGGCTGCCTTACTACACCTCACGCGGCAGCGACCTGGTGGGTGGCGTCAACGGCAGTCTCGGCAGCACGGGCGATCCGGTCGGAAGCGGCGCGTTGCGCCTTACCGATGGTGGCAGCGATGGCACGAACCAGACCGGCGCCGTCTATTCGCAGTTCGACTTTCCGTCGAACCAGGGCGTCGAGGTGACCTTCAAGACGGTGACCTATGGCGGCAATAGCTATCAAAACTCGGCGAACCAGAAGTCGGGCGCGGACGGGATCGCCTTCTTCCTCGTCAACGGGGACCTGGTCAAGAGCGTGGATGCCAACACCAAGACCGGCGCGTACGGCGGCAGCCTGGGCTACAGCTGCGCGAACGCGAAGGACGTCAACGACGGCCTGCAGGGTGCCTACGTCGGCCTGGGCATCGACGAATTCGGCAACTTCTCCAATCCCGGCGACAACACCGCCAGCGGCTCGGGCTCGGCCCCGGGGCGTGTCAGTTTGCGTGGCGCCGGCAACATCAACTGGACCGCGCTCAACAGCCAGTACCCGAACTACTACCCGTCGACCGTGCCCTCGAACTTTCGGCAACTCGCCGTCGGCAATACGTGCCGCACAGGAACGTTGTGGAACTACACCAACGCCGCGCTACCGGTCGACACCGGAGTCAAAGTCCTGGACTACCCGCTCATCGCGACCAGCGCGCTCACGGTGCAGTCGCCCATCTTCAACCAGGAGGGCGTGTCGAATCCGAAACGCGGCGCCGCGAAGGCCATCACCTACGGCTTGAAGATCACACAGGACGGCCTGCTCAGCCTGAACTACAGCTACGACGGCGGCGCCGCGCAGACCGTGATCAACAAGCAGCTGATCACCGCGTCGAATGGCGCCCTGCCTTCCAAGTTCCGCTTCGGCTTCAGCTCCGGCACGGGCGGCGGCAGCAACGTGCACGAGATCGTCTGCTTCAAGGCGGCGCCAGTGAACGTGGCGGCGAGCTCCGCCGGTATCAACATCCAGCAGTCGGCGCAGGTGCAGGTGGGCTCGCAGATCTACCTGGCCTTCTACCACCCGGTGAACTGGTGGGGCCAGCTCTCCGCGAAGAACCTGGTCATCAACACCACCAACAACACGGTGTCGATCAACCCGACGGCCAACTGGGATGCGAGCTGCGTGCTCACGGGCGGCGCCTGCGCCAGCACCGGCGTCGCCACCACCGCGCAGGCCTCCGCGGCGCGCACCATCCTCACGTCCAATAACTCGATTGGCATTCCGTTCCAGTGGACCAACCTGGGCAGCGGCACGGGCGGCCAGCAGGCGGTGCTGACCGCGGGGGACACCCCCCCCAACACCGCGAACCGGCTCAACTACCTGCGCGGGGACCGCACCAACGAACTCACCTCCAGCGGCACCGGCACGTACCGCCTGCGCGACAGCGTGCTGGGCGACATCGTCAACTCGAGCCCGACATGGGTCGGCCCGCCGCAGTCCCCGTTCACTTCCCCCTGGAAGGACCTGCTGGCGCCGTCGACCACCATGCCCGAAGGCTCGACCACCTACAGCGCCTTCGCGACCGCCAACGCGACCCGCACCAACGTGGTGTACGCGGGCAGCAACGATGGGCTGCTCCACGGCTTCCGCGCGGGGGCCTATACCGCCGGCGGGGACTTCGACACCACCGCCCTCAACGACGGCAGGGAACTGCTGGCGTACATGCCGGCCATGGCCCTCAACACCATCCACTCCAACACCACGGCGGCACTCGATTTCTCGTCGCCGCAATATGGCCACAATGCCTTCGTCGACGCCACGCCGGGCACGGGCGACCTGTATTACGGCGGCCAGTGGCACACCTGGCTCGTGGGCGGGCTGGGTGCGGGCGGCAATGCGGGCGGCGTGATCGGCGACAACACCACCGTCGCCAAAGGTGCGATCTACGCGCTCGACGTCACCACCCCCACCGCCGCCAACTTCGCGGAGTCCAATGCGGCCAACCTGGTGCTGGGTGAATGGAGTTCGAGCACACTGCCCTGCGCCGCCACGGACGTCGCCGCCGTCGCCGCCAGCGGCAGCACGCCCGCCGTGGCCGCGGTCAGCTGCCAGGACAACCTGGGCAGCACCTACGGCACCCCGATCATCCGGCGCATGCATGACGGCAACTGGGCTGTCATCTTCGGCAACGGCCTCAACAGCAAGAACGGCGGCGCGGGCATCTTCATCATGACGGTCGACCAGACCACCGGCGCCAGGACCTTCCGCTACCTCTCGGCGGGCCCGGGCTCCGGCCCGACCATGTCGGGTAGCACGGTCACCGCGCGCAACGGCATTGCCTACGTCAGCTCCGCCGACCTCGATGGCGACCACGTGATCGACTACCTGTATGCCGGCGATGTGTTCGGCAATGTCTGGCGCTTCGACGTGACCAGCGCGACGGCGGGCAACTGGGCCGTCCGTTCGACGGCGATCTTCTACACGGGCGGCAAGCCCATCACCTCCCGCCTGACCGTGTCGTCGGTCGTTGCCGCGTCGACGGCGCCGCGCCTGATGGTGACCTTCGGCACCGGCCAGATCTACCCGCAGACCCTGACGTCCGCCGCCACGCCCACGACCGGGACGCAGTACATGTTCGGTATCTGGGACTGGGACATGGCCGCGTGGAACAACAAGGGCTCGGCGCAATACACCAGCCTGGCGACCGCGCAGACGGTGACCACCTCGTCACTCCAGTCGCAGACCGTGACCACCGACACCACCTATTCCAACGGGCTGATTTCCGGCGCGCGCACCGTCACCCGGAACACGATCTGCTGGCAAGGCTCGACCGCCTGCACCACCGGCAACACCAAGTTCGGATGGTCGGTGCAATTGCCCGGCGCCAATGAGCAGATCATCTACAACCCCATCGTTTCCGACGGCCTGTTCCTGGTGAACACCACGCTGCCGGCGGTGAACCAGGCCCTGAGCTGCGACCAGCAACCGGCCTCGGGCTTCACGATGGCCATCGATCCGGCCACCGGCGCGCCGCCGGCGTCGTCGTTCTTTGGAGATGCCACCAACAACTTCGTGTCGGCCACGGGCCAGATCGTGGCGGGCATCGGCCTGAGCGGCGTCGGCTCGCCGTCGATCGTGAGCGCCGGCACCAAGAAGTACCTGGCCACGCAGACCGTCAGCGGGCAGGGTTCGGTGACGCAGGTCAATCCCGGCTCGGCCAGCGGCGGTGGCCGGCTGACCTGGATCAAGATGCGCTGATGTGCTGTCGTAGACAACGCAGCACGCCAGCCAATCCATGCAACGCGAGGACGCCGCTATGATCAAGGCCACTTTTTCTTGTCAAGCCGGCCGGGTGTCGCGACGCAAGCATGTGCGAGGCTTCACGCTGATCGAACTGATGATCGTGGTGGCCGTGATCGGGATCCTGAGCGCCATCGCCTACCCGTCCTACCAGTCGTACATCCGCAAGTCGCGCAGAGCCGACGCCAAGAATGCGTTGTTGGATCTGGCTGCAAGGGAGGAACGCGTGTTCAGCAATACCAATTCATATTCACTCGACCCGCCGACGCTCGGCTATGGCGCCGGGTCGACGTGGCCGTTCGACATCAATTCGAGCGGCTCGGCCTTCTACCAGCTCACGGTGGTCAGCGATGCCACGGGATACCTCGCCAAGGCGAAGCCCAAGACCGGTGGCCCACAAACCGCCGACACCGCCTGCCTCGAATTCCGGATCCAGGCGGACGGCACCAAGTCCAACTACGACCTGGCCGGCAACCTCCTGAGTCTGGCGAACTGCTGGTAGGCATGAGCGTTCGTCGGACTGCGGGGTACCTCGCGTGGGTACTCCTGATGGCGTTTTTCTTCGCTAACGTTGAAATCCAGATCGAAGGCAGCGCCGGCTGGGCCGCCAGCCTGCCGACCTGGCGCATCGAGAAGCACTGGCTGCTCGACATCTTCTGGGGCGGCCGCGCCATGACCGGCTACCACGCCTGGGTGTTCTCGTTCATGGCCCTGGTGTTCTTCTCGCCGCTCGCCTTCAACGGCAAGTGGCGCTGGCGCGATGCCGCGCTGGCGCTGGCCGGCGTGGTGACCTTCTGGATGGTAGAGGACTTCGTCTGGTTCGTGGCCAACCCGGCCTATGGCTGGGCCAGGTTCGATCCGGCGCACGTCGCGTGGCATCCGCACTGGCTGCTGGGTGCCCCCGTGGACTACTGGATCGGGCTTGGCGGTGCGGCGCTGATCCTCTGGCTCCTGCATCGAAGCCCTGCGCGGACGGGCTGGAAATGAGGCGCCATTCGCGACGGCACTCTGCCGTGCTCGACGTGCGCCCGGGGCACTGGGCCGAGCGGTTGCACAGCCACGTGCCGGGCGTCCTGCCGGAGAACCTGCACCGCGTCACACCGACGCTCTACCGCAGCGGCCAGCCGCGCCGGGACGATGCGCCCGCGCTGGAGGCGCTGGGCATCCGCACCGTGCTGAGCTTCCGCTCGTTCAACAGTGACGAGCGGGCGCTGGGCGACCATCCCGGCATCGAACGCCAGCGCGTGCGCATCGACACCTGGTCGATCAACGACGACGAGGTGTTGCGGGCGCTCATCGCCATTTGCGCGGCCGAGAAGAAGGGTCCGGTGCTGGTCCATTGCTGGCACGGCGCCGACCGCACCGGCGTGGTGATCGCGCTCTATCGCATGGTGGTCCAAGGCTGGAGCAAGGACGCGGCGCGCCACGAGATGTTCCGCGGTGGCTATGGGTACCACACGCTCTGGCGCAACATCCCGCGCTACCTGGAGCGCGTGAATGTGGAGGCGATGCGCAAGGCGCTTGCCGCGGCAGAGGGAATGGGCGCCGCGCCGCCCAAGTCGACGGTCGACGCCGAAGCGCCTGCGCTGCGCTGAGTCCCTGATCAAGCCCCGCGCGAGGATGCGCGGTCCGCGGGGACTTGGACGGTCTCCCTACTGATGCCGTGCCGCAGCGTGCCGCTTGCGCGTCGCTGCGGCCTTCTTCGCCGATGCCGAGCGTTCTTCCGCCGAGCGCGACGCCGAAGCCGCGCCGCCCAGTCGGCCGCCCTTGCGCGAGGGCGCGTGGTTCTCCGGCTTGCCGCGACCTGAGCCGCTCTTCTTGCCGCCACCGGTTTCCTTGTTCACCGTGGCCCAGGCGCGCCGCTCGGCTTCGCCTTCGCTCACACCGCGCTGCTCGTAGCCTTTTTCGATGTGCTCGGCCTGGCGTTTCTGCTTGTCCGAGTAGGAAGATTTATCACCTCTTGGCATGGTTGGCTCCTGCTTTCTGAAGGATGGAAGCAGCAGCCTGCGACGGTGGTGCGGGCGGCGTGTAGGAATGCCTTGGCATCACGCGTCGGCCAGCGCTTCGGGATAATCGGCGCCACCATGACCGATGCCACTTCCTCGACCGCTCCCGGCGCCGTGCGCCTCAACAAGCGCATGGCCGAACTGGGCCTGTGCTCGCGCCGCGAGGCCGATGCATGGATCGAGCAAGGCTGGGTCAAGGTCAACGGCCAGGTCGCGCCGATGGGCGTGAAGGTGACGCCGGACGACCGCGTCGAGGTCGACAGGAAGGCGCACGGCCACCAGGCCACGCAGGTCACCATCCTGCTGCACAAGCCCATGGGCTACGTGAGCGGCCAGGCCGAGGACGGCCACGAGCCGGCGGTGGTGTTGATCAACCCGCGCACCCATTGGCGCGAGGACCCCAGCACCAACCGCTTCTCGCCGCCGCAACTGCGCGGCCTCGCGCCGGCCGGCCGGCTCGACATCGACTCGGTCGGCCTGCTCGTGCTGACGCAGGACGGCCGCGTGGCGCGTCAGTTGATCGGCGAGGACTCGGGCATGGAGAAGGAATACCTGGTGCGCGTGACCTGGTCGCCGCCCGGCAGCGGCCCCGGCGACAAGGGCGACATCGCGACCGACGTGCAGAAGGTGTTTCCACCCGCGCTGCTCGCGCGACTGCGGCATGGGCTGAGCCTGGACGGCCAGCCGCTCAAGCCCGCGCGTGTGGACTGGCAGAACCCCGAGCAACTGCGCTTCGTGCTCACCGAGGGCAAGAAGCGCCAGATCCGGCGCATGTGCGAGCAGGTCGGCCTGAAGGTGGTCGGCCTCAAGCGCATCCGCATTGGGCGCGTGGTGCTGGGCAACCTGCCGGCCGGCCAGTGGCGCTACCTCGGGCTGCACGAAAAGTTCTAGCCCACCCCCGGGGGCCGTGAACGGGCTTCGCTGCACGCCCTCATGCACGCCTAACAATTCAGGCGTAGCCTCCTCGCCTGGATAGCTCCAGACCGAGGACAACCGTGCGCGCATTGCTGGTGGAAGACGACGAAATGATCGGGCGCAGCCTGCGCCAGGCCCTGGAAGGTGCGGGCTGGTCGGTCGACTGGGTGCGCGACGGCCCGCTCGCGCAAAGCGCGCTCGATGACGGCGACTACACCTGCGTGCTGCTCGACCTCGGCTTGCCGGGCCGGGACGGCGCCGAAGTGCTGCGCCGCGCCCGCGAAAGCGGCGATGCCACGCCGGTGCTGGTGCTCACGGCGCGCGGCGACATCGAGGACCGTATCCACGTGCTCGACCTCGGCGCGGACGACTACCTCCAGAAACCCTTCGCCTTTCGCGAGTTGCTGGCCCGCATGCGCGCCGTCGTGCGGCGGCGTGACGGGGCGGCGCATTCGCTGATCGGCTTCGGCGCGTTGCAACTCGACCTGACCACGCGCGAGGTGCTGCAGAACGGCGTGCGCGAGACGCTCACCGCGCGCGAGTTCGCGCTGCTGCATGCGCTGCTCGAACGCCCCGGCGCCATCCTGTCGCGCGAGCAATTGGAGAACCGGATCTACGGCTGGGGCGAGGAAGTCACCAGCAACGCGGTCGACGTGCTGATCCACGGCATGCGCCGCAAGATCGGGCCGGATGCGATCCGCAACGTGCGCGGTCTGGGCTGGCGCGTCGCGGTGCCCGCATGAGCTGGACCGGCGGGAGCCGCTGGCGCCCGCGCTCCCTGCGCACGCGACTGTTGCTGTGGCTTATCACGCTGCACCTGATCGCCGCGGCCGCCACCGCGTGGTTCTCCTGGGGCGCCTACGGGCGGATGGTGCACACCTTCATGGACGACCAGATGCGGCTGGTGGCCGAGTCCCGTGCCGGCAATCGCAAGCCCGGACCCTTGCAGATGCTGGATGCCACCGACGTGCAGGCGCACGGCGCGGTCGTTGTTCAGGAGTGGTCGGCCGACGGCGCTGCGCCGCTTGCGAGCGCCTATCCGGCCGCGGTCGTCCCGCTGCAGGAGACGCCGGGCTTTGCCGACGTGCGAACGGGCCCGGCCGAGGGGCAAGGCTGGCGCGTCTTCACGGTCCCTCTCGATGAAGAGCAGCCCGGGCATCCTCGCGTGCAGGTCATCCAGAGCGAGGCTTTCCGGCAAAAGCGCATCGCACGCCGCGCGCTCTATGAGGGCCTGCCGCTGGCGCTGATGCTGCCGGCCACGCTGCTGATGCTGTGGCTCATCGTAAGCGCCACCTCGCGCGCGCTGCGCGGCGTGGCGCGCGAGGTGGCGGCGCAGGACGAACGCTCCATGGCCGAGCTGCCGCTGGCGCGCGTGCCCGACGAGATCGGGCCGCTGGTCGCGGCCTTCAACACCCTGCTCGCGCGGCTGCGCAACGCCTTCGTTTCTCAACGCCGCTTCGTGCAGGACGCAGCGCATGAACTGCGCACGCCGATGACCGCCATCGGCCTGCAGCTCGAGAACCTGCGCAGCCATGTGCCAGAGGGCGAGGCGAGCGAACGCTTCTGGCAACTCGAGGCCGGCGTCACCCGCGCGCAGCACCTGATCGAGCAACTGTTGCAACTGTCGCGTCAGGAAGGGGCGGTCGATGATTCGCGTTCGCCGGTCGACGTGGCGGCGCTTCTGCGCGAGAGCCTGGGCCAACGCATGATGCTGGCCGACCAGCGCAGCGTCGACGTCGGCTTCGAGGGCCGCATCGCGCCGGTGCTCGATGCATCGCCGGCCGACCTGCACAGCGTGTTCGACAACCTCGTGGACAACGCCTTGCGCCACACGCCCGAAGGCGGCGCAGTGGACGTGCGCCTGCATGCGATCGAAGGCCGTGCCGTGGTCGATGTCGTCGACGATGGCCCGGGCATCGCGCCCGAATGGCGCGACCAGGTGTTCGACCGTTTCTTTCGCGTGCCGGGCACGCCGCCCGGCGGCAGCGGGCTGGGGCTGGCGATCGCGCAGGCCGCGGCGTCACGCCAGGGCCTGCGCATCGAACTGCGCGACCGGCAGGAGGACGGCGAGGGCACGCAGGGCCTCATCGCGCGCGTGCACCTGCTCACCCCTGCCTAAGACTTTGCTCATGGGACGCTCACTCTGCTTGCCTAGAGTGAAGGCTTTCCAGGAGACACCTCACCATGCAAGCAACCCTTCGACATCTCGTGACCGCCGCGGTGACCGCATGCGCCGCATTGAGCGTGGCGTCCGCCTTCGCGCAGCAGGCGCAGGACGAACGAGAATCCAGCGGCACAGAAGCCATCGGGCAATCCACCAGCCCGAGGATGATGAATTCGACAGTGCGCGCCGAGGACGTTCAGCGCGAGGCCATCGCCGCGGCCCATGCCGGCGGCAACAGCGAGGCCGTCGGCCAGTCGACGGCAGCGCCCGCGTTGAGTTCGAGCATGTCGGCCGACGAGGCTTACAAGGGCGCGGTGGCGGCTTCGCACGCGACCTCCAGCGAGTCCGTCGGCGAGACCACGGCGCACCGGCTGCCAGGCGCCGGCGGCTGAAATCAGGCCTACCCCCGAATGTGCCTGCGGCGCTTGGGCGGTCGCCTGAGGCAGCTCCTCGAGGGGACGCACCCGGCGGCCCGGCAAAGCCGGTTCCCCGGGGGGTGCCCACGAACAAGCGTCTGACAAGCTGATGCTGCTTCAGTCCTCCTTCAGCAAGACGTTGTAGATCACCGCACCGATGATCGCGCCGACGATCGGCGCCACCCAGAACAGCCACAGCTCCGACATCGCATAGGCAGGGCCGAACAGTGCGACGCCGGTGCTGCGTGCCGGGTTCACCGAGGTGTTGGTCACGGGGATCGACACCAGGTGGATCAGGGTCAGGCACAGGCCGATGGCCATGCCGCCGAAGCCGGCGGCTGCACGCTTGGCCGTCGCGCCGAGGATGACGATCAGGAACACGGCCGTCAGCACGATCTCGGTGACCAGCGCGGCCGTCATGTTGAACTTGCCTGGCGAGTGCTCGCCGAAGCCGTTGGTCGCGAAGCCGCCGATCTCCGCGCCGGCCTTGCCGGTGGCGATCACATAGAGCACGCCGCCTGCCGCGATGGCGCCCAGCACCTGCGCGATGACATAGCCCGCGAGTTCCGATGCGCGAAAGCGCCCGCCGAGCACGAGGCCCACCGACACGGCCGGGTTGAAGTGTCCGCCCGAGATCGGGCCGAAGGCATAGGCGCCGGTGAGCACCGTCAGCCCGAAGGCCAGCGACACGCCGAGAAAGCCAATGCCCAGTTGAGGAAACGCGGCCGCCAGGACTGCGCTGCCGCAGCCGCCGAAGACAAGCCAGAAAGTACCGGCGAACTCGGCTGACCACTTCTTGAAAGTGCTGTGTTCCATATCCCTGAAGTCCTTGTAGTGAATGCAAAAAAACGCCCGAACGGGGTCGGGCGGGGCGGATTGTGGAAGCGATATCGGCGCTTTGGCGACGTCTTGCGACCTGTGGTCATCGTCGGCGCGGAACCTGTTCACGAATCCCCCGGCTTTCCGGCGCCGGCGCGGCTATCCTGCGGTTTCATCTCAATTCACGGGGTTGCCGCATGTCTCCAGTTGCTGTCCAGGCCGTCGCCATCCGCTTGCCAGTTGACCTGGCCTTGCCATCCCGGGTCGATCCCCCGCGGGCATCGGTACAGGCACGGCGTGGCCTCGGGCGTTGGGCCGTGGCGGCAGCCGCGGCCTCCCTTTGCATGAGCACGTGGGCGCAACAGGGCACGGTCAATGCGCTGTGCAGCACCGATGCGGGCTGGTGCGAGGCCGCTGCGGCCGAGTTCACGCGCGCCACCGGCATCAAGGTCAACCAGGCGCACAAGGGCACCGGCGAGATCGGCGCGCAATTGCGCGCCGAGGCGGCCAATCCCAAGACCGACATCTGGTGGGGCGGCACCGGCGATCCCTTCCTGCAGGCGGCCGAGCAGGGCCTGCTCGATGCCTACCGGCCGACCTACCTGAACGACCTGTTCGACTGGTCCGTGCGGCAATATGCGATGAGCGGCAACCAGGTTGGCGGCTTCTACACCAGCACCATCGGATTCGGCTTCAACACCGACGTACTCCGCAAGAAGAAGCTGCCCGAGCCCAGGTGCTGGGCCGACCTGGTCAAGCCCGAGTACAAGGGCGAGATCGAGATCTCGCATCCTGCCACCAGCGGCACGGCGTACACCATCATCGCGGGCCTGGTGCAATTGATGGGCGAGGATGCCGCCTTCGACTACATGAAGAAGCTGCACAGGAACGTCACCAGCTATACCCGCAGCGGCCAGGCGCAGGCGCCCAGCGTGGCCAAGGGCGAAGTCGGCATCGGCGTGAGTTTCCTGTTCGGCTTCGAGCGCTGGCGCTACGACAAATTTCCGGTGAAGACCGCATCGCCCTGCGAGGGCGCGGGCTACGAGATCGGCGGCATCGCGCTCGTCAAGGGCGCACGCAACAAGGCCAACGCTGTTCGGTACTACGACTGGTTGATGAGCCCGGCGGGCCAGTCCATCGGCGCGAAGGCCGGCAGCTTCCAGACCCCCGCCAACAAGACCTTCAAGCCCGACCCGCGCATCCCCTCATCGGACGGCGTCAAGCTCATCAAGTACGACTTCGAGAAGTACGGCAAAGCCGCCGAGCGCAAGCGGCTGATCGACAAGTGGACAAGCGAGGTCGAGTCGCAGCCACGCTAAGTCGGCCGGGGGCCCGGCCCGAACACCGCGGAACCGGGTTTGCCGGGCTGCGGGTGTTGCCGCCGCCAGCGCCTGGATGAGCGACCCGAAGCGTCGTGAGCCCGGCGTCGAGCCTCAGGTGCTGCAGGCCTTGTTGTGTGAGGCGTGCATGCCCTTCGCCTTGGCGTCGGCCTCGCTCAGGTACTCGCCCTTCTTGGTCTTGCCGTAGTACTTGTCGCCCATGCAGTGGTAGACCTTGGTCTCGTCGTTGGCCCACACCTTGCCGGCGCCGCCGCCGGGCGCTTGCACCATCGATGCGGTCTTGTCGGTGGAAGCCGGTGCCTTTGCCGCGGTGGCTGCGGGCTTGGCCATGGCGGGCGCGGCGGCAGCGGCTGCTGGCGCTGCTGCGGCTGTTGCTGGCGCTGCCGCGGCGGCCGGCGCAGGCGCCGCAGCGCCGGCAGTCTTGCCGTACCAGGTCTTGATCCCCTTGTGGCCGCGGCACGCGCCCGACTTGGTCTCGGGGCTGGCGTAGCTGTCGTCCTTGCATTGCACGGTGGTGCCGGCCGGTGCGTCGGCGGGCACCTGCGCCTGAGCGGCGACGGCGCCGAACAGAAGGCACGACGCGGCTAGCAGCGACCGGGTGGGATGAGAAAAGTTCATGGCGTTCCCTGTGTGGAGGTTGTGGATCGATCTGCAGCTTGGCCCCTCAACCCCACGTCAACCTGACCAGGACCTACCGCTCGCGCTGCACCGCGAAGTCCGCCGTCGCGGCGCTGCGCACATACACCTGTACCTTCGTCCCCTCGCGCACCGCCGGCATCCACGGCAGCGGCAGGTTGTCGGGCACCAACTCCACCTCGTAGGCGCCCGCGGCCACGGCCGGAAAGCTGTAGTAACCCTGCGCGTCGGTGCGCGCCACGTAGCGGCCGTTCAGCATCACGGTGACGTTGGGCACGCCGCCTTCGCTCGCCTCGCGCTTGCCGTTGTGGTCCTGGTCGAAGAACACATGGCCTTCGACGCGGCCAGAGCCCGCACCCGGAGCGCCGCCGATCGGCGCACTGCTGCTGCCCGCGCGGCTCTCGTAGCGCAGCGCCAGCAGCATCGACCGCCCTGAAGGCTGCACCAGCGTGGGCTGCAGCGTCGCCACCGTCAGCGCGGAAAGCACGGCCGGGTTCAACTGCTCCTGCCCGCGCGACGCCGCGTATTGGGCGACGAACGACCAGCCCGGCGCCAGCGGCCACACCAGCCGCACGTTGGCGTTCAGGAAGCGGTTGGCGGTGTCGCCCACGCCCTGGCTGCCACGCACCGTGAGGTCGAGGCGCGCACCGCTTGTGCCCGGCAGCGGCGCGGTGCCCAGCACGCCCCACTGCACGCTGCGCGCGGTGTCGCCGCCCTGGTACGAATGCTCGAAGGCCAGCGTGGTCGACAAGGTCTGGCTCTCGCCCACCTTCCAGCTGTGGTCCACGCCCGTGCGCACGACGCGCAGGTCCTTCCCGAGCGCGACGTCCGTCCGCCACTGCGTGTAGCCCCACGCCGACTGGTGCTCCCACGTCAACTGCGCGGACTGCGCCGCATACGCCCCGCTGCGAACGGCCACGTTGCCCGAGACCGCGTCGCGCGAATCGAGACGGTAGCGGCCGAAGACGTTCACATACAACGAGCGGTTCTGCGGGCCGGTGACGCTGTCGCTCCATTCGGTGTTGAGGCCGAGCTGCCACTGGCGCGTCTGCATGTCGCCGCGCCAGGTCATGCCCTTGATGTTGGCCGGCAGCCCGTCCGCGCCCCACCGCAACTGCGGCTCGAAGTAATAGGCGGAGGCCGACTGCTGCAGCCACGCGCTGCGCCAGTTGGCGTCGACCCAGGCGCCGCTGGCCGAGTCGCGGCCGGCGAGCGAATAGCCGCTAGAAGGCTGGCTCGTGCTGCCCACCACCTTGCCCTGCACCCGCATGCCGCCGACGCGCTCGCCGATGCCGCCCTGCCCGGCGCCGAGCGTATCGGCCCACGGCGCGACGCCTTGCCATGACGCCGCGGCCCACAGCGCACGGGTGTCTTGCCGGAAGCCCGCCACGCCGTTCGGATTGACATCGCGGCTTTCGATGAACTGCGCGGCGGCGTCGACGCGCCCCGGCGCATCCGGTTGGTCGGCGCCGGCGAGCTGGGTCTGCGCGCCGAAGCCTGCGGCGGTGCCCTTGCCCGTCGCGAAGCCCTGCGAGTCGAGGCCGGAGAAGTAGCCGAGGCGGCCGGCCGAGGCATTGAAGCTGGTGCGTCCGGGGCGCTCGAGCGTCGCCGCCATGCCCTCGATCGACAGGGCCGGGAGCGTCACGCGGCCGATGCCGCGCCCCATCGGCGCGACGGCCATGTTGATGTTGCCGGCGCTGCTGTTGCCGAACCAGCCGCCGTCGAAGGGCATCGCGCGCTGGTCGATGCGCCAGGTGTTGCCGGTCTCGTAGCGATAAGGCGCCAGGGTGTAGTTCGCGCCGAAATTGCCGGCGATCGCCGTGTCGGAATAGGTGTTGCGATAGCGGTTGAGGTTCAGGTTGGCCGACAGTGCGCCGTAGTCGGGCGTGTCGACGTAGCCGGAGAACAGCACCGCTTCATTGCGCGCCTCGGCCTGGCCCGATTGCCGTGTGGACTGCAATTCGGCACTCCAGCCGCGCGGCCAGCCGGAGGTCGCTGCGGGGTCCGCTTCGGCCAGGTCGGCTTGCGGCCCGGCGTCGAGCACGCGGTCCTCATAGACGCTGGCCGCGGGCGCCGTCTGCGCCAGGGCGCTGGCCCCGCAGAGTCCCAGCGCCGCCGCGCAGGCGAGCCGGCGCGTCATCGCGCGAAGCGCTTGTCGATCGCCGTCGTGCCGCTGCGTCCCCACTCGACCTTGCCCTGGATGGTCAGTGGGAAGGCCACGGCCACGGCGGCATCAGCGTCGCCTGGCTTGCTCGGGACGAGGGCCACGTCGCGCGTGTCGCCGGGCAGGATGGCCAGGGCCTCAGGCTGGAATTCGAGCCGGGCGTCGCTGGCGTCCGTCCCGGCCAGGTAGCCTGCGAGGCGACCGTGCGCGTTGCCGGTGTTGCGCACGCGGAGATAGGGCAGGGCCTGACCGTCGACCTGCCTCACGCCGCTGCCGGTCACGTCGATGACGGGCGACACCTTGCCCACGGCCACATAGACGATCACCGCGATGCGGCCCGAGAACGTCAGCGGCATGCCCGCCGCCGAAGCGTCGTCCTTGCCTTCCACCATCAGTGCGAAGCGGCACTCCACCGGCGGCGTGTCCGGCGGCGGCACGACTTCGAAGCGGAAGCGATAGGGCCGTCCCTGGCCGATGCTGAGCTCGCGCCGCTCGATTGCCACCCACGGCCGGCAGCTGCCCGGCGCCAGCGCATCGGAGAACTCGACGCTGCCGTCGGGCTTCATGCGCCAGTCGGCGGTGCGGACCGTGTAGCTGCCCGAACCCGCCGCGGTGTGCGTCAACTCGATGGTGTCGCGAACGCGGTCGCCCGCCTCGGCCTCCAGTTCGAAGCGTGGCGGCGAAATGGCGAGCGCGAACTGCGCATGCGCAGGCAAGGCCACGGCTGCGCACCAGAGCGCGGCAGCGAGCCGGCAGCCCGCGCGCCAGCGAAGCAGGTGCGGCTTCATGGAGTGACCTCGATCTCGAAATGGAACTGGAGCGCCTGTGCGCGCGCGAGCCGCCGGCCGTCGGCCGTGAGCTGGAACAGCAGCGTCTCCTGCAGGAAGGGCTCGCTCACCACGCCTTCGAACACCACGGTGCGGGTGCCGGCCCGCATCTGGCCCGGCAGCAGGCGACCCTGCGTGCGCCAGCTCACGCTCAACTGGTCGCCTTCGGTGGGCGCCAGCGCAAGGTAGATGCGGGCTTGCCGATGCACCCACGCGCCGAGGTTGAGCCGGGCCGCGACGGCCACCTGGCCTTCGACCGTGTTGTCGGCGGCGCGCCCGGGTGCCAGGCGGCGCCAGCGCATGGGTGTCACGGCCGGGCTGCTGACGGTGCCGGTGTCGTCGATGCGGTAGGTGGTCGCCGCCATCGCCGGGGGTGCGGGCAGCGCGCTCGCCGCCAGGGCCAGCGCCTTCGTGAGCGCGCGGGTCCCGCGCAGCGCGAGGTGCTTCATGGCGCGGTCAGCGTGTAGACGGCGCGGCCCGAATAGGTGCCGCCGGGCACCAGCCGTGTGTTGAGGTAGCGAAACGCGAGGCAGCTCTCGAACCACGTATTGCGCGCGACCGAGAGCAAGGTGCTGGTCGCGCCCGTGCCCGGGAATCGGCCGCTGGGAATGGTCGGCGTGACATCTTCCAGGCCAGCCGAGGTCCACTCGATTTCGCTGAAGGGCAGCGTGGCGCCGCTCGCGCTGACCAGGTTGGGAGGCGCGGTCACGGTGAGCGTGGCCGCGGCACCCGCACCGGCACCCGGCACGCGGAAAAAGCCGCCCACGTACACCTCTCCGTTGACCGTCGGCGTGCAGTAGCCCGCGAAGTCGTCGTAGGGACTGTTGCTGACCGGGCTGTCGGTCGCCATGGCATAGGGGGTGCCGGAGCCTGAGCCCGCCGCAGGCACCGTCACGCTGACCTGGTTGACGGTGCTGTTGTTGGGGGGAAGGCCGCCGCCCGCGAGCACGGCGCCCAGCGAACTGCCGACGCCCACCTGCAGGTACAGCGTGCGGCTGCCGGCCGTGATGGCGATGGTGTACGCCTGCGCATCCAGCGCGGCGGCCAGCAAGGCGAGCAGCATCGCCGACGCGCGCAGGCGTGGCGATGCGCCCGGAGCGGGGACGCGTGTGTCCATGGCGCGCAGGCCGTGTCCGTGCGGCGAGGGCTGGGCCCGACGCTCAGGGCACTGCTGTGGCGGTGTAGGTCACTCGTCCGTTGTTGGCTGCCGTGTCGCCGTAGACGCCGGCCGGCAGTGCCGCGGTATTGGCATAGGCGAAGACCCAGCTGCCCTCGCGACGCACCAGCCCCGCGGGGCTGCCGCCGCCGGCCCCGGTCAGCGCCACCGCTGCCGAAGTGCCGCCGGAGGCGCCGGTCGTGAAGGCCGGGTGCGGAATGGCGATGTTGGAATAGCCTGCCGTCGGGGTCGCCAGCGACGCCGTCGTGACGGCGATGTCGGACCACGGCACGGAGGCGGCGCCGCCAGCGGTCATCGGGCCGGTCGTGGTGCTGGTCAGGTCGACCCGGCTGCCGGTGTTGGAGTAGACCCGCACGGTCACGCCGGTGCCGCCGAGGAGGTCGCCGCCGGTGGTCGGCGCCACGGCGGTTCCGTTGCCGACGTTGCCCGCGGGCACGTCGAATTCGATCTTGTTGATGGTGCCGAGGGCCGCCAGCGGCGCCGCTGCACCGGTGCCGACCTGGAGAAACAGCACCTTCGGGATGGTGATCCTGAAGTCGAGTCGTGCACTGGCGGGCGCGGGCGCCGCGGCGGTGAGGCTGTTGGTGACGGTGGATTCGGCCTGGGCGGCCAGTGGCACGAGCAACGCGGCGAGCGCGGACGCGAGTAACAGCTTTTTCATATTCGATCCCTGAGTGACTGACAAAGAAGGGTGACAGGCCTTGCCGACGCAAATGTAAGCCGCACCCTGCGAAACTGGGCGCATTCGTCATTCAAACTGTTCTCAACCTTCAATAAATCACGAAAAGGCGTATGGAAAATGCATCAGGCTTTTGTGCCTGTCAGTGAAATGGATTACAAGGCGCGCCGCGCCGCGCTTGAAAATACGGCTGCAATGACCAACTGAACCCGGGCGGCTCCGACCGGCTTTGATCGGCCGCCCTTTTGACCATCGAAAACTCTTATTTCCATGACCAGCGCCAGCACCAAACTCCCGTTCCAGGCCGAAGTCGCCCAGCTGCTTCACCTCGTCACCCATTCGCTCTACTCGAACAAGGAAATCTTCCTGCGCGAGCTGATCTCGAACGCATCGGACGCGTGCGACAAGCTGCGCTTCGAGGCGATCAACGACAGCGGCCTGTACGAGGACGCGCCCAATCTCGAGGTGCGCGTGTCCTTCGACAAGGCCGCCCGCACGCTCACCATTGCCGACAACGGCATCGGCCTCAGCAAACAGGAAGCCATCGACAACCTCGGCACCATCGCCAAGAGCGGCACCAAGGACTTCATGAGCAAGCTCAGCGGCGACCAGAAGGCCGACGCGCAGCTCATCGGCCAGTTCGGCGTGGGCTTCTACTCGGGCTTCATCGTGGCCGACAAGATCACCGTCGAATCGCGCCGCGCCGGCATGGTGGCGGGCGAAGGCGTGCGCTGGGTGAGCGGTGGCGCCGGCGACTTCGAAGTGGAATCCATCGACCGCCCGCAGCGCGGCACCAGCGTCACGCTGCACCTGCGCGAAGACGCGGAGGACTACCTCAACGCCTGGAAGCTCAAGCAGGTCATCGGCAAGTATTCCGACCACATCTCGCTGCCCATCCTCATGGAAAAAGAGGAATGGAAAGAGGGCGAGAACGACCAGCCCGGCGACATGGTGAAGACCGGCGAATGGGAGCCGGTCAACAAGGCCAGCGCCCTCTGGACCCGCGCCAAGAAGGACATCACGCCCGAGCAGTACAGCGAGTTCTACAAGACCATCAGCCACGACTACGAGGCGCCGCTGGCCTGGAGCCACAACCGCGTCGAAGGCAGCACCGAGTACACGCAACTGCTGTTCATCCCGTCAAAGGCGCCGATGGACCTGTGGAACCGCGACAAGAGCGCAGGCCTCAAGCTCTACGTCAAGCGCGTCTTCATCATGGACGATGCAGAGGCGCTGCTGCCGAGCTACCTGCGCTTCGTCAAGGGCGTGATCGACTCAGCCGACCTGCCGCTCAACGTGAGCCGCGAACTGCTGCAGGAAAGCCGCGACGTGAAGGCCATCCGCGAAGGCAGCACCAAGCGTGTGCTGTCGATGCTGGAAGACCTGGCGAACAAGGCTGCCGCAGCCACAGCCGAGCCTGCTGCACCCGCCGCCGACAAGCCTGCTTCCGATGAAGTCACCGATGTGGTCGACAAGAAGGAAGAAAGCGAATCGAACAGCGAGGACGCCGGCAAGTACGCGAAGTTCTACGCCGAGTTCGGCGCCGTGCTGAAGGAAGGCCTGGGCGAGGACCACGGCAACCGTGACCGCATCGCCAAGCTGCTGCGCTTCGCCTCCAGCACCACCGACACCGTGAGCGTGGGCCTGGCCGACTACAAGGCCCGCATGAAGGAAGGCCAGGACGCGATCTACTACATCACGGCCGACACGCTCGCCGCCGCGAAGAACAGCCCGCAGCTCGAACTGTTCAAGAAGAAGGGCATCGAGGTCCTGCTGATGACCGACCGCGTCGACGAATGGGCGCTGAGCTACCTGCACGAGTTCGACGGCACGCCGCTGCAAAGCGTGGCCAAGGGCGCGGTCGACCTCGGCAGCCTGCAGGATGAAGACGAGAAGAAGGCCGCCGAAGCCGCCGCGGAGACCTTCAAGCCTGTGCTCGAACGCCTGAAGGAAGCGCTGAAGGACAAGGCCGAGGACGTGCGCGTGACCACGCGCCTGGTCGATTCACCGGCCTGCCTGGTGGTCAAGGACGGCGGCATGAGCACGCAGCTCGCCCGCATGCTGAAGCAGGCCGGCCAGCCCGCGCCCGACCTGAAGCCCGTGCTGGAGGTCAATGCCGAGCACGCGTTGGTGAAGAAGCTGGAGACATCGGCACATTTCGACGACCTGGCCAACATCCTGTTCGACCAGGCCTTGCTGGCCGAGGGTGGACTGCCGCAAGATCCCGCTGCCTATGTGCGCCGCGTCAACGCTCTCCTGATTTAGGCTCGGGCGCGATGGTCGGGCACCGAGTCCGGCCGTTCATTCAGGGAAGTGCCATGACCATCGCCAGTTCACATCAAAGTCCCGCCTCCCGCACCATGCGCCACATCGGCGCGTGCGGCGCCCTGCTTGCGGCCAGCCTCGCGGTGGGCGGGTGCGCAGTCGGCGCCGGCATCGCGGTGCCGATCGTCCCGGGCATCTCGCTGAGTCTCGGCGTCGGCCCCGGCGGACCGGCCCTCGGCATCAACACCGGCTGGGGCCCGCTGGGCGCAGGCGTCGGCATCAATCACCTGGGCCAGGTCTACGCCAGCGCAGGTGCAGGACTGGGTGTTGGCGTCGGCGTTGGCGGGGTGGGCGTGGGGGTTGGCAAGAGCGTGATCCTGCATGACCCGCAGGCGTCGGCGCAAAGCGCGATCGTGGTCGGCGCCGCGCCGCTGGGGTCGCCCGGGAACCCGATCGCGCCCTGAGAAGGTGTGAATATTTCTACTGCGGACCCTCGCTACGAAGTCTTCACACCTTCTGAGGCGAATCCCCAGGCGGTCGAGGCTCTTGGCGCATGCCATTCGGGCGTCTTCAGCGGTGGTACGAGAGGGCCTGTTCGTCCGCCTTTTGGTGATCGAGCGTATGCGCGCCGAAACCGCGAAACAGCCCGCCGGCCATGTCGACGGCCGAATAGGCCATCACCAGCAGCGCCGTGCCAAGCCAGCGCAGGCCGCGCACGCGGGGGAGGTCCTGGTGGTTGATGGCGCGCAGGCTGAAGACCATCCGTGACGCTTGCACGCACAGCGTGCCGATGGGGCCGCTGCGAGCCAGCCACTGCAGCGGCGCGGGCACGCAGGTCTCGACCAGCAACGGTGTCAGGCCGCGGCTGTCCTGCCCTCGCAACCAGCGCAGCTTGAACCAGTCGCGGCGCGTGCCTGGAAGACGGTGCTGGGTGTGGGCGCGGGCCTCGTAGCAGACCGGCACGCCGGCCGCCTGCAGCCGCAGGCCCAGCACTTCGCATTGGGCGCGGTAGACGCCGTCCAGCACCTGGTAGCTGTACCGCTCGAACACGTCCCGTCGGAACACCACGTTGTTCGCATAGAAGTTGCGCGTGCCGCCCTGGCGCAGTGGGCTCGGGAAATACATGAAGTCCAGCGTTGTCAGCGCGATGCCCGTCAGGCTGGTGTCGTAGCTTGTGCGACCGGCAACGACCGAGGGCCCCTCGGGGCCGTCGAGCGGCTCGAGCAGGCGTTCGAGCCAGTCGGCCGCCGGCAGGCAGTCGGCATCGGCAAAGGCGACGTAGTCGCAAAGCGCCGCATCGGTCATGTCGAACCCGACGTTCTTGGCATCGTAGTAGCCGGTGTAGGGGTCGATCGCGACGAAGTCGATCGGCCGCTGAGCAAGGCGCTCGATGCTCTTGCAGATGTGGGGAGGAAGTCCGTCGTGCGTGATGACGACCTGTGCGAGCGACGTCAGCGGCAGCGTCTGCTGGCCCAACAGCAAGATCAGCCGCTGCAGGCTGGAGGAGACGAGCTCCATGCCGGGGCCGTCGTGAAGATTGTTGGTTTCGAGCACCAGCGCCGTACGCGCCGCGGTTGCACTTGACATGGTGGGTCCCTGAAGTTGCGAGGTATGTTCCTCGTTGAGGCGGAATTTACTCCTTTTCATTCAGGGAAAAGTGCGACCGCGAGTGGCCTGGATGCCCGCTCTCGCGGCGTTTGCCGCGATGAAGCGCATTGCGCCGGTGTAGGACTTGACTGTTGCGCGGGAAGCACGGGAAAGCGTGTCCGCCGGCCGGCTTGCCCACGTCCTTGGTGCGACGCGTCGGCGCTCAGCCGGTGATGTCGGCCGCCTTGAGGAAGCCATCCCCCGGCGTCAGCGGCGCGTGCCGATAGCTGGCCGGCGTGCGGCTCAGCTTCACCGGCGCACCGATGCCGCGGTAGCTGCCTTCCAGTTCCACCACCATCTCGCGGTGCGCGGTGTGCGGATGGTTCAAGGCCGCGTCGACCGGCAGCACCGGAGCCGCGGGAACGCCAGCGGCCATGAGCTGGTCGACGAGCGTGCGCCCGTCGAAGGAGGCCAGCGCCGCCTCGAGCTTTTCCTTGAGCGCGACGCGGTTCGTGGAGCGCGAGCCGGCGTCGCGGAACAACGGGTCTTGCGCGAATTCGGCTTGGCCGATGACGCGGCAGAAGCTGGCGAACTGCCGGTCGTTGCCCACCGCCAGGAAGATCGGGTCGGTGCCGGTGTTGAGCGCGTCGTAGGGGTAGATGTTGGGGTGCGCGTTGCCGGTGCGCTTCGGCTTGCGGCCATCCATGAACCAGTTGGCCGCGTGCGGGTGCAACAGCGAGAGGCCGCTGTCGTACAGGGCCGCCTCGACAAACTGGCCCTTGCCACTGCGCTGGCGCTCCTGCAAGGCGAGCAGCACGCCGATCACGGCGTTGAGGCCGGTCACCATGTCGACCACCGGCAGGCCCACGCGCAGCGGGTCGCCCGAGGCTTCGCCGTTGATGCTCATGATGCCGGTCATGGCCTGCACCGCGGCGTCGTAGCCCGGCAGCGCGCCGAGCGGGCCGTCGGCACCGAAGCCCGACACGCGGCACCAGACCAGCTTGGGAAAGCGCTTCGACAAGTCGTCGTAGCCAATGCCCCAGCGCTCCATCGTGCCGGTCTTGAAGTTCTCGATCAGCACGTCGGCCTCGGCCACCAGTGCCAGCAAGGCTTCGCGGCCTTGCTCGCTGCCGAGGTCGAGCGACATGGTGCGCTTGTTGCGGTTGAGCCCGTGGTAGTACGAGGCCACGCCGTCGCGGAAGGGCGGGCCCCAGGTGCGCGTGTCGTCGCCCTGTGGCGGCTCGACCTTGAGCACGTCGGCGCCGTGGTCGCCGAGGATCTGGCCGCAGTACGGGCCGCCGAGGATGCGCGAGATGTCGAGCACGCGGATGCCCGCGAGGGCGCCGGTGTTGGCTGGGGTGGTCATCGAAGACTTCCTTTGGGGAACTTGAGAGGGGTCGAGGGTCAGGCGCTCGCGGCGCGCTCGACCAGCTTGAAGGTGCCGGTCGCCAGCGCCAGCAGCTCGCCCTGCACGTTGCGCGCCTCGCCGCGCACGAAGCACAGCGAGCGGCCGCGCCGCTCACAGGTGGCGGTGCCGATCACGTCGCCGTTGCAGGGGGCGACGAAGTGCAGGGCCATGTCGACCGTGACGACGCCGAAGCGCACCGGCGCATGCGCGCGCGCGGCGCTGGCCAGCGTGCAGTCGAGCAGCACCGCGAGCGCACCGCCATGCACGTCGCCGCGGCTGTTGGTGTGCAGTTCGTTGCGCGGCATGCGCACGGTGGCGTGCATGTCGCCGATCTTCTCGCCGCGCAAGCCGAATGCCTGCGCCATCGGCATCGGCAGGCCGAACAGCATGCCCGGGGCTTCGTTCTCGAAGGGTTTCATGCCGAGTGCGCGAGGCCCTTGGCGTGCAGCTCGGCGATCTGCGATGCATCCATCGACAGCCAGTGCGCGAGGACTTCATCGGTGTGCTGGCCCAGCTGCGGCGGCGCGCGGTAGCTCACCGGGCTGTCGCTCATGTTGAGCGTGCTGCGCAGGATGGGAATGGTGCGGCCGCTGCCGTGGTCGACCTGCACCGTCATCTTGCGGTGGCGCACCTGCGGGTCTTCGAAAACCTGGTCCATCGTGTTGATGCGGGTGCAGGGAACCTGGGCGGTCTCCAGCAACGCGAGCCAGTGCGCGGTGGTTTCGCGCGCGATCCTTGGTTCCAGTTCGGCGTGCAGCGCCTCGCGCTCGACGACGCGCTGGCCGTTGGTGGCGAACCGCGGGTCGGTCACCAGTTCCGGGCATCCGAGCACGCCGCACATGGCGACGAACTGCCGGTCATTGCCTGCCGCCATCACCGCCCAGCCGTCGGCCGTACGGAACACGCCCGAGGGCGCTGCGATCGGGTTGTTGTTGCCCTGGCGCGAAGGCACTTCGCCGTTGAGCAGGAAGCCCTGCGCCAGGTGCACGTTGAAGCCGATGCTGGCATCGAGCATGGCCGCGTCGATGAACTGCCCGCGTCCGGTGACGCCGCGCTGGATCAGCGCACCCAGCACGGCCAGGCTGGCCTGGTAGCCGGTGACGAGGTCGGTGGTCGGGATCGCGGTGCGCATCGGCGCGCCGTCGGCCGGGCCGCAGGTGCTCATCATGCCGGTCATGGCCTGCATGATGAAGTCGTAGGCCGGACGCGGTGCATAGGGGCCGTCCTGCCCGAAGCCCGTGACCGAGCAATAGATCAGGCGCGGGTTCAGCTCGCGCAGCGTCTCGTAGTCGAGCCCGTAGCGGCGCAGCGTGCCGGCCTTGAAGTTCTCGACCAGCACGTCGCATTCGGTCGCCAGCGCGCGGACGAGATCGGCGCCCTCGGGTTTCGAGAAGTCGATGGCGATGGAGCGCTTGTTGCGGTTGCAGGCCAGGAAGAAGTTGGAGTCGCGGCCCTTGCCGGGCTGCGGCGCTTCCATGGCCACGCCGAGTTCGCGCGCGTCGTCGCCGCGGCCGGGCGCTTCGATCTTCACGACGTCGGCACCCAGGTCGCCGAGCAGCTGGGCGCACCAGGGGCCAGCCAGTACGCGGCTCAGGTCTAGCACGCGAACGCCGTCGAGGGCGCGGGGGGATGTTGTTGCAGTGGTCATCGGATGTTCATTCCAGCAGGCCGGCCTTGCGCAGGCGCGCAACACGATCTTTCTCGCGGGCATAGGCCGAGAGGGCGTACTTGCGATAGTCCTCGGGCCCCATGTAGTTGACCGACTGGTTCAACTTGTCGAGCACGGCCAGGCCGGCGGGCGATTCGAGCGCCTTCTTGAATGCATCGTGGATCACCTTGACCTTGGCCGGGTCCATGCCGGCCGGGCCCGCGATGCCGTAGGGCGATTCGATGAAGGCGTCGACGCCTTGCTCCTTGAGCGTCGGCAGGTCGGGGTAGCGCTTCACGCGCTTGGGCGTGAGCATCGCGAGATAGCGCATCTTGCCCGCCTCGATGTGCGGAGTGGCCACGCCAGACAGCGGCGCCGCGTCGATGTGGCCGCCGAGGATGGCGGTGGCCACGTCCGCGTCGCCCTTGTACGGGACCATGTTGAACTGCAGGTTGGCAGCGGCGCCGATCTCATCCATCACGATGCGCGGCGTGCCGACCGCGCCGGTGGCGCCCACGTTGACCTTGCCCGGACGCTTCGCGACATCCGCGGCAAAGTCCTTCCACGTCTTCCACGGCGCATCGGCCTTGACCGTGAGGCCGAAGGTGTAGTCCGACAGCATCAGGATGTACGAGAAGCTGGTGGCTGGGTCGAAAGTGACCTTGTTGACGTAGGGCTCGCGGTAGACGGAAGCGGGCAGCACCGCGAGCAAGTAGCCGTCGGGGTTGGCGCGCGGCATCGCGGCCGCGGCGTTGATGCCGTTGGCGCCAGGCTTGTTGTCGAGCACGATGGCCTGGCCCAGCAGCTTGCCGGCCTCATCGGCCAGCACGCGCAAGTGCTGGTCGGTCGGGCCGCCGGCGGCGTAGGGGACGATCAGGGTGATCGGCTTGTCGGGATAGCCGGCCGCCATCGCGCTGCCGGCGGTGCAGGCCAGTGCGGCGGTTGCGGCGGTCAGAAGGTGTCTGCGGGTGAGTGGGAAGGTCATGTCTTGTCTCCTTGATGTTGTTGGATTCGAGGCCTGTTCACACTGGCGTTAGTCGAGCTGGGCGCCCGATTGCTTGACGACGCTGGCCCATTTCGTCGTCTGCGTACTGATGAACTTGCCGAGTTGCTCGGGCGCGGTCGACGGGGCCGGCTCCAGCCCTTGCGCCGCCAACAGTTCCTTCACCTTGGGTGTGGCCATCACTTCGGCGAAAGCCTTGTTGAGCTTGGCGATGCGATCCGGCGGCGTGCCGGCCGGCGCGACGATGCCGAAGAACACGCTGACGTCGTAGCCCGGCACACCTTGCTCCGCCACGGTCGGCACGTTGGGGAGTGCCTGCGAGCGCGTGGCGGTCGTGATGCCGAGGGCGTGCAGCTTGCCGGACTTGACGTAGGGCAGGGCGGTGAGCACGTCGGTGAAGCTCATGCTGACCTGGCCGCCGAGCAGGTCGGTCAAGGCCGGGCCGGTGCCCTTGTACGGGATGTGCTGCAGGTCGACGCCGGCCATGGTGTTGAACATCACGCCAGCCAGGTGCGACGAGGCTCCGTTGCCCGAGGAGGCATAGCTCAGCTTGCCGGGGTTGGCCTTGGCATAGGCGATGAGTTCCTTCACGTTCTTGACGGGCACCGCCGGATTCACGACCAGGATGTTCGGCAGGTGGCCGACCTGGATGATGGGCGCGAAGCTTTTCACCGGGTCGTAGCCGATCTTGCGATAGAGGCTGGAGTTGATGGCGAGCGGGCCCGAGGTGCCGAACAGCAGGGTCTGGCCGTCGGGCGCGGCGCGCGAGACGTATTCCGCGCCGATGTTGCCGCCGGCGCCGGCGCGGTTCTCCACGATCATGGGCTGGCCGAGGCGGTCCTTCATCTCCGCGGCGAGGGTGCGCGCCATGGCGTCGGTCGGGCCACCGGGCGGGAAGGGGATGACCAGCATGATGGGCTTGTCGGGAAAGCCTTCCGCGTGGGCCGCGGGCAGCAGCGGGAGGGCTGCAACGCAGGCAAGCAACAGGGTCTTGAACAGTTTCATGTTTGTCTCTGGTGATCTTCTTGGGGCTGTGTCAGGCGGGGATCGCGGCGGTGGCTGGCGCAGCTTGCGTCCAGTCGGCCGGGATGCCTGTGGGTGAGAGCGGGTCGCGCGGCAGCACGCGGTGCAGCAGCACGAGTTGCGACCAGTCGATGCGCTGGGCCGAGCCGCCGCGTGCGCCTTCCCAGGCCATCGCGATGGCGCTGCACGTGTGGTACAGCGCGGAGGCGGCCTGGCGGGCGATGACGTCGCCGTCCTTGGCTGCTTCGGATGCTTGCATAGCAAGGGCGCAGGCGCGGTCCAGTGCGCCGCGCAGCGCGGTCGCGAAGGCCGGCGCGATGGGCGCATCGTCGAGCAGCGCGCCGAAGTGCGCCTGCAGCGCCGGCAGCGAGTTCTCGCGCGTCACCGCGCGGATCACGTCGAGCGCGACGATGTTGCTGGTGCCTTCCCAGATCGAGCCCAGGTGGGCATCGCGCACGAGGCGCGGGTCGGACCATTCCTCGATGTAGCCGCAGCCGCCGCGCACTTCCATCGCATCGCCCGTGACCTTGCGCGCATCGCGGCAGGCGCGGAACTTGATGAGCGGCGTAAGGATGCGCAGCAGCGGGTAGGCAGCGGTTTCACCGCCGTCGGAGCGCATCAGCGCCTGCGCGGTCTGGAACACCATCGTGCGGGCCTGCTCGGCCGGCAGGCGCAGCTTCTGCAACTGCTTCTGCATCAGCGGCATGTCGGCCAGGCGCTTGCCGAAGGCTTGCCGCTGGCTCGCGATGTATTCGGCCTCGGCACAGGCGCGGCGCATCAGGCCGGCCGCGCGCACGCCGTTCGACAGGCGCGAGTTGTTGACCATGTCGGCCATCTGCACGAAGCCGCGGCCCTGTTCACCGACGAGGTAGGCGATGGCGCCTTCGAGGCGGATCTCGCCGCTGGCCATCGAACGCGTGCCCAGCTTGTCCTTGAGGCGGATGATGCGGTAGTGGTTGTGCGAGCCATCGTCGAGCTGGCGCGGCAGCAGGAACAGCGACACGCCCTTCATGCCGGCGGCGGAGCCTTCGACGCGAGCGAGCACCATCGCGAAATCGGCGTCGGGGTTGGAGCAGAACCACTTGTCGCCGCTCAGGCGCCATTGGCCGTTCTTGTCCTGCGCGGCGCTGGTGACCGTGGCCGCGATGTCGGAGCCTGCGGCCTGCTCGGTCATGAACATCGCGCCTTGTGCGAGCTCATCGAAATCCACCGACTGGAAGCGTGGCAGAAAGCGCTCGACCAGCTCGGGGCTGCCGAACTTCTTCAGCGTGCGCGCCAGCGAATCGGTCATCGATACCGGGCAGCACAGTCCGAACTCGGCCTGCACGAACAGGTAGGTCAGCACGTACTTGATGAGCGGCGGCATCTTGCCCTTCCAGCCCAGCGTCTCCTCGCGGTGCGACATCGCGGCCAGGCCGAATTCGCTGAGCGCGAGGCGTTCCATCTCGACGTAGGCCGGGTGCTTGTTGACGCGCTGGTCGTCGATGCCGGTGCGGGTGCGCAGCGAGAGCGTGGGCGGGTTGACGTCAGCGGTGTGCGCCAGCTCGTCGAGCGGGCCGCCGGCCAGCGCACCGAGGCGCTCGAAGTGCGGCTGCATGTGGCGCAGCAGGTCGCTCGGCAGATAGAGCGCGAGCAGCTTGTGCAGTTCGGTGTCGGTGGTGAAGAGGTTCTGGCCGTGGCGGTCCGGAACGGGATGGGCGGTAAGGTCTGCCATGTCTTGTCTCCTTCGGTTCGGGCCGATTGTTGGCATTGCGACGATATCTGTCTAATATCAAATTTGTCTTGTTCGATTTGATTGACCTATCGATGGAATTGCGGCACCTGCGTTACTTCACCGTTCTCGCGGAAGAGTTGCACTTCGGCCGTGCGGCGCGCCGCCTGTCGATCTCGCAGCCGCCATTGAGCGTGGCCATCCGCCAGCTCGAGTCCTCGGTGGGCGCGCGCCTGTTCGAGCGCAACAGCAAGGAAGTGCGGCTCACGCCGGCCGGCGAGGCGCTACGTGCCTCCGCGCAGACGCTGCTGCGACAGGCCGACGAAGCGGCGTTGGAGGCTCGCGACGTGTCGCAAGGCTCGGCCGGGCGCCTGCGTATCGGCTTTGTCGGGGCCATGCTGTACCGCGGGCTGCCGCAGGCGCTCGCGGCCTTCCAGTCGGCGCACCCGGCGGTGCGCGTCTCGCTGTCGGAACTCAACTCGGGCCAGCAGATCGCCGAACTGATGCACGACCACATGGATGTCGGCTTCGTGCACACCAGCCGGATTCCTGCGGAACTGCGGCATGTGCTGCTGATGTCGGAGCCCTTTGCAGCGTGCGTGCCGGCAGGGCATCGGCTGGCGCGCAGGCGCACGCTCGACCTGGCGAGCCTGCGCAACGAACCTTTCGTGCTGTTTTCGCGCGAGGCCTCGCCGGACTACCACGAGCGCATCCTCTCGATCTGCGCCGGCGCTGGCTTCCGGCCCGAGGTGCGCCATGAAGTGAGGCATTGGCTGTCGGTGGTGTCGCTGGTGTCGCAGGGCATGGGCGTGGCCCTGGTGCCGACCGCAATCCAGCATGCTGCCCTGCGCGGCGCCGTGTTTCGGCCGCTGGAGGACGACGTGCCGGGCTCGGATGCCTACTGCGTGTGGCGCAGTGGTCCGGACAACGCGGTGGTGCAGAACTTCCTGCGGGTCGTCCAGCAGAAATAGCACCCACCCCCGAATGCGCCTGCGGCGCCACGGGCCGGCCGCTGTGGTCGCCGGTTTCACGCGTTGCGGGCACGCATACACTGCAAGAAAACGCCCCAAACGAAATGCGGTGCTTGGCGCCTGTCGGCGCACTGCACACGGGGACTTGCGAGCGGGATCACGCCGACGGCGTACTCTGCTCCGCGAATGTCCCCCGGCCTGCGGCCTCCTCCTTTATTTCGCTGCGCAGAGCACACCATCGACGTGATCCTTCAAGGCGGTTGTCGATCTGCCGGCTCGACGCAGCGTGACCTGGGTCGAGGGCATCGGGTGGCTCCCGCAGCGAAATAAAGGAGGAGCCGAAGGCGGGGGACATTCGCGGAGGGAGCCACCCGGTGTCCTCGGCCCCGCCCATTCGGTGTCGTCAGTCGCGCAAGCCACCCGGCGTCATGGAGCACCGATGTGAAGGGGGTGTCCGACGCGAGCAAAAAAAACCCGCTGACGCGAACGTTGCGCGCCAGCGGTCCTCCCTGCCAAATCAAAAAACGATCAGTTGACCTGCTTGAAATCCAGCGCCTTGATCATTGCGCGGTAGGCGGCGATCTGCGTCTTCTGCATCTCGACGACCTGCTCCTTGCTGTAGGCGTCGAAAGGAATGCGGCCCTCTTCCTCCATGCGCTTGCGCAGATCGGGGTTGGCGAGCGTCTTGACCGTGGCGTTGCGCAGGGTGTCGACGATCGGCTCGGGCGTGCTGGCCTTGACCAGCAGGCCGCCCCAGATCGTGAACTCGAAGTCGGTGAGCAGCTTGCTGTCGGTCACCGGCTTGAGATGCTTCAGGGCCGGCGGCAGGCTGCGCGAGAAACTGGACACGAGCTGCATGCGCTTTTCCTTGACCATGCCGTCGATGGAGGCCTGGTAGGGCAGCACCGCGAAATCGATCTGCCCGCCGGCCAGGTCGGTCAGCACCTGCGCCGAGCCCTTGTACGGCACGTGGTTGAACGGGGCGCCGATACGGCGGCCGAGTTCCTCGGTGATGAGGTGGTAGAGCGAGCCGATGCCCACCGAGCCATAGGCCAGCGGCTTGGCCTTGGAGGCGCGCGCCAGCGTGATGAATTCATCGAGGCTGCCGACCTTCAGGTCCTGCCGCGTGAGCAGCACCAGCGTGGAGGTGGAGAGCGGATGCACCAGCCGGAAGTCCTCGGGCTTGAACTTGACGGCGCTGTTGACCAGCGGCGACAGGATCACTTCGTTGGGCGAGCCGTAGTAGATGTTGTAGCCGTCGGCCGGCGCGGCCAGCACCTTGTTTCCGGCGATGCTGCCGGTGGCGCCGGCGACGTTCTCGACCAGCACCGTTTGGACGATGGCCTTCGCGAAGGGCGTGGCGAAGATGCGCGCGCCCGCATCACTGGGGCCGCCGGCCGAATAGGGGACGATCAGGCTGATCGGCTTGACCGTCGGGAAGGCTGCCGGCTGTGCCGCGCAGACGCCGGCCGCGATTGCGAGCAGGCCCGCGGCGACCGCACGCAGCAGCGTGCCGGTGGCCCGGAACCTGATGGCTGATAGAACGAAACTCATGCGATTTGTCTCCCGCTTGGATGTTGGTCGGCGCCCGGTCCAGGCGCCGTCGCCGATTCTGAGGACGGCTCCGGGCGCGAACAATAACGAACGCGCCGGCAAATCGTTGCGCAAATGGCAACGTCAGAGCGCGGGCACGGACTCCGGTCGTGAAGGAATTCCGGCGATGAAGTGGTCGAGCAGCGCGATGACCGCGGGCGGCAGGTGGCGCCCGGTGCGCGTAATGACGTGGGTGGCGCCACGGTTGAGGATGGGGTTGGCCATCGGCAGCGCGACAACGTCCGGCATGTGGATGCGCGCGGCGAAGGAGGCGCTGGCCGTGGTCAGCGCGTAGCCCAGGCCCGCATCCACGAACTGCCACAGCGCCTTGAAGGAGGAGGCGGTC
Organism: Variovorax sp. dw_308; assembly: GCF_019207085.1. Classification (GTDB taxonomy): domain Bacteria; phylum Pseudomonadota; class Gammaproteobacteria; order Burkholderiales; family Burkholderiaceae_C; genus Variovorax. Next base: position 65,668 of record NZ_JAATOM010000022.1, on the reverse strand, counting down.
AGCACGTTGCGCAGCGTGATCTGCTCGCTGATCTCGGCGGCGCGCACATGCTGGCGCACGCCGAAGGAATCCATCATGGCGGCGCCGGGGTACCCGATCAGCTCGCTCAACAGCAGCGGCCGCTTGATCGTCGCCAGCGGGTGCGTGCGGTGCACGATGGCCTGGATCGGCGCCGACGGCGTGGCGTGATGCGAGCGCAGGCGCACGTCGGTGGGTGGCTGGAACACCAGGCCGATGTGGGCCTTGTCCTCCAGGATCAGGTCGATGCTGTCGGTGGTGCTCTGAACGTGGAGGTCCAGCGTCATCTGCGGGTGGGCACGCATGAAGTCCGTGATCAGTGGCTGGAAGAACAGGTCGAGCATGCCCTCGCCGAGCACCAGGTCGACATGGCCGCGGTTGGCGTGGCGCAGGCTCTCGACCTCGGCATAGAAGCTGGCCTGCACGTCGAGCTGGCGCCGCGCGTAGGTGGCCAGCAGGCGGCCCGCATCGGTGGGCACGACACCGCGGCCGCGCCGCTCCAGCAGGGTGAGACCGCATTCCTTTTCGAGCAGGGAGACGGCCCGGCTCACGGCCGAGGCCTCGACGTCGAGCTGGTCGGCCGCGGCGCGCACGGAGCCGCTCGCCACGACCTGGAGAAAGTAGTGCACGCGGCGCGAATCGAGCAGTTCCTGCATGGCGTCAAGGGTGGGCGTGTGCACCGACGTGGCGGGGGCACGCGGCGGATTGTTCTGATTTGGTCAACGTTCCCGTTCAGCGTTTGCCATTGTTCACCAAGTGCCGCACTTTCAGAATCCACCGCATGACCTCGACCTCGCTGTCCCCATCCCTCGTCACGATCCCTGAGGCCACCCTCAACGCAATGATCGGCTGGCGCCGCGACTTCCATGCCCACCCGGAAACCGCATTCCAGGAGCATCGCACCGCGCGCGTGATCGGTGGGTTGCTGGAGGGCATGGGCATGGAGGTGCAGCGCGGCATCGCCGGCACGGGGTTGGTTGCCACGCTGCGCAACGGCCCTGGCCCGACGATCGGCCTGCGCGCCGACATGGACGCGCTCGACATGTGCGAGAAGGGCGAGCGCGCGCATGCGTCGACGACGCCGGGCAAGATGCACGGCTGCGGGCACGACGGCCACATGGCCATGTTGCTGGGCGCGGCGCGCCACCTGAGCGAACGGCGCGACTTCGAGGGCACGGTGCACTTCATCTTCCAGCCGGCTGAAGAGAACGAGGCTGGCGGTCGCGCGATGGTGGAGGCGGGCCTGTTCGAGCGCTTCCCGTGCGACGCCGTGTTCGGCCTGCACAACGCGCCCGACCTGCCGTTCGGCCACTTCGCCCTCCGGCCGGGCCCGATGATGGCCTGCTCCGACCTGTTCGAGATCGTGATCTCCGGCCAGGGCGCGCATGCCGCGCATCCGCAGAAAAGCCGCGATGCGGTCGTCGCGAGTTCGCAGGTCATCGCAGCACTGCAGGGCATCGTGAGCCGCAACGTGAGCGCCACCGACGCGCTGGTGCTGAGCATCACGCAGATCAACGGCGGCGACACCTGGAACGTGATCCCCGAGACGGTCACGCTGCGCGGAACCTGCCGCTCCTTCGTGCCGGCCGTGCAGGACCGTGCCGAGGCGCGCATCCGCTCCGTCTGCGCGGGCGTGGCCGAGGCGAGCGAGACCAAGATCAGCCTGAACTATCGACGCCACTACCCGGCCGTGGTCAACGCGCCTGCGCAGACCGGCGTGCTGGTGCGCGCGGCCACGCGGCTGGTCGGCGCCGACCGGGTCGACACCCAATGCGGCCTGCGCATGGGCTCGGAAGACTTCGCCTTCCTGCTGCAGGCCTGCCCCGGCGCCTATGTGCTGCTGGGCACTGCACGCACGCCGAACGACCCGCCCGTGCACAACCCGCACTACGACTTCAACGACGACGCGCTGCCGCTGGGCGCGGCGTTCTGGGTGTCGGTGGTGCATGAGGCACTCGCGCCGCGCGCCGTTGATCAAAATAAGCACCTGGAATCAAGTCACAAGGAGGAGACGTTCCCATGAAACCCAGGTCATTTGCATTGCTGTTGCCGACCGTGCTCGGGGCTTGCGCCGGGCTGGCGCAGGCAGCGCCCCCGGTCGACGAAGCCAGCTGGTTTCGCGACACCTACAAGGAATTGATTGAAATCAATACGACCTATTCGGTCGGCAACACCACCGAAGCGGCGAAAGCGATGCAGAAGCGTCTCGTCGATTCAGGCCTGCCGTCCGCGGACGTCGAGGTGATCGAGCCCTTCCCCAAGCGCGGCAACCTGCTGGCGCGCTATCGGGGAACCGGCGCGAAGAAGCCCTTGCTGTTGCTGGCGCACATCGACGTGGTCGAAGCCAAGAAGGAAGAGTGGAAGACCGACCCCTTCAAGCTCCAGGAGCAGGACGGCCACTACATCGCGCGCGGCGCCATCGACGACAAGGCCATGGCGTCCGCGTACGTGTCGGCGCTCGGCCAGTTGCGGCGTGAGGGCTTCGTGCCCAACCGCGACATCGTGCTCGCCCTGACCGCGGATGAAGAGCGCGACGTGCCATCCAACGGCGCGGCATGGCTCCTGAAGAACCGGCGCACGGATGTCGATGCGGAGCTCGGCATCAACGAAGGAGGCCGCGGTGAATTGAAGGGCGGCAAGCCATCGGTGCATGTGATGCAGATCGGCGAGAAGACCTACCTCGACTACGCGTTCGAAGCGACCGGTCCCGGCGGGCACAGCGCCAGGCCCACGCCCGACAACACGATCTACGACTTGGCCGATGCCTTGGTGCGCCTGCGGCAGTACCGCTTTCCGGTGCAGATGAGCGAGGCGACGCGTGTGTACTTCGAACGCTCCGCGCCCTTCCAGGAACCTGCGTTGGCCGCGGACTTCCGCCAGGTCGCCTCGGGCAAGCCTTCGCCGGAGGCGATCGACCGGCTCTCGAATCGCTCGGCCATCGTCGGGCTGCTGCGCTCGACCTGCGTGGCCACGCAAGTCGAGGCGGGGCATGCGCCCAACGCATTGGCGCAGCGTGCGAAGGCCACCGTCAACTGCCGGGCGCTGCCGGGCGATGACATCGCAGCCATCAAGGCAAAGCTCGACGAGATCGCCGGGCCGAAGGTCAAGGTGACGCCGATCGAGCTCAGTGACTCGGCCCCGGCTTCCCCGATGAACCCGGCCTTCATGGGTGTCGTCGAGCGCATCAGCGAGGCCATGTGGCCGGGCGTGCCGGTGATCCCCACGATGGGCGTCAGCACCACGGACAGCTATCGATTCCGCGCGGCGGGGATTCCGATGTACGGCGTGTCGGGCCTGTTCGTCGACCCGGAGAAGACGGGCGTGCACGGGCTCAACGAGAACATTGGCGTCCAGCAGTTGAAGGACGGGCGCGAGTTCATGTATCGGCTGATCAAGGGGCTGGCCTCGGGGCAGTAGCTGGCTCGCCCGCGAGCCCATGCGGCAAGACCACATCAGGCGTAGAGCGGCTCCTCCGCCATGGCTTCGCACTGGTCCTGCAGCATCTGCACCTGGCCCATCCAGTAGTCGCTGGAGCCGAACCATGGGAAGTTGATCGGGAAGATCGGGTCTTCCCAGCGGCGTGCCAGCCATGCGCTGTAGTGGATGAGGCGCAGCGTGCGCAGCGGTTCGATCAGCGCCAGCTCGCGCCGGTCGAACTCGCGGAACTGCTCGTAGCCTTCCAGCAGGCCGCTGAGCTGGCCGGTGCGCTGGCCCCGATCACCCGAGAGCAGCATCCACAGGTCCTGCACCGCGAAGCCGGTGCGCGCATCGTCCAGGTCGACGAAATGCGGGCCGCCGCCGGGGCGGTCTGTCGGGGTCCAGAGGATGTTGCCGGGATGGCAGTCGCCGTGCAGGCGCAGGCTCCTGAACTCGTTGCCAAAGGCGCCTTTGGCGTCCGTCGAGAGCGCCGTCGACGCGATCATCTCCAGCGCTTCGTTGCAGTGCTTCTCCCACAGGCTCTGCACATCGAGCGGGATCTTGTCGTGCTTCAACAGCCAGTCGCGCGAGGCGATGCCGAAGCTTTGCAAGTCCAGCGCGGGCCGTGTCTTGAAAGGCTTCTTGGCACCCACCGTGTGGATGCGGGCGAGAAAGCGGCCGACCCATTCGAGCACTTCGAAGTCGTCCAGCTCGGGTGGCCTGCCGCCGCGATAGGGGCTGACGCTGAACGCGAAGCCGGCATGCTGGTGCAGCGTTGCGCCCTTGAGTTCAAGCGGGGCGACCGCGGGCACCTCGGCGACGGTGAGCTCGGCCGAGAAGCCATGCTCCTCCATGATCTGCGCCTCGCTCCAGCGGCCCGGCCGGTAGAACTTGGCGACCACCACGCTGCGGTCCTCCAGGTGGATTTGATAGACACGGTTCTCGTACGAGCTGAGCGCCTGCAGGCGGCCGTCGCCGTGCAGGTCGAGCGTCGCGAGTGCGTCGAGCACCACGTCCGGCGTGAGTGACTCGTAGGGGTGCGCGAGCGCGTTGGATGCAGACATGGGCCCGATTGTCGCCGTGGGCCTCGAACTGACCGATACCGACGTACCGGCGCGGGTAAGTCCTAGCGCAACGAGCGCCCGCGCCGAGGTGCGTTCCTCAATAATTTGCCGGCCATGACGATCCGGCGGATTGACGCGCATCAACATTTCTGGCGACCCGCGAGGGGCGACTACGGGTGGCTGCGTGCGGACGATGCGAAGCTCGCGCCGCTGTACCGGGACTTCCTGCCCGCGGACCTGCAAGCCACCTTGCAGGTCCATCACGTCACGCAGACCGTGCTGGTGCAGGCCGCGCCGAGCGAAGCAGAGACCGACTTCATGCTGGCCCTCGCCGAGTCCACCGGCTTCATCGGCGGCGTGGTGGGTTGGGTCGACCTGGGCCGTGCCGAATCGGCCTCCACGCTGGCGCGCTGGGCCGAGTGGCATCCGCACCTGAAAGGCGTGCGGCCGATGCTGCAGGACCTTGCCGACCCCGACTGGATCGCCCATGCGCCGCATGCCGACACGGTCCGCACGATGCAGCGCCTGGGCCTGCGCTTCGATGCACTGGTCAAGCCGCAACACCTGGGCGCGCTGCTGCGTTTCGTCGAATCCTGGCCCGAGCTGCCGGTGGTGATCGACCATGCCGCCAAGCCGCCGTTGGTGGAAGGCTGGGATGCCGATTGGGTCGGCCAGTGGCGCCGTCGGATGACTGAACTGGCCGCGTACCCTCTTGTGAGTTGCAAGTTCTCCGGCCTGCTCACCGAGGCACCCGAAGGTGCCGGCACTACGGAATTGCGGCCTGTGTGGGATCACCTGATCCATTGCTTCGGCCCCGAGCGCCTCATGTGGGGCAGCGACTGGCCCGTGCTCAACCTTGCAAGCGACTATGCGAACTGGATCAACGTGGCCGACAGCCTGATCGACGAACTGTCGCCCGACGAGCAAGCGCGGGTCTGGCACGGCACGGCTGCTTGTTTCTACGGCATGGAGATGAGCGCAGAGCCCCGACCGGCGGCCCGGTCGCCCCAAGGTGCTGCTCGCACATCGGTGCGCAGCGAGCAGATTCCCGAATGACCCCCATCGTCGTCATCCGCAACCTCAGCAAGTCCTTCCCCGGCGTGCGCGCCCTTGACCGCGCGCAGTTCGAGTTGCTGCCCGGCGAAGTGCATGCGCTCATGGGCGAGAACGGCGCGGGCAAGTCGACGCTGATGAAGGTGCTGGCCGGCGTCTACCGCAAGGACGAAGGCGAAATCCTCGTCGACGGCAAGCCCGTCGACGTCGAGAGTCCACGTGCCGCACAGGCGCTGGGCATCGGCATCGTGCATCAGGAACTCAACCTGATGAACCACCTGAGCGCCGCGCAGAACATCTTCATCGGCCGCGAGCCGCGCGGGCGCTTCGGCGTGTTCCTCGACGAGGACGCGCTCAACGCCAAGGCCGACACGATCTTCCAGCGCCTGCACCTGAAGCTCGACCCGCGCACGCAGGTCGGCGACCTCACGGTGGCGAAGCAGCAGATGGTCGAGATTGCCAAGGCGCTCTCCTTCGACTCGCGCGTGCTGATCATGGATGAGCCGACCGCCGCGTTGAACAACGCCGAGATCGAGGAGCTGTTTCGCGTCGTGCGCCAGTTGCAGGCCGAGGGCGTGGGCATCGTTTACATCTCGCACAAGATGGACGAGCTGCGCCAGATCGCCGACCGCGTGACGATCATGCGCGACGGCCAGTACATCGCCACCGTGCCGATGGCCACCACGCCGATGCAGTCGATCATCAGCATGATGGTCGGCCGCGAGCTGAGCCAGGAAGTGCCGGACATCCCGGACACCTCGGCCAACCCGGTCGTGCTGGCGGTCAGGGGCCTGCGGCGCGGCGCCGCCATCAAGGACGTGGGCTTCACGCTGCGCAAGGGCGAGATCCTCGGCTTTGCCGGCCTCATGGGCGCAGGCCGTACGGAGGTGGCGCGCGCCGTGTTCGGCGCCGACCCCATCGATGCCGGCGAAATCGAGGTGCACGGCAAGCGCGTGACCATCCACTCGCCGCAGGACGCAGTGGGCCACGGCATCGGCTACCTGTCGGAAGACCGCAAGCATTTCGGCCTGGCCACGGGACTCGATGTCGAGACCAACGTGGCGCTGGCCAGCCTCAGGCGCTTCACCCGCGCCGGCATGTTCATCGACCAAGGCGCGATCGGGAAGACCGCGAAGGACTACGTCCGGCAGCTCAGCATCAAGACCCCATCGGTGCAGCAGTTGGTGCGCCTGCTGTCGGGCGGCAACCAGCAGAAGATCGTGATTGCCAAGTGGCTGCTGCGCGACTGCGACATCCTGTTCTTCGACGAGCCCACGCGCGGCATCGACGTCGGCGCCAAGAGCGAGATCTACAAGCTGCTCAACGCGCTCGCCGCGCAGGGCAAGGCGATCGTGATGATTTCCTCGGAACTGCCCGAGGTGCTGCGGATGAGCCACCGCATCCTGGTGATGTGCGAGGGCCGCATCACCGGCGAACTGAAGGCCCACGAGGCCACGCAGGAAAAGATCATGCACCTGGCCACCCTGCGCGAAAGCACGACCACCGCCGCCTGAAGCGTTTCCATGGCTAACAACCCCACCACCACTGCTTCCTCGCCCCCCGCCACACCTTCATCGGGCATCGCGGCCCGCCTGTTCCGACCGGCCACGCGGCAGAAGCTGCTGGCCTTCGCGAGCCTGCTGGTGCTGATGATCTTCTTCAGCTTCGCCTCGTCGAACTTCATGCAGACCGACAACATGGTCGCGATCCTGCAGGCCACGGCCGTGAACGGCGTGCTGGCGATCGCCTGCACCTTCGTGATCGTCACCGGCGGCATCGACCTGTCGGTGGGCACGATGATGACCTTCTGCGCGGTGATGGCGGGCGTGGTGCTCACCTACTGGGGCTTGCCGCTCGCGTTGGGTGTTGCCGCCGCGATCCTCTTCGGCGCGCTGTGCGGCTTCACGTCGGGCGTGCTGATCGCCAAGCTCAAGGTGCCGCCCTTCATCGCGACGCTCGGGATGATGATGCTGCTCAAGGGCCTGTCGCTGGTCATCTCGGGCACCAAGCCGATCTACTTCAACGACACGCCGGGCTTCACCTACATCTCGCAGGAGTCACTGATCGGCGACCTGATCCCGGCGCTGCCCATTCCGAACGCGGTGCTGATCCTGTTCATCGTGGCGGTGGTCGCGAGCATCGTGCTCAACAAGTCCGTGCTGGGCCGCTACACATTCGCGCTGGGCAGCAACGAGGAGGCGGTGCGCCTGTCGGGCGTGAACGTCGACTTCTGGAAGATCGTGGTGTATTCGGTGAGCGGCGCGATCTGCGGCATCGCCGGCCTGCTGATCGCCTCGCGCCTCAACTCGGCGCAGCCGGCGCTGGGGCAAGGCTACGAACTGGACGCAATTGCGGCCGTGGTCATTGGCGGCACCTCGCTCAGCGGGGGCACGGGCACCATCATCGGCACCATCATCGGCGCGTTCATCATGAGCGTGCTGACCAACGGACTGCGCATCATGTCGGTGGCGCAGGAGTGGCAGACGGTGGTGACCGGCGTCATCATCATCCTGGCCGTCTACATGGACATCCTGCGCCGAAGACGTGAATAAATCTACTGCGCGTCCCGATCTCGCACCTCCGGTCCTCACCGTATTGATATACGGTTCCGGTCCTCGGCGCGACCTCGGGGCGCTCGCTACGATTTCTTCACGTCTTCGGGGCCTGTGCATATCGAATCCTTAACCCAACGGAGACACGAAGCATGAAGAGAAGAGCAGTGAACATCGCCGCGGTGCTGGCCGCATCCCTCGGCCTGAGCGGCGTAGCGATGGCGCAAGAGGTCTACATCCCGCTGGTGTCCAAGGGCTTCCAGCACCAGTTCTGGCAAGCGGTGAAGCAGGGCGCCGACCAGGCCGCGAAGGACTACAAGGTCAAGGTCACCTTCGAAGGCCCCGAGACCGAGGCGATGGTCGACAAGCAGATCGACATGCTGTCCGCCGCGCTCGCCAAGAAGCCCCAGGCGCTGGGCTTTGCCGCGCTCGACAGCAAGGCCGCGATCCCGCTGCTGAAGAAGGCGCAGGCCGCGAAGATCCCGGTGGTCGCGTTCGACTCGGGCGTAGACAGCGACATCCCCGTGACCACCGCCACCACCGACAACAAGGCGGCCGCAGCGTTGGCCGCGGACAAGATGGCCGAGCTGATCGGCAAGTCCGGCGAAGTGGCGCTGGTGGTGCATGACCAGACCAGCCGCACCGGCGTCGACCGGCGTGACGGCTTCGTCGATCGCATGAAGTCGACCTACCCGAACATCAAGATCGTCAGCGTCCAATACGGCGGCGGCGACCAGCTCAAGTCCACCGAGATCGCCAAGTCGATCCTGCAGGCCTCGCCCAACTTGAAGGGCATGTTCGGCGCCAACGAGGGCTCGGCCATTGGCGTGGTCAATGCAGCCAAGGAGACCAAGCGCAAGATCGTCATCGTCGGCTACGACTCGGGCAAGCAGCAGAAGGACGCGATCAAGGACGGCACCATGGCCGGGGCGATCACGCAGAACCCGGTGGGCATCGGCTACAAGACGGTCGAGGCGGCGGTGAAGGCGCTGAAGGGCGAGACCTTGCCGAAGGTGATCGACACCGGCTTCTACTGGTACGACAAGAGCAACATCGCCGATCCGAAGATCGCCGCGGTCCTGTACGACTGAACCGCGACCAGGCCATGCAGCACGTCCTCGCACTCGACCTGAAGGACGACCCGGCGCTCATTGCCGAGTACGAGGCGCACCACCGCGCCGTGTGGCCCGAGGTGCAGGCGCACCTGCGGCGCCACGGCGTGTCGGAGATGAAGATCTACCGGCTCGGCACGCGCATGGTCATGGTGATGCACACCGACGATGCGGTCTACGACGCGGCGCGCATGCAGGCGGCGAGCGAGTCCGATCCGGTGCTAGTCGACTGGGAGGCGCTCATGTGGAAGTTCCAGGCGCCCACGCCGTGGACGCCGGCCGGCAGCAAGTGGATCGAACTGAAGAAGGTGTTCGACTTCAGGTCGCCGCCGGTTTGATCAACGACAGCATGTGCCCTACGCGCGGATGGCTCTTGCCGCCGAGCACCTCCAGGTAGGCCGCGTGCACGCCGTCGGGGCCGCGATGATGGTCGGCCACCAGCCAGGGACCCGCCGGATCGGTCACCTGCGTGGTGAACTCGTGCCAGGCCTCCAGCAGCTTGCGGTTGAGTTCCGCGGCGCCCCAGTCCTCGCTGCGCTTCTTGATCTGCGCCTGTGCGAAGAAGAGCGTCGCCTTGGGCCCGGGCAGGTTCTTCGCGCCGCCCAGTTGCTCCACATGCGTGCCGCCGATCGAGCTGCTGAACTTCAGGTTGACGAAGCGCGTGTGGACCTCCAGCCGGAAGGCCGCGTTGCCGGCGAAGTCGACGTACACGCAGGCCGCGTCGGTCGGGATCTGGTCCAGCTCGTCGTAGCCGACCACGCGGCTGTAGCAGCCCAGGCTTTCGCAGAACAGCTTGTTGCCGGGCGAGGTCAACCCGATCACCTCGATGCCCTCGCGCTGCGCCAGCATGAAGGCGGTGCCGTAGGCCGTCTTGCTCGATGCGCTGGACAGCAGCACCGTGTCCGCGCCGAAGAAGTCGTTCTCCGCCAGGAAGTCGTCGATCAGCCATGAGGTGGTGAACAGCGGGCGCAGCAGCGCCTGCACGTCCTCGCTGTCGGCGGTGTAGATCGGATCTGCGCTGCAGCGCATGTAGCGGTTGTAGACGCCGTGCAGTTCGGCCCGGTGCGGCGCGGCATCGACGAAGCTTTCGGGCTTGAGCCGGTCGGCCTGCAGCACCACCTGGTCGGCCATCGGGAAGTAGCCGTAGAGGCGCTCGCCCACGGCCACGCCCGGGTTCAGCGACTGCACCACGGTGCCGAAGCCCCACACCGGGATCACGCCCCAGCCATCCTCCCCGCTCGGAAAGAAGTTCCAGTAGCTCATCGCCGCGCCGAAGGCGGCGTGGGTGATGTTGTTGGACGTGAGGGCGAAGGTGTCGATGCGGACCCGGACTTGGCCTTCTGCCAGCGGCACGTCCGCGCTGGTGCGCAGGCGCGCGGTGGGCAAGGCGTCCTTGCGGGCGAGCAGGGTGGTGGTCATGGGGTGGTCTCCGCGATGGCCCCGAACCTTATACGACTTCGCAATCAAACGCATGACGGCGTTGGATCGCCTTGCCCTGCGCTTGATTGCGAGGTCGCATCCGCGCACCCTTGAGGGCAGCGCTCGAAAAAAAGCCCCGGCCGCCTCGAGGGCGACGGCCGGGGCGCCGAAATCAGTTGAAGATCAGACGATTTCGAGGTTCACGTCGATGTTGCCACGGGTGGCGTTCGAATAGGGGCAGACCTTGTGCGCGGTTTCGACCAGCAGCTTCTTCTGCGCGTCGTCCAGGCCGGGCAGCGTGATGCCCAGCGTGACCGCGATGCCGTAGGCGGCGCCGCCGTTGATCGGGCCGAGCGAGACCTTGGAGTCGATCGCCACGTCGTCCGGCACCTTGACGCTGATCTTCGGGCCGACCGCCTTCATGGCGCCGATGAAGCAGGCGGCATAGCCGACTGCGAAGAGCTGCTCGGGGTTCGTGCCCGGCTTGCCCGAACCGGGCGAACTCAGCTTGACGTCGATGGCGCCGTCGCTGGATTTGCCGGCGCCGTCGCGGCCGCCGGTGGTGTGGGCTTCAGCGGTGTAGAGAACCTTGTCGAGTGCGGTGGTCATGTCGTGTCGTTCCTTGGGGTGGGTGAAAGAAAAATGCTTCATTGGCGAAGCGCTGGGAGAAAACCTAGGCGGCGGCCGCCCTGATGCGGTCGCGCAATGACTGGAGCTGCCGCGTGAGCCCGACCAGTTCGTCGATGGAGCACTCGCTCGCGGCCAGCAGGCAGGCCGGCACGTTCGCTGCCCTGGCCTTGAGCTTGCGCCCGGCCGCGCTCAGCGTGACGTGCACGCGCCGTTCGTCCGCGACGTCGCGCTGCCGCGTGACGAGGCCATTGGCTTCGAGATCGGCAGATGGTGATTCGGACCCGGACGCCGTAGCGGTTGCGCCGGAGAGAATGCGCTCGACCTGCGCTGCCGCCACGACACGTACCATGCCACACCCACGCTCAGCCTCCGGCACCATGCTGGTCACGATCCTGGCGATGACGCTCGCCGGCACCGGGCGTGCAGACGAAGGCACCGAATACGAGCAGATCACCCCTTACCGTCCTTCGGTCTCCACTCCGGCGCAACTGCCGTTCCCGGGCCAGCTGGAGCTCGAGTTGGGAGGCCAGGGCACGGGCGGCGCGTCGCGACGCGGCAACCTGCCCTATCTCTTCAAGCTGGCGTTCAACAACGAATGGGGCCTGCTCGTGGGCGGGGACGCCTACATCTGGTCGCGGGGCGATGACGGTCGATTCGAAGGCGTGGGCGACACGAACATCACGCTCAAGCGTGCCTGGGTCGTCGACAAGGCGACGGCTTTCGGCCTGGAGTTCAACGTCAAGCTGCCGACGGCCAAGGATCCCCTGGGTAGCGGCAGGGCCGACTACGACGTCAACGCGATCTACAGCCAGGACTTCGGTCCGGTCCACCTGGACGCCAACCTGAATCTCACGCAATTGGGTCTGGTCGACCCAGGCACCTCGCACACGCAACTCGGCGGGGCGAGCGCGTTCTCGGTGAACTTGTCGCAGCACTGGGGCATGCTCGGCGAAGTCTCCGGCACGCACCGCGCCGGCGCGGACAACGGCCTTCAGTTGCTCTGTGCCCTGACCTTCAGTCCGAGCAAGACCTTGACTTTCGACATGGGACTTTCACGCGCGCTGCGGCCGCGACCTGCCACGACCTCGCTCTTCGCAGGCGTGGTACTCCCGTTGGCGCGGCTCTGGTAGGCGCACGCTGCCGGGAACGGTGCCTTTGAACTTCTCGCACGTCGGCGTGATGATTGCCCGCGAAACCATGCACTGCTAGATTTGAAAGAGACTGGAGCCGTCCGTCGGCGGCCCTTCGCTCCCTTCGTCTGCTGTGGCGCGAAAGCGCCCGGAAAGGCTTCAATGAACTTTGGCGTCTTGCTCTTCGACAAGGTGGAGGAGCTTGATTTCGTCGGGCCTTGGGAGATGCTTGCGATGTGGAGCAAGGTCGCCGAAGGCCCAGGCAGATGTCTTCTCGTTGCTGAGTCCCCTGGGCCCGTGCAATGCGCCAAGGGCTTGTCCGTCAATCCGCACTGCTCGTTCGCGGACTGCCCGCCACTCGATTACTTGTTGGTTCCGGGCGGCCAAGGGACGCGCGCTGAGGTCGGCAACCCGAACTTGCTCGACTTCGTCTCTGCCCAAGCCAGGACTTGCAAGGCCGTGCTGTCGGTCTGCACTGGCGCATTCATCCTCCACGCCGCCGGACTTCTTTCCGGAAAGAGAGCCACCACCCACTGGGGCTCGCTCGACCGGCTGCGCACGCTGGGCGATGTGGAGGTGGTCGAGCAGCGCTACGTCGAAGACGGAGGCGTCTGGTCATCCGCAGGCGTCTCGGCGGGCATCGACCTCATGCTGGCCTTTATCGCCCGTACAGCCGGTGACGATGCCGCCGGAAAGGTGCAGTTTGCGGCGGAGTACTACCCCTCATCCGTTCGATACGGGGCGTATGAGAACCAGGTGCAGGCTCCGGCGTACCTCAAGTCGACGGCTTGAATCGGGGTTGCAAGTAGCCGTTCGTGGAGTGGCCCATGCCCAGTGGCGAGTAGGCCGCGAGGCTTTCGACCGGCCCCCTGAGCTTGCGCTGCCGGGCCTCAGGTTTCGTGGCGAGGATTGCTCCGCTGAAATGGGCTTGCACGCTTTGACTTGGTCCGCGCGGTCTTGAAGCTGTTGGGATCGAAGGCGGTGCGTTGGATCTGCAGGTCATCACCGTCGATGCGTTCGGCCAGGCTCGCAATGTCGCGTCTCGTCACGCCGGCCGCTGCGAAGTGCGTCTGCCAGCCATTCACGACCTCGATCACCGCGGCCACTTCGAGGGCGGCCTCCGCGGGCAGCAGGCCGAATGCATCGCACTGCGACATCGCGTTCTCGAGCGTCGAGTCCCGGCCATACGCGCCGCAGATGAACTCCTGGAAGCCCTGCCCCGAATTCGTCGGCAAGACGTCGTACGCCGGCGCCAGCTTCAGGCGTCCATTCTCGAAGGGGTTGGCGACCAGCAGCGAGTGGTTCTTCTCGTGGTCGTCGGTGTTGTCGACGAGGATGTTGAAGACCATGCGACGAAACAGTTCGCGCGCGTCGCGCAGGTTGATGCCGTCGTGGGCAATGCCGATCCGCCGGAGGATGCGCGCCAGTTCCGGATAGCCCATCTCCGGTTCCGCGCCCGACGCAGTTGCCGCACGGATGGCGGTGCCCGCCGAGATGCTGTGAATCCGTCGGCCTCGCTCGCGGTCGAAGCGTCGAATGGCGATCGCGTGCTCGGCCTGAAGGCGGATGACCTGTGTTGTGGCGACCGTGATGCCGGCGCGTTCGGCAAGCGTCATGGTCGCATGCTCGATGAGCGGCGTGTCGACGGGCTCGTTGTTGAAGAACTTGATGACCCACTGCTGGCCTTCGATCTCGATGAGGGCCTTGGGCTTCGCGCCACCGAGCGGACTGCCGCCGCCGGCGATGATCTTCGCTTCCAGCTTGGTCAGCGGCTCCGACGCCTCGATCTTGGCCGCGACTTCGCTGAGCTTCTGCGCATCCCCGATCCGGGGCAGGGGACCCGTCTCGCGCGGGAGGTATTGGCTTGCGGACGTCGAGACGCCTAGCGCGCCGAAGCGATCGTCGCCCGCGTAGTAGAGGTACTCCATCAGGGAAAGGCGCCGGGGCTTGTCGACGAAGCGGATGACCTTTTCGCCCCAGCGATCCGGCCGCGCGTCGTCGACCGCGCCGACCGCACGCTGCGCATCGGCCGACAGGCGGCCCGGCGGCAGGAATTCGCTGTCGATGAGGGGCAGGTCTTCGCTCAGGGCAAAGCCGTTGGCGAGCCAATCCGTGGCGTAGTGCAGCGAGACGCCCTTGCCGGCGGAGACCAGCTTCAGCGCACCGACGTGGCGCGGGGCGGCCGGGTCGTGCAGGAACCAGAGGTAAAGGTCGTCCAGGCGCATCTCAGGCCTTGGCGCGCTGGCTGTTCATGCGCGCTTCCGCGGAGGCCTGGGCGCGCGCGCGGCCCAGTTCGACGGCCGCCCGGACATCCATCTCGATGGCGCCTTGGTCGTGCTCAGGGGCGGCGAGATTGCCCAGCTCGCCATCGCGCTGGATCAGCCAGAGCGCGGTGGCAACGATGCCGATGCCGACGGAGGGGTCGCCGGCTTCGAGCCGTTGCAGCGTGGGCACGGAAACACCCATGCGCTTGGCCCAGGTCTTCAAGGATTCCTTGCGGCGTAGACGGGCGACGGCCAGGTCAGCGCCGAGCTTGCCGAGGGCGGCTGCGGTCGCCGGCGGCAGTTGGAGGAGGGCTCGGGCTGTCTTTGGCATACACATAGATTATTGTGAAAATGGCAATTTCGTCAATATCTATATGTATTTGCTCGCTGAGCCAAGGCGCGGCACGTGCTGGCGGGAGTCCCCGCTTTGCAACTTCGCCGCGACCCGTGTCACCAAGCCGCGCCCGTCCCCTCCAGCACCCGCTTGGCCAGCAGGAACGCCGCCGCATTCCAGCTCTGCCCCGCCATCCCCATCGGCGCCAGCGTCTTGCCGTGGAACCACTCGGTGAAGCGCCAGTTCCCGTGCTCGTTGGCCCGGGCCAGCCGCCCCAGTTCCGTCCACGCCCGTTCGCGCATGCCCAGCTGCGCCAGCGCCATCACCCAGAACCCACCGACGAAAGGCCAGATGCCGCCGTTGTGGTACTGGTGCACGATGTTTTGCTGGTGCCGCCCCATGTACGCCCGCCACAGCTCGTGCTCGCGCGCCAGCGGATGCAGCACCACGCGCACCGGCCAGGGCTCGCTCGCGTGCGCCGTGGCGATGGTGTCGACGATGCGGCGCGCCATGTCCGCGTCGGCCAGTCCGCCCTGGATCGCCAGCACGTTGCCGAACACATCGCCCTCGTCGCCGACCACGGACAGGTTGACGAAGCTCAGGTACATCCCTGGGTCCTGCCGGCCGCGCCGCGCGTAGTGGCGCAGCAGCCGGGCGCGGTGGTACTCGGGCAGGTCCTGCTGGAAGGGGTTGAACAGGTGGTTGAAGTGGTAGAGCGTCTCGTCCGCATGGTCCAGCGCGAAGCGGCGCTTGACGTCATACCAGAGCGCGTTGGTGTAGAGCACGTAGCCCGAGCGCGGCATGATGTCGGCCCAGTCGCTGGCCTCGTTCTGCTGCAGCAGCCGGAAGTGCTGGTGCTCCTGCGCCAGCAGCCAGTCGATCGCTCGGCGCACACCGCTGCCCCAGTGCGCGGGGCCGACGCTGCCGTGGCGGCGCACGTGGTCCACCGCGATCAGCCACCACAAGGTGGCGTCGATGCAGCCCAGGTACCAGAAGTCGGCGTCCTGGCCTTCGGGGTCGACGTACTTGGGGATCTGCCCATTGGCCGCCTGTTGCGCCGCCAGGGCATCGAGGCTGGCCACCGCGCCTTGCTCCAGTGCCGGCACGCCGCTGCCGCACATGGCCATCACGCAGATCGCCGCGTCGCGGCCGAAGATGCGCGTGTAGCGACGCGCCACCGCCGCCTCGGTCCGGCTGGCGGCCAGGATGCCGTGCGGGGTGAGGTTGGCTTCAAGGAGATCGAGCGAGGCCTGGGCGCAGGTGTCGATCAGCGCACGGGTGGAGGTGTCGAGGTGGGTCATGAGGTTGCCGCGGCAGGGTCAGCGGGCATTCTCGACCACCGATGGTGCTCTCAGTCGATCGCGACCTTCGCATCCATGCGCTTCAGGCCGCCACGCGCGCAGCGGAGGGATGGGCCACGTCGGCCGGCGGACGCAGCGGCGTCACCTTGCTGTCGTCATCGCCTTCGTAGAGCCCGTGCAGGTCCTCCGGATCGCTCTTGCCGTCCAGCACTTGGGCAAGCCGGTCGCAGTCCACCGCGCCGACCCAGCGGGCGATGGCCACGGTGCCGACCGCATTGCCGATCGTGTTGGTGATGGCGCGCGCTTCCGACATGAAGCGGTCCACGCCCAGCAGCAGCACCATGCCGGCCACGGGGATCTTGCCCATCGAGGCGAGCGTCGCCGCCAGCGTGATGAAGCCGGAGCCGGTCACGCCCGCAGAGCCCTTCGAGGTCAGCAGCAGCACGCCCAGCACCACGAACTGGTCGGTCATCGTCAGCGGCGTGTTGGTGGCCTGGGCGATGAAGATTGCCGCCATCGTGTAGTAGATGCACTGGCCGTCAGGGTTGAAGGTGAGGCCGGCCGGCACCACCAGGCCTACCACCGGCTTCGACACGCCCGCATGCTCGAGCTTGCGCATCAGCTGCGGCACCACCGATTCCGATGAGCTGGTGCCCAGCACGGTGAACAGCTCGTCCTTGATGTACTTCAGGAACTTCCAGAGGCTGAAGCCGGAGATCTTCGAGATCGCGCCCAGCACCAGCGTCACGAACAGCAAGCAGGTGATGTACATCGTGCCCATCAGCTTGCCCAGCGACAGCACCGAGCCCAGCCCGTACTTGCCGACGGTGAAGGCCATCGCCCCGAAGGCCGCCAGCGGCGCGAGCCGCATGATCATGCCGACGACCGAGAACACTGCGTGCGTGAACGAATCGAGGAAGTCCACCACCGGCTTCGCACGCGGCCCGATGTGCGAGAGCGCCACGCCGAACATGGTCGCGAACACGAGGATCTGCAGGATGTCGTTCCTGGCCAGCGCGTCGACGATGCTGGTCGGCACCAGGTGCAGCACGAACTCGACGAAGCCTTCGGGCTTGGCGGCGGCTGCCGTGTAGCTGGCGATGGCCTTGGTGTCGAGCTGCGTGGCGTCGATGTTCATGCCATGGCCGGGCTGGAACACGTTGACGACCAGCAGGCCCAGCAGCAGCGCGAAGGTCGACAGCACCTCGAAGTAGATGAGCGCCCGGAAGCCGACGCGCCCGAGCTCCTTCATGTTCTCCATGCGGGCGATGCCGAGCACCACCGTCGCGAAGATGATCGGCGCGAAGACCATCTTGATGAGCTTGATGAAGATGTCGCCGAAGGGCTTGAAGTCGCTCGCCATATTGGGCGCGAAGATGCCGAGCAGCACACCGGCGAACACGCCGATGAGCACTTGCACGTAGAGTTTTCCGAGGTAGCGTCGCATGATTTGTCTCCGGGAGTGATGGGGGCGCGAGCCGGCCCCCGCGGCGCTTGAACGGCCGCTTCGGGGCAAGGCACGGCGCGCTGCGCCGGCCTGGGTGGAGGAGGTTGGCGGCCCGGGCGTGGCGCAGGGGTCAGGGCGAGAGACAACCCTCGCTCGGCGTCCGGGAAGCGGGCGCTCAGGCCGCCTTGCGCTGGCCGCTCGCAGTGACCTGTCCGCACACGGCCTTGGTCACGTCGGCCGTGGTCGCCTTGCCGCCGAGGTCGCGCGTATGCAGCGTCTTGTCGGCCGTGACCTTCTCGATGGCGGCCATCACGCGTGCTGCTGCTTCGGTCTCGCCAAGGTGCTCCAGCAGCATCACGACCGACCAGAAGGTGCCGATCGGATTGGCCAGGCCCTTGCCCATGATGTCGAAAGCCGAGCCGTGGATGGGCTCGAACATCGACGGGTAGCGGCGCTCCGGATCGATGTTGCCGGTGGGCGCGATGCCCAGGCTGCCGGCCAGTGCCGCGGCCAGGTCGCTCAGGATGTCGGCATGCAGGTTGGTTGCGACGATGGTGTCGAGCGAAGCCGGGTTGTTGATCATGCGGGCAGTCGATGCGTCGACCAACTCCTTGTCCCACTTGACGTCCGGAAACTCCCTGGAGATCTGCAGCGCGATCTCGTCCCACATCACCATCGCATGGCGCTGCGCGTTGCTCTTGGTGATGACCGTCAGCAGCTTGCGGGGACGCGACTGCGCCAGCCTGAAGGCGAAACGCATGATGCGTTCGACGCCGGCGCGGGTCATCATCGACACGTCGGTGGCAGCCTCGATCGGGTGGCCCTGGTGCACGCGGCCGCCGACGCCGGAGTATTCGCCTTCGGAGTTCTCGCGCACGATGACCCAGTTGAGATCGTCGGGGCCGCAGCGCTTGAGCGGGCCGTCGATGCCGGGCAGGATGCGCGTCGGGCGCACGTTGGCGTACTGGTCGAAGCCCTGGCAGATCTTCAGGCGCAGGCCCCAGAGGGTGATGTGATCGGGGATGTGCGGGTCGCCGGCGGAGCCGAACAAGATGGCGTCCTTGTCGCGCAGCGCGTTCAGCCCGTCGTCCGGCATCATCACGCCGTGCGCGCGGTGGTAGTCGCCGCCCCAGTCGAAGTTCTCGAACTCGAACCGGAAGTTGCCGCCGCCTGCGGCCAGCGCTTCGAGGACCTGCTGGCCGGCAGGCACGACTTCCTTGCCGATGCCGTCGCCGGGGATGGTTGCGATCTTGTACGTCTTCATGGGGTGTCTCCGAGGGGTGGTTGGGGGTGGAGTGAATGTATGGACTCGACAGCCTTTGCAGCCGGGCCTAAAGTGAATCCATCGTTAACCTGAACTCAACAATGGAGCGGCCATGGCCAGTGAAGTGCTGCCGGCCGATCTCGGCTTCTTCTCGACGCTGGCGAGTGCCGGCAGCCTCAGCGCGGCGGCGCGAGAGATGGGCAACACCACGCCGGCAGTGAGCAAGCACCTGGCCTTGATGGAGTCGCGCCTCGGCGTGTCGCTGGTCAACCGCACGACGCGGCGCATGAGCCTCACGCCCGAGGGCGAGCTGTACCTGGCGCATGCCCGCCGCATCCTCGGCGACATCGACAGCATGGGCGAGCTGCTGGGCGTCTCCAAGGCCACGCCCAAGGGCCTGCTGCGCGTCAACGCCACGCTCGGCTTCGGCCGCAGCCACGTGGCGCCACTGATCTCGAAGTTCGTCCGCGAGTACCCGCAGGTCGAGGTGCAATTGCAGTTGTCGGTGAACCCGCCGCCGCTGACGGAGGACGCGTTCGACGTCTGCATCCGCTTTGGCGCGCCGCCGGATTCGCGCGTGATCTCGCGGCGCATCGCGGCCAATCGAAGACTGTTGTGCGCCGCTCCGGAATACCTCGCGAAGCACGGCATCCCCAAGGTGCCCAACGACCTCGCCAGGCACAACTGCATCGGCATCCGCCAGGGCGAAGAGGCCTACGGCGTGTGGCGCCTGTCAGGCGGCAAGGGACGCAGCGCCAGCACCGAAGCCGTCAAGACGCGCGGCAACCTGGCCACGAACGATGGCGAGATCGCCGTGAAGTGGGCGCTCGATGGCCACGGCATCCTGATGCGGGCCGAGTGGGACATCGAGCGCTACCTGCGCGACGGCAGGCTCGTGCGCGTCCTGCCGCAGTACGACACGCCGGATGCGGACATTCATGCGGTGTATCCGCAGCGGCATCAGCTTGCCGCCAGGGTGCGCGCCTTCGTCGACTACGTGGCGCTGGCGTTCAAGGCGCAGGCAGCCGGCGCCTGAATGCCTTGCGCATAGCGCTCCATCAACACCCGCTTGTACAGCTTGCCGTTCTCCTGCCGGGGCAACTGCGCCACGAAGTCCACGCTGCGCGGGCACTTCAGGTGCGCGATGTGTTCGCGGCAGAACGCCATCAACGCCTGCGCCAACTCATCACTTGCAGCTTGCGGATCATTGAGCTCGATCACCGCCTTGACCTCCTCGCCGAACTCCGCATGCGGCACGCCGATCACGGCCACATCGCGCACGTCGGCATGTCCGGCGAGCAGGTTCTCGATCTCCTGCGGATAGATGTTCACCCCGCCTGAAAGAATCAGGTCGGTGCGCCGTCCCGAGATGTAGAGATACCCGTCCGCATCCACGTGCCCGATGTCGCCATACGTGGCGCGGCCTTGCGCATCGTAGGCCGCGGCCGTCTTCACCGGATCGTTGTGGTATTCGAAGCGGGGCGTGCCGGAGAAGTAGATCGCGCCTTGCTGCCCCGCCGGCAATTCCTCGCCGCCATCGCCGACGATGTGCACCGTGCCCAGCACCGGCCGTCCCACCGATCCCGGGCGCTGCAGCGCCTCGTCGCTGTAGAGGGCGGTCAGGCCGATGCTTTCCGAGCCGCCGTAGTACTCGATGACCACCGGTCCCCACCATTCGATGCAGCGCCGCTTCACATCGGGCGGGCAGGGCGCAGCGGCATGGATGAACATGCGCATGCTCGACAGGTCGTAGCGGCAGCGCACCGCCTCGGGCAGCGCCAGCATGCGGATCATCATCGTCGGCACCCACTGGCTGTGCGTGGCCTTGTGGCGCTCGACCAGCGCGAGCGCCTTCTCCGCATCGAAGCGCTTCATCACCACCACCGTGCCGCCGATCTCGATCATGCGGTTGGTGAAGCGCTTCGGCGCGGCGTGGTACAGCGGCGCGGGCGAAAGGTAGATGCTGTCGCGCGTCACGCGGTAGGTGTCGCGCCAGGCGGCGAAGTCGTACGCTTCCTTGAACCGGTCCTCGAAGGCGATCATCGGCCGGCGGATGCCCTTGGGCTTGCCGCTGGTGCCGGACGAGTACAGGAACTCGCGGCCGACCGGTCGCTGCGCCAGCGGCGTTGCAGGATCGAAGCGCGCCAGTTGCGCCGAAACCGAGGTCTCGGCCGGTCCTTCGTCATCCAGCATGAACACACGCCCCGCCCAGCCGCTGCCGGCCACCACCTCGCGTGCCAGTGCTGCCAGTTTCGGCGTGCTGACGAGCAGGGTCGCGCCGCAGTCGGTCATCACGTAGGCGATCTCGGCCGGCTTGAGTTGCGCGCTGATCGTCGTGTAGTAAAGCCCGGCGCGGCGCGCGCCCCAGCACAGCGCGTAGAACTCCGCCCGGTTCTCCATCAGCATCGCGATGCTGCCGCCCGCGGGCAGGCCCAGCGACACCAGCCATTGCGCGACCTGGGCCGAGCGGCGGTGCAGGTCGGCATATGTGACGGGCGTCGAGGCGTCTTCCTCCCAGACGGCGGGTTTGGCCGGGTTCTCCAAGGACCAGCGCTCCAGGTTATCCAGCACGTTGTCTCCGATTGTTCTTGTTCAGTACGACTTGGGCAGCCCCAGCACCTTTTCCGCGATGAAGCACAGCACGAGCTGCGGGCTGATCGGCGCGATGCGCGGGATGAGGCTCTCGCGCAGGTAGCGCTCGACGTGGTATTCCTTCGCGTAGCCGAAGCCGCCATGCGTCATCACCGCTTGCAGGCAGGCCTGGTAGCCGGCTTCTGCGCCGAGGAACTTGGCGGCGTTGGCTTCGGCGCCGCAAGGCATCCCGCGGTCGAAGCGGTCGGCAGCCTTCAGCATCATCAGGTTGGCCGCCTCGAGGTTCATCCAGCATTCGGCGAGCGGGTGCTGGATGCTCTGGTTCTTGCCGATGGGCCGGTCGAACACCACGCGTTCGTTGGCATATTGCGTGGCGCGGCGCAGCGCGACCTTGCCCAGGCCAATGGCCTCCGACGCAATCAGGATGCGCTCGGGGTTCATGCCGTGCAGGATGTAGTGGAAGCCCTTGCCTTCCTCGCCGATGCGATCTTCCACCGGCACGCGCAGGCCGTCGATGAACACCTGGTTGGAGTCCACCGCCTTGCGGCCCATCTTGTCGATCTCGCGCACTTCCACGAAGCGGCGGTCCAGGTCGGTGTAGAACAGGCTCAGGCCATCGGTGTGGTTCTTCACGTCCTCGATGGGCGTGGTGCGCGCCAGGATCAGCATCTTCTCGGCCACCTGCGCGGTCGAGATCCAGACCTTCTGGCCGTTCAGCACGTAGTGGTCACCGTCGCGTTCCGCACGCAGCTTCAGGCGCGTGGTGTTCAGGCCGGTGTTCGGCTCGGTGACCGCGAAGCAGGCTTTCTCGGTGCCCTTGACCAGTGGCGGCAGGATGCGCTGCTTCTGCGCGTCGGTCCCGAAGATCACCACCGGCGAGAGGCCGAAGATGTTCATGTGCACGGCCGATGCGCCCGTCATCCCGGCGCCGGATGCGCTGATGGTCTGCATCATCAGCGCGGCCTCGGTGATGCCCAGGCCGGAGCCGCCGTACGCCTCCGGAATGCAGATGCCGAGCCAACCGGCCTCGGCCAGCGCCCGATGCAACTCGAACGGAAAGCCGCCGTCCTTGTCCTTGCCGAGCCAGTAGTCGTCGTCGAACTGGTTGCAGATGCGGCCGACGGCGTCGCACACGGATTGCTGGTCTTCGGAGAGGTCGAAATTCATGCGCGGCGAGTGGAGCAGTCAGGTCAGGAAAGCGGGATGGCTCTCAGGGTGAGAAGGATTCCGTAGCGCGCGCCGAAGAACGCTCATGTTCAAGCCCCGAGCGTTGGCGGCGCGCCGAGCGCAGCCTCGATGCTGCGTGCCAGCGTGGCCAGCCGGGGGCCGACCTCCTCCAGCAGTTGACCCGGCTTCAACTCGAAGCTGGGCACGGTGCAGGCGAACACATAGATCTCGTCCGCGCTGCCGGCGCCGCGCAGGGGCACGGCCACGGCTTCCAGTTGGCGCTGCAGGTCGCCGTGGCTCACGCAGAAGCCGCGCTCGGCCAGGTCGGCGCGGGTTTCCTGCATGCGCTCGGCCAGCCAGGCGCCTTGCGCGGCGTCCGCCTCGCGAACGCTGTCGATGTAGCGCTGCGCCTGCTCCGTTGGCAGGGCGGCCAGGTAGGCGCGGCCCGAGGCGGTGCGCGACAGCGAGATGTGGCTGCCCATGGCGGGGCGCACCGTCACGCAATCCTTCGACTGCGCCAGTTCGATGAACACCAGGTCGAGGCCCAGCCCGAGGCCCAGCGAGACCTGCGCGCAGACCCGGTCGGCCAGCGCCTGCATGGGGCTGAAGGCGAGTTGCCGGATGGGCGTGCGGGCGAGCAGCGGCGCGGCCAGTCGTGCCAGGCCCGGCGCGGGCATGAAGCGGCCGTCGGCTTCCTCGTAGCGCAGCAGCCCGAGTTCGGTCAGCGTGGTTACCAGCCGGAAAAGCGTGGGTTTGGGCAGGCCCGTCGCGGTCATGAGGTCGCGCGCCGTGAGCGCCGGTGCATCGACGCTGAAGGCCTGGAGGATATGGACGCCGCGGGCGAGCGCACTGCCGCCCGGCTTGTCGGCATCGCCTGGTGTTTCCTGGAAACGAGACTCTTGATCCATTTCTCAATCCTTGGGATGCATTGTGTAGCGTTGTGTCGCTCAAATCAACGAATTTTGAGACATTGAGTTCGATTTGTTGGATCGAAGTTGATTCTGGCGATGGTATTCCACACACGGGGGCGTGCTGGCCGTGGCCGCGGCATTGCTACCCGCTGTAACGCGCAACACGGCCCGGGGCGAATGAGGTACACACGCCAGAACCTTGGGGTGCCCATGAAAATTGCCGTGTTCAGCGCCAAGCGCTACGACCGCGAATTCCTCGACCTGGCCAATGCGGGCCAGCAGCACCAGTTGCAGTATTTCGAGGCGTCGCTGGCGCCCGAATCGGCGGCGCTTGCCGCCGGCCATGAGGCGGTCTGCATCTTCGTCAACGACACCGTCGACGCCGCCATGCTCGAAGTGCTGCAGCGCGGCGGCACGAAGCTCGTCTGCCTGCGCTGCACCGGCTTCAACAACGTCGATCTCGCGGCCGCGGCGCGCCTGGGCATCAAGGTGGTGCGCGTGGTCGACTACTCGCCGTTCTCGGTGGCGGAGCATGCCGTGGCGCTGCTGCTGGCCATCAACCGGAGCATTCACCGCGCCTACAACCGGACGCGCGATTCCAATTTCTCCCTCGACGGGCTGATGGGATTCGACCTGCACGGAAAGACCGCCGCCGTGGTCGGTACCGGCAAGATCGGCCGCGTGTTCGCACGCATCATGCTGGGCTTCGGATGCGAGGTCATCGGCTACGACAAGTTTCCTTCCCGCGAATTCGAGGCGCTCGGTGCGCGATACGCGGAGCCCGGCGAGATCGGCGCGAGCGCCGACATCGTCTCGCTGCATTGCCCGCTGACCCCCGAGACCTACCACATCGTCAACGCCGAATCGCTGTCCCGCATGAAGCGCGGCGCCTTGCTGGTCAACACCAGCCGGGGCGGCCTGGTGGACGCGGAAGCAGCGATCGAGGCGCTCAAGACCGGGCAACTCGGCGGGCTGGCCCTGGACGTCTACGAGCAGGAAGCGGAACTGTTCTTCCGCGACCTGTCCAGCACCATCGTCACCGACGACGTGCTGCAGCGCCTGATCGCGTTTCCGAACGTGATCGTCACGGGCCACCAGGCCTTCTTCACGCGCGAGGCGATCACCACGATCTGCGAGACCACCGTGCGCAGCGTCAGCGAATTCGAGGCGGGTGCGGCGCTGTCGAACGAGATCAAGTTGTCCTGAAGACTGCCGTCACGCCGGCTTGGGCGCGTGGGCCCGACCCACCTCCGCGATCACCGCACGCAGCCACCGGTGCGCCGGCGCCAGGTGCGCGCGCTCGTGCCAGAGCTGATAGAAGCGCATCGTCGGAAAGCCCGAGGGCGCCTTCAGGATCACCAGTCCCAGCGATTGCGCGAAGTGCTCGGCGAAATGCCTGGCCGTGGTGAACACCAGGTCGGTGCGCGCGACCACATGCGGCGCGAGGCCGAAGTAGGGCACCGACACGCGTGCGTCGCGGGCCACATGCTGACGCGCCAGGTGCGTCTCGACCACGCCCCGATGCAACCCTGAATAGCGCATCGGCGCGACGTGCGATGCCGACAGGTACTGCGCTTCGGTCAACGCTTCGGCATCAGCCAGCGGATGGCCCGGTCGCACCATGCAAACCAGCTCGTCCTCCAGCAACAGCAAGGTGTGCAGCAGCTCGGGCGGGTTGGGCCAGTTGCCGATGATCACGTCCAGCAGGTCGTCGGCCAGCGCGCGTTCGCTGTCGAAATCGGGGCCCATCGGATGCACCTCCAGCCGGCACAGCGGCGCCTCTTCGCGGATGCGCCGCGCCACCTCGGCCAGCACCGAAGGCGCCAGGTAGTCGGGCGAGGCCACGCGGAAGGTGAGCGACGCTCGCTGCGCATCGAAGTCCTCGCGCGAGGCCACCAGCACCGACATCGCGTCCAGCGCCACCCGCGCCTGCGCCGCCAATTGCAGCCCGCGCTCGGTCGGGATCATGTCGAGCTTGTTGCGCACCAGAAGCGGATCCGAAAGGATCAGCCGCAGGCGCTTGAGCGCTGCGCTGACGGCCGGCTGGGTCTGGCCCATGCGCCGCGCCGCGCGTGAGACGCTGCGCTCCTCCACCAGCGCGCAGAGCGCGCGGATGAGGTAGCCATCGAGTTGGTCGACGTTGCTGCGTGAGGTCATTGCATTGCGGTCGGGGCAGGGCCCGAGCCGTGCCACATGGTCTTTGCTGATCGACTCTATATCGAAACCGCTGCCGCCGAGGCCTCCCGTTTTCGCTCGAAAAAGCGCAATCTTCGCCCTCTCGATCCACCCCCCGATCCAACCCCCGATCCGACCCCACCGAATCATCCCGGAGCCGCGCATGACCACCATTCCCTTGCCCTCCCCCGCAGTCGCGGGAACGGGCCCGACCGACGACCTCGACGCCACTTATCGCAAGATCACCTGGCGCCTCATTCCCTTCCTCTTCATCCTCTGGGTGCTGGCCTGGATCGACCGGGTCAACATCGGCTTCGTGAAGCTCACGATGCTCGACGACCTGAAGTGGAGCGACTCCATCTACGGCCTCGGCGCCGGCATCTTCTTCCTCGGCTACTTCTTCTTCGAGGTGCCGTCCAACCTGCTGCTGCAACGCATCGGCGCGCGCAAGACCATCACCCGCATCACCATGGGCTGGGGCGTCGTCTGCGTGCTGATGATGTTCGTCAAGACGCCCGCGATGTTCTACTTCCTGCGCTTCCTGATGGGCGTGTTCGAAGCGGGCTTCTACCCCGGCATCATCCTGTACCTCACCTACTGGTATCCGAGCGAGCGCCGGGCCAAGGCCTTCGGCATGTTCATGTCGGCGTCCGGCGTGGCGGGCGTGATCGGCGGGCCGCTCGCGGGCACCGTGATGAACAGCCTGAACGGCGTCAACGGCTGGGCCGGCTGGCAGTGGGTGTTCCTGGTCGAGGGCGTGCCGTCGATCATCGCGGCCTTCGTCACCTGGTTCTACCTGACCGACCGCCCGCAACAGGCCAAGTGGCTCTCGCCGGCGCAGCGCCAACTCATCGAGGACGACCTCGCACGCGACAGGGCCTCGCTCGGCCATCGCGAGGAGAGCCTGCTCGCATCGCTGAAGGACGGCCGCCTCTGGCTGCTGATCCTGGTGTTCTTCTGCGTGATCGCGGCCAACTCGTCGCTGACCTTCTTCGGCCCGTCGGTCGTGAAGGAAGTCGGTTTCACCGACCCGGCCACGGTCGGCTGGATCATGGCGGCCTCCTACCTGTTCGGCGCCATCGGCATGGTCGTCAACGGCCTGCACTCCGACCACAGCAAGGAGGCGCGGCTGCATTGCGCGTTTGCCGCGGCGCTCGGCGCGGTCGGCCTGCTGTTCACGTCGCTGTTCATCCAGGTGAGCCCGGTGCTGACGCTTGTCGCGCAGACGGTCGCCATCATCGGCACCATGAGCGCCATCCCGGTGTTCTGGCAGTTGCCGGGCCGCTTCCTCGCGGGCGCCGCAGCGGCCGGTGGCGTGGCGCTGATCAACTCGATTGCCAACCTCGCGGGCTTCGGTGCACCGGCCATGCTGGGCTTCATCAAGACGCAGACCGGCGGACTTGCTCCGGGCCTGCTGATCGTCGCCGCCGTCGAGGTGTGCGCGACGGTGCTGATCCTGCTGTTCGTTCCGCGCTTCGTCGCCAAGGCCAACGGAAAGTGATGCCAACGATGACCACTTCAACCCTCACGATCTCTGCCATCGCGGAGATGGACCACGGCACCTTCATCGACACACTCGGCGACCTGTTCGAACACGCGCCCTGGGTGGCCGAGGCGGCATGGGCCGTACGCCCCTTCGCCAGCGAAGACGCCCTGCATCGCGCCATGATGGAGGCGGTGCGCGCCGCACCGCTGCCCAGGCAGATCGCCTTCCTGCGCGGCCATCCCGAACTGGCCGGCAAGGAAGCACAGGCCGGCACGATGACCGGGCATTCGACCTTCGAGCAGCGCGGGCTGGACAGCCTGAGCCACGCGCAGGTCGTCGAGTTGCGCGAGCTCAACGCGGCCTATGCGCAGTGCCACGGCTTCCCCTTCATCATCGCCGTGCTGGGCCACACGCGCGCCGGCATCTTCGACGCGCTGCGCATGCGCATCCACCGCGATACGGACACCGAGCGCGAAGAGGCGCTGCGCCAGATCGGCCTGATCACGCGCCGCCGCCTCGCCGCGCTGTTCCGCGCCCCGGAATCCGATCGTTCACCGCTGGGAGCCACGACATGATCGACAAACCCCTGAGCCGTCGCTCATTCCTCCCCGCCAGCCTGGCGCTCGGCGGCCTTGGCCTGCAACTGGCCGGCAACGCTCGCGCCGCCGATGCACCCGCAACCCCGGTGATGCCGGCGGGTCTCACCGTCGCGCCGGTGTCGCAGGCCGAGCTGAGCCCCCGCCTCACGATGCACGCCATCGACATCTTCCACGGCACGCCGGGTGCGGGGATGAAGGCCGACCTGTCGATGTTCGACAGCGGAAGCTACAAGCCAGTCAAGTCGATAGAGACCGCAGCCAACGGCCGCTCCGCCGAGCCGCTGCTGCTGGAGGGCACCTACAAGGCCGGCCGCTACGAAGTGCTGCTGCACATCGACGAGTACTTCGCTCGCTTCGACACGCCGCTGCCCAAGCCGACCTTCCTGTCGACCGTGCCGCTGCGTTTCGTCGTGCGCAATCCGCAGGAACGGATCCACCTCGCGATCCTTTTCACGCCGTGGAGCTACTCGTACTACCGGGGCAGCTAAGGCGACTCTGAGCACCTCCTCAACGCACCAGGAACAACCACCATGGCAGGCATTTCCACCCACGTGCTCGACAGCGGCACCGGTCGCCCCGCAGCGGGCGTACGCATCGACTTCTCGGTCTTCGACGGAACCAGCTGGAAACTCGTCAAGACCCTCGCGACCAACAAGGACGGTCGAACCGACGCGCCCGTGCTGGCACCCGCGGACGCCAAGGTCGGGCAGTACGAGCTGCTGTTCTACATCGGCGACTACTTCCAGCGGCCCGGCGCCAACGCCACGGAGCTGCCCTTCCTCGACACCGTGCCGGTGCGCTTCTCGATCTTCGATGCGAAGCAGCACTACCACGTGCCGATGCTGTGCTCGGGCTGGAGCTGCTCGACCTACCGGGGCTCCTGAGCGCCCGACGCGGGGCGGCGGTCACATGGAGGAGCGTTGAGCCGCATCGCCCGGCAACACCTCCCGCACCGTGACCTCCATCTCCCCCATCTCCAGCGGCCCGTAGTTCGAAAGAAAGGCCACGTCGGCCGCGTCGCGCCCGTAGGCCACGACGATGCGCCCGCCGCGCGGTTGATCCTGCGTGCCGTCGAAGGTGTACCAGCGGCCGCCGACGAAGGCTTCGAACCATGCGTGCATGTCCATCGGGTCCAGCCGATGGAGGTAGCCCACCACGAACCGGGCCGGGATTCGCAGCGCGCGGCACAGGGCGATGCCCACGTGCGAGAAATCCCGGCACACGCCGGCGCCGTCGTTCAACGTGTCGAGGGCGTCGGTGCTGCCGGTGCTGACGCCGTACTTGTATTGCAGGTTGGCATGGCTCCAGCCGCGGATCGCCTCGACCTGTGCATAGCCCGCAGCGGCGTTGCCGACGATCTCCTGCGCCCTGTCGCCCATCTTGTCCGACGGGCAGTAGCGGCTTTGCAGCAGGTACTTCAACGCATCGAAAGGCAATTGCTCGACAGGCGTCGCCACGGCGTTGAAATCCACGGCGATGAGCTCGTCCGTCACCATGAGCATGTCGACTTCGATGCGCATCTGGCCCTGCGGGATCTTCAAGCGCTGGCACAGGTTGCCGAAGTCGTCGACGTATTCCGTGGTCGGCACCCACGGGTCGAGTTCGTAGCGCTCCTGCACCATCCATTGCGCCTCGCCGCTGCGTGGCCGCAGCATCGCGACGACAGGGCAGTCGCTGCTGGCGGTGACAGTCATCTTGCAGGTGGCGTGCAGCTTCATGGTGGTGCCGGGGTGTGGGGGAGGAAGGCGGACATGCAATTGACGCGCCACCGCGTGGGCGGTCCGGGATCGGGAGCCGAACGCAGAAGTCGCAAAGGTTCCGCAGAAGTCGCAAAAGGAAAACCAAATATTTTCTTTGAATTCCTTCTGCGTTCGGCACCCGTACCCGTACCCGCATCCTTGCCCGTACCGGCAGACGCGGACGGTACTACTTCGGTGCTCGTCCCGGTCGCCGCTAGGCACAAATCCGTATCCGCGCAGGGGTGAGCGGTAGCGGACAATCTGGCCCGCCCCCGGGCAGTTCGCTTGCCCCATCCACAACATAGATCAGAGAGACCGTCATGCATCGTGTCGCCATCAGCAGCACCGGCCTGTTCATTCCGCCGGAGGTGATCACCAATGAGGAATTGGTCGAGGCCTTCAACCAATACGCCGCGCTGGAAAACGCGAAGCATGCCGGGGAAATCGCCGCCGGCACCCACGCCGCACTGACCAGCTCCAGCGTCGAGTTCATCGAAAAGGCTTCCGGCATCAAGCGCCGCTACGTCATGGAAAAGTCCGGCGTGCTGGACCCCACGCGCATGCGCCCGGTCTTCACGCCCCGGCCCGACAACGAGCTTTCGCTGATGGCCGAGATTGCCGTCAAGGCCGCGCAGGACGCACTCCAGGCTGCTGGCAAGACGGCCGCCGATGTCGACATGGTGATCTGCGCCTCGGCCAACATGCAGCGCGCCTACCCGGCGATGGGCGTGGAGATCCAGACCGCGCTCGGCGTCCAGGGCTTCGGCTTCGACATGAACGTGGCCTGTTCGTCGGCCACCTTCGGGCTGGAGATGGCCTACAACGCGGTGCGCAGCGGCGGCGCGCGCGCGGTGCTGATGGTCAACCCCGAAATCACCTCGGCCCATCTGGCCTGGAAAGACCGCGACTGCCATTTCATCTTCGGCGATGTCTGTACCGCCGTGCTGGTGGAGCGCCTGGAACTGGCGCCGCCGGGCGCCTTCGAGGTGCTGGGCACTCGGGCCTTGACCACTTTTTCCAACAACATCCGCAACAACTTCGGGTTCATGTCGCGCGCCGAAGACCGCGACCCGGACGACCGCGACCAGCTCTTCCGCCAGGAAGGCCGCAAGGTCTTCAAGGAAGTCTGTCCCATGGCCGCCGACCACATCGAGCAGCACCTGGCCGCGTTCAGCTACGCCCCCGCCGACATGCGCCGCTTCTGGCTGCACCAGGCCAACCTGTCGATGAACCAGTTCATCGCGCGCCGCTTGCTTGGCCGCGACGCCACGGCGGACGAGGCGCCCGTGATCCTGGACGAATTCGCCAATACCGCCTCCGCCGGTTCCATCATCGCCTTCCACCGCCACCAGGCCGACTTCAAGGCCGGTGATCTCGGCGTGATCTGCTCGTTCGGCGCGGGCTATTCGATCGGCAGCGCGATCGTCAGGAAGCTTTGACCTTGCCTCCGGCGCCGGCCTCGAGGTCAAGCCTTGGGGTCCGGCAACGCGCGGGCCAATGCCGCGTTCACCTTCTTGAGCTTCTCGACCGACGCAC
This sequence comes from Variovorax sp. dw_308, assembly GCF_019207085.1. GTDB lineage: Bacteria > Pseudomonadota > Gammaproteobacteria > Burkholderiales > Burkholderiaceae_C > Variovorax. The sequence goes on along the minus strand of NZ_JAATOM010000022.1, from coordinate 34,458 downwards.
TGAGTTGTTTCTCGATGCGTTCGGTCTGCGCGACGGCCCGGTCCACGTCTGGCGGCAGTGAACCCTTGGGCACCCCGTGGTCCAGCACTGCATGGACGACCGCGAGGTCATCCGAAGCCTTCTGCACCACCTGCGCCGCCTCCTTGTTTTCCTTCAGGGACTCGGCCAGGACGGCCGGATTGGCCGGGCCGGTGTATGACGACTGCTTGGACATGGGGATCCTCGTTTCGAGCAACGGCCCGATGCTATTGAAAATTGTGCAAGCTCGCTGCCGGAAGGAACAGGTCAGGCTGTCGGCCTACACGCATCGCGCGCCCTGCCCGTATAACCGGAGACCGTGTTGCTCTGCAACTTGACGCAACAAATCCGGCAGGGGCGCAACTGCCAAAAGCCATGCCCGTCGCCACCGTCCTCGTCGAAGACAGCAAGACCATCCGGGACAACCTGATCCCGGCGCTGGCGGAGCTCGCCGATGTGGATGTGGTCGCGATCGCCGAAACCGCGAGCGAGGCCGTGGCCATCCTCGAGGACCTCCACGACCGGTGGCAACTGGCGGTGGTGGATCTGTTCCTGCGGGAAGGGACCGGGCTGACCGTCTTGCGCGCCTGCCGGGACCGCTTGCCGCACCAGCGCCTGGTGGTGTTCACGAATTACCCCACCGAGGAGATGCGGCGCCGGAGCCTCGCGCTGGGCGCCGATGCGATCTTCGACAAATCGAAGGAACTCGACCTGTTCTTCGAGTGGTGCAGGCGCTGACCCACCTTGCGCGCGCAGCCGACTCCCGGCCATCGCACGGCTATGCTCGCCACCTTTCGAACGCCATTGCACCTGCCTTGAACATCCTCCCCCTCGACCCCTCCCGCTTCGACGCAGCCATCATCGACCTCGACGGCACCATGGTCGATACGATCGGCGATTTCGTCGTGGCGCTGAACCTCATGCTCGACGACTTCTCGCTGGGGTACGTCACTGCGCGCGACGTCGAGGCCATGGTCGGCAAGGGCTCCGAGCACCTGATCCGCTCGACCTTGCGCCACGTGCGTGGAAGCGAAGCCGACGAGGCGCTCTGCGATGCGGCCTGGCAGCGCTACACCCACCATTACCTCGTCATCAACGGCCGGCATTCGGCGGTCTACCCGGGCGCGCTGGAAGGCCTCGAGGCGCTGCGCGCCCAAGGCCTGCGGCTGGCCTGCCTGACCAACAAGCCGAACGATTTCGCCAGGCCCCTGCTCGCGGCCAAGGGGCTCGACGGCTACTTCGAATTCGTCTTCGGCGGAGACGCCTTCGAGCGCAAGAAGCCCGATCCGCTGCCCCTGCAGAAGACCTGCGCGGCGCTCGGCACCCCGCCCGCGCGCACGCTCATGATCGGCGATTCCAGCAACGACGCGCAGGCCGCCCGGGCCGCAGGATGCCCCGTCGTGCTCGTCACCTACGGGTACAACCACGGCGAGCCGATCCGGGGCGTCGACGCCGACGCCTTCGTCGACAGCCTGGCCGAAATCAGCCCGCCTTGCCCAGCAGCGCGTCCTTGAGCTTCCAGTCGGCCGGGTTCGGGCCGAGCCAGATCCGCACCAGCGCGTTGAAGAAGGCGTGCTCCTTGATCGGCTCGCCCTGCACCACGCCCTTGACGGTGATCACCGTGCCCACGTCCGGCACCCAGTCGATCAGGAAGTTGTCGCCCGCCTTCAACTGCTTCTGCTCCGAGAAGACCTGGCTCATCCGGAGCAGGCCCGGCACCAGGCTGCTGAATTCGTTGCGCGCCGAGTTGTCCTCCACGCCACGCGTGAACAGCTTGCCCAGTTCGTTGGCATCGATGTCGCGCAGCATCGTCACGGTGACGCGCTTGGGCCCGGTGGCCGCCAGCACTTCTTCGGGCGTGCCGACCTTCTTGCCCAGGTACAGGCCGGCCGTGTAGACCTTGAACACCGCCTTGTAGCGAATGCCGGCGCCGTTGAGCTGCAGCTTGCTGCCGCGCAGTTCGATGCCTTCTTCGAGCTTGACGCCCGCGACGTCGATGGTCGCGCCAGAAGCGGCGGTCCCGACCAAGGAGGCCAACGCCAGAAGAACCGAGGGAAGCGCACGCCGGATGGCGAACTGGAACATGTGTATCTCCGTGTCCTGTCTCAACTTCTCCCCGAGATGTATCTTTTTGTACGAGCATTCTCGCTCAGCTAAACTCCGCCGTTCCATGTTCATTCATCACGTCATCCAGACAGGTCAAGGCAGCCGGGGAGCCTGGCCCTGGCGTCGCCCGTCGTCGCTGTCTCGTTGATTGCACGGCGCACGCCGTGCGCCCGCGGCGCCTGATCACTTCTCGACTCAGGGCCAACCATGAATGACAACGCCACCGGCCAACGCAGCGCCGGCCGGCAGACGGAGGACATCCCGTGATCACCGAACTCGAATTCAAGAGCCTCAGCGCCCAGGGCTACAACCGCATCCCGCTGATGATCGAGGCCTTTGCCGACCTCGAGACCCCGCTCTCGCTCTACCTCAAGCTGGCGAACAGCAAGGACGGCGGCAAGTTCAGCTTCCTGCTCGAATCCGTCGTTGGCGGCGAGCGCTTCGGGCGCTATAGCTTCATCGGCCTGCCGGCCCGGACGCTGCTGCGTGCCAGCGGCTTCGCTGACGAGGCCCGCACCGAGGTCGTGACGGATGGCGTCGTGGTCGAGACGGCCACCGGCAATCCGCTCGACTTCATCGATGCCTACCAGCGCCGCTTCAAGGTCGCGCTGCGCCCCGGTTTGCCGCGCTTCTGCGGCGGCCTGGCCGGCTACTTCGGCTACGACGCCGTGCGCTACATCGAGAAGAAGCTCGAGAAGACATGCCCGCCCGACACGCTCGGCTGCCCCGACATCATGTTGCTGCAGTGCGAGGAACTGGCGGTCATCGACAACCTCTCCGGCAAGCTCTACCTGATCGTCTACGCCGACCCGACGCGCCCCGAGGCCTATCCCAATGCCAAGCGCCGCCTGCGCGAGCTGCGCGACCAGCTCAAGTACTCGGTGGCCGCGCCGCACGTCAAGCCGAGCCAGCCGCACCCGCCAGAGCGTTCCTTCGCCAAGGCCGACTACCTGGCCGCGGTGGAGCGTGCCAAGGAACTCATCGCCGGCGGCGACTTCATGCAGGTGCAGGTCGGCCAGCGCATCAGCAAGCGCTACACCGAGTCGCCGCTGTCGCTGTACCGCGCGCTGCGCTCGATGAACCCCTCGCCCTACATGTTCTTCTACAACATGGGCGACTTCCACGTGGTCGCCGCCTCGCCCGAGATCCTGGTGCGCCAGGAGAACATGCCCGACGGCGAGCAGAAGGTGACCATCCGTCCGCTCGCCGGCACCCGCCCGCGCGGCGCATCGATCGAGCTCGACAAGGCTGCCGAGGTCGAGCTCATCAACGACCCGAAGGAACGCGCCGAGCACGTCATGCTGATCGACCTGGCGCGCAACGACATCGGCCGCATCGCGAAGATCGGCACCGTGAAGGTGACCGAGGCTTTCGCGGTCGAGCGCTACAGCCACGTGATGCACATCGTGAGCAACGTCGAGGGCATCCTGAAGGACGGCATGAGGGCCATCGACGTGCTCAAGGCGACCTTCCCGGCAGGCACCCTGACCGGCGCGCCGAAGGTCCACGCGATGGAACTCATCGACGAGCTGGAACCCACCAAGCGCGGCCTGTACGGCGGCGCCTGCGGCTACATCAGCTACGCCGGCGACATGGACGTGGCCATCACCATCCGCACCGGCATCATCAAGGACCAGGTACTGCACGTGCAGGCAGCGGCGGGCGTCGTGGCCGATTCGGTGCCCGAGCTCGAATGGCGCGAAACCGAAGCCAAGGCGCGGGCACTCCTGCGTGCGGCCGAACTGGTCGAGGAGGGCCTGGAATGACCGCATCCGTCCCCCAGACCGACTTCTCGCACGAGATCATCGGCGCCGCGGTCGAGGTCCAGCGCATGCTGGGCACGGGCTTGAGCGAAGCCGCGTACGCCACGGCACTCGAAGTCGAACTCGCCGAGCGCGAGATCGGCTTCCAGCGCGACGTGCCCCTGTCGGCCAGCTACAAGGGCCGGCCGCTCGGCGAAGTGTGCCGTGCCGGTTTTGTCGTCGAGCAATCGGTCGTCGTCGAACTGCGGGCCGTGGAGGTGCTGAGCGACCTGCACCGGGCGCAAGTACAGGCCGCGCTGCGTCTGTCCGGCCTCAAGCTGGGCCTGCTGATCAACTTCAATGTGTTCCCCGTCGTCAAAGGCATCCACAGGATCGTGAGCAAGCCATGAAAGTCTTGATGATCGACAACTACGACTCGTTCACCTACAACATCGTCCAGTACCTGGGCGAGCTGGGGGCTGAGGTCGAGGTGCAGCGCAACGACGAGATCAGCGTCGAGCAGATCGGCGAGCGCATCGGCGCGGGCGTTACGCGTCTCGTCATCTCGCCCGGTCCGTGCTCGCCCGCGGAGGCCGGCGTGTCGGTCCCGGCCATCCAGGCCTTCGCCGGCAAGCTGCCCATCCTCGGCGTGTGCCTCGGCCACCAGGCCATCGGCGCAGCCTTCGGCGGCAAGATCATCCGCGCGCAACAGCTCATGCACGGCAAGACCAGCGAGATCACGACCACGCAGGAGGGCGTCTTCGCCGGCTTGCCTGAGAAATTCGTCGTCAACCGCTATCACTCGCTGTCCATCGAGCGTGCCAGCTGCCCGCCGGCGCTGGCCATCACCGCCTGGACGGACGATGGCGAAATCATGGGCGTGCGCCACACCGGCTACGCACACGACGTGCGCATCGAGGGCGTGCAGTTCCACCCCGAATCGATCCTCACCGAGCATGGCCACGCCATGCTCAAGAACTTCCTGGACTGAGCATGGCAACCGCTTCAAATACCGTCGACCTGCGCAGTGACACCGTCACGCAGCCCACGCCCGCGATGCGCGCGGCCATGGATGCCGCGCCGCTCGGCGACGACGTGTTCGCAAGCGATCCGAGCGTCAACGCGCTGCAGGAAAAGATCGCATCGATGCTCGGCTTCGAAGCCGCGCTGTTCGTCCCGACCGGCACGCAGAGCAACCTCTGCGCCATCCTCTCGCACTGCGGCCGTGGCGACGAATACATCGTCGGCCAGATGGCCCATTGCTATCGCTGGGAAGGCGGCGGCGCAGCGGTGTTCGGCAGCGTGCAGCCGCAGCCGCTGGACCACGCGGCCGATGGCTCGATCCCGCTCGCGCAGATCGAGGCGGCGATCAAGCCCGATGACGCGCACTTCGCGCGGACGAAGATGCTCGCGTTGGAGAACACCCTTGGCGGCAAGCTGCTGCCCTTCGACTACGTGCAAGCCGCCACCGACCTCGCGAAATCGAAGGGCTTGCAGCGCCACCTCGACGGCGCGCGCCTTTTCAATGCCGCCGTGGCCCAGGCCGCAACCACCGGCGGACACGCGCGCGCCGAAGCCCGCCGCATCGCCCAGTGCTTCGACAGCGTCTCGGTCTGCTTCAGCAAGGGCCTCGGCGCGCCGATCGGCTCCGCGCTGTGCGGCTCGCGCGAGTTCATCGCGCGCGCGCACCGCATCCGCAAGATGGCCGGCGGCGGCATGCGCCAGTCGGGCCTGCTGGCGGCCGCGGCGTCGCACGCGCTCGACCACCACGTCGATCGACTGGCCGACGACCACGCGCTGGCGCAACGGCTGGCGCAGGGCCTGTCGGGCATCGACGGCTTCATCGTCGAGCCGCCCCAGACCAACATCGTGTTCGTGGACCTCGAAGGCCCGGCCAAGGCCCGCTCGGCCGGGCTGATGGCGTACCTCGGCGAGCAGGGCGTCCTGGCGACGGGCCTCTACAAGCTGCGCTTCGTCACGCACCTGGACGTCGATGCGGCAGGTGTCGACCGCGCGATCGAAACGGTCCGCGCGTATTTCAGGAACTGAAGGCGCTGGGATGCCGGATCTTTCGCATCTGCTGGTCTTCATCGCGGCCGGCTGGCTGCTCAACCTCACGCCCGGCCCGGACGTGTTCTACATCGTCAGCCACGCGCTGCGCTCGGGTACGCGCGCCGGGATCGTGGCGGGCCTCGGCATCACCGCGGGCTGCTTCGTGCACATCGGCGCTGCCGCATTGGGCGTGAGCACCTTGCTGGCCACGTCGGCGCATGCGTTCACCGTGCTCAAGTTCATTGGCGCCGCGTACCTGCTGTACATGGGCATGCGCATGATCTTTGCCAAGGCGTCGCCGGCCACCGACCTGGTTGCGATGGCGTCGGCCACGGCGCCGCGCAGCCTGCGGGCCGTCTTCATGGGCGGCTTCTGGACCAATGTGCTGAACCCGAAGGTCGCGCTGTTCTTCCTGGCCTTCGTGCCGCAATTCATCGCGCCCGACGTGGACAACAAGGCGCTGGCCTTCGTGCTGCTCGGCGTGCTCTTCAACGTCAACGCGATCCCGGTGAATTCGGGCTGGGCGCTGGCCGGTGCCTGGATGGCCCGCCGCGATGCGGTGCAGAAGGGCATGCATTGGCTCGACCGCATCGCCGGCGCCATGTTCATCGGCTTCGGCATCAAGCTCGCACTGTCGGACGCACCCGCCGCGCACTGACGCATTCAAATCAAGGAGACACCATGCCCATCACCCCCCAGGAAGCGCTGCAGCGCACCATCGAGCACCGCGAAGTCTTCCACGACGAGATGCTGCACATCGTGCGGCTGATCATGAGCGGCGAATGCTCGCCCGTGATGATGGCCGCGCTCATCACCGGCCTGCGCGTCAAGAAGGAAACCATCGGCGAGATCACCGCCGCCGCGCAGGTCATGCGCGAGGTATCGACCAAGGTGCCGGTGGCGGACACCCGGAACCTGGTCGACATCGTCGGCACCGGCGGTGACGGTTCGCACACCTTCAACATTTCCACCTGTTCGATGTTCGTCGCGGCGGCAGCGGGGGCCAAGGTCAGCAAGCATGGCGGGCGCAGCGTGTCGAGCAAGTCGGGCAGCGCCGACGTGCTGGAGTCGCTGGGCGTCAACATCAACCTCAAGCCCGAGCAGATCGCGAAGTGCATTGCCGACGTCGGCATCGGATTCATGTTCGCGCCCAACCACCATCCGGCGATGAAGAACGTCGCCCCGGTGCGCAAGGAACTCGGCATCAAGACGATCTTCAACATCCTCGGCCCGCTGACCAACCCGGCCGGCGCGCCGAACATCCTCATGGGCGTGTTCCATGCCGACCTGGTCGGCATCCAGGTTCGCGCGCTGCAACGCCTCGGCACCGAGCATGCGATGGTCGTCTACGGCCGCGATGGCATGGATGAGATCTCGCTCGGCGCGGCGACCCTGGTCGGCGAACTCAAGCACGGCGAGATCCGCGAATACGAGCTGCATCCCGAGGACTTCGGCTTTTCGATGTCGAGCAACCGCGCCCTGCGTGTGGAAACGCCTGACCAGTCGAAGGCCATGCTCATGAGCGTGCTCGACAACCAGCCCGGGCCGGCACGCGACATCGTCGTGCTCAACGCGGGCGCGGCGCTCTATGCGGCGAACGTGGTCGACTCCGTGGCGGCGGGCGTCGCCAAGGCGCGCACGGCCATCGAGTCCGGCGCGGCAAAGGCCAAGCTCGCTGAACTGGTCAAGGCGACGACGGCTGCGGGGGCGAACTGAGCATGTCCGACATCCTCGACAAGATCGTTGCGGTCAAGCACCAGGAAGTGGCGGCGCTGAAGCAGCGCACGCCGCTCGACGCCATCCGCTTCGATGCGGAAAGCCGCGTGCTCACGCGCGACTTCGTGGGCGCCATGCGGGCGAAGATCGCGGCAGGGCAGGCGGCGGTGATCGCGGAGGTCAAGAAGGCGAGCCCCAGCAAGGGCGTGATCCGCGCCGACTTCATCCCGGCCGACATCGCGCAGAGCTATGCGGAAGGCGACGGCACCGTCAGCGCAGCCTGCCTCTCGGTGCTGACCGACAAGCAGTTCTTCCAGGGCGGCATCGACTACCTCAAGCAGGCGCGCGCTTCCTGCGAGTTGCCGGTGCTGCGCAAGGATTTCATGGTCGACGCATGGCAGATCTACGAATCGCGTGCGATCGGCGCCGATGCGATCCTGCTGATCGCGGCCGTGCTGGATGACGCACAGATGAGGGACTTCGAAGCCATCGCGCTGGGTCTGGGCATGGCGGTGCTGGTCGAGGTGCATGACGCAGAGGAACTGGGGCGCGCGCTGAAGCTCAAGACGCCGCTGGTGGGGGTCAACAACCGCAACCTGCGCAACTTCGAGGTGTCGATCCAGACCACGATCGACCTGCTGCCCAAGCTACCTTCGGATCGCTTGATGGTCACCGAGTCGGGCATCGCCACCCGTGACGACGTTGCCAGGCTGCGCGCCGCCGGCATCCACGCCTTCCTGGTCGGCGAGACCTTCATGCGCGCCGACGAACCGGGCGACGCGCTCGCCGAACTGTTCCGCTGAGGCGTCGGCATGGCAGACCCGCGCACGGATCAACTGTCGAGCAACGACCCGGCCGATTGGCCGGTCGCGCCCGGCTGGCAGCCGCTCGTCGACGAATTCCTGGGCGGCGCAGTCGGGCAGAAGCTGCTGGGCTTCCTCGGCGAGCGCCTGGCGGCGGGCGCCGTCATTTTCCCGCCGCATCCGCTGCGCGCCCTCGAACTGACGCCGCCGGAGCAGGTACGCGTCGTGATCCTCGGCCAGGACCCGTACCACGGCCGCGGGCAGGCGGAGGGACTTGCGTTCTCCGTCGCGCCGGGCGTGCCCATTCCGCCGTCCTTGCGCAACATCTTCAAGGAGTTGCAGCGCGACCTCGGCACGCCGACGCCGCCGTTCCCGAATCCGGGCGGCAGTCTGGTGAACTGGGCCAAAAAGGGCGTGCTGCTGCTCAACACCTGCCTGACGGTCGAGGAGGCCCAGCCGGCCAGCCATGCGGGCCGAGGCTGGGAAGTGCTGACCGATGCCATCATCCGCCATGTGGCGCAGGGCGAGTGGCCGGTCGTCTTCATGCTCTGGGGCGCCCACGCCCAGGGCAAACGGGCCCTGATCGACATGAAACGCCACAAGGTGCTGGTGGCCAACCACCCTTCGCCCCTGTCGGCCCTGCGGCCGCCGCTGCCTTTCATCGGATGCGGTCATTTCGGGCAGGCGAGGGCCTGGCGGGACGCGCAAGGCACGGCTTCGGTGTGAAATTCCGGGTAGCGGATCGACGGCCTCTTCTATTCGTGCTATATTCCGAGGCTCGCTGGAGAGGTGGCCGAGTGGTTAATGGCAGCAGACTGTAAATCTGCCCTCTTACGAGTACGCTGGTTCGAATCCAGCCCTCTCCACCAGCGATGAAACGGACAGAAAGAGCGTTTGGATACCGCCTGAATCGGGCGGGGTGCAGGTTTCGGGGTGCTTGCTGAAGTGCCCCCTGATGCGGGAGTAGTTCAATGGTAGAACCCCAGCCTTCCAAGCTGATGACGCGGGTTCGATTCCCGTCTCCCGCTCCAGTCGGTCTGTTTTGATTGTTGGAAAGCGTTCGTTAGTTTGCCCTTTTGGCTCAGTGGTAGAGCACTCCCTTGGTAAGGGAGAGGTCGCGGGTCCGATTCCCGCAAAGGGCACCAGGTTTCAAGGGGTGGCGCAGCATCCGCCCCCGGGTTGTGTTGAGGATGTCGATGGCCGGCCACTTGCCGTCATGACATCGCGGCCCCATGTCAGTGTGCTGATTCAGTAATTTCTTCGGAGCGAAAAAATGGCAAAAGGCAAGTTCACCCGCACCAAGCCGCACGTCAACGTCGGCACGATCGGTCACGTCGACCACGGCAAGACCACGCTGACCGCTGCGATCGCAACGGTGCTGTCGGCCAAGTTCGGCGGCGAAGCCAAGGCGTATGACCAGATCGACGCAGCGCCCGAAGAAAAGGCCCGCGGCATCACGATCAACACCGCGCACGTCGAATACGAAACGGCCAACCGCCACTACGCCCACGTCGACTGCCCCGGCCACGCCGACTATGTGAAGAACATGATCACCGGCGCCGCCCAGATGGACGGCGCGATCCTGGTGTGCTCGGCCGCTGACGGCCCGATGCCGCAGACCCGCGAACACATCCTGCTGGCTCGCCAGGTGGGTGTGGGCTACATCATCGTGTTCCTGAACAAGTGCGACATGGTTGACGACGCCGAACTGCTTGAGCTCGTCGAAATGGAAGTCCGCGAACTGCTGGACAAGTACGAATTCCCGGGTGATGACACCCCGATCATCCACGGCTCGGCCAAGCTGGCGCTCGAAGGCGACAAGGGCAAGCTGGGTGAAGAAGCCATCATGAAGCTGGCCGACGCACTCGACACGTACATCCCGACGCCCGAACGCGCCGTGGACGGCACCTTCCTGATGCCCGTCGAAGACGTGTTCTCGATCTCGGGTCGCGGCACGGTCGTGACCGGCGCCGTCGAACGTGGCGTGATCAAGGTCGGTGAAGAAATCGAAATCGTGGGCATCCGCCCGACGGTCAAGACCACCTGCACCGGCGTGGAAATGTTCCGCAAGCTGCTGGACCAGGGCCAGGCTGGCGACAACGTCGGCGTGCTGCTGCGCGGCACCAAGCGCGAAGAAGTCGAACGTGGCCAAGTCCTGTGCAAGCCGGGCTCGATCAAGCCGCACACGCACTTCACCGCCGAGGTGTATGTGCTGTCGAAGGACGAAGGCGGCCGTCACACGCCGTTCTTCAACAACTATCGCCCGCAGTTCTACTTCCGCACGACGGACGTGACCGGCGCGATCGAGCTGCCGAAGGACAAGGAAATGGTCATGCCTGGCGACAACGTCAGCATCACCGTGAAGCTGATCAACCCGATCGCGATGGAAGAAGGCCTGCGCTTCGCCATCCGTGAAGGCGGCCGTACCGTGGGTTCGGGCGTCGTGGCCAAGATTCTGGACGTCTAAGAAAGCAACGTAGGGGTATAGCTCAATTGGCAGAGCGTCGGTCTCCAAAACCGAAGGTTGTAGGTTCGATTCCTACTGCCCCTGCCACCTGAAAGTGGCGCCCTAACCAGGCAAAAAGCCCGTCGCAACCACGACGGGCTTCGGCGTTAACAGATGCCGCATTGAATTGAAGGCCGACAGGCCAGGAAACACCGCCCAAAGATGGCTACTACTCAAATTGAAACCGTGAGCACCGGCGCCGACAAAGCCAAGTTGGCTGCGGCCGTGGTGTTGGCGGTGGGCGCCATTGTTGCGTTCTACATGCTCTCGAAGCAAGGCGGCGTGGTGCAGTGGATCGCCTTGCTGGTGGGCCTGGCCGCCGCCGTCGGCGTCTTTGCGAGTTCCGAGAACGGCAAGCAGCTGATCGCCTTTGGCCGCGACTCCTGGCGCGAGGTCAAGAAGGTTGTCTGGCCGACCCGCAAGGAGGCCATCCAGATGACCGCCTACGTGTTCGGGTTCGTGGTGATCATGTCCATCTTCCTTTGGCTCACCGACAAGACCCTCGAATGGGTGTTTTTTGACCTCATTCTGGGTTGGAGAAAGTAATGACCGAAGAAGTTGAAGTTACGTCGGAAGCGACGTCTGCCCTGCCGCCCTCGGCCAATCCGGACCTGCGCTGGTATGTCGTCCACGCCTATTCGGGCATGGAAAAGGCTGTGGAGCGCAACATTCTCGAGCGCATCAACCGCGCGGGCATGCAGGCCAAGTTCGGCCGCATCCTGGTGCCGACCGAAGAAGTGGTCGAGATCAAGAACGGCCAGAAGCGCACCACCGAGCGCCGCTTCTTCCCGGGCTACGTGCTGGTCGAAATGATCATGGACGACGAGAGTTGGCACCTGGTGAAGCACACCAACAAGGTGACGGGCTTCGTCGGCGGCGCCAAGAACCGTCCGGCCCCGATCTCGCAGAAGGAAGTCGAGGACATCGTCAACCAGATGCAGCAGGGCACCGAGAAGCCGCGCCACAAGGTCGAGTTCGTCGTGGGCGAATTCGTGCGCGTCAAGGAAGGCCCGTTCACCGACTTCAACGGCACGATCGAAGACGTCAACTACGAGAAGAACAAGGTGCGCGTGTCCGTGATGATTTTCGGACGCGCCACGCCGGTCGAGCTTGGCTTCGCCGAGGTCGAAAAGACTTAAGGGAACCAAAGCCCGCGTCGCGGGTCTTTGTATTTCCGTGTTTCCTTGCAAACCGACTCGGCAAGGAACGTAGCAGCAAGAGTCGTCAACCCCGGGGAGCTGTTGCCCAGTGCACAGCGTTACTACCCGCAAGGAGCAAGTCATGGCGAAAAAAATCGTCGGCTTCATCAAGCTGCAAGTGCCAGCTGGTAAGGCCAATCCCTCACCGCCGATCGGTCCCGCACTGGGCCAACGCGGTCTGAACATCATGGAGTTCTGCAAGGCGTTCAACGCGCAAACGCAGAGCTACGAGCCGGGTCTGGCGCTGCCGGTGGTCATCACCGCGTTCGCCGACAAGAGCTTCACCTTCATCATCAAGTCGCCGCCGGCCGGCGTCCTGATCAAGAAGGCCATCAAGCTGGACAAGGGCTCGGCCCGTCCGCACACCGACAAGGTCGGCAAGATCACGCGCGCACAGCTCGAAGAGATCGCCACCACCAAGATGAAGGATCTGACCGCGGCCGACATGGACGCAGCAGTTCGCACCATCGCCGGAACGGCCCGCTCGATGGGCGTGAATGTGGAGGGCGTGTAAATGTCCAAGGTTACGAAGAAGCAAAAAGCACAGGCCGGCAAGGTCGACAGCAACAAGCTGTACCCGTTGACCGACGCCATCGGCATCGTCAAGGAAGCTGCAACCGCCAAGTTCGATGAATCCATCGACGTGGCCGTGCAACTCGGCATCGACGCGAAGAAGTCGGACCAAGTGGTGCGTGGCGCTGTCGTGATGCCCAACGGCACCGGCAAGACCAAGCGCGTGGCTGTGTTCGCCCAGGGCGCCAAGGCTGAAGAAGCCAAGGCCGCCGGCGCTGACATCGTCGGCATGGACGACCTGGCTGCCATGGTCAAGGCTGGTGACATGCCTTTCGACGTGGTCATCGCCGCGCCGGACGCCATGCGCGTCGTCGGTACGCTCGGCCAGATCCTCGGCCCGCGCGGCTTGATGCCCAACCCGAAGGTTGGCACCGTGACCCCGGACGTTGCCACCGCCGTCAAGAACGCCAAGGCTGGCCAGGTCCAGTTCCGCGTTGACAAGGCCGGCATCATCCACGGCACGATCGGCCGTCGCTCGTTCGACACCGACAAGCTGCAAGGCAACCTGGCTGCGCTGATCGAAGCGCTGGTCAAGGCCAAGCCGGCATCGAGCAAGGGTGTTTACCTGCGCAAGGTGGCTGTGTCGTCGACGATGGGCGTGGGTGTCCGCGTGGACACGCAGACCATCTCGGGCTGAGCTGAGAAGTATTTGTCCCGCCGGTGAAACGGTGGGGCGATGTGGTGGGTCGCAGCAACTCTCAAAAGTCGCTGCGAGCCATCCAAGACCGCTGGTGAGCAGGGCAGCCCGTTCTTAATTGCCTCCTCCGCGCAGGAGGCGATCAGCGCAGATGGCGATCCCGCCGCAAAGGATTTTGTTTCCTGAACGGTTGGTCGCTGCATGTAGCGCAATCCAAGGCCCCGGCCGAGGGTTGCATTAAAAGGAGTAGACCTTGAGTCTGAATCGCAGTGAGAAAGAAGCGGTCATCAGTGATGTGACCAGCCTCGCCGCAAAAGCTCAAACGCTCGTGATGGCGGAATACCGTGGCATCACGGTGGCCGATATGACCAAACTGCGCGCCGAAGCACGCAGCAAGGGTGTGACCCTCAACGTGTTGAAGAACACGTTGGCACGCCGTGCTGTTGCTGGTAGCCCGTTTGAGATCGTCGGCGACCAGATGACCGGTCCGTTGATCTATGGCTTCTCCGAAGACGCTGTGGCTGCCGCGAAAGTGGTGGCCGATTTCGCGAAGACCAACGCCAAGTTGGTCATCCGCGGTGGCGCATTCGGTGGCAAGGCCCTGGACGTCGAAGGCGTGAAGCAACTGGCCAACATCCCTTCCAAGGAAGTGTTGCTGGCGCAATTGCTGGGCTTGATGCAATCCCCCATTTCCCGCACCGCCCGCGTCCTCGCGGCACTCGCGGAAAAGCGTGGTGGTGGCGAAGCACCTGCAGAAGAAGCGGCTCCGGCCGAAGCACAAGCCGCTTGAAGCGCTTGTGTTTGAAACATTCAACCCAATTGTTAGGAAACAAAAATGGCATTCGATAAAGACGCATTTCTGACCGCGCTCGACGCAATGACGGTCCTGGAACTCAACGACCTGGTCAAGGCCATCGAAGAGAAGTTCGGCGTGAGCGCCGCTGCAATGTCGGCTCCCGCCGCTGGTGGTGGCGCCGCCGCCGCTGTCGTCGAAGAGAAGACCGAGTTCAACGTCATGCTGATGGAAGCTGGCGCGAACAAGGTTTCGGCGATCAAGGCAGTTCGCGAAATCACCGGCCTGGGCCTCAAGGAAGCCAAGGACCTGGTCGAAGCCGCTCCCAAGGCTGTCAAGGAAGGCCTGTCGAAGGCTGACGCTGAAGCCGCCAAGAAGAAGCTGGAAGATGCCGGCGCCAAGGTGGAACTGAAGTAATTCGGTCCCTTCAAGGGCTGGAGGCGCCTGAAAAGGCCCTCCAGCCTTTCGCGCTTTCAGAGCGCACCCCCGCCAGAGCCTTCGGCGCTGGCGGAGTGTTTAGAGAAACACCGGAAAAAGGACTTTTCCAAGTCTTTTTTCCAGTGTTTTCTGACCCCGACTGCAGAAGACCCCTTGGTTCGGGTGATGTGCAATGCATCACCGTCCGCCAACGGCTGGTAGTGGCCAGCCGCCAAGGAGTGGTGCATTTTGCACCCGAACCAAGTCGCTGAAGATCTCAAGCTCCGGAGCTCTCATGGCCTACTCATACACAGAACGCAAGCGCATCCGAAAAAGTTTCGGCAACCGCGACAGCGTCGTTGAAATCCCGTACCTGCTGCAGATGCAGAAAGATGCGTACACCGCGTTCCTGCAAGCCGGCATCGCCCCGCAAAAACGCACCGTCGAAGGCTTGCAAGCCGCGTTCGACGCGGCCTTCCCGATCGTCTCGCACAACGGTTTCGTCGAGATGAAGTTTCTCGAGTACAACCTCGCGAAACCCGCCTTCGACGTGCGCGAGTGCCAGACCCGTGGCCTCACTTTTGCCTCGGCAGTGCGCGCCAAGGTGCAACTCATCATCTATGACCGCGAGTCCTCGACCTCGCAATCCAAGGTGGTCAAGGAAGTGAAGGAACAAGAGGTCTACATGGGCGAAGTGCCCCTGATGACCGAGAAGGGTTCCTTCATCATCAACGGCACGGAACGCGTGATCGTGTCGCAGCTGCACCGTTCGCCGGGCGTGTTCTTCGAGCACGACAAGGGCAAGACCCACTCCAGCGGCAAGCTGCTGTTCTCGGCCCGCGTGATTCCCTACCGCGGCTCGTGGCTCGACTTCGAGTTCGACCCGAAGGACATGCTGTACTTCCGCGTCGACCGTCGCCGCAAGATGCCCGTGACGATCCTGCTGAAGGCCATCGGCCTGAACCCGGAATCGATCCTCGCGAACTTCTTCGTGAACGACAACTTCCGCCTGATGGACAGCGGCGCCCAGATGGAATTCGTCGCCGAGCGCCTGCGCGGCGAAGTGGCGCGCTTCGACATCACCGACAAGGCCGGCAAGGTCGTGGTCGCCAAGGACAAGCGCGTCACCGCACGCCACACGCGTGAGCTCGAGCAGTCGGAAACCACGCACATCAGCGTGCCGGAAGACTTCCTGGTTGGCCGCGTCATCGCCCGCAACATCGTCGACGCCGACTCGGGTGAAATCCTGTCGAAGGCCAACGACGAACTGACCGAAGCGCTGCTGAAGAAGCTGCGCACGGCCGGCGTGCAAGACATCCAGGTGATCTACACCAACGAACTCGACCAGGGCGCGTACATTTCGCAGACCCTGCGCATCGACGAAACCGTCGACGAGTTCGCTGCACGTGTCGCGATCTACCGCATGATGCGCCCCGGCGAGCCGCCGACGGAAGACGCGGTGCAGGCCCTGTTCCAGCGCCTGTTCTACAACCCGGACACGTACGACCTGTCGCGCGTCGGCCGCATGAAGTTCAATGCCAAGGTCGGCCGCGACGAGTCGACCGGCCCGATGGTGCTGACCAACGAAGACATCCTGGCCGTGGTCAAGATCCTCGTGGACCTGCGCAACGGCAACGGCGAAGTGGACGACATCGACCACCTCGGCAATCGCCGCGTGCGTTGCGTCGGTGAACTGGCCGAAAACCAGTACCGCACCGGCCTGGCCCGCATCGAGAAGGCCGTGAAGGAACGTCTGGGCCAGGCGGAGCAAGAGCCGCTGATGCCGCACGACCTGATCAACAGCAAGCCGATCTCGGCCGCGCTGAAGGAATTCTTCGGCGCCTCGCAGCTGTCGCAGTTCATGGACCAGACCAACCCGCTGTCCGAGATCACGCACAAGCGTCGTGTCTCGGCCCTTGGCCCGGGCGGCCTGACCCGCGAACGCGCCGGCTTCGAAGTGCGTGACGTGCACGTGACCCACTACGGCCGCGTCTGCCCGATCGAAACGCCTGAAGGCCCGAACATCGGCCTGATCAACTCGCTGGCCCTGTATGCCCGCCTGAACGAATACGGCTTCATCGAGACGCCGTACCGTCGCGTGGTCGACAGCAAGGTCACGATGGACATCGACTACCTGTCGGCCATCGAAGAAGGCAAGTACGTCATTGCCCAGGCCAATGCGGTGCTGGACAAGGACGGCACGCTGACCGGCGACCTGGTCTCCGCGCGTGAAGCCGGCGAATCGATCTTGGTGGGCGCCGAGCGTATCCAGTACATGGATGTGTCGCCCGCGCAGATCGTGTCGGTGGCCGCCTCGCTCGTGCCGTTCCTGGAGCACGACGACGCGAACCGCGCGTTGATGGGCGCCAACATGCAGCGCCAGGCCGTGCCTGTGCTGCGTCCTGAAAAGCCGATGGTCGGTACCGGCATCGAGCGCGTCTCCGCGGTCGACTCGGGCACCGTGGTGACAGCCACCCGTGGCGGTATCGTCGATTACGTCGACGCGACCCGCATCGTGGTGCGCGTGAACGATGCCGAAGCGCAAGCCGGCGAAGTCGGCGTGGACATCTACAACCTGATCAAATATCAGCGTTCGAACCAGAACACCAACATCCACCAGCGTCCGATCGTCAAGCGCGGCGACAAGATCGCCAAGGGCGACGTGGTGGCCGACGGCGCATCGACCGACCTGGGCGAGCTCGCCCTGGGCCAGAACATGCTCATCGGCTTCATGCCGTGGAATGGCTACAACTTCGAAGACTCGATCCTGATCAGCGAACGCGTCGTGGCCGAAGACCGCTACACCTCGATCCACATCGAGGAACTGGTGGTCATGGCACGCGACACCAAGCTGGGCGCCGAGGAAATCACCCGCGACATCCCGAACCTGGCCGAGCAGCAGCTCAACCGCCTGGACGAGTCCGGCATCATCTACGTCGGCGCCGAAGTGCAACCGGGCGACACGCTGGTGGGCAAGGTCACGCCGAAGGGCGAGACCACGCTGACGCCGGAAGAGAAGCTGCTGCGCGCGATCTTCGGCGAGAAGGCTTCCGACGTGAAGGACACCTCGCTGCGTGTGGATCAGGGCTCGCAAGGCACCGTGATCGACGTGCAGGTGTTCACCCGCGAAGGCATCACGCGTGACAAGCGCGCCCAGCAGATCATCGACGACGAACTCAAGCGCTTCCGCCTTGACCTGAACGACCAGCTTCGCATCGTCGAAGCCGACGCGTTCGACCGTATCGCCAAGCTGCTCAATGGCCGTGCTGCCAATGGCGGCCCGAACAAGCTGGCCAAGGGCACGAAGATCGACAAGGCCTATCTCGACTCGGTCGAGAAGTTCCACTGGTTCGACATCCGCCCGGCGGAAGACGAAGTCGCTTCGCAACTCGAGTCGATCAAGAACTCGCTGGAGCAGACGCGCCACAGCTTCGACCTGTCGTTCGAAGAAAAGCGCAAGAAGCTCACGCAGGGCGACGAGCTGCCCGCGGGCGTGCTCAAGATGGTCAAGGTCTACCTGGCCGTCAAGCGCCGCCTGCAACCCGGCGACAAGATGGCCGGCCGTCACGGCAACAAGGGTGTGGTGTCGAAGATCGTTCCGGTCGAAGACATGCCCCACATGGCCGACGGCACGCCGTGCGACATCTGCCTGAACCCGCTGGGCGTGCCTTCGCGGATGAACGTGGGCCAGGTGCTGGAAGTGCACTTGGGCTGGGCCGGCAAGGGCATCGGCCAGCGCATCGGCGACCTGCTGCAGCAAGAAGCCAAGGTGGCCGAGCTGCGCAAGTTCATGGAACAGCTCTACAACGGCTCGGGCCGCAAGGAAGACCTGAGCCAGCTGAGCGATGGCGACGTGCTCGAGATGGCGCAGAACCTGCAAAACGGCGCGACCTTCGCGACCCCGGTGTTCGACGGTGCCTCGGAAGAGGAAATCCGCGGCATGCTGAAGCTCGCCTTTCCGGACGACATCGCCAAGCTCAAGGGCCTGACCGATACGCGCACGCAGGCGTACCTGTACGACGGCCGCACCGGCGAGCAGTTCGAGCGTCCGGTCACCGTCGGCTACATGCACTTCCTGAAGCTGCATCACCTGGTCGACGACAAGATGCACGCCCGTTCCACCGGCCCGTACTCGCTGGTCACGCAGCAACCGCTGGGCGGCAAGGCCCAGTTCGGTGGCCAGCGTTTCGGTGAAATGGAAGTGTGGGCGCTGGAAGCCTACGGCGCCGCCTACGTGCTGCAGGAAATGCTGACGGTGAAGTCCGACGACGTGGTCGGCCGCACCAAGGTCTACGAGTCGATCGTCAAGGGCGAACACTCCATCGAAGCCGGCATGCCGGAATCGTTCAATGTGCTGGTCAAGGAAATCCGTTCCCTGGGCCTGGACATCGAACTCGAACGCTCATAAGCAGACAAGGAAAGAGTCACATGAAGTCATTACTCGACCTGTTCAAGCAATTCACGCCGGATGAGCATTTCGATGCCATCAAGATCGGCATGGCTTCGCCCGAGAAGATCCGTTCGTGGTCTTTCGGCGAAGTGAAGAAGCCCGAGACGATCAACTACCGCACCTTCAAGCCGGAGCGTGATGGCCTGTTCTGCGCCAAGATCTTCGGGCCCATCAAGGACTACGAATGCCTGTGCGGCAAGTACAAGCGCCTCAAGCACCGCGGCGTCATCTGCGAGAAGTGCGGCGTTGAAGTCACGCAGACCAAGGTTCGCCGCGAGCGCATGGGTCACATCGACCTGGCCGCACCGTGCGCGCACATCTGGTTCCTGAAGTCGTTGCCGTCGCGCCTGGGCCTGGTGCTCGACATGACGCTGCGCGACATCGAACGCGTGCTGTACTTCGAAGCCTACGTGATCACCGACCCCGGCATGACCCCGCTGAAGAAGCGCGACATCATGTCCGAGGACGACTACGACGCGAAGCGCAAGGAATACGGCGATGAGTTCGTCGCCAAGATGGGCGCCGAAGGCATCAAGGACCTGCTCGAAGGCATCGAACTCGACAGCGAGATCGAACGCCTGCGCGGCGACCTGACCGGATCCGAAGTCAAGGTCAAGAAGAACTCCAAGCGCCTGAAGGTGCTGGAAGCCTTCCGCAAGTCGGGCATCAAGCCCAACTGGATGGTGCTGGAAGTCCTGCCCGTGCTGCCGCCGGACCTGCGTCCGCTGGTGCCGCTGGACGGTGGCCGCTTCGCGACCTCCGACCTGAACGACCTCTATCGTCGCGTCATCAACCGCAACTCGCGCCTGCGCCGTCTGCTGGAGCTGAAGGCTCCGGAAATCATTGCGCGCAACGAAAAGCGGATGCTGCAGGAAGCCGTCGACTCGCTGCTCGACAACGGTCGCCGTGGCAAGGCCATGACGGGCGCCAACAAGCGTGCGCTCAAGTCGCTGGCCGACATGATCAAGGGCAAGAGCGGTCGTTTCCGCCAGAACTTGCTGGGCAAGCGCGTGGACTACTCGGGCCGTTCGGTCATCGTGGTGGGCCCGACGCTCAAGCTGCACCAGTGCGGCTTGCCGAAGCTGATGGCGCTTGAACTGTTCAAGCCCTTCATCTTCTCGCGCCTCGAAGCCATGGGCATCGCGACCACGATCAAGGCTGCCAAGAAGGAAGTCGAATCGGGTACGCCGGTGGTCTGGGACATCCTTGAGGAAGTCATCAAGGAACACCCGGTCATGCTGAACCGTGCGCCTACGCTGCACCGTCTGGGCATCCAGGCGTTCGAGCCGATCCTGATCGAAGGCAAGGCCATCCAGCTGCACCCACTCGTCTGCGCGGCATTCAACGCCGACTTCGACGGTGACCAGATGGCTGTCCACGTGCCGCTGTCGGTGGAAGCGCAGATGGAAGCCCGCACGCTGATGCTGGCCTCCAACAACGTGCTGTTCCCGGCTTCGGGCGAACCGTCGATCGTTCCGTCGCAAGACGTGGTGCTGGGCCTGTACTACACGACCCGCGACCGCATCAATGCCAAGGGCGAAGGCCTGATCTTCTCCGACATCGGCGAAGTCCAGCGCGCGCTCGACGCCAACGTGGTCGAGCTGACCGCCAAGGTCGCCGTGCGCATCACCGAGTATTCGAAGGACAAGGAAACCGGCGTGTTCACCGCGTCGACCTCGCTCGTCGATACGACCGTGGGCCGCGCGCTGCTGTCCGAGATCCTGCCGAAGGGCCTGCCGTTCTCGAACATCAACAAGGCGCTGAAGAAGAAGGAAATCTCCAAGCTCATCAACGTCTCGTTCCGCAAGTGCGGCCTGAAAGAGACCGTCGTGTTCGCCGACAAGCTGCTGCAGAACGGCTTCCGCCTCGCGACCAAGGCCGGTATCTCGATCGCCATCGACGACATGCTGGTGCCCGCCGAAAAGCACGGCATCATCGAGCGCTCCGCCAAGGAAGTGAAGGAGATCGAACAGCAGTACGTGTCCGGTCTGGTCACCTCCGGCGAACGCTACAACAAGGTGGTGGACATCTGGGGCAAGGCCGGCGACGAAGTGTCGAAGGTCATGATGGCCAAGCTGTCGAAGCAGCGCGTCATCGACCGCCACGGCAAGGAAGTCGAGCAGGAATCGTTCAACTCGATCTACATGATGGCCGACTCGGGCGCTCGCGGTTCCGCCGCGCAGATCCGCCAGGTCGCCGGCATGCGGGGCCTGATGGCCAAGCCTGACGGCTCCATCATCGAGACGCCAATCACCGCGAACTTCCGCGAAGGCCTGAACGTGCTGGAGTACTTCATCTCCACCCACGGTGCCCGTAAGGGTCTGGCCGACACGGCACTGAAGACGGCGAACTCGGGTTACCTGACCCGTCGCCTGGTCGACGTGACGCAAGACCTGGTCGTGACCGAGCAGGATTGCGGCACACACGGCGGCTACCTGATGCGCGCGATCGTCGAAGGCGGTGAAGTGATCGAGTCGCTGCGCGACCGTATCCTCGGCCGCTCGGCTGCGGAAGACGTGCTGCATCCGGAAAACCGTTCGGTGCTGCTGAACGCCGGCCAGATGTTCGACGAAGACAACATCGAAGAGCTCGAAGCGCAAGGCGTCGACGAAGTCAAGGTCCGCACCGCGCTGACCTGCGACACGCGCTTCGGCATCTGCGCCACCTGCTACGGCCGTGACCTGGGTCGCGGCGGCCTGATCAACATCGGCGAAGCCGTCGGTGTGATCGCCGCGCAGTCGATCGGCGAACCCGGCACGCAGCTGACGATGCGGACCTTCCACATCGGTGGCGCCGCTTCGCGCGCAGCCATCGCCTCGAGCGTGGAAGCCAAGTCGAACGGTTCGATCGGCTTCAACGCCACGATGCGCTACGTGACCAATTCCAAGCAGGAGTTGGTGGTGATCTCGCGTTCCGGCGAAATCATCATCCACGACGAGCATGGCCGCGAGCGTGAACGCCACAAGGTGCCGTACGGCGCGACGCTGGCGGTGAAGGCCGACCAGACCATCAAGGCCGGCCACGTGCTTGCCAATTGGGACCCGCTGACCCGACCCATCATCACCGAGTTCGCCGGCAAGACCCACTTCGAGAACGTCGAAGAAGGCCTGACCGTCGCGAAGCAGGTCGATGAAGTGACGGGCCTGTCGACCCTGGTCGTGATCGACCCGAAGCGCCGCGGCGCTGCCAAGGTGGTTCGTCCGCAGGTGAAGCTCATCGACGCCTCCGGCGCCGAAGTGAAGATCCCCGGCACCGACCACTCGGTGACGATCGGCTTCCCGATCGGCTCGCTGGTGCAGATCCGCGACGGCCAGGACGTGGGCCCCGGCGAAGTGCTGGCCCGCATCCCGGTCGAAGGCCAGAAGACGCGCGACATCACCGGCGGTCTGCCGCGTGTGGCCGAGCTGTTCGAAGCCCGTTCGCCGAAGGACAAGGGCACGCTGGCCGAGATGACCGGTACCGTGTCGTTCGGCAAGGAAACGAAGGGCAAGGTCCGCCTGCAGATCACCGATCCGGAAGGCACGGTCCACGAGGAACTCGTCCTCAAGGAAAAGAACATCCTGGTGCACGAAGGCCAGGTGGTGAACAAGGGCGAAAGCGTCGTCGACGGTCCGGCCGATCCGCAGGACATCCTGCGCCTGCTGGGTTCGGAAGAACTGGCGCGCTACATCGTGGACGAAGTGCAGGACGTGTACCGCTTGCAAGGCGTGAAGATCAACGACAAGCACATCGAAGTGATCGTTCGCCAGATGCTGCGTCGCGTCGTGGTCGACAACATCGGCGACACGAACTACATCTCGGGCGAACAGGTCGAACGCAGCGAAATGCTCAACACCAACGACGCCCTGCGCGCCGCTGGCAAGATCCCCGCGACGTTCACCAACCTGCTGCTCGGTATCACCAAGGCCTCGCTGTCGACCGACTCGTTCATCTCCGCCGCATCGTTCCAGGAAACGACGCGCGTGCTGACCGAAGCCGCGATCATGGGCAAGCGCGACGAGCTGCGTGGCCTGAAGGAAAACGTGATCGTCGGCCGCCTGATCCCCGCAGGCACCGGCATGGCGTACCACCAGGCCCGCAAGGTGAAGGACCAGATGGACGAGGCCGAGCGCCGCGCCATCGCCGAGTCCGAAGCCGCGGAACTGGCCGGCGACAGTTCGTCCAGCACCGAGGAGGCCGCCACGGCCACCGCGGATGCCGGCGAAGGGACCGCTGCCGCCAGCGAGTAATCGCCCGCGCGACCCGGCCATGACCCCATGACCGGACCCAGACGCCCCCTTTTCGCTCGCGCGGATCGGGGGCGTTTTTCATGCTCCATGAACAAGCCATGAATCTATTGCCTGAAGGCTGGCCCTGGTGGATCGTCGGTGCGGTGGCGCTGTTCTGGTTCATCGGCGCGCACAACCGGCTGGTGCGGCTGCGCTCGAGCGCGTTGCAGGCCTACGGCGCGCTCGATGCCGCACTGATGCGCCAACTCGATTTCGTGCAGACCCATGTGATCCCGACCGAGCCGGGCGCCTTCGGACCGGGCGAACTGACCAGTGGGGCGTCGCTGCGTGCCGCGGCCCGTCAGTTCGGCAACATGCTGGGCGCTACGCGCAAGCAACCGCTCGATATGCAGGCCATGGCCGCGCTGGGGACCGCGCTGCACGCGTTGCTGTCCGCCTGGCAGCGGCAGCATGGCGATCCGGCGATGGTGTTCGAGGCCGACGGCACGCTCTCGCGGCCCGCTCCCCTGGGCAGCACCGGCGACGATCCTGCCGTCGCTTCGGTCGCCGTGCCGATCGCTTGGCCCGAAGCGTCGGCCGCACCGGAGATCGCGCGTGGCCAGTTCAACCAGGCGGTGCTGAACTACAACGCGGCCATCGCCCAGTTTCCGGCGATGCTGATGGCGTTCATCTTCGGCATGCGCCGCGCAATGCCGCTGATCTGAAAAGAAGCCGCAGGGAAGCGTTCGGCGGTGCTTCGGGTTGTTACCATCAACCGCTTGCGAGACCTCACCGCCCCCCCTTCCAGTTCGACACCGCCCCATCTGGGGCCTCCGCTGTGGCGCCAGTTGCAGTTGACTGCGCAGGCCATCGCGGCGATTCGCGCCGGGACCTCGGGCAGTGCCGCCTTCGAAGCGGTGGAGCCCGCGCTGCGGCCGGGCGTGCAGGCGCTCGGCTTCCAGGCGCTGCGCTGGCTGGGCCGTGCCGAGGCGCTGCGGCGCCAGCTTGCCAAGCGCACGCCGCCGCCCGGCGCCGATGCCTTGCTCTGCACCGCCCTGGCGTTGGGATGGGATGCCGCGCGTGCGCCCTATGAGCCTTTCACACTGGTCGACCAGGCGGTCGAGGCCGCCAAGCGCGACCCGGCGACGCGGGCGCAAGGCAGTTTCATCAACGCCTGCCTGCGCCGCTTCCTGCGCGAGCGCGACGACCTGGTCGCCGCGACCGATCACGAGCCTGTGGCGCAATGGAACCATCCGCGCTGGTGGATCGAACGGCTGCGGCGCGATCATCCGCGCGACTGGCAGCGCGTGCTGGAGACCAACAACCAGCAACCGCCGCTCACGCTGCGCGTGAACACGCGCAAGACCTCCCAGGGCCTCTACCTGCAGACGCTGTCGGCCGCAGGCATGGCGGCCACCCCGGTGGCGGCGAGCGGTGTCCAGCTCGCGCGGGCGCGCCCCGTCACGCAGTTGCCGGGCTTTGCCGAAGGCGAGTTCTCGGTGCAGGACAGCGCCGCGCAACTCGCCGCGCCCTTGCTGCTCGACGGGCTGCGTCCGGGCGAATCTCAAGTCGATGTGGCTTTGCCATCTCGACTTGATCCCCCTCGGGGGGCGGACCGGGCGAAGCCCGGGCCTGGGGGCTCGGTACCCCTGCGCGTGCTCGACGCCTGCGCCGCGCCCGGCGGCAAGACCGCCCATCTGCTGGAATATGCCGGCGACATGCCCATCGAGGTCACGGCGCTGGAGATCGACGCCGGCCGCAGCAAGCGTATCGGCGAGACATTGGCGCGCCTCGGCCTGAGTGCCAACGTGCTGGTGGCCGATGCCGTCCGCCCGGAGCAATGGTGGGACGGCCGGCTCTTCGACGCCATCCTGCTCGATGCGCCGTGCACCGCGTCGGGCATCGTGCGGCGCCATCCCGACGTGCGCTGGTTGCGGCGCGAAAGCGACATCGAGCAGTTGGCCCTCCAGCAAGCCATGCTGCTGGCGGCGCTGTGGCCGCTGGTGCGGCCCGGAGGGCGCCTTCTCTATTGCACCTGTTCGGTGTTCAGGCAGGAAGGCGCGCACCAGATCGAGGCGTTTCTTGCGCACAACACCCATGCCCGTTTGCGGCCTTCGCCCGGCCATTTGCTGCCCCAAAGCGGCGGCAACGTGCGCGGCGTCCCGGACAATGGACTGGGTGAACACGACGGTTTCTTCTACGCCTTGCTTGAAAAACCAGCCCGCTAGCCGGCGCGGCTGGCCGATCGCAGCCTGGATCGGCGCGTTGTGGCTGGTGTTCCTGGCGGCATGGCTGCCAACCCCGGCGGCGGCGGAGGCGGCCGAGGTCACGCAGATGAAGCTGGAACGCAGCGGGGATGCCGTGTATCTCACGGCTGCCGTGCAATTTGAACTGCCAACACTCGTGGAAGAGGTGCTCGACAAGGGCATTGCCGTCTATTTCGTCGCGGAGGCGGAGCTCTACCGCGAGCGCTGGTACTGGACGGATGCCCGCATCGCCCAGGTGGCACGCTACATGCGCTTGGCCTACCAGCCCCTCACACGCCGCTGGCGCCTCAACGTGTCACCCGTGCCCATCACCAACGCCGGCTTCGGCGCGACCCTGAACCAGAACTTCGACACGCTCTCCGATGCGCTGGATGCGGTCAAGCGCGTCGGCCGGATGCGCATGGGCGATTCCAGCGACATCTCCGACGACGCCGTGCATCCGGTCCAGTTCCGGTTCCGCCTCGACACCTCGCAACTGCCGCGGCCCTTCCAGATCGGCCTGGCCGGCCAGACCGACTGGAACATCGCAGCGGAACGCGCCGCCAAGCTGACAGTAGGGAAGCCGCCGTGACCCCCGGCCCGGGCCAGGCGCCGCACGGCGACCGCCGCAACCCGCCCCACACGCACCACACGCGCCGCACAAAGGCCGTACGTTGGGCGATGGGCGTTGGCGCCGCGGCGATCACCGCCATCGGGCTGGTGATGATGTTCCTGCTGGCGCAGGCCACCAACAACCGCGCGCTCTACGAACGCAACTACGCGCTGCTGTTCGGCATCAACGTCGTGGTCGCGATCTTCCTGTTGCTGGTGCTGGTCTGGGTCGCGTTCCGCCTCATCCAGCGCCTGCGGCTCGGCAAGTTCGGCAGCCGCCTGCTGATCAAGCTGGCGGCCATCTTCGCGCTGGTCGGCGTGGTGCCGGGGGCGCTGATCTACGTGGTGTCGTACAACTTCATGTCGCGCTCCATCGAGAGCTGGTTCGACGTCAAGGTCGAGGGCGCGCTGGACGCCGGCCTCAACCTGGGCCGCGCGACACTCGATTCGCTGACCGAGGACCTGTCCAGCAAGGCGCGTGCGGCCAGCGTGCAACTGGCCGAAGTGCCGGATACCAGCGCAGGCCTCGTGCTCGAGCGCATCCGCGACCAGCTCGGCGCGAGCGACGCGGTGCTCTGGACCGGCAGCGGCCAGCTCGTGGCCAGCGCGGGGACCTCGCGCTTCCAGCTCAATCCGGAGCGGCCGACCCCGCTGCAGTTCCGCCAGGCGCGCACCGAGCGCGGCGTGGCGCACATCGAGGGGCTGGACGAGGCATCCCCGCCGGGCCTGACGCCGCCGCCTGCGACCGTGCATGCGCTCAACATCGTGCAGCGGACAGGCTTCGAGTTCAGCACCGATCCGCGCTTCCTGCAGGTGACGCGCCCGATCCCGCCCGCCCTGGTGGCCAACGCGCTGGCGGTGCAGGAGGCCAATCGCGAATACCAGGAGCGCGCTTTGGCGCGTGGCGGGCTGCGGCGCATGTACATCGGCACGCTCACGCTGTGCCTGTTCCTCGCGGTGTTCGGCGCGGTGCTGCTGGCGGTGCTGTTCGGCAACCAGCTGGCCCGACCGCTGCTGGTGCTGGCCGATGGTGTGCGGCAGGTGGCCGGCGGCGACCTGCGGCCCACCACCGTGCTGCAGACCCGCGATGAATTGGGCGGGCTGACGCGCTCCTTCGCGGTCATGACCCAGCAACTGGCCGATGCGCGCGGCGCGGTCGAGAAGACCATGGGTGAACTCGATGCCGCGCGCGGCAACCTGCAGACCATCCTCGACAACCTCACCTCCGGCGTGATCGTGCTGGACGCGGCCGGCACGGTGCTGCAGACCAACCCCGGCGCCACGCGCGTGCTGCGGGCGCCTCTGGCGGCCTTCGAGGGCCAGCGACTGGTGGCGGTGCCGGGGCTCACGGATTTTGCGCAGGACGTGCAGCAGCAGTTCGACGACTTCCAGGTCGAGCACCTGCAGCATGGGCTCGACCACTGGCAGCATGCCTTCGAACTGCACCCGCCCGGCGGCGGCATGGCGCAGGACACCATCAACATCGTCGCCCGCGGCGCGCAGCTGCCGGGCAGCGCGCGGCTGCTGGTGTTCGACGACATCTCCGAGATCGTCTCGGCCCAGCGCGCGCAGGCCTGGGGCGAAGTGGCGCGGCGGCTCGCGCATGAGATCAAGAACCCGCTCACGCCGATCCAGCTTTCCGCCGAGCGCCTGCAGATGAAACTCAACGGCAAGGTCGAGCCGCCGGAGCAGGCGATCCTCAACAAGTCGGTGAAGACCATCGTCGACCAGGTCGATGCGATGAAGCGGCTGGTCAACGAATTCCGGGACTATGCGCGCCTGCCGGCGGCAGAGCTCAAGCCGGTCGACCTCAACGCGGTCGTGATCGACGTGCTGAGCCTCTACGAGACCGAGGCCGCAGCGGTGCCGGTGCACACCGAACTCGATGCGCGCTGCCCGCCGATACGCGGTGACGCGCAGCAGTTGAGGCAGGTCATCCACAACCTGCTGCAGAACGCGCAGGACGCCACCGAGACGGCCCAGGGCGGCAAGGGCAGTGGAGAAGTCATCGTTCGCACTCGCCTGGACGACGCGGGCAAACGCGTGCGACTGACGATGCAGGACAGCGGCCATGGCTTTGCGGAGAACATCCTCAAGCGCGCCTTCGAGCCCTACGTCACCACCAAGTCCAAGGGCACCGGACTGGGGCTTGCGGTGGTGAAGAAGATTGCCGACGAGCACGGTGCACGCGTCGAACTTTCCAATCGTGTCATCGATGGGGCTGTAGTGGGGGCGCAAGTCTCGCTATCATTCGCGCTGGCGGCAGATCTGCCAGCCACTCCCGCAACACCCGACGAACATTCGCCTACCACTGTCGCCTGAGCGCGCACACCGAAGCATTCATGGCAAACATTCTTGTCGTCGACGACGAGCTGGGTATCAGAGACCTGCTATTCGAGATCCTTAACGACGAAGGCCACAACGTCGAGCTGGCCGAAAACGCCGCGGAAGCGCGCGCGGCCAGGCAACGTGCGCGGCCGGACCTGGTCCTGCTGGACATATGGATGCCCGACACCGATGGCGTCACGCTCCTCAAGGAGTGGTCGACCGCTGGCTTGTTGAGCATGCCCGTCATCATGATGAGCGGGCACGCGACCATCGACACCGCGGTCGACGCCACGCGCATCGGCGCCTTCGCCTTCCTTGAGAAACCCATCACGTTGCAGAAGCTGCTGAAAGCGGTGGAGCAGGGCCTGGCCCGCGAGAGCGCCCGCCGCGCCGCCGCCAGCGTGGTGCCGACCACCAGCCACTTCGCCGCCGCGGTGACCACCACCGGCGACCACGGCCTGATGCCGCTGCCGACGGCGGCGCTGGTCGTCGAGGCCGGCCCGCGCGCCAACCAGACCTTCGACCTGGACCGGCCGCTGCGTGATGCACGCGATGGTTTCGAGAAGGCGTACTTCGAGTTCCACCTGGCAATGGAGAACGGCTCCATGACCCGCGTGGCCGAGAAAACCGGCCTGGAACGCACCCATCTTTATCGCAAACTCAAACAATTGGGCGTCGATCTTTCGAGAGGGCGCAGAAGCGCTGTATAATCGAAGGCTCCATACCAAGGCCCGGTAGCTCAGTTGGTAGAGCAGCGGATTGAAAATCCGCGTGTCGGTGGTTCGATTCCGCCCCAGGCCACCATTTTCCCGTCTAAGGTGGTCGATTACAGTCCATCTTACCCACAGAGCCCTAAGTGAATCAAGCACTTAGGGCTTTTTTGTGTCCAGCGCCGACCGCTGTGGATTAGCCCAAGCTAAGCCCCCGCAAGGGGTAATTTCGGGGTAACGGGCAGCAATGGGGGTATGAAGCACTCCGTTTACCCCCTTGGATTGGTGAACACGCCGAGCGCTCTCGCAGGCACTTAGCCAAACTTAACATCGGCCAGAGACCCCCCGAAAAGGGAGGCCTGGTCGATTAACGCGCCCGACTTCCCGGCCGAAGATCACGACGAGCGGGCCTCCGGTCACGCCTCACCGTTGTCCCTCATGTCGTGCTGCAACCCCTTCAACTGATCCGTCAGCATCGACACGAGTCCCAATGCGTAGGTCGGCCGATCAGCGCATTCGCCGACGATGTTGCTGATGAATCGGTCCGGCTTGTCCAGCGAGGCGGCGAAAATGATGCCTGTGATCTCGTCGCGGGCGGCGGCGGCGGCGAGGGTCATCAGCGACTGGACCAAGTCAGCGTTCGGCTTACTTTTGGCAGGAGGGACCAAGCGCAGGTGATGGACGTTCGAGCGTGCCCGAGAGGTGTCCTTGCGGGCCTTCATATCGTCCGCCCCGCCTGCGTGGCCTGCAGCTGCTCAAGCGTCATACCGTAGCCGCTTCGACAGGTCCGAGCTTCGCGTCGAGTTGGACCTTCGCCTCCTTCGTGTGCCCCGTCGATTTCCGGCTGAGCGTAATGACGAGCTGGGGGCAACCGCTCAATGACATCGTCGAGTTCTTTCTTGGCGTACTGCAGGAGGCGAACGACTGCCCAACATACCTGGTCGTCGTCGTCTTCCGCAACGGTCAACATCACCGCCAGCGCAACCCCGATGCGACAGCTCTCTGCCTCGACGGCGTTGCAGTCCTTCGCCTCGATCGCCTGGTCCAACCGTTTCCGGCATGCCTCCGTCAACTCTTGTGCCCCATACGCAACATCGCTGCACCACCCTGCCAAGGCCATTTCCATGACCGCACCTGCTTCCGAGAGCAACGCGCTTGGCAACCAAGCGTCTCCTATGTTCCCTGGACCTTGTGGGGCGGGCTGCGATGGATCGGTATCCGTCGATGGCGTTGGGGCGCTGTCTTCGACCTGCGTCCCATCGGCACCGAGTTCGCCGGCTTCAAACTCCGCCATGGGCAGGGTTGCGTACGCCTCGGGATAGCCGCCTTCGCCGGCGCCGAGCTTGGCCGACAAGACTGCGGCAAAGCCCTCCAGCAGTGCTGGCTCCTCGATCAGGCGCTCGAGCGACGAGCGCGCGAATCTGTTCTGCGCGCGGCCCTCGCGGTATCGCCGCAGTTCGGCCGCATCGTCTGTGTTCCAAAGCGCATGCCCTTCGCGCAGCATCGCGACGGCAAGGTCGCGGCCGCGCTCGAAGTCCCTGGCCTCCATGTCGATGAGCTGCGCAGCGGCGGCCACTCGAGCTGCCTTCCTGGGCTTGGCGGTGGCCGTGCTCATGATTGCCCCTCGATCAACTCGCCAAAGTTGTCAACCACGGCCTTGATGCGCCGCTCCCACCGGCGGCCATCGCCGTCAGTGCGTTCCTCATCGCCCGTCCAGTAGGCGTAGCCGCGGTGGCGGAAGAGACTGACCCGGCAATCACCAAAGTAGGCGGTGCACGAGGTCTCGGTGGCGCGGTAGTAGTCGCATGCCGCGGCCGGTGGCGACAGCAGGATGGTGCCATCTGCCGGCGCCACGGCATCGGCCGCCTCTTGCTGCAGGCGGTGCAGCAGTTCGGCGGCGGTGGCCGACATGGGCGCGAGAGTGACGGCAGCCCGCGCGACGGGAGTGGTGCCGGCCATCACGATTGCACCTCTTTCTTGGCGGCGGTGTCCCGCACGGCGGCCCAGATCAGGCTCCTCTCATTGAGGTCCCCCTCGTCGATGAAGTGGGCGCCGTGCTGCTCCGCAATGCAGTTCACGGTGTTCGACAAGTCGCCTGCCGTGTACTCGATCAGCTCGCAGAGCGCCTTGATGCGCAACCGCATGTTCCCGCTGTCGGGCTCGCGCAGCAGCATGCTGATTGAACGCGCCAGGGCGCCGATCGATTCGTTTGCACCCTGCACGAGCATGTCGACCTCGTTGAGGGCGCTTTTCAGTTCGGCATCCGGCCCGGCCGGCCTTGCTGCAGGGGATGATGGCGCGCTCGGAGGCGCGATAATTGACTTAGCCATGGTGTGCGTTTCCTTTGCTGGTTGCACGTTGTGGTAGACGGCTGCAGGACTCTCACCTCCTGCGGCCGTCGCCTTTTGTGGCCTGCATTCACCGCTGCAGGCCGATGCGGTTATTCCTTCGGCTCCTTCGCCTTGTCGATGCGGTCGCGAACCCATGGCGGACCGCCGAGACGGTTCAACTTGTCGCGCTGGTCGACAGTCATGCGGACATGCACCGCGACCGACTCCACCCCTTCCTTAAGAGGCTTTCGCCCTTGGCCTCGCCCTGCGCCGCCGCGGCCCGTTGGTTTCGTTTCCATGTTTGATATTGTGACTGTAAATCAAAAAGATGCAAGTCCTCTTGCTGGTATTTACCCGAGCCGGTCATGCTGCGCGTCGCCACTACCATCGCGAGCAACATAGAACGGAGACGAGGGATGAAGAACTTGCTCGCGGGGTCGTGCCTACTTGCGATGGCCGGAGCTCGTTGGTTCTTGTACTGTCGCGGGCGCCCTCTTGATGACTTGACGGCGCTACAGCAACTCGAGGCAACTGCAACGCTGTTTGACGGTCGCACGAGACGCATCGAACGGAAGCCGGGGCGCAAGTGGCTGCTTGAGGTGTTTTTCATAGACTTCGACGCGTTCACGGAATGCAAGAGTTACGCCTTCAATCTATGCAATGTGAAGGGACGCAGCAACTGCGGCCCCAATTGAACAATTCGCGTCTGCGCGCGACATTCACCCCTTCCTTGGCGGGGGAAGACTCGATATAGGCCGAGCGCCAGATGGTGGGTATCGGGGAGACGTGCCAAAGTCCGCGACCATTCGGAGGTCTACATGCCCGTCAAGACATTCATCTCTTTCCGCGGCGAGGACGAGTTCAAGGTGTGGACACTGCGAGGTCTTGCCGGATTCAGAAACATCCCGTTCGAGATGGATGACGTGTCGTTACGCAATTCAATCGACAGCACCGACGAGCAGTACATCAAGCGCGTGATTCGGCCGAAGATCCAGTCCTGCAAGGCCTGTCTCTGCTTGGTTGGCGAGAACACCCATCGAAGCCGCAAATGGGTGCCGTGGGAACTTGATATGGCGCAGGAAGTGGGCGCGCGAGTGATTGCGATGACGTTTAAGGACACAGGCCGCGCAATCACCCCAGCCGCACTAACGAGGATTGGTGTCGTGCCTCACGTCTGGGATTTGGACTGGCTGTACGACCAACTGAGCAGATAGCAATCTCCTTGGCCGCCACCACGCCATGATTGATCTAGCGCGTTGAGAAATTCGACGGCCGTACACGTGAATTACTTCATGATCTGATGCCGACGGAGCAAGCCTATCGCGCAGTAAGATCTGCATCGACACAATTCGTCACAATCTCAAAGGAAACGAAGAATGGATGCAGAAGATCTGATGTCGGTTCGTAAGCTCATCGAGTTCCCGGGCGGGTCGGTCGACAACCCAATCGTGGAAGCGATGCTTGGCTTGGGCGCCTTGGCTCTTTGCGGCGCGCTCGCATACTTCACGACGAAGGCAAAGAGTGTGGAGATAAACGCGGGGACATTCGGAGCCAGCGTGAAGTCGGACGGCTGAATCGATGACGGCCCTCTTCGGGTCCCGATCGGCGCTGGCGGCGTGCACCGTACTACTCGCATCATGCGCCACTACCGTCACCCCCATCTCGGAAGCGACGCCTGGCACAACCTTGGCGTCAGCGATGTCCAAGAGCGCGCCGGGAACTGTTCCGGTCACGTTCAAGCGGGACAGCGGGCTCATGGGCGGCGCGTGTTCGCAGCGGCTCTATGTCAATGGCTCGCCGATCGCGGATCTGCGCGCTGGGCAGTTCGTGGTGATCTACCTGCAGCCGGGCCAGCACATCGTCGGCGCCCGGCCGAACGGGGTCTGCGGCGGAGGCGATGCCGAAGCGGAGATCACTGTGCGCGAGGGGCAGGCGCGCTCGTACCGCATCAGCTCCGATCAGGGCGGCTCGCTGAAGATCCAGCCGACCGCGTTTTAGCCCGTAGCATCAGGGGGCAACAGAAAGCACCGATGGCACTCGTAAAAAAAACGACCTACTCCTTCACCGATCAAGCGCAACAAGCCCTGCGGAAAGACGGTCTCGGCGAGGTGAATTTGACGTTCAGCGGCGAGATGCCCGAATTGTTCCCGGGCGATTTCTTTACTATCGAGGCTCTGATGCCTCACCAATTTCGTGTCAGCAGCAGATTCTTCCATCTGGCAACGACGGAGCTATTGGAGGTTGAGATCTTCTTGGACCTCTATGAACACGAACAGCGCACGGAGCACGACTGAGCTGCAAGCTATCGCAGCCCGATTTAAAGCGCGATTTGCCTTGAGGGACGGGACTCGGTCAGCCGGCTAGGCCTAATGATTGAAGATCAGTCACCCCAAGCGGGCGGCGCGCCGGACAGCACGGCCAGCTTCAGCCGCGACTTGGTCCTTGGTGCGGCGGTCGATGTTTCCTTGGACGGGGATGGTGATGTGGATGCCACCTCCACCTCCGCCACCGAGCGCATGGTTCGGGATGATGGTGCCGGCCTGCTTCGGGACGAACAGTTCAGGCCCGCGCTCGCCGACGATGGAGACGCGGTTCAGCGGAGGCGATCCGCCATCGGCAAAGCCGGCCATCGTTCCCCACCCGCCGGTGAGCTTGATGAGGTTGTCGAGCGAGTCACCTGGCAGTGCGTTGGCAACCGAAGTCGCGGTGCCGTTCGACAGCCCGCCGAAGATCGAGCCGATTGCGCCGGCGAGGCCAGAGCCGCCGCCGCTTGACGAACCGAACGTCGACGAGTTGGCGGCAGCGCCCAAGCTGTCAACAGACCGGACGTAGAGAGGGTTCGATGCGCTGGCCCCGCGGCCGGCGAACGTCTCCTTCTTCGAGGTGCTGCCGAGCAGTCCAGCCAGCGCGCCGCCGTCGCCCAACAGATCGCCGCCGAACTTGGCCAGCGGCCCGGTGATGCCCTCCCTGACCGCATTGCGCGTCAGATCCGTGCCAATGTCCCCAAGCAGC
>NZ_JAATOM010000021.1 GCF_019207085.1 Variovorax sp. dw_308 | reverse complement strand
ATCCCGGTCGCTCCATGCCGCAGAGGCCTGGTGTCAGGAGCCGGTCTTGCTTCAGCCGGTAGCGTGACCTGCGCCCACTGAACCGGCTGCTTGCTCGGCCCCCGCAGCCCGCTCAACCGACACGATCGCGCCGCGTGGTCCGTGGGCGCGCAAGGCGTCCAGATCGAGCACCGTGATGCGCGAACGGGCCACCCGGATCAGCCCTTCGCGTTCGAATTCCCGCAACTCCACGTTGACGCTCTGGCGCGTGGCACCGAGGAGGTCGGCCAGGTCGGATTGCGGCGTGTCCAGTTCAATGTGCCATTCCTGTCCAGTCTCGCGGCCATGGCTGCCGACCAGTGTGTGCAACAGCTTGGCAAGGCGCTGGCGCAATGGCAGTACGTTGCTTTCGGCCAAACCGTCGTAGAGGCGCCGGATCCGGTCCGCAAACTGGATCTCGAAAGCCTGGCGAACCGATGTGTCGATTTGCCGCCGCTTGCGAACCGCATCGACCGGCATCAGCATCAGGACGCTGGCCACGTGGGCGACCGTGTCGTGCGGGATCGGGCCGCCGTCGACACAGGGAAGAAAGCCCAGGACCATTCCCGGATAGGTGAAAGCCACCAGGTGGCGCCGGCCCTCGCCCACCTGCCGGCCTGCTTCCAGCACGCCGTCGACGACCATCACCAGATCTTCGAGCTGTTCGCCATAGCGATGCACCGTCGCGCCACGTGCGACGTTCACGAGTCTCGCGCGCTCCAGCAAGGCGTCGATGGAATCCGCGGGACAGCGGTCGAAACCCGGCTCGCGCATCAGCAGCGACCGCGCCAGCGGCCAGTACGAATCCAGACCTTTGCGAACTGTCGTCATGCCGACAGAACTGTATCGGGACTGTGTCCGCTTGGGCAGAGGGAAACCTAGCATCACCTCACCCCCGAAAAAGCGGTGCCAGCAAGCAGCCGGCGCCCCCGATCAACAGGAGACAAGAGACCCCATGAACACGACAGACTGCGCCACCGATTGGCGTGAAGACCACGCCTATCTTCTCGGAATGCAGGCCTACGCCTACGGCTTTCCGGCACTCCACTATGCCAAGCTGCGATTCGGCATGGTCATGCGACCGCAGGGTGCAATCGACACGCCGCTCAACACCTTCTTCCACATCCCGGTGCTGGCGGATCACACCATGCAGTACGGCGGCTCGCCCTACCGCGACGGCCTCTATTCCCTCGCCTGGGTCGACTTGTCCCGGGGGCCCGTGGTGCTTGAGGCGCCGGCCTGCGGCGATCGCTATGTGACGATCCAGCTGGCGGAGTTCTATTCGGACCTGCTCGGCTATGTGGGCGGCAACGTCAACGACGGCAAGGCCCAGACCTGCCTGATCGTGCCGCCGGGCTGGGAGGGCCGGGACGAAGCGTTGCCCGCCGGCATCGACACCGTCATGCGCTCGACCACGCCGGGCGTCTTCACCATCGCCCGGGTGTCGACGCCCGGCGGCGAAGACCTTGCCGCCGCGCGCGCCATCCAGGCGAAGTGCAAGCTGACGCCGCTGTCGAACTGGCTGGCCGGCACCGAACCGGAAGCCCGGCGCGAGGTGCTCGTGCCCACGGCGCCGAATCTTCCGCTCGGCGACTTCCACACGATGCATGCCGCCATGTGCGAGAACCCGCCGCCGGCCAGCCACGAGGTGCTGATGCGCCAGTTCGGCCGCATCGGCCTGGGTCCCTACGCCCGTGCGCCGCTGAACGAGCTCGACGAAGCCACCCGGCGCGGCCTGGCCCGCGTTCTCCAGGACGGCCCGGCACTGCTGGCCAAGGTCGCCAAGGCCGGTGGCGACACCCCCGTGGTCAACACCTGGTTCTGGGGCGACAAGAACTGGGGCCGCATGGCCAGCGTGGGCGACTACGTGGGCCGCGCCTCGCCGCAGGCTTTCTCGGGCATCGTCGAGCACTGGATCGAGCAATCGACCAAGCTGCGCACCTTCACCGATGCGGACGGCCAGGAGCTGAGCGGCGAGCACCGCTACCTGCTGCGCTTCGAGCGCGACCAGATCCCCAAGGCGAAGGCCTTCTGGTCGATCACGCTGTACGACGGTCGCTTCTGCCTGGTCGACAACCCCATCGGCCGCTACTCGCTGGCCAGCAACACGGACGGCCTCAAGTACGGCGCCGACGGCTCGCTGGAAATCCTGATGCAGAACGAGCAACCGCAAGACGAAGGCAACGCCAACTGGCTGCCGACGCCCAAGGGCGAGTTCAACCTGTTCCTGCGCACCTACTTGCCCGGCCCTGACATGCTGGACCAGAGCTACGTGCCGCCGGCGATCAAGCGCCTCTGACGCGCCACCGCCCGACCCTCACGACAAACACACAAAGAGAGACAAGAAAGTGATCACTCAAAACTACCGCCCGGCGCGCGCATGGAGCATCGCGACCATGCTGACCGTGTTCATCCTGGTGAACTTCGCCGACAAGATCGTGCTGGGCCTGGTGGCCGTGCCGATGATGGAGGACCTGAAGCTCTCGCCCAGCGAGTTCGGCCTCATCGGCAGCAGCTTCTTCTGGCTGTTCGCCATCTCGGGCATCGTCGGCGGCTTCCTGGCCGACCGGCTCTCCACCAAGTGGATGCTGCTCGTCATGGCGTTGTCATGGTCGGCGTTCCAGTTGCCGATCGCGCTGAGCTCGTCGATGGGCATCATCATCTTCGCCCGCGTGATGCTGGGCGCCGGCGAGGGCCCGGCCTGGCCAGTCGCCATCCATGCCGCCTACAAGTGGTTCCCCGACAACAAGCGCAACCTGCCGGTCGCCCTGTTCTCGCAGGGCGGCGCCATCGGCCTGCTGGTCGCCGGCATGACCGTGCCGCTGATCACCGCCAAATACGGCTGGCGCATGAGCTTCTATGTGCTCGCCGCCGTGGGCGTGGCCTGGGCGCTGGTCTGGCTGGTCGTGGGCGCCGAGGGCAAGCTCGACGTGAAGGACCCGGCCGCCGAGGCCAGGGCCAAGGCCACCGAAGCGCCGCTCGGCCGCGTGCTGAAGGACCCCACGGTGTACGGCAACTTCCTGCTGCACTTCGTCGGCTACTGGGGCCTGTCCGCGTCGCTGACCTGGTTGCCTGCCTACTTCCAGAAGGGACTGGGCTACGACAACATCGCGTCCGGCCGCCTCTACGGCGTCGTGGTGGCCGTGAGCATTCCGCTGGTGCTCGCGATCTCGATCTGGTCGCAACGCCTCTTGAACAAGGGCTGGAGTTCACGCGATGCCCGCGGCCGATTCGCCAGCATCACCTTGATCGTGGCCGGCGTCCTGATGGCCATGATGATGCTCGAGGGACCAAGCAACGCCATGCGCATCGGCTTCTTCGCCGTGGCCTTCGGTCTCACCACCGCCATCTACTCGCTCGGCCCGGCCATGCTGGCTCAGGTCACCCCGACATCGCGCCGCGGCGCCGTGCTGGCCATCGACAACTCCATCGCTTCGCTGGCCGGTGTGCTGGCACCCGCCGTGTCGGGCAAGTTGATCCAGTCCGCTGCCGGCGCCGCCGGGTTCGAACTCGGCTTCGCCCTCACCGGCATCTTGATGATCGCCGGCGGCGTCATCGGATTCTTCATCGTGAACCCCGAGGGCTCGGCCGCCAGGCTGCTTCGCCCCGCCCCTGCGCCCGCCCCGGCATTCGCCCACTGAACAAACTGAACAAACACAAAGGACACAACATCATGAACGCAACTCTCTCCCCCTACATGGGCGCCCCGGTCGACGTCGTCACCAACCCGCGCGGCGCAATCGTCAACGCCAGCTTCGCCAAGCACGCCGAGCAGTTCGAGCGCAAGGCCCACGAGGTCGCCAAGGGCGTCTGGTGCCACGTCGGCGCGTGCCTGGGCAACAGCACGATGATCGAAGGCAAGACCGGCATGATCGTGGTCGACACCGCCGACTGCATCGAGCAGGCCGTGATGCAGCGTGATGACCTGATGGCCGTCTGCGACAAGCCGCTCAGCGCCCTGGTCTACACCCACGCCCACTACATCTTCGGCTCGCGCGCCTGGTCGCCGGTCGAGGACGACGGCAAGCTGCCCGTGTGGGCCCACCCCGACCTGATGCGCAACATGGGTCGCCTGGTCGGCGACCTGTCGCCCTTCATGATGCGCCGCGTGGCCATCCAGTTCGGCCTGCACCTGCCGGTGGACGGCGCCGACTCGATGCCACACATGGGCCTGGGCCCCTTCTTCTACGAGCTGGACAAGTACAAGCCCACCACCGGCTTCGTGCGCCCGACGCACACGACCACCGACGGCATGGCCACCGAGATCGACGGCGTGAAGTTCGAGTTCTTCCACACCTGGGGCGACACCGACGACACGCTGCTGATCTGGCTGCCCGAGACGCGCACCGTGATCAACAACATCGCCTGGCCGGCCATGTTCAACATCTACACGCTGCGCGGCGAGGTGTTCCGCAACCCGATCGAACTGCTGCGCGGCCTGGACAAGATCCTGGAGCTGCAACCCGAGCACCTCATCGGCGTGCATGGCATCCCGATCAGCGGGCGCGAGGAAATCGCCAAGGCCATCACCGAGTACCGCGACACCATCCAGTACATCTACGACCAGACCATCGGCGGCATCAACCGCGGCCTGTCGCCGGACGAACTGGTGCAGACCATCCGCATGCCCGAGTCGCTCGCCAACGGCCGCCTCACCGGCCAGCACTACGGCGAACTGCCCTACCACGTGCGCCAGGTGTATGCCGGCATGGTCGGCTGGTTCGGCAAGGACACGGTCGACCTGCATCCTGTCGCGGAGGCCGAGGAAGCGCGCCGCATCGTCGCGCTGGCCGGTGGCGAAGATTCCTTCATGACCTCTGCGAAGGCCGCCATGGACAAGCGCGAATTCGCCTGGGTCGCGCAGATGGCGACCTGGGGCCTGAAGGTCGACGGCCCCCGCGCCGCGGAATTCCGCCAACTGAAGGCTGATGCCCTGCGCGCCATGGCGCAAGCCACCACGGCCGCCAACACGCGCAGCTGGTACCTGACCCAGGCACGTGAACTGGAAGGCCATTGCGACACCACGGTCACGCCGTTCAAGATCATCAACGCCGGCATGGTCAAGCAGATGCCGCCGCGCACCTATGTGAATGGCCTGCGCTTCAGCCTGCCGGCCTCGCTCAGCGCCAACGGCCAGAAGGTGCTGCACGTGAACTTTACGCAGCCCGACAACGACTACACGCTGGTGCTGCGCAACGGCGTGGTCGTCATCACCGACGCCGCGCCGTCCAACGGCGTCAAGGTCGATGCAACCATCAGCATGAGCTTCGACGCATGGGCCAGGCTGATCGGGCGCGAAGCCGCCGGCAGCGAACTGCTGGCCAAGGGCGACGTCAAGGCAACCGGCGACGAGGCGGTCATCGGCGCCGTGCTCGGCACCACTTCCCGTTGAGCGCGAGGCACAGGCATGTCTTCAAACGCAAGCCGCGGGCGGCATGACAAGTCCGCCCTCATCGGCGCGATCGAGGAAGCATGCCTGCGCAGCGTCGGCTTCTCCGATGTATCCAACTTCCGGAAGGCATTCAGGAATTGGACCGGCCAGTCGGCTTCCCACCATCGACGCGGCTTGCCCGACGCACCGGTGACCACGACCCACCGGCGCCAGCGCACTTCCACCACCCATCCAAACCTATTCGATTCCCATGAACATCGCACATCCACCCTCCGCGACTGAAGCCAACGAGCGCGTCGCCCGGATCTTCACCTTGCAGCAAGCGGCATTCCTCGCCGCCCCCTCGCCGAGCGCGAACGAGCGCCTGGACCGCCTCAAGACGCTCAAGCGCCAACTGCAGCGCTACCAGGACGTGCTCGCAGAGGCCATGAGCCGGGACTTTGGCCATCGCTCGCACGCCGAGTCGAAGATGCTCGATCTGCTGGGCGTGATGCTGGAACTCAACCACGCCATCTCGCACCTGCGGCGCTGGATGAAGCCCAGCCGCCGCTCGACCGAATTGCTGTTCCTGAGCAACAGCGTGAAGGTCGTGTACCAGCCCAAGGGCGTCGTCGGCGTGATCACGCCGTGGAACTTCCCGATCTACCTGTCGGTGGGGCCGGCCATCGCGGCGCTGGCCGCCGGCAACCGCGTGATGATCAAGATGCCCGAGGCCACGCCGGCCACCAACGCGGTGCTCAAGACCCTGCTCGCCGAAGTCTTCGAGGAAGACCTGGTGGCGGTGGTAGGCGAAGAACTGCTCGACCCCAACGTCTTCACGTCGCAGCCCTTCAACCACATCGTCTTCACCGGCTCGCCGGCCGTGGGCAAGATCGTGATGCGCACCGCCGCCGCGAACCTGACGCCGGTCACGCTCGAACTGGGCGGCAAGTCGCCCGCGGTCGTGACGCGCAACTACCCCGTCGCCGATGCCGCCAAGCGCATCACGCACGGCAAGGCCACCAATGCCGGGCAGATCTGCGTATCGCCCGACTACGCGCTCGTGCCGCGCGAACGCGTCGACGAATTCATCGCCGGCGTGCGCAAGACCTTCCAGGGCTTCTTCAAGGGCAAGACCGCGGGCAACGCGGACTACACCGAGATCGTCGACGACCGCCAGTTCCAGCGCATCCAGCGGCTGCTCGACGATGCCCGGGCCAAGGGCGCGCACATCGAATCCTGCGGACCGGCGCCGGTCGGCAAGAGCCGCGCACTGCCGCTGCAGATCATCACCAACCTGCGGCCCGACATGCTGGTGATGACGGAAGAGCTGTTCGGCCCACTGCTGCCCGTCGTGCCCTACGACACGATGGACGAAGCCATCCACTACATCAACGAGCGCGAGCGGCCGCTGGCGCTGTACTGCTTCAGCCACGACAGCGCCGAGCGCGACAAGCTGCTCACCCGCACGCACTCGGGTGGCGTGGCGGTCAACGACTGGGGCTGGCATGTGGTCAACCACGATGCGCCCTTCGGCGGCATCGGCAATTCGGGGATGGGCAACTACCACGGCGAGGAAGGCTTTCGCGAGCTGTCGCACGGCAAGACGGTGTTCAAGCGCCATCGCTTCTTCCCGATCGACCTGTTCTACCCGCCGTACGGCACCTTTGTCCAACGCCTTGCCCTCAACTTCTACCTGGGCAGCGGCGATCCCGTGCTGGCCGGCGGCACCTCCGCCGTCACGGCCGCACCCGCGCGCGCAGTGCCCCAACATCACTGAAAGACATCGACCATGACCACCCCCCGTCCCTGGCTGGCCTCCTACGGCAAAGTCCCCGCCCACATCAATCCGGACGCCTATCGCTCCGTCGTCGACATGCTCGAACAGGCGATGCAGAAGTACGCCGACGAGACGGCCTTCGTGTCCTTCGGCCAGCGCCTGAGCTACGCAGACGTCGACCGCCTGTCGGCGCGCTTCGCAAGCTATCTGCAGCGTGAACTCGGCGTGACCAAGGGCGATCGCGTCGCGGTCATGATGCCCAACCTCGCCGCCTTCCCGATCGTGTTCATCGGCATTGCGCGCGTCGGTGCCGTGCAGGTCAACGTGAACCCGCTGTACACGCCGCGCGAACTGGCACACCAGCTCAACGATGCGGGCGTCAAGACCATCATCTTGTTCAACGGCTCCACGCCGACCCTGGCCGAGATCGTCGAGCACACGGGTGTCACCACCGTCATCACCGCCGCCCCCGGCGACAGCCTGCCGGTCGCGCTGCCCGCACCCGCGGTGGACGCGCGCCTGACCCACACCGTCGCGCTGGCCAGCATCCTGGCCGAAGACAAGCCAACCGACTATGCCGCGCCAAGGATCACAGGCGACGACCTGCTGTTCCTTCAATACACCGGCGGCACCACCGGCTTGTCGAAGGGTGCGTGCCTCTCGCACCGCAACCTGGTCGCCAATACCGAGCAGTACAAGGCCTTCATGGGGGACTCGATGGTCCCGGGCCAGGACGTCATCGTCACGGCGTTGCCGCTGTATCACATCTTCGCCTTGATGGTGAACCTGATCAGCTACTTCGCGCTGGGTTCGGAGAACTGGCTGGTGGCCAACCCGCGCGACATGGACGGTCTGATCCAGACCTTCAAGGATTCGAAGATGACGGTCTTCGCCGGCGTGAACACGCTGTATGCCGGCCTGGCCGCGAACCCCAAGCTCAAGGAAGTGGACTGGTCGCACCTGCGCCTGTCCGTGGGCGGTGGCGCTGCCGTGTTCCCGGCCGTGTCAGCGCGCTGGCAGGAGATCACCGGCAAGCTGATCCTGGAAGGCTATGGCCTGTCGGAGACCAGCCCGGTGCTGTCGCTGAACCCGCCCTTCATCGAGGCGTTCTCCGGCACCACGGGCCTGCCATGGCCATCGACGGACATCAAGCTGATCGACGACGCCGGCAACGAAGTGCCGCTGGGCCAGGCGGGCGAAATCTGCGCCAAGGGTCCGCAGGTCATGAGCGGCTACTGGCAGAAGCCGGAAGCCAACGCGGCGGCGTTCACAGCCGACGGCTACTTCCGCACAGGCGACGTCGGCGTGTTCGACGAGCGCGGCTACCTGAAGATCGTGGACCGCATCAAGGACATGATCATCGTCTCTGGCTTCAACGTGTATCCGAACGAGATCGAGGCTGTGGCCACGGCCTGCCCCGGCGTGGCCGAGTGCGCCTGCATCGGCGTGCCCGACGAGAAGACCGGCGAGGCCATCCGCCTGTTCGTCGTGAAGGCGCCGGGCGCGGAGTTGACCGGGCAGGCCGTCATCGACCACTGCCGCAAGGCGCTCACGGGCTACAAGGTGCCGAAGGTCGTGCGCATCATCGAGGCGTTGCCCAAGTCCACCGTGGGCAAGATCCTGCGTCGCGAACTGCGCGACATCGCGCCTGCCGTTGCCGCGCTTGCCTGAAGACAGCGCAGACGTGGTGTCTTCTGACATGCGGCCTTTACTTGAGCGCGAGAGCCGGCCTCTAATCAAGGCGGGCCGCACCTGCAGCTACGGCCATTTGCGCGTGCCACAGCGCGTGCACCATTCCCGCCGACATTGATCTCGTGCCTGTGCCGAGCAGCGTCTCGACTCGGCGTCTCGCACATCCAATGCAGTTCATGTCGGCAAATCCGCCCTCCCAGGGGCAACCATCGGCAACAGAAGGAGCGAAAGCATGGCGAAGAGCAAGAGGCCCAACATTCTCGTGATGTGGGGGGACGACATCGGCCAGTCCAACTTGAGTTGTTACACGAAGGGGATGATGGGCTACCGAACGCCCAACATCGATCGGATCGCGAAGGAAGGGATGATCTTCACGGATGCCTACGCCGAGCAAAGCTGCACGGCCGGGCGGGCATCGTTCATCACCGGCCAGTGCGGCCTGCGCACCGGCCTCACCAAGGTCGGTCTGCCCGGTGCGGACCTGGGCCTCAAGGCAGAGGACATCACCATCGCCGAGGCGCTCAAGCCGTTGGGCTACCGCACCGGCCAGTTCGGCAAGAACCACCTGGGTGACCGCGACGAGCATTTGCCCACGATGCACGGCTTCGACGAGTTCTTCGGCAACCTCTACCACCTGAACGCAGAAGAAGAGCCCGAGCACGTCGACTACCCGCCTGAAAAGGACTTCCCGGACTTCAAGAAGAAGTACGGCCCGCGCGGCGTGCTGCACTGCTGGGCCGACGGCAAGGGCGGCCAGAAGATCGAGAACACCGGTCCGCTGACCATCAAGCGCATGGAAACCTGCGACGACGAATTCCTGGCCGCGGCCAAGAAATTCATCCAGGCCGCGCACGATGCGGACGAGCCCTTCTTCGTCTGGTTCAACACCTCGCACATGCACGCATGGACGCACGTCAAGCCCGAGAGCCGTGGCCAGTCGGGCCGCTGGCAGTCGGAATACCACGACGTGATGATCGACCACGACAAGTGCATCGGCGAGATGCTCGACTTCCTGGACGAACTCGGCATCGCCGACAACACCTTCGTCAAGTACAGCACCGACAACGGCCCGCACATGAACACCTGGCCGGACGCGGGCACCACGCCGTTCCGCAACGAGAAGAACTCGAGCTGGGAAGGCGCCTATCGGATTCCGCTGGTGGTGCGCTTCCCCGGCTACATCGAGCCCGGCTCGGAGTCGAACGAGATCGTCAGCCACCTCGACTGGTTCCCCACCATCCTCGCCGCCGCCGGCGATCCCGACATCAAGGAGAAGCTGAAGAAGGGCCTCAAGATCGGCGCCAAGACCTTCAAGGTGCACCTGGACGGCTACAACCTGGTGCCCTACCTCACGGGCAAGGAGAAGAAGAGCCCGCGCCCCGGCTTCATCTACTTCACCGACGAGGGCGATGTCGCGGCGCTGCGCTACGACAACTGGAAGTTGATGTTCATGGAGCAGCGCGTCTCGGGCACGCTGAAGAT
Source organism: Variovorax sp. dw_308 (assembly GCF_019207085.1). Classification (GTDB taxonomy): domain Bacteria; phylum Pseudomonadota; class Gammaproteobacteria; order Burkholderiales; family Burkholderiaceae_C; genus Variovorax. The sequence continues at coordinate 119,018 of NZ_JAATOM010000021.1, read as the reverse complement.
CTGGCTGGAGCCCTTCGTGGTACTGCGCGCACCGTACATCTTCAATCTGCGCATGGACCCGTACGAGCGGGCGATACAGACCTCGAACACCTACTACGACTGGCATTTCCGCCACATCTACCTGTGCGTGCCGGCGCAGGTGATCGTCTCCGAGTTCCTGGAGACCTTCAAGGAGTTCCCGCCGCGGCAGAAGTCTGCGAGCTTCAGCCTGGACCAGGTCATCGAGAAGATGACCGAGGCATCTGGCGGCGGAGGCCATTGAGGCGAACCCCGGGGGTTGCGGCCGCGTCCCGGCCATCGCAGCGGGCCCCCGGACTCTCGCGAAGTGTCGGTGACCTTCGCGAGCGCCGGGCTCCAGCAGATGATCAGGCGAGCTGGGTCAGATACAGCAGGTACAGGATCGAGAAGACCAGGTCGCCGCCGGCGAGCAGCCGCGTCATGCCACGTCCACGCATGATCGCCACCTGCAGCGTCACGAACGTGAGCTTCTGCAGGACCGAGGCGATCAGCACGGGCGTGCGCAGTTCGGGCATCCAGGCCGCGGCGACGATCAACGCGCCGTTGCAGAACACCAGCACACCCCAGTGGCGGGCGACCAGCAGGCCGACGTCGTCGAGTCGGGTCTTGTCGCCATAGACCAGTCGCAGCACCGTCGACGGCGCGAGTGACGTCACGATCATGCTGGCAGTCAGCAAGCCGGTGACGAGGAGGATCATTTCGATATGGGCGGTAATCATGTGGGAGCCTGGGTTCAGGGTTATCGTTGATTGCCGCGCGGGCCGGCGCTTGCGGCGGCAGGAAGGAACATCGTTGAAGGCGCTCCGCGCTCAGATCATTGCTTCGATCAGTCGCGGTCCGCGCTGCTTCATGGCCGACGCGTACTGGTCGGCGAACTCTTCAACGGTGGTCGCGCGGCTGGCTTCGACGCCCAGGCCTTGGGCAATCTTCGTCCAGTTCATCTCGGGGTTGTGCAGGTCGAGCATCGAGAGTGCCTTCGGACCGGCATTCAAAGCGCCCACGCGCTGCAACTCGATGTTGAGAATGGCATAGGAACGGTTGGCGTAGATAACGACCGTGATGTCAAGGTCTTCGCGCGCCATGGTCCACAGGGCCTGCATGGTGTATGCCGCGCCGCCGTCGCCGTGCGGGCAGATCACCTTGCGATCAGGTGCCGCGAGCGCGGCGCCGACGGCCACTGGCAAGCCCTGGCCGATCGAACCACCAGTCAGCGGCAGGTGGGTGTGCGGTCGCGCGCGGCCCAGGTGCGTCAGCAAGGGGAAGACGGAGGTTGCCGCTTCGTCGGCGTAGATGGCGTTGTCGGGCGTCATCGCAGCGATGACCTGCGCGATGGTCTCGGCGTTCAGCGTGCCGCTCGCGGGGACGTCTGGCAGCAGGAAAGGCACGCGGATCGGCGAACTGGCCGGTGCGCCGAGCGCGTCGGCCAATGCCGCCAGCGCGCCGGGGCCGTCTTCGTGCGGATGGGCCAGCGTGCTGAACTGGCAGGACTCCGGTGCGCACCAACTGGGCTTGCCGGGATAGGCAAAGAACGACACCGGCGGCTTGCTGCCGACCAGGATGATCTGTTCGATGCCGGTCAGGAAAGCCACGATCTGCTCGGCGAAATACGGGATGCGCTCGACGGGCACGCGGCCTGCGCCCAACTCGATCATCGGCGCGAAGGTGTCGCAGAGCAGGCGTGCGCCGGTCTTGGCCTGGACACGTCCAGCGGCTTCGAGCCCGGCGCCGTGGAGGGCAGCGCCGCGCAGGATGAAGGCGGTCTTCTTGCCGTTGGAGAGCAACTTCGCCACGTCGTCGATGGCGTCGCTGCCGACGACTGCGGGCAGGATGTCGGGCAGCGCGGACGCGGCCCTCTCGGCGGGATTCCAGGCGGTGTCGGCGGGCAGGATCAGCGTGGCAATGCCGCCGGGCGCGGAGCGGGCGGCCTGCACGGCGCGCGCCGCGTCGGTGGCCACGGACTGGGCGCGCTTCGATTCGTGGATCCACGAAGACACCGGCCGCGCGAAGCCGACGATGTCCGAGGTCAGCAGCGCGTCGTATTGCAGGTGGTAGGTCGCGTGGTCGCCCACGACGTTGACGATGGGCGTGGCGGCGCGGCGCGCGTTGTGCAGGTTGGCCAGGCCGTTGGCAAGGCCGGGGCCCAGGTGCAGCAGCGTCGCGGCGGGCTTGCCGGCGATGCGGCCGTAGCCGTCGGCCGCGCCGGTGACGACGCCCTCGAACAGGCAGAGCACCGGCCGGATGCCCTCGATGGAATCGAGCGCTGCCACGAAGTGCATCTCGGACGTGCCGGGGTTGGCGAAGCAGATGTCGACGCCGCAATTGACCAGGGTCTGGACCAGCGATTGCGCGCCATTCATTTCGGTGCTCATGTTCTTGTCTCCGTCTTGATGTTTACAGTTGGATCAATGCGCTGCGGACGAAGTCCTCGTCCCACTCCATGCCCAGGCCCGGTGCGTCGGGAATGATCACCTGGCCATTCCTGATCTCGTACGGCTTCTGCAACACCGGGTTGACCCAGTCGATCCACTCCACGAGATGCGCGGTCTCGGTCACGCGCAGGACGTGCGCGCCGACCTCCGGGTAGAAGTGCGTCGACATCGGCACGCCGGCAACGCCGGCAATGGCTGCGGCACGCATCCAGCCGGTCACGCCGCCGATGCGCATGAAGTCGGGCATCATGAGATCGCAGGTCTTCATCTGGATGGCGCGGTGCACGTCCAGCGGGCCATAGAAGTTCTCGCCCATCTGCAAGGGCGTCTTGATGGCCTCGCGGAGCTTGGCGTAGCCGTCGAAGTTGTCGTAGAGCAGCGGTTCTTCGATCCACTCGAAGCCCAGGTCGTCGATGGCGCGGCAACGCAGCAGCGCGTCGCCGATGTGCAGCGACTGGTTGAAGTCGACCATCAGGCGCATGTCATCACCAACACCCTTGCGCACGGCCTTGAGCGTGGCCAGGTCGTCGCGCAGGTGCTCGCGGCCCATGCGCATCTTCATCGCGGTGAAGTTGCCTTCGTCGCGCAGCTGGATGGCTTCTTCTTCAGCGGCCTCCGGCGGAATGAGCCACAGGCCGCTGCTCTGGTAGGCGTTGACCGGGCCCACGGAGCCGCCGAGGAAGGTGCACAGCGGCAGGTTGGCCGACTTGGCCAGCGCGTCCCACGCCGCCATGTCGAGGCCTGACACGGCGATCATCGACAGGCCGGGGTAGCCCACCAGGTGCAGCGACTTGCGCGCGATGTTGTAGATGTCGGCCGGTGCGACCTGGCGCCCCTTGAGCGCGTCGCTGAGGTCCTTCAGCATCGCGATCAGGTACTTCATCGAGTTGGGCAGGTAGGGCTCGAGGTAGCTCTTGCCGACGATGCCCTCCCTGGTGTGCAGGTCGATCAGGATCACCGGCCAGTCGCTCACGCTGCCGATGCGGGCCTGGATCGGCCGCTTGAGCTTGAGCATGACCGGGCGCGCCTCGATGCGGTCGAAGGTCAGGGTCGTGGATTGGATTGCTGTCATGGTTGTCTTTTCTTGTGTGATGGTTGGGGCTTATCGCGCCACGGCCAGCGCCGGGGCCGCCGCCGCGCGGCGCGACACCCACCAACCGAAGACCGCCGCGGTGAAGAACATCAGCAGGCCGTAGATGGCAGGCGCAATCGACATGGCACCGTCCTTGAGCACGACCAGCGCGAGGTAGATCCCCAGCGTGCTGTTGTGCAGGCCGATCTCGAAGGCGATGGCGCGGTTCTGGCCTTCGGTCAAGCGGCTGAACTTGCCGGCGAAGTAACCCACCAGCATGCTGAGGACGTTGAACGCCAGGGTGGCCGTGCCCACGACCTGGATGTTGCTCATGAGCACGGTCCACTGGCTGATGACGACCAGCACGATGAGCAGCGCAAGGATCACCGAAGAGGCGATCTTCACCGGCTTGTCCATCCGGGCGGAGAAGCGCGGGAACTTCGCGTGGATGACCATCCCGATGGCCACCGGCGTGAGCACCATCACGATGACTTCGAGGGTCTTTTGGAATTGCAGCGGGATGTACGCCTGGCTGCCCATGAAGCTCTCCAGCGCAAAGTTGACGATGAACGGAATGCTCGCGATGGACAGCACGCTGTTGATGGCCGTGAGCGAGATGTTCAGCGCCACGTCGCCCTTGAACAGGTGCGAATACAGGTTGGCGGTGATGCCGCCCGGCGATGCGGCCAGCAGCATCATGCCCACCGCCAGTTCGGCGGACAGGCCCAGCGACTTGCACAGGAAGAAGCACAGGGCGGGCAGCAGCACCGTCTGGCACAGCAGCCCGATCAGGATGGCCTTGGGTTGCACCAGGATCCGCTTGAAGTCCTCGATGCGAAGGTGCAGGCCCAGGCCCAGCATGATGACGGCCAGGGCCAGCGGAAGGCCGATGGTGGATAACGCGTTGGCTTGCATGTCTCTCTCCTCGAGCCTCGGAGGCTCGTATGTTTCGGTGGGTGGGGGTGGGCGCGGCAGCCCGGGGCCGTCGGGCAGGCGATTCAAGGAACAGGCTGCGGCGCGCGGTACCGAACTGTAGGAATCGGTGCCCGGTCCTGACTGTCCGAAATTTACGATCCGAGGAAATTTCCGTGGTCAGGCGGGGCGTGAGCGTTGCGGCAGGTGGGCCGCTCCCTCGCCCTCTTGTTGCAGCAGCGCCGGGTTCCGGATCTCGATGTGCCCGTAGCGCAAGGCAATGGCGCCGAGTTTCACCAGTGCCTGCAGCTCCCTGTTGAGGGTCGGACGGCTGATGCTCAGCATCATGGCCAGCGTTTCCTGCGACGTGGTGATGATGTTGCGCGGGTCGCCACTCTCGGTCATGTCGCCGCGTGCCAGCAGGAGCAGGCGACGCGCGACGCGCTCCTGTGTGCTGTGCAGGGCCGAGTCGCTCATCAGCCCATAGGTCATGCGCAAGCGGCCCGCCACCAGCCTGGCGATGGCATGCGCAAAGGAAGCGCGTTGCATCAGTTCATCGAACTTGCGGGCGCTGACGGCCAGCAGTTCGGTTTCCACCGGCGCGATGGCCGTGTTGGCCCGGCGCATGCCGTCGAGCAACGCCACCTCGCCGACCCAGTTGCCGGGTTCCGTGATCGTGAGGATCGCCTCGTTGCCGTCGGGATGCAGGATGCACAGCTTGAGCATGCCGCGCACGACACCGAAGAACGCCGCCTGCGAGGGCCCGATCATGTCGCCCTGGCGATAGAGCAGTTCCCCCTGGGACAGTTGCTTCGGCGTCGCGGCGCACAGCAGCGCATCGGCCTCGGCCGGCGGCAGGCGTTGGAACCATGGGTTTTCGGCAAATACATTCATGGCGAAGCCGTACGCGTGATCGACCCGGTGACCTGGCAGGAAGCGAACCGACGCGTGCTTGCGCTTCGATCATGACGCGGCGCTGGCTCGACAGCAATCCGTCGCGGTAGCCGCCAGCCGGTTCGTCATTCCCTTGCCGTCGATCTGCCGTGGCAATGGTTGCAGAGTTCGCTGCCCGCAAGCCGCGGGCAACCGAGCATTGCGGTCATCACTGTTCTTACTTATAACAATCGCTAACAATTCACTTCCCTCGCGGAGACCCGATGGACGATGTGGCATCGAGCGCCGAGCCCCTGCTCAGCGTGCGTGGCTTGCTTGTGCGCTTCGGCGGCATCGTTGCCCTCGACGCGGTCAGCTTCGATGTCGCCCGCGGCCATGTCTGCGGCTTGATCGGCCCCAACGGCGCCGGCAAGACCACGCTCTTCAACTGCCTCAGCCGCCTGTACCGCTACCAGGAAGGCGACATCGTCTTCGAGGGCCAATCGATCACCGCGCTGCCGACGCACGGCATCGCGGGCCTGGGCATCGGCCGAACGTTCCAGAACCTCGCGATGTTCCGCACGCTGTCGGTGCGCGAGAACGTCATGGTCGGCGCCCACTCGCGCTCATCGGCGGGCTTCCTCGCCAGTGCGCTGCAACTGCCGAAGGTGAAGGCCGAGGAGCGCGAGATGCGCGAGCGTGCCGAGGAGATCATGGCCTTCCTCGCGCTGACCCCGATGGCCGCGCGGCCGGTGGGCACCCTGCCCTTCGCGATCCAGAAGCGCGTCGAACTGGGCCGGGCGCTGGCCGCCAGGCCCAAGCTGCTGCTGCTCGACGAGCCGGCGGCCGGCCTCAACCATGAGGAGCTGGATGACCTGGCGCGGCTGATCCGCGAGATCCGCGACCGCCTGGGCGTCACGGTGCTGCTGGTCGAGCACCACATGGGCCTGGTGATGGGCGTGTCGGACCGCATCGTCGCGCTGAACTTCGGCCGCAAGATCGCGGACGGCCCCCCCGCCGAGGTCCGCGATGACCCGGCCGTTGTCGAGGCCTACCTCGGCGCCCCGGCGGAAAGGCGACATGCCCAGCCTGCTTGAAGCGCGCGGCCTCACCGCGACATATGGCGCGACGCAGGTGCTGCATGGCATCGACTTTGCCGTCGAGCATGGGCGCATCACTGCCCTGCTCGGTGCCAACGGCGCCGGCAAGACCACCACCTTGCGCGCGATCTGCCAGATGGTGCGCACCGGCGGCACGCTGACCTTCGAGGGGCGCGCTCTGGCGGGCCTCGGCACCGAGGACATCGTCCGCCTTGGGGTGGCGCACGTCCCGGATGGCCGAGGCACCTTCACCGCGCTCACGGTCGAGGAGAACCTGCGCCTGGGCGCCTACCTGCGGCGCGACAAGGCCGCGGTGGCGCAGGACATCGAGCGCACCTACGCGCGCTTTCCGCGCCTGCGCGAGCGTCGGCAGCAGCAGGCCGGCACGCTCTCCGGCGGCGAGCAGCAGATGCTGGCGATCTCGCGTGCGCTGATGCTGAACCCGAAGCTGTTGCTGCTCGACGAGCCGTCGTTCGGGCTGGCCCCGCTGATCGTGCGCGAGATCTTCTCGATCATGCGCCGCATCAACGCCGAGGACGGCGTCAGCATCCTGCTGGTCGAGCAGAACGCGACCCAGGCGCTGGAACTGGCCGACGCGGTGGTGCTGCTTGAAACCGGCCGCGTCGCCATCGCCGGGCGCGCCGACGACATCCGGCGTGACGAGGCGCTGCGCCGCGCCTACCTGGGGTACTGATGGACGCACTGCTGCACCAGATCTTCTCGGGCCTCGCCACCGGCTGCATCTATGGCTCGATCGGGCTGGCGCTGGTGATGATCTACCAGGCCACGCACCACATCAATTTCGCGCAGGGCGAGATCGCGACCTTCTCGACCTTCATCGCGTGGGCGCTGCTGCAGAAGGGCTGGCCTTACTGGGCCGCCTTCGTCGCCACCGTCGCTATTTCGTTCGCGGGCGGCGTGGCGATCCAGCGGCTGATCCTGCGCCCGGTCGAACGCGCGCCGGTGCTGACCAATGTGATCGTCTTCATCGGCCTGCTGGTGATCTTCAACTCACTCTCGGGCTGGATCTTCGACCACACGATCAAGGCCTTTCCCAGCCCTTTCGCGCAGGACTCCGCGCTCGCCACGCGCTTCTTCTCGGCCCACGAACTCGGCACGGTGGGCGTGATGCTGTGCGTGCTGCTGGGCCTGTGGGCGTTCTTCCGCTTCACGCCGATCGGCCTCGCGATGCGTGCAGCGGCGCACAACCCGGAGTCGGCCCGCCTCGTCGGCATCCGCGTGTCGTGGATGCTGGCGATGGGCTGGGGCCTGGCGTCGGCCATCGGCGCGGTGGCCGGCATGATGATCGCGCCGACCGTGTTCCTGGACCCGAACATGATGACCGGCATCCTGATCTACGGCTTCGCGGCGGCGCTGCTCGGCGGCATCGACAACCCCGCCGGCGCGGTGGCCGGTGGCTTCATCGTCGGCGTGCTCGAGAACCTGCTCGGCGCCTACGTGATCGGCACCGAACTCAAGCTGACCGTCGCGCTGCTGCTGATCGTCGGCACGCTGACGCTGTTTCCCAATGGCCTGTTCGGCCGCAGCGTGGTGACGCGCGTATGACGACCCAGCAGAAAAAGCTCGCATGGTTGCTCGGGGCGCTGCTGCTGGCCGCGCTCTGCGTGCTGCCGTTCATGGTCAAGAACTACCGCGTGTTCCAGTTCAACCTGGTGCTGGTGTATGCGATCGCGATCCTCGGACTCAACATCCTGACCGGCTTCAACGGCCAGATCTCGCTCGGCCACGGCGCCTTCTTCGCGATGGGCGGGTACACGGCCGCCATCATGATGGACCGCTTCGGCTTGCCCTACTGGTCCACGCTGCCGGTGGCCGGCGTGGTGTGCTTCGGCCTGGGCTTCCTGATGGGCTTTCCTGCGCTGCGCCTGGGCGGGCACTACCTCGCGCTGGCCACCTATGCGCTCGCACTGGCGGTGCCGCAGCTGCTGAAGTGGAAGCTCATCGAGCAATGGACCGGCGGCGTGCAGGGCATCGTGCTCAGCAAGCCCGAGCCGCCCTTCACCTTCCGCTTTCTCGGACAGCCATTGAACGCCGACCGCTGGCTGTTCTTCTTCACCTGCGCGGTGACGGCGATCATGTTCCTGCTCGCGTACAACCTCCTGCGCGGGCGGACGGGTCGCGCGCTGATCGCGATTCGTGACCATCCGATCGCGGCGACGGCGATGGGCATCAACCTGCCGATCGTGAAGTCGACGGCATTCGGAATATCGGCTGCCTACACCGGCGTGGCCGGCGCGCTCGGCGCGATTTGCGTGGCCTTCGTCGCGCCCGACAGTTTTTCCGTGCTGCTGTCCATCACGCTGCTGGTCGGACTCGTCGTCGGCGGGCTGGCTTCGATCCCGGGCGCGATCTTCGGCGCGCTCTTCATCCAGTTCGTGCCGAACGTGGCCGACGAGCTGTCGAAATCGGCGCCCTGGGCGATCTATGGCGTCCTGCTGATCGGGATCATGTACCTGATGCCCACCGGCGCGATGGGCTTGCTCAAGGGTGCGTGGGCACGCTTGCGGCCGGCAGCCGCGCCCGACGCGAAATCCCCCAAACCGGCTTTGACCCCCAGGAGACATCCGACATGAAGCTCATGAAGAAAGCGTGGACCCTTTCCATCGCCTGCGGCCTCGCGGCTGCGATGCTTGGCTCGACGGCGATGGCGCAGAAGAAGTACGACCCCGGCGCCGACGACAAGGAAATCAAGATCGGCCAGATCGGTCCGTACTCCGGGCCCGCGTCCGCCTACGGCGCGATCGGCAAGACGATCGGTGCGTACTTCGACAAGATCAACGCCGAGGGCGGCATCAACGGCCGCAAGATCAAGTACCTGCCGCTCGACGATGGCTACAACCCGGCCAAGACGGTCGAGATGGCGCGCAAGCTGGTCGAGGAAGAGGAGGTGCTGCTGGTCTTCAACCCCCTCGGCACCGCGACCAACACCGCGATCCGCAAGTACCTGAACGACAAGAAGGTGCCGCAGCTTTTCGTCGCAACCGGCGCGACCAAGTTCGGCGACCCGAAGAGCTTCCCCTACACGATGGGCTGGCAGCCGCCCTACGCGGCCGAGGCGCGCATCTACGCGCAGCACATCCTCGAGACCCAGCCGGGCGCGAAGATCGCGGTGCTCTACCAGAACGACGACTTCGGCAAGGACTACCTGCAGGGCTTCGAGGAAGGACTTGGCGACAAGGCCAAGACCATGATCGTCTCCAAGCAGACCTACGAGGTGACCGACCCGACCATCGACAGCCAGATGCTGAGCATGAAGTCCTCAGGCGCGACCGTGTTCTTCAACGTCACGACACCGAAGTTCGCGGCCATGTCGATCAAGAAGGCCGCCGAGATCGGCTGGAAGCCGGTCCATTACCTGACCAACGTGTCGATCTCGGTCAGCTCGGTGATGGAGCCTGCGGGGCTGCAGAACAGCGCTGGCATCCTGACCGCGCTGTACGGCAAGGATCCGACCGATCCGCAATGGGCCAATGACGCGGGCATGAAGGACTGGCTCGCCTTCATGAAGAAGTTCTACCCGGCCGGCAGCCTGACCGACGCCAACAGCGTCTACGGCTACGGCGTGGCCCAGACGCTGGTGCAGGTGCTCAAGCAATGCGGCGACAACCTCACGCACGAGAACGTGATGAAGCAGGCGGCCAGCCTGGAGATGACGCTGCCGATGTCGCTGCCGGGCATCAACATCAAGACCGGGCCGGATGACTTCTATCCGATCGAGCGTGAGCAGCTGGCGAAGTTTGATGGGAAGACCTGGGTGTTGTTCGGGAAGGTCTACGGGCGCTGAGCGCCCCCCGGAAGCAGTCGTTCAACGCTCCGGTTCAGCGGCGGGCCGCGCAGCGGACACTCCGCTGCATGCGATTGTCAGCCGCGCTCGCGCCGGTAGTGCATGGCGACCGCGCCATTGCCGAGCGGCTTCGCCGAGACCAGCTTGAGCCGTCGCGTGTTGGGCAGCCCGCTCTGGTACAGGGTCGGGCCGTGGCCGGCGATCCTGGGGTGCACGAGGAACTTGTACTCGTCGATCAAATCCAGCCGGTCCAGCTCGGTCGCGAGCTTGCCGCTACCGAGGAGCACGCCGGCGGGGGTCGCGTCCTTGAGCTTTTGCACGCCGGAGCGCAAGTCGCTGGCGATGGGGTGGCTGTTGGTCCACGGGAAGTCCGTTCGCGTCGACGACACGACGTACTTCGGCTTGACCTCCAGCTTGACCGCCCATTCGCGCACCTTCGGCGGCGCCTCCACGTCGCCACGGGCGACCGCCGGCCAGTAGGTCTCCATCATCTCGTAAGTGGCGCGGCCCCACAGCATCGCCCCACCCTCGTCCATGAGGCGCGTGAAGAAGGCGTGCGTCTCGTCGTCGGCGATTCCCTCCTGGTGGTCGACGCAGCCGTCCAGGGTGACGTTGAGGCTGAAGGTCAGAAGTCCCATGCGAATCTCCTCCGGGTTGCGCGGTCCGCTGGACTGTCGCTTGTCGACGAATACCTGCTCGGTCTGCTGAACCGGCCGCTTTCGGAGCGCGGCGCGGCCCCGCCCCTCACCGCTGGGTCTTGTCCTTCGCGTTCTGCGCCTCGATCCGTTCCCGCGCCGCCATCCAGTCCGCATCGCTCCACTGCCGCAGCTCGTAGAAATTGCCGCCCGTGGCCGCGGCGTGTCCGCCGTCCATCATGATCGACTGGCCGGTGAGCCAGTCGCATTGGCCCGGCGCCATGAGGAAGGCCGCCAGGTTCTGCAGCTCGCTCATCTCGCCGACGCGCCCCATCGGGTTGGTCTTCTTGCTGCGCGCGCCGGGCTCCTCGCCTGGGTTCAGGCGCTTGCTCATGCCCTCGGTCGGGATCTCGCCGGGGCCCACCGCGTTGAGGCGGATGCCGTAGCGCGCCCACTCCAGCGCCAGCGACTTGGTCATGACCTCGATGCCGGCCTTGCTCATGGCCGACGGCACGACGTACGGGCTGCCGTTGTCGACCCAGGTCACGATGATGCTCATCACGCTGCGGAACGGGCTGCCGGCCTTCCACTCGCCCGACTTGGCCTGCGCCACCCAGCGCTTGCCGACGGCCTGCGTCACGTAGAAGCTGCCGTGGAAGACGATGTTGGCGATGGCATCGAAGGCGCGCGGCGAGAGCGCCTCTGTCGGCGAAACGAAGTTGCCGGCCGCGTTGTTGATCAGCCCCGTGAGGCCGCCGCTGGCGAACAGCGACTCGACCATCTCGTCCACCGCCTGCGCATTGCGGATGTCGACGCCGAAGGCATCGACGCGCCGCCCCGGGAACTGCTGGCGCCATTCGGCCGCCGTCTCCTCCACCACCGACTGGCGTCGGCCGCAGATGGCGACGTCGGCGCCGAGGCTCAGGAATTGCTCCGACATCGACTTGCCGAGCCCGGTGCCGCCGCCGGTCACGAGGATGCGCTGGCCGGACATGAGGGTGGGTTGGAACATGGTGCTATCTCCTTGCATTGGTTGAGGTCGATGAAACGGTCAGAAGGTGTGAAGATTTCGTAGCGAGGGCGCCTGCCGGGAGGCCGGTTCGCGGAGCGGAACCGTACTCCAGTACGGTGACAACGCTAGTTGCGGCATAGGCTAACAATTGCGCGAAGCGCTTGTTATGCCGGAGCCAACGCCGCAGGCCCGAGATCGGTGGCCGCAGTAGAAAGATTCGCACCTTCTTCAATCGGGGACGAAATTCGCCTTGAACTTGAGCTCGTCCTCCGGCAGTTCCAGCGTGACGAGTTGCCCCATCTTGCCGTCCGACAAGCGGCACGCGGCAAACAGGCTGTACTTGCCCTTCAGGTAGTAGCTCGGCAGGTCGATCAGCGCGTACGGGTGCGGCACGAAGACCTGGTGCGCGAACACGGTGCGGTGCACGTTGCGCGGCGACGGAAAGAGCTTGTAGTCGGCGGTGTCGAAGGATCTGGCAATGGCCATGGCGGGTTCCCTGTAATTCGTCTGTTCGGTTGCGGCTCAGCCTTGGCGGAACTGCTTGCGCAAGAGCGAGCGATGGCGGGCGATGTGCGCCATCTGCGGCTCCGCGATGGTTCCGCCGAGGTCGACGCCGTCGCCGTTGAGCACCTCGTTGGCATAGGCCATGGCGCGGTTCACGACTTCCGCCTCGCTCACGCCCTGCTGTGCCGCCAGGTCGAGCGCGACGCGCTTCATGGCGCGTTGCGAGAGCAGCCACATGGCGCCAAAGGCATCCCACGCGGCGGCCGCTTCCTTGAACTTGTCGCGCTCGGCGAGGATTTCGTTGAGCGGCTTGGCGAGCAGTTCGTTCAGGTCGGCGAGTTGCCCGGCCATGGCCTCGTGCTGCGCTTGCGCGGCGAGCAGGGCGTCGCCGGCGTCCGCGATGGAGGCGCCGGCCGTGGATGGCTTGTCGGATGGAGGCATGGTGCTGAAGAGGCCGGGATGGAGGTCGGCCGATCAGCAATTGTGGCGCGGCGCCGCAGTGGCGCGTCGCTTTCGCGAAAGCCCGGCCTACTTGAGCTGGGCCATGAACGTGGTGGGCGTGCCGAACGAGGTCTGGCCGGCGCCGGATCGGGCGAGGTCCTCGTCCGTGCCCTTGCGCATCGAGAAGACAAAGGTGCAGGCCACCAGCGTGACGGTGACGAGCAACGTCCACCAGCCAAACGAGTAGATCAGGCCGACTGTCAACAAGGGCGCGAGCAGGAGGGCGAAGGTTCTCAGCATGGGCTTTTTGGTGTTGTCTATGTCGAAAGTATTATCCGTTACAAACAATACAAAATGTTAACCGTGTGGGTTTTCACCTACAAGTCGACGGTAGGCCTCGCGCGTGGCCGGTGCCACCGATTCGAGCGCGAGCTGGTAGGAGGTCTGGTGCCTGGCCATCATCCGCGCGGAGGCCACGATCTTCGACTTGCAGAACCAGTGGCAGGTGTGCTGCATGAGGAACAACTCGGCCGACATCATGAACGCCTTGGCCTTGGGCGGCTGGTCGAGCGTGTTGGCCGCAGCGTCGGCAATGCCTTTCGCGTGGATGGCAAAGGCCTTGCGCACGTCGAAGGTGGCGGTGGGGAACAGCGTGTTGGCGAGCGGCAAGGCCAACGGGATCTTGCTGACGCGCGCGTCCACCTCGCCGACGCGCGAGAAGCCGGTGGCAAAGCGGTTGAACTGCGCGGAGAGGTCCAGCTCGGTGGTGCTCAGCATGCTCCAGATCTGCGCCTGGCGCTCCGCATTGGGCTCGCCGAGGCAGCGCATGTAGCCGTCGGTCAGCTTCTCCATGAGCTTCTCGATCTCGTAGTTGCCGAGGTGGCTGCCCAGCAGCGCGATGCGGCGGCGCTGGTCGCGCGACTTGAGCACGAAGGCGACGCCGCCGAGGAAGACGATGAGGATGAGGGTTTCCATGCTCAGGACGCAGCTCTCTTCGCGCGCTTGGCTGGAGGTGCCAGTGGTGGAACGCTCACGCTCAATTGCCGGAGTTCGCGACGTAGTTCCCTTTCCAGTTCCTGCTCCGTTGGCAGGTGCAACTGGTACCGGCTCGTGAAGATGTTGCGCTCCTGCTGCTCGCCCAAGGTATATCTCACGACTGCATCGTTCTTGTCGGGGCAAAGTATCAAGCCCAATGTCGGATTGTCCCCTTCGGTTCTGCGCTCCTGGTCGTAGAAGTTGACATAGAACTGGATTTGGCCGAGGTCTCCATGGGTGAGCTTTCCGACTTTCAGGTCGATCAACACGTAGCACTTCAAGACCGTGTGATAGAAAACCAGGTCGATGTAGAAGTGATCGCCGTCGACGGTGATGCGCTCTTGCCGCGAGACAAACGCAAAGCCTTTGCCGAGTTCCATCAGGAAGGTCTGCAAGTTGTCGATAAGCGCTTGCTCCAGCGTGGACTCCGCCAAACGTGGAGATTCCGGCAGCCCGAGGAATTCGATCACGAGCGGGTCTTTCAGGGCATCGAGCGGTTGCATCACCTCGTGCCCATGCGTTGCGAGGCGCATCAGCCCCTTCTTGTCCTTGCTCTTGCCCAAGCGGTCGTAGAGCAGGGTAGCCATCTGCCGCGACAGTTCACGGACCGACCATGAATTGCGGATGGTCTCGATCTCGTAGAAGGCGCGCGCCTCTTGACGTCCTGCGCGCAGGAGTTGTCGGTAGTGGCTCCAGGACAGCGCGGGATGCAGCAACCCGGGCTGCCATTCGCCCTCCTCTTTCGAATTCCGCGACGGCGTCTCGGAAATCGAGCCTGCGAGCAAAGCCGGCACAACCAACGAAATCCGAGACAGCGTCACGGAAATCAGCCGCGGGTAGTCGATATAGAACTGCCGGAACGCTTCCAGGTTGTCAACCGAATAGCCGCGCCCAAACTCCAGGTTCAATCTCGTCGACAGGTCCGAAAGAACCTTCGCACCATAACCGGCGCGGCGCTTCCCACTTTGCTCCTCTTCGACTATCTCCCTTCCTATCAGCCAGTTTGCGGCGACTTGCGAGGTATTGACCGTCCGTGCCACGGTGGCACGCGCGACGTCAAGGATCTCGCGCACCCGCGCGTACAGCGGGGCGACGGTTGCGATGGATTTCTTTCCGGGCGGGATACGACTAAGGCGGGTAGCCAATCTTGTTCTCTCGGTGAGCTGCGCGCGATTATCGGGTCAGAGGCTGGACCGAACTGCGCCCGTTCGCCGCCTTCCCACCCCGCAATGCCGGCATGTCCAGCACACGAATACCTCCGTACTCCACCCGCAGCGCGCCTTGCGCCTCCAGCGTGCGCAGGGCCTGGTTCACGCGCTGGCGCGACAGGCCGATGAGGTAGGCCAGTTCCTGCTGCGTGATGCGCAGCAGCTCGCCCACGCCGGGGAACAGCACCGGATTGAACAGCGCCGCCAGGTTGCGGGCCACGCGCGTATCGGGGTTGTTGAGCCGGTCGGCCTCGCGCGCCGCGATGAACTGCCCGAGTCGCTCGTTCAACTGATTCATGACGAAGCGGTTGAAGCCGATCGAATGGTCCAGCAACCAGTGGAAGTCGTCGATCGGCAGGCCGGCGACGAGGCTGCGGCGCAGCGCCTGGATGTTGTAGCGATAGGGCTCGCGCTTGAGCGCCGTGCCCTCGCCGAACCAGCCGCCCGGCGGCAGGCCGCTGTAGGTCATGGAGGTGCCGTCGGCGTTGTCGTTGCTCATCTTGAGCAGGCCCTCGACCACGCCGAACCAGAAGGTCGGCGCGCGGCCGATGCGGCAGACCAGGTCGCCGGGATCGGCTTCGGCGACGGCGATGGCCGCCTCGGCGCGCTTGCGCTCGGTGGTGGAGAGCGTGTGCAGCCAGGGGATGTTGGCCAGTTCGTCGGCGGTGGCCGGCCGCGCGCGGTCGCGGATGGAACCGGCAGTCGGCGCTGCGCTCATCGGGAAACTCCGGGGAGTAGTGTCCCTAGGATTGTCGTTCGAACGACAAGTTGGCGTCAAAGTGCGGCCTACGATCCGGCGCAACGTGACCCTGCCTCCCCTCCCCGCCGACACCTTTCCGCGCCTGCTGGCCGCGCATGCGGCAAGGCAGTCGGACGCGCCCGCCGTGCGCGAGAAGGACCTCGGGATCTGGCAGACCTGGACCTGGGCCGGCGTGGCCACGGAGGTGCGCGAGATCGCCTGCGGGCTGGCGAGCCTGGGCTTCCGGCCCTTCGACAACCTGGCCATCGTCGGCGCCAACCGGCCGCATCTCTACATGGCCGTGGTGGCGGCGCAAAGCCTGCGCGGCGTGCCGGTGCCGCTCTACCAGGACGCCGTGGCCGGCGAGATGGTGTTCATGCTGCAGGACGCGGCCATCGACTTCGTCATCGCGGAAGACCAGGAGCAGGTCGACAAGCTGCTGGAGTGCCGCGAGCTGCAGGGTGCAGGCGGCTACCAGGGCCTGCGCCACATCGTCTACGACGACCCCAAGGGCCTGCGCCACTACGACCAGCCGGGCGTGATCGGCTACGAGCGGCTGCGCGAACTGGGCCGCGCCTTCGACGCCGCGAACGGCGGCTACTTCGATGCGGCCGTGGCAAGCGGCGTGGCCACCGACGTGGCGGTGATCCTCTACACCTCCGGCACCACCGGCCGGCCCAAGGGCGTGTGCCAGACGCACGCGAGCTTCATCGCGGCGGGCCATGGCGGCGTGGTCACCGACAGGCTCGGCCCCGGCGACAACATCATGAGCTACCTGCCGATGGCCTGGGTCGGCGACCATCTCTTCTCCGTCGCGCAGTGGCTGGTGGGCGGCTTCACGCTCAACTGCCCCGAGTCGGCCGAGACGGTGATGAACGACATGCGCGAGATCGGGCCGAGCTACTACTTCGGCCCGCCACGCACCTTCGAAGGTCTGCTCACGGCCGTGTCGATCCGCATGGAAGACGCGGCCGCGCCCAAGCGCTGGCTGTATGCGAAGTTCATGGCGCTGGCGCAGCGCGTGGGCGCCGACATCCTCAACGGCGCGCCGGTCGGGTTCGGTGACCGCTTCATGTACGGCATCGGCAACGCGGTGGTCTACGGGCCGCTGCGCAACGTGCTGGGCATGAGCCGCATCCGCGTGGCCTACACGGCCGGCGCGGCGATCGGGCCGGACCTGTTTCGCTTCTATCGCTCGATCGGCGTGAACCTGAAGCAGTTCTACGGCCAGACCGAGACCTGCGCCTATGTCTGCCTGCAGCAGGACGGAAAGGTGAAGCTGCAGACCGTGGGCACCGCCGCGCCGGGCATGGAACTGCGCATCGCCGACAACGGCGAGGTGCTGGTGCGCGGCGTGTCGGTGCTCAAGGAGTACTACAAGCGGCCCGACGCGACGGCCGAGGTGCTGGACGCCGACGGCTACTTCCACACCGGCGATGCGGGCGTGCTGGATGCCGAGGGCCACCTGCGCATCATCGACCGCGCGAAGGATGTCGGACGCATGAAGGCCGGCGCGATCTTTGCGCCCAACTACATCGAGAACAAGCTGAAGTTCTTCCCGCAGATCAAGGAAGCGGTGTGCTTCGGCAACGGGCGCGACGAGGTCTGTGCCTTCATCAACATCGACTTCGAAGCGGTGGGCAACTGGGCCGAACGGCGCGGGCTGCCGTATGGCGGCTACGTCGACCTGGCCGGCAAGCCCGAGGTGCTGGCGCTGGTGGCCGACTGCATCGCCAAGGTCAACGCCGACCTCGCCGCCGAGGAAGGCATGGCCGACACGCAGGTCGCGCGCTTCATGGTGCTGCACAAGGAACTGGACCCGGACGACGACGAGATGACCCGCACACGCAAGGTGCGGCGCGGCTTCGTGGCGGAGAAGTACGCGGTGCTGGTCGACGCGCTATATGGCGGCAGGACGGAGCAGTTCATCGAGACGCAAGTGAAGTTCGAGGATGGACGCACGGGCGTTGTCAACGCGACGTTGAAGATCGTCGAGGCGAAGCGGTATGCGGCTGTGAGGGAGGCTGCATGAAACACGAACTTCCGGACGCAGAGGACGCGAAGGTTTCGCGAAGGACGCGAAAGAACTTCCAGGGAAATTTCTTCGAAGCTTCTTTGGTTTTCTTTCGCGTCCTTCGCGTATCTTCGCGTCCTTCGCGTACGGTCAAGTCCGCATTCCTGGAGCCCGTCCATGGCTAGGAAGACCGGCGACGTCATCCTCGACGTCCAGAACATCAGCCTCGGCTTCGGCGGCGTGAAGGCGCTGACGGACATCAGCTTCGACGTGCGCGAGCACGAGGTGCGGGCCATCATCGGGCCGAACGGCGCGGGCAAGAGCTCGATGCTCAACTGCATCAACGGCGTGTACCAGCCGCAGCACGGCAGCATCACCTTTCGCGGCAAGACCTTCAAGCACATGAACTCGCGCCAGGTGGCCGAGATGGGCGTGGCGCGGACCTTCCAGAACCTGGCGCTGTTCAAGGGCATGAGCGTGCTCGACAACATCATGTCCGGGCGCAACCTCAAGATGAAATGCGGGCTGCTCGCGCAGGCTTTGCGTTGGGGGCCGGCGGAGCGCGAGGAACTGCAGCATCGCGAGTTCGTCGAGCACATCATCGACTTCCTGGAAATCCAGGCGCACCGCAAGACGCCCGTCGGCCGCCTGCCCTACGGCCTGCAGAAGCGCGTCGACCTCGGCCGCGCGCTGGCGATGGAGCCGCAGGTGCTGCTGCTGGACGAGCCGATGGCCGGCATGAACGTGGAAGAGAAGCAGGACATGAGCCGCTTCATCCTCGACGTGAACGACGAGTTCGGCGCGACCATCGTGCTGATCGAGCACGACATGGGCGTGGTGATGGACATCTCGGACCGCGTGGTAGTGCTGGACTACGGCAAGAAGATCGGCGACGGCACGCCGGATGAAGTGCGGGCCAATCCGGAAGTGATCCGGGCCTACCTCGGGACGGAACACTGACATGAAACGACCTTCACGCGCGCGACGTTCGTTGCTGTCCCGGACAGCGGATCGGGTGCCGACGCAGGGGCTGGGGCGGGATCACGCCGACGGCGTACTCTGCTCCGCGAATGTCCCCCGGCCTTCGGCCTCCTCCTTTATTTCGCTGCGCAGAGCACACCATCGACGTGATCCAGACGCGCAGCGGTCGATCGGCCGGCACGACGCGGCTTGCCCTGTGCCGAGGGCATCGGGTGTCTCCCGCAGCGAAATAAAGGAGGAGGCCGCAGGCCGGGGGACATTCGCGGAGGGAGATACCCGGTGTCCTCGGCACACGCCCCCATCCAAGTCCCATCCGGCAGGCGGCCACTGACGTGGGCTTCTTCCTCGAAACCCTGTTCGGCGGCCTCATGGCCGGGATGCTTTATGCGCTGGTCGCACTGGGCTTCGTGCTGATCTTCAAGGCCTCGGGCGTCTTCAACTTCGCGCAGGGCGCGATGGTGCTCTTCGCGGCGCTGGCGATGGCACGCTTTGCCGAGTGGCTTCCGCAATGGTTCGGGTTCCAGAGCGCGTTGCTCGCGAACCTGCTGGCCTTCATCGTCGCGGCGCTGTGCATGGTCGTCGTGGCCTGGTTGATCGAACGGCTCGCGCTGCGGCACCTCGTCAACCAGGAGGGCATCACGTTGCTCATGGCCACGCTGGGCATCGCGAACATCCTCGACAGCGCCGGCCAGCTTCTCTTCGGCAGCGCCACCTACAAGATCGACATCGGCATGCCGAAGGACCCGATGCTCGTGCTGGAGAACGTGTTCGAAGGCGGCCTGCTGCTGAGCAAGGAAGACCTCTATGCTGCGGTGCTCGCGGCGGCGCTGGTGACGATGCTCACGCTGTTCTTCCAGAAGACCGCCACCGGCCGTGCTTTGCGAGCAGTGGCCGATGACCACCAGGCCGCGCAATCGATCGGCATTCCGCTGGCGCGCATCTGGGTCATCGTCTGGTCGATCGGCGGCTTTGTCGCACTTGTCGCGGGCGTGATCTGGGGCAGCAAGCTGGGCGTGCAGTACTCCATCTCGCTGGTGGCGCTGAAGGCCTTTCCGGTGGTGATCCTCGGTGGGCTGACCTCGGTGCCGGGCGCGATTCTGGGCGGACTGATCATCGGCGTGGGCGAGAAACTGTCGGAGATCTACCTCGGCCCCTACCTTGGCGGCGGCATCGAGAACTGGTTTGCCTACGTGCTCGCGCTGGCCGTCTTGCTGGTGCGACCGCAGGGTTTGTTCGGTGACAAGATCATCGACCGGGTCTGAAGGAAACCACGCGATGTTCTATCGGGAAAACGGCCAATTCAAGAGCAGCTACCGCGCCGACCTCGCGCTGTTCCCGGTCGCGCAGGATCGCTGGGCGATGCTGGTGCTCGCGGCCATCGCCTTCATCGCGCTGCCGATGGTCGCGAGCGACTACGCCTTCCGCGCGATCTTCATTCCGTTCCTGATCCTCTCGCTGGCCGCCATCGGGCTCAACATCCTGGTCGGCTATTGCGGGCAGATCTCGCTGGGTACCGGCGCCTTCATGGCGGTGGGCGCGTACGCGGCCTACAACCTGCAGGTGCGCTTCGATGGCATGCCATTGCTGGTCGCGCTCGTCGGCGGTGGCTTGTGCGCGACGGTGTTCGGCGTGTTGTTCGGCATTCCGAGCCTGCGCATTCGAGGGCTCTACCTTGCGGTGGCAACGCTGGCCGCGCAGTTCTTCGTCGACTGGTTCACCAACCGCGTGAAGTGGGTCACCAACGATTCGTCCTCCGGCTCGGTCAGCGTGCGCACGCTGCAGATGCTCGGCTTCGAGTTCAGCACGCCGATGCACAAGTACCTGCTGTGCCTCACGCTGGTAGTCGTCTTCGGACTGCTGGCCAAGAACCTGGTGCGCGGCGCGATCGGCCGCGAGTGGATGGCGATGCGCGACATGGACGTGGCGGCGGCCGTCATCGGCATCCGGCCGGTGTACGCCAAGCTCTCGGCCTTCGCGGTGAGCAGCTTCATCGTGGGCGTGGCCGGTGCGCTGTGGGGCTTCGTGCATCTCGGTGCGTGGGAGCCGTCGGCCTTCAGCATCGACAAGTCGCTGCAGCTGCTGTTCATGATCATCATCGGCGGGCTGGGCTCCATTGCCGGCAGCTTCTTCGGCGCGGGCTTCGTCGTGCTGCTGCCGCTGTTTCTCAACTACGTGCCGCACTGGCTGGGGCTGTCGATTTCCACGGGCACCGCGTCGCACCTGGAGCACATGATCTTCGGCGCCCTGATCGTGTTCTTCCTGATCGTCGAGCCGCATGGCCTCGCGCGCCTGTGGTCGACCGCACGGCAGAAGCTGCGCCTCTGGCCCTTCCCGCACTAGTTTTTCACCCGCAAAAAGTTCAGCGTTCAATCCAAGGAGACAAGACATGCATTTCAGCACTCTCGCCCGCGCCGCAGCGCTCACCGTTGCCGGGCTGTCGATGGTCACGGCCAGCACGCTCGCGCAGGCGCAGGCGGCCGAGCAGTTCATCCCGCTGCTGGTCTACCGCACCGGCCAGTTCGCGCCGCTGGGCATCCCATGGGCGGATGGCAAGCAGGACTACCTGAAGCTCGTCAACGCGCGCGACGGCGGCGTCAACGGCGTGAAGCTCACGTACGAGGAATGCGAGACAGCCTACGACGCGGCCAAGGGCGTGGAGTGCTACGAGCGCCTCAAGGGCAAGGGCACGGGCGCCTCCGGCTTCGACACGCAATCGACCGGCATCACCTTCGCGGTGACTGACAAGGCCTTCGTCGACAAGGTGACGGTGGAGACGCCGGGCTATGGCTTGTCGCAGTCTGTCGACGGCACGGTGTTCGAGTGGAACTTCCCGCTGCTCGGCACCTACTGGACGGCCGCCGACGTGATGCTGCAAGACATCGCGAAGAAGGAAAAAGGCAGCCTGAAGGGCAAGAAGATCGCGCTCGTGTACCACGACTCGCCGTATGGCAAGGAGCCGATCCCGCTGCTGCAGAAGCGCGCGGAGGCGGAAGGCTTCGAGTTGTCGCTGCTGCCCGTGACGCCACCCGGTGTCGAGCAGAAGTCGACCTGGCTTCAGATCCGCCAGGCCAAGCCTGACTACGTGCTCTTCTGGGCGGCCGGCGTCATGGTGCCTGCCGGCATTCGCGAGGCGCAGGCCAGCGGCTTTCCGCGCGACAAGATCTATGCGATCTGGTGGGCCGGCTCCGAGAGCGATGTGAAGGACATCGGCGATGGCGCCAAGGGCTACAACGCCATCACGCTGCACAACAGCGCGGCCAAGGACAAGGTTCAGGACGAGCTGAAGAAGTACGTCTACGACAAGGGCCAGGGCACCGGCTCGGCGTCGGACGCCGCGTCGATTGCGTACACGCGCGGGTTGATGATCTCGATGCTGCAGGTGGAGGCCATTCGCGCCGCGCAAGACAAGTTCGGCAAGGGCAAGTCGCTCACGCCGGAACAGGTCCGCTGGGGCTTCGAGAACCTCGACCTCACGACGGACAAGCTCAAGGCGCTGGGCTTCGGCGAGATCATGCGGCCGGTGAAGACCTCCTGCACCAACCACATGGGCAACGACTGGGCGCGCATCGCGCAGTGGAACGGCTCCAAGTGGGAGATCAAGTCGGACTGGTACCAGTCGGACAAGACGCATATCGATCCCATGATCAAGGAATACGCCGCCAAGTACGCCAAGGACAAGAACGTCAAGCCGCGCAGCTGCAGCTGAAGTCCTCCATGCAGCCGGCCAAGCCCCTGCTCGATGTCAACGGCATCGAGGTCATCTACAACCACGTGATCCTCGTGCTCAAGGGCGTGTCGCTCACGGTGCCCGAGGGCGGCATCGTGGCGCTGCTCGGCGGCAACGGCGCGGGCAAGACGACCACGCTGCGCGCCGTGAGCAACCTGCTCGCCGGCGAGCGTGGCGCGGTGACCAAGGGCACGATCGAGCTGCGCGGCGAGCGCATCGAGGCGCTCACGCCGGCCGAGCTGGTGCGGCGCGGGCTGGTGCAGGTGATGGAGGGGCGGCACTGCTTCGCGCACCTCACCATCGAGGAGAACCTCATGACCGGCGCCTACACGCGCAGCGACGGCAAGGCCGCGATCGCGGCGACGCTGGAGAAGGTCTACGCCTACTTCCCGCGGCTGAAGACGCGGCGCACGTCGCAGGCCGCGTACACCTCCGGTGGCGAGCAGCAGATGTGCGCCATCGGCCGCGCACTGATGGCCAACCCGAGCATGGTGCTGCTCGACGAGCCGTCGATGGGCCTCGCGCCGCAGATCGTCGACGAGGTCTTCGGCATCGTGAAGGACCTGAACGACAAGGAGCGCGTGACCTTCCTGCTCGCCGAGCAGAACACCAACATGGCTCTGCGCTACGCCGACTACGGCTACATCCTGGAAAGCGGCCGCATC
Organism: Variovorax sp. dw_308; assembly: GCF_019207085.1. Classification (GTDB taxonomy): domain Bacteria; phylum Pseudomonadota; class Gammaproteobacteria; order Burkholderiales; family Burkholderiaceae_C; genus Variovorax. The sequence continues at coordinate 95,848 of NZ_JAATOM010000021.1, read as the reverse complement.
GTGATGGACGGCAAGGCCGGCGACCTGGCGAACAATGAGGATGTCAAGGAGTTCTACCTCGGCGTCGGCGGCGCGGAGCGCAAGAGCTTCCGCGACGTGAAGAGCTACAAGCGCAGGAAACGGTGGCTGGCATGACGGATTTCTACGACGCACTGGAACTGCGCGACCCCGCGCAACGCGAGGCCGACCTGCTCATGGCCCTGCCCCGGCAGGTGGCGCATGCGCAGTCCGCGGCGCCGGCCTTCGCGCAGATCCTGAAGGACGTGGATGCGAACGCGGTGCGCAGCCGCGAGGCATTGGCCAAGCTGCCGGTCACGCGCAAGTCGGAGTTGCTGGAACGCCAGAAGGCGCAGCGCGCGACAGACCCGCTTGGCGGCTTCAGCGCCATCGTGCGCGGCCCGGCCATGCGGCGCGTGTTCGCAAGCCCCGGCACCATCTACGAGCCCGAGGGCACGGCCATCGACTACTGGCGCACCGCGCGCTCGTTGTACGCGGCGGGCTTTCGTAGCGGCGAGCTGATCCACAACAGCTTCAGCTACCACATGACCCCGGCCGGCGCGATCCTCGAGAACGGCGCGCATGCATTGGGTTGCACCGTGTTCCCCGGCGGCACTGGCCAGACTGAGCAGCAGCTCGAAGCGATGATCGAGCTGAAGCCCGACGGCTATGTCGGCACGCCGAGCTTCCTGAAGATCCTGGTCGAGAAGGCCGAGTCGCTCGACATCAAGCTGCCCAGCGTGACCAAGGCGATGGTCTCCGGCGAAGCCTTCCCGCCCAGCCTGCGCGACTGGCTGGCCGAGCGCGGCATCGGCGCCGTGCAAAGCTACGCGACCGCGGACTTGGGTCTCATCGCCTACGAGACCCGCGCGCATGAAGGCCTGGTGCTCGATGAAGGCGTGCTGCTGGAGATCGTGCGGCCCGGCACGGGTGACCCGGTGCCGGACGGCGAGGTGGGCGAAGTCGTGGTGACCACTTTCAATCGCGACTATCCGCTGGTGCGCTTCGGCACCGGCGACCTGTCGGCGGTGTTGGCCGGGCCATGCCCGACCGGCCGGACGAACACCCGCATCAAGGGCTGGCTCGGCCGGGCCGACCAGACTACAAAAGTGCGCGGCATGTTCGTACACCCCGGGCAGGTGGCCGAGGTGACAAAGCGTTTTGCCGAAATCGTCCGCGCACGCCTCGTCGTAGAAGGCGAGATGGCGCAGGACCGCATGACGCTGAAGGTCGAGGCGCCTGAAACCGCGGGCCTGTGCGAGCGCATTGCCGACGCGGTGCGCGATGTGACCAAGTTGCGCAGCGAAGTGGTCTGCGTGCCGGCGGGCAGCCTGCCGAACGATGGCAAGGTGATCGAGGACGCGCGCAGCTATCGATGAAATGGGGGGCCGCGCTTGCCGGATGACATCGGCGCGTCGGACGGTCAGGATCCCCGGCCGCGTCGCATGTGCCGGCGCAGTCGAGTCCCTCGGCGACGCCCGGAACTTGCAACGGGCGAAGCCGTGTTTTCAGAAGGAGTTGCACCCATGGAAACGCAAGAACTTCATCGCGGCCGTCTGATCGATCACATCCAGCTGGTCGTGCGGGACCTCCCCGCTTCGCAGGCCTTCTACACGGCGATCCTCGCGGTCCTGGACATTCCCATCGGCGGCACGGGCGAAGGCTTCTTCTGGGCCGACGAGCTGTTCGTCTCGACGAGTGAAAGCCAGGCAGCGCAAGGCGCCCTGACCGGACGCCATCACCTGGCCTTTCAGGCTCAGGACCGGGCCATGGTGGACGCGTTCTACAAAGCGGCACTCGCCCATGGCGGCAAGGACAACGGCGCGCCCGGCGAGCGTGCCTACCATCCGGGCTACTACGCGGCCTTCGTGCTTGACCCGGATGGCAACAACATCGAGGCCGTCTTTCATGGCGAGGCGAAGCGGAGTGCGCGATCCGTGCACATCACGTTTTGATCGCGCACGCAACTACGCGTCTCACCGGCTTGCGAAACCAATAAGCGCATTCGGCGTTCCTTGAGTCTGCACCCCGGATATCGAAGTGCAGATCCGTCTCCGGTGCGCGTTCAGCCCGCCGGCGCCGCGAGATCGAGATCGAGATCGAGATCGAGATGGATCACACCGCCGTCCCTGCGCCGGCGCAGCGGCAACCCGCTTCGCTGGAACACCGCCAGCATCGGCGCATTGCTCCCCAGCACTTCGGCTTCGAGGCGCTTCAGGCCATGGCGCCGCGCCAGCGTGACCAGCGCGGCCAGCAGTTGACTCGCCAGGCCCTGGCCCTGGAAGTCCTCCTCGATCGTGAACGCCACCTCGGCCACCTTCGCACCATCGCTGTCGGTGTGGCCGACGTACGAGGCACTGCCGATGACGGTCTCGTCAGCATCGCTTCCGATCGTCACGACCAGGCCGGCCAGGTTCACGAAGTCGATCGCGGCAATGCGTTCGAAGGCCCGCTCCGGCAGTTCACTGCGCATCGAGAAGAAGCGGGTATAGATCGACTGCGGGTCCAGTTTCGCGAACGCAGTCTGCAGCCGCTCCTTGTCGCCCGGGTGCATGACACGAATCAGTGCCGGCCGGCCGTCGCGCAGCGTGATCGGTTGATGGAAGTCCAGGTCCTTGTCGCTCATTTTTCAGTTCGCTCCAAAGTCATGCAGGCATGGACCACGGCCGCCGCAGCGATCGTTCCGGGTGGCCAGACACTGCCCTCAACTCGTGACCGCTTCGATTGTCTCGCGGCCGCGATCACGCCGCCAGCGGTACTTCGTCATGACCAACGATCGCCAATACCTGGATCTCCATTCATCGGTGCATCGCGAGTCCACCGCCGGGCATTCGGCCCGTCACAGCAACCCATGGCCCTCCAGTTCCTGCTCCAGCCGCTCCGCATCCACGAACAGGAAGGCCTGCAGGCCGGCCCTGACCGCGCCTTCGACATTGGCCGCGACATCGTCGATGAAGAGCACGCTGCCGGGCTGCACACCGAAGCGCTCGATGCTGCGCAGATAAGCCGCGGCATCCGGCTTGGTCGCACCCACCATCGCCGACGTGACGATCAGCCCTTTCAAGTACCGCCCGATCTCCGGGCACAGCGTCTCGATGTGCTCCGACAGCATCGCCGAATTGTTCGTGAGCCCCGCGATCGCGCAGTGTCGCTTCACGCGTCCGACCAACGCCAGAACGCGCGCATCGGGCGCCATGCCCGCGCGGCGTGCAGCCAGCCAATCGTCGAGCGTCACGCGGTGCCCCAGGCGCCCGGACATCTCCCGCAGATACGCCTGCGCATCGACTTCACCGCGATCAGACCGTGTCTCCAGCCCAGAGCCCCAGACTGCCTCGCGCACGAACTCCGCGGTGTGGCCGGTCAATGCGCCGAGCGCGCCCTGGAACACCGCACGGTCGTACTGGCACAGCACGCCGTCGATGTCGAACAGGACCAGTTGCGGGCGAATGCGCATGGGAAGCTTGGGGTGGTGTGCCGATCAAGCAACAATCAGGCCCCGCCGCGCCGATACGCCCCCGGCGCGCTGCCGGTCCAGCCCTTGAACGCACGCTGGAATGCCGCGCTGTCAGCAAAGCCCAGCTCGAAGGCCAGCGTCGCCAGCGGCACCGCGCTGGTGTTCAGGCGCACGATGGCGGTGTCGCGTCGCAGCTCGTCCTTCAGCGACTGGAAGGTCGTCCCTTCGCCCGCCAGGCGCCGTTGCAGCGTGGAGCCCGACATGTGCAGCGCCTCGGCCGTGGCCAGCAGGTCGGGCCAGTCGGGTTGTGCCTGTTGCAGATGGCTGCGCACGCGCGCGGCGAGCGGATCGTCGCCGCGCCGGGGCACGATCACCTGCGTGCGTGCATCGGCCAGGAAGGCGCGCAGCGCGGCCTCGTCCCGCCGCACCGGGCTGCGCAGGTATCGCTCCTCGAACCAGAACGCCGAATGCTGGCAGCCGAACTGCAGCGGCGCCGGAAACACCTTGCCGTAGCTGCCGGCATAGGGCGGGCTCTGGAAGGCGAAGCCGAAGCGCGCGGCGGGCAGCTGGCCGCCCACCAGCCAGGCCAGCACGCGCCAGAAAATGCGCAGCAGCAACTCGTGCACGAAGGTCGCTTGCGCGACGGCGGGGTTGTCGAAGCGGAGCGACAGGCCGGCCAGTTCGCCATCGCGCACCAGTTCCACGACCAGGTCGTCCTGCAGCAGCCGGAAGGTGTGCGCGACGCGGCGGATCGCCACGTCCAGCGTGGTCGCGCTGATCGCCGAACGCGACATCAGCGCCAGGCTGCCACGCCGCAGCGGTCGCGACAGGAAGCCGAGGCACTCGTCGTCGAATCGCTCCATCAGCAACTGGAACAGCGCGAGATACTGGTCGGCCGTCACGCGCGCGCCGGGCTCGTGCAGCAGCGCCGGCGCAATGCCCGCCTCCGCCAGCAAGGGGTCGCTCGCCAGGCCGCGCGCCTGCACGCCGGACACCATGCCTTGTACAAAAGCGATCGGGATCGTGACGGGCGGGCGCAGCATCGGAAGACAGTCGGATTGGGGCCTTTTGCCATCGGATCGACGCAAAGCGCAATCGCTCGCGAGGCCGCAGATTTCTACCATGGGGCACCAACAAGCAGGCCGCGGATTTCCCGAAGGCCCGAGGAGACAAGCACCATGTACTTCACCCAGGGACTGCACCGCGCCGTGCAGCAGCACCCCGACCGCGTCGCCGTTCGCTTCGCCGGCCGTCAGCGCACCTTCCGCGAATTCGCCGACCGTGTCGCGCGGCTCGCGGGCGCATTGCAGCAACTGGGCATGCAGCCCGGCGATCGCGTGGCGATGCTGTCGCTCAACTCCGACCGCTACCTCGAATACCAGATGGCCGTGCCTTGGGGCGGCGGCGTGCTCAACCCCTGCAACATCCGCTGGTCGGCGCCCGAGATCCTCTATTCGCTGAACGACTCGGGCTCGATCATCCTGCTGGTCGACGCGACCTTCGCGCCGCTGGTCGAGCCCTTCCGCCGCGATGCCGCCACGCTGCGCGCGGTGATCCATTGCGGCGACGGCGAGGCGCCCGCCGGCATGCTCGGCTATGAAGACCTGCTGCGCGAAGCCACGCCGGTGCCCGACGCAGTGCGCCGCGGCGAAGACCTGGCCGGCATCTTCTACACCGGCGGCACCACCGGCTTCCCCAAGGGCGTGATGCTGAGCCACACCAACCTGTGCAGCTCCGGGCTGGCCCTGCGCGCGGAAGGCCTGGCCTCGCCCGGCGGCACCTACCTGCACGCCGCGCCGATGTTCCACCTGGCCGACATGGGCATCGCGACGCCGCACTGGATCGAGGGCAACACGCACACGATCATCCCGATGTTCAACCCCGAGCAGGTGCTCGACACCATCGAGCGCGACCGCGTCACGCACACGCTGATGGTGCCGACGATGATCCAGATGCTGGTCGACCACCCGGCGATGCAGAAGCCGCGTGACCTGTCGTCGTTAAAGGGCATCGCCTATGGCGCCTCGCCGATTTCCGAGGCGGTGCTGGAACGCGCGATGGCCGCGCTGCCGGGCGTGGAATTCACGCAGGCCTATGGCATGACCGAGCTGTCGCCGGTGGCCACGGTCAACCCGGCCTGGTACCACACACCCGAGGCGCGCCATCTCGGCAAGCTGCGCTCTGCCGGGCGCGCCAGCCACTGCACGGAGGTGCGCATCGTCGACCCGTTCGGCGAGGAAGTGCCGCTCGGCACGGTCGGCGAAGTGGTGGTGCGCGGGCCCAACGTGATGCAGGGCTACTGGAACAAACCGGAGCTCACCGCAGCCGCGCTGCGCGACGGCTGGATGCACACCGGCGACGGCGCCCGGATGGACGCGGACGGTTTCATCTTCATCGCCGACCGGCTCAAGGACATGATCATCAGCGGCGGCGAGAACGTCTACTCGGCCGAGGTCGAGAACGCGATCGCGCAGCATCCCGCCGTCGCGGCCTGCGCGGTGATCGGCATCCCGAGCGAGGAATGGGGCGAGGCGGTGCATGCGGTGGTGGTGCGCAAGCCGCAACAGGAAGTGGAATGCGAGGCGTTGATCGCGCATTGCAAGGCGCTGATCGCCGGCTACAAGTGCCCGCGCAGCGTGGACTTCGCCGAGGCGCTGCCGCTGTCGGGGGCGGGCAAGGTGTTGAAAGTCAAGCTGCGAGAACCCTTCTGGGCAGGACGCGAACGCGCCGTGGCATGAACCCATTTTTCAGGAGCTATCCATGACCCAGGATGTATTTGTCGCCGGTGTCGGCATGATCCCCTTCACCAAGCCGGGCGCGAGCGAGCCCTATCCGCAGATGGCGGCCAAGGCCACGCGGCTGGCGCTGGCCGACGCCGGCATCGGCTATGAGCTGGTGCAGCAGGCCTATGTCGGTTATGTGTATGCAGACTCGACTGCAGGACAGGCCGCGCTCTACGAAGTCGGCATGAGCGGCATCCCGATCGTCAACGTCAACAACAACTGCTCCACCGGCTCGACCGCGCTGTTCCTCGCGCGGCAGGCGGTGGCCAGCGGCGCGGCCGAGTGCGTGCTGGCGCTGGGCTTCGAGCAAATGATGCCGGGCGCATTGGGCGCCGTCTTCAAGGACCGTCCCACGCCCTTCGAGCGCTTCGACAAGGCGACCGACGAACTCGTCGACGAGCGCGAGGTGCCGCTGGCGCTGCGCTACTTCGGCGGCGCCGGCCTGGCACACATGAAGCAGTACGGAACGAAGCTTTCCACCTTCGCGAAGGTGCGCGCCAAGGCCAGCCGCCATGCGGCCAACAACCCGCTCGCGCTGTTCCGCAACGTGGTGACGGAAGAAGAGGTGCTGAACACGCCGGTGATGTGGCCGGGCGTGATGACGCGGCTCATGGCCTGCCCGCCCACCTGCGGCGCGGCTGCGGCCATCGTCTGCTCGGCCGACTTCGCGCAGCGCCATGGCCTGAATCGCAGCGTGCGCATCAAGGCGCAGGCCATGACGACCGACAAGCCGATCAGCTTCGAGGCGCGCGACATGCGCGAGGTGGTCGGCTTCGGCATGGCGCAGGCCGCGGCGCAGCAGGTCTATGAAGCCGCGGGTATCGGCCCCGCCGATGTCGACGTGGTGGAGCTGCACGACTGCTTCGCGCACAACGAACTGCTGAGCTACGAGGCGCTGGGCCTGTGCCCTGTCGGCGGCGCAGAACAGTTCATCTGCGACGGCGACAACAGCTATGGCGGCAAGGTGGTCACGAATCCTTCCGGCGGCCTGTTGAGCAAGGGCCATCCGCTGGGCGCCACCGGTCTCGCGCAGTGCACCGAGCTGGTCCAGCAACTGCGCGGCACCGCAGACAAGCGCCAGGTGGAAGGCGCGCGGCTCGCGCTGCAACACAACCTCGGTCTCGGCGGCGCCTGTGTTGTCACCCTCTATGAACGCGTTTGAAAGTCGAGCCGACATGCACGAGCGCCAATGCTTTCGACGTTTGCTGACCGAAGCTTTTGTGGCCAGTGGTGGATCGGGTCGCACGACGCGGCGTGCCCGGTGTCCTCGGCCCACGCCCACCATCCTCGTTCCAAGTCCACGTAACACAGAGGAGCAACTGACATGATCGACAAGAAATGGATCGGCCACCAACTCGGCGCATCGGTGCTGCCGATCGAACGCAGCCGCCTGCAGTTCTTCGCCAAGGCCATCGGCGAGACCGACCCCGTCTACACCGATGCCGATGCCGCGCGCGCAGCGGGCTACCCGGATCTGCCCGCGCCACCCACCTTCCTCTTCGCGGCCGAACTCGACTCCGGCGCCTCCAACCAGTTGCTCGCCGACCTGCAGATCCCGCTGGCCAAGCTGCTGCATGGCGAGCAGGGCTTCAGCTACCACCGGGCGGCCTGCGTCGGCGACGTGGTCACCGTGCGCTCGACCATCGACGACATCTACGACAAGAAGAACGGCGCGCTTGAATTCGTCGTGAAGACTTCGCGCGCCACCAATCAACGCGATGAACTGGTGGCGGAGCTGCGCACCGTGATCGTTTGCAGGAACTGAATGCGGGAACCGTACGCAGAGGACGCGAAGGTTCCGCGAAGGACGCGAAAGAAAACCAAAAGATCTTGGAAGTCCTTTTGCGACCTTTGCGAAACCTTCGCGACCTTTGCGTTCGGCTGTCCGCTCCCGATTTCCACAAGGACTCCCATGACCTCACTCACCTTCGACACCGTGCAAGTCGGCGATGAACTTCCCGTCGTGCAACTGCCACCCGTCAACCGCACCGCGCTGGCCCTCTTCGCCGGCGCCTCCGGCGACCACAACCCGATTCACATCGACACCGACTTCGCGCGTCGCTCGGGCATGCCCGACGTGTTCGCGCAAGGGATGCTGGGCATGGCCTGGCTGGGCCGCGTCGTCACGGGCTGGGCGCCGCAAAGCCGGCTGCGCAAGTTCGAGGCGCGCTTCCAGGGCATCACGCACCTGGGCAATGCGATGCGATGCAGCGGGCGCGTGGTCGAGAAGCTCGACGACTACCACGGCGAGCGCTGCGTGCGCATCGAGGTGCACAGCGCCAACCAGTTCGGCCAGACCAGGATCGCGGGCGAGGCCATCGTCGCTCTCCCCTGAACCCCACAACGAAACACAACACATGACCACACGCAAGCTCGAAGGCAAGGTCGCCCTCATCACTGGCTCGGGCCGCGGCATCGGCCGCGCGATCGCGCTCAAGCTCGCCGGCGAGGGCGCGCGCATCGTCGTCAACGACCTCGACGCGGAACCGGCCAATGAGGCGGTGCAGGCGATCAAGGACATCGGGGGCGAGGCCGTGGCCTGCGCCGGCAACGTCACCGCATCCGACTTCGCCGAACGCTTCGTCGGCACGGCCGTCAGCGAGTTCAAGGGCCTGGACATCGTCATCAACAACGCCGGCTACACCTGGGACAACGTGGTCCAGAAGATGACCGACGAGCAGTGGTACGCGATGATCGACTGCCATCTCACCGCGCCCTTCCGCATCCTGCGCGCGGTGCAGCCGGTGATCCGCGCACTGAGCAAGGCCGACACCGAAGCCGGCCGGCGCGTGGTGCGCAAGGTGGTCAACATCTCGTCGATGGCGGGGCTGTTCGGCAACGCGGGGCAAGCCAACTATTCGGCCGCCAAGGCCGGGGTGGTCGGCATGACGCAGACGCTGGCCAAGGAATGGGGCCGCATGAACGTCACCGTCAACAGCGTGGCCTACGGGCTGATCAAGACGCGGCTCACCGGCAATGCGGCGGAAGCGGGCACGGCCAACATCGACGGGCGCGAGATCAAGGTCGGCGTGAACCCGGGCCTCATGGCGATGATGGAGCAGACCATTCCACTGGGCCGCGGCGGCACGCCCGAGGAAGCGGCGGGCGCGGTGTACATGCTGTGCATCCCCGAGTCGGACTACGTGAGCGGCCACACGCTGGTGTGCAGCGGCGGCTTGACCGGGTTCTAGGCGCATGGCTGCCCAGGTCCACACCACGCTGCAAGACGGCGTCGCCACGCTCACGCTTGACCGGCCGCAGGCACTCAATGCCTTGAGCCCGGAGCTCATCATCGACCTGGCAGCCGCCTTGCGGGCGAGCGCCGAGGACGAAGCCACGCGCGCCATCGTGCTGACCGGCACGGGTCGCGCGTTCTCCGCGGGCGGCGACATCGGCTGGTTCGGCGAAGTGCTTGCGGGCGGGCGCGAACATGCGCAGTCGGAGATCGCGGGCTACATGGAGCGTGAAGGCAATCCGCTGACGCTGGCCATCGCCGGCTGCCGCGTGCCCGTGGTCTGCGCGGTGAACGGGCCGTGCGTCGGCGGCGCGGTCGGCATCGCACTCGCGGCCGACATCGTGATCGCGGCACGCTCGGCCTACTTCCTCGTGCCGCAGGTGCCGCAACTCGGCGCGGTGCCGGACCTCGGCGCCACCTGGATGCTGTCCCGCCTGCTCGGCCGCAGCCGCGCACTCGGCATTGCGCTGCTGGGCGACCGCATCGAGGCCGCGCAAGCCGAGCAGTGGGGCCTGATCTGGCGGTGCGTGGACGACACAGCCCTTGCCGAGCAGGCGCAGGCCGTCGCGCAACGCCTGGGCAGCGCGTCGGCCGCCGCCGTGCGCGACACGCGCCGGCTCATCGACGACGCGCCATCCCACACGCTCGCTCGCCAGCTCGACGCGGAACGCGATGCCCAGCGCGCGCATGTGGGCGCCGACTTCTTCCATGCGGCTTGCACGCGCTTCCTGGCGCGCACCGCTCACGGCTGATTGAAGGCTCGTCGTTGATGCGGCTGGATGAATGCGGGATCGGACTTGGCCGTACGCGAAGGACGCGAAGGTTCCGCGAAGGACGCGAAAGAAAACCAGAAATTTTCTTTTGAATTTTTCGCGTCCTTCGCGCTTCTTCGCGTCCTTCGCGTACGGTCAAGTCCGCATTCCGACGAGCGTCGATCGACAACACAGCCGTCGAAGTGCCACGAGTCCGTGACACCCTGACCTGCGGCGTTTACTTCCCATCGTCGCGCCCTCAGAATTCGCTCTCCTCAACAGGAGAGCGCTCATGGATCTCGGACTCAAGGGCAAGCGCGCCGTCATCACCGGCGGCAGCCGGGGCATCGGTCGGGCCATCGCCGAATGCTTCGCGGACGAGGGGTCGCATGTGTCGGTGTGCGCGCGCAAGGCGGAGGAGGTGCAGGCAACAGTTGCCAGCCTCAAGGCCAAGGGGGTCGACGCTTTCGGCAAGGCGCTCGACGTGGCCGATGCGACGGCCCTGAGCGCATGGATCACCGCCGCCGGCGGGGAGCTGGGCGGAATCGATGCGCTGGTCTGCAACGTCAGCGCACTGGCCGTGGGCGACAGCGCGGAGACCTGGGAGAAGTCCTTCCGGACCGACATGATGCACACGGTCAACGCCGTGACCGCCGCGGTGCCCTTCCTCGAAAAGTCCGACAGCGCATCGATCGTGCTGATCTCCAGCGTCTCCGGTTTCGAGGTGGACTTCGCCGCCGGCTCCTACGGCGCGATGAAGGCGGCGCTGATCCACTATGCCAAGGGCCTCAGCCGCCAGCTCGTCGCCAAGGGCATCCGCGTCAACTGCGTGTCGCCGGGCAACACCTATTTCGACGGCGGCATCTGGCAGACCATCGAGAAGAACATGCCCGATCTCTACGCGTCCACGCTCAAGGTCAACCCCACCGGCAAGTTCGGCAGGCCGGACGAAGTGGCCAAGGGCGTGGTCTTCATTTCCAGCCCGGCCGCGAGCCGCATCTCCGGCACCAACCTCGTGATCGACGGTGCGCTCACCGTCGCCGTCTGACGAGAGCGACACCATGAGCGCACACGCCGGCCACACGCTCCATTCGATCCACAAGGACCACATCCACCACGGCTGGAACAACGCTTTCAAGCCAGCCCTGACGATCGCACCGGGCGACAGCATCGAATTCGAGACGCTCGACGCATCCTCGGGCCAGTTGATCAAGACATCGACCGCTGCCGATCTGGAAAAACTCGATCTCGGCCGCGTCAACCCGGTCACCGGCCCGGTCTGCATCGATGGCGCCCAGCCGGGCGATGCGCTCAAGGTCACGGTGCTTTCATTGAGGCCTTCCGGGTGGGGCTGGACCGGCAACATCCCCGGCTTCGGCCTGCTCACCGACCAGTTCCCGAACGCGCGCCTGCACCACTGGCACTACGACCCCGCACTGACGCCCGCGATGTACGGCCCCGGCGGCCGCGTGCCGCTGCGGCCCTTCACGGGCACCATCGGCGTCGCGCCCGCGGAGCCCGGCCTGCACAGCATCATTCCGCCGCGCAACGTCGGCGGCAACATGGACGCGCGCGACATCGCGGAAGGCTGCGAGCTGTACCTGCCCATCGAGGTCGAAGGCGCGATCTTCTCGGTCGGCGACACGCACGCGGCGCAGGGCGACGGCGAGGTCTGCGGCACCGCCATCGAGAGTCCGATCGACGTGGCGCTCAAGTTCGAGCTGGTCAAGGGCGCCAACCTGCGCATGCCGCGCTACGTCACGCGCGGCCCGGTCACCGACCATTTCGACAAGAAGGGCTACGAGGTCACGACCGGCATCGGGCCCGACCTCATGGCCGGCGCGCGCATGGCGGTGTCCGAGATGGTCGAGCTGCTCAGCAAGCGCTACGGCTACGAACCCATCGACGCCTACATGCTCTGCAGCGTGTGCGCCGACCTGCGCATCAGCTCGATCGTCGACGTGCCCAACTGGGTGGTCTCCTTCTATTTCCCCCGGATCGTCCTGGAGTAGCCGTGACCACCGTTCAGCGGACCTGAGGGCAATCCCGCGAAGCGATTTCCCCAGGCTGAGGTAGGGTTCGCATGCGCGCCGGGAGGCTCGCAGTCCGGCCGCAAAGGAGACTCTGATCACGTCAGCGTCTCCCTCACTACAACATCACGTCGGAGAAATCGATGAAGTATTTGCATGTGTGGAGCGTGGCCGCCGCGGCGACCCTGTTGACGGCTTGTGGCGGCGGCGACAGCGGCCCCAGCCTCGCGATCCCGCCGGTCGGCATTACGACGGTCAGCACCGGCAAGCTGGTGGAGCCGCAGGCCCCCGTGACGACGCTCACCAAGGCCCAGATCGACGCCGGCACCAAGGCCAGCGGCCTGCAGGCCCTGAGCGGCCCGGCGCTGTGCGATGTCAGCGTGGTCGCGCTCAACTACACCACGCTCGGCGCGAAGGGCGAAGCCACCAACGCATCGGGCGTGCTGCTGATGCCCGCGGGCAGCTGCGCCGGCAACATCGTGCCGCTGGTGGCCTATGCCAAGGGCACCGACGTGCAGAAGCCGCGCACGCTGGCCAACCCCGCCGACCCGGAGACCCAACTCCTCACCGCCATGTACGCCGCGCAAGGCTATGCGGTCGTGGCCACCGACTACCTCGGCTTTGCGAAGTCGCAGTACCCGTTCCATCCCTACCTGCATGCCGACTCCGAAGCGCGCTCGGTGCTCGACTCCATCCGCGCGGCGCGCACCGCCGTCACCAACCTGCAGGGCGCCCTGTCCGGCAAGATCATGTTCACCGGCTATTCGCAGGGCGGCCATTCGTCCATGGCGGCGCACCGCTCGGCCGAGCGCGACTACCCGTTCGAATTCAACGTGGTCGCCGGCGCGCACCTGGCCGGCCCGTACAACCTCTCGGGCGCGACCAAGCTCGGCATCGCTCCGCTGGGCTACCAGTTCTTCGTGCCCTTCCAGGTCACGGCCTACCAGAAGATCTACGGCGACCTCTATGCCAAGCCGAGCGATGCCTTCAAGGCGCCCTACGACAGCTACATCGAGGGCCTGCTGCCGAGCGCGACGCTCAACTACACCACCCTGGTGACCTCCGGCGCGCTGCCCGGCGCCAATGGCGAATCGCCTGCGCAAGTGCGTGACCTGATGTTCCAGCCGGCCTTCCTGGCGGACGCGCAAACCAATTCGAACAACACGTACTACCTCGCTGCGAAGAGGAACGACCTGTTCGGCTGGAGCCCGCGCGCGCGCACCCTGCTCTGCGGCGGCGCCGGCGACCCGACCGTGCCGCCAGCCGTGCACCAGATCCCGATGAAGGCCGACTTCGACGCACGCGGCGTGACGACGGTGACTTCGGTCGACGTCGATGCACAGATCCAGGCGACCTACGGCACCAACGGCGCCGCCCCCCAGGACCCGACCTCCGCCGCCTTCGCGACCTACTACGGCTCCTACCACGGGACCTACGAGCCGCCGTTCTGCCATGCCGCCGCGCGCCGTCTCTTCGACGCGCTGAAGTAGTCGACGAAGGTCAGCGCGCGCCGACCACGCGCGCGATCCAGGCGAGGAGGACGGCAAACACCTCCTCGCGATTGGTTTCGTTGAGCGTCTCGTGGCGCGCGCCGCCGAACACGTGACAGGACACGTCACGCAGGCCCGCTTCGCGATAGCGCTCGACCAGCGGATAGAACCATTGCGCCTTGTTGCTGACCGGGTCCTGGTCGCCGGTGAACAGGTACACCGGCAGGTCCGCCGGGATGCGCGACTGCATCGCCGCCGGCGCCAGCTCGGCCAGGCCCGCGAACATCGAGCCCATGCCCTCGGCCGTGACCGTGAAGCCGCACAGCGGATCGGCGATGTAGGCATCGACCTGGGCCGGGTCGCGGCTCAGCCAGTCGAAGGGCGTGCGCACGTCGGGCAGGGCGGCGTTCATGTCCTCCAGCCTGAAGCCGCTTTGCAGCGCGGCGCCCAGCAGGTCCAGCGCGGCCGTGCCGGAGAGCACCGCGCCCGCGAGCAGGTCGCTGTGCTTCACCAGGTAGTACTGCGTGGCGAAGGAGCCCATGCTGTGGCCGATGAGGATCAGCGGCAGGCCCGCATGCGCGGCGCGGGCATGGCGGCTGAGCTGCGCCATGTCGTCCACCAGGCCGTCGAAGCCGCGCGGGCCGAACTCGCCCAGTTCGCCGAGCGCCTGCGCCGACTTGCCATGGCCGCGATGCTCGTTCGCATAGACCACGCAGCCGGCCTGCGTGAGCGCATCGGCCAGCGCGCGATAGCGCAGCGAATGCTCGCCCATGCCATGGGCCAGCTGCACCACGGCGCGCGGCGCGCCGCTGCCCTGCCAGCGATGTGCCTCGATGGCGTGGCCGTCGTTGGCGGTGAGGTCGAAGTGCGTCTCGGTGCTGCTCGTCATGCGCTCGGTCTCCGTTTGAAGAAAGTGGACGGTCATCCTAAATGCCGCCCACCTCCCCCGTCACCGGCAAAACGATCCCCGTGATGTAGCTCGCGCACACCGGCGAGGCGAGGAACACATAGGCCGGCGACAACTCCTCCGGCTGCGCCACGCGCTTGAACACCGTGTCGTGGCCGAACTTCTTCACATCGCCGGCCTCCTTGTCGGCCGGGTTCAGCGGCGTCCACACCGGCCCCGGCGCCACGGCGTTGACGCGGATGCCCTTGTCGATGAGGTTCTGCGCCAGCGCCTTGGTGAAGGCATGTATCGCGCCCTTGGTGGCGGAATAGTCGAGCAGCTTGGCGCTGCCGGCCAGGCCGGTGACCGAGCCGGTATTGATGATCGAACTGCCGTTCTTCAGGTGCGGCACGGCCGCCCGCGCCATGCGCATGTAGCCGCCGATGTTGGTCTGCAGCGTGAGGTCGATCCGCTCGTCGGAAAGGTCCTCGATGCTGCTGGCATGCATCTGGAAGGCTGCGTTGTTGACCAGCACGTCGAGCTTGCCGAAGGCCTTCAGCGCCTTCTGCACCGCGCGCTCGCAGAAGGCGCTGCGCCGCACGTCGCCCGCAATCAGCACGCAGCGCTTTCCTTCCGCCTCGACGGCGGCGCGGGTCTGCTCGGCATCGGCCTTCTCGCTGAGATAGACGACTGCCACATCCGCGCCCTCACGCGCGAACAGCACGGCGACGGCGCGGCCGATGCCCGAATCGCCGCCGGTCACCAGCGCCGCCATGCCTTCGAGCTTGCCGCTACCCTGGTAGTCCGGCGCCAGGTAGCGCGGCTGCAGCTTCATGCCGGCCTCGCCGCCGGGCTTCCTGAGCTTGTCCGGCGGCAGGCGGCTGGGTTGCACCCGTGGCCCGGCCTGCACGGCCTTGCTGCTTTTCTTCGCGGCGGGCGCGGCGCGGTCACGCGCGTCCTGCCGGCGCTGGATCGCGGCGTGCTTGCGCACCAGCGCGGCCCTCGCGCCACCGCCGCCCGGGTTTGAACTTGCCATGGCCCATCTCCTTCATGTCAGTGCAGATGGGCCCGATGGTCGGGACAGGGGTGCGCCCCGCCTGTCGTCCGACACCGACGGAATTGCTGCGACATTTGCCCGTCGATACACAGTCTTACAAGGGAAATTCGCGAGGCGTCAGGCGCGGGTCAGTCGATAAGATTCCGCTTTTTTGGCCCAAGGCACATCCATGAAGAAACTGCTCGCATTCACCGCCGTCGCCGCAGCGGCGGTCGCCGCCACCCTGCCGGCGCAAGCCCAGGACTTCCCGGCCGGCAAGCCCATCACCATCATCGTGCCCTTCGCGGCCGGCGGCCCGACCGACCGCGTCGCGCGCGACCTGGCCGAGTCGATGCGCAAGCCCCTGGGCGACGTCAGCATCATCGTGGACAACGCGGCCGGCGCCGGCAGCACCATCGGCAATGCCAAGGCCGCCCGCGCCAAGGCCGACGGCTACACGCTGCTGCTCACGCACGTGGCCATGGCCACCACGCCGGTTCTGTACCGCAAGCTGCCCTACAACTACGAGACCGACTTCGAGTACCTGGGCATGATCAACGATGTGCCCATGACCGTCATCGGCAAGCCGCAGCTGGAAGCGAAGAACTTCAAGGAGTTGCGCGATTGGATCGGCAAGAGCGGCGGCAAGGTGAACCTGGGCAACGCGGGCATCGGCTCCGCATCGCACCTGTGCGGCCTGCTGTTCCAGAGCGAGCTGAAGGCCGACATGACCGCGGTGCCGTACAAGGGCACGGCGCCGGCCATCGCCGACCTGATCGGCGGGCAGATCGACATCCTCTGCGACCAGACCACCAACACCACCAGCCAGATCGAGGGGAAAAAAGTCATCCCCTACGGCGTGACCACGGTCAAGCGCCTGACCACGCCGGCCCTCAAGGACATCCCCACGCTGGACGAGTCCGGCCTCAAGGGCTTCCAGGTCACCATCTGGCACGGCCTGTATGCCCCCAAGGGCACGCCGGCGCCGGTGCTCAAGAAGATCAACGACGCGCTCAAGATCGCCCTGAAGGACCCGGAGTTCATCAAGAAGGAAGAAGGGCTGGGTGCGGTGGTGGTGCACGACAAGCGCGTGGAACCGGCGGAGCACAAGAAGTTCGTGCAGGCGGAGGTGGCGCGCTTTGGGCCGGTGATCAAGGCGGCTGGGCAGTACGCGGACTGAGGCGCTGCGCCTACCGGACGCTTCGCCACGGGCCACGGAAAGACATGGCGAACAAGCGTCCGACCACGATCGCCGAATACGTTCGTGGAACGCGAAGGCGACGCCTTCTGGTAAGTTGCATCCATGCACTCCGTCCCTGGCGTCTTCATGAGTCACAGCCATGCAGACAAGGCGTTTGTCCGGCGGCTGTCGGTCGATCTGGGCGCACTCGGGGCGCACGTCTGGCTGGACGAGGCGGAACTGATGGTAGGCGATTCGCTGTTCGAGAAGATCGAGGCAGCCATCGACCAGGTCGACCACCTGGTGGTCTTCATCGTTTCAGCGAAGGAGTTACCTCTCGAACGCTTGCCTCTTCTTGTCGGGGCTGCGGCGTCGTTGCACTTTGCGCTCTCGATTGGCAGGAAGTGAGTTTCGTAAGCATGATGTCCTCTAACCCGCCTCGTTCGCGTCCTTCTTTGCCGCTGGCGCGCATTCATCACGCCGCGCCCTCTGCGATGAGAGTACCGTTCGTTTCGCCAGCCTTGGGCTCAACCACCGGTCGAGCCGACCGTCTACGGCGTCGGCTCACCTCGTTCGTTAGCCTGCACGTATGAGCATCGCCGAAGCGCTCCGTCAAGTCTGCGAGATGTTGTCTTCAGGTAACTCCGCATCAGCCGCAGAGATACTGAGCGCTGTATTCCCGCCGCCTCCAGCATCTACTCCTCGTTCACCATGGCCGCTTGCGCGCTTAACCAAGGTTTTCGTTCGCGACGGCTTCAGCGATCGGTATTTCGGCGAGCCCCTCGTGTTTCCGGGAGCGCTGCGCGCGCTATCAGTACTTTCGCCGTCACTCTTTCCGTACCACCGCAACTGGAAGCAATCTCTCACGCACCCCGCATACTGGTCCCACTACCCGACTATCGATCATGTTGTCCCTGTCGCGCGTGGCGGCGCGGACGATGAATCGAACGTCGTTACCACCTCAATGCTCCGCAATGCTGCAAAGTCAAACTGGCTACAGAAGTGGCGCCGCAAATCTGAACAGCGCTTTAAGTGGAAACTCCGGGCTTGATGCCGGGCCGAGGAAGGTCTGGCGACAGGAGTTTCGATGGTCAAGAAATCAGCGCGGCGCACCCGCCGCACGTACACGCCGGTGTTCAAGGCCCAGGTGGCGGTGGCCGCTTTGCGTGAAGACAAGACTCTGGCCGAACTGGCCACGCAGTTCGAGCTGCACCCCAACCAGATCACGGAGTGGAAGCGGCAGTTGCTGGAGCACGCGGCCGAGGCCTTCGGTGGCGGCGCAGCGGCACCAGCCGAACCGGTCGACCTGAATCCGCTGCACGCCAAGATCGGGCAGCTGACGCTGGAGAATGATTTTTTAGAACGCGCGCTCACCAAGGCGGGATTGCTGAGCGCAAAGCGATGATCGACCGGAAAGAGCAACTGTCCGTCACGCGCCAAGCGCAGCTGCTGGGCATCAGCCGTGGCTCGGTGTACTACCTGCCACGGCCAGTGAGCGATGCCGACCTGGCGCTCATGCGCCGTCTGGACGAACTGCACTTGGAGCACCCATTCATGGGAGCGCGCATGCTGCGCGACCAGCTGCATCGCGAGGGTATCCAGGTTGGCCGCAGGCATGTGGGCACATTGATGCAGCGCATGGGCATCGCAGCGCTTGCGCCGCAACCGGGAACGAGCAAGCGCGCACCGGGCCACAAGATCTACCCGTACTTGCTGCGCAAGCTGGCGATCACGCGGGCCAATCAGGTGTGGGCGCTGGACACGACCTACATCCCGATGGCGCGCGGCTTCGTCTACCTCACTGCCGTGGTGGACGTGTTCAGCCGCCGCGTGCTGGCGCATCGTGTGGCCATCACGCTGGAGGCGATCCACGCCAAGGAAGTGATCGAGCGGGCCCTGGCCCTGTACGGTGCACCCGAGATCGTCAACACCGACCAGGGCAGCCAGTTCAGCGCCGAGGAGTTCACCGGCGCAGTGCTGGCCGCCGGTAGCAGGCTGTCGATGGACGGGCGCGGAGCCTGGAGGGACAACGTGTTCGTCGAGCGCCTGTGGCGCAGCGTGAAGTACGAGCGCGTGTACCTGAAGGCCTACGACAGCGTCAGCGCCGCGCGCGCCGACATTGCTGACTACCTGGCCTGGTACAACGCGCATCGCGCTCATTCGAGCCTGGATCGCTCTACGCCGGACGAAGCGTACTTCGCCGGCCTGCCGCCAGTGAAACTGGCCGCGTAAGATGAAGATCGCTGGTGCGCCCCGAGTTGCCCACCGCGTCGTGCGTTCGTCGCAAGCGACGCCCGCCGCCGTGGACAACTCTGCACCGTTGGCAAACCGCCCGGAATCCACTTAAGAATCGGGGAATGCTGTTCAGACAAGCGGGGCCACTTCTCTACTCTCGGAGCTCGGGTGGCCCACAGCGAGGGCGGCGCCCTCGGTTGCCACTTGGGATGGCCTGCTTGCTTGGTTTTGTCGCGAGTATGAGCAGAACGAGAAGCTACGTCACGAGCCATCGCTGCGCCAGTGGTACAAGGCGGCAAAGAGTGCCGGCTAACCCTTCGTTGCACCCGACTCGCTACAGCGGACCGACGTCCTTCGGCATACCTCGGTCCGCGAATCAGCCTCAACCTTACGCCCACGCGCTCACTCTTGCGTCACAAGGAAATACGAAGATGGCAGGACATCGAATCTTCTCCACTCCCTTCGCGGCGGTGTATCCCCTGTACGTGGAGAAGGCCAAACGCAAGGGGCGCACGCAAGAAGAGGTTGATCACGTCATTTGCTGGCTCACAGGCTATGACCGTGCCGGGTTGAAGCATCAGATCCAACAGAAGGCTGACTTTGAGAGCTTCTTTTCTCAAGCGCCAGCGATGCATCCAAATAGTGCTCTCATCAAAGGTGTGGTCTGTGGCGTACGTGTGGAGGAAGTTGAAGACCCGCTGATGAAAAGGATTCGTCAGTTGGACAAACTTGTCGACGAACTAGCGAAGGGCAAGGCCATGGAGAAGGTCCTTCGACAATGAGTCCTTCTAGGCAAGACGTATCGCTGCGCCAGGCTAGTCCAGCGGCCACGACATGGCGTCTGGCAACACCTGCGGCGCTGGCGCACGGCGCTTGGATGCGCGTGCCGACGTATCCACACCGCGCCACCACGGCTCGACGTCGTTCGCGTGCGCTGGCTCGACCGCTTCGCCCAGCCGGGGCATGACGAGTCGCGCGCCCATCTTGGCGCCCAGGTCCAGCAAGACGTCGGCTGGCTGGTGCCACGCATGCGTGGCGAGGCTGAAAGTGCCCCAGTGCACTGGCAGCAGGGCGCCACCGCCGAGCAACTCGAGGGCCTTGAGCGCGTTCTCCGGGCCAAGATGCATGTCACCCCAGGCTGGGTGGTAGGCACCGACCTCCAGCATCACCAGGTCAAACTTTCCCAGACGTTGGGCGATCTCGCGGTACTCGTCCGTGAGCCCTGTGTCGCCGCTGAAGAACACCGCATGCCGTGGCGAACGTATGGCGAGCGAAGACCACAGGGTGGCGTTGCGATCATCCAGTGAACGGCCCGAGAAATGCTGCGAGGGCGCGGCCGTGACCGTGACCTCGCTGTCGGGCAACTGGTACGTTTCCCACCAGTCGAGTTCGACGATGCGCTCGGGAGGCACGCCCCACGCTTCGAGGTGTGCGCCGACACCCAGCGAGGTCACGAAAGGCACGTCGAGCCTGGCCAGTTCGCGGATGGTCGGATAGTCCAGATGATCGTAGTGGTCGTGCGATACCACGACCAGGTCGATGGGGGGCAGCGCACGCAAGGGCACCGGTGCCGGCTGGAAGCGCTTGGGGCCGAACAGCCGTGATGGCGACGCGCGCGGCCCCCACACCGGATCGGTCAACACACGCAATCCTTCTATCTCGAGCAACACCGTCGAATGCCCAAGCCACGTGGCGCGCAGGCCGCTTGCGGGTGCATTCGCCCAGGCTGGCAACGGGTCCATCGACGGCAGCAGGCCCCGTGGCACGGTGCCTTCGGCGCCACATAGCAACTCGCTGATGGAAGGCATCTTTGCCTGCGGGTCGCGCAAGCCGGGACTGATCGGATGCAGGTTGCGGAAGCCTTTGCCATCCCAGCGCGGTGACGCCTTGATGCGTTCAAGCCGCGCGCCTTGTGGCTTCTTGCCGAAGGATTTCATGTTGCGCTCCCCTTCGCCGGTCAAGGCCGGCATAGTGACTGGTGTTGTGAATGAAAGTGTAGCTACTCAGCCTCATTTCGACAGCGACATCCGCTTCTGGCGAGGGTGGGCTGGCCGAGGCCGCACGGAGGCTGCCCCATGCCAATGAAGAAGTCCGTCCCTGCAGAAAATCCCGACGCATACATTGCCTCGCTCGCCGATTGGCAACGGCGCTGTGCGCAAGCACTGCGATCAACTGTCGTCAGTTCCGCACCGCTGCAAGAAGCCATCAAGTGGGGCCACCTGGTGTACTTTTCGAAGGGTCCCGTCCTTCTCATCCGCGCCGAGGAAGAGCGCATCCTCCTGGGTTTCTGGCGCGGCCAGCGTCTGTGGCATATCGAGCCGCGCTTGAAGCCGGGCGGAAAGTACGAGATGGCAACGTTGCATCTCGTGAAGGAAACGCCCCTTGAGCAGGCCACCGTGGTCAGGTTGGTCCAGGAAGCCGTTGCCCTCAACGAGCGTCACGGCGACCCGACTGCGGTGCCAGCCAAGATCACTTCGGCCGGATCGCGTCGGCCGTTTCCTGGATGACCACCGGCGGCGCGGATTCGACGTCTCGCGTCGAGTCCTGGTTGTAGGCCCATGGCAAGCCCAACTGCCCGCCGAGGCGGTTCAGCGCGCCAGCAATTGCGGACTGGCCCGCTCGCGCCGCTCGACCGTGTTCGGATGCATCGGCCGCAAGTAGTCATGCAGCGCCAATGCCGCCGCCCCCACCGCAGGCGCCAGCAATCCGTGGCGCGCGCCGCGCACCACCGGCGGCGGCATGCCTGCTGCTTCCGCGTAGCGCTGCACCGTCTCGATGGCGCTTTGCAAAAACTCGGGATGGTTCACGCACGTCGAGCCACCGACGACGATGGCGCGCGGGTCGAAAGTGATCCACAGGTTCTGCAGCAGCACGCCCAGCATCTCGCCCGCGCGGCGCACGTCGCCTCGCTTCTTGCCCAGCATGCGCGAACCGAAGAACGCTTCGGCGCAGCCGCGCCTGCCGCAGGAGCACAACGGCCCGTCGGCCTGCAGGATGCTGTGGCCGATCTCGCCGGCCATGCCCTGCGCGCCGGTGAAGAGGCGGTCGTTCAACACGATGCCGGCGCCCACGCCCACATCGCAATCGACAAAGATCAGCGGATCCTCGCCCTCGCCGTCGCAGAACTCGTATTCGCCGAGCGCCGCCACATCGGCTTCGTTCTGCAACTGCACCGGCACGCGTGGCAGGCCGGCCGCGGCGAACGCCTCGATGAGCCGGGGCAGCAGGTCGAGCCGGCGCCATCCGAGGTTGGGTGCGAACAGCACGATGCCGGTGGCGTCGTCCACCGCGCCGGGCACGCCCACGCCGATGCCGGTGAGTTCGAGCCCGCGTTCAGCGATCTCGTCCCAGGCTTGCGCACACATCGCACCAGCCTGCGCGCAGACTGCGGCGGGCTCCGCGCTGTGCAACGGCTGCGCATCCAAACGCAGCACTTCGCCCAGCAGCGACACGCACACCACGCGCATTGTCTCGACCCCCACCTCGATGCCCACCAGCGCACGCACACGGTCGTTGATGGACAACGGCGTCGATGGCCGCCCCAGCCCATCGGTGACGGCCGCATCGGATTCGGTGAGCCAGCGGTCCTCGATCAGTTCGCGCACCAGCCCGCTCACCGTCGACTTGGTCAGCCCGCTCTCGCTCGCCAAGCGCGCCCGCGACAGGCCCGGCTGCGCACGCAACAACCGCAGCAGCACGCTGCGGTTGATGCGCTTGAGCAGTTGCTGGTCACCGATCGTTTTCATATCCAGATTGATCAAGCTGTCCCATTCCAGAAACACCGCGGAACCGGCTTTGCCGGGCCGCTGGTGTTGCCCCCGGTGGGGGGTGAGAGTGGCGACACGAAGTGCCGCCACGACCTGGGGAGGAGCAACAGTTCATGCGTGCTCGGCCTGCGGCTTGCCCTCTGGCCGCTTGCCCGCGATGATCATCCCCAGCACCTCGTCCTCGGTCACGTCGGCGGTGCGATACGTTCCCACCAGCTTGCCGTTCTTCATCACCGCGAGGCGATCGCTCAGCGAGAACACATCGGGCATGTCGTGCGTGATCAGGAAGATGCCGACGCCGTCGGACTTGAGCTGCTTCACAAGCCCGCCGACCATCGCCGTCTCTTCCGGACCGAGCGCCGCGCAGGGCTCGTCCATGATAAGGATGCGCGCATTGAAGTACAGCGCCCGCGAGATCGCCACCACCTGCCGCTGCCCGCCTGACAAGCCACGCACCGGCACGCGGATATTGGTGAAGTTCTTGTTCAGCCGGTTGAACACCTTGCGCGCGGCGCCTTCCATGAAATGGTCGTCCAGCGTGCGCCACGGCGTGAGCTTCTCGCGCCCGAGGAACAGGTTCGACACCGAGTCCAGGTTGTCGGCCAGCGCCAGCGTCTGGTAGATGGTCTCGATGCCCTGCGCCTGCGCCTCCGAAGGCGTGCGGATGTGGACCTTTTCGCCCGCGATGATCGTGTCGCCCGAGTCGATCGGGTAGGCACCCGCCAGCATCTTCATCAGCGTGGACTTGCCGGCGCCGTTGTGGCCCAGCAGCGCCACCACTTCGCCCGGGTAGAGGTTGACGCTGACGTCTTCCACCGCGTGCACGCCGCCGAAAGCCTTGCGGATGTTGCGCAGCTCGACCAGCGGCTTCGATTTGTCGATCGTGGCCATTTCAGCGATCTCCGAATTTCTTGCGATACAGCACATCGAACACGACGGCGATGATCAGCACCTGCCCGACGATCACCATGCGCTTGCCGATGGCCACGTCCAGCAGCAGCATGCCGCTGTCGAGCGACTGCATGATCAGCGCGCCCAGCACCGAGCCGAAGATCGAGCCGCTGCCGCCCGCGAGCGCCGTGCCGCCGATGACGGCCGCCGCGATCACATACAACTCCATGCCCGTGCCCAGCGAGTTGGTGCCCGCGTTGAGGCGCGCGATCGACACGATCGCGGCGATGGTGACCAGCACCGCCAGCAATGCGAACAGCATCAGCGTGACGCGCTTGACCGGAATGCCCACCAGCTCCGCCGCATCCGGGTTGCCGCCCATCGCGAACACGTAGCGCCCGAAGCGGGTGCGGTGCACGATGAAGGACAGCACGATGCCCACCACGGCCCAGATCAGCACAGGGATCGGAATGCCCTGCGGCGCGTCCTTGCCGGAGATCTGGTAGTGGTTCATGGCCCAGGCAAAGACCACCAGCACCGCGATCGGCACTGCCGTGAACATCAGGTCCACCGTCAGCGACTCCGTCGGCATCTCATAGCGTTGCAGCGCCCTGCGCTTCTGCACCATGCGGAACAAAAGCACCAGCGCGACGATGCCCGTCAGCACCCATGTCGCCGTCACGCCGATGGCGCCGTCATAGCCACCGCCCAGGCGCTGGAAGAACTCGTCGCTGACCGGCTGCGTCTTGCCGTCCGCGACCAGGAAGGCCGCGCCGCGGAACGACATCAGGCCGCCCAGCGTCACGACGAACGAAGGCACTCCCAGCACCGCCGTGAGCCACCCCTGGTAGATCGACACCAGCAAGGCCACCGCGAGGCCCGCGAGGCAAGCCGTCGGCCAGGACCAGCCCGAGGTGTATTGCAGGTAGGCGATCAGCACACCGACGAAACCCATCACCGAGCCCACCGACAAGTCGATGTGCCGCGCGACGATCACCAGCACCATCACCGTTGCCACGATGCCGACCACGGCCGTCTGCTGCGCGACGTTGTAGAGGTTCTCCGGCGACAGGAACACGCCGCCCGAGAAGATGTTGAACACCACACCCATCACGATGAGCAGCACGCTCATGAGCAACAGGCGAAGGTCGACGCCGCTGCGGCGCCAGATTGGCAAAGGCTTGTTCATAAAAAACTCCCATCGACGATTTGCAGGTACGCGTTCCAGCGAGAGGGAACGTTGCCGGGCTCATTCAAGGCGGGCGCGAGCGATGCACCGCGGCCCTCACCCCAACCCTCTCCCCGAGGGGAGAGGGAGTTGCACGCGAGCAGCCTCTGCAGAGCGAGATCGCGTGAAACACCGCGGAACCGGCTTTGCCGGGCCGCTGGTGTTGCCCCCTCGAGGGGCCGAGGGCCGCGGCTCCAAGCCTGCCTGCGCAGGCTTGGACGGCCCCGCAGGAGCAGCCGCCTCTGGCGGCCGTCCGGGCGCCGCAGGCGCCGCGGGGTGGGCCTTACTTGCAGGCCGCGGGAGCCTTGTCCCCGCTCACGCCCTTGCACAGTTCGTCCTTCTTGATCCAGCCAGCCTTCACCACCACGTCCAGGTTGGCCTTGGTGATCGGCACCGGCGTCAGGAAGCGCGATTGCAGGGCGATCTTCTTTTCGCCCTTGTCCCAGCTGGTGGCCTTGTCCACGGGCTTGCCGGCGGCGAGTGCCAGCGCGGCATCGGCGGCTTCCTTGCCGAGTTCGCGAGAGTCCTTCCACACCGACACGGTCTGCGTGCCCTGCGCCACGCGGTTCAGCGCGGCGAAGTCGGCGTCCTGTCCCGACACGGGAATGCCCTTGACGCCCTTGGAAGTCAGCGCCGCCACTGCCCCGCCGGCCGTGCCGTCGTTGGAGGCCACCACTGCATCGACCTTGCCGCCGGCCTTGGTCAGGATCTGTTCCATGTTCTTCTGGGCGACCTCGGGCTTCCAGCCGTCGGTGTACTCGTCGCCGACGATCTTGATGTCGCCCTTCTTCACCGCTTCCGCGACGACTTCCTGCTGGCCCGCGCGCAGGAAGTTGGCGTTCGGGTCGGTCGGCGAGCCCTTGATGAACACGTAGTTGCCCTTGGGCGCGAGCTTGAACACCTCGCGCGCCTGCATGCGGCCGACCTCGGTGTTGTCGAAAGTGATGTAGAACACGCCGGGCGCTTCGATCAGGCGGTCATAGGCAATGACGGGCACCTTCTGGCGCACGGCCTTGGTGACGGCGGGCAGGATCGCGTCCTTGTCCATCGCCAGCACGATCAGCGCCTTGGCGCCCTTCGCCATCAGGCCTTCGATGTCACCGAGCTGCTTCTCGGGCGAGCCGCCGGCATCTGCGCTGATGTACTTGGCGCCATGCTTTTCAAGCTCCGCCTTGATCGCGGCCTCGTCGGTCTTCCAGCGCTCCTCCTGGAAGTTGGACCAGCTCACGCCGACCACGGTCTGGGCGCAGGCGCCGAAAGCAGCAAGGCCCAGGGCCACGGCTGTGAGAGTGCTCTTGAATTGCATGTGGAAGTCTCCGGCTAGGGAAGTTGGTAAGTCACCGCTCAGTGATTAGTTCGGCTGACAAACTAACTAT
This sequence comes from Variovorax sp. dw_308, assembly GCF_019207085.1. Classification (GTDB taxonomy): domain Bacteria; phylum Pseudomonadota; class Gammaproteobacteria; order Burkholderiales; family Burkholderiaceae_C; genus Variovorax. The sequence continues at coordinate 69,508 of NZ_JAATOM010000021.1, read as the reverse complement.
CCCACCGCCTGGACTTTTTGCACATCAGGGTAAGCCCGGGCATGCGTCCCTTGTGGAGACGCAGCGCCTGCCGCATCACGGCCCGGCGCGGGTCGCGCCGTGGCTAAGGAAACTGCACCACCGGCCCGTTCGCCTTCGTGCCCGGCGGCAGATACGCCGGCGCCGCCACGCCGGCCGAACCCAGCGACCGCGTGTAGGCGTAGATGGCCTTGAGATCGGTATCGGTCATCGCGCGCACGTTGAACCACGGCATGGGCGGGCGCGGCTCCATGCGGCGGGCGTGCTGCAGCCATTGCTGCTCGCTCATGCCGGCCAGCAGCAAGCGCAGGTTGGTCGGATAAGTCGTCCCCCATGGGCCGGCCCAACCCAGCGCATCGCCGGTGAGCCAGAGCTTCTCGTCGACCTTGCCGTTCTGCGGCGCGTAGCCGGGTGTGTGGCAGTCGTTGCAGCCGGCGGTCTGCACCAGGTAGCGGCCACGCTGCAGCTGGCTTGTGGGCGCCTTGGCCGACGCGGCGCTTTCGGCCAGGGCGACCGTGCAGGCGCTCGCGAGCAGCAGCGCGGCAACGGAGGGCAAGTGCTTCTTCGTCATCATGGGGACTTCTCCTGCTTGGGGGTTGGCAATGCGGCGTTGACCAGGGCGCGGATGGCCCAGCGGCGGACCTTGCGCGCCTCGGCATCGTCCAGGCGCAGCACGTCCTTGAAGACGAGCATGGATTCGGTGCCCATGACCAGCGCGAGCGCGTGCTGGAGGTTGCGCAGCCCCGCGGGGCTGAAGCGGGCACGCGTCGGGCCCAGCGCCGCCTCGATCAGCGGCGAACGCCGGTTCTGGCGTGCGGGCAACTGCGGGTCGACCTCGCCGCGTGCGCTGCGCGCCAGCGACTGCGCCAGCATCATGCGCAAGGTCACTTCGTTGGCCTGCATCATGGCCTGCAGCGCATCGTCGATGCGTTCCAGCCGCGCGATCGGATTGCTCGCCGGCACGCCAGCCAGGATCTGCTCAGCCTGCGGCGTGTCGACGTCGATCGAGGCCTCCAGGTACAGCGTCTCGACCTTCGGAAAGTAGCGGTAGGCCGTGGCACGCGAAACCATCGCCTGCACAGCGACGGCCTCCAGCGTGGGCCGGCCGCCCAGGCGCATGAGTTCCGATGCGGCCTGGAGCAAGGCCTGTCGCGTGCGCTGCTTCTGCTGGTGCCGCAGGTCCAGCGGCGTCATGCGGCGGCGGTGGCCTCGGCCTGCGGCAACTGCTGCAGGACGGCGGCCATGTCGATCCACACGTTCTCCCGGTTGATCTGGCCCGCGTCGGAAAATTCGACCACGTGCAGCAGCCGGAAGCGCAAGGGACGGCCATGCCCGTCCAGGCCGAACGGGCGCCCGGACGCCCTGCCGCTCCAGAGCGAATCGTCGACCATGAAGTTGTGGCCGTAGAGACGGCGCAGCGACTTCACCTTGCCGTCGGTGAGATCCGCGAACAGGGCTTCGTAGAAGGGCCGCGCGGCGTCACGCCCGCGGGTCGGCCCGGTGGGCCAGCCGACGATGTCGTGCTCGACCGTCGGCGCCAGCGTGGCCAGGACGCCGGCCACGTCGTCATGCGCCTCGAAACCGAAATGCTCGTCGAGCTTGCGGTCCATTTCTTCGTGGGTGAGCGGCATGGTAATTCCTTTCAGGCTGGAAAGAGACTCCCTGCTCATGAGATAGAAATCTCATGACAAGAATGTTAGATCGCGAGCGTGCGTTTGCAAGTGAACTGCGTCACTCCCGGCATGCGGCAAATTCAACCTGGCGTCTTCGCGAACCAGCGCGAGGCTACGATTCGACGGCAGGTCCATACCTCAGCTCAAACGCGCCGGTCCAGGCGCACCTGAAAGGCGCCGCCATGTCACTTGTCAGCTTCGAAGTCGATGCGGAGATCTGCGTCATCACCATCAACCGCCCGGAAAAACGCAACGCCGTCGACGGTCCCACGGCACTGGCACTTCGCAATGCGTTCGAGCGCTTCGAAGCCGACCCCGCGCTGCGCGTGGCGATCCTGACCGGCGCGGGCGACAACTTCTGCGCCGGCGCCGATCTCTCGGCGGTGGGCGATCCAGCGCTTCGCAACGAACTGGATCCGGAAGGCGGCCGCAACGCGCCCATGGGCCCGACCCGCATGGCGTTGTCGAAGCCGTTGATCGCGGCCATCAGCGGCTACGCGGTGGCCGGGGGCCTGGAACTCGCTTTGCTGGCCGACCTGCGGGTGGCGGATCCCGACGCCGTACTTGGCGTGTTTTGCCGGCGCTGGGGCGTCCCGCTGATCGATGGCGGCACGGTGCGCCTGCCGCGCATCGTCGGCATGGCCCGTGCGCTCGACCTGATCCTGACCGGCCGTCCGGTGGCTGCGCCGGAAGCGTTGGCGATGGGCTTGCTCAACCGCGTCAGCGCAGCCGGCAACGCGCTGGCCGAAGCCAGGTCACTGGCCCGCGATATCGCCGCCTTCCCGCAGCAATGCATGCTGAACGACCGCCACTCGGCCTACGCGCAGTGGGACCTGCCGCTGGCCGACGCGCTTCGGCAGGAAGGCATGCGCGGCGTGCCGATCGTCGCGGCCGAAGGGAAGGCCGGCGCCGAGCGCTTCGCCGAGGGTGCGGGGCGACACGGCAATTTCACCGGCAATTGACCGGCGCATGGATCACGCGCCAAACCCCCCGTCGATCGTCAGGCTCGCTCCCGTCACATAGCCCCCGTCCGGCCCCGCCAGATACGCCACCATGCCGGCAATGTCCTCCCCCGTGCCGAAGTGCGGGATCGCCATCAGTGAGCGCAGGCCGTCCGCGTTCGGCCCGTCGGCCGGGTTCATGTCGGTGTCGACCGGGCCGGGCTGCACGTTGTTGATCGTGATGCCGCGCGGGCCGAGGTCGCGCGCCAGGCCCTTGACCAACCCGACCAGCGCCGCCTTGCTCATCGCATAGGCGCTGCCGCCGGCAAAGGGCATGCGCTCGGCATTCGTGCTGCCGATGTTGATGACCCTGCCGCCCTGCGCCATGTGCGCGGTCGCGGCCTTGGTGGCGACGAAAACGGCGCGCACGTTGACCGCCAGCGTGCGGTCGAAGTCTTCCACCGAGAGCTGGTCCACCGTGCCAAGCAGCAGCACGCCCGCGCTGTTGACCAGGATGTCGAGGCGGCCGTGTTCGGCCGCGGCCTTGTCGATGCCGGCGGAGAGCGCCGCGGCGTCGGCGCTGTCGACGCGCACGGCCTGGGCGCGACCGCCCGCGGCTTCGACGCTGCGCACCAGTTCATCCGCAGGCGCTTGCGAGGCCGCATAGCTGAAGACGACGTTCGCGCCATCGGCGGCCAGACGGCGCACGATCGCGGCGCCGATGCCGCGGGAGCCGCCGGTGACGAAGGCAACCTTGCCAGCGAGCGAGAGGGAGTTTGCAGAGGTGGTCATGATGATCTTTCGAGGGAATGTGTTGAACAGGCCTCCAGTTTGGGGATTCCCATCTGTTCCCGGTAGCCATCAAAAACCTCAATGACTTGCAACCACTGGTTGAAAATGGCAACGATGGAACCCCTCACCCATCTCGAATCCTTCGTCCAGAGCGCCGAGGCCGGCAGCTTCTCCGCCGCCGCGCGGCGCCTGGGCCTGACGCCAGCCGCCGTCAGCAAGAACGTCGCGCGCCTGGAGGCCAGCCTGGGCGTGCGGCTGTTCCAGCGCAGTACGCGGCGGCTCGCCCTCACCGAGACCGGCGAGGGCTTCCTGCGCCAGGTGAGCGGCGGCCTGGCCACGCTGCAGGATGCGCTGGCCAGCGTGGCCACCGTCGGCGGCGAGCCGGCCGGCACGCTCAAGGTCAGCATGGGCCAGGCCTTCGGCCGCGCCTACGTGGTGCCGCTGCTCGGCGACTTCCTCGCGCGCTACCCGGCCGTCGTGCCCGACTGGCATTTCGACAACCGCCAGGTCGACCTGATCGGCGAAGGCTTCGACGCGGCCATCGGCGGCGGCATCGAACTGTCGCCGGGGCTGGTGGCGCGGGAGCTGGCGCGCGTCGACGTGGTGGCGGTGGCTTCGCCGCGCTACATGGCGGGCCGGGTTGCGCCCCGGCATCCCTCCGATCTCGCGACCTTCGACGGCATCGTGCGGCGCTCGTCGCCGACCGGGCGCATGCGCAGCTGGACGCTGCGCAACGCAACCGGCGATGAAGGCGCGGCCGACCTGCGCGCCCGCATCGTGTTCAGCGACCCGGAGGCCATCGCCCAGGCCGTGCGGATGGACCTCGGCGTGGCGCTGCTGCCGATGCCCTTCGCCGCAGCCGGGCTGGCCAGCGGGGAGTTCGTGCGACTGCTGCCCGGCTGGGCCGCCGACATGGGCCAGTTGTCGCTGTACTACCCGAGCAAGAAGCTGCTGCCGGCCAAGACACGCGTGTTCGTCGACTTCGTGGTCGAGCGCTTCCGCGAGGCCGGCTTCGCGCCGAGGATGAAGGGCCATTGAGCATTGAAATGGCCGTTGACTACAGCGGCGCGGCTTGGGTAACTACGGGCAACGGATCGCTCGCTTCGCGCTTACAACGAGCGCGATGACCTCCCCGCAACCCACCTCCTCGAAAGCCGGCATGACCCTCCTCTCCAAGCCGAATCGGCGCGTCGCCCTGGCCGCAAGCGCAGCGGCAGCGCTGCTGCTGATCGCAGGTCCCGCCACCGCCCAGGACAACTGGCCCACCAAGCCGGTGCGCATCGTCGTGCCCTTCGCGGCCGGCGGCACCACCGACATCCTGGCGCGCGCCGTGGCGCCGGAGCTGTCGAAGGCCTTCGGCCAGCAGTTCATCGTCGACAACCGCGGCGGCGCCGGCGGCAACATCGGCGCCGAGGTGGTGGCCCACGCGCCGCCCGACGGCTACACGCTGCTCATGGGCACGGTGGGCACGCACGGCATCAACCGCGCGCTCTACAACAAGTTGCCCTACGACCCGATCAAGGACTTCGAGCCGATCACGCTCGTCGCCGCCGTGCCGAACGTGATGGAGATGAACGCCGACAAGGCCCGGGAGATGGGCATCAAGAACGTGGCCGACTTCATCAAGTACGCCAGGAGCCATCCGGGCAAGCTCAACATGGCGTCGAGCGGCAGCGGCACCTCGATCCATCTGTCCGGCGAGCTGTTCAAGAGCATGTCCGGCAGCTTCATGACGCACATCCCGTACAAGGGCTCCGGCCCGGCGTTGATGGACATGGTGGCCGGCAATGCCGACGTGATGTTCGACAACCTGCCCTCGTCGATGCAGCAGATCAAGGGCGGCAAGCTGATAGCGCTGGCCGTGACGAGTTCGAAGCGTTCCGCCGCGCTGCCCGACGTGCCCACGGTCGAGGAAGCCGGCGGCCCTGCGCTCAAGGGCTTCGAGGCCAGTTCGTGGTTCGGCCTGCTCGCGCCGGCCGGCACGCCGCCCGAGATCGTCAACCGCATCCAGCAGGAAGTCGCCAAGTCGCTGAACACGCCGGCCATCAAGGAAAAGATGCTGGCCCAGGGCGCCATCCCGAGCGGCAACACGCCGGCTGAATTCACGAAGCTGATCGCGAGCGAGCACATCAAGTGGGCGAAGGTGGTGAAGGACTCCGGCGCCAAAGTCGACTGACCCCGAAGGTGTGAATATTTCTACTGCGGACGCCGATCTCGGGCCTGCGCTCCTCGCCGTACAGAAGTACGGCTGCGGTGCTCAACCCAACCTCGGCGCCCTCGCTACGAAATCTTCACACCTTCTGCGCTGGCTTTGATCAAGACCATAGCTGACTGCACTGGAGCCATCTGGACGGCCCGCCTGGCCAGAAACGGCACCGGAACTTAATTGCAAAGTAGTCAATTGCCGACAACGTGAACCCCGGCCTTGGCACACAGTCCAAGGCTCATCCAGTCAGGAGTGGGTTCATGACGACCGCTTGCGGTATCTGCGGAAAGCTCAATCGGAAGAATGCCAGGTTCTGCGTCGGCTGCGCCGCGCGGCTTGGCGTCGAGCCGGTGGTTACTTCCATCCCGGGGCCGACGTTTGCGGACTCGCGCCGCGACGTGGGCTTGGACTCTACGCGCATCGCCACCGATCATTCCCGGCCGACGCCCTTGCGCGCTGCGGCGCCCGCGCGCGAGCCAGCAATGTTTTGGCTGCGCGCCGGGCTGGCCGGCCTGGTGCTGCTGATCGGCTTCGTGGGTTGGTGCATGTATGTGCTGACCTCCCACAAGGCGGTGGTGCCGCTGCAGGCCAGTACGAACGCGTCGGTTCCGTCCAGCGAATCCCGACCTCAGGCGGAACCGGCGCCGACCGTTGCTTCGCCTGTCGCGCCGGTAGCAACACCAACATTAGCGGAGTCACCAGCGCCGGGAGCGTCGAGCCGCGTCGCCACCCTCCCACCCCTCGCCCCCGCCGCAAGGCCCCCGCCGGCCACCGGTACGGAAGCCGATGCATCCATCGCCGCGACTTCTCCTTCGACCGCCGGTCGCGGCGCTGACGCGGCGCGCAGGCGCCCCACGACCGCGCCACGCAGCTACGCCCGCGAGCGCAGCCGCCGTCAGGAGTCGCCGGACACCGACACCAGCGGCCTGGCGCCAAACTTCGGCTGGGTCGCGCCTTTGCGCGAACCGGCGAACACCTTGAATCCAGGCTACGCCGATCCAGGGCCACCCGTGGTCCCCGGCCCCGGCCCGCGCTATGCCTCGTCGATTCCATCGCCCGTGGAGGCCCCGCCCGCCTATGAAGGCGTCGCTCCGAGCCGTGGTCCGGACGCAGGACCGCCGATCGTTCCCGGACCCGGCCCGCGCTACGACTATTCGAGCCCGGGCGCGATCCCGAGGTAGATCAACGCAGGGCGGACTTTATTTGGCGCCCCAGATCACATCCTTGCCATCGGCCTGCGCATCCTTGAGCATGTGGATGATCGGCGCCGCCCGCTGATGCAGCCCGATATGCTGCCGCTCCGCCTCTTCCGCATGCCCTTCCACCGCGAGCGCATCATGGTTGTGCCTGTTCGTGCCTTCCGTGCGCACGGCGGCCTCCAGCGCCGCGAGCGCCGAGGGGATCTGCTCGACCGTGATGATGCCGCTGCCTCCTCCGGATTTGCCCATGATCTCGAGCAATTGCCGGGCGTTGGCTTCGAGCATCACGACATCCTGGGTCGCTTGCGATTTGAATCTGTAGAGCATGTGGTTCTTACCGGTAAATGTGGTCGCGGACGAAAGGGTACGCCGAATGTGCGCCACGCATCAAGCCCGTGTCCTTGTTGCCGTCCGGCTTGATGGCAAGCATCTGGTGCAGCGAGATCCAGCCCTGCTCGAAACTCATGGCCGATCCGGCCAGGTAAAGACGATAGGCGCGCAGGATGCGCTCCGCCCGCTCGCGGCTGCCGGTGGAGCGCTGCAGCACCGCCAGCGCGGCGTCCAGCCTGCCTTCGAGGGCGTCCGACCAATTCCATAGCGTGCGCGCGTAATGCGGCCGCAGGTTCTCGGTATCGACCATCTCCAGGCCCGCCGCCGCCATCTCGCGCAGCACATGCGTGACGTGCAGCAATTCGCCACCCGGGAAGATGTACTTCTCGATGAAGTCGCCCATGCCGTTGCCCAGTTGGTGCTGGTCGAGCCGACCCGACGTGATGCCGTGGTTCATGACCATGCCGCCGGGCACCAGCAGTTCGTCGATGCGGGCGAAATAGGCACGCATGTTGGCCGCCCCCACGTGCTCGAACATCCCCACGGACGCGATGCGGTCGAAGGGCTTGTCGGCCGCCAGCTCCCGGTAATCGCGCAGCTCCACGCGCACGCGCCCGCCCAGTCCCCTGGCGTCGATGAGCTGCTGCACGTAGGCGTGCTGGTTCTTCGACAACGTGATTCCGGTTGCATCCACGCCGTAGTGCTCGGCCGCCCACATCAGCAAGGCGCCCCAGCCCGAGCCGATGTCCAGGAAGCGCTGCCCTGGCTGCAGCAGCAGCTTGCGGCAGATGTGGTCCAGCTTGGCCTCCTGCGCCTGAGCCAGCGTCAGCTCGGGCGTCTTGAAGTACGCGCAGGAATAGACGCGCCGCGGGTCCAGCCACAGGGCATAGAAATCGTCCGACACGTCGTAGTGGAATTCGATCTGCGCGGCATCCTTGTTGAGCGAATGCGCGCCGCGGGACTTGGCCCGCCGCAGCAGCCGACCCCACCAGCCCGTGTTGGTTTCAGCCGGATTGCCCGGCAGCAGGCCAACGGCCACATCGGTCAGATCGCGCATCGCGCCTTCGATCTGCACCCTGCCCTCGACGTACAACTCCCCGAGCGCACCGATCTGACTGGCCGCGAGCTTGGCCAGCCCCGACCAGTCCGAGAAGGCCAGCGTCACGCGCGAGCCAGGCTTCGCAACGCGCCGCCCGTCGGGCAGCTCCAGCGCAATAGGCACGGCAAGCGTGTCCAGGCGCGACTCGATCTTCGGTATCAAGCTTTGCATGCGAAAGATTCTTGCGATCTGTTACTCAATCGTCAACCGGCTTGGCCCATTCACGCTGTAGTCCATTGACATATGATTGTTTAAGCCTAAACTATTCGACCATGAATTGCCCAAAGTTGCCCTCTCCCGCCCTCCGCCGTGTGTTGTGCATCGGGGGTGGCCCCGCCGGTCTGTACTTCGCGCTGTTGATGAAAGCGCGCTGGCCTGACCTGACCGTCACCGTCGTCGAGCGCAACCGCCCCTTCGACACCTTCGGCTGGGGCGTGGTGCTCAGCGACCAGACGCTGGCCAACCTGGCCGCCGCCGATGCGCCCACCGCAGCCCTCATCGGCGACGCCTTCAACCACTGGGACGACATCGAGGTCTTCTTCAAGGGCCGCAGCGTGCGCTCCGGCGGCCACGGCTTCTGCGGCATCGGCCGCAAGCGCCTGCTCAACATCCTGCAGGAGCGCTGCCTGGCACTGGGCGTCGACCTCGTCTTCGAATGCGACGCCACCGACGACCAGGCGCTTGCCGCCCAATACGAAGCCGACCTCGTCATCGCCAGCGACGGCCTCAACAGCCGCATCCGCACGCGCTACGCCGACGTCTACCAGCCCGACATCGACACCCGCCTGTGTCGCTTCGTCTGGCTCGGCACCAAGAAGAAGTTCGACGCCTTCACCTTTGCGTTCGAGCAGACCGAACACGGCTGGTTCCAGGCCCATGCCTACCAGTTCGACGCCGACACCTCCACCTTCATCGTCGAAACGCCGGAAGAAGTCTGGAAGGCCCACGGCCTCGACCAGATGGAACAGCCCGAAGCCATCGCCTTCTGCGAAAAACTCTTCGCGCCCTACCTCGACGGCAACGCCCTCATCAGCAACGCCACCCACCTGCGCGGCTCCGCCAACTGGATTCGCTTCCCGCGCGTGGTCTGCGGGCACTGGACGCATCGCGTCGACATCGGCGGCAAGTCGGTGCCGGTGGTGCTCATGGGCGATGCGGCGCACACCGCGCACTTCTCGATCGGCTCCGGCACCAAGCTGGCGCTCGAAGACGCGATCGACCTGGCCAACACCTTTGCGCAAGTCTCCAGCGAAGGTGGCGATGTCGAACAGGTGCTGGAAGCCTACGAAGGCCGGCGCAGCGTCGAGGTGCTGAAGATCCAGAACGCCGCGCGCAACTCGACCGAATGGTTCGAGAACGTCACGCGCTACAGCGGCATGGAGGTCGAGCAGTTCGCCTATTCGCTTCTCACGCGCTCGCAACGCATCAGCCACGAGAACCTGCGCCTGCGCGATGCGAAGTGGCTCGGCGGCTACGAACAATGGCTGGCCGGCGGCAAGCGCGTCCCGCCGATGCTGATGCCGCTGACCGTGCGCGGCCTCACGCTGAAGAACCGGATCATCGTCTCGCCCATGGCCACCTACAGCGCGGTCGACGGCGTGCCGCAGGACTTCCACCTCGTGCACTTGGGCGCACGCGCGCTGGGCGGCGCGGCGATGGTGATGGTCGAGATGACCAGCCCCACGCCCGAAGGCCGCATCACGCCCGCCTGCACCGGCCTCTACAACGACACGCAGCAAGCCGCCTTCAAGCGCATCGTCGACTTCGTGCATGCGCAGAGCAGCGCGCGCATCGGCATGCAGCTCGGCCACAGCGGCCCCAAGGGTTCGACGCAAGTCGGTTGGGAAGGCACCGACGAGCCGCTGCCGTCCGGCAACTGGCCGCTGTTGTCGGCGAGCGCGCTGGCCTACGGCGAGCAGAACCAGTTGCCCGCCGAAATGAGCCGCGCCGACATGGACCTCATGCGCGACCAGTTCGTCGACTCCACGCGCCGCGCCGCCGAAGCCGGCTTCGACTGGCTCGAGCTGCACTGCGCCCACGGCTATCTGCTCGCCTCCTTCATCAGCCCGCTGACCAACCTGCGCACCGACGAATACGCCGGTGACATCCATGCGCGCTGCCGCTACCCGCTTGAAGTGTTCAAGGCGATGCGCGCCGTGTGGCCCGCCGACAAGCCGATGAGCGTGCGCATCTCCGCGCACGACTGGGCACCCGGCGGCAACACGGGCGACGACGCCATCGAGGTCGCGCGCCTGTTCAAAGCGGCAGGCGCCGACTTCATCGACGTCTCCTCCGGCCAGACCACCCGCGCCGCCAAGCCCGTCTACGGCCGCATGTACCAGACGCCGTTCGCCGACCGCATCCGCAACGAGGTCGGCATCTCGACCATCGCCGTCGGTGCCATCACCGACGCCGACCAGGCCAACAGCATCATCGCCGCCGGCCGCGCCGACCTCTGCGCCGTGGCGCGCCCGCACCTGGCCGACCCCGCCTGGACATTGCACGAAGCCGCCAAGCTCGAAAGCCGCGCGGTGGAATGGCCGAAGCAGTACCTCAGCGGGCGCGACCAGATGTACCGCGAGATCGCCAAGCAGAAGGAGATGGCTGCGGCCCTGCAACCCACGACGGCCAAGGCCGTTCCGGTGGAGTGACATGGACCTCGAAGCCCGCGCCCACAGCGAACACCCCGACGAACTGCGCCTCTGGCTGCGCCTGCTGACCTGCACGCAGTTGATCGAGAAGCAGGTGCGCAACAGCCTGCGCGAGCAGTTCTCCACCACCCTGCCGCGCTTCGACCTGATGTCGCAACTGGAGCGCGCGCCGGAGGGCCTGAAGATGAACGAACTCTCGCGCCGCATGATGGTCACCGGCGGCAACGTCACCGGCATCACCGACCAGCTCGTCACCGAAGGCCTGGTCGAGCGCGTCGACGTCGCCAACGACCGCCGCGCCTGGCGCGTACGCCTCACGCCGCGCGGCCGCAAGCTCTTCAACGAGATGGCGCAGAAGCACGAAGCCTGGATCGTCGATGCCTTCGCCGGGCTCAACGCGAAGGAGATCGCGCAGTTGCACAAGCTGCTCGGCAAGGTCAAGCAAACCACCCCCACCACCACGAACAACACCGAAATCGCATGAAGCACTACATCAGCGCCGGCAACCCCATGCACGCGCAGTTCGAACCCAAGGCGTCGTATTCGGCGAAGCATTTCGCCTGGTCCTTCGCGGACGGCATCGGCACCGTCACGCTGAACCGGCCCGAGCGCAAGAACCCGCTCACCTTCGACTCGTACGCCGAGCTGCGCGACCTGTTCCGTGCCCTCACCTACGCGACCGACGTGAAGGTCATCGTCATCACCGGCGCCGGCGGCAACTTCTGCTCGGGCGGCGACGTACACGAGATCATCGGCCCGCTCACGAAGATGGAGATGCCCGCGCTGCTCGAATTCACGCGCATGACCGGCGACCTGGTCAAGGCGATCCGCGCCTGCCCGCAACCGATCATCGGCGCCATCGACGGCATCTGCGCCGGCGCCGGCGCCATGATCGCGCTGGCCTGCGACATCCGCTTCGGCACGCCGGCGACGAAGACCGCCTTCCTGTTCACCCGCGTCGGCCTGGCCGGCGCGGACATGGGCGCCTGTGCGCTGCTGCCGCGCATGATCGGCCAGGGCCGCGCCTCGGAACTGCTGTTCACCGGCCGCGCGATGACCGCCACCGAAGGCCACGCCTGGGGCTTCTTCAACGCGCTGCATGAAAGCGATGCGTTGCTCGGCGCCGCCACCGCCGTCGCGCGCGAACTGGCCGCGGGCCCGAGCTTCGCGCACGGCATGACCAAGACCATGCTGTCGCAGGAATGGTCCATGACCATCGACCAGGCCATCGAAGCCGAAGCGCAGGCGCAGGCGATCTGCATGCAGACCGAAGACTTCAAGCGCGCCTACGAAGCGTTCGCGAACAAGCGCAAGCCGGCGTTCCAGGGCGACTGATCTGGCACCGTGGAATACGGACTTGACCGGACGCAAAGGTCGCGAAGGAACGCGAAGGACGCGAAAGATGCAAACAGCCAGTTCCGGTTTCCCGGTTTTTCTTTCGCGTCCTTCGAGGAACCTTCGCGTCCTTTGTGTCCGGCTGTCTGCTCGCGTTCCCGCTCCCGCTCCCGCTCGCGTTCCCGTTCTCGCATCGTTCCCGACCGTTCCCGCTTCCTGACGACATGAACACACCACCGCCCACTCCCCCATCGACCGCGCACCTCGCGCTGCCCTTCTTCGACGACGCCCATCGCGCCCTAGCGCAAGGCCTGCTGCCTTGGGCCGCCGCCCAGGATGTCGATGAAAGCGACGACCGCGCGGCCTGCCGCGACTGGGTCCGCCGCCTCGGCGAAGGCGGCTGGCTGCGCTACTGCGTGCCCGCGGCTTCCGGCGGCGCGCTGGAGCGCCTCGATTCCCGCGCCCTCGTGCTGCTGCGCGAGACCCTGGCCTACCACTCACCCCTCGCTGACTTCGCCTTCGCGATGCAGGGCCTCGGCAGCGGCGCGATCACGCTGGCCGGCAGCCCTGCGCAACAAGCTGCCTACCTCCCCGCCGTCGCCAACGGCAGCAAGATCGCCGCCTTCGCGCTGAGCGAGCCCAACGCCGGCTCCGACGTCGGCGCCATGGCCATGCGCGCCGATGCCACCGCCAGCGGCTGGAAGCTCGACGGCACCAAGACCTGGATCAGCAACGGCGGCATCGCGGACTTCTACTGCACGTTCGCCAAGACCGATCCCACCGGCGGCACGCGCGGCATCACCGCCTTCATCGTCGACGCTACGAGCCAGGGGCTCGACACGTCGGCCCACATCCACGTGATGGCGCCGCACCCCCTGGCCACCTTGAAGTTCGAGTCATGCGAAGTGCCCCGCAACGCGCAACTCGGCGATCTCAACGGCGGCTTCAAGCTGGCCATGCGGACCCTCGACATCTTCCGCGCCTCGGTCGCAGCCGCCGCTCTCGGCATGGCGCGCCGTGCGTTGGCGGAAGCCGTCGCGCATGCCCAGCGCCGCCAGATGTTCGGCCACGCGCTTGCCGACTTCCAACTCACCCAGGCCAAGCTAGGCGACATGGCCGCCCTGGTTGATGCCGCCGCCCTGCTCACCTACCGCGCCGCATGGATGCGCGACGAATCCGAGCGCGCCGGCCAGAAGCCCTCCGGCGACCTCACCGCCGCCGCCGCCATGGCCAAGATGACCGCCACCGAGAACGCGCAGCGCGTCATCGACATGGCGCTGCAGTTGCATGGCGGGCTGGGCGTGCAGGTCGGCAACAAGGTCGAGAGCCTGTACCGCGACATCCGGTCGCTGCGCATCTACGAAGGCGCGACCGAGGTCCAACAACTCATCATCGGCAAGTCCGTCTTGCGGGGATAGATCCATGAGCGCAGTGTCGAGCCGCCCCAAGCAAAGCCCGCGCCCCCTTAACGGGCAGCGAGGGCGCGACGTGCCACGCGCGGAGGCGATCGCCTCTGCGTCCAGCCGCCCCATGCCAGCCCGCGTCGCAGCGCACAGCACCGAGGTTACGCAATGACCGCACAAGTCGACCGCTTCGTCCACGACCGGCTGCCGCCGCCGGAGCAACTGCCCATGTTCCGGTACGACCTGCCGGAGCTTCAGTTGCCAGACCAGTTGAACCTCGTCGAGGAGCTGCTCGACAAGGCCCCGGCGAAGGGCTTCGCCGACAACCCCATGCTGCGCTCCCCCACGCGCACCCTCACCTATGCGCAGGCGGCCGTCGAAGTCAACCGCATCGCGCAGGTGCTGACCGAAGACCTGCGTCTCGTGCCGGGCAACCGGGTCCTGCTGCGCGGCGGCAACTCGATCCAGATGGCCCTGTCCTGGCTCGCCGTCGTCAAAGCCGGCCTGATCGCGGTCGCGACGATGCCGTTGCTGCGCGCGAAGGAACTGGGCGACATCATCGAGAAGTCCCAGCCCGCGGCCGCACTCTGCGACGGCAAGCTGCTGCCCGAACTCGAGGCCGCACGCGCCGACCATCCGGTGCTGAAGACGATCATCGCGTTCAACCAAACCGATAGCCCCACGTCGCTCGAGGCTCACGCCGCCACCAAGAGCGGCCGCTTCACCGCCTGCCCGACCGCTGCGGACGATATCGCCTTGCTGGCATTCACCTCCGGCACCACCGGCAAGCCCAAGGCGCCCATCTCCACGCATCGCGACGTGCTCGCCATGTGCGAGACCTGGCCGCGCCATGTGCTGCGCGCTCGCCCGGAGGACATCGTGCTCGGTTCGCCCCCGCTGGCCTTCACCTTCGGCCTCGGCGGCCTGCTGATCTTCCCGATGTGGGCAGGCGCCTCGGTCTTCTTTCCCGACGGCAGCTACAGCCCCGAGGGCATGGTCAAGCTGATCAACGAATCCGGCGCCACCATCACCTACACCGCGCCCACCTTCTACCGCCAGGTCGCGCCCTTCGCCAAGCAGATCGGCGTGCCCAGCCTGCGCATCAGCGTCAGCGCCGGCGAGGCGCTGCCCGATGCCACGCGCCAGCTCTGGAAGGAAGCCACCGGCATCGAGATGCTGGACGGCATCGGCGGCACCGAGGTCTTCCACATCTACATCTCCGCCGCGCCGGAAGAGGTCCGCCGCGGCGCCATCGGCAAGGCCGTGCCGGGCTTCACAGCCAAGGTGGTCGACGAGGAAGGGAACGAAGTCCCACGCGGCACCGTCGGCAAGCTCGCGATCATCGGCCCGGTGGGTTGCCGCTATCTGGACGACCCGCGCCAGGCAGCCTACGTGAAGAACGGCTGGAACTACCCCGGCGACGCGTTCGTGGAAGACGACGATGGCTATTTCTTCTACCAGTCCCGCGCCGACGACATGATCGTCACCGCCGGCTACAACGTCGGCGGCCCCGAGGTCGAGGACGCGCTGCTCCAGCACCCTGCGGTGGCCGAATGCGGCGTGATCGGCAAGCCCGACGCGGAGCGCGGCATGATCGTCAAGGCCTTCTGCGTGCTCAAGCCCGGTAACGATGCTGACGCCGAGATGGTGAAAGCGCTGCAGGACCACGTCAAGGCCACCATCGCCCCCTACAAGTACCCGCGCGAAATCACTTTTGTCGACAGCTTGCCGCGCACCGAAACCGGCAAGTTGCAACGTTTCAAACTGAGGAGTCTTTGACAATGATGCAATTCCTGCAACCCGCCGGCTGGCTGCCACCCAAGGGCTATGCCAACGGCATCGCCGCCCGCGGCACACAAGTGTTCGTGGGCGGCCAGATCGGCTGGGATGGGCAACAGCAATTCGTCTCCGACGACTTCATCGAACAGACAGGCCAGGCGCTGCGCAACATCGTCGCCGTGCTGCGCGAAGCCGGCGCCGGCCCCGAGCACATGGTCCGCATGACCTGGTACATCACCGACCGCGACGAATACAACGCCCGCCTGCGCGAACTCGGCCCGGTCTACCGCGAAGCCATGGGCCGCAACTTTCCGGCAATGACCTGCGTGCAGGTGGCTGCGCTGGTCGAGAAGCGCGCGAAGGTGGAGATCGAGGTCACGGCCGTCGTGCCGGACTGAGGGCTTGCGCGTTCGCAGAAGCCGAAGAATTCGGACAGCCGAACGCAGAAGGAAGACAAAAACTACGCAGAGGTCGCAAGAGAAATCCAAAGAATATTCTTGGATTTCCTTTTGCGACTTCTGCGAAACCTTTGCGACCTCTGCGTTCGGCTGCCCGCTCCCGATCCCGACCCCCCAAAGAAAAAGCCCCTGATTCGAAAATCAGGGGCTTTTGAATTGGTTGCGCGAGCAAGATTTGAACTTGCGACCTTTGGGTTATGAGCCCAACGAGCTACCAGGCTGCTCCATCGCGCGGCAAGATGGAATTATATACTATTTATTCGGCTGCTGCCTGATCGTCAGAAGTTTCTTTGACTTCAGGACGATCGACCAGTTCGACGAGCGCCATCGGGGCGTTGTCGCCCACGCGGAAGCCCATCTTCAGGATGCGGGTGTAGCCGCCCGGACGCGCCGCGAAGCGCGGGCCCAGGTCGTTGAAGAGCTTCACGACGCTGTCGCGATCGCGCAGGCGGTCGAACGCGAGGCGGCGATTGGCAACCGTCGGCTTCTTGGCCAGCGTGATCATCGGTTCGATGACGCGGCGCAGTTCCTTGGCCTTGGGGACCGTGGTCTTGATGACTTCGTGCTCGATGAGCGAGTTCATCATGTTCTGCAGCATCGCGAGGCGGTGCGAGCTGGTGCGGTTGAGTTTGCGGATGCCGTGACCGTGGCGCATTTTTGATTTCCTTTTTTGAGGTTTGTAATAAAGGCAGCCGTATCAGGTACTGCCCTTTGCGGTTCAGCGCTTGTCGAGGCCGGCCGGCGGCCAGCTTTCGAGCTTCATGCCCAAGGTAAGACCGCGCGAGGCAAGCACTTCCTTGATTTCGTTGAGCGACTTGCGACCCAGGTTCGGGGTCTTGAGCAGTTCGTTCTCGGTGCGCTGGATCAGGTCACCGATGTAGTAGATGTTCTCGGCCTTCAGGCAGTTGGCCGAACGCACCGTCAGTTCGAGTTCGTCGACAGGGCGCAGCAGGATCGGATCGAATTGTTGTGCGCTGCGCGGTGCCGGTGCATCGAATGCAGCCAGTTCGCCGCCTTCGAGCTGCGCAAACACGGCGAGCTGTTCAACGAGGATCTTGGCCGAGGCGCGCACTGCGTCTTCGGCGGTGATCGCGCCGTTGGTCTCGATCTCGACCAGCAGCTTGTCCAGGTCGGTACGCTGTTCCACGCGGGCGCTTTCGACCGTGTAGCTCACGCGCTTCACGGGCGAGAACGACGCGTCGAGGACGATGCGGCCAATCGACTTGGTCGGCTCGTCCGCATAGCGGCGCATCGTGCCGGGCACATAGCCGCGACCCTTTTCAACCTTGATCTGCATGTCGAGCTTGCCGCCTTGCGACAGGTGCGCGATCACGTGATCGGGGTTGATGATCTCGACGTCGTGCGGCGTCTGGATGTCCGAGGCCAGCACCGGGCCTTCGCCGTCCTTGCGCAGGCTCAGCGTGACTTCATCGCGGTTGTGGAGCTTGAACACCACGCCCTTGAGGTTCAGCAGGATGTTGACGACATCTTCCTGCACGCCGTCGATCGACGAGTACTCGTGCAGAACGCCAGCGATGGTGACTTCGGTTGCCGAATAGCCAACCATCGACGAGAGCAGAACGCGACGCAGCGCGTTGCCGAGCGTGTGGCCGTAGCCGCGCTCGAAGGGCTCGAGCGTGACCTTCGCCTTGTTCGGCGCCAGTTGCTCGACCTGGATGGTCTTGGGTTTCAGCAGGGTGGTTTGCATGCAGGACTTCCTCTCAATACCCCCGGTTCGTTACACCGGTAAGGCTGGTGAAGCGCCCGGCGCACTTGCGGGGCACGCCGAGAACGGGATAACAAAAAAACAGCAACCCGCACCACACGGTGCGGGCAATTCATCAACGCGAATACAGTTCGACGATCAGCGATTCGTTGATGTCGGCGGCGAACTCGTCGCGATCCGGCACCTTCTTGAACGTGCCTTCGCCCTTGTCGGCGTTCACTTCCACCCAGGCCGGCATGCCAACTTGCGCTGCGAGTTGCAGTGCTTCGGCGATACGCGTCTGCTTCTTCGACTTGTCACGGACAGCGATCACGTCGCCGGTCTTGACCAGGTACGACGGGATGTTGACCGACTGGCCGTTCACCGTGATCGCCTTGTGCGACACCAGCTGACGTGCTTCAGCGCGGGTCGAGCCGAAGCCCATGCGATAGACGACGTTGTCCAGGCGCGATTCGAGGATGAACAGCAGGTTGGCGCCGGTGTTGCCACGGCGACGGTCGGCTTCTTCGAAGTAGCGGCGGAACTGCTTTTCGAGCACGCCGTACATGCGCTTGACCTTCTGCTTTTCGCGCAGTTGCAGGCCGAAATCGGAAGTGCGCTGACCCGAGGTGCGACCATGCTGGCCGGGCTTCGAATCGAACTTCGACTTGTCCTGGATGGAGCGACGTGCGCTCTTCAGGAACAGGTCGGTGCCTTCACGGCGGGAAAGTTTGGCCTTGGGGCCGAGGTAGCGTGCCACGTGATCTTCCTTTGTGTCATCTGCCGCAGTGGTTTCCTGCGGGAGCCGTCAGCGGCGTGCCAACGGCGGTGGGCTTGTTGAAAAAACAAAATGCGCAGCCGCCGTGAAGCGGGCTGCGCCGGGCGTCAGCGCTTAGATGCGACGACGCTTCTGCGGACGGCAGCCGTTGTGCGGCACTGGCGTCACGTCGGCGATCGAGTTGATGCGAATGCCGAGTGCGGCCAGGGCGCGCACCGACGATTCACGACCAGGACCGGGGCCCTTGATCTCGACGTCGAGGTTCTTGATACCTTGCTCGACCGCGGCGCGGCCAGCGACTTCCGAAGCGACCTGGGCTGCGAAAGGCGTCGACTTGCGCGAGCCCTTGAAGCCTTGGCCACCCGACGAAGCCCACGACAGGGCGTTGCCCTGGCGATCGGTGATCGTGATGATGGTGTTGTTGAACGACGCGTGCACGTGGGCGATACCGTCGGCAACGTTCTTGCGAACCTTCTTGCGGACGCGCTGTGCAGCGTTGTTTGCAGGTGCTTTAGCCATGCTGTTCTATCCTTATTTCTTCAGGGACTGCGCAGCCTTGCGCGGACCCTTGCGGGTGCGGGCATTGGTGCGCGTGCGCTGGCCGCGCATCGGCAGGCCACGGCGATGACGGAAGCCGCGATAGCAGCCGATGTCCATCAAACGCTTGATGTTCATCGTCGTCTCGCGACGCAGGTCGCCTTCGATGGTGAACAGAGCGATCTGGTCGCGGATCTTCTCGAGATCGCTGTCCGTCAGATCCTTGATCTTCTTCGCATAGTCGATGCCGGTGGCTTCGCAGATCTTGCGAGCGCGGGTGCGACCGATGCCGAAGATGGCCGTCAGGCCGATTTCAGCGTGCTTGTGCGGCGGAATGTTGATGCCAGCAATACGTGCCATGTGCGTCCTCTGATGTTTCTCTAATCAACCCTGGCGCTGCTTATGGCGCGGGTCGGTACAGATCACACGCACCACACCCTTGCGGCGGATGATCTTGCAATTACGGCAGATGGTTTTGACCGAAGCCGAAACTCTCATATCAATTCTCCTAAAACTTTTCGTTAACCTGGCTTACGACGTCTTGAAGTTGGCCTTCTTCAGCAGCGATTCATACTGCTGGGACATCAAGTAGTTCTGCACCTGGGCCATGAAGTCCATGGTCACCACAACGATGATCAAGAGCGACGTGCCGCCGAAATAGAACGGCACGTTGTACTTGAGGATCAGGAACTCGGGCAGCAGGCAGACGAAGGTGATATACACCGCGCCAGCCAGCGTCAGGCGGACCAGGATCTTGTCGATATAGCGAGCTGTTTGATCACCCGGGCGGATGCCCGGAATGAACGCACCGCTCTTCTTCAGGTTGTCTGCCGTTTCGCGGCTGTTGAAAACCAACGCCGTGTAGAAAAAGCAGAAGAACACGATGGCTGCTGCGTACAGCAACACGTAAATGGGCTCGCCCGGCCGCAGCGCACTGGCCACGTCCTTGATCCAGCGGAAACCGCCTTCACCGGTGCTGAACCAGCCGACCACCGTTGCGGGCAGCAGGATGATCGACGAAGCGAAGATCGGCGGAATCACGCCAGCCATGTTCAGCTTCAGCGGCAGATGCGACGACTGACCGCCATACACCTTGTTGCCCACCTGGCGCCGCGCATAGTTCACGAGGATCTTGCGCTGGCCGCGTTCCACGAACACGACGAAGTAGGTCACCAGCACGACGACTGCCACGATGAACAGCGCCACCAGCGGATTCATCGCACCCGTCGACACCAGCGAAGCCAGGCCGCCGACAGCACCCGGTAGACCAGCCGCGATACCCGCGAAGATCAGGATCGAGATGCCGTTGCCCAGGCCACGTTCGGTGATCTGCTCACCCAGCCACATCAGGAACATCGAGCCAGCCGTGAGGCTGAACATTGCCGTGAGGCGGAAGCCGAAGCCCGGATTGATCACCAGGCCAGCCGACGATTCCAGCGCCACAGCAATGCTGAACGACTGGAACAGCGCCAGGCCCAACGCGCCATAGCGCGTGTACTGCGTGATCTTGCGACGACCTGCCTCGCCTTCCTTCTTCATCTGCTCGAAGGTAGGCAACACGTAGGTCATCAATTGCATGATGATCGACGCGGAGATGTACGGCATGATGCCCAGCGCGAACACGGTGAAGCGCGACAGCGCCCCGCCCGAGAACATGTTGAACAGGCTCAGGATGCCGCCCTTCTGGCCCTGGAACAACTGCGCCAACTGGTCCGGGTTGATGCCCGGAACCGGAATGTGCGCGCCGATCCGATAGACCACAAGTGCGAGCAGCAAAAACACGAGCCGGCGACGCAGGTCACCGAACTTGCCAGTCTTTGCGAGCGTTGCCGCGTTGGTTGCCACTACAGCCTTCTTTCCAATGCCGTATTAAGCGACGCTGCCGCCGGCTGCTTCGATCGCAGCCTTGGCACCAGCGGTTGCACCGATGCCCGTCAGCTTGACGGCCTTGGTGAGTTCGCCCGTCTTGATGATCTTGACGACCTTCGCGATCTGGCCGACGAGGCCAGCTTGCTTCAGTGCCAGCAGATCGACTTCGGCCAGGCCGAGGGCTTCCAATGCGGTCAACGTGACTTCAGCGTTGTACTTGAGCGTCTGCGACTTGAAGCCGCGCTTCGGCAGGCGACGCTGCAGAGGCATTTGACCGCCTTCGAAGCCCACCTTGTGGAAGCCGCCTGCACGCGACTTCTGACCCTTGTGACCACGACCCGCGGTCTTGCCGATGCCGGAGCCGATACCGCGGCCGACGCGACGCTTGTAGTGCTTCGCGCCGTCTGCCGGCTTGATGCCATTGAGTTCCATATCAGTCTCTCTTACAGAACCTTGACCAGATAACTGATCTTGTTGATCATGCCGCGCACTGCGGGCGTGTCCTGCAACTCCGACACGGAGTTGAGCTTGCGCAGGCCGAGGCCGCGCACGGTGTCGCGGTGAGCCTGCTTGGTGCCGATCGGGCTCTTCACCAGCTGCACCTTGACGGTTTGTTGTTGCGTCATGACGATGTTCCTCAGGCGAACAGCTCTTCGACCGTCAGGCCGCGCTTGGCAGCGACAGCAGAGGCGGTGGTCGAGTTCTTCAGGCCGTCCAGCGTGGCGCGGACCATGTTGTAGGGGTTCGACGAACCATGGCTCTTGGCCACGATGTCGGTGATGCCCAGGACTTCGAAGACAGCGCGCATCGGGCCGCCAGCGATGATGCCGGTACCCTTCGGAGCGGGGATCATGACAACCGAAGCGGCGCCATGGTGACCCGTCACGCGGTGATGCAGCGTGCCGTTCTTGATCGAGATCTTGAACAGGTTGCGACGGGCTTCTTCCATCGCCTTTTGCACGGCAGCAGGCACTTCCTTCGACTTGCCCTTGCCCATGCCGACCTTGCCGTCGCCGTCGCCGACCACGGTCAGTGCTGCGAAACCGAGGATACGACCACCCTTCACCACCTTGGTGACGCGGTTGATCGCGATCATCTTCTCGCGCAGACCGTCCTCGGGTCCTTCGTTCTGCGTTCTTGCTTGAATCTTTGCCATTTTGAAATTCCTTAGAACTGCAGACCGGCTTCGCGGGCCGCATCAGCCAGCGCCTTGACGCGGCCGTGGTATGCAAAACCTGCACGGTCGAAAGCGACCTTCTCGACGCCGGCAGCCTTCGCCTTTTCAGCGATGCGCTTGCCGATCAGCGTGGCGGCGGCGGCATTGCCACCTTTGCCCGACGCGCCGAGCGAGCTGCGGACTTCGGCTTCGGCCGTCGACGCAGAGGCGAGCACCTTGGCGCCGTCGCCGGAGATGACGGTGGCGTAGATGTGCAGATTGGTCCGGTTCACCGTGAGGCGAGCAACGCCCTGCGTGGCAATCCGGATGCGGGTCTGGCGCGAGCGGCGCAGACGTTGTGCTTTTTTGGTCAACATCATTTTGCTGCCCCTTACTTCTTCTTGGTCTCTTTGATCACGATCTTCTCGTCCGAATAACGGATGCCCTTGCCCTTGTAGGGCTCGGGCGGACGAACAGCGCGGATCTCGGCGGCGATCTGGCCGACACGTTGACGGTCGGCACCCTTGATCAGGATTTCCGTCGGGGTCGGGGTGGCCACCGTGATGCCTTGCGGCATGTCGATGTTGACCGGGTGCGAATAGCCGACCTGGAGGTTCAGCTTGGCGCCTTGTGCGGCGGCCTTGTAGCCCACGCCAACCAGGTTCAGCTTCTTCTCGAAGCCCTTGGTGACGCCGACAACCATGTTGTTGACCAGCTGGCGCAGCGTGCCGCTCATCGCATTCGCTTCACGCGAATCGTTGGCGGGAACGAAGCTCAGCTTGCCTTCTGCGTTGGTGACGTTGACCAATGCATTGCGGGTCAGCGCGAGCGTGCCGCCCGTGCCCTTGACATTGATCTGATCATCCTTGATCGACACATCCACGCCTGCGGGGATGACGACCGGTGCTTTACCTACTCGGGACATTTGTTCAGCTCCTCGATTAGGCGACGTAGCACAGGACTTCGCCACCAACACCGTTGGCGCGGGCCTTGCGGTCCGTCATCACGCCCTGGGGCGTGGTCACGATGGCGACGCCAAGACCGTTCTGCACTTGCGGGATCGCAGCGCTGGCCTTGTAGACGCGCAGGCCGGGGCGGCTCACGCGCTCGATACGTTCGATGACCGGACGGCCAGCGTAGTACTTCAACGAGATTTCAAGCTCGTTCTTGCCGGCTTCGGTCTTGACCTGGAAACCGTCGATATAGCCTTCGTCCTTCAGGACTTGTGCGATCGCGATCTTCACCTTGGAAGACGGGACCGACACGGTGGGCTTCGCCACCATCTGCGCGTTACGGATACGCGTCAGCAGGTCGGCAATGGGATCACTCATGCTCATGTTGTTTGCTCCTGCCTGGCTTACCAGCTGGCCTTGGTGACACCGGGGATGTCGCCGTTGAAAGCCAGTTCACGGATCTTGGCGCGGGCCAGACCGAATTGGCGGAAGGTGCCGCGGGGACGACCGGTGATTTCGCAACGGTTGCGCTGACGCGTGGGGTTCGCGTTGCGCGGCAGCTTTTGCAGGCCGAGGCGTGCAGCGGCGCGCTCTTCGTCGCTCTTCTTGAAGTCGTTCGCAATCGCCTTCAGTTCGGCGTGCTTTGCGGCGTACTTGGCGACCAGGTTGTCGCGCTTGAGTTCGCGCTGGATCAGGGATGCTTTTGCCATGGTCGCCTCAGTTCTTGAACGGGAAACGGAAACCAGCGAGAAGCGCCTTGGCCTCTTCGTCGGTCTTGGCCGTCGTCGTGATGCTGATATTCAGACCGCGCAGGGCATCAACCTTGTCGTACTCGATCTCGGGGAAAATGATCTGTTCCTTGACGCCGATGTTGTAGTTGCCACGGCCGTCGAATGCGCGACCGGAGATACCACGGAAGTCACGGACGCGCGGCAGTGCCACGGTCACGAAACGGTCCAGGAATTCATACATCTGGACGCCACGCAGCGTGACCATGCAGCCGATGGGCTGTTGCTCACGGATCTTGAAGCCGGCGATGGCCTTCTTCGACTTGGTGACGACGGGCTTCTGGCCGGCGATCTTGGTCAAGTCGGCGACGGCGTTGTCGAGGACCTTCTTGTCGGCGACAGCCTCGCCCACGCCCATGTTGAGCGTGATCTTGGTCAGGCGCGGGACCTGCATCGGCGACTTGTAGCCGAACTTCTCGGTCAGGTCTTTCGCGACTTTTTCGCGATAGTGTTGTTGGAGACGTGCCATTTGATTACCCCTTAGGCGATCTTGATTTCTTCGCCGCTGGACTTGTAAACGCGCACGCGCTTGCCGTCCGTGACCTTGATGCCCACGCGATCGGCCTTGCCGGTCGCGGCATTGAAGATCGCCACGTTGGATTGGTGAATCGGCATGGTCTTCTCGACGATGCCACCCGTCGTACCCTTCATGGGGTTCGGCTTGGCGTGCTTCTTGACGACATTGATGCCGTCGACGATCACATGCGAATCGTCCTTGCGCAGCGACACGACGCCGCGCTTGCCCTTGTCACGACCGGCCAACACGATGACCTGGTCGCCTGTGCGAATCTTGTTCATGGCGTTGATCCTTAGAGAACTTCAGGGGCCAGCGAGACGATCTTCATGAACTTCTCGGTGCGCAGTTCGCGGGTCACCGGTCCGAAGATGCGGGTGCCGATCGGCTCCAGCTTGGCGTTGAGCAGAACGGCGGCATTGCCGTCGAACTTGACGAGCGAACCGTCGGCGCGACGGATGCCCTTGGCGGTGCGAACCACCACGGCGCTGTAGATTTCGCCCTTCTTGACGCGGCCACGGGGTGCAGCTTCTTTGATGCTGACCTTGATGACATCGCCAACGCTGGCGTAGCGACGCTTCGAGCCGCCAAGCACCTTGATACACAGGACGGATTTCGCGCCCGTGTTGTCGGCCACTTCGAGCCGGGATTCAGTTTGGATCATTGTTCGTAGTTCCCAACTTGTACCGTTGCTTCACCAGGATGGGTCAGCGCCAGTCAGTCTTGGGCCCGTCGTCCGCACCTCAAACCACTTGAGATGCATCCGTATGGGCGGAAAGCCTCGCCTTTTCAAGCGAAGCCCGCGATTGTGCCACGGCGTATCCAAGCTGTCAACTCACTCGGCTACGGCAGGCTCAAAAACCCCCTAGACTTGCGGGCGTGCCGTCGCAACCACGTCTTCCCTTGTTCACGCGCCGGCGCCTGCTGGGCGGGGCCGCAGCATTGGCGGGGACGCTGGTCGGGTGCAAATCCGATGCCATCCAGACTGCTCAGGCGCGCGAGGGAGCCATGAGCCCGCAGCTGCGATTGCTCGCAGAGGCGCGGTTGACGCATTGGCAGCGCTTCGATGGCACCACCATTGGCGGGCTCTCGGGAATCGACTTCGACACCAAACGAGGTGAGTACCTGCTTCTGTCGGATGACCGGTCAAACCTCGATCCCCTACGATATTACGACGCGAACTGGTCGGCTGACAGCAGCACGGCGCCGGTGTTTTCCAAGGTGACTTCGCTGTTGCAGGCAGACGGAACGACCTGGCCGAACCGCCGCAACGCCCGCAGCGGCGTGCCGGTGCCCGATCCCGAAGCACTGCGCCTGCGGCCTGACACCGGCACCCTCCTCTGGGCGTCCGAGGGCGACGAGGCACGGGGCTTCGGCCCTGCACTCTATGAATCCCGGCGCGACGGCAGCCTGCTGCGGCAGTTTGCGCTGCCCGCGATGTTCGAGCCCGGCAGCGATGGCCGGCGCGGCGCGCGCGACAATCTCGGATTCGAAGGGCTGGCGCTGACGCCCGACCATCGCACCGCCTGGCTCGCCATGGAAAACGCGCTGATCCAGGACGGCGCGATACCGACACTGGATTCGCCGGGCGGCCCTAGCCGCTTCACGGCGCTAGACGTGGACAGCGGCCGCGTGCTTCGGCAGATCGCCTATGTGAACGATGCCGTCCCGGTACGACCGCTGGTGCCTGGAACGCACGCCGAGAACGGCGTCAGCGAGATCCTGATGCTGGACGCCCACCGGATGCTGGTGCTCGAACGCGCCTATGCGGCAGGCACTGGCAACTCGCTACGTCTCTACGAGATAGATACGCGAGACGCCGCAGACGTGCTGCTCATCGAGGCGCTGAAGCCCGGCAATCACCGACCGGTCGCGAAGACGCTGGTCGCCGACTTCTCGACCCTCAGCCTGTCGCGCCTCGACAACACCGAAGGCATGTGCTGGGGCCTTCCGCTGGCCAACGGCCGGCGCCTGCTGGTCGTGGTGAGCGACGACAATTTCAACCCGATGCAGATCACGCAGTTCGCCGCCTTCGAGTTCAACGACACACCATGACCCTGACCACCTCACTCCCCCGCGCCGATACCGCGCCGCTGCCGCCGATCGGATTCATCGGCGGCGGCAACATGGCCAGCGCGATCCTTGGCGGGCTGATTCGTCAAGGCATCCCGGCCACATCCTTCGAAGTCGTCGAGCCTTTCGAGGAAGCGCGCCAACGGCTGGCGCGCGATTACGGCATCGCAGCGCTGGCGCAAGCGGGTGCGGCCCTGGCACGCTGCGAGTTGCTGGTGTGGGCCGTGAAGCCGCAGATGTTTGCCGAGGCCGCCAGGCCGGTGCGAGAACATGCCGCGGGCGCGCTGCACCTGAGCGTCGCGGCCGGCATTCCCTCGCAGAGCATCGCCCGGTGGCTGGGCAGCGAGCGCATCGTTCGCGCCATGCCCAACACGCCGGCGCTCATCGGCCAGGGCATGACCGCCCTCTACGCCCGGGACGCTGTTGCAGGCGAGGCGCGGGAGATGGTGGCGCAGGTGCTGGCGCCCACGGGCCAGTTGCTCTGGGTCGATGCCGAGCGCGATCTCGACGCGGTGACGGCGATGTCCGGCTCCGGGCCGGCCTATGTGTTCTATTTCATCGAGGCCATGACCGAGGCCGGTATCGACATGGGCCTGACGTCGGAACAGGCGCACACGCTTGCGGTCGGCACCTTCAGCGGCGCGTCCGCGCTGGCGAGCGGGTCGAGCGAGCCGCCGTCGGTATTGCGCCAACGGGTGACGTCGAAGGGCGGCACGACCTACGCCGCGATCACGTCGATGGAAGGTGCGCAGGTCAAGGAGAAGTTCAAGGCGGCCATGCGCGCGGCGCAAGCGCGGGCGCGGGAGCTGGGCGAAGAGTTCGGGAAGTAGATTTCGCTCCGCAGCCCACGCAGGCGCTGCGAAGGGTACCTCGGTCGATCAGCGGAGCGCGTAGCCGATCGCGATGCCGGCGAACACCGAAAAGCCCAACCAGTGGTTCAGTCGGAAGGCCTTGAAGCAACCCTCGCGCGTGCGGGTGTGGATCAGCCGCCAATGCCAAGCGGCTTGCGCTGCGGCCACCGCGATCGCAAAGAGAAACGCGGCGCCAAGCTGATGGCTGTAGCCGATCCACCCCCAGATCGCGATGAACACGGCATAGCTGACCATGACCGCGACCACATCGAAGCTACCGAAGGTGATGGCCGAGGTCTTCATGCCGATCTTCAGGTCGTCGTCGCGGTCGACCATCGCGTATTCGGTGTCGTAGGCCAGCACCCAGAACAGGTTGCCGGCCAGCAGCCACCAGGCCAGCACCGGCACGTTGCCCTGAACGGCGGCAAAGGACATCGGGATGCCGAAGCTGAAGGCAATGCCCAGCACCGCCTGCGGAATGGACACGAAGCGTTTGGCAAAGGGATACATCAGCGTGATCGCCAACGCGCCGAACGACCAAAGCACGGTGATGCGATTCGTGGTGAGCACCAGCCCGAACGCCGCCAGCGCGAGCAGCGCGCCAAACACCAGCGCCTGCTTGACCGAGATAGCGCCGCTCGTCACCGGGCGTTGCGCGGTGCGCTTCACATGACGGTCGAAGTCGCGGTCCGCCACGTCGTTGACGCAGCAGCCCGCACTGCGCATGAGGATCGTACCGAGCACGAACACGACGAGCAGGTGCCATCCGGGCCAACCGTCCGCGGCGAACCACAGCGCGCCCAAGGTCGGCCAGAGCAGCAGCAGCCAGCCCGCGGGCCGGTCCCAGCGGATCAGGTCGAGGTAGAGGGTCAGGCGTCCACGCGCCGGCGGCAACGACGACATTTCAACGTTCCATGACGCTGCACGCCACCCGCGCCTGATGGAACAAAGGCGAGCAGCGCAAAGCCTGTTCTGGGGTGGGTCGCATTTCTACGAGAGCCGCCGCACGCCCGGCAATTCGCAGGCATAGACCGCATTGCGCACGGCGGCGATCGCCTCGTAGCGCGTAAAGCTGCGTCGCCAGGCCAGCACCACGCGCCGCGTGGGTGGTTCACCGCCGTGGGCATCGACGATGGGCAGGTAGCGCACGATGGGGTTCTGGTCCCTGGCGCGGGTCTTTCCCTTGGCCGGCAGCGCATCGGCCGGCACGGACAGGCGCGGCACCAGGGTCACGCCCATGCCCGCGGCCACCATGTGCTTGATGGTTTCGAGCGAGGAGCCTTCGAAGCTCTTGCGGATGCCTTCGGCGTTGCTCGAGAAGCGCGCGAACTCGGGGCACACCTCGAGCACGTGGTCGCGGAAGCAATGGCCGGTGCCCAGCAGCAACATGGTCTCGTTCCTGAGCTCTTCGGACGTGATCGATGCGCGCGAGGCCAGCGGATGGTTCGCCGGCAGCGCGGCCATGAAAGGCTCGTCGTAGAGCTGCGCCATGGCCAGGCCGGTGTCGGGAAAGGGCTCGGCCATGATGGCGCAATCGATCTCGCCGGCGCGCAGCATCTCCAGCAGCTTGGCGGTGAAGTTCTCCTGCAGCATCAGCGGCATCTGCGGCGTGCGTGCAATGTTCTGCCGGACCAGGTCGGGCAGCAGGTAAGGCCCGATGGTGTAGATCACGCCCAGGGTCAGCGGGCCGGCCAGCGGGTCCTTGCCGCGCTTGGCGATCTCCTTGATGCTGGCGGCCTGGTCGAGCACGCTCTGCGCCTGCTGCACGATCTGCTCGCCCAGCGGCGTGACGGTCACTTCGCCGGCGCTGCGCTCGAAAAGCTTGACCTCCAGCTCGTCCTCCAGCTTCTTGATCGCCACCGACAAGGTCGGCTGCGACACGAAGCAGGCTTCTGCCGCCTTGCCGAAATGCCGCTCGCGCGCTACGGCAACGATGTACTTGAGTTCTGTCAGGGTCATGGGTCTTGCGATTATGCGCAGGGGCCGGAGCGTCGAAATTCGGGCAGCCGAACGCAGAAGAAATACAAAAGTGCGCAGAAGTCGCGGAAGGACTTCCCTGAAATTTTTCTGCGACTTCTGCGAAACCTTTGCGACTTCTGCGTTCGGCGCCCGAATTCAGGCCTTGAGGTATTCCGACTTGCTGCCCAGCCAGCGATCGACGTGCCGCTGTGCCAACTCGGGGTGCTGGTCGAGCATGCGGGGCGCCAGTTCGCGTGCCCAGTCGAGGAGCAGCGCGTCCTGCGTGAGGTCGGCGAAGCGCAGCAGCGGCGCGCCCGACTGGCGGGCGCCGAGGAATTCGCCGGGGCCGCGGATCTCCAGGTCGCGGCGGGCGATCTCGAAGCCGTCGCCGGTCTCGGCCATGGCCTTGAGCCGCGCGCGGGCCGCCTCGCCGACGCGGCCGCCTTCGTTCGGCGCATAGAGCAGCACGCACGCAGACGCCGCGGCGCCACGGCCGACACGGCCACGCAACTGGTGCAGTTGCGACAAGCCGAAGCGCTCCGCGTGCTCGATCACCATCAGCGACGCATTGGGCACATCGACGCCCACCTCGATCACCGTGGTGCTGACCAGCACTTGCATCTCGCCCTTCGTGAAGCTCTCCATCACGGCCTGCTTGTCGGCAGTCGGCATGCGCGAATGCAGCAGCCCGACGCTTACGTCGTCGCCCAGCGTGCCGGCGAGTTCGTCGCGCGTCTCGGTGGCATTGCGCAGGTCGATGGCCTCGCTCTCCTCGATCAAGGGGCAGACCCAGTAGACCTGCCGGCCTTGCTCGAGCTGGGCCTGGATGCGTGCGATGACTTCGTCGCGCCGGTGATCGGCGACGAGCCTGGTGACGATGGGCGTGCGGCCGGGCGGCAGTTCGTCGAGCGTCGACACGTCGAGGTCGGCGTAATAGCTCATCGCCAGGGTGCGCGGGATCGGCGTCGCGCTCATCATCAGCAGGTGCGGCTCCTGCCCCTCGACCGCCTTGCCGCGCAGCGCCAGCCGCTGTGCAACGCCGAAGCGATGCTGCTCGTCGATGATCGCCAGCGCGAGATTGCGGAAGCGGACCTTCTCCGAGATGACCGCGTGCGTGCCGATGACCAGCGCGGCCTCGCCGCTCTCGACGGCCGCGGCCATGGTGTCGCGCTCCTTCTTCTTCTGGCTGCCGGTGAGCCAGGCCACGCGCAGGCCGCGTTCGAGCAGCAGCGGATCGAGCCAGCCGACCAGCTTGCCGAAGTGTTGCGACGCGAGGATTTCTGTGGGGGCCATCAAAGCGCATTGATGGCCGGCGTCGATGCACAGCGCGGCGGCGAGCGCGGCCACCACGGTCTTGCCGGAGCCGACGTCGCCCTGCAGCAGCCGGTGCATCGGCACGGAGCGCGTCAGGTCCCGGGCGATCTCCTCGCCGACGCGGGTCTGTGCGCCGGTCAGGGCGAAGGGCAGCACGCCCATCAACTGGGCATGCAGCGACGTGGGTGACTGAACGGCGTCGAGCATCGGCGCGCGCTGCGATGCGCGCTCGCGCCGGGCCTGCAACTGCGAGAGTTGCTGCGCCAGCAACTCCTCGGCCTTGAGCCGTTGCCAGGCCGGATGGCTGTGGTCTTCCAGCGTGGCCATCGCCACGTCGGGCGTCGGGTAGTGCAGGAAGGTCAGGGCGTCACGCAGGCCCCAGGCGCGATGCGGCAGATGCTGCTGCGGGATGGTTTCGTCCAGCACGGCACGCGCGAGCCCGGAGCGCACCTCGCGCCGCAGCACCGGCTGGGCCAGCCCGGCGATGGTGGAGTAGACCGGCGTCAGCGCCTGCGGCAACTCGGTGCCCGCGCTCTTGACGTTGGGCTGCATCATCTGCCGGCCGAGGAAGCCGCCCTTCATCTCGCCGCGCACGCGGACGCGCACGCCGACTTCGAGCTGCTTCTGCTGCGACGGATAGAAATTGAAGAAGCGCAGGATGCAGCTGTCGCTGCCATCGTCGAGCGTGACCAGCAACTGGCGGCGTGGCCGGTAGGTCACTTCGCTCGCGACCACCACGCCCTCGACCTGGGCCAGGTCGCCTTCACGGGTGTCGATGAGGCGCACGATGCGCGTCTCGTCCTCGTAGCGCATCGGCAGGTAGAGCGCGAAGTCGATGTCGCGCAGGAGGCCGAGCTTGCGCAATGCACGTTGCACCTGGCTCAGACCGGAACCCGGCGGCGCGGTGGCGGGCTTTGGCGGGGGTGCGGACTTGGCGGCGGCAGGCATGGGACAATTCTGCCCTTCACTTGGAACGGGCGTCCGCGCTGCGCGCAGCCACCCGGCATCGACATGAATGCATCGCGACCGCGATGCATGCAGCCCTCCAGCGCATGCGCCACTTCACCCTCTCCGATTTCGATTTCCACCTGCCGCCCGAGCTGGTGGCACAGCATCCCGCCGGCGAACGCACGTCTTCCAGGCTGCTCGATGGCACCGGGGCCGAGTCCGTCGACCGCATCTTCAAGACCCTGCCCTCGCTGCTGCGCGCGGGCGACCTGCTGGTGTTCAACGACACGCGCGTGGTCAAGGCGCGCTTGTTTGGCGAGAAGCCGACCGGCGGCAAGCTCGAACTGCTGGTCGAGCGGGTGCTGACGGGGCATGAGGTCGTCGCCCACATGAAGGTCAGCAAGAAGCCGCCGATCGGCACCGTGCTGCAGATGACCGGTGGCTTCCGTGCGACGCTGATCGGGCGCTGGCCCGATGCCGATGGCGCGCTGTTCCACTTCGTCTTCGAAAGCGATGCCGGCGAAGACCCGTATGCATTGATGGCCCGTTGCGGCCATGTGCCCTTGCCGCCCTACATCGAGCACTCGGACTCGGCAGACGACGAAAGCCGCTACCAGACCGTGTTCGCACGCGTGCCCGGCGCGGTCGCCGCACCCACGGCCGCCCTGCACTTCGACGAAGCCCTGCTCGGCGAACTCGATTCACGCGGCGTGCAGCGTGCCAACGTCACGCTGCATGTAGGCGCCGGTACGTTCCAGCCGGTGAAGGTCGAGAACATCGCCGAGCACCAGATGCACGCCGAGCGCTATGAAGTTCCCGCTGCCACGCAACAGGCCATCGACGATTGCAAGGCCCGCGGCGGGCGCGTGGTGGCCGTCGGCACCACGACGGTTCGGACGCTCGAATCGTGGGCAAAGAGCGGCGAGGCCACCGGCGACACGCGCATCTTCATCACGCCGGGTTTCGCCTTCGCGCACGTCGACCTGCTCATCACCAACTTCCACTTGCCCAAGAGCACGCTGATGATGCTGGTCAGCGCCTTCGCGGGCTACGAGCGTGTGATGGCGCTGTATGCGCATGCGATCCGCGAGCAATACCGCTTCTTCAGCTACGGCGACGCGATGCTGTTGGCACGAGAAAAATGAGACCCACCCCCGAAGCGCCCGCGGCGCCTCCGCCTCAAGCGCTCGCACGCGGTGGCCGGGCAAAGACGGCTGCGCGAGTGCCCACCAGCAGGCCTCGTCGCGCTCGCCTTGAATTCGCGAGCGCAGTCACCGCGAGCCTGGTCGGCGCGCTGCTACCCCTGGCCGCGTGTGCCCGCGGCTACACCAGCCAGTCGCTGTGCGGTGACTACGCCCGCCTCGACATCGCGACGCCGTCCGGCATGTGCGTGGCCTTGCTCGCCGACGAGGCGCAAGGCCTGCGCGCACCGCGCCGCATCCTGGAGGTCGCGCCGAACCGCTATTGGGTCGTCGATATGGGCTCGTGGGAGCCTGATCGGGGTCGCTTGCTGGAGATGACGCTGCCCGCCGAAGGCAGCGCGCCGCGGCGGGCCCGCCTGGCCGTGCTGGCCGAAAAGCTCGACCGCCCGCTGGGCCTGGCGCTGGGACCGGACGGCAAGGTGTATGTCGGGGAGGCGGGCCGCATCTGGCGCACGACGATTCCTTCGCCGGGCGCTGCGTTGCAGGCAGAAACCGTGATCGACGGCCTGCCCAGGGAAGGCACGCACCCGCTCAAGGAGATGGCCTTCGGTCCGGTCGTGCCGGGCAAGCCGCAGGTCAGCCTCTATGTGAACATCGGCTCCGAAACCGACGCCTGCAAGGACAGTACGAAGCAATACCCGATGCCTTGCGCGGAGCGTGGCGGCGCACAGCCACGTGCCGCGGTCTATGAGGCCACATTGGGCGGCCCGAGCTATCGCTTGCAAGGTTTCAGGCCGTTTGCCGTCGGGCTGCGCAACTCGGTGGCCCTGACCGTGTTGCCCGATGGCCCGTCCAAGGGCACCGTGCTGCAAGGCGAGAACTCGATCGACTACGAATCGCCCACCCAGCCGCCCGAGGAACTCAACCTGCTGCGCACCGGCCACGACTACGGCTGGCCTTATTGCGTCGGCAAGCAGCAATCCGCGCTGGGCTACGACGCCAAGCGCTTCGACTGCCGCAGCACCGACGCACCCCTCATGACGTGGCCGGCCCACGTCGCGCCGCTGCAGATGATGGTCGGTCCGCCTGGCACGCGCTTCGCCGGCCAGTTGCTTGTCGCATGGCGCGGCCACCAGCCGCCTGGACACCGCGTGGTCGGGTTCCGACTCGACGCACGCGGCCTCCCAGCCGGCAAGCCAATCGACTGGCTCGCCGGCTGGACGCCCAAGGACGGCGTGCGCCCGATGGGCAAGCCCACCGGCATCACCGTCGACCGCCAGGGCAGGCTGCTGGTGGTGGAAGACTTCAATCGCAGCATCCTCATGCTGCTGCCGCAATCACCCTCGACGCCCGCCGCCGCGCCGGCGCGTACGCCTGGAACCAAACCATGACTGCCAACACCGCATTGCCGCGACTGCAATTCGAACTGCTCAAGACCGACCCCGAAAGCCACGCGCGCCGCGGCACGCTCACGCTCAACCATGGCCCGGTGCAGACGCCGATCTTCATGCCCGTGGGCACCTACGGCACCGTCAAGGGCGTGATGCCGCGCAGCCTCGAGGAGATGGGCGCGCAGATCATCCTGGGCAACACGTTCCACTTGTGGATGCGCCCCGGCCTCGACGTGATGGCCAGCTTCGGCGGCCTGCATGGTTTCGAGAAATGGAACAAGCCCATCCTCACCGACTCGGGCGGATTCCAGGTGTGGTCGCTCGGCGCGATGCGCAAGATCAGCGAGGAAGGCGTGAAGTTCGCGTCGCCGGTCAACGGCGACAAGCTCTTCCTCACGCCCGAGGTCTCGATGCAGATCCAGACCATCCTGAACAGCGACATCGTCATGCAGTTCGACGAGTGCACGCCGTACGACACCAAGGGCCACGTCACTACCGAGCGCGAAGCGCGCACCTCGATGGAACTCAGCCTGCGCTGGGCCAAGCGCTGCCAGCACGAGTTTGCGCGGCTTGAAAACCCGAATGCGCTGTTCGGCATCGTGCAGGGCGGCATGTTCGAGAACCTGCGAGAGGAATCGCTCGCACAGTTGGTCGACATGGACTTTCCGGGTTACGCGATCGGCGGCGTAAGCGTGGGCGAGCCCAAGGACGAGATGCTGCGCATCATGGCCCACACGCCGCACAAGCTGCCGGCGCACAAGCCGCGCTACCTGATGGGCGTCGGCACGCCGGAAGACCTGGTGCAGGGCGTGACCGACGGCGTCGACATGTTCGACTGCGTCATGCCCACGCGCAACGCGCGCAACGGCACGCTGTTCACGCGCTTTGGCGACCTGAAGATGCGCAACGCCCGCCACAAGAGCGATCCGCAACCCATCGACCCGAGCTGTACCTGCCATGCCTGCGCCGGCGCACCGGGCGTGTCGTGGAACGATGGCGGCCGCGAGGGCTTCAGCCGCGCCTACCTGCATCACCTCGACCGCTGCGGCGAGATGCTCGGCCCGATGCTCACGACCATCCACAACCTCCACTACTACCTGAACCTGATGCAGGAAATTCGCGATGCGCTGGAAGCAGGCGAGTACACCGCCTTCCGCGCCCAATTCAAGTCCGATCGCGCAAGAGGCGTTTGAGAAAAGCGCAATCCCAGCAATGAGAAGGCCCGTCAAGGACGGGCCTTCTCATTCGTGAAACACCGCGGAACCGGCTCCGCCCGGCCGCTGGTGTTGCCCCGGTCAGGGCTGGGCAGAGCGACCCGCAGAGTCCTGCCGCCTGGGGCGCGCGCTCAATCCTTCAGATCGGCCGGCACCGTGCCGCCATTGGCCGCGATGCTGGCCATCACCGCCTTGTGCAGTGCGATGTTCCAGGCGGCCGATCCAGGTTCGTCATTGCCGGAAAACAGGATCTCGCTGGCCAACTGCTTGCGGGCCGCCAGGCTGCTGTCCAGCCCCAGCAACTTCAGCAGGTCCACGATGGAGGTGCGCCAGTTCAGCCCGCTCGCGCCCGGCATGGCATCGAGGATGGGCGCCACGTCGCCCAGCGGGATCGCGGGCGGCGGCGCAGGCACTGCCGGTGGCGGTGGTGCGCCCGGCGTGGGCGCTGCCTCGACAGGCGGGGGCGGCGGCGCTTCGGCGGCCTTGGCGGAGGGAAAGATCTTGGAAAAGATACTGCCGAAAATGCTCATGGAAGGGTTTCCCGAAATGGTTGATCAAGCAGTTGAGGCGCCGCGGGTCGAACGCCCCCGGGTCGAATGCGCGCGTCTTGCGAGCAGACCAACGTTCTATCACGCGATGGCAGGCACGGATGTGACGGGATGTGATGGCGGCTTGCGGTCATGCGTCGCCGCGGTGCCGCACCCATGGCAGAAGCGCGAGAACGCACTCTTGCGCGTGTCGCAGGCATGGCAACTGTCGATCAGCCCGATGCCGCAATGCGGGCAGAAGTCGATCGTCGTGCTCTTCAGGTCGACCGGCCGCTCGCAACCGGGGCACACGCTCTTGGCAAGCCGGGCCAGCGCCGTGTCGTAGCTCAACTCCTCGCGACGCACCTGGTCGGGCTGCGCCTCGGCCAGCTTCTGGCGCGCGAGATAGCGGTTGAGCGCCAGGATCGCATAGCGCCCCACCAGCACGGTGATGACAATGCCGACGATGTAGCGCACATAGCCGCCATAGCTCGGCAGGTACGGCACCAACTCGACGAAAAACGCGAACAGCGCAAAGAAGATGAATCCCCACACGAAGGGCCAGTACGTGCCCTTGCGCTTCTTCGCGAACAGCCAGCCGGCCGCCACCAGCAGCGGCAGTGTGAGCGCCAGTCGATAGCCGAACACGCGCAGCTCCACACGGCGGTATTCGGCGCGCAGCTTCTCCCGCGCTTCGTCCTCGAGCACGACCAGCTTTTGTTGCGCGCGCTCCTG
This sequence comes from Variovorax sp. dw_308, assembly GCF_019207085.1. Classification (GTDB taxonomy): domain Bacteria; phylum Pseudomonadota; class Gammaproteobacteria; order Burkholderiales; family Burkholderiaceae_C; genus Variovorax. The sequence continues at coordinate 33,170 of NZ_JAATOM010000021.1, read as the reverse complement.
GGCCTGTCGCGCATTCAGCGCGATCTGCCGCTGCGCGTCCACGCTGCGTTGCTCCGCATCCACCGTCGCCTTGAGCGCATCGAGCGCCCTGGTGCGCGCGATGAGCTCGGCGTCCTGGTCCGGCTGCTGTGTTGCGCGGCGTGTGGCGAGCCAGTTGGAGAAGGTCTCGCGGGCGTTCTGGCTGGCTTGCGACGCGGCTTGCAGCTTGAGTTCGGCCTGGTCCAGGTCGCCACGCGCCTGGCGACCGGCACGCTGCGCTTCCGTGATCGCGGTACGCAAGGGTTCGGCCGCGGCCTTGTCGACGAAGTCCTCGACCGTCTGTTGCCGCTCGACCTTCGGCAGGTCGCCCACGAGCGTTCCACCGAGCCCGATCAGGAAGCCGGCGAACACCAGCGCCACCAGCCATAGTCCCCGGTGAAACCATTTCTCCGACAAACGCAATGACTTGTTCATGTGCACCTCAAAGCTTCGATCGCACTGGCTGCGAGCCGAGCCCGGCACGTGGCAGCCAGGCGAACACCGAATCCACCGTGACCGTCTCGATCCGGTCGCTGAATCGCTTTTCATTCGGGTGGTCGTCGAAGGCCACATTGGCCGAACTGAGTCGCCCGCCCAAGCGCGTCAGCGCGCCAAGCCGCAAGGTCGTGGGTTCATAGCCCTTGAACTGCAGCCAGGCCTGCGCCTGCGAGCGGTTGCGGATGGTGGCCGGCTCCATCGCGGCGGCAAGCATCTCGATCGCCCACTGGTTGGACTGCTGGTACTTCTGTCCCCATGCATAGCTCACGATGCTGTAGGCCGGCGTGTTCAGTCGCACGATTCCGGCCGTGGGCCCTTGCAGCAGCGCCAACAGTTGCGCCTGCACCGCGGGCGTCGGGATTTCCCAGGCGGCTTCGTAGTGCCAGAGGTCGTCCAGGAAGAACTCGCCGAGGCCCTGGCGATAGAGCGCCGCGACAGCGGTGCCGCAGTGGTTGAGCTTGTGCACCACGCGCCACGCGCCGTCGTTCGTCTTGTAGGCCAGGCCGAGGTGCGAATACTGCAAGCCATACCTTTGCAGGTCCTGCCCCGCCCGGGCCAGAAAAACCACGCGTGCGCCGCTTGCGTCCAACGCGGCGGACGTCCGCTCGGCCAGTTGCATGCCCTTCGTGATCACGTCCGGGGTCGGCTTGCGTGTTTCGCACGAGCGGCCGGCATGGGCATGCAGCGGAAACAACAGCAACGCAACGACGATAGTGATCGCCACCAGGGCGACCGCGTGAACGAGGCGCGCAAAAAAGGAACGCACGGGCAAGTCGGCAATGGCCTTCACTTCAGCTCATCCTCTCGTTGTAGAGCAGGGCCCGCCCGACTGCATTGGGCACGAAGCAAAGCACTTCGCCCGCGGCCGACAGCACCACGCCACTGGCAATGACGCTGACGACGACCGTGCTGCCCACCACCAGCGACGCGCCGCCCGCCACCCGGCTGGCCACCTTGACGCTGGCCCGCGCACCATCGGCGGCGCGCTCGAGCAGGTAGACGGTCCCGTCCACCGAGGCCTCCATGGCCACGACCGTGAGCACGGCCCCGCCGACCGACAGCGCTGCCGGCACTGCGACCACTGCCGCGGCGGCCGTGCTGGCCACGGAAGCAGTGCCGACCACCGAGGCAATCGGCAGCATCGACAGCGCCAGGGAGGCCTCGCTCTGGGCCTGGGCCTGCAGCGGTGCGGCCAAGGCCGCGAAGGAGACGCAAGCAGCAGCGGCGAGGGTCGCGACGGACCTGTGGAGCCGGTGGAATGGGAGAAAGGTCATGAGAGCCTCGCGGCGTAGTGAAGGTGCGCGGATGGTGTTCCGCATGGTCTTCAGAAGCCGCGAATTACTGCACCGGTGGCGATGCGGTGCGCTGCCGGTATCGCGCTTCGATACCTATTTGCCAGGACCGTCTACCTGTCTGTCGGAACCGGCGCAACGAGAAGCGAATAAGCCAATGCAAACGCTGAACCCGCCCAGGCGGAACAATACCGCCCGGCGGCGCATGATGCGGGCGATCAAGATGAACAGCAGCAAGATCGGTGAGGCAGTGACTGCCCACAGGGGCGGCAGCACCAGGCATATCACGCGGCTCAACGTCCCTGCAGCAGATGCTCCCGCGTATACACCTGGTCGGTGTTGGCCATCCACATGGCAACGACTTCCAGAAGGTCTTGCGTGGGGGCCGGCGTGCCAGGCGACAGCATCGTCAGCGGCAGGAGCAAGCCCAGCGCGACCAAGGCCGCCGGTATGCGCGAGTGCGGCCGGCCTTCCTGCAGCAGCAGGAAGGCCGCGCTGGTCGCGATGCCCAGCACCAACCCTGTCACCACCTCGGAGGTCGAGTGCGCGAACAGCGCGAGGCGCGACACGCCGATGGCCAACGCCAGGGCCCAGCCCGCAAACGCCGCCGCGACCCGCACCCGGTGGCTGCGTCGCGCCGCCATCAACCAGAACACCACCGGCCAGACGCTGCCCGACAGCGCCGTGTGGCCGCTGAAGCCGGTGAAGTTGAAACGCGCGCTGCCGATGCCCCACCCCAGGAAGGCGAGCTTGGTACACATCACGATGAAGCCCGTCGTGCCGAACAGCAGCACCCACAGGCGTGCCGTGGGCCAGGTGCGGCGCGACAGCGACAGCCAGAGGGTGATCGAAGCGGCCGCAGGCAGCAGCAAGCCGCTGTCACCCAGCCAGGTCAGCGCGAGCCAGTATGTTTGCGGAATCCGCTCGATGAAGGCCCAGAGCAGGTCGCGCAGGAAACCCATCAGCTGGCGAGCAGCGCGCGAACGCGTTGCTGAAGTACGTCGGGCTGCACGTCCGCCGCCGCCACCGCGGGGCCAACATGCAGGCCCACGCTGCTGAAGAATCCACGCCGAAACGGCTTGGCCATCACGATGGGCTTGCCGCCGCGCTGCTCGACGCGGCTGAAGTAGGAACCCCAGAGATTGCTGAGCGCCATCGGGATCACCGGCGCCTCGATGCCCTCCGAGCGCGCGCGCTCGACGATCTTCACGACGCCACCCTTGAAGGGTGCCATCTCACCGTCGCGCGTGAGCGCACCCTCGGGGAAGATGGCCAGCAGGTCGCCCTCGCGCAGCACCTGCGCAGCCTGCTCGAAGGCTCTGTCGTAGGCGGCCGGATCCTCCTTTTGCGACGCGATCGGAATCGCCTTGGCCAGCTTGAACAGCCAGCCGAGCACCGGCACCTTGAAGATCTGGTGGTCCATGATGAAACGGATGGGTCGCGGGCTGGCGGCCATCAGCAGCACCGCATCGACCATGCTGACGTGATTGCAGACCAGCACCGCGGCGCCTTCGCCGGGAATGTGTTGATCGCCGCGCACCTTGAAGCGGTAGATGAAGTGCGACAGCACCCACGACACGAAGCGCAGCAGGTACTCCGGCACCAGCAGGAAGATGTAGCCGGCCACCAGCGCATTGGCAATGCCCGTGAACAGGAAGATCTGCGGAATGGTGAAGCCGGCCTTCAGCAGCGCACCGGCGATGACCGAACTGCCGATCATGAACAGCGCGTTCAGGATGTTGTTGGCCGCAATGATGCGGGCCCGGTGCGTCGGCTGGCTGCGCAACTGGATCAGCGCATACATCGGCACGCTGTACAGGCCCGCGAACAAGGACAGCAGCCCCAGGTCGGCCATCACGCGCCAGTGCGCATGCGTGTGCACGAAAGCGCCGAGCCCCATCTCGGCGACCAGAGGCAGCGCGCGCGAGGCGAAGTACAGGTCGATCGCGAAGACGCTCATGCCGATCGCGCCCAGCGGCACCAAGCCGATCTCCACCTGCCGGCGCGACAGCGTCTCGCACAACAGCGAACCCGCACCGATGCCCACCGAGAACACCACCAGCAGGAGCGACGCCACCTGCTCGTCGCCATGCAGCACTTCCTTGGCGAAGCTCGGGAACTGGCTCAGGAACACCGCTCCGAAGAACCACATCCAGCTAATGCCGAGCAGCGAGCGGAACACCACCACGTTGCCGTGGGCCAGCTTCAGGTTGCGCAAGGTTTCGCTGACCGGATTCCAGTTGATGACCAGTTTGGGGTCGGTGGCCGGCGCCCTCGGAATGGCCTGCGCGACGCCCCGGCCGACCAGCGCCAGCAGTACGCAACCCACCGCCACCGTCGTGTGGCCGATGCCCGGTATCGCGACCAGCAGGCCGCCCGCGACTTGGCCGAGCAGGATGGCCACGAAGGTCCCCATCTCCACCATGCCGTTGCCGCCGGTCAATTCGCGCGCATCGAGCACCTGCGGCAGCAAGGCGAACTTGACCGGGCCGAACAGCGTGGAATGGAGGCCCATGAGGAACACGCATCCCAGCAGCACGATCGCATCGGCCTGCACGAAGCCCCAGGCCGCGATCAGCATGATCACGATCTCCAGGTTCTTGACGAAGCGGATGATCCTGGTCTTGTCGAACTTGTCGGTGAGTTGCCCGGCCGTGGCCGAGAACAGCAGGAAGGGCAGGATGAAGAGCGCACCGATGACGAGGCCGGCCATCGCGGGTGGCATCCAGCTCAGTTGCAGTTGGTAGGTCACCATCACCGTGAAGGCGAACTTGAACAGGTTGTCGTTCGCGGCGCCCGAGAACTGCGTCCAGAAGAACGGGGCAAAGCGGCGCTGGCCCAGCAGCGCGAACTGGTTGGCGTGAGGTTCTGCCTCGGCAGGCCCGGGGGAGGCGGGGGTGGCGACGGATGTGGTCATGCGAATGTCCCTTGCGGGCTCTTCAGGCCGTCGACACGGCGGCGCCCGGATTGTGCCGCACGGTTTGCATTCCCACCGTTTGCAACGCGATCAGGACCGGCACGCCGGCCAGCGCCGCCGTGAAATGTTTCAGCGTGTGCCCGGAAATCAGGTGGTGCGTGGCCTCGTAGACCACGTGGTCGCCGAGTTCGAACAGCTTGGCCAGCGCATAGAAGAAGATGACCCAGCCGAGCTTGAGGCCAACGGCATGGGGCATCGGCTTGGCCAGCGCCAGTGTGAGCACCAGGCCCATGCCGCCGAACTGGACCACTGCCCAGGGTGTGACGTTGCCGGTTTCGTGCCATGTCGCCACCGCCAGCAAGCCTGATGCCAGCGTCGCCCACGCAGCCACCCAGCCGGCGCGCGGGCTCACCTTTTCGCAGGCGGCCAGGCCGATCAGGCCGGCGAACGCGATCGCCATGCCAGCCCGGTCGGCGGCCAGGCGAAGCACATCGGGTTGCAGGTGATAGAAGGTCGAGCCCGCGGCACAGGCGACCAGGCCGGCAAAGAAGATCCAGGCGCAATCCAGCGCGTTGGCATGCGGCTCCTGTGCGACGGAAGCAGCAGGATCATGCGAGCGATCGAGCCAGTGCAGGCGGCGCAGGCCCCACAGGCCGATGGCCAGGAAGGGCAGGTTGCTCAGCACGTCCATGGCATTGGGCAACTGGTGCCAGACGCGGTCGTCGGCGAACACCGATGCGCCTGCTTCGGCGCCCGTCAATGCGGGCGCGACAAGCGCCACCAGCAGGAGCAACAGGAAAACCGAAAAAAGTCCGCGTTCGCGTCGGTTGAGGGTAGGCAGGTGCATGGCAAGCTCCGGGGCTGGTGGGCTGAGGCGCGCAATTTAGGTTGGCAACCGCCCCCGGGGCATCGAAAATTGATACGGAGCATTTTCGCACGCCCTTCGGTACCTGATTCCTATACCAACATTCAACCCAGCATGAGCACGACAGTCGACCTGGTCCTCGCCCTGAAGGCCGAACTCAAGAACGCCAAGATGACCTACGCCGACCTCGCGCGGTCACTGGACATGGCGGAATCCAGCGTCAAGCGCATGCTGGCCAAGGGCGACATGCCGCTCTCGCGGGTCGACGCGATCTGCCGCGCATTGAAACTCGACTTCGCCGAACTGGCCCGCACCGTGGCCGATGCACAGCCGCTCATCAAGGAGCTGACGCACGAGCAGGAAAAGGCCGTGGTCAGGGACAAGAAGTTGCTGCTGGTGGCCATCAACGTCCTGAGCCAGTGGACGCTGGAGCAGATCACCGCCGCCTACCGCATCTCGGAGGCCGAATGCATCAGTTGCTTTGCGCAACTGGACCGCATCGGCATCATCGAGTTGAAGTCGATGAACCGCTACCGTCTCAAGCTCGCGAAGACCTTCCGCTGGCGGCCGAACGGGCCGTTCATGGAGTTCTTCCGCGACCATGTGGTGCTCGACTACTTCCGTGGCGGCTTCAACGGCCCGGCCGAGGGCTTGATGCTGGTGCACGGCACCGTGAGCCGTGCGCTGGCGCCCTCGTTCCGCGAGCGCTTGCAGCGCGTGGCGCAGGATTTTGCCCAACAGCACCAGACGGACCAGAAGCTGGCCGCAAAGGACCTCGAGGGCTATACCCTGGTGCTGGGCATGCGCAACTGGGAGTTCGAGGGGTTCACGCGGCTACGCCGCTGAACCCGGGCAACCACCGCAGCCGCATTCGGGGGTGGGTCTATGACTCCGTGGTGAACACGGTCAGCACGCCGGTGTAGCCATACAGGTGATGCCGCGCGATTTCACCGGCGGCGAAGAATCCGACCAGCGGCACGTCGCCGAGGGCATGCCGCACGATCTGCAATTCCGCCCCGGGCGCGCCGAAGTGAGGGCCGCCGCGGCCTGAGCAACTGACGTAGATCGCGCCCGCGATGCCGCGCGCCGGATGCGGTGCGGCATCCGCCTCGCCGGCGGCGATGGCGGTGGCGGTCTCGAGCGTTCGTTCCTCCGGCTCGAGTTCCTCGCGGATTTCCGCGCAGATGCGCATCAGGTCGGCCCGGGCCGCCTGGGCGCTGCGGCGGCAGAAGCTCATGCGCATGCCTGCCTCGACCTGGTCGGCCACGGCGATGCCGCGGCGCGTCGGGTCGAGGCCGATGATGTGGCGCACCACCACGTCGGCGCCGAGGTCGCCGGTGCGGCGCACGCCATCGCTGCCCGCGTCCACCAGGCCGACCAGCGTCTGGCGCACCGCGTCGATGGCCTCCTGCGGCTGGTCCAGCGAGACGGCGAGTTCCGCCAGGAGCACGTCGAGCGCCGGTTCGCCGTCGAGCATGAAGATCACGTTGCCGTCGGCCTTGGTGATCTCGCGCTCGCGCCCTGCCCCGCCTCCCAGCGGCTGGCAACCCTGGGTCACGCGCGACACCACGCGCACGCGCTCGCCGAACACCACGCCGGACAGTCCGCCGCTGAACACGCCGCCGGCCGCGCCATGGCCCTTGATGTTGCCGTTGCCGCTGATGGCGAACTGGAGCGAGCCGGCGCGCCCGGAGGACAGGCCGCCGAACAGGTAGCCCGTGTCGGTGCGAACGGCAAGGTCGCCGATAAGGTCGGGCAGGTCGGGTGTCTCGGGGTCCGCGTGCACCAGCGCGGTATGCGCCTCGAAGCCGGCCATCTCGGAGCCGGCCAGCGGCGCGACGCCGGAGAACACTCGGTACTGGTCGCTGGGCAACTCGCACAGCATGACGCTCAGGGCGGGCTCGTCGAAGTATTCGGCGTTGTTGGCCGAGATGCCGACCCCGACGGTGCCGGCCCAGTCGGTGACCTCGGGCAGTTCGGCGCCGAGGTGGTCGAGGATGTCCTGCGCCTCGCCGCTGTAGTGGTCGGTGATGTAGAGCAGGCCCAGCGTGGGCGACTGCGCATAGTCGCCAAGGGCCATCTGTGCGCGCAACTGGGCCAGCACGAGGCCGGCCGCCATGCGCCATTGGGGATGGGTCGCGTGACCGGATGGAAAGAGTTTCATGTCAGTGCTCCATGACGCAGAGCGTCTTCTGCAACGCATGAAACCCGTGCGGGTGAGATGAACCCCATTCGCAGGCACCCGCGGAACCGGCTTTGCCGGGCCGCCGGGTGCGCCCCCTTGAGGGGGAGCGCCGCAGGCGCATTCGGGGGTGGGTCATCCTCGACGCGCGCGGCCTCAGCGTCTCTTGGGTGCGGCGCGCTTGGCACTTGCCGAAGCGCGCTTGGTGGAGGCCGGGGCCTTGGCGCCCGCAGCCTTCGTCCTGGTGGCAGCCTTCTTCGATGCGACGGTCTTGCCGACACCCGAGGCCGCCTTCTTCGCCGCGCCAGTGGCCAGGTCGACGGTCGACTGAAGCGAGCCGGGCATCTTCATGCTGGAAGCCTCGCGCAACGCGCTGCTGGCGATCTGCTCGAACTGCTGCGTGAGCGCGCCCCACCACTGCAGCGGATCGACGACGCCGGCAGGCGATGGCTTGGCCTTTGCCTTCTTGGCGGGCACCGCGTCTGCCGCCTCTTCCTCCACATCCTCCTCGACCTCTTCCTCTTCTTCCTCTTCGGGTTCAGGTTCCGGCGCCGCCTTGGGGGCCGCGGGTGGCGGCGGCGCGGGGACCGGCGTCATCGAGGGGGTCATGGTCGCGGCGCGCGTGAAGGAACTGGCCAGGTCCTCCATGCGCACATTCATCCCGCGCAAAGTCGACAGCGTCATCTTCTGGACTTCCAGCGCCTGGATCGTGGCCTTGAGCGCCGTGAGGTTCTGCTCGAGCCAGAACTGCACCGTCTTCAGTTCCCGGATGCGCTTGTCGACTTCCTCGACGCTCAGCGTGGGCGCGACCCAACTGGCAAGGCCCTGCAATCCCGGCACGGCGCTGGATGCGCTGCTTGCGCTGCCGGCCGCGAGGTTCTTGAGGAAGTCGAAGCCGGGAACAAAGCTGCCGAAGTTGAAGGGCTTGCCTGCGTCGCTCATGGGACGGTCTCCTGAGGGTGGTTTTTGTGTGCTGGCAGCTTACTCCAAGCAAAGCACGAATTGACTTCGGGTCAACGCATATGGTTGTGCGCTCCCGACTCCGCGTCGGCGCCTCCGGGCGGCATGCCAACCGGGACCTGCAGCGTGAGACTGCTCTTCGCGCCCTTGGCATCCTCGAACTGCAGCGTGATCGGCACGACGCCGCCAGCGGTCACCGGTTGCTTCAGGTCCATCATCATGAGGTGGTAGCCGCCGGGCTTGAGTTCGACGGTCTGGCGTGCGGGCAGGTCGAGCCCGCCCTGCACGGCGCGCATCTTCATGGTGTCGCCTTCCATCTTCATCTCGTGCACTTCGGCGACGCCGGCCACGGGTGTCTGCGCGCCGACCAGGCGCGCGCCGGACGGTGCGCTGAGCTTCATGAAGGCGCCGGTGCCGCTCTGGCCGGGTACTGCCGGGCGCACCCACGCGTCCTTGACGTCGACGGCGGCCACGCCGGGCGCGAGCACGTCGAGCCGTGCTGCAGGGTATTCGAGCTTCTCGCCAGCAGCGCCCGTGGGCAACTGGGCCCAGTCGGCGCTGCCGTTGTCGCAGCTCTGCAGCACCTTGAAGTACAACGGCCCGGGCGCAGCAGCGAGCTTGCCGCGCACGATGAACTCGGCGCGCTCCGCGGTCGGCAACGCGGTGTCGGCGCTGTCGGCCGTCCAGCGCACTTCGCCGTCGCCCGACTTCTGCACCTCGAGCTTCCAGCCCTTGCGGGCCTGAGCGTCGGAGAGCGTGAAGCCCTTGGGCAGGCGCACGGCCACGCCGGTCGTGGCCTTGGCGCCGGCGCAGGCATGGCCGACGCGGAAAGCGGCATCGTAGTCGCTGCCCGCCGTGGCGCCCCCCGGCGGCAGGGTGATGTGCGCGAAGGACGCCGAGGCGCCTGCGAGCACGGCGACGGCAGCGAATGTCTTGAGTGTGAAAGCGGTGTTCATGATGGCCTTTGCGAGAAATGTCAGAGGTCGAACTTCAGTTCGGCCACGAAGGTGCGTTGCGGGTACGGGTGGAAGGCCCAGTACTTGTTGTCGTTGAGGTTGTCGATGCCGACGGCCGCGCTCCACTGGCGGTCGATTTGGTAGCGCACGCGGATGTCCGCGACGAAGTACTTGCTGAAGCCGGTGTAGGTTGCGCCGTTGGGGTCGCTGTTGTCCAGCGTGCCGTATTGCTTGCCGCTGTAGCGCGCGCCGAGGCTGTAGGACCAGCGGGCATCGGGCCGGTAGGTGGCCAGCAGCGCGGCGCGTACGCGCGGCACCCGGGGTTGCTGCTTGCCGACGCTGGCCGGGAAGCCGGTGTTGGCGGTGATCTCCGAATCGGCCAGCGTGAGGCTGCCGCCCAGGTCCAGGCCCTTGATCCCGACGTCGTAGCCGTTGGCCGCCAGTTCCAGGCCCTTGGTGTGGATGGCATCGACGTTCTGGATGGTGGTGATGTTGTTGGCCGAGGTCTGGCTGTAGAGCGCGTCCTGGGTGCGCTCGAAGAACAGCGTGGCGCGCACGAGGCCGTCGACGCCCCAGTTGCGGGTGTCGCGCTCGGCGGTCAGCTCGGTAGTCCACGATTTTTCCGGCTTCAGCAGCGGATTGGTGTTGACGATGGTGTTGCCGAGGATCTGGCCCTGGTAGAGCTCGCTCACGGTCGGGTAGCGGACGGCGCGGCCGACGGAGGCCTTGAGCAGCCAGTCGCCGTTGGCTTGCCAGGCAATGGCGGCCTTGGGCGAAATGTCGCTGTCCTTGCGCTCGCGGAAGTCGAGCAGCGTGGTGGCATTGCCCAGTTGGCCGCCGTAGGCCTTCCATTCCTCGAAGCGCAGGCCGAGCGTGGTTTTCCAGTCGGGGGCGAAGCGCCACGTGTCCTGTGCGTAGAGCGACTGCAGCCGCGTGTTGCCGTTGAACTGCGAGAAGGGCGTGAGCGCGGGGCCGGAGAACCAGTCGCCGGTGTTGCTCACCTGCGTGCGCAGCTTCGCCGTGTCCTGTTGCACGCCGAAGTCGACCACGTGCGCGCCTACGCCTTCGGCGCTGCCGGTGGGCCGCCAGGTGCCGGCGAGCTTGAGGGTGTTCCAGCCGGTGCCGTCCATGTCGGTGGTGCGGCCGGGGGCGCCCAGGAGCGTGGTCGGTGTTCCAAGCGGGAGCCAGTACGGCGTCGACTGCGCCGCACCCGGGCTGGTCGGCACGATCGGCGTCCGCAACGTGTCCTTGGCATAGTCGTAAAGGCTGCCGGACACCTCCCAGTCGAACACACCGCCGGTATGGCTCTTGACCGACAGCCCCTGCATCGTGTGCGTGAGGTCGTTCTGCGTCGGCGCCAGCGCGGGGCTCGGCGAATCGAGGTTGTAGACGCGGCCGCCGATGTTCACCCTGCCCCCATACACCGGAAGGCCGTTGCGGTCGCGCAGGTAGCTGTCGACCGCGCCGTAGGTGCTGTTGTTCCAGGCGCCCAGCACGTAGGTGGCGCGCACGGTGGGTGTGAAGTCATAGGCCAGCTTGAGCTTGGCCTGCTCCTGCGTGGTGTCGTAGATCGTGGCGCCGCCGACCAGCCACCAGGGCTGGTTGCCCGGGTTCAGGTCGAGCACGGCGCCGGTGACGGGCACGCCCGCGTTGCCGACGGTGCCCGTGCTCAGCAGCCGGTTGCCGAAGGTCAGCGCCTGTCCCTTGCTGTGCGTGCGGCTGGCGCTGAGCCACCAGGACCAGTCGCCATTGCGCCCGCCGAGCGACATGTCCAGCTGGTCGGCCGAGGGCGACGAGTGGCTGTCGTACTGGTCGAATTGGCTGTAGGCGCCGCCCAGCTTGATGTGCGCCTCGAACTGGGTCGGCATCCGCGTCACATAGTCGACCACCGCACCGACCGAGTTGCCCGGATAGGCCGCCGAGAACGGTCCGTAGAGCACGTCGACGCGTTCGATCTCCTCCGGCGACACCATGCCCCAGCGCGGCGCGAAGGTGGCGCCATTTCCCAGCAGGTTGGACAGCGGGATGCCGTCGGCGTAGACCATCGAGCGCGCGCTGTTGCCGGTGCCGGACGCGCGCGTGGCCAGCACGGCATGGTTGAAGTCGCCGATGTAGCGCTTGCGCACCACCAGGCTGGGCAGGTACTTGAGCGCGTCCTCGGCGTCGGTGGCGTTGACCGTGGCCTCGATCTGCTCGCGCGTGGTGCCTTCGATGACGGTCGGTATCTGCGTCGGCAGCGAGGTCGGCCGGCCGCCCGGCACGGTGATGGTGCCGAGCATGCGGGCGGTGTTGTCCTCTCCGAGTTGGTGGTCCGCCCAGGCGGGCGCGGAAAACGCCATGGCGACTGCGACGGCGGTGCGTGTTCTTTTCATCGTGTTCCTCCGAAACTTCATGGCCAGGACGGCCGGCAGCGCCCGCACCAGTGGCACGGGCGGCTGCGACTTGGATCAAGTCAGGAGGAAGCTGGAGGGCCGCGCGCCGGCAGCGGCGCACGGGTGGCCGCGGCAAGGCGCGCGGCGGGGATGGGCTGGGCTGCATGGCCCAGCGGCTGGATGACGGGGAGCTTGGCCAGCGACGCGGCGGGCGGCGGCGCGCCGGTCAGCACACACAGCGGGCAGTCCATGTGGCTGGCGCCGAGTTCCTGCGCGCCGTCGTCGGTCTGCACCACGGCCTTGATCGCGCCGGCGCTGGAACACACCAGCTCCACCGCCTGCGGATGCACGATGGGCGAGGCGATCGCCGCGCCCATCGACAGCATGAACCACAGCAGCACGCCACGACCGACAAGGGCGAGGGAGCGGGTGTGGCGGAGCAGGCGGAACATGGGAGCAGGATTATGGCTCGGGCACCACCCGCGTGACGGTGAAGCCGCGCGCCGCCATCAAGGCGGGCAGGCCATTGGGACCGACCATGTGCAAGGCGCCAACGGCCCCGAACACGCGCTGGCCGAGCTTGTGCAGCGTGGCGATGCCGTCGGCCAGGGCGGGGTTGCGGTCGTCGAGATAGCGCCGCATCCGGCGCTTGTCGTCGGGACGGTCCACGCATTTGCACCACTGGAAGTAGGTCTCCAGCCGGGCGGCATCGCTGCGCGCCCAGGCGTCGGCCAGCGCGATGGTGCTGGCGCGCGCCTCGCCGCGTTCCAGATCCTCCAGCGAATCGTCGATGTCCGCGGCCTGCTCCGCTTCGGAGTCGCCTTCGAGCATCCGCAGTTGGCCGCCCGCGGTTTCGAGCGCGATCACCGGCTTGCCGGCGCCGCGCGCGATGCCGGACAGCACCCCTTCGATGCCGAACTCGGGGTACAGGCCATCCGCGCGCATCGACAGCGAGCCCAGCGCCGCCACCTGGATCACCGGGCGCAGCTTGCGCTGCGGCTCGCTGGGCACGCAGGCCAGGGCGCGCTGGCGCTCGATGCGGCGGACGCGTTCGGGCGTTAGCACGCGGGCGGCAGCACCCGGATCGGGCGGAGAGAGCAAGGTGCGCAAGGTCTCCGGGTCGCCCAGGTCCAACTCCAGCGCGACGGTGTCGCTCTGCTCGAGGGCCTGTGTCACCTTGGGGCCGGGGAACAGCCAGGGAGCCTTGCCAAGGTGCAAGGTGCCGTAGAGCCAGGAGACGCGCCCATCGCGCTCGATGCGCCACAGCACGCCGCGGTCGGGCGCACGCTTCACCGCGCGTTCGGCGCCGCCGGGCACGAAGGTCGGCACCTGCGCGGGCGGCGGGCAGACGATGGGCGCCTCCTTGAGCGGCGGTGCTTTCGCCGGCGTCACCGCCCCCGCGGGCGCCGAAGCGAACAATGCGCAGGCCGCGACCAGCAAGAACTGCCGGATCACGCCAGCGCCGCCTTGAAGTCGGCGATGAGGTCGCTGGCGCGCTCCAGCCCGACCGACACGCGGATCAGGCCTTCGGCCACGCCCACTTCGGCACGCTTGGCCGCACCGATTTCCCAGAAGATCGTCGGCGCGACGGGAATGATCAGCGTGCGCGTGTCGCCCAGCCCGGTCGCCTTGATCGGCAATCGCAGCTTGTTCAGCACCGGAACGAGGGCATCCGCATCACGCAACTCGAAGGAGAACAGCCAGGAACCGGCGCTGAAATACGCCTTGGCGAAGGCATGCTGCGGATGCGAGGGCAGCATCGGGTAGTAGACGCGGGCCACGGCCGGATGGCTTTCGAGGAAGCTCGCCAGCGCCAGCGCCGTCGCGCTGGTCTGCGCGATGCGCAGCGACAGCGTTTCGGCGCCGACCGAGATGCGATGCGCCGCGTCCGAACTCAGCGTGCCGCCCATGTCGCGCAGCGCCTTCTTGCGCAGTTGCGTCAGGCCCCACTGCTTCACGTCGCCCTGACGATAGCCGGCGAAGATGTTGTCGTAGCGCGTCCAGTCGAACAGCCCGGTGTCGGTGACCGCGCCGCCCAGCGTGTTGCCGTGGCCGGCGATGGTCTTGGTCAGCGAGTTGATCGACAGGCTCGCGTCCACGCGCCTGGGCAGGAACAGCGCGGGCGAGCTGATCGTGTTGTCCACCACGTAGACCAGGCCGCGCTCCTTGCACAACTTGCCGATGCCGGCGAGGTCGGGGATCTGCGTGCCGGGGTTGGCGATGGTCTCGACGAACACCATGCGCGTGGCCGGCGTGACCGCGTCGGCCACCGCCTGCGTCGAGGTCGGGTCGACCAGCGTCACGCCGACGCCCAGGCCCTGCAGCGTGGCCAGCAGGCTCAGCGTGTTGCCGAACAGGTAGCGGCTCGCGACCAGGTGGTCCCCGGCGCGCAGCAGGGTGAAGAACACCGCCGTGACGGCCGCCATGCCGGTGGCGAAGCAGACGGTGCCGACGCCCTCTTCCAGTTGCGTGATCTTGGATTCCAGCGCCGCCGTGGTGGGCGTGCCCTGGCGCGCATAGTTGAAGCGGCCCTTGAGCGTGCCCTGGAAGACTCCGATGAGGTCCTCCACCCGCTCGTAGCCGTACTGGACCGACGTGTGCACCGCCATGTGGACGCCGCCCTGCTCTACACCGAAATGGCGGTCCGCATGGACGAGGCGGGTGGTGGGATCGGGCGTGGTGGTGTCTTCGGTGGTCATGGTGGTTCCGTCGGTACGGCGCGGCTATGCTGCGCGGATGCACAGCATATTTCACCTTGCCTTCAACGTCCGCGACCTCGACGCCGCGCGCCGCTTCTACGGTGGCCTGCTGGGCTGTACCGAGGGCCGCAGCACCGACACCTGGGTCGACTTCGATTTCTTCGGCCACCAGATCTCGCTGCACCTGGGCGAGCCCTTCGCCACCGCACCGACCGGGCGCGTGGGCGACGTGATGGTGCCGATGCCGCACTTCGGACTGGCGCTCGCGCTGCCCGACTGGCGCGCCATGGCCGACCGGCTGGAGGCGGCCGGCACGGAGTTCGTGCTGAAGCCGCAGGCTCGCTTCGAGGGCCAGCCGGGCGAGCAATGGACCATGTTCTTCCGCGACCCCTTCGGCAATCCGATCGAGGTGAAAGGGTTTCGCTCGCTGGAGACGGTCTACGAGAAGTAGACCGTTGCGGCTTATTTGCCGGCGTCGATCCGCTTCTGCATGCGCGTGGCGCGCTCGGCCGATGGCGGGTGCGAGCTCATCATCGAACTGCCCGAACCGCCGCCGAGTTGCGCGAGCTTCTGGAAGGCGGTGACGAGGCCCTTGCGCTCCAGCTTGCGCTGGGTCAGCACGTCGAAGGAATAATCGTCCGCCGTGCTTTCCTGCGACTGCGAGAACTGTGCGTTGACGAACTTCTCGGCCAGTGCGCCGGCTTGCGACTGCGACAGTTGGCCGACGACGCCACCGGCCGCGCCGGCTGCACCGCGCACCGCGGAAGTGGCTGCGGCGGCCTGCATGGCGCCCTTGCTGTGGCCGAGCGCCACGTGGCCGATCTCGTGGCCGATGACGCCGCGCAGTTCGTCGTCGTTCATCAGGTCCATCAGGCCGCTGTAGACGCGGATGCAGCCGTTGGCCATGGCCCAGGCATTGACTTCCTTCGTCATGTAGACCTTGTAGTCGGCCTTCTTGCCGTTCACCGAGTCGGGCATGGCGCGGACCACGCGGTTCAGGCGCTGGGTGTACTGGCTGCTGGCCGGTGCGACCTGGGTCTGCTTGTCCATGGCGCCGCAGGACTCGTTGGACATGTTGATGACGTCGGCATCCGTCAGCGACATGGCCTTGTAGGCCGAGCCGCCCGCGTCCATGAGGACGTTGGTGTCCATGTTCGAGACGGATTTGCAGCCCGCGAGGGCGACGGCCGCGGCCAAAGCCGCAGCCAGAGGTACGAAACGCATTGAAGCTCCCTGATCTTTGTAGATGAATGACAGGCGGCGGTGCCGGCCTGCCGCTGCCCGGCGGATCGGATGTCCGCTGTGGCAGCGCGGCGATCTTAGGGGATCGGCGCAGGGCTTCGTCCCAGCCTTGCGGTGGGAGAGGGATTAAGTCCGGCTTCCGAAGGCGTGAAGATTTCGCAGCGAGGGCGCCTGCCGGGAGGCCGGTCCGCGGAGCGGAACCGTACCCCAGTACGGTGACAACGAAGTTGCGGCAGAGGCTGACAACTGCGCGAAGCGCTTGTCATGCCGGAGCCACCACCGCAGGCCCCAGATCGGTTGGCCGCAGTAGAAGGCTTCGCGCCTTCAGTCCAGCTTGATGCCCTGGGCCTTGATGATCGGGCCCCAGCGATTCGCTTCGGCGCGCGCGAGGGCGGCGAACTGGGCCGGCGTGCCCGGCAGCGGTTCCATGCCGAAGTCCTCGAAGCGCTTCTGCACGGCGGGGTTGCCGAAGGACTTGTTGAGTTCGGCGTTGAGCCGGGTCACGACCGGCGCGGGCAGGCCGGCCGGCCCGAGCACGCCCTGGAACGCGAACACCTCGGTGTTGGGCACGCCCACTTCGGCCAGTGTCGGCACGTTGGGCAACAGCTTGCTGCGCTGGGCCGAGCCGATCGCCAGCACGCGCACCTTGCCGCTCTGCATGATCGACAGGCCGGAGGCCAGGTCGAGGAACATGCAGGGCACCTGGCCGCCCATCACATCGGCCATGGCCGGCGCGGCGCCGCGGTACGGGATGTGCGTGATGAAGGTGCCGGTGCGGTGCTTGAACATCTCCATCGCGAGATGGTGCGGCGAGCCGTTGCCGGGCGAGGCGTAGTTGAGCTGCCCTGGGTTGGCTTTGGCATTGGCCAGGAACTCCTTGAAGTCCTTCGCGGGGAAGGCTGGATTGACCACCAGCGCCAGCGGAAAGCGGCCGATCGCGCCGATGTAGCTGAAGTCCTTCTCCGGGTTGAAAGGCAGCTTGCTGAACAGGAACTCGTTGAAGGCCAGCACGGCGTTGTCGGCCGACATGATGGTGTAGCCGTCGGGCTTGCTCTTGGCGACGATGTCGGCGCCGATGTTGGTCGACGCGCCGGGGCGGTTGTCGATGACGATGGACTGGCCCAGCGGTACGCGCATGGCTTCGGAGAGCGTGCGCGCGATGACATCGGTGCCGCCCCCCGCCGGATAAGGCACCACCCACTTGATGACCTGGTCGGGATAGTTCTGCGCGTGCGCCCACGGTGCGAGCGTGGTGGCGCCAGCGGCTGCCAGGCCGGTGAGGAGGGTTCTGCGTTGGATGTTCAAGTCGTGGTCTCCGGGGATGAGGGAACGGGAGTCGAAAGGGAAAGGGATTCTGACAACGAAGGCATCGGCAGGTCGTGCAGCGCGTCGGCGAGCGCCTGGCTGCAGCGCGCCTCGTCGCCGACCTGCTCGAACAGCAGCAGCGCGAGCCGTGCGAGGAACAGCGATTCGCGCGGCGTGCCGGCTTCGGTGATGGCGCGTGCGCATTGGGCGTAGAGGCGGTCGCGCGCTTCGGCGGGCAATGTGGCAGTGGTCGTCATGTCGTTTCCAGGATGTCGGCACGCGCGTTGGCTGCGCGCGCCAGGGCCTGCGAGATGGCGCCGGGCGACGGATCGCGCCAGCGCGCGGCGACGTGGCCGTCGGGGCGCAGCAGGTAGACCGCGCCGGCCTCGCCGGCTCCGAGGGCGGCGAAGGCGGCTGCCGTGTCGTCGGTGCGGCGCAGCTTGTGACGCACCAGTGGCAGGTTGTGGGTCTCGATGTCGAGTGTTGCGTCGGCCGTGGCGCCGTCGGCTTGCAGCACGAGCAGCGTGAAGCCTGGCTTCGTCAGGAGGTCGGTCAGGTGTAGCGATGGGCCGAGCTGTTGCTCGGGCATCACCTCGCCGGTCCTGGGTCCTGTGGGCAAGTCTTCGCTGTCGCTCGACAGGGCCGAATCGTCGTAGCGCACGGCCTGCGTCTGGCGCGGGTTGATCAGGTTCGCGATCTCGCGATGCTTGCCGGACAGCGACAGCGCAGCCTCGCGCAGCAGGTCGAATCCGCGCGAGGGCGGCGACATGAACTCGGTGCTGCGCATCGCGCTCTCCGCGTTGATGTGGAAAGCCGCGATGCGCTCCTCCGAATAGCTGGCCAGCAGCGTCGGCGCCGACACGCCGCGCGCCACCAGCGCCAGCTTCCATGCGAGGTTGTCGGCATCGTCGAAGCCCGAGTTGAGCCCGCGCACACCGAAGATCGGCATCGCATGCGCCGCGTTGCCGGCGAACAGGATGTGGCCGTGGCGGTAGTTGTCGAGCGTCATCGCACCGGCGCGGTAGACGGAAGTCCAGACCGTGTGCCAGGGCAGGTCGCCCTCGCCGATGGCTTCGAGGTGCCGCTGCACGAAGTCCGTGACGGCCTCGGGTTTGAGCGCCTCCTCCGTGCTCTGGCCGGCGCGCAACTGGTAGTCGATACGCCAGATGTCGTCGGGCTGGCGGTGCATCAGCACGGTGGAGCCGGGGTTCCACGGCGGGTCGAACCAGGCGCGGCGCTCGGTGGGGTGCTTGCTCTTGAGTTCGATGTCGATGATGACGTAGCGGCCTTCGTAGCCGGTGCCGTGCAACTCCAGGCCGAGCGCCTTGCGCACGCTGCTCTGGCCGCCATCGCAGGCCGCCAGCCACTGGCCGTGCAGCGCATAGCCGCCATCGGCATTGCGCACTTCGACGGTGACGCCGGCATCGTCCTGCGCGAGCGCCACCAGTTCGGTGCCCCAGCGGATGTCGATGAGTCCCGGCGTCGCCGCGTTGCGGCGGACGATGGCGTCGAGCAAATATTGCTCGATGTAGTACTGCTCCAGGTTGATCATCGGCGGCAGCTTCTGCGTGTCGTCGTGCGGCATCTCGAAGCGGAACACCTCGTCCTGCTTGTAGAAGCTGCGTCCGCCCGTCCATGGCAGGCCCTTGGCCAGGAAAGCCGGCAGCGCGCCCAGGCGTTCGATGATCTCCAGGCTGCGGCGCGAGATGCAGGCGGCGCGGCTGCCGACGCAGACGGTGTCGTCGGCTTCGAGGATCACGCTGCGCACGCCGTGGTTGGCCAGCCCGAGCGCCAGCGCCATGCCGACCGGTCCGCCGCCGGCAATGATGACCGGATGGCGGCCGGGCTCCATGCCGTTTTCGAGCGGCGGCGTCCAGGGCGCGAAGCGGGTGTAGTGGAAATCGCCGACCGACGGCGGCAGGTCGAGGTAGGGCGCGGGCGGCACCGGCCCCGAGGCCGCGTCGCCGGCTTGTGCGGAAGGATGGTTTTCGGTGTTCATCGGGAAGACCTCAGACGTTCTTCAGCCACGCTTCCATCGCGTCGACCGATTGCTTGACCAGGTCAGGCTGGCCGGCGAGGTAGTGATTACCGCCCTTCACCGCCACTTCGGTCAATCGGTTGCCGCCCGCCTCGCGCCACAGCGCGGCGGTGCTGGGGAAGGTCGAACCGTCGGCGGTGTGCGTCATGAGCAGGACCGGCACCGACGTGCGTGCGAGGCAAGCCGGACCATCGGCCTGCGAGCCCGACGACCATTGCGACAGCCACGAACGCAGCGTGTTGAAGCGGCCCATCGCGTTGGCCGCGTAGTTGACGGTGCGCGCATCGCCCCAGATCGAGCCGACCGGGCGATCGTTGGCGTCGAGCGAGATGTCGAGGAAGCGCGGGTCGCTGTGCGTGCGGTAGACCAGGAATGTCTGGTCCGATGGCGCGCCGGGCGTGCCGCGCAGCATGCGCAGCCGGGCCCACACCCAGGCCTCGATGCGGTCGCGGCGGGCCAGTTGGGCTTGACGGAATTGCGCCACGAAGTCGGCCTTGAACGGCACCGGTTCCTTCGTCGCATACAGGTCGAAGGCCGGATCGGTGGCGAGTGGATCGGCCTCCTCGATGACCGAAGGATCGAGCCACTCGGCGAGCAGGCGCGAACGGCCCGGATGCGCGGCCGACAGCATCAGGCCGTCGACCGGCGGCATGTCGGCAGATGACAGGTGCGTGGGCAAGCCGTCGACGAAGTGGGTGGCGGTGAGCGATTCGGCCTGCGACTGGTAGAACGACGACAGCGCCGCGCCGCCCGAATTGCCGATCAGCACGACCTTCTTGTAACCCTGCGCACGCAGCCATTTCACGCCAGCGCCGAGGTCCTGCAGCACCGTCTCCATGAGCAGCATGGTGTCGTTGCCGGCGTAGCGCGAGTTGAGGCCCATGCATGCAATACCGCGAGCGGCCAGCGGCTCCAGCAGGTAGTGGCCCATGAAGTTGCTGGTCGGGTGCATCACGATCGCAGCGGTGCCGGTGCCCTGCCCCTTCGGCCGCATGAGGGAACCGAAGATGCGCGGGCGCAGTGCCTGCAGGCCCGACTGGCTTTCCATGACGACGCCCGGCTGGACGTCGATGACGACGAGTTCGAGATCAGGCACGGGCGGCCTTTCGTTCGGTCGTCCAGACGGCGAGCGCGGCATGGGCGTCGCGCTTGTAGCCGTCGAGTTCGCCTTGCGTGGCGAGTTCGGTCGTGAGTTCGAGGCGGAAGCCGTTCGGGTCGAAGAAGTAGATCGAGTGGATGTAGCCGTCGTGGTCGGTCACGCCGATGACCTCCACGCCGTTGGCTTGCAGGCGCGCCTTCATGTCCTCCAGCGCCTGGTCGGAGTCGACGCGCAGCGCGATGTGATTGACCCAGCCAGGGGTGTTCGGCGAAGGCTCGGCGGCGGTGTCGTCGCCGAGGTCGAAGAAGGCCATGTGCGAGCCGTCGGCCATGCGGAAGAAGATGTGGACATAGGGGCAGTGCTCGCCGGTCGAAGGAACCGTGTCCTTCTTGATCACGTGCGTGAGCGGCAGGCCGAGGACGTCTTCGTAGAAGTGCCGGGTTTCCTCGGCGTCGCGGCAGCGCCAGGCGAAGTGGTGCAGGCCGTGGATGGGGTGGAGCGGTGGGGGCGTCATGGTGGAGGGATTGTCCCGATGGCGTCCGGTGCTGGGTGTCGTAACTTTGTATGAAGTGTTTACCCTAGCCGTTCGACGATGAAGCGCCGCCGCATCCACCCTTCGACCCAGCCCGAATCCGTGTCGGCGACGGTGGCCGTCGGCATCGTCGCGGGCATCGGCACCCCGCACCTGGCGGACGGCTTCCTGGCGGCGATGCAGAAGGTGTTGCCGCTCACCTTCTGCACCGTGTTCGCGCTCGGGGCCAACGGCCGTGTGGTGACCGTGTCGACCGCCAGCAACTACGGCGATGCGGCCTTCCAGACGTCGGAGCGCTACATCGAGAACCGCTTCGACCTGCTCGACCCCAACATGGTCTGGCTTTCGGCGCGCAAGCTGCCGAAGCAGGCGCAACTCTGGTTGAGCCACCAGCATGCGGACGAGGTGGCCGACCCGGCGTATCGCGCGGCCTGCTACGGGGACGTGGGGATTCGAGAGCGCACTTCGGTGCTGCTGCTGTTGCCGGGCGGGCAGCGCGCGGCGGTGAGCTTCTATCGGAGCCTGGCGCTGCCGGAGTTCGTCGAGGCGGACTTCGATGCGATCGCGGCGCATGCGGCATTGCTCGCGGAGGCGACGGCGGCGCACAGCCGGGGGTTGGTGGGGGCGGCCACGCCGCGCGCCTTGGGCGCAGCGTCGTCGAGGTTGTTGTCGCTGAGCGTGCGCGAGCGCGCAGTCATCGACCACCTGCTCGCCGGGCGAACGGCGAAGGAAGCTGCGCGCGAGATGGATGTCGAACTGAGCACGGCGCGCACCCACCAATACCGCGCTTTTCGAAGGCTGGGCATCGCGAGCCTGAAGGACTTGCTGATGCGCGACGAGTTCAGGCGGTCTTGAGTTCGAGGCCGTCGAGCGCCGCGAACAGTTCGTCCACCTTGCCGGGCGCGAACACGCCGTCGGGGCCTTGCGAATGGATATCGGTGAAGGGCGACTGGTAGAGCCGCTGCGCCGGCATCGCGCCGTCTTCGGTCAGGCAGTGAACCACCTCGTCGATGAATTGGAGCTGGCTCGCGGTCGCAGTAGTGCCTGCGATCAGGTGCGCGAAAGCCTGGGCCACAGCCTCGCGGTCGAGGCCAACCAGAGAACGCACGAAAGCGGGCAGGCTCTTGTGCAGTTCGCGTGCACGTTCGATGTCGCCATCGGTGCCGCCGGCTTCGTGCAGCAAACTGTCGAGTTCGCCCAGGTCGGCCTTGGTCAACGGCTGGTTGCGGCGCAGCTTGTGCAGTGCCAGTCGATCTTCATGGGCCCGCAGGAACGCCTTGGCCTTGCTGCGAAAACGCTCGAAGTCGACGGCGCTCGACACGGTCGGCAAGTCGATCTCGGTCAGCTCGCCAAGTTCGTCGTCGAAATCGGTGTAGACCACCTTGCGGCGTGTCTTCTCCAGCAGCTTGACCAGCGCGCGCAGCTTGCGACGTGCCTGCTCCAGCATCGGCAGCGTCACGCCTTCCCACCATTCTTCGCCGGCCACCGCTTCGATCAAGGGCAACTGTTCGCGCACGGCTGGAATGCTCGTGAGTTCGAGCAGGCCGCCCGCGATCTGGCACACCTGCTTTTGCAGGCGCTCGAATTCTGGCTCCGCACGCAGGCTCGCCAGTTGCGTACGCAGCATCAACAGGTCGAAGCGCTTGGCGTCCTCGTCGTCATCACGCACGGTGGTCGGCAAACCCGACAGGTGCTGCGCCGCTTCTTCCAGTTGGTCGGTTGTCGGCCGCTCCCATGCCTTCACGTCGGTCCAGGCTTCCACCCAGCGGCGCTGCGGGCGCACGACGAAATTGTCGAGACGCATGCCCGCCACGATCTCGTGCAGCGCGGCAGCGGTGTCCTTGCGGATGCGCGATTCGGTCAGGTAGGGGGAATCGATCACCTCGTCGCCTGCGGCATGGGGTCGCTTGTCCAGTTCGCCGACCAGTTCGATGCGTGCCTTGAACAGTCTCTGCCCGAGCGGCTCGCTCATCGCGCCATCAGTGCTTTCCAGGTCCTGGCTGAAGTATTCGAGGTTCTGGCAGAAATCGAAGATCAGGAAGTCCTTCTTGTCCTGGTCCGGCGCGAACAGGTCCCTGCACAAGCGTGTGCCGCGCCCGACC
This sequence comes from Variovorax sp. dw_308, assembly GCF_019207085.1. GTDB lineage: Bacteria > Pseudomonadota > Gammaproteobacteria > Burkholderiales > Burkholderiaceae_C > Variovorax. Next base: position 10,093 of record NZ_JAATOM010000021.1, on the reverse strand, counting down.
ATCTGCCAGAACTTGGCCTTGGACCGCACGATCTTGAAGAACACCAGGTTCAGCACTTCGGGCACATCGATGCCCGTGTCCAGCATGTCGACCGAGATGGCGATGTGCGGCGCCTTGTCCTTCTGCGAAAAGTCGTCGATGAGCGACTGCGCGTATTCGGTCTTGAAGGTGATGATTCGAGCGTAGCTGCCGTTGTACTGAGGGTAGTTGGCATCGAAGCGCCCGGCGATGAACTCCGCATGCCGCTGGTTCTTGGCGAAGACGATGGTCTTGCCGATGCGGTCGCCGCCCGCCACCTTGTGGCCGCGCGTCATCAGCAACTCCAGCACCTTGTCGACGGTGTCGATGTTGAACAGCCATTTGTTCACCGCCTCGGCGCTCACTTCTTCGGGCGCCTCGGTGCCGTCCTCGTCCCATTCGAGCGCGTCCCACTGGTCCTTCTCGTCCTCGCTCAGGTCGTCGTAGCGGATGCCCTGGCGCTGGAACTTGAGCGGCACCGAGATGGCCTTGGGCGGCACCAGGAAGCCTTCGGCGATCGCGTCGTCGAGGCCGTAGGCGTCCGTGGGCACGCCGCTTTCCAGGTCGAACAGGCTGTAGGTGTTGCGGTCGATCTCGTCCTTGGGCGTGGCGGTCAGGCCGACCAGCAGCGCATCGAAATACGAAAAGATCGCGCGGTACTTCTGGTAGATGGAGCGGTGCGCCTCGTCCACCACGATCAGGTCGAAGTAGCCGATGCCGAAGCGCCGCGTGCCCACCGTCGCGCTGTTGATCAGGCCCATCATCGTCGGGTAGGTGCAGACGTAGACGCGGCCCTCGGTGTTCTTATCGGTGACGAGGTTCACCGGCGAGGACGCGGGCAGGTGCTTCTTGAACTCGCCCACCGCCTGGTTGACCAGCGCCACGCGGTCGGCCAGGAACAGCACGCGCTTGCACCAGTTGCTGCGCATCAGCAGGTCGACCAGCGCGATCACCGTGCGCGTCTTGCCGGCGCCGGTCGCCATTACCACCAGCGCCTTGCGGTGCAGGTCGCGCTCGAAGGTCTCGCCGATGCGGCGGATGGCGCGGTGCTGATAGTGGCGCTCGACGATGGCGTCGTCGATGGTGGTCTTGGCGATTGGCTTACGGCTGGCGCGGCGCTGCACCATCAGCTGCAGCTCGTCCTTCTTGTGGAAGCCCTGCACCGCGCGCGGCGGGCTCATGGCGTCGTCCCACAGCCAGTGCTCGTAGCCGTTGGTGCCGTACATCACGGGACGCTGACCGAACTGCGCTTCGAGGCAATCGGCGTACAGCTTGGCCTGCTGCTCGCCCTCCTTGGCACTGCGGTGGGTGCGCTTGGCTTCGACGATGGCCAAGGGCTTTCCGTCGTCGCCCCACAGCACGTAGTCGATGAAGCCCTTGGCCTGCTGGTTGGGCATGCCGCTGACTTCGTATTCACGCTCGCGCTTGTCCGCGAGTGTCCAGCCGGCTTCTTTCAGCAGCAGATCGATGAACAGGTCGCGGGTGGCGGCCTCGTTGTAGTCGTGTGCGTCTTGCACGTCGGGCAGCGCGGCGTTGACGGACTTGGCGGCTGCGACTTGGGCGCGCAGTGCGGCCAGTTCTGCATCGAGCGTGGCGCTGCGTTGCTCGGCCGCGCGCAAGGCGGCGTCGCGTTCGGCCAATGCTTCGGCCTGCTTCTGCAACGCCTCCTGCGCTGCGACTTGAGCGGCTTGGGTGGCGGCCTGTTGCCGTTGCAAGGCATCGTCATTGACCGGCTTCGGCAGCAGCGCCGGGTTGAACTGCACGCTGGCTTGCGGCCGTGCCGCGACGTTGCGCGCGTAGTGGCGGGCCAGCCAGAACGCGACGTGGAACAGCTCGCGCACAGCCGAGGTCGCATCCTGCGCCGCCACCGGCCGGGCGTTGTGCACCGCGTTGTTGCCCAACTTGCGGATCACGTCCATCTTGGCGTGCAACGGCGGGCCGACCAGCTGCTGGAAGCTCGGCTCGTAGAGGAAGGCCGACAGGTCGGGCTTGTACGGCATCCGCAAGCTGCCGCCGCGTCCGCCCTCGGCCTGGAAGAGCCAGACGACGATGAGTTCGAGCGTGCGGCGGGCGTAGAAGCAGGCGGTGCGCGGGTCGGACAACGCGGCGCGCTCGGCGCGGACGGCTTCGTTGTAAAGCTCGGGCCATTCGGCTTGGAGAAAGCTGAAATTCGAAGTGCTCAACGGTTTGCTCCAGGTCCATATGAAAGGCTGCCTGTCACATGGCGGCGGATGGCGTCCATGTGACGGGCACGCAGGTATATGGGTTCAGTCCTGCGCATCGGCTGTGTCGCTGGAGCCTTCTCCAGACCATCCCGAAACAGTTAACGAAAGGCCGAGGCCGTTCGCGAGTTGCAGCAAGCGCCCGAACGAACAGCGCGCGGGGTCGCTTTCCGCATCCCGGATAAAGGACGGGCTGACATTGCACACCGCCGCCGCTTGATTACGAGACAAACCCTGGCGCTTGCGCTCGGCCGTCAGGCGCGAGGCAAGGTGCGGGAGGAGGTCGTAGTTGAGCAGCATTTTTGACCTTACAGGGTCAGTTTAGCCCGTCCATTGGGCAAATGCTTGCTTTTTGACCCGTTGGGAGCAAATTTTCGTATGTGCCGCTAAAGCAGGTTGAGTCACGTCCTCGAAATCATCCCCATGTTTTATAAGCGATTGTTTTCAAAGGCGTTTTTCTTTTTCTAAAGAGTTCTAAAGAGCCCTTTACCCGATGTTGGACAAGTCATGCGTTGCGAAACCCGAAGAAATGCGACACGTTAGCTGCGCATGTCGCGCGGAACGACATGTCCGGAAAACGCGTCGCCAAAATCGAGAAATCGCAACACGTTTCATTGACGTGTCGCTTGGCGCGACATATGCTCCAAACATGTCGCCAAAACAGCTTTTCGACAACATGACGTCTCCCGCCACGATTTGGCAAGCAGATCGCCCCTACGACGCCCTGCCCCTCCTCCCCCCGGCAACCGACCTCGAAAGCAAGCCGATCCTCAAGCAGTGCATCACGGCGCGGGCTGCGTTGGCGGAACTCAAGCAGGCCACCGAGTTGATTCCCAACCCGACTGTCCTCATCAACATCATTCCCTTGCTGGAAGCCAAGGACAGCTCCGAGATCGAGAACATCGTCACCACCACCGACAAGCTGTTCCGGCATGCCGACGGCCACGACAACCAAGCCGATCCGGCCACCAAGGAGGCGCTGCGCTACCGCACCGCCTTGCATCAAGGCTTCCAGTCCCTGAGCCGCCGCCCGCTTTGCACCTCGACGGCGGTGGAAATCTGCACGGCCATCAAGGGCGTGGAGATGGACATCCGCAAAACGCCAGGTACCCAACTGATGAACGAACGCCGCGGCGAAAGCATCTACACCCCGCCCGAAGGCGAGGCCCTGCTGCGCAAGCTGCTTGCCAACTGGGAGCGCTTCCTGCACGAGACAACCGACCTCGACCCCCTCATCCGCATGGCCGTGGGGCACTACCAGTTCGAAGCCATCCACCCCTTCACCGATGGCAACGGCCGCACGGGCCGCGTCATCAACATCCTCGTGCTCATCCAGGAACAGCTGCTGGCGCTCCCCGTGCTGTACCTCAGCCGCTACATCATTGCGAACAAGGCCGACTACTACCGCCTGCTGCAGGACGTCACGCGCCTGCAATCACCCGAAGGATGGGAGGCATGGGTGCTCTACATGCTGCGCGCGGTGGAAGACACTGCCCGCTGGACCACTCAAAAGATCGCCGCCATCCGCACCCTGGCCGAGCACACCACCGAGTACGTGCGCGAGAAGCTGCCCAAGATCTACAGCCGCGAACTGATCGAGACGATCTTCGAACAGCCGTATTGCCGTATCGGCAACCTGGTGGACAAGGGGCTCGCCGGCCGGCAGGCGGCTTCAGTTCACCTCAAGAGTCTGGCCACGCTGGGCGTGCTGAGCGAAACGCAGGCAGGACGGGAAAAGCTGTTCGTGCATCCCAAGTTGATGCAGTTGCTGATGCGGGACGGGAATGGGTTTGCGAAGTACGGTTGAAGTGCCCGACCTCAACGACGCCGATCTCAGGCGGGAACAAACCATTCGTTCAATTGAGCCCGCAGCCGCAGGAACGCCAGATCGGTGCAGTTCTGGAGGCTGATTTTCCGCGTCACGTTCTCGTAAAGCGCCGAGGACCGCGGCTGCTTGTGGATCGGCCGCATGGCGTCCAGTGCCTCTTTGGGTCGATGCGGCTTGCCGTTCGCGTCGAACGCGAATCCCCGCCCGCGAAGCCAATCCCGGATGGGCTCGTCCATCGGCCAACTCAGGACCTCACGCATGGCGTTGTCGCTTCCCCAGACCCACGCGTCAACCTCCGGATCGATGACGATCGCCCTCCCACGTGATCCCCATACGGATTGCAGCCGCGCATCCAGAGCCGCTTCGATTTCCAATGCCGGAACGTCCGGCTGACCGCAGCCTTCATGGTCCATCACGAGCAGGGCGTGACTGAACCTGCTCGCCTCGCCCGCCAACACATCCGGACCCGAAGTCCTGACGCCGCCGTCGCGCCCGGGATGGGTCCTGAAGTCGAAACTGATCTGGCGAATGCCCAATGCGGCATGCCGCTGCAACGCCCCACGCAAGGCGAACTGCGCGTTCTTGTCCGCAACCAACACCACGAGGTCTTGCATGCGACTAACTCAGGATGCCTGCGGCAAATAGAACCCCGAGATCGGGCCGGCCTTCCCGCCATTGCCGCAGCGCCGGATGCTTGTCTCCGGACACGATGTCGGTCGCGCCCGAATGATCCTTGGCAAAGCACAGGACCTGCGCCGGGTCCAGCAGGTTCAACGCCACCGGACTGTGCGTCGCAATCAGGACCTGCCCGTCGTAGATGGACGACAGCGACTGGATCACCGTCTCGATGGCGCGCGGATGGATTCCGTTCTCCGGCTCCTCGATCAGCAACACGCCATTCAAGTCGGGGAGATAGGCCGGAATCGTCAACGCCAACAGTCGAAGGGTCCCATCCGACACCAGCCACGACGGGACGATCGCCCCCGTTGAGTACTTGATCACCAGATAGCGATGGCGATCGTCCTCGCGCTCGACCGTGTCAATGTCCGCAACATCTTCGAGCGCCGTTCTCACGTGATCGAGCCATCCGGCAAAGCGCTTCGCGTCCTTGCGAAGTTCCGCAATCACCCACGGCAGGTTGGAGCCATCGGTCTGGAATCGCGACCCCAGCCCTGGCGGACTCGCCTGCCGTATCGTCTGGCTGTTGAGAACGACGTTTTGCACCCCGGTCTCCAACAGGTCCCGAAACCATGAACTGACCGGGAAGCTGGCTTCATCGGCCGGCACATTGGCAAGCGCAAGCTTGGCGCGGCCCAGCTTGAACGACGGTGCGTAGGTCGACTTGGCGCCCTCGGGGTAGTAGTTGTCGTTGCCCCCAGCCACCTTTTTCACAACGGTCTTGGCGGACTTCTGTTGCGGCTTGAGGAATATCGCAGGCGCATCGTGCGGCGCTTCGGGAAACAGGTTGCGCTGAGACACCACATCAACATAAGGCTCGCGAAGCCAGAGTGTTTCGTGATCCACGGTTAGTTCATTGCTCCGGGTGTCGAATCCGATTTCAAGCTCGTACCTGACGAGCGTGAACCGCTGGTACTCCGCATCCATGCGTGCATGCACGGCTGAAGGGATTGGGGCCTCGACCGCAAGCTGAAACGCTGAGCGTGTGGAGCGTCCCTCCGCGCCACCTTGCCACACCAGCTTGTCGAAAGACGGACTGCGGGAAAGCACCGTCCCACGGACATCGCCACGCCTTCGAACCAGATCACTCAGCAAACCAATGACATCCAGAAAGGTCGTCTTGCCGCTGGCATTCGGGCCGACCAACGCCTGGATCGGGCCAAGCGCTTGATCCACTGCCTTCAGGCTGCGGTAGTGGCGGGTTTGGATGCGCGAGAACATCGACGGAGTGTCTCAGGTTGAGCTGAATCTATAGCTCGCCGCGGAAGGCGCGGTGCTGCAGGGAAGCGAAAAGTTCGTCGAGTTTCGTGAGGGCGGCGCGATGGGAAGCCTTGAGAAAATCAAGTGAGCTACTTCTGAGAAGAAATTCCCGCTGCATTTGGAGGGAAGGCAACAGCACCTCAAATCCACCGAGCAATTGAAGATTTAAGTTCTCTTGGTTGCCGCCTCGTCCAAGTGCCCTCAATCGCTCATAGGAAAGCTTTAACTGCGCAAACAGAAACGTCGGCTCATGTGATTCGCTCGGGTAAATGACTCCACACGCTTGATTCGTGGCCGCACTGATCGAAAGCAATCCACATCGCCCTCGCGTTTGACCTTGGCCATACATTGCGACCGCGATCGAACCAACTGGATGCAACTTTCCGCGGATTGCTTTCAATCCTTCCTGCGTGAGCATTTCCTCAGTGAACGCAATTTCTTCCCCACAAACTTCAGTCGTCTTGACCCAGGGAATAGTGCCACCGAAGTAAGCCCCATTTTCTCTGCCAGGCGTACTTCCCGTTGAGATCGTTGAGAACGAAGCCAATGGCATTTTCGGGAACGTTTTCGGATTGCCGACAACATCCCCAAACATCTCCAGAAAGATAGCCCGCCCGAGGCTGTCGAGTTGGGCGATGGCCGCGCGGCGTTGGGCTCGGAGGGTTTCGGCTTGGTCGAGGATGGCGGCGATGCGGCGTTGTTCGAGGAGTGGAGGCCGCACCAATCGGGCTCGATAGGCGTCGTCACGATTGAGCCCCGGCACTGCCGCCGCCTTGTTCATCGTGTTGAGCCCGAGTCCGACAAGGGTATGCCGCAACCACGCAAGATCCACATCTGTCGCCGTCTTGTCGATGTAGTAAGTGGTGTCAATCGGCCAACAAGCGACTGGCGAAAAATTCACCTCGCCATAGGAGCCTTTTCGACCCACGACGATCGTAGGCCCCATCGTGATCGCAATGTCATGACTTCCCACTACCCCGTTTGATCCATAGACCGGTACGGCGCCCCCAGAACGCATGGCCTCAGGAAGGCTTTTGCCGTACTTGAATTCGCAAAAGTCGCCAAGAGCAACTTGCGGCCAGGGCGTGCAATCCTCACTCACGCCAGTAGTTCCTCAAGCGCCTTGGTCCCATTGGCAATTTCGGCCTCCAACCGCCTCAACTCCGCAATGATCTCCGCCGGCTTCCGATGCACCACCTCCGCATGCACCACCTCCCGATACCGATTCAAACTCAGGTCATAGCCATTGGCTTCGATGTCCGCCTTGGCCACACAAAAACTCTGATGCGTACGCATCCGATGCCGCTCCGTCCCATCCCGCTCCCCCCACCGCGCCAGCGCATCCGGCAGGTTGTTCTTCACATGCTCGGCATCGCTCAGACCCACCCCTTGCGCCACCGGCTTCAGCCCCAGCTTGTCCTCGGCCAATAGCGGCTGCCGCTTGTCGTCCAGGCTCCAACCGTCCGCCTGCATGTCGTAGAACCACACGTGGTCGGTGCCGCCGCTCATCGTCTTGGTGAACAGCAGGATCGCGGTACTCACACCGGCGTAAGGCTTGAACACGCCGCCGGGCAGGCTGATGACGGCGTCGAGCTTCTGCTCCTCGACCAGCTTGCGGCGCAGTTCCTTGTGCGCCTTGCTGCTGCCGAACAGCACGCCATCGGGCACGATCACCGCCGCGCGTCCGCCGGTCTTGAGGAGGCGCAGGAAGAGCGCCAGAAACAGCAGTTCGGTCTTCTTGGTCTTGACGATCTGCTGCAGGTCCTTGGCGGTGTTCTCGTAGTCGAGGCTGCCGGCAAAGGGCGGGTTGGCCAGGATCAGGCTGTAGGCGCCTGCATCGTCCGAATGGTCCTGCGCCAGCGAGTCGCGGTAGGCGATGGCCGGGTGCTCCACGCCGTGCAGCAGCATGTTCATGCTGCCGATGCGCAGCATGGTGTTGTCGAAGTCGTAGCCGTGGAACATCTCCTGGTGAAAGTGCGCTTTCAGCTTCTCGTCGCGCAGCATCTCGGGGTGGTGGTCGCGCAGGTATTCGCCGGCGGCGACGAGGTAGCCGCAGGTGCCGCTGGCCGGGTCGCAGATGGTGTCCTGCGGCGTGGGCGCGGTCAGGGCCACCATCAACTGGATGATGTGGCGCGGCGTGCGGAACTGTCCGTTCTGCCCGGCCGAGGCGATCTTGCCGAGCATGTATTCGTACAGGTCGCCCTTGGTGTCGCGGTCGTCCATGGCGATGCCGTCGAGCAGGTCGACCACCCGGGCCAGCAGCGCGGGCGTGGGGATGGTGAAGCGCGCGTCGCGCATGTGGTGCGCAAAGGCGGAGGTGGCCGCCTCGCCTTCGGATGCATGCAGGCCGCGCAGGAACGGAAAGACGTGTTCGCTGAGCACGGTGAACATGTCGGCCGGCGCGAAGTTCTTGAAGTGCGACCAGCGCAGGTCCTCAAAGCTGCGGCCCTTGGCGTCCTTGCCTTCGGGGTAGATGCGCACGGGCTGCGTCTTGAAGCGGGCGGCCTTCTTTTCTTCGAGCGTCTGGTCGCTGTCGAGCGCGCGCAGGAACAGCAGGTAGGTGATCTGCTCGATGACTTCCAGCGGGTTGGCGATGCCGCCGGACCAGAAGGCGTTCCAGACCTGGTCGACCTTGTTCTTCAGTTCACCGGTGAGCATCGATTTCCTTCTTATTAATTTCCATTAATTGCGGCGCCACGATCTCCTGCTCGATCGCCCCGAACACCGACAACCCGTCCCTCCCCTTCATCTCGATCCGGATCGTGTCCCCGAACTTCATGAACTCCGTCGTCGGCTGCCCGTCCAGGATCGTCTCGATGCAGCGCTTCTCCGCGATGCACGAATAGCCCTTGGGCCAGTCCATCTTTCCGTTCTTCTCCACGCCCTTGTTGCTCACCGTGCCGCTGCCGACGATGCTGCCGGCACGCACGTTGCGCGTCTTCGCGATGTGCGCGATAAGCTGGCCGAAGTGGAAGGTCATCTCATCGCCCGCATCGCACAGCCCGACCTTGCGGCCGTTCCAGGTGCTCTGCAGCGTCAGGTGCACGCGGCCGCCGATCCATGCCTCGCCCAGTTCATCCGGCGTCACGGCCACCGGGCTGAACGCCGTCGCCGGCTTGCTCTGGAAGAAGCCGAAGCCCTTGGCCAGTTCGGCCGGGATCAGGTTGCGCAGGCTCACGTCGTTGGCGAGCATCAGCAACCGGATGCCGTCCAGCGATTGCTCGGCGCTCGCGCCCATCCTCACGTCGCCCGTGATGACGGCGATCTCGGCCTCGAAGTCGATGCCGAAAGCCTCGCTCGCGACCACGACCGGGTCGCACGGCCCGATGAAGTCGTCGCTGCCGCCCTGGTACATCAGCGGGTCGGTGTAGAAGCTCTCGGGCACCTCGGCGTTGCGCGCCTTGCGCACCAGCTCGACGTGGTTGATGTAGGCCGAGCCGTCGGCCCACTGGTAGGCGCGCGGGAGCGGGGCCATGCATCGGGCCGGGTCGAACGGGAAAGCGTGGCGCGCGCGCCCGGCGTTCAGGCGTTCGCTCATGTCCTGCAACTGCGGGCTCAGGAAGCCCCAGTCGTCCAGCACCTCCTGCAGGCGGTTGGCGATGCCGGTGGCGTAGTGCGCGGTGCCGAGATCGCGCGAAACGACGACCAATTGGCCGTCGCGCGAACCGTCTTTGTAGGTGGCAAGTTTCATGGCGTGTGCGAGACGATGCGGAACGGATCCCGCTCGGCATCGCTCTACTAAACTGATTGAACGGGCGGCAGTGTACCGATGTACCCCCACGGCGCTGGGTGCCCCGCCCGCCTTTCCACCCCGCCATGACGCCCTTGCCGCCGCCGCGCAACGCCGATGCCGCTTCCTCGCCGGCGGATGGGTCGCACCACGCGCGGCGAATGCTCGCGTTGTTGACGCTCGGGGTGCTGGCGGCGCATCTGGTGGTGCTGGGGCTGATTCCGACCGGCGTCGGGCCGGAGCAGTTGCCGCTCGAGAACAAGTTCATCACGCGCACCATCGTCATCACGCCCCCGCCAGCCAAGGCCGAAGCGCCCGCCCCCGCCGCGGCAAGTCCGCCCCGGCCGCTGCCGCGCG
>NZ_JAATOM010000020.1 GCF_019207085.1 Variovorax sp. dw_308 | reverse complement strand
GCCACCCCCGAGCCGCAGGCGCCCGTGGCGCAGCTGTTCGACGAGCCCAGCGTGCTCACGCCGCGGGGCCACTTCGTGTTCGAACCCTCGCTGCAGTACGGCTACTCGTCCAGCAACCGGGTGGCGCTGGTCGGCTACACCGTGATCCCGGCGATCCTGATCGGGCTGATCGACGTGCGCGAGCAGAAGAGCAACACCTTCATCGGCGCGCTGACCGGCCGCTGGGGCGTAACCAGCCGCATGGAGCTGGAACTGAAGCTGCCATACGTCGCACGCTCCGATGCCACCGTGAGCCGCGAGGTCTTCACCGGCTCGGCGCAGGACAACGTCTTCAATACAAAGGGGAATGGCATCGGCGACGTGGAAGCGGCCATGCGCTACCAGCTGAACGCCGGCAAGGACGGCTGGCCCTACCTGGTCGGCGGGCTGCGCTTCAAGTCGCGCACGGGCAAGGACCCGTTCAGCGTCGTGACCGATTGCGTGACCCGTTGCGTGGGCAACACCACGGGCACCGGGCTGCCGACGGAACTGCCGACCGGCTCGGGCTTCTATTCATTGCAGCCCAGCCTGACCTGGCTGTTCCCGACCGACCCCGCGGTGTTCTTCGGCGGCATCAACTACACCTACAACTTCGGCCGCAACAACGTGAGCCGCACGGTGCTCAACGGCCAGACCGAGCAGCTCGGCGACGTCAAGCCGGGCAACGCCTGGGGCCTGAACCTGGGCATGGGCCTGGCGTTGAACGACCGCTCTTCCTTCAGCCTGGGCGTGGAGCTGTATTCCGTCGGCCCCACCCAGCAGAACGGCCAGACGGTCGCGGGCTCGGTGCGCACGCAGCTCGCTTCGCTGCTGCTGGGCTATTCCTACCGGATGAACGACCGCTCGACGATGAACTTGTCGGTCGGCGCCGGCCTCACGCGCGACACGCCGGACCTCACCCTGACCATGCGGGTGCCTTTCTCCTTCTGACCCCTTCTGACGGCTACAACGGCCACCGTGCCACCCTCATGCAACCGCAACACATCCTTTGCCTGAATCTCGAAGGCGACGCCGAAACCGCGGCGACGCAACTGACCGCGAACGGCTGGAGCGTCACGCAGGCGCGCGACGTCGGCTCGGCCGTGCGCATCCTGACGCACGGGAGCTTCCATGTCGGCCTGCTCATCGTCGGCGCCAAGCTGGGCGTGCCGGCCTCCGCCGTGGAGGCGCTGGTGGGCGCGTCGGACACCACGCAGTGGGTCGCGCTGTGCCAGCCCGAGGCGCTGGAGTCCGCCGAGTTCCGCGACCTGGTGCTCAACTGCTTCTTCGACGAACAGGTGCTGCCGGTGGACTGGGGCGACCTCTCGATGATGCTCGGCCATGCGCGCCAGCGCGGCATGCTCAAGCGCCGCCACCGGGCCGACGCGCGATCGGTCGATGCGCTCGGCATGGTGGGCCAGGGGGCCGACATGGCGCGCCTGCGCTCGGAAATCCGCAAGGTGGCGCAGACCGACGCGCCGGTGCTCATCGGCGGCGAAAGCGGCAGCGGCAAGGAACTGGCGGCGCGCGCCATCCACCAATGCTCGCAACGCGCGTCGGGGCCGTTCGTGGTGGTCAATTGCGGCGCCATCGCGCCGACGCTGATCCAGTCGGAACTGTTCGGGCATGAGCGTGGGGCCTTCACCGGCGCATCGGCGGAACGGCGCGGGCTGATCGAGGCGGCCAGCGGCGGCACGATCTTCCTCGACGAGATCGGCGACCTGCCGATCGAGCTGCAGACCAACCTGCTGCGCTTCCTGCAGGAGAAGACCATCAACCGCGTGGGCGCCGTGCGCAACCTGCACGTCGACGTGCGCGTGGTGGCTGCATCGCATGTGAACCTGGCCGAAGCGGTGGCCGTGGGCCAGTTCCGCGAGGACTTGTTCTATCGGCTCAACGTGCTGTCGATCGACGTGATGCCCTTGCGCCGGCGCATGGAGGACGTGCCGATCCTGGCCGAGCACTTCTTCCAGCGCTGCGCCGCCAAGACCCGCACCCATGCGCGCGGCTTCAGCCGGCAGTCGATGGAGGCCATGCAGGCCCACGCCTGGCCGGGCAACGTGCGCGAGCTGTTCAACCGCGTGCAGCGCGCCGTGGTGATGACCGACCGCCGCCTGATCGCGCCGGCCGACCTGGGCCTGTCGATGGCCGACAGCACCATCGGCATGGCGCTGAACACCGCGCGGATCACCGCCGAACGCGACGTGATCTGCCTCACGCTGAACCGCGTGGGCCGCAACATCACGCATGCGGCGCGCGAGCTGGGCGTCTCGCGCATGACGCTTTATCGCCTCATGGACAAGCACAGCATCGCGCTGGAGGCGGAACCCCGCCAGCAATCGGCGACGTGGGGCTCGGCGGCCAAGCCGATGCGGTCCAACGCGACGAGCGTGTCAGGGTTCGGGACGTCTACGTAGCAAGGAGCCGGCGTTGCCCGGCTCCCGCAGGTCTGCGGAGACCCGTCGGCCTCAAGCCAGGGCCTTCGCCGCAGCCATCGCCTTCCCGATCTCCACGGTGCCTTGCGCGGCGCCGCTCATCGGCACCTGCTCGCCGGCGCGGTCGGTCACCTCGGCAAGGCGGGCTAGGAGTTCCTCGGGTGCGTCGGGTGCGATGCCGATGTACGCACCCTGGGTCAGCGTGATGTGCGCCGCTTCGAACGAGCCGGCGCCGGCGCAGAGGATGGCGCGCGTCGGCGCATCCTGCGAGGCCAGCACCAGCATGGCGGGGACCACGCCTTCGGGCTTCAGGGCCTCAAGCACTTCGGCGGGCATCAGGTCCTCGGTCATGCGCGTGGCGGCCGTGGGCGCCAGGCAGTTGACGCGGATGTTGTTCTTCGCGCCTTCGATGCTCAGCGTCTGCATCAGGCCGACCAGCGCCATCTTGGCCGCGCCGTAGTTGCTCTGGCCGAAGTTGCCGTACAGGCCCGACGACGAAGTGGTCATCACGATGCGGCCGTACTTCTGTTCGTTCATCAGCGCCCAGACGGCCTTGGTGCAGTTCACCGCGCCCATCAGGTGGACGTCCATCACGAGCTTGAAGTCGGCCAGTTCCATCTTGGCAAAGCTCTTGTCGCGCAGGATGCCGGCGTTGTTGATGAGGATGTCGACGCGGCCCCAGGCGTCCACGGCCTGCTGCACCATGGCCTGCACGGCCTCGAAGTCGGTGACCGATGCGCCGTTGGCAATCGCTTCGCCGCCGGCGGCCCTGATCTCGTCGACCACGGCCTGCGCCGCGCTGACCGAGCCGCCCGAGCCGTCGCGGGCGCCGCCCAGATCGTTCACCACCACCTTGGCGCCGCGCGCCGCAAGGGCCAAAGCATGCTGCCGGCCCAGTCCGCCACCTGCGCCGGTGACGATGGCCACGCGGCCCTTGAATTCGATTGACATATTGCTCCTGTGAATGTGCGGGCAGTGCCCTTGCAAAAAGCATCGAATTTAAGGCACGTGGGAGCCGGAAGCCGTCACATCGGTTCATGATGAGGCAGGCAAACCGCCCGAAAGTGTTGAATTGGTCGAGGAGGCACCATGCAAATTCAAGTGAACGCCAGCAATGGCATCGAGAACAAGGATGCGCTGGAGCGCTGGGCAGACACGGAAATCAAGGGAATGCTGGCGCGATTCCTGGAAGAGGTCACGCGCGTCGAGGTGCACATGAGCGGCGAGACACCTGGCAAGAGCGGCGGCGGCGACAAGCGCTGCACGATGGAAGCACGGCTCGCGCATCACCAGCCGGTGGCGGCGACACACGACGCACCGTCGCAGGACGAGGCCTTCCGCGGTGCGCTGGCCAAGCTCAAGCGCCTGGTCGAGCACACGCTGGCCCGCATCGAAGGCCGCCGCGACCGCGATTCGATACGCAAGGACGTCGATATCGCGCCGGAGTGAAGCGGCGGTGCGGGCTCGACACAGGAGGCGCGCGTCCTCGCGGGGGACTTGATCAGCGCCTCAGTTGAGCCAGGAATTCGCCCAGGCGCTGGTTGACCGCCTCCGGCTGCTCCTGCTGCACCCAGTGGCCGGCGCCATTCACGAGGTGGACCGCGCGCAGGTCGGTGCAGGCCCTTCGCTGCATGGCCTCGAAGGCGCCCGGCACCTGGTGCACGCCCCAATCCTGGCGTCCGGCGATGAAACAGGCGGGCACGTCGATGGTCTTGCCCGCGAAGGTCTGCAACTCGGCCGCGAAGCGCGCAGACGTACCGCAGCGATACCACTGCAAGCCGCCCTGGAAGCCGTTGCGCGCGTACTCGGCGCTGTAGACCCGCAAGGCCTCGTCGGGCAGCCACCGGCAGGCGGAGATCGCCTCGGGCGAAGGCATCTCGGCGGCCACCGTGGCGGCCATGTCCAGGGCCATGTCCATCACGTAGTAGGTGGGCAGCGTGGCCAGCGCGTCGGCGTCGAGGCCGGGCAAGGGATGCGGCTGGTTGCCGGGCCACTCGGCGCTCTTGTGGTGGTAGTAGGCACGCAGCAAATCGTGCACGCCTTGTATCGCGCCGTGCATATCGGCATTGGCCTCGGGCGTCGAGTAGTACCACTGGTAGTGCTTGCGCGGACGCGGCAGCGCGGCCAGGGCGGCGAGCACGTCAGCCATCGACGCACGGGCGGGTGTGGGATGTCCGACTGTATCGAAGGGCAGCGCGGGCGGACCCGCGAAGGGCGCGCTCATCAAGACCACGGAGCGGAACACATCGGGCCGCAGCAACGCGCACCATGCCGCCACCGGCGAACCGAAATCATGGCCGACCACCGCCGCCACCTGTCGATGGCCGAGCGTGAACACGAGGCCGAGCACGTCACGCACGAGGTTGAGCATGCGAAAGGAGGCGAGATCGCCTTCGTCGTAGCGCGCATCCCATCCGGTGGTGCGGCCATAGCCGCGCTGGTCCGGCGCGATCACATGAAAGCCCAGCGCCGCCAGCGGCAGCATCTGGTGGCGCCAGCTGAAGGCCAGTTCCGGAAAGCCGTGCAGCAGCACGACCAGGGGTTGGCCGGGCTGCTCGAAGCCGGCTTCGAGCCAGTGCATCTGCAGGCCGTTGCCGTTGTCGGCAAAGCGGGAGCGCACGCCCTCGGGGAGCGGCAACGGGGACAGGTCTGCGGGCATGGGCTCGACTGTAGCGAGCCGCGCACACCGGGTCGTCAGTGCTGCTGGACGCGGCGCGACTCGAACCAGTCGACCAGCAATTCGAGTTCGGAGGACTTGTCGAAGAAGGCATCGACGCCGAGCGCCTGCGAACGCTCGCGCATCTCGGCCGTCGCGTAGTTGGTGAGCACGATCACCTGCTGGTTCTCGCTGCGGTCCCGGCAGGCCTTGATGACGCCGAAGCCGTTGCCCTGCAGCAGGAAAAGATCGACGATGGCCAGCTCCCAGTCATCCCGATGCGTGTGCAACCAGGCGACGGCTTCGTTTTCCGAAGCAGCACAGGCCACCACCTGGGCCTCGACCACGTCCTCGAGGAAACCCACGAGGTTTTCCCTGATGAGCGAACTGTCTTCCACGAGATATGTCTTGCAAGCCATGTGCTCACACTGCGCGTCCGGGACGGAGACGGCGGTGAGCGATGCGGGTCAATGTGGGTAGGCGCTCGCCTACCAGAAAATCTCCAGAAAGGCAGGCAGGTGCCTGCCTCTGATCACTCCCTCTCCCTTCGGGGAGAGGGTCGGGGTGAGGGCAAGCCCGGGTGGAAAGCGGCAGGCGACTGTTGCGGCGCGGACCCTCGCCCCAGCCCTCTCCCCAAGGGGAGACGGAGTGAACGGCTGGGCCCCGCGACGGGGCCCAGAATCTCAAGCGGCTACAGCCGCCCGACTCCGTATCCCCAAGCGCGCCGGGGAAACATACTGCTCGCGATAAATCTCGAACGGCATCGTGTCCGCCGCCTCGATCGACGCCTGTGCATCGAGCGAGTCCTGCGTCATCTGCTCGAAATGCGCGAGCTGGTGCGGCTCGAGCGGCTGCGCCAGGATGGCCTGGCGCGTCCGCTCCGACTGGGCACGCACGAAGCCGATGAAGGAGTTGTCATGGGCACTGGCCATCGCCGCCAGCACCCGCGCCGACGGCAGGCTGTCCGGGTTCTGGAGCGCGGCGGAAGCAGCGGCCAGGGCATCGGCATAGTCGTGGCCGCCATGCGCCGCATCCAGCGCAGCGGCGATCGGCGCGAACTCCTCGACCAGCTTCGCGCCCCAATCGGCAAGCGACACATCGGCCCCCGCTTGCCGCAATTTCAGTCCGGGCTCGCGGCCGCGCGCGGCGGTCAGGTGCTGGTTGTGCGCCAGCTCGGCGATTTCCTGCGGCGTGTCGTCGGGGCTGTCGCTGAGCAGGCAGTGCAGCAGGAACACGTCGATGAAGCGCATGGTCTGCGCCGAGATGCCGACCGGCTCGAAGGGGTCGAGGTCCATCAGCCGCACCTCGACGTACTCGACGCCGCGCTCGCGCAACGCATGCAGCGGGCGCTCGCCCGAATAGATCACGCGCTTGGGCCGGATGGTGCCGTAGAACTCGTTCTCGATCTGCAGCAGGCTGGTGGCCAGCTGGTTGTAGTCGCCGCCGAGGTTCTGGATGCCGATGGTCTCGTAGGCTGGCCAGGGCTTGGTCAGCGCTTCCTGCAGCGAGGCGCCGTAGCCGTCCAGGCTGTTGTAGCTCACGGCCAGCGAAGCCTGCGCCTCGCTCTGGTAGCCGAGCCGTCCCATGCGCAGCGAGGTGCCATGGGGCATGTACATCGTGCCGCCATCGCCCAGCGGCTGCAGTTCGTGCGGACGGCCGGCCACGAAGGTGGCGCACAGGGCCGGCGATGCGCCGAACAGGTACAGCAGCAGAAAGGCATGCCGGCGGAAATTGCGGATCAGCGCGAAGTACTGTTCGCTCGACACCTCCGGCAGCGACCAGTTGTAGTGGATGCCCGAGATGGTCTGCATGCGCCGCCCATACCGGTGGCTCAGGCCCATGCGGTAGACGCTCTTGGCGCGGCCGACATTGGACGAGCCGTAGAGACCGATCGGAATGGTCTCGTCGGTCGGCAGGCCGCAGGGCATGCTCGACACCCACAGGCGCTCGTCGCCGGCCTCGGCCAGCACGCGATAGGTGAACTGGTGCACGTTGACGAGTTCTTCAAGCGCCGCCTCGGGGCTGGCATGTACGCCGGTGATCAGTTCGAGCTGCGATTCGCTGAAGTCGGTCGTGATGTGCGGATGCGTGAGCGCCGAGCCCAGCGCCAACGGATGCGGCGTGAGCGCGAGCTTGCCGTCGGGCTGGGCCCGCAGACTCTCTTTCTCGATGCCGCGCCGGATTCCCTTCAGCCGCGCGGGCGAGAGCGCATTCAACCGCTCCGTCAATTTGCTCATAGGTTCTGGTCCAACTCGGTTCTTTTGTGGGGCTGGAAGGTAGCACGGGCCGGCAACGCCCGCTGGCGTGCGCTCGATGGCCGGATGCTGGCTCGGGAAACCGATGCACGTCATCCTGTTTTACCAGCAGATGGGGGATGCGCCAGATGGACGCGGGCGGCTATTTTCGCATTGAAACGAGGCATCGCAGGTACAGTGCCCGGCATGCCCAGCCCACGCACCTGCAGCCCCGCCGCCGAACGCAATGGCCCGCCCATTCTCGACGTGCTGCGGCGGCTGTTGCCCGCCCGGGCCCGCGTGCTCGAAATCGCGAGCGGCACCGGCCAGCATGCGGCTTTCTTCGCGGCGGCGATGCCGGGCTGGAAGTGGCAGCCGAGCGATGGCGACGCGCAGTCTGTCGGCTCGATCGACGCCTGGCGCACGGATGCGGCCAACGTACTGCCGCCAGTCGTGCTCGACGTGATGGCCCGCGACTGGCCGGTGCGCGGCCCTTTCGATGCGGTGTTCTGCGCGAACATGCTGCACATCTCGCCCTGGGCCACCTGCGCGGCGTTGCTGCGCGGCGCGGCACGCGTGCTGGCGCCGGACGGCCTGCTGGTCACTTACGGGCCGTACCTGCAGGACGACGTGGAGACGGCGCCGGGCAACATCGACTTCGACGCCAGCCTGCGCGCACGCAATCCCGCCTGGGGCATACGGCGCGTCGAGGACGTGGCGCAAGAGGCTGCGGCCATGGGGCTGCGCCTGGTGCAACGCACGCCGATGCCGGCGAACAACCTCATCCTGGCCTTCGCCCACGCCTCCATTCCCCAGAGGAGATAGGCAAGCCATCCGTCAGTCAAGGGTCAGACCCGTAAGCGCACACTCCGCGCCCCTCTGACCCACAAGGAGATCGAGATGGCCACTGGCACCGCACGCGTCCCCGTACCCGGCAGCGACAAGAAGGCCGTTGCCGGCGCCCAGTCCACCGGGCTTGTTCCAGACGACGAGCGCATCGACGTCACGGTGCGCATCCGCCCCCGGACCGCGATCCAGAGCCTGGCGCAGGGATCGGTCCAGGCCGATGCCCTGCCCTCGCAACGCAGCTACCTGAGCCGGGAGGAGTACAGCGCGAGCCACGGCGCCGATCCGGCGGACATCGCCAAGGTGGAGGCCTTCGCCAAGGCGCACGGCCTGAGTGTGGTGGAAGCCAACGTCGAGCGCCGCAGCGTCGTGCTCTCGGGCGATGCCAAGTCGATGTCGGCAGCCTTCGGCGTCGCGCTGCACGCCATGGAGCACGAAGGTGGCACTTACCGCGGCCGCACCGGCAGCATATCCGTGCCGGCGGACCTGGCGGACGTGGTAGTGGGCGTGTTCGGGCTCGACGACCGCCCGCAGGCCGACCCGCACTTCCAGCACAAGGCGCTGGCCCGCGCGTTCACGCCGCGTGCCGGCTCGGCCTCCTTCACGCCACCGGCGCTGGCCAGGCTCTACAGCTTTCCGACCGGCCTGGACGGCTCGGGCGAATGCATCGGAATCATCGAGCTGGGCGGCGGATTCCGGCCGGCCGACATCAAGGCCTACTTCGGCGGACTGGGCCTGCCCGTGCCCGCCGTCAAGGCCGTGTTGATCGATGGCGCGCACAACCACCCGACCAATGCCAACGGGGCCGACGGCGAAGTGATGCTCGACATCGAAGTGGCCGCGGCCGTGGCGCCCAAGGCGAAGATCGCGGTCTACTTCGCGCCCAACACCAACCAGGGCTTCCTCGACGCCATCACCCACGCGGTCCACGACAAGGTGAACAAGCCCTCGGTCATCTCGATCAGCTGGGGTTCCGCCGAGTCCAACTGGACGGCCCAGGCCATGACGCAGTTCGACCAGGCCTTCCAGGCCGCCGCCGCGATGGGCGTGACGGTCTGCTGCGCGGCGGGCGACAACGGCTCGGGCGACGGCGTGGGCGATGGCGCCGCGCATGTCGACTTCCCGGCGTCCAGCCCGTTCGCGCTGGGCTGCGGCGGCACCCGCCTCACGGCGACGGCCGGCAAGATCACGGCCGAGGTGGTGTGGAACGAAGGCACCGACAGCTCGACCGGTGGCGGCGTGAGCACGACCTTTGCGCGGCCCGCCTACCAGGCCAATGCCCATGTGCCGGCGGCCCCGAACAAGTTCGTCGGGCGCGGCGTGCCCGACGTGGCCGGCGATGCGGACCCAGCCAGCGGCTACGAAGTGCGGGTGGACGGCCAGAACATGGTGATCGGCGGCACCAGCGCGGTGGCGCCGCTGTGGGCCGGCCTGATTGCGCTGATGAACCAGAAGATCGGGAAGCCGGTGGGCTTCCTGAATCCGTTGATCTACGGCCAGTTGGCCGGCAAGGGCCTGTTCAACGACATCACCGTCGGCAACAACGGCGCCTACAACGCCGCTGCCGGATGGGACGCCTGCACGGGCTGGGGTTCGCCGAATGGCGCGAAGCTGCTGAAGGCGCTCGGCGGGTAGTCAGGCCGGGCAGTCAGATCTCGACCCGCGTGCCTAGCTCGATCACACGGTTGGCCGGCAGCTTGAGGTAGTCGGCCGCATTGCCGATGTTGTGCGCCATGGTCGCGAACAGCTTCTCGCGCCATATCGGCATGCCGGCACCGAGCGTGGGCACCACGGTCGCGCGGCTGAGGAAGTACGAGCTGCGCGCAGGGTCGAGCAACACACCCTGGGCGGTGCAGCCCTGCAAGGCGAGCGGCACGTCGACCTCGTCCTTGAAGCCGTAGCTGATCGTGACCTGGTAGCACTCGGGCGCGAGCATGCTGACCGTGACGCGCTCGGTGTCGGGCACGCTCGGAATCTCCTGGATGGCCACCGTCACGAACAGCACGCGGCCATGCAGCACCGCGTTGTGCTCGAGGTTGTTCAGCAGGGCATGCGGCACCACGTTCGGGTCGATCGACATGAAGATGGCAGTGCCGGCGACGCGCACCGGCTGCTGCGCGAGCAGCGAGTCCATGAAGGGCTTGAGCGGCGTCGCGCCGGCGCGGGCGCGCGCTTCGTCCAGCATCATCTGGCGCCCGCGGCCCCAGGTCGCCATCACGGTGAAGATGAACAGGCCGATGAGCAGCGGGAACCAGCCGCCCTCCACGATCTTCAGCAGGTTGGCGGCGAAGAAGGTCAGGTCGATGACGAAGAAGAAGCCGGTGGCCAGCACGCACAGCAGCCAGTTGTAGTGCCATGCGTAGCGGATCACGTAGAAGGTCAGGCAGGTGGTGATCAGCATGGTGCCGGTCACCGCGATACCGTAGGCCGCGCCCAGGTTGGTGGACGAGCCGAAGCCGATCACGGCGGCGATGACGGAGGCCAGCAGCATCCAGTTGATCGCGGGCACGTAGATCTGCCCGATCTGTTCGTCGGAGGTGTGCTTCACGGCCATGCGCGGCAGGAAGCCCAGTTGCACCGCCTGCTTGGTCATCGAGTAGGCGCCCGAGATCACGGCTTGCGAGGCGATCACCGTCGCCACGGTCGCGAGCACGACCATCGGCACCAGTGCCCAGGGCGGGAACATGTGGAAGAACGGATTGTCGAGCGCCCCCGGGTCACGGATGAGCAAGGCGCCCTGCCCCAGGTAGTTCAGGGCCAGCGCAGGGAACACCAGCACGAACCACGAGAGACGGATCGGCGGCGCGCCGAAATGCCCCATGTCCGCATAGAGCGCCTCGGCGCCGGTCAGCGCCAGCACCACCGAGCCGAGCGCGACGAAGGCCAGCCAGCCGTGGTGCGCACAGAAGGCCAGGGCCTGGAGCGGATTGAGCGCCGCGAGGATCGCCGGCGTCGCCATCGTGTGCATGAGCCCGGTCAGTGCCAGCACCAGGAACCACGCCACCATCACCGGGCCGAACACAGCGCCGATGCCGGCCGTGCCCCACTTCTGCGCCACGAACAGGCCGACCAGCACGGCGAGCGTGATCGGTATCACGTAGGGCGCGAGCCGGGGCGCCGCGATCTCCAGCCCCTCGACCGCGCTCAGCACCGAGATGGCGGGCGTGATGACGCCGTCGCCATAGAACAGCGCCGCGCCGAAGACGCCGAGCAGCAGCAGGCCGTGCCGCAGTCGCGGGCGGTCCGCCACCGACGAGGAGGCCAGCGCCAGCAGGGCCATGATGCCGCCTTCGCCGTGGTTGTTGGCCCGCATGATCAGCACCACGTACTTCAGCGACACCACCAGCATCAGCGACCAGAAGATCAGGGAGATCACGCCGAACAGGTTGGCCTGGTCCAGCGTCAGCCCGTTGGCCGGGTCGAACACCGTCTTCATCGTGTAGAGCGGACTGGTGCCGATGTCGCCGAAGACCACGCCGATGGCGGCCAGCGCGAGCCCGGGCAGCGCTGCCCGGTTCTGCCCTCCGTGCGCGGAGATGGGTCCGGACTTGGGGGTGCCTGCGGATACCGTCATGTCTCGCCTCTTTGGAATGGAAGTCGCCAGGGCCGCGTCGCCTTTGGCAGTATGGCCCTGTCAACCTGACCGTGGGCCACTTCTCGCGATGGCGCTCGCCGCGACGGCCGGCGACGGTCTAAGTGCCGTGCGTGGGCCTGCGCTCGCTCGAGGACTTCGTGCCAGAGGCGGGGGGGCTGACCATCAGCATGGGCGTGGTTGCCGGACGACGGGCAAGCGCGCCGATGCCATTCAAGCCAGCACCTTCCGGAGCCACGCGCCGAGGTCCGCAATCTCCTCCAGGCACACCGAATGCTCCATCGGGTATTCATGCCACTCGATCCCATAGCCCAACGCCGTGAGCGCATCGCGCGAGGCGGTGGCGCGCGCGATCTGCACCACGCCATCGCGCTGCCCGTGGGCCATGAAGATCGGCACGTCGCGGTTCATGACGGTGGCCTCGGCGGCCGTCGTGGCAGCCAGCGGCAGGTAGCCTGAGAGCGCGACGATGCCCGCCAGCCTCTCTGCATGCCGCAAGCCCGTGAGGAGCGCCATCGCGCAACCCTGCGAGAAGCCCGCGATCACGATGCGGCTGGCCGGGATGCCGCGCGTCTTTTCCTTCGCGATCAGGGCCTCGATGCTGGCCATCGAGCGGCGCAGGCCTGCCTCGTCCTCGCCCTTGTCGCCGATCGGTCCGTAGATGTCGTACCAGGCCGGCATCGGGTAGCCGTTGTTGATGGTGACCGGCATCACCGGCGCGTTGGGAAACACGAAGCGGATCGAGCCGATGCCGCCGAGCTCCAGTTCGTTGCAGATCGGCACGAAGTCATTGCCGTCGGCGCCGAGGCCGTGCATGAGGATGACGGACGCCGTGGGCTTCGGGCCGGTTTCGATTTCGATGGGGGCGAGTGACATGGTGTTCAGGGTTGGAGGGGTTGGGCCGGTGTGGCGTGGCGCCGATTTTGTAGCATCGGCGAATGCCCAGCGCGAACGCCTTGCCCATCCTCTATTCGTTCCGCCGATGCCCCTATGCGATGCGTGCCCGCTTTGCGCTGGCGACCAGCGGCCAGCCATGCGAGCTCCGCGAAGTCGTGCTGCGCGACAAGCCGGCCGAACTGCTGGCGGCATCCCCCAAGGGCACGGTGCCGGTGCTGGTCGACACCGACGGCACGGTGATCGAACAAAGCCTGGACATCATGCTGTGGACTTTGAACCGGCACGATCCCGCACGCTGGCTGCAACCCGAACACGGCACTGCAGACGACATGCTGGCGCTCATTGCCCGATGCGACGGCGACTTCAAGCAGCAACTGGATCGCTACAAGTATCCGAACCGGTATGAACGCGCCGACGCGGCCCTTCATCGCTCGAATGGCGCGCGCTTCCTGGAAGAACTCGACGCGAAGCTGCGCGATGCGAGCCATCTGTTCGGGCAGCGACCCGCGCTGGTGGACTACGCCATCGCACCCTTCGTGCGGCAGTTTGCGCAGACCGACGTGGCGTGGTTCGACGCGCAACCCTGGCCCGCCTTGCAGGCCTGGTTGCGCGCACTCACGGGGTCCACGCTGTGGACCGCCGCCACGCAGAAGTACCCGGCGTGGAAGACCCGCCAGGCCGGCGTCACGTTTCCGGAACAGGTCGCCTCAAGGCTTTGATGCGAGGTCGCGGCAGCGCTGGAGATTGGCGTCGAACTTCGGCGCCAGGCCGGGTTCGCACTCGCTGGCCTTGGGCATCACGCGGCAGAGCCCGACAATGACGAAGTCGTTCACGGCATCAGTGCACGTCGCGTACTGCGCCAGCGCGGGGTTGGCGGTCGTCTTGAAACCCCAGGCCTCCGAAAACGCCATGATGCGGCCCATCGCCTGCTCGAAGTAGTCGCGGTCGCGTTCCTTGACGGCCACTTCCATCTGCGGCAACTCGGCGTTCAGGAAGCGCATGGTTGCGCCCGGGAAGTCGGAAGGCACCGGTTGGGCCTGCGCCGCGACGCAGAGTACCGCTCCGAATGCCAAGGTGGCTACTGAGCGTGCTGCGATCTGAATAAAAGATGTCTTGCGTCGAAGTGGCATACGGTGCATCGGTTCTCTCAAATCATTTCCTGCGCGGATTGTCCAACATGCGCCGATTGACTCGCGCGCCGGTTCAGGAACGCACCGCGAACTGCGAGGGTGTGGCGCCGAACAGCCGCTTGAACGCCGCGATGAAGGTGCTGACGCTCTCATACCCCAGCGACCAGGCCACCTGGTTCACCGGCATGCCGCCCGCCAGTTGTTCCAGCGCCTGCACCATGCGCGCGAGCTGGCGCCATTGCACGAAGGGCATGCCGGTTTCCTTCGCGAAATTGCGGCTCAGCGACCGGCCGCTCAGGCCTGCCCAGCGTGCCCACTCGTCCAGGCTTCGCTTGTCGCCCGGCTCGCTCGCCAGCGCTCGTGCGATGCGGACCAGCCGACGCTCCTGGGGAAACGGCAATTGCAGTGGTTGGGCGACTGCCACCGCCAGTTCATCGAGCAGCACCTCGAGCAGGCGCTGCTGCGGCGGCTGCAAGGCGCCCTCGTCCCACTGCGATGCCCGCTCCATGATGGGTGCCACCAACGCCGAGCAAGCCAGCACGCATGGCTCGGCAGGCAAGATAGCGCAGTCGCCCGGCGCAAGATAGGCGCTCCAGCCTTCCACGGTGCCATGCAACTGCGCGGCGTGCAGGAAGCCCGGCGGGATCCACCCGATTCGGCCCGGTGGCATGACCCAACGGCCGGCGGCCGTGTCGATCGTCATCAGTCCAGCGTTCAAGGCGCCGAGTTGTCCACGCACGTGACGATGCGGTTCGGATTCACGCCGCTCTCCGGCCTCCATGCGCAACACGATCAGGCGCGCGCCATCCGACCGGTCGATGGCATTGCGCAGGATGGAATTGACGGATGAACTCAACTTGGCGTCAAAAGAGAATGCAGTGGCATCGTAACGATACAGCGCCAACGGCGTGCAGCCGCACACTGCAGTCTTTACCCTTCAAAGGAACCAGGATCATGAAAGCAGAAGAGTTGTTGCCGGATGCGGTGAACGCGATGCAGTTCGGTGGCGTCACGGTGCGCAAAGGTTCGGTGGGTGCATTCATTGCCAATGCGCGCCTGTTGGCGGCGAGCGATGCGACGGCCGAGGCGCGCGCGCTCGCGCAGTCGGACCTGCTGGCGCTGGTGCCGGCTTTGCGTGCGATCGGCTTGTTCGAGGTGCTTGAAGTGCGCGACCCCTGGTTGCGAGAGCTGGTGGAAGCTGGGTGACCTTTCGGCCAGCGCGACCTCCGCCTGATCGCGGAGGGCCACGACGTTGCGATGGCCGACCCCGGCGAGGCGCGCTTGCTGTGTCTCTGCGATCGGCCGGTTCCTCGGTCAAGGCCGAACGTTGCGACGAAGCGGGTTGCCCTTAAGCTCGCCGGATGCCCGCGCCATCCGACCTCGCCAAGTTGCCCACCCTCCAGTCCCCTGACGACGACCCGCACCTCTGGCTCGAAGACGTCGACGCGCCTGCTGCCGTCCAGTGGGCCGATGCGCAATCCGGCCGCACCTTGGCCGCGTTCGGCGACGATCGATTCGCGCAGGACCGCGATGCGCTGCAGGCCATCTACGACCGCGACGACAACCTGCCGATGATCACGCGACGCGGGCCGCTGCTGTTCAACTTCTGGAAAGACGCGGCAAATCCACGCGGCATCTGGCGCACCACGACGATGGCGCGCTTCAGGGCCGGCCAGCCTGAATGGGACGTGTTGCTCGACCTCGACGCGCTGGCCGCGGCCGAAGGCGAGGACTGGGTCTGGGGCGGCGCCAGCACCCTGCCCCGCACGCACGACCTCGCGATGCTGCGCCTGTCGCGCGGCGGCGGTGATGCCGTCGTACTGCGCGAGTTCGACATGGCCTCGCGCAGCTTCGTCACGGGCAGCGATGCCTTCACGCTGCCCTCCTCGAAGGGCGGCGTCGAATGGCTGGACCGCGACACCTTGCTGCTGCTGTCCGCGCTCGGCGACGACAACGCCACGCAGTCAGGCTACGGCCGCAAGGTGTGGCGCTGGCGGCGCGGGGCCGACCCGCTGCGGTCCCCGTTGCTCTTCGAGGTTCCGGCCACGCACATGTCCGCGGGCATGCAGGCGGGCCGCACCGGCGAGCGCGAATGCGTCTGGTATTTCGCGCGGCCCGACTATCGCAAGCTGGTGCTGTGGATGGGCGACCGCCAAGGCCCGAAGACCCTCATCGACATCCCGGCCGACGCCATCCCGGAGATCTACGAGGACTGGATGGTGCTGCGCCTGCGCAGCGACTGGGCCCTCGGTGGCACCACGTGGCGCGAAGGCAGCGTGCTCGGCATCAGCCTCGCCGCGTACATCGGCGGCAGCCGCGCCATGGACTTGCTGTTCGAGCCCTCGGACCGGCGCGCGGTGCAGGGTTTTTCATGGACGGGTGGACAACTGCTGCTGTCGATCCTCGACAACCTGAACCCCGTCTTCCAGCGCTGGACACCGTCGGCGCAAGGCTGGACCTGCACCACGGTCACCGGCCTGCCAGAAGGCGGCACCGCCTACCTCTGGCCGCTCGATGCCTGCGAGGAAGAATCGAACGGCGATGCGCTCGCGATGTGCCTCGGCCCGCTCACGCCCGAGTCGCTCTATCTGCTGCCCGCCGATGCCGGCAGCGCGCAACTGTTGCAACGAGCACCCGAACGCTTCGACGCACGCGGACTGGTCACGACGCGGCACGAGGCCATCTCGACCGACGGCGTCGCCGTCCCCTACACGATGACCGGCCCGGCCGACCCCACGCTGCATGAAGCCGGCCGCGCGCCGGTGCACCTCTACGGGTACGGCGGCTTCGGCGTCTCGGTGCTGCCGGGCTACAACGCGTCGATCGGCAAGCTCTGGCTGGAGCGCGGCGGCGTGTCGGTGGTGGCGCAGATCCGGGGCGGCGGCGAGTTCGGCCCGGCCTGGGAAGATGCCGGCCGGCGCGAAGGCAAGCGCCAGTCGCACGATGACTTCGCCGCCGTCGCCGCCGACCTGGTGCGGCGCGGGGTGACGGTGCCCAGGCGCATCGCGGCAGAGGGCGGCTCCAACGGCGGCCTGCTCATCACCAACATGCTGACGCGCTACCCCGAGCGCTTTGGCGCGCTGTTCTGCACCATCCCGCTGGTCGACATGCGGCGCTACAACAAGCTGTTGGCAGGCGCGAGCTGGATGGCCGAATACGGCAACCCGGACGTCCCCGGGGATTGGGCTTTCCTGCAGCACCTGTCGGCCTACCACTGCGCGGAGCCGGGCCACGGCTACCCGCCGATCCTGCTGGCCAGCAACCGGCGCGATGATCGCGTGCATCCGGGCCACGCGCGCAAGATGGCCGCCAAGCTGCAGGCCATGCTGCAACCCGCGTGGCTGCTCGAACTGGATGCCGGCGGCCATGCCTACGGCAAGAACAATGCCGAGCGCGCCACCTTCACGGCGCTCGGATACGCCTTCCTGCGGAGATCGATCGAATGGCAATCATGAAAGACAACGCCCACCTGCTGCCTCGCGGCATCGCCTGCATCGTGATCGGCCTGGCGATCCTGCTGGCGCCGGGCTTCCTGCAGTCGCAGGCCTATCGCGAGATGTTCGCCGGCGCCTACGTGGTCGGCTGGTTCGCCATCGTGCTCGGCGTGGCGCTGATCGTGGTGGGACTGGTCAAGCGCGGCAAGGGGCGGTGAAGGCAGAGCTGAAGGCCCGACCTATTTGCCGAGGATCCACGCGGAGATCCGCTGGACGACTTCGCGCTCCAGCCCGTTGAAGCCGTGATAGGCCATGGCTTCGCAGGGATCGCCCTTGTTCTCGCCGCCATTGAAGCTCAGCAGTTCCTTGCGCGGTGAGTTCGCGAGCTTGGCCATGAGCGCGGGCACTTCGGCAAAGGGGCAAGACGCGCAGCCATCCTGTTCGTGGTGCACGACGAGAACCGGCACGCGGATCTTTTCCAGCGGCATGGCCGGGACGGGCCGGCCGTTGTCGTCCTTGAGGACGGTCGAGGTCAGCACGATGCCGTCCGGCCCTTCGAGCCCCGATAGCCCGGTGGCGACGAAGGCCACGGACTGCGTTCCGCGACTCGTGCCCACGAGCCATACCGGCGCCTTCGATTGCTCGCGCATCCACGCGATGGCCGCGCGGACGTCTGCCTCATGCTCCGGCTTCTGGCGAAAGCCGGCGAGGAAGGGTGGACGCTGGCGGTCCGAAGGCGCATCGATGACAGCGACCATGAGCCCCTGCTCTGCAAACAGCTGTCGCGCGCGGACCAGGAAGTTGCCGGCGCCCCAGTTGAACGAGCCATTGGGGTAGATCTGCAGGCCACCATGCCCACCGGCGAACAGGATCACCGCGGCCTTCGTGGTTGGCGGCGTCAGCACGAGCATTCGCTGCGTGACGCCGGGGCGGGTCGGGATATCGACCACCTGCTGCGTGGTCTGCGCCTGGACCTGCGAAGCAGCCAGTGCGATCAGAAGACCGGTGAGCCAAGCCTGGATCGAATTACGCATCGACGATACCTCCGGGGGCAACGCTACTTCTTCAAGACTTTCTTCACTACCTCGACCACTCCCAGCACCACGGCGCCGGCCACCACCCCCACCAGCCCATCCACCACCATCGTGAGCAGCGAGCCGCCTATCCCTCCGATGCCCGCGGCCCAAGCCTCCACGGCATGGCCCAGGGCCGGCACGCCATGGACCAGGATCGAGCCGCCCACCAGGAACATCGCGGCCGTGCCGGCCACCGACAGCGCCTTCATCAGCCAGGGTGCAAACGCCAGCAGCCCGCGGCCCAGCGCGCGTTGGGCCGCGCCTGCACGCTGGCTCAGCCACAGGCCCGCGTCATCGAGCTTGACGATGCCCGCCACCAGGCCATAGACGCCCACGGTCATGATGATCGAGATGCCGACCAGCACCGTCAGCTTCGAGGTGAAGGGCTGGTCCGCCACGGTGCCCAGCGTGATGACGATGATCTCGGCGGACAGGATGAAGTCGGTGCGCACCGCGCCCTTGACCTTGTCCTTCTCCGCCGCGACCACGTCGATCTCAGGCTTGGCGATGGCGTCGACGTGGTGCTTGACCTCGGCTTCGTGCTCGGCCTTGTGCAGGTACTGGTGCGCGAGCTTCTCCACGCCCTCGAAGCACAGGAACGCACCGCCCACCATCAGCAGCGGAATCACCGCCCATGGCAGGAAGGTGCCGATGAGCAGGGCCAGCGGCACCAGGATCGCCTTGTTGATGAACGAGCCCTTGGCCACCGCCCATACGACGGGCAGCTCGCGGTCCGCCTTGACGCCGGACACCTGCTGCGCATTCAGCGCCAGGTCGTCGCCGAGCACGCCCGCGGTCTTCTTGGCCGCCACCTTGGTGAGCATGGCGACGTCGTCGAGCACCGTGGCAATGTCATCCAGCAGCAGAAAAAGGCTCGCGGCCATCGGCAACTCCCTTGCAAGCGAAAAATCAGAGATTCGTCAGCGCCAGCGTCAGCAACGCAGCCACCGACAGGCCGAAGATGCTCAGGCCCAGCTTGCGGCGCCGATGCGTCAGCAGCCACAAGGTCACGCCCGAGAGCGACAGGAAGATCAGGCTGCCGGCCAGCGTGTCGATCAGCAATATCCACGCCACCGGCATGCCGTTGCCCTTGTGCATGCTCGTGAGCGTGGCGATCAAGCCATTGCTCGTCGTGGCCACGCCCACCGAGCGGTTGCCTTGCCAGTAGTCGACCTGCACCGTCTCGCGCGGCCCGCCGAAATTGAAGATCCAGTGCGCAGGCTGCGTGAGTGCGGGCGCGGTCTTGTCGCCCTTCTCGGCCCAGGCCACGGCGCGGCCGGGTTCGATGCGCGTGTTGTTGGGCGGGGCGTTCAGGCGCAATGCATCCTGCAGCCAGGCGGCCATGGCCTCCGGCGTCTCGGGCACCGGATCGGGCAACGCCAGTTGCGCGCGGCTGCGTTCCTGTGCCTGGGGCAGCTTGAGCACGTTGCGATGGTTGAGCCAGATGCCGCTGAAGCCCATCACCAGGCCCAGCACGGCGCCCCAGAGGCCGAACCAGCCATGCATGTCGCGCAACCAGCGCACCAGCGCCGTGCGACGCTGCTGACTCGTGTCGCGCGCGGTAACCGCGGTGGTGGTGTTCATCAGGCGACGCTGCGCTTGAGGCGGACTTCCTCGATCTTGATGCCGCCGACGGAGGTGGTGCGGGCCGTCTTCATCTCGCGCTTGAAGCCGGCGAGTTCATGGAAGCGGATCGCGCGGTCGTTGCGCAGCGGCACCCAGATGGTGACGGAGGTGCAGCCCTCTTCTTCCAGGCCTTCGCGGGCGGCATCCCACAGCGCGACGCCCACACCCTTGCCCCAGTGCTCGGGCTTGACGTAGATGGCCCAGATCTCGCCGGCGGTGGACGGTGTCTTGGGGTCGCGCGAGCGGTCGAAGCCGACGAAGCCGACGACCTGGCCGTCGAGTTCGGCCACGTGGACCTGGGGCTCGCTGAACTCGATGGCTTCGCGCCACTTGGCCTCGCGCGTGGCCGGGGCCAGCGCCTTCAATTGGTCTTCGGGCAGCAGGCCCTCGTAGGCGGCGCGTGCGGCGGCGGCATGGACTTCGGCAACAGCGCGGGAATCGCTCATCTCGGCGGGGCGAACTTGGTAATCAGACATGGATCGAACAACAAACGGAATCGGGGCGCTATTGTCGCTGCCCCGCTAAACTGCCTTGCTTCTTATCCCCTGCACCCCCAACGGAGTTCGTCATGGCCAAAGGTCAACAAAAAACCAACAAGGAATCGAAGAAGCCCAAGAAGGACACTTCGCCCCCCAAGGCGCCAGCGGCCGGCGGCGGCGAACTGGTGCGTCCCACCGTCACCACCGCGGTGATCCCGCGCGGCAAGCTCAAGAACAAGTGAGCGAATCGCCGCCCGCCCAGCCACGCAACCCGCTGCACGGGCTGACGCTGGAAGCCATCGTCACCGCGCTGGCGGATCACTATGGTTGGGAAGGGCTCGGCGAGCGCATTCCAGTGCGCTGCTTCACGCATGACCCGAGCGTCGGGTCGAGCCTCAAGTTCCTGCGCAAGACACCGTGGGCGCGGGAGAAAGTCGAAAGCCTCTACCTCTTCATGCTGCGCGACATCCGCCGCAACCGGCTTGCGGAGCCCGGCGACGATCCATGAGCATGACCCGATGAGCGAAGAAGTTCCAGCGCTCCCACGCTGGACCGTGCGCGTAGAGCCGGCCGGCTATGCCTTCGACGCCGCACCCGGCCAGAGCCTGCTGCGCGCGGCGCAACAGGCCGGCGTGGAACTGCCCAGTTCGTGCCGCAACGGCACCTGCCGCACCTGCCTGTGCCGCATGCTCGAGGGCAGCATCCGCTACCAGATCGATTGGCCCGGCGTGAGCGTCGACGAACGTGACGAGGGCCTGATCCTGCCCTGCGTGGCCGAGGCCACGAGCGACCTCACGCTCGACGTTCCGCTCGCCTACCGGTTCCTGTAGCAACGGCTTTCATGAACGGCCGCCCTGTGCATGGCGGGCCGCGCTTCCCTGTATTGCCTCTTGCGTTCGCATGTGAGGGGGCACATCGTCGCAACCGGTCAGTCTCCGGGCCCGCAAGCGCACCGGGCGCCTCCGGGGTCGCCGGACACCTGCGCTACGCCGTAACCCTGGAGGCTGCGGATAGCCGCAGGATCCTCGCGGCTGCCGCGGCTATTTCCTGGATGGCGTCGCGTCGGCCGTCGCCACGATCCGGTCGCGCCTGGCCAGGGATGGAAACAGCCACAGCCAGCCCACCGCCACCAGCACCGTGCCCACGCCGCCCGCCACCACCGAGCCCACCGGGCCGAGCAAGGCGGCGGTGGCGCCCGATTCGAACTCGCCCAGCTGGTTGCTCGCGCCGATGAAGATCGAATTCACCGCACTCACACGGCCACGCATCTCGTCGGGCGTTTCCAGTTGCACCAGCGTCTGCCGGATCACGACATTGACCATGTCCGCGCCGCCGGACACCGCCAGCGCCAGCAGCGACACGACGAAGTTCTGCGAAATGCCGAACACGATCATGCAGACGCCGAAGGCCGCCACCGCCGCCAGCAGGGTGCGGCCGACCTTGCGCTCGATGGGCCGGCGCGTCAGCGCGATCGAGGTCAGCAGCGCCCCCACGGCGGGTGCGCCACGCAGCAGGCCCAGGCCCCAAGGCCCGGTGTGCAGGATGTCCTTGGCATAGATCGGCAGCAGCGCCACCGCGCCGCCCAGAAGCACCGCGAACAGGTCGAGCGAGATCGCGCCGAGCACGGTCTTGCGACGCCAGATGAAGTCCACCCCCGCGAACAGCGTCTGCAGCGTGACCGGCGCCTTGGGCGGCGGCGCATGGGCATAGCGCAGCCGCGCCACCAGCACGCCGCCCGCGACGAACAGCAGCATGCAGGCGCCATAGACCACGCTGATGCCGGCCACGAACAGCAGCCCGCCGATGGCCGGACCCGCGATGATCGCGCCCTGCGTGCCGGCCGAGCTGAAAGCCATCGCACGCGGCAGCATGATCGGCGGCACCAGCATCGGCGTGAGCGCCTGCTGGGCCGGCATCTGGAAGGCCCGCACCGCGCCCAGCACCAGCGACAGGCCCAGCAGCAGCCCGCGCGAATCGAGTTGCAGGCGGCCGGCGACCAGCAAGGTCAGCGCCACTGCCGCCTGCACGGAAAGACACGCGGCCACGATGCGTCCGCGATGGTGCCGGTCGACGATGTGGCCGGCGTAGAGCGCCAGCAGCAGCGCCGGCACGAACTGGAAAAGACCGACCAGGCCCAGGTCCCACGCCTTGCCAGTGAGGTCGTACATGTGCCATCCGATGGCCACCATCAGCATCTGCGTGCCGGCCGTGCCGAACAGGCGCGACATCCACATGTGCATGAAGGACCGCTCGCGCGTGAGCTCGGAAAATCCTGGGGCGGCTTGGGGCTCGGGCATCGCTTCGAGGATAGCCGAGCACCCACACCCCTAAACTGACCGCCGATGATTCCCCGCGATCACGAAGCCCACGACACTGTCCGCGCGATTCACGAGGATGCGCACCTGCTGGTCCTCGACAAGCCCGCCGGCCTGCTCTGCGTGCCGGGCCGCGGCCCGGACAAGCAGGACTGCCTGAGCGCGCGTGCCCGGCAGCGATGGCCCGATGCGCTGGTCGTCCATCGGCTCGACATGGCCACCAGTGGCCTGGTGCTGATGGCGCGCAGCGCGCCGATGCAGCGTGCGCTGGGCGATGCCTTCGCGGAACGCCGCGTGGACAAGCGCTACGAGGCGGTGGTCGACGGCCTGCTGCCCGTGTCGGCGGACTGGGCCCTGATCGACGCCCCGCTGATCGCCGACTGGCCGCGCCGCCCCCTGCAGAAGATCGATGCCGCCGGCAAGCCGAGCCAGACGCGCTGGCGCGCCCTGCGCCAGGGGCACGACGCCACGCACGTGGAACTGGAACCGCTCACCGGCCGCTCGCACCAGTTGCGCGTGCACCTGCTGTCGATCGGCCATCCGATCCTCGGCGACGCGCTGTATGGGAGCGACGCGGTGCAGGCCCGCGCGCCGCGCCTCCTGCTGCATGCCACGTCGCTGGCCTTCACGCATCCCGCGACGCAGGAGCCGATGCGTTTCGAAAGCCCGGTCCCTTTCTTCATCCCGGACTGACCGTCGCGATCAAGCGAGGCTGCGCGCAGGCGCCTCGGGGTATGGGTCAGGTCTTGACGACGAGCACCGGCATGTGCGCGTCTTGCAGCACGCGCTGCGTCACGCTGCCGAGCAGCAGCTTCTCGATGCCCGAGCGCCCGTGCGAACCCATCACGATCAGGTCGGCGCCGATGGCATGGGCCGTGTCGGTGATTCCTTCATGCACCACGTGGCCGTCGATGACGCGCTGGTCGCTGTGCAGGCCCTCGGCCGCGAGCGCGGCCACGCCGCGCGCGAGCGCCGCATTGGCGCTGGTGGTGGCCGCGGCAAGGTATTCGTTCTGGCCCAACGCATAGTCCGCGCCGACGCCGATGAAGGGGTAGTTGTCGATCACGTGGATCAGCGTGATGCGGCTGCCGAACGCCAACGCAAGCGCGCTGGCCTTGCTGACCGCGGTCATCGAAGTCTCGGAGCCGTCGATCGGAACCATGATGTGATTGAACATGACCACCTCTCCTTCTTGCATGCGGTGCGCAGATCAATTTAACGTGCAGCGGGCACGGTGAATGTAGGACCGCAACAGCAAGCCCACAAGCCCGGCCAACCCTCGGGCGCGCACTTTGGCGGCCCACGCAAGTCGCGGGCCATGCAGGATGTCAGCTGTCGTCGCCCTGGAAGGCGCCGGCCCTGCAGGTGACGACAAGGGTGTCGCGCCAGCCGCCATGGTTCTCGTTCCAGGGCTGGATCGGGGTGGACTCGTGGATGACGCGGGCATCGTCGAGCAGCAACAGGCTCCAAGGCTGGGTCATCGTGAAACGCTCGCCGCGCCGGCCGTTGGCCTCGAAAACACGCGTCTCGCCACCCTTGACGTTGTGCCTGCCGACCAGCGCCACCGCCACCAGGTCGACGCCGTCGCGGTGCGCGCCCTCGGGCGTGGGCCGCCCGATGCCGCCCGCGGTGTCGATGCGGAACTGGTGCGCCTCCACGAACCAGGTCCGCGCACCGCGCAAGGTGCTGGCGGCATGCGCCAGGCTCAGCATCAGTTGCTGCCACGCCGGCTGCACCAGCGTGTGCGCCTCCATCGGCGCGAACCAGCGCTGCATGCCGCCATGCAGCGCGTTGTATTCCACCGGCTGCCAATGGGCGCGGTGCGGCACCAGGTGAAGCACATCGCTGGCCACTGTGAAGCAGGCGTGGCGGCGCTGCCGGTAACGGCCGCCGTCCTTCAGGTAGTCGTCAGGCGGCAGGGTGTCCCAGTCCGGATGCATCGCGTCGAGTTCGTCGAGCGAATGCCCGATCCATTCGGCCACGGCATCCGGGTCCAGCACGGCATAGCCGTCTTCGCGCAGCGCGGTGTCGAGCTGGGCGGGCGAGCAGAAGCGCGGTGCGAACTCCGTCATGGGCGTGCAACCCCGCGCCCTGCACTGTCGTGGGCGCGCATCTACGCCGAGACCTTCACGCCCTTCCAGAACGCCACGCGGTCACGAACTTCTTCGGCCTCGGGCTTCGGGTCGGCGTAGTACCAGGCGGCGTCGGCGTTGAGTTCGCCGTTGACGAGCAGCGAGTAGTAGTTGGCCGAGCCCTTCCAGGGACAGGTGGTCCGGTGGTTGCTGAAGGTGACGAAATCGCGATTCAGCGACGTGATCGGGAAGTAGTGGTTGCCCTCGACCACGACGGTGTCGTCACTCTCGGCGATGGTGGCGCCGTTCCAGGTTGCTTTCATGTAGATGCCTTGCGACGGACTGCCTCTGGCGAGGCATGCGCCCCCTCGGGGGCAGCGATTGCACGCAGTGATGAGCGTGGGGGCGCCCATCTTATCCGGGCGCATCCCGCGCTGCGCGGGCAGCGCCTATTGCGCCGTCGCGACGGGCAGCCAGTGCACGCTGAACAGGCGCTCCGCATCGGTCCACACCGGCCCGATGCCGAAGCCCGCCTTCACCGCCAGCGTGCGCAGCCCGTCGATGCTGAACTTGTGCGAGTTCTCGGTGTGGATGGTCTCGCCTTCGGCAAAGGTGAAGCGCTCGCCGAGCAGGTTCACCGCGTGCGCGCGCCTGCTCACCAGGTGCATCTCGACGCGCTGCAGCGGCGCGTTGTAGAAGGCCGCGTGGGTGAAGTTGCCGGGGTGGAAGTCGGCCCCCAGCTCGGCGTTGGCGCGGTGCAGCAGGTTGACGTTGAAGGCCGCGGTCACACCCTGCGCATCGTTGTAGGCCTCGTGCAGCAGCGCTGGGTCCTTGATCAGGTCCACGCCCAGCAGCAGGCCGCCGCCGCGCAGCATGCGCGCGGCGCTCTGCAGGAAGGCGAGCGCTTCCTCGGGGCTGAAGTTGCCGAGCGTCGAGCCGGGGAAGAAGCCGACGCGGCGGCCACCGTCCATCGCCGGCGCGGGCAGCGCGAAGCGGCGCGTGTAGTCGGCCACGACGGGGACGACTTCCAGGCCCGGGTAGTCGGCGCGCAGGCGCGCCACCGCGCCTTCGAGATGCTCGCCCGAGATGTCGATGGGCAGGTAGCGCCTGGGCGTTTCCAGCGCGTCGAGCAGCAGGCGCACCTTGGTCAGCGACCCCGCGCCGAACTCGACGATCTCCGCCGCCGGCCCGATGTGGTTGGCGATCTCCGCGGCCCGGTCCGTGAGGATGCGCAGCTCGGTGCGCGTCGGGTAGTACTCCGGCAGCGCGCAGATGCGGTCGAACAGCGCCGAACCGGTCCCGTCGTAGAAGTACTTCGGCGGAATGCTGCGCGGCCTGCCGGCCAATCCCCTGAGCATGTCCTGCGCAAAGTCGGAAAGCGGCTGCTCCTGCAGGGCCGGCAGCGAGTCGAGGTCGAAGGATGGATTTCGCATGTCTCAATGCCCCCGCGCGAGCCGCAGCCCGGTGAACTGCCAGCGCGCGGCCGGCGGGAAGAAGTTGCGATAGGTCGCGCGCGCATGCCCGTCCGGCGTGGCCGAACTGCCGCCGCGCAACACCAGTTGCCCGACCATGAACTTGCCGTTGTATTCGGCCGCGATGCCGGGCAGCGGACGGAAGCCGGGGTAGGGGTCGTAGGAGGAACGTGTCCACTGCCAGACATGCCCGGTGAGCTGCCGCATGCCGGGCAGGGTGCTCGCGGCTTCCCATTCGAACTCGGTCGGCAGCCGCGCGCCGGCCCATTCGGCATATGCGGCGGCTTCGTAGAAGCTCAGTTGCGCCACCGGGGCCTCGGGCTCCAGGGGGCGCAGGCCGTGCACGCCGAAGACATGCCAGCCCGCCGCATTGCCGCCACCGTGCAGCGCCATGCGCGGGTCATCCGGCGGCAGCCAGTACGCCGGGCAGCGCCAGGCCTGCGCCTGCACCGCAGCCCAGCCATCGGAGAGCCACAGCTCGGGCCGCTGGTAGCCGCCGTCGGCAATGAACTGGGCATAGTCGCCGCAGGTCACCAGCCGGTCGGCCATCTCGAAAGGCCGCAGCAGCACCTGGTGGCGAGGCGTCTCGTTGTCGAAGGAGAAGCCCTCGCCTCCGTGGCCCACTTCGACCAGGCCGCCTGCATGCCGCAGCCAGCGCACCGGCGCCGGCACGGCCGCCAGCCTCAGCGCGGGGCCGGATGCAGGCCGGTAAGCCGGCAACATCGGGTTGCACGACAACGCATGGAGGATGTCGGTCACCAGCAGCTCCTGATGCTGCTGTTCATGCTGCAGTCCCAGCGTGACGATCGCCTCGACATCCGGCCAGGCCTGGCCGCCCGGCTGTCTCAGCAGCGCATCCACGGCCTCGTCCACATGCGCGCGATAGCCGCGCACTTCCTCGACGGAAGGCCGAGTCAGCAAGCCTCGCTGCGGCCTTGGATGGCGAGGGCCGAGGGCCTCGTAGTAGGAGTTGAAAAGGTAATGAAAGCGGGTGTCGAAAGGACGATAGCCGACGGCATGCGGCTGCAGCAGCACGGTCTCGAAGAACCAGGTGGTGTGGGCCAGGTGCCATTTGGTCGGACTCGCGTCCGGCATCGACTGGATGCACTGGTCCTCGGGCGACAACGGCGCAGCCAGGGCGAGGCTGTGGGCACGCACGGCGCGGTACTGCTGGCGCAGGGTGTGTGCCGCCTGCGCAAGCGGCTTGTCCGGATTCATGCGGTCTCCGATCGCGGGCAAAGCGTGTTTGTAGCCGATTGGGTTGATCGATGCGCGTAGGACGAATTCGCGCAGGCGCCGGGCGGTGGTCAAACCTTTGGGCTACGTCGGGCAAATCGGCCCTGTAACCGATGGTGAATCCCCAGTGGCGACATGGATAATCCGCCGATGAGCACCCTGCCCTCCCCCACTGCGCGTCCTCACATCGTCATCATCGGCTGCGGCTTCGGCGGGCTGGAAGCGACACGGGCGCTGCAGCGGGCGGATGTCGACATCACCGTCATCGAGCGCACCAACCACCACCTGTTCCAGCCACTGCTCTACCAGGTGGCCACGGCCGGCCTGGCGGCACCCTCGATCTCGGCGCCGTCGCGCAGCCTGTTCCGCAACCAACGGAACATCACGACGCTGATGGCCGAAGTCAGCGGCTTTGCGCCGGCCACGCGCGAGGTGATCCTGGCCGATGGCCAGCGCATCGGCTATGACCATCTGGTGGTGGCTGCGGGCACCACGCACAGCTACTTCGGCCACGACGACTGGGCGGCCCATGCACCGGGCCTGAAGACGCTGGCGGACGCATTCACCGTGCGCGGCAAGGTGCTCTTTGCCTTCGAGGCGGCGGAGCGGGAGTCCGATCCGGCAAAGCGCCGCGCCATGCTCACCTTCTGCGTGATCGGGGCGGGCCCGACCGGCGTCGAGATGGCCGGCACGATGGTCGAGATCGCGCGACACACCCTGAAAGGCGAGTTCCGCCACATCGATCCGGCCGAATCGCGGGTGCTGCTGATCGAGGGCGGCTCGCGCGTGCTGCAAGCCATGCCGGCAAGCCTGAGCCAGAAGGCGCAGGCGCATCTGGAGGATCTGGGCGTGGAGGTGCAATTGAACGCCAAGGTCACCGCCATCGACGCCGAGGGCCTGAGCTTCCAGACGGGTGGCGGCGCGGACGGCGCGGCACCCAGCGTGCAAAGGATCGACAGCCACTGCGTGGTGTGGGCCGCGGGCGTGACCGGGTCGCCGCTGGGACGCATCCTGGGTGAGTCTCTGGGCATGAGCGTCGACCGTGCGGGCCGCCTCAAGGTCGAGCCCGACCTGGCCCTCGCCGGCCACCCCGAGATCAGCGTGGTGGGCGACCTGGCCGCCGCCATGAGCTACCCCAAGGGCAAGGAGCCCAAGCCGGTGCCCGGCGTGTCGCCCGGGGCCAAGCAGATGGGCCGCACCGCTGCCGCCAACATCCTGCGGCGGCTCAAGGGCCAGCCGACCGAGCAGTTCCGCTACGCCGACTACGGCAACCTGGCCACCATCGGCCGCAACGCCGCGGTGGTCGACCTGAGCACCCCCTTCGGCCCGCTGCGTTTCAGCGGCCGCATGGCCTGGCTGTTCTGGCTGTTCGCGCACGTGTACTTCCTGATCGGTTTTCGCAACCGGCTGATCGTGCTGATGGACTGGGCCAGCGCCTATGGCACCTACCAGCGCAGTGCGCGGGTGGTGCCCGAGACGCTGCCGGAGCACCGGCCGAAAGACCACGCCTGAGGCGCCGGGGGCGATTCGCGCCCAGGCGCACCGCATCGCCCTCCCGGAGATTTTTCCTTCGCAAGCACGGACATTTCCGCGATGCGCCATGCCGGGTTCCTGCATCGGAAGACGCACGGATGGCGCCCAATCCAGGTTCGCTGGGTCAGTCGAGCCAAGACATCGACCTGAGCACTTCAGCCCGCCTCGGGCGGGTCGTCTTTTTCAGGGAAATTCAAATGAACGACGTTATCGATCAAAAGGGTCAAAAGGACCAGGGCACCACCGCCCTGTTCGACACCGCACTGGCCCTCATCGGGGCATGGATTGAGATCCTGCAGGCCGAGATCCGCTCGCACTGCACTTCCGCCCGCCCGCTGAGCAAGCAGATCCACCCGCTGACGCGAAAGGTTGCCGAGGCCGTCACCGTGGGCCGCAAGCTGCGCCGCAACGACCTCGCCGCCATTACCGCAACGATCGACTTCTATACCTCGCTGATCGAGGCGCGCCGGCAGGAGGAATCACATGCTGCCTGAGGATCCGCTGCTGTTGATCGGCTTCCAGATCTTCATCGGCCTGTGGACCGCGCTGGGGTTGGCGGTCGCGCACCTGGGGTGAGCACGGCCACCTGCCTGCCGCTCACCCCTTCGCCGTCGCCTCCGCCTCCTGCAGCAGCCGCCACATCACCTTGCCGCTCCCGCTCTTCGGCAGCGCATCGACGAACTGCACCTTGCGCGGGATCTTGTAGACCGCCATGTTCTCGCGGCACCAGTCGATGATCTCCTGCTCGGTGGTGTCCTGGTGCGTGGCGCGCAGCACGATCACGGCCTTGACCGATTCGCCGCGGTAGTCGTCCTTCGTGGCGATGACGCAGGCTTCCTGGATCGCGGGGTGCTTGAACATCAGCAGTTCCACCTCGGCCGGCCAGACCTTGAAGCCGCTCGCATTGATCATGCGCTTGAGCCGGTCGGTCATGAAGAAGTAGCCGTCCTCGTCCATGCGGCCCATGTCGCCGGTGCGGAAGAAGCGCTTGCCCTCGAATTCGACAAAAGCGGCGGCGGTCGCGTCCGGGCGCTTCCAGTAGCCCTGGAACACCTCGGGGCCGTGCGTGATGATCTCGCCCGATTCACCGACCGTTAGCTCCTGCAAGGTCTCCGGGTCGACCACGCGCGAGTCGGTGCTCATGTACGGGATGCCCAGGCATTGCTGCTTCGGGTTCTCGAACGGATTGGCATGCGAGGGCGCGGCGGTCTCGGTAAGGCCGTAGCCTTCCTGGTACTTGAGGCCGTAGGAATCCAGCAGGCGCTGCGCAATGGCCTGCGGCATGGCCGCGCCGCCACCGCCGATGTAGACGAGGCTGCTCAGGTCGTAGTTGGCGAAGTTGGGGCTGGCCAGCAGGTCGATGACCATGGTGGGGATATTGGTCCAGCTCGTGACCTTCCAGCGCGATATCAGGCGGCCGGCCACGTCGCGGTCCCAGCGCGGCATGATGACCATGGTGCCGCCGAACACGATGGTCGTGTGCATCAGGCTCACGGTGCCGGTGATGTGGAACATCGGCACCACGGCCAGCATCACGCCTTCCGACGAACCCAGGCCCCAGAGCTGGCTGGCGAAGGCGTTGTGGTTGAGGCTCGAATGGTTGTGGATGCAGCCCTTGGGCAGGCCGGTGGTGCCGCTGGTGTAGGGCAGCAGCGCCATGTCGTTGGCGCCCACCACGTGTTCAGGGGGCGTGTGGCCTGCATTCAAGGCGTCGGTCCAGTGCATCGCCTGGCCGCCGGCCAGCGCGGGCAGCGGGTGGCGCGTGAGCAGCCAGTCGCGCCAAGCCGCTGCCGGCGCCTCGTCGCCCGACACGTCGGTATCGAAGGTATCGGTGAACTGGGTCACGATCAGGTGGGCCAGCCGCTGATCCGCGGGCAGCGCGTCGCTGGCCTTGGCCAGTTCGGCTGCGAGGTCGCCGGTGGTGATCGCGACCTTGGCATCGGGGTCGACGATGTAGTGCTTCAGTTCCTCGGCCCGGTTCATCGGGTTGACCGGCACCACCACCGCATTGGCCCGCAGGATCGCGAAGTGCGCGATCACCAGTTGCGGGCAGTTCTGCATGTCGAGCACCACGCGGTCGCCGCGCTTCACACCGAGAGCATGCAGCGTGCCGGCCAAGCGTTCGGTTTGCGCCAGGAAGTCGCTGTAGGTGATGACGCGGCCGAAGAACACCAGCGCGGGCTTGTCGGGGTAGCGCGCGGCGCTGGTGGCCAGGTTGTGCCAGAGCGAGGTGGCGGGGACGGTGATGGATTTGGGCAGGCGGGCAGGCCAGAACTTGTAATGCGGGCGGTTCATTGGGTCTCCAGAGTCATCCGAGCCTACGCGGCAGCGCAGCATATTCGAATACGGGAAGCCCCCAAGGCGTCACTTCGGCGACCCGGACGGGATGCGCCGCATGACTACAGACAAGCTCCCCGCAACGGCTTACAACCGCTGGTCGTTCAACCCACCGAGGAGTCGAGATGCCCGAAAAGCATGCAAGCGTTCACTGGGAAGGCGCCGGCAAGACCGGCAAGGGCCAGATCAGCACGGAGACCGGCGCACTCAAGGCCTACCCCTACGGCTTCGCCAGCCGCTTCGAGGACGACCGCAAGGGCACCAACCCCGAGGAGATCCTCGGCGCGGCGCACGCGGGCTGCTTCACGATGGCCTTTGCGTTCGCGCTGGAAGGCGCCGGACTCGCGGCCACCAGCATCGACACCAAGGCCGCCGTGCGGCTGGTGAAGGACGGCGACGGCTTCAAGATCGATCGCATCGCGCTGGAACTCGAGGCCGCGATTCCCGGCATCGACGAGGCCACCTTCCAGAAGATCGCGGCCGGGGCCAAGGCCGGGTGCCCGCTGTCGAAGGCGCTGGCGAGCGTGCCGGAGATCACGATGAAGGCGACGCTCAAGACCTGATGTATTTGCAGGGGTGGCGCACACGTCGCCCCGTTGCCCGAACCCTGTTCGCGGGGGTCGTCCGCCGTCGTGCTACCGCGCGGTATGTTGCTTGCAAACATCAACTACCGGCGCACTTCATCGGGGATTTCCCCCGGCCTCATTCGATCTGTCATTCCGGCGACCCGGCCGTTACTTGACGCACTTCAAGAATCGGAGCGGGGCATGGCGTGCGCGCCATCTCCTTCCCTCGATCGATTGAAACCCGGAGACAGACAGATGAAGAAGAGCAGCGTCAAAGCCTTTCGCTTGACCGCCATGTGCGTGGTGTTGGGCAGCGGCCTCGTGGCCTGCGGCGGCGGTGGTGGTGGTGGAGGCTACAGCCTGCCCATCGTGACCACTCCCCAGAAAGCCGACACGCCGCCACCCGACACGCGCGTGGCAATCGCGTCGGTCACCGTCTTCGGCGACAGCCTGAGCGACGTGGGCACCTACAAGGCCGCC
Source organism: Variovorax sp. dw_308 (assembly GCF_019207085.1). Classification (GTDB taxonomy): domain Bacteria; phylum Pseudomonadota; class Gammaproteobacteria; order Burkholderiales; family Burkholderiaceae_C; genus Variovorax. Next base: position 97,727 of record NZ_JAATOM010000020.1, on the reverse strand, counting down.
ACCGGCGACCCGGCCAACCCCGGCAAGTTCACGGTCAACCCCGGCAAGGTCTGGGTCGAGAACATCGCCGACTTCTTCGGCCTGGGCGTGACGCCGAACCGCTCGCTCACGCTGGACGAAACCGCCAGCGGCGTCAAGGGCGCCGGCGTGGGCACGGCCACCGTGATCGGCGGCAACGGCTATGCGGAAGGCGGCGCGCGCGTCGACGCGCTGCCGAGCGAAAGCGGCATCGGCAACAACCAGATCGTGGCGCCGATCTCGCGCCAGATCACCAGCTACCTGGCCAGCCATGCCAAGTTTCCGGCCAGCGAGCTGGTCGTCCTCGACGGCGGCGGCAACGACACCTATGCGCAGTTCAGCTCGGTGTGCTGGGGCACCGACGACAACGGTCCGGGCACCGGCAGCGGCAACGCGACCATCGCCGGCGCGACCAGCGAGATCATGACCGCCGCCTATTCACAGGTCGCCAACATCAAGCGCATCCATGACAACGGCGCGCCGGTGGTGCTGGTGGCGGCGGCCTCCGACTGGAGCGGCAACCCCTTCGGCGCGCACTACCTGAGCGATGCCTACCAGGCCACGGGCTGCTACACCAAGGTGCCTGCGTCGCAGATCACCGCCTGGACCAACCAGTTCAACGCCATCCTCAAGGCCGGCATCGCGGGCATGGGCAACGTGGTCTACATGGACGCGGCGGCCGACTTCGCGGATGCCGTAGCCAACCCGTCGAAGTACGGCTTCGTGAACGTCGACACGCCCGCCTGCACGGTCGCCAGCGCCGCCTTGTGCACCGCCGCCACGCTGCGCGCGCCCGATGCCGCGACGACCTACCTGTGGTCCGATGCGTTCCACCCGACGCCGCGCGGGCACCAGATCTTCTCGGACGCGGCGCTCAATGCGCTCAAGGCATCAACGAAGAAGTCGTCGTGACGGATTGGATTGACGCTTGCTCAGAAGGTGTGAAGATTTCGTAGCGCAGGGCGCCTGCCGGGAGGCCGGTTCGCGGAGCGGAGCCGTACTCCAGTACGGCGAGCACCGCAGACCCGAGATCGGTGGCCGCAGTAGAAATATTCACACCTTCTCGCGGAACAGGCCGTTGAGCTCCACGCCCGATGCCGCGTCCGCGAACCCATCGAACCTGCCGCGTTCCGCCAGCCCGCGGGCGGCGCGCATGAAGCCGCCCCAGGCCGCGCGCGCCAACGCGCCGCCGACACTCACGCGCCGCACGCCCAGCGCCGCGATGTCATGCATCGTCAGGTCGCTGGCCGAGCCGACCAGCAGGTTGACCGGCTTGGGCGACACGGCCGCGACCACGATCTCGATCTGCTCGCGCGTGCGGATGCCGGGCGCGTAGAGGCAGTCGGCGCCGGCTTCCGAGTAAGCCTTGAGCCGGACCACGGCATCGTCCAGGTCCGGCCGGCCGGCGAAGAAGTTCTCGGCGCGGCCAATCAGCAAGGTGTCGCCGCCGGCCTTGTCGATCGCATGGCGGGCCGCCCGGATGCGGGCCACCGCCACCTCGATGTCCAGCAGCGGTTCGGCCGGGTCGCCGGTCGAGTCCTCGATCGACAGGCCGGCCACGCCGGTCTCGATGGCCAGGCGCACGCTTTCCGCGATACCCTGCGGGTCGGGCGCGAAGCCGCTCTCGAAGTCCGCGTTCACCGGCAGGTCGGTGGCGGCCACCATCTCGCGCAGGTGGTCCAGCACCATCTCGCGCGACATGTCGCCATCGGCACGGCCGAGCGACCAGGCACAGCCGGAACTCGTCGTGGCCAGCGCCTTGAAGCCCAGCGCCTTGAGATAGCGTGCGCTGCCCACGTCCCACGGGTTTGGAATGACGAAGCAGCCGCTGGCGTGCAGTTGCCGAAAGGCGCGGCGCCGGGCCGCGATGTCGGAGGAGGAAGGGGTCACGTTTGTCACCTCTGTGGCGTTATCCGGGGCCCATCGTAGCGGGCGAATCCACCCATGGCGCGGAACGTTTGCGCTGTGGCAAGCTCGACCTGCCATGGCTCATCGATCACCCGTCCTGCCTTTTTCGAGGCGCAGCCTCATGCGCGGCGTCCTCCGCGGCCTGTTCGGCGCCGCACTGGCGCCCACGCCGCTCGCCGCTTTCGCGGGCTTCAATTTCTTCACCAGCGAATACACCGCGAGCCGGGCGGAGCTGGAGGCACAGATCGTCAAGCGCTTTCCCGTCCAGCAGCGCTATGCGGAGATCTTCGAAGTGCTGCTGCGCGATCCGCGGCTCGCGCTCGATGCCCGCAACAATCGCGCCGCCATCTCGGCCATCGTGGTCATCGGCAGCCCGTTGATGCAGCCGTCCGCGGTCGGCGGCATCGTGTCGGTCAGCAGCGCGTTGAAGTACGACCCTGCCGCGCTGGCATTGCGGCTCGACCAGCCGCGCGCCGATCGCATCGAGCTGCAAGGCCTCGGCGGGCGCGACGCCGCGCGGCTGCAGCAAGTCGGCGGCCTGGTCGCGCAGGAGTTGCTGCGCGACTACCCGTTGCACACCTTCAAGCGCGAGGAGCTGACCGTGGGCCGCAAGACCTACGAGATCGGCGCGATCACGGTGCTGGACGATGGCATCAAGGTGGAGCTCAAGTGAAGCCTGAAATGACGGCGGGCGTTCGGTGGATGCCGGTGCTGGCATGTGCATTGCTGGCTGCGTGCATCGTGCCACCGGCCTCGCCCCCGGCCGGCTTCGACCTGCAGGCTCATCGCGGAGGCCGCGGCCTCGCGCCCGAGAACACGCTGGCCGCATTCCGTAATGCCATGCGACTCGGCGTGACCACGCTCGAACTCGACATCGGCCTCACGGCCGACAACGTGGTCGTCATCTCGCACGACACCGCGCTCAACCCCGACCACACCCGCGACGCGCAGGGCGCATGGTTGCCGGCCGTCGGCCCGGCCATCCGCACGATGACGCTGGCGCAAGTGCAGGGCTACGACGTCGGAAGGCTGAATCCGGACAGCAGCTACGGCAAGCCCTTTGCCACCCAGCAGCCCAGCGATGGCGAACGCATCCCGACACTGGCCGCCCTCTTCTCCATGGCCCGCGAACGCGGCGACGAGCGAATCCGCTTCAACATCGAGACCAAGGTCGACCCCACACGGCCGGAAGACACCGCCGCGCCCGAGCCGATGCTGCGCGCCTTGCTCGCCGAGATCGACAAGGCCGGCATGGCCTCGCGCGTGACCATCCAGAGCTTCGACTGGCGCACGCTCGCCCTGGTCGGCCAGCTCGCGCCGGACCTGCCGCGCGCCTACCTGAGCACCGCGCGAACCCTGCGCGACAGCCGCTGGACGCTCGGCCTCGATGCCGCCAGCTTCGGCTCCACGCCCTTGCTGGTGCAGGCCGCGTCCGCGGGCGGCAAGGCGCCGGTGATCTGGTCACCCGCTTTCAACGACCTGACTTCCGCGCAAGTACGGCAGGCCCACGCCCTGCGGATGACCGTGCTCCCCTGGACGGTGAACCAGCGCGCCGACATGCTGCGGCTGCTGGACATGGGCGTGGACGGCATCATCACGGACTTCCCGGATGTGCTGGCCGACGTGCTGCGCGAACGCGGCGCCGCGCGTTCGCCAGGCTGACGCGTTCCGTCCACGCAAGCCGCGCGCGGCGCATCCGTCTCACTGGTGGAACTCCCTACTGACGCCATGCGGCATCAGACACATCATCAATTCATACGACCTTGCAATCAAACGCATGACTGCGTTGGACCGCCTTGTTCTGCGCTTTATTGCAAGGTCGTATCACACCACCCCTATAGGGAGCCCCAGTGAAACTTGCAACGTTCCTGTCCCCGGCCGTCTTCGCCGCGACCGCACTGGCCGCGTTCAGCGCCATCGCCGCCGACGTCAACGTCCGCCTCATGCACGTCGACCAGAACCCCGACGTCACGACCTTCTACAACGACGTCGCGCGCCGCTTCGAGGCCACGCACCCCGGCGTGAAGGTGGAGATCCAGTACCTCGAGAACGAGTCGTACAAGAAGAAGCTCACCACGCTGCTGCAATCGCCGGACAAGCCGAACATCCTCTACAGCTGGGGTGGCGGCGTGCTGCGCGAGCAGGTCAGGGCCGGTGTCGTCGAAGACCTGACGACGCCGATGAACAGCGGCTGGAAAGACACGTTGATGGCCGCCTCGGTGCCGCCCTACGCGATCGACGGCAAGGTCTGGGGCGTGCCCTTCCAGACCTCGCAGGTCGGCTTCTTCTACAACAAGGACCTGTTCGCCAAGGCCGGCGTCGACGCCGCCTCCATCAAGACCTGGGACGACCTGCTCGGCGCGGTGAAGAAGTTCCAGGCCGCGGGCATCACGCCGATCATCGCGGGCGGCGGCGACAAGTGGCCCCTGCATTTCTACTGGTCGCACCTGGCCATCCGCATCGGCGGCAAGCCGGCCTTCGACGCCGCCCTGCGCAACGAGGGCAAGGGCTTCGCGTCCGAGACCTTCGTCAAGGCCGGCGAGATGTTCAAGCAACTGGCCGACCTCAAGCCCTTCCAGCCCGGCTACCTCGGCGCCACCTTCCCGCAATCGTCCGGCCAGTTCGGCGACGGCAAGGGCGCGATGGTGCTGATGCTCAACGGCATGCTCGGCTCGATGAAGGCCAACTCGGCCGACAAGGCCGGCATCCCCGACGACAAGCTCGGCTGGATGCCGTTCCCGACCGTGGCCGGCGGCAAGGGTGACCCGAGCGACACCCTCGGCGGCATGAATGGCTGGCTGGTCACCAAGGGCTCGCCACCCGCGACCGTCGAATTCCTGCGCTTCTTCATGGACGCCAGCAACCAGAAGATCGCGGCCGAGAAGGGCCTCTACATCCCGGTGGTAAACGGCACGCAGGAATCGATCAAGCGCCCGGTGCTGCGCCAGCTGGCGGAGAACGTGTCGAAGTCGAAGTACCACCAGATCTACTACGACCAGATGCTCGGCCCGTCGGTGGGCGCCGTCGTGAATGACGTCTCGGCCGACCTCGCGTCGGGCCGCACCACACCTGCGGATGCTGCAAACGCAGTACAGCAGGCCTGGAAGCTGGCCAACTGATACGACCTCGCAATCAAACGCATCACTGCGTTGGATCGCCTTGCCGTGCTACAGCACTGTCTGCGGCGCTCCGCCTTGTCCTGCGCTTGATTGCAAGGTCGTATGAGCCCCCGCTTGAACACCGAGCCGCGGTCGACGCCGTGGGGCCGGCTGCGCATGGCCCACGGCGCGCGCGCCTCGGCCACCGTCGTGCTGTTCTTCCTGCCGCCGGCGCTGCTGCTGTTCACGCTGTTCGTGGCACTGCCGATGGGCGAGGCGGCGTGGTACAGCTTCTTCAACTGGAGCGGCTACGGCCCTCCAACCCAGTGGGTCGGCTGGCGCAACTTCCAGCTGCTGTTCCAGACGCCGGCCTTTCGCACGGCGCTGGGCAACAACCTGCTGATCATCGTCGCGTCGCTCGTCGTGCAGTTGCCGCTCGCGCTGGCGATGGCGGTGCTGCTGTCGGACAAGGTGCGCGGCACCACCACGTTCCGCCTCATCTTCTTCCTGCCCTACATCCTGGCCGAGGTCGCGGCCGGACTGATCTGGCGCTTCGTCTACGACGGGGACTACGGCTTCCTCGCCAGGATCTGGGGCATGTTCGGGGCCACGCCGCCCTACGTGCTGGCGGAGCCCGAACTCGCGATGTACGCGATCCTCGTCGTGGTGATCTGGAAGTACTTCGGCTTCCACATGATCCTCTACATCGCCGGCCTGCAGCAGATCGACCGCAACCTCAACGAAGCCGCGCGCATGGACGGCGCAAGCGACTGGCAGATCTTCTGGCGCATCACCCTGCCCTTGCTGGCGCCGACGATCCGGCTGTCGGTGTTCTTCGCGATCCTGGGCTCGATCCAGCTCTTCGACGTGATCATGCCGCTTACCAAGGGCGGCCCCTCCGACAGCACGCAGACCATGGTCACCTTCCTCTACACCTACGGCGTGACACGCATGCAGATCGGCTTTGGCAGCGCAGTGGGAGTGGTGCTGTTCTGCATCTGCGTGGTGTTCGCTTTCGGCTACAAGAAGACGTTGATGCGCAATGACTAGCAGATCCTTCGGCGACCCCTCGTCCATCACCGGCTCGATGTCGCCCCTGCTGCGCTATGCGGTGCTGTTCATCGTGGCGGCGATCGTGCTGGTGCCGCTGTTCGCGACCGCGCTGGGCGGCTTCAAGACACTGGGCGACCTGCGGGTGAACCCGTTCGGCCTGCCCGCGCACTGGGAGTGGAGCAACTACTGGGACATCCTGGGCGGCGGGCGCTACTGGCGCCTGATGCTCAACTCGCTGGTGATCGCGGTGCTGACGGTGGTGCTGACCGTCACCGTCTCCGCGATGGCCGCCTTCACCTTCGTGCACGTGCGCTTCTACGGCTCGGACTTTCTCTTCAACTACCTGCTGCTGGGCCTGATGTTCCCGGCGGCGACGGCGATCCTGCCGCTGTTCATCAAGATCCGCGACCTGGGCCTGCTCGACACCTACTGGGGCGTGGTGCTGCCGCAGGTGGCCTTCGGCCTGGCGACGAGCATCCTGCTGTTTCGCAACTACTTCAAGCAACTGCCGCCCGACCTGTTCGAGGCATCGCAGATCGACGGCTGCGGCTACTTCCGGTTCTTCTGGTACATCGTGCTGCCGCTGTCGCGGCCGATCCTGGCGACCGTCGCGGTGATCGTGTTCGTGCACAGCTGGAACGGCTACCTGCTGCCGCTGGTGGTGTTCAACCGCGACACCCTCTACACCTGGCCGCTCGGGATCATGGCCTACCAGGGCGAATACTCGACCGACTGGCACCTGGTGCTGGCCTTTATCACGCTGACGATCCTGCCCGCGGTGGTGATGTTCTTCGCGGCGCAGAAACACATCGTGGCGGGGCTGACCTCGGGTTCCGTCAAGGGATGAAACGATGCATGCGGCGCCCGCGCCTTACCGGATTCCCGGCCAGTGGGCGGGATCACGCCGACGGCGTACTCCACTCCGCGAATGTCCCCCGCCCTGCGGGCTCCTCCTTTATTTCGCTGCGTGGAGCACACCATCGACGTGATCTCGACGCGCAGTGGTTGGTCGGAGGGGAATACCCGCAGCCCTCGGCCCGCGCCGCTGCCTCGCTAGAGTTTCGTACGTCGCGGAAGCCGAACAGTCTCATGGCGCAGTGAATGACCCCTCAACGAAAGACACCTGAATGAGCAAAGTCGGCATCGGCATCATCGGCTGCGGCAACATCAGCGAGGCCTACCTCAAGGCGGCATCGACCTTTCCCATCCTCGACATCCGCGGACTGGCCGACTTGAACCCGCGGGCCGCGCAAGCGCGTGCGACGCAGTTCGGGCTGAGGGCCTGTTCCGTGGACGAGTTGCTGCGCGACCCCTCCATCGAGATCATCGTCAACCTCACCATCCCGGCGGCACACGTCGAGGTCGGGCTGCAGGTCCTGCGCGCCGGCAAGCATGTGCATTCGGAAAAGCCGCTGGGCCTCACCACAGCCCAGGCACGCACGCTGCTCGAAGAGGCCGACAAGCGCGGCCTGCGCGTCGGCTGCGCGCCCGACACCTTTCTCGGCGGCTCGCACCAGACCTGCCGCAAGCTCATCGACGAAGGCGCCATCGGCCAGCCGCTGGCAGGCAGCGCCTTCTTCATGTGCCCGGGCCATGAACGCTGGCATCCCAACCCGGCCTTCTACTACGCGGCCGGCGGCGGGCCGATGCTCGATATGGGGCCGTACTACATCACCGCGCTGGTGAACCTGATCGGGCCGGTGGCGCGCGTTTCAGGCGCGGTGGCGCGGGCGCGTTCGGAGCGCATCATTACCAGCGAGCCGCTGAAGGGCACGAAGATCCCGGTTGAGGTGGCCACGCACGTCGCCGGCACGATGGAGTTCGCCAGCGGCGCCCTGGTGTCGATTGCCACGAGCTTCGACGTGCCCCGGCATCGCCATTCGCACATCGAGCTGTACGGCACCGACGCCAGCCTGAGCGCCCCGGATCCCAACCGCTTCTTCGGCGCCATCGAGATCGCCCGCGCCGGCCTGGACTGGGTGCCGCAACCCACCGAACATCCCTACGCCACCGGCAACCACCGCATCATGGGCGCGGCCGACCTGGCGCATGCCATCCGCAACAACCGCCCGCACCGCGCGTCGGGCGCGCTCGCGCTGCATGTGCTCGAGGTGATGGAGGCCTTCCAGACATCGTCGGACAGCGGCCGCCACGTCACGATCGAGACGCGGCCGGAACGTCCGGCGATGCTGCCGACCCATCTGCCCCCGGGCGAACTCGACTGATCAACCCACGGAGAAATGCCAAAAATGCGTGAAGCACTCATCGTCTGGGGCGGCTGGGCCGGCCACGAGCCCGAACAATGCGCCGGCATCGTCGCCGGCATGCTGGCGTCGCACGACTTCAAGGTGCGCATCGAGACCACCACCCGGGCCTTCGCCGATCCGTCCATCGCCGACCTGAGCGTAATCGTGCCGATCTTCACCATGTCGAAGATCGAAAAGGACGAAGTCGCCAACCTGGCCCAGGCCGTGCGCAACGGCGTCGGCCTGGCGGGCTTCCACGGGGGCATGTGCGATGCCTTCCGCGACTCGGTCGACTACCAGTTCGTGACCGGCGGGCAGTGGGTCGCACACCCCGGCAACGTCATCGACTTCCGAGTCGACATCGCGCGGCCCGATGACCCGGTGATGGCCGGACTTGACGGCTTCGACTACCGCTCCGAGCAGTACTACATGCACGTCGATCCCTCGAACGAAGTGCTGGCGACGACCACCTTCAATGGCGAGCACGCGCCCTGGATCAAGGGCGTGGTGATGCCGGTGGTGTGGAAGCGCAAACACGGCCAAGGCCGCGTTTTCTACAGCGCGCTGGGGCACGTGTCGAAGGAGTTCGAGGTGCCGCAGATGCGCACGATCTTCGAGCGCGGATTGCTGTGGGCGGCGCGGTGACCACTCGGCTTTGAGAGGCCCCGGCGATTCGTGGCGCGAGCGTGCAACTGATCACGCCGGAGGCCTTCTTCGACCGGCCGGCCACTGGATTGCCGCTACGACAAAAGTTAGTCTGGACGCGGGAGTTTCAAATCCGTCGAGGCCGTTCGTTCTAAGTCTGCGAGCCGCGAGAACGGATCCCCCGCGAAAGGACACGCCATGAGCACGCACATTGAACTGATCGTCGACGAGCCCATACCGGGCCACTATTGCTGGGTCCTGCTCAAGCAGGAATCGCCCGACCAGAACCCGGTGCCGGTCGACTACGCCGCCGGCCCGATGCCCACCTACACGGCCGCGATGATGGCCGGCATTGCCGCCCTCGAGCGCCGCGCCGAAGCGCACGCGGCGCAGGACGGGCCGAACACGCTCCACTGATCCAGCCCCCGCGCTATCAGCGCGGACGCGGGTGCTCCTGGCGCCAGGTCCATGGCGCCACCGGATCGTCGTCCTTCCACAGCCCCGCGTGCTTCGCCCTTGCCTCGTACTCCGCAAACTCATACTGGCCGCGCTCCTGCGGCGTCTGTTCCCTCGCGAAATGCGGCTCCCACCACGCCAGGCCCAGCGTGACCATGGCGAGCCCCGCGTCCAGCGTCCTGGCACACGGCTCTCGCGTGCATGAAGACGGCGCGACCATCACCCTGCACACGCTCCTGCCGTAGCGATCCGGGCTGGCACGGCATTCGAGCGCCACCATCCTGTCGAGCACGAGCCCCTGCAATGCCTGCCTGGCGCGATGCCCGAAAGCCTGGTTGCTCTCCGGTGCATCGATGCCCGCGAGGCGAACCGTGACGAGGTTCTGCGGCAGCGCTGCTTCGTCGCAGAGCGCCTTGAGGGTGTCGCCATCCGAGACGGAGAGGACGAGGCAAAGGATGGCGGCGGCGGCAATGGGCATGAAGCATATGGTGCCAAACAAATCGAGTTGCGCTACGCTCAATGCCGCCAGCCTCGATCGCGGCTGAATGGAGTACATGTGGCAAAGGAACAGAAGAAGAAGCTCGCCGCGCCAGCGCAACCACGCCTATCGCGCGCCGAACAGCAGGCGCTCGGCAAGGGCATGCGCGAGAAGTGCCCGCGCGAATCGCACGCCGCGTGGCAACCGTCGTCCCGCCGCCCCGACCCGTTGGCCGTGTTGGCCCAGGCCAACCAGGGCCGCGACCCGCAGCTGGTGCCGCTGCGGATGGGCCGCATGGTGCGCACGCCCTTCACCTTCTATCGCGGTGCCGCGCTCAACATGGCGGACGACTTGGCGCACACGCGCGTCACCGGCATGCGCGTGCAGGCGTGCGGCGACTGCCACCTGATGAACTTCGGCGCCTTTGCCACGCCGGAGCGGCGGATGATCTTCGACATCAACGACATGGACGAGACGCTCCCCGCGCCCTGGGAGTGGGACGTCAAGCGGCTGGCGGCCAGCTTCGTGGTCGCAGGCCGCAACAACGGGTTCAGCGCGAGCGCCGCGCGCGATGCGGCGCTTGCCTGCGTGCGCAGCTATCGCGAACGCATGGACGAGTACAGCCGGATGTCGGTGCTGGACGTCTGGTATTCATGCGTCGAGATCGAGGAGGCGCTGAAAACCATCGGCGACGACTCGACCCGCAAGCGCATGCAGAAGCGCGTGGACGCGGCACGCCAGCGCAGCGTGCTCGAGCACGACTTTCCCAAGCTCGCAGCACTGGCGGGAGCGGCGCCGGCCATCAAGGACAACCCGCCGCTCATCTACCACCCGCGCGACGAGCACGAGCAATCCCTGCTCGACCGCACCCGCGAGGCCTTCGGCACCTACCGCGAATCGGTGCAGGAAGACAGGCGCGCCCTGATCGACCGCTACGAAATCAAGGACGTCGCGATCAAGGTGGTGGGCGTCGGCAGCGTCGGCACCTTCTGCGCCGTGATGCTGCTGATGGCCGGCAAGAGCGACCCACTCTTCCTGCAGGTGAAGGAGGCGCGCGCGTCGGTGCTGGAGGCCTACGCCGGCAAGAGCCTGCACCCCAACCACGGCCAGCGCGTGGTGAACGGCTACCGCCTGATCCAGTCGGCCAGCGACATCTTCCTCGGCTGGACCGAGGGCGGTCTCGGCCGCCATTTCTTCGTGCGGCAACTCCGGGACATGAAGGTCAGCGCGCTGGTCGATGCCTTCTCTCCGGGCGTCATGAACGACTACGCCATGCTGTGCGGCTGGACGCTCGCGCGTGCCCATGCGCGCTCCGGCGCGCCCGCGCAGATCAGCGGGTACCTCGGCAAGAGCGACGCCTTCGACAAGGCGATCGCCAAGTTCGCAAGCGCCTACGCGGACCAGAACGAACGCGACCACGACGTGCTGAGGAAGGCCGTGCTGTCGGCACAGGTCGAGGCAGTCGTCGAGCCCGACTGAACGGGCGCGACTGGCGGTGGCCGGCTACGTCGCGGCGACTGCCGTCGGCAACACGTAGTCGCGGTACTGTTCGCGCAGCTTCATCTTCAGCAGCTTGCCGGTGGCGGTGTGCGGCAGTTCGGGCACGAACAGCACCTCGTCGGGCAACCACCACTTGGCGATGCGTTGGCCGAGAAATTCGAGCACCTGCTCGCGCGTGACTTCGTGCCCCGGCCGCCTGACGATGAGCAGCAGCGGCCGCTCCTGCCAGGTCGGATGCGACACGCCGATGATGCAGGCCTCGGCGACGCCGGGGCAGCCCATCGCCGCGTTCTCGACGTCGATCGACGAGATCCATTCGCCGCCCGACTTGATCACGTCCTTGGCGCGATCCACCAGTTGCAGGAAGCCATCGGGGTCGATGGTCGCGATGTCGCCGGTGCGGAAGTAGCCTTCGGCGTCGAGTGGCGATCCGCCTTCGCCGCGGTAGTAGCCACTCGCAATCCACGGGCCGCGCACGTAGAGGTGGCCGAAGGCCTTGCCGTCCCAGGGCTGCACCGTGCCCTCGTCGTCGACGATCTTCAGGTCCACGCCCCAGACGCCGCGGCCCTGCTTGAGCTTGATCCTGAGCTGGTCTTCCTCGGGCATCCGCTTGTGCTTGTCCAGCAGCGTGTTGATGGCGCCGATGGGGCTGGTCTCGGTCATGCCCCATCCCTGGACCACCTCGGCGCCGAAATCGCGCTCGAAGCGCTCCAGCATGGCGCGCGACAGCGCCGCACCGCCGATGCCGATGCGCTTGATGCCGAGCGCGCGCGCATCCAGTTCGGGATGCGCATCGAGGTACTGGAACAGCAGCATCCACACCGTGGGCACGCCTTGGGAGAAGGTCACCCTCTCGTCGCGCATCAGCGTGTAGACGCTGTGACCGTCGAGGTGCGGGCCGGGGAACACCATCTTGGCGCCCACCATGGCCGCGGCATACGGCGTGCCCCAGCCGTTGGCATGGAACATCGGCACGACCAGCAGCAGGGTCTCGGTCGAGCTGATGCCGAAGGTGTCGGGCGCCAGTTCCATCAGGCTGTGCAACACGGTCGAGCGATGCGAATACAGCACGCCCTTGGGGTTGCCGGTGGTGCCCGAGGTGTAGCAGAGCGACGAGGCGGAACGTTCGTCGAACTCGGGCCAGATGTAATCGGTGCCCTGCGCACTGACGATGTCTTCGAAGCACAGCAAGTTGGGCAGGTCGGCCGCTGGCATGTGCGCGCGGTCGGTCATCGCGACGAAGGCCTTCACGGACTGCAGTTTCGGCGCCAGCTTCTCGACCAGCGGTGCGAACATCACGTCGAACATCAGCACGCTGTCCTCGGCGTGGTTGATGATGTAGTCGATCTGCTCCGGAAAGAGCCGCGGGTTCACGGTATGCAGCACCGCGCCCATGCCCGACACGCCGTAGTACAGCTCCAGGTGCCGATGGGAATTCCACGCCAGCGTACCGACGCGATCGCCCGGCCGCACACCCAGCGCGCCCAGCGCCCTGGCGACCTGCTTGGCGCGGTCCCGGATGCCGCGCCAGTTCGTGCGGTGCACCGTGCCCTCGGGCAGGCGCGAGACGATCTCGGTGTCCGGATGAAAGGTGGCCGCATGCTCGACGAGCGAAGAGATAAGCAAAGGGCGGTCCTGCATCAATCCCAGCATGGGCGTGTCTCCGTGGTTTCGTGAAGATGGAAAAGTCGGCGAGCACATCGTCGCCTCTGGATGGGCGCGTGGCAATCCGGGCCAGCCTCATGCAACGTGGCGCAGGCCCGCCCGTGCCCCGCCTTATCATCGCCGCCGATGTCCCACACTCCATTGCCGCCCGCAGGCGCCATCACCGACGTCGCCGGCATCGAGGTCGGCCACTTCTCCGACACCCGCCGTCCGACCGGTTGCACCGTGATCCTCACGCGCGAAGGCGCGGTCGGCGGCGTCGACGTGCGCGGTGCTGCGCCCGGCACGCGCGAGACCGATCTGCTGGCCCCTGGCAACCTGGTCGAGCGCGTGCATGGCGTGATGCTCGCCGGCGGCAGCGCCTGGGGCCTGGCCGCCGCGGAAGGCGCGGTGCGCTGGCTGGAGGAGCGCGGCGTGGGCATGGATGTGCGCTACGGCACGCTGCCCATCGTGCCGGCCGCCGTGCTGTTCGACCTGCCGATGGGCGACCCGCGCATCCGGCCCGACGCGGCGGCGGGCTACGCGGCCTGCCAGGCGGCTTCGCGCCAGCCGCCGGCCGAAGGCAATGTCGGGGCCGGCAGCGGCGCGCTGGTGGGCAAGCTGTTCGGCATCGACCGGGCCATGAAGGGTGGCATCGGCACGGCTTCCGTGACCGTGGCCGGCGTCACGGTCGGCGCGCTGGTCGCATGCAACGCACTGGGCGATGTGATCGACCCCGACACCGGCCAGGTGGTGGCCGGCGCGCTCACGGCGGACGGCCGCTCATTGCTCGACACCCGCCGTGCGCTGCTGCGCGGCGAGTTGCCCCAGCCATTGCTGGCCGGCACCAACACGACACTCGGCGTGGTCGCGACCGATGCGGTGCTGACCAAGGTGCAGGCCAATCGCCTCGCGATGGCGGCGCACGATGGGCTGGCGCGCAGCATCAACCCGGTCCACACGATGAGCGACGGCGACACGCTGTTCGCGCTCGCGACCTGCCGCACGCCCGACACCGGCGCCACGCCGGGCATGACCGTGCTGAGCGCGATGGCGGCCGAGGCAGTGGCGCGGGCGACGCTACGCGCCGTGCGTGCTGCGGAATCGCTGACGGTGGGCGGCCGCCATGCGCTGGCCGCGCGGGACCTGCGGTAGCGGCGGCGCTGCGAAGGCAGCCGGCACGCCCGGCTTCGCGCGCGGCCCGATCGTCGGTGCGTGGTCGAGCGAAAGCTTGTCGAAGTCGCCCCGCACGACAGCCACCAGGTCCAGTGCGACGAGGACCAATCCGCATCCCGCCGCGCAACGCACCAAGTCGCTGACCAGCCGAAATTCGGGAAAGATGTCCTGCCCCGCCAGCACGGCAAGCAATCCGATCGATACCACCTGCACCGCGACCTGCGCGGCAACCGGAAGACGCAGGCTTTCTTGTGTCATAGGCACACCTCCCGCTCGGTAGGTTCAGGCCGCCGCCCATCGGCACGATGACTGGGAGGCGTTTTCATGCGGCCTGGCCGATGTCGACGAGCAGCGAACCGGCCCATGAAATGTAGATATTGGACGGTCTCGTATCAATTCCCCCGCTTGGGTGCATTCATTCCTGCATACCTGGTTTGTATGCCATGCGTGCATGCCGCGCGGTCAATCATTTGGCCTCGCGAGATCGGGCTGGGTCGCCAGGATCATCGAGACCAGTTCGGTCCGGTTCTTCACGCCGCATCGGCGCATGAGCGGGCTGATCCTGCTCTTGATGGTTTCGGCGCTCTTGCCGAGCAACTGGCCGATCTCCTTGTTGGTCTTGCCCTGAATCAGAAGTCGGACGATGTCGGTTTCCACCGGTGTCAACCTGAGGCGCCTGGCCGGTGCATCGGGCACCGCCATCGGCGACGGCTGCACCCGACACAGTGCCCTGTGAAGCGCAGGCAGCAGCGCATGCTTCAGCGCTTCGCCGCGTGCCTCGAATTCGGGCGGCACGTTGTACAACGCAATCGAGGCCATGAAGTGCTCCGGTCCGTGCGCAAAAATACCCGTCAGGCCCAGCAGGTTGTACAAGCCGGCACCCGTGAAACCGGCCAGCCACCGGGGGTCCAGGCCCTCGATGTCGCCTGCGCGGCCCGCGTCGAAAAAGAGGTGCCCCTTGTTGGAGGACATGATCCGGGTCATCAGCGGGCTGATCACATTCGCACCAAGCCGCACAATCGATTTCAGGTACGGCTCGGGAAGGCTCGCGTTGATCAGCTGTATCCCGGTATAGCCGGCCGAATGGGCCAGGGCCTGGCCAGCCACCGCCGCACGATGCGGCACCAGCTCCTGAAGCGGCCCATCCATCCACTGCATCAGTGAATTGGCATGATCGACCTTTTCCAGGCTCATGGCCCAGCCGGCGCCCGGCGTTTGTATAGTCACTTCATTCCCCCTGAAAGGCCGCTCGTGCGGAAGACGCAGCCTGCTTTCAACGCACGACGATCACACTGGCGTGTTACCAAGTGCAACGCGTCTGCCATTCTCACGACGAGACGGAAGGCGCGTCAAATGCTTTGCCTGCAGCAGCCCCTACCTGAACACTTTCGATGCACATGCCACGCGCACTTCGTCTCTTTCTGCTGACCATCCGGGACCTGATCGTCTCGGTCGGGCCTGTGATCTTCATCGTGATCGGGCTGCTGATCGCGGCGTACTGGTACCTCGACCCGCAGCCGCCCAAGAGCGTCGTGCTGGCGACCGGGCCCCAGGGCAGCGCCTATGCCGAGTTCGGCAAGCGCTACCAGCAGGCGCTCGCCGCCAGCGGCATCAAGGTCGAGTTGAAGACCACCGAGGGCGCGCTCGACAACCTGGCGCTGCTGCGCAGCGGCGGCGCCGACGTGGCCTTCGTGCGCGGCGGCGCGGCCGATGCGGTGGCGGATGAAGAGGCGGGCATCACCTCGCTGGGCAGCCTGTTCTACGAGCCGGTGTGGGTGTTCTACCGCGAGGAGGCGGGCCGCAAGATCGACCGCAAGACGGGCTTGCTCACGTCGTTGGCGCAACTGAAGGGCCTGCGCGTCAATGTCGACAAGCCCGGCAGCGGCGTGCCGCAGATCATGGACAAGCTGTTCGCCGCCAACCACATGGACGCGAAGGACATGGAGCTTTCGAACCTCGACCCGGCGCCGGCCGACGCGGCGCTGCAGGCCGGGCTGATCGATGTGGTCGTGCTCGCGTCGGCGCCGCAGTCGCCGCTGGTGCGTGAACTGATGCGTGCGCCGAACATCAAGCTGATGCCCTTCGACCAGGGCGACGCCTACGCGCGGCGCTTCGCCTTCCTGTCTCCCGTGGCCTTGCCGCGCGGCGTGGTCACGCTGGACAAGGACATTCCGCCGCACGACGTGGCGCTGCTGGCCGCCACGACCTCGCTGCTGTCGCGCGAGCAGACCCACCCGGCCTTGCGCCAGCTGTTCGCGCAGACCGCGCAGAAGCTGCACGGCGAGGCGGGCTGGTTCAATCGCGCACGCGATTTCCCCAACACGCGCACCAGCGAACTGCCGGTCAGCCCCGAGGGCGACCGCGCCATCAACGGCACGCCGCCGTTCTGGCAACGCTACCTGCCGTTCTGGGCGAGCAATCTGGTCGAGCGCATGTGGCTGGTGATCGGCGGCCTGATCGTGCTGATGCTGCCGCTGTCGAAGGTGGTGCCGCCGCTCTACACCTTCCGCGTGCGCTCGCGCGTGTTCCGCTGGTACGCGCGGCTGCGCGAGGTGGAGGCGAAGCTGGAAAACGGCACCGGCGAGCACGATGCGCTCCTCAAGGAGCTCGACGACATCGACCGCAAGGTCAACAAGGTGGCCGTGCCGCTGTCGTATGCCGACGAGCTTTATGCGCTGCGCAACAACATCTTCGCCGTGCGCAAGCGGGTGCTCGCCGCACGGGAGTGAAGTGTCCGGTCAGCGCGTGAGGCGCAGCAGCTTGCCGCTGGCGCCATCGGTCAGCACGTAGAGCCAGCCGTCCGGCCCCTGACGCACATCGCGGATGCGCTCGACGCGCTCGGCCAGCAGGCGCTCTTGCGATGTGACCGTATCGCCGTTGAGCGTCAGGCGCCACAACGAAACGCCGGCAAGCGCCCCGACGAACAGGTTGCCTTGCCATTCCGGGATGTTCGACGCCGAATAGAAGGCAATCCCACTCGGCGCGGTCGACGACTTCTGCGTGCCCGGCGTCCAGGCCGATCCGTCGAACTTCTGCCAGTACCAGGCGGGTTGCTCCATGCCGGCCTTGGCCGTGCCTTCGCCCACCTGGGTCAGCGTGCCGTATTCCTGGCCGTAGCTGATGATGGGCCAGCCGTAGTTGCGGCCCGCCTGCGTCAGGTTGACCTCGTCGCCGCCTTGCGGGCCGTGCTCGCTGGTCCACAACTGGTTGGTCCCGGGCCGCATGGCCGCGCCCTGCGGGTTGCGGTGACCGTAGCTCCAGATGGCCGGCTGCGCGCCCGCCACGCCGAAGTTCGGGTTGCCGGGCGCCGGAGCGCCGTCGGTGGTGATGCGCACCACCTTGCCATTGCCTCGCGTCAAGTCCTGCGCAAAGCCGCGCTGGGTGTCGAGCTGCCGCTCGCCCATCGTCACGAACAGGTAGCCCTGGTTGTCGAACGCGAGCCGCGAGCCGAAGTGCCCCTCGCTCGCGACTTTGGGCGCCTGTCGATAGATGACCGTGACATTCGACAGCGTGCGGTTGTCCGCATCGATCACGGCGCGCAGCACTGCGGTGCCGTTGAGCGTGGCATCGGCGGCGTCGCTTTCGGCGAAGGTCATGTAGATGCGCCTGTTGGCGGCAAAGGCCGGATCGAGCGCGACATCGAGCAAGCCGCCCTGGCCCGTGCTGTCGACCGCGGGCACGCAGCACACCACATCGTTGCCGCCATTGATGGCAGAGGCATCGGCATTGCGGATGTGCAATCGGCCCGTGCGCTCCGTGATGAGCATGCGGCCATCGGGCAGGAAGGCGAGCGACCAGGGAGAAGGCAGGCCCGTGGCCACCTCGGTCACTTTGAGCGGACCCGACGGCGGCGCTGGCGTCGGCGCGGCAGCGGGTGGTGGCGCGGCGAC
Organism: Variovorax sp. dw_308; assembly: GCF_019207085.1. Lineage (GTDB taxonomy): Bacteria > Pseudomonadota > Gammaproteobacteria > Burkholderiales > Burkholderiaceae_C > Variovorax. The sequence goes on along the minus strand of NZ_JAATOM010000020.1, from coordinate 79,615 downwards.
CGGGGTTCCGGCGGCGGGGGGGGCCGGAGGTCCGGCTGAAGGTCCGGGCGCTGGAGCGGGTGCGGATGGCGGTCCGGCAACGGGCGTGCCGGCAGGGGACGGTGCGGGTGGCGTGGTGCCGGCAGGCGCCGGTGCAGGTGCCGGCGCGCCCTCCGTCGCGGTCGGGCTGACCGCCGCGACGGGGAATGCGACGCCACCGCCACCGCCCCCACCGCCACAACTCGCCAGCAACACGGGTGCGGCGGCCCAAAGCAAACGCATCGACGTTGTCATCCCTGACCTTCTTTCTTTATCGGTGATCTACGACAGCATATGGTGCCCATGGTGCGACTGTCGGGGCACCAGACGCTCAAAAAAAACCGCCTTGCGGCGGTTTCGTTTGTAAGCGCAGGCCCCGTTTGGGGGCCCTTGTAGCCCAGGCGTTCTACTTGAGCGCCTTGTACCGCATGCGATGCGGCCGCGCGCCTTCTTCACCCAGGCGCCGCTTCTTGTCGGCTTCGTACTCCTGGTAGTTGCCGTCGAAGAAGGTCCACTGGCTGTCGCCCTCGGCCGCGAGGATGTGCGTGGCGATGCGGTCGAGGAACCAGCGGTCATGGCTGATGACCAGCACCGAGCCGGCGAATTCGAGCAGCGCATCTTCCAGCGCGCGCAGCGTTTCAACGTCGAGGTCGTTCGACGGTTCGTCCAGCATCAGCACGTTGCCGCCCGCGATCAGGGTCTTGGCCAGGTGCAGGCGACCGCGCTCGCCGCCCGACAGCGTGCCGACCTTCTTCTGCTGGTCGCTGCCGTTGAAGTTGAAGCGGCCCGCATACGCCCGGCTGGCCATCTGGAACTTGCCGACGTTGATGATGTCGAGGCCGTTCGAGATGTCTTCCCAGACGGTCTTGTTGTTGGCGAGTTCGTCGCGGTGCTGGTCGACGAAGGCCATCTTCACGGTGGAGCCGACGATGACTTCACCCGAATCCGGCTTTTCCTTGCCCGCGATCAGCTTGAACAGCGTCGACTTGCCGGCGCCGTTCGGGCCGATGATGCCGACGATGGCGCCTGCCGGCACGTTGAAGCTCAGGTTGTCGATCAGCAGGCGGTCACCGAAGGACTTGCTGACGTTCTTGAACTCGAACACCTGGTTGCCCAGGCGCTCGGCCACGGGGATGAAGATTTCCTGCGTCTCGTTGCGGCGCTGGTATTCGACATCGCTCAGCTCCTCGAAGCGGGCCAGGCGCGACTTGCTCTTGGCCTGGCGTGCCTTCGGGTTCTGGCGCGACCATTCGAGTTCCTTCTTCAGCGCCTTGGCATGGGCCTCTTCGCTCTTCTGCTCCTGCGCCAGGCGCTCGCCCTTTTGCTCGAGCCAGGTGCTGTAGTTGCCCTTCCATGGAATGCCGCGACCGCGGTCCAGCTCCAGGATCCACTCGGCTGCGTTGTCGAGGAAGTAGCGATCGTGGGTGATGGCCACGACGGTGCCGGTGAAGCGCTTGAGGAACACTTCCAGCCACTCGACGGATTCGGCGTCAAGGTGGTTGGTGGGTTCGTCGAGCAGCAGCATGTCGGGCTTGGACAGCAGCAGGCGGCACAGCGCGACGCGGCGCTTTTCACCGCCAGACAACACGCCGATCTGGGCGTCCCACGGCGGCAGGCGCAGCGCGTCGGCAGCGATCTCGAGTTGGTGCTCGGAGTCGGTGCCGGCGGTAGCGATGATGGCTTCGAGTTCGGCCTGCTCGGCGGCCAGCGCATCGAAGTCCGCGTCTTCGGCCGCGTACAGCTCGTACACCTGTTCGAGCCGGGCCTTGGCCGCGTAGACCGCGCCCATCGACTCTTCCACGGACTCGCGCACCGTGTGCTCGGCGTTGAGCTTGGGTTCCTGCTCGAGGTAGCCGATGGTGAGGCCGGGCATCGGGATGGCCTCGCCTTCGATCTCCTTGTCGACGCCGGCCATGATCTTCAGCAGCGAGGACTTGCCGGAGCCGTTCAGGCCCAGAACGCCGATCTTGGCGCCGGGGAAGAAGCTGAGGGAGATGTCCTTCAAGATCTGTCGCTTGGGCGGCACGGTCTTGCTGACGCGGTTCATTGTGTAGACGTACTGGGCCATGTTGGGTGTCTTTGTCTTTACTGGGGTGAAATCAGGTTGATCTTGGGAAAGTAGGTCTTGTAGCGGGCGCGGTCGCGTGACACGAGCGTGCACCCTAGCAGTTGGGCATGCGCGCCGATGTAGAAATCAGGCAGCAGCGAAGGTCGCGTGCCGCCCGCCTTGCGGTATTTTCGGAACGCCACCGCCGCACCGCGTGCAGCGGCATACGGCAGCTCCAGCCGCTCGTAAAGCCGCGCGGGCAAAGCGGCATCGGTGTCGCGGTCGGAGTTGAAATAGGCCGACACCTCGGCATAGATGAGCGGGTTGATGGCCAGCTTGCCGCGCCCGAGGCAGTCGGTGATGGCAGCGGCGGACCAGTCCATCCACTTCGGGTCTTCATGAATCACGTCGATCAGCACGTTGCTGTCGATCAGGAACATCTCGCTCACTTCAGCGCGCGCCCCGCGTCATCTCGAGCCACTCGTCGGCCGACATGTCGAGATTGGACGTGGCGCTGCCACGCAGCAAGGCGATGGCTTCCTCGGCAGGCGTGTTCTTGCGCTTCACGGGACGGACCACGATCTGCTTGTTCTTGTATTCGAATTCAACCTCGTCGTAGGGCTTGAGCCCGGCGAGTTCGCGGATGTTCTGGGGAATGGTGACCTGCCCCTTGGAAGTGAGTCGCATGCCGCGCTCCTGGTAATACTGGCGTGGTAAGAGTTTAACGCATGACCCCAGCGCATCGGTTGCGGGGGCCGGGCGGGCCCGTTTGCAGGAACCTGGACAAGGCCTTTCGGAAGCGTCCGGGTCGCGGTTTTGCCGAGTCATGCGACAATACGGGTCGTTGCCGGGTCCAGTTGCCCGCAACAGCGGCTCTTCCGCCGGGGACAAGTCGGCTTATCACAGGCCTTCGGCTCCCACCCTTGATCTCATCAGCCTTTACTGGCCGGGTCGCTCCCAAACAAAAGAGCACCACGGCGGGCCGATGCCACTGCGCCATGGAAGGCGCTATTACTCTCAATGAACTTTGACGATCTGAAGTTGGCTCCGGCCATCCTGAAGGCTGTGCACGAGCACGGCTACGACACCCCCACCCCCATCCAGGCACAAGCCATCCCCGTGGTCCTCGAAGGCCACGACCTGCTGGGCGGCGCCCAGACCGGCACCGGCAAGACGGCAGCCTTCACGCTGCCGATGCTGCATCGCCTGGCCACCGGCGAGACGGCCACCAACAAGTTCGGCGGCATCGGCATCCGTGCCCTGGTGCTGACCCCCACGCGTGAACTCGCGGCCCAGGTCGAGGAGTCCGTGCGCACCTACGGCAAGTACCTCGAACTCGACTCCACCGTGATCTTCGGCGGCGTCGGCATGAACCCGCAGATCAGCAAGCTCAAGAAGGGTGTCGACATCCTCGTGGCCACGCCGGGCCGCCTGCTGGACCTGCAGCAGCAAGGCATGCTGGACCTGGCGCAAGTCCAGATCCTGGTGCTCGACGAAGCCGACCGCATGCTCGACATGGGCTTCATCCATGACGTGAAGAAGGTGCTGGCACTGGTGCCGAAGGACAAGCAGAGCCTGCTGTTCTCAGCCACCTTCAGCGACGAGATCCGCGATCTCGCGGCCACGCTGCTGAAGAATCCGCAAAGCGTGCAGGTCACGCCGCGCAACACCACGGTGCAGCGCATCACGCAAGTGATCCATCCCGTGGGCCGCGGCAAGAAGAAGCAACTGCTCGCGCACATCATTAACGAGCACAACTGGAGCCAGGTGCTGGTGTTCACGCGCACCAAGTTCGGCGCCAACAACGTGGCCGAGTTCCTGACCAAGAACGGCATCGAAGCGATGGCGCTGCACGGCAACAAGAGCCAGAGCGCGCGCACCCAGGCGCTGGCCGGCTTCAAGAGCGGCGACATCCGCGCGCTGGTCGCCACCGACATCGCTGCCCGCGGCATCGACATCGACGAGTTGCCGCACGTCGTCAACTACGAGATCCCGAACGTCAGCGAAGACTACGTCCACCGCATCGGCCGCACCGGCCGCGCCGGCAACAGCGGCGAGGCCGTGAGCCTGGTCTGCCTCGACGAAGAAGGCTTCATGCTGGAGATCGAGCGCTTCACCAAGCAGACCATCCCGGTCAAGCTGGTCGACGGCTTCGGCCCCGAATCCGGCGAACGCGCCGAGCCGATCGCCATGGGTCGCCAGACGATCTGGGGCGGCGCCGGCCGTCCGCCGAGCCGTGAAGTCATGCAGGCGGCTGCGAAGGCTGCGCGCACCGAGATGCTGCAGCGCGTTCGCGAAAACAAGGCTACGCAAGGTGGCGAGCGTGGCGGCAACGGCGGCGGTCAACGTCGCGGTGGCGGCGCAGGCAATGCAGGTGGTGAAGCCCGCAACGCAGGTGGCGCAAACCACGGCGCCAATGGCGGTGGTACAGGCGGCGGTGCTGGCGGCCAGGGTGGACGTCGCCGTCGCGGCGGAGCAGGTGCCGGCGCAGGCGCTGGCGGTCACCAGGGCGCTGCCCGCGCACCGCAGCCGCACGCCACGCATCACGGCCATCAAGCCAACCACGGCATGCCGCACGAAGAGCGTCAACCGCGCCATCACGGCAACAGCCACAGCCCGACGCAGGCCGACCAGGTCGCGCATCGCCGTGCTGAATCGGTCGTCAGTGGTGTAGCTGCAGGCCAACCGGATCCGTTGCGCACCAGCGTCGACAGCATGGGCGGCGGCCGCGGTCGTCGCACCGGCGGCGGTGGTGGTGGTGGCGGTGGTGGCGGCTACGGCGGTGGCAACCGCTCCGGCGGCGGCGGCCGCTCGAGTGGCGGTGGCTTCGGCGGCGGCGGCGGTGGCCGTTCGGGTGGCGGTGGCTACGGCGGCGGTGGCCGTTCCGGCGGCGGACGCTCGTACTGAGTACGCACCTGCGGACCCAGCATGAAAGGCGCTTCGGCGCCTTTTTCCTTGGGCGGAATGCGTTGCCCACCCTTACACTGGCCGCCCCTCTCGCTCATCCCAACAGGAGACTGCGATGACCAGCACGCTCAGGTACGTCATCTACATGGCCATCTTCAGTTGGCTGCTGCTGCTTGTCGCGAGCCTCATTCGCGTCAGGGGATGGACCTTTGCGGGAACGATGCTCGCCCTCGGCAACCGCGAGAAGATGCCCGAGGCGACACCGTTGGCTGGACGCGCCCTGCGAACGGCGCAGAACACCCTCGAGAATTTCGTGCTCTTCGCGGCGGTCGCGCTGGTCGCCCATGCCGCAGGCGTCGACGGCCCGAAGGTCGCGGCGGGCGCGCAGATCTTCTTCTGGGCCCGCGTCCTCTACGTACCGGTCTACTACGCCGGCATCACCTACCTGCGCACCGGCCTGTGGGTGGTCAGCATCGTTGGCCTGGCCATGATGCTCTCTGCGATCCTGTAGCGGCGCTCGCGATCCGCGGCAGCGCCAGTCAATCCGCTCGCCGATGCTCCTGGTGCTCCTTCTCGAACCGCCGTTCGGCCCCGACAAGGTGGCTGATCAGCACATGCGAGATGAGGTTGACGCCAATACCGCCGAACATCAGCGGGAACAGGTACAGGGCAAATGAAATCTCCGACAGGAACAAGGCGTCATCGGCCAGGGACGGGGTCTTTGCGGCGGCCGCGGCCATGTGCCGCAGGAAGTAGATGTCGACGCCGGCAAGGATGACCAGCGTGACGCCCAGCACGAGCACCGTGATGCGTGATACGGCGCGCTTGTAGAGAAGCGCAACGTAGATACCGATGGGAATGGCGATCGAGCCGATCGCCATGAGCCAGAAGTCCAGTTCCGCAAATACCGAATCGCTCATCTGTGGTGGGGTTGTGCTTGAACGGAGCCGATTCTGCAGGCAAAGCGTTAGATTGCGCCATGCCCGACATCCCTCCCAACTTCGCCACCCTCTTCCTTGCCACCGGCAACCTGCTGAACCTGGCGCTGCCGAACCGCCTCTATTACGAGAACCAGGACGGCTACACGAAGCAGGAGTACGAACGCAAGATCGCATGGACCGGGGAGCGCTTCCGCGCGCTCAACGCGGACGTACTGGCGGTGCAGGAGGTGTGGGATGAAGCGGCGTTCAAGGACGCGATCGGCGCCAGCGGCCTGCGCTATGACTTCGTGTCGGTGCCGGGCGCGGAGAACACGCCGCCGGCCGGAGGCGCGCAGGGCACGCCGTGCGTGGGTATCGCGACGCGCCTGCATGTGGAAAATGTTCGCTCGTTCACCGAGTTCGAGCCGGGCTTCGTCGTCGACGTGCCGGGGCTCGGTCCGCACACGCGCTTCGAGCGCCCGCCGTTGCTGGCCACGGCGCGCATGAAGCATGGCCAGTTGGTGCATGTGATGTCGGTGCACCTGAAGTCGAAGCGGCCCAAGTTCCTGCAGGACGCCAACGGCAATGCCATCGAGGACCGCGACGACCGCAAGGTGGCGGCGCGCGCGTCACTGCGCTCGCTGCTGATGCGCGGCGCGGAGGCGGCTGCGCTGCGCTGCATCGTCATCGACCTGCTGCGCGGCTCCGGCACGCCGCTGGTCGTGATGGGCGACTTCAACGACAGCCCGCACAGCGTGACCACGCAGCTCGTCGCCGCGACTTCGGACGTGGCCTACGACAAGGCCGCGCGCGACGTGGCGCTGTTCAACGCCTACGAGATGCAGGGCGAGTCGGCGCTGAAGAAGGACGTGGCCTATTCGCACATCCACCAGGGTTACCCGGAGGTGCTGGACCAGATCCTGGTCAGCGAGGAGTTCATGCCCGGCAGCCACCACAACCTGGGCGACGTGCGCCGCGTCGACTACTTCAACGACCACCTGCACGAAGGGCGCGACCGCTCGCGCTCGGACCACGGGTTCGTGCGGGCGCTGCTGCGGCTGCGGACGAACTGATCGCCCGGGGGCCGTCAACTTCAGGGAAGCAACTCGAACTTGAGGTCGGCCAGCGGCGTGACCTTCTCGTCGCGCGTCAGCTTGTATTCGGTGTTCGGCCCGAGCCACTTGGCCCAGAGCTTGTCGATCTCGCCGGCCTTGTCGAGCGCGTAGAGCGCGGCGTTGACCTTGGCGAGCAGCACCGGCTCGTCCTTCTTCATGCCGATACCGACCGGCTGCAGCACCATCGGCTCCTTGATCATCTTCAACTCCACGCCGGAAGTCTTCGATTGGTTCACGAGCTTGGTGATGGTCATGGTGTTGGCGACCATGCCCATCGACTTGTTCTGCTGCACGGCCATGAAAGCCGAGCCGGTGTCCTGGAAGGTGACGGGCTCGGAGCCGTTCATCTTGATCGACAGTTCGGAGGTCGAGCCCTTGGTCGAGCTCAGGCGCTTGCCCTTGAAGTCAGCCTTGGTGGTGCCGGGGTCCGACGCCTTCACAGCCAGCATTTCCTTGGCGACGTAGTACGGGTCGCTGAACTGGATCTGCTCGCCGCGGCTCTTGGTATAGGCCAGGTTGGCGACGGTGACGTCGACGCGGCCGAGCTTGACCTCGGGCACGCGCGCTTCCACCGACAGCGGCGTGACCTTGGCCGCGACGCCGAGCTGCTTGGCGAGCGCGTTGCAGAGATCGACGTCGAAGCCCACCATCTCGCGCGTCTTCGGATCGGGTGCGGCGAAGGGCGGCACGTCGGCGAAGGTGCCGCACTTGAGTTCCTTGCGTTGCTGGATCTCGGCCCACTGGTCGGCATGGGCCAGCATGCCCAGCGTGGAAAGGCAGCAGCCGATGGCGGCGAGACGGAAGGCGGTCTTCTTCGACATGATGATGGAACTCCGGTTGGATGATGTGTGAACGTGGTTGGAATCAGTGCGCGCGCAGGTCCGACAGGAAGCGCTTGGCGCGCGGGTGCTGCGGGCTGTTGAAGAAGGTCTCGGGATCGGCCTTTTCGAGGATCTGGCCGGCGTCCATGAACCAGACGCGGTCAGCGACCTCACGGGCGAAGTTCATTTCATGCGTGACGCACATCATGGTCATGCCGTCATTGGCCAGGCTGCGCATCACCGACAACACCTCGCCGACCATCTCGGGGTCCAGCGCGCTGGTCGGTTCGTCGAAGAGCATGGCGGGCGGCTCCATCGCGAGCGCGCGCGCGATGGCCACGCGTTGCTGCTGGCCGCCCGACAACTGCGCCGGATAGGCGCCGGCCTTGTTCGCCAGGCCCACGCGTTCCAGCAACTGCATCGCCTTCTCGCGCGCTGCCGAACGCTTCACGCCGAGCACGCGCATCGGCGACAGCATGATGTTCTCGAGCACCGACAGATGCGGGAACAGGTTGAAGCTCTGGAACACGAAACCGATGCGGCTGCGCAGCTTGTTCAGTGCCGCGCTGCCCATCGGCGCATGGATGTCGTGCCCGTCGAACAGCAGCTGGCCCGACTTCACTTCCTCCAGCCGGTTGACGGTGCGGATCAGCGTCGACTTGCCGGAGCCCGAAGGCCCGCAGACCACGACGACCTCGCCCTTCTTCACTTCGGCACTGACGTCGGTGAGCGCCTGGTAGTCGCCGTACCACTTGTTGATGTTGTTGAACAGAATCATCGGGATGTCCTCGGCGCCTTGCGGGCGGCCCTGGGCTGGAACGGGGGTCATGCGTTTGTCTCCGGATGTTCTGGTTCGGATCGTCTTGTGCGACCTCAGGGAAGGAGGGTTGCCACCGGCGGCGGCAATGCAGCGGCGTCGTCGTCGAGCGCCTTGACCGGCGCGGCACCCCGCCGCTTGTGCGCGATGCGCCGTTCCACCCAATGCGCCAGTTGCGTGAGGCTGAAGCAAACGACGTAGAAGGTCATCGCGAGGATGAAGAAGACCTGGAAGGGCTTGGTCAGCAACTGGTTGTTGATCTGGTTCGCGGCGAAGGTGAGTTCCTGCACGTTGATCACGTAGCCCAGCGTGGTCTCCTTGATGGTGGAGATGAACTGGCTCAGCATGCTCGGCAGCATGTTGTAGAGCGCTTGCGGCAGGATCACGTACCACATGGTTCCGAGATGGCTGTGGCCCAGCGCGCGGGCCGCCTCCGACTGGCCCTTGGGCAAGGACTGGATGCCCGCCCGCACCACTTCCGAGAGATAGGCTCCTTCGTAGATCACCAGCGTGCAGAGCATGGTGGTGAAGCCCGAGACCTCGCGTCCGATCACGATCGGCACCAGGAAGTAGACCCAGAGGATCACCATCAGAAGGGGCACGCCGCGCACCACGTACACCAGCACCGCGGCCGGCCAGCTCAGCAGCTTCCAGGGCGAGAGCCGTGCCAGCGCCAGCAGCACCGACAACGGGAACGCGAGCACGATGCCGAGCACCGACAGCACCAGCGTTGCCACGATGCCGCCCATCGGGCCGTTGGGGTACTGGCCGACGAGCAGCAGCAGCCAGTTGTCGCGCAGGATTTCGTAGATGCTGTACATGGTTCCTACCTCGCGCCGGCAATGCGATAGCGGCGTGCGACGCCGGCGCCGATGGCCATGATCGCCAGCGAGAACACCAGGTACAGCACCGTGGCCACGCTGTAGGCCTCGAAGGCGCGGAAGCTCTGGCTCTCCACCTCCTTGACCGCGTGCGTGAGTTCGGCCACGCCGATGGCCATCGCGAGACTGCTGTTCTTGAAGAGCGACACGCTGTGGTTGATGAGTGCCGGGATCGCGTTGCGAACGGCCTGCGGCAGCATCACGTGCCGCATCGATCCGATGTAGCCGTGGCCGAGGGCGCGCGCAGCCTCGGCCTGCCCTGCCGGGATGGAGCGCAAACCGGAGCGCATGTCTTCGCTGAAGTACGCGGCCTGACACAGGCCGAGCGCGATGATGGAGATGAGCGCCTCGGCGTTGTGGTTCGACAGCCACTCCTGCACGCCGTCCGGCAGCAGGCTGAAGATGCCGAAGTACCAGAGCATCAGCTGCACCAGGGTCGGCACGTTGCGGTGGTAGGAAACATAGGCGGCGACCGCGCGTTCGGCCACGCGATTGGTGCTCAGCCGCACGACCAGCAGCAATACCGCGATGGCCATGGCCAACAGCCAGGAGCCGGCCGCGATCTTCAAGGTCATGACCACGCCGTGCAGCAGCAGGTCGCCAAACTCCGGCTTCAGCAGGATCGCGAGAAGGTCGAAGTCTTTCATGCGCGGGTCCTTGTCGTCGTGTCGAGCGTTGCGGCGGCGTGTGTGCTCAGGCCCGCGGCACTTCGGGCCGGGTGGTGGAGAGTCCGCCGGGCACCTGGAGCGTCGGCGTGATTTCCATGTGGCCCACATTCACCGCGATCGGCGCGGCGATGGCGAAGGCAATGGCGTTGGCGATGTCCTCGGCCTTCGGCAATTCGAAGCCTTCGACGAAGCGCTTGTAGGTCTCTTCGGAGTCGCCGTGGACGTGGGCGAAGATGTCCGTCGCCACGCGGCCCGGGCAGATCTCGGTGACGCGCACGCGCTTGCCGAAGAGGTCGATGCGCAACTGGCGCGACAGCATGCTCACGGCCGCCTTGGTCGCGTGGTAGGTGCTGTTGCCGCCGAAGTTGTAGGCGGCTGCGATCGAGCTGATGTTGATGACGTGGCCGTTGTCCCGCTCGGCCATGCCGGGCACGACGAGGCGGCACAGGTGCAGCACGGCGCGCAGGTTGACGTCGACGAGCAGGTCGATGCCTTCCGCGTCGGCCTTGAGGATGGAGCCGGGGCGATCGACGCCGGCGTTATTGACGAGTACGTCGAAGGGGACTTCGGCCGCCAGCTTGGTCATCGCCTCGAGATTGCTCACGTCGAAGGCATGCGGGATGCAGCCTGTGCGCGCAGCCAGTTCAGCGAGCTTGTCGACGCTGCGGGCCACGGCGTGGACTTGAAGCCCTTCCTTGCAAAGACGCTCGACGACGGCCGCGCCGATCCCTGATGAGGCACCTGTCACCAGCGCGGTCTTGTAGTCGGAAAACGGCATCGTTGCTTCTTTCTTGAGGGAGTGGTTTCACTGTATCGAGCACGGCCCGATGGCGCCAAGACGGAATGTCTGTGGAGAGATAAGGCAGCCTTATGTTGCGAGTTGGTGCGATATGGGCACCACCTTGCCGGCGGCTTCGACGACCTCGCGCACGGCCCGTGCGAGCGAGACCGCGCCGGGCGTGTCGCCGTGCAAGAGGATCGAGCGGACCTTCATCGGAATCCGGTTGCCGCTGTAGGTCGTGACCGTGCCGTCGCCAAGCAACTGGCGCACGCGCGCCAGCACGGCCTCGCGGTCGTGGATGACCGAATCGGGCAGCCTGCGCGGCACCAGCAGGCCATCGTCGTCGCAGGCGCGATCGGCAAGGAAGGTGGTGGCGACGCGCAGGCCGCACTCGGCGGCGGCGTCTTCGATCGCGCGGCTGGCCGACGAGCTGATGATGAGTTGCGGGTCGAAGGCGGCGACGGCACGCACCAGCGGCGCGGCCAGTGCCGCGTCAGCCGCAGCCATGTTGCCGAGCGCGCCGTGGAAGCTCATGTGCGTCATGCGATGCCCCGCGGACCGCGCCATGCCGGCGAGTGCGCCGAGCTGGTAGGTGACGTAGGTCGCGAGCTCCGCAGGGTCGATCTGCATCTGGCGCCGGCCGAATCCGAGCAGGTCCGGGAAGCCCACGTGCGCGCCGACATCGACGCCGCGCGCCTGCGCCATGCGCACGGTGCGGTCCATGATGACTGGATCGCCGGCGTGGAAGCCGCAGGCCACGTTGGCGGAGGAGACGATTTTCAGCAGCGCTTCGTCTTCCCCCATGCGCCAGGGTCCGAAGCCTTCGCCGAGGTCGGCGTTCAGGTCGATGTCCATGATGAGACAGTCCTTTGGTTCATTCAGAAGCGTGAAGGTCGATCAGCGGCTCGCCCCAGCCCACGGCCCGGCCGCTGTCGACGCGAAGCTCGGCGACCACGCCGGCCAGCGGTGCGGTCACTGGCTGGAGCAACGGGCCGATTTGCAGCAGGCCGAGGGTTTGGCCCGTCGACACCGGGTCGCCGACGCTGGCCAGTGCGCTCGTATGCATCGGATGCGCTTGCAGGAAGACGCCCACTGTGGAAGCGCCAACGACTGTCGTCTCCGACGGAGCCATCGTGGCGTCGCTGCCCAGTTCCTCGATCGCGTTCGAACCGCCGGTGCGCCCAAGGCGGATCGATCCCGTCGGCGTGCGCAGGTCCAGAAGGCCAATGTCCGTGCCGGCCAGCCACTCGATCAATTGCTGTAGTTGTTCGATACGCTGCATGTCAGTTCTCCATTGCACCGTGCGCCGCGCGAGGCGCACGGTGCGCGAACGCGGACAGAGACACTGGCAAGCGCACGGTCAGGGGTGGGGTCCGAGGGCGGCGGGTATCCCCCTCCGCGAATGTCCCCCGGCCTTCGGCCTCCTCCTTTATTTCGCTGCGGGGGACACCCACCACCCTCGGCCCAGGACACGCCGCGTCGTGCCGGCCGTTCAACGACAGCGCGCCTGGATCACGTCGATGGTGTGCTCCACGCAGCGAAACAAAGGAGGAGCTGCGACAGCCGGCAGCCGCAGGCTGACGGCGGGGCACATTCGTGGAGGGGAGTACGCCGTCGGCGTGATCCCGCCCTTGGCTCGTGGAACCGGCTGAGCGTGACGGTCGCAAGATTTGGCGCTGCGTCATGTCAATTCACGCGCGGTGCGCTGCGATGCAGGTCGACGACGCGCTTGACCTTGTCGAGCCACGCTTCGACTTCGTCCAATGCAGCTACAGCCTCGTCCCAGTTGACTTCCACGAAGCGAATGCGGCTGCCGATCGGCGCCTGCCCCAGCCGCCACAGGTCGGCCTCGATGACCGTGCCGAACTTCGGATAACCGCCCGACGGCTGCGCGTCGCGCATCTGGATGATCGGCTGGCCGCTGTGCGGCACCTGGATCACGCCCGGCACGATGCCGTGCGAACGCATCTCCATGGGCGCGATCGGGCGCAGCGCTTCTCCTTCCAGCCGGTAGCCGTAGCGATCGCTCTGCGCGGTGATCTTCCATTCGCCGGCCCAGAATTCGGCGCGCGAGCTTTCCTCGAAGGCTGCATATTCGGCGGACGGCAGCACGCGAACTGCCAGCGCGTCGTCCTTGCGCAGCGGCAGCGCCAGCGAGGGCGGCACCAGGCCGAAACCGGTCTTGCACGGCTGCCCTGCGCCGGCGGCTCGCAACGTGTCGCCGCGGCGCAAGGCGCGGCCTTCATGACCACCGAATGCGCCGCGCAACTGCGTGCTGCGTGAGCCCAGCACTTCCGGTACGTCGACGCCGCCGGCAACGCACAGGACGGCACGGCTGCCCCGCTGCGCGCCGCCCTGCGGCAGGCCCAGCGTCAACACCTGGCCGGCGCGCGCCTGGTGGCTCCACCAGGGCATGAGCGGTTGCTCGTCCAGGCGGGCGGCGCAGTCGGCACCGGTCAACGCGAAGGCGCAGTCTTCATCGAAGCGCACCTTGAAGGGAAACACCGGCACTTCGATGCCGGCTGCATTGGCGTCGTTGCCGAGCATGATGTTGCCCGCCGCCAGCGCCAGGTTGTCCATGGCGCCGGAGGTGCCCACGCCCCAGCGCAGGCTGCCGGGCCGCCCGAGGTCTTGCACGGTGGCCAGCGCCGCGGAGGAAAGCACTTCGATCATTGGACGATCCTTTCGACGCGGAAGCGGATCATGTCGCCCGGCTGCAGCAACGCGGGCGGGTCTTGCGTGGGGTCGAAAAATGACATCGAGGTGCTTCCGATGGTGTTCCAGCCGCTCGGCCCGGCCGACGCCGACACGCCGGTCTGCGCGCCGCCGATCGACACGGCGCCGCCGGGAATGCTCAGCACCGGCACCTTGCGTCGCGGCGTGGCGATGCGCGAGTCCATTCCGCCGAGATAACAGTAGCCGGGGTGGCTTCCCAGCGCGTAGACCGGGTAGGTCGGCGCGCTGTGCATCTCGACGATTTCCTCCACGCTGAGACCGGTGTGCGCGACCACATCCGCCATGTGCGGGCCGCCTTCGCCGCCATAGACCACGGGAAGCTCGATCAGGCGGCCCTCGATCGGCAATTCGACAGCCGCGGCCCACGCGGCCTGCAGGCGGGCTTCCAGTTCTTCCAGCGCAACGGCGCTGCGCGGCGGGCGGACGAAAGTCAGCATGAGGTTGTTCATGCCGGGCACCGATTCGCGCACCTCGGGCCAGGCCTGCGTCTCGCGTGCCAGCGCCCAGATGCGCTTCTGCGAAGCCAGTTCCAGTTCGCCGGGCGCTTCGAAAAGCAGTGCGGTGGTGCCGAGCAGGCTGATGGAGGCAGGGGGAGCTTTCTTCACCGATGCGGTTTTCTTGCGCGGGGTCGCGCCGCTTGCGCGCGGGCCTGCTGCTCTTGGATCTGTGGTCGTGCTCACGCCGCACTCCTTTGCTGAAGCCAGCGTTCGAGGTGATGGATGTCCACGCCGCCCGTGGCAAAGCCTTCGTCACGCAGCACGTCGCGGTGCAGCGGCACGTTGGTCGAGATGCCTTCGATGTGCATCTCCGCGAGTGCGAGCCGCATGCGGTCGAGCGCGTCGTCGCGCGTGCTGCCGTGCACGATGAGCTTGGCGATCATCGAGTCGTAGTACGGGGGCACGCGGTAGCCTGCGTTCGCATGCGAGTCCACGCGCACGCCGAAGCCGCCCGGCACTTGCCATCCGGTGATGCGGCCGGGCGACGGCGCGAAGGTCTCGGGATCTTCCGCGTTGATGCGGCACTCGATCGCGTGGCCCTGGCATCGGATGTCGGCCTGCGTGAGAGCCAATGGCTCGCCGCGCGCCACGCGAATCTGCTGCTGCACGATGTCGATGCCCGCCGTCATCTCCGTCACCGGATGCTCGACCTGCAAGCGCGTGTTCATCTCGATGAAGAAGAACGCGCCGCGCTCGTAGAGGAACTCGAAGGTGCCGACGCCGCAGTAGCCGATCTGCCGGCAGGCAGCAGCGCAGCGCTCGCCCACCTCGGCCACCAGCGCCTCGTCGATGCCCGGCGCGGGCGCTTCCTCGATCACCTTCTGGTGCCGGCGCTGCAAGGAACAGTCGCGGCTGCCGAGCCACACCGCGTTGCCGTGGCTGTCGGCCAGGACCTGGATCTCGACATGGCGCGGATGTAGCAGGAATTTCTCGATGTAGACCTCGGGGTTGCCGAAGGCGCGCCGCGCTTCCTCGCGCGTGAGCGCCATCGCATCCAGCAGGGCGGCCTCTTCGTGGACGACGCGCATGCCGCGCCCGCCGCCACCGCCAGCCGCCTTGACGATGACCGGGTAGCCGATATCGCGCGCCAGTGCGAGCACCTGCGCCGGATCGCCCGGCAACCCTTCGTCCGGGCCCGGCACGCAGGGCACGCCGGCGCGGCGCATCGCATTCTTCGCAGCCACCTTGTCGCCCATCGTGCGAATGCAGGCGGCGCTCGGGCCGATGAAGGTCAGCCCAGCGCGCTCCACTTTTTCCGCGAACCCGGCGTTCTCCGACAGGAATCCGTAGCCCGGATGAATGGCCTGCGCGCCGCTGACCTCGGCCGCGAACAGGATCGCCGACTGGTTCAGGTAGCTCTGCCCCGGCGCTGCCGGCCCGATGCACAGCGCCTGCTCGGCCTGCGCAACGTAGCTGGCGTCGCGGTCGGCCTCGGAAT
Organism: Variovorax sp. dw_308; assembly: GCF_019207085.1. GTDB lineage: Bacteria > Pseudomonadota > Gammaproteobacteria > Burkholderiales > Burkholderiaceae_C > Variovorax. The sequence continues at coordinate 63,969 of NZ_JAATOM010000020.1, read as the reverse complement.
GCACCACCACGGTCTTGAGGCCGAGGCCCCGGCAGGCGCGCAAGATGCGCAGGGCGATTTCCCCGCGGTTGGCGATGAGGACGGTGTCGAACATGCGCTTCATCCTTCCTGCGTGAACCGGAACATCGGCTGGCCCGCCTCGACTTCCTGGCCCGATGCGACCAGCACCTCGAGCACCGTCGCATCCCGCTCGGCCCGCACTTCGTTGAAGACCTTCATGGCCTCGATGACGCACAACGCCTGGCCGGCCTTGACCGCCTGGCCGACCTGCACGAACGGCGCTTCGCCCGGTGTCGCCTGGAGATGCACCACGCCGTACAGGGGCGCCAGGCATTCGTTCAGTGCCGCCGCGGTTTCCTGCTTCGCCGCAGGCCGCTGCGCTGCGCCGCCGCCAAATCCCCGGCGCACCGGCGCGATCCGGCGCGGCGCCGCGTCCGCCAGCGCCGACTGCTTCACCAGCCGCAGCGTGCTGCCGTTCTCGCTGAACTCCAGCTCCGACAGGTCGGAGCCTGCCAGTGCATCGATGAGGGTCTTGATCTGTTCCTGGTTCATGCATCGAGCCCGCCGTCGAGGCGGGGCATCCGGTGAGGGCCGACGCATCCAGCGGACGCGTGACGGCATGCATGAAAGGTAACGGCCGCCGGGCTTCCTGCCAAAGACGGATTGGCTGTGCCGGGATAAGGGGGGCTTATGACACCGGGTATGACACCGCGGTCAGGACAAGGCGGTCAGCTCGGGCGCGGGCGTGGTCGATGCGACGGTGCCGGCGAGATCCACCACCAGTTCCAGCAGGATGTCCTTCACCGCCTGCGCCGGCTCCGACAGCGGCAGATGGTCGGACAGGCACAGCGCCAGCGGCGCCTCGATCACCGGCTCGACGATCTGGAACTGCCAGGCGCCGCAGGCCGCCACCACCTCCCGCGCCATCGAGGCCGGCAGGATGCTGGCGCCCAGGCCGTCGGCAATCGCGGCGGTGAGCGTGAAGGCCGATTCGATCTCGGCCACCACGTGCGGCACCATGCCCGCGCGCACGAAGGCCGCATCGACCAGCTTGCGCACGACGTTGTAGGGGCGCGGCAGCATCAGTTCCATGTCGCGCAGGTCGGCCAGCTTGACCGGCTGCGCAGGCGGCGGCGTGGAGGCCGGGCCGACCAGGAACAGCGGCTCCTTGAGCAGCGGCAGGAAGGTCAGGCCGTGGATGGCCTTGTCGCCGTAGAGGACGGCCATATCCATGCGCCCGTTCATGATGAGTTCGCTGAGCGTGGTGCCGTAGTTCTCGTTGAGGTAGAGCAGGATGCCCGGATGCCGCGCGCGCACGGTGCGCAGCAGGGGTAGCGACAAGGCCGAGGCCGCAGTGCCGGGTGCCAAGCCGACCGACACCTGCCCCGACAAGCCCTCGCCCGCCGCCTCCATGTCCACCCTCGCCTGCTCGCACTGCCGCAGGATGATCTGCGCGTGCCGGTAGAGCACCTTGCCCGCTTCGGTGGGCGTCACCCCGCGCTTGGTGCGCACGAGCAACTGTTGCCTGACCTCGCCTTCGAGCGTCGCCAGTTGCTGGCTCAGCGCGGGCTGGGCAATGAAAAGAACCTCGGCCGCCTGCGTCAGGCTGCCGATGTCCACGATCTTCACGAAGTATTTGAGGCGTCGCAGGTTCACGGGGGGTCCCACGCAAAAGCCGAGCCTAGCACCGGGCGGTCGGGCTGCCTATCGGACGGCGCCCACGCGAGCGTCGAAGCTTTTCTCATCGTTGCGTCCACGCGCATAGCGCAGGCCCGTCGGGCGCAGTCATAAGCTGAGCCTATCGATACAGACCGATCTTGTCTTGGCCTTGGCGCGGCGATCTGCGTACCGTTACGCCCCATGCACCGCTCACTCCAAGGAAGTTCCGTGAACACCCCCTCCCGCATTGCCTCGCGCGTCCGGCGCATCAAGCCGTCGCCGAGCACCTCCGCCGCCGACCGCGCCAACGAACTGCGCCGGCAAGGCAAGTCCATCGTCAACCTGGTCGTGGGCGAACCCGACTTCGACACGCCGGCCCACATCCGCCGCGCCGCCACCGAGGCGATGGACAAGGGCGCGACGCGCTACACATTGATGGCCGGCACAGTAGAACTTCGGCAAGCCATCGTGGCCAAGCTGAAGCGCGAGAACGGGCTGGACTATGCGATGAACGAGATCATCGTCACCAGCGGCGCCAAGAGCGCGATCTACAACGCCTTCGCCGTCACGGTGGAGCCCGGCGACGAAGTGATCATCCCCGCGCCCTACTGGGTGTCGTACCCCGACATGGCGATCGCCTGCGAAGGCACGCCCGTCACCGTCGCCTGCCCCGAGGCCAACGGCTTCAAGCTCACGGCCGCGCAGCTCGAAGCGGCCATCACGCCGCGCACGCGCTGGCTGCTCATCAATTCGCCGAGCAACCCCACGGGCGCCAGCTACACCGCCAGCGAATACCGCGCACTGGCCGACGTGCTGCTGAAGCACCCGCACGTGATGGTGATGACCGACGACATCTACGAGCACATCCGCTTCGATGGCGAGGCCACCGCGCACATCCTGACCGTCGAGCCGGCGCTGCGCGACCGCACGCTGGTGGTAAACGGCGTCTCCAAGACCTATGCCATGACCGGCTGGCGCATCGGCTTCGCGGCCGGCCCCGCCGACCTGATCACGGCGATGGACACCCTGCTCTCGCAGACTTCCGGCAACTGTTGCTCGGTCAGCCAGGCGGCCGCGACCATGGCGCTCAACGGCGATCAAAGTTTCGTCGCGGAGAGCGTGGCGGTCTACAAGCAGCGGCGCGACCGCACGCTGGCGAACATCAACGCCATCCCCGGCCTGAGTTGCGCGACGCCCCCGGGTGCGTTCTACCTCTACATCAACTGCAACGACCTGATCGGCAAGAAGACGCCAGCCGGCAAGCCGTTGCAGCAGGACGGGGATGTCGTGATGTACCTGCTGGAAAGCGCGGGCGTGGCCACGGTCGCGGGCACGGCGTATGGCCTCTCGCCCTACTTCCGGTTGTCGATTGCCACGTCCATCGAGATCCTCGATGAAGGCTGCAAGCGCATCGCCGGCGCTGTCTCCGAACTGCACTGATCAACAACACGACAACACCAAGGACATCCCGTGCAATTCAAAGCCATCCGCAAGAACCCCTCCGCCCCGCAGGCCGACGCGAAGATCCTCGAAGCGCTGCGCGACATTCCCGTTGCCGCGCTGAGCGACAACATGCATCGCAACATCGGCAGCGTGGGACTGCGGCCCTATCACCGCGCCGGCAAGAAAACGATGGCAGGCACGGCCGTGACGCTCAAGTCGCGCGGCGGCTGCAACCTGACGATGCTGCGTGCGTTCGAGTTCTGCCGGCCCGGCGACGTGCTGGTGATGGACGGCAGCGGCGACATGTCCAACGCGATGATCGGCGGCATCCTGTCCTTCTATGCCGCGAAGATCGGCACGGTGGGCGTGGTGCTCGACGGCTGCATCCGCGACCTGGCGGAAATCGCGGAGCGCGAGTTCCCCGTGTATGCGCGCGGCGTGAACCATCGCGGGCCGTACAAGGATGGGCCCGGCGAGATCAACGTGCCGGTGTCGGTGGGCGGGATGGTGGTGAACCCTGGCGACATCGTGGTCGGGGACATGGACGGGCTGATGGCTTTTTCCGCCGACGATGCTGAGTGGCTGATCGAGAAGGCACGCGCGCACCTCGCGACGGAGGCCGAGACGATCCGCGCAATGACCGAAGGGCGCTGGGACCGTTCGTTCATCGATGCGCTCGAGGCGCGTTGCCCGAACTGATGCTCTCAAACATCGAACAAACTCCCCGGAGACATCTTGCGCCCTTCCGTCCTGGCAACCCGTGCCACCTTCCCCGACATCGCCGACCGCTTGCACCCTTACTTCGACGTCGAAGACAACCCCCACGACACCATCTGGAGCCCCGCCGAACTCCGCCAGCGCCTGCAGGGCAAGCACGGCGTGATGAGCACCGGCAGCGAGCGCATCGACGCCGCGTTGCTCGATGCATGCCCGCAGCTCAAGGCGGTGTGCAACGTGGGCGTGGGCTACAACAACGTCGACGTGGCGGCGTGTACCGCGCGCGGCGTGCTGGTGACCAACACGCCCGACGTGCTGACCGAGACCACCGCCGACTACGGCTTCGCGCTGATGATGGCCACCGCGCGCCGGATCGCGGAGTCTCAGGACTTCGTGCGCCGCGGCGAATGGAACAAGCCGGGCATCCACGACATGTTCGTCGGCGGCGACGTGCATGGCGCGACGCTCGGCATCCTGGGCATGGGGCGGATCGGGCGCGCGATTGCACGGCGCGGCGCGCTGGGCTTCGGCATGCGGGTGATCTATCACAACCGTTCGCAGTTGCCGGCCGAGGCGGAGGCCGAGTTCGGTGCGCGCTACGTGGACAAGGCAACGCTGCTGAAAGAGGCCGATCACCTGGTGCTGGTGCTGCCCTATTCGCCGCAATCGCACCACGCCATCGGCGCCGCCGAACTGGCGCAGATGAAGCCTTCGGCCACGCTGACGAACATCGCGCGCGGCGGCATCGTCGATGACGCCGCACTGGCCGAAGCCCTGCGCGCCGGCACCATCGCGGCCGCGGGCCTCGACGTGTTCGAAGGCGAGCCCGCCATCCACCCCGGACTGCTCGGCTTGCCGAACGCGCTGCTCACACCCCACATCGGGAGCGCATCGGTACAAACGCGCCGGGCGATGGCCGCCCTGACGATCGACAATCTGATCGCCGCGCTCGGCTTCGGCCCGCAGGCCGGCAAACCGCCCACGCCCGTCAACCCCGAAGTGCTGGCCGCCCGCTGAACGATACAGGAGACCTGTTTGAATTCTGTCCTCAAGAGCTTCGACCTCACCGGGCGCACCGCCCTCATCACCGGCTCCAGCGCCGGCATCGGCTTTGCACTGGCGCGCGGACTGGCCGGCGCGGGCGCACGCATCGTGCTCAACGCGCGCAACGCCGACAAGCTCGAAGCCGCCGCCAACGTGCTGCGTGCCGAGGGTGCGCAAGTCGTCACCTCCGCCTTCGATGTCACCTCGGGCGAGGCCGTCAACGCCGCCATCGAGAAGATCGAAACCGGCACCGGCCCCATCGACATCCTCATCAACAACGCCGGCATGCAGCGCCGCAACCCGCTCGACCAATTCGAGGAAGCCCACTGGCACGAGATCATCAAGACCAATCTCGACAGCGTGTTCCTCGTCGGGCAGGCGGTGGCCAAGCGCATGATCCCGCGCAAGCGCGGCAAGATCATCAACATCTGCTCGGTGCAGAGCGAGCTGGGCCGGCCCGGCATCGCACCCTACGCCGCGACCAAGGGCGCGCTGAAGATGCTGACCAAGGGCATGGCGATCGACTGGGGCCAATATGGCATCCAGGTCAACGGCATCGGGCCGGGTTACTTCAAGACCGAACTCAACGATGCGCTCGTCAAGAACGCGGAGTTCTCTGCCTGGCTGATCGGCCGCACGCCATCGCGGCGCTGGGGCGACGTGGAAGACCTGGTGGGCGCCGGCGTGTTCCTCTCCAGCGACGCGTCGAACTTCGTCAATGGCCACATCCTCTATGTCGACGGCGGCGTGACCGCTCAACTCTGATCAAGGCACATCATGGAAGCCCTCGTCATCCACGCTCCCGGCGACCTGCGCGTCGAGCAATACGAAACCGCCGAACTCGGCTCCGACCAGCTGCAGGTGCGCGTGCGCTGCGGCGGAATCTGCGGCTCCGATCTGCACTACTACCAGCATGGCGGCTTCGGCACCGTCCGCATCAAGGAGCCGATGGTGCTGGGTCATGAAGTGGCCGGCATGATCGAAGCCGTCGGCGCCCAAGTCACGAAGTTCAAGGTGGGCGAGCGCATCGCCATCAGCCCGAGCCGGCCCTGCGGCATCTGCAAGTTTTGCCAGGAAGGACTGCAGAACCATTGCCTCGACATGCGCTACTACGGCAGCGCGATGCGCACGCCGCACGTGCAGGGCGCCTTCCGCCAGCAGATCGTGGTGGAGCAGCACCAGGCGCACTTGCTGGCCGACTCGGTGAGCGACGGCGAAGGCTCGATGGCCGAGCCCTTCGCGGTGGCGCTGCATGCCGCGCGGCGCGCAGGTCCGTTGCTGGGCAAGCGCGTGCTCGTCACGGGTTGCGGGCCGATCGGAGCCCTGGCGATCATCGCGGCACGTCGCGCGGGCGCGAGCCACATCGTCGCCACGGACGTCGGCGCGCACACGCTCGGCAAGGCCTTGAAAGTCGGCGCCGACGAGGTCGTCAACGTGGCCGAAGATCCACAAGGCCTGGCCCGCTTCACCGCGGACAAGGGCAGCTTCGACGTGCTCTTCGAAGCCAGCGGCAATGCACGCGCCCTGGTCGGCGCCTTCGATGCGCTGCGCCCGCGCGGCATCATCGTGCAACTGGGCCTGGGCGGCGACTTCACGCTGCCCATCAACACCATCGTCGCCAAGGAGTTCGACCTGCGCGGCGCCTTCCGCTTCCACGAGGAATTCGCGGTCGCCGTGGAGTTGCTCAACAAGGGCCTGGTCGACGTGAAGCCCTTGATCTCCGCCACGCTCTCGTATCGGGATTCGGCCCGTGCCTTCGCGCTCGCGGCCGATCGCACACAAGCGATGAAAGTGATCCTGAATTTCGATTGAGGGCTCGCCTTCAAAAGCCGGCACGCGGGCAATCGAGGTCAGGCGGACATTCGATTGACTCTGTGCGCTAACGAACATACGAGATCCGCCCCGCTTCCTATACTTCGGCCGGCACTCTGCAGGGGGGCGCCGACTGGGCAGAGTCCTTGCCCGTTGCGTCAAGGAGCTTTGCGGATGTCCACGCCCGATCCCCGGGAGAACCGGCTGCTGGCCGCGTTGCCCACTGCCGAATGGGGCCGGTGGCTTCCGAACCTCGAACCCTTCGAGATGGCGTTGGGCGACGTGCTCCATGAGTCGGGCAGCCAGCAGACCCACGTGTATTTTCCGACCACCGCCATCGTCTCGCTGCTGTACGTGCTGGAGAACGGCGCCTCGGCGGAGATCGCCATCGTGGGCAATGAGGGCATCGTCGGCGTGCCTCTTTTCATGGGTGGTGGCTCGACGCCCAGCCGCGCCGTGGTCCAGAGCGCCGGCAAGGGCCTGCGGATGTCAGCGCGCGCGATGAAGGACGAGTTCGACCGGGCCGGTCCGGTGCTCCAGCTGTTGCTGCGCTACACGCAGGCCCTGATCACGCAAATGTCGCAGACGGCGGTGTGCAACCGGCACCACACGGTGGACCAGCAACTGTGCAGGTGGTTGCTGTTGAGCCTCGACCGGCTGCGGGACAACGAACTTTCCATGACCCAGGAACTGATCTCCAACATGCTCGGCGTGCGGCGCGAAGGCGTGACCGAGGTGGCGCTCAAGCTGCAGAAGGCGAACCTGATCCGATATGCACGAGGTCGCATATCGGTGCTCGATCGGGCAGGGCTCGAAAGGCGCAGCTGCGAATGCTATGCCGTCGTGAAGAAGGAATACGACAGGCTGCTTCCGCCGATGAACGAGACGGGATTGCGCGCATACTGACGCACCGGACCCTACTGCAGGCGAGAAAAGAGCGTTGACGGCGAGCCGCTCGCCCAACCGGACGAGTGGCAATCTTCTGGAGATGCCGCATGACGAACGTCCGCAACCGGCTGATCGCCGGGCTTCCCGCCGCTGACCAGGGGCGCCTCCTCGCGATGTGCGAGCCTTTCGAGCTGGTGCTGTCCGAGGTTCTCTGCGAGACCGGCATGCCGACGTTCCATGCCTACTTCCCGGTCGAAGGCTTCATATCGCTGGTTTCGATGATCGACCAGAGCCCCGGCGTCGAGGTCGGCATGGTCGGCAGCGAAGGCATGCTGGGCGCACAGTTGGCACTGGGTGTTTCCGTGACGCCGCTGCGGGCGCTGGTGCAGGGCCCGGGCACGGCGTTGCGCATCAGCGCTCCGGCGTTTCGCAAGGCGTTGAAGCGCAGCCCCGAGCTGCAGCATGCGATTCTTCGCTATGTCCATGTCCTGATGACGCAGTTGGCAACCTCGTCCGCGTGCCTGCGCTTCCACATGATCGGGCCGCGCCTGGCGCGCTGGCTGCTGATGAGCCAGGACCGCGCGCAGTCCACGCACTTCCACGTCACGCAGGAGTTCCTCGCCTACATGCTCGGCGTGCGACGCGTGGGCATCACGGCCGCCGCCGGTGCGTTGCAACGCAGTGGCTTGATCGTCTATCACCGGGGCGATATCGAGGTCCTGGATCGCAAGGGGCTCGAGGCTGCCGCTTGTGGCTGCTATGCCGCCGAGTGCCGGGCCTACGAGGCATTCCTGCACTAGGGCTTCGCGGCTTCGGCTTTGCCATGGTGCGGCAGCGTACAGACGGCCGGTCGACCGTCCCACTATCGTTTCATGCATGCGCGTGGCGTGTCGACGCTTTCGGCCGATGCGATGCGCAGGTACAGGGAGCCATGCAATGCATGAATTGGACTTCGACCTTCGGATCGCGGCTGTCAGGAGTGTTCTTGCGACACGCGGCGTCCTCGCGGGCTTGGCCATGCTCAACCACAGGACGGACTACCGCTACACCGGGCTGTTCAATCTGCGAGGCGCTGGCATGTGTCCGACCGTCGTATTCGACCGGACGGCCGACTCTCGCACCTGGCACCGGCTGGTCCCGCTTCGCGCAAGCATCTGGCGTCACATGCTCCGCCAGGGCGAATTCACGACGAGTTGCGCATCGGAAGACAGTCGACTCAGCCGCAGTGACCCGCTCAACTCCCTCGAATCGTGCTGCGGAAGCCTGCTTCAACCCAATGCAGGCGCCCTGCCCTGCGGCGTGCTGATCCACTTCGACGTGCAACGGCGAAGCATTGACCCGGGCGAGGTCTCGATGCTCCGGAGGACGGCGCCGCTCTTCCTCACGTACCTGGCCTTGAGCGAATGACAGGCCGCTCAACCTGCCACCGCGGAGCACCGGTGTCGCGGCTTGCGACTCAGCGCTTGATCAACAGGTCTTCGGTCTTGATGAATGTGATGACCAGGCTTGGCGCCTTGAATCGAACATCGCCCTTGCCCGTGTATTTGAAGTGCAGCCCGAGCAACGATCCGGTGTTGAACGCGTTGCGCATGATGTGCTCCGGAAGCGTCAGGCGGACTTGATGAAGTCCATCCCATGTCAGCGGTTCGGCGAGATTCACCGGTTGCCAGTCGCCGCCTTGCTCAGGTCGGAAAACGCCGGTCGATTCGTATAGCGACACTGAGATGGTCCCGGTCCCGGACGACTGCTGTGGCGCCAGAGTGACTTCAGCCTGCACCAGGGCGCCGGGCCCCAGGGGCTTGAGGCTGTAGACGTAGATCGCTCGACGATCGTCCGCGTCGAGGTTGCCGACGAATCCATCCGCAACCTTCTCCTCACGCCCCGTGATGGCGCCGCCCTTGCTGGCCATCAGGCCGGTGAGAAGTGGTTCCAGGCGCTTTTCCGTCCGGCGTTCAGGTGTGCTCGGTACGACCTGGGTGCCCGCCTCATCCTTCAGTTGCTTCACGGGGCCATGGGCAATCCAGACGCCGAGATCGTTCCCTTCTGCCCATGCGTTGTCGTAGGGTCCTTGCAAGTAGTTGGAATACTGATAGCCCCAGACCTTCATGCCGCCATCGCTGGCGCGATGGATTCCCATCACGTTCGTGGCTCCGCCGGGGATCTGGCGCGTCGCAAAGGCCCGGAACAAGGCGCTCCCGTCGATGGCTTTCAGGTCTTGCATCTCCTCTTCCGAGGCCAGATGCCAATTTGTAAGGCCGTCAAGCAGCAGCGCCTTCGCCTTCGCGTCGATCGCTGCAAGGTCCTGGGAGCGTGTGGCCGTCCCTGCCGCGCTGGCCTTGAGAAGCTCTTTCGTCGTACCGAGCTGGAAGATGTCGCGCGCCCAGACACGACCCGTCTTTGAGTCGCGGACGACCTGGTTGTTCATGCTCAACGTCGTCGGCACTCCGTCCATGTTTTGCGAGGGCGCAGGGACGGAGGGCTCTGGCAAGGGCGGCGGGTTCGCCGAGAGGGTTGGACCTGGCGCAGGTTCAGGCACAGGTTGGCGCAAATGCCAATAAAGGGCAGCCGAAACCACGAGCCCAAGCAAGACAAGGGCGATCGGCGTCTTGGGGACGCCAATCCTTTTGCTCGGCAGGCTCGCAGTGATTGCGCCAATGAGTCGGTCGATGTCATGCTTGAAGTCCGCGCCGGAGCGAACCGGAATCGCGTTGCGAAACGACAGTTCTGCCAGGGTCTGCGGAAGTTCGTTCGCCTGAGGCATGACCGCGCCGCCGACGCAGACGGGGATCAGCGGGATCTTGCGACGGATGGCCGTTTCCAGTTCCAGGCGCACGAAGTCATTGACATCCTCGAGACGGCGATTTCCGGCGGCGTCGGCCGCATTCAACCAGCCGGGACCAATGATCGCGACAAGGACCTGAGTGGATCCAAGCGCCTTTTCGATCTCGGCCCGGAAGTCTGTCCCCGGTGACATCGAGTCGATGTCCCTGAACATGTTCTTCTCGCCGAACTTGTCTTCGAGACGGTCGTAGACGCGCCCAACGTAGTGTTCGTCCACACGGCGATACGACAGGAAGATGCGAGACATCGGGTACGACCAGAGCGGCTCCGAGGGTGAACGAAAGTCTAGCGGCTAAGCCCGCTCCAGAGCCAAGTGCGCGTGGCTGCGTCGGGTGCCCATGGGCGTCTCGTCGGAAGTCATGGCGAGGCGTGGTCATGGCCACCGCGCACGACGCGAGTCGAAGTGCACACCCCTGGCGCACGAGTCCCAGCGGGAAAGCGCTAGATCGGCAGTGGCGCTGGCTCCGTCCCGACCTTCGGATTCGTGCCCATGCAGCCCCCTCCATGGTTCTGCAACCAATTGATGACTGCAGCCTCCGACTTCGCGCAGATGCCGAGAAGGAGATAGTCGTTTCCATTCACCACTGGGTCCATGCCCACGTCGAACCAACTCGCGGCCTGGGAGGAATGCAGGATGTGTTGCTTTGCCCGTCCAAACTCGTAGGGGACCCAGCGGGAGTGCACGGCATTCTTCGTCTGCACCGCGATCACATGGGAGCAGTTGAGCAGCGCCATCTCGATGATGGACGCAATCAGGATGGACTTCGTGAGTGGCGGCAAAGCCCATCCATTGGCAAGTCGCAGCACGGGGTCATGGACATCGAGCCAATATTCGAGGCCATTCTTGTTTGCCAACCACGCGATGCGCTCGGCGTATACGACATCGGCCTGCTGGTGTGAGACGAACACGCGGCACGGTTTCCGCACTTCCTTCTGCTTCCGTCTCTGTGCCTCTGCCCAGGTTGCACTCAGGAAGTCATCGAAAGCGCCGAGGCTGCTCCTTGTCCAGGAATCCTCTTCGGCCCTGTCCGGCGATCCGATCTCGCGCAGCCTTTCGACAAGCGCAGTCCATTCGTTTGGGCCGATATCAACCCACTCATCAGCATCGTCATGTGGCCTCTTGTAGCGATCCCGGAGATCGTCCGAGGCTGCGAGAACCCAATTGAAATTGGCCACGTGAGCTCCTTGTCAGACCCCGCATCGCCGCCAGAGTAAAGGTCGGAACCAGCATGCATTCGGTCGAATCGTGGGTGAGGGATCGCGGTCAAGCACCCGAGTCCTGGCGGCATTCTGCGCGCCGGCTCCCGGCAGGTCCATCCACCCATCGAGGGATGCTTTTCCTCGACCGCCACCTCGCACCGACTTGATAATTCAGGCTGAGGAGGAAGCCGCGCCGACGTCGACAGCGCCACGCAAGACGCGTCCAACTCACCAGCATGCTGACCGGCGCTGCCCCAATAACGAACCTCAAGAGGCAAGGGCATGGCCAACAACGCACCTCGAATCCTGCATCTGCGCGGCACGTACCTGGGCCCCGCCGAGATCCAGGGCATGCAGCACCTGACCGTCACCAGTGCCCGGCGCGTGGGCATCGGCGGCGCAAGCCGCGCGGCCGGTCCCGCGCCGGAGGTCAAGGTCGCATCCGATGAACTGGTCCGCGTCGTCTTCGCCGATGACCAGGTGATCTGGATGCGCGCCGACGAGCTGGTCGCGCTGCGGGGTTCGAGCAGCAACCAGGGGCGCGGCGCCACGGAGCCGGAACTCATCGAGATCGACGACAGCGGCCAAGCCGACCAGCGGGGCGCTTTGTCCATCGGCATCAAGGTACTGGAGTTCTTCGGCATCAACCTCAAGCAGAAGGCCGCTCTCAACCTGGCCGCGCTCGTCGACCAACGCCAGCTCAAGGTGCAGGAGCCAGGACTCTATCGATGCCAGCTCGACAAGGCGGTGCCGCTTTCACCGCTTCCGGCCAACGCGCGCCCGCCCGGCAAGCAGCCGCTGCTGCTGTTCTTGCACGGCACGTTCTCGAATTTCGAGGGTGGCTACGGCGGGTTGATGGCGCGCACCGACGACGCGGCCGGTCGTGCGGCAGGGTTGGCGCGCGAGGCAATTGCCAAGGCTTATGGTGAACGCATTTATGCGTTCGAGCACCGCACGCTGACAGAGAGTCCGATCGACAACGCACTGGCGCTTGCAGGTGCCTTGCCGGATGACGCCGAGTTGCACATCGTGTCGCACTCGCGCGGCGGACTGGTCGGGGAACTGCTGGCCCTGGCCGGCCGGATGCGGGAGATGGATCCGCTGGCCGAAGACCTCATCAGCCGCCTGTTCGAACAGGATCCCGAACTGTCTCGCCCGCCGGGGCTGCCCCGGTTGAACGAGGAGGACGCCAAGCGTCTGGCGAAGACCTACGAGAAAGATGCAGAACGCCTGCGGGATCTGCTCCGGCTGCTCGATGCCAAGCGGGTGCGCATTCGCCGTTTCGTGCGCGTGGCCTGCCCAGCGCGCGGCACCACGCTTGCGTCTGGCCGGCTCGATCGCTGGCTGGGGGTGCTGCAGGCACTGGTGCCCGAGAGTTTTGTCGGCGACGGGCTGGAGTTCCTGCTCGCGGTGCTGAAAGAGCGAACCGATGCGCGCGTGATGCCGGGCATCGAAGCCATGATGCCTGGCTCGGCGCTGACACGCCTGCTCAACCGGGGCGGCATCACGACCGGCGCCGACCTCTCCGTGATCGCCGGGGACACCCAGGGCAATGGTGCCTTCAGCCGGCTGAAGATGTTCCTCATCGACTGGTTCTATGGCGACCAGAACGATCTCGTGGTCAACACGGGCTCGATGAGCGGCGGGCTGGCGCGCCCGCCAGGCTTCGCGCGCGTACTCGAGGACCGCGGGCCCGAGGTGACCCACACGCACTATTTCCGCAATCCGACCACCATCGGGTGGCTGGTCAAGGGCCTGACGCGGGAAGACAACCAGGACGGCGGATTCGCACCGATCTCGCAGGCGAGCCAGCAGGAACCACGCTACCGCTCCGCGCTACAGCGCCGCGCCGCCGACACGCGCAAGCTGCCGATCGTTGTCTTCGTGCCCGGCGCGCTGGGCAGCGCGCTGGCCGTCAAGGGAGCGCCGGTATGGGTCAACTACCGCGCGCTGATGTTCGGCGGCATGGGCAAGCTGGTGATCGACGCCGACGGCGTCAAGGCGACCGAACCGCTGGACGACTTCTACGGCCCGCTGATTGCACACCTGGCGCGCGACCACCGGGTCGAACTCTTTCCCTACGACTGGCGCCTGTCGGTACGCGACAACGCGGCCGGCTTGCAAGCAACAGTGGCGCCGCTTCTCAAGCGCGCCAATGACGAGGGTGTAGCGCTGCACATCGTCGCCCACTCGATGGGTGGCCTGGTCGTGCGCGCGATGATCGCCGACGGCGCGGCCGGTACGGCTCTGTGGAACGACATGGGCCGACTCACGACTGGCAGCCGGCTGTTGATGCTGGGCACGCCGAACCGGGGATCGCACGAGGCGATGCGCTGGCTCACCGGCTTCAATCCGACCCAGGCCAAGCTGGCCCTGCTCGATCTCACACGCGGCGCCAACGGGCTGATCGAAATCGTGCGTCGCTACCCGGGCCTGGTGGAAATGCTGCCGTTTGGCGACGACCAGACCGAGGCGCAGTTTGGCGCCGTCAAATTCTGGAAGGATCTCCGGACCGCCTGCGCTGCAGGCTTTCCGCTCGTCGAGCCCGACGTGTTCGTGCAGGCGAAGCAGACCTGGAAGCGCCTGAAAGGGACCGTGGTCGATCCCGAGCGCATGCTCTATGTCGCCGGCTGCGCGCGCGCCACCGTGGTCGACCATGAACTGGTCGTCGACGAGCAGGTGCAGCGACAACGCATCAGTTGGATCGCGAGCAGCGACGGCGACGGCACCGTCAGCTGGGACTCGGGCAAGCTGGACACCGTCAAGACCTGGTATGCACCCGACACCGCGCACGACGAACTGTGTGCCAACGAAGACGACCGACGGATCTTCCGCGCGTATGTCGACCTGCTCGCGCGCGGCAGCACCGACCAGCTCTCGCAAGCGCCACCGGCGCGGGCGCGCGGTGCGCGCGAACGCTTCGAACTGGTCCAGCCACTGGCCGACGCGTTTCCGAGTGAGGCAGACCTGCGCGGCGCGGGCTTCGGCGGCACGCAGCCGCGGCGCCGTGCCCCGCAAATCACCCAGGCGCCGATCAAGGTCCTTGTGCGTCATGCCGACCTCAAGATGGCCAACCACGCGGTCATGGTGGGGCACTACATGGGCGACCTCATCGTCAGCGCCGAACGGGTGATCGACGACGCCCTGGACGGCGCGCTGTCGCAGGCCTACACCGCCGGCGTCTATCCGGGCGGCAGCGGCACTTCCATGAGCTTCTTCGCCGATGCGTGCGCCGACGCGGACGGCACGTTCAAGGGCGCGGTCGTGCTCGGCCTGGGCCAGGTTGGCGACCTGACCGCGGCCCGGTTGCGCGCCACCGCCCGCGCCGCGATGGTCGACCATGCACGGCAGCTGGCACAGCACCACGCACGGGACGGCGAGCGGCTTTCCGTCGGCCTTTCGTGCGTGCTGGTCGGCAGCGGTGATGCGGGGCTGAGCGCGCGCGAATCCGTCGAGTCGCTGCTGCATGCCGCGATCGACGCCAACCGGCGCCTTGAACGCGCCAGGCTCGACAGCCGGGTGCTGATCGACACCATCGAGTTCATCGAGGTGTACGAGGACATTGCACTGTCGGCCGGCCTCGCACTGAACGAGGCGTTGAAGAGCAGCGACCTGGGGTCGGCCGTTCGCTGGGATCCTCCCGTGGTCCTGAGCGGGGTCGAACTTCGCGGGCGCAAGCGCCGCGTCTTCGACACCGACCGCTCCTGGGATCAGCGCGTCGAGATCCTCGAGGATGAGGCAACGGGCATGCTGAGCTTCTCGATTGCCGGCCAGCGGGCGCGGGCGGAACAACAGAAGTCCACGAGCCGGGTCGCCTTCGCCGAGCACTACATCGCTCGCGCAGTCGGCGACACCCGTGCCGACAGCGAGGTGGCCAACACCCTTTTCGAAATGCTCCTGCCGCTGGAATTCCGCCTCACCTCACCCGATGCGCGCGGGATGGTGCTGTTGCTGGACGAGCGCTCGGCGCGATTTCCCTGGGAGTTGCTGGAGGACCGCTGGAGCATCAACGCGCGTCCGCTGGCGATCGACGCCGGCATGTTGCGGCAGCTCAAGACCGTTGAATACCGTCCGGCGCCGCTGACCGCCAGCGATCATGCGGTGCTGATCGTGGGCGACCCCCAGCTCGAGGGCTGGGACAAGTTTCCCCAGCTCAAGGGTGCGGAGAATGAGGCCGCCGCGGTGCGGGATACGCTCCGCGCCGTGTTCCCCACCGACGAAGTGCTTGCGCTGATCGGCCCCGACGCGATCCTCAAGGACATCATGCCTGCACTGCACAAGCGCGCCTGGCGCGTACTGCACCTGGCCGGCCACGGCGAGCACGAGTGGCGTGAAACGCCCGAGTCGGCGCCCCAGTCCGGCATGGTCGTGGGCAAGAATGTTTTCCTTGGTGCGGGCGAGATCGCACAGATGCGCCATGTTCCGGAGCTGGTGTTCATCAACTGCTGTCACCTCGGGCGCACCGATGGCAAGGTGCCCGAGTACCACAAGCTCGCCGCCAACCTCGGCGCGGAATGCATCCGCATGGGTGCGCGCGCAGTGGTGGCTGCGGGCTGGGCGGTGGACGACGCCGCGGCCGTGACTTTCGCGCGCACGTTCTACGCTGCGCTGCTGGCCGGCAGCACGTTTAGAGATGCGGTCCGGCGAGCACGCAGCAAGACGCATGATGACCACCCCAGCACCAACACCTGGGGCGCGTACCAATGCTATGGCGACCCCGGTTGGCGCCTGGTCAACGACGGCATGCAGGATGCGCGCCCGGTCGTGCCGGACTATGTCTCCCCGCGTGAGCTGGTGGCCGAACTCGACAGCTTGCTCGTGGCGGAGAAGGACGCACCCAGGAGCGGGGACAGCAAGGCGCGCACCAGGGATCTCGAGGAGCGGGTACAGACCTGCCTCGACCGCGCGCCGGCTAGCGTTCGCGACCTCTGGCTGGCCCGTGCCGACGTGGCCGCCGCCCTCGGGCTGTTGTATGGCGAAGCAGGCGAGCGCGATCAGGCCATCAAGCACCTGACGATCGCCATCGCGGCGCCGATCGGCGAATGCTCGCTGCTGGCCATCGAACAGTGCGCGAACCTGCGGGTTCGACGCACGGCCGACCTGTGGTCGGCGCTGCGCGAAGACGAGCGTCGCACAGGCACGCATGCGGACAAGCACGCCGAACTCTCTGCCGAGATCGCGGCCGCCATCGCGCCGCTGGAGGCGCTGGTGTTGCAGGCGCCGAACCGCGAACGTATGTCCTTGATCGGCAGTGCGCACAAGCGGCGAGCCTGGCTGGCCCTGGACAGGTCGCAGCGCCGCAAGAGCCTGTTCGACACCGCCGCAGCCTATTTCAAGGCGTGGCAGTTGCCGGGCGACAACGACTACTACCCCGTGGCCAACGGTGCCGTGGCCGGCGTGCTGCTGGAGAAACTGGTCGCCGCAGAGGCCGATTCGACGTGGCGGAAGGAGATGTGCAGCCTGATCGAACAAACCAGGAGGCGTGACGCAACGCTTCTGCAGGCGGAGCATGACTTCTGGCGCGCGTCAGGCCAGGGGGACCTGGCCGTTGCAATGTTGCTGGTGGAAGGCGCGGACCCGTCGAGCATCGGAACTGCGCTGCTCAACAAGGAGAAGGCGATCGACGCCTACACGCGCGCCTTTTCACGCGGCGTCAGCGAACGCAACCGGGGGTCGGTCTACGAGCACCTGCTGTTCCTCATCGAGCTGACGCAGGATCCGCAGGCCAGCTGGGACGCCCGCGTGCCAGTGGCACTGGGTGAAATCCACAAGCAGCTGACCCAGTTGAAATGAGGCGGTCAGCCGGCGGCCACGCGCCGCTGGTGCCCCACCTCGAAATCATTGCGCCCGCTGCGATCCACGCCCCTGAGCAGCCACAACGGCCGCTGCGCGAAATTGACGGCCACGCCACTCTTGCCATCCGCCGGCCGCAGGTCGCGCTCGAACACCGACGTCGCCGGCATGTAGCGCAAGGCCACGCCGGTGCGCCGCTTGGTTGAGGTGTTGGCCTTGGCGCCGTGGATCATGTAGACATCGTGCAAGGACATCTGGCCCGGCTGCAGTTCGAGGTCGACCGCATCGGCTTCGTCGAACGCGCCTTCGGCCATGCGCTGGTTCAGCGTAAGGTCGGTGCGGTCTTCATGCAGGTGCGGGTGCAGGACATGGTCGCGGTGCGAGCGCGGGATCACGCGCAGGCAGCCGTTCTCCACCGTCGACTCCTCCAGCGCCACCCACACCGTGCAATTGGCCAGCGGGCGAATCGGCCAGTAGTGGCCGTCCTGGTGCCACGGCGTCTCGAAGCCTTCCGAAGGCGGCTTGCAGAACACATGGCAGCCCCAGAGGATCACGTCCTCGCCGATCACGCCGGACACGAGTTCGACGATCTCCGGGTCCTTTGCGAGGTCGAGAAAGGAACGGCTGCCGCGCACGCCCTCGCCGTTGTCGCCTTCGATGTGCGCCGAGACCAGCTTCTCCGGCCGCACACCGGGGTTGTCGCGGATCAGCGCATCGAGCGCCTCGCGCATCTGCGTCACGCGATCGGGCGAAAGGCGGAACTGCGGGATCACATAGCCTTCCGCGCGGTACTGCGCGATCTCGCTGGCGGACAAGCGTGCCATGGCCTGCGCTCCTTGTTCAGCTGCGTACGAACATCGTCACCAGCGGCTCGTCGCCGACCTGGCGGCTCCAGTGGCCATGCACCGCAGGGTCGAAGGTCGCACCCTCGGGCAGCCTGTCATCGGAATAGAAATGCTCGCCGGCCTTGAACACGCGCGACGTGTCGCCTTGCAGGCCGATCTCCATCTGCCCCTGGAGAATCACCACCCATTGCGGGGTGACGGTGCAATGGAACTGGCTGCGAAAGCCCACCGGGCTGTGGCGCAACTGGTAGCCTTGCGAGGGGAAGAGTTGCGAGAGTTGCGACGACGGCGTGCCCTCGCCCAGTTCGATGGGCTCCTCGCGAAAGCGCGCCTTGCCGTCGGTATCCGTGAAGAGGATCACCTTGCTGAATGCGGTCATGTCGATGGTCCTTCAATCCAGGCGCAAGCCGCTCGTTCCGTCGAACACATGCGCATTGGCCGGATCGAGCGCGAGGTAGACCGTGTCGTCCGGTCCCACGTCAGTACGGCCGTGCATCACCAGCACCAGCTTCTCCTGCCCCACCTGCACCAGCAGTTCGGTCTCGGCGCCGGTGGGCTCCACCACCACCACCTGCGCCGGAATGCCCTGGTTGGCTGGCGCCAGCACGAGGTCGGTGGGCCGCACGCCGTAGTGCACCGACTGGCCGTCCTTGACTTTCGCGCCGTCCGGCAGGGGCCAGTACGCGCCCTGCGCCTCGACCCAGAAGCTGCCCTCGACCTTGCGCGCCGTGCCGGCCAGCACGTTCATCGAGGGCGAGCCGATGAACTGCGCCACGAACAGGTTGCCGGGCCGGTCGAACAACTCCAGCGGCGTGCCGATCTGCTCGATGATGCCGTCGTGCATGACCACGATGCGGTCGGCCATGGTCATGGCCTCGATCTGGTCGTGCGTCACGTAGACGGTGGTGGTCTTCAGGCGCTGGTGCAGCGCCTTGATCTCGGCGCGCATCGCCACGCGCAACTTGGCGTCGAGGTTGGACAAGGGTTCGTCGAACAGGAACACCTTCGGGTCGCGCACGATGGCCCGGCCCATGGCCACGCGCTGGCGCTGGCCGCCGGAGAGTTCGCGCGGGTAGCGCCCGAGCAGCTTGTCGAGGTTGAGGATCTTCGCGGCCCTGTCCACGCGCTCGGCCGTCACGCCCTTGTCGGCATCGCGCAGGCGCAAGCTGAAGGCCATGTTCTCACCGACCGTCATGTGCGGATACAACGCATAGCTCTGGAACACCATGGCGATGTCGCGGTCCTTCGATTCGAGCTCGTTGACGACCTTGCCATCGATGAGGATCTCGCCGCCGGTGATGTCCTCCAGGCCCGCGAGCATGCGCAGCAGCGTGGACTTGCCGCAGCCCGAGGGGCCGACCAGCACGACGAATTCGCCGTCGCTGATCTCGAAGCCCAGGCCCTTGAGGATGTCGGTCTTGCCGAATGATTTCTTGATATTGCGGAATGTGACGGAAGCCATTGGATCTCCTCGTTATCGTTGTTCAGCTCTTCACCGCGCCGGCAGTGAGGCCGCCGACCATGTAGCGCTTGAAGGTGTAGTAGATGGCTGCCGGCGGCAATGCGTAGATGAGGCCCGTCGTCATCAGGAGTTCCCATGGCGAATCGTCGGCGGAAAGGAAGTTGCCGAGCGCCACGGCCAGCGTCACGCTCGTGTCCTTCGATAGCAGCAGGAAGGCGAACAGGTACTCGTTCCAGGCCAGCAGCAGCGCATAGGTTCCCACGGCCACCAGCGACGGCACCATCAGCGGCAGGTAGACCAGGCGGAACAGTTGCAGCGGCGAGGCGCCGTCCATGCGCGCGGCTTCGTCGAGTTCGTACGGCAGCTTGTCGGATGCCTGCTTGAGCACCCAGATGCAGTACGGCGAAGCGATGGTCACCATGGCCAGGATCAGCGACCACTGGCTGTTGAGCAGCCCGTAGTTGCCCATGGTCTTGTACATCGGCACGGCCAGGAATGCGGCGGGGATGAAGTAGGTGAACAGCGCCATGTTCATCACCGTGCGGCCGCCGCGCACGCGCAGGCGGCTGATGGCAAAGGCGGCCGTCGTGGCGACGAACAGCGTGAGCACGCCCACCGCCACCGCGATGATCAGCGAGTTCCAGAGCTGCAGCCAGAAGTGGTTGAGGTAGAAGTGCTTCTCCCCGAACACCGTCGCGAAGTTCTGCAGCGTCGGATGCGTGGGCCACAGGTGGCCGGAGGTTGCGGAGTCTCGCGGCGAGATCGCGAACAACACCATGTGATAGACGGGGATCAGCGTCCACAGCGTGACCGGTATGCCGATGAGCAGCAGCTTGGCCTCGGTGGCGATGGCCTTGGGTGTCCAGCGCTTGCTCATTTCGACAACCTCTTCATCATGAAATAGACCAATGGAAGAACGAGAGGCATCGCCACAACGATCGACGCCATCGACAAGTCCACCTGGTCCAGCCGCAGGTAGCGAATACCCAGCGTCGCCAGCACGTGCGTCATGTCGGCCGGGCCACCGCCAGTCAGCAGGTAGACGCTGTTGAAGTCGCCCAGCGTCCAGATCATCGAGAGGATGGTCGATGTGAGGTACAGCGTCTTCAACGCCGGCCAGCTGATGAACTTGAATTTCTGCCACGAGGTGGCGCCGTCGACAGATGCGGCCTCGTACTGTTCGCTCGGGATCGCGAGCCGGCCCGCCACGAGGATCAGCGTCCAGAAGGGCAGCGACTTCCACACGTGCATCAGCATCGCGAAGGTCAGTGCCAGCGTCGGGTCGTTGAGCCAGTTGGGCCCGTCCGCACCCGTCAGCCGGAAGATGGTCGTGTTGATCACGCCCCACTCCGGGTTGAGCATGAAGCGAACCGACAGGATGGTCGGGATCGAGGGCATGGCCCATGGCAGGATGAACAGCGCCGACACGATCTTGATCCACCAACGCGTCTGCACGAAGAAGCCCGACAGCACCAGCGCCACGCCCATCTTGATGTTGATCGCGACCACCAGGAACACGAAGGTGTTGACCACCGAGCGCAGGAAGATCGGGTCGGCTTCCAGGTGAACGTAGCTCTGCGGATGCCGCGCCAGCCAGAGCCCGTAGCCCACCGGATACAGCACGAAGATCAGGAAGATCAACAGGTAAGGCAGGACCATCCATCGGCCCCAGGCCTGCCATCGGTCCTTTCGCTGCATGGTCGACGCACCACTCACGGTGCCGACGGCGGATGCGGTACTGCTCATACAAGCCCCCTTTTCTCTTTCAGCGTTTCAACAGATCAACGCCCCATTTCAGAAACACCGCAGGGCCGGCCTTGCCGGCCCGCGGGTGTTGTCCCCCGGGGCGTTGGAGCGGCGCGCGAAAGTGCGCGCAGCCGGGGCGAGGCTTACTTGGCGACCACCTTGATGCGCTCGATCATCTCGTCCACTGCCTTGTCGACGGGGATCTTGTCGGTCACGACGCGGCTCATCGCCTTGGCCCACACGTTCTCGTTGTTGAGAATGGTGAACTTGTAGTTCTTCGTGAATTCGAAAGTCACCGTGCCGCTGGCGTACTGGTTGAACACCGACTTGCGATGCTCGTTGGCTTGCCAGAACGGGCTGGCCTGGCCGGCCTTGGTCACCGGGAACCAGCGGCCAAGCGAGCCTTCCACGTACGGCGTCAGGTTCTCTTCCTGCAGCAGGAACTCGACGAACTCCTTCGCGCGCTTCTTGTTCTTGGCTTCCTTGAAGATCACGCCGGTCTTCACTGCCGTGCGGTACACCATCTTGCCGCCATCGGGCTTGTTGGGGAATCCGGCCGTGCGGATTCGCTCCGTGAAGTTCTTCTTGGCCTCTTCGCGCTGCTCGGGCGTGAGCGTCTGGTTGTCCATGTCGTCGAGCCACTTCGCCGCGATCGAGATGGTCGCGTTGTGCGTCATCACGGTCGTCTTGTTGTGGAACGCGACGTTGTTGTCCGGGTCCTTCCAGCTCGTCGACGAAGGCGGCGTGCAGCCCTTGGTATAGGGCGCGGTGTAGTCGGTCAGCGCGCCGACGAGGCCGGCCTTGACCTTCGGGTCGTCGACCAGCAGCTTGCCGCTATCGTCCACCATCTTCACGTTGTAGGCATCCGCGAAGGTCAGGAACGAATAGAACGCATCGCTGGAATCCACGCCCATCGGCATGCCGATGCCGAAGGTGCGCTTGCCCGACTTCGCGCGGCTGGCCGGCTGCACCTTGTCGCACCAGAACGCCCAGTAGTCCTTCCATGCGGTCGGGATGTCCGATTCCTTGAACCCGGCTTCGGTCAGCATGTCGAGCCAATACTCGACGTGCATCGTCTGCTGCTTGATCGGGAAGGCGTAGTAGGCCTTCTGCTTGGTCTTGTCGTCGTAGAGGAAGGTGGTCTCGACCGTGTTGGGCGCGAAGCGCGCCTTCATCGGGTTGATCACGCTGCTGATGTCTTCGAGCTTGTCCTCGAAGGCCCACTTGCCGGTGACCTGGAAGTCATACACGTCGGCATAGGCCACGTCGGGCGGGCTGCCGGAATCGAGCGCGGACACGGTCTTGGGGATCATGTCCTGGATCGGGTACTGCGACAGGTCGATCTTCACGTCCTTGTGCTTCTCTTCGTACTTCTTGATGGCCGCGAAGAGCGCGTCGTCCTCGGCCTTGTAGAAGCCCTTGACCCACCAGACGGTGAGCTTTTCCTGGGCGGCCGCCTGGCCGCTGGCCACGAGCCCCAGCGCAACGAGCGATGCGGCGAATAGCGGTTTCAATTTCATGGTGAGTTGTCTCCTGGATGAACGGATGCTTCGATTGCTACGGGGGGAACGGAAAAAAATAAGGTGCCGGTGACCAGGCGTCAATGGGCCTTGAGCCGCGGGGGCGGCCTGCTCAACCGCGGCAGGCGCCGGCGCGAGCCCAGCACGGCCTCGATGTCGATGCGTGCGCCGTCGATCAGCTTGAGGACGGCGCGCTCGGCCTTCGCGGGTTCATGGGCGATGACGGCGTCCAGCACCGCGCGGTGCATCGGCAGCGAGAGCGCCGGGCCGTTGCTGCGCGTGGTGGAGATTTCGAAACTGGTGCGCAGTAGCGCATTCAGTGCCTTGCTCATCTGCGTCAGCATGCGGTTGCGCGCGGCACGCAGCAGCCCGTGATGAAAGCGCAGGTCGTGGGTGACGTAGTCGCCGCCATGCTCGATGGCATTCTTCATGCCGGCATAGGCCGATTCGATTTCGCCGATGTCCTCGGCGGTGGCGCGCTCTGCGGCCAGGCGCACGGCGGCCGGCTCCACCACGCGGCGCAGGTCCTGCAGGTCGCGCAGGAACTCCGGCGTCAGGCCCACGCGCGCCTGCCAGGTGATGACGTCGGGGTCGAACCAGTTCCACGAGTCCTGCGGCAGCACGCGGCTGCCGACCTTCGGCCCGGTCACGATCAGGCCCTTGGCGGCCAGCGCCTTGATCGCCTCGCGCACCACGGTGCGGCTCACGCCCAGTTCCTCGCCGAGGATGGGCTCCGGCGGAATGACGCCGCCCTCGCGGTAGCGACCCGCGACGATCGACTCGCCGAGCAGGTCGACCGTGTGGCCGTGAGCGTTCTTGACCATGGGGCGAGGACGCGACGGGGCTCAAGACGCGACGGGGGTCAGCAGGGGCTGGCCGGCGAAGTGCGCGCGCAGGTTGTCGAAGGTGAGCTGCCCCATGGCCTCGCGCGTCTGCCGCGTGCCGCTGCCGATGTGCGGCGTGAGCACCACGTTGTTCATCTCGCGCAGCACGGCGGGCACGTTGGGCTCGTCGACGAACACATCGAGCGCCGCGCCGGCAATGTCGCCGGCCTGCAATGCGGCAATCAGCGCCGGCTGGTCGACGACCGTGCCGCGCGCCACGTTGATCAGGTAGCCCTGCGGGCCGAGCGCCGTCAGCACCTTTGCATCGATCATGCCGCGCGTGGCCGCGCCGCCGGGCGTGATGACGACGAGAAAGTCGACCGCCGCGGCCAACGCCTCGGCATTGGGGTAGTAGGTGTAGGGCACGCCGGCGCGCGGCGAGCGCGCCGTGTACGAGATCTCCATGCGGAAGGCCTGCGCCCTGTGCGCAATGGCCTGGCCGATGCGGCCGATGCCCACGATGCCCAGCCGCGCACCGGTGGCCTTGCGCGCCAGCGGGATCGGGCCATTGACCCACGAGCCGTTGCGCACGAAGCGGTCGGCTTGCGGAATGCGCCGCGCGATCGACAGCAGCAGGCCGATGGCCAGGTCGGCCACGTCGTCGTTCAGCACTTCCGGCGTGTTGGTCACGGGCACGCCGCGCTCATGCGCTGCCGCAACGTCGACACCGTCGTAGCCAACGCCGAAGACCGAGATCACTTCGAGCGCGGGCAGCCTGCCGATGAGTTCGCGCGGGACCTTGGCTTCGCCATTGGCGACGACGCCGCGGATGCGCGGCGCCACCGCCGCGAAGGCGTCCGGGTCGCTGACATGGATGCGGTCATGCACCGTGTATTCGGCGCGCAGCTGATCCATGAGGAAGGGCATCAGCGGCGCGACGGCCAGGACCTCGACCTTGTCGGTCATGACTTGATGCCGATCTTTTCGACCAGTTGCTTGAAGTACGCGTGGTCGCGTTCCATGGCCTTGCCGAAGGCGTCGGCGTCCAGGTAGGCAAAGCCCAGGTTGAGCTTTTCGAGCGAATCGCTCATGGCGGGATCGGCGGCTGTCTTGCGCGCTGCGTCGCGCAGCGCATTGACGATGTTGTCGGGCGTGGCCTTGGTCACCGCCAGGCCGCGCCAGGTGCCGATCGACAGGTCGATCTTGCGTTCCTTCAGCGTGGGCACCTTGTCGAAGGCCTTGAGGCGCTCGTCGGCCATCACGGCCAGTATCTTGAGCTTGCCGCCCTGCACATGCGTGGCGACTTCGGCAGGACTCACCGCCACCGCGTCGATATGGCCGCCGAGCAATGCGATCACGCCCGGCGCCGCGCCCTGGAACGGCACGTGGCTGAGCTTGACGCCGGTCTTGTCCTCGAAGCCCGCGGCAGCCAGGTGCCAGATCGAGCCGTTTCCCGAATTGCCGACCTTCATCTCGCCCGGCTTGGCCTTGCACGCCGCAATGAACTCCTCGATGGTGTTCCACGGCGCATCGGCCTTGACCGTGATGGCGGCCGGGTCGGCGTTGAGGCGCGCGATCGGACGGAAATCGGCATAGGTGAACTTGGAGAGGTTCAGGTGCGGCAGGATCACCAACTCGGCGATCACCACGCTCACCTTGTAGCCATCGGGCTTGCTGTTGAGCACCTCGCCCATGCCGATCACGCCGCTCGCACCGGGCTTGTCGTTGACGATGAAGGGCTGCGGGAAGTTCTTCTTCGCCAGCTCGGCAAAGCTGCGGGCCAATGCGTCGGTGCCGCCGCCGGCCGACGCGGGCACGATGAGCTCCACGGGCTTGCTCGGATAGTCTTCCGCGAAGGCGGCAAAGGAGGTTGGCAAGAGCATGGCGGCGAGGCCCTGCAGGACTTGGCGGCGGTGCGCCACAGGTGAGCTGTGCATGGAGATGTCCCGTTGGTTTGTCACTCGGAAACCCTAGGCCAGGGGCGGGGTTCGCGGCTTATCATATGATGATTGAAATGGCCGTCGCTGCAGGGAAACCCTGAGTTGCGGCCCTCGAAAACATGCCATACGGAGACGGAAACCGATGCAATGGGTCGCGGTCGATTGGGGCACCAGCTCCTTGCGTGGAGCCTTGCTCGACGCCACCGGAAAGGTGCTTGCGGAACAGGGCCATCCACGTGGCATCCTGAGCGTTCCGGCCGGCGGGTTCCCCGATGTGTTCGAGTCGCTGTTCGCCGACTGGATGCGGCCCGAGGGCACGCGCTGCATCATCTCTGGCATGGCCGGCAGCCAGCAGGGCTGGGTCGAGGCGCCCTACTGCGCCTGCCCCGCCGTGCTCGACGAGGTGGCCCGCAGCATCATCGAGATCCAGCCAGGCCGCATCGCGCTGGTGCCGGGTCTGCGCGACGAGCACGCCGGCGTGCCGGATGTGATGCGTGGCGAGGAAGTGCAGATCTTCGGCGCCATCGCGCTCACCGGCTTGCGCGACGGGCTTTTCGTGCTGCCGGGTACGCACAACAAGTGGGCCCGCGTGAAGAACGGGCGCGTCGAAGGCTTTCGCACCTTCATGACCGGCGAGTTCTATGCGCTGCTGAGCCAGCACTCGATCCTGGCGCGCACGCTGGACGTCGATGCCCCGCTCGATGAGGCCGCCTTCCTGCAAGGCGTGACCCAGTCGGACAACGGCGAGGGACTGCTGCACAACGCCTTCGGCGCGCGCACGCTGGCCTTGTTCAGCCGCATGCCAAAGGCGCAGTTGGCCAGCTATCTCTCGGGGCTGCTCATCGGCGAGGAACTGCGCACGCAGTCGCTGCAAGCCACCGCCGAGGTGGTGCTGATCGGTTCCCCCATCCTCACCCAACGCTATGCACTGGCCATCGGCGCCGCTGGCGTCGCGACGCGCACGCTCGGCGCCGAAGCGACTTGGGCCGGACTGCATGCGCTGGCCACCCACCTGTCCCGACGCACACCATGACCGCACTCGCCACCTTCCAGGCTGCCATGCAGCAGCTCCCCCTCATCGCGATCCTGCGCGGGCTCACGCCGGCCGAGGCCGCCGACGTGGGCGATGCCATCGTCGAGCCGGGCTTCCGGCTGCTCGAGGTACCGCTCAATTCACCCCGGCCGCTGGAGAGCATCGCCTCGATGCGCCAGCGCTTTCCGCAGGCGCTGGTCGGCGCGGGCACGGTGCTGAACGCGCAGCAGGTGCGCGAGGTGCATGCGGCCGGCGGGCAACTGATCGTGTCGCCCAACTTCAACGCCGAGGTGATCGCCGAGGCGGTGCGGCTCGACATGGTGTGCCTGCCTGGCGTGATGACGCCCACCGAGGCCTTCGGCGCCCTGGCCGCCGGCGCCACGGGCCTCAAGTTGTTCCCGGCCGAGCTGGCTTCGCCCGCAGTCGTGAAGGCGCTGCTGGCGGTGCTGCCGGCCGGCACGCCGCTGATGCCCGTGGGCGGCATCGCGCCGCACAACATGGGCGAGTGGCGCGCCGCGGGCGCGGCCGGCTTCGGCATCGGCTCGTCGCTCTACAAGCCCGGCAAGCCGGCTGCGGCCGTGCGCGAGGATGCCACCCGCTTCGTGTCGGCATGGGCCGGCACCATCACCGCTTGAGGAACGACCATGGTTGAAACCATCATCAAGGGCAACATCCGCGATACGCCTGAAGCCCAATACGCCCACCCCCGCGTGCGCAAGCTGCGCGAGGACCTCGCGCTGGCGCTGCGCGCGGCTGCACACCACGGCCTGTCGGAAGGTGTCTGCAATCACTTCAGCGTGCTGCTGCCGGGCGCCGCGGACCGCTACCTCATCAACCCGCGCGGCCTGCACTGGAGCGAGATCGGACCGGACGACGTCGTGCTCATCGACGTGCAGGGCAAGGTGCTCGCGGGCCGCCATCGCGTCGAGCCCACCGCCCTCTTCATCCACGGCGCGGTGCATCGCCTGACGGGCCATGCGGTGGTGCTGCATTGCCACATGCCCTATGCCACGGCGCTCACGCTGACCACCGACCGCGCGCTCGACCCCACGCTGAGCCAGAACGCGATGCGCTACATGAACCGCATCGCCATCGACACGAAATACAACGGCCTCGCGCTCGACGATGCCGAGGGCGAGCGCATTGCCAGGGCCATGGCCGGCAAGGACGTGGCCTTCCTCGCGAACCACGGCGTGATCGTGGCCGGCGCGACGGTTGCACATGCCTACGACGATCTCTACTACCTGGAACGCAGTTGCCTGCACCAGGTGATCGCGCAGCAGACCGGGCGTCCGCTCGCGCCCGTGGACGCGACGCTGGCCGCGCGCGTGGCGGCGCAGATCCAGGGGGAGCGGGAGCAGTCGGACCTGTACTTCGAGGCGTTGCGGCGGATGTTGCCGGCGCCCTGAGAGCCGCGGTCGCTGCATCGGCGATCGCCGCTATCCAGACTGTCTCAGCACCAGCTGCGGGTCGGCCAAGTAAGTCTGACGCGCGCGCGCCGGCGCCTGAATGCGGTCCAGCAGGATCGCCGCGGCATGCTCGCCCAACTCGCCCGGGCGGATGTCGATGGTGCTCAGCGGCGGGTTGGAATGGGCCGCGTCCTGCACGTTGTCGAAGCCCATCACCGCGAAATCCTGTCCGGCGCGCAAGCCGCGTTCCCCCAATGCCGACAGTGCGCCGAAAGCGACCACATCGTTGTAGCAGACAGCCGCGGTCGGCCGCGGCTTCTTGTCCAGCAGCGCGCCCATGGTTTCAGAACCGCCCTGGCGCGTGGGCTGGCACGGCACCAGCAATTCCTCGTCGAACTCGATCTTGCGTTCGGCCAGCGCCGCCCTGAAGCCCTTCAGGCGCTGCTCGAGCACGACGCCCGTGCGCCCACCCAGGAAACCGATGCGTGTGTGCCCCGCATCGAGCAGGTGCCTGGTTGCCGTGTAGATCCCGCGCTCGTTGTCCGCGCCCGCAAAGTCGTATTTACCGGGTCCCAGGGTGCGGACCATGACAACCAGTGGCATGCCCCAGGACTCGACTTCCTTCGTCAGCGTCCGGGGCGTGCCATAGGCCGGGCACAGGACGATGCCTGCGGCGCCCTGCTCCCGCATGGTTCGCAAGACAGTGTTCTGCCGCTCGACGTCCTCGGCGGTGTGTGCCATCAGGACGATGTACCCCGCCTCCACGAGCCTGCGCTCGACCCCCACCAGGATCTCCGCAAAAAAGGGATTGCTGAGGTCGTTGACGATGACGCCGATGGTCCTTGAGGTCCTGCCGCGAAGTTCTCCGGCGCGGCTGTTGTAGACGTACCCGATCTTGCGCGCCGCCTCGCGCACCCGCTCGGCCGTCTCGGCCGGAATCAACGGGCTGTTCTTCAACACCAGCGAGACGGTGGACTTGGAAACCTCCGCCGCTGCCGCGACGTCGAGGATCGTGACTGCCCGTGGCGAGTTTGCTTTGCTCATGGTGATCTCTAGGTGTTTTCCCGCACTTAAATAAAAGCGCTTGATCTTTTACTGGAACGTTCCAATAATTCATTCAACCGTTCCAACAAATGTAGCCGCAAAGGGGACAACATGGACAGCAAAGCAGTGACCGGATGGGGCCTGATCGGGGCCAGCACGATCGCCTCCGAGTACATGATCGAGGCGATCCGCGCACAGCAAGGGCATGAGGTCGTGGCAGTCGCGAGCAGCAACGCCGATCGCGCCAAGGACTTCGCCGCAAGGCACGTGATCGCCGGGGCGTACGACAGCGTCGCGAAGTTGCTGGCCGACCCGGCCGTGCAAGTCGTCTACATCAGCACGACGAACGAGTTGCACCGCGACCAGGTGATCGCTGCAGCGGCTGCCGGCAAGCACGTGCTCTGCGAGAAGCCGCTGGCACTGAAGCTGGACGACGCCCGGAAGATGGTCGGTGCCTGTGCGGACGCTGGCGTGGTGATGGCCACCAACCACCACCTGCGCAATGCAGCCACGCATCGCAAGATCCGCGAACTGGTCCAGGCCGGCGCAATCGGTCGCCCCCTCTTCGCCCGCGTGTTCCACGCCGTCTACCTGCCACCGCATCTGCAGGGCTGGCGCATCGACAAGCCCGCCGCCGGCGGCGGCGTCATCCTCGACATTGCCGTGCATGACGCGGACACGTTGCGCTTCATCCTCGACGCCGAGCCCGTCGAGGCGGTCGGCATCTCCCAGTCCGCTTCGCTGGCCCGCGAAGGCCTGGAAGACGGCGTGATGGCCGTGCTTCGCTTCGACAACGGCGTCGTGGCGCAACTGCACGACGCCTTCACCGTGCCCTTCGCCGGAACCGGCATCGAGATCCACGGCGACAAGGGTTCAGTGTTCGGCCGCAATGTCATGACCCAGAAGCCGGTCGGCGAGGTGCTTCTGCGCGACGCACAGGGCGAGCGCGCCGTGCCGGTCGAACATGAAAGCCTCTACGCACGCGGCGTGGCGCGTTTCTGCGCGGCCCTTCGCGGCGAAGGCGAACCGGCAGCAACTGCCCTCGACGGCGTGCGCTCCCTCGCCACGGCACTGGCCATCGCCGAAGCCTGCCAAGGCGGCAAGACCGTCCGAGTGGCTCCTCTCCAACCTTAGGAAACTCCATGAAAAAAGTGATCACCGCCGAACAGGCGGCGGGATTGGTGCGCTCCGGCGATGTCGTGAGCATCAGTTCCTCCAGCGGTCTCGGCTGCCCCGACAAGGTACTGGCCGCCATCGGCGCGCGCTTCGACAAGGAAGGCCAGCCCCGCAACCTGACGACGCTGAACCCGATTGCCGCCGGCGACATGTACGGCATCAAGGGCGTCGACCACATCGCGAAGCCGGGGCTGCTGTCCCGTGTGCTGGCGGGTTCGTATCCGAGCGGCCCCTCCTCGCTGCCGATGCCCGCCATCTGGCAGATGGTGGTCGACAACCAGATCGAGGCCTACAACATCCCGAGCGGCATCCTCTACGACATGCATCGGGATGCCGCCGCCAGGCGCCCCGGCGTGCTGACCAAGGTCGGCCTCGGCACCTTCGTCGATCCGCAGTTCCAGGGCTGCGCGATGAACGGGGCCGCAGCCGCCAACCCGGTCGTGCGCAAGGAAAGCTTCGACGGCCAGGAATGGCTCTACTTCCCGGCCATCGTGCCGGATGTGGCGATCATCCGCGCCACCACGGCCGACGAGCACGGCAACCTGACCTACGAACACGAAGGCGCGCTGCTCGGCGGGCTCGACCAGGCACTGGCCGCACGCAACAACGGCGGCATCGTCATCGCCCAGGTCAAGCGCGTCGTCAAGGAAGGCAGCCTGCGTCCGCACGACGTGCATGTGCCACGCAACCTGGTCGACTACATCGTGGTCGATGCGGACCAGTGGCAGACGACGCAGACGCCTTACGACCCGGCCATCAGCGGAGAGATCGCGCAGCCTCTGGCGACCTTCGAGCCGCAGGCGTGGAGCGCCGAGAAAGTCATCTCCCGCCGCGCAGCGATGGAACTGGCGCACGGCCACGCGGTGAACCTCGGCTTCGGCATTTCGGCCAACGTGCCACGCATCCTGCTCGAGGAAGGCCTGCACGGCGAAGTGACCTGGGCCATCGAGCAAGGCGCCGTGGGTGGCATGCCGCTGCTCGGCTTCGCCTTCGGCTGCGCATCGAACGCAGACGCGATCATGGCCTCGCCGAACCAGTTCACCTACTTCCAGGGCGGCGGCTTCGACGTGACTCTGCTGTCCTTCCTGCAGGTCGATGGCAACGGCAGCGTCAACGTCTCGAAGCTGGGCGCCAAGCCCTACCTCACCGCAGGCTGCGGCGGCTTTGTCGACATCACCGCGCATGCGCGGCGCATCGTGTTCTCGGGATTCTTCACGGCGGGCGCGAAGCTGGAAGTCGGCAACGGCAAGCTGACCATCCTCAAGGAAGGCAAGACCCGCAAGTTCGTCCAGTCGGCCGAGCACATCACCTTCAGCGGTGTGGTCGGACGCCAGCGCGGCCAGCGCGTGACCTACGTCACCGAGCGCTGCGTGATCGACCTGGAGGACGACGCGCTGGTGGTGCGCGAGATCGCGCCCGGCATCGACCTGCAGCGCGACGTGCTGGACCAGGCGGAGATCCCGCTGCGGGTCGCGAAGGACCTGCGTGTGATGAACCCCGCGTTGTTCACCGATGCGCCCTTCGGTCTTCGGCTCAAGGCGGAGGAAGTGCGTCGGGGTACATCGCTTCCGATTGCGAAGGATATGCGCCCGCTGGATGCCACGTCGAGTCCTTCGGTGGCCAAGGAAGTCCTGGTGGCGGAGTTGCACCGTGGCTGAGTCCTTGATCCAGCTCGAGCGCGACGGGTTTGTTGCGACCGTCATCCTGAACCGCCCATCCAAGCTCAACTCGCTGACGCCAGCCATGCTGGACCAGTTGGAGCTGGTTGCCCGTCAACTGGATGCCGACACCAGCGTGCGCGTGGTCATCCTCCTGGGCGGCGGCGAGAAGGCCTTCTGTGTGGGAGCCGACATCAACGAATGGGCCGCACTGCAACCGCTCGACATGTGGCGCCGCTGGGTGCGCCGTGGTCACCAGGTCTTCGACCAGTGGGCCCGTCTTCGCCAACCCGTCATCACCGCCATCAATGGGCACGCCTTCGGTGGCGGGCTGGAACTCGCGATCACGGGGGACATCCGCATTGCCGTCGAAGGCGCGCAGTTCGCGTTGCCCGAAGCGTCCATTGCGACGTGCCCGGGCTGGTCGGGAACGCAGCGGCTCGTGCAGTTGATCGGTGCGAGCCGTGCCAAGTACCTGGCCTTGAGCGGAGTGCGCCAGACGGCCGCGGACGCGCTGGGCGCCGGCCTTGTCCACGAAGTGGTGCCCGCGGCGCAACTCAGGGACCGCGCCGCTGCGCTGGCCCGCGAGATGACAACCAAGGCACCCGTCTCCCTGCAACTCACCAAGCAACTCATCAACGCCGCCGCCGGCGAAGACACCGCCGCCACGCTGGAAGCCATGGCCGGTGCACTCGCTGCCACCACGCAAGACGCCACAGAAGGCATCCGGAGCTTTCGCGAGAAGCGCGCAGCCAGCTTCGCCGGCCTCTGACCCACCGACACAGGACAACCCCATGAGCACTTCCACCCTCTCCCCCACCGAGGCGCTGACCCGCGCGCCCTACCAAGGCAAGCTGCTGATCGACGGCGCCTGGTCCGACGCCGCCGATGGCTCGACGCTCGATCGCAAGTCGCCTGCCCATGACACGCTGGTGGCGGTATACGCCCAAGCCGGCGCAGCCGATGCGAAGCGGGCCATCGCCGCCGCGCGCCACGCCTTCGACAAGGGCCCATGGCCTCGCATGAAGGGTGCGGAGCGCGCCCGCATCCTGCGCGCCGTGGCTGAGGGCATCCTGTCGCGCAAGCATGAACTGGCACTGATGGAGACGCTGGAAAACGGCAAGCCGATGGCCCAGTCGCTGGCCGAGATCGAAGGCGCGGCCGACCTGTGGCACTACGCCGCGACGCTGGCGCGCAACCTGCACGGCGACAGCTACAACACGCTCGGCGAAAACACCCTCGGCGTCGTGCTGCGCGAGCCGATCGGGGTGGTCAGCATCATCACGCCCTGGAACTTTCCGTTCCTCATCGTCAGCCAGAAGCTGCCATTCGCGCTGGCCGCCGGCTGCACCACCGTCGTCAAGCCTGCCGAGGTGACATCCGGCACCACCGTGATGCTCGGCGAAATCCTCCAGGCCGCCGGCGTGCCCGGCGGCGTCGTGAACATCCTGGTCGGTCGCGGCAGCGTGGTCGGCGAAGTGATGGTGACGCATCCCGATGTCGACATGCTGTCCTTCACCGGCTCGACGGTGATCGGCAAGCAGGCGGTGGCCAAGTCGGCCCAGACCCTGAAGAAGGTCTCGATGGAACTGGGCGGCAAGAACCCGCAGATCATCTTCCCCGATTGCGACTGGGATGCCGCCGTGGACGCGGCCGTGTACGGCATCTACTTCAATGCCGGCCAGTGCTGCAACAGTGGCAGCCGCATCCTCGTGCACGAGTCGATTGCGGAGCGCTTCACCGCGGCCGTGGTCGAGCGCTCGAAGCTCGTCAAGGTCGGCGACCCGCTCACGCCTGGCATGCAGGTCGGCGCGATCACCACCGAGAAGCAACTCGAGACGATCCTCTCGCACGTCGAAGCCGCTCGCCGCGGCGGCGCAACCATTGCACTCGGCGGCTCGCGCATCGACACGACCGGCATGTACTTCGAACCCACCGTCGTGACAGGCGTCACCCGCGACATGGCCATCGCCAGGGAAGAAGTCTTCGGCCCGGTGCTGGCGGTCCTGAGCTTCAAGGACCTCGACGACGCGGTAGACCTGGCCAACAGCACGCTTTACGGCCTGTCGGCTGCTGTCTGGAGTCAGGACTTCAGCACCTGCCTCAGCGCCGCGCGCTGCATCAAGGCCGGCACGGTCTGGGTCAACACCTTCCTGGAGGGGCATGCCGAGCTGCCCTTCGGCGGCTACCACGAAAGCGGCATCGGCCGCGAACTCGGCCGCTTCGCGACCGAGGACTACACCGAGACCAAGACCCTGCACATGCACCTCGGCGGCCGCACCGACTGGTACCTGCCGCGCTGATTCCTCCCCCCAACCTCCACCACCACCCCCCATCCGGAGACAACCATGAAGAAGCAACTCATCAGCCTCGCCATCGCGGCGACCCTTGCGGCTCCCGCACTGGCCCAGCAACAGAGCGTGGAGGTCCTCCATTGGTGGACTTCCGGCGGCGAAGCCTCGGCCCTCAACGTGCTCAAGACCACGCTCGAGAAGCAGGGCGTGACCTGGAACGACATGCCCGTTGCCGGCGGCGGCGGCGAGGCGGCCATGACGGCCGTGCGCGCACGCGTCACCGCGGGCAACCCGCCGACTGCCGTCCAGCTGCTCGGTTTCGACGTACAGGACTGGGCCAAGCAAGGCGTGCTGGCCGACCTGAACGACATGGCGGCCAAGGGCAACTGGGACAAGGTCGTTCCGCCGCAGCTGCAGAAGTTCACCAAGTACAACGGCAAGTGGATCGCCGTGCCGGTCAACCTCCACACGACCAACTGGATCTGGGCCAACAAGGAGGTCCTCGCCAAGGCCGGCGTGACCAGCGAACCCAAGGACTTCGACGAATTCATCGCAAGTGCCGAGAAGGTGCAGAAGGCCGGCTTCATCGCGATCGCACATGGCGGGCAGCCGTGGCAGGACGCGACCGTCTTCGACAGCGTCGTGCTGTCCACCGGCGGCGTCGACTACTACC
This sequence comes from Variovorax sp. dw_308, assembly GCF_019207085.1. GTDB lineage: Bacteria > Pseudomonadota > Gammaproteobacteria > Burkholderiales > Burkholderiaceae_C > Variovorax. The sequence continues at coordinate 28,948 of NZ_JAATOM010000020.1, read as the reverse complement.
GGAAGGCCTTCATCGACCTGGACACCAAGACGCTCGGCTCGCCCACCACGCTGAAGGTGTTCCAGCGCATGTCGCAGATCCGCAAGCTGGTCGACAAGGACTTCTCGGGTCGTGACTGGAACGTCGCCTCGGGCCTGGTCATCAGCGGCAAGGCCGGCTTCCAGATCATGGGCGACTGGGCCAAGGGCGAGTTCGTGAATGCGAAGAAGGTGCCGGGCAAGGACTTCTATTGCTATCGCTTCCCCGGCACGCAGGGCACGGCCGCATTCAACACCGACAACTTCGCGATGTTCAAGCTGGGCGACCCGGCAAAGACCGCCGCGCAGATGAAGATGGCCGCGGACGTCATGGATCCCTCGTTCCAGTCCTCCTTCAACGTCATCAAGGGCGCAGCCCCCGCACGCAACGATGTGTCGGACGCGGCCTTCGACGACTGCGGCAAGAAGGCCATCAAGGACGCCGCCGAGGCCAGCAAGAACAACACGCTGGTCGGCTCCATCGCACACGGGCATGCGGTTCCGGCCTCGATGAAGAGCGCCTTCTATGACGTGATCACGCGCCACTTCAACGGCCAGATCGACGACAGGAAGGCCGTCGCCGAGCTGGTGTCCGCGGCCAGGAACTGAGCCCTGCCATGAAAGCCGGTGTCCTTCCCAAGTTGCTGTTCAGTCCCAGCGCGTTTCTCGTGCTGGTGTGCGTGTACGGCTACATCATGTTCACGGTCTACCTGTCCTTCACGACGTCGACGATGCTGCCGACGTCCGAGCTGGCAGGCACGGCCAACTACACGCGACTGCTTGGGTTGGAGAACTGGCAAGTCTCCCTGTCCAACCTCGCGACCTTCGCAAGCCTCTACATCATCATCGCGATGGTGATGGGTTTGGGCCTCGCGATCCTGATCGACCAGAAGATCCGCTCCGAGAGCGCCTTCCGTTCGATCTTCCTGTACCCGATGGCGCTGTCCTTCATCGTCACCGGCACGGCCTGGAAGTGGCTGCTGGACCCGGGCGTCGGGCTGGAGCGCTCGATCCACCTGCTGGGTTGGGAGAGCTTCTCCTTCACCTGGATCAAGGACAGCGAGATGGCGATCTACTGCGTCGTGATCGCAGCCGTCTGGCAGACCAGCGGCTTCGTGATGGCGATGTTCCTGGCCGGGCTGCGTGGCGTCGATACCGAGCAGGTCAACGCGGCCAGGGTCGACGGCGCGAAGACCTGGCAGGTCTACCTGCGCATCATCCTGCCGCAGCTCGGGCCGGTGTTCGTCTCGGCCTTCGTGATCCTGGCGCACATGGCCATCAAGTCCTATGACCTGGTCATCGCCCTGACCAACGGCGGCCCCGGCCGCTCCACCTGGCTGCCGTCGGTGTTCATGTACCAGTACACCTTCACCCGCAACGAGATGGCGGTCGGCGCCGCGAGTTCGGTGCTGATGTTGCTGGCCATCGGCGTGGTCGTGCTCCCCTACCTCTTCAGTGAAATGCGGAAGGTCAAAAATGGCTAATGCAACTGCCCACCCGGTCGTGCACGTGCACGGCGCCAGCGGCATCGCGCCCAGGCTGGACATCGCACGCATCGCGCTCTACGCCGTCCTGCTGGTGTTTGCGGTGGCGTTCCTGATGCCCGTCTATGTGATGGCCGTCAACTCGTTCAAGCCGCTTGACGAGATCCGCACCGGCAACATGATGTCCCTGCCCATCGACTGGACCATCGCACCATGGCTGAGCGCCTGGAGCACGGCGCAGATCGGCGTGCAGCCGACGGGCCTGAAGCCCTTCTTCATCAACTCCTTCCTGCTGGTGATTCCGTCGGTGGTGCTGTCGACGCTGATCGGTGCGTTGAACGGCTACATCCTGACCCAGTTCAGGTTCAGGGGTTCGAACCTGATGTTCGCGGCGATGCTGTTCTCGGTGTTCATCCCGTTCCAGATCGTGCTGATCCCGATGGCGAAGACGCTGGGCTTCCTGGGGCTGGCCGGTACGGTGAAGGGCCTGATCTTCGTGAACACGGTGTACGGCATCGGCTTCACGACGCTGTTCTTCCGCAACTACTACGCGGCCTTTCCGGCGGAGCTGATCCGCTCGGCCCGCATGGATGGCGCCGGCTTCTTCGGTGTGATGGGCCGCATCCTGCTGCCCAACAGCACGCCGATCATCGTCGTCACCGTGATCTGGCAGTTCACCAACATCTGGAACGAGTTCCTCTTCGGCGCGTCCTTCAGCGACTTCAGCTCCTACCCGCTCACGGTGGCGTTGAACAACCTGGTCAACAGCAGCACCGGGGTCAAGGAATACAACGTTCATTTCGCCGGCGCATTCATCGCGGCGATTCCAACGCTCGTCGTGTACCTCGTGTCCGGCAAGTATTTCGTTCGCGGCCTCATGGCCGGCTCGGTCAAGGGCTGAACGCCCGGACCTCCCAGGAGATAAGCATGGCATCCCTCGACCTCGTCAACGTGCAGAAGAGCTTCGGCCCCGTCAAGATCCTGCACGACATTTCCATCAGCCTCCAGGACGGCGAGTTCCTCGTCCTCGTCGGCCCGTCGGGTTGCGGCAAGAGCACCCTCATGAACATCATTGCCGGGCTCGAAGAGCCGACCGCCGGCACTCTGAGCCTCCAGGGCCGCGACATCACGACGGTTGCGCCGGCAGAGCGAAACATCTCGATGGTGTTCCAGTCTTATGCGCTCTATCCGAACATGACGGTCGCCAAGAACATCGAGTTCCCGCTCGAGATGCGCAAGGTCGAGAAGTCGGCGCGGGTCGAGCGGGTCAAGTCGGTGTCGAAGCTGCTCCAGATCGAGCACCTGCTGGACCGCAAGCCGCGGCAGCTTTCGGGTGGCCAGCGACAACGCGTGGCCATCGGCCGGGCGCTGGCGCGCGAGCCGCAGCTCTATCTCTTCGACGAACCCCTCTCGAACCTCGACGCGCAATTGCGGGTCGACATGCGCACCGAGATCAAGAAGCTGCACCAGCGGCTGAAGGCGACCATCGTCTACGTGACGCATGACCAGATCGAGGCGATGACGCTGGCCACGCGCATTGCGGTGATGAAGGGTGGCGTGCTGCAACAGCTCGGCACGCCCTACGAGGTCTACAACCGGCCTGCCAACACCTTTGTCGCGAGCTTCATGGGTTCGCCCCGCATGAACCTGGTCAAGGCGCGGGTGACCGGAACGGGCGGCGGCCTGGGCCTGGACATCCAGGCCGGCAACAGCCCACGCGCGAGCATTCCGCTGCCACCTTCCGTGGCACCGGCGGGGTTGCAGGCCTATGCCGGCCAGGAAGTCATCGCCGGCATCCGTGCCGAGGCCGTCAGCCTCGCGCGGGAAGGCATGGTCGCGGGGCCGATGCACTGCTTCATCGATGCGCGCGTCGAAGTCATCGAGCCCACCGGCGCCGACACGCTGGTCGTGCTGAACCTGGGCGGAAGCGAGTTCACGGTGCGCCTGGAGCCGGACGCGCCGCTCAAGCCCGAGCAGAACGCGCGCTTCCTTGTCGATCTGTCGAAGCTCGTGTGCTTCGATGCGAAGAGCGAATCGCTGATTGCGTGACCACCATGACGACACGCGAAGACTACGACGTGGTGATCATCGGCTCAGGGATCGGCGGCGGCGCCGTGGCCCGGCAGCTGGCGGGCACCGCTGCGCGCGTGTTGATCCTGGAGCGCGGCCCGGTGCTGCCACGTGAGCCGGAGAACTGGAGCCCCGAATCGGTGTTCGTCGACCTGCGCTATCGCAGCACCGAAACCTGGACCAGCGGCGAGCGGCGCTTCAGGCCCGGCCAGTACTACTACGTCGGCGGCCATACCAAGTTCTACGGCACGGCGATGTTCCGCTTCAGGGAGCGGGACTTCGGTGCGCTGGAGCTGGAAGACGGCGTCTCGCCCGCCTGGCCCATCAACTACGGCGACCTCGAACCCTGGTATGCGCAGGCCGAGCAGCACTTCGGTGTTCGCGGGCAGGCCGGGCTCGATCCGACGGAACCACCGCGCAGCGCGCCGTACGCGCATGCTGCGATCCCCCATGAGCCCGTGCTGGCCGGGATCGCCCAGCGCTTGAAGGCGCAGGGACTGCGACCCTTCCCCATGCCCGCGGCGGTCGACTTCGGTCCGGGCGGCCGTTGCCAGCGCTGCGGCACCTGCGACGCCTTCCCCTGCCGCATCGACGCGAAGGGCGACGCCGAGACTTGCCTCGTCCGCCCCGCCCTGTTGCAGCCCAACGTGCAGTTGATCTCCGAGGCGTATGTCGATCGCCTCATCACCGACGACACCGGCCGCCGGATCGTCGCTGCGGAAATCATCGAGCGTGGCGCGAGGCGGCGCATCCACGGCGGCCTGTTCGTGCTGAGCGCGGGCGCCATCAATTCGGCTGCGCTGCTGCAGCGTTCGGCCACGGCGCGACATCCGCGCGGCCTGGCGAACTCCAGCGACGTCGTCGGCCGCCATTTCATGAACCACAACTGCACGGGGCTGATGGCGCTGCATCCTGTCAAGCGCAATCACACGAAGTTCCCGAAGACGCTCTCGATCAACGACTGCTACTTCGGCGACCTGGAAGGCAAGGGGCCGCCGCTGGGCAACCTGCAACTGCTCGGCAAGCTGAGCGAGCCGATCCTGCGTGGCGCCATGCCGGCATGGACGCCTCGTGCGCTGCGCCAGTGGGTGGCCGGGCACAGCGTCGACTGGTATGTCATGTCGGAGGACCTGCCGCACCGGGACAGCACGGTGCGCGTCAACGCCGACGGCAGCATCGATCTGCGCTGGCACCGGACCAACATGGGCGCTCATCGCAAGTGGGTCGAGACCGCGACTCGAATCATCAAGCGCACGGGCTATCCGATCGTGCTGACGAAGCCCTTCACGGTGGACACGCCGTCGCACCAGTGCGGCACAGCGCGCTTCGGCGACGACCCCGCAACCTCGGCGCTCGACCCGCTGTGCAAGGCCTGGGACCACGACAACCTCTACGTGGTCGACGCCAGCTTCTTTCCCTCGTCGGCGGCCGTCAACCCCGCACTGACCATCGCCGCGCAGGCGCTGCGCGTCGGTCATCACCTTCGTACGCAGGTACTCCAATGACAACGACCCGACCCCTGGCGGTGGTGACCGGCGCCCGACGTGGCATCGGCGCCGGCATCGCCATCGAACTGGCCTCGCGCGGCTTCGATATCGCGCTCACCGACATCGACGGCACGGGCGCCGAAGACACGCTGGCGGACATCGCCGCGCAGGGTGCGCGATGCAGGCTTTTCGAATCCGACTTGGGCAAGGTCGACGACCATGCCGCCGTGGTGCAGCGCATCGTCGAATGGCACGGTCCCATCGCCTGCCTCGTCAACAACGCAGGCATCCCGGCGCCCAGCCGCGGCGACCTGCTCGACGTGACGCCGGCCGCCTTCGACCGGGTGCTCGACGTGAATCTGCGCGGCACCTTCTTCTTCACGCAGGCCGTGGCGCGCCACATGGTCGCCGTGAACTCGCCGCATCAGCGCGCCATCGTCACGGTCTCCTCGGTCAGCGTCGAGATGGCCTCTATCGAGCGTGGCGAGTACTGCGTTTCCAAGTCGGGCCTGGGCATGCTGACCAAGCTCTTCGCGCTTCGGCTCGCGCCGCTCGGCATCGGCGTGTTCGAGGTCCGTCCCGGGGTGATCCGCACGCCGATGACGGAGGGCGTGGTGGGCAAGTACGAACAGCGCATCGCCGACGGCCTCGTCCCCATGGGGCGCTGGGGCTATCCGGAGGACGTGGCACGCGCGGTGGCCGCGCTGGCCGGCGGCCAGCTGGGCTTCTCAACCGGCAGCGTCCTCCATGTGGACGGCGCCCTTTCCATTCCGACGCTATGAAAACCGAAGGCTACGACTACATCATCACAGGCGGCGGCTCCGCCGGCTGCGTACTGGCCAACCGCCTGAGCGCCGAACCTTCGGCAAGGGTGCTGCTGCTGGAAGCGGGCGGCTCCGACCGCCACCCCTTCTTCCACATGCCGGCGGGCTTCGCGAAGATGACCAAGGGCATCGGCTCGTGGGGCTGGCATACCGTCGCGCAGAAGCACATGAAGGACCGCGTGCTGCGCTTCACGCAGGCGAAGGTCATCGGGGGCGGCTCGTCGATCAACGCGCAGCTCTACACGCGCGGCGTCGCGGCGGACTACGACGAGTGGGTGAGCGAGGAAGGCGCCGCCGGCTGGTCGTATCGCGACGTGCTGCCGTACTTCAAGCGCTCGGAAAACAACCAGCGCTTCGCCAACGAGTTCCACGCCTACGGCGGACCGCTGGGCGTGTCCAACCCGATCAGCCCGTTGCCGATCTGCGAAGCCTTCTTCCAGGCCGGCCAGGAACTCGGCATTCCGTTCAATCCGGATTTCAATGGCGCGAGCCAGGGCGGTCTCGGCTATTACCAGCTGACGCAGCTGAACGCCCGTCGTTCATCGACGTCGACCGGCTTCCTCGGCAAGGAAGTCCGCGCCCGCCCCAACCTGACCGTGATGATGCAGACGCGTGCCCTTCGCGTCGTGGTGGAGAACGGTCGGGCCGTCGGGGTGGAGGTCGTCAGCGGCAGCGGTGCGAGCCCGCGCGTGATACGCGCCGATCGCGAAGTGATCGTCTCCTCGGGCGCCATCGGATCGCCCAAGCTGCTGATGCAGTCCGGCATCGGTCCAGCGGGGCATCTGCGCTCGGTCGGCGTGCCGGTGGAGCACGACCTGCCCGGCGTGGGCGGCAACCTGCAAGACCACCTGGACCTGTTCGTCATCGCCGAGTGCACGGGCGACCACACCTATGACAAGTACAACAAGCCGCAGCATGCCGCGCTGGCGGGCTTGCAGTACTTGCTTCTGAAGACGGGCCCGGTGGCGTCCAGCCTCTTCGAGACGGGCGGCTTCTGGTTTGCCGATCCGAAGGAAAACGCCCGCTCGCCGGACATCCAGTTCCACCTCGGTCTGGGCTCCGGCATCGAAGCGGGCATGGCCAGGCTGAACAATGCCGGCGTCACGCTGAACACGGCTTACCTGCGGCCACGTTCGCGCGGCACGGTGCGACTCGCGAGCAAGGATCCTGCGGCAGCGCCGCTGCTCGACCCCAACTACTGGTCGGATCCGTACGACCGCGAGATGTCGATCAAGGGCCTTCGGCTGGCGCGCGACATCATGCGGCAGCAGGCCATGCGCCGCTACGTGCAGACGGAGGTCCTGCCGGGCTCGCGCCTCGAGACCGACCAGGAACTCTTCGACTACGCCTGCGCCAACGCCAAGACCGACCACCACCCGGTCGGCACCTGCCGCATGGGGCCCGCGAGCCATCCAGACAGTGTCGTCACGCCGGACCTGCGCCTCGTCGGCATGCAGGGACTGCGCGTGGTCGATGCCTCCGTCATGCCGCGGGTTCCGTCGTGCAACACCAACGCGCCAACCATCATGGTCGCCGAGAAGGCAGCCGACCACATCCTCGGGCGGATCGCCTGAGTTCACATCCATACCCAGAGACTCATCATGCAGATCACCCTTCCCCAAGTCGATGGCACGCTGATGCCCTACGCGCTCAAGGCTCGCCCGATCGTGCCGACAGGCAAGCTGGCGCCCTTCAACCGCACCGTGTTCGCCGCCGCGCATGTGGTGGTGAATCCGCTGGCGACCGTCGACCCGTGGGACGCTTCGCCGGCCATCGACTGGGAGCGCACGCTGGCCTTTCGCGAGCATCTCTGGTCGCTCGGCTTCAAGATTGCCGAGGCGATGGACACCGCGCAGCGCGGCATGGGCGTGGACTGGCCGGTTGCGCGCGAACTGATCCAGCGCAGCCTGCGCCACGCGAAGACCATCCCCGGCGCGGACCTCGCTTGCGGCGTCGGCACGGACCAACTTTTGCCAGGCCCGGATGTGACGCTTGCGCAGGTCGAAGCGGCCTATCGCGAGCAACTGGAAGTCGTCGAGGCCGAAGGCGGCCGCGCGATCCTGATGGCCAGCCGCGCCCTCGTGCGCTGCGCCGGCAGTGCCGATGACTACCTCGCGCTCTACGGCCGGCTGCTCAGGGACGCGTCGAAGCCGGTCGTGCTGCACTGGCTCGGAGAGATGTTCGATCCCGCCTTGCGCGGCTACTGGGGCTCGACCGACTTGCCGACCGCACTCGACACGGTCGCGCAACTCGTGCGCGACAACGCCTCGCACGTGGAAGGCATCAAGGTCTCCCTGCTCGACGCCAAATGGGAACTCGACCTGCGTCGGCGCCTGCCGGCCGGCGTGAAGATGTACACCGGCGACGACTTCAACTATGCCGAGTTGATGGCCGGTGACGAGCAGGGTCACTCGCACGGGCTGCTGGGCATCTTCGACCCCATCGCGCCGGTGGCTGCTGTCGCTCTCGGCGAGCTGGCCGCCGGCCGCACCGAACGTTTTCGGGAACTGCTCGACCCCACCGTGACCCTGTCGCGCGAGATCTTCCGCGCACCGACGCGCCACTACAAGGCCGGCGTTGTCTTCCTCGCGTGGCTGAATGGCCACCAGGACCACTTCTCGATGGCCGGCGGCCTCCAGTCGGCGCGCGGCGCGGCGCACTTCGCGAGGCTCTTCGAGCTGGCAGACGGCTGCGGCGTGCTGACCGATCCGGAGCTTGCGGTGCTGCGCATGGAACGCTACCTGTCCGTGGCTTGCGGCATCCGGAAATGAGGTCGCGATGACGACGACATTTCCGCACGCCGTGCCCGAGGGTCGATACATGGACATCGAACGGGACCTGGAACGCATGGCCCTGCAGGAGCAGCGCCTGTGCCTGCCCCATTTCGACCATGCGACAGCCTGGGACCTCGGAACGCGAATCAGGGCGCGTGGCGAGACGATGGGCATGGCGCTGACCATCGAGATCCGACTGGCACGAGAAACGGTCTTCCTGTTCGCGATGCCGGGCACCGCGCCCGCCAACGCGGACTGGGCCCGGCGCAAGCGCAACACGGTCGAACTACTGCAACAGAGTTCCTATGCCGTCGGCAAGTCACTCGAGCGCGACGGCAAGTCGCTCGAACAGAAGATGGGATTGCCCATGCGCGACTACGCCGTTCACGGCGGCGCATTTCCGATCCGCGTGGCACACGTCGGCTGCGTGGGCTGTGTCACCGTCTCCGGCGCGCCGGATCGCGAGGACCATGCGCTGGTCGTCGCCGTGCTGGCCGAGATGTGCCGGGTGGACGTGGCGACAGTCGCATTGGACTGACGAGGCCGCGTCGAACGCGATGCTGGCGCAGGCACGGCTCAACCCTTCAGCCCTTGAGCGCACCCCTCGACTTGTCGCGCAGCGCCAGCAGGGGACCGCTCAATTCCCTCTCGACCTCCTGAATGCTCGAGGCCGTGGTCACACTGGCATTGAGAATGAACACCTGGCCTGCAGGCATCACAAGCGGCGTTGCAACCGCGATCACTTCAGCCTGCCATGAAGCAACGCAGTAGCCTCTTTGTTCGACGCTTTGCGCCGCAGCCTCGATGTCTTCCTTCAAGCGATTCCAGTCGTCCTTGCGTCGCGCCTTGAATTGAGCGAACAACGCGCGCCGCTCGGCTTCCGGCGCCACTGCAAGCCAGGCCCTGCCGAGTGACGTGAGTTCCATCGGCACCCGCTGGCCCGCCACGACGTTCCGGAATGCCACGCGGCGGTTGTAGCGCACGGACTCGAGGTAGACCATCTCGTCCCGGTCAGCCACCGCCAGGCCGACGTTGATTCGCATCTTCTCGGCCAGCGCACGCATCAGCGGGGCGACGGCATTCAATACCGGCGAGCCGGCGCGCATGGCGTGCGCCAGGCTCAACACGGGCGCGGCCAGCCTGTAGGCCCGCTGACTGCGGTCGTGTTCCAGCAACCCGGTTTCGACCAGGGTCTGGGCAAGCCGGCTGACCGTCGCGCGCGACAGGCCGGTCCGCTCGGAAAGTTCGCCATTCCCGAGCAAGTCGGAACCCGGCCTGAAGGCCCTCAGGATCTCGACGCCCCGCACCAGTGATCGATTGAGCAGGGGCTCCTCGTGATGCTTGCGCCGCGGCGCGTCCATGGGGGAAGAAGTCATTCGAGCCACGCTGGAAAAGTCGAAACGCCACCCTATCACCCATTTCCACTCCTTGGAATTGGGGGGATGTGCCCGAGGGCCTGCATCCCTAAGCTCGGCTTGTCGATGAGAAGAAGCGCATCAATGCCGCCATCGAGACCCCTTCGACATCCTTCTTGCCACCCGGAGACACATCCATGCACAACGTCCTGACACCCACGCGAGCCAGGTTGGCAGCGATTCTTTGCTGCGCCTGCGCTGCCACCTTCATCGCTGCCTCGCCGGCGGCCGCCGCCTTTCCAGACAAGGCGATCAAGATCGTCGTGCCCTTCGCGCCCGGCGGCGGCACGGATCTCATCGCACGCACCATGGGCATCACCATGGGCAAGGAACTGGGCCAGCCGGTCATCATCGACAACAAGCCCGGTGCCGGAACCATCATCGGAACGGAGGCGGTCGCCAAGAGCGCACCCGACGGCTACACGCTCGTGATGGCAACCGTCGCACATGTGGTGAACCCGAGCCTGCAGCCCAAGCTGCCCTACAACTACGAGAAGGGCTTTGCGCCCGTCATCCTCGTCGGCATTTCGCCGAACGTGCTGGTCGTGCGGGCGGACAGCCCCTACAAGTCCGTCGCGGACCTCATCGCTGCGGCAAAGGCCAATCCCGGCAAGATCTCGTTCGCCTCGCAAGGTTCGGGGACTTCGGCTCACCTGGCCGGCGAACTCTTCAAGAACCTCACGAAGACCGACATGACGCACATCCCCTATCGCGGGGCGGGCCCCGCGATGACCGACCTGCTCGGCGGCCAGGTGGACGTCATGTTTGCCACGGCAGCGGCCGTCGGCAACTTCGTCGAAAGCGGAAAGCTTCGCGCCCTTGCGGTGACGACGGCGACGCGCTCACCGTCCCCATCGCTTGCCAAGGTCCCGACCATCGCGGAGAGCGGCGTTCCCGGCTACGTTGCGGACAGCTGGTACGGCCTCTATGCCCCGGCCGGTACGCCTGCCGATGTGATCGCCAGGCTGAACTCGGCAGCAAGGAAGTCGATCCAGACGGACGCCTTCAAGAAGCGCGTCGAGAGCGAAGGTCTCGTGATCAACGCCGGTTCGCCCGAGGACTTCGACAAGTATGCAAAGGGCGAAGAGGCCCGCTGGCGCAAGGTGGTCAAGGAAAACCACATCACGACCGACTGAAGCACAAAGGCCGACCCATGAACTCCAATCTGATCCAACTCGAAGTCGTCGACGGCATCGCCACGCTGTGGCTGAACCGACCCGAGAAGCGCAATGCGATGAGCGACGACATGCGGACGGAATTCATCGCCGCGCTCGAGCACGTGACCTATGACAAGAACATTCGCGCACTGGTGCTGACCGGTCGCGGCAAGGGCTTCTGCGCCGGTGGCGACGTGGCCGGCATGGAACGCCGCATGCAGGCGCCGGCCGGCGAGGTGGGCTTCAACGGATGGAGCCGCCAGCAGCGCGTTCACCACACCCAGTCGCTGCTGCACACCATGCCCAAGCCGACCATTGCCGCCGTCAATGGCGCGGCGTCGGGGCTCGGCGCCGACACGGCGCTGGCATGCGACTTCATCATCGCTTCCGGCGCGGCCAGCTTCACCTGGTCCTACATCCACCGCGGGATCATTCCGGACGGCGGCGGCATGTACTTCCTTCCGCGCCGCGTGGGCCTAGCAAGGGCCAAGGAACTGATCTTCAGCGGACGCAAGGTCGAGCTGGAAGAGGCCTTGCGCCTGGGCATCGCCGATCGCAAGTCGGACGCCGACAGCCTGGTCGCGGATGCGCAGCGCTGGGCGGCGGAGATGAGCAAGGGCTCCGCCACGGCACTGGCGCTGGGCAAGACCATCCTCAACCAGACCTTCGAGCTTCCCGCACAGCAGGTGTTCGCACAGGGTAGCCAGGCGCAGGGCATCTGCTACACGAGCACCGAGCACCGCGAGTCGGTGATGGCCTTCCTTTCCAAGAGCAACACCAGGAAGGAGTCAGCGCAATGAACGACATGATCGACTTGCACGCAGTGACCGCCATGAATGCCATCGCCCGGCTGATCAAGCCCCGCAGCGTCGCCGTGATCGGCGCCTCTGCCGATGCCGCCAAGACGGCGGGTCGTCCGGTTGCCTACCTCCGGAAGCATGGATTCACCGGGGACATCTACCCGGTCAATCCTCGGGTCGACGCCATCAACGGATTGAAGTGCTACCCGGACATCGCCTCCCTGCCGGGCAACCCCGACGTGGGCATCGTGCTGCTCGGCGCCGAGCGCGCCCATCAAGCGGTCAGCGAGCTCGCGGCACGCGGCACGGCTGCTGCGATCGTCCTGGCGAGCGGGTACACCGAGACCGGCGAGCAAGGCGCACGTCGCCAGCAGCAACTCATCGAGGCGGCCGGCGACATGCGCATCCTCGGCCCCAACACGATCGGGCTGGTCAACCTCACCGACAACATCGTGCTGTCGGCGAGCGGTGCGTTGGAGATGGACCACTTCCCGGTGGGCGGCATCGGCGTGGTGTCTCAGAGCGGCGGCATCCTCGGCTCGCTGCTCTCGCGGGCCGCGGCGCGCGGCATCGGCCTGTCCAAGCTGATCTCGACGAGCAACGAGGTCGACCTGGAACTGTCCGATTTCATCGACCACCTGGTGGACGACGATGCCACCAGGGTCATCGCGCTCTACATCGAAACCGTGCGCAACCCCGAGAAGTTCCGTGCCGCGGCGCTGAAGGCAGCGAAAGCGGGCAAGCCCGTGGTTGCGTTCAAGATCGGCCGGTCCGAGGCGGGCGCCAAGGCCGCGGTGTCGCACACCGGTGCGATGGCCGGCGCCGACAGCATGTACGACGCGTTGTTCCGGCAGGTGGGCGTGATCCGCGCCCGGAGCTTTGGCGACCTGCTCGACATCCCGGTGGCACTGGCCACGGGCCGCAAGCTGCGGGGTCCGCGCGTTGCCATCCTGACATCCACCGGCGGGGCTGGCACGCTGGTCTCGGACGACCTGGGCATGCAGGGGTTCGAGACGCCGGCGCCCGATGCCGCGACGGCCGAGGCCCTGCGCGCGCTGCAGACCGGCGACCACGCCGTGCTGGACCGCAACCCCATCGACGTGACCCTGGCTGGATTGAAGCCGGATCTCCTGCGCGGCGCCATCGACGTCCTGCTGAAGAGCCCGAGCTATGACGCGCTCGCGATCATCGTGGGATCGTCCGGCCTGGCCATGCCCGAACTGATGGCCGGGGCCATCGAGGACTGCCTGCCCCATTCCGACAAGCCGGTGATCGCCTACGTGAGCCCGCATGCGCCCGAAGTCGGGGCCCTGCTCACGCAGCGTGGCGTGCCCGCCTTTGCCAACGCGGAAAGCTGCACCGCGGCGCTGGGCGCGATGCTCAAGGTCGGCCGCTGGCAGGCGCCCGCACCGGCCAGCATCGCGAAAGAGACCGTGGCCATCGACGACCTGCCGGCCGGTTCGCTGGACGAAGCACAGGCCAAGCAGTTGTTCACCCGCTTCGGGGTGCCCTGCGCACGCGAGGTGGTGGTGACGACGCCGACGCAGGCGGAAGCCTCCGCGCGCAAGCTGGGTGGTCGCGTCGTGCTCAAGATCCTGTCGGCCGAGATCACGCACAAGAGCGATGTGGGCGGCGTCGCCGTCAACCTCACGCCGGAGACCGTGGGCACGCGCCTGCAGGCGATGGCGTCGGAGGTCGAGGCCAGGGCCGGCGTGCGGCCGCAGCGCTTCCTGGTGCAGGAGATGGTGGGCGGTGGCACGGAGCTGATCCTGGGAGTGCATCACGACGCGCTGGGGACGGCGATCCTACTGGGCATGGGCGGCGTGACCGCGGAGCTCTTCAAGGACACCACGATGCGCCTGCTGCCTTCGGAAGGCGGCTTGAGTCGCGAGGAAGCGCTCGGCATGGCGCAGGAGCTCAAGACCTGGCCACTGCTGGACGGCTTCCGCGGTCGACCGAAGGCGGATGTCGAAGCGCTGGTGGATGCCATCGTCGCTTTCTCGCAGATGGCCGCGCAGTTGGGCGATCGCCTCGTCGAGGCCGAGATCAACCCGGTCTTCGTCCTGCCCGAAGGGCAAGGCGTGCGCGCCGCCGACGGCGTCGTGGTCCTGGCTGGCTGACAACCAGCGCAAGGGCCTCGGCAGTCCCGTATCCACCAGTTTGAGGTTGCCTCCGCCCGCCGCCACGTGCAAGCTCGCGCCCGACAGTGGCTTCAAAGGGTGCTTCCATGTTCAACCTGAAGAGCAAGCAGAAGACCGCCAGGGACCGGCAAGAAGAAAAAAGACGCCAGGAGGCGCAGGCGGCGCCCTACTGGGACCCCGAGGACATGCTGCGGCAGGAGGCCGTGCACGTCCTCCGCGATCTGCGCTGGACAGCGCTCGACCCCGATTTCAAGCCCAAGCCCGATGCAGGACCGGATCCGGACCCGGACCGGTACCTGCACTCGCTGTCCGAACTGGTGCAGGGCTTCACCAAGGCCAACAGCGCCACGGCCCTGTGCCTGTCCGGCGGCGGAATCCGCAGCGCGACATTCAGCCTGGGCGTGCTGCAGTGGCTTGCCGGGAAGGGTCAGCTGGAGGACTTCCACTACATCTCCACCGTCAGCGGTGGTGGCTACATGGGCAGCTGGCTGGTGAACGGGTTGTGGCAGGCCTACCTGAGCGGCAGCTGCGCGAAGCGCAAGGAATACGAGGCGCCCAGGCGCGAGGTCGCGGCGGAACTGAACGCCATCATCGAAAAGCCGAAGCAGAACGATACCGACAAGGCCCGGCTGGCAGCGCTGCAATCCGAACTCCAGCGGATCGACGCGGCCGAGGACGAGGCCGCCGACACCGCCGGCAAAGCGGCCGTGCAACTGCGCCTGTACCACATCGGCCACAGCGCCGGCACCGAGGGCGCGTCCCGGATGGCGGGCGCCACGCGCATCAGCGGCGGCGCGACCGACCCTGTCGCCCCGCTGCGCGCCTACAGCAACTACCTGAGCCCCCGGGGCGGCCTGAGCACCGACGCATTCACGCTCGTTGCGATCTTCCTGCGCAACTTGATGCTGAACTGGGTGGTGTGGTTGCCGTTCCTGGCGGCCCTCGTGGCACTGCCGCGGCTGTACCTCGCGGTGGACATCGGGGGGCCGGCGCTGACTCCGAAAAGCCTGGCCGAGTGGTGGCCACTGTGGGGCGTGCTGGTGGTCATCATCCTGGGCATCGCCTACATCGCGTCCGACCTGCCCGAGCCCGTCCGCCGGCCGGCAAGGCAGCCGCAGGTGCCGCAAAAAAGCATGTTCTCGTGGGCCTGCTTCCTGCCGATCACGCTGGCCGTAACGGTTCTGGCCCTGCTGGGGTCGTGGACGGAGCCGCTGCACAAGCAGGACTGGCGGTGGTTCGCTGCCGGCGGCGCGGCGGCGCATTTCATCGGCATGCTGCTGGGCGTGCTGTTGCGCAAGCACTGGCGCAAGCTCGAGTTGCGGCCTGCCAGCCCGTGGGGCGTTTTTTTCGTAGTCGTGGTGGGCGCCGTGGGTGGCTTGCTCGCGTTGGCGGTGCTGTCGCAGCTCGGGCAAGGCGCCGTGGCGCAAGAGCTGTCGGCCACGCAGCGATTGCTCTACGCGAGCTTCGCGGTGCCGGCGATGACCGGGGCCTTCTGGCTGTCCATGACCCTGTATGCCGGCCTGATGGGCCGCGTCAGCAGCGAGGAGGACCGCGAATGGTGGGCCCGCGCCACTGCAGCCTGGCTGATCTTCACCCTCGCCTGGGTGGTCGCCTTCGGCCTGGTCGTGTGGGCGCCGATGTTCATCCTGGGCTACGTCGCCGACGCCGGCATCACCGCCGTCAAGTTCGGAATAGGCAGCGGCACCCTGGGCGTGCTGACCGCGCTCAGCGGCTACTGGAGCAAGCACGGCGACGACATCAAGACCCAGGCCCAGCGCGTCATGCGCCTGCTGCGCCAACGGGTGCTGGACGTCATGGCCGGGCTGGTGCTGCTGGCCATGCTGCTGACGCTGTCGATGTGCTGGCACATCGCCCTGGACCGCTGCTACGACTGGCGCTGGAGCCGCGCCGTCTGCACCACCGACCTGCATGCGCAGACCGAGTACCTGCGCGAGCAGGTGCGCATGCAGGCCGCCACGGCAGGCGTGGCGGGCAGCGACATCGTGCACACGCAGGCGCCCGAGCCTGACCCCGTCAGCGCCGAGCTGGCCGAGCTGGGAAGCTCGGCCGGTGCCCAGGTGTATGCCCACGTGCTGCTGCGCTCGAACCTCCTGGCGCTGATCGGGGCTTGCGGGCCGCTGCTGCTCGTGTCGATCGGCATGGCGTTCTTCATGGGCGCCAACCAGTTCTCGTTGCACGGCATGTACGGCAACCGCCTGGTGCGCGCCTACCTCGGCTCCGGGCGGCCGGTGCGCCACCCGCACTGGTTCACCCGCTTCGATCCCGACGACAACCCGCCGCTGGCAGACCTCGGTGCGCCGCTGCGCTCGCCCGAGGGACAGCCGCGGCTCTACCCATTGGTCAACATCGCGCTCAACCTGGTGAAGCCTTCGGACAAGCGGCTGGACTGGCAGCAGCGCAAGGCCGCCTCCTTCGTTGCCACGCCGCTCTTCTGCGGCTCTGCCCACCTTGGCTTCCGGCCCACCGAGTTCTATTCCGGCGGCATGTCGCTGGGCCGCGCGATGACCATCTCCGGCGCGGCGGCCTCTCCCAACATGGGCTATCACAGTTCGACGCTGGTGACCGCCGTCATGACGCTCTTCAACGTGCGCCTGGGCTGGTGGTCTCCCAACCCCGTGCAGAACTTCCGCTGGTACAAGGAGCAGGCCGGCCTGGGCCTGGACGTGATGCTCGCAGAGGCGGCCAGTGCCACTGGCGACGAGGACCGGTTCATCTACCTCTCCGACGGCGGCCACTTCGACAACATGGGCATCTACGAGATGGTGCGTCGCCGATGCCGCCGGATCGTGCTCGTCGACGCCAGTTGCGACGGCGCGTACGAATGGGGCGACCTGCTCGATGCCGTGCGGAAGATCCGCGTCGACCTCGGCATCCCCATCAGGCTTCCGCCCGAGCTGCCGAGCGGCGGGAAGACGGGACCGCGCAGCTTCACGGCGGACATCCTCTACTCCGAGCGCGACGGCAGCGACGCCGCCGAGGACGGCGAGCTGATCGTGCTCAAGCCCGTCCTGCGGGAGGACGACCCGCCCGAGCTTGCCGCCTATGCCCGCGACAGCGCCAGGCCCGGCAAGGACGGCTCGGACCCCAACCGCTTCCCCCACCAGAGCACCATCGACCAGTTCTTCGACGAGCGGCAGTTCGAGAGCTACCGTCTGCTGGGGTATGTGACGGCAGGCGCCGCGCTGGGCCCGCAGCCAGCGCCAGCGCCACCATCACCGCCGCCGCCGCCTGGCGGAGGAGCATCCGCGCCGCCTGCCGCATCGGCGCCCGCTTCGACGCCTGCGCCATCACCCGCTGCGCACACGGAGGCCGCATCGTGACCGGCGCCACCCTGCACCCGTGCTGCCGGCAGCGCCTGCCCACCTTGTGCCGTCGCGTGCTGCCTGTCGCAGTCACGCTGCTGCTGGCGCAGGCTGGCGGCGCCCAGGCTGAAGGCAGCGACAAGCCGCCTCCGCTGCCCACCCAGGTGAGCGCTGCGGGCCAACAGTACCAACGCTGGGCCGCGGCCTTCGCTGCATGGCGGGCGGCCGCTACCGCTTCGTCATGGGAGAGTCCGCGCGAAGCTGCCATCCGCAAGGCCACGCGACTGAGCGTCATCCCCACGCCCACGCCGCTCCTTGGCACGCAGCGGCGGCTGGACGGCCACGCCATCGTCGTGAGCATGGGCCTCATCGCGCTGCTCGACGAACTGCTGTTGGCCGAGGCTACTTCCACCGGCTGCTTCGACGGCTACGCGAACGAAGTGGCCGACGTGCTCAACGGCAACCAGAGGGAAGCGCGGGCCTACACGGAGGCTCTCGCCAAGTCCGCCCAGGGCATCCCGACCACGGGCGACAAGGGTCAGCCCGTGCGGGCACTGCCGGCCACGCCCGTCAACGCCTGGCCGCGCCTCGGCGATCGCATCGGCAAGGCCGGGACCGCCTGCGAAAACGTCAAGCCCGCAGCCCTGCAAAGCGCTTCGACGCGGGCCTGGATAACCAAGAACGCCGACTCGGTGCCGCTGTGGGTGCTGACACGCCAGGTTGCCATCCTCGCGGCAGACCCCGCGATCGAGACGCCGGTGCCCAAGCCGGACGTGCCATCGGCAAGCTCGCAGGCTTCACAAGCGCCCAATGCACAGGCCCCTGCGCCAGCACCTGTCCCGCCGCCGTGGCCCTCCCCCTCGCCGGCCAAGGCTGCCTGCCTGGATGAGATTGCCGCCGCAGCCAAGGCTGCCGCCGCTGCGACGGTTGCCACTACTGTGCCGCCTTCGCAGCGCGCTCACCTTGCGTTGTGCACGACGGAGCACAACGATCAATTGCGCACGCTGAAGTGGCTGCAGACGAACGCAGGGCTGCTCGGCACCTTGTAGGTCGTCAACACGTTCCCTCCCTGGGTTCGTCGACTCGTCTCCATCGGCGCCATGCCTCGAAGCCGCGACACACCCCGCTCGCAATGAGGCCGGTCACCGCGAGCATTGCCACCGTGTGAACACCGACGGCCGCGAACGCGAGCAGCAAGGCGTTTGACGCGCTGCCTTGCCGGGCCGCAGGGTCGCCCATGCACAGCGGCGCCAGGGCCGGCACCAGCATCAAGCCGGCGCCGTGCGCGGTGGACATCATGAAAGACCAAAGCGCCAGCCCGGCATGCCCCGCCGGCTTGCGCGCCAGCCGGGGTGCACGGCCCGACAGGTGCAAGGCCGCAGCCACCACCATCAGCCCACCCGCCACGACTTGCAGCACCGTCCGGTCCATCGACATGCCGAACGCGACCGCTGCAGCCACGAGCGCCACCGAGGCAGCGTGCCCCGCGGCGATCGGCAGCAAGGCACGCAGCGCCTGCGCCCGGTCGCGCGAACGCAGGGCAAATCCGGCAGCCAGCATCCACCCGCTGGCCGGGTTCAGCCCATGGAAGGCGCCGAGTCCCGCGACCGCCAGCCAGGGCCAAAGACTCGCCAGGATGTCCATTTCCTTGACTTCATCACACGGCACTGCGCCTCAAGCCCCTGCATGGCAGCATGCGCCGCCTGAGGGCGCCGGCTGCGCGATCGGCGCCGGCTCGTAGCGGTCGTGATGGCGCACCCAATCCATCGGATACGCCAGGTTGTGCTCGTCGCGGCCCTTGGGCGTCAGGTCGAGCATGTCGTAGGTGCCCATCATCACCTCGACACCGCGGCCATAGGTCGAGTAGGTGCGGAACACCTCGCCCGCCTCGTCCTTGAAGAACACGCTGACGCCGGGCAGTTCCTCGCGCATGAAGGGGCGCTTGCCGAAGTTGTAGTCGACCTCGCCCCGGGCCTTTTCCTCCGGCGTGAAGCTGACGCCGAAGTCGAAGTTGAAGTCGCTGCCATGCGAGGACACCCACTTGAACCCCCAGCCCATGCGCGCCCGAAAGCGCTCGATCTCATCCAGCGGCGCGCGCGAGATGACGAGCATCGTCACGTCGCGATGTTCGAGGTGGATCTGCATGCCGCCGATGTGGTCGGCCATGTACGAGCAGCTCTGGCAGCCTTGCGCCCAGCCCGGGCCGAGCATGAAGTGCTGCACCAGCAACTGGCTGCGGCCTTCGAACAGATCGGCGAGGCGGCGCGGGCCGTCGGGCGTGTCGAAGACGTAGTCCTTGTCGATGCGCGTCCACGGCAGCGCGCGGCGTGCGCGGGCGATGTCGTCGCGCAGGCGCGTCAGTTCCTTCTCGCGATCGAGCAGCGCCTTGCGTTCGGCAAGCCAGCGCTCGCGCGAGACGACGGGATGGTTCGGTGTGCGGGCTTCGGCGGTGCTTGTGTTCATGGTTTGCTCCTTGGCGTGGTGAGCCGTTGCGGTTGTTGCCAATGCGCTTGGCCAGGGCGCGACCCAGCCGGCCGATGGCGGGCCCGCGCGTGCTTCGATCGGAAGACCGGGTGGGAACGTCAGGAAGGCGTCGTTGCCTTGCCTGCAGGGCTGCGCGATGCGCTGGTGGGGCGGCGCACGGCGCGGACCTTTCCGCTCGATCCGCCACCGCAATAGAAGAGGTCCGCCCCATCGGATTCGAGTCCGCTGATGCCGATGCCCGGCGGCATCTCCAGCCGCTCGATCACCGTGCCGCTGTGCGGGTCGATGCGGCGAATCTCGCTCGCGTCACCCTCCCACGTGGCGTGCCACAACTCGCCGTCGACCCAGGTCACGCCGGTGACGAACCGGTTGGACTCGATGGTGCGGATGACCGCACCGGTCTGCGGATCGATCTGGTGGATCTTGCGGTCGCGGTACTGGCCGACCCACAGGCTGCCCTCGGCCCAGGTGAGGCCCGAGTCGAGGCCGTGGCCCGGCGCCGGGATCGTGGCCAGCACCTCGCCGGTGACCGGATCGATCTTGTCGATGCGCTGCTCGGCGATCTGGTAGAGGTGCGTGCCGTCATAGGCGGTGCCGGCGTCGCAGACGCGGTCGAGCGTGCGCGTGGTCTGGCCGCTGTCGGCGTCGAAGGCGATCAGCCGCTCGCCCGTGGCGGCCCAGACGCGCTGGCCGTCATGGGTCACGCCGGCGATCTTCTCGGCGCCGTCGAAGGGACCGTATTCGCGCACGATCTCGGCTGCATGGGCCGTGGGTTCGGGCTGGCTGTTGCCGGGCTGGCTTTTGCCGGTCTTGCTGCTTGCCATCGCTGACTCCTTGTCGCGCCTGGAGCGGCGCCATGGAGCGAACTCTATTCAATCGGCAGCGCAGCGGGGAGTAACAAGATCGTCGTGAATCCGGCGAGCGGCCGGCACTGGCCGCCCCGCGCGCATGCGCCGGGGTCTAGAACGCGTGCCGGATCCCGAAGTCGTAGCCGTAGGAGCCGTGCGGTTGCATTCCGTTGGTCGTGACATACGTGGGCTGCGGAAATATGGCGGGAACACTCAGCACCAGCGGCGTGACGCCCATCACGGCCGGGTTGTTGTGACCGTCGTCGATATTGATGCGCGCCACCGATGCGTACAGCGCAGTACGCTTCGACAGATTGTGCACATAGCCCAGCGCCAGCTTCCTCACCGATGCGTCGCTGTCGGGCAAGCCGTTGCCGTTGTTGAAGTTCACCCGCGCAATCGACACACGGACAAGACCCGGACCCACCGGCACGGTCACGCCGGTCATGAGGCCGTCGTAGCGGTCGGTCGCTGCCGGCGTGGTCGCGTTGACGGCGTCACGGACGTCGGACACGCGCGACCACTCGCCGAAGACCTTCACGATCCCGAAGTCATAGGAGGCGCCGACGTTCAGGGTCTTGATCTTCTCGCCACCCGGCGTGGTGCTGGCCAATGTGCTCTCGCCGTAGCCCACGGCGACGTCGGCGCCACCGTTGGCCCAGCCGAAGCGTCCCCCGGCGTAGCTGCCCCGCCTGGACGGACTGCCAGGCACGTTGCTCGAATCCACGTTCTCGTGGAATGCGTATTGCGCCTGGCCGTAGAAGCCCGCAAGGCCCGCCGGCAGGAAGTACCCGATGGCGTTGCTGGTGCGCAGGTAGCTGTCGGTGCCGGCGGACAGCCCGCCGTTCAACAGGCCGCCCGTCGCAAGCGCGCGCGTGGCCGCCAGGTTGCTGTTGACCACCGCGATCAGGTTGGTGCCGACGCCGTTGACGCCGAAGGGATCGAACACGCCATCGTTCCAGAAGGACGCGGTGTAGTCGCGGCCGAGCCGGACTTCGCCGAAGGGGCCGGTCAGGCTGACGGTGGAGCGACGACCGAAGTTCGCGGCGCCGCCGCCCACGTCGTTGGCCAACGGTGCCTCCAGCCAGAAGCTTGCGGACAGCCCGCCGCCCAGATCCTCCGTGCCGCGAAAGCCGAGCCTGCTGGAGTTGTAGCCCGAGGGCGACAGCACGGTCTGTGACTGGGTGACCTCCCGCGGCGGCGTGAATCCATAGGACCGACTCGTGGTGCTGTAGTAGCTGACAGCCGCGTCGACGACGCCGAACACGGTCACGGACGATTGCGCAGCGGCAGTGCCCGCTGACGCCAGCGCACAAAGCGCCAGCAGGTGCTTGTTCATGGTGATTCCCATGCGATCAGGGAACGAGGATGGTCGAGCCGGAGGTCTGGCGTGCCTCGAGCGCGCGATGGGCTTCGGCCGCATCCTCGAGCTGGAACACCTGCTTCGGCTCGCTGACGATGCGCCCGGCCAGTACATGGTCGAACAGCTCGCGGGCCATGTCGAGCATGTGGGCGCGCGGCTGGATGTAATGCATCATCGCCGGCCGCGTGACCCACAGCGAACCGCGGCCCGCCAGCATCGAGGTGTCGATCACGACGGGCCCCGAGGAGGTGCCATTGCTGACCAGCGAGCCGCGCGGCTGAAGGCAATCCAGCGACGCCGTCAGCGTGTCCTTGCCGACCGAGTCGTAGACCACTGGAACACCCTTGCCGTCGGTGATCTCCTTGACGCGCTCGACGACGTTCTCGCGCGAGGTCACGATGGTGTGCGCGCAGCCGTTGGCCTTGGCAAGCTCGGCCTTCTCGTCGGTGCTGACGGTGCCGATCATGGTCACGCCCATGGCCCGCGCCCATTGGCAGGCGATCAGGCCCACGCCGCCGGCGGCCGCGTGATAGAGGATGGTTTCCCCGCCCTGCAGCGGGAACACCTGGCGGAACAGGTACTGTGCCGTCATGCCCTTCATCATCAGCGTGGCGGCCGTGCGGTCCGACACGCCATCGGGCAGCGGGATCAGCACTTCGGCCGGCATCACCCGCGCCTGCGCATACGCGCCCTGCGGCCCGATCAGGTAGCCCACGCGGTCGCCGGCCTTGATGTCCGTCACGCCGGGGCCCACCGCCTCCACCACGCCCACCGCGTCGGAGCCGATGCCGTTGGGCAGCGCGAGCGGATAGCGGCCGGTGCGGAAATAGACGTCGATGAAGTTCAGCGCGATGAAGCTGTGCCGCACACGCGCCTGGCCGGGACCGGGGTCGCCGACCTCGACGTCCTCGAACTTCAGGACCTCGGGGGTGCCTGTCTCATAGAGGCGGATCGCCTTGACCATGTCGTGTCTCCTGTCTGGTGTTTGATTGGCATGCCGCTCAGGCGGCCTTGCGCAGGAAGCCCTGATGGCTGTCCTTGCGATGGAGTGCGAAGCCTTTGGGGATCAGGGGAGGCTCCTGCCGGGCGCGTTCGCAGTGCGATAACGCGCCGCTGCCCGCCTTCACTCCGGACTGATCTTGAGTTGCAGCTTCTCGATGATGGCCTGGTTGTGTTCCATGGTCGTGGCCAGCACCTGCTTGAGCTGTGCGGGCGAGGAGTCGTGCGGCAGGTCCAGGCTCTGCAAGGCGAGCGCCTGGCGGTACTTCGGCGTGGCGACGATCTTCTTCACTTCGGCCTGGATCCGGTCGACAAGCGGCTGGGGCGTGCTGCTCAGGAGGAAGACGCCGACGCTCGCATGCGGCATCACGAAATCAGGCAGCCCGGCCTCGGCGAAGGTCGGCACGTCCGGCAGGTACTGCGAGCGCGTCGAGGAAGCGATGGCAATGGCCTTGAGCTTGCCGGCCTTGATGAACGGGACGACGTTGCTGACCACCTCGAAAGTGAGCTGGATCTGATTGCCCATCAGGTCGACGATGGCAGGCGCCGAGCCCTTGTACGGCACCACCAGCATCTCGTTGCCGCTCTTCTCCCTGAGCATTTCGCCGAGGAGGTTGGAGCGCGTGCCAACGCTCAGGTTGGCCACGCTCACGGCACGCGGATGGCGCTTGGTGTACTCGAGCAGTTCCTTCATGTTGTTCGGAGGAAAGCTCGCGTTCGCCACCAGCACATGCAGCATGGCGCCCCCTTCCGCCACATAGGTGAAGGTCTTCTGCGGGTCGTACGGCGTCTTCACCGTGAGCGGGATGTCGGACAGCACGCTCGACGGCCCGACCATCCAGGTGTAGCCGTCGGCCGGCGAAGCCATCACCGCGCGCTCGGCGACGATGGCCGAGCCGCCCGGCTTGTTGTCCACCAGCACGGTGACACCCAGGCTGGTGCGCAGTTGCTCCGAGAGCAGCCTGGCAACGGCGTCCGAGATACCGCCCGCTGGCGCCGGGACGACCAGGCGGATGGGCTTGTCGGGCCATTGCTGCTCCGCTTGCGCAGGCGACAGGGCCGCCAGCCATGACAGCGCAAAGGGCGCGAGGAATCTCAGCTTCAACAGATCAGCAAACATGGCATTCACCTTGGGGTACGGACACTTGGACGACGAGAAATGAAATTGCAGGCATCGGGCGCCCTTGAGCACCCGACGCGTTGTGCCTGCTATGCGGTGGCGTAGTGCGTGAAGCCGCGCTGGCCCGGCTTGCGCGAGGGAGCAAAGCCGTTCTTCGCCAGCGTCTCCTCGACGCTGTTGTAGAACACGCCGATCTTGTAGATGCGGTGCGCGTCTTCGCCAGTCGCGATCTCCCGGTGGTATTCCCGGGAGACGCGCACCATCTTCTCGACCTGCTGGACCGAGGTGATGCGCTCGCCCAGCTTGTCGTTCAGCGTGTCCTCGATGCCGCAGCGCACATGCAAGCCCAGGAGGATGCCCATGCCGGTCAATGGCCAGGTGTTGCGTGCCGTGCCCTCGATGGTGAGCACCGCGCCGTCCGGCACATGGTTGATGAAGTTCAGCATGCTGTTCGGATTGGGGCCGTCGAAGCCACCCTGCAGCGACACCCAGTTCAACACCAGCGGCCCCATGTACTTGCCGCGACGGATCATGCGCCCCAGCGTCTCGAACTGCGCCAGGTGACCGAGCTGGAAGTGCGGCTGGATGCCGTTGGCCACCAGGCGCTTCATGTGCTCCTCGACGAAGGTCGGGCCGGCCGGAACGACCATCTCGCGGTAGGCGCTGTTCTCCAGGTCCTCCCACGAGGTGCCCGCCACATCGGAAGGCACCTTGTTCTCCGCCGTGTTCATCTGGCTGGTGTTGACGGCGAGCGTGACCTGGTCGGGCCGCGGATTCAACTCGGCCAGCGCATGGCGCACGTCGTCCGAGAGCCACTTGGCGCTCTCGCCTTCGTTCTCCGGCGCGAACGAGATGGACCCGCCCACCTGCAGGACCATCTTCGGCACGGCGGTGCGCAGGCGGTCGAGCATCTCATTGAACATCGACAGGCGCTTCGAGCCCGTGCCATCGGCTTCGCGCACATGCACGTGAAGCACGGTGGCGCCGGCGTTGTAGACGTCGACCGCCTTCTGGATCTGGTCAGCGAACTTCACCGGCACATCGGTGGAGTCACCGGGCAGCCATTGGGGGCCGTAGGGCGCGGACTGGATGACCAGCGGTTCCTGGTTTTCCGGCAGGAGGGAGTCGTCGAGGAAGTGCATGTTTATCTCCTTTTGATGGGTGGGTGTCGGGTGTCTGAAGGGACAGTGAATGGTCTGGCTTTGCATCGCTTGTCGCTTGACATTGCATGCCTCTCACTTTGCAAATCGCGACAGCTATCGCAGCCGCATTTCCAAC
The DNA here is from genome assembly GCF_019207085.1 of Variovorax sp. dw_308. GTDB lineage: Bacteria > Pseudomonadota > Gammaproteobacteria > Burkholderiales > Burkholderiaceae_C > Variovorax. Next base: position 3,364 of record NZ_JAATOM010000020.1, on the reverse strand, counting down.
TGGCCGATCAACGCCTCGGCCATCGGCCAGGGGCCGAAACCCGAAGCCGGGTTGAGGTGGCCTGCGGCGCCGACGTTGACCAGTTTGCTGCCCCAGTCCTTCGCCATGCGGGTCACGCTGTCGAAGCTGGCGAGCGGATCGTTGGTGCTGGCCGCCACGATGCTGGGGAAGGGCAACGCGCGGCGCGGAACCGGCAACCAGCCATTCGATTGCAGTGCATCGAGGGTCGGATAACCCGCGGGCAAAGGCGAATCGAAATCCGGCGGTGCCGCGAGCAATGCGCCTTCGAGTTTTCTGGCGTGGACCTGTGCCCAATGCACCAGCATGACCACGCCGGCGCTGTGGGCCACGGCGACGATGGGACCGTCGATGGATTCGACGGTCCGCTGGATGGCCGCCACGCGCGCGGCGCGGCTCAGCTTGTCGGCCTCCAGCGGGGGCACGCAGACGACCTTGCGCACCGAAGACAGTTTGCGTTGCAGGTGCGTCTGCCAATGTTCTTCGACATGGTCGCGAAGGCCGGGCACGATGAGGAGAGTGGGTTGTGTTGAGGCGTTCATTGCAGGTTTCGTGGACAAAAGGCTGCCGCGGCCGGCATCGCGGGCCGACCCGAGGTCGATGAAGAGATGAAGAAAACCATGCGGCGCAGGCGCCCGTCACGGCCACTGCGCCAAGGCCGGTGCGCCGCCCCGCGCCATCAGTACGGCGCGTCTCCGACGATGGCGGTGCGTTCCATCTTGCGGTCGCAGGGCGGGTAGTCCATCACCGCGTAGTGCTGCGTCGAGCGGTTGTCCCAGAAGGCCACGCTGTTCTTCTTCCACCGGAAGCGGACCTGGTATTCGGGGATGAGGGCCTGGCTGGCAAGGTAGTTGAGCAACTGGCTCGCGCCCGGCGACTTGTCGAGCCCGCAGCGCACGTTGGCCGGCGTGTTGAAGTTGGTGAAGTGCGTGGTGAAGCTGCCGTTGACGAACAGCACCTTCTCGCCCGTCTCGGGATGGGTGCGGACGACCGGGTGCTCGGCATCGGGGAACTGCGCCTTCAGCGCATGCCGCTTCTCGATCGGCATGGCGGCGCCGAAGCTGGCCTCGATGCTGTGGCGCGCGCGCAAGGGCGCGATCTTCGCCTTGATGTCCTCGGGCAGTTGCCGGTACGCCTCGACCATGTTGACCCACATCGTGTCGCCGCCCACCGGCGGGCATTCCACGCATCGCAGCACGCAGCCGAGCGGCGGCTTGTCGCGCCAGGTGGCATCGGTGTGCCAGGAGTTCTCGTGGCGATCCGGTGGACTGGCGGCGGTCTTGTAGATCTGGACCAGCCCGGGATGGTCGGGGTCGCTGCCCAGCACCGGATGGTCTTCCAGCGCACCGAAGCGGCGCGCAAACGCCACGTGCTGGGCGCGCGTGATGTCCTGGTCGCGGAAGAACACCACGCGGTGCCTGAGCAGCAACGCGCGGATCTCCGCCATCAACAGGTCGTCTTCCGCGGCCGCGCCCAGGTTCACGTTGCCGAGTTCGGCGCCGATCGTGCAGGTGAGTGGCTCGACGCGGATCGAGTTGCCGAGCGATGCCGCGCGGACCACTGCGGGCGCCTCGGCGAATGCTTGAATCATGTGTGTCTCCTCTTGTCCTAAGGGCTTGGGACGGTGAGGAAAGTGTGAGCCTGCCGGGGCCATTCCACTTGACAATCCATGACACGCACTTATCCTTCGGTGCCACTTTCCCAAGGTCCCATGCCATGACGCAGGTCCGCGCCGCGAGCCTCACCAACTACAGCGAGGTCGCCCGGGCCAGCGGGCTCGATCCGGTGCAGATGCTCCATGACGTCGGCCTCAACCCGAACGTGCTGCGCCAGCCGGATCTCCTGATCCCGGTCGAGCGGGTGACCGAACTTCTCCACATCTCCGCGAGCAAGTCGGGCAATGAGAGCTTCGGCCTGTGCATGGCCGAGTCGCGCCAGCTGTCCAACCTCGGTGCGGTGGGATTGCTGATCCGCGACCAGGCAAGCTTGCGCAATTCGCTGAACGTACTGATGCGCTACCAGACGCTGATCAACGGCGCGCTGTCTTTCATGCTCGAGGAGTCAGCCGGCCTGGTCGTGATCCGCGAAGACCTGAGCGCCGGCAAGGCGCAGCAGTCCACGCGCCAGCGAATCGAAATGGCGCTCGGCGTGACGCTGCGCCTGATGCGCGAAATCCTCGGTGAAGCGTGGCAGCCGCGCCGCGTCTGTTTCGAGCATGCCGCGCCGCGTGACCTGAGCGTGCATCACCGGCTGTTCGGCCATCGCGTCGAGTTCGACTACGAGTTCAATTGCATCGTCTGCACCAGGGCCGATCTCGATGCACGCAACGCGTCGGCCGATCCCGCCATGGTGCGCTACGCCCAGCAGCTGCTGGACGCGTCGCCGAAGACGGGCGGTGCGACAGTGCATGGCGACGTGCGCCGCACCATCCTCCTGTTGCTGCCCAGCGGGCGCTGCACCATCGAGCAGGTGTCGGATCATCTGGGCCTCGTGTGCCGCACGGTCCAACGCAGGCTGGACGAACACGGGCAGCCCTTCTCGTCGATGGTCAACGAGATCCGCAAGGAACTCGCCATGCGGCATGTCATGGAGGGCAATCGCCCGTTGACGGAGGTCGCGATGATGCTCGGCTTTTCCGCGCCAAGCGCCTTCTCGCGCTGGTACCTCGGGCAATACGGATGCAGTGCCAAGGAGAGCCGGGCGAAGCGCGATGCCAAGGGCCGTGCAGCGATGGCGCCATAGCCCTTGTCGCGCCTGGAGCGGCGCCATGGAGCGACGCTATTCAATCGGCAGCGCGGCGGGCAGTAGCAAGATCGTCGTGAATCCGGCAAGCGGTGGCGACAGCCAGCGGCGCGCCCGCGCCTGCCCGATCGCGCGCACCCTGCCCTGCGCCTCCAGTTCGGCCAGCGCACGCTGCACCGTGCGCTGGCTGGCCCCAAGCGCCAGCGCCAGCGCGGAGGTCGACCAGGCCGCACCGTCGGACAGCAGCGCCACCAACGCGCCCTGGTCGCCGTCGACGGGCGGCGCGAGCACAACGACTGCGCGTTCGTCGAGCGGCTGGAGCATGAAGCCCCGCGCCGTGGCGTCGATCCGCGCCATCGACTTGAGCAGCGCGCGCAGGCGGCCGATCTCGACCCGCAGGCGTGCCCGGTGCGTCTCGTCGGGGCGGCGGGTGCGAAAGGCGTATTCGATCAAGGCTTCGCGGTCGGCGTCGCCGGGCCATGCCTCGGCAAGCGCACGCGCCAGCGCGAACAGCACGGGCCGGCGTGCCAGCGGCAACCACGCGTCGGCGGCATGCACCCGGTGGCGCAAGGCATCGACCACCAGCGCGCCGGAGTCGAGCAGT
>NZ_JAATOM010000002.1 GCF_019207085.1 Variovorax sp. dw_308 | reverse complement strand
GCTCCGGTCCCGCCGCCACCCGCTCCCGCGCCGGCTGTCGAAGCGCCGCCGGCGGGTCCGCGGCTGAAAATCGAGGCCCTGGAACCTGCGCTCACGCGTGACGGTGGCCTGAAGACTTCCCCCCAACTGACCGTTCCCGCGACCGAGGACCTGGCCAAGCGCGCCCAAGCCGCTGCCCAGTGGCGAGCGCTCGCGGCCCCGCCGGAAGACGCGCAGCGCGAATCCCAGCGCATTCAGTCGCTCGAGGCGACCTTGGCCGCCCTGCGGGAACAAACCGCGCAGAACCAGCGCGCGCTGCTCGAAATGCGCAGCGAGCTGGCCGATGCCCGCGAGAGCCGCTATCGCAATCCGCTGGTCTACATGCTTGTCGCGCTGCTGGCCTTGGCGGTGCTCGCCATCGGCTTGCTCTGGCGTGTGTCGCGTCGCGCCACGGCGCCAGCCTGGTGGGGCGATGCGCCCGAACCGCGCCCGGCACCAAGCGGCGCACCTCCCGTGTTGCCCGCCGACAGCAAGTTCGACGAAGAAGAAGACGAGCACGAGCCCACCCAGCGTGCGCCGCTGGGCGGTCGTGAACTCGATCCGCGCCACGCCGCATTGCTGGCGGCGACCAATGCCGATACGACCTATGGTCCCACTGGCGTCGCGGTCGTCGCGCCCGTCGAGGTCGCGGCCACGCGCCCGGTCAATACCGAGGAACTGTTCGATGTGCAGCAGCAATCGGACTTCTTCCTTTCGCTGGGCCAGCACGACCAGGCGATCGCCGTGCTCGTAGAGCACATCGCGGCCAACCCGGATACCAGCGCGTTGGCTTATCTCGACCTGTTCAAGATCTATCACGCGCTGGGTCGTCGCGATGAGTACGCCCACCTGGCGACGGACTTCGAGCGCGCCTTCAATGCCGAAGTCCCCGAGTTCGACGACTTCTCGCTCGGTGGTCGCGGCCTGGAGCACTACCGCAGCGCGCTCGCCCGTATCGAATCGCAGTGGCCGACCGCAGGCACGCTGGCGCTCATCGAGGAACTGGTGTTCCGCAAGCCGGGCGTGCACGAGGACGAGGCCTTCGACCTTGCCGCCTACCAGGAACTGTTGCTGCTCTACGCCATTGCGAAGGAAGTCGTCGACCCCGACACGGCGCCCGCGCCGATCACGCCGATCCCGTTCGTCGACACGTTCAGCCATGACATGCAACCCACGGCGCGTGCCACGCTGATGAGCGAGCCGACCGTGATGATGCCGGCCGCATCGATCCCCGCCCCGTTGATCCCCGAGCCCAGGCCGGCAACGACAAAGGCGCCGTCTACCCCCAAGCCGCCGATCGAAGCTTTCCCCTCCATCTACGGCGAGATCGATGCAGGCTTGCTGGCCGAAACCGAAATGAGCCCGGTGGAATCGTCCGAGACGAAGCCGGCCGTCGACATGGACCTGGCGCAGTTCGACAAGACTGCTTTCGAGACCATCGCTGCGCCCATCGAGCCTCCGCCGACAGCGCCGGCTTCGGGTCCGGCCGATCCGCACATCATCGACTTCGACCTGTTCGATCCCGAGACCGAAGCGGAGATCGCGCCGAAGCGCATCATCAAGCGCTGAGAGCGGCGACCTACGCTACGGTTGATATCCGTTGCGGTGGCGCTGCATTTCCGATCGCGCCACTCAAGGCAGTGGCATGCAAAAGGGAGCCCTTCGCGGGCGCGCCGCGAATTGGGTTTGCCGGTCACCGGTGCTGCCGTTGAAACGTTGGGAACCCGAGAGCAGGCTTACCCGATCCGCAAGAGCTGCTGCTGCCCCTGCTCTCGCCCGCGCGCCGCACGCGCGCGCATTGGGCGGAAGGTTGGTTGAATCACTCCGGCTTTGGCAAGCGCTCAACCACAATGCTCAGCGCCATCGCCGCAAGCATCGTGAAGAAGCCGACCCAATGCATCCAGCTCGCGGCGTCTTGCGCCAGCAGCCAACCCCCGGTGGCAGCGCCGATGGCCTGCCCGATGAACATCCCCGAGCTGTTGAGCGCGACCGACCCGGGCGCCATCGCCGGCGCCATTCCGACCAGCCGCGCCTGCTGGGCCGAATTGGCCGCGAAGCAGCCGAGGCCCCAAGGTAGCAGCACCAGGGCGAAGACCACGAAATTGATGCCCAGCGGCCACAGCAACAGGCTCGTTGCCATGAGCACCGTGGTCACCAGCGCCGCGCGGCCCGCGCCAATGCGGTCGATGTAGCGACTGACCAGGAGATTGCCGACCAGGCCACAGGCGCCAAACCAGCCCCAGATAAAGCTCTGCGTCGTTGCGTCGGCGCCGAGTTGCTGCTTGAGCAAGGGGGCGAAATAGGCGAACACCACGAATTGGCCGGTGCTTTGCAATGCGGTGACCGCCAGCACGCCCATCAAGGCCGGACTCCTGAAGACGCGCACCCAGGCCGCCCGCGTGAGTGCCGCGGGGCGAATGCCGTTCGGCATCGTCCACCATATCGCGGCCGCACTGAAGAATGCGGCGACGGCAATGGCCACGAATGCAGTCCGCCAGCCGTAGTGGCCGCCGAGCCACGCGCCCAGCGGCAGGCCCAGCACCGATGCCATCGACCAACCGAGGAACACGAACGTCACACCCCGGCCGCGCTGATCCGCCGGAACCAGCATGCCCACTGACGCCGCGGCCTGCGCCGTGAAGATGGCTGGCGCCAGCATCGTCAGCATGCGCATGAGCAGAAGCCCAAGGTAGCTCGGCATGAGTGATGCCGCCACGTTGCAGACCGCATACCAGACCATCGTCAGCGCCAGAAGCGTTCGCCGGTCCCAGCCCGCCACAAGGGCTGCCAGCAGCGGTGCGCCGAAGCAGACTACCAGCGCGCCCGCCGTCATCAGCTGGCCCGCTGCAGCCACGCTCACGCCGAACGAATCACTGATCTCGTTGAGCGTGCCCGCGACCAGCATGACGCCGGTGCCGATGACGAAGTTGCCCGCCAGCAGCGCCCAGAGCGCGCCCGGAAGCGGAGGGCGACTCAACGGCGAACCTGCAAGGCGCCAGGATTGACGATGTTGGTCGGATTGCCCTTGATGAAGCTCGCGACATTGTCGAAAGCCTGGCCGAAGTAGAGCTCGTAGCTCTCTTGCTCGACGTAGCCGATGTGCGGCGTGCAGATGCAGTTTTCAAGGCGCAGCAGCGCGTGTCCCTGCAGCGGTGGTTCGCTCTCGAAGACGTCGATCGCAGCGAGACCGGGCCGGCCCCGATTGAGTGCTGCAAGCAGGGCGTCGGACTCGACCAGCTCTGCGCGCGACGTGTTGACGAACAGCGCGGTCGGTTGCATCCGCGACAAGTCCGCCAGGGTCACGATGCCGCGTGTCTCGTCCATGAGCCGCAGGTGCACCGAGAGCACATCGGACATCTCGAACAATGCCTCGCGGCTCGGCGCGATCTGCAGTCCGTCGGATCGCGCCTTGGCGCAACTCGCTTCACGTCCCCAGATGACGACCTGCATGCCGAAGGCCTGTCCATAGCGCGCCACCAGTTGCCCGATGCGGCCGTAGCCCCAGATACCGAGCGTCTTGCCCTTGAGCACCGATCCCAGGCCGAAGTTCGGCGGCATCGAGGCCGACTTGAGGCCGGACTGCTGCCATGCGCCGTGCTTGAGGTTGCTGATGTACTGCGGCAGCCGGCGCATCGCGGACATGATCAGGGCCCAGGTCAACTCGGCTGGAGCAAGCGGCGAACCGCTGCCCTCGGCCACCGCGACGCCCAATTCGCTGCAGGCGTTCACGTCGATGTGGCTGCCCACACGGCCGGTTTGCGAAATGAGCTTGAGCTTGGGCAGCTTCTCGACCAGTTGCCGGGAGATCTGGGTGCGCTCGCGAATCAGGACGATCACGTCAGCGTCTCTCAATCGCACCGACAGTTGGCCGATCCCCTTGACGGTGTTGGTATAGACCTTGGCGGCATAGGCGTCGAGCTTGCTCGCGCAGCGCAATTTGCGCACCGCATCCTGGTAGTCGTCGAGGATCACGATATTCATGGCACGTTATTGTGCCTTGCACCCTCGAAGGCCGTGCGCTGCGTGTGTCGCGCCCGCAAGGATGGCTCAATGCATCAGGCGCCTGGCATCGTCCGCGGCTTCCAGCGCGGCGAGCCGGTCGAGCTCGGCGCAGACATCGGCCATGCGGCCCGAGATGACGACGCGGCCCGCACCGGTGGTCGTGCGCTGTGCATCCAGTATGCGCACCACGCGCAAGGGCCTGGCGCCAGGCGTCGGCTTGCTCGCGGATGCGCGGGCCGTGCATCCGGGGCGCACCGCCACGTAGCGCAGCCCGCTCCGGCGACGCGCGGGCATCCATCGGCTGGCCAGCGATTGCAGGGGCGTGAAGATTTCAGCCAAGGTCAGAAAAGCGATTCCCATGTGAACTCCAGATTGGTCAGAGGTTGAACACAGGCAGGATTTCTTCAGGTCGACCGCAACAGGGTGATGGCCTCTTCGCCATACGCCCGCCACCTGTTGCGTCGGTAATGGCTACATCAGCATCGTGTTCCGGATCAGGCCGACGGCCAGGCCTTCGATTTCAAAGGGCTCGCCCGGCTGCACGATGATGGTGGGGTAGTCGGGGTTTTCGGCATGCAGCTCGATCACCTGCTTGTTGCGCCGCAGCCGCTTGACGGTGACTTCATCGCCGAGGCGGGCGACGACGATCTGGCCGTTGCGCACTTCCTTGGTGGACTGGACTGCGAGCAGGTCGCCATCCATGATGCCCGCGTCGCGCATGGACATGCCGCGCACCTTGAGCAGATAGTCGGGCTGGCGTTGGAACAGCGTGTTTTCGACGTAGTAGGTCTGATCGATGTGTTCCTGCGCGAGGATCGGCGAGCCTGCCGCGACTCGGCCGACCAAGGGGAGCGCCAATTGGGCCATGCCGGGCAGGCCCAGCGAATACTGGCTGGAGCGTGTTTCGTTGATGGCGCGCAAGACCTCGCCCTTCAGGCGGATGCCGCGCGAGGTGCCGCTGACCAGTTCGATGACGCCCTTGCGCGCCAGCGCCTGCAAATGTTCTTCGGCCGCGTTGGCGGACTTGAAGCCCAATTCAGCCGCGATTTCTGCTCGTGTGGGCGGCGCGCCGGTCCGGGCAATAGCGCTCTGGATCAAGTCCAGGATCTGCTGCTGGCGGGCGGTAAGCTTGACGGCAAAGTTCGACAGGTTGAGCATGCGCTTGACTCCTTGCGGCACTGGTTGAATATCCAGTACCTGTATTTTTAACCAGTTTCTGAAAGATGGCAAGCATGGTCGCGAGCAAGGCAGTGAAGGAGTCCAGGCGCGTGGTGGTCCTCGGCACGGGAGGCACCATTGCCGGCCGGTCCACGCAGCCCGGCGACAACATCGGCTACACGGCGGCGGAGGTCGGCGTGTCGGAGTTGCTGGGTGGCATCGAGGTGGCTGGCGTCACGTTGCAGTCGGAGCAGGTGGCACAGGTGGACAGCAAGGACATGGACTTCGCGATCTGGCAGCGCCTGGCCGCGCGTTGCGCGCATTGGCTGGTGCAGCCAGATGTCGTCGGTCTCGTGATCACGCATGGGACCGATACGCTGGAAGAGACGGCCTTCTTCCTGCATTCGACGCTGCGGTCGCAGAAGCCTGTGGTGTTGACATGTGCGATGCGGCCGGCGACGTCGCTGTCGCCTGACGGGCCGCAGAACGTGCGGGATGCGGTAGTCGTTGCGGCTACGGCAAATGCGAGCGGTGTGCTCGCGGTCTGCGCGGGAGTGATCCATGGGGCGCTCGATGTGCAGAAGGTCCACACCTATCGGCTCGATGCCTTCTCTTCCGGCGACGCCGGACCGATCGGCTATGTCGAGGAGGGTGCGGTTCGTTCCGTGCGGAGCTGGCCCTCGACGAGCACACAGTGGTCGCCGGCGGAGATCGACGCAGTTTCAGGCGCCAGTGCTGCGCCTCGCGTGGAAATCATGCTGAGCCATGCCGGCGCGAGCGGCGCGATCGTCGATTCGCTGGTCCGGGAGCATGCAGTTGGAGGCACGGACGCCGTCCAGGGGTTGGTGCTGGCCGCCACCGGCAACGGCACGCTGCATCACGCGTTGGAGGCGGCTGCGCTCAGGGCGCAGGCAGCGGGCATCGCGGTACTGCGCGCCACGCGTTGCTCCAATGGCCGCATCCTGCCCAAACCCGGGGATGCGTTGCGCGATGCCGGCGGGCTGAGTCCGGTCAAGGCGCGCATTGCACTCATGCTTGAATTGCTGACTCGCCAGCCGTCGCGCTGACGCAGCGCGTCGAATCAGGGGCCCGCGTCCGGGCCCCGCTTCTCGCTCTCGCTTAGTTGCTCAACGCCGCGAAGGCCCGTTGCGTGATGTCGTCCACGCTGCCGACGCCGGCGATGGCGCGGTACTTCGGCGCGGCCTCAGGCTCGGTCTTGGCCCAGGTGGCGTAGTAGTTCACCAGCGGGCGGGTTTGCTGGCTGTAGACGTCGAGCCGATGGCGCACGGTCTCTTCGTTGTCGTCGGGGCGCTGGATCAGCGGCTCGCCGGTCACGTCGTCGATGCCTTCGACCTTGGGCGGATTGAACTTGACGTGGTAGGTGCGGCCCGATGCCGAGTGCGAACGACGTCCGCTCATGCGTTCGATGATGTCCTCGAAGGGCACTTCGATTTCCAGCACGTAGTCGAGCTTGACGCCTTCGGCCTTCATCGCCTCGGCTTGCGGGATCGTGCGGGGGAAGCCGTCGAACAGGAAGCCATTCGCGCAATCGGGCTGCGTGATACGTTCCTTGACGAGATTGATGATCAGGTCGTCGCCGACCAACCCACCCGATTCCATGACTGACTTGGCTTGAAGTCCCAGTGGCGTGCCGGCCTTGACTGCGGCGCGCAACATATCGCCCGTCGAGATCTGCGGTATGCCGTATTTCTTGCAGATGAAAGTCGCCTGCGTGCCTTTACCTGCCCCGGGGGCGCCCAACAAAATCAGTCTCATGGTGTCCTCGAAAGGGTTCTTGGGATATCGATTGACACCCCACGCATGCCGCTCGGGCAGGTCAGGTGTCATGACTGCTTCGAGGATAGCATGGGCATTTGCCCCTCCCTCTGGGGGAAAACCGCTGTCTGGCTATGGCGTCGCGGCGACGCGCGCGCGGACGCGCACCAGGTCTTCCGGCGTGTCGACGCCCGGACCCGGGGCATGGTCGCTCACGTGCACTGCGATGCGATGGCCATGCCACATGGCGCGCAATTGTTCGAGCGCTTCGACGGATTCGATAGGCGCGGGCGGCAGGGCTGGGAACTGGCGAATGAATCCGGCGCGATAGCCGTAGATGCCGATGTGTCGCAATGGCGCCGGCGTCGGCAGCGCACCCGGCGACTCGCTGGCGAAGCCGTCGCGCCACCACGGTATCGGTGCACGGCTGAAGTAGAGGGCATGGCCCCGCGCATCCAGCACGGCCTTGACCACGTTCGGGTTCAGGAAATCCTCAGTCGAATCGATGGCGTGCACGGCGGTGCTCATCGATGCTTCGGGTTCATTGGAAAGGGTCATCGCCACGGCGTCGATCAGCGACGGATCGATCAGCGGCTCGTCGCCCTGCACGTTGACCACGATTTCATCGTCGGCCAGGCGGAGCAACGTGCAGGCCTCCGCCAGCCGATCACTGCCGCTCACATGGTCGGTGCGGGTGAGGAGGACTTCGACGCCATGGGCGCGGCAGGCGTCCACGATGCGCACGTCATCGGCGGCGACCACGACGCGCGTCGCGCTCGACAGATCCGCCCGTTGCGCGACACGGACCACCATGGGAATGCCGCAGATGTCCGCCAGCGGCTTGTCCGGCAGACGCGTCGACGCGAGCCGTGCGGGAATGAGGACGATGAAGCGAACGTCCGCGCGAGGTGCGCCGTTGTCCTCGTCGCGGCCTGAAGCGGGGGACGCAGCACCCGGAAGCGATCCGGCGTTGCTCAAAGCCCCAACTCGTCGTCGGTCAGGGTTCGCGCCTCGTTTTCCAGCAGTACCGGAATGCCGTCGCGCACCGGATAGGCGAGGCGTGCGGAGCGGGAAGAGAGTTCCTGCTTCTCCGGGTTCCAGGTCAGCGGCCCCTTGGTCACGGGGCAGACCAGCAATTCAAGCAGCTTGGTGTCCATCGAGCGATGATAGCTTTGCGTCGAGCGCGTCGAAGAACGCGGGCTCGGGCGTGAACACCAGCGGCACGGCCAACGCTTCCGGGGCCACGCGCCACAGCTTCACGGCGTCCTTCTCGGTGCAAAGGAGGAGCTGGTTCCCTGGCGGGCGTTGCCAGTCCTCGAAATCGAAATGGTCCGGCAGCGGCAAGCAGCGTTCTGGCTGGATGCCGCGCGCTCGCAACATCTCGAAGAAGCCGTCGGGCTTCGCAACGGCGGCCAGGGCGACAACGGGTTGGCCAACCAATTCCGCGAGGGAGACACGGCTGCCATCGCTGCGCAATGCATGGTCGGCCAGCGTGCGTTGCGAACGAAAGCCCCTGTCGAATGCCGGCCGGGCGCCGGTGTGCAGCACCAGGTCGCAGCGCCGCGGCCAGTGCTCGCGCAATGGTCCCGCCGGCAGCAACCAACCGTTGCCAACGCCGCGATCGTCGAACACGCAAATCTCGAAGTCCCGCGCGAGCGCCAGGTGCTGCAGCCCGTCGTCGCTCACGATGAGCCGGGTTCGAGGATGCTGCTGCAGCAAGGCGCGTGCGGCCTCGATGCGCTTCGCCGCGACGAAGACCGGCACGCCTGTGAGCTGGCGTGTCAGCGCGGCCTCGTCGCCGACCTCGTGCGGGTCGGCGCCGGGCAGCACCTCCCGGCAATCCGTTGTCTTGCGGCCGTAGCCACGCGAGATCACGCCGACCTGGACGCCGCGCGCGCGCAGATGCTGGACCAGCGCGATCACCACGGGCGTCTTGCCCGACCCACCTGCGATGACGTTGCCGACCACCAGCACCGGGACGTCCACGCGCTCGGTGCGAAAGACGCCAAGCCGGTACAGCCAGCGTCGCAGGCCCGCCAATGCGCCGAAGACCAGCGAGACCGGCCACAGCAGCCGCGCCAGCGGGCCGCGACCGAGCCATGCCCGCTGCAGATCCAAGCTTCAGCGCCCGGCCTGTGCGGCCGATTGCGTCGCGAACGTGATCTGCATCAGCCCGGCTCGGCGAGCGCCCTCCATGACCGTGATCACGGATTGATGGGAGGCATTGGCGTCGGCACTGATCACCACCACCGAATCCTTGCCGCCCCGTGATGCGGAGGAGAGCGCGGCGGCCACCGTTTCGACGCTGCGATCGGGCAGGACGGTCTTGTTGATCGAATAGCGACCGTCTGCTGACACGGCGGCAATGATTTCCTTGGGGTAGTCGCGCTGCGCGTCCGCGTCCGCCACGGGCAGCCGCAGTTGCATCTCCGTGAACTTGCTGTACGTGGTCGACAGCATCAGGAAGATCAACACCACCAGCAGCACGTCGATGAACGGAATCAGGTTGATCTCCGGTTCATCGCGCGCACCGTGGCGAAAATGCATGCGGCCCCGCGTCACGACATGCCTCCGCAGGCCCGCTCAGATGAGCCGAGGGGTAGCGAGTTCAGGATGGGACAGGGCATGCGGCTACTTCCTCAGCGCGTTCAGGTGTCGTGCGAAGCGCTCGCCTGCGAGTTCCAGGTTCAGCAGGTACTCGTCGACGCGCGTGCGGAAGTATCGCCAGAAGATCAGCGTCGGGATCGCGACGATAAGCCCGAAGGCCGTGTTGTAGAGCGCAATCGAGATGCCATGCGCGAGTTGCGCCGGGTTGCCCGACCCCACGCCCCCGCTCGCAGGCGACTGCGAACCGAAGATCTCGATCATGCCGATCACCGTCCCCAGCAGCCCCAGCAGCGGTGCGGCGGACGCGATGGTCGCCAGCGCCGGCAGCCAGCGCTCGAGCTTGTGCGCGACGGTGCGGCCGGCCGCTTCCATGGCGGCGCGCAGATCGTCTTCCGTGCAACGCGGATTCGCGTTGAGCGCCCGGAAGCCCGAAGCCAGCACCTGCCCGAGCGCGGAGTTCTGTTCCAGCTTGGTGACCACGTCCGGCCCCGGAATCGAGGAATGCGATACCGTGATGGCTTCGTCGAGCAACTTGGGTGGCAGGACGCGAACGGTCTTGAGGTTGACGAAGCGCTCGATGACCAGCGCAAGCGCCAGCACTGAGCAAGCGAGCAACGGCCAGATGGGCCAGCCCGCGGCAACTATGATCGATAACAAATGATTCTCCAGCCGGGTGGATTGCAAAATTCGGCGCGATTATCTCCGAGCGACGGGTCTGCGAAGGGAGCGCCAACCCTGTAAGACCAGACGCACAGTTTCTGTGGACAACTTTGTGAGTAACTGCGCTGGAAAGGCGTCCGGAGCCGCATGCACAGGGGCTCTCATTAGATCGACTTAATTTTGAGCAGCATATTCTTCAATCAAATCAATTACTTGCACGGCAGAGACTGTATGTGTGGCGACATCGGCGGGCTGCCCGCGCTTGGTGCATGCGGCTGTGGAGCAATCACCGGGCCAACTCGCTTTCCATGGATTTCGTGTGGGTGAATTTAATGAAGTTTCGGCGTTGGCGCGCCGAGTCTGGCCCGTAGGTGCCCTTTGTCGCGCGGTGGCCGATGCGATCGACGCGCGCTTCAATCCGGTGACCGTGCGCGGCGAGATTTCCGGCTTCTCCCGCGCGTCGAGTGGCCACTGCTATTTCTCGTTGAAGGACGAAGCGGGCCAGTTGCGTTGCGCGATGTTCCGGCGTGCCGCAAGCCTTCTGGATTTCCAGCCGCGCGACGGCGACCAGGTCGAGGTGCGTGGCCGTCTTGCGGTGTATGAGCCCCGGGGGGACCTGCAACTGGTCGTGGAAAGCCTGCGCCGCGCCGGCCAGGGTGCCCTGTTCGAGCAGTTCCTGCAGCGCAAGGCACGGCTGGAGGCCGAGGGCTTGTTCGATCCAGCCCGCAAGCGACCGTTGCCGGTGATGCCAACGCGCATCGGCCTCGTGACTTCGCTGGGCGCTGCCGCATTGCATGACGTCGTGACGGCGCTGCGCCGCCGCGCGCCGCATGTCGAAGTCGTGCTGGCGCCCGCGGCAGTGCAGGGCGCACAGGCGCCGGCCGAACTGGTCGACGCCTTGCGAGCGCTCTACGCGCTGGTCCCGGCGCCGGACGCCATCTTGCTTGTTCGCGGCGGCGGTTCGATCGAAGACCTCTGGGCCTTCAATGACGAAACCCTGGCGCGCACGATTGCGGCAAGTCCGGCGCCGCTGGTCAGCGGTGTCGGCCATGAGACCGACTTCACCATCGCCGATTTCTGCGCCGATGTTCGCGCACCCACCCCTACGGCGGCGGCCGAACTGGTGGCTGCCCCGCAGGCGCTGTGGCTGGACGCGCTCGGCCTCGTGGGAGAACGGCTGGACGACGCGCTCGGCCGCCGCCTCGATGCGCTCGAGCAGCGGCTGGACCTGGCCGCGGGCCGGCTCGGACGGCCTTCCGGCCTGGTCGCCCGCCAGCGCCTGGGTCTCGCGCACCAAGCGCAGCGCCTCCACTATGCGGTCGTCTCGAAAACTGAGCGGCTGGCGCAAGCGCAGCGGGTCTTGCAAGCCGACCTGCCCTTGAAATTCGCGCGCGCGCTGGCACAGCGGCAAGATCGCCTGGGGCGCATCGGCGATCGACTCCAGCTGCTCGACCCGGCTCTTGTGCTGCAGCGCGGCTACGCGTGGCTCGCAGACCCGCAAGGGCGTGCGATCACCAGCGCACGGCAACTCGCCCCCGGCGACGCGGTGCAGGCGCGCCTGGCGGACGGGATCGTGGAGATGACGGTCAATGCAGCCTGAGGGGAAGCGTCTGCGTCCGACATCAGGTGCGGCAATCCTTTCTAGAATGCTGCACTCCCACAACCAACCCGCGAGTCAAAAAACATGGAACACGTACTTCCTCCGCTGCCGTATGCACTGGATGCGCTGGCCCCCGAGTATTCGAAGGAAACGCTCGAGTACCACTATGGCAAGCATCACAATGCCTACGTGGTGAACCTGAACAACCTTCAGAAGGGCACCGAGTTCGAATCCATGACGCTCGAAGAGATCGTCAAGAAGTCCAGCGGCGGCATCTATAACAATTCCGCCCAGATCTGGAACCACACCTTCTTCTGGACCTGCATGAAGCCGCAAGGCGGCGGCGCACCCACCGGCGCCTTGGCCAAGGCCATCGAGACCAAGTGGGGCAGCTTCGACGCGTTCAAGGAAGCCTTCACCAAGTCGGCCGTCGGCAACTTCGGATCGGGCTGGACCTGGCTGGTGAAAAAGCCGGACGGCACCGTCGACATCGTCAACACGGGCGCCGCCGGTACGCCGCTGACGACCGCGGACACCGCCCTGCTGACCATCGATGTGTGGGAACACGCCTATTACATCGACTACCGCAACCTGCGCCCGAAGTTCGTCGAAACCTTCCTGGCCAAGCTGGCCAACTGGGATTTCGCCGCGAAGAACTTCAGCTGATCCGAAGCTCGGCGATCAGGCAAGGCCGACCCGATGAGGTCGGCCTTTTTCTTGGCGGCGCATGAAAACAAGGCGATCGAACCCATGCGTGGGCACCCGCGGACTCGGCTTTGCCGGGCCGTGTTGCGCGCCCTCGAGGGGCCGAGGGCCGCGGCTCCAAGCCTGCCTTGGCGGCCCGCAAGAGCTCCGCCTAGGGCTGCCGCCCATGGCGCCGCAGGCGCGTTCGGGGGGAGGTTAATTTCTAGCGGTGCGCTTCGAACGGTGGGCCACCGAGCTTGACGCCCTTCTTGATGTTCTTCTTGGCGAACCAGCCTTGGTTCATTTCCAGGACATAGCGCACCGGCGCCTCGGAGCAATGCGTGTTGGTGGTTTGCGGCTGCATGTCGACCAGGTTGACGATGCGTCCGTCATCGGCCACGAAGGCGGCCGTGAGCGGCAGGATGGTGTTCTTCATCCAGAAACACTGGGTGGACGGCTCCTCGAATACGAACAGCATGCCTTCCTGCTGCGGCATTTCCCTGCGGAACATCAAGCCGATCTCACGCTCGCGCGGTTGCAGCGCTACTTGGGCGTCGATCTGGTACATGCCGGCCGTCAGGCGCACGCGCTGCAGATCCGTCTGCGGTTCCTGCGCCAAGGCAGGGGCCATGGCCGTCAATGACAGGGCGAGAAGGGCGAAAAGGCGCTGGAACATGGGTTGACTCTTGAAAGGAAACGGCGGAGGTTGCCAAGGAAGGGCGTTCGACCCCATGGCCTCCAATCGGGCTGCGAAGCTTACATCTTGCGGCGACGCTGCCGGAGGCGGCGATGGCTTTCCCGACTTTCGATGTGCGACGGACCACAAAAAAGCGCCCCGCAGGGCGCTTTGATGGACGCGGGTCGCGACTTACTTCGCACCCGGCATATCGGGCGTGCCGCCTTGGGTCGAACGGCGCTTCTTGGTGCCGTCCTTGTTGGTGCGGCGGGTGTCGCGGGTTTCAGCACGTGCTTCGCCGGATGCGGCAGCCTTGTCGGTGCCGATCGCGCCGCCTTCGGGCGTCTTGGCGATGTCGCCGGCGGGTGTCTTCACCTGGCCTTGTGCCTTCGAACTCTTCTTCGTTTCAGCGCGTTGCTGGGACTTGCTGTTGGTCGCGTTGCCTTGCTCGTCCGACGTGCCGCTCGGGTTTTGGGCGTATGCACCAGCTGCGAACAGGCCGGCGATCATGACTGCGAGAATCTTGCTCATTACTGAATTCCTCATGGATGGGTTGTAAACGCCTCCCGGCCAGCAGAAGGTCTGCCAACAACGAAGGCGCCTGATCTGTGGTTGACAGATGTTTAGAGCCTTTGCCGGTTGCGTCTAAAATTCTACGGCCATTCAGCCGACTGGAAACACACTGTCTCCTAGTCACCACTCCTCGACATTTCTCCCCGGAGCGCCCGACCACATGCCAAGCTATCAGCACATCAAAGTCCCGACTGAAGGCCAGAAGATCACGGTCAACGCCGACAATTCTCTGAATGTGCCCGACCAGCCCATCATTCCGTTTATCGAGGGAGACGGCACAGGCCAGGACATCACGCCGGTGATGATCAAGGTGGTTGATGCAGCGGTGGCCAAGGCCTACGGCGGTAAGAAGAAGATTCACTGGATGGAGGTCTACGCCGGTGAAAAGTCGACCAAGGTCTACGGTCCGGACGTCTGGCTCCCGGAGGAAACCCTGCATGCCGTACGCGACTATGTGGTTTCCATCAAGGGTCCGTTGACCACGCCAGTGGGCGGTGGCATTCGTTCGCTCAATGTCGCGTTGCGCCAGGAACTGGATCTTTATGTGTGCCTCCGCCCGGTCCAGTATTTCCAGGGTGTGCCCAGCCCGGTGAAGGAGCCGCACAAGACCAATATGGTGATCTTCCGCGAGAACTCGGAAGACATTTACGCGGGTATCGAATTCGAGGCCGAAAGCGAAAAGGCCAAAAGACTCATCAAGATCCTGCAAGAAGAATTCGGCGTCAAGAAGATTCGCTTTCCGAATACCTCGGGTATTGGCGTCAAGCCGGTTTCACGCGAAGGCACCGAGCGGCTCGTGCGCAAGGCATATCAATATGCGATCGACAATGACAAGTCCAGCGTGACCCTGGTGCACAAGGGCAACATCATGAAGTTCACAGAAGGTGGCTTTCGTGACTGGGGCTACGCCTTGGCCGCCAGGGAATTCGGCGCGGAACTCATTGACGGCGGCCCGTGGATGAAGTTCAAGAATCCGAAGAGTGGCAAGGAAATCACCGTCAAGGACAGCATCGCCGATGCGTTCCTGCAGCAGATCCTGTTGCGCCCGGCCGAGTACTCCGTGGTCGCGACCCTGAACTTGAACGGCGACTACATCTCCGATGCCCTGGCAGCCCAGGTTGGCGGCATCGGCATCGCTCCCGGGGCGAACTTGAGCGACACCGTGGCCATGTTCGAGGCCACCCACGGCACTGCGCCCAAGTACGCGGGCAAGGACTACGTGAACCCGGGCTCCGAGATTCTTTCCGCCGAGATGATGTTGCGCCACATGGGCTGGACGGATGCGGCCGACCTGATCATCAGCTCGATCGAGAAGTCGATCGCCAGCAAGAAGGTCACCTACGACTTCGCGCGGCTGATGGATGGCGCTACGCAGGTGAGTTGCTCGGGCTTCGGTCAGGTGATGATCGAAAACATGTAAGCTCAGTTTCAGGTCGCTCCACAAAACGTCACGTTGATGGAGAAGTTGAAGGAAATCAACAACTTGAGCTGAATGAGCGTCCCATGTCCCTGCCACTCCTCAAGCAGGCGTCCTCCGCAGGCGAGGCAGGCTCGGCCTTGATGAAAGAGACCGGTTCAGCACTCGCGACGATTGCTGAGCCGGCCCCCAGTACCCCTCGTTGAGCCGGGAGCGCGGGCGGCGCACGCCGAGGGCAGGGAGAAAGGCGCGGCTATTTTGCCGCCGATGCCGCCACGCGGAGTGTTCGATTTACGTCGCAACGGAGCGCGACACAGGAGGCCACAACGAATCGCTTCACGACCAGAACGTTTTGCCTTCGAACCTATGGCGGGAGGCGGCAGGAGCTTCCCACGCCTTATGGTGTGACGATGGGGAACCAGAAGTCGAAGTTATCCAGATAGGAAACCAGCTCACCCAGCTTGCCTTCGTTGCCCTGAACCTTGACCGCGCCTGAGGCGATCGCATCCTTGAGCGTGGTCTCCTTGAGCATGATCTTGTTGATGGTGTCGCGCGTCAGCGTCAAGCTGGTGTCGGCGTTATTGAGTACACGGCCTTCGGTATGGTTGAGCACGCCGTTTTCCATCTCCAGTGCGTACTTCTTCTTCAGGTCAGTGAAGTCCAGATTAATGCGAATGGTCTTGCCATCAGCCTTCACGCCATCGAGGCGCATGGCCAGGTAGTCGAAGAACAGTTCCATGTTCATCGCACGTACCGTATCGGGGCTGGCCGTGTCCGGTGTCGGCAGCTTCTTGACTCCTTCACGCAGTTCCTTGGCACCGGTGAGGTAGAAGTTTCGCCACGGGCCGCTCTCGGCCTGATATCCCAATTGCTCCAGTGCGTCTGCCTGAAGGTTCTTGGCGGCCTGGTTATTGGGATCAGCGAACACGAGGTTGTTCACGACCTGAGCGACAAAGCGATAGTCACCCTTGTCGTAGTACTCCTTGGCCTTCTTCAGCAGGTTGTCGGCGCCGCCCATCATGTCCACGTAGCGCTTGCCCGTTTCGTCCGGTGGCAACTCGTTCAAAGTGGCGGGGTTGCCGATGAACCAGCCCAGGTACAGCACGTACGTGGCCTTGACGTTGTGGTTGACCGAGCCGTAGTAGCCGCGATTGGAGAAGTTCGCGGCAATCGCCTTGGGCATCTTGAACTGCTCGGCAATCTCCGTCATGGTCATGCCCTTGTTCGCCATGCGCAGCGTCTCGTCGTTGATGTAGCGGTACATGTCGCGCTGCTGTGCCAAGTGGTCGTTGACTTGCTTATTGCCGAACACCGGCCAGTGGTGCATGCCATACATCACCTGCACGTCACTACCCCACATGCTCATCGCCTGGTTGAGGTATTTGGACCACGGCAACGGCTCGCGAATCTTGGCGCCGCGTAGCGAGTATGTGTTGTGCAGCGTGTGCGCGGAATCCTCGGCAGCGTTGAGCGCCTTCTTTTCTTTGATGTAGAAGAGGAACTCGGCTGGCGCCTCGCTACCCGGCGCATACAAGAACACGTAGGTCAGCCCGTCGATGGTGCGGGTGTCGCCTGTCTTGCCGATGATGTCCGTGGGCGGGATCAGCGTCACCGTACCTGCAGATGTCGTGGTGCCCAGACCGGCCCCGATTTGGCCGGTGGGACTGGGAGGCAGCAGGTTGCCGTACATGTAACTGGCGCGGCGGCTCATCGCGGTGCCTGCCATCACGTTCTCGGCCACGGCTGCATCCAGGAAGCCAAGCGGCGCATAGATTTTCACCTTGCCGGACTTCACGTCGGCTTCGTTAATCACGCCGCGTACGCCGCCATAGTGGTCCACATGGCTGTGCGTGTAGATGACGGCGACGACAGGCTTCTTGGGGCGGTTCTGGAAGTACAGATCCAGCGCCGCCTTGGCGGTCTCCGAGGACACCAGGGGGTCCATGACTGTGATGCCCGTCTTGCCTTCGACGATGGTCATATTCGACAGGTCATAGTTGCGGACCTGATAGATGCCATCGGCCACCTTGAACAGGCCGGAGATGTTGATCAGTTGCGACTGGCGCCAGAGGCTCGGATTGACGGTGTCGGGCGCGGGCTGGCCTTCCTTGATGAAGCCGTACTTGGTCGGGTCCCAGATCTGGTTGCCGTTGGGGCCGGTGAGCACGCTTTGCGGTAGCGGCGCGATGAAACCTTTGTGGGCCGCCTCGAAAGAAGTGTTGTCGTTGAACGGCAGATCTTGAAGCAGCTTGGCGTTGGCCGCCTTGGTGGCGTCTGTGGCGAGTTTGGGCTGGTCTTGTGCGTAAGAAAGCGACGAGAGCAAGCCAATAGAGACCGCAACCGTCCAAACAGGCAGACGGCTAAAAGACCTGCCTGAAATTCCCTGGGAGTCGATTAGCGAAGACACGATATTCATGACTCGGACCTTTCACCTCGAAGAGGAAACGCGCGGCCCCCGCGACGCGCGGAGGTTTGGCCGCAGGATTCTGTCTCAATAAGTTGACTGTTTGTTTAGGCCTGTTCCTGAATGCAACCTTGTCGGTGAGGCCGATGCGTTCGAACCCACGGGGCTTGATCTAAAGGCAAATTGATGCCAGTTGGACTGAGATGCAACACCGCTTCAGGCTCGATGATCCCAAGTACGCGGGCCATTTGGCGAGTGTCTGTCTGAGATCTGGTTGCGGCGGGAGAACTGGAGGTTTGCCCGATTGAACAAGCGCCGGAGACAAAGCCTGAACGGCAAGGGGCTCCAAGCAGCCCATCGATCGCGAATCTTGTGCTGAGAGAGCCATCGAACAGGCCCACCGAGGTCGAGGCGTCCCGTCACGGCGTCGAATACTGCAGATTTATCGATGATGCGGCGATGTCGGGGGATGATCCACAACCGCTGATCAATGCAATGGGGAAGCGCTTCGAGTCCATCGGCCCAACAAGCAACCCCGAGAGGTCCAAGCTCCGGATCATGCCGAGCACGGAACCTCAGAAAGTCACCGGCCTCGCGTAGCGATTGCGGCGGGGGCTTGCGGAGGGGGACTGAAACGCACACTCCGTCATTTGGACCGACAGATTCTGATCGAAATCAAGTGACGCAAGCGTCGCCGACACCCATCGGCAGCCTTGACCAAAGTACCCCGGCGGCCTGCAAGACGCCGGGGTTTTTTGTGGCATTCGGGGCGCGCGTGCCGTCTTTCACGCCGCCGGGCCCTTGTTATGTCGGGAAGACGCCACCAATTCCTCTTGGGCCGGCATGGCGCTTGCTCGATCTATAGAATGATTTTCATGGCAACCAGAATCCCCTCGACTCCGAAAACGCCCCCGGTGCGCAAGCCGGCGCGCGACGACGGCGACGCGGTCGTCCTGGAGCGGCGCCCGCAGAAAACCGCACCACCGCAGATGTACCAGGTGGTGATGCTGAACGACGACTACACGCCGATGGAGTTCGTGATCGTCGTCATCCAGGAATTCTTCAACAAGGACCGGGAGACCGCGACCCAGATCATGCTCAAGATCCACCTCGATGGCCGGGGTGTGTGTGGCGTGTTCTCGCGTGACCTGGCGGCCACGAAGGTCAATCAGGTGATGGAAGCGGCGGCCCAGGCGGGCCACCCTTTGCAGTGTGTCAGCGAACCCGTTGAATAAATTGCAATCCAACCCATATCGAACATATTTACAGCAAGGCAAAAAGGAAATCACATGATTGCCCAAGAACTGGAAGTCAGCCTGCACATGGCCTTCGTGGAGGCCAGGCAGCAGCGCCACGAGTTCATCACCGTGGAACACCTGTTGCTCGCTTTGCTGGACAACCCAAGCGCCGCCGAGGTGCTGCGGGCCTGCTCTGCGAATGTCGACGACCTTCGGGCCTCGTTGACCAACTTCATCAAGGACAACACGCCGCAAGTGGCCGGGACGGATGACGTGGACACCCAGCCGACGCTGGGCTTCCAGCGCGTCATCCAGCGCGCCATCATGCATGTGCAGTCCACCGGCAACGGCAAGAAGGAAGTCACCGGCGCCAACGTGCTGGTCGCGATCTTTGGCGAGAAGGACTCGCACGCCGTGTACTACCTGCACCAACAAGGGGTGACGCGCCTCGATGTGGTGAACTTCATCGCCCACGGCATCAAGAAGAGCGATCCACCGGAAGCCGCCAAGGGCAGCAGCGAATCGTCCTCGAACGAGAGCGAAGAGGGCGGCGGTGAGAAGAACGAGAAGTCTTCGCCGCTGGAGCAGTTCACCCAGAACCTCAACCAGGCAGCCAAGGACGGCAAGATCGATCCGCTGATCGGGCGCGACTATGAAGTCGAGCGCGTGATCCAGATCCTGTGCCGCCGGCGCAAGAACAACCCGTTGTTGGTCGGCGAGGCCGGCGTGGGCAAGACGGCGATCGCCGAGGGCCTGGCCTGGCGCATCACGCAGGGCGAAGTGCCGGAAATCCTGGCCGAGTCGAGTGTGTTCTCGCTGGACATGGGCGCGCTGCTGGCCGGCACCAAGTACCGCGGCGACTTCGAGCAGCGCCTGAAGGGCGTGCTCAAGTCGCTGAAGGACAAGCCGAACGCGATCCTGTTCATCGACGAGATCCACACACTGATCGGCGCCGGCGCAGCCTCGGGCGGCACGCTGGACGCATCGAACCTGCTGAAGCCGGCGCTTTCGAGCGGCGCGCTGAAGTGCATCGGTGCGACGACGTTCACCGAATACCGCGGCATCTTCGAGAAGGACGCGGCCTTGTCGCGGCGCTTCCAGAAGGTCGATGTGGGCGAGCCGACCGTGCAGGAGACGGTCGACATCCTGAAGGGACTGAAGTCGCGCTTCGAAGAGCACCATGGCGTGAAGTACGCGCTAGCCGCGTTGCAGGCCGCCGCCGAGTTGAGCGCCAAGTACATCAACGACCGGCACCTGCCCGACAAGGCGATCGACGTGATCGACGAGGCTGGTGCGGCCCAGCGCATCCTTCCGCCGAACAAGCGCAAGAAGACCATCAGCAAGACCGAGGTCGAGGACATCGTCGCGAAGATCGCGCGCATTCCCCCGGCCAATGTCAGCAACGACGATCGCGGCAAGCTGCAGACCATCGAACGCGACCTCAAGAGCGTGGTGTTCGGTCAGGACAAGGCACTCGAAGTGCTGGCCTCCGCGGTCAAGATGGCGCGCTCGGGCCTCGGCCGTGCGGACAAGCCAATCGGCTCGTTCCTGTTCAGCGGCCCCACGGGCGTCGGCAAGACCGAAGCGGCGAAGCAGTTGGCCTACATCATGGGCATCGAGCTGATCCGCTTCGACATGTCGGAGTACATGGAGCGCCATGCGGTGAGCCGGTTGATCGGCGCGCCTCCGGGTTACGTCGGTTTCGACCAGGGCGGCCTGCTGACCGAAGCGATCACGAAGAAGCCGCACGCCGTGCTGCTGCTCGATGAAATCGAGAAGGCGCACCCGGACATCTTCAACGTGCTGCTGCAGGTCATGGACCATGGCACGCTGACCGACAACAACGGACGCAAGGCCGACTTCCGCAACGTGATCATCGTGATGACCACCAATGCGGGCGCCGAGACCATGAACAAGGCGACCATCGGCTTCACCAACCCGCGTCAGCAGGGCGATGAAATGGCCGATATCAAGCGCCTGTTCACGCCGGAGTTCCGCAACCGCCTCGACGCGATGGTGAGCTTCAAGGCGCTGGACGAGCAGATCATCCTGCGCGTGGTCGACAAGTTCCTGCTGCAACTCGAGCAGCAACTCGCCGAGAAGAAGGTCGACGTCACCTTCACCGACACGCTGCGCAAGCACCTGGCGAAGAAGGGCTTCGATCCGCTGATGGGCGCTCGCCCGATGCAGCGCCTGATCCAGGACACGATCCGTCGCGCGCTGGCCGACGAGTTGCTGTTCGGACGCCTGATCGACGGGGGCCGCCTCACGGTGGACCTCGATGACAAGGAAGAAGTGCAGCTCGACATCGTTCCGCTGCCGAAGAAGGAAGGCAAGTCCAAGCCCGAGGCTGAGGAAGCGGCGACCGGCTGATACGATCCCTGCGCTCGGACCCAAGGTCGGTAGCATTCGCTCCCGACCTTTTTTCTTTGCCAAACCCGCTTCCTGCCGCCTTGAACTTCCCCGCACTCAGCCACGAATGGAAAACAGGCCTCTCGCTGGCCTGGAGCGGCTATATCGCGGTGTTGTCGGTGTGGATCGTGATGCAGAAGCGGGCGCCGGTGTCGACGTTGGGGTGGATCCTGTCGCTGGCGTTCATCCCCTTCGGCGGCTTTCTCATCTACTACTTCCTGGGGCCGCAGCGGCTGCGGAAGCAGCGGATCAAGCGCTTGCGCAGCCGGGTCAGCTCCCACAGCACAGGCGACCTGGCACGGCTCGGACAGTCCCTGGAAGCGGCGCCGCCGGCGTTGCGGCAAATGGCGGCGCTCGGCACAGCCGCGTGCGGCCTGCCGGTTTCAAGCGCCCAGTCCGTCGAACTGCTTTCTGGCGGCGCGCAGGCATTCGACGCGATGTTCGAAGCCATCGCCGCGGCGCGTCATCATGTGCATCTCGAGTACTACATCTTCGAGCCCGACCGCATCGGCACCGCGTTGCGCGACCTGCTGATTCGCAAGGCGAAGGAGGGCGTGGCGGTGCGATTGCTGCTGGACGCGCTGGGCTCCAAGCGGGTCGGGCGAAAGTTCATGGCGCCGATGCACGAGGCGGGCATCCATGTGGCGTTGTTCCACGACACGCGCATCGGCCGACGCCTGCGTCCGGTGACCAACTACCGCACCCACCGCAAGATCGTGGTGTGCGACGGGGTGGTGGGCTTTACCGGCGGCGTCAACATCACGGATGCGGAGGACAGGCGCACGCGCCCCGACGCCTATCACGATGTTCACGTGCGCATCGAGGGCACGGCGGTGCGCTGGCTGCAGATCACGTTCATCGAGGACTGGACCTATGCCACTGGCCAGCATTTGCGGCAGCTCCACGAAAAGCTCGCCAACCTGATGCCCGAGGTCGCGCCTGGCGACATCCCGGTTCAGATCGTCACCAGCGGGCCGGACAACTCGCTCGAGGCGATTCACCGCGTACACCTGTCGGCGATCAACTCGTCGATGCACCGCGCCTGGCTCACCACGCCTTATTTCGTGCCGGGCGAGCCGGCGCTGATGGCGCTCACCAGCGCGGCTTTGCGCGGCGTGGATGTGCGAGTGCTGGTGCCGCGTCGCAGCGATTCGCTGATCGTGAGCGCTGCCGCCCGGTCGTACTTCGACGAGTTGCTGGCCGCGGGCGTGAAGGTCTGGGAATACAAGGAGCGCATGCTGCATTCGAAGACGCTGGTGGTGGATGACAACTGCGCGATGGTGGGCACCGCCAACTTCGACAATCGCAGCTTCCGCCTCAACTACGAGGTGATGGCGGTGGTCTACGGCCCGGCACTGCTCAAGCCCCTGGCGGCGCAATTCGAGACCGACCTGCTCAGTTCCTCGCCCGTGCGCAGCCTGCGCCACCAGGCCTTCTGGAGGCGCCTCGGCGAGGCCACGGCGCGATTGTTTTCACCTCTTCTTTGACCATGGCCCACACCTTTCTCTGGCACGACTACGAAACCTTCGGGGCCAACGTCCGCCGCGACCGCCCGGCGCAGTTCGCGGGCATCCGCACCGATGCCGAACTCAACGAGATCGGCGAACCGCTGATGCTTTACTGCAAGCCGGCGCCGGACTTCCTGCCGAGCCCGGAAGCCTGCCTGATCACCGGCATCACGCCTCAGATGTGCCTCGCGCGCGGCATTGCCGAGAACCAGTTCGCCGCACAGATCGAACGGGTGTTCTCGGAGCCCGGCACCATCGGCGTGGGCTACAACACGATCCGCTTCGATGACGAAATCACGCGCTTCATGTTCTGGCGCAACCTGATCGACCCTTATGCGCGCGAGTGGCAGAACGACTGCGGTCGCTGGGACTTGCTCGATGTGGTGCGGCTGACCTACGCCTTGCGCCCGGACGGCATCCAGTGGCCGTTGAAGGAGGATGGGCGGCCCAGCTTCAAGCTGGAAGACCTGGCGCGCGCGAATGGACTCGTGCACGAGGCGGCGCACGATGCGCTTTCCGATGTGCGCGCCACCATCGCGCTGGCGCGGCTGATCCGCGCGAGGCAACCGCGTCTTTTCGATTTCGCGCTGCGCCTCCACAAGAAGGACCAGGTCGCTGCCGAACTGGGCTTTCCGGCCACGCGGGAGACTGCGCGGCCGTTCCTGCATGTCTCGGGCATGTTCCCGGTGGAGCGGGGTTGCCTGGCCGTGATGTGGCCGCTGGCGAGCCACCCGACCAACAAGAACGAGCTGCTGGCCTGGGACCTGGCCCATGACCCGAGCGAGTTGCCGCTGATCGACGTGGCTACCTTGCGCCAGCGCCTGTTCTCGCGCACAGCCGACTTGCCGGAAGGCATGAGCCGGCTGCCGGTGAAGTCGATCCACCTGAACAAGTCGCCAATGGTGGTTGGAAATCGCAAGACGCTCGTGCCGGAGATGGCTCAGCGCTGGCAGATCGACATGGACCAGGCCATGCGCCATGCCGAGATTGCCGCTGCGCTGCCCGACATGAGCGCGATCTGGCCGGAAGTCTTCAAGCGCCCGGCCGAGGGCAAGCGCGATGTCGACGAGGACCTGTACGGCGGCTTCGTCGGCAATGCCGACCGGCGTCGACTGAACCAGTTGCGCAGCCTCCAGGGCGCCGAACTCGCCCATGCGCGGACGGGCTTCGACGATGCGCGGCTGGAGGAACTGCTGTTCCGCTACCGGGCGCGCAATTTCGCGGAGACGCTCGATGCCGATGAGAGCGGGCGCTGGGAGGCGCATCGGGCGGCGAAGCTGATCGAAGGCGAGGGCGGGGCGCTCAACGTCGACCAGTTCTTTGCCGAGATCGACACGCTCGCGGCGACGGCCGATGAGCGGGCCGAGGCTATCCTCGGCGAGTTGTATGAATATGCGGAAGCCATTGCGCCTGAGCACTAGAAGGTGTGAATCCGCGGCGCCCTCGCTACGAAATCTTCATACCTTCCTGGCCGACGCCTTGCCCAAGAACCCCTTGTACGGAGACAAGCAACGTGATCCTCGTGACTGGCGCCATCGTCGCAAACGCCGCGACATTCGATGAAGTCCTCAGGCTGAGCAGCGAGCATGTGCAGCGCTCGCGTGCCGAGCCCGGCTGCATTTCGCACGCGGTGTTCCGGGATACCGTGAACCCGTGGCGGCTGGTGTTCTTTGAGCAATGGGCCGATGCCACGGCGCTGAAGGCGCACTTCGTGGTGCCCGCATCGCGCGCCTTTGCCAAGGCTGTCGGCGCGCTGGCAGCCGAGTTGCCGACCATCCAGATCTACGACGCCGAGATCGTCGAACCTGCCAGGCTGTGAGCACACCGGTGATCAGGCGGCTGGTTCCATCGGATGCGCCGGCCTATCGGGCGTTGATGCTCGACGGCTACGCGCGCCACCCGGATGCCTTCACGTCCAGCGTGGGCGAGCGCGCGGCCTTGCCGATGTCATGGTGGGAGGCCCGCCTGTCGGTCGAGCCGGCGGCCCGGGAGATGGTATTCGGCGCGTTCGAAGGCGGCGCGCTTGCCGGGGTGGCCGGCTTGTCTTTCGAGGCGCGGGAGAAGGCGCGGCACAAGGCGGATTTCTTCGGCATGTACGTGGCGCCGGCGTTTCGCAAGCATGGCCTGGGCGCCCGGATCGTCGAGGCGGCGCTCGATGTGGCGCGCGAGCGCGCAGGTGTCAGGCTGGTGCAGCTCACCGTGACCGAGGGCAATGCCTCGGCGCAGGCGCTCTATGAACGCTTCGGCTTCGTGAGCTTCGGGCTGGAGCCGATGGCGGTGGCGGTGGAGGGCGGCTTCGTGTCGAAGGTCCACATGTGGCTGCTGCTGTCGCGATGAAGCGCGCGAAAGCGCAAGGCCTCACTCCACGATGAACGTGGTCTTCAACGGCAGCGCCGTGCCGCTCAGCTTGTCCTTCAGGGAGACCCGAACCGTCCAGGTGCCACTCGGATCCGAGGGCTCGCTGGTGATCCCGAGCACCGGCTCGGAGAGGTACATGCTGCTGCGCCCGCCCCGGGGAGTGCCTTGGAAGCAGGCGACGCTGCGCTGAACGAGGCTTCGCCCGTCCGGCCCGGTGACGTTCAGGTCGCAACTGACATCGGCCCGGCCATCCGCGCCGACCTCGGGATTGCCGAGGAACACGAGGACGAACAGCGGCTTGCCCTTGGGCACCTTTTTCGCCTGCGTGAACACGGGCCCCACGATCGAGGGCCTCTCCCATTTCTCCTCCCAGTCCGCATCCGGCGTGACGACGACCCAGCCGCCAAGGCCATTGACCGTGCGCCTGGATTCGGTCTGGGGCACGGGCTTGCCGTAGCGGTCCTTCCAGATACCGTCCTGGGCCATCGCCCAAGCCGGGATGGCCGCGAGGGCGAGGACGCAGAGGATCGAGGCGGGGCGTTGCTTCATCGTCATCGTCGTCGCGGCGGTCAATGGGCCTGGATGTCTTCGTGCAGGCAGAGGATGTTGCCCTCGGTGTCGAGGAACCATGCCGCCTTCTCGGAACCCAGTACGCAGACATGTTCGACGGTCTTGAAGTCGGGGTAGTCGTAGTCCTCGAACACCACGCCGGCGCGCTTCAGTCCGGCGATGGCGCTGGCGATGTCCTCGACCTGGAAGCTCAGCGTGGTGTGGTCGGCTTTGGTGCCGCCCTCCTTGGGGAACAAGGCCAAGGTGGTGCCGCCGCAGCGGTAGGTGAACTTGCCGTCAGGCCTCAGTCCCTCGGGCTTGAGTCCCAGCCGGCCTTCGTAGAACTGCCGGGCGCGGTCCAGATCCTTGACCGGCAACATCGTTGTCACGGGAGCATCGTTCAGGAGCATGGCATTCCCCTTGGTTTGCGGCGCTCATTCTGCGCTTTTGCCAGTGCGAATGGCAGCCGGCGCCGTCGAAGGTGGACCCTTGAGTTCGATGGTGTTGCCTTCGGGGTCGGCGAGATAGACAGAAGGGCCTTCGCCCTCCGCGCCGTAGCGCGACTCGAGCGCACCCGCCTCGACGCCGTGCCTGAGGAGGTGGCTGCGTATCGCTGTTTCGTCGAAGGGCTCGACTCGCAAGCAGAAGTGGTCGAGGTTGCGTGCCTCCCTTCCCGGCGCTGCGCCCCCGGCGCGACCGAGTTCACCGTCGACGGGCACCAGGTCGATGAGCGAGCGGCCTGCGCGCAACTGGACGAGGCCGATCTTGTCCTGGCGCTTTTCCACCGTGCATCCGAGTGCCTCGCAATAGAAGCGAAGCATCCTCTCGAGGTCGACCACGCGCAGGACGAGGTGGTCGATTTCGCGAATCCGGATCATGGTGGAAGGGAGTCTATTGCGATGTCATGAAGGCCGTGCTCGGCGGCCTCCCCGCGACATGCAGCGCGGCCGTGGCGGCGGGCGACTCGGCCAGCAGCCTGCCTCGGCGGTAGACCTTGAGCCGCGTCGCGCGCAAGCGGATGGCTTCCACCGGATCGCGTGCCTGCAGCAGCACGAAGCTGGCATCGCATCCCGCGGCGATACCGTACTTCGGCAAGCCAAAGACCTTTGCCGCGTTGATCGTCACTGCGTCGAAGCATTGCTTGATGCCGGCCTGGCTGGTCATCTGCGCCACGTGCAGGCCCATGTGCGCAACCTCCAGCATGTCGCCCGAGCCCATGCCGTACCAGGGGTCCATCACGCAGTCGTGGCCGAAGGCGACGTTGACGCCGGCGGCCATCAGCTCGGGCACGCGCGTCATGCCGCGGCGCTTGGGGTAGTTGTCGTGCCGGCCCTGCAGCGTGATGTTGATGAGCGGATTGGCGATCACGCTGACGCCGGCCTCGGCGATCAGCGGCAGCAGCTTGCTCACGTAGTAGTTGTCCATGCTGTGCATCGACGTGCAGTGCGAGCCGGTGACGCGGCCCTGCAGGCCGAGGCGCTGGGCCTCGAAGGCCAGCGTCTCGATGTGGCGCGAGTGCGGGTCGTCCGATTCGTCGCAGTGCATGTCGACCCGCTTGCCGCGCTCGGCGGCGAGTTCGCACAGGAGCTTCACGCTGGCGGCGCCGTCGGCCATGGTGCGCTCGAAGTGCGGGATGCCACCGACCACGTCGACGCCCTTGTCGAGTGCGCGCTTCAGGCTGTCGACGCCGCCCTTCGCGCGCAGCACGCCGTCCTGCGGGAAGGCGACGAGTTGCAGGTCCAGGTAGGGCGCGACGCGGCGCTTGACTTCCAGCAGCGCGTCGACGGCGAGCAGGCTGGGATCGCTGGTGTCCACGTGCGTGCGGATGGCG
Organism: Variovorax sp. dw_308; assembly: GCF_019207085.1. Classification (GTDB taxonomy): domain Bacteria; phylum Pseudomonadota; class Gammaproteobacteria; order Burkholderiales; family Burkholderiaceae_C; genus Variovorax. Next base: position 661,205 of record NZ_JAATOM010000002.1, on the reverse strand, counting down.
AGCAGGCCCTTGGCCACGGCCCAGTCGCAGTACGCGAGTGCGCGCTCGATCAGGGCCTCCGCCGTCAGCAGCGGCTTGAGTTCGCCCCACAGCGCGATGCCTTCCAGCAGCGTGCCGCTCTGGTTGACGCGCGGCAGGCCGTAGCTCAGCGTGGCGTCCATGTGGAAGTGCGGGTCGATGAAAGGCGGCGTGACGAGCAGGCCCTGCGCATCGAGGGTCTTGTGCGCGGGCGCGGCCAGGCCTGGCGTGACTTCGGCGATGCGGCCGTCCTGCACGGCGATGGACATGCCGGTGCGGCCGTCGGGCAGGGTGGCGTTGGTGACGAGCAGGTCGAGCATGTCTATCTTTCTCCCTTTCGATAGGGCTTCATGAGTGCCTGCGGGTAGGCAGCCTTTCGTGCGACCAGCACCAGCGCAAGGATCGACAGCAGGTACGGCAGCATCAGGTAGAGCTGGTAGGGCAGCACCGCGTCGCCGGACTGCTGGAGGCGCAATTGCAGCGCATCGAAGAAGGCGAACAGCAGCGCGCCGAGCAGCGCCTTGCCCGGCCGCCAGGAGGCGAACACCACCAGCGCCACGCAGATCCAGCCGCGGCCGTTGACCATGTTGAAGAAGAAGGCGTTGAACGCGGAAAGCGTCAGGAAGGAACCCGCGATGCCCATCAGCGCCGAGCCGGCCACGATGGCGCCGGTGCGCGTGCCGACCACCGACACGCCCTGGCCTTCGGCCGCCTGCGGGTTCTCGCCGACCATGCGCACCGCCAGGCCGAGCGGCGTGCGATACAGCACCCAGCCGATCACCGGCACCAGCAGCAGCGCGAGCAAGGTGAGCGCGGTTTGCGCGTTGAGCACGGGAATCGGCAGCCAGTCCATCGGCGCGAAGGGCTTGATGGTCGGCGGTGTGTTCACCTTCGGAAAGCTCACGCGATAGCCGTAGTAGCTGAGCGATGTCGCCAGCAGCGTGATCCCCAGCCCCGACACGTGCTGCGACAGCGCGAGCCCCACCGTGAGCCAGGCATGCAACAGCCCGAACACCGCACCGGTCATCGCGGCCACGCCCACGCCGACCCACAGCGGCTGACCCGCATACACGGCGAGCCAGCCGGTGAAGGCGCCGGCCACCATGATCCCTTCGATGCCCAGGTTGAGCACCCCCGCGCGCTCGCAGAGCAGCACCCCCAGCGTGCCGAAGATCAGCGGCGTGGCGATGCGCAGCACCGCGACCCAGAAGGCCGGGTTGGCAAGGATGTCGAGCAGGTCGGTCATGGGCTCGTCATTTCCACCGCACCCGGTATTGCGCCAGCAGCATCGCCACCAGCACCGAGATGAGCGATGTCGCGACGATCACGTCGGCGATGTAGGTCGGCACGCTGACCGCGCGGCTCATGCTGTCGGCGCCGACCAGCACGCCGGCGACGAACACGCTGGCGCCCATCACGCCCAACGGATGCAGTCCGGCCAGCATGGCGATGACGATGCCGCTGTAGCCGTAGCCGGGCGACATGTCGAGCGTCACGTAGCTGGTGCGGCCCGCCACTTCGATGGCGCCGGCGAGTCCCGCCAGCGCGCCGGAGAGCAGCGCGACGGCCACCACGGTGCGCGTGGTGCCGACGCCCGCGAATGCGGCGGCGCGGGGATTGGCGCCGACTGCACGGATGTCGAAGCCGAGCACCGTGTGCTTGAGCAGCGCCCACATGGCGACCGACAACGCCATCGCCCACAGCAGGCCGGTGTGGACGCGCGTCTGCGCGATCAGCTTGCCCAGCTCCAGGTCGCCCTGCAGCGCCACGCTCTGCGGCCAGCCCATCGCGCTCGGGTCCTTCATCGGCCCGTCCAGCAGCGCGCCCACGCCCAGCAGCACGATGAAGTTGAAGAGCAGCGTGGTCACCACTTCGTCGACGCCGAGCTTCGCCTTCATGAGCGCCGGGCCCAGCAGCAGCGCGGCGCCGGCGATCGCTGCCGCGGCCATCATCAGTGGGAACAGGATCCAGGGGGAGACTTCGAAGCCCGTGCCGCCGTGCATCCCGCCGACCGCGATCGCGGCCAGCGCACCGGCGTACAACTGGCCCTCCGCGCCGATGTTGAAAAGGCGCGCCCTGAAGGCCACGGCTGCCGACAGGCCGGTGAGCGTTAAGGGGATCGCACGCGTGAGCGTCTCGCTCCATGCGAACACGGACCCGAAACCGCCTTGCAGCAGCAGCGCGTAAGTCCGCGTGACCGGTTGGCCCGCCCACAGCACCAGCAATGCCGTGACCGCGAGCGTGAAAAGCACAGCGCCGAAGGGCGCGAACACCATTGCGGCGCGCGAGACGGCAGGGCGCTTCTCGAGCCTCATGACGGCAGGCCCGCTTCAACATGCACACCGGCCATCGCCAGCCCAATGGATTCGCGCGTCCAGCCCTCCGCCGGCCGCGCGTCGCCGAGCGTGCCGCCGTGCATCACGGCGATGCGGTCGCCCAGCACCATCACTTCGTCGAGATCGTCCGAGATCACCAGCACTGCCGCACCCGCGTCGCGCGCAGCGACGAGTTGCTGGTGCACATAGGCCACCGCGCCGATGTCGAGGCCCCAGGTGGGCTGGTGCGCGACGATCAGTTTCGGCGTGGCAACCGCGCCGTCGGGCGCCAGCAGCGCGCGCCCCAGGATGAGCTTCTGCATGTTGCCGCCCGACAGCGAACGCGCTGTCGCATCGAGCCCGCCGCCGCGCACGTCGAAGGCCTTGACGATGCGCTGGGCCTGGGTGCGTGCAGCGGCGCGACGCACGATCGGTCCCTGTCGGAATGCAGGGCCGCGCAGGCGCTCGGAGACGGCGTTCTCCCACAGCGGCAAGTCACCGATGACGCCCACGGCGTGCCGGTCCTCGGGAATGCGCGCGACGCCCTGTTCGACCAGCAGCGCGGGCGAGGCGCGCAAGAGCTGGCCCAGCAGTTCGACCGTGCCCGCGGTCGCGCGGCGCGTGCCGCACAGCAGTTCCGCCAGCGCCACCTGGCCATTGCCCGAGACGCCCGCGACTGCAACGATCTCGCCCGCATGCAGCGTCAGCGAGACGCCGCGCAAAGCGTCGCGCGCGTCGCCGCCGGATTGCACATCGCGCAGCACGCACACCGACTCGCCGATGCGGCTGGCCGGATGTCGTTCGGGCGGCTTGACCGCATGCCCGACCATCGCGTTTGCCAACTGCGCCTGCGTCGCGCCGGCAGCCGGCATCTCGGCCACCAGCTTGCCGCCGCGCAGCACGGCGATGCGGTGCGAGACACGCAGCACTTCGCCGAGTTTGTGGCTGATGAAGATGATCGACAGGCCCTGCGCCACCATCTGCGCCAGGGTGTCGAACAGCGCCTCGCTCTCCTGCGGCGTGAGGACGGCGGTCGGCTCGTCGAGGATCAGGATGCGGGCGCCGCGATACAAGGCCTTGAGGATCTCCACGCGCTGCCGCTCGCCGACCGAGAGCGAGCCGACGCGGGCTTCGGGCACGACTGGCAGCCCGAAGCGCTGCGCCACCTCGAGCAGCCTGCCGCGTGCCGCGGACTTGCGCGTGAACGGCTGCCACAGCGGTTCGCTTCCCATCATCACGTTGTCCAGCACGCTGAGGTTGTCGGCCAGCGTGAAGTGCTGGTGCACCATGCCGATGCCGGCGGCCAGCGCGGCCTTCGGGTTCCCCGGCGCAAGCGGTTCGCCGAACACCTCGATATCGCCTTCGTCCGCGCGGTAGTGGCCGAACAGGATCGACATCAGCGTGGACTTGCCCGCGCCGTTCTCGCCGAGCAGCGCCAGCACCTCGCCGCGATCGAGGGTCAGCGAAATGGCATCGTTGGCGACCAGCGTGCCGAAGCGCTTGGTGATTCTGTGGAGACGGAGGACCGTCACAGTCCTATTTCCAGGCGCCGAGGAATGCCAGGAGCACCTTGGCCGAGTTGTCCGCCGCAATGCCCATGAAGGTGCCCATCTCGTTTTCTTCCGCGCCGCCGCCGGCCAGGTCGCTCAGCGAGCGGAACGCGATGTAGGGTACGGCGTTGCTGTACGCGACCATGCCGACCGCGGCCGTCTCCATGTCGAGCACGTTGGCCTGGAAGGTCTTGTACGTGTATTCGCGGTAGGCCTTGTTGTCCATGAAGGCCTGGCCGGAGACGCCGTTGCCGCCGACCCGCAGTTGCGGCTTGCGTGCGAGGCACTTGCCGGCACTGCAGCTGGCCAGGTCGACGTCGCGAAGGCTGCGCGCCACGTCGAGCATCTTCGGGTCGGCCTCGAACCAGAATTTCGGCGTCACCTTGGGGTTGGCTGCGGTGCGCGTTTCGACCGGGCGCGGATGCATCATGCCGAAGGCGGGCAACGTGGCGTCCTTCATCCACGGCGGCGCGCTGAACTTGCCCGTCGCGGTCTCGCGCGCCATCAGGACCTCGAGGTATTGGCCCCATTGCGCCGGCACGGTCACGTCGCCGATATGCAGGTCAGGGTTCACGCCGCCGGCAATGCCGCTGAACACGATGCGCTCGACGTTGAAGCGGTCGAGCACCAGTTGCGTGTTCATCGTCGCATTGGTCATGCTGATGCCCGACTGAAACAGCACGACCGGCTTGCCTTGCAGCGTGCCGGTCGTGAACTCGACACCGTTGACGCTGTACTTGACGGGCGACTGCACCTGCTTCAGCAACAGCGACAGCTCGGGCTCGAAGGCAGACAGCACCGCGATGCGCGGCGTACCGTCGAGCCGCGTGCTGCCCGCCGGCATGCCAACGCAGCCCGCGAGCGCCGCAGCAAGGACCGCGGCCGCGCCGACGCGACGAATGACGTGGTTGCTGCCGCGCATGCCGCCGTGCTTCCGCTTGCCGTTCGCCTACTTCGCAGTGGACTTGGGTTGGCTGTCGTCGACCTTGACGCTGAACTTGCCGCCGAGGATGTCCGCCTCCCTGGCCTTGACCTTGGTCACGATATCGGCCGGTACCTTACTTGCGAAAGTGCCCAGCGGCGCGAGCTCCGAGCCCTTGTGCTTCATCATCGAATACGGGCCGTAGTCCTCGGCGACGAACTTGCCTTCCTTCGCGAGCTTGATGGCGCGGTCCGCCGAGGGCTCGAAATTCCACAGCGCGGAGGCGACCACCGTGTCGGGGTACTGCGCCTGGGTGTCGATCACGTTGCCGATCGCGAGCTTGCCTTTTTCCTTGGCCGCGTCGCTCACGCCGAAGCGCTCCGCATACATTACGTCCGCACCCTTGTCGATCATCGCGAAAGCGGCTTCCTTGGCCTTGGGCGGGTCGAACCAGCTGTTGATGAAGCTCACGCTGAACTCGACCTTCGGATTGGTTTCCTTCGCGCCGGCCATGAACGCATTCATCAGGCGGTTGACTTCGGGGATCGGGAAGCCGCCGACCATGCCGATCTTGTTCGACTTGGTCATGCCGCCGGCGATCATGCCGGTGAGGTAGGCCGGCTCCTGGATGAAGTTGTCGAACACGCTCAGGTTGGGCGCCTGCGGCTTGCCCGACGAGCCGAGCAGGAAGTACGTCTTCGGGAAGTCCTTGGCCACCTTGCGGGCCGCGGCTTCCACCGCGAAGGCCTCGCCCACGATGAGCTGGTTTCCGCCGGTCGCGTACTCGCGCATCACGCGTTCGTAGTCGGCATTGGTGACGTTCTCGCTGGCCTTGTATTCGATCTCGCCGCGCGCCTCGGCCGCCTTCAGCGCCTTGTGCAGGCGGCTGACCCATTGCTGCTCGAAGGGCACGGTGTAGACGCCGGCCACCTTGAGCTTGGCGCCTTGCGCCAGCGCAAGGCCGGGCAGGGCGCCTGCGCCGAGAACGGCCGCGATGGCGGCGGAACGGATGATCAGGGCACGACGTTTCTGGCTCGGCACGGACATGGCGGTTTCTCCTCGTTGATGCAGTTGCGGAAAGAGGCTTCAGGCGGCAGCGGCCACCGGCGCCAGCAGCCGCTTCATCGGCATGCCGCGCACAAAACACCAGTAGTCGACGAAGGTGCTCGACGCATGGATGCGGTGGATTTCGGCGCAGCGGCCCAACGTGAACCAGTCGTGCAGCGCGGATTCGATGGCAGGCCGCGCGCGATCGTCGTCGTGTTCGGGGCGTTGCAACTCGCTGCGGATCACCGCGCGAGAAAGGCCAGGCAGTTCGGTATCGCTGGCAAGGAAGACATTCCCTTTTTCTGTCAGAGCATTGACCTCTGCGGTCGCGCGCGCGAGGTCGCAGTCGATCTCGGGGTGGTGCGTGCGCACATGGACGCCGATGGTGCCCGGCGGTACCGGCTGGCCACCTTCGCGCAACTGAAGCTTGCTCGGAAGGTTCCCGGTGATGACTTCGCCGCTCCAATGCCAGTGCCAGTCTTCCAGTTCATCGGGCGCGACGCCTTCATGGTTGGGATAGTGCCCCGTCGTGCCAAGGCGTGCCGGGTCGATGTTCGGGAACAGCCAGACGTAGTCGCCACCCTTCGTGTCCACGAGGTCCAGCGCCTCGGGGTTGCGGAAAAGGTCGTCGGGTCGAAGTTCGCCGGTCGCGCGCCAGCGAAGCGGGCGGCCCGACACCTGCGCCGCCCACGCGGCATTCATGCAGTTGCCGATGCCCCCGCGCGCTTCGATGGCCTTCAATTACTTGGTCCCGAAGATCCGGTCGCCGGCATCCCCCAGCCCTGGCAGGATGTAGCCATGGCTGTTGAGTTCGCGGTCGATCGCGGCGGTGTAGATGGGCACGTCGGGGTGGTTGTCCTGCATCGTCTTCACGCCTTCGGGGCAGGTCAGCAGGCAGACGAACTTGATCGACTTGGGGTTCAGTTCCTTCAAGCGGTCGACTGCGGCCACAGCCGAGTTGCCGGTGGCCAGCATCGGGTCCACCACCACGATGTCGCGGTTCTCCATCTCGCCGGGCATCTTGAAGTAGTACTCCACCGCGGTCAGCGTCTTCGGGTCGCGATACAGGCCGATGTGGCCGACGCGCGCGCCGGGCACCACGCTCAGCATGCCGTCCAGGATGCCGGTGCCGGCCCGCAGGATGGAGACGAACACCAGCTTCTTGCCATCGATGACCTTGGCCGTCATGGTTTCCAGCGGCGTCTCGATCTCGATCTCCTGCATCGCCATGTCGCGCGTGACCTCGTAGGCCATCAGCATGCTGATCTCGTTCAGCAAGCGGCGGAAGCTGTTGGTGGACGCATCCTTGCGACGCATCAAGGTGAGTTTGTGCTGGACCAGCGGGTGGTCGATCAGGTGGACGTTGCTCATGATCGGGAAGATGTTGACGTTGAGGAACCCGCGAGACTAGCAGTTGAAGGCGCAGTACTAAAAAACGGTGCCATCGCTTTCGATGCGAAGGGGAGGCGAACCGTCACGCAAGCGTTGTGCCAGTGCGCGGCCGGCCGCCCAGGTGCCGCCCTCCAGCACGCAGGCCAGCGGCAATTCGTCGATGCCACGGCCCAGCACATGGCGCACGCGCTCCGCCACTTCGTCGAGCAGGGCGACGGTGAGGGCGCGCCATTCGACGATGAACTCGTCATGCACCTGCCAGCTGCGCTCCAGCAGCGCCGGGCTGCGCGGGACGATCATCCCGCTGTCGATCAAGAGGCCGCCGTTGCGGTATTCGGGCAGGCCGGTCAACTGGTCGAGTCCGCTGACGCGCACGCCGGCCCATTCGAAGGGTTCGAGCAGTGAATAGGTGAGCCACTGCGACAGCTTGTGAAAGGGCATCCAGCCGTTGGTCAGGCCGGGCCCGGTCACGGCACTGTGGCGCCAGCAATCGCCCAGCGCAAAGGCCGGGTCGCCGGAAGCGATGCCGCCGGGCATGTCGCTGCCATCCGCCGCGATGCTGTCCACCGCATTGGCGGCCGGCCAGATGCCCGACAGCGTGTCGAGCAACAGGGTCAGGATCTCGTGCGCCGTCACCTCGGCCGTGGGCGGAACCGCCGGTCCGTAGGGCCCGACCAGCGCATCGAACAGGCCGCCAGGTCGACCGTCCTCGCCGAACACTTCGGGCTGCGCCGCCAGTGCTTCACCCAGGCGGCGCAACAACATTGCGCGACCCCCAAGCCCTACCAGCGGATTGCTCGTGCTCACCTGGAACGCGTCGCCGAGCCGGTCGGTCACGAGGCCGCGCAACCCGGCTGCATCGGCGCGCAACGGGTGCGCCGGGTCGGACGAGAACAGCCCGCTCGTGAAAGCATGGAAGCTCGCGACGCCGAGTCCTTCGGAGCGCGAGAAGCGCTGGCCGTTGGACGATTCGATGTAGTGCCAGTCCGGGCCGGCGCCTGCGTCCAGCAGCACGCTGACCAGCACCAGGTCGATGCGTGCGCGGGCACGCTCGCGTTCATGCACGTCGGGGCCCAGCAGGTCGTCGAGTTCCTTGAGCCGGTTGACGCCGCCCGCCTCGAAATGGCGCCAGCGGCTGTGGTACGGGATCGGCCCCCAGGTGTAGCGGTCGCGCGTGACCTCGGCGACGATGCGGGCGGTGTCGTCCATCTTCGCGTCGTCGCCGATGGTGAACCACTGCGATTCGCCGCGACGCGCACGGGCCAGCAGCGCGCGGGCCCGGCCACGCACCTCGGTCGTCGAGCGAAGGTACGCGGCGGCGCCTGCGGGATGGGCGGTGTCGGCGGTCAGCTCGGTCGCGGGATCGACCGGTCGGTGGGTCCCCTCGCTCATTCCGACAGACCCCGGCCCTTGGCCTTCTTCAGTTCCTCGGCATCGGGCACCGCACCGGGCGTGAAGTAGCCGGCGGCCATCTTGGCATCCATCTCGACGCGTGCGTCGGCAGGGATCAGCTCGTCGGGAATGTTCACACGCTCGCCGATCTCGATGCCCGAGCCGCTGATGGCGTCGAACTTCATGTTGCTCATCGACACCAGGCGGTGGATCTTCTTGATGCCGAGCCAATGGAACACGTCCGGCATCAGCTCCTGGAAGCGCATGTCCTGCACGCCGGCCACGCACTCGGTGCGGGCGAAATACTGGTCGGCCGTGTCGCCGCCGACCTGGCGCTTGCGCGCGTTGTAGACCAGGAACTTGGTGACTTCGCCGAGGGCCCGGCCTTCCTTGCGCGAGTAGGCGACCAGGCCGACGCCGCCGCGTTGCGCGCCCATGATGCATTCCTCGATCGCGTGCGTGAGGTAGGGGCGGCAGGTGCAGATGTCGGAGCCGAACACGTCCGAGCCGTTGCACTCGTCATGGATGCGTGCGGTGAGTTCGACCTCGGGGTTGGCCAGGTCGGCCGGGTTGCCGAAGATGTAGAGCGTCTGCCCGCCGATGGGTGGGAGGAACACTTCCAGGTCGGAGCGCGTGACCAGCTCCGGATACATGCCGCCCGTCTCCTCGAACAGCACGCGGCGCAGGTCCGCCTCCGAGCATCCGAAGCGCTTGGCCACCTCGGGCAGGAACCACACGGGTTCGATCGCGGCCTTGGTGACCACCGCCGCGCCGTTGGGCGTGAGGAACTTGCCGTCGGCCTTGAGGCGGCCCGATTGCAGCGCCTCGATCACCTCCGGCAGGATCACATGCGCCTTGGTGATGGCGATGGTCGGGCGGATGTCGTAGCCGGCCGCGAGTTCGTTGGCAAACACGTTGGCGATGGTCGCGCCCCAGGGGTCCAGCGAGACGATCCTGCCGGGCTCGCTCCACTGCGGATACGGGCCGATCACGTCGGTGGGCGAGGTGTTGGTGAGATCGGCCTTGTGCTGCGGATTGAGCGCGCCGGCTGCAACCGCCAGCGCGCGGTACACGCTGTACGAGCCGCTGTGCGTGCCGATCACGTTGCGGTGCGCGCGCTTGGTCGTCGTGCCGACCACCGGGCCACGCTCCGTGGCCGTGGCCGCCGCCCAGTGCAGGGGCAGGGCGCCGAAGCCGCCTGCATGCGAAGTCAGCCGTATGTGCCGTGGCGAGACGGCAGCAGTGGCAGAGGTGGCGGGGACGCCAGCGGCCGGAATGACAGGGGAAAGGGATACCGACGCCACCACGACTGTCGGCTCGGCGGCGTCGGCAGGGACTTGAGGGGGAGTCGTGGAGGTGGGCGTGGCGGAAGAAGAAGTCGAAGCGGTGTCTACAGACATTGCGGTCCCTCAAAAACAGCAATGTAGCGATCACCTCCGTGGCTGGCAAGCCGGCCCGTGGCGGGCATACGCCATCCGCCGTATCTTTGCCCTCAGTCGATCTTCAACAGCCGGTCCAGGGAGAAGCTGCCACCACCGCGCCCCACCAGGTAAAGCAGGATGGCTGCCCACGACAGATGCGTGGGCCAGGCATCGGGATAGACGAAGAGTTGGATGGTCAGCGTCATGCCGAGCAATGCAAGTGCCGAGAGCCGGGTGCACAGGCCGAGCACCAGCAGCACCGGGAACAGGTGCTCGGCGTAGGCGGCCAGGTGGGCCGCGATCTCGGGTGGCACCAGGGGCAGCTTGTATTCGCTGCGGAACAGTTCGTAGGCGCCATCGGTGATGTGAAGGAAGCCGTCGACCTTGGTGCGGCCCGACATGAAGAAGATCGCCGCGATGGACAGGCGGCCGGCAATCGCCAGTACGTCGTGCGTGACCAGTCGCTGCAGGCCTCGCGCGATGGCATTCCAGGCGCCACGCAGTCCTGCTGTCGTGGGTGCAACCGAGGCGGAGGAGGCGGAGGCGTGGTTCATGGTGTGCTTTCCAGAGTGGGAGAGACGACGAGGGCGCCGGCGTGCAGCAGTCCGGCAAGGAGGTCGGCAAGGTCGGCGTCGGGCTGGGCGGCGAGCGCTGCGGCTGCTGCGTCGCCAAGCGGCTTGCCTTCGGCGCAGGCATCGAGGAACGCGCAGACGGCCAGGGTCGCCTCGCGCCAGGTCACTGCGTCTTGCGGTCGCGTCAGCAACGCGCCTTCGGGCTGCCACTCGATCTCGGCCGTGTCGTCGCTCGCGCTGCGGTTGCGCTGCCAGATCGTGTAGATCGGTGCGTCCGGGAACCATTGCCAGCGCGCGGCGGGATGCGGCGCAACGCGCAGGCTGCCTAGCGCCTCGGGGCTCAGGCCCGCCAGCCAGGCGCCATCGATGGCGTTGGCATCGGCGGCCGTGTGCGCTTGCGTCCAGCAGTTATCCAGCCGCGCCACGCCGGGCAGGTAGGGCAAGCCGCTGGCGGGTTCGAAGGCGGCGAGGAAGTCTGCGAAGTCCGCGCCGTAGTCTTGCAAGCGGCCGTTGCGCGGTGGCCGCTCGACTACGTGGACCGCGGCCGCCGCGCGAAACCAGTCGCTGCCGACGAGCCGTGCCACGCTGGGGTAGTTGGCCTCCAGCGCGTCGATGCAGCCCTTCATCACCGTGTTGCGATAGACCGCGAACGCCGGTTGCGATGCCAGGCCGGTGGCGATGCCCGGGTCGAACAGAGTAGTGGCGAAGCCGGACTGGAAGTCTGCGAGCTTCACAGGGACACCTCCTCCGGCGTGCGAAGTCGCGGCAACGGGTCCGCAGACGATGCCGCCGCGTCAGCCGAATGAAGCTCGGCAGCTGCCCTGTGGCGCTCGGCGAGCAACTCGTCAAACGAGGGCACATTGCCGTCGCGCTCCAGCAAGGTCGGTCGCACGCCGATGCGCCCGACCAGCCGGCGATACAGCGCCCAGACTTCCGGCGCGACCGGCGCATCGTGCGAGTCGATGAGCAAGGCTTCGCCAAGCCGCGGGTCGTGGCTGTGGCCGGCCAGGTGAATCTCCATCACGGCGTCGCCAGGAAAGCGGTCGAGGTACGCCCCGGCGTCGAAGCCGAGGTTGCGTGCCGACACATGCACGTTGTTGACATCGAGCAGCAAGCCGCAACCGGTGCGCCGGGCCAACTCGGCGAGAAAGTCGATCTCGTCCCAATCGTGCCCGTCGATGTGCAGGTAGTGGGAGGGGTTCTCGATCGCGATGCGGCGGCCCAGCGCAACTTGCGTCTGCTCGATGTTCGCGACGATGCGGTGGAGCGCTTCGTTGCTGCGCGGAAACGGCAGCAAGTCGGGAAAGTAGTGGCCATCGAAGGCCGACCAGGCCAGGTGCTCGGACACCAGCGCCGGCTCGATGCGCCGCACCAGCGCGGCGAAGCGAGCCAGGTGATCGGCATCGGGGGGCGCAGCGCCTGCCAGCGAGAGCGAGACGCCGTGCAGCGCGACGGGATGCGCCGCGCGCACGGCTTCGAGCCAGCGCAGGCGTGGCCCGCCGGCCACCATGTAGTTCTCCGGATGCACCTCGAACCACAGGCCCTTGGCCGTGCAGTCGAGTGCCGCGTCGTAGTGCTCGGGCTTGAGACCCAGGCCGGCGGAAAGTGGAGAGGCCATGGTGCGTGTCGTGCGGCGGAATCAGGCGGAATCGGGCCGGGATCAGCTCTTGATCGGGGTCAGCGAGCCCATGCCCTTCGGCGTCTTGATGGTGGCGCAGGTGCCGGCCGGAACGTTCCTCCACGAGTTGCCTTGGTAGTCCATCTTGGACGTGCCGGCGCAGGTGGTGCCGGGACCGGCGGCGCAGTCGTTCTTGCCCGCCATGGAGACACCGAAGCACTTCTCCACGGTGGCCATCTTGTCGGTCATCTTGTCGCCCATCGGCTTGGTGTCCTGGGCCATGGCGGCGCCGGCGGCGAGTGCGCTGAGGGTGAGGGCGGTGATGGCAAGGGTACGGTTCATGATCGATTCGCTCCGAAAGGTAAGTTGAGGTTTGGAACCACGCCATCTGGCGCAGTCGTTTCTATTTCGCGGACTCTTGGGCGGGAGTTACAGCAGACGGCACAATTCGCCGAATTTCTTTTTCTCCACACGGCTGTAACCAACCGACCCGATGGCACGAATAACAGCTGGGAGCCTGGTGCAAGCGAATGAAGCCGAGACGATATTGCGCGGCTTGTTCCTGCGCGGCCTCGACGGCGACGCCGCGGCCTATCACCAGTTTCTCCAAAAACTCAGCGCGCACCTGCGTGCTTTTCTGGGCAAGCGCCTGTTTGGCTGGCCTGACGAAGTTGAAGATCTTGTTCAGGAATGCCTGCTCGCCATGCACAACCAGCGCCACACCTACCAGCCGGACCAGCCCCTGACGGCCTGGGTCCAGGCCATCGCGCGCTACAAGATGATCGACCTGCTGCGCGCCAAGTCGAGCCGCGAGGCCCTGCATGATCCTCTGGACGACGACCTTGCCGTGTTCGCCGATTCCGACACCGACGCCAGCGATGCCAGGCGCGACCTGGCAAGCCTGCTGGAAACCTTGCCGGACCGCCAGCGGCTGCCGATCGAGCACGTCAAGCTGCAGGGGCTTTCAGTGGCGGAGACGGCGGCGGCGACCGGCATGTCGGAGTCGGCGGTGAAGGTCGGCATCCATCGCGGACTGAAGGCACTGGCCGCCCGTATCAGGAGCAGCGCGTCATGAAGACCGACGACCTGGTTTCGCTGCTCGCGGCCGACACCTTGCCGGTGCCGCGGCGCGCTGCCTCCCGTCGCATCACGCTCGCGCTTGCCTTTGGCGTGCCGTTGGCGCTGCTGATCATGCAGATGGAATACGGCGTGCGGCGCGATCTGGTGCAAGTCATGTTCTGGCCGATGTTCTGGATGAAGCTGCTCGTGCCCATCACCATCGCGGTGGCGGGCTTCGTCGTGCTCCAGCGGTTGGCCCGGCCCGGCGCGAAGGTCGGCGCAAGCTGGCTCGGGGTGGCGGCCCCGGTGCTGATGCTGTGGGCCATGGCCATTGCAAGCTACCTGATGGCGCCGGAGGACCGTCGGTCCGACATGGTCTGGGGCCAGACCTGGCGCACCTGCGTGTTCAGCATCGCGGAGATCGCGCTGCCCGTGTTCGTCGCCGCGCTGGTCGCGTTGCGCAGCCTGGCGCCCACGCGGCCGGCATGGGCCGGAGCCTGCGCCGGCGCCATGTCCGGCGCGGCCGGGGCGGCGGTCTATGCACTGCACTGCCCCGAATTGACGGCGCCCTTCCTCGCGATCTGGTACGTGGCCGGGATGGCGCTGCCGGCGGCCGTGGGCGCCGCGCTCGGGCCGCGCATTCTCAGGTGGTGAAGGGGCTGGCTACCGCCCCTTCGACCCGAAGATTCCGCCGAGCACGCCGCGCAGGATTTCCTTGCCCACGCTGGTGCCGACCGTGCGCACCGCCGACTTGGCCATGGTCTGAACCAACCCGTCGTGCTTGCCGCCACGTGGGCCGGTGGTGCCGAACAGCAGGTCGTTCAGCCCGCCCATGAGCCCGCCCGAAGCGCCTGCCTGCGGGCTGCCGGGCGCACCTGCTGTCGCTGGCGGCGCGCCGGGCGCAGAAGCGGCACGGCCCTTCAGTTTTTCATAGGCCGATTCGCGGTCGACTGTCTTTTCGTAGACGCCCGCCACCAGCGAACCGGCAATCAGCGCCTGTCGTTGCACCGGCGTGATCGGGCCGAGCTGGCTGCCGGGCGGCACCACGAACACGCGTTCGGTCACGCTGGGGCGGCCCTTCTCGTCGAGCAGGCTCACCAGTGCTTCGCCCACGGCAAGTTCGGTGATGGCTGCTTCGATGTCGAGGCCGGGCTTCTGCCGCATCGTGGTCGCCGTGGCCTTGACCGCCTTCTGGTCCCGCGGCGTGAAGGCGCGCAGCGCATGCTGCACGCGGTTGCCCAGCTGGGCCAGCACGGAATCGGGAATGTCGAGGGGGTTCTGTGTCACGAAATACACGCCGACGCCCTTGGAGCGCACCAGCCGCACCACCAGTTCGATCCGCTCGACCAGGGCCTTGGGCGCCTCGTTGAACAGCAGGTGCGCCTCGTCGAAGAAGAAAGCCAGCTTCGGCTGCTCCGGGTCGCCGATCTCGGGCAGTTGCTCGAACAGCTCCGACAGCAGCCACAGCAGGAAAGTGGCGTACAGCCGTGGCGAATTCATGAGCTTGTCGGCCGCGAGGATGTTGATCACGCCCTTGCCGCCGACGGTCTGCATGAAGTCGGCGATGTTGAGCATCGGCTCGCCGAAGAACTTGTCGCCGCCCTGGGTCTCGATCTGCAGCAGCCCGCGCTGGATCGCGCCGACGCTGGCCGCGCTCACGTTGCCGTACTGGGTGGTGAACTGGCTCGCGTTCTCGCCGACGTACTGCAGCATGGCGCGCAGGTCCTTCAGGTCAAGCAGGAGCAGGCCGTTGTCGTCCGCGATCTTGAAGACCAGGTTCAAAACGCCCGCCTGCGTTTCATTGAGGTCGAGCATGCGCCCCAGCAGCAGCGGGCCCATGTCGGAAATGGTGGCCCGCACCGGGTGGCCCTGCTCGCCGAACACGTCCCACAGCGTGACGGGGCAGGCCAGCGGCGCTGGCAGGTCGAGGCCGCGCTCCTTCAGCACGCCGGCCAGCTTGCCGCCGATGGTGCCGGCCTGACTGATGCCTGTCAGGTCGCCCTTCACGTCGGCCAGGAACACCGGGACGCCGATGGATGAGAGCTTTTCGGCCATGGTTTGCAGGGTGACGGTCTTGCCGGTGCCGGTGGCGCCGGTGATCAGTCCGTGGCGGTTGGCCAGTGCGGGCAGCAGCAGGCACTCGGTCGTGGCGTGGCGGGCAATCAGCAGGGGTTCGGCCATGGGGTCTCCGGGGGCAGGTAGAAGCGTCAGTCTATCCAAGCAGACTCCTATAATTCCCGATCGCGTAGCGCAATCGTTCCCCCTCAAATCGTCTCGGAGTTTGCTTTGTCATCGACCGCCCAGTCTTCCCTTCCCGCCGATGGCGAAACCCTCGCGCAAACCGCACTCGAAAACGAATTGGCCGTGTTGCTGGTCGAATCGCTGAATCTCGAGATCGCCGCAGACGAAATCGTTCCGACCGCACCCCTTTACGGCGACGGCCTGGGCCTCGATTCCATCGACATCCTCGAAGTCGCGCTCGAGGTGTCGCGCAAGTACGGTTTCCAGTTGCGCTCGGACGATGAACGCAACCAACAGATCTTCGAATCGCTGCGCAGTCTCGCGACCCACGTCGCCCAGAACCGCAGCGCTGCGTGATCCGCTGCGCATGACGCGCTGGCGCCTGGCCCTCCTGCTGCTGGGCGGTGCCGCCTACGCGGTGTTGTCGCACTGGATGATGCTCTATCACGCCAATGATCCGTGGGCCGTGCTGGTGCTGCTCGTGCCGCTGTGGCTCACCGCGCTGGGCCTGGCCGGTTCGTACTTCGGACGCTGGGGGCTGCTGGCGGTCGGGGCTGCCGGTGCGGCCCTGTTCTGGTTGGTGATGAATGGCGATGCGGGTGACACGAATCGTCTTTACGTGGTGCAGCACGTCGGCATCAACGCCCTGTTGTGCGGCTGGTTCGGCAGCACCCTGCGCGGGGGCGGTTTGTCGCTGATCGGGCAATTGGCAGAGCGCGTGCATCCGCTCGTCGGCGAGATGCCGCGCTACACGCGCCAAGTCACGATGGTCTGGACGGCGTTCTTCGCGCTCACGGTGGTGTCTTCCATCGTGGTGTACCTGTGCCTGCCGTTCTCCGCCTGGTCGCTGTTGTCGAACGTGCTGTCGCCCATCGGCGTGGTGTCGTTGTTCCTGGGCGAGCATCTCCTGCGCTATCGCATTCATCCCGAATTCGAGCGCGCACGCCTCATCGATGCGATGCGCGCTTTTTCCGGCGCCAGCGGCGATCGCCGCGCTCCCTGATGAACGCAAGAGTGAACACACAAGGCGCCGCGCTGCTTCCCTTGCTGGGAGCGCGCGACCTGGATGTACCCCTGGCCTGGCGCGGTGGCCAGGCCATTTCGGGGCGGCAGTACCTTGCCGATGTGGCGCAATTCGCGGCGCAGCTGCCCGAACGTGGGCCGGTGGTCAATCTCTGTGTCGACCGGTACGCCTTTGCGATCGGGCTCGGCGCTGCGATGCTGCGCGGCCTGCCCAGCCTGCTGCCGCCCGATGCGCGCCAGGACACGCTGGACCGCCTGCGCCAGGGCCAGCCCGATGTGTTCGCCGTGGCCGACGACCGGCGCCTCGACGTGCACGGCATCCGGGTGATGTGGATCGACCCGGCTTCGCATGCTGCCGTCGACACCTTCGCCACCGCGCCGGACCTGCCGTCCGCCATGCATGCCGTGAGCTTGCTCACTTCCGGGTCGACGGGCGTGCCGCAGCCCCACGCGAAGAGTTGGCACACGTTGGTGTATGACGTCGCTGCGGCCGTGCCACGCCTTGCGCAGTTGCTGGGGCTGCCCTCGTTGGCCGGCCTGAACCTGGTCACGACGGTGCCGGTGCAGCACAGCTACGGGCTGGAGTCGTCGGTACTGCTCGGGATGCTGGGTGGCGCGGCATTCGATAGCGGCCGGCCGTTTTTTCCGGCGGACGTGGCTGCCACGCTGGCCTCGTTGCCGCGTCCGCGCGCCCTGGTCACCACCCCGTTCCATCTGAAGAACCTGCTGCTGGCCGGCATCGAATTGCCTCCCGTCGACCTGATCCTCTCGGCCACGGCGCCGCTCTCGCCGCAACTGGCCGCGCAGGCCGAGCAGGCCATGGGCGCGGTGCTGATCGAGATCTACGGCAGCACCGAGTCGGGCCAGGTGGCCTCGCGCCAGACTGCACGCAGCGATGTCTGGCATGCGATGGGCGCCATCGAAGTGCGTGCCGAGCGGGACGCGGCCGGCGACGAGCGCTTTGTCTTCGATGGAGACTTCATTCCGCAGCCGACGCCGATGGCGGATGTGCTCGAACTGATCGACGCGCAGCACTTCCGGCTGCTGGGTCGCGCCAACGACCTGATCCACGTGGCCGGTCGGCGCAGTTCGCTGGGACACCTCAATTTCCATCTCAATAGCGTGCCGGGCGTGCTGGACGGCGCCTTCTGGTTGCCGGACGACGTGACCGATGGCGTGGTGCGTCCTGTTGCCTTCGTGGTGGCGCCCGAACTGGATGCCCACGCCGTCATCGCGGCCCTGCGACAGCGGCTCGAACCCGTGTTCGTGCCGCGTCGCGTGGTGCACGTGGCGTCGCTGCCGCATGAAGGCACAGGCAAGCTCACGGTGCGCGCGATGCGCGAATTCGCGCTGGCCCAGCTTGCCGGCGACGGCACGACCGTGCGGGTGACGCGCGATGTGCCGCTCGACCATCCCGTGTTCGCGGGGCACTTTCCGGGCCAGCCGCTGTTGCCTGGCGCACTGGTGCTGGCCGAGGTGCTGGAGGCCGCAAGGGCCGTGCCCGCACTGCTTGCCCGCCTGGGCCCGAATCCCACGCTGGCCCAGGTCAAGTTTCTTGCGCCGGTGCGCCCGGGCAGCGCCATGATCATCGAGTTGCAGCCCGAAGAGGGCGCCGCACGCGGCGTGCGATTCGAGGTGCGCTGCGGCGACCGGGTCGCCGCCAACGGGCGGTGGTTGCCGCATGCCGGCGCTGCTTGATGGGCGTGTTGCGATGAGCGCGGCGTTAATCCAATGAGCGCCGTGCCGGGCCGCCCCAAGGACGCGCAGTGCCGAGCGTGGGGGCTGTCGTGAGCGCAGTCGACCCCTCCGACAACGCGCGTCCGGACGATTGGTCCCGCAAGCCCGAGCGCAGCAACATGCTGGCGCTGCGGGTGATCTGCTGGATCGCGCTGACCTGCGGGCGCAGCGTCGCCCGGCTGGTGCTGCATCCGATCTCCATCTATTTCTTCCTGTTCTCGCCCGCGGCGCGGCGCAACATCAAGCGCTACCTGCGGCGCGCCATTGGCCCGGACATCGGTTGGCGCGACGGCTATCGCCTGCTGTATTCCTTTGCCTCGACCGTGCTGGACCGCGTGTACTTCCTGCGCGGTCGCTGGGATCTGTTCGACGTAACTCTCGCCGGCAACGTGCCGGTCGAAGCCGAGGCGCTGGCCGGGCGCGGCGCCTTCCTGCTGGGCGCGCACGTGGGCAGTTTCGAGGCGCTGGGCGCCTGCAAGCACATGAGTCCGGACGCGCCGCGCCTGCGCGCGGCCATGCTGATGTTCCCGGACAACGCACGCCAGATCACCGCCATCCTCAACGCGATCTGCCTGCCTGAAATGCGGCCGCATGTCATCGCGCTGGGACGCGCGCATTCGATGCTGGAACTGCGCGACTGGCTCGACGCCGGCGGCATGGCCGGCCTGCTGGCCGATCGCACCCTGCCGGGGCAGGAAAGCGATCCGGGCGTGCAGCGCGGCAACAACCTGTCGATTCCGTTCCTTGGGCAGCCGGCCATCTTCAACGACGGCCCGTTCCGGCTGGCCGTCCTGTTGCGCCGGCAGGTGTACTTCATGTCCGGCCTCTACCTCGGCGGCGCCCGCTACGATGTGCAGTTCGAACCCCTGGCCGACTTCAGCGCGCGCATCACCGATCCGGTCGAGCGGGAACGCCGCATCCGCGAAGCCGTCCAAAGCTATGTCGCGCGCCTCGAGGACCTGTGCCGAAAGTACCCCTACAACTGGTTCAATTTCCATGATTTCTGGCTGGAAGATGCGCGCTGATGACGTGGTGCGCCGATCGCGCGCGCTGCTGTTGCTGCTGCTGTGCGCCGCCGCGCCGGCGTGGGCGTTCGACCTGACTGAACTCATGGGCCTGCTGGCCAGGAAGAAGCAGGGCGAGGGCACCTTCACCGAGCAGCGCTATGTGCACGGCCTCGAAGGCCCGTTGTCCGCAAGCGGCACGCTGAGCTTCGTGGCGCCCGACCAGATGACGCGGCGCACGCTGACGCCGCGGCCCGAGTCGATGGTGGTCGACGGCAACAACCTCACGCTCACGCGCGGCAACCGCACGCGCAGCATGGCGCTCGACAGCATGCCCGAGTTGCTCGGCATGGTCGAAGCCATGCGTGGCACGCTGAGCGGCAACGGCGCGGTGCTGCAGCGCTACTTCCGCAGCACCCTCAAGGGCAGCAGCGCGGAATGGACGCTCGACCTCGTGCCCATCGACGAGCGCCTCTCCGCGCAGGTGGAAGCCATGCGTCTCAGCGGCAAGGGTGGCGAAGTGCTTGGCGTGGAGATGGAATTTCGCGGCGGCGACCGGTCGGTCATGACCATCGTGCCGCAGCGCAGCGGCGCGGCGGGGTCGACGCAGGCGCCCGCCGGGCGCACCACGCCGTGACAATGGCCGCAGCCGGACCCAGCCGCTCGCGCAGGGCGCTGGTGCTGCTGATCTGGCTGGCGTCGGTTCTGGCCGGGGTCGCGGTCATTTCGCGCACGCACTTCAGCGCCGACCTGTCGGCCTTCCTGCCCGCCAGCCCCGACCCGCACCAGCGCGTCCTCATCGAGCAGCTCCAGGCGGGCGTCGCCTCGCGCACGTTGCTGATCGGCATTGAGGGCGGCAAGGATGCGGCGCAGCGCGCCGACGTGTCGCGCGCCTTGGGCAAGGCCATGCGCGCAAGCGGCCTGTTCGACCAGGTGCAGAACGGCGACAACAGCGATTGGGCGGCGTCGGGCACCTTCGTGTTCGACCATCGCTACCAACTCTCGCCGGAGGTCACGCCCGACCGCTTCACCGTCGAAGGCCTGCGCAACGCCATCGACGACACCCTTTCGCTGCTGGGCACGCCCGCCGGCAACATCGTCAAGCCGCTGCTCGAGCGCGACCCGACGGGCGAGACGCAGCGCATCGCGGAAGGCCTGCTGCCCGCCACATCGCCGCGCACCGATCATGGCGTGTGGGTCTCGCGCGATGCGCCGCGCGCCATGCTGCTGGCCGGCACCAAGGCTGCCGGCGGCGACCTCGATGCGCAGGCGCAGGTCATCGCGCGCGTCGAGGCCGAATTCGCGAAGGCCACGCAAGGCCTCGGCGCCAGCGCGCCCAAGCTGCTGATGAGCGGTGCGCCGGTGTTCTCGGTGACCAGCCGCGACCAGATCAAGCGCGAGGCCCTGCATCTCGCGCTCATCGGCGGCATCGTGATGAGCGGCTTGTTGATGCTGGCATTCGCATCACCGCGCGCGCTGGTCATCGCCTTGCTGCCGGTGGCGACGGGCGTGGTGGGCGGCACGGCCGCGGTGTCACTCGCGTTCGGGCACGTGCACGGGATGACCATGGGCTTCGGCAGCACGCTGATCGGCGAGACGATCGACTACGCGATCTACTACCTGATCCAGGCGCGTGGTGCGCGCGTGCCCGGCACCGGATGGCAGCGCTGGCGCGACCTCAATTGGCCCACCGTCCGGCTCGGCCTGCTCACTTCCGTGTGCGGCTTCGCGGCCTTGGTGTTCTCCGGCTTTCCGGGGCTGGCGCAGTTGGGCGTGTTCTCGATTGCCGGGCTGATCGCGGCCGCGCTGGCGACGCGCCACGGCCTGCCGATGCTCGCGCCCGACGGCGCCGCGGGCATGGGCATGCGCCACCTCATGGCCCGCGCCGCCGGCGCCATCGCGCGCACGCTGCCCAGGCTGCGTTGGGGCTTCCTGGCGCTGGGCGTCGTCGCGGCCGGCCTGGTGGCGTGGCAAGGCGCCGACCTGTGGCGCGCCCGGCTGTCGTCCATGAGCCCGATCAAGCAGGAGATGAGCGACCTGGACGCCAGGCTGCGCGAGGACATCGGCGCGAGCGATGCCAGCACGCTGGTCGTGGTACAGGCGGCGGACCAGCAAGCCGTGTTGCGCGCCACCGAAGCCGCCAGCGCGCGGCTCGATGCCTTGATCGAGGGCGGCGAACTCCTCGGTTTCGAGACCGTCACCCGCATGCTGCCGAGCATCGCAGCCCAGCAGTTGCGCATCGCGAGCCTGCCCGATGCGGTGACGCTGCGCACCCGCCTGGCCCAGGCCACGGCCGGCGGGCCGCTGCCGGCCGCACGGCTGGAGCCCTTCATCGCCGAGGTCGAGAAGGCGCGCGTGCAGAAGCCGGTCATGCGTGCCGATCTGCTCGACGGGCCGCTCGGAGCCGTCGTCAACGCGATGCTGTATGAGCGGCCGGGCGGCGGTTGGGCGGCGCTGATCGCGCTGCATCCCGGTCCCAGCTTCGACGCGGTCCGGTTGGCCGCGGCACTGTCGACGCTGCCGGAAGTGCAGGTGGTGGATGTCGGCAATGAACTCAACAGCCTCTATGCGCACTACCTGCATGAGGCCTTCGTGCAGGTCATGGTCGGCGCGCTGGCGGTGGTCGTGCTGCTCGGGGTCTACCTGCGTTCCGGGCGCAGGCTGCTGGCCGTGTGCGAGCCGCTGGCGCTGGCCGTGCTGCTGACGCTCGGCGGCATGGCGGCGCTGCATGTCGCGCTCGGCATCCTGCACCTGGTGGGACTGCTGCTGATCGTGGCGGTGGGCTCCAACTACGCGCTGTTCTTCGACCAGTTGCAGGAGACCGGAAGCGCCGATGAGGACACGCTGGCCTCGCTGATGCTGGCCAACCTGACGACCGTGGTCTCGTTCGGACTCATCGCGATCTCGGATATTCCGGCGCTGTCGGCGATCGGCCGCGTGGTGGCGCCGGGGGCCCTGCTGGCCTTGTTGTTGTCGGCGGCGTTCATGCACCGGAAGAAGACCGCCACGGGCGTTGCAAGCAAAATGGCCCTCTGATGTCGACCACTGTTCCTGCCTCTGCGGCGATGCCCGATGCACCGGGCATGCCGCCCATCTTCATCGCCAGTGCGGTGCTGCACGTGCTCGCGATTGGCGCTGCGGTCCTGGTGCCGGGCGCATGGCCCTGGGCCCTGGGTGCGGTGGTGCTGAACCATGCGTTGATCACCGGCGCCGTGCTCATGCCGCGCGGCAGGCTGATCGGGCCCAACGTGACGCGCTTGCCGCAGGCGGCCATCGATCGCCGCGAGCTCGCGCTGACCATCGACGATGGGCCGGACCCCGAGGTCACGCCGCAGGTGCTGGACCTGCTGGATGCGGCGGGCGCGCGCGCCACCTTCTTCTGCATTGCCGAACGCGTGGCCGCGCACCCGGCGCTGGCACGCGAAATCATTGCGCGGGGACACAGCATCCAGAACCACACGGCCATCCATCGCCACGACTTCTCCTTGCTGGGACCACGCGGCTACACCGCCGAGATTGGACTGGCCCAGGACATGCTGGCGGCCGTCACCGGCCAGCGGCCGACCTGCTTTCGTGCGCCCGCCGGCTTCCGCAATCCATTCCTCGCGCCGGTGCTGCGCCGGCTCGGCCTCTCGCTCGTGAGCTGGACGCGCCGCGGTTTCGACACCCGCGAGCGCGACCCGGCCAAGGTGCTGGCGCGCCTCGCGCACAGGCTGGCCGCGGGAGACATCCTGCTGCTGCACGACGGCCATGCCGCGCGCACTGCGGCTGGCACGCCGGTCGTGCTCGAAGTCCTTCCGCCGCTGCTGCAGAAAATCAGGCAAGCCAGGCTGTGCGCCGTCACCTTGCCTGAAGGCTTCGCTGCATGAGCGCCGCCCGGCCGCCCGAAGGCGCTCGCACCGTAGCGCGCAGCGCGGAGGTTATCGAATGAGCGCCGCCCGGCCGCCCGAAGGCGCTCGCACCGTAGCGCGCAGCGCGGAGGTTATCGAATGAGCGCCGCCCGGCCGCCGGCAGGCGCGCACCGCGGCGCACCGCGCGATGGTTACCGAATGACTTCCATGATCTCCACCGATGCCGCCTGGCGGCAGTTGCATGACGCCGCCACCGCGCCTTATCGAAAGGCCGGCAAGTTCACCTATGAATTCGCGCGCGGCAAGCTGGGCCGCGATCCGGTCTTCCGCGGCCTGATCGAGCGCGGGCTCCTTGGCGCGGGGCGGGGCAGGGTGCTCGACATCGGTTGCGGACAGGGCCTGTTCGCGAGCCTGCTGTCCTCGATGGCGGCGATGCAAGCGAAGGGCGCGTGGCCGTCGGCTTGGGCCGCCACGCCAGCACGCGCGGACTACACCGGCATCGAGTTGATGCCGCGCGACGTGGCCCGTGCCGAGTCCTCCATCGGGCAACTGCAGCCCACGCCGCGCTTCGTCTGCGGCGACATGTGCACCGCGCCGTTTCCAGCCAGCGACCTGGTGGTGATCCTCGACGTGCTGCACTACGTCGACCTCGACGCGCAGGAGGGCGTGTTGCGCCGCGTCAGCGAGGCCTTGCCCGCCAACGGCGGCAGGTTGCTGCTGCGCGTGGGCGATGCAGCCAGCCGGCGCGGCTTTGCGATCAGCCAGTGGGTCGACCGCACCGTGACGCGCATCCGTGGCCACAAGGTCTCGCCGACCTGGGGCCGCACCCTGCAGGAGTGGATCGCGCTGCTGCAACGCCTTGGCTTTCGCGTGCAGAGCATCCCTATGAGCGAGGGTACGCCGTTCGCCAATGTGCTGCTGGTCGCCGACCGCAACGAAGCATGAGCCATCCCCAGACCATGGACCGCGAGGCGATCGAAGCCCTGATTCCCCACCGCGGCACGATGTGCCTGCTGGAGCGCCTGGAAAGCTGGGATGCGCAGGCCATCCACTGCGCCACCTCCACGCACCGCCTGCCCGACAACCCCTTGCGCACCGCCAGCGGGCTGATGGCGCCGAACGCGATCGAGTACGCCGCGCAGGCAATGGCCCTGCATGGCGGCTTGCTGATGGAGGACGGCGACACGCCATCCGCCGGATTCATCGCCAGCGTGCGCAACGTGCGCCTTGCCGTCACCCGGCTCGATGACGTGCCGGGCGCCCTGCAGGTGCGCGCCACCCGGCTCTCGGGCGATGCCCGGCAGGTGCTCTACGAATTCAGCGTCACCGACGCGAACGGCGCCGCGCTCGCGGACGGCCGTGCGGTGGTCGTGCTCAACACCCCCATGCCCACATGACTGCGACGAACCTCTCCGGAAAACGTGCCTTGGTCACCGGCGCCAGCGGCGCCCTGGGCGCGGCGATTGCGCAGCGCCTCGCGCGCGATGGCGCCACCGTCCTGCTGCATGCCAGCTCGCGCCCCGAAGCCGTCCAGCAACTGGCCGGATCGATCAAGACCGCCGGCGGCAGCGCCGAATGCCATGTGTTCGATCTGCGCAGCGACGAAGCCGCGGCAGCCGGCTGCGCCGCGATGCTGCAGGGCGGGCCGGTGCAGATCATCGTGAACAACGCTGGCGTGCATGACGACGCCGTGCTGCCCGGCATGCGGGCGGAGCAATGGCACAAGGTCATCGACGTGTCGCTCAATGGCTTCTTCCGCGTCACGCAGCCACTGCTGCTGCCGATGCTGCGTACGCGCTGGGGCCGCATCCTGAACATCTCCTCGGTGGCGTCGCTCATGGGCAACCGCGGCCAGGTCAACTATGCCGCCGCCAAGGGCGGGCTCAACAGCGCGACCAAGGCGCTGTCGCTCGAAGTCGCGGCGCGCGGCGTCACGGTCAATGCGATCGCGCCTGGCGTCATCGCCTCGCCGATGGCCGATGCGGCGTTCGACCCGGCGCTGATCCAGCAGATGGTGCCGGTGAAGCGTGCCGGTACGCCAGAGGAAGTGGCGGCACTGGCCGGCTTCCTGGCGAGCCACGAGGCGGGCTACATCACGGGGCAGGTGATCTCGATCAATGGCGGGATGATCTGACGACGAGCCTCTTCATGTGTTGCCGTTCTTCGGCAAGAACTCGGAGAGGTAGCGATATTTGATGTTCGGCTCCCACAGCACGTGTTCGCTGATCAGCAATCGAAGCGCACGCTCGAAATTGGAGATCTCACGCTGTTCTGCGGCGGTCTGCCTCCCGACTTGCCCGACATATGCGGCGGGAAAGATTTTTTGAATCGCGCGTCTTGCCGATTTCATCGTGGTCGGGACATCGAACAGTTCAAGGTGTGTCGAGTCTTCGGCGGGCAATACATGGATGTAAAGCGGAAAGTCGCGCAAAGTGCCGCTGCTGACCGTCACTTGCGATAGTCCCCGTAACAGGCCCTTCAGGTTGGTCTGCTCAACAAATTTCAGGTCGTCCGGGATCACGATGTTCAGCGTGAACGTCTTGTACTTGAGTTCGCGCTCGATGACTTCATCGCTGTCGGGAGCCTTTCCCTTGAATTTCAGCGGTTGGTAATTGTCGAGTTGGTCGCAGACCCTCGAGATGAAATTCTCGAAGTATCCAATCGCCAGCGCAGTGGAAGGCAATTGCGAGAATTCGGCCGTGGTCGCGTGGTGCTCAAGAATGTCGCTGACGATGCGATCAGCCAACGCCCCGAAGTCTTCATCGGGAGTCTTGTTGTCGGGCCCGAGTTTGAACCTGTCGAAGTGGATGCCTTGCAGGTCGGAAGGAACAGGCAGTTTGTCAAGCACGAGGGCGAAGGCTCTGTGTTTTCCAACACGTCCCAGGAACAAGCCGTACTCGAACAGGATGTTGTCACGGGCGGTGGCGCGAGTCACATCCCGGCTGGTCGTCTCATCGTCCGACGTGAACACCAGGACAGCAAATTCGTAGAGGCTCGATGCCGTCAGAAGCGAATCGAGATAGGACTCCTGTCGTCGAAATACCTGGCCGGCACCGTTCCACATTCGAACGACCGCCTTGTCGCCAAAACGCGCTTCCAGCGCCTTGGCAACTTCCAGCCCTTCGCTCGAAGAACCAATGAAGACGGTGGGTCTCTTGTCCATGGCGCGATCCGATGCTGCTTGCCGGCCAAAACGGCCGCAGCCATCGTGACCGCCGCGACGCATGAACGCAATCCAACTTATTGGGGATGCCGGGCCGCAGGCGCTGGCGGGAAGCTACCTCTGGAACGGCGGCAAGCCCAGCACGCGCTTGACCAGCAGCCACGGCAGCCGGAGCACGAACTCCACCATCAGCCGCGTGTGCATCCAGGTCAGCAGCACGTTGTCGCGCCCGTACCGAAAGTGCGAGACGCCGCCTTCGGCCGCGGTGAGGTACTTGACCGGCGCATCGATGTTGACCGGCTTCACGCCACGCCAGGCCAGCCGCACCACGGCCTCGGTGTCGAAGTCGAAGCGGCGCATCCAGGGCTGCCGAGCCATCACATGGATCAGCGCGTCGATCGGGTAGACGCGAAAGCCATAGAGCGAATCGCCGATGCCGGCGAACAGCGTCTCCAGCTGCGTCCAGCTGTTCGACACACGCCGCCCGCGCACGCGCAGCAACGGGGCGCTGGCGTCGAACACGGGGCGGCCGAGCACCATGGTCTCGGGTCGCGCGATGGAAGCCTGCATGAAGGCCGGGATCAGGTTGGCGGGATGCTGGCCGTCGGAGTCCATGGCCAGTGCATGGGTGAAGCCCGCCTCCCGGGCCTTGCGCAGGCCATACAGCACCGCAGCGCCCTTGCCCTCGTTCATGGGCAGTTGCAGTACCTTGAGGCCGCTGTCGTCCGCAGCGAGTTGCGCAAGCCGCTCGCCCGTGCCGTCGGTGCTGCCATCGATGACCACCCACACCGGCGTCCATTGGGCGCGCGCTTCGCGGACAGTCGAAAACAGGCGCTCGCCGGTGTTGTAGCTCGGGATCAGTACGAGGTGTGTGCGCGAGTCGGCGTCTTGGGGCATGCGGGCTGGGCGTCGGGGGCGCGTTGTTCGAGGTTTTGGCGGAAGTACTGTTCGAGTTGCATCAGCAGCGCATTGCTGTCCTGCTGCGGTGCAAAGCGCTGGCCGAGCCGCAGCTTGAAGACGATCGGCAGCGGCGGCACCTTCCAGATCGGCCAGCCCTTGCCGAGGTAGGGCGATTCGGTGTCGATGAAGACGGTCTGGATCGGCGCCTGCGCGAGTTTGGCGATGAGCGTGACGCCGGGGCGGAAGTGGTTGACGGGTTGCTCGACCGTGCGCGTGCCTTCGGGAAACAGCACCAACTGGCCGCCGGCGCGCAGGTCCTCGACCGCCAGCCGCACCATCGAGCGGGCCGAGTCGTTGCGGATGTAGTGCGCAAGTCGCGCGCCCGCCCCGAGGAAGACGTTCTTCATCAGGTCGGCCTTCATGATGCAGGCGCTGCGCGGCAGATGCGCCACCAGCAGCAGTGCGTCCAGCATGGTGGGATGGTTGGCCACGAAGATCAGCCGGCGTTCGTCGCGCAAGGCGTCCAGGCAGCGGGCGTCGATGCGCATCATGCCGGTGATCGATGAAATCGCCCAGAACCAGCGGTAGGCCATTGCAATGGTGGCGCGGCCCAGCGGGCGCGCTGCACGGGCGGGCAGCACCGGGTGCAGCAGCATCGCGATGAGGTTCCACACCAGCGACATGATGCCCAGCAGCGTCAGCAAGGTGTAGAGCGGCACGGCCAGCAAGACCTTCTTGAGCGCACGTAGAAGCTGCATCTCGATCCGGACCTTCAGTCGCCGAGTTCGCCGGCTTCGGTGGCGTGGGCTTCGATCTCGACCAGCAGGTCGCTGCGGCAGATGTCGGCCTCGAGGAACACCGCGTGCCGCATGAAGCGCGAGCGCGCACCGAGCGCCTGCACCAGTTGCGCACGGATGCCCGGCGCGTCGGCCGGGTGGCGTACGTACACCACCGCGTCGCTGCGATCCAGCGAGAACTGCGCGCTGGTGCGCTGGTTGGCCGCCTGGATCACGGCGCGCAGGTTGACCAGCGTCTCCGCCAGTTGCGCGCGCACGTCGCCGGCATGCACGGTTCGATGGCCGACGATGCTGGCCGTGCCGGAGATGAACAACGCCACCTGGCCCCCGCCCAGCGCAGCCAGCGCGGCGCGCGAGAAGGTCGGCGAGCGCGGGCCGTAGTCGCTGGGGTAGTGGTAGGCCGACACCTGGCGCGGGTTTTCCACGGGCACCGGCGGGATGCGGCCGGCCAGGAAGCGCACGCACAGCGCGCCTTCGTGCACGCCCAGTGCGCAGGCGGCGGGCGCACCTTCGAACGCGGCCTGGCCGGCTTCCAGGAAGGCCTGCTGGCGCCCGGCATTGAATTGGCGGTAGCGCTCCATGCCGCCGCCGTCGGCATTGATGCGCGGCAGGTAGTTCCAGATGCGCAAGAGATGCGGGCAGCCCGCGTGCTTCATGGCCTCGAACACATTGCGGTAGGCACGACAGGAGAGCGCAGCGAGGTCCTCGCCAAACGCGTCTTCGTCCAGGTCCACCACGCCGAGCAGCCAGTGGCCGTCGGTACGCCAGCGCACCACGCCGGTGGTGCCGGACTGCACCGGCGTGCCCGCGTGCCACAGGTCGACGACTGGCTCATTGTCGAGCAGCACGCGCGCCGCCACGCCGCTGACCCAGGAACTGTCGCCGCCTGCGCCATAGCTCAGTGCGGCGAAGGGCCGCGCGCCATCGGCCGCGCGGGCCAGGCCCTGGGCCAGGGTGAGCCGTTCGACACGAAGGGGTGGGGCTTCCGCCGCAACGGAGGTTGTCATGCAGCCCCTGCGAGCTTCACGGACGCGGACACGCGTGGCGTGGTCCAGGTCGATGCCTTGTGGTGAATGGCGCCAGCCATCGATGCCTCCTTTGCGCATGGCCGGATCGCGGGAGAGGCGGCCGTCGTCGTGTTGTTCGGGTGTTTCATGCCGCTCGGGGGCTCGGATGCTGAAGGTTGGACCGGTCCCTGCACGAAAGGGCGGCGGGTGCAGGTGGGTGTGCCAGGGACGGCAGCCGGGCGAAGCGCTTCGGCGTCATCGGCGGATTATCCCAAAAAGCTTGGACGCACCATTCGCCGGAAAGGCGGCGTTGCGTTCGCCGGACAGTAAACTCGCGGACTGCTTTGCAAACAAGAGAACGCGAGATATAGAGCTATGGCCGGACACAGCAAATGGGCGAACATCCAGCACAGGAAAGGCCGGCAAGATGAAAAGCGCGGCAAGGCCTGGACCCGGGTGATTCGCGAAATCATGGTCGCCGCGCGGCTCGGCGGCGGCGACCTGTCCATCAATCCGCGGCTGCGGCTGGCGGTGGAAAAGGCCAAGGCGGTCAACCTGCCGATCGACACGGTCAAGCGCAACATCGACAAGGCCACGGGCAACCTGGAAGGCGTCAACTACGAGGAAATCCGCTATGAAGGCTACGGCATCGGCGGCGCGGCCATCATCGTCGACACCATGACCGACAACCGCGTGCGCACCGTCGCCGAAGTGCGGCATGCCTTCAGCAAGCACGGCGGCAACATGGGTACCGAAGGCTCGGTGGCCTTCCAGTTCAAGCATTGCGGCCAGTTCATCTTCGCGCCCGGCGCGAGTGAGGACAAGATCATGGAAGTGGCCCTGGAAGCCGGCGCGGAAGACGTCATCACCGACGACGACGGCGCCATCGAAGTGCTGACGGCCGTCGGCGACTTCGAGGCGGTGAAGAACGCGCTCGAAGCCGCGGGCCTCAAGCCCGAGGTGGCCGAAGTCACGATGCGGGCGGAGAACCCCATCGAAGTCACCGGCGAGGACGCTGCGAAGATGCAGAGGCTGCTCGACGTGCTCGAAGACCTGGACGACGTGCAAGAGGTCTATCACAACGCCGAGCTCTCCGAATGAAAGTCCTCGTCATCGGCAACGGCGGACGCGAGCATGCGCTGGCCTGGCGCCTCGGCCAGTCGGAGCGCGTGTCCAAGCTTTACGTGGCGCCGGGCAACGGCGGCACCGCGCTCGACCATCGCTTCGAATGCGTGCCCATTACCGACCCGGTCGCGCTGCGCGAGTGGGCCGCCAAGGAAAAGATCGTGCTGACCGTGGTCGGCCCCGAGACGCCGCTGGCAGCGGGCGTGGTCGACGAATTCCGCGCGCACGGGCTGCGCATCTTCGGCCCGACCAAGGCCGCGGCGCAGCTCGAGAGCTCAAAGGCCTTTTCCAAGGCCTTCATGAAGCGGCACAAGATCCCGACGGCGGAATTCGAGACCTTCACCGACCCGGCGCAGGCGCATGCCTATATCGACGCCAAGGGCGCACCGATCGTGGTCAAGGCCGATGGCCTCGCGGCAGGCAAGGGCGTGGTGGTCGCGATGACGCTGGCCGAGGCGCACGAGGCGGTCGACTTCATGCTCGAAGGCAACAAGTTCGGCGTGACCCACAACGAAGGTGGCGCGCGCGTCGTCATCGAGGAATTCCTGCAAGGCGAGGAAGCCAGCTTCATCGTGATGTCCGATGGCCGCAACGTGACCGCGCTGGCCACCAGCCAGGATCACAAGCGCCTGCTCGACAACGACGAAGGCCCGAACACCGGCGGCATGGGCGCCTATTCGCCCGCGCCCGTGGTCACGGCCACCGTGCATGCGCGCGCGATGCGCGAGGTCATCCTGCCGACCATCCGTGGCATGGAGCGCGACGGCATCCTCTTCACCGGCTTCCTGTACGCAGGCCTGATGATCGACGCGCAAGGGCACGTCAAGACGCTCGAATTCAACTGCCGCATGGGCGACCCGGAAACGCAGCCGATCATGATGCGGTTCAAGTCCGACCTGTTCGAGGTGCTGTGGCATGCCACCGATGGCACGCTCGACCAGGTCGACCTGCAATGGGACCGCCGCACCGCGCTCGGCGTGGTGATGGCCGCGCATGGCTATCCGTTGGACCCGCGCAAGGGTGATCTGATCACCGGCCTGCCGCCCGAGGCGCCGGACGCGATGGTGTTCCATGCCGGCACCGCGCTGTCGAATGGCGAAGTCCGCACCAGCGGCGGCCGCGTGCTTTGCGTGACTGTGCTGGCCGACAGCGTCAAGCAGGCGCAGCACCGCGCGTATGAAGTCGCGGCGCGCATTCATTTCGACGGCGTGCAATACCGCCACGACATCGGCTTCCGGGCCTTGCCGCACCGTTGATGGACAAGGCAGCTTCGCCCGAAGCGGTCGGTGAGTGGCTGCGGGGATTGCAGCAGCGCATCGTTGCAGCGGTCGAGCAGGCGGATGGCGGCGTGGCCGTGCGCGATGCCTGGCAGAAGGCGCCCGATGAGCCCTTGCAAGGCAGCGGCCTGACCTGCATCCTCGAAGGCGGCACGCTGTTCGAACGTGCGGGCTGCGGCTTCTCTCAGGTACGCGGACTGAAGCTGCCACCCTCGGCCACGCAGCATCGGCCGGAACTCTCGGGTGCGCCCTTCGAGGCCATGGGCGTGTCGCTGGTGTTCCACCCGCGCAACCCTTATGTGCCGACGGTGCACATGAACGTCCGCATGCTGGCCGCGATGCCGGCCGACGGCGAGCCGGTCTGCTGGTTTGGCGGCGGCATGGACCTCACGCCGTACTACGCTTTCGAGGATGACGCACGGCACTTCCATCAGACTTGCCGCGATGCGCTGGCGCCGTTTGGCGACGACAAGTACCCGCGCTTCAAGGACTGGTGCGATGACTACTTCTTTCTAAAGCATCGCAACGAGGCGCGTGGCGTGGGCGGCATCTTCTTCGACGACTTCTCGGAGCTGGGCTTCGCACAGAGCTTTGCAATGCTGCAGGCGGTCGGCGATGGCTTGTTGCCCGCCTACATGCCCATCGTCGAGCGCCGCCGCAACACGCCGTATGGCGAGCGCGAGCGCGAGTTCCAGCTGTACCGGCGGGGGCGCTACGTCGAGTTCAACCTGGTGTGGGACCGGGGCACGCACTTCGGCCTGCAATCGGGCGGGCGCACCGAGTCGATCCTCTTGTCGATGCCGCCGCTGGCAAGCTGGGTCTACCGCCGCGAATCCGAGCCTGGGTCGCCCGAGGCCGCGTTGACCAGCGATTTTCTCGTTCGACGCGAGTGGGTGTGATACAGGCGATGCCGTGCCTGGGCGTCTTCGGCGGCGCCTTCGACCCGCCGCACAACGCGCACGTGGCCTTGGCGCAGGCGGCGCTGGCGCAACTCGATCTCAGGCAGTTGCGCATCTTCCCGACCGGCCAGGCATGGCACAAGGCACGCGGTCTGAGTAGTGCGCAACACCGTCTTGCCATGGCCGAACTCGCCTTCGAAGGCTTGCCAAATGTGGCCGTCGATGCGCGCGAAATCCGGCGTTCCGGGCCAACCTATACACTAGACACCCTGCTCGAACTCAAAAAGGAGTGTCCGGACATGCAACTCGTGTTGCTGATCGGCACCGACCAAGCGGCTGCCTTGCGCAGTTGGCATGGCTTTGAGGAGATCCTCTCCATCGCTATCGTTTCGATAGCGCACAGGGCAGACCCCACACGCGCTACAGCCCGGTTCGATCCGCAGAGTCTGGCGCCGCTTCCCCGCGGCGCAAGGTTCGAACCGATCGATCTGGCACCGATGGACATCAGCGCCACCGATATTCGCGCCCGCGTTGCCCGCGGCGCCGACATCTCTGGTCTGGTTCCACCTGCCGTTGCGCGCTATATTGACCGCCACCACCTCTACGCACCCGCCTGATGACCACTGAAGCCGCCGCCAAGAAAGACACCCAGAAACTCCAGAGAGCCATCGTCGATGGACTCGAAGACGTCAAGGCGCAGGACATTCAGGTTTTCGACACAGAGCATCTTTCACCGCTGTTCGAGCGCGTGATCGTGGCCTCGGGCACCTCCAACCGCCAGACCAAGGCGCTGGCCGCGAGCGTGCGCGATGCGGTGTGCGAGGCCGGCTTCGGCAAGCCGCGCATCGAAGGTGAAGACAACGGCGAGTGGATCATCGTGGACTGTGGTGCGGCGGTGGCGCACATCATGCAGCCGGCGATCCGCCAGTACTACCACCTGGAAGAGATCTGGGGCGAGAAGCCGGTGCGACTGAAGTTCGGTGCGGCCAAGCCTGCCACCGCGGCAAGCGCTGCACCCGCACCTGCCGCGAAGAAGGCGCCGACCACGCTGCGCCGCGCGAGCGCCGCCAAGACCGCGATTCGCGAAGCGGAACAAGCTGCCAAGGCCGCAAAGCCATCGACGCGCAAGCCCGCGGCCAAGAAGACCGCGGCAAAGCCCGCTGCAGGCAAGGCGCCCGCGAAGAAGTCGGCCGCCAGCAAGACCCCGATCAAGACGGTCGTCGCCGGCAAGCCAGCCGCCGGCAAGGCCGCCGCCAGGAAGCCCGCAGCCAAGAAGGCAGCACGCAAGACTCCTGCCTCGCGCAGCAAATGAAGCTGCTGGTGGTCGCGGTCGGGCAGCGCATGCCCGACTGGGCGCAGACCGCCTGGGACGACTATGCCAAGCGCTTCCCGCCCGAACTGAAGCTGGAGCTGCGCGCCGTCAAGACCGAGCCGCGCGGTTCCAAGACCCTCGAAACCCTCTACGCAGCCGAACGCGAGCGCATCGAAGGCGCAATAGCCCGCGGCATGCGCATCGTGGCGCTCGACGAGCGCGGTACCTCGCTCACCACAAAGGCCCTGGCTGCGCGCCTGCAAGCCTGGCAAGGCGAGGGCGACGACGTGGCGCTGGTCATCGGCGGGCCCGATGGCCTCGACCCGGCCTTCAAGGCCGCCGCGCACGAACGCATCCGCCTGTCGGACCTGACCTTGCCACATGCGATGGCGCGCGTGCTGTTGGTCGAGCAGTTGTATCGCGCGTGGTCGGTCAATGCAGGCCATCCCTATCACCGCGAATGAAATCGCTGTTCATCTACCTCGCTTCGCAAAGCCCGCGCCGCGCGCAGTTGCTGGGCCAGCTTGGCGTGCGGCATGAGTTGTTGCTGGCCGCGCCCGATGAAGACGCCGAGGCGCTGGAAGCGGTGCGTGGCGGCGAATCGCCGAGCGCCTATGTGCAGCGGGTGACCGGCCTCAAGCTGGACGCTGCCGTGGCACGCCATGCACGCCTCGGCTTGCCGCCTGCGCCGATCCTTTGCGCCGACACCACCGTCGCACTGGGGCGCGTCATCCTTGGCAAGCCCGAGGACGCCCGCGATGCGCATCGCATGCTCGCGATGCTGTCCGGGCAAACGCATCGCGTGTTGACCGCGGTGGCCGTGCAGAACGGCCGGCGCCGCGTGGCCGCATTGAGCGTGTCGCGCGTCACCTTCGGCGCCGTCAGCCGCAAGGACATCGCGGACTACGTGGCCAGCGGCGAGCCGCTCGGCAAGGCCGGCGCCTACGCGATACAGGGGCGCGCGGCGGCATTCATCGAGCACATGACGGGGTCGTATTCGGGCATCATGGGACTCCCCATGTACGAGACAAACGCATTGCTCCAACAGGCCGGATTCAAGGCCTGAATCACAACCCATGCAAGACATCCTGATCAATTGGTCTCCGCAGGAGACCCGCGTAGCGCTGGTCGAATATGGCTCGGTGCAGGAGCTTCACGTCGAACGAACGCTGGAGCGCGGACTGGTTGGCAACGTCTACCTCGGCAAGGTTTCGCGCGTGCTGCCCGGCATGCAATCGGCCTTCATCGACATCGGCCTGGAGCGCACTGCGTTCCTGCACGTGGCCGACATCGTCGCGCCCTTCACGCCGGGCTCGCGCCCGATGAGCGCAGCGCCCGAACGCGATCATCGCGGGAACGCCAGCGCGATGGTGCCGATCGAGAAGCAGGTGTTCGAGGGCCAGTCGCTGCTGGTGCAGGTCATCAAGGATCCGATCGGCAGCAAGGGTGCGCGGCTTTCGACCCAGATCAGCATCGCGGGCCGGCTGCTGGTGTTCCTGCCGCAGGACAACCACATCGGCGTGTCGCAGAAGATCCCGCCGGACTTGCGTGACGCGCTGCGCACGCGGATGCAGGCGCTGATCGAGGCCGCAGCCATCGCCGACGGCAACGGCACGGCGCCAGCCAACACCGGCGGCTTCATCCTGCGCACCAATGGCGAGGATGCCAGCGATGCCGAACTCGCCGACGACATCGCCTACCTGCGCAAGACCTGGTCGCGTGTGCGCGACCTGTCGACCCGCCTGCCGCCGATGTCGCTGCTGCACCAGGACCTGAGCCTGCTCCAGCGCGTGCTGCGCGACCTGACCAACGAGGAGACGCAGGCCATCCGCATCGACTCGCGCGAACAGTTCGAGGCGCTGCAGAAGTTCGGTCGCGAGTTCATGCCCAAGGCGGCCGAGAAACTGCAGCTCTACAAGGGCGAGCGGCCGATCTTCGACCTGTGCTCGGTGGACGAGGAGATTGGCCGCGCGCTGGGCCGGCGGGTGGACCTTAAATCGGGCGGCTACCTCGTGGTCGACCAGACCGAGGCGCTGACCACGATCGACGTGAACACCGGTGGCTTCGTCGGTGCGCGCAACTTCGACGACACGATCTTCAAGACCAACCTGGAAGCGGCGCAAGCGATCGCCCGCCAACTGCGCCTGCGCAACCTGGGCGGCATCATCATCGTGGACTTCATCGACATGGTGCGCGACGACCACCGCGAGCAGGTGCTGGCCGAGTTCCGCAAGCAACTGGCGCGGGACCGGGTCAAGACCACAGCCGGCGGCTTCTCGCAACTCGGGCTGGTGGAGATGACGCGCAAGCGCACGCGCGAGTCGCTGGCGCACATGCTGTGCGAGCCTTGCGCCGCCTGCAACGGCCAGGGCATCGTGAAGACCGCGCGCAGCGTGGCCTATGACGTGCTGCGCGAGATCCTGCGCGAGGCGAGGCAGTTCACGCCGCGCGAGTTCCGGATCGTGTCGTCGCCGCAGGTGATCGAACTGTTCCTCGACGAGGAGAGCCAGCACCTGGCGGGCTTGAGCGATTTCATCGGCAAGCCGATCTCGCTGCAATCCGAGCCCGCGATGGGGCAGGGGCAATACGACATCGTGCTGCTGTAGCTGACTTTCACTTGGCCGGCCGATTAAGCTCGGGCACGCAAGATACTCGGCTAGTACGCCGAATCGGAACCTTCGACCGAAACCTCATGATCGTCACACATCTAAGATTAAAAAATTGGCGCAACTTTCGCGAAGTTGATGTACCTCTTCGCGAGCGAACTTATCTTCTCGGTGCGAACGCCGCCGGGAAGTCAAACTTGCTAGACGTTTTTCGGTTTTTGAGAGATGTGAGCAAGCCACAGGGAGGCGGCTTGCAAAAGGCAATTCATGATCGGGGCGGCATCCAGAAGCTTCGCTGTCTGCACGCCCGCAAAGATCCGGAGGTGCGAATCGAGGTGTACTTGGCGGACAGCGCAGATGACAGTGTTCCGTTGTGGCGCTACGTCTTGGGATTCAAGCCGGAAGGGAAGGGCGCGCAGAGATCATTGATCTCGGTCGAACAGGTATGGCGCGAGGGAAAAATAGTGCTAAACCGACCCGACAAGGATGACAAGATCGATGTGATGCGGCTGACTCAAACGGCGCTGGAGCAGATTCAGGTCAATGCAAGATTTCGGGAGTTGCCTACGTTCTTTGGAGACACGACCTATTTGCATTTGGTACCTCAACTTCTCAAGTACTCGGACTTGATCGGAGGGCAAAGGCTAGACGATGACCCCTTCGGGCAAGGCTTCCTCGAACGCGTGGCGCAGACGGCGCCAAAGGCTCGAGAATCGAGACTGAAAAAGATTGAAAAGGCTCTGGCGCTGGCAGTACCTCAGTTCAAGGAATTGAGGTACGTGTCGGACCGCGTCAACGGACGGCCGCACCTCGAGGCGATGTACACGCACTACCGACCGAACGCGGGTTGGCAACGGGAAGAGCAGTTCTCCGATGGCACCCTGAGATTGTTGGGACTTCTCTGGGTCCTTCTTGAGGGCGATTCACTGCTGCTGCTCGAAGAGCCAGAATTATCACTGAACGACTCAATTGTTCGGGAGATACCAAGACTCCTTCAACGAATCCAGCGGGACAAGAAGCGTCGGCCGCGGCAGGTTCTGATAAGCACGCACAGTGAGGCGCTCTTGAGTAATCCGGGTATTGACGCCCGAGGGGTGCTGCTTTTGGAGCCAGCGCAAGAAGGTACGGAGGTTCGTCCCGTCAACTCGAAGGAAGCGCTCTCGCTTGAAAGTGGGTTTTCCGTCGCGGAGGTCGTATTGCCGAAGACGCACCCGACTGCCGTCTCTCAACTTGGGCTGTGGTGATGCCATGGGTAGTCCTCGCGACAGAGGATGAACTTAGTGAAGAGGTTGGACGGGCTCTGGCAGGGGAGGCGGGCATCGAGATTGGTCAGTGCCTTCGGAGGGGTGGATCAGGCTATCTTAGAAGTCGCATCCCAAACTTTTGCCAGATGGCCATGCAGCAACCAGTACTTGTGCTTGCTGATCTCGACCAGGTTGCCTGCGCATCGCGTCTCCTCGCAAGTTGGTTTGGAGCGAAGACGCGTCCACAGAACTTATTACTTCGCGTTGCGGTGCGAGAGGTTGAGGCCTGGTTACTTTCCGATCATGAAGCGATGCGCGCGCTCCTGGGTCGGGGTGCAACAAGGCTACCAAGTGACCCCGATACCTTGACCGATCCGAAGAGGTCACTGTTGACGCTGGCTCAAGGCGCTCCGCGAGACGTCCGTGACGATTTACTTGTCCAGCATGGTGCAATTGCTTCGCAAGGATTGGGCTACAACGCCCGACTTTGCCAAGTGGTACGAGACGCCTGGCGGCCAGAACGGGCGGCCACCCGCTCGCCAAGCTTGGCCAAGGCTAGACATCGGCTTAGAGAACTGGCCGAGAGAATGGGTCTTTCGAAGTAGGCCGACTTTCTTTGCGCATGCCAGAAAGCCCACCTATATCGCAGGCACTTGGTCCGCTGGCGCGGTGCGCATCGCATGCGTCTGCAGGCGCGCATACAGGCCGTCGAGCTGCATCAGTTGCGCATGGCTGCCGATCTCGGCGATGCGTCCGTGGTCCATCACGACGATGCGGTCGGCATGCTGGATGGTGCTGAGGCGGTGTGCCACGATCAGCGTGGTGCGGCCCTGCATCAGGCGGGCGAGGGCCTCCTGCACCAGGCGCTCGGATTCGGTGTC
This sequence comes from Variovorax sp. dw_308, assembly GCF_019207085.1. Taxonomy (GTDB): domain Bacteria; phylum Pseudomonadota; class Gammaproteobacteria; order Burkholderiales; family Burkholderiaceae_C; genus Variovorax. The sequence continues at coordinate 622,832 of NZ_JAATOM010000002.1, read as the reverse complement.
CAGTGCGGACGTCGCCTCGTCGAGCAACAGGATCGGCGCGTCCTTGTAGAGCGCACGTGCAATCGCCAGCCGCTGCCGTTGGCCACCGGAGAGTTGCGTGGCGTTGTGGCCGAGCACGGTGTCGATCCCGTCGGGCAGGCTGGCCACATGCTTCGTGAGGTTGGCAGCCTCCACGCATTCGACCACGCGCTCGCGGTCCACCGTGGCGCCGAGCGCGACGTTGGCGGCCAGCGTGTCGTTGAGCATGACGACGTCCTGGCTCACCATCGCGAACTGGGCGCGCAGGTTCTGCACCTTCCATTCGCCGATCTCGTGGCCGTCGAGCCGGGCGGTGCCGGCGCTCGGCAGCACGAAGCGCGGCAGCAGGTTCACCAGCGTGGTCTTGCCGGAGCCCGAGGGGCCGACCAGCGCGATGGTCTCGCCGGACTCGATCGTCAGGCTGACGCCGTCAAGCGCGCGCGCCTCGTCTTCGCCGCGGTAGTTGACCCGGACGTCACGCAACTCGATGTGACCGGTCGCGCGTTTGGTTTCATAGCTGCCTTGCTGTTCCGGCGCAACGTCGTCGATCAGCACCATGCCGCGTTCCAGGGCGGCCAGTCCACGCGTGATGGGGTTGGCCATGTCGGCCAGGCGCCGGATCGGTGCGATAAGCATCAGCATGGCCGTGATGTAGGCGACGAAGCCGCCGACGGTAAGGCCCTGTTCTCCGCTTTGCCACAACGCGATCACCACCACGATCGACATCGCCACCGCCGCGAGCAATTGCGTCAACGGCGTCATCGCGGCGGAAGCGATGGTCGACTTCACCGCCAGCCTGTTGAGGCTGGCGCTTAGCTTTTCGAAGCGGCCCAGCTGGCCCGCTTCGGCGCCATGGAGGCGCACCATGCGATGGGCCAGCACGTTTTCTTCCACGACATAGGCCAGTTCATCGGTTGCCTGCTGGCCAAGCCGGGTGAAGTGGTAGAGCCGCTTCGAAAAGAACTTCATGATCCAGGCCACGCCCGGCAGCAGCACGCCGATGATGAGCGTGAGCTTCCAGTTGAGATAGAGCAGGTAGAACAGCAGCGCCACGGCAGTGAAGCCGTCGCGCGACAGGCCCAGCAGCGCCTGCACCAGCAGCATGGCGCCGGTCTGCACTTCATAGACGACGGTGTTGGACAGCGCGCTGGCGGATTGCCGCGTGAACAGCGCGAGTTCCGCGCCGAGCAAGCTGTCGAACAGCACGCGCCGCAGTCGCTGCATGCCTTCGTTCGCGATCCGGGCGAGCGCGTACTGCGATACGAACTGGGCCAGCCCGCGCACCGCGAACAGGCCGATGACGAAGGCCGGCACCAGCCACATCTGCAGCTTGCCGGTGAATCCGCGGTCGAGCAGCGGCTTGAGCAGCGCCGGTATCAGCGGCTCGGTGAGCGCTGCGATCATCGCGGAGACGACGCCAAGCGCCCACCACTGGCGCGACTGGCCGAACCACGTCATGAGCCTTGCCAACCGGCGCGTCAGGGGAGGGCGCGCGATCGCGTCGTCAGTAGAAGGCTGCATGGCGGCGCATTCTACGGGCGGCCCCGAATACGCATTTCAACGACCCGCCGGCGATGGTCAGGCAGTACACAGTTTGTGACGTGGGTGTTGATGCAGTGTGTACCATGTCGTTTCGTTACGCCCGGCCCAGAAACTTTCTGACCGGAAACATCTCCGAACCGCATGATCAAGCCGTTGCACGACTCCTCCCCAACTCCTTCTTCATCGTTCCTCGCCCGCCGCAGCCTCATCGCGGCACTTGCTGCCTCCCCTGCGCTTCCTGCACTCGCCCAGTTCCGGGTCGAAGTGACGGGCGTGGGCTTGACGCAGTTGCCGATCGCGATCGTGCCGTTCAAGGGGCAGGACGCGTCGCCGCAGAAGATCTCCGCCATCGTGCAGGCCGACCTCGAGCGCAGCGGGCAGTTCCGCGGCGTCGATGCGTCGGGGCAGGTGATGGACGAAGCCTCGCGGCCGGACCTCAGCCTGTGGCGCCAGCGTACGGCGGACTCGGTGGTCGGCGGCAGCGTGACCCGCCTTGCCGATGGCCGCTACTCGGTGCTGTTCCGCTTGTGGGACGTGGTGCGCGGGCAGGACCTCGGCGGCCAGAGCTACACCGTTCCCCAGGGCGACCTGCGCCTCGCCGCGCACCGCATCGCCGACTTCGTCTATGAAAAGCTGACCGGCGAGAAGGGCATCTTCTCCACGCGCATCGCCTACGTCACCAAGGGCGGGCGCTACACGCTGTGGGTGGCGGACGCCGACGGCGAGAACGCGCAGGCGGCGCTGACCAGCCCCGAGCCGATCATTTCCCCGCGCTGGTCTTCCAACGGCGGACAGCTGGCCTACGTGTCCTTCGAGTCGCGCAAGCCCGTGGTCTACGTGCACAACGTGGCCAGCGGCCAGCGCCGCCTGGTCGCCAACTTCCGCGGCAACAACAGCGCGCCGGCCTGGTCGCCCGATGGTGGCACGCTGGCGGTGACGCTGAGCCGCGACGGCGGCTCGCAGCTCTACACCATCTCGTCCAACGGCGGCGAAGCCAAGCGCCTCACGCAGAGCAACAGCATCGATACCGAGCCGGTCTACTCGTCCGATGGCGGCACGATCTACTTCGTGAGCGACCGCGGCGGTGCCCCGCAGATCTACAAGATGGGCGCGGGCGGTGGCAACCCGACCCGCGTGACCTTCACCGGCACCTACAACATTTCTCCGTCCGTCAGCGCCGATGGACGGTGGTTGGCCTACATCTCCAGGGTGGGTGGTGCCTTCAAACTCCACGTGATGGAGTTGTCGTCCGGCAATGTGTCAGCCATCACCGACACCTCTGCCGACGAGAAGCCCAGCTTTGCACCCAACAGCAAGCTCATCGTCTATGCAACGCAACTCGGCGGCAAGGAAGCGCTGATGACCACAACACTCGACGGCAAGATCAAGGCTCGATTGGCAGGACAGGCAGGCGACATACGCGAACCGGACTGGGGTCCGTTTCAAAAGCAATGATTAACACTGAGGAGTTCCAAATGTTGAAACGCACGATTTACTCGCTGGCCGTAGTGGCCTTGATCGCCGGATGCTCGTCCAGCACCAAGCTGAACGACGTGCCCGTGACGGATGCGCGCGGTGGCGCGGGGCAGGGCGGGCAGAGCGCCGTGGCGCCGGTCAACGCCGACCAGGGCTCGCTCAATGCGCAAGGCCCGGTCGGCGTCGCCCGCATCGTGTACTTCGACTTCGACAGCTATACCGTGAAGCCCGAGTTCCAGTCGCTGATCGACGGCCACGCGCGCTTCCTCAAGGCGAATCCGTCGCGCCACGTGTTCATCGAAGGCCATACCGACGAGCGCGGCGGCCGCGAGTACAACCTCGCGCTGGGCCAGAAGCGCTCGGAAGCCGTGCGCCGTGCGCTCGCCTTGCTGGGCGTTGCGGACACGCAGGTGGAGGCCATCAGCTTCGGCAAGGAAAAGCCGGCCGTTGCGGGCTCGGGTGAGCAAGCATGGGCGCAAAACCGCCGCGCCGAGATTTCGTACCGTTGATGAGCCCCGCATTGAGTTTGCGGCGCGTGGCTTGCGCCGCCGTTGTCATGTGTGCCTCGCTCGGTGCGCACGCAGCGCTCTTCGAAGACGATGAAGCGCGCCGCGCGATCCTCGACCTGCGCCAGCGCGTCGAGACGATGCGCACGCAATACGAGGCAGCGAGCCAGCAGAATTCGCGCTCGGTGCTGGAACTGCAGAACCAGATCGAGGGACTGCGCGGCGACGTTGCGCGCCTGACGGGGCAGAACGAGCAACTTGCCAAGACGGTCTCCGACATGCAGTTGCGACAGCAGGCTGTGGACGACAAGCTGAAGAAGAGCGAGCCCGCGCCGGTGAACGTGGACGGGCGCGAGTTCACGGCCGATCCGCGCGAGAAGTCCGACTTCGACGCGGCGCTCGGCATCTTCCGTGCGGGCCAGTTCGCGCAGTCGCAATCGGCATTCGCGGACTTCATCAAGCGCTATCCGCAGAGCGGCTACAACCCGTCGGCGCTGTTCTGGCTCGGCAATGCGCAGTACGCCACGCGCAACTACAACGAGGCGATCGCCAATTTCCGCTCGATGCTCTCGCTGGCGCCGGACCATGCCAAGGCGCCCGAGGCGGTGCTGTCGATCGCCAACTGCCAGATCGAACTGAAGGACACCAAGGCCGCGCGCCGTACGCTGGATGACCTGATCAAGGCCTACCCGCAGTCGGAAGCGGCCTCGGCTGCAAAAGAGCGGCTGGCCCGCTTGAAGTAGCAGGGCTTCGTTCTGGATAACGCGACATTGCCCGATGCTGTCGAATCCCCCGAGGCGGCTGCCGACCTGGCGCGGCGCTTCGGTGGGCTCGAGCGGCTGTACGGCGTGCCGGGCGCCACGCGCATCCGCCATGCGCATGTGATGGTGGTGGGCATCGGCGGCGTGGGGTCGTGGGCCGTCGAGGCCTTGGCCCGCAGTGGCGTGGGCAGGCTGACGCTGGTGGACCTGGACCACATCTCCGAATCGAACATCAACCGCCAGATCCACGCGCTCGACGACACGGTTGGGCAGGCCAAGGTGGAAGCGATGGCCAGCCGCATCGCGCACATCAATCCCGACTGCCGGGTGCTGGCGATCGACGACTTCGTCGAGCCGGACAACTGGGCCGCGCTGCTCGCTCGGTCGGAGCAAGCGCACGGTCCGTTGAATGCCGTGATCGACGCTTGCGACGAAGTGCGGGCCAAGCTCGCGATGGCGGTGTGGGCGCGGGCCGGCAAGCATCGCTTCATCGCGGTGGGCGCGGCGGGCGGCAAGCGCCTTGCGCACAAGGTCGAGATCGATGACATCGCCATGGTCACGCACGACCCGTTGCTGGCGCAGATGCGCAATCGCCTGCGCAGATTGCACGGTGCGCCGCGCGAAGGCAAGAAGATCGGCGTGACCTGCGTCTTCAGCCGCGAGGCGGTCGCGCCGCCCGATGCGTCGTGCGCCGTCGAGGAGGGCGACGGCAGCCTCAACTGTCACGGCTACGGCTCGGTGGTGAGCGTCACCGCGACTTTTGGTCAATGCGCTGCAGGCTGGGCGCTCGATCAAATCGCGCAAGACGGCAAGCTATAATCTTTGGCTTTGCCGCGTTTGATGCGCGGTGAAGAAACAAGAGTGGGACGTTAGCTCAGTTGGTAGAGCAGCGGACTTTTAATCCGTTGGTCACTGGTTCGAATCCAGTACGTCCTACCAGAAAAGACAAGGGTTAGCAGGTAAGCACCTGCTAACCCTTTTGTCATTTTGTTAGATCTGTCTCGATCCATTCTTGAAGTTCCGTGAGTGGCGTCGGCGTTGGTGCCTCGGGGCGGCGAACGGATCGTTGTGTTGACTTGGCGGGTATGGAAGTGCCTTCATCAACCTATCCCACGCATCCCAAGCGAGCCATCGAATTCGCAATCAACGAAGGCTGGAACTTGGCTTCTACGCGCCGGTCTGAATTGGCCGATTCGATTGACTGGAGCCAGGTCGAGCGCTTCCCACGCTGCTGGGGTGGGCAACGAGTGGCGACGCGGTTTTTCGAGGCGGTCGTACAAAGGCTCGATCTGCCGCTTCGTTTTTTGCTATGCGGCACTTCAGTCTTGCAGTCCAAGAGACTCACGATATGACTTCGTCAGCCTGAAGGAGCGCGCTCTGCGGGATCGGGTCCGAACGAGAGGAGGCACCCATAGCCGCGATAGTCCCCCATCACAGGTACTCGTTGCGCTGTCTCAAATGCAACCCAGTCGTCTCGTAGCTTCGCGTTGATCTGGGTTGGCATGAGAAGTACGCCGTCGGCTTGCTCCCGCTTGACTAACGCGGCTGCCGCCGGGAAATCAGTAGCCGCGTCGATGTCCAATGGAATCAAGGTGAGACCCAGCGATCGCGCGTTTTCACTGTAGTTCTCGAAAGCCGCGTCGATGCTTGACTTGCTGAGGCCCGACTGCCGACCGCATTCCGGGCAGCGGGCCAATGCGATCTTGGAGATGGCCGGGACCGCGGCCTTGAACAGCTCGATCCGCTTCGGCACGAGGTCGCCGGCGAAGTTCGACATTCCAGTGACCTGCCCGCCTGGATGGGCGAAGCTCGCGACGAGGCCGGTTCGCAGCGGGTCGTTGATTCCGAACGTGACGACGGGGATGTTTCCTCCCGCCTCCACCACCGCATGTGCTGCCGTCGATGTGCCGGTAACGACCACGTCAACGCCCTTTTCCCGCATCTCTTTGAAGACGATCAGCTCGCTTCCCGCCATGGCGGCGTAGGGTCCGTCCTGGCCGAACGGCGAGATCTACGTCATGACGATGCGCGGGAAGAGGTTGCCGAACAGCTGGTAGCGCCCGAGTCGAGGCGCGCCGATGATGGTCGGCGACCAGCGGCCAGGCATGTGGCGGATGCGATTGTCGATCGCTGGCTATGCCCGGCCAAGGATGTGCTGTTGGGCGCCATCGGCACCGCTCTGGTGGGTGCGACCGTCATCGACCATATTGCCTGTCTGCTCAGCCGCGCTGCCGCCGCATGTGAGACCATCGCCACCCACCTGACGACGCTGATCGGCGTTATCTTTCGCTCTCTTGGGCGCACGGCGCAGGCGGGCGTGTCGGTCACCGCAGCGTCCTTCGCTAGTGCCTCGATCTGTTGTCCACCTCGGTGCACGCAGTGGTGCTGCGTGCTTTGTCGCTCGTAGGCTGATGCTGGCTTCTTGCAAGCAGGCATCAAGACTCACAGGAGGGTTCTCAATGCCACAGTTCTATATGTTCAAGTGCAGCACTTGCAACACGCGGATCAAGGGCCCGAAGGTTCAACTCGACAAACTGAAAACTTTTAAGATTGGCACCCTTTTCGTCGGAGGCAACCGGCCACCAGGCGTGGCATGCAGCAACTTGGTGCACACGGGAGTCACCTACACCGGAAACCAAGACCTGCTGGAAACGCTCTACGAGTTGAGCCAAGACCCCGCCATCACGAGCCCGACGGGCGGCGACAATGTGGCGGGCTACATCGATGGCACCGAGTTCAAGTTCTATAAGTCGACCAACCTGGCGCGGCCCGCAGTGGTCAACGCAATACTGGGCAAGGCGAAGTCGAACCACGCAACGGTCTACACCAACCACGCGGATGCGCTTTGGATCAAGCACTATCCAAAGATGAAGGTGAAGTTGATGAACCAACTGAAGCCCAACGAGGGTGACGGAGCGGTCGGCGTGACACTGGCCTTTCAAAGCGTCAAGAAGTGGCCCCGCCAGATTGCCGCACTCGCGCTGAAAGCCCCCCTCCCGGACGGCGGCCTCTACGCAGCGGCGGCAGGCCTCAGCAAAGATCTCGACCTCCCGCCCGGCAGCCGCAAGAAGGGCCTGGCCCGCGCGCTTCGGTACTACATGCTGGCCACCTACTCGCTGGTGGACATCAGCTCGGCCGAGGGCTACGAAGGGTTGAAGAACTACGTGGGCACCTTGCTCGTGAGCGACCAGGGGCAGATCCTCGCCGCGGGCATCAACACCGGGTCGTTCCGGCACGCCGAGGTCAACATGCTGCTGTCCTACTTCCGCAACAATCTCACGGCGACCAAGGTGCCCGAAAACAGCGTCATCTTCTCGACGCTCACACCGTGCAAGGGGTGCACCGGTTTTCTCTCGGTGACGAAATCCAGCAACTGCGTGATTTACTTCGGCCAGGAAGACACCGGCAAGGACGGCAAGGTCGGCAAGAAGATCTCGACTCAATTGAGTGAGAAAACCAAGGCCCCTCTCGGCCGGAGCAAGGAAAAGCTCCCCGGCGAGATCGATACGGACGATACCGAGGACACCGAGGGCACAGGCGTCGTTGCGTTAGGCACCGCGAGCGAGATCCACAAGGTTCAAGTGGACAAGGGCCTGACCAACTGCATGGGCACCGGGTCGATCGCGACCCAGATCGGCAAAGCGACGCATGCGAAAGAAGTCCTGCGTTCCGCGAGCGAGGCCCTGATCCAAAAGATGCTCAGGACCCGCGCAGCCTCAGACGCCGAGAGCGAGGTCAAGCTCGCCGTCCTCACGCATATTGGCCAATGGCTGGGTACGTCGAGGTCCGTTGAGTAATTCGGCCCCTGAACCGCCGCGCTTTTCGAGGAGGCTCCGATCCTTGAGGGGATGGAGCCATGAGGATGTCAGTGAAGTTTCGCCCGAGGTTCGGGAGCGCGCGGTGCGCATGGATCAGCCTTTCGGCATCATCTCTGCAGCACCTGTCGACCCATTCCGAGGCGATCCTGGCTCAGACGTTGCCGAAGCCGCCGCCGCAGACCAGCACCTGGCCCGAGACGTAGTTCGATTCGGGCGCGCAAAACAGGTAGACGGCGTCCGCTGCCTCCTCGGCCGTGCCCGGGCGGCCCAGCGGGATCACCTGCTTGCTGGCGTCGATCATGGACTGCTGAATGCCGACCTTGATCTCGCGCCCCTCGATGCTCACGGTCTTGCTGTCGCTGCCGGCCAGGGCCTGCGTCAGGCGCGTCTCGATGTGGCCGAAGGCGACAGCGTTGACGTTGACCTTCAAGCGGCCCCATTCGCGCGACAGCGTCTTGGTCATGCCCGTCAGGCCTGCCTTGGCCGACGCGTAGTTGGTCTGGCCCACGTTGCCGCCGGCGGCGATCGACGAGATGTTGACCACCTTGCGGAACACTTCCTTGCCGTCGGCGGCCTCGGCCTTGGCGGCCGCGCTGATCACGGGGTAGGCCGCGCGCAGGATGCGGAAGGGCGCCGTCAGGTGGCAATCCATGATCGCGTACCACTGCTCGTCGCTCATCTTCTGGATCACGTTGTCCCAGGTGTAGCCGGCGTTGTTGACGACGATGTCGATGCTCTTGTAGTTGTCGACCGCCGTCTTGACGAAGTGTTCGGCGAAGTCCGGCGCGGTGACGCTGCCGACGCAGGCGACGGCTTCGCCGCCATTGGCGCGGATGGTCTCGACCACTTCGTTGGCCGGTTCGGCGTCGAGGTCGTTGACGACCACGCGGGCGCCTTCGGAGGCGAGCTTGAGGGCGACGGCGCGGCCGATGCCGCGGCCCGAGCCGGTGACGAGTGCAGTTTTTCCAGTGAGCTTGGTCATGTGTTTGTTTTGATCAGGAGAGAGTGAAGGGAATCAGCCGCGGCCGTACAGGGTGACCACGCAGGCTCCGCCCAAGCCCAGGTTGTGCTGGAGCGCCAGTTCGGCGCCTTGCACCTGCCGCGCCTCGGCCGTGCCGCGCAGCTGGTGGGTCAATTCGTAGCACTGCGCCAGCCCGGTGGCGCCCAGCGGATGGCCCTTGGACAGCAGGCCGCCCGAGGGGTTGGTCACGACCTGGCCGCCGTAGGTGTTGTCGCCGTCCTGGACGAACTTCTCGGCGCCGCCTTCGGGGCAGAAGCCCAGCGCTTCGTAGGTGAGCAGTTCGTTGTGGGCAAAGCAGTCGTGCAGCTCGGCCACGCGGATGTCCTCCGGTGCCACGCCGGCCTTCTCGTAGACCTGTTGCGCCGCCGACTTCGCCATGTCGAAGCCGACCATCTTGATCATCGACGGCGGCTCGTAGGAGCTCACGCCGTCGGTGGTCATGGCTTGGGCCAGGATGCACACGTCGGTGCGCAGGCCGTGCTTCTTCGCGAAGCGCTCCGAGACGATGATTGCCGCGGCACCGCCGCAGGTCGGCGGGCAGGCCATCAGGCGGGTCATGACATCGGGCCAGACCATCATGTCGTTCATCACGTCGTCCACGGTGACTTCCTTGCGGAAGAGGGCCAGCGGGTTGTTGGCGGCGTGGCGGCTGGCCTTGGCGCGGATGGCGGCAAAGGTCTCCAGCTGCGTGCCGTACTTCTGCATGTGCTCGCGGCCGGCGCCGCCGAACATGCGGATCGCCATGGGCATGTCGGGCACGTCGCCGGCAAGCGTGTCCGCGACCGCAAAGCAGTTGCCCATGGCAGCGGGCCGGTCGTTGTACATGTTGCCCAGCGCGCCCGGCTGCATCTGCTCGAAGCCCAGCGCCAGGGCGCAGTCGACCGCGCCGCTTTCCACGGCCTGGCGCGCGAGGAAGAGGGCGGTGGAACCGGTCGAGCAGTTGTTGTTGACGTTGACGACCGGGATGCCGGTCAGTCCGACCTCGTACAGGGCCGACTGGCCGCTGGTCGAGTCGCCATAGACATAGCCGACATAGGCCTGCTGGATCAGCTCGTAGCCGATGCCCGCATCGGCGAGCGCGAGGCGGGCCGCCTCGGCGCCCATCTCGATGTAGCTGCCACTGGCGCCCGGCTTCTTGAAAGGAATCATGCCGACTCCGGCAACGACGACTGCTTGCGTCATGGGTCTATCTCCTGTGGGGATGGTGGAAAAGTGAAAGGGGGAGGCTGCTCAGGCCTTGAGCCTGCGCGCCCGCGTGACCGCGTCGTAGCGGGTGGACACGCCGAGCTTGCGAAAGATGTTCTTCAGGTTCCACTTGACGGACTCGTAGGTGATGTCCAGCGTCAGGGCAATGCGCTTGTTGGACATCATCTGGCCGAGCAGCTCCAGGATCTCGCTCTCGCGCGGCGTGAGCTTCGTGCCCTCCGGGCGGCCGCGCGTGTCCTCGCCAGCGGGGTCCCTCGCGGCGAAGGCGGCGGCCAGTTGCGCCAGGTATTCGCCCAGGGGCCCGTCGAGCTGCGCTTCGAGACGGGCGAGTCCGGCGCCCACCTCGGCGCCTTCGTCGATCACGGTTCGCAGCAGGCCGCGCCGCTGCGCCAGTGCCAGCGCGGCATGCCAGCGCAGCGTGGCCTCGTCGGTGCGCCCCAGCGCGTCGAGCGCCAGCGCGGAGAGCAGGTGAACGGTGACCAGGAGCCGGCTGCATCCATGCGAGGTGGCATGCCGGCCGACCCGCTCGAGCTCGCCCAGCGCGACCACCGGCTCGCCGGTGGCGATGGCGATGCGCGCCCGGACCAGTGCGGCCATGACCGGGATCTGGGCGAGCCATCCGCTGGCTTCCCGGTGCGTGGCCGCGAGTTCGTCGAGATCGGCCTGCAGCTGGATCGCGCGGTCCACGTCGCCTTGCGCGAGCACGATGCGCGCATGCTCGGCCAGCACATTGGCCAGCGCCCGATCGGTGCCCGCCTCGCGGATGCGCGCTTCTTCCGTGGCCAGGGCGGCGAGCGCGGCCTGCGGGCTGTCCTCGACTTCCAGCAGCCTGGCATGGCAGAGCATCGCGTGCGCCGCCGAGTGGCGGGATGCGGACTGCAGCATGTCGAGCCGGTTGGCCAGCGCCTCGCGTGCCTGCTCGATGCGATTGGTCTCGTGGAACACATCGGCCAGCACCGCGGCGCAGCCATTGGCGCTGATCGATCGCCGCCCGAACCGCTGCTCCGCGCGCAGCAGGCATTCGCTCGCGATCTGCTGCGCTTGCCGCATGTCGCCCTGCCGAAGCGCGGAATGCGCCAGATGCAGCGTGGCCAGGATGGCCATCTCGTCATCGCTGGTGCGGGTGATCCGCGCCACCGCCGACTCGTAGTGGCGCCTGGCCTCCAGGTGCCGGCCGGCGATCCCGTGGCTGGCGATGATCATCGCGGTGCGGACGTGTGAGAAGAAAGGGTCCGCAAAGGACTGGTGCGCCAGCGGGGCGATCCACTTCCACATCTCGTCGCTGTCGTCCCGGCTGCTCGCGATCATGGCCCGCAGCACGCACATCTGCGCCTGCACCTCGGCATCGGCCTGCGCCAGGGGGATCTGGTCCAGCCAGTGCTGCGCGTCCTCGTAGCGGCTGCCCAGCACGAAGGTGCAGCAGGCCGTCACCAGCACGCCGGGGTGGCGCAGTACGGTGCTGGCCGGCAGGCGGTCGAAGCAGCGCAGGAAGGCGCCGAGGTGGCTCAACGAAAGGATCCTGGGCGCGCTGCGCTCGATCAGCCCGATCGCGACCTCTGCCTCGTCGCCCAGCAAGGCATAGCGGATGCCTTCGGCCAGCAGGTCATGTGCGGCAAACCAGGCACTCGCGCGAAGGTAGAGGCGCGCGGCTTCGTGCCGCACAAGGCGTTCCGACAGGAACTCGGCGAACAGCGGGTGAAGCCGGTACCACTGGTAGCCGTCGTCGGAATCGACGGGAAAGACGAACAGGTTCTGGCGTTCGATCTGCGCGATCAGCGCCGCCGCATCGGGTGTCTGCGTCACCGCGCCGGCCAGGTCGGCGTTGAAGCGGCGCAGGATCGCGATGCGTTCCATGAAGCCGAGCAGCGAGGCCGGCAGGTGCGCGATGACATCCTCGAGCAGGTAGGCGCGCAGGTCGGCGGGCCGGGGCATCATCCGGCGCAGGCGCGTGCGTGCATTCGGATCGGCCTTGAAGGCGATCGTCATCAGTTGCAGGCCGATCGGCCAGCCATCGGTGAGCGCGTGCATCCAGTGCGCGCCGTCCGCATCGATCGCCGCGTCGAGGTTCTCCTTGAGGAAGGACAGGCTCTCGTGGAAGTCGAAGCAGAGGTCGGCGCAGTCGATCTCGGCCAGGTCGCCACTCGCCCGCAGGCGCCCCAGCAGCAGCCCCGGCATCGAGCGCGACGCCAGCACCAGGTAGAGGCGATCCGGCGCGCAATCGACCAGGGCCTGCAGCAGTCGCGTGACCTGCGGGTCGTCGACATGGTGCAGGTCATCGATCAGCAGGTGCACGTCGTGTGGCACCTTGGCCAACGCGTTGACCAACGCCCACGCGACCGGCTCCGGCGAGCTGCCGAGATCGGCGCCGGCCAGGTAGGGCAGCTCTTCCTGGATCGGCACGCCTGCTTCCCGCAGGGCGCCGATGAGGCTTGCGCAGAAGGGCGCGAGCTGGCCGTCCTCGGCCACCAGCGACAGCCATGCGACGTTCTCACCGGCTTTCAGCAGTTCCTTGCGCCATTGCGCGAGCAGGGTGGTCTTGCCGTAGCCCGCCCCGCCGCTGACGAGGACCAGCCGGCACTCGCGACTCTGCTGCAGGCGGTACAGCAGGTGCTGCCGCAGCACCGACCGGGCGCTCGTCCGCGGGGGCGAGAACTTGGTGCTCGGAAGGAGCCTGGCGGATTGCATGGTCACGCGCCTGCGGCACTCTTGCGTTGCGTCAGAGCGCGATCGCCACCGACTTGAGCTCGGTGTAGGCTTCCACGCCTTCGCGGCCCAGTTCGCGGCCCACGCCGGATTCCTTGTAGCCGCCGAAGGGCAGCGCCAGGTCCAGCCCGGCCGGCGCATTCACCCGCACGGTGCCTGCCTTGATCTTGCGCGCGAGCTTGTGGGCCACGCCGATGTCGCGCGTCCAGATGTTCGACGACAGGCCGTAGCAGGTGTCGTTGGCCAGGCGCGCGACGGCGTCCAGGTCCTCGTCCTCGAAGGGCATGGCGCACAGCACGGGGCCGAAGATTTCCTCGCGCATGACCGACATGTCAGGCAGCGTTCCGGTCAGCACCGTCGGTTGCACGAAGTTGCCCGCGCCCTCGATGACGCCGCCACCTGCGATGACATCCGCGCCTGCCTTTCGGCCGGCCTCGATGTAGCCCGTGACGCGCTGCATGTGCTCGCGCGACACGAGAGGGCCGATCTCCGTGCGCGGATCAAGGCCGGAACCCACGCGCAACTTGGCAGCGGCACCGGCGATGGCGCCGACCACGTCGTCGAACACCTTCCGGTGCACGTAGAGACGCGAGCCCGCGATGCACATTTGCCCGGTGTTGCCGAAGATGCTGTGCACGGCCGCCGTGACGGCCTGCTCCAGGTTGGCATCGGGAAACACGATGAACGGCGACTTGCCACCGAGCTCCAGCGTCACGCGCTTCATGGTGTGCACGGCGTCCCGCACGATGGACTTGCCCACCGCCGTCGACCCCGTGAAGGTGATCTTGTCGACCATCGGATGCGCGACCAGCGCCTGGCCCGCCGCCTGGCCCAGTCCGGTGACGACGTTGACCACGCCGGGCGGGAAGCCTGCTGCCTCGATCAGCTGCGCCAGGCGCACGGCCGTCAACGGCGTCTGCTCGGAAGGCTTGAGCACGACCGTGCAGCCTGCGGCCAGGGCCGACGCGATCTTCGTGACGGCCATCATCAGCGGGTAGTTCCACGGCACGATCGCGCCGACCACGCCGATGGGTTCGCGCAGCGTGTAGGCGTGCCACTGGCCGGGCATCGACGAGGTGATCGTCTCGCCGTTCAGCTTGGTCGCCCAGCCTGCCATGTAGCGCAGGCATTCCGATGCCAGCGCCACGTCGCCGATGCGGGCGATCTTCAGCGGCTTGCCGTTGTCGAGCGATTCGAGCAGCGCCAGTTCATTGGCGTTGGCGTCGATCGCATCGGCCAGCTTGTGCATCAGCCGCGAGCGGCCTGCCGGGGGCATGCGGGCCCACGGGCCGGCGTCGAAGGCCTGGCGCGCGGCCTTGACGGCCAGGTCGATGTCGGCAGCGCCGCCGGCGGCGGCCTGGGCCAGCAGGCGATCGGTCGCGGGGTCCACCACGTCCAGGGTCTCGCCCGATTGGGCGGGCATCCATTGGCCGCCGATGAAGTTCTGCAGCGGCTGCGCCAGGAAGCCGGCGCCCAGTGCGGCGGCTTGTTGCTCGATGGTGAGGTTGGTCGTCATGGCGTCTGTCTCATTGAAGGTTGAAGGTCAGTCGCATTCGAGGATTGCAGGGCCCGGGGTGGCTTGCACCACTCCGGTGGAGTGGCGCAGGTCCGCGTGCCACTCCACCGGAGTGGTGAAGTGCTTGCGGCTGCGACCTAACCTCGTCTCATCCCGACAGCTTCAACCTGAAAGAGCAAGAGACAATGAAAGCAGCCGTATTCCACAGTCCCGGCACACCACTGGTGATCGAGGACGTTTCCATCGACAAGCCCGGACCGCACGAAGTGCTGATCCGCACCGTGGCGGCCGGCGTGTGCCACTCCGACCTGCACTTCGTGGACGGCATGCTGCAGCACCCGGCGCCCGTGGTGCTCGGCCACGAAGCGGCCGGCGTGGTCGAGCAGGTCGGTTCGCTGGTGCGCACCGTCAAGCCCGGTGATCACGTGGTGACCTGTCTCTCGGCTTACTGTGGCCATTGCGATCATTGCCTCACGGGCCACCTCTCGCTGTGCGTCTCGCCCGACACCCGTCGCGGCAAGGGCGAAGAGCAGCGCCTGTCCTACCTGCAAAAGCCGATGCCCCAGTTCGGCAACCTGTCGGCCTTTGCCGAGCAGATGCTGGTGCATGAGCATGCCTGCGTCGCCATCCGGCGCGACATGCCGCTGGACCGCGCCGCCCTGATCGGCTGTGCCATCACCACCGGCGCCGGCGCGGTGTTCAACACGGCCGGCGTGCGGCCGGGCGAGACCGTCGCGGTCATCGGTTGCGGCGGCATCGGGCTGGCCGCGATCAACGGCGCGGCGCTGGCCGGTGCGGGCCGCATCATCGCGATCGACATGCTGCCGTCCAAGCTCGAACTGGCCAAGCTGTTCGGCGCCACCGACGTGATCAATGCAGCCGACACCGACGTCGTGAAGGCGGTGCGCGATCTCACCAACGGCGGCGTGCACTTCTCCTTCGAATGCATCGGCCTCAAGGCGACCGCGGAGCAATCGTTCGCGATGCTGCGCCGCGGCGGCACGGCGACCCTGATCGGGATGATCAAGCCGGGCGTGAAGCTGGAACTCGATCCCAATCACCTGCTGCACGAACGCCGCATCCAGGGTTCGGTCATGGGATCGAACCGCTTCCCGGTGGACATCCCGCGCCTGGTCGATTTCTACATGGCCGGCAAGCTGCACCTGGACCCGATGATCTCGCGCCGCCTGGAGCTGGGCCAGATCAACGAGGCTTTCGACGAACTACGCCGCGGCGAGCTTGCCCGTTCCGTGGTCGTCTTCGAGCAATAAGCAAACAAACAATAAAAGGAGACATCCCATGACCCAAGCTGCACAAGCCAGCCAGCTGCCCGAAGCCTTCTCGGGTGAAGCTGCCGCCGAGCCAAGCTTCCGCGACTCGAAGCTGCTGAACTCGGCAGCGTCGCACCAGCGCCGCGCCGATGGCACGCTGCTGATGAAATCCCTGGACGATCCGGGCGAGATCACAGAGTCCACCTTCAGCGAATTCGTCGCTCAGTGGGCGCAGACCCGTGGCACGCAGGTGGCCCTGGCCGAGCGCAACGGGCCCGACACCTGGCGCACCATCGACTGGGCAGGCTTCCATCGCCAGATGCTCTCGGTGGCTGCCGCGCTGCTCGAACTCGGCCTGTCGCAAGCGCGGCCGCTGATGATCCTCTCGGGCAACTCGATCGAGATGGCCGTGCTCACGATGGCGGCGGACTACGTCGGCATCCCCACCGCGCCGGTCACGCCGGCCAGCGCGCTGATGAGCCAGGAGTTCACGCGCCTCATCGACATGCATGCGCTGGTCGAGCCGGCCGCGGTCTTCGTGCAGGCGGTCGGGCCCTTCGCCAAGGCGCTCCAGGCGCTCGGCACGCCGGCCGGCGAGATCATCGCGGTGCAGGGCAGCACGCCGGGCCAGATCACCTGGCAATCGCTCGTCGAGACGCCCATGACGCCGCAACGGCTCGCCGCCGTGCAGGCCGCCCACGAGGCCATCGACGTCGACCGCGACGTCGCACGCATCTTCTTCACCTCGGGCTCCACCGGCGTGCCCAAGGGCGTGCCGCTGCGCTACCGCAATGCCGCGGCCATGATCGGGCAGATCCGCTACATGCACCGACCCATGCTCGACGAGACGGTGGTGATGCTGGACTGGCTGCCCTGGAGCCATGCCTTCGGCGCCGTGGCCAACTTCGGCCGCCTCTTCGTGACCGGCGGCTCCTTCTACATCGACGACGGCCGGCCCCTGCCTGCCATGTTCGCGCGCACCGTGCAGAACCTGCGCGAGGTCTCGCCCTCGTTCTATGCCAACGTGCCGGCGGCATTTGCCATGCTGAGCGCGGAACTGGAGCGTGACGAAACGCTGGCCCGCTCCTTCTTCTCGCGCCTGAACTTCGCCGGCTATGGCGGGGCCAGCCTGCCGCGCGACGTCTGGAAGCGCTTCCAGGCCGTGGCGGTGCGCACCATGGGCCAGCGCATCGTGTTCGCCTCCGGCTTCGGCGCGACCGAGACGACCGGCCTGGGCTCGGGCTTCACGGTGCCGGGCGAGGACGTGGACAACATCGGCCTGCCGGGTCCGGGCGTCGAGCTCAAGCTCGTCCCGCTGGAAGGCGAGGAGGGCCGCTACGAGATCCGCACGCGCGGGCACCATGTGTTCCCCGGCTATCTCAAGCGTCCCGACCTGAGCACGGCCGCCTTCGACGACGAGGGCTTCTACTGCCTGGGCGATGCGGTTCGCCTGGCCGATCCGCAATTGCCCGGAGCGGGCCTGCGCTATGCCGGCCGCTGCGTCGAGGACTTCAAGCTGGCCAGCGGCACCTGGGTGCGCACCGGCGCGGTCCGCCTCGGCCTGATCGAGGCCTGCGCACCCTTGCTGGCCGACGCGGTGATCTGCGGACACGACCGTCACCAGCTGGGCGCGCTCGCCTGGCCGAATGTCGCGCAGTGCCGCGCCTTGGCGCCTGAACTGGCCGAGCTGCCGGTTGAGGCGCTGATCCGCCACCCGCTCGTTCTCGATGCATTGCGCGCCAGGCTGCGCACCCAGGTCGGCGCCAGCAGCCAGCAGGTGCGCCGCGTGATCCTGATGGCCGAGCCGCCGTCGCCGGATGCCTATGAGATTGCTGACAAGGGCTATGTGAACCAGGCCATCACGCGCCAGCGCCGCGCCCACCTGATCGACGTGCTGTATGCCGATCCGGTGGATGCCGCTGTCGCCAGCATCGGCTGAGTGACCCCGCGCACGCACCCTTGACAGACACAAACAACCCGGAGACAAGAATGCAATCCACCCCCATCGCGCTGGACGCCAAGCTCGGCATTGCGGTACGCGACGACACTGTCGAGTCGGTGTACTCGAAGGTCGGCTGGCGCATCATGCCGCTGCTGATCATCTGCTACATCGTCGCCTTCCTGGACCGCATCAACATCGGCTATGCGCAGTTGCAGATGAAGCAGACGCTGCCTTTCAGCGACACGGTCTACGGACTGGGCGCGGGCATCTTCTTCATAGGCTACTTCCTGTTCGAAGTGCCGAGCAACCTGATGCTGGCGAAGGTCGGCGCGCGCAAGACGCTGCTGCGCATCATGTTCTGTTGGGGCATCGTCGCCGCCGGCATGGTGTTCGTGCAGACGCCGACGCAGTTCTACGTGCTGCGCTTCCTGCTTGGCGCCTTCGAGGCCGGCTTCCTCCCAGGTGCGATCCTGTACCTGACCTTCTGGTACCCGTCGGCGCGGCGCGGCCAGATGATCGCCCTGTTCATGACCGCGACCACCCTCGCGAGCCTGATCGCCGGTCCGTTGTGCGGCGGGATCATGAAGTGGATGGACGGCATGAACGGCTGGCACGGCTGGCAATGGCTGTTCCTGGTGCAGGGCCTGCCGGCGTCGGTGCTGGGCATCGTCGCCTTCTTCTACCTGGACGACAAGCCGGAGGATGCGAAGTGGCTGGACGCGCGCGAGAAGGCGGTGCTCCGTGACCATCTGGAGCACGACCAGCGCCCGGTGGCCGGTACTGCCCACGGTTCGGCATGGCAGATCCTGAAGGACCCGAAGGTCTATTCGCTGGCGCTGGTGTTCGCCCTGTTGCTGGGGGCGGCCTACACCGTCGTGTTCTGGCTGCCCACGCTGATCAGGAGCTGGGGCATTGCCGACCTGTTCATGATCGGCATCTACGCCGCCATCCCCAACATCTTCGGCGTCATCGGCATGGTGCTGATCGGCCGCAACTCCGACCGCACGAAGGAGCGGCGCTGGCACTTCGCGGCCTGCGCGCTGCTCGCCGCCGCCGGCCTGACCCTGACCATCGTGATGCAGGGCAACTTCATCGGTTCGATGATCGGCCTGTGCATCGCCGTCACGGGCATCGCCTCGCTGGCGCCGCTGTTCCTCACCATCACCAGCGAGTACCTGTCGAAGGCGGCTGCCGCCGGCGGCATCGCGTTGATCAGCAGCCTAGGCAACCTCGGTGCGGCCGTCAGCCCGTCGATCACCGGCGCCATCAACGCCGCCACCGGCAACCCGAACAACAGCATGTACCTGGTGGTCGCAATGTATGTCGCTGCCGCCCTGTTGCTGCTGCGCTCGGTGCGGCCAGCCCAGCGCGGATGAACGCGCCGGGAGTCGCCCGGCGTCGCCGGATTCGCGGCCATTTGCCCACGAACTGACTAACTACTGCACAGGCGCCTGCGCCGTCGCCGAATTGCCAGCGCCGTCCCACGCCGTCACCTTGATCGTGCCGTTGAGCGGAAGGCGGTTGCAGGATACGGTCAGGCCAGACGGCTGCTGGCCGTCGGGGCAGGTCCAGCGGGCTGCCAGCAGTTGTCCCTGGCCGCCCTGTGGCGTCAGGTTCAACTGAATCTTGCCGACATCCTGCTCCGATGGCGATGCCACGATGGCCAGCGACAAAGGCTGCTGAATGGTCAGCGTCTGCGACCAGGCGCGTGCATTTCCGGTCGTGGTATCGGTCACCTTCGCGGTCACCTTGTAGGCGCCCGGTGTGGTAAAGGCATGCGACAGGCGGTCCGAGCTGTTGGAGTTGACCGCGCCAGAGTCGTCGCCGAAGTCCCAGTCGATCATGCTCAGCGCATGTGCCGGCTGCTTGTAGTTGTTCTGCGGCTGGGCGGTGGAACCATAGAAGCTGATGGTCGCTGCCGTGGTGGCGATGCGAGTCGAATAGAACTGGATACCTGGCAGGTCGCCTACCGTGCTGTCGTAGACGGCCTTGACCACGTCCTTGCCCGCCTTGACCTTGAAGCCGAGCGCGGCCGCATTCGAGTAGGCGCCGTCGGCGGTCAGTTGACCCAGGTCCGGCCCGACGTTGTAGCGGGCGAAGTCGCCCGAGCCGAACTGAACCGTGGTGTAGTCGCTCGGCGACCAGGCGTAGCCCAGGAAGTCACCCGACAGGCCAACGACATTGACGGATTGCGCGTCCAGGACTTCGCCGCGGACCGTGTCGTTCACCTCGGCAAAGGATTCTCCAGGGTTGCTGATGTAGAGCAGCGGCCCGATGCGCAGCGCCGTCATGTAGGTGCCCAGCGTGGTTGCGCCGCTGCCGCTGACAGCACAGTTGCCGTTGCACCAGGGTGCGACCAGCGCGCGCGGCACCGAGCAGTTGCCGCCGAGCGCCGCATTGCAGTTGGGGCCACCGAAGGGGGCGCTAGCCGCGTTGTACTTCATCAGGCTGAGCAGCCCCTGGTTCTCCGCCGTGGCGCCGACCGTGACGTTGTTGATCAGGGTCTCCGAACTGCCCAGTGCGGCGCTCGTCAGGGGAGCCGCCTTGGCCATCGCCAGACGCAGTGTGTTGAGTACGTATTCGCCCTGGTAGGCCACCTCGGCATAGTCCGCGTTCTGGCCGGGCGATTCCTGGCGACCCAGCGTGCCGGTGGCGACGACGGCCATGCCACCGATGGTGTCGTCCATCTGCTTGCGCACGTAGCCCGGCACGTCGGCCGAGAAGCCTTGCGTGACCGCGCCATTGAACGGCCGGAACTGGTCTGGATGGTTGGGAATGTTGACGTAGAGCGCGTTGGTCGCGCCTGTCTGCGGATCGCGCGCCCACAGCACCGGCATGCGTGCATCGACGGCGAAGCCGTCCACGTGGTCGGTGCCCTGGCCGTTCTGCCAGATCAAGGCATCGATGCTGCCGTTGGCCACCCACAGCTCCGAGGTCTTGAGGTCCGCAGCGGCCGCATCGACGGCCTGCACCACGGCATCGTGGACCTTCTTCACGTAGGCGCGGTTGTCCGTGCCCATCAGCCCCCAGATGCCAACCAGCGTCGGCGTCGCATGCGAGTGCGTCGTCGAGACCATGACCGCCGAGCGATCGACTGTGAAGCCGCGATCGGCCAGCTTCTGCGCCGCGTCCACTCGGGCCCCGAACTGGCCCATGCCCGCTTCGGCGCCTTGGTAGTCGGCGAACCAGCCGGTGCTGTCGACCACCGCGAAGGCCACGGCCTTGTCGCCGCTGGCCACCACGAAGGCGCGCACTTCGAGCGGGTCGTTGCTGGTCTGGATCGCCGGCTTGGACTTGTCGGAGTAGCCACCGACGTAGACGGGCTTGTCCGGCGCGATG
Organism: Variovorax sp. dw_308; assembly: GCF_019207085.1. Taxonomy (GTDB): domain Bacteria; phylum Pseudomonadota; class Gammaproteobacteria; order Burkholderiales; family Burkholderiaceae_C; genus Variovorax. The sequence goes on along the minus strand of NZ_JAATOM010000002.1, from coordinate 601,713 downwards.
CTGACGGTGGCCGCGCCGACCTTGAACAGTGCGTTGGGCGTGGGCGCAGGCTGAGTCGGCGCGCCATTCGTCGGTGCGTCGGGCGCCTTCTGTGTGGTGTCCTGCGGCGCGGCATTCGACGCGAGCGGCAGGCTGAGGGCGGGGCCCGAGTTGCCACCGCCGCAGCCGGCGAGCAGCGCGATCAGCGCGCAGCCCAGCCAGGCAATTGATCTCTTCATTCTCTATCTCCAGGGTTCATTGGGTCTGTTGTGTCGCAGGCCCGCAGGGGTGCTGCGACGCGCCGACGAACTCTATGGGCGTCGCCCGCGGCGATCCATGACTTGTGGTGCCAGCAGCTTTGCCTTTGGTGACACGCCTTGGGGGCGCTGACTAGCTGTGACAGGCCGCGTCGACCTGGCGCTGAAGCTCGCGCGGACTCAGGCCGAACCAACGCTGCACCGCGCGACTGAGCACTGCGCTGTCGGCGTATCCCAGGTCTTCCGCAATCTCGGCGAGATTGAGCTTGCGTTCCCTCTGGGCCGGGTGCCGATCGCTCATCCGGCGCATCAGGCGCTGCTTGCGGCTGGCATCGACCAGATCGCTGAATGTCGTTCCTTCGTCGGCCAGGCGGCGGATCACCGTGCGGCGCGAAGTGCCCAGGTGTTCAGCGACCTTGGGCAGCTTGTAGTTGGCAGCATGGCCCGTACGAAAAAGCTGCTCGATGCGCGACCTCAATGACGCCGACCATCCCTGATGGCGTTCCGCGTCCTCACACGCTCGCCAGGCACGGGTGTAGTCCTCTGCCGAGGCCGTCGGCACGCTGGCATCGGCCAGGACAGCGGGCACGAACAGCGTTGGCCAGCGCGCACCTCCTTCGACATGCAAACCCACTTCGGCCCAGGCGCGGGCAATGTCGGCGCCCATGCCCGACAAACGCAGCGTGGTGCTTCGACGGGCTTCCGGGGAAAGCTCCTCCAGCATCGAGCAGATCATCGCCAGCAGGAAATCCAGGGTGAACCGCTCCACATCGCCCAGCGCGACGCGCGGACGCACATGGAGTTCCAGGCTGCCCTTCCGCTCGCGCAATTGGACGTTCAGCACCGCCAACCGGAGTGGCGCAAAGCGCACCAGTGCTTCGAGGGCCTGGCGCAAGTTGCTTGCGCTGGCCATCAGGTAGGCAAGCGGTCCATGTGCGAGAAGCGGTACTCGCCTGCCCAGCCGAATGGCCAATCCGGGTCGCGGCGCGCATCGTTCCAGGCTCAGCATCAAGTCTCGCCAGACCGCCAATGACACCGGCTCGTCGCAGTTGGAAAGCCAACGAGCGTTCAGCCCGAGCGGCACCAGGCAGGCGTCGAGGTCCACCCCTTCGGCCTTGGCCGCCGCGACGAGCAGCCGCAGATAAGTGGGGTGTACCAATGGCAGGTCGAGCTCCCAGGTGTCCGGGCCAACTTCAGAGTCGCTGGCGAAGGGCAAGTGGGGCTTTTCGTTCGAGGCAAGCAAGGCAGATGGAAGTCAGCGCCTTTTCAGGCTGAAAGAAAGTTGTTGAAACGGCCGGACTTGCCCAGTAAGAGGTGCCCCGCTGAATCGGTGTGGTGCGCGTACGGAACTGTAGGGATCGCGACGACTTGACGTTTCGCAAGTTGCGACATGCTTTTCGCTTTTCGTGCCCGAATCGGGCTCACCGATTGCCAAACGGGCAGCGCACCGTTGCCAATGCCGGAAGCGGGCCTCACAATCCGCCGGCTTCGCAACGCGGGTTGTTGAGTCCAGCGAATGGGTCTGCCTGGGCTCGTCGGCACGCAACTATTGATTGCCTGAGGACGACGCATGAATTCTCGACTTTTGACGCTGGTGGCGCCCCTCCTGATGTCTGCCTTGCTGGCGGCCTGCGCCAGCGGGCCGGGCGCTACCGGGCCGGGCGCTGGACCTCGAGACTCACTGGCCCGCATCGGCCAGTCCCAGACCCTCAAGCTGGGCTATCGGGAGGATGCAAAGCCGTTCTCGTTCAAGGGGGCTGACGGTGCACCGGCAGGCTATTCGGTGGAACTGTGCAAGCGCGTGGCCAGTTCCCTGCAAGCCCAGCTCAAGCTGGCCAGACTGGACGTGCAGTGGGTGCCCGTGACGGCAACGACACGGATGCAGGCCGTGAATGACGGCAGCGTCGACCTTGAATGCGGCAGCACTTCGCGCACGCTGGGTCGCGAGCGGCAAGTCGACTTCAGCAATCCCATCTGGGTCGAGGGAAGCTCCTTCGTGTCGCTGGCCTCCTCGTCGATTGGCCGCGCGGTGGACCTGAATGCGAAGCGGGTGGCTGTCATTCCTGGCACCACCACGGAACAGGTGCTCAAGGGGCTGTCTTCGCGTGACATCGTGCCGGCCCTGGTGCCGGTGAAGACCAGTTCCGACGGAATCGCCGCGGTGCGTGACGGACGGGCTGATGCCTTTGCCACTGACAGCCTGATCCTTGTGGGTGAAGTCACTGGCGGCGCGCCGGGTGCGACCCTCAGGCTCAGCAACGACTACCTGTCGATGGAAAGCTATTCGCTGATGATGCGACGCGACCCGGACATGCGGCTGGCGGTCAACCGCGCATTGGCCGAGACCTACCGCAGTGGCGAGATCGTCAGGGTGTTCCGCCAGAGCTTTCCGGCTGGCACCGCTCCGTCGCCGCTGGTCGAAGCCGTCTATTTGCTGAATGCGCTGCCGGAATAGGAAAGGGCTCCGTGGACATCGTGTTGGGTAATCTGGGACGAGAGGAACCTTGATGAGCATGTCGAGCGCGTTCGCGCAGATGGTTGCGCTGGCCGGTAATGCAGCGCTGCAGTGGCGCCGGATGCAGGCCGGCGATCCGACGCAGGCGGTCGGAGCCGCGCCGACGATCCCCGACGCACGCCCTCAGGGCCGCATCCCGACACTCAAGATGCCGACTGCGCGCGGCTGGTCCGGCGGGCACAAGCCGACACCGGCGCCCGGGCTCGAGGTCAACGCGTTTGCCACCGGACTGAAGCATCCGCGCTGGATCCACGTGCTGCCCAACGGCGATGTGACGGTGGCCGAGGCGCTGTTCCAGCCGGGCCCGATCAAGTCTGTGTTCGACTACGCGATGGTCAGCACCATGCGGCGCGCCGCCGCGATCGGCCCAAGCCCGAACCGCATCACGCTGCTGCGCGATGCCGACCGCGACGGCGTCGCCGAGATCCGCTCGACACTGCTCGAGGGCTTGAGCCAGCCCTTCGGCATGGCGCTGATTGGCGACGTGTTCTATGTCGGCAACACCGACGGCGTGGTGGCGTTCCCGTACACCCCCGGCACGACGCGCATCGACGCGCCGGGCCGCCGCCTGAACGAATTCAAGCCGGGCGGCCACTGGACGCGCAGCCTGCTCGCGAGCCCCGACGGCAGCAAGCTCTACGCCGCCGTCGGCTCGCTCAGCAACATTGCCGAAAGCGGCTTCGAGGTCGAAACCGGGCGCGCCTGCATCTACGAGATCGACCTCGCCAGTGGCCACAGCCGGATTTACGCCGGCGGCCTGCGCAACCCGGTCGGCCTCGCCTGGGAACCGACCACCGGTCAATTGTGGACCGTGGTCAACGAACGAGACGGCCTCGGTGACGAGACGCCACCCGACTACCTGACCTCGGTGCGCGACGGCGGCTTTTACGGCTGGCCGTACTGCTATTGGGGCCGCACGGTCGACGACCGCGTGCCGCAGGACCAGGCCGCGGTCGCGCGTGCGCTGACACCCGACTACGCGCTCGGCGGGCACACTGCGTCGCTCGGCCTGTGCTGGCTGCCCGCTGGCACGCTGCCCGGCTGGCCCGCGGGCATGGCGATCGGTCAGCACGGCTCGTGGAACCGCAGCAAGCTCAGCGGCTACCGGGTCGTGTTCGTACCGTTCGAGGGCGGCCTCCCGGCAGGCCTGCCGCGCGACATCCTGAGCGGCTTCCTGTCGCCCGACGAAAGCGAGTCGTACGGGCGCCCGGTCGGCGTCGCCATCGGGCCCGACGGCGCGTTGCTGGTGGCAGACGACGTGGGCGACGTCATCTGGCGCGTCACCGCCCGCGGCGCGGGCTAGTACAAACGGCTTGCCAATCGCGCCAGCCAGCCTCTCAAGATCTGCACATGGTTGAGATCTCCGCAGCAGCGAAAGCGGTCGATCGCTGGAGCGCATCAGAGCGACCGCTTCGTGCTCCCTCCTGGACGACGTGCCCCGGCGATCACGCCTTGGAAGATGGCCGGGACCGCCGTTCCAAAGTGCACCCAGGAAACTGCCATTCGCTGACCACATGGGCAGTCCGTCGACAAGGCGGGCATATCGACCGATCGCTTCATCGAGTTCTGCGACCGACGCACGCCCGATTGACAGCCGCCGGCACCGGTGCAGTCAGTCCATCCCTCATTCGTCGAGCGGGATGCCTTCTGCCCTGAGCATGCGCATCCTGCTGTGCAGGTGAGCCCGGGCACTTGCCGGGTCTCCGGCCCGCATCTGCTCATGGGTGCGCTGCGCCACCTCCGGCGCAATCGGCTTGATGGGCCGGCCGGCGCTCATGGCCTTGAGCTGCACTTCGGCGGCGCGCTCGAGGTAGTAGAGGTCGTCCCAGGCTTCGGAGACATTGGGGCCCGTGACCATGACACCATGGCTCTTCAGGAACACGATGTCGGCATCGCCCATCGCCTGGGCGATGCGATCGCCTTCGGAGGCGTCCAGCGCCAGCCCGTTGTAGTGCTCGTCGACAGCGGTCCGGCCGTAGAACTTCAGCGCAGTCTGCCCAGCCCATATCAGCGGCGGTCCTTCGAGCATGCTCAGCGCGGTGGCATTGGGCATGTGGGTGTGCAGCGCGACCTTGATGCGGGGCTTCAGCCGATGCAGGCGAGCGTGGATATGGAAGGCCGTCGCCTCCGGTACCCCTTCGCCGGCCAGGACGTTGCCATCGAAATCGCAGACCAGCAACCGCGATGCCGTGATCTCGCCAAAGGCGTAGCCGAAGGGGTTGATGAACATCAGTCCGTCATGCCCCGGCACCACGGCCGAGAAGTGGTTGCAGATCCCCTCCTCGAACCCGAACCTGGCGGCGAGACGGAAGCACGCGGCGAGTTCGACGCGCGCCGCCATGGCCGCCTCCGAGTCAAGTTTCAGCTTCTGTGGAGCCGGTGAAGCATGTGAGGCGCGGGAGACAGCCAGCGTGTGTGCCATGGTGAATTTCCTCAAGCGTCTTCACAACCAGCCCAGCTCGTTGAAGAGCGGGGCGACCTGATCGAGCTTGCTCAGCGTGGCGTCCGGCGTGTAGTCGGGAAGCAGCTGGCGGCCGGTCCCGCGGTCGATCCAGACGCAACGGAAGCCGACATCCCGCGCGGCGGCGTGGTCCAGGTGCGGGCTGGCGCAGATGTGGACCACGTCATCCTTCGAAACGCCAAGCTGGGCGTGTGCATGGTCGAACAGGCCACGGGCCGGCTTGTAGACCCCGGCTTGCTGGGCCGTGATGACGCGGTCGATCAGTCCGTCGAGTTGCGCCACGTTGGACGCGATGATGTCGTCGTCGGTGTTGGAGACGATGCAGAGATTGAAGCCCGCGGTCTTCAAGCGGCGCAGCGATTCGACGACTTCCGGGAAAGGAGGCATGGCGCCAATGCCGTCCGTGAGGACGCTGATGTCATCGGGAGAGCTCCGCAGCCCCAGTTCGTCGAGCGCCAGGCGCAGACTCTCGCCCGCGACCGTGCGGAACGAGCGATGCGGGGGCGTCTGCTCCAGTGCGTGCTCGTGCGAGTCGTAGACCGAAATGAGTCGAGCGGGATCGATGTCGACCGAGCCCTTGCTGCGCAGGATGCGCTCGACGGCGGCCAGCAGGCCTTCGTCCCATTGAATCAGCGTGCCGTAGCAGTCGAAGGTCAGCCATTGCGGGCGGGGGGTATTGAAGAGCGGCATTCAGTGCACCGTGTCGAATGAGAGGCCTCGATGGTGCTCAGGTGCTCGATTATTTGGAAATTAAATCTTTGCATGATTGTCAGTGGATAATCGACTGACGGAGGCCATATGCTGGATCTTGAACTTCTGAAAACGCTGGTGTGCGTTGTCGACGAGCGCAGCTTCTCGCGTGCTGCCGACCGCGTCCACAGGACCCAATCGACGGTGAGCCAGCAGATCCTCAAGCTGGAAGACAGGATGGGGCAGGCGCTGCTGCTGCGTGACCGCACCGGCAAGCGCGTCGTGCCGACAGAAGGCGGCGAGCGGCTTGCGCACTATGCCCGCAAGCTGCTGGCGATGGCGCAGGAAGCCGAAGACGCCTTGGCGCGACCCGCGTCCTTGCCACCCGTGCGTATCGGCGTTCCCGAGGACTTCGATGCGGTTCGGATGTCGACGATCCTGTCCGGCTACATGGCATCGCACGCCGACGTGCGACTGGAAACGGTGAGCGGCATGAGCATCGACCTGCGACGCCGACTGGACGCAGGCGAGATCGACATTGCGCTCGTCAAACGCGAGCCCGGGGCCGGCGAGTGCATCGCCGCCTGGCCGGAGCGCCTCGTGTGGGTCACCGGCGCGCAGGGCCTGCGCCGGGAAGAGAGCAGCGTGCCCTTGGCACTGTTCCCCGACGGTTGCATCTATCGGCAGCGCGCCATCCGCTCACTGGAGATCGCCGGCCGGCCTTGGCGAGTGGCCTTCGGCAGCCAGAGCCTCACCGGCATCCAGGCGGCCGTGGCTTGCGGTCTCGGCGTGACGGTGCTGCCGACGAGTGCCGTCATGGAAGGTCACGCGCTCCTGGGAACACGGGATGGCTTCCCCGAACTGCCGCCGACAGAACTCGCGCTCGTGACTTCGACGCAGCCCTTGAGCGCCGTTCAGAGAGAGATCGCGCAGTATCTGGCGACCGAGGTTGAAGTGCATGCCAGCTCGACAGCTTCGCGGAAGCAACGCGCAACGCGCGCCCGAAGTGGCCCGTCGCAACGCGCCACCAGCTCCGCAAGAGCCTGAGGCATCGCCCACATCGAGCCCTTGCGAAAACTGGCGCTTTTCCGGACTAGCACTTCGGCGCCGTGGTGAGCCGCCGTTCGATCGGGGGCACTACTGCAATGGCGCAGTTGGTAGAGGGACGGAGCCCGGGCCATGTCTGTACTACCTTGGAACCGGTCGTAGATCCTGGGATGGCCCGAGCGCTTGAAAGACCGCAGCCGGCCGAGGCGCAGCATCCTCCATCCTCTATCGGCGAGCATCTCAAGGCGCCGGCGCAGCGATCGGAAAGATGGACAACACGCGCCACGCGCCCCCCGATTTCACGAGCACCTGGTTCAGGAAGAGCCGGGTGACCTGCGGTGCCTGCCCGGCCGGACCGGTCGTGAACTGGACCGGCACATGGACTTCGGCAACGTCTTCGCCGATCGGCACGACCCGAAAGCCGCCGTATTCCGGGTCCAGCCGCCAAGTGCCCGTATAAAGCTTCGCGAACTGCTGCAACGCCGCGTCTCGCCCCCAAATGACTGTTCCGCGTGTGATCCACAGGAATCCGGGGGAGTCCGCGAGCAACCCCTCCAGCGCCTTGGCATCGTGCGTGTTCTGCACTTGCACGAATCGCTCGAAGCTCGCGCGCACCTCGTCTTCGGCGGCAGCCTGGGCCGCGCCGCCTTGGCAAATAGCCGTAGCAATGAGCAACGCAATCGAATGGGGTCCTGGCCGGATGTTCATGATGAGCTCCTTTGGATCGTCACGCTCCGGCACATGCCGGTGCTACGATGGTTCGCGCTTCGCTCGCACCAGTCCCTGCACAAGGGCTGGATTTCTCCTGCAAAAGCCCTGAGGCACGGGGTCAGGCGACATGAAGGGTCACGAAGAGTCGATCTTTCGATGCGGCAACATCCTGCTGGTGCCCAGCGAACGCCTGCTCATGCAAGGCGGCCAGGCGGTCGAGATCACCGGCAAGGCCTTCGACATCCTCGTCGCGCTGATGCGCCATCCGGGGCACCTCGTCAGCAAGGATCAACTGCTGCAGCAGGTCTGGCCGGGGCTGGTCGTCGAAGAAGTCAACCTCAGCGTGAACGTGTCGGCGATCCGGAAGGTGCTGGGGCGATCGCCCGATGGCGCCGGGTGGATCGAAACGGTTGCGCGCCAGGGCTACCGCTTCGTCGGCCCCGTCGAGTTTGAAGACATCGCGACCTTGAACCTCGCGCAATTGCGCGGTGGTGGAGGCTCAGGCCCACCCGTGACTCCGGCGCCAACGCCGGTGGCAGCGGGGCCAGCGCGTCGAACGGCCGCCTGGCTGCTTGCGGGCGTGCTGGGGGTGCTGGTGGCCGCCTTCATCGCCTGGCAGTTGGCTGCACGGCCCGATCCATACGATTCAGTCGCGGTCCTGCCCTTTGCCGTCGACGTACCCGCGATCGCATACCTCGCCGATGGAATCTCCGACAGCGTTATTGACAGACTGACGCTGATTCGCGGCCTTCGTGTGACGCCACGCGCCTCCACCCTGGGCTTCAAGGGCAGGCCCGTCGACGCAAAGGATGCCGGACGCAAGCTGAATGCTGCCGCCATCCTCAGCGGAACGCTTGTGGAGCGGGGGAAGGATTTGACCCTCCGGCTCGAGTTGTTCGATGTCGCGCGTCAGCGCAGCGTCTGGAAGTCGACCTACGAGATTCCGGCCACCGACCTGCCGCATCTGCCTGCCCGCCTCTCCGCAGACCTGCTTCGAGAACTGCGCGTGAATCCTCCGGAAGCGCAGATCAACGCCCTGGGTCGCCGGCCCACCGCCCATGACGCGGCGTACCGGGCTTATCTACAGGGCCGCTTCCTGTGGAATGAACGCAGCGAAGAGGGCCTTCAACGCGCCATCAAGCACTTCCACCGCGCAATCGAACTCGACGCGGACTTTGCGCTCGCGTACGCCGCACTTGCCGATGCGCACACCACGCTCGGCTACCTGAGCTACGTGGCACCCGTCGGCGCCTTTCCCGTGGCGCGCCCCTATGCCCTGAAGGCACTTGAACTGGATCCTTCTCTGGGGCAGGCGCACGCTTCGCTGGCCTATATCAAGTTCTACTTCGACTGGGACTGGGCGGGCGCTCGCGAGGAATTCGCGCGGGCCATTGCGTTGAACCCCAACGACCCGGTTGCACACCAGTGGTACGCGGTCTACCTGCTGGCGACAGGCGATGCCGACGCGGCCTTTCGGGAGATCGGCACCGGGCAGCGCCTCGATCCGCTGTCACTCGCCATCAACACCGACATCGGATTCCACCACTATTACAACGGCCGCGAGGCGCAGGCGATTGCGCAATTGCAGTCGGTTCTCGGCATGAAGAGCGACTTCCTCCTGGCGCATCTGTGGATGGGCCGTGCCCTTGTCGAGACGGGCCGGTATGACGAGGCGCTCGTGGAGACCGCCAGCGCCGAACGTGTGGCACCTGGGTGGCCCGTCCTGGTCGCCGCCCGCGGCTACACCTGCGGCGTGGCGGGACGCAAGGATGACGCGCGATCCGTGCTGCTGGAGATGGAAGCCCTGTCGACGCACCGCTTCGTCACCGCCTATGGGGTGGCGCTCGTGCATGCGGGACTCGGCCAGAAAGATGAGGCTTTCGCTTGGCTCGACAAGGCCTTCGAGGAACGCTCCAACTGGCTCGTCTGGTTGCGGCTGGACCCGCGCTGGAAATCGCTTCGGGACGATCGCAGATTCACTGCCCTTGTCGAACGGATGAAGTTCCCATCTTGACGTGCGCGGGGTGCATTGCTCGTTCGCGGATTCGATCCGGCCTCGGTCGGCCGGTCTAACGCACCATGGGCAATCGCGTTTCGTCAACGCCGCCGCCCTCAGCCTCAAAGCGGCGCCGAACTGCGGCGCCATACATGTTGCGCCGACTCAGTCCTCAAGCCGCTTCATCTTCGACGTATCCATGCGCATCAGTCCGAACGCCATGCCGAACAGGATGTTGCCGTCCGGGTCGCACTTGATCGGCGCAAACATGCCGTTGAAGCGCGGATCGGTGCCGGTGCGGATCCGCAGCACGGTCTTGCCGGTGTCGAGGTCCATGCCGATGAGATGACGGTCATTCATGCGGTCCGCGAAATAGCCGTCGATGATCGCCATCCGGCTGCCGCCGCTGATCATCGGCACGATCGAAATCGAGCCCAGGTCGGTGCGGGTCCACTGGGTCTTCCATGCATGTGTGCTCGGGTCCCACTTCATCATCGCGGCGCCGCGCGGGCTGGGACGGGTTGCGCCGTTGATCATGGACGCGAAATAGGACTGGTTGCTCAATTGCGGCGCTTGCCTGGTCGGGATGTTGTTGATCACGAAGGCATAGTCGCCATACACCGCCACCGATTGCTCGGATTGCACTGTGTCAATCTCCGGTCCCAGGTCGACTTCGCGCTGATCGGCGATGCGCCTCGACAGCGTGCCGGGCTTCTGCTTCCAGCCGGCAGGAATCTTGTCGCGCCACATCGCCACCAGGCGCATCTTGTTGGCGCCATCGGTGAACACGACCAGCTTGTCGTCCTTCGGTCCAAAACCCATCAGCGTGGGGGTCGAGCCCGTGCCGTCGGCGATCTTGATGCTCGTGAACTTGGCGCCGCGCTCATAGGGCTCCTGCCATGCGCCGCTCTTTTCGTCGGCGTGGATCTTGCCCTTCGCGTCGACCACCAGGCGATACATCGTCGTGTTGGAGGCCACATACACCGCGCCGCCGCCCATCTCCCGGCCGGTGGCGAAGCCGTTCAGGAACAGCTCGTCGCTTCCCTTGACCGCGTACACGTCGACCACGTCCAGGGTCTTGCGGTCGAGGGTAATGATCTTGCCGCCGACGGTATTGGCCAGCAGGTAGCCGTTGTAGGTCATGCCGATGCCGAACATGGCATCGACCGGATAACGCGTGCCGCGCTTGGCCTTCTCGTTGTCGAACAGCTCCTCCGGCAGGACCTTTTCCCTGGGCGGCAGCAGGCGCGATTCCGGATCCTTCGGATCGGACTGGGCGATCGTGAACAGCCGGCGGCCGCTGGCACCGACGAAAGTATCTTCGCGCGTCAGCAGCGAATAGATGGCGCCGGTCCGAACCTGGTCTTCGACCGCGGTGAGCATGCGGTTGGGTTGCGACTTCATGTAGTCGAGCAGCCCCTGTTCATCCTTCGCCTGCAGGAATTTCTGCACCTCGGCGGCCTGCGCCATGCGCTGCTCGGGCGTGGCTTCCTTGTAGTCCGGCAGCGAGAGCGGGATCTTCATCCGGTCGATCTCGACGAACTTGCCGTTGTCGATACGCAGCTTGCGCAGCGAAAAACCAGACCACCACCAGTAGATTTCCTTGCCGCCGACCTTGTCGCTGTAATGCGGCAGGCTGGCCGATTCATTGGGGACCACATCGAAGGAACCCGGCGTGACTTCGAACGCGCCGCGCGGCACGGCGATGTCGGTGCTGTCGGTGGCCGCGTCGTTCCAGTGGCCCTGGTTGTTGTAGGACTGTGCGAGGTAGGGGTTGTATTGCGGCATCGTGGACGAAGCCGCCGACGCGGCGCCGGCCAGCATCAACGCAATGCCTGCGATCGCAAGCCGTGATCCATGCCACCGCGAAGCCCGGCCGCATTGCTGCGTGCCCAAGGTCTTCGCTGTCGGGGTGACACCGTGAATTGAAAGTTCTCTGTTGCTTGTCATAGGTCAGTCTCCGTGTGTGCCGGTCAAGACCGGCGAGTTGTAGTGAATGAAAGAGTCATGCGAGTGGATTCACGCGCTCAATGCCCGGTCCAGGCCCATCACCTGCATGCGCGCCTGCACCTCGTCGATGTCGTGGCCGAGCAGCGCCAGGTCGTGCGAACGGCCTTCGCGATCCTTGACGTGATCGCGCAGGACCGCTTCCGCGCGGAAGCCAAGTTCCTCGAACAGCGCAATGGCGGCGCCCTGGTCCACCGTCATCCGCACGATGAGCTTGTCGAGCCCGAAGCCCAGCGCCAGTGCAAAGCTTTCCTGCACCAGCACGCGGCCCAGGCCACGGCCGCGCCATGACGTATCCACCAGCACGCGCAGTTCGCCCACGTGCGAGGACCACGACAGCGGATCGATGACGATCGCCGTGCATCCGACCAGTTGGTCGCCCTCGAAGGCCACCAGGCTGCGCATGCGGTCATCCGCCAGGGCGCTCATCCAGGCGGCCAGCACCTTGGGATGGCTGATGTCCTGGCTCACGAACAGCAGGTCGTGCGCGGGCAACGACTGGACGAAGGCGCCGACGGCGGCCGCGTCGTCCGGCGTCATCCAACGCACGGTGATGCCGGACTTGCCCAGCTTGAATTGGCGCGGGTAGTCGCGCGAAAGCGGTTTTTTCTTCATACGGACCTCGGGGCTAACCATTGATCGAGTGCGGGCCACATGCGCTTGACGGCATTGGGGCCTGCCACCAGGCTGGCATGGCCGCCTGGCAGGATGAGTTCGGACTTGTCGCGCGAGCCCGCGCGTTCGACCAGGGGGCGCCCGCACGCCTGCGGGACCATGTGGTCGTACTGGGCCATGATGTGCAGCAGCGGCACCTCGATGTTCTCCAGCCGCACCGGCCGGCCGCCGATGCGCAGCGTGTCGTTGACAAGGCCGTTCTTGCGGATCAGCTCTTTCAGGATCTGCCGCGAGTAGGTGCCGGCCATCGGCAGCGTCTCGGCTTCGCAGCGTTGCATCATGCGGTACGCCTTGACGTACTTGTCGTTCCACATGTTGTCCCACAGCCGTACCTGCGCGACGGCCCGGCTGGCGGGGCGCTGCAGGTTGATGGCGGAGATGATGGACTCGGGCGGCACCAGGTCCACAGCCTCGATCAGGCGGTCGACGTCCCGGTCCTGCGAGCCGGCGATGGACGCGGCCAGCGTCGTCTGGGTCCAGTCGATCGGCGTTGTGAACGTGACCAGGTTCTTCAGGGGCCCACCCGGGTGCAGTGCGGCGTAGATGGTGGCCAGCACGCCGCCCATGCAGTAGCCGATCAGCGAGACATCGGGCTCGCCGCAGTGCTGCTGCACGCGGCGGATGCTGTCGGGTATGAAGTCGAGCACGTAGTCCTCGATGCGCAACCCGCTTTCTGCACGCGTGGGGGCGTTCCAGTCCATCACGTAGACGTCGTAGCCATGCCGCATGAGGTACTCGACCATGCTCTGGCCCGGGGTCAGGTCGAAGAAGTTGGCCTTGTTCGTGGTGGCCATCACCAGCAGCAGCGGCACGCGGTAGAGCTCGTCGTTGAGGGGCTCGTAGTGGTACAGGCCCAGCGTGCCGCGCCGGTGCAGCAGGCGGCGCGGCGTCACGCCCACCTGCGGCGCCGGCGAGCCGAAGTACTCCAGGCCCTTGAACCCGCGCTGGATCATTCGCTCGACTTCCTCGCGCAGCCGCGCGGCCGGCGTCGGTTCGGCGGCGGCCGGCGGCATCGGCGCGGCCTTCTTCGACGCTGCCCGCGGTGTCGGGGGCGGCGCCTTTGCTGTAGCCGATCTCGAGATCATCGGCGGGCTCCTTTCGCGTCCGACACCCGCTTGGCGGCAGGGGCACGCCTGGTGGCGGGCGCAGGCCTGGCGGCAGGCGCAGGCTTGGCGGTGGACACATGTCTGGCAGCGGGCGCAGGCTCTGCCGGCGCGGCGGCGGCCGGCAGCGGCAGCGGCAGCGGTGGCGGCGGCCGACGCGTGCGCCTGGGTGCGAACTGCATGGCCTGCTGCGCAGGCGTTGGAAGCAACTGGTCGAGCTTGTCCTCGACGCGCTGCACGGCGGCCGCCAGCGCGGCCAGTTCGCTGCGGCTGGGCAGGTCCAGGCGCTTGAGCACGCTGGCCTGAGCCTGCCCGGTCAGGTGCTTCAGGCCCAGCGGCCACTGCGCCAGGCTGCCGAGCGTGCGCACGAAGTCGGCGTCCGCCATCTTGCGGCTGGCGTAGGCGTTGACGCCGGTCTCGAACTGGTCGAGCGCCTGCCGACCCAGGGCCAGTGGGTCGGGTATCTTGGGTCGTGTCATGTTTGTCGTCTCCATCGTTGTTCTCAGGCAATCGGCCGCGACGGGTGGGTCTGGCGCACATGCCGCCGGTCCAGCCGCGACATCGCCAGCCGGCGCAGCCCCAGGGCCGGCCCGAGGGTCCACCCTGCCAGGCGGCCCACGGACCGCGCGGCGCGCGGTGCTGCCAGGTTCAGCAAGGTGTGGCCCCACCGCTCGGAGGAGATCCACAGCAGCAGTGCGGTGCTGGCGCACTCGGCCACCAGGTGGTGCACGAGCGGGGGCGGCGGGCCTGGCGGGTCGGTGATCTCCAGCGTTCGGTCGGTCAGCGCCGTGCTGCCGAAAGTCGTGGCCAGCGCAGTGGCGACGCGTTCGAGCGCATCGCGGCCAGCGCCGATCACGGTGTCGAAGTTCAGGAAGCCGTGGATCTGGCCGGCGTAGTGCAGCAACTCCACCGGTATGCCGGCCGTGCGCAGGCGTGCCACATAGTCCAGCCCGTCGTCGCGCAGCGGGTCGAAGCCGGCGGTGATGACCAGGGCCGGCGGCAGGCCGCGCAGGTCCGGATTGCGGCGGGGCGACAGCTTGGGATCGCTCAAGCCCTCGCTCGCGCTCTCGCCGAGCAGGCTCTTGATCCAGCCGGTCACTTTCTCGTCGAGCAGGTAGCCGCCCTTGGCGTTCTCGGCGTGCGACGGAAACTCGTGCAGCAGATCGGTGACCGGGTAGGCCAGCACCTGCAGCGACACATGCGGGCCGTCATGGCTCTGGCATGCCTGCGCGACGGCGGCGCTGATGTTGCCGCCGGCGGAATCGCCGCCGATGGCCAGCCGCGCGGTGTCGACGCCGATCGATGCGCCGTGCTCGGCGACCCAGCGCAGCGCGGCCATGAAGTCCTCGCGGCTGGCGACCAGGTCATGCTCGGGCGCCAGCCGGTAGCGCACGGCGATCGCGATGCAATCTGCTTCCAGCGCGACCTGCCGGCAGATGGATTCCGCGGTGTCCAGTCCGCCGGTGACGAAGCCGCCGCCATGGCACCACAGGAAGGCTGGCCGTGGCTTCGATTCGCGCTTGGGCGTGAAGATGCGCAGTGCGATCTGTCCGCCGGGGCCGGCGATCGTGCGCTCGGCCACTTCGGCCATGTCGGGCCGGTCGCCGTAGGCCAGGGCCGACAGGCGGATGATCTCGCGCTGGGCTTTCAGGGGAACGAGCTTTTGCGGAATGAGAGGCTGGACCAGGTTGAGCATGCGCAGGAAGGCGCGCGTCGCCCGGTCGGGACGGGGACTGCGCAAGGCCTTCGGCATGCCGATGTCGGGGCCGAGCCTGGGCGGCACCGGATGTGCCGTCAGGGGGGTCGCTCGTGCAGCGTCGGTCCTGCTGGACGCGGCGTGCTTGCGCGGCTGCTTTGGCCGTCGCTCGATGGTCATGGCGTTTCCGTCTTCTTCTTTGATGGTTGTCGTGCTCGCCCGCAGCGATGGATTCGTGTGTTCGCAGGTGGGGGGCTCGGGGAGGGGGATCACTCGCATTCGAGGATCTCAAAGGCAGGTGCGGCATGCACCACTCCGTGAGAGTGGCGCCCCGCACATCACGCTTTCACGTCGATGTGGCCTTGCCATCTCGACTTGATCCCCTGCGCGGGGGACGGGCCGGGCAAGGCCCGGCCCTGGGGGCTCAGAAAGCGTGCCGGATCCCGAAGTCGTAACCGTAGCCGCGCCCCGCCCGATAGCCGGGCGCCGAGGAGTTGGCCGTGTTCGTGTAGCCCGGACCGACGTCGGCCGAGGTCACGCTGACCGGCGAGATGGCCGCGCCGTTCTCGTTGTCCGTCACCGCAAAGGTGGCGTACAGCGCCGTGCGCTTCGACAGGTTGTGCACGTAGCCGATGGCGTACTTCTGCGCCTTCGGAGGCGGCGTGGTCACCGGCACCGCGCCGGCGCGCGTGAATGCGGAAAACTCCCCCTTCACCTGTGAATACGAAGCCTTGATCAGGCCCACACCGACCGGGATCGTCAGGCCGACCAGGTAGTTGTTGGTGCTGAGGTCTTGCGGCGGGCTCAGCGCGGGTGTGAGCGGGAAGGCGGCAATGTTCACGAAGTCGCTCTTGACGTCGACCTTCGAGTACTCGCCGAAAAACTTCACCACGTCGAAGTCGTACGAGGCACCGATGTTGAAGGTGGTCACGTTCGTCGTCGAGCCGAAGTGGAAGTTGTCGGCGACCGTGCTGCCGCCGTAGGCCACAGCCACGTCGAGCGGGCCATTGGCGTAGCCGGCGCGACCGCCTGCGTAGCGGCCTGTGCGCGCGTTGTTCGCGGTGGTCGGATCGTTCAGCGCGTCCGAGTTGACGACCTCGTTGAACGCATACATCACCTGGCCGTAGAAGCCGCCCAGGCTGGGTGGCAGGAAGTAGCCCACGGAATTGGACTTGCGGGCGTAGAACCCGCGGTTCAGCTGCAGCGTCGGGAAGGCGCTGCCCATCGTCTGCACGATCAGGCTGCTGCCGGAGCCGGCGTTGCCGAAGGGATCGAAGACCCCGTCGTTCCAGAAGGTGGGGCTGTAGTCGCGGCCGAGCCGCACTTCGCCGAAAGGTCCGAGCAGGCTCACTGTCGAGCGCCGGTCGAAGTAGAGGGCGCCACGGCCAACCGTTGCGACGTCGCCCCACATCGAGGACTCCAGCCAGAAGCCCGCGGCCAAGCCGCCGCCGAGGTCTTCCTGGCCCCTGAAGCCCAGCCGTCCGCCTGCATTGCCGCCGTTGGACAAGACCGTCTGGCTCTGCTTGAGGTCCGGCTTGGGCGTGGCGGGAATGACGCCGTTGTTCTGGTAGTTGCTGGTCGTCTGGTAGTAGCTGACGCCGATGTCGACGACGCCGAACAAGCTCACGCTCGATTGCGCCGACGCCGTGCCGACGGCCGCCAATGCGGCGATCGCGACAAGGATCCTGTTCATGGGCGGGTGGTTTCCTGCGAGCTTGCGGCGCGACTGTTGCGCCTGTTGTCTCTGGTTTTTCATCATCTGTCTCTCGATCTCGATTTCGTGTTGGGTTTCTTGATGTGCAGGGCTGGCGTCGTTGCCGGCCGTCATGGGGGTGCGCGGGTCGCTAGGCGTCTCCTTTGCTAGCTCAAGGCGGAAATGCCGGTGAGCGCCCGTGCGGCGACCAGCTTCTGGATCTCGACGGCGCGATCGGCGCCTGCGCGCTTGAAGGATTCGCGGTGGTCGTGGGGTGCGTCCCATTCGGGGGCATCGACGCCGCGAAGCTGCCGCGCCTGTCGATGCAGGCTGGCAGCGGCCTCCGACGCGTACCACCGGGCCATGCCGGCCTCGGTCTCGCAGTCCATGCCGGCGTCCACCATCGCGAGGCAGCGGTGGCACATGAGGCGGGCCGACTCGACGCGCGTCGCCATCTCCGCAATGCGTGCCGCGACAAGACGATGCGCCGCCATCGGACGCCCGAACTCCTCGCGCGCCCGGGCGTGGGCAATCGATTCCTCCAGCGCCAGCTGCATCAGGCCGACGCTGCCCAATCCGGCATGGATCCATTGCTGCGTGCGAGCGGCGGCGAGCAAGCGTTGCGCCTCGTCGCCTTGCGCCAGCACATGGTCCGGCGGCACGCGTGCGCTGGCCGTGAAGATCTCCGCCGTGCCTGTGTCGGCCGGGCCGGCGGCGTGGTCGAGGCGCACCTCATAGCGATGCGCGTCGCGCTCGACCAGCACCAGCGCCGACTGGCCGGCCGAAGTGCGCACCGGGCAAATCACGAAATCGGAATTGATGCCGTTGGAGACGCGGATCTCGTTCGCCGTCACCAGCCAGTGGCCATCTTCCAGGCGCGCCTGTGCCCGGGACTGCGACGACGCGCCGGGCGCCGCCTCCAGGGCGGCCAGCGCGCCAATCTTCCTGCCCGCGATCACATCCGGCAGGTAGCGGTCGCGGATCGCCGGCGCGGCCGCGAGCAGCAGGCGCGCCACCACGATGCTGTCCTGCACGCCGGGCAGCGCCTCGCCGCCGGCCTGGGCGAATTGTTCGAAGAGCAGGCCCTGCGTGCCACACGACAAGCCGAGGCCCCCCAGCGCCTTCGGGATGGCGGCGCCGGGCAGCCCGAATTCGGCCACCATCTGCTGCACCTCGTGCGCCGCGGCCCACGACATCACCCGATGCCGGTGCTTGCCGGCGACCGGATGGATCTCGCGCTGCGCGAAGGCCCTGAAGACCTCGACGGCGAGCCGCTGTTCTTCGCTGGGCGTGGTGAATTGCATGCATGGTCCTCTTGTCGACTTGCACGCATTGGAAGATTTGGGCGCCGCGATGTCGCCCCCCCACGGTGGGGAGCGTGTCGCACACCCGCCGCGGGGGGGTCACGCGCGCCACGTCCCCCGCTAAGGTCCTGCACCTGCGTTGCTGCCGCACCGCTGGTGCATACGGCCCCAATCACCCCAAGACAGAGATTTCTAAGTGACCGGACTCCCCCAGTTGCTTCGCCATCCGTGGATGGACGAAGACATCGAGACTTTCCGCGACCAGGTGCGTCGCTTCATCCACAACGAGTTGTCGCCCCACCTGGAGGGCTGGCGCCGCCAGGGCTACATCCCGCGCGAAGCCTGGCGCCCGTTCGGCGAGATGGGCTTCCTGCTGCCGGAGGTGGAGGAAAGCTACGGCGGCGCGGGCGTCTCGATGGCCTACCAGCTGGTGGTGCAGGACGAACTGGCCAAGGCCGAGTTCCCCGGCAACATCGCGGTGCACAACCTGGCCGCGCACTACATCGTCGACTACGGCACCGAGGCGCAGAAGCGCCGCTGGCTGCCCCGGCTGGCGAGCGGTGAACTGCTGGCCGGCATCGCGCTCACCGAGCCGGGCGCCGGCTCGGATCTGAAGGCGCTGCGAACCCGCGCGCGGCGCGACGGCGATCACTACGTGGTGGACGGTGGCAAGACCTTCATCACCAATGGCTTCTCGGCCAACCTGCTGGTGATGGCCGTGCGCACCGGCGACGCCGGCAGCCGCGGCGTCTCGCTGATCGTGGTGGAGACCCAGGACCTGCCCGGCTTTCGCGTCGGGCGGCGCCTGGAGAAGCTGGGCCAGCATGCCTCCGACACGGCAGAGCTCTTCTTCGACGGCATGCGCGTGCCGGCCGATCACCTGCTGGGGAAGGAGGGCGAGGGCTTTGCCCAGCTCATGAGCCAGCTGCCTTACGAGCGCATGCTGCTGTGCGTGCCGGCGGCCGCAGTGATCGAGCTCGCGGTCGAACTCACGGTCGAGTACACGCGGCAACGCAAGGCCTTCGGCCAGACGGTGTTCGACTTCCAGAACACGCGCTTCAAGCTGGCCGAATGCGCGACCATCGCGCACGTGGTGCGCAGCTTCGTCAACGACTGCGTGCAGCGCCTGGTCGATGGCAAGCTCGAGCCGGAGGCCGCCTACATGGCCAAGCTCTATTGCACCGAGCAGCAGGGCAAGGTGGTCGACGAGTGCCTGCAGCTCTTCGGCGGCTACGGCTACATGGTCGAGTACCCGATCGCGCGGCTGTACGCCGATGCACGCATCCAGCGCATCTATGGCGGCACCAGCGAGATCATGAAGGATCTCATTGCGCGGAGGTTGGGAGCATGAAGCCACCATTGGCGGGCGTGAAGGTCATCGAGTTCGAAGGCATCGGACCGGGGCCGCTGGCCGGCCGCATGCTGGCCGACATGGGCGCCGAGGTGACCGTGGTGGCACCGCCGCAACAAGGTTCGGTGTCCAAGCAGTTGGGCGGCGACCTGGAGAGCCCGCTGCGCCGCGGCAAGACAATCGTGCCGCTGGACCTCAAGAAGCCCGAGGACAACGCCCGGGCCATGGCGCTGGTCGAAGCGGCCGATGTGGTGATCGAAGGCAACCGCCCCGGCGTGATGGAGCGCCTGGGCCTGGGGCCCGCCCAGTGTGCGGTGCGCAATCCGCGCCTGGTGTACGGCCGCATGACCGGCTGGGGCCAGAGCGGCCCGCTGTCGCATGCCGCCGGGCACGACCTCAACTACGTCGCGCTGACCGGGCTGCTGTCGCTGTCGGCGCACCGCGGCGAACGCCCGATCCTGCCGCCGACCGTGGTCGGTGATGCGGGCGGCGCGCTGGGCATGGTCTTCGGCATCGCCTGCGCGCTGGTCGATGCGCGTGCCAGCGGGCAGGGACGCGTGGTGGATGCCGCCATCGTCGACGTGGTCGCCATGC
This sequence comes from Variovorax sp. dw_308, assembly GCF_019207085.1. Taxonomy (GTDB): domain Bacteria; phylum Pseudomonadota; class Gammaproteobacteria; order Burkholderiales; family Burkholderiaceae_C; genus Variovorax. The sequence goes on along the minus strand of NZ_JAATOM010000002.1, from coordinate 581,634 downwards.
TGGGCACCATCGCGCACTGGGCGCGCGCCAACGGGCAGCTCGACAGCCCCGAGCCCAGCCCCTTCCACGACTCGCCTTTCTACGACGTGTTCGCCTGCGCCGACGGCGGCCTCATCACCATCGGCGCGCTGGAGCCCAAGTTCTATGCGCTGCTGCTGGAGAAGCTGGGCCTGCATGACCTGGACCCGGCGGCGCAATACGACAAGGCGGCCTGGCCGGCGCTGAAGGCGCGGCTGGAAACGCTCATTGCCAGCCAGCCGCGTGCGCACTGGTGCGCGCTGCTGGAAGGCAGCGACGTCTGCTTCGCGCCGGTGCTGAGCATCGACGAAGCGACCCGGCATCCGCACAACGTCGCGCGCGGCATCTACGGCTTGAGCGCCAGTGGCGGCCTGCAGGTGGCCAGTGCGCCGCGCTTCCTGCCGCTGCGCGAGCCGGAACAGGAATAGAAAAGGCCGAAGGGGCGGCTGACCACCGGGTTGGGCAGCTGCTTCTGGCGGCCGCCCGGAGCGCCGCAGGCGCTTTTGGGGCGGGTTTTTTCATTCGGCGAAATTGCAGTCTTCCCGTCGAGCGGCTCCGGGTCAATACTCGCCCCAGGAGACAAGACATGACCCTCGAATGGCCCGGCGCCATCGCCAGCACCAAAGTGACTGCCCCGCGCGCGGCCCGGCGGCTCGTGCCGCGCGAGGCCTTGCTGGCGCGCCTGGTCGAGGCGCGCCACCAGCGCTGCGTCGTCGTCCAGGCACCGGCGGGAAGCGGCAAGACCAGCACGCTGGTCGCGTGGCTGCAGGCGCTGGTGCCTTTCGACGCCGACGTGGCCTGGCTCTCGATCGCCCCCGAAGACAACGAGCTGCCGCGCTTCCTGCGCTGCCTGCTGGCCAGCATCGCGGAGGTGGACGTCGACCTGGTGGGCGAGGCCTCGCTGCTGGTCGACACCGATGTCGATGAGGCCGCCGTCGAGCACTGCGTCATTTCCCTGGTGCAGGCCATCGCCTCCCGGCGGCGAACGCTGATGCTGATGCTCGACGACCTGCACTGGGTCGACGATCCGCGCATCTTCCAGACCATCCAGTGGCTGCTCGACCATGCGCCGCCGCAATTGCACCTGGCGCTCGCCTCGCGCAGCGCGCTGCCGCTGTCGCTGGGGCGGCTGCGCGCGCAGGGCCAGCTCTCCACCTTCGACCTGCGCGACCTGAAGTTCTCCGCCGACGAGTCGGAGCGCTTCCTGCGCGAGCACCTGGGGCAGGTCGACGCCCGCGACGCGCGCGCCCTGCACGAGATGACGGACGGCTGGGTGGCTGGCCTGCAGCTGTATGCGGTCGACCTCAAGGGCAAGCGCGGGGCCGCGGTCGCGCGCTCGCCGGTGCCCTTGTCGAACGCACGCGCCTTCGCCAGCTACTGCGAGCGCGAGGTGCTGGACCAGCTCTCGCCGGAAGACCTGCACCTGCTCACTCGCATGGCCGTGTGCCAGCGCTTCTGCGCCTCCTTGTGCGCGGCGCTGCTGGGCCATCCCCACGCCCTGGCCCGGATGATGACGCGGCTCACGCAACTGGAGAGCGACAACCTCTTCATCGTCCGCATCCAGGGCCGCGACCGCGAGCCCTGGTACCGGCTGCATCCGCTGCTGCGCGAGGTGCTGCTGGCGCGCCTGGCGCGCGAGCCCGCGGAGGAGGTGCGCGCCCTGCACGCATTGGCCTGGCATTGGTTCGAGAAGAACGGCCCGGTCGACGAAGCGGTGCGGCACGCGCTGCGGGTGAACGAGACGAAGGCGGCGGCCGACATGGTCGAGGCCGTGGTGCGCGAGCTGCTCAACGGCGGCGAGCTGGGCCGCCTGTCCGTGCTGTTGCGGCAGATACCGCCCGAGGCGTTGCGTTCGCGCGGCAGCCTGCGGCTGGCGCAGGCCAACCTGCAGGTGTTCGCGCGCGACCTGGGTCCGCTGTCGCAGACCCTCGCGCAGATCGATGCCGACTGCCTGAGTGGCGAACTGGTGCTCGGGGATGTGCACCGCTACGAACTCCTGCTGCTGCGCGCCTGCCTGGCGCTGCACCTGGACCACACTGCGGCGCTGAAGGCCATGCTGCCCGCGATGGCGCAGGTTCCCGAAGGCGCGGACGATCTCGCGCTGGCCGGCAGCAGCACGATCCAGGGTTGGGCCTACATCCACCTGGGCGATTTCGAGCAGGCCCGCAGCGTCCTGGGCGCCGGCGCGGGCGGCAGCGTCCGCCAGGCCCTGATCGCCCGCAGCCTCGGCGCGCTGAGCCATGTGATGGAAGGGCGCGTCGTCGAGGCCGAGCGGGAGTTGCGCGAGGTATACGACGAGGCCGAGCAGGGCGGACCGGCCTTTGCTGGCGTGGCCTGCACGGCCGCGGCGCTGCTCGGCGACGTGCTCTACGAACTCGGCGAAGTCGAGTCCGCGCGCCGCCTACTGGAATCGCGGATCGAGCTGATCGAACGCGTCACCATTCCCGACGCGGTGCTGCGGGCGTACGTGGTGCTGGCCACGGCGCACTGGCAGGAGGGACACCAGCTCGAAGCCTTCGACGCGCTCGACCGCCTGGAGGACTTCGCCGACGTGCGCGGCCTGGACCGCCTGCATGCCCACGCGCTGCGCCTGCGATGCGGCTGGAACCTGCGGCAGGGAAAGTCCGATGCTGCCAAGGCGGCGCTGGCCCGGCTCGAGGCGCTGGCGGCAAAGTACGCGGATGCGCTCCCGCCCATCCAGAGCGAGATCGAATGGTGTGCAGCCAGCGCACGCGTGGCCGTGGCCTTCCAGGTGGGCGACTTCCATGCCGCTGCTGGCGTGCTGGATGCGATGCTTGCGCGCGCCGAAAAGGCCGGGCGCGCCCGTGCGATCGCGCAAAACCGCCTGAAGCGCGCCTATGCGAACTGGCGGCTCGGCAAGACCGAGCGTGCGCGCACGGACCTGGTCGAGGCGCTCGCCGTCGGGCGCCGGCTCGGCCTGGTGCGCCGCCTGCTCGATGCGGTTCCCGAGTTCGTGGAAATGATGACCGAACTGCTGCGCGAGAACGATGTCGACCCGGTGCGCGCGTTCTACGTTCGCCAGTTGCTCGATGCGGCGGCTGCTTCTTCGGCCCGCGCACCCGGCGTCGCTGGCAACCCGTCAGCGGCCGCTGGTGCAGAGCCGCTGAAGGAGCGCGAGGTCGAGGTCCTTGAACTGCTGGCCCAGGCCCTGCCCAACAAGAAGATCGCGCGTGCGCTCGGCCTGTCGACGCAGACCGTCAAGTGGCATCTGAAGAACATCTTCGCCAAGCTTGGCGTGACCAGCCGCGACGCAGCGGTGGCGCGCATGCGCGACATGCAGGACCGCAAGGCAGCGCAGACCGGCGGCTGAGCGCGGGCGCATGGCGCGATCCACGAATCCAGGCGGGCCATCGCCCCGCGGTAGACGACTATTGTCAATGGATGGTCGGCTACTTGCGACCTTGGGCCGCTCGCCGTCCGTCCTGTTCGGCGAATGGAAGTTCCATCAACCTGTCCTGATCGCGTGGTACGCAAACTGGGGGTCGACTCGGTTTTTCAAACAAACCTTGGCCCATTGAAGCGACACGGGCGAGAAGCTGCTCGCAGGTCTGCCGGTTGATCTTTTCGACTACGGACGGGAGATTCTTTTGCTCGTGGCAATACTGAACGTAGTAGTACCGGTTCGTGTCGCCCACGCAGGGATCGAACGACCGCAATCTTTGCCCTCCAAGTGGAGGTCCGGGCCCAACCCGGTCTGTCATCGCCGGCGCCTGGACGGCAGGTGCGCAGCGATTGCTGTCCCTCGGCCTTTGCCTCGCCAACGGCTGTCAACGCACCGGATGCAGCGGTTGCTCCTCTTTGCCTGCATATGCCGGGTGGACGTTATGCTCCCCGGCTACGGTTGTGCGACTTGGCACCCCGATCTTCAATAGCCTGGTAAAGAGCGCTACGTGAACGAGGGCTGAAATTCGTTCGCACATGGCCTCTTTTGGTTGAAGCAATAGTGGGGAGCGGGCTTCGTGAGAATCAGAAAACTATCTATCAGGAATTTTCGCGGGATCAAGGAGCTTGACTGGAGCCTTCCAACAGCGGACATCTTCTGTCTCATTGGGAAGGGTGACTCGTCCAAGTCCACGATCTTGGAGGCCGTCAGGTACGCCTTCTTTCCACAGTGGAACCTGACCCTCAACGACTCGGATTTCTACCAGTGCAAGGTGGAGAATGCCATCGTCGTCGAGGTGTCCATCGGCGATCTCGTTGAAGACTTCCTCTCCCTGAACAAGTACGGGCAGTACCTTCGGGGCTGGGATGCCAAAAATGGGAAGCTCGTTGACGAGCCCGACGATGGTCTTGAAATTGTCCTGACGATCCGCTTGACGATTGCCAAGGACTTGGAACCCAAGTGGCTTGTCGTGTGTGATCGCCACCCAGATGGCGTGCCCTTCAAGCAGGCTGACCGCAACAAGGTAAGTGTGGGCCTGATCGGTGCTTACAGCGAGAGGCAACTGTCGTGGGCAACAGGCACGGCCTTGGCAAAGCTTACCGAAGCGCAGAGCCTGAACGAGTTGCTGGCCAATGCTTCAAGAACGGCCCGCACCTCCCTTGACGCTGATCGGCCCAACACCCTAAAGAACTTCGACGCTGCCGCGGCTAAGTCTCAGGAGGTCGCCAAGCTCTTGGGTGTGCCCGTTGCGCAAGCCTACAAGGCCCACCTTGATCTGAACTCAGTCAACCTGAAGGTCGGCGGACTGGCTCTTCATGACGGCGACATTCCGCTGCGTCAGTTGGGACTTGGATCCCGTCGCATGCTGCTCTGTGGCATTCAGAAAGTGGGTCTTGAAGAGGGCCACATCACCCTTTTTGACGAAATTGAGTTCGGCCTTGAGCCTCACCGCATTTCGCGGCTGCTCAAGCACGTGCGGGATGACAAGCGGGGGCAGTATTTCCTGACGACCCATTCACCTGTCGTGCTCCGTGAACTCACCGTCAATGACCTCTACATCGTCCACAGCAAAGCAGGAACCGTGCGAGTCATTCCTGCTTACTGCGACGGCTTGGTCGCCCACGAGGCACAGGGAAAGATTCGATCAAGTGCCGATGCTTTCTTGTCGAGGAAGGTCGTCGTCTGCGAAGGGGCCACCGAAGTGGGCTTCTTGAGAGGCTACGACGACTACCAGGTCGGAAAGGGCAATGATCCGTTCTCGTATCACGGCCTCGCGCTGTTGAATGCTGGTGGTGCAAGCAAGATCAAAGCCTTGGCTGAAGCTTTCAAGCTGCTGGGCTATGAGGTCTGTGTTGTCGCTGACGGAGACGCTGAAAAGCAGTTCTCGCCTGCTCATGAAGCGGAGTTGGAAGGTAAGGATATTGCTGTCCATGTCTGGACAGAAAAGCTTTCGTTGGAGGAACGGGCGTTTCAGGACTTACCTTGGGCGAGCGTGATTGCCAGTGTGAAGCTTGCCCAAACCGTGCCAAGCCTCACCGTCTACGACAACGTGCGTTCCAAGTATCAGAAGGAACTTGATCAGGACGTGGGCACGTGGGTGGAGAGTGCCGAACTGAGGCTTGCTATCGGTAAGGCTGCGAAAGGCTGTGACTGGTTCAAGGACATCACGCGAGGAGACTTGTGGGTACAAGCCATAGGTCCTGCCTTCGCTGATCCTGATTTTTCAAAGAAGGACATACCCACGAAGCTTGCCAAGCTCTGGACATGGGCTGAGCATGTCTGAGGAACTGGCAGTCAAGCTTGGCGAATGCACAACCAAGGGGTATGTCATTGCTCCTGCGGGGTATGGCAAGACGCACTTGATTGCCATGGCGGTGAAGGCTGGGAATCATCGTCAGTTGATTTTGACCCACACGTTTGCCGGGGTGAACTCCATCAGGACGAAGATGAGCACTCTCGGTGTCCCCTCGTCCAAGTACCAGATAGACACGATTGCCAGTTGGTCGTTGCGCCTCTGCCTTGCCTACCCCAAGGCGTCAGGCTGGAAGATTGAAAACCCGACAAGCAAGCAGTGGGCGAATCTCTACGAGTGCTGTTCAATCCTGCTCGGCAAGGATTTCGTTCGCCGCGTAGTCAAGGCCAGCTACGCCGGCGTCTACGTCGACGAGTACCAAGACTGTTCAGATCTCCAGCATGGGCTTGTATGTGCCTTGGCCGACTTCTTGCCAAGCCGCATTCTGGGTGATCCCATGCAGGCGATTTTTGACTTTGATGACGCCAAGCCGGTGGATTGGGACGCCAGCATCTATCCGCACTTCAACTGTTTGGGCCAATTGGAGACGCCTTGGCGTTGGGTCAATGCTGGGGAGCCCAAGCTCGGCGCATGGCTGAAATCTGCGAGAAAAAGCTTAGAGCAAGGCCAGAAGATTGACCTCATGAACGGCCTGCCAGCGTCGGTCAAACGCGCTTACACCGATCCGCAGTACCTGCCTAACAAGCAATACGCGCTGCTCTGCGGGCACCTTGAAAACACAGCTTCAGTCATCGCCTTGTATGGCGGAGATCAGGTTTCCAAGAACAAGACCCACCGCTTGGCTCGGACGATGGCTGGGCGCTTCTCTTCCATCGAGGAAGTGGAGGGCAAGGCCCTGTTCTCGTTCGTCAAGAAGCTCGATGCGGCCAAGACAACGAAGGCCCGATTTCTGCTGATCTTGGAGTTCGCCAAGAATTGCTTCAACGCCGTCGACAAGACGCTGACCGCAGGTACGAAGCTTGGCAACATTGCCAAGGAAACCAAGGCCACCAAGTATCCCGATCTGCTGGCGGCGGCCAACCTGTACCTCACCACGCCGACTAGCAGGAACCTCAAAGCCTTTGTCTTGCTGCTCAAGGCCAACCCTGAGACTTCAGCCTACCGACGCGACTTGCTCTATCGCTTCCTGGGTGTGTTGAAGTTGCACATTGACGGACAAGGAGCGACCCTTCTTGAGTCGGCCAATCTGTATCAGAGGGAAATGAGGCACACGGGCAGGCCGATCAGGCACCAGAAGTTGATTGGAACCACCTTGTTGGTCAAGGGGCTTGAGTACGACCACGCCGTGATCTTGGACGCCGATTCGCTGGGTGTCAAAGACCTTTATGTCGCCATGACGAGGGGCGCAAAATCGCTGACGATCATTTGCAGCGGCACAACTCTGCCGGTTGTCAAAGTTTAGCCATTGCGCTAGCTTGAAGAGTGGAGCTCAGACACATGTGAACGGTAAGTTCGCTGGCAAAGTTTGGCGTGTCGAATGGCGAGGATGTTGGCGGCTCGGTCATGGAGCTCACCGGAACCGTTCCCTTGCGCCCTCGCGATCAAGGTCTGCTTTCAGTCTGGAGCGCCAGTTCGTGACGGCCGCCCGAACACCCGCTCATGGCCGAGACCGGGGCTCGGTATCAACTCCAGAAAGCTGCCCCTCGGCCTGAGCATGCACCCCCCTGCGCAGTGTCTTTCATATGAGCAGTGCCGAGTGCTTGGACAGCACCCGGCGCATCGTTGAACTCGCTCAACTTGATGGGCGTTCGTCATGAAAACCATGTCCAACGCTGCGCGGCGGCAGGCGGCCCGCGCTTGCCGTTTACGAGGCCTCGGGCGCGCCTCTAGACGCTCCCGGCGAGCGCCTGGTCCTTCTCGTTCTGCGCTTGCTGCAGCACGCGCCAGAGCACCTTGCCCGCAGGCGTCTTCGGCAGGCTGTCCACGATCTCCACCAGCCGCGGCGCCTTGTATGACGCCATGGTGCCGCGTGCCCACTCGATCAGCTGCTCGGGCGTGACCGTCTCGCGCGCCTCGGGCCGCAGCACGATGAAGGCCTTGACGGTTTCGCCGCGGCGCGCGTCGGCGGCGGCGATGACGCAAGCCTCCTGCACCGCCGGGTGCCCGTACATCCACGATTCGACTTCGCTCGGCCAGACCTTGAGCCCCGAGGCGTTGATCATCCGCTTGAGCCGGTCGACCACGTAGAAGTAGCCGTCCTCGTCGTGGTAGCCGATGTCGCCGCTGCGCAGGAAGCGTTTGCCGTCGATCTCGATGAAAGCCTCGGCGGTGGCCTGCGGCATGTTCCAGTAGCCGTCGAACAGCGTCTTCGTGTGAAGGATGATTTCGCCGTGCACGCCGGGACCGAGTTCCTCGCCGGTCGACGGGTCGATCACGCGCGCATCGGAGTCGATCCACGGAATGCCCGCGCACTGGCGCCGCGGGGCGTGTGGCGGGTTCACATGCGAGGCGCTGCATGTCTCCGTCATGCCGTAGCTCTCGATCAGCGTCAGGCCGAAGCGCAGCTTGATCTCGTCGGCCACGGCCTGCGGAATGGGCGTCGCGCCGCCGAGGACGTAGCGCAGCGAAGACAGGTCGCGCGGCTTCTCGGCCAGTTGGGCGAGAAGCTCCACGATCATCGGCGTCACGCCGCCCCAGACGCGCACGCGGCGCCGCTCGAGCAGTTCGGCGGTGGCACCGGCGTCCCAGCGCGAGAGCTGCACCTGGGTGCGTCCGCCCGCGAGCAGCACGTTCATCATCGCCATGCCGCCCATGTGGTTGAGCGGCATGCAGGTCAGCTCGGTGTCGTCCTCGCGAAAACCCATCCACGCGATGCGCTGGTTGAGCGTCTGCACGAAGGCCCGGTGCGACATCATGGCGCCCTTGGCCTTGCCGGTGGTGCCCGAGGTGTAGGCGATAACGGCGAGGTCGGCGCCGCGCGCGCTGGAGGGCAGCGGCGCGATGTCGGCCGCCAGGGCGCCCATGAAGTCGTGCACCAGCGGCTGGCTGCCGTGCTCGCGCGGCGCCAGCACGAAGTCGGGGATCGTCATGAAGGGCACGTCCTCGGGCCGGCCGGCCAGGTCGCTGTAGGCGCCCGCGATGACGCCTTCGAGCGCGCCATCGTCCAGCAGCGGCTGCAGCCGGGGCAGGAAGTCCTGCATCGCGATTGCCACGCGCGCGCCGGAATCGCTCGCGTAGTAGCGCAGCTCGGCATCGGTGCTCATGGGGCTGAGCGCCACCACCACCGCGTCGCAGCGCAGGATCGCGTAGTAGGCCATCACGAACTGCGGGCAGGGCTGCATCACCAGCAGCACGCGGTCGCCGCGGCGCACCTCCAGGTGCTGCTGGAGGTAGCCGGCCAGTGCCACGGCGCCGTCATGCAGCGCGCGGTAGGTGGTGGGGCGCCCGTAGTAGTCGATGGCGGTGCGCTCGGGGTGGAGCTCCGCCCGCTGCGGCAGGTGGTCGAAGAGGTTGCGCTCGGGCACCTCGAGGGTGTGCGGGATGCCGGCGGGCCAGTGGGCGTGGTGCCTCGTCAACTGTGGCATGTTGGATTCCTTATCGACTGCGCCGTTGTGAAGGACGGGTTCAGAACCCGCCGCGTCCGCCGCCGCAGATGAGCGTCTGGCCGGTCACGTAGTTCGACTCGGGCAGGCACAGGATGTAGACCGCACCGGCCGCTTCCTCGACGGTGCCCATCCGGCCGAGCGGGATCTCCTTGGCGGCGAGTGCGATCTTGTCCGCGGGAATGCCCACGCGGACGTCGCGGCCGTCGACCTTGACAGTCGTCTCTTGCGTGACGGCCTGCGTCAGGCGCGTCTCGACCGCGCCGAAGGCGACGCAGTTGACGTTGACCTTCATGCGGCCCCATTCCTTGGACAGCGCCTTGGTCATGCCCATCACGCCGGACTTGGCCGACGAGTAGTTGACCTGGCCCGCGGTGCCGCCGGTGCCCGAGGTCGACGAGATGTTGACCACCTTGCGGAACACTTCCTTGCCCGCCTCGGCCTCGGCCTTGCTGGCTTCGCGGAAGTGGGGCTGGGCCGCGCGCAGCACGCGGAAGGGCGCCTTCAGGTGGCAGTCGAGGATGGCGTCCCACTGCTCGTCGCTCATCTTCTGGATCACGTTGTCCCAGGTGTAGCCGGCGTTGTTGACGATGATGTCGAGCCCGCCGAAGGTGTCCAGCGCGGTCTTGACGATGCGCTCGCCGAAGTCGGCTGCCGTCACGTTGCCGACGCAGGCCACCGCCGCGCCGCCGGCCTCGCGGATCTCGGCCACCACTTCCTCGGCCGGTGCGGCGTCGAGGTCATTGATGACGATGCGTGCGCCTTCGCTGGCGAGCTTCAGTGCCACGCCGCGGCCGATGCCACGGCCCGATCCGGTGATGATGGCGACCTTGCCTTCGAGTTTTCTGCTCATGTGTGTCTCTTTTGCTGGATGTTGGGTTGAATGAGATTCAGGCGACGGCGATCACGGCCTGGCCGGTGATCTTCACGTCGCCCTGCTGGTTGGCGACCTGCATGTCGATGCGCAGGCGTGTCTCGCCGTCCTGCTCGAAGCGCTCGGCGACGACGCCGGTGCAGGTGGGCGCGTCGTGCACGGCGGTGATGCCGGTGAAGCGGATGTTCAGCGAGCGCACGCGCGCCTGGCCGGCCCAGTCGGTGACCATCCGGCCCACGTAGGCGGCCGAGAGCATGCCGTGCGCGAACACGTCGTCCACGCCGGCCGCGCGCGCGAAGTCGATGTCGATGTGCATCGGGTTGTGGTCGCCCGAAGCACCGGCGTACAGCGCCAGCGTGGTGCGGGAGATGGCGGGGATCTGCAAGGTTGCCGTGCTGTCGCCGACCTTCAGGGCCTGGAGTTGCTGGATGTCGATGGCCATCAGTTGGACTTTCCGAGTTGGCGCTGCACGACCGTGGAGCGCAGGTCGGCCACGTGCACGCCGTCCTGGTTGGTGACGCGGGTTTCCTTGATCAGGAACTCCAGCGCGCCGCCCTTCTTTTCGTAGATGTCGGCGATGCGCGACTCGAAGGTCAGCGCCTCGCCCGCGCACACCGGTGCGTGGTAGGCGTAGGCCTGCTCCGCGTGCAGGATGCGCTTGAGCTCCATGCCCACGAGCTTGAGTACGTCGCGCGAGGGGAAGGCCTGCGTTTCCAGGCACGACAGGTAGGTCGGCGGCACGCGCAGCGAGCGCAGGCCCGAAGCTCGGGCGGCGTCCACGTCGCTGTAGATGGGGTCGGTCTCGCCGATCGCCTTGGCGTAGAAGCGCACCGCGCCTTCCTCGATGGTGACGGTGCGCCGGCCGAGGTCGGTTCCGATGAAGGACTTGTCGATCATGGGTGTCTGCCGGCCGTTCAGTTCTTGCCGTACAGCGTCACCACGCAGGCGCCGCCGAGGCCGATGTTGTGCTGCAGGCCGATGCTCGCTCCTTCCACCTGCCGCTTGTCGGCTGTGCCGCGCAACTGGTTGGTGAGCTCGTAGCACTGGGCCAGGCCCGTGGCGCCCAGCGGGTGGCCCTTGGACAGCAGGCCGCCCGAGGGGTTGGTCACCACCTGGCCGCCGTAGGTGTTGTTGCCGTCGAGCACGAACTTCATGCCTTCGCCGGTGGCGCAGAAGCCCAGGCTTTCATAGGAGAGCAGTTCGTTCTGCGCGAAGCAATCGTGCATCTCCGCCACGCGGATGTCCTCGGGGCCGATGCCAGCCTTCTCGTAGACCTGCTTGGCGGCGGCGCGCGTCATGTGGTCGCCGACGTAGCTGATGAGCGAGGGCGGGTCGAAGGATTCGACCGGGTCGGTGGTCATTGCCTGCGCCAGGATCTGCACGTCGGTGCGCAGGCCGTGCTTCTTCGCGAATTTCTCGGACACGATGATGGCGGCAGCGGCGCCGCAAGTGGGCGGGCAGGCCATCAGGCGGGTCATCACGCCGGGCCACATGACCTTGTCGGCCATCACTTCCTCGGTGGTGACGATCTTTTTGAACAGCGCCAGCGGGTTGTTGGCGGCATGGCGGCTGGCCTTGGCGCGGATCGCGGCGAAGGTCTCCATCGTGGTGCCGTACTTCTGCATGTGCTCGCGGCCCGCGCCGCCGAAGCCGCGCAGCGCCTGCGGGATCTCGATGTCCGAGGTCAGGCCGAACAGCACCGGCAGGAAGCGCTCGCGCGTGGGTGGGCGGTCGTCCCATGGCGACTTGAGCGCGCCGGCCTGCATCTGCTCGAAGCCGAGCGCCAGCGCGCAGTCGACCTGGCCGCTCTCGACCGCGGCGCGTGCCAGGAAGAGGGCGGTCGAGCCGGTCGAGCAGTTGTTGTTGACGTTGAAGATGGGGATGCTGGTCTGGCCCACCTCGTAGATGGCGGTCTGGCCGCTGGTGGAGTCGCCGAAGACGTAGCCGGCGAAGGCCATCTGCACCTTGTCGTAGCCGATACCGGCATCGGCCAGCGCCAGGCGCAGTGCCTCGGCACCCATCTGCGTGTAGCTCGGGCTCGCGCCGGGCTTGCTGAAGGGAATCATGCCGACGCCGGCCACAATCACTTTCTCGCTCATATCAGTCTCCAGGTTTGGGGGCGCCTTCGCGGCGCCGGTTCATTCATGATGGTCCGCACGCCGGGCCGCGGCACCACTCCCACGGAGTAGCGGCACGGGCGCCGGACACGCGGATAAAAAATCAGAGCTTGCGTGCGATGAGTTCGCGCATCACTTCGCTGGCGCCGCCAGCGATGCGCTGGTAGCGCAGGTCGATGAACGCGCGCGCAATCGGGTACTCGACCATGTAGCCGTAGCCGCCGTGCATCTGAACCATGTCGTCCACGGCCTTCCACATCGCCTCGGTGGAGAACAGCTTGGCGATCGCGGCCTCCTGCAAGGTGATCTTGCGCTGCATGTGCTCGCCGATGTAGTAGTCGACCATCAGGCGCGTGGCGACCGCCTGCGCCTTGATGTCGGCCAGCTTGAACTTGGTGTTCTGGAAGTCCCACACTGTCTGGTCGAAGGCCTTGCGCTGCTTCACGTAGTCGATGGTCAGGCCCAGCAGCCATTCAAGCTTGCTGGCCGCGGCGACCGCCATCAGCAGGCGCTCCTGGGCCAGTTCCTGCATCAGGTACTTGAAGCCCATGTTCTCTTCGCCGAGCAGGTTGCCCACGGGCACGCGCACGTCGTCGAAGAACAACTCGGCGGTGTCGGCCGCGTGCAGGCCGACCTTCTCCAGCTTGCGCCCGCGGCGGAAGCCCGCGCGCTCGGCCTCGACCAGGATCAGGCTCACGCCCTTGGCGCCCGCCTGCGGATCGGTCTTGCAGGCCAGCAGGATGAGATCGCAGTTCAGGCCGTTGCTGATGAAGGTCTTGGCGCCGTTGATGACGTATTCGTCGCCCTCGCGCCTGGCGGTGGTGCGCATCGCCTTGAGGTCGCTGCCGCCGCCGGGCTCCGACATGGCGATGGCCAGGATCGATTCGCCGGCGCAGATCGAGGGCAGCCACTTCTGCTTCTGTTCCTCGGTGCCCAGGCGCAGGATGTAGGGCGCGATGATCTCGGAGTGCAGGCCGAAGCCCAGGCCCGAGACGCCGCAGCTGGACATGGCTTCGCCCAGCACGGCCGCATGGCCGAAGTCACCGCCGCCGCCACCGTATTCGACTGGGATGGTGGTGCACAGAAGGCCTTCGCGCCCGGCCTTGAGCCAGGTCTCGCGGTCCACGCGGCCCGCGCGGTCCCAGTCGGCCTGGCGCGGCAGGCATTCGCGCTCGAAGAAGCGCCGCGCCGTGTCGCGGAATTGCTCGTGGTCCTCGCGAAAGACCTTGCGTTGAATTTCCATGGAATCCTCTTGGCAAATGGGGGTGTTCTTGGCGGCGGGGCGCGTTGGGCGAGGCCCGCCGGCTTGACTGTCATGGTCGCGCGGGCCTCCGTGGCGGTCACCACTCCAGTGGAGTGGAAGGGGCCGCTGTCAGCGCCGCAGGCCCAGCAGTTCGCGCGCCACCACCCAGCGATGCACCTCGCTCGGCCCTTCGTAGATGCGCATCAGGCGCGTCTCGTTGGCCATCTGTTGCAGGGGGAGCTCCTTCGTCATGCCCATGGCGCCGAAGGCCTGCATCACGTGGTCGATGATTTCCCAGGCCATCTCGGTGGCGTAGACCTTGATCATCGAGACCTGGCTGCGCGCTTCCTCGCCGCGGTCGATGCGGGCGGCGGCCTCGTAGGTCATGAGGCGGCAGGCGTGGATACGGGTGGCCGCGTCGGCGATCCACCACTGGATGGCCTGGCGCTCGGCCAGCGGCGCGCCGAAGGTGGTGCGCTGGGGTGCGTATTCGCACAGCATGTCCAGCGCGCGCTGGGCGCGGCCGATGCACCAGGCCGCCATCTGCACGCGGCGGCTGCTCAGGCGCGCCTGCATCGGCGCGAAGCCCGCGCCTTCCTTGCCGAGCAGCTGGCCGCCGCCGACGCGGCAGTTGTCGAAGCTCACCTCGAAGGTCGAGTGGCCGCCGATCATCGGGATGCGCCGCTCGACGTTGAAGCCGGGCGTGCCCCGGTCCACGATGAACGCGGAGATGCCGCCGCGCGCGCCCTTGGCCTTGTCGGTGACGGCCAGCACGATGGACCAGTCGGCGCGGTCCGCGCGCGTGATCCAGATCTTGCGGCCGTTGATCACCCAGCCGCCGCCGTCGCGCTCGGCCCGCGTCTTCATGCCCGCCGGGTCGGCGCCGGCGCCGGGCTCGGAGATGGCCATGGCGGAGACGGTCTCGCCGCGCGCGTAGGGCGCGAGGTAGCGCTCGCGCTGGTCGTCATTGGCGCTGAGCATCAGCATGCGCAGGTTGGGCGAATCCGGCGGCAGCTCATAGGGCGTGATGGTCTTGCCGAACTCCTCGTTGACGCCCACCATCGCCGTGACCGGCATATCGGCGCCACCCATCTCGGTGGGCGCGTCCAGGCCCCACAGGCCCAGCTCCTTCGACAGTGCGTCGAGGCGCTGGTGTTCCTCCGGCAGCAGCGCGAACTGGCCGGTGGTGGATTCGCGGGCCATGGCGCTCGCTTCCAGCGGCAGCAGTTCGTCGCGTACGAAGCGCGCGACGAGGTCCTTGAGCATCTGGTGCTCTTCTTCGAGTTCGAAGTTCATGGTGTGTCTCTTTTCAGTCTTGGCGTTGGGGGAGGGCGCGCGGCATCGCGATGCCTGCTTCGCGCAGCACCTCCTGGGTGTGCTCGCCAAGCGACGGCGCATGGCGGCGAAGCGTGGCGGGGGTCTTGTGGAACAGGGTGGCGGGGCGCAATTCGCGGATCGCGCCCTCGGTCGGATGCGTCGAGTTTTGGAACAGGCCGACCGCTTCGAGCTGCGGATGACGCGGCAGATCGTCGAGCCGGCAGATCTCGGTGGCCGGAATGTCGAGCCGCTCGCAGAGCAGCAGCCAGTCGGCGCTCGAGCGTGTGGGCGTGAGTTCGGCCAGGCAGGCGTAGAGATGGCGGATGTTCTTGTTGAGCTGCTCCCGGCTGGACAGGTCGTAGGCGCGCGCGATGTCTTCCCGACCCACGGCCTCGAAGAAGGCGCTCCAGTGGCGGCCGGTATACGGCAGCAGGCTGATCCAGCCGTCGGCGGTGGGCACCGGGCGGCGGCCGCCGTCGAGCAGGCGTGCATAGCCCGCCGGGGCCGGCGAGCCCGGGAAGCTCAGGCCGCCCATGTGCTCGGCCAGTACGAAGGAGGCCATGGTCTCCAGCATCGGCACTTCGACGTACTGGCCTTCGCCATTCCGCTCACGGTGGAGCAGGGCCGCCATCACGGCATTGGCCAGCGCGAGCCCGCAGACCTTGTCGGCGATCAGGCTGGGCATGTAGCCGGGCGCCTCGCCGTCGATGGCGCCCAGGCCCACCATGCCGCAGGACGCCTGGATGATGTCGTCGAAGGCAGGGCGGTCGCGCCAGGGGCCGTCCTGGCCGAAGCCGGTGGCCACGCAGTAGACGATCTTCGGATTGAGCGCAGCCACCGCTTCGTAGCCGAAGCCCAGGCGCTCGATGGCGGCGACGCGCATGTTGTGCACGACCACGTCCGCACCCGCGATCAGCGCGCACAACGCGGCGGCATCGTCCTCCTGCTTGAGGTCGAGCACCACCGAGCGCTTGTTGCGGTTCAGCGCCAGGTAGATTGAGCTCATGCCCGGGTGCAGTGACACGCCGTTGGCGCGCATGAGGTCGCCTTCCGGCGGCTCGACCTTGATCACGTCGGCGCCGAAGTCGGCGAGCACCTGCGTGGCCAGCGGGCCGAGCACCACGGCCGTCAGGTCGATGACCCGGATGCCGGCCAGCGGTCCGGTGGGTGCCTGTTCGCGCATGGCCATCAGGTCCGGGTGAAGTTGGCCGGGCGGCGCGCGGCCATCGCGGCCACGCCTTCGCGGAAATCAGCGCTGACCATCTGACCGATCTGGATCTCGCGCTCGCGCCGGTTGACCTCGGCGATGCGTTCGGCCAGGCCCAGGCGCAGCGAGGCGCGCGTGCTTTCGACGGCAGCGGGGCTCGATTCGGCGATCTCGGCCGCCAGCGCCAGGGCGCGCGGTAGCACTTCGGCGTCGGCGACCAGTTCGTCGGCCAGCCCGACGCGCTGGGCTTCGGCGCCGTCGATGCGGCGGCCGGTGAAGAAGAGCAGGGCGGCCTGCTGCTCGCCGACCAGCCGCGGCAACGTGAGCGTGAGGCCGAAGCCGGGGTGGATGCCGAGGCGGTTGAAATTGGCGCTCAGGCGCGCGGAGGGGCCTGCCACGCGGAA
Organism: Variovorax sp. dw_308; assembly: GCF_019207085.1. Classification (GTDB taxonomy): domain Bacteria; phylum Pseudomonadota; class Gammaproteobacteria; order Burkholderiales; family Burkholderiaceae_C; genus Variovorax. The sequence goes on along the minus strand of NZ_JAATOM010000002.1, from coordinate 565,195 downwards.
GTCGGCCACCAGTGCAAGACCCAGCCCGGCGCCGATCGCCGCGCCTTGCACCGCCGCCACGATGGGCTTGCGCGTGCGGAACAGGCGCATGGCCTGTTGGTAGAAGGGGCCGGGGTCGGGCGTGCCCTGCGTGACGCCGCCGAAGTCGGCGCCCGCGCAGAAGGCCTTGCCAGCCGAGGAGAGCACGATGGCGCGGCAGTCGTCGTCGGCATCCAGCGCCTCCAGCTGCCCGGCCAGGCGGGTGACGAAGTCCATGTCGATGTAGCCCGGCGCTTCGCGTCGCATCTCGATGTGGGCGACATGTCCGGTAAGGGTGATGCAGAGGTCGGGGGAACTGGTCATGGGATGTCTCGTTCGGACGGGCCTTCGTGCAGCCCCAGTCAGCGGTTTGTAGGAGCACAAGTATTTGCGTAGGCAAAGGCTCCGCACCATGGTCAAATTTCGCTCTTCGAAATTGCAGCGAGCATTTGCCATGGCCCGTTCACCGCCTTCAGTCCCTTCGAAAAAGCCTTCGACGCGCAGCCTGACGCGGCAAAGCGGCACCTTCACGCGCTCGACCGCCGGCAGCCAGTCGCTGGTGCGCGGTCTCGACCTGCTGCGAGCCTTCCTGCCCAGCGTGCCGGCGCTCACCAACGCGGAACTGGCCGAGCGCACCGGCCTGCCACGGCCCACCATCAGCCGGCTGACAAACGCGCTGGTGGGCGCGGGATTCCTGGTGCATGAAGCCCAGACCGGCGCCTACCGCCTGGCGCCGGTGCACCTGAGCCTGGGCGTGGCCTTTCGCCAGACCAAGTCCGAACTGGCGCTGGCCCTGCCGCTCATGCGAAAGGTGGCCGTGGCCGAGAAGATCAACGTCGGCCTCTCGACCCCTGACGGATTGGCGATGGTGTACCTGGAGACCTTGCGGGAAAGCCGGGGGCCGGTGCAGCGACAGGTGACGGCGGGCATCCGGCTCGCGATCGAGTCGAACTCGCCCGGGCATGCGTACCTTGCCGCGCTCGACGCGCGCTCGCGCCAGCGCATCCTGAAAGCGCTCGAAGCCCAGCACGGCGCGCGCTGGCCGGCGCTGCGCAAGGACATCGACAAGTCCCTGGCGAGCCATGCGCGCCTGGGCTATTGCCGCTCGGACGCCATCCCCGGCATGTCGGCCATCGCGGCCGGACTGCGCTCGCCGGACCGCACCTTCTACGCCATCAACTTCAGCCTGTCGGCGAAGGATGGCGACAACGAACCGCTCGTGCAGCGTTGCGCACCGGTGCTGCGCAAGCTGGTCGAAGACGTGCAGCGCGCGTGGGATGAAATGGCCAGGGTGCAGGCGCCCGCTGGATCAACCTGAATTTCGCTCATCGAAATTGAGCTCTGGTCTCGGTCCGGGCTTGCGAGAACACTGGGTGCATACAGGAGACAAAGACATGCACCACACCACCGATCATTCGCGCCGCCAATTGCTTTGCAGCATCGCCGGCGCAGGCCTGGCCTCCATGGCCGGAACCCTGCCTTTCGCCGCGCACGCCGCGGACCCCACCTTTCCGTCGCGGCCGATCCGCATGGTGGTGGCCTTCAATCCGGGCAGCGGCTCGGACATGCAGGCGCGCGTCATTGCACAGGTGCTCAGCGAGAGCACGGGGCAGCCGGTGATAGTCGACAACAGGGCGGGCGCGAATGGCATCGTCGCGGTGCAGTCGGTGCTCAATGCGCCGGCCGATGGCTACACCATGCTGTTCGGCAGCAACTCGACCTTCGCGATCAACGCCGCGCTGATCCGCAACATGCCCTACGACCCGATCGCCGACTTCACGCCGCTGAGCCTGATCAGCAGCCAGTACTGCATGGTGCTGGTGCCGGCCGATTCGCCGTACAAGACGATGGCCGACCTGATCGCCGACGCGCGCAAGCGGCCCGGCGCGCTGAACAACGGCGCCGGTTCGCCGGGCTACAACCTGTGGTCCACCTGGCTCAACGAACTCACCGGCATCAAGACGGTCAACATCCAGTACAAGGGCGGCGGGGAAGTGGTCAGCGCACTGCTGGGCAAGCAGGTGGACTATGCGGTGGCGGTCATCAGCCTGGAGATGATCAAGTCCGGCAAGCTGCGCGCGCTGGCCGTGAGCGGCCCGAAGCGCATGCCTTCGCTGCCAGGCGTGCCGACCATGGCCGAGGCCGGCGTTCCCGAGTTCCAGGCCTTCGTCTGGACCGCACTTGGCGTCTCGGCGAAGACGCCGCAGCCCATCGTGCGCCAACTGGAAGCCGCCGTCCTGAAGGCGGCCAGGTCGCAGGCGTCGCTGGACTTCCTGCAGAAGCAGGACGCGTCGCCGATGGCCGGTGGCCCCGAGCAGATGCGCAACTTCCAGCGCGAGGAGATCCAGCGCTGGAAGCGGATCGTCGCGGCCAACGGCATCGAGTTGCAGTAGGACTCGGTTCGACATGCTCGACGCAAGCTATCTGGAAGTCGGCGGCCTGGAAAGACAAGAACCCGTACAGGCCCCCGGATTGGCAGTCGACAGGCTCGAGGCCTTCCTGCATCGGCGCTTGCCGGGCCTGCTCGGCCGCATGCGCGTCGAAGCCATCGGCGGCGGCCAGTCCAATCCCACCTACTTCGTGGACTTCGACAACCGTCGCATGGTGCTGCGCAAGAAGCCGGCAGGCGATGTCCTGCCTTCGGCCCACGCGGTGGACCGCGAATACAGGGTCATGCAGGCGCTCGCGAGCACGGCGCTGCCGGTACCGCCGGTGGTGCTCTACCACGCGGAGCCCGACATCGTGGGCACCGCGTTCTACCTCATGGAGCGGGTCGAGGGACGCGTGTTCCAGGACAACCAGCTGCCCGGCATGGCGCCTGCCGAACGGCGTGCCATCTACCTCGCCATGGCCGACACGCTCGCGCAGCTGCACGGGGTGGACTGGCGCGCCGCGGGCCTCGGGGATTTCGGCCGGGAAGGTGGCTTCTTCGCGCGGCAGCTACGCCGCTGGAACCAGCAGTGGGCGCTGTCCAAGACGCGAGAGAACCCCGCCATCGACGAACTGCTGGCCTGGTTGGGCGAGCACATGCCCGCCGATGACGAGACCACGCTCACCCATGGGGACTTCAAGCTCAACAACCTGCTGTTCCATCCCGAGGAGCCGCGCGTCGTAGCGGTGCTCGACTGGGAACTCTCGACCCTGGGCCATCCGCTGGCCGACGTGGCGTTCAACACCGTGGCCTGGCGCACGCTGCCCACCGAATTCGGCGGCGTCCGCGGGGCGGATCTCGCGGCGCTAGGCATTCCGTCGGAACACGAGTACCTGGCGCACTACTACCGCCGCACGGGCCGTGACGCGGCTCGGCAGGCCACGCCTTTCCACTGGGCCTTTGCGCTGATGCGCTGGGCCGTGATGTTCGAAGGCATCGCGGCGCGCGCTGCGCAGGGCAATGCCGTGGCCAGCAACGCGGCCGAGGTGGGGCAAATGGCAAGCGCGCTGTCGCAGCGTGGGCTCGAGGCGATCCGCACCCCCGTACCCTATTTCTGAAACCTTCCGTCCGGAGATCGACCTTGGAATTCCAGTACAGCGAAGAAAGCCTGCAGATGCAGCGCACCGTGCGTCAGTTCATGGACCGCCATGTGCTGCCGCGCAATGCCGAGTTCGAGCGGATCGCGGCCACGAAGGCCTATCCGACCGCCGTGGTCGAGCCGCTGAAGGCATTGGCGCGCGAGGCCGGTTTGTGGAACCTGTTCCTGCCGGGGCTGCGTGATGACGAGCCGGGCACGCGGCTCGGCAACATGGAATACGCGCCGCTGGCGGAGATCATGGGGCGCCTGCCCTGGGCGTCCGAGGTGTTCAATTGCAGCGCGCCCGACACCGGCAACATGGAGTTGCTTCATCTGTTCGCGACGCCTGAGCAACGCGAGCGCTGGCTCGTGCCGCTGCTCGATGGCGAGATCCGGTCCTGCTTCTCCATGACCGAGCCCGATGTGTGCTCGTCGGACGCTACGAACATCGAGACCAGCATTCGGCGCGAGGGAGACGAGTACGTCATCAACGGCCGCAAGTGGTTCACGACCGGCGCGCTGCATCCGAACTGCAGGTTCGCCATCGTCATGGGGGTGACCAACGATCAAGCCGATGCACCTCGCCATGCCCGCCACTCCATGGTCATCGTGCCGCTGGACACTCCGGGCTTTCGCATGGTGCGGGACGTGCCCATCATGCATCACCATGCGCCCGAAGGGCACTGCGAGGTGACCTATACCGATGTGCGCGTGCCGGTGACCAACCTGCTCGGCCGGGAGGGAGAGGGCTTTGCGCTCGCGCAGGCGCGGCTGGGGCCGGGACGTGTCCATCACTGCATGCGCACCATCGGCCAGTGCGAGCTGGCCATGGAGCTGATGTGCGAACGCGCGCTGACCCGACGCGCCTTCGGCAAGCACCTCGGCGATTTCTCGAACGTGCAGGACTGGATCGGCTATTCCCGCGTGGAGATCGACCAGGCGCGCCTGCTCGTGCTGCAGGCGGCCTGGAAGATGGACACCTACGGCAACAAGTCTGCGCATGTGGACGTGTCAGCCATCAAGCTCGTTGCCGCGCAATTGCAGACGCGCGTGGTCGATCGGGCCATGCAGGTCTTCGGTGCGATGGGCGTGACGCCCGACACGCCCCTGTCCTACCTGTGGTCCTGGGGCCGGGCCATGCGCTTCTTCGATGGACCGGACGAAGTGCACCTGCGCACCCTGGCGCGCGCGGAGCTGTCACGGGCGCGCGAGAACCTGGGCTCGACCGCGGCCTATTACGCCGAGCACTGAAAAGCGCAACGCGAACAGATCTATCTTGAGAGTGGAAAAAGCAGAGTCATGAAAATTGCGAACCATGTGTTCCTGGTCACCGGCGGCGCATCCGGCCTCGGCGAAGGCGTTGCGCGGATGTTGGCCGCGAACGGCGCCAGGGTCGTCATCGCCGACATGCAGGTGGAAAAAGGCGAGGCCGTTGCCGCCGAAGTGGGCGGCGTGTTCGTGAAATGCGATGTGAGCCAGGAAGCGGACGGACAGGCTGCCGTGGCCGCGGCGCTCGAACTGGGCAAGCTCGTGGGCCTCATCAACTGCGCTGGCATCGCGCCCGCCGAGAAGACGGTCGGCAAGAATGGTCCGCACGCGCTTTCTGCTTTCAGCAAGACCGTGACGGTCAATCTGCTTGGCACTTTCAACATGATCCGCCTTGCGGCCGATGCCATGTCCAGGAACGAGCCCGAGCCCACGGGCGAGCGCGGCGTGCTGATCTCGACGGCCTCGGTTGCCGCCTATGACGGCCAGATCGGGCAGGCTGCCTACAGCGCGTCGAAGGGTGGCGTGGTCGGGATGACCTTGCCCATCGCGCGTGACCTTGCACGCCTGGGGATTCGCAACATGACGATTGCACCTGGAATCTTCGGCACGCCCATGCTGTTCGGCATGCCGCAGGAGGTGCAGGACGCACTGGCCGCCAGCGTGCCCTTTCCATCGCGGCTCGGCCGGCCCGCGGACTACGCCAGCCTGGCCCGCCACATCATCGAGAACGACATGCTCAACGGCGAAGTGATTCGCCTGGACGGCGCGATCCGCCTGCCTCCGCGTTGACGAAACCCTCACTGCCATGCTCCTCACATCCGATCACGAGGCGATCCGAGACGCCGTTCGCGAATTCGCGCAAACCGAACTCTGGCCCCACGCGCCGCGCTGGGATCGGGAACACAGCTTTCCGAAGGAGGCGCACGCCGGCTTGGCGGCGCTCGGTGCCTATGGAATCTGTGTGCCCGAGGAGGACGGCGGCGCCGGGCTCGACTACCTCGCGCTCGCCCTGGTGCTGGAAGAAATCGCCGCGGGCGACGGCGGGACCAGCACGGCCATCAGCGTCACCAACTGCCCGGTCAATGCCATCCTCATGCGCTACGGCAATGCGCAGCAGAAGAAGCAGTGGCTGCAGCCGCTGGCGCAGGGGAAGATGCTCGGCGCCTTCTGCCTGACCGAGCCCCAGGCGGGCAGCGATGCTTCGTCGCTGCGCACCACCGCGCGCAAGGACAGCGAGGGCTGGGTGATCGACGGCGTCAAGCAGTTCATCACCAGCGGCAAGAACGGACAGGTCGCGATCGTGATCGCCGTCACCGACAAGGGGGCTGGCAAGCGCGGCATGGGCGCCTTCATCGTGCCGACCGACGCGCCGGGCTACAACGTCGCTCGCCTGGAAGACAAGCTCGGCCAGCATTCGAGCGACACCGCCCAGATCAACTTCGACGGCTGCCGCATTCCCGCCGGGAACCTCATCGGCCAGGAGGGCGAAGGCTACAAGATCGCCCTCGGCGCGCTGGAGGGCGGTCGCATCGGCATCGCCGCACAGAGCGTAGGCATGGCGCGCAGTGCCTTCGACGTGGCGGTCGCCTACGCCAAGGAGCGACACGCGTTCGGCGGCGCCATCTTCGACCAGCAGGCAGTTGGTTTCCGACTGGCCGAATGCGCGACGCAGATCGAAGCGGCGCGCCAGTTGATCTGGCATGCCGCAAGCCTGCGTGATGCGGGCCGCCCCTGCCTCAAGGAAGCGGCAATGGCCAAGCTCTTCGCGAGCGAGATGGCCGAGCGCGTGTGCAGCGCTGCGATCCAGACGCTCGGCGGCTATGGCTATGTGAACGACTTTCCGCTGGAGCGCATCTACCGGGACGTGCGCGTGTGCCAGATCTACGAAGGCACCTCGGATATCCAGAAGCTGCTGATCCAGCGGGCGTTGGCGTAGCGTCGCGCGAACATGGGCCGCGCCTGCTGACCTGATGCCAGGAAGGTCGGGATCGAAAGCTGGTCAGGCGCCTCGCGTGTAGGCGTGGAGCCCGGCGGCAACTGCCGCGTAAGCAACAGCGCAACGCGCGCTTGCCCGCAAGTCTTCGTGCATGGCGACCCAAGTGTCCATCGTCAGCGAAAACTGGCTGCGCAAGACACAAACCAGTTGCTTGTCCCTGGCGGCCAATCTCGACTGGCAGATGCCGATCCCGATGCCTGCGCGAATCGCCCCCAACTGTGCCAGGTCGCTGTCCGCCCGAAACGCGAAGCGTTCCCGCGAGAAGGCCGGGACCTTCTCCTGGAGCCGGCGGATGTAGGCACTCTCATGGTCGAAGCCGATGACCGCGTGACTGGCCAACCCGTCCAGCGACTTGGGCAAGCCCCGGGCTGCGAGGTAGCGCTGATGCGCATGCAGGCCAAGCTCGATTCCACCGACGCGTTTGGCCACCAATGCGTCCTGCACCGGCCGGAAATTGCGCACCGCGATATCTGCCTCGCGATGCAGCAGATCGTCGGCCTGATTGGAAAGCACCAGCTCGATGACGAGTTCAGGGTGCTCGTTGTGCAGGGCCGCGAGAATTGGCGGCAGCACTTCGACGCCGATCACCTCGCTGGCCGTCAGCCGCACCGTGCCGCGAACGCCCGATCCGTGACTGCTGGCCACCCGGCGCAGGGCGGACGCCGTCGCGGCGATGCCGGCCGCATAGGGTCTCAGTTCCCCCGCGGCGTCCGTTGGCGCGAAACCATCGAACGAGCGGGTAAACAGCTTTAGCTCAAGCGCGGCCTCCAGGCTGTCGATGTGTCGACCCACGGTCGGTTGCGTGAGCCCCATTGCCCGGGCTGCCGCGGACAGCGAGCCCGTCTCGAGGACTTGCAGGAAGGTTCGATACCACTCCCAGTTGGGTTCGCTACTGGCCATGGTATTCAATTATGCATAGCTGCTAGCCAGATCTGGGCGATTTTCTTTCTGGGCAGGAATCTGCAAACTGCAGTCACTCGCAGCATTGGATAGCTGCCTGAAAAGTCCTACGGCGAGCGGCTTCATTGGCCACCGCCCTCCGCAAGTTGTCCTTCTGAATCTGAAAGAGAAACCATCATGTCCAAAGTCGCTCTCTTCGGCGCCGCAGGCGTCATCGGGCAAAGCATCGCCACTGAACTCGCCAGCAAGGGGCGCCCTTACCGTGTGGTGGGCCGCAATATCTCGAAGCTTCGCAAGGCCTTCGGCACCGACCCGCTCGCCGAGATCGTTTCCTGGGACCCTGATTCGCCGGCCTCGGTGCGGTCGGCGGCTGCCGGCGTGGACACACTGATCTACATGGTCGGCGTGAACTACTGGCAGTTCGAACTGCACCCGGAGCTCATGCGCAAGACCCTCGACGGCGCGGTGGCCGCTGGAGTCAAGAACATCATCCTGATTGGCACCGTGTATTCCTATGGTCGGCCGAAGACCAACCCGGTGCGGGAAGACCATCCTCGCGAACCGCACACCTTCAAGGGCCGCATGCGGAAGGCCCAGGAGGATCTGCTCATGCAGGCCCACGCCGCCGGCCGCATCCGCGCGACCGTGCTGCGCCTGCCGGACTTCTACGGCCCCGGCGTGGAGGCCAGCCTCTTGCACCGCGCCGCACAGGCGGCAGTGAACGGCGGTACCGCCGATCTGGTCGGGCCCATCGACCGTCCGCACGAGTTCGTGTTCGTGCCGGATGTGGGACCGGTGGTCGCTCGGCTCGTCGACACGCCCGCCGCCTTCGGAAGCATCTGGCATCTTGCGGGCGCCGGCACGACAACCCAGCGCGACCTGGTTGCCGAGATGGGGCGCCAGACCGGCACGAAGTTCAAGCTGCGCGTCGCAGGCAAGACGATGCTGCGCCTCATCGGCCTGTTCAATCCCTTCATGCGGGAGTTGGTCGAGATGAACTACCTGATGACCGATCCGCTGATCATGGATGACTCGGCCCTGCAGCGGCTGATCGGACCGATCCGCAAGACCCCCAATGCGGAAGGCATCCGCCAGACGCTGGCGGCCATTCCGAAGACGCGCGGCCTCGCCGCGGCAACCGCCTGAGAAACCCTACGGGTCAGGGAAGGCCGTTCCGTCAGCGCAAACGTGGCCTTCGAGCCGCGCCTACTCGGACGCTGCCGCGAATTCGACGCGTGCCGCGGGGCCCAATCGCCGCTTGATGCTTTCCACTGCTTCCACGGATCGATCCCCCCACTGATTGGTCAACGCGTAGGTCTCTCCGCCCACGTGGAACAGGCGATCGTCGGCGTGGAAGTTCGCTTCGGGTCGGTGCGGCCCACGGCCGGCATTTCTAGTGCCATAGGGAAATCCCTAGCGTATATCTGAAACCGGTTTCATAGAATCGCTTCTCCCACGAGGGAGGAAAGGCTTCCCAACTTCGACTGCCCAGGGCCGGCGCCTCCCGTTACGGCGGCCCTTCGCCGATCCGTTCGATGCCGCGCTGAATTCCCCAAGGAGAAAAGCATGAGTGAATCACGCAAGAAAGTCGTGGTGTTCAGGAAGCTTCCGGACGATCTGCTGGAACGCATCCTGGCGCAGCACGACGTGACCGTGGCCGACCCGCGCCGCCCCGAGGAACTGCCGCGCTTTCGTGCGGCGCTGCATGACGCGCAGGGTCTGATCGGGTCGAGCTTCAAGATCACGGCCGATGACCTGGCGAGCGCGCCTGCGCTGGAGATCATTTCCAGCATCTCGGTCGGCGTCGACAACTACGACCTGGCGGCCCTGAAGCAGCGAGGCATCGTGCTGTGCCACACGCCGGGCGTGCTGACCGAGACCACGGCCGACACGGTCTTCGCGCTGGTCATGGCGACGTCGCGCCGCCTGGTCGAGCTGTCCACGCTGGTGCGCGAAGGACAGTGGACGCGCAACATCGGCGAGGAGTTGTTCGGCTGGGACGTGCACGGCAAGACCCTCGGCGTGCTCGGCTTCGGGCGCATCGGGCAGGCGGTCGCACGTCGCGCGGCCCTGGGCTTCGGCATGCCGGTGCTGTTCCACGACCCTTTCGAGGTGCCGCTGCCGCCCGAGCTGGCGGGGCGGGCCTCGCGGCTGCCTTTCGAGGAGGTGCTGGCGCGCGCCGACATCGTCGCGCTCACGCTGCCGCTGGCCGACGAAACCCGCGGCCTGATGGACGCCCGTGCGTTTGCACGGATGAAGCAGGGCGCCATCTTCGTCAACGGCTCGCGCGGCGCCATCGTGCAGGAAGCGGCATTGCTCGACGCGCTCGACAGCGGCCAGTTGCGTGCGGCGGGCCTCGATGTGTTCGCGGTCGAACCCCTGCCGCAGCACTCTCGGCTGCGCACGCATCCGAAGGTGACGCCGCTGCCGCACATCGGCTCCGCGACGCACGAGACGCGCCGCGCCATGGCCGAGCTTGCCACCGACAATCTCCTGAAGGTCCTGGCCGGGCAGAAGCCGGTTGCCGCATTCGATCTTTCCAAGGTGTAGCCATGCCCAGTTCCATCCCCACGCTGTGCGGCTCGCTTGCGGGCCAGCCCTTCACCTTCAACGTCAAGGTCCACAACGCCGCGTACCGCGAACTGGGCCTGGACTACACCTTCGTGTGCTTCGGCATCGACGATGCGGCCGGCGGCGTACAGGCCATGCGCACGCTCGGCATCCGCGGACTCAACGTCACGATGCCGCACAAGCAGGCGGTGATTCCCCACCTGGATGCGCTGGACGACACGGCACGCGAGATCGGCGCCGTCAACACCATCGACAACCGCGACGGCTTCCTCACGGGCTACAACACCGACTGCATCGGGGCCGTGCGCGCCATCGAGGAAGCCAGCCCGCTGGAACGCCGGCGCGTCGCGTTGCTGGGCGCCGGCGGTGCGGCACGCGCCATCGCATGGGGCATGCGGCGCGCCGGTGCGCAGGTCACGCTGTTCAATCGCACGGCCGAGCGGGGCGAAGCCATTGCGCGTGAATTCGGGATCGCGTTCGCGGGTGCGCCGTCGCTGTTCGAGGCCTCGGATTTCGACGGCGTGGTCAATGCCACGGCGGCGGGTTATCGCGCGCCGGATGTCAGCCCGCTGGCGCCCGGCCAGCTGGCGCAGCACCTCTTCGTCATGGACGCCGCGTTCATCCCCGTCGAGACCAAGCTCATCCGCGACGCGCGCGCCGCAGGCTGCCGCGCCGTGAACGGCACCCGCATGCTGCTGCACCAGTTCTGCGGCCAGGTCGAGCTCTACACCGGCAAGCCGGCGCCGTTCGATGTCATGAGCACCGCGCTGCTCGACGAAATCGCACGCACGCAGGAATCCCCGGTCTGATTCCGCGTGCAGTGCGGCACCGCGGGAAATCCCCAATGTTGCACTGAAACCGGTTTCATACAATCACGCCATCGCCCTTGGATTTCACCGACACGGAGACACTTCAAGTGAACTACCAGTTTCAGTTCGACGCCGTTCTGGCAGCCTGGCCGCTGCTGCTCAAGGGCACCTGGATCACCGTCCAGCTCTCGCTCGTCGCCACGCTTCTGGGCCTGGTGGTGGCTGTCTTCTGCGCCTGGGGCAAGACCTCGGGGCCCAAGTGGCTGCGCTTCGTGATCAATGCCTACATCGAGGTGATCCGCAACACGCCCTTCCTGGTGCAGCTGTTCTTTTTCTTTTTCGCGCTGCCGTCCATCGGCCTGCGCTGGTCGCCCTACACGGCCGCGTTGACGGCCATGGTGGTCAACCTGGGCGCCTACGCGGCAGAGATCGTCCGTGCCGGCATCGAGTCGATCCCGAAGGGGCAGATCGAAGCCGGACGCGCACTCAACCTCAAGGGCTGGGAGATCTTCCGCTTCATCATCATCAAGCCGGCACTGAAGGCGATCTATCCCGCGCTCACCAGCCAGTTCATCCTGCTGATGCTGAGTTCGGCGGTGGTGTCGGTGATCTCCGCCGATGACCTGACCTCGGTGGCAGCCAACCTGCAGTCGCAGACCTTCCGGAGCTTCGAGATCTACATCGTCGTCGCAGGGATCTACCTGGCGCTTGCGATCAGCTTTTCGGCCCTGTTCAAGCTGATCTACAGCAACACGCTCAACTATCCGGACCGGCGCTGAACGCGTAGCACACGCCCCCAACGCCAAGCGGAGACAAACACCATGCGTACCTTCGGCTATTCCGAATTCCTCTTCATCCTCGAAGCCGCCAAGTGGACGCTGGCGCTGTCGCTGATCGCCTTCATCGGCGGTGCCATCCTGGGCCTGGTGATCGCGCTGGCGCGCACCTCGGAAAACCGGGCCGCGCAACTGCTGGCCACCGGCTTCATCCAGATCTTCCAGGGCACGCCGTTGCTGCTGCAACTCTTCCTGATTTTCTTCGGCGCACCGGTGATCGGCATCGAGATCAATCCGTGGGTCGCCGCCGGCGCGGCGCTGATCCTCAACAGCGCGGCATTCCTGGGCGAGATCTGGCGCGGCTGCATCCAGTCCATCCCGCGCGGCCAGGTCGAGGCGGCACTGGCGCTCAACCTGAACTACACGGCCCGCATGCGCGACGTGGTGCTGCCCCAGGCCCTCAAGATCGCGCTCGCGCCCACGGTGGGCTACGTGGTGCAGATCATCAAGGGCACCTCGCTCGCGGCCATCATCGGCTTCACCGAGATCACGCGTGCCGGCCAGATCATCAACAACGCAACCTTCCAGCCGGTGGAGGTGTTCGGCACCGTGGCCGTGCTGTACTTCGTCATCTGCTGGCCGCTTTCGCTGCTGGCGGCGCACATGGAGCGCAGGCGCGCCGTCGCCCTGGCTCGCTGATCCGCTGATCCATTGACAGTTTTTCCCGCACAACCCAAGGAGACATTCGCATGATCAAGACCACCCGCTACATGACCCGCCGCACCGCGGCCATCGGACTCGCCGCCGCCGCGCTCACCGTGCTCGCGCCCTTCGCCTCGGCCCAGAGCGTGGCCGACATCAAGAAGAAGGGGGAGCTCACCGTCGGCATGCTGGTGGACTTCCCGCCGTACGGCACGACCAACGCGCAGAACCAGCCCGACGGCTACGACGCCGACGTGGCCCGCCTCCTGGCCAAGGACCTGGGCGTCAAGGCCAACATCGTCCCGGTGACCGGACCCAACCGCATCCCGTTCCTGCTGACCAACAAGGTCGACGTGCTGGTGGCTTCGCTAGCGATCACCCCCGAGCGTGCCAAGCAGGTGGATTTCTCGGTGCCGTATGCCGCCGCCACCATCGTGCTGTATGGCGTACAGAAGGTCGAGATCAAGTCGCCCGCCGACCTCAAGGGCAAGCGCGTCGGTGTGGCTCGCGCCAGCACGCAGGACATCGCGCTCACGGCGGTCGCTCCCGAGGGCACCGAGGTGCGGCGCTTCGACGACGACGCCTCGGCCATGCAGGCGTTGATGTCGGGCCAGGTCGATGCCATCGGTTGCTCGACCACCGTGGCCGGCCAGATTGCCAAGCGCGCGCCGGCCAACACCTACGAGCAGAAGCTGGTCCTGCGCCAGCAGGTGATGGGCGTCGCGATGCGCCCCGGCCAGGCCGAACTCAAGAAGACGCTGGACGATTTTGTCGCCCGCAACAAGGCCAACGGGGAACTCAACAAGCTCTACCAGAAGTGGCTCGGAACCGATTTCCCGGCCATGCCCAACTCCTGAGGAAGGTCATGGAAGAAGTCAACGTGCAGTTGCCCGGCCACGCGCTGGGCGAGCCCATCATCAAGCTCGAAGGCGTGAACAAGTTCTACGGGCAGTTCCAGGTGCTGACGGGCATCGACCTGTCGGTGCGCGCCGGCGAACGCATCGTGGTCTGCGGGCCTTCGGGCTCGGGCAAGTCGACGTTGATCCGCTGCATCAACCGTCTCGAAGTCGTGCAGCAGGGCAGGATCGTGGTCGACGGCATCGACCTCACGGCCGGCGGCAAGAACGTCGATGCGGTGCGCGCCGAGGTCGGCATGGTGTTCCAGCAGTTCAACCTGTTTCCGCACCTCACCATCCTGCAGAACTGCACGCTGGCGCCGATGCGTTCGCGCGGCATGTCGAAGGAGCAGGCCGAGGACATCGCGATGAAGTACCTCAAGCGCGTGCGCATTCCCGAGCAGGCCAACAAGTATCCGAGCCAGCTGTCCGGTGGGCAGCAGCAGCGCGTGGCCATTGCGCGTGCGCTGTGCATGAGCCCGAAGATCATGCTGTTCGACGAGCCCACCTCGGCGCTCGATCCGGAGATGGTCAAGGAAGTGCTCGACACCATGATCGGCCTGGCGGAAGATGGCATGACCATGCTGTGCGTCACGCACGAGATGGGCTTCGCGCGCAGCGTCGCCGACCGCGTGATCTTCATGGCCGATGGCCGCATCGTGGAGCAGGGGCCGCCGCAGGAGTTCTTCGGCCATCCGAAGCACGAGAAGCTGCGCCAGTTCCTCGGGCAGATCCTCAGTTCACATCAAGCCCATTGACCAAGATGAGCGACACCGCTTTCGACGTAGCACTGTTCGGCGAGGCCATGCTGCTGCTGGTGGCCGACAAGCCCGGCCCGATCGAGGACGCCACCGGCTTCCACAAGCGCACTGCCGGCGCGGAGACGAACGTCGCCATCGGCCTCGCGCGGCTCGGCCTCAAGGTGGGCTGGGCCAGCCGCCTGGGCACCGACTCGATGGGCCGCTCGCTCATCGCCAGCATGAAGGGGGAGGGCATCGACTGCTCGCACGTCATCTGCGATCCGGCGCAGCGCACCGGCTTCCAGTTCAAGGGCCGCGTGACCGACGGCAGCGACCCGCCGGTCGAATACCACCGCAAGGGTTCGGCCGCCAGCCAGATGGGACCGGCCGACGTCGATGAGTCCTGGCTGCGCTCGGCGCGCCACCTGCATGCCACGGGCGTGTTCCCGGCGATCTCCGAGACCAGCCTGCAGGCGGCCATCAAGACCATGGACGTGATGCGCGGCGCGGGCCGCACGATCTCCTTCGACACCAACCTGCGCCCCACGCTGTGGAAGTCGACCGAGGTGATGCGCCACTGGATCAATCACCTCGCCTCGCTCGCCGACTGGGTGCTGCCTGGCATCGAGGAAGGCCTGCTGCTGACGGGCCACGACACGGCCGAGGGCATCGCGCGCTTCTACCGCGACAGGGGCGCAAAGCTCGTGGTGGTGAAGCTCGGCGCCGCGGGAGCCTATTTCGACAGCCATGCCGAAGGTACCGGTTATGTCGACGGCTATCCGGTGAAGAAGGTCGTGGATACCGTCGGTGCCGGCGATGGCTTTGCGGCCGGCGTGGTCAGCGCCTTGCTCGAAGGCCGCAGCGTGCCGGATGCAGTGCGCCGTGGCGCCTGGATCGGCGCGCGCGCTGTGCAAGTCCTTGGCGACACCGAAGGCCTGCCGACGCGCGAAGAACTACAGCAGGGCGGATTTTGAGATCAGCTGCTTCTCATGACAGCTTGCAGGCTCGACGCCCCACCATTGCGGCCGTCGCGGCGTCTGCCGGCGTATCCAAGGCCACTGTCTCGCGATATTTCAATCACGAGAAGCTGCTCACGCCCGACATCGCAGCGCGCGTCAAGAAGGCGATCGCCGAACTCGACTACGCGCCCAGCCCGATGGCCCAGGCGCTCAGCCGTGGTCGTTCGCGATTGATCGGCCTGATCGTGGCGGACATCACCAATCCGTATTCCGTCGCGGTCTTGAGAGGCGCGGAAAAGGCGTGCCAGGAAGCCGGCTACCTGGTCATGCTTTTCAATCTGGGGAATGCGGTCGGACGCGAGCGCGAAGCCATCGATGCGCTGGCGGGCTACCAGGTCGACGGCTTCATCCTGAACACGCTGGGCCGCGGGGCTGGCGTCGTGGAAGCGCTCGAGCGCAGCGGCAAGCCTGCCGTGCTGGTGGATCGGCGACACAGCGGCATGACGGCCGATTTCGTGGCCCTGGACAGCGCCGACGCGATGGAGACCGCCTGCAAGCACCTCATCGGGAATGGCTACCGTGAACTCATGTACGTCACCGAGCCGAAGAAGGGCGTGAGCAGTCGGCGCGAGCGTGCGACTGCATTCAACAAATGCATTGCTTCGCAAGCCGGGCTGGTGGCAGGTCAGGTGTTCGAGTATTCGGAGGAAGACGGCCAGTTGCTGGAAGACGCGATACGTGCACTTCTTCTCCGCGCGAAAAGCGCGAAGGATGGTCGACGCGCTGCCGTCATCTCCGGCAACGCCGTGGTCACGCTGCGCATTGCAAGCATTGCGGCGCAGTGCCATTGGAGGTTCGGCGCCGACGTGGGATTTCTGGGTTTTGACGATCCCGAGTGGGCACCCCTCATCGGCCCCGGACTGAGCGCCATTGCCCAGCCGACCGATGCGATCGGGCGGGCGGCGGCCACCTGCCTGATCGATCGGTTGCATGGTGAGCAAGCGGCACCGAGGCAGATCCTCTTGCCGGGACAACTGGTGATACGAGGATCGTCCGATAGACGTGGGTGAGGAGCCTGCTACGCCGGGCTCCAAACCCCGTTTCCTGCTGCAAAGATCCCGGCGCGCAACTCATATGAGAAGGGCAATGCAAAGGTTTGCGACGGGGCTGCAAAGCAAGGCCGTCATGCGGCCTTCGGGACTGCGCCGTGGACGAGCTTGCCCTTGTGAAATACGGCATTGCGGACGGGTAGACGGGCAACCGCTTCAGCCGAGCAACTCGCAGGCAGAAGATTGAAGCTCGCCTCGTCCCCGGCTTTCGGCCAGGCCTGCTCACCTTTTTCGTTGAGCGGCGTGACGAAGCCGGTCGCATAGCCCAGCGTGCGGCTGATCTCGTACTCCGTGCTGGCGTACTGGAGTCGGGCGATCTCCTGCGCCTTCTGCAGGATGTCGCAATTGCCAAACGAGTTCCACCAGTCCATGACGCTGTCGGTGCCGCAGATCACCTTGACGCCCGCCTCGTGCAGTTCGCGCAGCGGCATGGCGCTCCTGCCCAACGGAACCGCGCTGGCCAGGGTGACGTCCAGCGCCTTCATGCGGGCTGCGATGTCCTTGAGTTCGTCCCTGGAGAGCTCGGCCAGGGAATAGGCGTGGCTGAAGGTCACGTTGCCTTGCAGCTGTTTGTTCTTCTCCACGTGATCCATGATGCGATTGAAAGCGGGCAGGGCGGTTGCGCGCGGCTCATGGATATGGATGTCGATGCCGACGTTGAAATCGATCGCGAGTTGTACCGTCGTATCAACCGACTTCTCCATCGCGTGATCGAAGGAGGTAGGGTCGACCCCGCCGACATAGCTGACACCGCCCGACCTCAGCGCCTCGCGCATCAAGCCTGTGCTGTCGGAGGCCAGCAGGCCGTGTTGCGGAAAGATGATGATCCTCGAATCAAGCGTGCCTTTGAAACGCTCGAGCGACGCCTTGAGATGTTCGAGATTGCCCAGCTTGCTGACGGGATCGACATTGCAATGGCTGCGGCACACCGTCGTGCCTTGCGAGTGCATGAGACGGACCATGGCAGCCGTACGCTCTTCGGCCATCGGGAGAAGCCTGGGCAGGAGTTCGTGCTCCTGGGCGACGCGATCTGCCCGGCCATGCTGCGTGGGAAGTGTTGCTTCCCACGGGCCGCCGTAGAAGGTCTTGTCCAGGTGGATGTGCATGTCACGAAAGGTCGGCAGCATCAACTGCCCTTGCGCGTCATAGACCGCGGCGTCTGGAGGCACAGCCGACTTCGCATCCAGGATTTCGGCAACCGCGCCACTGGCGATGCGCAACGTCTTCAGTTCGGTCCTGGTATGCGTGAGGACCGGCGTATCGAGCCAGGCCTTTTTCTCCTCGACAAAGCCGGTCTCGAGACGGACGTTGGTGAGGTAATAGGCGCTCGGCAGGGCCTGCACGCTGGAGACTGGCGTGGTGACCGTGTTCACGTCGATCAGCGATGCCGCGGTTGCGCTTCCGGCGTGCCCCATCAGGCTGGCCCCAAGGGCCAGACCTCCGGCGCCGACGCCGCCCATGAAGCCGCGACGCGAAAGCCCTGACGGTGGAATGTCCATATTCGAGTCCTTGATGGAACTGCCGAAATACGTTGATTGGCCGGGTCGACACATGATAGGTGCGGATCTGCGCGATGTCTCCGGGTCCGCCGACCCGCAGGGCCTGGCAACGAGCGGTCATGCTGCCATCGCCGAGCGTCAACGCATCGGTTGCGGCGTACGTCAAAGCCTGGGGTGTGATTCCTCCTCCCGTGTGGGGTCGCCTCAAGAGGTTGAAGCGACTAGCGTCGAGGGTTGCCACTCATCTCAAGGAGAGTTCCATGTCAGCAAGACTATGCGCCCTGGCTTTCGCTTGCACCGTCGCGTGCGGAAGCACGTTCGCCTACGGACCCAATGGCCACATGGAAGTCGGCGCGATCGCCGACGCGATGATCGCGGGAACGCCAACCGCCACGCAGGTCCGCAAGATCCTGGGGAGCACCCTGCGCACCGCCTCGGTCTGGGCCGATTGCGCCAAGGGCGTGAGTCCCACGACCTTCAAGTATGGCGGCGAGGGCCGGTACGCCGAATGCGCCATCTATGAGAACGCGGCCAGCGAGCGGCAGATGGAAGCCTTCGTACGCCGCAATGTGGGCAACTGCACCTCGCGATTCAACAACACCGAGCCCTGCCACAAGCAGTACCACTACACCGACGTCGCGGTGCAACGCGTGGCCTACGAGAAGGGGAAGGTCGGAACCACCGACCAGGACGTCGTCTCGGCCATTGCCGCGACCATCGCCGTGCTCCAGGGCAAGCCGTGTCCACCACCGTTCGACATCACGAGCAAGAAGGAGGCATTGCGCCTGCTGTCTCACTACGTCGGCGACATCCATCAGCCGCTGCACGTGGTCGCCGTCTACGTGGATGCCACCGGAAAGGTGGTGGACCCGGACGAAGACCCCTTTGACGCGGACACCGAAACACACGGTGGCAACGACCTGCTCATCGGCTCAAAGAAACTCCACGGCGAATGGGACACGGTGGCATCGAGCCTTGCGTCGCAGCCGCCATCGGCGGCCCTGATGACGCTTGCGCGCGCGGTGCCCGTGACGGCGGGAGACATGTCGGGCTGGTCGACAGCATGGGCGACCGAAACGCTCACCGATGGGAAAGTCGCGTTCGACGGCGTCACCTACGCCGCCGCGGATGCCCATCATCACCACGGCGTCACGCTGCCTGCCGGCTACTCAAAGCTGAAGACGGATGTCCAGCGCAAGGAGATTGCCAGGGCGGGTGCGCGCCTCGCACAGGT
This sequence comes from Variovorax sp. dw_308, assembly GCF_019207085.1. Taxonomy (GTDB): domain Bacteria; phylum Pseudomonadota; class Gammaproteobacteria; order Burkholderiales; family Burkholderiaceae_C; genus Variovorax. The sequence continues at coordinate 546,208 of NZ_JAATOM010000002.1, read as the reverse complement.
CCTGACCGCGATCTGGCACTGAACACGATTGCGCTGCTCTGCGCTGCAAAATCCGCTACTTCCTTGTCAGTAGTAGTTGGCCCATTTTCTGAAGCCTGTCTCTGAGTCCGCCGGCGATGACGTAGAGCACACCGGGCAACTCGATTTCCATCGTGACTGTGGCGTCGAGGACCTGAATTGCGCCCGAAATGGTCTGCCCCAGCGCGGCGACGCTGAAGATGAGCCGGTCACCGTCCCAGCGCTCGCTGCGGGCCCCGCTGCTGCCGGGCAACAGGTGGATGATCTTCGCGAAACCGCCCTCGATGCGACGTCGCGCCTCGGCGCGGCCGAGCTGATGTGGAATGCTGATGACGATGGGCGTTGCCATGCGCATAGGGTGCAGCGAATCGACGCACGGGGCAAGGGCCTGCAGGGCGGCGTGGCCCCCGGGTGCGCGAGACGGTGCACCGATCGGGCGGTGCGGTTCCGATGAGGCAAGAAAAGTCCCCGGGGCGTGCGCCCCGAGGACCAAGTCCACCAACGTGAGGGTGGAGGAGACATCTGAATGCACCGCAATGGTGGATGACGGATCGCCATTTCGCCAGTGCATCGATACACGCAACTTGCGTGCCGCACTCGCGTGGCGTGAAGTGCGCGTGTACGAGCGGGAAGCCGCGGCGGTGGTCAAGGCTTCGGCGAGCCGAAGGCAAAGGATTGCCCTGCCGCGCGCTTGGGCGAAGAATGTCGAAGTTCCTCCGAGGTGCCCCAGCATGACGAAGCTGTATCTTTCCGTCGGTCCCGATCACCAGCGCGTCGAGTACCGCGACAGGAAGCGCTGGTGGTGGCTGTTGTCCGTGGTCTACCCGCTGTTGCCGTTCACCGGCATCGCGTTGCACGCCGCCACTGGCCACGAGATCGCCCTGGGCCTGCCGTTGCTGATCAGCTACGGCCTGATGCCGCTTCTGGACCTGCTGATCGGGGAGGACCAGAACAATCCACCCGAAGCCGTCGTGCCGCAGCTCGAGCTGGAGCGCTACTACCGCTGGCTCACCTGGCTCACGGTGCCGCTGCATTTCGTCGCGCTCATCGGCTGCGCCTGGTGGGTGGGAACGCACGACCTGTCGTGGTGGGCGGTGCTGATGCTCGCCTACGTGGCAGGCACCGACTCGGGGCTGGGCATCAACACGGGGCACGAACTCGGGCACAAGAACACCGCGATCGAGCAATGGCTGGCGCGCCTCGTCCTCGCGGTGCCGGCCTACGGGCACTTCACCGTCGAGCACGGACGCGGGCACCATCGCTCGGTATCGACGCCCGAGGACCACGCGAGCGCGCGCATGGGCGAGAGCATCTATCGATTCGCCTGCCGGGAACTGCCGGGTGGCATCCGCCGCGCATGGTCGCTGGAGGCCGAGCGCCTTGCCCAGCAGCGCAGGTCGGTCTGGAGCGTGCACAACACCATGCTGCAGAGCTATGCCGTGACGGCGGTATTGCAGGTCTCGCTGATCGTCGCTTTCGGATGGGTGATGGTGCCCTTCCTGGCTGTGCACAACATAGTGGCGTGGTGGCAGCTCACGTCGGCGAACTATGTCGAGCACTACGGGCTGCTGCGCGAGCGACTGCCGAATGGCAAGTACGAAACGCCGAAGCCGCACCACTCGTGGAACACCAACCACCTGGTCACCAACCTTGCGCTGTTTCACCTGCAGCGGCACTCGGACCATCACGCGTATCCATTGCGCCGCTACCAGTCGCTGCGGCACTTCGAGGACCTTCCGCAACTGCCGAGCGGCTACTTCGGCATGTTCCCGCTCTCGTATGTTCCCGCGCTGTGGTTCCGCGTCATGGACCCGCGGCTGCTGGCGCTGCCGCATGTGAATGGCAACTTGGCGCGCGTGAACATCGACCCGGATCCGGAACGCCGCGCGAGGCTTGTGGCGAGGTACGCCGGCGGTGCCGAAGCGAGCGGGGGCAGCTTGCAGGCTTGATCCGCATTCACGCCGTCGTGCGCTGCATGCCCCGCGCGGTTTCGGTCACGGCCGCCCTGAGCGAGCGCACGGTCGGGTGCGCCTCCAGTTCCTTCAGCGTGAAGAAGCTCACCGGCGGCAGGTTCCAGCTCAGTCGGTAGGGCAGGGCCGCGCAGTGGCCCCCGCGCGCCATCTCGGCCACCACGTCGCGGGCCAGGATCGAGACCGCGTTCGTTTCGGTCCGCAGCACCATCTCGATGCTGCGGATCGACGTGGTTTCCAGCATCGGCAGCGGCGGCTGCACGCCCGCGCCCACGAAGATCGCGTTGTAGGTTCGGCGCATGGGCGTGTTGGGCGGCGGCAGGATCCAGTCGAGCTGGGCCAGCCGTGCCCAGTCCAGCGCTCCGCGGGACAGCCGCTTGACGCTGGTCGCGCACACCACGAGGCAGGGCTCCTGCTGGTGGATGGCCTCCTGCACCACTTCGCTTGCATCGCCGTCGTAGGAGCGGCCGATCGCACAGTCGAGTTCTCGCGCGACGAGGCCGGCGACGAGTTCGTCGGTCGTTCCTTCGCGCGTCATGACGGCCATGCGCGGCGTGCGGTTCAGCAGATGGTTGAGTGCCGCGGACAGCAGTTGTTGCGGCACCTGCGGCGTCAGGCCCAGGCGCAGGCGCCCGCCGTGGCCGGCTTCCAGCGAGGTGAGGACGCGCGTGGTGGCCTCCAGGTCGGCCAGCCATCGATGGGCGTAGCGCAACACGGCCTCGCCCGCAGGCGTAGGGACCAGGCCTCGGCTGGTGCGCTCGAACAGCTTGCTGCCGAAGATGTCTTCCGCTTCGCGCAGTGCCTTGGTGATGGCCGGTTGGCTCAGCCGCATCTCGGCCGCCACGCGACCCAGCGTGCGGTGGCGATCGATGGCTTGCAGCAATGAAAGCTGGCGCATCTTCAGGCGCGACAGCAGCGCGTGTTGCAGGTCGGTGGCGGGGTCCCGGATGTTCGGCATGGTCATAACTCGTAGGTTATCGGGCCATCAGAATTTAGTGCACTTTGGTGAATTGATGGGCCTAGACTTTCTTCATGCCCAACGCCACCGCATCCCCCATCACAGACCACCTGGTCCCACTGCTCGACGCGCTCCCGGAGGCGCAAGGGATCGACGCCGCCCTGCGCCTGATCGATGCTTGCCGCCGTCAGATTGCCGGCGACAGCATCTTCAGCATCCAGCAGAACGTGACCACGGCGCACGACCCGATCGACGAGATCCGGCTGAGCCGCTTCTATTCATCCGAAGCGGAGTGCTTCCCGGTCAAAGGCACCAAGCGCAAGACGCTCACGCCGTGGACCGAATGCCTGTTCGTGCACGGCCGCGTGTTCGTCGCAGAGGGCGCCCAGGCGCTGCCGCTTCATTTCGATGACTTCGAGGAGATGCATGCGCTGGGGCTGCAGAGCGTGATCAACGTGCCGCTGCTGCAAGGCCCGCTCTGCTACGCCACCTTCAACGTCTTCGGCACCCGCGCCCACTGGCTGCCGCACGAGGTCCTGGGTATCCGCCTGCTGGCGCTGGCTGCGGCGCGCTGGGTGCCGGTCGCACCCGGCCTGGCGCAACGTTTCGCCGGCGCGTCGCTCGGCAGCCTCGTGGAGGTTTGACCATGCCCGTCACCGCACTGCACCATTTCACGATCCGCTGCACGCCGGAAGAACTGCCGCCGCTGCTCGACTTCTACACGCGCGTGCTGCGCCTGCAGGTCGGCGCGCGGCCGGACATTCCCGCGCCCGGCGCCTGGCTCTATGCGGAAGGCCAACCGATCGTGCACCTGTATGCGCATCTGTCGATGCCGGATGCGGCGGTGCGGCCCGTCACCGGCCACCTGGACCACATCTCGTTCCGCGCGCAGGGCCTGAAGGAAATGCGCGAGCACCTTGCCGCGGCCGGCGTGCCCTTTGCAGAGGCGCCGATTCCCGGATGGGCCATCCAGCAGCTGTTCCTGCACGACCCGCGCGGACTGAAGATCGAGATGACCTTCTGGCAAGACATGGAAGAGGAGGGCGCGGCATGACCGACTTCATCCAGGCGGGCGAGGTACGCACCGCATTCGAGCGCGACGGCGAAGGCCCGCCGCTCGTGTTGATGCATGGCGCGGAGGCCTCGCGCAGCATGTTCGCCGCGCTGGTGCCGCATCTGTCGAAGCACTTCACGGTGATCGCGTACGACCAGCGCGAGTGCGGCGACACCGAGGCGCCCGAGCGCGCGGCCACGCTGGCGGACCTCGCGAACGACGCGCAGCAGTTCATCAAGGCGCTGGGCTTCAGGCGGGCGCATGTGTTCGGCTCGTCGTTCGGCGGACGCGTGGCACAGGCGCTGGCGCTGCTGCATCCGCAGGCCATCGATCGCCTCGTGCTCGGAAGCACCTGGCCGCTGCCGCGCCCCTACGAGGAACTGTGCCCGGATGCACGCCGCCTGGGCGCACTGCGCAGCGGGTTGCCGGGCTCCGCACAAGAGCTGGCGACGTGGTTCTTCCCCGAAGCATTTCTCGCGCAACGGCCGGAACTGCGGCGCATCTTCGCCAACGCGAGGCCCGCGTCGACACGTTCCGCTCGGCGGGCCGCAACCGTGGCCAGTACCCTGGACCAAGGCGTGGCCGACATCGTCGCGCCCACCCTGGTGCTGGCCGGCGAACTCGATCGCGTGGTGCCGCCGTCGGTGACGCTCGCGATGGCAGGCCGCATCCGTGGCGCGGACGCCGTCCTGCTGCCAGGCATCGGCCACGTCACGGCGATGCAGGCGCCGGAAGTCATTGCCCAACACATGGTCCGTTTCCTGAACCCCAAAGGAGTCAAGGCATGAACACAACCCTGCCCGCGGCCGCGCCCGCAATGAAGCGCGGCCGGCCCGACTACATCCGCATCGAGGGGCTGTCCAAGAACTTCGGCAACGGCAACGACGGCGTGCTCGCGCTCAAGCAGATCGACTGCACCATCGAGCAGGGCAGCTTCGTCACCATCGTCGGACCCAGCGGCTGCGGCAAGAGCACGCTGCTGCGCATCCTGGCCGGCCTGCTCGACTACAGCGTCGGCAAGGTGGTGCTCGACGGCCAGCCGATCCATGGCACGCGGCGCGACGTGGGCGTGGTGTTCCAGAGCTCGATCCTGCTGCCGTGGCGCACGATCCTGGAGAACGTGATGCTGCCGGCCGAAGTGCTCGGCCTCGACAGGAAGCAGGCGCGCGAACGTGCCATGCAACTGTTGCACATGGTCCGCCTCGAAGGCTTCGAGCACAAGCTTCCGCGCCAGTTGAGCGGCGGCATGCAGCAGCGCGCCTCCATCGCGCGGGCGCTGCTGCACGACCCGAAGATGCTGCTGATGGACGAGCCCTTCGGCGCCCTCGACGCCATGACGCGCGAGCGCATGAACATCGAGTTGCAGCGCATCTGGATGGAGAGCGGCAAGACCGTGGTGCTGATCACGCACTCCATTCCCGAGGCCGTGTTCCTCGGCGACAAGGTCTTCGTGATGTCGCCGCGTCCGGGCACGCTGGAACGCGTCCTGCCCATCGACTTGCCACGCCCGCGAACGATGGAAGTGATGTCGCACCCGACTTTCGCCGCGGCGTCCGCTTCGATCCGCGAGCGCTTTTCGCATGCCGTTTCATTCGACTGAAGAAGAAGGTGCTGCCATGACCACTGCCACGATGAACACCGAATCCGCCCCGCAGCCCGACGTCGTCACCACGAAGCGGGCACAGGCGCCGCAGCCACGCCGCGGGAATCCGCTTGCTTCCACACGCGTGCAGTCGATCCTGCTGCTGATCGCGCTGCTCGGCACGTGGGAAGGGGTGGTGCGCCTCTTCAAGGTGCCCCAGCATCTGGTGCCGCCGGTGAGCGACATCGCGGTGGCGCTATGGCGCGGTCTCGCAACAGGACCGATGGCGAAGGACGGCTTCTGGTACCACGGCGGCGTGACGCTCGCCGAGATCCTGCTGGGCTTCGCGATCGGCAGCGGCGTGGGCCTGGCCATCGGCATCCTGGTGTCGCAGATGCCGAAGGTGGAAGCACTGGTGGAACCCTACGTGGCCGCGTTGCAGAGCGTGCCCAAGGTGGCGGTGGCGCCGATCATCGTGGTGTGGCTCGGCTTCGGCATCAGCTCCAAGGTGGTGATCATCTGCATGCTGACCTTCTTCCCGGTGCTGGTGACCAGCATCGCAGGCTTCAAGGCGGTGGACCCCGACCGCATCGACTTGCTGCGCTCCCTGTCGGCCACGCGCTGGCAGATCTTTCGCAAGGCCAAGTTCCCGAGTGCGCTGCCGTATGTCTTTGCCGGCCTGAACATGGCCGCCGCCTTCAGCGTGGTGGGTGCGGTGGTGGGCGAGTTCGTCGGTGCGCAGGCGGGGCTTGGAGTCCTGATCCTGCAGATGGAAGCGCAGGCCGACACCGGCGGCAGCTTTGCAGTGTGCGTGGTGCTCTCGGTGATCGGCGTCGCGCTGACCAGCCTGTTGCGGCGCGTGCAGGCGCGGGTGCTGCACTGGATGCCGGCCGATACCTCCCAGCGCACGGTCAATGCCTGAATCCGCCCTTGGTGCGGCGGGCGCATCCAGCTGCACGACTCACATTTTTTTGAACGCGGCCGGTCCGGTACCGGCAAGGAGTGAACCATGTTGACACGTCGTGATTTCGCATTGGGCCTGGGCGGCCTGGGACTCGTGGGCGGCTTGCCGGCCCTGGCGCAGAACCTGCGCATCATGAAGGTCGCAAACACCGCGGCGGTCAACGACCCGCAGCAATGCTTCGTCACCGCAGGCCAGTCGCCGAAGCTGAACTTCTACAAGTCCGGCGGCGTGGACGTGGAGTACGTCAACATGTCGAGCATGACGCAGGCGCTGCAAAGCCTGCGCGCCGGCCACGTGGAGTTTGGCCCGGCCGTCCCCGGCATCCTGGTGCCGGCGATGGTCAAGGACCCGACGCTCGACCTGGTGAGCGTCTACAAGTGGCTGCCGCGCAATGCCAACGTGATCGTGGTGAAGCCGGACAGCCCGATCAAGACGGCTGCCGACCTGGCCGGCAAGCGCATCGGCGTGCGCAGCCAGGGCGACACGGGCATCGTGATAACCAAGACCATGCTGGCCGAGCTGGGCCTGAAGGACGACAAGTGCGAGTACATCGCCATCGGTGACGGCGCGCCGGCGGGCGCGGCGATCGACAACGACCGGGTCGATGCGATGGTGGCTTTCGACACGGCGGCCGCGCGCATCGAACTTGTCGGCACCAAGCTGCGCTACGTGCCGCTCACGCCCAAGTTTGCGCAGCTCGGCTCCGGCTGGATGTGCGTGCCCCGCAAGCTGCTGAAGGACGAGCGCAAGAACCTGGTGGCGCTGTTCCGCGGCATCGCCAAGTCCACCATCTTCTCGAACGCCAACCTCGACGCCGGCATCGACCTGCACTGGGCTGTGTACCCCGAGAGCAAGCCCAAGGGTCGCACCGAAGACGAGGCGCGCAAGGAACTGGCCTTCATCCTGAAAGACCGCAAGAACAGCTGGATGCGCCGCCCCGACGACCCCGACCAGCGCATGGGCGCATCGTCGCTGGTCGAATGGCAGGCCAACATCGCGATGGCCGCCGAGAGCAGCAAGAACCCGAAGCTGGCCGAAGAGCTGGGCGACCCCAACCGGCTGTTCTCCAACGAGTTGATCGATGAGGTCAACGCCTTCGACAAGCAGGCGGTGGTGGAGATGGCGAAGTCGTTCAAGCTGTAGGCGAACAGAATCTTTTTCACGCGCAACACTCAGGAGCAGCCCCATGGACGTCCTCATTTCCGGAGCCAGCATGGCCGGCCTCTCGGCCGCCTGTTGGTTTGCCCATCTCGGTCACCGGGTGACAGTGATCGAGCGTGCCGATGGCCTGCGTCCCGGCGGTGCGCCGATCGACGTGCGTGGACGCGCGCTCGGCACGGCAAGGCGCATGGGCATCCTCCAGCAGATCGATGACCAGAAGGTCGTGATTGCAGGCCCGGCGCCGGTGCTCGATGCCACCGGAACACAGGTCGCGACGCTGGATCTGCGCTGGTTCGCCAACGAGACCGACGAGGACATCGAGATCTCGCGCGACCGCCTCAACCGCATCCTGCTCGGCGTGATACCGGAGGATGTCGAGTTTCGTTTCAAGGCGTCCATCGCATCGATGGTCGATGGTGCGGATGGCGTGGCGGTCACTTTCCTGGACGGCGCGCAAGGCCGCTACGACCTCGTGGTCGGCGCCGACGGCCTCCACTCCAATGTGCGCAAGCTCGCCTTCGGGCCCGAGAAGAACTACGTCCGGCACTTCGGCTACTACGTCGCCCTCGTCGATCTCCCGAACGATCGCCCATGGCAACGAGGCATGCTCAACGTCCCGGGCCTGACCATCGCCGTGCGCGATGCGGGTGACGGTCCGCAAGCGCTCATGCTGTGCGCCAGTCCGGAGATCGACTACGACTACCGTGACGTGGCCAGTCATCGCAGGATCGTCGATGGCTTCCTGTCGCGGGTCGACGCCTGGCAGGTGCGCGAGATCCGCTCGGCCTTCACCGACCCCGCCGCCAAGGGCTTCTACTTCGACTCGGTGAGCCAGACCCACATGCCCAGCTGGATCCACGGCAACGTGGCGGTCATCGGCGATGCGGGCCACTGCGCGGCGCTGCTGTCTGGCATGGGCACCACCTTGGCAATGGTGGCCGCGGAAACGCTTGCGAGCACCTGGACCGACTGCGGCGGCGACATGGGCGCTGCCGCGCCCATCTATCACGAGCGCCTGCGTCCCTACGTCGAGCAGTGCCAGGCCTTCGCGCACGAGGGCGGACCGATCATGGTGCCCATGACGCAGGAAGCGCTCGACCAGCGCAACGCCAAGTTTCGGGCGTGTGCCGAGGAGTTCGCGGGGCGCTTCGAGCCGGCTCGCGCTTGAGGGTTGGGCACTGCGAGCGGCTCTTCCCGGCAGGTCGTCGCGCTAGCCTGGTGCTTTGGGCATCCTGGCGAGCATCGCGTCGAGCCGCAGCGCGTCGCCCACTGCCTGGCCGGCCGCCGTGTTGTCGAAGATGCACCAGCAGTGCCTGGCGTCCGCGGCCGCCGTCGACAGCCGCGGCGCGAGCAGGCCGAGCAACGCATCCTCGTAACGCGACCAGTACATGCGCGGCGATCCGTGCAGCCGCAAGTAGACGGTCTCGGGCCATCCGCCTGGTGCCGCTCCCGCGTCATGGCGCACCGGGTCGGCGAGCACGCGGCCGAAGCGCCAGCTCGCGAGCAATGCATCGACTTCCGGCGTGAACCAGCTGACATGACGCGGCTCGATCGCTACCGGTCCTGCGTAGCGTCGGCGCAGCGCGGTGGCGAAGCGGCCCGCCACGCGTGCGTCAAAGGCCAGGCTCGGTGGGAGCTGGACCAGCAGGCAGCGCAGTCGCTCTCCAAGGCCCTGGACCTGATCCCGGAACGTGTCGAACACCTGCATCGCACGAACCAGCCGCAGTTCGTGCGTGATGGCCTGCGGAAGCTTGACGCTGAAGGCAAAGTCGGGCGGCGTGCTCGCGGCCCAGCGCTCGTAGGTCTGCCGCCGATGCGGCCGGTAGAAGGAGCTGTTGATCTCCACGGCATGAAACCGGGTGGCATAGCGGGCGAGATGCGAGGAGCCCTCGCCGAACGCGTCCGCAAAGTCCCGTGGCACATTCCAGCCCGCGCAACCGAGATGGATGCCGTGACCATGCGGTGTTTCCATGGCGCGGCCATCCTTGTCTGCCTGGTGGTGAGTTTGCATGCTGAAGTCCCTTTTGCGCCGTCACGCACCTGCGATGATCGAGCGTCTATTTCAAGGAAGCAAAGTGCTCATAGTCCACCATCTCGGCAAGTCGCAATCGGAGCGCATCGTATGGCTCTGCGAGGAGCTCGGCCTGACGTACGAACTCAAGCACTATGTGCGGGATCCGGTCACCTCCCTGGCGCCGCCGGAACTCGTGGCGTTGCACCCGCTGGGCACGGCGCCCGTGATCAGCGACGGGGAGCTTCTGCTTGCGGAGTCCGGCGCCATCATGGAATACATCATCGCGAAGTACGGGGGTGGCCGGCTGGTGCTCGGACCGGACCATCCGGACTTCGTCGACTACATCTTCTGGTGGCACTACGCCAACGGGAATTTCCAGCCGAACATGGGCCGCAACATGTTCGTCCGGAGACTGCAACTGCCGTCCGACAATCCCATCGCAGCGCGCCTGAACAGCCGGCTTGTCAGCGCCTTCGCGCTGATCGAGGGCCGGCTCGGCGATGTACCGTTCCTGGCCGGCAAGGACTTCACCGCCGCGGACATCATGACCGTCTTCTCGTTGACGACGATGCGCTACTTCATGCCCTTCGAGCTCACGCCGTATCCGAACATCCTGGCTTACCTGCAGCGCATCGCAGGGCGCGAGGCCTACCAGCGCGCGATGCAGAAGGGCGACCCAGGCATGCCGCTCCTGCTTGCCTGATCGCGCCATCGTCCTCCGTCAGCTCGAGAGGATCTCGCCGAGCCAGCCCTGGCACTCCCGGGGGAGCCGAATGCCGCGCTCGGTCATGGCGGCGGCAAACCCGGGCTTGTGCCTTGCGTATTAGCCCAGTGGTGACACCCCGGTCAACCAGACGTGTACCCGGTACAAGAAACCTCCATAGACCAGCAGCCCGCCGACGACCACGATCAGGTCGTTCATGGCACCTGCAGGGGCCCGAGGCACGCTGTGCGGCACGGCACGCCGCTTGACGGAAATCCTGTCCGCCACGGCCCACGCAAGGAAGGCCCCGAACAGCAGCACGTCAGCGAGCGTGCCGTTGGCCAACAGGTGCGCCGTGGCCCAGAGCTTGACGGCAAGCAGCATCGGGTGCCTGGCCATGCGCGCGATGCGGCCGGGCAGGTAGGCGGCAAACAGCAAGGGAAACACAGGAACCATCAGCAGCAGCGCGACATGGCGCAGGGCCTGCGGCGGCGTGTAAAGCACGACCGGACTCTGGCGGGCAACGCCGTAGCCGTAGATGAGCAAGAGCAGTCCGGCCAGCGAGGCGAGGGCGTAGAGGCCCTTCCAGAGCTTTTCTCCGTGCCGGCCGATCTGCGCATCCCGCCAGGCTGGCGCGACGATCGAGACCGAATGGATGCCGAGGAACAGGATGAGGCCAGCGACAAGAAGTGGCATGGAATTTTCTCCGCGGGCGGTTACGGCGCGATGGTTGCACGGTGGGACGAACGGGCTGCGTCGAGCTGCAGGATGCTGCGCGTGCCAGCATTCTGCGCGCTGACTCACTCTCCTGCGTCAGTCCTGCTGGCTGCTGAAAGGCACTAGAACAGGCCTGCGCCTTGCGCCGTCTCCAGCATCGAACGCGACAAGTCCGCGAACTGCGCATTGAGGTCTGATGACGGTGCTGCCACCACGGTCGCGGTCCACACCAGCCGGCTGCTGCTCACTTCGGTGACACGACCATTGGCCGCGAAACCCGTTGACCAACCACCGCCGCCCACCGGAACGCTCAGGCCTATCCCTCCGCCCCCGCCGCTGCCGCTGCCGAAGTTGAATCCGCCGATCCCCAGCGAGACACCCGAGCCCGCGTTGGAGGTTGCTGGCGTCAAGGTCATCGTGAACACGGCCTTGGCCCCGAGCGCTCGGGCGCTGGCAACGAGTTGGCCGTCGAGTTCGCGGTCGTTGAGCAGCACGGTCCCGGCGGGCACCGCCACCGGCGTGGCGCCCTTCGCGAGCACCTCGCGGTAGAGCCCGTCCTCGCAGGTGCGGCGCATCGCCACGTCGAAGGCGTCGCACGCGATGAGCACCTTCTCGCCCCGAAGGAACCCCGACTGCGCACCGAGGGCGGGATCCGTCCATTGCGCCTGGCGCTGTGGCGCGGAGGAGCACCCCGCGACGGCCAGCACGGCTGCCAGCAATCCGACTGCTGCCGAGGCCACGGCTCCAGGGCGATGCGAGGTTTTCATCGTCGGATGGTGAAGTCGCCGGGCGAGTCGCCACGAAGGAACACATACGGATTCGTCGTAGGACGAGCGCGCCCGCCAGGGCCCTCCCATGCACGCGTTGTGGAAAAAGGATGACGGCGCACCGCCCGCCGTCATGCTAAGAAGTGCGTCCGGCAGTCGATCGCATCGTCACGCAACGGTGGGACGACTCTTTGCTCACCTCATACCCCCACGAGGTATCCATGACCATCACCATCAATGGCTTGCCGGCGGAGTTGCCCGGCGATCCGCGGGTTTCGCTGCTCGATTTCCTGCGCGAGCATCTCCATCTCTACGGCGCCAAGAAGGGCTGCAACCAAGGCGCATGCGGCGCGTGCACGGTGCTTGTCGATGACGATCGCGTGCTCGCGTGCCTGACATTGGCCGTGCAGTGCGAAGGCAGCTCCGTGACCACGATCGAAGGGCTTGCGAAAGAGGGCGAGTTGCATCCGCTCCAGAAGGCTTTCATCGAGCACGACGGCTTCCAGTGCGGCTACTGCACGCCCGGGCAGATCTGCTCGGCCGTCGGGATGGCCGGCGAGTTGCGGCGAGGCGTTCCCAGTCATGTCACGGCGGACCTCTCGGCCGCCACGATCGCACTCAGCCACGACGAGCTGCGCGAACGCATGAGCGGCAACCTGTGCCGCTGCGGGGCCTACAACGGCATCGTCGCGGCCATCGCCGAAACCTGTGCGGGGGCCGCGTCATGATGCCCTTCACCTACCATCGCGCGCAGGACGCGGGCGATGCCTTGCGGCTGTGCACTCAGCCGGGCGCCAGGTACCTGGGCGGCGGCACCAATCTCGTGGACCTGATGCGCGAGGCGATCGAGGGCCCGGGCATGCTGGTCGACGTGACCGGGCTGTCCAGGGACATCGAGGAACGCGCGGACGGCAGCCTGTGGATCGGCGGCGCCACGCGCAACACGGCGCTCGCCTCGCATCCCGCAGTGAGAAGCCGCTACCCGGTGCTGGCCCGGGCGATCACGGCCGGCGCTTCGGCCCAGATCCGGAACATGGCGACGGTCGGCGGCAACATCCTGCAGCGCACGCGCTGCACCTACTTCTACGACTGCGAGGGTTCGCGCTGCAACAAGCGAAACCCCGGCCAGGGTTGCGATGCGCTTGACGGCTTCAACCGCGGCCATGCCATCCTGGGCGCCTCGCCGGGTTGCGTCGCGACGCATCCGTCCGACATGTGCGTGGCGCTCGCGGCGCTCGATGCGGTGATCCACCTCCAGGGCGCCCGGGGCGAACGCACCTTGCCGATCACGGACCTGCATCGCCTGCCCGAAGACCATCCCGAAATCGACACGCTGCTCGAGCCCGGCGAACTCATCACCGCGATCGAATTGCCCGCGCTGGCATTCGGTGCTCGTTCGACCTATCGGAAGGTCCGCGACCGGGCCAGCTTCGCCTTTGCGCTGATCTCGGTGGCCGCTGCGCTCGAACTGGACGGCGACACGGTCAAGGACGTGCGCATCGCCCTGGGCGGGGTCGCGCACAAGCCGTGGCGTGCCTGGAAGGCGGAACAGGCGCTGCGGGGACAGCCGGCCACGGCAGAGAGTTTCCGGTTGGCGGCCGAGGCGGAGCTGGCCGCCGCACAGCCCTTGCGGGACAACGGATTCAAGGTCGAGCTGGCGAAGCGCACCATCGCCGCCGTGCTCGTCGAACTGACGGAGATCAAAGCATGAGCATCGTTCAGGAAGCCCTTCAGGCGGTCATGAAGAAGGCCATCGAGATCGCTCCCGATGCATGGATGCCCGGTGGCACGCCCGATCCGCTGATCGCGCGCCGGCAAGGTCTGATCGGTGCGCCGATCTCGCGCGTCGACGGGCCGCTCAAGGTGCGGGGCGAGGCCCGCTTCGCGGCCGAGTTCCCGATGGAGGGCATGCTCTATGCCGCGCTGGTCTACAGCACCGTGCCCAAGGGACGCATGGCCATGCTTGACACCGCCGCGGCGGAAACCGCGCCCGGCGTGGCGCTGGTGATGACGCACAAGAACGCACCACGCATGAAGCCGATGCCGCTCTTCATGTCGAAGAGCAAGGCAGCCGGTGGCGACGATCTGCCGGTGATGCAGGACGACAGGGTGCACTGGAACGGCCAGCCGATCGCCGTCGTGCTCGGCGAGACCCAGGAAGGGGCGGATCACGCGGCATCGTTGATCCGCGTGACGTATGAAGCCGAGCCGGCGACGACTTCGTTCGCCGCAGCCAGGGCGAAAGGGACGAAACCCGGCACCTTCCAGGGCGAGCCGCTGAAGCTGGAAATCGGCGACGCCGAGGCCGCACTCGCAGCGGCCCCGCACCGGGTGGATGCCGTCTATCACACACCGCGGCATAGCCACAACGCGATCGAGTTGCACGCCGCGACGCTCGCCTGGAAAGACGATGAACTCACCATTCACGACGCCTCGCAGGCTGTCTCGCACATGGCCTGGTCGATGGCGGAAATCTTCGGGCTGGACGAGAAGCAGGTGCATGTGACCTCGCCCTTCGTCGGCGGCGGCTTCGGCAGCAAGACCTTGTGGGGACACCACGTGCTTGCGGCGGCGGCCTCGAAGCTGGCCGGCCGGCCGGTACGCATCATGCTGAGCCGCGAGGGCGTCTACCGCGTCGTCGGCGGCCGCACGCTCACCGAGCAACGCGTGGCGCTCGGTGCGCAGGCCGACGGTCGCTTCGACGCATTGATCCACACCGGCGTGGTCGCGATGACCGGCCACAACAACCTGCCGGAGCCCTTTGTCCTTCCGGCCCGCTCGGCCTATGCGGCCGGCAGCTTCAAGCTGGACGTGGAGGTGGCCACGATCGACATGCTGGCCAATACCTTCATGCGCGCACCGGGTGAAGCGGTGGGCACCTTCGCGCTCGAGAGCGCCATCGACGAACTGGCGCATCTCATGAAGATCGATCCGGTCGAGCTGCGCATCCGCAACGAGCCGGAGAAGGATCCGACCACCGGCGCACCTTTTTCGTCGCGCCACATCGTGGAGGCGTACCGGGCCGGGGCGGAGCGCTTCGGTTGGGGCCTGCGAAATGCCACGCCCGGTTCGCGCCGCGAGGGTGAGTGGCTGATCGGCATGGGATGCGCCACGGCGACCTATCCGTACTACCGCATGCCCGGCGGAGCGGCCCGCATCATGCTCACGCTGGACGGCCACGCGAAGGTCGAGGTGGCGGCGCACGAGATGGGCATGGGCACCGCGACGGCCCAGACGCAGGTCGCCGCCGAGCGGCTTGGATTGCCGATGGAGAAAGTTCGCTTCTGTCACGGGGACTCCCGGTTTCCCGGGATCGTGCTGGCGGGCGGCTCGCAGCAGACGGCCGCGATCGGCAGCGCGGTGATGGCAGCGCAACAGGAACTGGTCGCCGCATTGCTCAAGCTCGCCGCCAGGGAGTCGCCGCTGCATGGCCTGAAGCCGGACGAGGTGGCATGCCGTGACGGCGGCCTCGTAAAGACGGACGACCCCGCGCGTTATGAGAGCTACACCGCGATCCTGGCGCGGGCCGGACGAGACGAGCTCGTCGTGGAAGCCAGCGCGCCGCCACCGCTGGAAACGCAGCATTGGTCGATGCACTCGCACGGCGCCATGTTCTGTGAGGTGCGTGTGAACGCGGTGACCGGCGAGACGCGCGTCAGCCGCTTCCTCGGTTCCTTCGATTGCGGACGCATCCTCAATGCCAAGACGGCGGGCAGCCAGTTCCGCGGCGGCATCGTCATGGGCCTGGGCCTCGCGCTGATGGAGGAGACGCAGTTCGACGAGCGCAACGGCCGCGTCATGAATCCAAGCCTGGCCGAGTACCACGTGCCCGTGCACATGGACGTGCCGGAGATCGACGTGATCTGGACCGACATCCCCGATCCGCACTCTCCGATGGGCGCCCACGGGGTCGGCGAGATCGGCATCACCGGAGTGGGTGCCGCGGTGGCCAACGCGGTGTTCAATGCCTGCGGGAAGCGCGTCCGCGCGCTGCCGATCACGCTGGACAAGTTGATCGGCTGAAAGGACACAGGGGTCAGGCGTTCCCCGCCATCGACGCAAGCAGTCGCGTCGAGGAATCCAGGGTGAGTGCCCGATGCGCCGCCCTGGTCTCCGCCTGTTCAAGGCCCACCAGCGCTTCGATCTCGCCGGCCACGCTGGTGGCGATCGGCACGCCGTCGCGGTACAGCACGCGCGAGCCCGCGACGCGCGGCACCCTGGCGCCCTGCACGATGGTGCCGAGCAGGTTGGCCGGGTCGCTGGCCGCCAGCACGATCAGCGCACCGTCACCCGGCGTGCGGCGCACCCGGCGCATGGCGGCCACAGCCTCCGGCAGCGCGAACTGTTCACCCGGGACGCCCGCAATGAAGCGCCCGCCGCGGATCTCCCCGCGTGCCTCCAGCCTGCGGCACACGCGCACCATGTCGCGCCACGGCGGCAGCCATCCGGCTTCGCGTTCGAGCAATCGCCAGCAGATCACGCCGTAGCGGCGCAGCAGCACGTGCACGACCTGTTCGATGGCTTGCGTGGCGTTCGTGTCCGCCGCTGGGGGCTGGGCCTGAGGCCTCACCAGCGTCCAGCGTCCCGCGTCCTCGATGCCGGAGAGCGGCACGCGCCGGCGGCGCCGGGCGTCGGCCGATGCACGCTTCGATGCGGGCACGAGCAGGGCGCGCAGGCCTGCGAAGCTGTCGCAGCGCACGCGGCCTTTGGCGACCAACTCTGTCAACGCCATCTCGACCTCGACCGGCAGCAGGCGCGTGCCGCTCGCGATCTCGTCGAAGAAGCAGGCGCCGTGCTGCGCCAGGTGTGCTGCGACGCGTTCGGCGCGTGAGCCCAGCATGTCGTCATCGCCGGGCGAGGGCGCAAGCCCAGTCCAGAGTGAAGCGCTGCGGCGTGGCAACAGGACGACCGGCGTGGCCCGCAGCGAGTTGTTGCCGGTGCCTTTCGAGGCTTCGAGGGCGGATGTGGGCAATGGCCGCAGTCGTGTCCACAACACGCGGCCCGCGGTGCACAGGTCGTCGAGCCACGCGCTTGCATAGTCGGTGACGCGCGCCGGCAGCAGGTCCGCTTCCCATACCGCCGCGGGCGCCTCGTAGCCTTCGAGCTGCGACAGCACGCCCGATAGCGCCTCCGGCCCGCTCACGCGCGTCGCGGCACCGACGTGCTGCCACTCGAACAGGAAGCGCATGAAGTCGCGCGGCTCGACCGGCTCGATCTCCCGGCGCAGGCGCTTGAGCGTGTAGCGATGGATGCGCGCCAGCAGATGGCGCTCGCACCATTCGACGGTGCCGATGCCCGGTGTGAAGCGGCCCTGCAGCACACTGCCTTCGGCCTGCAAGGCGAGCAGCACGGCTTGCACTTCGGCGTGCGGCAGGAACAGCGCATCGGCCAAGGCGGCCACGCTGACCGGGCCGAGGCCGCCGAGCCGGGATCGCAGCAGTTCGCGCAACGCGGTGTCGCGGTCTGCGGGTTGCTCCGCTTCCGCAGGGGCCGTAGTGGCGGGCTGCATCGGCGCTTCGGGCGCGATCGCCTGCCACAGCGGCAGCCGCTCGGCCGCCGCCCACACGCCGCGTGCAGTGCGGCCCGTGCCGTGCAGCAGCAGCCGCGTCGCACGGCCGGCCTTGACGAGGGCGTCGAGCCAGTTCTTCCAGTCGGCCTCGCGCGCCACCTCGTCGTCACTGATCGCGCCCAGCATGCCCAGCGCCTCGTGCATCTCATCCGGGCTGCGCGGCTGTGGCCAGGCTTCCTCGCGCACGCTGGCAATCGCTTCGGCGTCGAGTTGCCCCACGTCGTCGGCGCTTTCCGGGTCGGTGTAGCGGCGGTTCTGCACGGCCATGGTGCGGCGCTCTTCCAGCGGCGCATCGTCGAGGAAGGCGTACGGGCGCGCGTGAAGCGCTTCCATGGCCAAGGGCGATGGCGCGGGCAGGTCGAGCGCCACCATCCGCACTTCGCCCGACTCCATGCGGCGCAGCAGGGCGAGCCAGCCGTCGGCATCCATGGCCTCGTGCAGGCAATCGTCCAGCGTCTGCGCGACCAGGGGATGCTCGGGGATCTCGCGCTCGCCCGCGAGGTTCTCGGCGCATGCCACCTGATCGGGGAAGACGGCCGCAAGCAGGTCTTCCGAGCGCATGCGCTGCAACTGCGGCGCCACCTTGCGCCCGCCGGTGAAGCGCGGCAAGGCGAGGGCGGTGGTGGCGTTCCAGCGCCAGCGTACGCCGAAGAGCGGCGCGTCGAGCAGGGCCTGCACCAGTACGTCCAGCGCGGTGGCGGAGTGCAGGTAGCGCGCCACTTCGTCCAGCGGAAAGCTGTGGCTGGTGGAGAGCGACAGCACGATCGCGTCCTCGGTCGCCGCGGCCTGCAACTCGAAGTTGAAGGTGCGGCAAAAGCGCTTGCGCAGCGCCAGGCCCCAGGCACGGTTGAGCCGGCTGCCGAAGGGCGAATGGATCACCAGCTGCATGCCGCCAGAGGCGTCGAAGAAGCGCTCCATGACGAGGGTGCGTTGCGTCGGCAGCGTGCCGAGCACTGCGGCGCCGTGCGCGAGGTGTTCGACGATCTGGCGCGCTGCTTCCTCGTCGAGACCGATGGACTGCATGAGCAGATTCATCGCCGCATCGCGCCCGCCATCGGCCAGTGACTGGGCCACTTCCTCGCGCAAGCGCGAAACGCCGAAGGACAGCTCATCGCTGCGCCCCGGCGCCTCGCCCAGCCAGAACGGAATGTTCGGCGCGGCGCCATGCGCGTCTTCCACCCGCACGCGGCCTGGCTCGATCTTGAGGATGCGGTAGCTGGTATTGCCGAGCTGGAACACGTCGCCTGCCAGGCTCTCGACCGCAAAGTCTTCGTTGACCGTGCCGATCTTCTCGGCCTGCGGCTCCAGCATCACGGTGTAGTCGCCGGTCTCGGGAATGGTTCCGCCGGAAGTCAGCGCCGTCATGCGCGCACCCTTGCGCTCGCGCAGCAGGTGGTTCACGGCATCGCGGTGCACATAGCCGGCGCGCTGGCCCTGCCGCGTGGTGAAGCCCTCGGAGACCATGCGAACGACCTCCATGAAACGTGCGTGCGTGAGCTGCGCATAGGGCCATGCGCGGCGCATGAGCGCGAAGAGATCGTCCTCCTGCCATTCGCGGCAGGCGGTCTCGGCCACGATCTGCTGCGCAAGAACGTCGAGTGGCGCGGGCAGGATGCGCAGTGCGTCGAGTTCGCCGCGGCGGATGCAGTCGAGCAGTGCGGCGCACTCGACCAGTTCGTCGCGCGATTGCGGGATGAGCCGCGCCTTCGGCACGCCGCCCACCGCATGGCCGGATCGCCCGGCGCGCTGCAGGAAGGTCGCGATCGAGCGTGGCGAGCCGAGCTGGCAGACCAGGTCCACGTCGCCGATGTCCAGCCCCAGCTCCAGCGAGGCGGTCGCGACCAGCACCTTGAGTTCGCCGCGCTTCAGGCGCTGCTCGGCCGCGAGCCGAGTCTCCTTCGACAGGCTGCCGTGGTGCGCGGCAATCGTCTCCTTGCCGAGGATTTCGCCCAGGTGCCGCGTCGCCCGCTCGGCCATGCGCCGCGTGTTCACGAAGACCAGCGTGGTGCGGTGCAGCCGGACCAGTTCGGCGACGCGCGAATACACCTGCGTCCACTGGTCGCCCGACATCACCGCCTCGAGCGGCGTGGGCGGCAGCGCCAGCGCCAGGTCGCGCTCCTTGGCATAGCCGATGTCGACGATGTCGCATTCGGCCGTGCCATCGGCGCGCAGCGCGCCCGCGCCGACGAGGAAGCGCGCCACTTCGTCGATGGGCTTTTGCGTGGCCGACAGGCCGATGCGCACCGGCCGCCCACCCCAGCCGGATGCGCAGAGCGATTGCAGCCGCTCCAGCGACAGCGCCAGGTGGCTGCCGCGCTTGCTCGCGGCAATCGCGTGGATCTCGTCGACGATCACGCTGCGCACGGTCGACAGCATCTTGCGGCCCGAAAGGGACCCCAGCAGAACGTAGAGCGACTCCGGCGTCGTCACCAGGATGTGCGGCGGCTTGCGCAGGTTCTGCTGGCGTTCCCGCGGCGGCGTGTCGCCGGTGCGCACGGCTGTCCGGATTTCGACATCGGGCATGCCGCGCTGCGCCAATTCCGCCCGAATGCCGGCCAGCGGTGCGTCGAGGTTCAGCCGGATGTCGTTGGACAGGGCCTTGAGCGGGGAGACGTAGACGACCGCCGTCTCTTCCGACAGGCCGTCCGGCTCCAGACCCTGACGCACCAGCTCATCCAGCGCAGCCAGGAAGGCGGTGAGCGTCTTGCCCGACCCGGTCGGCGCCGCCACCAGTGTGTCGCGACGCGCGCGAATGCTCGGCCACGCCGCCACCTGCGCCGCGGTGGCGGCGGGGAAGGTCCGCTGGAACCAGCGGGAAACGGCGGGGTGAAAGGATTCGGTGGGCATGTCGTCTGCGGGCCGCGGGCCGGAGCGCCCTGGAGACGATATATGCGGCCGGATGCCCGCAGCGCAAGCAGGTTGATTCGACGGCTACTTCACCTTGCCTTTGCCGAGGATGCCCGCCAGCACCTGCTTCACGGTGTTGGCCACCACGCCGCCCAGTTCTGGCTCCGACGCGGCCATCTTCATGAAGTTCCTCGCATCCTTGGCCGTGATGTGTGGCGGCAGGGGCGGCACGTTGGGGTCGGTCACGCATTCGAGCAGCACCGGGCGGTCGGCGGACAGGGCCTCGTCCCATGCGCTGCCCAGGCGCTCCGGATCGTCGACATGGATGCCGCGCAGCCCCAGCAGTTCCGCATAGCGCGCATATGGAAAGTCCGGCAGCGCCTGCGTCGATTCCGTCTTGCCCTCGCCCATCTGCACGCGCTCTTCCCAGGTCACTTGCGACAGGTCGCGGTTGTTGAGCACCATCACGATGAGGCGCGGATCGGACCACTGCTTCCAGTACCTGGCAATGGTGATCATCACGTTGAGTCCGTTCATCTGCATGGCGCCGTCGCCGATGAAGGCGATGACCACGCGATCCGGGAAAGCCATCTTCGCCGCCACCGCATAGGGCGTGGCCGAGCCCAGCGAGGCGAGGCTGCCCGAGAGCGAGCCCATCATGCCGCGGCGCATGCGAATGTCGCGCGCATACCAGTTGGCGACCGTGCCGGCGTCGCCGGTGAAGATGCAGTTGTCTGGCAGGCGCCTGGAGAGCTCCCAGAACACGCGCTGCGGGTTGATGGGCCTGGCCGGCTGCATGGCGCGCTCCTCCAGCGTGTTCCACCACTTTGCGACCTTGGCCTCGATGCTGTCGCGCCACGCGTGCTCGGTTTTTTGCGCCAGCAGCGGCAACAGGGCTTGCAAGGTGACGGCGCTGTCGCCCACCATGTTGACTTCCATCGGGTAGCGCAGGCTCAGCATCGTGCCGTCGAGGTCGATCTGGACCCCGCGCGCGTCGCCGGGCTTGGGCAGGAACTCGCTGTAGGGAAAGGCCGAGCCGATCATGAGGAAGGTGTCGCAGCCCTGCATGAGGTCCCAACTCGGCTCGGTGCCCAGCAGGCCCAGCGAGCCCGTGACCCATGGCAGATCGTCGGGCAGCACGGCCTTGCCGAGCAAGGCCTTGGCCGCCCCGGCCTGCAGGCGGTCCGCCACGGCGATGACCTCGTCCGTTGCGCCGCGCGCGCCTGCGCCAACGAGGATCGCCACCTTCTTGCCTGCGTTCAGCACATCGGCAGCGCCTTGCAGCAGGCCAGTGGCCGGCAATTGCGCAGGGCCTGCATAGCCCACGCCGGTGTGCGTGGCGCCATGCGCCATGGGCGGCTCCTCGTAGTCGAGCAGTTGCACGTCGTTGGGCAGGATCACGCAGGTGACGGTTCGCCGCGTCGAGGCGATTCGCACCGCGCGATCGATGAGGTGGCGCACCTGGCTCGCCACGCTGGCCGTGGCGACGAAGTCGGCCGCCACGTCCTTGAAGAGCGACTGCAGGTCGACCTCCTGCTGGTAGTGCGCGCCGATCGAACTGCGCGCTTGCTGGCCGACGATGGCGACGACCGGGACGTGGTCCATCTTCGCGTCGTAGAGACCCGTCAGCAAATGGATCGCCCCGGGGCCGGAGGTGGCATAGCACAGGCCGACTTCGCCTGTGAACTTGGCATGGCCGGCCGCCATGAAGGCCGCCATTTCCTCGTGGCGCACCTGCACGTAGTGCATGTCCCTGGCTTTTTCGAGCGCGACATCGAGGCCGCCCACGCCGTCGCCCGGATAGCCGTAGACGCGATGCAGGCCCCATTCCTGGAGGCGATGCCACACATATTCGCTGACGTTCATGCTCATGACCAGGCTCCTGTTGTCGGGGCATCCTCGGCACGGCTGCCGGGCGTGGATGTGGGACAAGGGAGATGATTGCGTGTCGCGGGATTCGCACGCGCATCCGCGCACGCCCGCGGATGTGGAGGCGAGAGCGCGCCGTCCTACAGTGACATCGCGATGCGTTCGTAGTGTGTCGGGAGCGAAAGGAGATAGCCTATGTCTACCTCATCGGCCCGCAGGCAAAGGAAATGGTCGCAGCACGTGACGGAATCCAGCGATGCGCTGGACCTCCGGCACGGGATCTTCGACAAGTCGCCGCAAGCCATTGCGCGCTCGCTCAAGTCCTCTGCGGAGCACAGCAAGCGCCGCAAGAGCGCGCCGTTCCGCTCGGCCATGTCGATGCTCGACTTCTACATCAACCGGGCGGGCAAGTCGCTCTCGGCCACGCGGCGCGCACGCTTGGGCAAGGCGAAGAATGCGCTGAGAAAAGCCTTTGGCAAGCCGACGATTGCCGGGGAGTGACCCGCGATCGGGAAGGCTGAGGCGTAGAGCCCCCAATGTCGATCTTCCGGCGCGAGTTGCAGGGCTCGGCCTACGCATTCGCACATACGCGCTCGACAGGATGGCCGCGTCAGCACCTTGATCAGTCAGGAGTCTCCATGACGACCTTTCCCAAGCTTGCCCTCGCCCTGGCGGGCGCGTTCATCGCTCATTCGGGCATGGCCTTACCCGGCGACGCGAACAGCGGACCGGTTCCATCCCCTGCCGGAACCGTCGGACCGCATCCCACCATCGCGCCCGTTGACAAGCCGCTGGTGACGACGGTGCAAATCGCCCCCGCCAAAGGGTGGCCTGCAGGCGGCAAGCCCGCGGTGGCTGCCGGCGTTGCAGTGAACCCCTTTGCCGCCGGGTTGAACCATCCACGCTGGATCTACGTGCTGCCGAACGGTGACGTGCTCGTCGCCGAGACCAATGCGCCGCCCAAGCCCGACGACAGCAAGGGCGTGAAGGGCAAGGTCATGAAGATGGTCCAGAAACGGGCCGGCGCCGGTGCGCCGACGGGCAACCGCATCATGCTGTTGCGCGACACCGATGGCGACGGCGTGGCCGAGACAAAAACGGTGTTCATCGACAACCTGAACTCGCCCTTCGGCATGGCGCTCGTGGGTTCGGACTTCTACGTGGCCGACAGCGACGCCATCCTCCGCTTCCCCTACGCCGCAGGCCAGACGAGCATCAGCGACAAGGGCACGAAGCTGACCGATCTTCCGGCCGGAACGATCAACCACCACTGGACCAAGAACATCATCGCGAGCCCGGATGGCTCGAAGCTCTACGCGACCGTCGGATCGAACAGCAACGCCGGCGAAAACGGCATGGCCGCAGAAGAGGGCCGCGCCGCCATCTGGGAGGTGGACCGTGCCACCGGGCAGAAGCATCTTTTTGCGACCGGCCTGCGCAATCCCAACGGCATGGCGTGGGTGCCGGGCAGCAGTGACTTGTGGACTGTGGCAAATGAGCGCGACGAGCTGGGCAACGACCTCGTGCCGGACTACCTCACCTGGGTCAGGAAGGACGCGTTCTATGGCTGGCCCTACAGCTACTACGGCCAGCATGTCGACGACCGCGTCAAGCCCACGCGGGGCGACCTGGTCGCAAAGGCCGTCCCGCCGGACTACGCACTCGGCGCCCACGTGGCCGCACTCGGGCTCGTGGCTGCCGGCAAGACGAGCTTGCCGGCGCCGTTTGCAAATGGTGTGTTCATCGGGGAGCATGGATCGTGGAACCGCAAGCCGCCTGTCGGCTACAAGGTGGTCTTCGTTCCGTTCGCGGACGGCAAGCCTGATGGGCAACCCGTCGATGTGTTGACGGGCTTCGTCAATGACAAGGGCGAAGCGTACGGAAGGCCGGTTGGCGTGGCCATCGACGCCAAGGGTGCGCTGCTGGTGGCCGATGACGTGGGCAATGTCATCTGGCGCGCCGTCGGGCCATCGCACTGACCGCACGCGCACGTAGTCCCGTGTGATCCGGCATCGACATACCGCACCAGAACAGGAGACCCCCATGAGCAACAGCAGCATCCTCGGCGGCGAGCACGCGCCTGCGTATCCGGCCGGTACCGACGTCGACGCCCTCGGCCCCAGCGACACCAGCGACAGCGGCAGCGACGTGCAAACCGAACGCAACCATTCGGCCTTGCCCGATGAGAGCGCCGAGGGCGCCTTCCCCATCTCGCACGCCAGCAGCAGCGACGCAGGCGGCACCGGGGAGCGCGCCTCGGCTGAAGCCGACGCACCCGATGTCGACGCGGACATCCTGCCCGACCGGATCGGCACCGTGCCGCAGGACGCGATGGATGCGGCCGTGTCCATCGACGATCCGGCGGCAGCGTCAGTGGAAGAACTCGCTGCCTCCGAAGACGATGACGAAGGAGACGATGACGAAGCCTGAGCCTGAGCCTGAGCCTGAGCCTGAGCCTGAGCCTGAGCCGGGGTCGGCGAGCTTCATGCGCCTGCCCCGAGACGCGCCAGGTACCTGCCGGTCACGCTTGCGCTCGCCGCCGTGATCGCGTCGGGCGTGCCCTGCGCGACGATGCGCCCGCCTTCGTCGCCGGCACCCGGCCCCATGTCGATGACCCAGTCGCTCGCGGCGATCACGCGCAGTTCGTGCTCGACCACGACCACGGTGTTGCCGGCCTCGACCAACCCATCCAGTTGCGCCATCAGCTTGTCGACGTCGGCCGCGTGCAGGCCGGTGGTCGGCTCGTCGAGCACATAGAGCGTGTGGCCGCGCTGCACGCGCTGAAGTTCGGTCGCCAGCTTGATGCGCTGGGCTTCGCCGCCTGAGAGTTCCGTGGCCGGCTGGCCCAGCCGCAGGTAGCCGAGGCCGATCGCCTCCAGCAGCGCCAGCGGGCGGCCCACCGCCGGCTGGTCGGCGAAGAAAGCCACGGCCTCGCTCACCGTCAGGCCCAGTACCTCGGCGATGTTGCGGCCGTTCCATTGCACCTTGAGCGTCGCCTCGTTGTAGCGGGCGCCGTGGCAGGTGGGGCAGGGCGCATAGACGCTCGGCATGAAGAGCAGTTCGACGCTCACGAAGCCCTCGCCTTCGCAGGTGTCGCATCGGCCCTTGGCAACGTTGAAAGAGAAGCGGCCGGCGTCATAGCGCAGCCGCCTTGCCGCCGCCGTCCCCGCGAACAGCTTGCGCACCGCGTCGAAGAGGCCGGTGTAGGTGGCAAGGTTGGAGCGCGGCGTACGGCCGATCGGCTTCTGGTCGACGCGCACCAGCCGATGGATCGACTCGACGCCGCTGGCGATGTGTCCGGCCACGGCGCCCGGCGGCAAGGCGGCTTCCGGGTCATCGGATTCGTCCTCTGCCTCGGGCGGCTCGTGGCCGAGGTGCGCAGCCACGAGCTCGATCAGCGCCTGACTCACGAGGCTTGATTTGCCCGAGCCGGAGACGCCGGTCACCGTGGTGAACACGCCGAGCGGGATGGCCGCGTCGAGTTGACGAAGGTTGTTGCGCGTCACGTTCGCAAGCTGCAGCCAACCGGCGGGCTGGCGCGGCGGGCGGGCGCGCGGCGCCGGTTCGGCGAACAGGTAGCGCGCGGTATGCGAGCCGGCCAGGTCGCGCAAGCCCTGGGGCGGGCCGCTGTAGAGCACGCGGCCGCCGAGTTCGCCGGCATCCGGGCCGACGTCGACGATCCAGTCCGCATGCCGCATCACCTCGAGGTCATGCTCGACCACGAAGATCGAGTTGCCCGAGCGCTTGAGGCGGCCGAGCGCCACGCGCAGCGCCTCGCCGTCGGCCGGGTGCAGTCCCGCGGAAGGCTCGTCGAGCACGTATACGACACCGAACAGGTTGGAGCGGATCTGCGTGGCGAGCCGCAGTCGCTGCAGTTCGCCGGGCGACAGCGTGGGCGTGCTGCGGTCGAGCGACAGGTACCCGAGGCCGAGTTCGGTGAGCGTGGTGACGCGTTCCAGCACGTCGTGCGCGATGCGCTGGGCTGCGATGCGCTTTTCTTCCGACAGCTCGGGCGTGCGGCGCACGTCGGGCGAGGCCGCGTGGCTGGCGCCCCCAGCGGCGATCCGGCGCTCGGTGTCCTTGCGCGAGGCCGAGCGGCTGAGCGTCGAAGCGGCCTGCGCGCCCACCAGCCGCCCCTCGGCAGCCGGCTTGAGGACTTCCGCCAACTGGCTGAGCGGCATGCGCGAGATCTCGCCGATGTCATGGCCGGCGAAGGTCACGCCCAGCGCTTCCCGCTTGAGGCGCTTGCCGCCGCAGGTCGGACAGGTGGCGCCGATCATGAAGCGCGCGACACGCTTCTTCATCAACGCACTTTGGGTGGTCGCGAAGGTGTGCAGGACGTAGCGCCTTGCGCCCGTGAAGGTGCCCTGGTAGCTGGGTTCCATCTTCCGGCGCAGGGCTGCGCGCGTCTCCTCGGGCGTGAAGCCGGCATAGACCGGGGCGGTCGGCTGTTCCTCGGTGAAGAGGATCCAGTCGCGGTGCTTCCTGGGCAGGTCGCGCCATGGCGTGTCGACGTCGTAGCCCAGGCTGACCAGGATGTCGCGCAGGTTCTGCCCTTGCCAGGCCGGGGGCCAGGAGGCGATGGCGCGCTCGCGGATGGTGAGCGAATCGTCCGGCACCATGGTCTTCTCGTTGACCTCGAACACGCGGCCGAGGCCGTGGCAGGTCGGGCAGGCACCCTGTGGCGTGTTGGGGGAGAAGTCCTCGGCATACAACATGGGCTGCTTCGGCGGGTAGCTGCCGGCGCGCGAGTAGAGCATGCGCAGCAGGCTCGACAGCGTGGTGACGCTGCCGACGGACGAGCGTGTGCTGGGCGTGCCGCGCTGCTGCTGCAGAGCGACGGCGGGCGGCAGCCCCTCGATGCTGTCCACGTCGGGCACGCCGACCTGGTCGATCAGGCGCCGCGCATAGGGCGCGACCGATTCGAAGTAGCGGCGCTGCGCCTCTGCATAGATCGTCCCGAAGGCGAGCGAGGACTTGCCCGAGCCCGAGACGCCGCTGAAGACGACCAGCGCATCGCGCGGTATGTCGACGTCGACATCCTTCAGGTTGTGCTCGCGCGCGCCCCGGACGCGCACGTTGCGATCGTCTGCCCCGGGCTCATTGCTGCTCATGCGCGCAAGCAGATCGCAAGACGCAGCGCGGCGCAAGAGGCGGTGGCGCCGTGCCGGGGGCAGCGACGGCTGCTCAGCGCTTGAGCAACTCGTCGCTGATGATGATCTTTCGCACTTCGGTCGTGCCGGCGCCGATCTCCAGCAGCTTGATCGCGCGATAGAGCCGGTTCACTTCGGACTCCCAGATGTAGCCGGTGCCGCCGTGGATCTGCACGGCTTCGTTGAGCACCTTGTTCATGGTCTCGGCCGCGTACATCACGGAGGCGGCGGTGATCATGTGGATGTCGCCGCGGCCGCCGCCGCCAATCTCGAGCTCGTTGGCCGCGCGCAGCGCCTGGTAGGTGAACACGCGCATCGACTCGATCCACACGTACATGTCCGCCAGCTTGGCGCGAATCATCTGGAAATTGGAGATCGGCTGGCCGAACTGCTGGCGGGTGCGGGCGTAGTCGATCGACAGTTGCAGCGCGCGCTCGCAGATGCCCAGGCAGATCGGCGAGATCATCGAGCGCTCCAGGTCCAGCCCGCTCATCACCACCTGCACGCCGCGGTCTTCCTCCCCGACCAGGTTGCGCGCGGGCACGCGGCAGTTGTCGAACACCAACTCGGCCGTCTGGCTGCCGCGGAAGCCCATCTTCTTCAGTTTCTGCGCGACCTTGAAGCCGGGGTAGTCCTTCTCGACGATGAAAGCCGAGATGCCCTTGGCGCCCTTGTCCTTGTTCGTCTTGGCATAGACGAGCATCACGTCGGCGACGGCGCCGTTGGTGATGTAGATCTTGCTGCCGTTGAGCAGGTAGTCGTCTCCGTCGCGCGTGGCGGTGGTGCGCATGGAGCCGAGCGCATCGGAGCCGGCGCCGGGTTCCGTGAGGCCGAGCGCGCCAATCCGCGTGCCGTTGCACAGGCCGGGCAGGTAAGCCTTGCGCAGCGTCTCGTTGGCGTTGCGGTAGATGTTGTAGAGGCAGAGGTTCTCGTGCGCGACCCAGCTCAGCGCCAGCGCATGGTTCCAGCGCGAGAA
Source organism: Variovorax sp. dw_308 (assembly GCF_019207085.1). Classification (GTDB taxonomy): domain Bacteria; phylum Pseudomonadota; class Gammaproteobacteria; order Burkholderiales; family Burkholderiaceae_C; genus Variovorax. Next base: position 517,886 of record NZ_JAATOM010000002.1, on the reverse strand, counting down.
GGCCTGCACCACCAGGCCGCTGGCGAACAGGTCCATGCCGACGCCGCCGTAGGCCTCGGGCACCGGCACGCCGAAGTAGCCGGTGGCGCCGATGCGCGCGAAGGCTTCGGGCGGCCACCATTCCTCGTCGTCCATGCGCTGCGAAAGCGGGTAGAGCTCCTGCCGGGCGAAATGGTCGGCCTGGTCGAGGATCTGCTGCTCGTCGTCGGAGAGGCCGGAGAAGCGTTGGGCTGCGCTTTGCGTGGAGGCGGTGGAGTTCATGTGGTTTGGAGATGGGAAATTCAAGGGCGTGATGGCACACCGCTAGTCGATGCGCTGCCCGTCGTCGAGCGGCAGCCGCGCGAGTTCGTGCCGTTGCAGCTTGCCGGTGGTGCTGCGCGGCAGTTCCTCGCTGCGCACGAACTGCAGGTAGCGTGGGCGCTTGTAGCCCGCGAGTCCTTCGCGGCACCAGGCGACGATCTCTTCGCGCGTGGCTTGCGCGCCCGGTTGCAGCACCAGCACCGCCTTGATGGTCTCGCCCCAATGGGCATCGGGCACGCCGAAGACGCAGGCCTCCTGCACGGCAGGATGCCGTCCGATCACGGCCTCGACCTCGGCCGGGTAGACGTTCTCGCCGCCGGTCTTGATGAGGTACTTCTTGCGGTCGACGAAGACCAGCGTGCCGTCCGCCTCGCGGCGCAACAGGTCGCCGGTGTGCAGCCAGCCGCCGCGGAACACCTCGGCATTGGCGACGTCGTCGTCGAGGTAGCCCGACATGACGCTCGGGCCGCGCACCACGCATTCGCCGGGCTGGCCCACCGGCATCTCGTTCATGTCGTCGTCGACGATGCGCACTTCCATGAGCGGGGATGGCAGCTTGCGAAGCGACGGCATCTCGCCCGGGCCGGAACGCCGGTGCGCCAGCAGCAGGCTGCTCTCGCTCTGGCCGAAGGCATCGTAGAAGTCGATGTTGCAGGCCGCGGTCAGGCGGGCGATCACCTGCGGCATCATGTTCGCGTAGCCGATCGCGAAGCGCAGGCTCGACAGGTCGTGCGACGTGCGCGCCGGATGGTTCAGGAAATCGGTGATGACGCCGGGCAGCAGCAGGGTCCAGCTCAGCCGGTCGCGCTCAACCAGGTTGAACATCTGCGCCGCATCCGCCTTGCGCAAGGTCGCGTAGGTGCCGCCAGTCCAGATCGTGGCGTACAGCGGTTCGTCACCGCCGCAATGGAACAGGGGCAGCCAGCCGATGAAGCCGTCGTTCTCGGTCAGGCCGAACCACTGCGCCAGCCGCAGGCCGCGCGTGGCCGCGGCGCGCTGGCTGATGAGGGCGCCCTTGGGCTGGCCGGTGGTGCCGCTGGTGAAGAGGATGTTGTGGATGTCCGAGCCCTGCGCCACGCGCGGCGGTGCATCGGCTGGGCTCGCGCGCAGCAAGGCTTCGTAGTCATCGAAGCCGGGCACGTTGCCGAAGGCGATCCAGTGGCGGATCTGCGCCTGGTCCGCGCGCAGTCCTTCCGCCACCGGCGCCAGGGCGTCCGAGACCAGCAGGCCGGTCGGCCGGCACTTGTGCAGGCAGGTCGCCAGTTCGCGAGGGTGCAGGCGGGTGTTCAGCGTCGCGACCGTGATGCCGAGCGCTGCGAGTGCGGCATAGCACTCGATGTACTCCGCGCGCGTTTCCGACAGCACCGCGATGGTGTCGCCGCGCCGGTAGCCACGGGCCTGCAATGCGCTGGCCAGCCGCCAGGCGCGCTCGCCGGTTTCCGCGTAGGTTCGTGTGCCCCCGTCCCAACTGATCGCGGTGCGCGGGCCGAACACGGTGAACGCACGGCGGAACATCGCATCGAGCGTGATGTCGCTCGCGAGCACCGCGTCTGTCGACCAGGTGGGCGTGGCGGAAGCAGTGCTCATCGGGGAACCTTCACGCTACGCGCGGCGGTGCGAGCGCCTTCGGGCGACCGGCGGGCGATCATGGCGCGGCGCTCCTCTGTGCCGGGGCCGCGTTGCCGCGCTCCGCGAAGGCCGCCACGCGCGCAGCAAAGTCCGGTGTGGCCGCGCATCGAAGAAATGCCTCCTTCTCTCGCGCAAGGTGCACCTCCAGTGCATCGCGGACCTGCACCGAGGTCAGGCCCTTGATCTCCGCGACGGCTTGCGGCGCCATGGCTGCCAGTTGGTGCGCCCAGCGCAAGGCTTCGTCGTCGGCCCGGTCGGCATCGACCAAGCGGTTGATCAGTCCGAGGCGCAGCGCTTCCTCGGCCTCCAGCGTGCTGCGCACCGTCAGCAGTTCGAAGGCCCGCGCCGCGCCCAGTTGCTGGGTGAGCCTGAAGCTGAGTCCGCCATCGGCCGACGCGCCCAGTTGCGCATACGCCGTCACGAAGCGTGTGCCACGCGCCGCGACCACCATGTCGCAGGCCAGCGCGAGCGAGATGCCACCGCCCGCCACCGCACCGTGCACGCTGGCGATCACCGGAATCGGCAAGCGGTTCAGGGCCATTGCGGTGCCGTGGAAGCTGTCGATCATCCTGGCAATGAAGGCCGGCAGGTCCTCGCGCTCCGCGTGCATTGCGGCCACGTCGCCGCCGCCGCAGAAGGAACGTCCCTCGCCGCGCAACATCAGCACGCGCGCGTGCGGCATTGCGGCGACCTGCGCGACCGCGCGGCCCAGGGCAGTAATCGCGTCGAAGTCGAGGGCGTTCAGCGAAGCAGGGCGCCGGAGCGTGAGCGTGACGATTTCGCTCGATGCGTCGAGCACCACGGAATTCGGGTTGTCCATATGTCTCCAAGGCCGTTGCACAGGCAATGCCGCTTGCGTTGACCGTCACTCAATAAAGTGCGATGAAACGAATGCAATGAGACACCCGATCGAGTTGGTTTGGAAGGGATTGGAGGCTAGGTAATACCCTGAGATATGCGATATTCATTGGCAACATCTTGAGGCGTGCAATGTGAATGAGCGAGGCGATTTGAAACCCGCGATCCGCCCATTGCAAATTTGAGTATGGGTCATAAATCTGTTGACAGGCCCTGAACCGGGTCGCAATATCCGGCCACACAAGACAGACGCCGGCATCGGCGCGGAGACAAGACTTGAACTTGCGAGAGTCGCCGACCCGCGGCGCACGGCTATGCTGAACGTCACCAACCTGCAGGTCTTCTATGACCATGCGGTGGAGGCTGTGCGCGATGTGTCGCTCGAAGTGGGCGAGGGCCGGATCATCGCGCTGCTGGGCAGCAACGGCGCCGGCAAGTCGACCGTGCTGAAGGCCATTTGCGGCGTGCTGTACCCCGAGGACGGCGAGATCACCGGCGGCACCATCCGCTACCGCGACGACAGCCTGGAGCGCTGCGCCCCGCACGAGATCGTGGCTCGCGGCCTGGTGCAGGTACCCGAAGGCCGGCGCCTGTTCGACACCCTCACGGTGGAGGAGAACCTGCGCATGGGCGGCTACCTGCAGCCCGCAGCCGGCACATCGGAGGCGCTCGCCAACATCTACAGATTGTTCCCCGCGATCGAGGCGCACCGGCATCGGGTGGCCGGCTATCTCTCTGGCGGGCAGCAGCAGATGGTGGCGATCGGCCGGGCGCTCATGAGCCAGCCGAAGCTGCTGCTGCTCGACGAGCCTTCGCTGGGGCTGGCGCCGCAGATCATCGCGGAGATCTTCGACATCATCCGTCGGCTGCGCGACGAGCGCGGACTGACGGTGCTGCTGGTCGAGCAGAACGCGCAACTCGCGCTCTCGCTGGCGGACTACGGCTACATCATGGAGCGCGGCAGGGTGGTGCTCGACGACACGCCCGCGAAGCTGCTGGCCAACGACGACGTGAAGGAGTTCTACCTTGGCGTGCAGGCTGGCGGCCAGCGGCGCAGCATGCGCGAGATCAAGCACTACAAGCGGCGCAAGAGGTGGTTGTCATGAGCGCCGTCCGGCCGCCCGAAGGCGCTCGCACCGCAGCGCGACAGCGCGGAGGTTTCCAATGAGCGCCGCCCGGCCGCCCGAAGGCGCTCGCACCGCAGCGCGCAGTGCGGAGGTCTCCAGGTGAGTGCAGTGCTGGCGCCGCACACGGACCGTGTCGTGATGGCGGGCGCGATCGGCGCCGCTGGCACATCGGCGGCGGAATCCGCGGCGCAGACGCTGCTCGAACTGCAAGGCATCGGCAAGCGCTTCGGTGGACTCGAGGCCCTGGCCGGCATCGACCTGCGTGTGCAGCGCGGCCACATCTGCAGCGTCATCGGGCCCAACGGCGCGGGCAAGACCACGCTGTTCAACCTGGTCTCCTGCCTGCTGCGGCCGAGCAGCGGCAGCATCGCTTTCGAGGGCGAGGACATCACCGGCGCGCCCGCCCACAGCCTGTCGCGCCGCGGCATCGCGCGCACCTTCCAGAACCTGGCGGTGTTCAAGCACGAGTCGGTCATCGACAACATCCTCACCGGGCTGCATGCGCGTCTTGGGACCGGCATCTTCGGCGCCGCCTTGTTCTGGGGCACGACCCGTCGTGCGGAGATTGCCGCGCGCGAGGCCGCAGAAGAGATCGTCGAGTTCCTGGAGATCGAGACCATCCGCGACCTGCCGGTCGGCACGCTTTCCTATGGCCTGCAGAAGCGTGTCGAGCTGGGCCGCGCGCTGGCGATGCGGCCGCGCCTGCTGCTGCTCGACGAGATGGTCTCCGGCATGAACCAGGAAGAGACCGAGGACATCGCGCGCTTCATCCTCGACATCCGCGAGGAACGCAACGTCACGGTGATGATGATCGAGCACGAGATGGGCATCGTGATGGACATCTCCGACCATGTCTGCGTGCTGAACTTTGGCCGCAAGATTGCCGACGGCACGCCGGCCGAGGTCGCCGGCAACCCCGCGGTCATCGCCGCCTACCTGGGCCAGGCCGCATGACCCAGCGCGACCACACGCTGCATGCCGATGCCGAGCTGCCGCCCGGTGTCCTGGAAGGCCGCGCCACCTTGCCCGGCCTCCTGCGGCATCGGGCTCGCAGCACGCCGGATCGCATCGCGCTGCGCGAGAAGGTTCGCGGCATCTGGCAGGGCACGAGCTGGTCGGGCTACTTCGAGCAGGTGCGGGCCTTTGCGCTGTACCTGCAGGGCATCGGCTTCGGCGCGGGCGACAAGCTGGTCATCGCTTCCGACGGCACGCCCGAATGGTTCTTCGCCGACCTGGCGGCGCAGTCGCTCGGCGGCGTCACGGTGGGCATCTACCCGACCAACCCGTGGCCGGAGCTTCAATACATCGTGCGCCACTGCCAGGCTCGCGTGGCGATCTGCGGCGACCAGGAACAGACCGACAAGGTGCTGGAAGCGATGCGCCGCGACGGCGGCTTGCCACACCTCGAGCATGTGCTGACCGTCGACTGGAAAGGCATGCGCCACTACCAGGAGCCGATCCTGCGGCCCTTTGCGGAAGCGCTCGCGCAAGGCCATGCGCTGGCAGGCGACCCTGCGCGCAGCGCCGCGTGGGATGTCACGCTGGAAGCGGTCGACGCCGACCAGGACGCATTGATCGTCTACACCTCCGGCACCACCGGCATGCCCAAGGGCGCGCGCATCTCGCACGCCGGCATCGTGCGCAACGCGGCCGCGCTTGGCCAGGTGCAAGGCTTCGGCGGCAGGCCGCTCACCGTGGTCTGCTACCTGCCGCTGTGCCATGTGGCCGAGCGGCTGATGTCGACGGTGATGCAGCTGGTCTACGGCTCCGTCGTCAACTTCGCGGAATCGATCGACGCGGTCACGCACAACCTGCACGAGATCGGTCCGAGCTTCTTCTTCGGCGTGCCGCGCATCTGGGAGAAGCTGCAGCAGGAGATCCTGATCCGCTCGCGCGACGCGCGGCCCATCGCGCGGCGTGCCTTCGAGCGTGCGCTGGCCGCGGCCACGCCGATCGCCGAGCGCACGATTGCCAACGGCGGCAAGCCGGTGAGTGCGCGCGATGCCTTCGGCGCGTGGCTGCTGCGCGTCACGGTGTTCAGCAACCTGCTGGCCGGTGTCGGGCTGGACCGCACCCGGGTCGCGATGACGGGCGGCGCCTCGATCTCGCCCTCGGTCATCCTGTTCTTTCGCGCGCTGGGGGTGCCGATCTACCAGATCTACGGCATGACCGAGAGCAGCGGCGCAAGCCATTCGCAATCGCCGGCGCAATCGCGGCTCGGCTGGTGCGGGCCGCCCGTGCCGGGCGTGGTGGAGCAGCGCGTGGCCGACGATGGCGAACTGCAACTGCGCGGCCCGATCGTCTTCAACGGCTACCTGCACGACGAGGAGGCCACGCGCGCGGCCTTCGACGAAGGATGGCTGCGCACCGGCGACATCGTCGAGCTCGACGCGGCCACCGGCCAGGTGCAGATCGTCGATCGCAAGAAGGCGATCCTCATCACCAGCGGCGGCAAGAACATCACGCCCTCGCTGATCGAGAACGCGCTCAAGGAGAGCCCCTACATCAGCGAGGCGGTGCTGCTTGGCGACGGCCGGCATTTCGTCTCGGCGCTGATCCAGATCGACCTCGACACCGTCGGCAAATGGGCGCAGGAGCGCGGCATCGCCTACACCACCTACGAGACCCTGGCCCGGCTGGAGGCGGTCAACACGCTCATCGCGGAGGATGTGAAACGCGTCAACGAGCGCTTCTCGCGCGTGGAGAACATCCGCAAGTTCGCGCTCCTGCGCAAGCAGCTCGACCACGACGACGGCGAGCTTACCGCCACGATGAAAGTGCGCCGCCGCGTGATCGAGCAGAAGTTCGCGGCCGAGGTCGCGCACATCTACGGGCTGGAAGCAGCATGAACTACTTCCTCAACCTCGTGACCTCCGGCCTCGTCATCGGCGCGCTCTACGGCTTGGTCGCGATGGGCTTTGCCATCGTCTATCGCGCCACCGGCATGGTGAATTTCGCGCAGGGCGAGGTCATGATGCTCATCGCCTACATCAGCTTCAGCCTGGCCACCATCCCGGGCATCGGCTTCGGCCCGCTGCTGGCCGCGGTGCTGGCGATCGCCGTGCTGCTGGGCCTGGCGATCGACCGGGTCTTCATCCGGCCGATGCTCGGCGAGTCGATGTTCTCGCGCGTCATGGTCACGATCGGGCTGGCAGTGGTGATCCGCTCCACGGTCATCCTGATCTGGGGCGTCGAGCCGACCGCCTTCCCGCGGCCCTTCGGCAACACGGTCATCCGCTTCGCCGGGCTCGCGCTCTACCCGGGGCAGATCTTCGCGATGGTCGTGCTGGCGGTGCTGTGCCTCCTGATGTGGCTCTTCTTCTCGCGCTCGCGCATCGGCATCGCCATGCGGGCCACCTCCAACAACGAGACCACCGCGCTGCTGATGGGTATCAACGTGAAGCGCATCAGTGCCATCGCCTGGGCGCTGTCGGCGGTGTTCGCGGCCTTCGCCGGATTGACCTTCTGCCTGATGTTCAGCCTGGAGCCGGAGATCTCGCAGATGGGCCTGCGCGGCTTTCCGGCGACCATCCTCGGCGGGCTCGACTCGGTCATCGGCGGCGCCTTCGGCGGCCTGGTGATCGGCGTGGTCGAGAACCTGGCCGGCGGCTACCTGGGCCGCGGGCTCAAGGAGATCGCCGGCTTCGTGCTGATCATCGTCGTGCTGATGGTGAAGCCCTACGGCCTGTTCGGCCAACGTGAGATCGAGCGCGTCTGATGCAAAGCCGTACCTACCAGACCACCTACGCCGGCCTCGTCGCGCTGTCGCCGCGCCGCTCCACCTGGTCCTGGTCGCTGGCCGGGCTCGTTCTGCTGACCCTGGCGCCGGCGTGGTTCGGCGCGCATGGGCTCAATATCCTGACCAACATCTTCGTGGTGTCGATCGGCGTGCTCGGGCTGAACCTGCTGTCTGGCGTGGCCGGGCAGATCTCGCTGGGCCATGCCGGCTTCCTGCTGATCGGAGCCTATGCGCAGGCGATCCTCGGCACGGACTATGGCGTGCCCTCGCTGCTGGCGATTCCGCTGGCCGGGCTGGTCGCCGCGCTCGCGAGCCTCATCGTCGGCGTCCCGTCGCTGCGACTCAAGGGCTTGTACCTTGCGATCACCACGCTGGCCTTCACCTTCATCGTGCGGCATGTGGTGCTGTTCGCCGAAGGGCTGACGCGCGGCTCGGCGGGGATGCCGGTCGAGCCGCTGTCCATCGCCGGCTTCTCGTTCAAGGGCGACGAACGCTTCTACTATGCCGCGCTGGCGATGCTGGTGCTGTTCGTGCTCATCACGCTCAACATCATGCGCACGCGTATCGGCCGCGCCTGGCTGGCGCTGCGCGACCATGACATCGCGGCCCGCGCCATGGGCATCGACCTGATGCGCTACAAGCTGCTGGCCTTCATGGTGAGCGCCTTCTACACCGGCGTGGCCGGCTCGCTGGTGGCCTTGCAGACGCGCTTCGTCAACGTCGACACCTTCACGGTGCTGATCAGCATCGAGGCGCTGGCGATGGTCATCGTGGGCGGCATGGGGCGCACCCACGGCGCGGTCCTCGGCGCGGCATTGATCCTGTTCCTGCCCGAACTGCTGAACTACGGCTTCGCGGCCGCCGGCGACGGCGTGCGCACGTTGATGGCCGACCGCATCTACGAGGTCAAGGGCCTGATGTACGGCGTGGTGATCCTGCTGTTCCTGCGGCTCGAACCCGAAGGCCTGGCCGGCATCTGGCGCAAGTCCAAGCGCTTCTGGGTGCAGTGGCCCCTGTCGCAATGATCGGCAAGACACATGAATACGAAGACAGCGCACGGTCCGGAATCGTCCAGCGCCGGCGCCCACAGAAGGAGACCTCAGTGAACCAGCTTGCAACGAGACGCGCGCTTCGCCTTGCCGTCACCGCAACCCTCGGCCTCGTCGGCCTTGCTGCGGCGCTCGGCGCGCAGGCGCAGGACGTGGGCGTGACGGCCACGGAGATCCTGATCGGCGAGGTGCAGCCGATGTCGGGCCCGGCCTCGCTGATCGGCAAGGCGGGCGCCGCCGGTTCGAAGCTCGCGATCGCCGAGATCAATGCGGCCGGCGGCATCAACGGCCGCAAGCTGCGCGCGATCTACGAGGACGACGGCTACGTGCCCTCGCGCTCGGTGTCGGCGGTGAAGAAGCTGATCGATACCGACAAGGTCTTCGGCATCACCGGCACCAGCGGCAGCTCGCACATGGTGGCGATGCTGCCGGCCATCGAGGAAGCCAAGGTGCCGACGGTGGTGCACATGGCGCCGAATCCCGCGGTGGTGTCGCCCCGCCGGCCGACCGTGTTCATGATCGGCCCCGACTACGACTATGCAAGCTACGCGCCGATGCGCTACATGGTCGAGAAGATGAACAAGAAGGGCGCCAAGTTCGGCATCCTTTACCAGGACGACGACTTCGGCAAGGCGCTGCTGTCCGGCTACCAGAAGGCGGTGAAGCAGTACGGCCTGAACAGCGTCGCGGAGATCTCCTTCAAGCGCGGCGCCAAGGACTTCTCGGCCGAGGTGCTCACGCTCAAGGACAAGGGCGTGAACGCGATCTACCTCGGCACGTTGACGACGGAGTCGGCCTCGATCATGTCGGAGCTGCGCCGGCTCGACATGGACGTGACGCTGGCGACGCTGTGGGCCGGCCAGTTGCCCGCCGCGGTCAAGCTGGCCGCGCCGTCCGGCTACCAGTACCTGATCCCCGACTACTACGCGTCGAACTACGACCCGGCCGGCGTGGCGCTGATGGCATCCGCCAGGAAGTACCTGAGCCCTGACGACTACAACAACTTCAACCGCTACACCGTGAGCGGCTACGTCGGCACGATGGTGTTCGCCGAGGGGGTGCGCCGTTGCGGCGCCACCTTGACGCGCGCGTGCGTCGTGGCGCAGCTCGACAAGCTGCATGACTTCAAGGTCGGCGGACTGAGCGGGCCGGTCTCCTTCGACAACCCGAAGGCCCAGGCGGTGCTGCCGATCAAGCTGTTCCAGACCGATCCGCAGGCTGGCACGGTGAAGGCGTTGACCGACTTCGACGCGTACTGAGCGTCCCGACGATGACCATTCCTGCCTCGCCATCTCCCAATCTGGAGCGCTACCGATCGGCCTTCCGGCCCGGCCTGTTCGATGGCCGTACCGTCGTCGTCACGGGTGGCGGCAGCGGACTCGGCCGCTGCACCGCGCATGAACTGGCGAGCCTGGGCGCGCACGTCGCGCTGGTCGGCCGGCAGACGGCCAAGCTGCAGGCGGTCGCGGCGGAGATCACCGCGATCTACCCGGAGCGCGCCGCGGACGTCACATGCCATGCCTGCGACATCCGCGACGAGGCGTCGGTCCAAGCCACGGTCGCGGCCATCGTGCAGTCCCATGGCCGGCTCGACGGGCTCTTCAACTGCGCCGGCGGCCAGTACCCGGCGAAGCTGGAGAGCATCTCCTTCAAGGGCTGGGATGCGGTGGTGCGCAACAACCTGCACGGCACGTTCCTCTTCTCGCGCGAGTGCTACGTGCAATGGATGCAGGCGCATGGCGGAAGCATCGTCAACATGCTGGCCGACATCTGGGGCGGGCTGCCCGGCATGGGGCACTCGGGGGCAGCGCGCGGCGGCGTGCTGACGCTCACCGAGACGGCGGCCTGCGAATGGGGGCATTCAGGCGTGCGGGTCAACGGGGTCGCGCCGGGCTGGATCGCCTCCGCCGGCATCGACACCTACGACGAGGACTACCGCAACGTACTTCGCGGCCTGCGCGGCAAGGTGCCGCTGCAGCGCTTCGGCACCGAGGCGGAGTTGTCGTCGGCCGTGGTGTACCTGCTGTCCGAGGCGGCCGGCTTCATCAACGGCACGGTGATCCGTGTCGACGGTGGCGTCCCCACGGCGCGCCACACGTGGACGCTGGCCGCGGCCGAGCGCAGCTTCCCCTTCGATGGCTTTCCGCAGTACCAGCCGCCGGTGACCTTCGCCGATGGCGGCGCACCGGAAGGGGAGGCGGGCCAATGACTGCTTCGCAGGTCCGGGTCGAGCGCGACGGCGCCGCCTGCCGCATCACGATCGATCGGGCCGATGCACACAACACGATGACCGATGCCGTGATGGCCGCTCTGGTGGAAGCCTTGCAGCGAGCCGAGGCGATGCAGGGCGTGCGCGCCATCGTCCTGACCGGCGCGGGCGACAAGACCTTCTGTGCTGGCGGCCACCTCAAGCCGACGGCGGATGGCTCGCCGTTCGCGCTGGAGCCGGGCCGCTTCGACAACCCGGTCGCGGAACTGTTCCGTGCGCTGGAGCGCTGCAACCTGCCGATCATCGCGCGCGTCAACGGCAGCGCCTTCGGCGGCGGCCTCGGCCTGGTCTGCGCCTGCGACTTCGCCGTTGCCACCGAGGGCGCCATGTTTGGCACCACCGAGGCCCGGGTCGGCGTCTTTCCGATGATGATCCTGCCGCTGCTGATGCGCGTGATTCCGCGGCGCCGCCTGCAGGAGATGTGCTTCTTCGCGCAGCGCTTCACGGCCGCCGAGGCGCAGCGTTTCGACATCGTGAATGCCGTGGTGCCGGCCGGTGAACTGGACGGCGCGGTCGATGCCATGCTGGCCAGGCTGGCCGCCAACTCGCCCGTGGCGTTGCGCATCGGGCGGCGCGCCATTTCTGCGATCCATGATCTTTCCTTTGGCGATGCGCTGAACCTGGCGCAGGCCATCCTGCCGGTGCTGTCGCAGAGCGAGGACACGCGCGAAGGCATGAAGGCCTTCGCAGAGCGCCGCGCGCCGGTATGGCCCGGACGTTGAGAGTTGTGGAATGAGCCGTTCGACCGTACGCACTCGCCCCTTGCGCATCGGCTGCGCGAGCGGCTTCTGGGGCGACTCGGAAGAGGGCGCCGCGCAGCTAGTTCGGCGCGGCGACATCGATTACCTGGTGTTCGACTTCCTGGCCGAGATCACGATGTCGCTGCTCGCACGGGCACGCGCCAGGTCGCCCGAGGCCGGCTATGCGCCGGACTTCGTGCGCGTGGTCACGGCGCTTGCTGGAGAGATCCAGTCGCAGGGCATCCGCGTGGTGTCCAACGCGGGCGGCGTCAATCCGGCCGCTTGCGCGCGCGCCCTGGCCGGAGAACTCCGGGCGCTCGGTGTGCCGCTGCGCATCGCGGTGGTGGAGGGCGACGACTTGTCGAGCCGTGCCGATGCGTTGCGCGCGGCCGGCACGCGCGAGATGTTCAGTGGTGCGCCGATGCCTGCGCAACTGCTGAGCCTCAATGCGTACCTCGGCGCGCAACCCATCGTCGCCGCACTGGACGCAGGGGCCGACATCGTGATCACCGGCCGCGTGGTCGACAGCGCGGTTACGTTGGCGCCGCTGGTGCATGAATTCGGCTGGGGCTGGCAGGACTGGGACCGGCTCGCCACCGGGAGCCTGGCCGGCCACCTGATCGAATGCGGCGCGCAGGCGACGGGCGGCCTCTTCACCGACTGGGAGCGCGTGCCCGGCTGGGAGGAGATGGGTTTTCCGATCGTCGAATGCGATGCGGATGGCCAAGGCTTCACGCTCACCAAGCCCGCCGGCACGGGCGGACTGGTCGAGCCAGCGACCGTGGCGGAACAACTCGTCTACGAGATCGGCGATCCGCGTGCCTACCTGCTGCCGGATGTCTGCTGCGACTTCTCCGGGGTGACGATGTTGCAAGCGGGCCCCGACAGCGTGCGGGTGACCGGCGCGCGTGGCCGACCCGCGCCGGCCACGCTCAAGGCCAGCGCCACCCATGCCGACGGCTGGCGGCTGCTGGGCACGCTGATGATCGGCGGCCCGGCCGCGGCGCGAAAGGCGCAGCGCGTGGGCGACGCGATCCTCGCGCGCTGCCGGCGACTGATCCTCGCGCGCGGCATGGCGGACTTCGACGAGACGAGCATCGAGGTGCTGGGCGCAGAGAGCACGTATGGCCCGCATGCGCGGACTGCGGACAGCCGCGAGGTAATCCTCAAACTGGCGGCGCGCCATGCGCAGCGGGCGGCGCTCGACCTACTGGCCCGCGAGATCGCCCCTTCGGCAACTTCGATGGCGCAGGGCATCACGGGCTTCGCGGCGGGCCGGCCTTCGCCGTCGCCGGTGGTGCGCCTGTTCTCGCTGCGTGTCGATCCGTCGCAGGTCGACGTGCAGGTCAGCTTGGACGGCGAACCGCTGGCATTCGAGGCGGAGCCGGTCACGCACCTTTCCAGCGATGACGGAGCCCCCGACCTTGCACAGCGCATCGATCAAAACAGCCCCACCACGCCCACTGAAACCGTGCCACTCATCCGCATCGCCCACGCCCGCAGCGGCGACAAGGGCGACATGGCCAACATCGGCGTGATCGCGCGCTCGCCGGCCGCGTACGAGGTGCTGGGCCGGGTGCTCGATGCCAGCACCGTCGCCGCCTACTTCGCCCATGTGTGCCGCGGCAAGGTGACACGCTATGCATTGCCCGGCTGCCACGCCTTCAACTTCACGCTGGAGAACGCCCTCGGCGGAGGTGGCGTCGCCTCGCTGCGCTACGACCCGCAGGGCAAGGCCTTCGCCCAGATGCTGCTGGACCTGCCGGTGGAAGTGCCACGCAGCCTGCTACAGGAATTGCCATGAAACCAGAGGCCAAGCCATCCACTTCCACCGCCAAGGTGACGCCCATCGCCGCCGGCAAGCAGACGCCTCGCCGCCTGCGACGCGCGGCCGAGATCCTCGCCGCCGCGCGCGCGGTGTTCCTGGAGAAGGGCTTCGAGCGCGCTTCGGTCGGGGAGATTGCCGCGCGTGTCGGCGTGGTCGAGGGACTGGTCTACACCTATTTCCCGACCAAGCGCGACCTGCTCAACGAAGTGCTGCGCGGCATGTACGAGCCGCTGATCGAGGACATCGCCACCAGCTTCGCGCGCATCCATGGCCTGCGCAGCCGGCTGCGCTTCCTGGTCTGGCGGCACCTGCGCGTGTACGTGGAGGAGCCGAGCCTTTCGCGCATCGTGCTGCACGAGGTGCGCACCAGCCCCGAATACTTCAAGTCCGTGCTGCACGACCTGCACGTGCGCTACACCGCCTTCCTGCTGCGCACGGTGCACGAGGCGGTGGACAGCGGCGAGTTGCCTGCGGGCACCGATGGCGAACTGGTTCGCAGCATGGTCTATGGCGGCATCGAGCATCGCATGTGGGCGCAGTTGTTCGGCCGCGGCGGTGCTGTCGACGTGGAGGCGATGGCCGACCAGTTCACCGCCTTGCTGCTGAGCGGCCTGCTGCCGTCAACGGAGGATGGCGCCGCAGCGCAGCCGGCCGCGGGCTCGCCGGCCGACATCGAGCGCCGGCTGGCACGGCTCGAGCGCATCGTCGCCAGCGCCCCGGCCGACGTGCGCACCGTGCCCACCGCCGTCACGCCGCCGACCACCGTCGCAGCGAAACAGCCTGTTGCGACCAAACGCCGCAAGGCACGTTCATGACAGCCATCCGCAAGCTCTTCATCGCCAACCGCGCCGAGATCGCGCTGCGCATCGTGCGCACCGCGCGGCGCTTGGGCATCGACACCGTCGTGCCCTGGCACCAGCAGGACCGCGCCGGCCCCGCGCTCGCAGCAGCCACCGACACCGTGGAAGTGTTCGGCCAGCCGCCGGTCGCAGCCTGGCTCGACGCACAGGCAATGATCCGCGCCGCGCGCGACAGCGGCTGCGACGCGATCCACCCTGGCTATGGCTTCCTCTCCGAAAACGCCGCCTTCGCGCAGGCCGTGGTGGACGCGGGCCTGGTGTTCGTCGGCCCGCCCGCCAAGGTGATCGAGTTGATGGGCGACAAGATCAGCGCACGCAAGTTCGCGGTGGCGCATGGCGTGCCGGTCACCCCTTCGGCCGACGAGGCGGACGATCCGTCGACCTTCGCCGCGCGTGCACGCGCCGTCGGCTTTCCGCTGCTGATCAAGGGCGCGGCCGGCGGGGGCGGCAAGGGCATGCAGATCGTCCGGGGCGAAGACGGTTTGGCGGACGCCATCACGATCGCGCGCGGCGAGAGCCAGCGCTACTTCGGCGATGGCCGGCTCTTTGCCGAGCGCTTCGTCGAGCGGCCGCGGCACATCGAGGTACAGGTCTTCGGCGATGCGCACGGCCACGTGATCCACCTTGGCGAGCGCGAGTGCTCGATCCAGCGGCGCTTCCAGAAGCTGATCGAGGAATCGCCCGCGCCCGGCCTTGCACCGGCCTTGCGCGAACGCATCTGTGCCGCCGCCGTGCGGCTGGCGGGCGCGGCCGGCTACGTCAATGCCGGCACGGTCGAATGCATCGTCTCGCCTGAGGGCGAGTTCTTCTTCCTCGAGATGAACACCCGGCTGCAGGTCGAGCATCCGGTGACGGAGATGGTCACCGGCCTCGACCTGGTCGAACTCCAGTTGCGCGTGGCGCAGGGCGAGCCGCTGGGCATCGCACAGGAAGACGTTCGCCACGCCGGTCACGCGATCGAATGCCGCATCCTGGCCGAGGACGCCGACGCCGGCTTCGTGCCCGACACCGGCCATGTGCTGCTGCTGCGCACGCCGCAGGGCCCGGGCGTGCGCTTCGACGGCGGCGTTACCGAGGGCGCCGCGGTGTCGGCGGATTTCGATTCGATGCTGGCCAAGCTGGTGGTGCATGGCGCGGACCGCGGGCTGGCGATCTCGCGCATGCGCAATGCGCTGGCCGAGACCGCGATGCTTGGCGTCACGATCAACAGCGACTACCTGGGCCGCGTGCTGCGCCACCCGGCCTTCGGTCGCGGGGAGACCGATACAGGCTTCCTCGAACGCCATCGCGCCGACCTGATGCCCGACCCGCTGAGCGATGCGCAGCGCCGCGCCGTGCTCGCGGTGGCCGCCAGCGCTGCGCCCGAGCGCAGCGCCCGACCGATTCCCGAGCCCTACGCCTCGATGGGCGCATGGCGCAACTGAAGAACCTGTGAACAAACCAGCCATGCACGCTCAGCCCGCCCAAACACGCCCACTCGTCGTTGCAAATGCTCGCCGTAGCGCGAGCTACGGCTGCGCTTTGCGCCTAGATTGGGCGCGTTTGGACGAACTGCTCGTACACGTCCGATTTATTCACAGGTTCTGAGTGGACCCCTTCAAGCCATGACCCTGCTTTCCCTCAGCGACGAGCCGTCCACGCGGCATCAGGTGCACCTGCGCCACGACGGCGTCGCCGTGGATGACGCTCGCCTGGCCGTGCGCCACACCGGCAACGGCGAGTTCAGCACCCTGGTCGATGGCCGCAGCGAGAAGCTGCTGGCCGTGGCCAACGGCGATGCCGTCTACGTGCAATTGCAGGGCCGTGCCTGGCGCGTGGAGCGCATCGATCCGACGCGCGCCAGGTCCGCGGGCGGCGCTTCCGCCGACGGCAGTTCGCAGGCGCCGATGCCCGGCGTCGTGGTGTCGCTGCACGCCGCGCCGGGCCAATTGGTGCGCCAGGGCGATGCGCTGCTCGTCATCGAGAGCATGAAGCTCCAGATGACCATCGGCGCCGCATGCGATGGCGTGGTCGCCGAGCTGCCGTTCGCCGTCGGCCAGACCTTCCAGCGCGGGGCGGTGCTGGTGCGCGTGGCCGCAGAGGAAGGGAGCGGCGCATGAGTCGTATCCAGAGCCATGTCGACACCGGCAGCGCCAGCTACCGGCAGAACCATGCCGCCATGACCGAGCGCGTCGAGGCGCTGCGCCAGCGTATCCATACGGCCCGCCACGAGCGGCCGGAGCGCGACATCGAGCGCCTGCATCGCCAGAAGAAGCTCACCGTGCGCGAACGGCTCGACCTGCTGCTCGACCCCGGCACGCCCTTCCTGGAGATCGGCACGCTGGCCGCCAACCGCGCCTATGGCGGCGAGGTGCATGGGGCGGGGCAGGTGTCGGGCATCGGCATCATCCAGGGCCGCGAGGTCATCATCCATGCCGACGATCCGAGCATCAAGGGCGGCGCCTGGTATCCGCTGTCGGTGAAGAAGATCGTGCGCACGCTCGACATCGCCATTGAGAACCGGCTGCCGGTGCTGCACCTGTGCGACAGCGCGGGCGGCTTCCTGCCCTTGCAGTCGGACCTGTTCCCGGACCGGCATGCGGCCGGCCGCATCTTCCGCAACCAGTGCACGCTGTCGAAGATGGGCGTGCCGCAGATCGCCGTCGTGCTGGGACATTGCACGGCGGGTGGCGCCTACATCCCGGCGCTGTGCGACTACAGCGTGATCGTGCGCGGCAACGGCGGCGTGTTCCTCGGCGGCCCGCCGCTGGTGAAGGCGGCCACCGGCGAGGTGGTCACGGCCGAGGCGCTCGGCGGCGCCGAGATGCACACGACCGTCTCCGGCACCTGCGACTACGCCGCCGACGACGAGCCGCATGCCTTTGCCATCGCGCGCGACATCCTGGCCCAGACCACGCCCATCCGGAAGCAGGCCATCGACCGCGTCGAGGCAGAGCCCCCGCACTACGACCCGCAGGAGCTGTACGGCATCATCCCGACCGACTGGAAGACCGGCTTCGACATGCGCGAGGTGATCGCGCGCATCGTTGACGGCAGCAACTTCCACGAATACCAGCCGGGCTACGGCACCACGATGGTCTGCGGCTATGCGCGCATCTGGGGCTGCAAGGTCGGCATCCTCGCCAACAACGGCGTGCTCTTCAACGACAGCTCGCTCAAGGCCGCGCACTTCATGCGGCTGTGCGACCGTGACCGCACGCCGCTGGTCTTCCTGCAGAACATCACCGGCTATATGGTCGGGCGCGAGTACGAGGAGCGCGGCATCACCAAGGACGGCGCGAAGATGATCATGACGCAGGTCGGCTGCACCGTGCCGAAGTTCACAGTGATCGTCGGCGGCTCCTTCGGCGCCGGCAACTACGGCATGTGCGGACGCGCCTTCGACGGCCGCTTCCTCTGGATGTGGCCGCAGTCGCAGATCGCGGTCATGGGCGCGGAGCAGGCCGCCAACACGCTGGCCGAGGTCAAGGTGCGGCAGCTGGAGCGCAAGGGCCACACGCTTTCGGCCGAAGAGGTGGCTGCGATCCGCGACCCGGTGCTCAAGAGCTTCGAGGAGGAGAGCGATGCCTACCACTCGACCTCGGAACTGTGGGACGACGGCATCCTCGATCCGGTCGACACGCGCAACGCGCTCGGCATGGCCATCGTCGCCTCGCTCAATGCGCCCTTCGACGACGACATCGGCTACGGCGTGTTGCGGCTCTGAGGGCCACGCGATCCACCATGCCATTGCCCACGCTGTTCCAGAACGCCCTGTCGGTCCCGGTCATCGGCGCGCCGATGTTCCTGGTGTCCTTTCCGCCGCTGGTGACGGCCTTGTGCAAGGCCGGCGTGGTCGGCACCTTTCCGCACGTCAATGCGCGACCGACGGCGCAGCTCGATGACTGGCTCAGCGAGATCGAGCGCGAGCTGGCATCGTCCCGCGCGGCCGACCCGCAAGCCGTCATCGCGCCGTTCGGCATCAACCTCGTGGTGCACCACACCAATCCGCGCTTCGAGCCGGACCTCGAAGTGGTGGTGGCGCACAAGGTGCGTTTCGTCATCACCTGCCTCGGCAATCCGGCGCCGGTCGTGCAGGCGGTGCATGCCTATGGCGGCACGGTCTTCTGTGACGTCACGAGCGCCGGGCATGCACGCAAGTCGGCGCGGGCCGGCGTCGATGGCCTGATCTGCGTCGGCGCCGGCGCAGGTGGCCACGCGTCGAGCCAGGGCGCGTTCTCGCTGGTGCGCGAGATCCGCGAGTTCTGGCACGGCAGCCTGGTGCTGGGCGGCGCCATCAACGACGGCTGGCAGGTGCGCGCAGCCGAGATGCTCGGCGCCGACCTGGCCTACATGGGCACGCGCTTCCTGGCCACGCGCGAGTCGCAGGCGCAGCAGTCCTACAAGCAGATGGTGGTCGATGCCGGCGTGGCCGACCTGATCTACACCGACCGCTTCTCCGGCGTGCCGGCCAATTTCCTGCGCGCGTCGATCGATCGCTTCGGCATCGACGTCGCCACCCTGCCGCCGAAGAAGCCCGACATGGCGTCGCTGACCGACACCGAGGCCCGCGTCTGGAAAGACCTGTGGAGCGCAGGGCAGGGCGTGGCCACGATCCACGACATCCCGACCGTCGCCGAACTCGTCAGGCGCATAGCCGACGAATACCGGGCTGCCTGCCGCATTCCGCCGAGCCCCGCGCTGCGGACGGCCTGATGACCATGCAAGCACCCGCGCCGATCGATTTCTGGTTCGACTTCGCGTCGCCCTATGGCTACTTCATGGGCGAAAAGATCGACGCGCTGGCTGCGCGCCATGGTCGCAGCGTGCGCTGGCGCCCGATCCTGTTGTTTGCCGTGCTGCGCGCGCTGGCGTTGCCCGCGCCGCTGGAGAACCCCGTCAAGCGCGACTACATGGCGCATGACTTCGAACGCTCGGCGCGGCACCTGGGCGTGGACTTCCAGTTGCCCGCGGGCTTTCCGGCGATCACCCAGCATGCGGCGCGCGGCTTCTACCTGCTGGAGGCCATCGATGCGCAGGCCGCGGTGCGTTTCGCCCGCGGCGTGATGCGCGCGTACTTCGTCGACGCGGCGCCGATCGGCGACCCGGCGGTCGTGGCGCGATGGCTGGCCGCGCAGGCGCCCGTCCTCGGCGATGCGGATGCCTGCCTGCAACTGTTGCAAGGCGCGCAGGCGAAGTCCCTGCTGGCGGCAGCAGTCGATGAAGCCGTGCGCCAGCGCGTCTTCGGCTCGCCCTTCGTGATGGTGGACGGCGAGCCATTCTTCGGCGTCGATCGATTGCCGCAGATCGACGCCGTGCTCGCCGGCGCCCTGGCTTCGCGGCCCTTCACTGCACTCGCCCCGCCCTGACCATGCAAGACCCACCCATCGAGCTCTTCAACGAAGGCGCCGTCGGCGTCATGCGCTTCAACAGTCCGCGCACGCTCAATGCGCTGGACGTGCCGATGCTGCTCGCGATGGAACAGGCGCTCGACCGTCTCGCGCAGGACCCGTCGGTGCGCGCCATCGTCATCACCGGCGTGGGTGATCGCGCCTTCGTGGCGGGTGGCGATATCCGGGACCTGAACACGCGGCGCGGCCTCGCGCACCATGGCGAGTTCGGCGAGGTAGTGAGCCGCGTTTTCCGGCGCCTGGAGAGCTGCAGCAAGCCGACGCTGGCCGCCGTCAACGGCTGGGCGCTGGGCGGCGGCATGGAACTGCTGCTGTGCACCGACATCCGCCTGATCGCCGACGGCGCGCAGATCGGGCTGCCCGAGATCAAGCTGGGCCTGTTCCCCGGCGGCGGCGGCTCGCAGCGCCTGATGCGCCAACTGCCCCTGTGCCAGGCCAAGCTGCTGATGTTCACAGGCGATTCGATCAGCGCCGCGGAAGCGCTCTCGCTAGGGCTGGTCAATCGCGTGGTGCCGGCCGTGCAATTGATGGCCGAGACGATGGCGCTGGCGCAGCGCATCGCGGCGCAATCCCCGGTCGCCCTCCGGATGTTGAAGCGCGCGATGCTGCATGGATCGGAGATGCCGCTCGATGCCGCGCTCGAATACGAACAGGCCATGATCAGCCTCGTGTTCGACAGCGACGACGCGCACGAGGGCTGCAGCGCCTTCATCGAGAAGCGCCCGCCGCACTTCACCGGGCACTGAACAACAACGACAGGAGACAACATGGAACAAGACCAGCGCATCGACCGCAACCTGATCCAGCGCGTCAACGTCGGCGACCTGCTGACGCGCAGCGCCGCACGCGGGCCGGCGAAGGACTGCGTGATCGATGGCGAACGGCGATTCAGCTATGGCGAATTCGAGGCGCTCGCCAACCGGGTCGCGCATGGCCTGCTGTCGCTGGGCTACGGCCCCGGCGATGCACTCGCGCTGATGTCCGCCAACAGCGCCGAGTTCCTTGCCACCTACTTCGCCTGCGCCAAGGTCGGCGTGGTCTGCGTGCCGATCAACCTGTTCTGGCGCAACCGCGAACTGGCCTATGTGCTGGGCCACGCGAAAGTGCGCGGCGCGGTGGTGACCACCGACCTGTTCGAGCAGTTCAGCACCGGCCTGGAGCCCGGCCTGGCCTTGCGCGAGGTCATCGTCATCGGGGACATCGACAAGGTGCGCGGGCAGCTGGCGAACACCTATGCGCTGCACGCCTACGACGCGCTTCAGCGAGCGCAGCCGGCGCACGTGCCGCCGGTCTTCGTCGAGGACCGGGCGCCGCTGTCCTACCTCTACACCAGCGGCACCACCTCCGCGCCGAAGGGCGTGGTCGGCAGCCAGCTCGCCATCTACCTCGAGTCGCTCGGCACCGCCATCGACACGCGCATGAGCGCCGACGAGCGTGCGGTGGCGCTGATGCCGATGTTCCATACCGCGCAGATCAACGCGATCTGCACGCCGGTGATCGCCGTCGGTGGCGCCATCTGCGTCATGCAGGGCTTCGATGCGCAACGGCTGCTCGACCTGGTCGAGAAGGAGAAGCTCACGCTGCTGTTCGGCCTGCCGATGATGTACCGCGCACTGCTCGAGGCGCAGCGCGAGCGCCCACGCGACGTGCGCAGCCTGCGCCTGGCCGTGTATGCGATGGCGCCGATGCCCGACCACGAACTGCGCGCGGCCATCGAGACCTTTGGCTGCGGCTTCTCGCTGATGTTCGGCCAGACCGAGATGAGCCCGGTCGCGACCTTCTTCCGGCCGGAGCACCAGCTCAGCCATCCCGGCGCGGCCGGCACGCCGGGGATCAACGTGCAGGTGGCCATCGTTGGTCCGGACGGCGCCGGGTTGCCGCAAGGCGAGGCCGGTGAGATCGTCTATCGCAGCCCGCAGGCGTTGTCAGGCTACCTGCATGACGAGGCGGCCACGCAGCAGGCGTTCAAGCACGGCTGGTTCCATTCGGGCGACGTCGGCTATTTCGACGCCGACGGCCTGTTGTGGTTCAAGGATCGCTTCAAGGACGTGATCAAGAGCGGCGGCGAGAACATTGCCTCGATCGAGGTCGAGAAGGCCCTCTATGAAGCGGAGCCTGCGATCGCGGAAGTGGTGGTGATCGGCCTGCCGCACGCGCACTGGAGCGAGGCCGTGACCGCGGTGTTGGTGACGCGGCCGGGCGCATTGCTGGACCAGGACGCGCTCGACCGCCGCCTTCGCGAAAAGTTGAGCCCGTACAAGTGCCCGAAGGCGTACATCGTCGTCGATGCGTTGCCCAAGACCGCCACCGGCAAGATCCAGAAGTCCGTGCTGCGGGAGCGCCATGCCGGGTATTTCAGGGAAGCGGAGGGCAGGTGATCTGCGCCTCGGTGAGACGCTGAGCATCTGGCATGTGGTGGCCTGGTCGTCGTCCAGGCCCCTGGCCGCGCCTCACCGGCTTTCAAGGGAAGGCAACTGCCAATCCACCGAAGCCGCATCCGCGGGCAGGGTGGCAGTCAATACGGCGGCGGCTGCGAGGGAAACCAGCGAGGCAAGGATGAATTGGGTCATGCAGCAAGTTTCCGCGGGCGCCGTCATGGGCGCCTGTCGGAACGTGCCTCGTCGCGCTGCGCGCCGACGCCATGTCTTCAGGCTCAGGCCAGCCACGCGACCGCCACCGAAAAGCTGACGAAGGACAGCATTGTGGTGATGAGCACGATGCGTGCGATGCGGCCGGTGTCGGCACTGAATCGCTCGGCCAGCATGGGGATGCTGCTGGCGCTGGGCAGCGCGGCGATGAGCACCAGCACGACGAGCGCGAAATCGTCGAGCGGCACGCCGATGGCCTGTGCCAGCTTGCCGACGCCCAGCACCAGCGCCGGATGCACGAAGAGCTTGCAGAGCACGATCAGCGGGACGTCGCCGACGCCCCTGGAGGCCGTCTCCTTCTGCGGCCGCGCCAGCACCGCGCCGATGGTGAACAGCGCCACCGGCGACGCCCCGTCGGCCAGCATGCCGACCGAATTGCGGGCCGGCTCCCACAGCCGGAAGCCGGTGGCGGCGGTCAGGCACCCGAGCCCGATGGCCCAGGGCAGGGGGTTTTTCAGCATGCCTTTCAACGCATTGCCGATGGCGCGCGAGACGCC
Source organism: Variovorax sp. dw_308 (assembly GCF_019207085.1). GTDB lineage: Bacteria > Pseudomonadota > Gammaproteobacteria > Burkholderiales > Burkholderiaceae_C > Variovorax. The sequence continues at coordinate 494,952 of NZ_JAATOM010000002.1, read as the reverse complement.
GTGCTCGTTGGCGCTGTCCAGGCGCGACAGGGCAATGCACAGCGACGAAGTCACGACCATGTCGATGGCCAGCGCCACGATGGCCGGGCCGGCCGCGCGCTGGCCGAGCAGGGCCACGAGCAACGGCACGCCCATGAAGCCCGAGTTCGGGAATGCCGCGACCAGGGCGCCGAAGGACGCGTCGTTCCAGCCGATGTTCCCGCGCCGGGTGGCCAGGATCGCGAGCGCCACGATCAACAGTGCGCACAGCAGGTAGACCGACGAGACCGTGGGATCGAGCAGGCGCACGATCGGCGTGGTCGCCGCAAAGCGATACAGCATGCAGGGCAGGGCGAAGTACAGCACGAAGACGTTCAGCCCCGGAATCGCCTCCAGCGGCAGCAGCCCTGCGCGCGCCACGATCCAGCCGCAGAACACCAGCGCGAAGAAGGGAGCGGTGACGAGCAGGATCTGTTGCATGCGGTGGTTCGTGTCACTGCGTCGCGGCGCTGGACATGCGCTCGCGCAGTGTGCGGTGGAGGATCTTGCCGGTGGTGGTGCGGGGCATCCCGGCGTCGCTGATGAAGGCGATGGTACGTTGCCGTTTGTACCGGCCATGCGCTCGCGGCGCCAGCGATGACGTCCGTTCGGCCGGTGCGTCAAGCCTGACAAGCCGACGAGGACAGGGTCTTCACTTCACTGCGAACGCTCAGGTGCAGGCAACATCGCCCTCATCTGCGCGGCAATCCGCTCGCCGCTGGTGGCAGGCGGAAAGTAACCGACATACTGGCCCGCTTCGTTGAGCACATAGGTGAACGACGTGTGGTCGATCATGTAGAAACGCGACCCTGGTATTGGCACCTTCTCGTAGAACACCTTGTACGACAACGCGACCCGCCGCACCTCCTCTTCGGTGCCGCCAAGAGCGACAAGGCGCGGATTGAAACTCCGGACATAGGCAGCCAGCACGGCCGGCGTATCGCGCAACGGATCGAGCGTCACGAACACGGGCTGGACGCGGCCCCCGTCGGCTCCAAGGGCGGTGATCGCGGCGGCCATGTCGGCCAGGGCCGTGGGGCACGCATCCGGGCAGCCCGTGTAGCCGAAGTACATCAGCACCACCTTGCCGCGCCACTGCGCCGGCCCTACGCGGCGACCGTCCGGGTCGGTGAGCTGGAACGGTCCGCCGATGGGCTGCCCGGTGCCGGTCATGAGTTCGTTCATGAGGCGCGCAGCCTCGGCACGAACGGGCGTGCCCGCTGCCTCTTCGGCCTTGCCGCAGGCGGGTGCGAAAGCTGCCCACGCACCCAGCGTCCATGCGGCCAAGAGCCCGGCGGCGCGGCGAGTCATCGTCGTCGTCCGATGGGCCACAGGCACGTCATGCGCCGAACGTGAACTCGGTACCCGTCGTCGACGGAACCACCTGCTCCGGCATCATGTTGCGCAAGGCGGTCATCAAGCCGGGCCCGGAGCAGTGCATGGGGATCAGCACATCCGGATTGATCTTGCCCAGTTCCACGACGGTCTGCTTCAGGTAGGCATCATCGGCCGGAAAGAGATGGAAGCCGCCGACGATCGCATGCACCTTGTCGATCCCCGACACCTTCATCGCCTGCCGCGTCGAATTGACGATGCCCGCATGCCCGCAGGAAGAAATGACGATGAGGCCCCGGTCCTTGAGGTGGAAGCAGGTGGCGTGCTCGTTGAGGTGCTGGTCGGGCACGGGCTTGCCCTCGGCCTTGGCCGCGGCCGCAGGAATGTCGCAGCCAAGTCCATCCTTCATGGCGTAGTCGACAAAGGTGTTCGGCAGCACACGTTCGAACGAATTGCGTTCGATCACGCCGGTGGTGAAGGCCTGGTCCGCAATCACGGTGGGTGTCGGGCACAGGACGACACGAACCTTCAGCGCCTCGAGTTCGCGGCGATCGAGCACGCCGAACTCGGCAAACTGCCCCGGCGCGCCACCTGCGTTCACGCGGCGGCAGAAGTTGTCCTCGCCGCCTGCGTAGAGCGTCAAGGGGGTCGGCAACTTCGCGCGATTCTGCTGGATGAACGGGATCAGGCCGCCGAAGTGGTCGTAGTGGCCGTGGCTGAGGATGAATGCCTGTGCCCTGGAGGGGTCGACGCCCATGATGGCGATGTTGTTGGTCAGCGCGTCGACGGTGTAGGCGAAGTCGAGCATCAGGTCGCGCGTCTGGCCGCCGGCCTGCGATTGCAGGGCGAGGGCCAGGCCCCACTCGTTGTGCAAGGTCTTGCGGAAGTCACCCGCCGCGGCCAGCCCGGCACGCTTGACCTTCACCCACGGGGAAGGGGTGGTGCGCGGTGTGTCGTAGCTGCTGTCGACGAGCACCTTGATGGTCAGGCGGTCGATCTGCGGGACGGGAATGGGAGGGGGCGGCTGCTGCGCCGATGCCATGCGGGCACTCAGGCCCGCGGAGGCGAGCGCGGCAGAGCCCAGGAGAAATCTTCGACGTTGGATGCTGTTGGCCACGGCGACCTCCATGCGAGCGAATGCACGATGATGCTTCGACTCCGGATGCGCAGCCTAGTACGACCCGGCTGACCCTGCACTGACACCTGGCGGGCGCCGCCGCGGCCCCGACAAGGCCTGCCGTACAGGCATGGCGGGAGGGACCTCAGGGCAAATGCAGGAGGTCCAGCTTCCACACCACCATGGCCACGAGCGATGCCAGCGCCAGCGCGGAGAGCGGCGCTCCCAGGCCGACGCGCCCGGCGTAGGGATCGTGCAGCAGTCGCAGCGCCTGGCGCGGGATGTGTGCGGTCTTCGACAGCGAGGCGCCGAGCCGCACGTTGACCTTCATGCGGCCGTTGATGGCCCAGCCGCTGGCATCGAGCAGCGGCCCCAGGCTGCGCTGGCGCAGCTTGAGCCAGGCGATCAGCATGCTGGGGCCGGAGATGGCAAGGATCACACCCGCGATCGCCATCGGAATCCATTGCCCCAGGTCGATGAACTTGCTGAACAAGGCCACGAGCACGGCGCTGATGCTGCCCATCGCGACGCCGATGGCCGCCACCGTCCCGACGTCGATGCGGCCGCGCGTGCGCACCGCTGCCACGCCGGCCGACGCGGTCTTGTCCGCGGTTGCCAGTCCGCTGGCCAATGAGCTGAGCGTTCCCTGCGCGTTGGCGTCGCTGGCGGCGGCGCGCCGCGCGACCTGTTCCTCGATCATGCGCACGAATTTCTTGTAGGGGGAGAAGAAGGCCTGCACCACGCTGGTCGGGTTCTCGATCAGCCGCGTGATGGTCGCGTCCCAGTCGCGGCCTTGCCGGTCGTAGAAGACGCCGTTGCGCCCGGCGAAGAGGAAGTCGACGTCGCCGGCGGTGAAGGCCGCGACGATGCTCATCTTCTCCTCCCCGCGCCGGCATTCGCAGTAGGCCAGGCAGGTCTTGGCCAGGCCCGCCAGCACCGCATGCTGCTTCACGTCGTCCACGCGCACCGCGAGGTCGCAACTGCGGCTGTCGAGGTAGAGCGTGCCGGCCTGGAAGATCGCGCCCTCGCGGCGATAGAAGGCCTTGAAGGAGACGAAGTTCTCCAGCAGCCGCAGCAGGTCGCGCTTGAAGCGCAGCAGTTTTTCGAGATCGCGCAGGCGTGCGTTGTGCGGGCCGGCTTCCTCGTCCTGCTCGATGAGCGCCATCACCGGGGCCTGCATCGCGGTCAGCGCGGTGATGGTCGCGCTGTCCAGTTCCGACAGCGGCGATCGCGGCTTCGCCGCCAGCCAGGCCCGGCAGGAAGCGACTCGGTGCAGCAGTTCGTTCCATTGGTGCTCGTCGATCTGGTTGGCTTCCCCGATCAAGGGCGCAACGGCATCCTGCTGCAGCGTGGCGAGCGCCCGTGCCCATGCCGGGTTGGCGCCGCTTCGCAAGGGCAGCGTGCGACCCGGTGCGATGGTCGCGAGCGGCAGCGCGGCGATGCGCGGGTTGTCGAGCGTCAGTTCCTCCGCACCGATGGCCTCATAGGTCTCGGGCGAAGCGTTGAGCGCAGCCACCGCCTGGATGTCGTAGGCGGCCACGCGGCATCGCGCGAAGAAGTCGTCGACCTTCTCGCGCACGGCTTCGACGGCCTCGGCCGCCTGCAGCATGCGTCCGTCGTGGCAGGCCGCGCCGTCGTCGCCGGCCTGCCAGAGACGCATGGCCTCGACTTCGGCGAAGAAGGCTTCGGCATGGGCCCGGTCGACGCCGTCGACGCCGTTGCAGTCCTTGACGCTGCCCTGGGTCTCGGCGATCCATTGCAGCGTGCGGCGCACGGGCTCCTCGGCCGTGATGTCGGGGCCGATGATGCCGTCGCCGTTGAAACGCATGGCGGCGAGCGTGTCGCTGCGCTGCATGACGTCGTCGAGCGTGACGACGCCCGCGTCCTCCTTCTGCAGGTGGCGCAGCACGCGAAGGGCTTCTTCGCCCAGCGGCAGGTCGTCCCCTTCGGAGTCGCGGAATGCGTCCAGGGCGATGCTGTCGCCGCCTGCCATGAGCTCGTCGGGGTTGCGCAGGTGCGCGCATGCCCATTCGCAGGCGGCGATGAGTTCCGGTGGTCGGATGCGTCCGTCCTGGTCGGCGTCGACGAAGTCGAGCGTGCGGGCGTCGAACTCCACGCCGCGCGTGGGGCAGGCGAGTGCGACCCAGAGCTTCTGGTCGAGTTCGCCGATGTGTGCGATGTCGGCGCCGTCGCGGATCAGGACCTGGTCCACGCCGCCGGCGCGGAAGAACTTGAATTCGTGGGATGTAAGCATTGAACGGCGGATTTTTCGCGTGCCCCCTGCGGCCGCCTTGTAGGCATTTGGAGCATGTGGGCGCAGGAGCCTCGACCCGCTCGAGTGCTTGCGGTCAGAATACGCCGCAAGCGGCAGGCAGCGCCGCTCACACAGGAGCCGTCCCATGCCTATGACCCCCGCCCGTTCATGAAGCCGGAGACCCTTCCCCCGCTGGACGTCGATGCGCTGTGGCGCCGGTGCCTGCACATCGTCCGGCAACGTCGCCTCGGCGAGCCGCCGCAGGACGGCCCGGCGCTCACCTGGGAAGCGTCGCAAGGCTTCGCGCTCGGCGACGAGTGGAGCGCGGAGGCGGCCGAACTGTTCACGCTGGTCAAGCCGCTGCTCGATCGCACATCCGGCAGCACGCCCTGGGTGATCGGGCAACTGGGCCAGAGCCTCAACGGCTGCATCGCGACGCGCAGCGGCGATGCGAACTACATCAACGGCGCCGAGGTGCTGCTGCACCTGCATCGCCTGCGTGCGCTCAGCGACGCGGTGGTCGTCGGCGCGGCGACGGCGGGCCTGGACAACCCGCAGCTCACGACGCGGCGCGTGGAGGGCGACAACCCCGTGCGCGTGGTGATCGACCCGGCGCTTCGCTTGCCGGCGTCATTGCGGGTGTTCTCCGACCGGGCCGCGCCCACCTTGCTGGTCTGCGATGCGGAACGCGAGGCGGAGGCGGCAAGTCGCGTGGGCGCCGACCAGGTGCTGGGCGTGCCGCGGCTCACCGGCCCGGACGGCATCGTCGACGTTCGGGCTCTGCAAGCGGCCCTGGCCGGGCGCGGCCTGCGCGTGCTGTTCGTGGAGGGCGGCGGCGTCACCGTGTCGCACTTCATGCGGCAGGGCTGCATGGACCGGCTGCACCTGAGCGTCGCCGCCGTGGTCATCGGCGATGGCCGGCCGGGGCTGTCGCTGCCGCAGGACCTGTCGATGGGCGACTGCGCGCGGCCGGCCAGCCGGGTCTACCGGATGGGCGGGGACGTGTTGTGGGACCTGGACTTGCGGGCCGCGACATCGTCGGCCGGTACGGCCAGCACGTCCACATGACCGACGCGCAAGGACGTGCGCCCGATCGCGGCCAGGCGGCGCGCGCTCCAGGCGTGCACGAGCGCCCGGGCTGACGCATCCTGTTCCAGCGCGGCTGCGGCCATGCCCTGGACCATGGCTTGCAGCATCGCGTGGTGCGGTGGCTCGATGACCCAGTCGCTGCGTGCCTGCGTCACCCTGTAGCCGGACCGGCCGAGTCGCGCGGCGACGTGAGGCACGGCATCGACACCGAGTGCGGGACCGAAGCCCTTGTCGCCGAGTTGATGCGCGCGGAACAGCGCTTGAACCGCTGCATCGTCCGCGTCGACTTCATTCCATGCGACAAGGCCATCGACAGTCAGTGCAAACAGCAGCGCCGGCCTGGCGGCCGTGACATGGCCCAGCAACGCATCGAGCCAATCGGCCGACACGAGGTCCAGCAATGCCGAGGTGGTCACGAGCCGGGCCGCATGGAAAGGCAGGGTGGCGAGCCCGGTCGCGAGATCGACCCGGCTCGGCATGATGTCGGCCTGCCAGTCCGGGCCCTCGATCCGCCACCCCTCGGCCATCGTGCGCCATGCAAAGCCTTGCGCCTGCGCCCAGGCTGCGAAGTGTTGCGGCATCGCGGCCAGCAGTGCGGGGTCATGGTCGACCAGCAGCCACTGTTGCGCGCCACCGAGCTGCGGCGCCAGTGCGCGCACGTTGGCTCCTGTGCCGCAGGCCAGGTCGATCACGCGAAGGGCGGACTTGCCGCGCAAGCGGGCTGCCAGCGCGCGCAATGCGAGCGCATGGCCCGAACCAGCGCGGGCCGCCAGGTCGAAGGGCTCGCGCAATGCCAGCCAGTCGGCGCTGAAGCCGGTCATGTCGCGTGCGGCCTCTGCATCGCATCGACCAGGGCCGTGGCGAAGCGGGCGCCACTCTGGCGCCAGGTCGGCAAGGCCCGGCGTGCGGCCATGGCCCCGGCGCGCAACTGCGCGCGCCATGCCGGGTCTTCCATCAGTCGAAGCAACGCGGTGCGCAGCGCGATCACGTCGCCCGCTGGCACCAGTTCTCCAGCTTCCGTTGGCACCGTGTCGGGGATCGCGCCCGCCCGCGTGCTGATGACGGGCAGGCCCCGCGCCAGCGCCTCGGCCAGCGCCATGCCGTAGCCCTCGTGGAAGGAGGGCAGCACGAAGGCATCGGCCGCCGCGTAGAAGGCCGGCAGTTCGCCCTCCGCCTTGTCGCCATGCAGCACGATACGTTCGCGCAAGCCGCGCTTGTCGATGGCGTCGCACAGCGCGGACGCGCACGCGGCGTCCATCGTCTTGCTGCCGACGCAGTGGAGCGTCCACGCGCGGTCCTGCAGGCTGGCCAGCGCCTCGACGAGCAATGCGTGGCCCTTGCGCGGCGTGAGCGTGGCCACGCACAGCAGCGACAAGCCTTTCCCGCCCGACCCCGTCGCCGGCGGTGCCGCCTCGGTGCCCGGCACGACGACGGCCACGCGGGAAGGCGGAACGCCGAAGGCGTCCAGCCCGCGCGCGGTGAAGGGGCTGGTGACGATCACGCCGCGCACGGCGGCCAGCGCACGTCTCTCGCTTTCGTACAGCGCACGTTGCCGGGCGGGATCGAGCCCGGTCTCCAGCGAGAGCGGGTGGTGCACCAGCGCCACCCATCGCAGCCGCTGGGCATGCCGGTGCGCCAGTTCATCGAGCACGCCGAAGGCCAGGCCGTCGACCACGGCCAGTGCGCCATCGGGCAAGGCCTCGACCACGCGCGCCGCGTGGGCCAGCGCCTCGGCGGCGGGCGATGGAAAGCCGTCGCCGAGCGCATGGACCTCGACCTGCCATCCCGATGCGCGCAGCGCCTCGATGATGTGGCGGTCATAGGTGTAGCCGCCGGTGTGCGCGTTCAGGTCGCCGGGAACGAGGAAGCTGCAACGCATGCCGTCAAAGCGTGCGCTCATAGGCGGCCCAGGCCACGTGCGATTCATGCAGGCACACCCGCATCGAGGCCAGGCCGCTGGCGTGCGGGCCGAGTTCGCCGGCCGTGATGCGCGAGGCGATGCGGTCGAAGATCACGCGCGCCATGAATTCGGTGGTGGTGTTGCGTCCGGCGAAGGCGGCTTCGTCGTCGAGGTTGCGGAAGTTCAACTCACCGAGCACGCTGCGCAGGACCAAAGTGGCCAGCCCGATGTCCACGACCACGCCGTCGGCGTCGAGTTCCGGGCGGCGCATTTCGAGGTCGACCACGTAGGTGGCGCCATGCAGGCGCTGTGCGGGGCCGAACACCTCGCCGCGGAAGCTGTGGGCAATCATGAAATGGTCGCGGACGTTGACGCTGTACATGGGGCAGGGCTCCGTTGAAGTCTTGGGGTTCAGGAATAGTCGATGCGCTGGCACAGCGTGTCCGGCGCGCCGCGCGCCAGCCGCGCCAGCACCTGCGGCAGTTCGTCGAAAGGTGCGCTGTCGGTGATGAGTGCATCGAGCACCGGCTCGCGCAGCAGTTGCAGCGCCAGCATGAGCCGGCGGCGATGCGTCCAGCGCGCACGTTGCGCCGCGGCGACCTGGCCGACCTGCGAGCTCTTGAGCACGAGGCGGCGCGCATGGAAGGCTTCGCCGAGCCGCAACGAGACAGGTTGCGAGCCATACCAACTCATCTCGAGCACGGTGGCTTCGAAGGCGGCGAGGGCCAGCGCGAGCGCGAGGCCCTCCGGATGGCCGCTGGCGTGGATGACGATGTCGGCATCGGGCCGGGCGGTGGCAGGGCTCGCAAAGCTTGCGCCCAGGCGCTCCACCACCGCGCCGCGCGGGGCATGCGTGTCGATCACTTCGACCTCGCACCCCGGCATGCGGGCGGCCAGCCAGGCGACGAGCAGGCCGACCACGCCGCCGCCGACCACGGCCATGCGATCGCCCACGCGCGGGGCCGCATCCCACAGCGCGTTCACAGCGGTCTCCATGTTGGCGGCCAGCACTGCGCGCGCGGCAGGCACGCCCTCGGGCAGCAGGTGCACGGCATCGGCAGGAACGCGATAGCGCGTCTGGTGGGGATGGAGGCAGAACACGTGGCGGTCCTGCAAGGCCGGCGGGCCCTGTTCGACGATGCCGACGCTGGCATAGCCGTACTTCACCGGCCCGGGGAAATCGCCTTCCTGGAACGGCGCGCGCATGCGCTCGAACTCGCTGGGCGGCACCTGGCCGCGGTACACCAGCAGTTCGGTGCCGCGACTGATGCCGCTGTGGAGTGCGCGCACGACGACCTCGCCGGGTGCGCACTCGCCCACGGTGGCCGGGCGAATCTCGGCACGATTCGGCGCGGTGATCCAGCAGGCTTGGGACTCGGTCGACGCGCGGGTGCGATGGGCGGGCATGTGTTCCATCGTTCAGACGGCGGGCGAGTGGGGGTCTTGCCGCGATGGGTGGACGGGCCTCGGCGACCCGGCCGCGCGGGGCTCCGGCCCGTCGGCAAGGATCAATTGGCGCATCTGCATGGCGACGGATGCAGTGAGCGCCTGCGCCCCGCCCGGACCCGCGACCGTGGATGCGCCGAAGGTGACCCTGGCCACCAGGTTGCGGTAGCGGGGCAGCGCCACCTGCAGCGCAACAGCGAGCTTTTCCTTGTCGCGCGCGGTACGGCGCAGCAGCGTGAGCGGATGCCGCTGGGCATCGGGAGACACCACATGGCTCACCAGCGCCGGCACGAAGCGCGTCCCCGGCACCAGGCGAGCGAACAGGGCGTAACCACTGGTCCAGCTGCGCAAGGACTGCGCCGCCCGCTGTGCGCCGAAGGTGGCGGGGTCGGGCTCGATGTCCCCGGCCGGGAAGGTCAGGAGGGCGCCGCCCGCCTGCAGATGCCGGGAGGCGGCCCGGACCACCGCCATGCGCTCGCCGCCTTCATCGGGCAGCAGGATCAACTGCCGCGCGACGTTGGGCAAGGCGCGCAGGAAGGGACGATCCGAGGCGATCACGAGAAGGTCGGGGCGTGAGGCGAGGCTGGTGAAGAGCGCGACCGTGTCGGTCATGCCGGGGTGGTTGGAGAGGATGACCACCGGGCCGTGCGTGGGCACGTGCTCCAGGCCCGAGGTCAGGAGGCCGGCCGTCATCCGCTCCACCAGCCATGCGCTGCCCTGCGCCAGCCCCTGCGCGCCCACGCGGTTGTCGAACTCGTGTGCCGTCAGGGCGAAGCGGCGGGCCAGCGGCCGGAGCACGCGGCGCAAGGGAGAGCCGCGCAGGTGCAACAGGCCGATCGAATCGAGCAGGTCGACGATGTTGACCTCGGTGAGTGTTTCGACCAGCGATGGCGCGGTGGCGGACATGTCTCGGCGGGACGTTGGAATGGCGCTGTGGGGACACAGGCATTCTTCCAGATCGGTGCGCCTCGCCGAATGTTTCGCATGCCTGGGCCGACCAGCGGTCGGACCCTTGCGTGCGGCCCGGCCCGTCGACGTGGTCTACGGCACCGAGCCGCCTTCCCTTGGGCCCTAGCAGGAAGGATTCACTGCAGGCAGCGCAAGGCGTGCAGCCACCGCCTGCAGCAAGGCATCGCCAAAGCCGCCCTTGGCACGGGCGTCCCGGCGCGCACTCGTCACGACGCGGGGTGCCGCGCTCCAGGCGATGCGGGCGCCGCTGCGCTCCAGGGCCAGTACCAGGTCGACGTCCTCGCTGCAGGGCAGCGCCCGGAAGCCGCCGGCGCGCAGATAGGCGTCTGCAGAGACGCCCAAGTTCGCGCCATGGATGTGGCGGTGGCCTTCGCGGTCGCTGTAGGTCTCCTGGAAGTGGGCTTCGATCAGCGCCGCATGCTCGCCGTGGGGCGACCAGTCGGCCACGCCGATGGAGCCGCAGACGGCATCGGCGCCGAGCGCCAGTTGCGCCGAGAGCCAGTTCGGCGAGACGGCGGTGTCCGCATCGGTGAACGCCAGCCAGCGCGCGCCTGCGGCCAGCATGGCGGTGGCGCCGAGCGCGCGCGCTGTTCCCACGTTGCGCGCCCGCACCGCGCACGTTGCGGCGCCATGCTGGGTGGCGATGGCAGCGGTGCCGTCGGTGCAACTGTCGAGGACGACGATGACCTGGACTGCCTCGCCCTCCAGGCAAGGATCGCGACGCGCCTGTTCGATGGCTTGCAGGGCGACGCCCAGGTGATGCTCTTCGTTGTGAGCCGGAATGACGACGCCGATCATGCTTGCGCTCAGGAACTGGCCGTGGCCTGGGGCGGCATCGCATCGAGTCGGGCGGTGGTGCGAGGTGGCACTCCGGCGGCGATTTGTGCAGTGAGCATGGACGTGTCCTGGTGGGGTGGAACTCCGTCCATCGGGACATTGGCGGCAAGCCGGCCCGGTAGGAAGCACGCCCATCCACCTGGCAGAAGACACCCCGGAATTCAGTCGACGCCGTGTCTTTTGACATAGGGGCTCGGCGGGTACGCATCTTGCGTCGATACCGGCGCGCCAAAGGCATGAAAGGCAGCGGCATCATGGCTTTCATGTCGATGCGGCCCTGTCTGCTTGTGGACCTGAGCCTCCGCGTGGTTCACTCAGCCACTTCGCGGCCGGTTCCAGGCAAGCGTCGTCCACCCGGCCGCATCGCGTGTCCGCGATCACTTGCCGAGCCTGCTTCCGGTTCCCCGCAGCGCTCGACCTCCGGAGGCTTGCCCTCCTTCCGACGCCACGGCGTTCCACCCCGTCACCCCCAGGAATCCACATGAAAGCTGCTGAGTTGTTCGTCAAGTGCCTCGAGAACGAGAAGGTCGAGTTCATCTTCGGCATTCCGGGCGAAGAGAACATCGACGTGATGGATGCGTTGCTCGACAGCCCGATCCAGTTCGTCACCACGCATCATGAGCAGGGCGCCGCCTTCATGGCCGACGTCTACGGCCGCCTGACCGGACGTGCCGGCGTCTGCATGTCGACGCTCGGGCCGGGCGCGACCAACCTCATCACCGGTGTTGCCGACGCCAACATGGACCGCGCGCCGATCGTGGCCATTGCGGGGCAGGGCGCCACCACGCGGCTGCACAAGGAGAGCCACCAGATCCTGGACCTGGTGAGCATGTTCCAGCCGATCACCAAGTATTCGACGCAGATCCTCGAGCCCGGCATCGTCCCGGAGATCGTGCGCAAGGCCTTCAAGGTGGCGCAGACGGAAAAGCCCGGCGCCACTTTCATCGACTTCCCCGAGAACGTGGCCGAGATGATCACGGACAAGAAGCCGATCAAGGTGCAGACGGCCTACACCTCGGAGGCGCCCAGCCGCAAGATCGACGAGGCGGTCCGCCTCATCAACGCGGCCAAGGCGCCCGTGATCCTGGCCGGCAATGGCGTGATCCGCCAGGGCGCGGCGGATGCGCTGGTGAGCTTCTCCGGAATGCTGCGCATTCCGGTGGCCAACACCTTCATGGCCAAGGGCGTGGTGCCCTTCACCAACGAGTTGTCGCTCGGCACCATCGGCATGAAGGCGCGCGACCTGCAGTGGTTCGCCTTCGAGAAGGCCGACGTGGTGATCTGCGTCGGCTACGACATGGTCGAGTACCACCCCGACATGTGGAACCCCGACGGCAACAAGATCATCATCCACATCGATGCCTTGCCCGCGGAAGTGGACGAGCACTACATCGTCTCGGTCGGCGTGCTGGGCGACCTGACCAGCTCCCTGCGCGCAATCGCGGTCAATGCGAAACCGTTGGCCGTGTCGCCCTTCGAGGCGATCCGCAAGGCCGTCGTGGCCGATCGCGCGGAGTATTCGCAAGACACGGCCTTTCCGATCAGGCCGCAGAAGATCGTCTGGGACCTGCGCGAGGCGCTGGGCCCGGAGGACATCGCCATCTCCGATGTCGGCGCCCACAAGATGTGGATGTCCCGGATGTACAAGGCCGAGCGCCCCAACACCTGCATCATCTCCAACGGCTTCGCGGCCATGGGTATTGCCGTGCCGGGCGCTCTCGCGGCCAAGCTGGCGTACCCGGATCGCAAGGTCGTCGCGGTGACGGGCGACGCCGGCTTCATGATGAATTCGCAGGAGATCGAGACGGCGCTGCGCATGAAGACGGCGTTCGTCATCCTGATCTGGAACGACTCCGAATACGGCCTCATCACCTGGCACCAGCTGCGCCACTTCGGCCGGCCCAGCCACATCGCGTTCAAGAACCCGGACTTCGTCAAGTACGCGGAAAGCTTCGGCGCCAAGGGCTATCGCGTCGAGCGTGCGGAAGACCTGCTGCCGACCTTGAAGCAGGCCATTGCCGACGACACCGTCGTCATCATCGATTGCCCCGTGGACTATGCGGAGAACATGAAGCTCACCGCAAAGCTCAAGGAAATGAAGTCGCCTCTCTGATGGATCACTGGAGCCAACCCTCATGAAAATCCGCGCCGCCGTACTCGAGAAAATGGGCATGCCGCCGCCCTATGCCACCAGCAAGCCGCTCACGATCACCACGCTCGACCTGGCCTCGCCGGGGCCCGACGAAGTGATGATCAAGGTCGTGGCCGCGGGCCTGTGCCATTCGGACCTCTCGGTGATCAACGGCGATCGGCCCCGCCCCATGCCCATGGCGCTGGGGCACGAGGCTGCCGGCATCGTGGTGGAACTCGGCGAAGGCGTGACCGACCTGGACGTCGGCGACCATGTGGTGGTGGTGTTCGTGCCGAGCTGCGGCCACTGCGCGCCCTGCGCCGAAGGCCGGCCCGCGCTGTGCGAGCCGGGCGCAGCGGCGAACGGCGCGGGCACCTTGCTCTCCGGCGCCAGGCGGCTCAGCCGCGGGGCCGAAGCGATGAACCACCAACTGGGTTGCTCGGTGTTCGCGGACCATGCGACGGTGTCGCGGCGCTCCGTCGTCAAGATCGATCCCAGCGTGCCCTTGCACGAGGCGGCCCTGTTCGGCTGCGCCGTGCTCACCGGCGTGGGCGCGGTGGTCAACACGGCCCGGGTGCAGGTCGGGGCATCGGTCGCTGTCATCGGATTGGGCGGCGTGGGCCTGGCCGCGTTGATCGGCGCGGTGGCAGCCGGTGCGCGGCAGATCATCGCCATCGACCTGGCCGACGACAAGCTCGAGCAAGCGCGCGCATTGGGCGCGACGCACACGGTCAACGCCGGGCAGGCCGATGCGCTGGAGCAGGTCCGCTCGCTGAGTTCGGGCGGCGTCGAATACGCCTTCGAGTTCGCGGGCTCGGTGCGCGCGCTGGAACTCGCCTACAAGGTCACGCGCCGCGGCGGCATGACCGTCACGGCCGGACTGCCGCCGGCCGCCGCGCTGTTCCCGCTGCCGGCCGTCAACCTCGTGGCCGAGGAGCGTACGCTGAAGGGCAGCTACATCGGCACCTGCGTGCCCTCGCGCGACATCCCGCGCTACATCGAGCTCTACAAGCAGGGGCGCCTGCCGGTGGACAAGCTGCTGACCGGGCGGCTGACCCTCGACGAGATCAATCACGGCTTCGACCTGCTGCATGAAGGCAAGGCGATCCGCCAGGTGGTGGAGTTCCAATGAGCCGCACGTTCAGGCAGGAGCAGTAGCCCATGGCGCGACGACAGGACAACACGACCGAACCCCGGATCAAGCAGCTTTCGGTACTCGGCCACGGCGGGTTCCGAAAACTTTCCTATGCGGAGTGGGGGCCGGCGAGGGCGACGCGCACCGTCATCTGCATGCACGGTGTCTCGCGCACGGGCCGCGACTTCGACGTGCTGGCGCAAGCGCTGGCCGCCGATGGCGTGCGCGTGGTGGCGCCCGACCTGCCCGGGCGCGGCCGCAGCGAATGGCTGGCGAAGCCGGCGCACTACACCGACCGCGCCTACACCGGCGCGCTGTCCACGCTCATCGCGCGGCTCGATGTCGAGGAGGTGGACTGGATCGGCACCTCGCTCGGCGGCCACATCGGCATGATGCTGGCGGCCGAATCGTCGAGCCCGATCCGCCGGCTGGTGCTCAACGATTTCGGCGCGCGCGTGTCGGCGAGGGCGCTGCGCCGCATCGGCGTGTACCTCGGCAAGCGCTGGCGATTCGAGTCCGTCGAGGAACTCGAGGCGCATCTGCGCGACATCCACGCGCCCTTCGGCAAGCTCACCGACGAACAGTGGCGCCACCTCGCGCAGTACAGCGCTGCACCGGACCCTGCGGGCGGATTCCGCTTCCATTTCGATCCGGCCATCGGCATGCGCTTTGCCATCCCCATCTACCTGGACGTCGTGCTCTGGCAGCTCTGGGACAAGATCGATTGCCCGGTGCTGCTGCTGCGCGGCGAGGATTCCGATCTGCTGAGCCAGTCGACGACCCGGGACATGCTCAACCGCGGCCCCGCCGCCAGGGCCGGCAAGGTCACGGTCGTGGAAGTGCCCGAGTGCGGGCATGCGCCGGCGCTGATGGACGCGGCGCAGATTGCCGTCATCAAGGACTTTCTCTTTCCGGCCGGCGCATGCGAAGCCGGCGCAGGCCGCTCCGACCGATCCACCCTGGCGAGCGCATGATGAAACTCGACAAGATCGTCTCGGCCGATGCCGCCATCGCGTTGATCCGCGATGGCGATTCGGTCAGTTGCTCGGGCTTCATCGGCATCGGCACGCCCGAGGTCTTGATCGAGGCGCTGGAGCGGCGCTTTCTTGAAACGCAGGCGCCGCGCGACCTGTCGCTGGTATTCGCAGCGGCGCCGGGCGACGCGAAGGAGCGCGGGCTCAACCGGCTGGCGCACCGCGGGCTCGTCAAGCGGGCCATCGGCGGGCATTGGTCGCTCGTGCCCAAGCTCGCCGCGCTCGCGACCGACAACCTCATCGAGGCCTACAACCTGCCGCTGGGCACCATCTCGCACCTGTACCGCGACGTGGCCGCGCATCGGGCCGGCACGCTGAGCAAGGTCGGGCTGGGCACCTTCGTCGACCCGCGCCATGGCGGCGGCAAGATCAATGCGCTGACCACCGAGGAGCTGGTTCGCGTGATGCTCATCGACGGCGAGGAATGGCTGTTCTACAAGACCTTCCCGGTCAACGTGGCGCTGATCCGCGGCACCACCGCGGACGCCTCCGGCAACGTCACGATGGAGCGCGAGGCCCTGGTGCTGGACGCGCAGGCGGCCGCGATGGCGGCACGCAACGCCAATGGCCTGGTCATCGTGCAGGTGGAGCGCATCGCGGCCACGGGCTCGCTGGATGCGCGCAGCGTCGTGGTGCCCGGCGTGCTGGTCGACTGCGTGGTGCTGGCGCCGCAGGGCTCGCATGTGCAGACCTACGGCACCGACTACAGCGCGGCCTTCTCGGGCGAGATCCGGGTCCCGACCGACAAGTTCGTGCCCCCGCCGCTGGACGAGCGCAAGATCATCGCCCGCCGCTGCGCCTTCGAGCTGCCGCTGGGTGGCGTGATCAACCTGGGCATCGGGGTGCCGGAGGTGGTCGCCGCCGTGGCGGCCGAAGAGCGCGTGCTGGAAGACCTGACGCTGACGGCGGAACCCGGCGTGATCGGCGGCATGCCACAAGGCGGGCTGGACTTCGGCGCGGCGGTCAACGTGCAGGCCTTGCTGCACCAGAACCAGCAGTTCGATTTCTACGATGGTGGCGGGCTGGACCTCGCATGCCTGGGCATGGCCGAGATCGACCGCGCCGGCAATGTCAATGTCAGCCGCTTCGGGCCGCGCCTGGCCGGCGCGGGCGGCTTCATCAACATCAGCCAGAACGCGCGCCGGCTGGTCTTTGCCGGCACCTTCACCGCCGGTGGCCTGGAAGTGTCGGTGCATGACGGCAAGGTGCACATCGACGTCGAAGGCAGGACGCGCAAGTTCGTGCATGCGGTGGAGCAGATCACCTTCAGCGGCGGGCAGGCGGCAGCCAAGGGCCAGTCGGTCCACTACGTGACCGAGCGATGCGTGTTCCGGCTTCAGCCGGAGGGGCTGCAGCTGATCGAAGTGGCGCCGGGCATCGACGTCGAGCGAGACATCCTGGCGCACATGGCCTTCCGCCCGTTGATCGGCGTGGTGGCGACGATGGATGCACGCATCTACCGGCCGAAGTCGATGGGCCTGGCCGCGGTGCTGCAGGATCTCCAGCTCTCCGACCGGCTGAGCTACGACACCGAGCGCAACACGCTGTTCGTCAACTTCGAAGGCATGGCCATCCGCGACATGGCGGACGTCGAGAGCGTGCGCCGCGTGTTCGAGGCCATGTGCAGCCAGATCGGCCGCAAGGTGAACGTGATCGTCAACTACGATGGCTTCAAGCTCGACGAGCGCCTGATCGAGCCCTATGACGAGATCGTGGCGGCGTTGCGCGCGAAGTACTACGCCACCGCGCGCCGCTACTCGACCAGCGCCTTCCTGCGCGCCAAGCTGGGCTCGACCTTGCAGTCCCGCCAGGCGTCTGCGCGCGTGTTCGAGACGCACGCGGATGCGGCCGAGTTCGAGCGCAGCCGTCCGCATCTGGTGAAGGTGGTGGGGTAGCCGCACCACTCCTTCGCGGAATGGAGAAACCTGTTCTGTAGCCGGCAGCCGAGGCGCTTCCTTCTCCTACAGCATGCGAACGCATGCGCCGACGATGCGCGCGGGCGCGGGCTCTACGCTTGGAGCGATGCGCATCGCCTCAGCTCCGCTTCAAGACAAGGACCCTGCTTCGGCCGGCAATACGGCGAGCACAAGCGGAGGGCTCGCGGCCCTGCACGAGGCGCATGGCCGATCGCTGGCACTCGCCCACCTGGTGGCCGCCGGCCTCGACGATCTGCCGCTGCCCGGCTCCGGCCAGACGCTGGCGCGCTGGCGTGCACTCGCCGCCGTGGCCGCGCTCGACCTGTCGTTGATCAAGCTGTTCGAAGGGCACACCGATGCGCTCGCCATCCTGGCCGAGTTGGGCGGCCCGCCGGCGCCGGCCGGCTCGCGCTGGGGCACCTGGTGCGCCGAACCACCCGACGCACGACTGGCCTTCCGGCCCGAAGGCAATGGCCAGGAGATCCGCATCGACGGCACCAAGGCCTGGTGCTCCGGCGCGGCCAGCGTCACCCATGCGGTCGTCAGCGGCTGGAACGAAGCGGGTGAGCCTTGTCTCGCGGCCGTTGCCATGGCGCAGGAGGGCGTGAATGTGACGGACCAGGGCTGGCAGGCGGTCGGCATGGCGGCAAGCCACAGCGTGGACGTTCGATTCGCCGATGCGCGTGGCGTGCAACTCGGCGCGCCCGGCGACTACACGCGGCGCCCTGGCTTCTGGCACGGCGGCGCCGGCATTGCGGCGTGCTGGTACGGCGGCGCCCTGGGCATCGCGAACACGGCGCGCGAGCTTAGCCGCAGTGCGAAGGATCCGCACCGCCTGGCGCACCTGGGCGCCATCGATGTCGCGATGGGCAGCGCCGCGGCAGTGCTGCGCGAGGCGGCCACGATCATCGATGCGCAGCCGGGCGCCAACGCCCAGGCCCTGGCCCTTCGCGCGCGATTGGTCGTGGAGGCCGCGGCCGACCAGGTCATGCGGCACGCCGGCCGTGCGCTGGGCGCCGGCCCGCTGTGCCGCAATGAACGCTTTGCGCGTGCCATGGCCGACTTGCCCGTCTACCTGCGCCAGAGCCACGCGGAGCGCGACCTCGCCGCGCTGGGCCAGGGCGTGACGGAGGCGCCGCCCGGCGCATGGCTGCTCTGATGGACGAGGCGCGACGCATCGACGCGAGCGAAGGCACGCCGGAGCATGACTGGTTGCCGTGGCTCCGTTCGGCCGGCATGCCTGCCGCGACAGCCGGGACGCTGGTGCCGGAAGGCGCACGCGCGGTCGTTGTCGCTCCGCATCCGGATGACGAAGTGCTCGCCGTGGGCGGACTGCTGGCCCGGCTCGCCGCGTTGCGGCGGCAGATCTGCATCATCGCGGTCACGGATGGCACGGCGAGCCACCGGGGTTCGACGCGATGGTCGGCGCTGGACCTCGCGCGTATCCGCCCGCAGGAGAGCCTTCGTGCGCTACGGCGCCTCGGCGTGCCGCAGGCTCCCGTAAGGCTGGGCCTGCCCGATGGCGGCTTGCAGGCGCTGGGTTCGCGGCTCGCGGATGCACTGCTTCCCTTGCTGCGGCCCGGCGACACCCTCTTCACGACCTGGCGCCTCGACGGTCATCCGGACCACGAGGCCACTGGCGCAGCCTGCGCCGACGCCGCGGCGCGCATCAATGCGCGCATGGTCGAAGTGCCGGTGTGGGCATGGCATTGGGCGCGGCCCGGCGATCCTCGCATTCCGTGGCCACGCGCACGCATGCTCGGGCTCGATGCCGATGCGTCGAAGCGCAAGCGCCTTGCCACGCAGGCCTTCGAAAGCCAGCTGCGCGGCGACCCTTCCACGGGCGCCGGCCCGGTGCTGCGCGCGAGCACGGTGGCGCGGGCCGCGCGTCCCTTCGAGGTGCTGTTCACATGACGGACGTGGAGGGCGGAATGACCGGCAAGCGCCAGGCCTACTTCGACGCGCTCTACGCCGGGATCGACGACCCGTACGGCCTGCGCAATCGCTGGTATGAGCAGCGCAAGCGCGCCATCCTGATGGCTTCCTTGCCGAGCGAACGCTTCGGCAGTGCCTACGAGCCGGGGTGCGGAGCGGCCGAGCTCACCCTCGACTTGGCCCGGCGCTGCGACGCGGTGCTGGCCAGCGACTTCTCGCTCCCTGCGGTGGAGGCCGCGCGGCGACGCACGGCCGGCCTGGCCAACGTGCGCGTGGAGCGGCACCACCTACCGGTCGATTGGCCGGTGGCGGAAGCACCGTTCGAACTGGTCGTGCTCAGCGAAATCGGCTACTTCCTCGAGACCGAAGCCATGCAGCAGATCGCGGCCTTGTGCTCGGCGACGCTTGCGCCCAACGCCACCCTGGTCGCCTGTGACTGGCGTCCCGATTTCAAGGAGCGTGCGCTGTCCACCGCACGCGTGCACGCCATCCTTGGAGAGATCGGCCTGCCTCGCCTGGTGGTGCATGCGGAGCACGACTTCCTGCTGCAGGTCTGGTCGCGCGACCGGCGTTCGGTCGCCCAGCGCGAAGGCATCCGCTGAAGGAAGAGGCGCACGCGGTGCGGCGGCCGCGAGGGGCACGAACCGGGCCGGCAAGGCCCGCGCACGCCGCAGGTGGCTGTAGGAGAACGGCCCGATCCGCGATGCCGCTGGCGACGCCTTCCCGGAGTCAAGTGACAATGCAGCCTTCCCCCACGAATGCACCGGGACCCGATCGACAAGACTCTCAGTGCATCGGCAACAGAGAGTCATGATGGACCCCGCATCGGAGCCTGACCGCGATGAAACTGCCGTGTCGCTTCCAGGCGATCACCGGTTCCAGCTGCTGGTCAACGCGATCAAGGACTATGCGATCTACCTGCTGGATGCGCAGGGATACGTCAGCAGCTGGAACACCGGCGCGGAGCGGCTCAAGGGCTATGCCGCGGATGAGATCGTCGGCCAGCACTTCTCCCGCTTCTATACGCCCGAGGACGTTGCCACCGGTCTTCCGGCGCGCGCGCTGAAGTTCGCCCGCGAGCAGGGCAAGTTCGAGGCGGAGGGCTGGCGGGTGCGCAAGGACGGCACCCGGTTCTGGACCAACGTGCACATCGAGCCCGTGCTGAGCCCGGGCGGCGAGTTGATCGGCTACGCGAAGATCACGCGCGACCTGTCCCAGGTCAAGTTCTCCGAACAGGCGCTCTATGCCAGCGAGCAACGCTTCCGCCTGCTGGTCGAAGGCGTGCGCGACTACGCCATCTACATGCTCGACCCCGCCGGCCGGGTGACCAACTGGAACGCCGGCGCGCAGTTGATCAAGGGCTACACCGCGCACGAGATCCTGGGCCAGCATTTCTCGCGCTTCTACACGGCCGAGGACCAGCGCAAGGGCGTCCCCGCGCTGGCCCTGCAAACGGCGCTGGCCGAAAACCGCTACGAGGCCGAGGCCTGGCGCGTGCGCAAGGATGGATCGCGCTTCTGGGCCAACGTGGTGATCGACGCCATCTTCGACGAGGCCGGCCGGCACATCGGCTTTGCCAAGATCACGCGCGACATCACGGAGCGCAAGAGGGCGCAGGACGAGATGGACCGCGCCCGCGAGGCGCTCGGGCATGCGCAGAAGCTCGAAGCCGTCGGCCGTCTCACCGGCGGCGTCGCGCATGACTTCAACAACTTCCTGACGATCATCCGGTCCTCGGTGGAACTGCTTCGAAGGAGCGGCGCCGACGAGGAGCGTCGCGAGCGCTACATCAGCGCGATCGCGGAGACGGCGGATCGCGCGGCGCTGCTGACCAAGCAGTTGCTGGCCTTCGCCCGCCAGCAGCCGCTGCGGCCGGAGGCTTTCGGCATCGCGCAGCGCGTGCGATCGATGGCGCAGGTCATCGAGACCATGCTCGGGGCCGTGGTGAAGGTGGAACTTGCGCTGGACGCGCCGATGGATATCGCCCAGGCCGACCCCAACCAGTTCGACACGGCCTTGCTGAACATCGTCATCAACGCAAAAGACGCCATGCCCACGGGCGGCACCCTGAAGATCTCGGTCGCCAACGTGGAGGAAGTCCCGCCGGTCCGGCGCCATGCGGCCCTGAAGGGCGCTTTCGTGGCGATTGCAATTTCGGACAGCGGCTCCGGCATCGAGCCGCTCACGCTCGGGCGCATCTTCGAGCCCTTCTTCACGACCAAGCCCGCGACCAAGGGCACCGGGCTGGGACTGAGCCAGGTCTACGGCTTTGCCAAGCAGTCCGGCGGCGAGATCGACGTGCAAAGCCGCGTGGGGGAGGGCACCTGCTTCACGCTCTACCTGCCCCGCGCGACGGGCGGCGTCGGCACTGCCGCGCAGGACGGCGCCGCCACCGCACCGCGCAAAGCGCTCGAACTGTCCATCCTTCTCGTCGAAGACAACGACGAGGTCGGACAGTTCTCCTCAGGACTCCTGTGCGCGGTGGGGCATTCGGTCACGCGCGCCGCAAGCGCGAAGGAGACCCTGAAGATCCTGGAAGCAGGCCGCGAGAAGTTCGACCTGGTGTTCTCCGACGTCGTGATGCCGGAGATGGACGGCGTCGACCTGGGCCGGCAGATCCGCCATCGATGGCCCGACCTGCCGGTGGTCCTGACCAGCGGCTACAGCCATGTGCTGGCGGTCGATGGCGACCACGGCTTCTCCCTGCTGCAGAAGCCGTATTCGATCCAGGAACTCGAGGCCTTCCTGGACCGCGCGATGGCGGATGCGCGCCGGTCCGCCACGGGTTGATCCGGGCGCGGCCCTTCGCACTGCATCGCGCGGGGTGAAGCGCGAGGAAGCGGGGTGAAGGCGCACAGGTGGAATGGCTGCTGGATCACAGGCCCGCGCCTGCGGACGCGGCATCGTCGATGGCTCATGAATGCTTCTTCCGGCACCCGCCTTGCTGCCTTCCCAGTCGCGTCCGATGAACGTCGTCGCCAGTTCGCCGCCGCGGGCGGGATGACCCGGCTTGCCTTTCCATGAGCGGCCTCGGCGATGCGTGGCGGTCTGCGCGGCATGCGGCATTCAACACGCCGGGCCTCAATGTGATCCTGCTGGCCATCCGCAACTACATCCTGCACCAGAGCGCCAACCAGGCCGGCAGCCTCGCCTTCTCCTCGGTGCTGGCGATGTTTCCGCTGCTGCTCCTGCTGTCGGCGGCCGCCGGCTTCGTGGGGCAGCCCGGCGACGCGGCCGCGCTGGCCGACCGGGTCCTGGGCTACGCGCCGCAGGTGGTGCGCGACGCGCTGCAGCCGGTCGTCCACCAGGTGCTGGGCCAGCGCAACCAGGCGCTGCTGACCATCGGCGTGCTGGCCACCTTGTGGACCGCATCGTCGGGCATGCAGGCGGTGCGATCGGCCCTCAACCGGGCCTACGGCATCAAGCGCGGCCTGCCTTTCTGGCGGGCGCGCATCAAGGTCACGTTGTTCACGGTCATCGTGGGCGCCGGCATCCTGGCCTCGTTCAGCTCGGTGATCATCGCGCCTTACGTGTGGCGGCTGCTCGAGTCCAACGTGGGTGCGGGGCAGGAGACCGTGTGGCTGCGCAACAGCGTGCGCTACGGCTCCGCCTTCCTGGCGCTGACGGCCCTTTATGCGCTGCTGTACGGCTGGTTGCCCGACATCCGGCAGCGGCTGCTGACGGTGGTGCCCGGCGCGGTGGCCGGCGCGGCGCTGTGGGTGGTGGCCGCCGCCACGCTGTCGTACACGCTGCGCACCGCCGGCAAGCTGGCGCTGCTCTACGGGAGCTTCGCCGGCATGGTCGCGACGCTGGTGTTCCTCTACATCAGCGCCACTACCTTGATCTTCGGCGCCGAGATCAATGCGGTGCTGCGCAAGAAGTTCCAGCGCTTGCGGCCGGAGGCCACGCGGCCCTGTCCGACGCAAGCGCCCACGGCGCTCCCACGCGGCGACCCGCCGCGCGATCTATCTTGACTTGCCGCCATACCGGGCGGCCCGGCAGATGGTCAAGGAGACTTCATGGGCAAGGAACGTGACGACGAAGTGGAAGCGGCCCGGGGAGTGACGCGCTTCCAGGCGGTGGCTGCCGGCAAGTCGAGGCTTCCCGCTCGGGATCCGCGCGAGCTGCCCGCGGTGCAGCGCGTGCTGCGCAAGGTCTTCGGCCTGCGACGCCTGCGCCCGGGGCAGCAGGAAGTGATCGCCCGGACGCTCGAAGGGCGCTCCACCCTGGCCGTGATGCCTACCGGCGCGGGCAAGTCCCTCTGCTACCAGTTGCCGGCGATGTTGCTCGACGGCCGCACCATCGTCGTGTCGCCCCTCATCGCGCTGATGAAGGACCAGTGCGGGAAGCTCAAGGCGCGCGGCGTGCCGGCGGTAGAACTCAACAGCCAGTGCACGGCCGCCGAGGTCGACGCGGCGGAGGCGGCGATCGCGGACGGCAGCGCCCGCGTCGTGCTGACCACCCCCGAACGCCTCGCTGACAAGGACTTCATGGCGCTGCTGCAAGCCGGGTCGAATGCCTTGCTGGTGGTGGACGAGGCGCATTGCATCTCGCAATGGGGACACGACTTCCGCCCCGCCTTCCTCGAGATCGAGTCGGCCTGGCAGGCGCTGGGCAAGCCGCCCGTGCTGGCGCTCACGGCCACTGCAGGGGAAGCGGTGGCGCGCGATGTGATGGCGCGCCTGGGCATCCCGCGGGCGGGCTGGCTCGACACCGGCACCTTCCGGCCGAACCTGCGCTATGCCGTCGAACAGCTCACGAGCGAAGCGCACAAGCGGGAGCGCGTGATGGCGCTGGCGAAGAGCCTTGCCGGCAGCGGCATCGTCTATGCGGCCACGATCAAGGCGGTCGAGGAAGTGCACGATGCGCTACGAGAGGCCGGGGAGTCGGTGGCGCTCTACCACGGTGGCCGCAGTGCCGGCGAGCGGCGCCAGGCCCAGGACGCCTTCATGGCAGGCAGCGTGCGGGTGATGGTCGCGACCAACGCCTTCGGCATGGGCATCGACAAGCCCGACATCCGCTTCGTCGTGCACTACCAGATGCCCGGCGGGCTCGACAGCTATTACCAGGAATCGGGCCGGGCAGGGCGCGACGGCGAACCGGCCGACTGCATCCTTCTCTACCTGCGACGCGACAAGGCCGTGCAGCAGTTCTTCATGGCCGGTCGCTATCCGGACGCGAAGGAACTCGACGGCATCTATGCCGCGTTGCGCGAACAAGCTCCCGATGCCTCCGGCTGGACGCTGCCCAGCCTGCAGGCCGAAGTGAATGCGCCGCGCGGCAAGGTCCAGGTGGCGCTGGCATTGCTGCGGCAGCGCCGTGTCGTCAAGCAGTCGGCGGACGGCAGCCTCAAGCTGCTGCGCCCGGCCGTGGGCACGGAGGTGATGCACGAGATGCTCGCGAGCTACCGCGCCAGGCGCGAAAACGACCAGGCGGCGCTGGAGGGCATAGTCTTCTATGCCCAGGCCGGGTCTTGCCGCTGGCAGTTGATGCTGGCGCACCTGGAAGGCGAGGTGCCCCGCGAGCGCTGCGGCGCCTGCGACAACTGCAGGCGCATCGCGCTGATCGAGGCGCAGGCGCGTGCGCCTGCCCGGGCAGATGACGCTGCGACGGAGGCGGCGCCGTGCGCCAATGCGATCTTCCTGCCGCAGGCCTCGGTGCGCGTCAAGCGCTACGGCGTGGGGCAGGTCGTGGCTGCGGACGCGCTGGCGGTCGACATCGAATTTGCCGATGGCAGCAAGCGTTCGTTTCATCCGGATTTCGTGCGGCCGGTGCGTGGGCGCGGCGCGGCTCGCAGCCTGGCGCTCGGGGGGTGAAGGCAACAGCCCGCCTCCCTGGCTGCGGGCTGCCTAAGCCGCCTTCCGTTGGGCCGGCTTGCGCGACTTCTTTGCGGCAGGCGCCTTCGCGGCCGGCGCCTTGGCTTTGGCTGCGGGCTGCGCAGCGGCCTTCTTGCCCAGGCTGCGCTGCAGCAACTCGGTCAGGTCGACCACGTTCCCGCTGCCCGGCGTACCGGCGGGAGACGCCTCGATCTTCTCCACCTGTTCCACGTGGCCCGCCGAGGCCTTGGTCTCGACCAGTTTCATGATCTCGGCATGAAACGAATCGCGGAACTGGTCGGCGCTCCAGCTCGCGCTCATTTCATCGATGAGTTGCGTGGCCATCGTCATCTCGCCTTGCTTGATGCCGGCAGCCTCGACGCCCTGCGGCGGCAACTGCAGTGCCTCCCATGACCGGATCTCGCCGCCCCAGCGCAGCAGGTTGAGCACGAGCGCCGGGCCGCACGGCATCAGCAGCGCCAGATGCTGCTTGTTGGCAATGACGACCTTCGCGACGCCCACCTTGCGCGTGGCCGCCAGGGCTTCGCGAAGCAGCGCGTAGACCTTCTGCCCGCGATTGACCGGCGCCGTGTAGTAGG
Organism: Variovorax sp. dw_308; assembly: GCF_019207085.1. Lineage (GTDB taxonomy): Bacteria > Pseudomonadota > Gammaproteobacteria > Burkholderiales > Burkholderiaceae_C > Variovorax. Next base: position 469,421 of record NZ_JAATOM010000002.1, on the reverse strand, counting down.
GCTTCTCGAGGTAGACGAAGGGGATGTCGTCGATGGGAACGAAGGCCTCGATCTCGATGGTCTGCGTCGTCTTGGGATAGGCGCGCTCGATCTCTTCGCGCGAGAGCAGCACGAAGCGCCCATCCTCCCATTCGATCCCCTTGACGATGTCCGCCATCGCCACCTCCTTGCCGCTCTTCTTGTTGATGCGCTTGTAGCCCACCGGGTCCATCGATCGCTTGTCGAGCATCTTGAAGTCGAGGTCGCTTTCGTCGGTGGCCGAGTACAGCGCGATGGGCACATGCACCAGGCCGAAGCTGATGGCCCCTTTCCACAACGAGCGGGTCGAAGTTGGGGCCTTGCCGGCGTCGGGGTTGCGGCTTGCCTTGGGGGCGGCCTTGGCGGTGGTCTTTGAGGCGGCCTTGGAGGCGGCCTTGGCGGTCTTGGTGGTGCGCTTGGTAGCCATCGGCTTTCCATTGGTTCACGGAGGGATGTCCTTGCGCATCCTTGCGCCTCCGACGATGACTTTCTGTCAGCCATTGGCGCTTCGTCGTCCCCACCAACATCCGCGCCGTGCACCCGTCCGCAGCCTTGCCCCCCAAGTCGTCATAACGAGCACTTATGGAAACTCAACAGAAATAGCGGTTCCGAAGATGGATGCGCGGACCGACACTTGCTCTTCCCCAAAGCAACGACCCTACGGAGACCTCGCCCCATGACCCCCACCTTTCGCATCGGTTTCTGCTGCGCGCTGGCCATTGCCGCAAACAGCCACAGCGCATTCGCGCAAACCCCGCCCGCCTGGCCGACCAAGCCGGTACGGCTGATCGTGCCGTTCTCGGCCGGCGGCGCGAACGACCTGATGGCGCGGATTGCCGCGGAGGGCGCCTCCAAGGCGCTGGGGCAGCCCGTCATCATCGAGAACAAGCCCGGCGGCGGCACCAGCCTCGGGGCGGACATCGTGGCCAAGTCTGCGCCTGACGGCTACACCTTCCTGGTGAGCGCAGCAGGCGTCGTGTCCAACAGCATGATCAAGAAGAGCCTGCCCTACAAGGACAGCGACCTGACGCCGGTCGTCATGATCGGCCTCGCGCCCTCCGTGGTGCTGGTCGCGGCGGATGCGCCCTACAAGGACCTGAAGGAATTCATCGCTGCGTCGAAGGAAGGGCAGGGCTTCCACTGGGCCACCGCGGGCACCGGCAGCACGCCGCACTTCGTGGGCGGCATCCTGCAGACCAAATACTCGGCCAAGCTCGACTTCGTCCCCTACAAGAGCGGCTCCGAGTCGATCACCGCGGTGATCGGCAAGCAGGTCGATGCGACCTCCGAGGCCAGCATCGTCGCCTTGCCCTACATCACGAGCGGCAAGCTCAAGGCCCTGGCCGACACCTGGACCACCCGCATTGCCGCCTATCCGCAACTCTCCACCGCCACCGAGCAGGGCTTCGGCGACATACGCATCGCGCATTGGGCCGGCATCCATGCGCCGGCCGGAACGCCACCGGCGATCCTGGACAAGATGAGCGCGGCGGTCGACAAGACGATGAAATCGCCCGAAGTGATCGAGCGGCTCAAGAAGGTCGGCATCGAGCCCATCGGCGGTACGCGCGCCAGCTTCGTCAAGTTCGTCGATGAAGAGCGCGCTCGCCTTGGCGCAGTGGTCAAGGCGACCGGCATGCGGGACGAATGATGACCCCCGAGGTGCATCCCGGCACGCGCTTGCGCCAGCTCGTCGACGCACGCCGAGGCCTGATGGTTCCCGGCGCGGCCAACGCCCTGGCTGCCCGTGTGATCGAGCATGCCGGCTTCGAGGCCGTCTACCTCCGAGGCGCAGGCCTGACCAACAGCTTCTACGGCCTGCCCGATCTCGGCCGCGAGAGCCTGGCCGACATTGCCAGGCTCTCGCAGCGGTCGTCCAGGCGCCGGAGGTGAATGCGCGCCTCGTCGCGCCGGGTGCGGAAGCGATCGGCTCGACGGCTGCGGAGCTGGAGAGCTTCCGTCGGGCGGAACTGGCCAAGTGGGCGCGGGTTGCCAAGGACAACAACATCCGGCTGGACTAGTTGACGCGAACGAAGCCCATCGGCAATCAGTGCGAAGCTGATGAAACCAGGGAACATCACATCGAGTTTCTCGAAGAGGGAGAAGATGCGCCGGTAGCCCTTGATGACGCGCAGTCATCTCTCCTTCGAAAACCACTTGGCACGCAGGCGTTCGTAGGTGCCGTCGTCGTAGATCTTCAGCAGCGCCTCGTTGATGGGCTTGCGCAACGCGCTCCCTTCGGCGACGGCGATGCCGTATTTCTGGGGCCGGAAGATCGGCCCTACCACCTGCATGTCGCCACTTGCTTGTGTCGCGACCCAGTAATGGAGCGTCGGCGAGTCGTAGACGACGGCCACCACGTCGCCACGCGACAGCATGCGTGCCGCGTCGGCCAGATCGCTTGCGGCCACGAAGGGCAGGCCGCGCTGTTTCAGTTCGTCGCCGGCCACTGTCTCCGCAACACTCGCGATCTTCTTGCCCGCCAGATCGTTGATATCCCGGATATTCGACTCCAGTCGCTGGACGGTTTGCGTGGCGGTGACGGTGGCAGTCATCTGCGCAACCAGCAAGACACCCAGGAACCACATGGCAGCCACGGCGATCCGCTTCCACACGCGGGAGGTCTCCCGGTCGCCGTGCTCGCCAGTGGAAAAGATCAGCATGATTCCCCAGATGCCTTCGCCGATGGCTTTCCAGTAGGGCTTGCGAAAACTAGGATTGGCATGATGTCGCTCGATCAGCATGAGCACGTTGGCCAGCACGAAGATCACCACGCCCGCAAAGGCAAACAGTTCGCCCATCGCGAGCCACGGGAACGAACGCAGCGAGCTCATGATTGCGCCTTGGCGACCGGCGCTGGCCACCATGATCTGGAGGCCCGAATCGAAGTACGGAAACGAAAAATCGAGCAACTCTTCCCGCTCCGGCGTGATCGAGATGGCAGCGATCGCCACATCGGCGTCGCCTTTGCGCACAGCCTGGAGCAGCTCCGGCACCGTCGAGACGACAAGCCATTGGTATTGAAGGTTCATGCGCCGTGCGACTTCGGCCCAGAGATCGATGCTGAATCCGACCGGCGGATCCGTCGCCGGCAGCACGAAGGGTGCGATCGGCTTGGTGGCAACGCGCAACGGCCTGTCAGGAAGCCTGGACTCTGTCGCGGAGCGTGCCGGCGATCCGGGCAGTGTCGAAGTCAGCAGCACGACGACAAGCATCGCCGCGCGAATCTGTCCGGATCTGCCAGCAAGACGATTCATGGATGCGGAATCATCGACGCGGTCGACGCGGTCGGCAGCGTGCTCGAGGCCGGCCCCTTGATGCAACTGCTGCAAGTCTGGTCGATGCCGAGCAAAGGCACGCTGTTTGTCTGCTGGTAGTCGAGCATCGCGCAATAGCAGACGATGTGGTGGTTGCAGGCCAGCTCGAAGCGAATGCGCGCCTGTGCTTCGCTCGGGCGCAGGTCGGTCACATGGGGAAGATGGTCATAGTCCGGCCCGAATGGCACGCGTGGGACAGCGTCGAGAAAATAGTTGTAGAGCATGTAGCGGTCGGAGCCGACAGTGCTGTCGAATGCATTTGCGAACGCCGTGTCGCCCGGATGCGGTGACGCGAACAGGCGCGCCGATACCCACCGCCCGGCGCGCGAGACACGTGCCAGGTCGAACGTGAGGTACGTGGCCAAGGCGCTTCCGAGGCTGTGTCCAACGACCATCAGTTCGGCGCCGGCCGGCACGGCCGCAGCGATGCCGTCGCAGGCCTTCTTGCCGGGGTCGTCCGCATCGACCTTGAACATCATGGACTGGTAGATGCCCCAGAAGCCGGCCTCCACGGTACCGGGGCCGTTCGGGTACGGCATGGGATGGAACTCGGCATCCTCGATCCATTCCGCGATGCCTTCCGTCCCGCGCACCACGGCCGCGAATTGCCGCGGATTCGCCTTGCTCGCGACGAGCACGCCGTAGCAGACTTCCTGCCCCTTGGCCATGGTCGGCAATCCCTTTCTGAAGATGGCATCGATCCCTGTGAAATAGCCAATGACGTTCCAGTTCGCCGCCAGCCGGGAATCGACAGGCGGGGCCACTTGTGCGGGTGCGCCCTTGTACATGTCGGCCGCGTACATCACCAGCAGGCCCAAGGCTGCATCGGCGGGGTTGGAAATCATGATGCTCTCCTTCTCGATCAGCTCTGGCAGAAGGCCAGGAATATGGACGAACCGGCCGAGCAACGGGTCTTAGTTGGCCCGTTGGTCCGTGTCCTGGTACCAGATGTACTTGATGTCGATCACTCGCAGCGCAGTCGATTGTGCGCCGGCTGCGCCTCCAGGGCGTGCCCACAGAGGAGCGCTTGTCCCCCTCCTGTAGGAGCATTGCAGTGGCCCTGTTGGGGGTAAGGAAGCGGTTCAACGGGAATACGATCGCAATGCATGGCGTAGTCCTGCACTTTGACCCGTCCTGCTCTGGCCTCTGAGCCACCGCCCACACGCGCATTGCATGACTCGGCCTGAAGCAACCCGTCAGCGAATGGTCAGGCGACAGACAGTTTGCGCGGCCATCATGGGGCGTGGACATCTTCTCGCCGCACCGCGACTGCGGTTCCTCCGATGGGCGCGTCGCGCCGATCTTTCGTCGCTTCATGTTGGTGTCCTTGCTGGCGATGCTGTCTCCGCTGGAGGCGGGCGCAACGCTGGGCGGTACCGAGTCCTCTGTCGGGGCCGACCAGACCCACATGCATGCCCGGCGCGAGAAAAAGGACGGCTCCGGCTACAGCGTGCACGAGATCACCTTGCCATCAGCCACTGCGGTGCGCGAGTTCGTGTCCGCGGCCAGCGGACAGGTATTCGCGGTGGCTTGGCAAGGCCCTTTCATGCCCGACCTGAAGCAAGTGCTGGGCGATCATTTCGACGACTTTGTCGAGTCCGCCCGCAGGGTGCCGCATGCCAGTGGCAGCTTGTCGGTACGCAAGCCCGAGCTGGTCATTCATTCGGGCGGTCACATGCGCGCCTTCTCCGGCATGGCGTACCTGCCGGGCCAACTGCCGGAGGGCTTCGACATTGAAGACATACGCTGACCGAAGCGTGGTGCGCCGCATGGTCCCGATGCTGGCGACGGGACTCTGTGCCCTGGTGGTAGCCGCGTGCGGCGGAGGAGGGAGCGGCGGCGCGGGCAGCAGCCAAGTCCTGGCCGCGGCTGCGACGACCGCCGCGACCACCGGCACCAGCGCGAGCAGCGCTCCGGCGGCACCGGCGACGCCGCAGGCGCCCAATGTCACGGCGATCGTCGTCGACGGCGGCCCGGCCGGCGTCACGGGCTCGGTCAACATCCCGTTCGTCAGCGTCAAGGTCTGCGCGCCCGGAAGCACGTCGGCCTGCCAGGTGATCGACCACATCATGCTCGACACCGGATCGAGCGGGCTGCGACTCGTGGCCTCGGTGCTCACGAATCTCCCGGCACTGGGAGCGCTGTCCGACGCCTCGAACAACGCCTACGCGGAATGCGCGCAGTTCATCGGCGACTACACCTGGGGTTCGGTCAAGCTGGCCGATGTCAGCATGGCCGACGAGACGGCGTCGTCGGTGCCGGTGCAGGTCATCGGCGACCCGGCTGTCGGCGCAGCTCCCGCGACCTGCTCGAATGCGGGTGCACCGAACAACACAGTGACCAGCCTCGGCGCCAACGGCATGCTCGGCGTTGAATCGTTCCGCGAAGACTGCGGGAGCGCGTGTGTCTCGGCCGCCTTGCCGGGCGCCTACTACGCGTGTCCCGCTGGCGCCGGCGCCTGCAGTCCGACGGCCATGCCGCTTGCCCGGCAGGTCGGCAATCCGGTGGCAAGGTTTGCGTCCGACAACAACGGCGTGCTCATCGCGTTGCCGGCCATCCCGGCGATCGGGGCCATCAACGTGAGCGGCTCGTTGGTGTTCGGCATCGGCACGCGCAGCAACAACGCGCTGGGCGGCGCACATGCGTATGGCGTCGACGGGTCAGGGAACTTCACGACGACGTTCAACGGGCACACCTATGCCAACAGCAGCTTCATCGACAGCGGTTCGAACTACTACTTCTTCAATTCGACGCTGCTTCCGATGTGCAGCGACCCGGATGAATTCGGCTTCTACTGTCCGGCCTCGACGCAGGTGCTGACCGCCGTCGTCCAGGGCACCAACGGCACCAACGGCGCCGTGAGCTTCAGCGTTGCCAATGCCGAGAAGCAATTCAACGGCAATCCGTTCGCGACCGCATTCAGCAACATCGCCGGCGATCTTCCGGGACCCGACGGATTCGACTGGGGCCTGCCGTTCTTCTACGGGCGCAACGTGTTCACCGCGCTGGAAGGCGCCTCGACGCCGGCTGGAATGGGCCCGTTCGTCGCGTATTGATTCGACGGCACAAAGAAACACGAACAGGCTTGCGCTCGCATCTCGAGCGGTCGGCGGGGGGGGCGATGCGGGCCCTTGAAGCGCATCGGCGATCAGCGCGAAGCTGATGAAGCCGAGGAACATCGCCGGAGATCTTCGCCTCGCTGATCCGGAATGCGATCCTGGACGACCTTGGCCCAGGCGATTTCCGCTCGTCCATCCAAATAGGGAGCCGCCGCTCTTCGAACCTTGTCGCCTCGCGAAGGCTGTGCCAAGCTTCTCTGCGCTGCTTGGTACACCGAAACAAGAAGAAGGGCGCCTCGATGAATGATTTGCCTGCTTTCGACGAAGTGCATGTCATCTCCGACCTGCACATGGGTGGGCGACCCGGATTCCAGATCCTCCGGGAGACCCGCCGGCTCGCCAACCATGTTGTACGGCTGGGCCAGCAAAGGCCCGAAGGACAGTTGGCACTGGTGCTCAACGGCGACGTGTTCGACACGCTTGCCGAGGAAGGCACCGGCTACGTCGCCATCGACAACGCCGTCGATGTCGTCAGCCGCATCATGAAGGACGATGCCTTCGCGCCGATCTGGGATGCGCTCGCGGCCTTCGTCGGCTTGCCGGGACGCACCCTGGTGATCGTCATCGGAAACCACGACATCGAGATCGCCTTTCCGACGGTCCAGCGCCTGGTCAAGGCGCGGCTGGCAGGTGCCGACCCGATCGCGCGCTCGCGCATCGAGTTCTCGACCGCCGGCGCGGGCTTCACCTGCACCGTCGGGGGCGCCCGGGTCCATTGCATCCATGGCAATGAAGTCGACCCCTGGAACTACAACCGGTACGAGGACCTCGCCAGGGTGTCGCGCCACATGAATGCCGGCCAGCCGCTGCCCCAGGATGCATGGCAGCCCAATGCCGGCACGCGGATGGTCAAGGACGTGATGAACGCCGTGAAGCGCAGGTATGCATGGATCGACCTGCTCAAGCCGGAGACGTCGGCGGCGGTGGGCGCACTGCTCGTGCTGGATCCGACGCGGGCCAACAAGCTCGACGGCCTGTTCGGCGTGGCCGGAGAACGCAGCCGGGGCAGCGCGCAGGTCGACGCACGGCTCTCCGCGGACCAGGCCCAATCACCGGCGCCCGCGGCCAGCGCCGGGCCGACGCTGGAGCAGATGCTGGGCCCCAACCTCAAGCAGGGCGTCGCGCGGCCGGCCGACGACATGCTGATGCTGGCCGAGAAGAATTACGACGCCTCGGTCCAGAGAGCGGTGGGGCCGGATGGCACCCTGGGCGTTCCGCAGCTGGCCTGGGACCGCCTGACGGGCTGGCTGACGGGCGTGACCAAGGTCGAGGCGCTGCGACGCGCGCTGGCAGACTGGCTGGCAAAGGACAAGAGCTTCGAGCTCACGGACCGCGACGAGACCTACACGAAGGTGAGCGAGTCGGTCGGCTCCGCGATCGACTTCGTCGTCTGCGGCCACACGCACCTGGAGCGTGCCATCGACATGGGCGCGGGCCGCTACTACTTCAACAGCGGCACCTGGATCCGGCTGTTGCGGCTGACGCCCGACATGTTGCGCGACGAGGCGTCCTTCGCGCCGGTCTACGACGTCCTGGTCGATGGGTCGATGAAGGCGATCGACGAGAAGCGCTTCGCCGGCGACAAGCCCTTCGTGCTGGACCAGACCAGTGCCGTGTCCATCTGCCGGGCGGACGGCGAAGTGGTGGGTTCGCTGGCCCACGTCGAAGGCGATGGCTCAGGGGCGCCTCGTGTCGTCGCAAGCTTCAGCAGGCACTGACATGAGCGACATCTACGACATCAAGCTCGAGTTCCTGCGGACCGGGCCGGCGCACAACCAGCTGCTTTCTCCTCTCACGCCCTACCTGGCGCTGTGCGGCGCGGACGCCCCGGTCAGCGTCCGCATCCCGCTGGAGCATGACAAGCTGCTCAGGCGACTGGATCGGCTGCGCTACGAGGTCGACGGCTCCGCGGTCTCGGCATCGCAGAGCACCGGGGAACTCCAGGAACTGGGTGAAACGGTCGCGCGCGTGCTGGCAGAGATCCCAGCCCTGGTGTCGGAGCTTGGGAATGCCCGGAACAACGCTTCCCGCCTCGTCAACATCCGGCTGGTCATCTCCGCTTTCGAGTTGGGCCTGGTTCCCTTCGAAGCGACGATGGCGCCAGCCGATACCTCGGGGTCGGGCGCGCATCTGCTGCTCAGCACACCCACGACGATGACGCGCGAAGTACGGCGCGGGCGTCCTCTGCAGTTCGAGTGGAATCGCAAGCCGAAGATCCTCTTCGCGTTCGCGTCGCCTCGCGAGCTTGCGGCGGTACCGGCGCAAGAGCATCTCGAGGCGTTGCGCCGAGCCATCGATCCGTGGATCAAGGTCCGCGAGTCGCACAAGGAGAGCCTCCGCGACGTGCGCGAGATGCTGACGGTCCTGCCAAATGCCACAGCCAGCGAGATCAGCGAATACTGTCGAAAAGACGATTTCACCCACGTCCACATCCTGGCGCATGGCGTGCCGATGCCACGATCGGAGGGGCGCCGCTTCGGCCTTGCGTTGAGCGCAGACGAAGGCGGCGTCGGCTACTCGGTGGTTGACGGTCAGAGCCTGGCGATGGCCTTGAAGGGACTGAAATCCAGCGGCCTGGCCAAGAAGCCTCCGACGGTCGTGACACTGGCGACCTGCGATTCAGGCAATACGGGGTCGGTCTTGACGCCCGGAGGCAGCATTGCGCACGAGTTGCATGCAAGCGACATACCGTGGGTGATCGCCTCGCAGTTTCCGCTGTGGATGCGCGCCTCGAGCATCGCCGCGGAGTGCATCTACAGGGGATTGCTTTCCGGAGATGACCCACGCGCCGTGCTCTACGAACTCAGGCAGAGATTGCGCATCGACCTGCCTGGCACGCACGATTGGGTCAGCATCGTGGCCTACGCGACGATATCCGACGACCTCGAGTCGAAGGTCGACGCCTTCCGCAGCCGCCAGACCAAGGCAAAGATGGAGGTCATGTTCGCGCGGATGGATGACCTGGTCGCACAGAACCAGAGCGACGAGGTCAAGGCGGAACTTCGCAAGCTTTGCACCGACATCCGCAACGACCTCAAGATCTGGTTCAACGAGCCAGCGGCGCAGCGCAATCCAAAGGAGCGCGCGGAGCGCATGGGCATGCGGGCGGCGAGCGAGAAGCGGATTGCCATCTTCTTGAAACAGTCTGGCGATGTGGGCGGAAGCACCGACGCCTACCGCCTGTCTCGTGACTACTACGCTGCCGCCTTGAAGGTCGAGCCGGAGAATCATTGGCTGATGACGCAGTTTCTTTCTGTTTGTGCGACGCCCGACCTGGCAACCGACGCCGCCGAACTGGAATCCACCGTCAAGACCTATCGCCGATGGTGGGGGGTCGCCTGGCAGTTGGCCCAGTGGAAGCTCGCCAACGGGACGACGGCCGATCGTGTCTGGGCGCATGGGACGCTGGCGGAAATCGAACTCTTGCGCGTCGTCTACGAACACGAGCCTGTTGCCGCCGAGTCGGCGATGGAGGCTATCGTCGAGCACTGCACGCGTATTCGGGAACTGTCGGAAGATCCCTTCCAGATCATGTCCACGACGCGCCAGTTCCAGCGCTACCTGGACCATTGGCCGCGTGAGCAGTGGAAGGATCTGGCGCAAGCAGCCATCGATGCACTGAAGCGACGTTGACCGCAGGAGTGCAGCGGGAAGCAGGGACCATCCCATGCCGGCGGCGACGCAGGCCAGCGCCGCCACCTGTTCGGCATTGCTCATCTCGCGCAGGACCACCGCCACATGGGGTACTCGCGCCGCAGGCGATCGAGCGCATGCGGGAGCACCTTGTAGACCGCATGCGTCACGAAGCCGATGACCAGCCTGCCTCCGCGCCCCTGCGCCATCGCGCGAGCATGGTCGGCGGCGGCGTCGCCATGGGCCAGGCTGGCACGCAGGTCTTAGACGATGGCATGCCCGGCGTCCGTCAACGACGCGCCGCGCCTGTCCCAACTGCTCTGCCGCCCGGGTGAGGCTGCCGGCGTCCGCGACGGCGATGATGCAACGCATCTGGCGAGTGTCCGTGTCCAAAGTCCCACGAGGGCGCTCTACAAGGCGCGACGAAAAGGCGATTCTGACGGGGCTTCGGGCGATTCGAGAAATGTTCCTACGTGCCGACGGCCGCGCCTGGGTCAGGATTACGCGCTCCCCTGTTCGAGCGGAGCTGGCCAACCCCCATGACGGGCGAATCGATCCTATGAAAAGCTCCATCTCCCATCGGCCGGACGAAGGCCGCCACGTGCTGCTTCCCGTGCCGGACGCTCCTTCGCCGCGCAGGAAGGCCGCCCGCAGATTGCGAATACTGGTCGTGGAAGACGACGTGGACGCCCTTGCGCTGACGCAGGAACTGCTGGGCCTGCTGGGACATTGGTCGGCAGGGGTCGGCAGCGCCGAAGGCGCGCTGGCCCGCTTCTCCGAGGGAGCGTTCGACGTGCTGCTGCTCGATGTCAACCTGCCGGCCCTCTCGGGCCTGGACCTCGCTGAAAAGCTGGGTCGGCTCGAATCGCTGCCGGTGATCTTCGCCACGGGGAGCGATCCGCCCCGCGATCGATCGCTGCGGTCGATCTGGCTGCGCAAGCCCTACACCACGGCGCAGCTGGAAGGCGCGCTGGCCCGGGCCGAGGCGCTTCTTCGCTGCGCCGATGCGTGAATGGCGTGCGCAGTCGTGCGAGTCGGGCGCCTGTCCTTCATGAAGTCGTCCTTCGCTCCTGCCCTGCTGCTCTGTCGAGCGGGGGAACGTCGGCGCTTTTGACAGGAATCCGCATGAGTGACACGGGCATGGGCGATACCGGCGATCGAGATTTCCGCTACCACGACTGCGAGTTCCGCATCAGCGTGCAGCGTACCGGGGCGGACCTGTTCCTGCCTCATGTCCTCTATCGCGCCGGCCTGCGGGGCGTCGAGCAGGTCGCGTTGCCGGTGGATGCCGACCCGTACGCATCGGCAGACGAGGCTTGGCGGCATGGGGAGCAGCAGGCCGTGCGCTGGGTTCATGACCGAACCGGCGACGGCCAGGGCAGATTCTGACCGGCGCCCCGACATCCTTGCAGGCTCAACCCATAGGTAACGCATGCTGAAAGTCCATGTTTCAACCCCAGGCCCGGATGCGACGTTCGGCGACAAGTTGAAGGCTGTCCTCGGGCAGTTCGACAACTTCGTCCTCACCAGCGATCCGGCGGCAGCAGAAGTCATCCTGATGCCGGAGAACGATTCGCGAATCTTCGCCAGTGCCCCCGTGTTCCAGTCGCACAAGGAAAAGTGCGTGGCGATCTCCGACGGCGACATCCTGAGCTACTACATGCCCTCGTTGTATGCGTCCAACCATCGCTCCCTGCTGTCGCGCGGGCGCGCATTGACCGCCGGTCCGTTCTCTTCCCTGGTCGAGGCGCCGCTCGGATCGCGCAACGCCTGGATCTCGCCCCTGAAGGACGCGCAGGTGGAAAAACGCTACCTCTACAGCTTCATGGGCGGCAGCACCTCCATGCTGCGCAAGCGGCTGTTCAGGTACTACCGATCACTGGCCATCGCAGATGCCTTGGTTGAATGCACCGATCACTACAAGCACTGGTCGCGGGACGCGTCACCCGAGCACAGCGCGCAGCAGCGGCGTTACATCGAGACCATGCAGGCGTCCAAGTTCGTCCTCTGCCCGCGCGGCGCAAGCGCTTCCAGCATCCGCTTGTTCGAATCGATGGAACTGGGCTGCGCACCGATCGTGCTGGCCGACCGCTGGATACCGGTGGACGGCGTGGACTGGAGCTTCTGCCTCTTCGTGAAAGAGTCCCGGTACCGCGAACTCGATGTGATCGTGCGCTCGCATGCGGACGAATGGCAGGAGCGCGGCGCGGCTGCCCGGAACGCTTTCAACGGACACTTTTCTCACTCCGCGTTCGGCGCCACGATGGAGCGGCAACTGCGCGACCTCGTGCGTCACCGCGATGACGGGCGCGAACGTCTCATTCGAGCCGTCTACCCGCTCTATCGTGGTGCGACCGAGTTGAAAGGGGAGTTGCGGCTTGCCGCTCGGAACACGGTTCTCGCAGGTTTCCGGATGCTTGGCGTCAAGTTTCCCTACGACCTGAACAAATAGGCCGTTCCCGCCGAGTTCGACATCCCGACAATTGGAGGATGTTCAGCGATTACATCGTCTTCGTAGATGAGAGCGGCGACCACAGCCTCACCTCGATCAACCCCGACTATCCCGTGTTCGTCCTGTCGTTCTGTGTTTTCGCGAAGGCTTGCTACGCCGACACGTTGACGCCGGCCGTTCGCGGTCTGAAGTTCGAGACTTTCGGCCACGACATGGTGGTTTTCCACGAGGCCGACATCGTGCGCCAGCGCGGTCCGTTCGCGGCTTTCGGCCCGGCCGAGCGCATGGCGTTCATGGGGAAGTTGAGCGCCATGATCGATGCCTGCGACTTCACTCTGATTGCAGTGGTGATCGACAAGAACAAGCACAAGGCGAGATATACCGAGCCGATCCACCCCTATCACCTGGGGCTGCAGATGGGGTTGGAGCGCTTGCACGACTTCTTGTCGTCGAGGGGCGCCCCGCAATGCCATCACGCATGTCGTGTGCGAAGCGCGCGGGGCCAAGGAAGACACCGACCTCGAACTGGCCTTCCGGCGCGTGTGTGATGGCGACAACCGCAATCGCACTCCTTGCCCATTCAGCATCGTGATCGCGGACTAGAAGACCAACTCCGAGGGGCTGCAACTGGCCGACCTGACGGCGCGCCCGATTGGCTTGTCCGTGATCCGGCGGCTGCAGACCAACCAGGCGTTTGAAGTGCTGAAGCCGAAGTTCTTCACTGGAATGCGCGGCCACACGATGGCCGGCAACGGGCTGAAGATTTTTCCATAGCCCACAAAGCAGAAAGGCCCCCGGGATACCCCAGAAGCCTGACGCCGGTCGCGAACCCGCAACCCATTTGCAGACTATTTTGCACGACTTTTCGCCGTCGATGTGTGCGTAAGGGTTTGCCCCGCGCGTCTCGGCAGTTGCCTCAAATCCCCAGCGCAGGCATCTTCGCCAACAGCTTGTCCAGCGTCACCGGGTAGTCGCGCACCCGCACGCCGGTGGCGTTGTAGACCGCATTCGCCACCGCCGCACCAACCCCGCAGATGCCCAGTTCGCCGACGCCCTTGGCCTTCATCGGCGAGGAGATCGCGTCTGTCTCGTCCAGGAAGATGACCTCCTGGTGCGGAATGTCGGCATGCACCGGCACCTCGTAGCCGGCCAAGTCGTGGTTGACGAAGTAGCCGAGCCGCGTATCGACCGCAAGCTCCTCCATCAACGCAGCGCCCACGCCCATCGTCATCGCGCCGATGACCTGGCTGCGCGCCGTCTTCGGGTTGAGGATGCGGCCCGATGCGCACACGGCCAGCATGCGGCGCACGCGGACTTCCGCGGTCCAGGCGTCCACGGCCACCTCGACGAAGTGCGCGCCGAAGGTGGACTGCTGGTACTGCTTGCCCAGATCGCCGAACTCGATGCTGTCCTCGGCCTCGATGGGGCCGTTGCCCGCCACCTGCGTGAGCGGCACGCTGCGCCCGCCCGCCTGCACCAGCCCATCGGAAAAGCTGGCGCTCGCGGCATCGAGGCCGGCGCGCTGCGCGATCGCCTCGCGCAACTTCACGCAAGCCGCATACACGCCCGCGGTGGAACTGTTGCCGCCGAACTGCCCGCCCGAGCCCGAAGACACCGGAAAGCTCGAATCGCCAAGCCGCACCGACACGCGCTCCAGCGGCACGCCCATCATCTCGGCGGCGGTCTGCGCGATGATGGTGTAGCTGCCGGTGCCGATGTCGGTCATGTCGGTTTCCACGGTGATGCGGCCGTCGCCATCCAGGCGCACGCGCGCGCCGGACTTGATCACCTGGTTGTTGCGGAAGGCCGCTGCCATGCCGGTGCCGATCCACCAGCGGCCTTCGCGGCGCTGTGCCGGCCTTGCGCTGCGCTGCGACCAGCCGAACTTCTCCGCGCCGATATGCATGCAGTCGATCAGGCGGCGTTGCGAGAACTTGCGCTCCGGCTTGGAAGGGTCGACCTGGGTGTCGTTCAGCACGCGCAGCTCGATCGGGTCCATGCCGAGCTTCTCGGCCAGTTCGTCGACGGCGATCTCCAGCGCCATCAGGCCGGGCGCCTCGCCCGGCGCGCGCATGGCGTTGCCTTCGGGCAGGTCGAGCATCGCCAGCCGCGTGCCGGAGAGGCGGTTCTCGCCGGCGTAGAGCAGTTGCGTGCATTGCACCGCGTTCTCGGGCTTGCCGCCGGCGAGGTTGCCCGACCAGCTCTCGTGCGCGATCGCCGTGAGCTTGCCCTGCTTCGTCGCGCCCAGGCGGATGCGCTGGATGGTGGCCGGGCGATGCGTGGCGTTGTTGGCCATCATCGGCCGCTGCATCGCGACCTTGACCGGGCGCTTCGCCATGCGGGCGCCGAGGGCGGCCAGCACCGCGTCGGCGCGCAGGAAGAGCTTGGCGCCGAAACCGCCGCCGATGTAGGGTGACATCACGTGGACCTTCTCCTTCGGCATGTCGAGCGTCGCGGCCAGGTCGCGTGTGTTCCACGCGATCATCTGGTTGGAGGTCCAGATGGTCAGCTTGTCGCCGTCCCACGCGGCGGTCGTCGCGAAGGGCTCCATCATCGAGTGCGACTGGTCCGGGGTGGTGTAGGTCTCGTCCAGCTTGACCTCCGCGTTGGCGAAGGCGGTCGAGAAGTCGCCCACGGTCTTGTTGCTGTCGGTGGTCTTGCGCTCCGTGGAACGCTTGGCCTTGGCCAGGTCGAAGGCACCGTCGGCGGCAGCGTAGTCGACCTTGACCAGGGCCGCGGCGGCGCGTGCCTGCTCGAAGGTCTCGGCCACCACCAGCGCGATGGCCTGGTGGTAGTGCTCGACGTTGGGGCCGCCCAGCAGCTTCGCGGCGTTCAGGCTGCCCTTGCCCAGCTTGCCGGCGTTCTCGTAGGTGACGATGGCGATCACGCCGGGCGCGGCCTTGGCGCGGCCCTGATCGATAGACGTGATGCGGCCCTTGGCGACCGCGGAGCCGACGATGTAGCCATAGGCCGCGCGGGGCGCCACGTCGTGCCGTTCGTAGGCATAGGGCGCGGTGCCGGTGGTCTTGAGCGGGCCGTCGATGCGGTCCGTCGCCCGGCCGACGACCTTGAGCTGGTCGATCGGGTTGGTGGTGGCGGGAGTGTCGAATTTCATGCCTCAGCTCCTGGCGTCCGTGAGCACCGCGTCGAGCGTGCGCTCGACCAGCGTCAGCTTGAACTGGTTCTGTTCGGTAGGCCGGGCGCCAGCGAGCAGGGCTGCGGCAACGGCGCTCGCGCCGCGCGGCAATTGCGCGTCCGCGGTGTCGTCGCGCCAGGGCCTCGGTGCGACACCGCCGAGAGCGACACGTCCCGTGCCGTCGCGCTGGACGATGGCCGCGACCGACACCAGCGCGAAGGCATAGGAAGCCCGGTCGCGCACCTTCTGGTAGATGTGCTTGCCGCCTACCGGCGCCGGCAGCCTGACCGAGGTGATCAACTCGCCGGGGAGCAGGGCGTTCTCGATGTGCGGCGTGGCGTCGGGCAGCTTGTGGAAATCCGCGATCGGGATGGTGCGGCGCAGGCCCCCGGGGCGCGTGGTTTCAATGCTCGCGTCCAGCGCACGCATCGCCACCGCCATGTCGCTCGGATGCGTGGCGATGCAGGCGTCGCTCGCGCCCACCACCGCCAGCTGCCGGCTGATGCCGCCCATGGCCGCGCAGCCGCTGCCGGGCTTGCGCTTGTTGCAGGCCTGGTTGGTGTCGTAGAAGTAGGGGCACCGCGTGCGTTGCAGCAGGTTACCGGCGGTGGTCGCCTTGTTGCGCAGCTGCGCCGAGGCGCCTGCCAGCAGCGCGCGCGAGAGCACGCCGTAGTCGCGCCGCACGCGCGGGTCGGCGGCCAGGTCGGTGTTGCGCACCAGCGCGCCGATGCGCAGGCCGCCGTCCTGCGTCGCCTCGATCTTGTCGAAGCCCAGGCCGTTGACGTCGACCAGGTGCCGGGGCGTCTCGATCTCCAGCTTCATGAGGTCGAGCAGGTTGGTGCCGCCAGCGATGAAGCGCGCACCCGGTGTGCGGGCCGCGGCCTCCACCGCCTGCGCGGGCGAGGCGGCGCGTTCGTAGCTGAAGGCCATCATGTCTTCAGCCCCGCAACATCCGCGATCGCGTCGGTGATGTTGCTGTAGGCGCCGCAGCGACAGATGTTGCCGCTCATGCGCTCGCGGAACTCCGCGGTCGACATCTGCGGCGTGCCCGTCAGGTCGACGGTGGCGTGGCTCGGAATGCCCTGCGCCATTTCATCGAGCATGCCCACGGCCGAGCAGATCTGGCCCGGCGTGCAGTAGCCGCACTGGTAGCCGTCGTGCTTGACGAAGGCCGCCTGCAGCGGGTGCAGGTTGCCGGGCTGGCCGAGGCCTTCGATGGTCGTGACCCTGGCGCCTTCGTGCATCACGGCCAGCGTCAGGCAGGAATTGATGCGGCGGCCGTCGACCATCACCGTGCAGGCGCCGCACTGGCCGTGGTCGCAGCCTTTCTTGGTGCCGGTGAGGTGCAGGTGCTCGCGCAGGGCGTCGAGCAGGGTGGTGCGGGTATCGATCACCAGGCGCTGCGGCTTGCCGTTGACGATCAGCGTCACGGCCATGGGGGCGGGGTCGCCTGCATTGCGGGCCGGCGCCGCGGCGGCGGGCATGGCTGCGGCCATTGCCGGTACCGACGCGGTGGCAGCGCCTGCCTTCAGCAGGCCGCGCCGGGAGATCGTGAACTCATCGGGGTGGGTCATGTGGTGTTCCTTCGTCGGTCGGGGCCGGACTTCTGGCGCAATTCGCGCCGCAGGTGACCGTCACGCCGCCGACGGGCGCGGGTTGACAGCCGACTTTGGCAAGACCTGTAGGTGCGGGCCTTCGCAGGGCAGGGCGGGGCGCTTGCAAGGCCGCAGCGGCTCACACAATGTCCGGTTCAGCCCCGGGCAGGGTGACACAGTGTCATGCCCGCGGCGCAGCGCCCGGGTTGCGCGGGGGACGCATGGCGCACATCAGCCATCCCGCGGTCGGCGAACGGTCCGTCAGCGCTTGCCGTCCGGCACCATGCCGGAGCCGATCAGCCGCAGCACGGCCCCGGCGCGCGACAGCGGCGCCTCGGGCGGCGGCGCACGTCGCTCGATCTGCACGCCGACGGCGCTCACATCGCTGAACTTGCGCGGCTTGACCACCTTGACCCGGACCCAGCACGCGCCGAATTCGCCGATCGCGATCTCCGCGATGGCTTCGGCGAAGGCTTCCAGCAGTTGCAATTGGTGGTCGGCCATCAGGCCGCGCAGGCGCTGGCAGACCTCGCCATAGTCGATCGTGTCGGCGATGCGGTCGGTCTCGCAGGCGCGTGCGCGGGGCAGGCCCATGTGCACGTCGATGACCAGGGGCTGGGGGCGGTGCAACTCCGTCTCGTGGATGCCGATCACCGTGTCGCCGATGAATCCCTCGATGAAGATCACATCCATGGCGGCCAAGTCGGGCAGTTGCGCGGGGGCGCCGGAGGGCGGGGTGAATGAAGAAATGCTCGTTTCCAAGGGGGCGCCTTCCTCTGTGAAGCGATGGTGGTCGGGAAGATTTCCCTATGCAATGGATCGTGGATCCGCAAAATCCAGGCCACGCATCGCGTGGGGCGCTCGATGGGAAATTGCGCGCCCCCGTGCACACCCCGTTGCGTTCTGCCGCCACTGCGTTACAGAATCGTCGGACCGGCGCAAATCGACGCCGGGCTGGAGACGTCGATGGTGCTGACGGTGCGCAATGCGGGACATCCGGCGGATGCCCACGCCAATCGAGTTCTGGAAGTGGTCCGCGGTGGATTCCCGGAGCGCAGCGATGACGTGGTCACGCTCTCCTGGATACGCTGCCTGAACCAGTACAACCTGCGGCCCGACAAGCCGCGCGAGCCGGCCGTGATGGGTCGCGTGCTGCTCGAGGAGCGGCGCGCCCGCCACACCGCGGTGCTGGAGTGCGCGCGCTACGAAATGACCACGCTCTACCAGCAACTGGCCGATACCGAGATGGCCGTGCTGTTGACCGACACCGACGGCGTGATCCTGCACATGGTGTCCTCGCCGGAGTTCGCGGCCGAAGTCGGCCCGCTGGGGTTGCGCGCCGGCGGCATCTGGAGCGAGACCGAAGCCGGCACCAACGGCATGGGCACCTGCCTGGCCGCGGCCAGCCCGATCTGCGTGCAGCGCGAGGACCACTTCTACACCCAGTTCACGCAGCTGACCTGTTCGGCGGTGCCGGTGTGCGACCCGGCCGGCAACATCGTCGCGGCGCTCGATGTCACGAGCCGTTCCAGCCTGATGCAGCAGCACCTGCTGGTGCTGTTGACGATGACGGCGAGGATGATCGAGAACCGCCTGATCGATCACCAGTTCCGCAACGCCCACCCGCTGCATTTCCACAGCCGCCCCGAATTCGTCTACACGCTGCACGAGGGCAAGCTGGCGGTGGACGACGACGGGCGCGTGCTGGCCGCCAATCGCAGCGCCTTGTTCCAGCTGGGCCTGCAGTCGATGGACGAGATCCGCTCGCGGCGCATCGAGGACCTGTTCCAGACCTCGTTGCCGGACATGCTGCAGCGCAGCGCTTCCTCTTCCTTCCATCCGGTCGTGACCTACAGGACCAACGCGGCGTCACGCTTCTTCGCGGTGGCGCGGCGCCCGGCCTCGGCCGCGGACGCGCTGTGCTTGCCGTCGTCGGCGAGCAGCACGCCGTCGTCAGGCGGCGGATCGCTGGCGCTGTCGCGGTCCCGGGCCGTCCGCCCGCTGGCCCGGCGCGCCCCGGCGGCGGCCTTCGTCTTCGACGACCCGCGCCTGGCCGCGCAACTGGAGGTTGCCCGGCGCGTGATCGCCCGCGGCACGCCGGTGCTGCTGTGCGGTGAGACGGGCTCCGGCAAGGAGGTCTTTGCGCGCTCGCTGCACGAGGGAAGCCCGCAGGCTTCTGGCGCCTTCGTCGCCATCAACTGCGCGAGCCTGCCGGAGGCGCTGATCGAATCCGAACTCTTCGGCTACTGCGCCGGCGCGTTCACCGGCGCGCAAAAGTCAGGGCGCCGCGGCAAGATCCAGCAGGCCGACGGCGGCACGCTGTTCCTCGACGAGATCGCCGACATGCCGCTGGAGTTGCAGTCGCGCCTGTTGCGGGTGCTGGACGAGCGCCGCGTCACGCCGCTGGGCACGGAGGAAAGCCATGCAGTCGACTTCCAGCTCATCAGCGCCAGCCATCGCCACCTGCCGACGCTGGTGCGCGATGGCCGCTTCCGCGAAGACCTCTACTACCGGCTCGCCGGCATCGAGGTGCAATTGCCGGCGCTGCGCGAGCGCAGCGACAAGCTCTCGCTGATCCGCGGCATGCTGGCCACCGAAGGCGGCAGCGACGCCGTGCTGAGTGCCGAGGCGGAGCGCATGCTGATGGCGCACAACTGGCCGGGCAACGTGCGCCAACTCGGGCATGTGCTGCGCACGGCGGCGGCGCTGGCCGATGGCGAGCCGATCACGCGCGCGCACCTGCCCGCGCTGGCCGTCAACCTGCATGCGCCGCATGACGCAGAGCATCTGCCCCAGTTGGGCGGCGAGCGCGCGGGAATGGTGGCGCCGATGCCGGCTGCCGATGCGCAGGCCACCGCAGCGCACAACGTCCAGCACGATGACGCGCATGCATCGGCCAGGCTCAACCCCATCCAGGCCAACGAGCGGCAACTGCTGCTGCAGATGCTGGAGCAGCACCGCTGGAACGTGAGCAACGTGGCCAAGGCGCTGGACATCAGCCGCAACACCCTCTACCGCAAGATCCACAAGCTGCAGATCGAGGTCTCGCATCCAGAGCTGGGTGCGTGAGCGGGCGTGAAGACGAGGCCGACGCGGCCGCCGGCAAGCCGTCGGGCAACCTGGCGCTGTTCGACCTCGACCACACGCTGATTCCGTTCGACAGCGGCACCGCGTGGATCCGCTTCCTGATGCGGCATGGCCGCCTGCCGGCCGATGCGGAGGAACGCCACCTGGCTTTCTGCCGGCTCTACGTGGCCGGTACGCTCGACATCCATGCGATGCATCGGTCCAACATGCAGCCCTTGCTGCCGGTGCCGCGGGCGACGCTGGCGCAATGGCAACGCGAGTTCGAGGTGGACATTGCGCCACGCATTCCGGCATCGAGCCTGGCCGTGGTCGAGCGGCACCGGGCGAACGGCGACTTGTGCGCCATCGTCACGGCGACCACGGAGTTGATTGCCTGGCCGATTGCGCGGCTGTTTGGCATCGATGAACTGGTGGCGACGCGGCCCGCCACCGTGGACGGCTTGCCCGATGCTGCGTTCACCGGCGAGATCGACGGCGAGCCGTGCTTCCGGCATCACAAGGTGAGCCGGGTGACGGAGTGGCTGGCGCGGCGGCCGCCAGGGTTGGGCAACCGCCTGGCCGATTTTGCGCAGAGCTGGTTCTACTCTGATGCAATGAGCGACCTGCCGCTGCTCGCGGCTGTCTCCCATCCCGTGGCGGTCAGCCCCGATGATCGATTGCGCGCGCATGCGCTGCGGGCGGGTTGGCCGATATTGGACTGGGGCGCGGCGGCTTTCATTGAGACAACCGCGAGCCATCTTCCGGCGAGTGGGGGCGGTGGCTGAATCGACGAGATTCCAGAGCAAGAACCGGAGTTCGGAGGCCGGCGACGCCCGATAGATTGAGTGCTTTCAATCCTTCGAGAGCACCATGACACTCCACACACGTACCGTCGCGACCGAAGGGGCGGCGCAAGCCAGACGATTTCCGACGCAACTTGGCGAGTTTGTTCGCGTCAGCCGGCTTTCGGCGATGGCGCCCCACGACGAGTGGAAGGCGACCCTTGCCGACCAGACGGAAATCATGGTTCCGGAAGAAGGCGATCGTCCCAACCCCCTCGGCGTCGCGAAGGCCATTGCGGTGGTCCAGAGCAGGGCTTACCTGGGTGGACGAGCAGTACAGCTCATCGCACCGTTCCTCAGGGGCGAAGGCGCGTGGCGACTGCTCACCATTGATTTCGGCGTCGAAGCGCGCCGGTACGAAAGCGAGTTTCTGATGTGCTTCGCATTTGTAGCCGCGAACACCAGGCTGTCGAGTTCCAGCCCCTATTTCGTGGTTGGTTTTTCGCAATCCAAAGCTTCAGAGGAGGGCGAGCCCGTGTTCTCCTTGACCGTCAAGGCCATCGCAGGCATCCCATTTCCGGTGTGATGGGTCGCTGTGCGGGAACGCACCTCAAGCCTGAATCAACCCCCACCGCAGCGCCACCAGCGTCAGCTCCGACTGGTTGCTCGCACCCAGCTTCTGCTTCACGTGATAGAGGTGCGTGCCCACCGTGCTCGGCGACAGGCTCAGCGTCTCGGCGATCTGCGCCACGCTCTGGCCGCGCGCCAGCTGGATGAACACCGAGAACTCGCGCTCGCTCAGCGTGTCCGCCGGGCTTGCGTCGCCTTCGAGTTGCGCGAGCGCCATGGCCTGTGCGGTGCCGGCATCCACGTAGCGCTGGCCGCGCGCCACGGCGGTCACGGCGGCGATCAGTGCGTCGGGTGCGCTGCGCTTGGTCAGGTAGCCCAGCGCGCCGGCGCGCAGCACGCGGCGTGGGTGCACGGTGTCCTCGTAGGCGGACAGGGCCAGCACGCGCGCCCTGGGGTCTTGCGCGAGCAGGCGTCGCACGGCCTCCAGGCCGCCGATGCCGGGCATCGAGAGGTCCATCACCACCACGTCGGGCTTGACCCGGGCGTACTCGGCGCAGGCCTGCTCGCCGGTGTCGACCTCGGCCACCACCTCGACCTGGGCGTCCGACAGCAGCATGCGAAAGCCCATGCGCACCAGGGCGTGGTCGTCGGCCAGCATCACACGGATCACGTTGTCGTCTCCTTGGTGCCCACTGCCGGCACGCGCACTTGCAGGCGCGCACCGTGGGGTTGTACGTTGTCGATCTCGAAGGCGCCGCCGAGTGCCTGCACCCGTTCGGCCAGCCAGCGCAGGCCGTGGTGTCCGCTGCGCTGCAGGTCCTCGGGCGCGAAGCCGGCACCGTCGTCGACGAGTTCCAGCCGCACTTCGCCGTTGCTGCTTTGCAGCGTCAGTCGGAGCCGGGCGGCCTTGCCATGGCGCATCGCATTGGTGATGCCTTCCTGGGCCGCGCGATAGAGCGCCAGCGAGGCGTCTGCGCCCAGCACCGCATCGGCCAGGTCGACGTCGAGGGCGATCTGCACGTCGGGCTGGGTGCGCTGCGTGCGCTCGACGAGGTCGTTGAGCGCTTCGGCCAGGCCGAAGTTGTCCAGCACCAGCGGCGTCAGGCGCGGAATGATGCCGTGCATCGCGTCGTACAGGCGCGAGGACTCGTCGGCGATGAGGCGGGCCGCCTGCTCGGACTGCGGGTCGAGCGAGCGCACGCGCGAGGCGATCGACAGCGCCATGCTGCGCATCGCCGTGACCGACTGGCCGAGTTCGTCGTGCAGTTCGCGCGCGATCATGCGGCGCTCGGCTTCGATGTGCTTGTCGATCCAGCGCGAAAGCTCGCGGCTGTCGGACAACTGGGACTCGGCGCGGATGGCGCGACGTTCGGTCTCGATGTGGCCCTGCAGGTCGCGCACCATGCGGTTGAAGGCCGCGCCGATGGCCGCCGCCTCGGTGCCTGCGAGCGGCGGCAGCATCGTGTCGAAGCGGCCGCCCTGCACCTCGTTCAGCGCATGCACGATCTGGCCCAGCGGCCGTACGGTCCGGCCGACCAGCCAGAACACCAGCCCGTTGACCACCACCAGGAAGACCAGCGCACCGATCGCAAGGCTCGACATGTAGTCCCACGCATCGACCTCGGCACGCGAGGGGTTCGCCTGCACCACCAGCTTGCCGTCGGGAAACAGGATCGACTGTTCCCATGTCGTCGGCCCGACGAGCGCGCTGAACCACTCCGGCGCGTCGCGCCCGGCCTTGTAGGTGGGAGGAGGGGAGCGATAGAGCTCGCGCCCCTGCGCATCGAACAGCGTGAGGTCGTTGGAGCGGATCCGCCCGATGCTCTGGAGGAACGCGAGCATCGCGGGCGTGCCCTGTGCGGCGTAGCGCAATGCCTGGCCCTGGAGCAGCAATGAGGCGACGCGGTTGGCGGCTGCGGTCTCCTCACGTACGGATTCGCGCATGCTGCGCAACTCCAGCGCGAGGATGGCGGACGCGAAGACGAAGGTCAGTGCAACGACGATCAGGTTGATCTTCAGGCGAAGGCTCATGGATGTCGCCCCCACGCTCGGCACTTCGTGTCCTCGCTGCCCCCCGAGGGGGCGTGAGCTTGCTTGGGGCGGCCCGGCGCGGCGCTCGGGGTTGTGATGGAAGCAGAGGAAGCAGACACCCGCGCGATGGTAGCGGCTTGCCCGGGCTGCCGTGTGACCCGGCTCGATTCATGAAAATCATGAGGCGGGAATCATGATCGACGGGCTGTACCGATGGCGCGGGCGGGTGGACCATACGCCATGGGACTCGAAACATCCCCGCGACCGCCAGTCGGTGGCCGTGCAACTGCGCAAAGGAGACTGCTTATGCAATGGGAAACCCCAACCGCTCAAGACTTCCGCTTCGGCTTCGAAATCACGATGTACGTCGCTGCCCGTTGAGCCGGGCTGCGCAAGTTCAAGCCCCGCTGGCCTGGCCCGCGGGGCTTGTTGTCTTCCGGGCTCCCTTCTTTCCTTTTTCGTACTGAATTCCGGCCATGCGCATCACCGTCCTGGGTTCGGCTGCCGGCGGCGGATTCCCGCAGTGGAACTGCAATTGCCGCAACTGCGCCGGCCTGCGCGCCGGTACCCTGAAGGCCAAGGCGCGCACGCAGTCGTCGATCTTCGTGCAGCCCGACGACGGCGACGACGGCGTGCTGTTCAACGCCTCCCCTGACATCCTGGAACAGATCCGCAGCAAGCGGGCGCTGCAACCCGCGCGCGCGCTGCGCGATACGGCGATTGCCGGCGTGGTCCTGATGGATGGCCAGATCGACCACGCCACCGGCCTGTTCATGCTGCGCGAACGAACGTCCCCGCTGCCGCTGTGGTGCACCGATCCGGTCGAAGAAGACTTGCGCAGCGGCAACCCGGTGCTGGAGGTGCTGGGGCACTACTGCGGCGTGGACCGGCATCGCATCGCGCTGGACGGCAGCACGTTCAGCGTGCCAGGCGTTGCAAACCTGAGCTTTCGTGCCTTGCCGCTGTCAAGCAAGGCCGCGCCGTATTCGCCGCACCGCGACAACCCGGTCGAAGGGGACAACATCGGCATGCTGATCTCCGATGCGCACAGCGGCAAGCAGGTGTTCTATGCGCCCGGCCTGGGGCAGATCACCACAGCGGTGTTCGATGCCATGAACAGCGCCGACGCCGTGATGGTCGACGGCACCTTCTGGACCGACGACGAGATGCCGCGCATGGGCCTGAGCAAGAAGACCGCGCGCGACATCGGCCACCTGCCGCAGTCGGGGCCGGGCGGCATGCTGGAGTGGCTGGCGAAGCTGCCGGAACGTACGCGGAGAATGCTGATCCATATCAACAACACCAACCCGATCCTCGATGAAGACTCGGACGAGCGCGCCACGCTCAAGCGTGCCGGCGTCGAGGTTTGCGAGGACGACATGCTGATCCGCATCTGATCCAGCAAATGCGCAAGATCCGCCGAATGCGAGACATACCGACATGACCCAGACCCCCCCTGACGCTTCCGGCATCCCTGCATCGCAGGCATGGACGCGCGAGCAGTTCGAAGCGAAGTTGCGCGAGCGCGGCCGGGCCTATCACATCCACCACCCCTTCAACGTGATGCTCAACTCCGGCCGCGCCACGCCGGAGCAGGTGCGCGGCTGGGTGGCCAACCGCTTCTACTACCAGATCTCGATCCCGATCAAGGATGCAGCCGTGTTGTCCAACTGCCCCGACCCCGAGGTGCGCAGGGGCTGGGTGCAGCGCATCCTCGACCATGACGGCTTCGAGTTGAACGGCATCCGCGACGAAGGCGGCGTGGAAGCCTGGCTGCGCCTCGCCACCGCCGTGGGCCTGAGCCGGGAGGAAGTGCTCGACCTGCGCCACGTCGCGCCCGCGATGCGCTTCGCGGTCGATGCGTACGTGACCTTCGCACGGCGTGCGCCGTGGCAGGAGGCCGTCTGCTCCTCGCTGACCGAACTGTTCGCGCCCGAGATCCACAAGCAGCGACTGTCCACCTGGCCCGAGCACTATCCCTGGATCGAACCGGAGGGCATGGCGTACTTCCGCAACCGCGTGAGCCAGGCGCGGCGCGACGTGGAGCAGGGCCTCGCGATCACGCTCGCGCACTTCACGACGCGGCCCATGCAAGAGCGGGCACTGGAGGTGCTGCAGTTGAAGCTCGACATCCTGTGGGCCATGAACGATGCGATGGCGCTGAAGTACGGAGTCACCGCATGAACGCTCCGACAGGCGACAGCTCGCCGCGGGTCGGCGCCGGTTTCCGCCTGCAATGGGAGCCGGCGCAGAACGCGCATGTGCTGCTGTATCCAGAGGGCATGGTCAAGCTCAACCAGAGCGGTGGCGAGATCATGAAGCGCTGCGACGGTGAGCGGACCATCGCCGCCATCGTGAGCGAACTGGAGACGGCCTTCTCGATGCAGGGGCTGGACAAGGACGTGCTGGCCTTCATCGAAATGGCCGGCAAGCAACGGTGGCTGGCATGGGACTGAACGCGACGCCCGGGCCGCCGCTGTGGCTGCTGGCCGAACTGACCTATCGCTGCCCGCTGCATTGCGTGTTCTGCTTCAACCCGGTCGACTTCGCGCGGCAGGAGGAAGAACTCACCACCGAAGACTGGATGCGCGTGTTGCGGCAGGGACGCGAACTCGGCGCCGTGCAACTGGGCCTCTCCGGCGGCGAACCGCTCGTGCGAGACGACCTGGAAGAGATCTTGGCAGAGGCGCATCGGCTCGGTTATTACACGAACCTGCTGACCTCCGGCGTCGGGCTGACCGCGGCGCGCGCCGCGGCGCTGAAGGCCGCGGGGCTCGACCATGTGCAGTTGTCCTTCCAGGACTCGACAAAGGAGATGAACGACTTCCTGTCGCACACCAAGACCTTCGACCTCAAGAGCCGCGTCGCCAAGCTCATCAAGGACCAGGGCTGGCCGATGGTGCTGAACGTGGTGATCCACCGCATGAACATCGACCACATCGATCGCATCATCGGCATGGCGGCCGACATCGGCGCCGAGTACCTGGAACTGGCCAACACGCAGTACTACTCCTGGGCCTTCCTCAACCGCGACCAGTTGCTGCCGACGCACGAGCAGTTGAAGCGCGCGGAGCAGACCACCGACGCCTGGCGCGCCAGGATGGGCGAGCGCATGCGCATCTTCTTCGTCGCGCCGGACTACCACGAGGGCAAGGCGAAGAAGTGCGTCAACGGCTGGGGCAACATGTTCCTCACGGTGGCGCCCGATGGCACGGCTTTGCCTTGCCATACCGCGAAGATGCTGCCGGGCCTGAGCTTCCCGAACGTGCGCGACCATGACCTGCGCCACATCTGGTTCGAGTCCGAGGGCTTCAATCGCTACCGGGGCACGGGCTGGATGAAGGAGCCCTGTTCATCCTGCGAGTTCAAGGAGCAGGACCTGGGCGGCTGCCGCTGCCAGGCCTACCTGCTGGCCAACGATCCGGCGGTCGCGGACCCGGCATGCTTCAAGAGCCCACACCATCATCTCGTGGAAGAGGCCGTTGAGAAGGCGGGCAGATTGACGCCGGCCCAGGCGGTGGAGCATCCGCTGGTGTTCCGCGAGCCGGCGAATTCGAGGCGGCTCAGCGAGTCCGCGCCGGTGCGCTGAGGCAAGCGTGAGCGCCTGAGGGCGATAGCGCTATTTGGCCTTGAGGGTCAATGCGCGAAGGTATTCTGCAAGGTCCAGCGTGCCGTCGTTGTCCGGGTTGGCCTGGTCGAAAGTCTTCTTGTTCTTGATACCGGCCTTCGCCGCTTCCTTGGGATCGAGGGTGCCGTCGTTGTCAGGGTTCGCCTTGTTGAACTGCCAGGTGATGGCTGCCATGAATTCCTTGATGTCCAGCGTACCGTCCTTGTCCGGATTGGCCTGTTCGAAGGCTGCGCGGCTGATGCCGAACTTCCGGGCCTCGGCCCGACTGACGGTACCGTCGTTGTCAGGGTCCGCCTGCTTGAAGGCCGCCGCGATTTCGGCTTCCGTGGGCTGTGCGCCTGCAGCCAAGGCTGCGAAGGGCATCATCGAGATCGCGAGAGCTGAGAGGAGTGTTTTCATGGCCGACACCTTAGTACATCGGACGCACCATAGGGGCGTGGACGCAACGATCGTGTCGGGCATGCGCCGCATGTGCGCGTCGGACGCTGCCGGATCATCCGGATCACACGGTAAGGCGCTAGGGTGGCGACCAAGGGCCCGGAAACTGTCGATGTCCATGGCATCTCCAACCGGCCTCGCCTTATCGAGGGGCATGCCATGCATCCATTGTTGAGCCTCTTCCCGGCCGGCTTGCTGGCCATTGCGGCGACCGCGGCCCATGCCGACGTGGTGGTCAATTTCACCGAGCCGGAACATTACACCGACGCCGCGTATACCCGCGCCTTTGCGAGCGAGACGGACCGTGCGGAAGTGCAGCGCGACATCGCGCGACACCTTGGGCGACTGGCGGAACGCAGCCTGCCGCGCGACCAGACGCTCACGATCGACGTTCGCGACATCGACCTCGCGGGCTGGTTCGAGCCGTGGCATGCGCGCACGGGGCACGACGTCCGCATCCTGCGCGACATCACCTGGCCCCGGATCAAGCTGGCCTACACCTTGAAGCGCGGCGACCAGGTGTTCGCAAGCGGTGAGGACCGCCTGGTCGACATGAACTACCTGATGGTGACCAACACCTATCCGGGCTCCGACCGCCTGCGCTACGAGAAGCCGATGCTCGATGCCTGGTTCGCCAGGATCGTGGGCCGGCACGAAAGTGCGGGGAGCGATTAGTTCAGGGCTGCAGCGTCTGCCGATGCTGCCGAATCGCTTCCGACACCATGCCGTTCAACCCGGCGCCGCCGTCATCGTCGACATGCGCCAGCAGGGAGCGCCGCATGCGAGGCTCCCAGAACTTCTTGAGATGCAGCGCCACGCCTTCCAGCGCCTCGGCGCGATCGGGCATGGCCTCGAAGAACAGGCCGATCTGGTTGGCCATGCGCACCAGGGCGTCAACGTGCATGGTCGGCTCCTGCTGCTGCCGCTTCGTCGAGTGACAAGCGCTCGCCATGGCAATAGACGACCAGGTCCTGCTTGCGTGCGAAGCCGACCAGCGTCATGCGCGCCTTCTGCGCCGTGGCCACCGCGAAGGAGGTCGGCGCCGAGACGGCCGCGAGCAGCGAGACGCCCGCCATCGCCGTCTTCTGCACCATCTCGAAGCTGGCGCGGCTCGTGACGGCGATGAAGCCGGTGGATGCGTCGATGCCGTTCGATGCCAGCGCGCCGATCAGCTTGTCGAGGGCGTTGTGCCGCCCCACATCCTCGCGCAGCCACATGACCTCGCCCTGTGCCGAACACCATGCGGCCGCATGTACCGCACCCGTCGCCTGCTGCAGCGTCTGCAACTCGCAGAACTGCGACATGGCGCGGCCGATGGCCTCGCGGCGCCACGTGGCATGGGTCGACAACACGGGCAGGTTGCGGGCCACGTGCTCCAGGCTCTCGGTGCCGCAGAGTCCGCAGCCGGTGCGGCCGGTGAGCGTGCGCCTGCGCTCCTTGAGGCGCGCGAAGGGGCCACTCGCCACTTGCAGATGCAGCGTGATGCCCATCTCCGAGCGTTCCTCTTCGACGGCGAACAGTTCATGCGGCGCATCGAGGATGCCTTCGCTGAGCGAGAAGCCCAACGCGAAGTCCTCCAGGTCCAGCGGCGTGGCCAGCATCACGGCATGCGAGACGCCGTTGTATTCCAGGGCCACGGGCACTTCGTCCGCGACCCAGTCCTGGACGGCGAAGTGCTGCCCCGCACGAAAGCCGCGCACGGGCAGGGAGCGCGCGCCTTCGCAAAAGGCCGGCTCGTCATTGCCGGGCTTCGCGGTGATGAGGGGTTCGTCGCTGGCGAGCATGGTCATTTGGCCGGAATCGTTTCGCCGGATTCGGTGCGCGCCTGCAGCAATGCCTGCTGCACCTCGTTGAACCGGCTGTACTCGCGCTGCCATGCCGAAGGCTGCATGACCGGCATGACCTGCACCGCGGTCACCTTGTACTCGGGGCAGTTGGTGGCCCAGTCCGAGTTGTCGGTGGTGATCACGTTGGCGCCCGATTCCGGGAAGTGGAAGGTGGTGTAGACCACGCCGGGCTGCATGCGCTCGGAGACGACGGCGCGCAGCACGGTTTCGCCGGCACGACTCTGGATGCCGACCCAGTCGTCGTCCTTGATGCCGCGCTCCTCGGCATCGTGCGGGTGGATCTCCAGCCGGTCCTCGCTGTGCCACTGGTTGTTGGGCGTGCGCCGCGTCTGTGCGCCCACGTTGTACTGCGACAGGATGCGGCCGGTGGTCAGCAGCAACGGGAACTTGCGC
Source organism: Variovorax sp. dw_308 (assembly GCF_019207085.1). Taxonomy (GTDB): domain Bacteria; phylum Pseudomonadota; class Gammaproteobacteria; order Burkholderiales; family Burkholderiaceae_C; genus Variovorax. The sequence continues at coordinate 439,396 of NZ_JAATOM010000002.1, read as the reverse complement.
GTGACCTTCTCGTCGGTGGCGACGTACTGCGTGATGATGAACCGGCCCTTGCCGCGCACGAACTTGTCGATGTGCATGGTCGGCGTGCCATCGGGTGCAGCGGCATTGCAGGGCCACTGGATGCTGCCGAGTTCGTCGAGGCGCCGATAGCTGACGCCGCTGAAGGTCGGCGTGAGCGCGGCGATCTCGTCCATGATCTGCTCGGGACTGGTGTAGTCCATCGGATAGCCGAGCGCCTGCGCCAGCTTCACCGTCACCTCCCAGTCGGCATAGCCGGCCTTCGGTGGCATCACCTTGCGCACGCGCGAGATTCGGCGCTCGGCGTTGGTGAAGGTGCCGTCCTTCTCGAGGAAGGAGGAGCCGGGCAGGAACACGTGCGCGTACTTCGCCGTCTCGTTGAGGAACAGGTCCTGCACCACCACGCATTCCATCGCCATCATGGCCTCGGCCACATGCTGCGTGTTCGGGTCGGACTGCACGATGTCCTCGCCTTCGCAGTAGAGGCCCTTGAAGCTGCCGGTCAGCGCCGCGTCGAACATGTTGGGGATGCGCAGGCCCGGCTCGGGGTTGATCTCCACGCCCCAGGCGGCCTCGAACGATGCCCGCGTGATGCTGTCCGACACGTGGCGGTAGCCCGGCAACTCGTGCGGGAATGAGCCCATGTCGCAGGAGCCCTGCACGTTGTTCTGGCCGCGCAACGGGTTGATGCCGACGCCTTCGCGGCCGACGTTGCCGGTGGCCATGGCGAGGTTGGCGATGCCCATCACCATGGTCGAGCCCTGGCTGTGCTCGGTCACGCCCAGGCCGTAGTAGATGGCGCCGTTGCCCGCGTTGGCATAAAGGCGGGCGGCGGCGCGCAGTTCGGCGGCCGGCACGCCGGTGGCGGCCTGCATCGCCTCGGGCGAGTTCTCGGAGCGGGCGACGAACTCGCGCCATTCACCGAAGGACTTCGGGTCGCAGCGCCCGGTCACGTAGTCCTCGGCGACCAGTCCCTCCGTGGCGATCACATGCGCCATCGCCGTGATCACTGCCACGTTGGTGCCCGGCTTCAGTTGCAGGTGATGCTCGGCGCGGATATGCGGCGACTTCACCATGTCGATGCGGCGCGGATCGACCACGATCAGCTTCGCGCCCTGGCGCAGCCGCCTCTTCATGCGCGACGCGAACACCGGATGCCCATCGGTCGGGTTCGCGCCGATGACCATGATCACGTCGGCCTTCTCGACCGACTTGAAGGTCTGCGTGCCGGCCGAGGTGCCCAGCGTCTGGCCGAGCCCGTAGCCGGTCGGCGAATGGCACACGCGTGCGCAGGTGTCGACGTTGTTGTTGCCGAAGGCGGCACGCACCAGCTTCTGCACGAGATAGGTTTCCTCGTTGGTGCAGCGCGAGGAGGTGATGCCGCCGATGGAGTCCTTGCCGTACTTGCCCTGCAGCCGCTTGAACTCGCTGGCGGCATGGTTCAACGCCACTTCCCAGCTCACTTCCTGCCACGGGTCGGTGATCTTCGCGCGGATCATCGGCTTGAGCATGCGGTCCTGATGCGTTGCATAGCCCCAGGCGAAGCGGCCCTTGACGCAGGAGTGGCCCTCGTTGGCCTTGCCGTCCTTCCACGGCACCATGCGCACGACCTCGTTGCCCTTCATCTCGGCCTTGAAGCCGCAGCCGACGCCGCAGTAGGCGCAGGTGGTGATGACGCTGTGCTCCGGCTGGCCGAGCCAGATCACGGACTTTTCCTGCAGCGTGGCGGTGGGACAGGCCTCGACGCAGGCGCCGCAACTCACGCACTCGGATTCCATGAAGGGCTCGTCCTGCCCGGGCGACACGCGGGACTCGAAGCCGCGGCCGCTGATCGTCAGCGCGAAGGTGCCTTGCGTTTCCTCGCAAGCGCGCACGCAGCGGTTGCAGACGATGCACTTCGAAGGATCGTAGGTGAAGTACGGGTTCGACTCGTCCTTCTGGCTGTGGATGTGGTTGGCCCCATCGAAGCCATAGCGCACGTTGCGCAGCCCGGTGACGCCGGCCATGTCCTGCAACTCGCAGTTGCCGTTGGCAGAGCAGGTCAGGCAGTCGAGCGGGTGGTCGGAGATGTAGAGCTCCATCACGCCCTTGCGCAGTTCCTGCAGCTTCGGCGTCTGGGTGCGGACCTTCATGCCAGGCTCGGCCGGCGTGGTGCACGAGGCCGGAAAGCCCTTGCGGCCCTCGATCTCGACGAGGCACAGGCGGCACGAGCCGAAAGGCTCGAGGCTGTCGGTGGCGCAGAGCTTGGGCACCTTGATGCCCGCGTCGACGGCGGCGCGCATGAGCGAGGTACCGGCGGGGACCGTGATCTCGGTGCCGTCGATCTCCAGGGTGACTTCGCGCCCGGACTCGCGCTTGGGCGTGCCCCAGTCGGTTTCTTTCAGATGGTCCAACATGCCGCTTCGCGATCGGGAACCACAAGACCGAAGTCCTGCGGGAAATGATCCAGCGCCGAGAGCACCGGGAACGGCGTCATGCCGCCCATCGCGCACAGCGAACCATGGACCATCGTGTTGCACAGGTCGCGCAACAGGATCACCTGCTGCGCCCGGTTCTGGTCGGCGCGGATCTTGTCGATGACCTCGACCCCGCGCGTGGAGCCGATGCGGCACGGCGTGCACTTGCCGCAGGACTCGATGGCGCAGAATTCCATCGCGTAGCGTGCCAGCTTCGACAGGTCGGCCGTGTCGTCGTGGACCACGATGCCACCGTGCCCGACCGTGCCGCCGATGGCGGCATAGGCCTCGTAGTCGAGCGGCACGTCCCACTGTGACTCGGGCAGGTAGGCGCCAAGCGGTCCACCGACCTGCACCGCCTTGATCGGTCGACCCGAGGCCGAGCCGCCGCCGTAGTCGTAGAGCAGTTCGCGCATCGTGACGCCAAAGGCCTTCTCGACCAGTCCGCCACGCTTGATGTTGCCGGCCAACTGCATCGGCAGCGTGCCGCGCGAACGGCCGACGCCGAAGTCGCGGTAGAACGCCGCGCCACGCGCCAGGATCAGGGGCACGCTGGCCAGCGTGATGACGTTGTTGATGAGCGTCGGTTGGCCGAACAGTCCGGTGATGGCGGGAAGCGGCGGCTTGGCGCGCACGATGCCGCGCTTGCCTTCGATGCTTTCGAGCAGCGCGGTTTCCTCGCCGCAGACATAGGAGCCCGCGCCCTTGCGAACTTCGAGCGCAAAGCGCCGGCCGGAGCCGAGGATGTCCTCGCCGAGGAAGCCGGCGGCCTCGGCCAGGCGAATCGCCTCGTTCAGTGTTGCGATGGCATGCGGGTATTCGGAGCGCACGTAGACATAGCCCTTGGTCGCGCCCGTCGCGATGCCGGCGATGGTCATGCCTTCGATGAGCATGAACGGGTCGCCTTCCATCGTCATGCGGTCGGAGAAGGTGCCCGAGTCCCCTTCGTCGGCATTGCAGACAACGTACTTCTGCGCGGCCTCGGTCGCATGAACCGTCTTCCACTTGATGCCGGCCGGGAAGGCGGCGCCGCCCCTGCCGCGCAGGCCCGAATCGAGCACCTGCTGGACGACATCGGCCGGGCTCATGGCCAGTGCCGCACGCAGTCCCGCAAAGCCTTCGTGCGCCTGGTAGTCCGGGAGCGACAGCGGATCGATGACGCCCATGCGCGCGAAGGTGAGGCGCTCCTGTTTTTTCAGATAGGGAATGTCGTCCGTCAACCCATGACACAGCGCGTGGGCGCCGCCTTCGGTGAAGCCGGCATCGAACAGGCCGCCGACGTCGGCGACGCTCACCGGGCCGTAGGCGACGCGGCCCAGGGCGGTCGAGACTTCCACCAGGACTTCCAGCCAGAACAGGCCGCGCGAACCGTTGCGCACGATGCGGATGTCGAGCCCGCGTGCCGCAGCCTCCCCGGCGATGCGGCGTGCGACGCGATCTGCACCAACCGCCAACGCAGCGGAGTCGCGCGGAATGTAGACGGTGATGGTCATCCTGCGCTCCTCGCATCGGCCAGCAGTGCATCGAAGGACTTTGGCGTCATGCGTGCATGCGGCTCGTCGTCGAGCATCAACGCGGGTGACGATGCGCAGAGGCCGAGGCAGAACACCGGCTCCAGCGTGAACGCGCCGTCTTGCGAGTTGCCGTGCATCGCGCACCCGAGGCGCTGCTGTGCATGTGCGACCAGGGCATCGGCGCCCATGGCCTGGCAGGCTTCGGCGCGGCAGATCTGGACCACATGGCGTGCGGCCGGCTTGTCGCGGAAGTGGTGGTAGTAGGTGACGACGCCGTGGACCTCGGCGCGCGAGAGGTTCAGGGCTTCCGCGATCTCGGGGACCGCGCTGGCCGGCACATGGCCCAGCGTGTCCTGCACCGCATGCAGGATCGGCAACAAGGCGCCGGACTCGCCTGCACGTTGCGCAAGCACTTCGCGTACGACGCGTGTCGCGTCACTCATCGTGCCCCCGCGGCGTTGTCGGGACCGACCGGCATGCATGCTTCATCGTTGTTCACTCACTCGTGCGTTTGGCGCGGAGTGTCGAACAAGCGAACGCGGCGGTCTAATTTATTCGGGGAATCAATCGATGCGTTTGGGAAATGAGGGTTTGCATGGATGCTTCAAGCACGGCCCAGGGCGCCCGCGTGCCGCGCCACCTCGCCCAACCAGGCCGGGTCGCTTGCGAACGACAGCGCGGCCTGCAAGGTGCGCGAAGGTCGATTGGTGTCGTGCACCATGAATGCGATCGGCACCTCGACGGTCGGACTGGTCAACGGCTGCGCCTCCAGGTCGCAATGGCCCTGCACCTCGTCGACGAGTGCGCCAGGCATGATGCTCGACACGCGTCCGGCCCGCACGCTCAGTGCGAGCGTCAGCACCGAGTTGGTTTCGATCGCGGGCTTGGGCGCAACGCCCGCCTCGGCAAAGGCGCGGTCGACGATCGTGCGGTTGTGCATCTCGGAACTCAACAGGCACAAGGGCAACGCGGCGGCCTCGCGCCAGGTCACGGCCGGGCCGATCCGCAGCCCGCCACTGTCGTTGTGGTTGCCGGCATGCGATGACTTGCGCAGCAGGAAGTAGTGCTCGGTGTATTGCGGCACGATGCGAACCGGCAAGCGTCCGCTGTCGATGCGCTCCGTGTAGCCGAGCCCCAGGTCGAGTGCCATGCTCTCCAGGCCGGTTTCGAGCTCGACCGAACTCATCGAGCGCAAGCCGGGCGTGATGCCCGGATGGCGGTCCTGCAGCATCGCGACAAAGCGCCCGGCAATGGGCATGGCCGTCGGCACCGCGCCGATCAGGAGGTTGCCGGTCGGCGCGTCGGCCCGGCTGTGCAGGTCCTGCTGCAGCATCTCGTATTCGCGCAGCATCGTCCGGCCGCTCTCGAGGATCCGTGCGCCCTCGACGGTGAAGCCCGCGAAGTTGCGGCCGCGCTTGACGATGGTGGTGCCAAAGCTCTCTTCGAGCGCGCGGATCGCATTCGACAAGGCCGGCTGGGTGACGCGGCACGCCAGTGCCGCGCGGCCGAAGTGGCGATGGTCGTCGAGCGCGACGAGGTACTTCAGGGAGACGAACAGGTTCATGAGGGAGGCGGTGCGCGACGGGCTGCAAGGAGTTCCGAATCTACTGCCAACCTGCGGGCGCAACCCCGCACACGCGCTGGCCAGCGACAACGCTGCGATGCGCCGCAGTCGCAGTCGCAGCCATGTTCGCGCTTGCGGCTTCGCATGCGAACGTTCTTCTGACATCCGGCCGGATGAAGGACTCCAATGCAACAGCGACTCGTTGCGTAAATTCACCGCGACTTTACGTATCGCTCAGCAACAGCTCAGGCAGAGGGACGACCATGCATGTCTGCGGCGGCGTGCACGTGCCGCCGGATTCATACCGTCCGCGCTGCGGGATGCAGCCTGACGCAAAGGAGGTAGAGAAATGACGTTCATTGGGCCGAATCCCATCGGCAGTACGCCGGCCTCCGCGGGAGCCGCATCGGAAACGGAGATTCCGGCGTTGGTCGCGCAGGTTTATGAAGCGGCGCCTGCGGAAGAGCGCTGCCATCTGGTCGAGACCCTGCTGCGGCCGCTTGGCGTGCTCTCGCTCGTCGCGATCGCGCACGGCGTTTTCGCCAAGATCCGGTTTCGCAGCGCGGGGCATGAACTGAAGGTGCGCGTCGACGATCTGCGAAACGTCAGTGCGGCCGACATGATGGCGCTGGTCCACCATGCCCAGCAGGTCAGCATCGAGACCGTCGACAGCCTGGTGCAACAACTCTCCAGCTCGGGCAGCATGACGAGCTCTGCTGCCGCGATCGTGCTGGTGGGGCTGCTGGTACAACGCGCCCGCGCCCGCCGCACGACGCCGATGCAGGCGCGCGACGCGTCGCTGGACCCCTGATACGACTTCGCAATCAAACGCATAGCTGCGTTGGATCGCGTTGCCGTGCTACAGCACTGTCTGCGGCGCTTCGCCTTGTTCTGCGCTTGATTGCAAAGTCGTACGACTGGGCGGCGCTCGCTATTCGCAATTCAGTTCAATTGCTCCCGCTGCATGCGAACGAAGAGCGTCGAGGCATTCTTGGCATTCAGCGTCTCGTACTGGTCCCAGTCCGCGAACTCCGGCAGCGCCGCTGCCTTCGGCACCTCGCTCAGCGCGGTGCCGGCTTGCAACAGTTGCGAGACGCGCGTGCGCAGTTGGGTGAGGTAGCGCACCTGCGCGTCGATGGCTGCTGCCGTGGTTCGCGGCCCATGGCCGGGCACGATGACCCGGATGGGCAGCTTGCGCAGCGCATCGAGCGCTACGAGCCAGCCGTCGATGTCGCCGTCCATCACGTCGGGAATGCGCGCCTGGTCGAGCAGGCCGCCCGCGAACAGCACGCCGGTGCGCGGGTCGAGGACCGCGACGTCGCCGGGTCCGCTGGAGTGCCCGAAGTAGAAGACTTGCACGGGCCGGCCGATGGCGTCGAGTGTTTGCGTGTCGTCGAATTGCCGATCCGGCGTGAACATCACGGTGCCCTTCATTTCCTCTTCGCCCAGGGTCTCCTTGAGCACCCGCAGGCAGCGCTCGCAACGTGACGCCATCAGGTCGGCGGCCTTGCGATGCATGAGCACCGGGATGCCGCGCTCGCGGAATGCGGCGGCGCCGAAGAGGAAGTCCTTCTGCGCATGGGTGATGAGCGCGAGCCGCACCGGCTTGTCGGTCACGCTCCGGATCGTGGCGAGCAGCGCCTCGCCGTTGCGCCAGGAGGTGCCGGTGTCGATGGCCAGGACGCCCGTGTCGCCAACGATGAACCCGGCATTGCCGACGCGGCCGAGGTTGCGCGTATCGACCGCGCCTGCTTCGCCCTGCATCATGAAGACGCCGGGGCCGACTTCGACGGCCTTCGGGGCGACGTACGCCTGCGCGGACGGCGCGGACCACATGGGTGGAGTCGCTGCCTGCTGCACCGTTCCAGGTGTCGAGCAGCCAGCGACGAGCGCTGCGAATGCGATGGCGAATACCGCAACGCCGCGCGATGCAACCCGCGCCCAGCCCATCCGAATCATCGATGAAAGCCGCAGGCGAAGGCCTTGCGAGCGTGTTCCGGCCTCATTCGGGCCGCCGGTACTTCAGCGTGCTTTCGAATTGCAGATCGCGCGAATCCACCACCTCCGCCTTCAATTCCCCGTCCCCGCGGGGCACGAAGTAGAAGCGGAAGTTCGGGTTCTCGCTGATCGAGAAATCCACGTCGGCCGACATCACCGGCTGTCCCGCGTAGGTGATGTTGACCTGTCGCACGAAATGCGCGGGCGTGTAGAGGCGCGTGACCTGGTCGAGCGCCAGGCCGGAGTTGTTGGGGTGGCTGATCATCAGTTGCGCGAGTTGCGGCTTGTCGCCATCGGCCGGGCCCTGGAGGCTCAGCTTCATGCGGCCGAGCGTCTTCAGCGCGGCCTCCGCGTCCTTGCCCGGCGGCGCGGAGCAGCCGCCAGAAGCCTTGACGAAAGCCGTCGCCATCTGCAGCTTGCCGTCGTTGGTCTCGGCGATGGCCCGGATGTGGGTGTACTCGTCGACACGCACGCGGGTCTCGATGTCGGCGCGTCCGCTCAGTGGCGTGAAATGGAAGATGGCGGAGATCGGCGAGGGGTTGTTGTCGATGATCAGGTAGACCTTGTCGATGTAGCGTTCCGGCGTTTGCGGCATGCGCGAGCGGATCGCGATCGGCACGATGGCCGCGTCCTCGGCGCGCACCGGCACCACCAGCGAGATCACGTCCTCGCTCGCGGCGGCGATCGGGCGCGACTGGAAAAGGCTGGCGCGCACCTTCTTCCAGACCGGGTTGGCCTCGGGGTTGTCGGCGCTCTTGATCTGCGCGGTCGCTTGCTGCATGGGCAGTGCGAGGGCCAGCAACGCGCTGCTGGTCACGGCGCGCCGCGTCAGCGGACGCATCGTCGTCAAGGTGAGGGTCTTCGGCTGGTTCATGGCTTCGATGCCTTGGGCGCTTCGGCGGTATCGGGGTCTTCCCATTCCAGTTCCGCGTACGCTGCCGTGACGTTGCGCTTGTGGAAGCGATCCGTCAACAGCCAGGGCGTGCCGGGCGCGATGCCGATGCTGTCGACGGCCTGCTGGATCGTCAGGTGCTTGCGCAGGGCCGCGCGGGTGTCGCGCAGCAGGGCGCCGAGATAGGCAGCCTGCGCATCCATCGCACCGGGCCACTCATTGCTGACCGGGCCGTGCCCGGGCACGACGGTGTCGACGGGCACGCGCTTCAGGTCCTCCATCACGGAGACCCAGCCACGCAGGCTGCCATCGAGCGCCGGCAGGTGCCGCACGAACAGCAGGTCGGACGCGAACAGCGTGCGGGTGCGCTGGTCGTACACGGTGAGGTCGTTGTCGGTGTGCGCCGTGGGCCAGGCTTGCAGCGTGAGCACGCGGTCGCCGAGGTCCAGCTGCATCGTCTTGTCGACGCTGATGCCGGGGTACACGATGGCGGTGCGCGGCAGGGTGATGTCGAAGTCGCGTTTCAGCGAATTCAGCCAGTACGGTTCGCGCGCGGTCAGCGCCTGCGTGAAGCGCGCGCTGGCCACGAAGCGCGGGGCGGGCGTGCTGGACTCGGCGAAGGCCACGTTGCCCAGCACGTGGTCGGGATGGGCATGCGTGTTGATGACGTAGCAGACCGGCAACGGCGTCACGCGGTCGATCGCGCCTTTCAGCGCCTGGCCGATGGCGGGCGTGCCTCCGGTGTCGATCACCGCAACGCAGCGGCTGCCAACCACGAAGCCGAGGTTGGCCACGTCGCCGCCGTTGGCGGGCGCCCAGTCTTCCAGCGCGCCGGTGTGGACGAACAAGCCGGGCTTCACCTCGACGACCGCCAGGGGCGTCACGGCCCCGGCAGCTTGCGCAACAGCGACGGCAGCGCACAGCAGGATCGCGGCCCGCAGCCCCCGCATCCAACGCCGCATGAATGTCGGCATCGGCAACCCGCTCCCTGCCATCACATCACCCGGCTACTTCGCGTCCGCAGCGCCGAGGAAGCATCCTTGTTCAGCCTTCGTCTGCAGGGCCTTGTAGCGCTTGACCTCGGGCTCGTACGACGGCACGTCGCGTATCGCGCCGCCACGCTCGCCGCCGATCGACATGGCCTTGACGATGGTGCCCATCGTCACGTAGTCCTTGTACTTCACGGACCGGGCCAGCGCATCGAGCGCGCAGGAGCACTTGTTGGTCATCTCGAAGTTCGACCCCGGATGCGCCCGCATGCACTCCTGCACATACAGCACCCGGTCCACGGTCGGGAAGTCATTGACGGGGGCGGCGGCATTCGCAGCGCCGACGCCCAGCAGGAGCGCGCCGAGGGCCAGCGCGGAGGGCAGGAAGGTATTCAGCTTGGGCATGGTGTTCGACGCAGGCATTCAGGGTTTGGGCGGGGGTCCGGCGCCGTCGAGCAGCATTTCCTCGACGATGAGCGGCGCATCGCTGGCCGATTCGGCGTTGATCCGGGTGCGGATGCCGTAGAGCCCCCCGGGGACTGCGCTGGACATCAGGAAGACGTAGGACTTGTTGGCCAGCTTCTCGAAGCGCGAGCGGTTCGGGTCATCGAGGTAGGGCGTGATGCTGAACTCCTTCACAGCCACCGGCCTGCCCTTGTACGGCAAGGTGAGGTCGCGCACCGTCGCGCCCTGGTAGACCGCCATGCGGATGCGCTTGCGGAAGTAGTTGGGCTGGCCCTTCGTCAGGCGCTGCATCTCCTTGATGTCGCGTTCGAGGAAGTACAGGATGGCCGGGTTGCCCTTGGCGCCTTCGACGGGCGGCTCGCTGATCGCGCGCTTGTCGCTGAAGAACTGCGCGTTCGCTGCGCAGCAACTGCCGTCGGGCTGTGCCGTCAGCTTCAAGTCGACCTTGTCGTCGAAGGCTTCCTCCAGCGTTCCGGTCTTGTGGAAGACGTAGTGCAGCGTGAGCGGCGGTTGCAGGTTGCCCAGGTGGTTGTCCATGAACACCGCCTGCTCTGCCGCTGAAAAGTCCGTTGCGGCTAGAGCGGGGGATGCCGCCGCCAGGAACCCGACCAGCGCCAGGGCAGGAAATGCTTTCATCGGCAGCACCGCGGCTACTTCGGCGCCTCGTACGACGCGTCGACGACCGGAACGCCGTACTCCTTCAGGATGGCCATGATCTGCGGCCGGTTCGATTCGATCAGGCCCTCGACCTGCTGCTTCCATTCGCGCTCGCCGTAGCGCACGCCCATCGCGATCTGGTAGTCGAACTGGACGCCGGGCTCGGACTTCATCGGCACCACCACCAGCGCAGGCGTCTTGATGCGCGAGGCGTAATAGCCGCCGATGGGGCCCCAGACGATGGCGACATCGATCTTGCCCGCGGCAAGGTCCTTCTCGATGATCTCGCCGGGGTATTGGTCGGGGTCGGCGTTCATGGTCTGGTAGGGCACGCCCTGATCCGTGAGCCGGTGCTTGCTGAGCCATGCCGATGCGGGCGACCGGTCGTAGATGCCGATGCGCAGCTTGGACAATGTGGCCGGGTCGAGCTTGAGGAAATCCTCGGTCGACGCGACCTGGTCCATGCCCTTGCCCTTGGCGAACACCAGCGCATAGGTCGAGCGGTAGTAGGGCTTGGTGACGGACACCTGGTCATAGCCCGCTGGGACGCCAATCACGATGTCGCAGGGGTAGTCCTGGTCCGGCAACTTGAATCGCAAGGTGTTGCGGATGAAGGCCAGGCGCTGCGGGAAGGAGTAGTAGACGACCGGCAGCCCCATCGACTTGCCGAACAGTTCGGCAATCTTGTTCTCGATGCCCTCGCCCTTGACGTTGGAGAAGGGCAGGTTGTTCGGGTCCTGGCAGACGCGCAGCGCAGTGCGCGGTGCGGGCTTGTCCTGCGCCACCGCGCCGGTTGCCAGCAAGGTCAGGGGCAGGGCGGCGAGGGCCAGCGCGCGGATGCCGTTCATTTGGGCATTTCTTCGACCTTGGCGCGGGTGATGGCGCCATCGGATCGGCCTTTGAGATATGCGTAGAGCTGATTGATGTTGTCCATGACGACCGGGCTGTTGCCGAAGCTCTGCATGCCCTTGTCCAGCCGACCGTTGGTCACGGTCTTGACGAACTCGTCCTTGGTCAGGGTCTTGAGGCTGTTGACCAGCGATGGCCCGACGAGGCCTTCCTGGTTGGCCCCATGGCACCGGTCGCAGGCCGCGGCACGCCAGGCCCGGAAGCCCTTCATGGTCTCGCTGTCGACCTTGTAGCCGTCCACCACCTTGTACGGTTTGTCTTCCGCGTGAGCCGCAACGGCACCACCCATGCACAACAGCGCGCAAGCGCCGATCAACGCGATTTTCAGTCTCATGATTTCTATTCAGCCCTGTTTTCGATCAATTGAAAAGAGGGGCAGCCAGTAGGTGCCAGCTGCCCCTCTTCGGTATGAGAACAGGGTCGGGGGCTCGTGGTTCCCCGGTACTTACCCTGCGTTCAACGCGCTCAGTTCGGCAGCGCGAAGACTGTCAAGGAGCCGCCCAGCTCCGTGTACTGGTTGAGCTCGCGGTAGCCGCCCACTGCGCCCAGGCCGTCCTGGTCCTTCTCGAGGCCCGCTGCCATGCCGATGCCGGCCCAGCCGCCAATGCCCGAGAACACGCCGATGTACTGCTTGCCCTTGTGCTCATAGCTGAACACGTTGCCGATGATCCCGGACGGCGTCTTGAACTTGAAGAGTTCCTTGTTGATGTTCTTCTTGTCCACGCACTTCAGGTAGCCCTCCAGCGTGCCGTAGCACGACAGGCCACCCGCGGTGTTGAGCGAGCCGCTCCACACCGAGAACTTCTCGGGGTGGCTCTGCACGATCTTGCCGGTGCCGGCGTTCCAGGCGATGAAGTTGCCCATGCCGCCATGGCTGTTCGGCGCCGGGAACATCGAGAGCGTCGCGCCCACATACGGCTGGCCGGCCGTGTACTCGACCTTGAACGGCTCGTAGTCCATGCAGACGTGGTTGGTCGGCACGTAGAAGAGCTTGGTTTCAGGGTCATAGGACGCAGGCTGCTGGTCCTTGCTTCCCAAGGCTGCCGGGCAGATGCCCTTGCTGTTGACGTCCGGTCCGTTCTGCGCCGTCGAGTACTTCGCAACCACTTGCGGGCGGCCGGTCTTCATGTCGACGTTGGTGGCCCAATTGACGTTCGGGTCATACTTTTCGGCAACCAGCAGCGCACCCGTCACGCGGTCCATCGTGTAGGCGAAGCCGTTGCGGTCGAAGTGCACGAGCGCCTTGGTGGGCTTGCCCTTGACGTCGATGTCGGCCAGGATCATTTCGTTCACGCCGTCGAAGTCCCATTCGTCGAAGGGCGTCATCTGGTAGACCCACTTGGCCATGCCGGTGTCCACGTCACGCGCCCAGATGGTCATCGACCACTTGTTGTCACCGGGCCGCTGCGACGGATTCCACGTCGACGGATTGCCCGAGCCGTAGTACATCAGGTTGAGCGCCTTGTCGTAGCTGTACCAGCCCCAGGTGGTGCCGCCGCCGATCTTCCACTGGTCGCCCTTCCAGGTCTTCAGCGAGGAGTCGGGGCCCACCGGCGCCATCTTGCCGTCGGTCCAGGTCATGGTCTTCTGCGGGTCCATCAGCATTTCTGCATCGGGTCCGACGCTGTAGCCCTTCCACGCCAGCTTGCCGTCGCTCAGGTTGTAGGCTGCGATGAAGCCGCGCACGCCCCATTCGCCGCCGCTGATGCCGGTGATGACCTTGTCCTTGAAGACGTGCGGCGCATTGGTGTTGACCGCGCCGAGCTTCGGGTCGCCGTTCTTGACGGTCCAGATCACCTTGCCGGTCTTGGCGTCGAGCGCGACCAGGTTGCTGTCGGCCTGTTGCAGCAGGACCTTGCCCTCTGCATACGCCAGGCCGCGGTACACGGTGTCGCAGCACATCTGCGGGATCACGGCCGGATCCTGCTTGGGCTCGTACTTCCAGATGATCTTCTGCGTGTCGAGGTCGATCGCGAAGACCTTGTTGGGGAAGGGCGAGTGCAGGTACATCGTCCCGTCGATCACCAGCGGCGAGCCTTCATGGCCGCGCAGCACGCCGGTGGAGAACATCCACGCGACCTGCATCTTGCCGACGTTGCCCGTGTTGATCTGCTTGAGCTTGCTGTAGCGCTGGTTGTACATGTCGCCAGCCTGCATCGCCCAATTCTTCGAGTTGGCGATATTTTTCTCGACATCGGCATTGGCATGCGCCAATGCCGGCACCGCAAGTAGCGCCGCCGCCAGCAGGCGCCAGGTGCGCCCTAGTAAGTGCCCGGAAAATCGCATCGAAGTCTCCTTGTTTTGGAACATCAGAGCCTGCCCGCACCAACCGCAAACAGGCGCCTGCCGAGCAACTCGACGAAGCCGGCCAGAGAAGTAAATGCAAGTTGCGCGCCTGCTTCAGGACGCCGCATTCGTGGCGTCTTGCAACGATGAGTTGCCGCCCGCGCATGCGCCGTGCTGAAGCACATTGCGAGGGGAAACCCTAGCCAAGGGACCTGTTTGCGGGGGATCGCAGGTCACGCCGGGCGACTGGCGTGCGAGTCGCGCGACGCTGGCGCGCAGCCCGGGCCCGCGCCTGGATCGCAGCGCTCTCAGGGTTCACCATGAAGTGCGATCCGGCCAATGGCCGCAGCATCGGTCGGTGGGTGCTGCATCAGAAATGTGGCAACCACTTTCGACACAGAGTGTTTCACCGGCAACGGTGTCATCCGGAGGCAGACGACGCATGCGACGGCGGCAGAAAAACCATGGGCGCGGGTATTGCTTGATGGAGGCTCCGCATCCGCCCTGTGGCCGGCCCTCACTCGCCAACAAGAATGCAGCAGTCCAATGCGGATTGCCTTGACCGACCACGACAACCGATCAATGCCAGAGACACTTTCGAAGACCATGCTCCGGACCACCGGCCTGACCAAACGGTACGGCGCACGCGTGGCATTGAAGGGACTTTCATTGAGCCTGGCGTCGGGGCAATTCGTCGCGCTGCTGGGCCCGAACGGCGCCGGCAAGTCGACGCTGTTCCAGGTGCTCACGGGGCTGTTCGCGGCGGACGAGGGCGAGGTCGAGGTGGCCGGCCATTCGCTGGGCCGCTCGGCGACGGCGACGGCGGCGCTGCGTCACATCGGCGTGGTGTTCCAGCAGATCTCGCTCGACCTGGACCTCAGCATCCGGCGCAACCTGCTGTTCCAGGCGGACCTGCACGGCTTGCCGCGGCGCCTGGCGGTGCAGCGGATCGAGGCCGACTGCGCCCGCCTCGGCATCGAGCCCAACCTCGACCGCAAGGTGCGCGAACTCTCCGGCGGCAACCGGCGCAAGGTGGAACTTGTGCGTGCCTTGCTGCATCGACCCTCCGTGCTGCTGATGGACGAAGCCACGGTGGGGCTGGACCCCAAGTCGCGCCAGGACCTGATGCGTGCGCTGCGTGCCGACGTGAAGGAGCGCGGCGTGGGCGTGCTGTGGGCCACCCATCTGGTGGGTGAGGCCGAGGGCGCCGACCGCGTGCTGGTGCTGCACAAGGGCGAGCTGTTGTGCGACGGCACGCCGGCCGAGGTGACGCAGGCGCTGGGCGGGACGACGCTGGAAGCCGGCTTCATCTCGCGCACGAACGAGACCAGACAAAAGGAGACGAGTACATGAATGACGTTGGTGTGTGGGGCAAGCGCATGGCCGGTGCGGGCGCGGTGGCGCTGGCGCTGTGCATGGGCGGGGCCGCGATGGCCCAGGGCACGGCCTATGTGTCGAGCGAGAAGGACCAGGCGCTCACCATGATCGACCTGGCCACGCTCACGGTGAAAGGCTCCATCCCCACCTGCAAGCGCGGCCGCCACATCCAGATGACGCCGGAGCACCTGATCATGGTCGCCTGCACCGACTCCAACGCCGCCGACGTGATCGACCCCGCCACCGGCAAGTCGGTGCGCCGCATACCGCTGGGCGATGAGCCCGAAGCCTTCGACATCTCGCCGGACGGCAAGACCATCTACGTCTCCAACGAGGACGAGGGCGCCGCCAGCTTCGTCGATGCGGCCACCGGCAAGGTGGTCAAGTCGGTCAAGGTCGGCAAGGAGCCCGAGGGCGTCAAGGTCAGCGCGGACGGCAAGACGCTGTACGTCACGTCCGAGGTGGCGAGCCTGGTCCACGTCATCGACGTCGCCACCGCCAAGGTGGTGAAGAACGTCAAGGTCGGCAAGCGGCCGCGCCGCCTGGCCTTCACGCCCGACGGCAAGGAACTGTGGGTGACCAACGAACTCGATGCCAGCGTCAGCGTCATCGACACGGCCAGCCAGTCTGTGATCGCCACTGTCAACTTCGAGGTCAAGGGCGCGCGCGCCGAGGACATCACGCCGGTCGGCATCCAGATCTCGCGAGACGGCAAGCGCGCCTTCGTGGCGCTGGGCCGGGCCAACCACGTGGCCTTCGTCGACGTGGCGCAGCGCAAGGTCACGAATCTCGTGCTGGTCGGCAAGCGGGCATGGAACCTCACGCTCGACAAGGCCGAGGCGCGGCTCTATGTGGTGAACGGCCTGAGCGACGACGTGACGGTGGTCGACGTGGCCGGTGCCAAGCCGCTCAAGAGCATCCCGGTCGGGCGCGTTCCCTACGGCCTGGTGGTGGTGGAATGAAGGGGCGAGCCTGCCGCGTGGGTTTGGCGCTGCTGCTGGCGGCGCTGGGCGCGAGCGTGGCGGGTGCGGCCGGCGCGGTCACGCCGCTGAAGGCCACCTTGATCGTTCCGGCCGATGACCCCCGGCTGGAGCGCTCGCTTGTCGAGCGTCATTTCCTGGGCCATACCGACGGCCCCGCGAACGACGGCTTGCAGGTCGCGCTGGAGGAAAGCGAATTCGAACTCCAGGCGGTCGATGCCGGCGTGGCGCTGACGAGCCAGCCGGCCGACTCGCTGGCGGCCGCCCGAACGGCCGCCCAGGCCGCGGAGAAGGCCGGCGCGGCAGTCCTGCTCACCGACCTGCCGACCGACTGGACGCTGGCCGTCGCGGACGCGGTGAAGGTGCCGGTCATCAACATCGGCGACCCGGCCGACAGCCTGCGCGAGCAGGATTGCCGGGCGCGCCTGTTCCACATCCTGCCGAGCGAACGCATGCGCGCCGATGCCTTGGCGCAAACCCTTGTGTCACGCAAATGGAACAAGCTGTTGCTGCTGGTGGGGCAGAGTGCGCAGGACCAGTTGCGCGCCGCCACGGTCCAGGCGTCGATCAAGCGCTACGGCCTGCAGGTGGTGGCGACCAAGCCCTTCAAGCTGTCCGCCGACCCGCGCGAGCGCGACCTGGCCAACCCGCTGCTGCTGACGGCCGGCAGCACCTACGACGCGGTCTGGGTGGTCGACAGCGACGGCGAATTCGCGCGCACCCTGCCGTACCGCATCGTGCTGCCGCGGCCGGTGGTGGGTGACGCGGGGCTGGTGGCAGTGGCCTGGCACGCGCAATTCGAGCGCTACGGCGCGCCGCAGGTGTCGCGCCGCTTCGCCAAGGCTGTCGGCCGGCCGATGACTGCCAGCGACTGGGCGGCGTGGATGGCCGGGAAGGCGCTGGTGGCGGCGGCCATCGCGGCGCCCAAGGGGCCGGTGGCCAGCTGGGCGCAGGCGCTCGCCAAGACGCCGATCGACGGCTCCAAGGGCACCAGCCTGAGCTTTCGCCCCTGGGACGGGCAACTGCGCCAGACCGTCCTGCTGACTGACGGCCAGGGCGTGATCTCGCAGGCGCCGATCGACGGCCTGCTGCACCCCAGCAACGTGCTGGACACGCTGGGCGCGGATGCGCCGGAGAAGAAATGCAAGGTGACGCGATGACCCCCGCCAGCACGACGGTGGAAGCCGCAGACGACACCGCGCCGCGCCGCGGCATTGCGCACGCGCTGCAGGCCATGCGCGCCATCGTCATGCGCGAGCTCATCAAGTTCTCGCAGCAGACCGGCCGCCTTGTGTCCGCGCTGGTCCGCCCGCTGCTGTGGCTGGCGGTCTTCGCAGCGGGGTTTCGCAACGTCTTCGGCGTGGCCATCGTCGAGCCCTACGACACCTACATCCCGTATGACGTCTACATCGCGCCAGGCCTGGTCGGCATGGTGCTGCTGTTCAACGGCATGCAGTCCTCGCTTGCAATGGTCTACGACCGTGAGATGGGCCTGATGCGGCTGCTGCTCACCGCGCCCCTGCCGCGCGCCTGGCTGCTGTTCTGCAAGCTGTGCGCGACGGCCTTGCTGTCGGTGTTGCAGGCGCTGGCTTTCATCGTCGTCGCGATGCTGGTCGGCACCGACCTTCCGCTTTTCTCGCTGGCCGGCCTGCATGCGCTGCTGGCGCTCGTGTGCGGCGCGCTGATGCTGGGCGCGCTCGGCCTGTTGCTGTCGGTCTACATCAAGCAGCTCGAGAACTTTGCCGGCACGATGAACTTCGTGATCTTCCCGATGTACTTCATGTCGACCGCGCTCTATCCATTGTGGAAGCTGCAGGAGTCGGGCGCCGAATGGGTCTATCAGCTGGCGCGCTTCAACCCGTTCACGCATGCGGTCGAATGGATCCGTTTCGCGCTCTACGGCAAGGACCCCGGTGCCGCCCCGTGGGTGGTGCTGGGCTGCCTGTTCGTCTTCTTCTTCGTGGCCTGCTGGGGCTACGACCCGCAGCGCGGCTTCGGCGGGCTGACCAAGCGTGGAGGCCCGCCGTGAACGCCGGGCGCCGACGGCTGCTGGTGAGTGCGGCGGCGGGTGCGCTGACGGCCCTGCCGTTCGTGAACGCCGCCGGGGCAGCGCGGTCCGAGCCTTTCCCCATCCGCCCGGTGATGCTGTGGGTGCCCTGGGCCGCGGGCGCCGCCACCGATCTTTCGCTGCGCCTGCTGGCCGAACTCGCGGGGCCCGCGCTTGGCCAGCCGGTGGTGGTCAGCAACCGCCCTGGCGCCGGCGGCACGATGGCCATGGGCTTGCTGACCCAGTCCGAACCCAACGGCTACACCATCGCGCAGATACCGCAGCCGGTGTTCCGCGCGCCCTTCACGCACAAGGTGCAGTGGGATCCGGTGCGCGACATCACGCCGATCATCCAGATCTCGGGCGTCACCTTCGGCGTGCTGGTCGCCAGCGACAGCCGGTTCCGCTCGCTCGACGACCTGTTCGCCTTCGCACGCGACCGGCCGGGCGAGCTGAGCATCGCCACCAACGGCGTCGGCACCACGCCGCACCTCGTTCTGGAAACGCTGTTCACCGAGCGCGGGCTGCGCTACATCCATGTCCCGTACAAAGGCACCTCCGAGCTGACGCTGGCCGTCGAGTCTGGCCAGGTGCTGGTGGGCGTCAATTCCAGCGGCTTCGGCCCCGAAGTGGATGCGGGCCGCATGCGGCTGCTGGCGACGTTCTCGGCCCGGCGCTCCAAACGCTGGCCGGAGGTGCCCACGCTGCAGGAGCTGGGCTTCGACATCGTGGCCATGTCGCCGTACGGGCTGGCCGGCCCGCGCGGGGTGCCGCCCAGCGTCGTGGCCGTGCTGCACGACGCCTTCAAGAAGGCGATGTTCGATCCGCGCTTCATCGAGGACCTGGCCAAGTACGACCAGGAACTCGCCTATCTCGGGCCGGCGGACTATGCGCGGGCTTGCCGTGCGGAGTTCGCCAAGGAGCGCGCGGCCGCCGAGCGCCTCGGCAGCACGCGCGGCGCGGTCAACTGAGCGCGCCCAGGTGCCAGGCTTCGTCACAACGGGAGAAGGACGAATGGATCGAAACGATGCGGTGATGAGCGATTGGCGGCAGCGGGCGCTGGCGCTCGAGTCCGAAGTGGCGAAGGCGGTGATCGGGCAGGCGAGGGCGATCCGGCTCATCAACACCGCCGTGTTCGCGCGCGGCCATGTGCTGCTGCAAGGCGATGTCGGCGTCGGCAAGACCACGCTGCTGCGCGCCTTCGCGCAGGTGCTGGGCGGCGACTTCGGGCGCACCGAAGGCACCATCGACCTGATGCCCAACGACCTCATCTACTACACCTACATCAGCGCCGAGGGCAAGCCGGCGGTCGAGCCCGGCCCGCTGATCCGGCACGGCGAGAACCTCGCGATCTTTTTCTTCAACGAGATCAACCGCGCACGGCCGCAGGTGCATTCGCTGCTGCTGCGGGTGATGGCCGAGCGCAGCGTGTCGGCATTCAACCGCGAGTTCCGTTTTCCACACCTGCTGGTGTTCGCCGACCGCAACCGCGTCGAGCGCGAGGAGACCTTCGAGATATCTGCGGCGGCGCGCGACCGCTTCATGATGGAAGTGACCATCGACGCACCCGCCGACGATGCCGAGCGCCGTCAACTGATGTTCGACCCGCGCTTCCACGACACCGACCGGCTGGTCGGCGCACTGGCCAGCGCGCTGGTCGCGTATGAGGAACTCAACCAGGTCTCGGAGCTGATCCAGCGCGGCGTGCAGGCGTCGGACGCGCTGCAGGCCTATGCGCTGAACCTCTGGCGCGCGACCTCGGCGCCGGCCGACTACGGCGTTCGCCTGTCCGACGTGGACACCGCGCAACTGATGCTGGCCGGCGCCAGTCCGCGCGGCATGAGCCTCCTGATGCGCGCGGCACGCGTGGCGGCTTGGCTGGACGGGCGCGACTATGTGGCGCCGGAGGACGTGCAGGCCGTCTTCGTCGAGACCATCGCCCATCGCCTGTGCTACCAGCCGGTGTACGAGATGCGCCGGCAGGAGATCTCGGGCCGGCTCATGAGCGGCATCATGGCCAGCGTGGCCGCGCCCTGAAAGGCGGATGCGGTGACGCAGCAGGCGCCCAACGCGCGCGAGGTGCACTACCGCTTCGCCACGCCGGCCATGCGTCATTTCCCAGGCCATCACCGCAGCACGCGGGGCGAGAGCGGCTTCGAGTTCCGGGGCCATGCCGCGCTGCTCGACGCGCCCGACCCGCGCCGACTCGACCTGCATGCGAGCCTGCGCGACCCCTTCGGCAACTGGGTGGTGCGGGTCTACAGCCAGCGCAAGTCGATCCCGGTGGTGGTGGTGGCGGACCTGTCGGCGTCGATGGGGTTCGCCGGCACGCGCCGCAAGCTCGACGTGCTGGCGGATTTCGTCGACAGCCTGGCGTGGTCGGCCTGGCGCACGGGGGACAGCTTCGGCTTCGTGG
Organism: Variovorax sp. dw_308; assembly: GCF_019207085.1. GTDB lineage: Bacteria > Pseudomonadota > Gammaproteobacteria > Burkholderiales > Burkholderiaceae_C > Variovorax. The sequence goes on along the minus strand of NZ_JAATOM010000002.1, from coordinate 418,828 downwards.
GTTGCGACGCAGCGGTGCGTGACGACGTGCTGCTGCCGCCGACGCGCATGCGCGGCGTGGGCGCGACGCTGGCGCAGGCGCTGCGCGGGCTGGCGCCGGAGGGCGAGTCGGCGCGCGGACTGCTGTCGGCATCGCGCTACCTGGGGCGGCAGCGAGCGCTGGTGTTCCTGGTGTCCGATTTCCACTTGCCGCTGCCGGAAGTCGAGGCGCTGATCGCCTCGATGGCGCATCACGAGGTGGTGCCCGTCGTGCTGTGGGACCCGATCGAATTCAGCCTGACGGCGCAGCGCGGCCTTGCGAATGTGATGGATCCGGAGAGCGGGCGGCGCCGGCTGGTGTGGTGGCGGCCTGCATTGCGCGACAGATGGCGCGCGGCGCAGGAGCAGCGGCGCGAGGCGCTGCTGCATCTGTTCCGGGCCGACCGGCTCAAGCCGCTGTTCATCGAGGGCGCCTTCGATGCCGATGCGGTGACGCGGCACTTCATGCAATGACGCTCACCTCCAGGCTCCGCTCGCTTCGCGCGCGCACCCTCGCTGCAGGGGGCGCTCGCAGCGGCACGGATATGCCGGCGGTTCAGTTGGCGGTGTCCAGCGGCGTGTCGCGGTCGGAGCTCCTGAACGGGCGGCGCAAGGGCTGGGCACTGGCGTGGGCCGCATCGATGGTCTGCTCGACGGTGCTTGCCGCGCCGCAGCTCGAAGCGAGCACCTCCGACCCCCGCGCCTTCGGCTACCAGGTCGGCGACATGGTTTCGCGCACGGTCACGGTCGACCAGCCGGACGGCCTGACGCTGGACGAGACCAGCGTGCCGCGTCCGGGCGCGCGCGGCAATGCGCTGGAACTGCGCAGCATCGAACGGCACGGCAGCGGGCTCTCCGGCGGGCGGCGCCTGGAGTTCAGGCTGGCCTACCAGGTGTTCCTGTCGCCGCCGGAGCCGCGGACGCTGGAGATGCCGAGCTTCACCTTGCGCTTCAAGGGCGAGCCGCGCGCGCAGGAGCTTCGCATCGAGTCCTGGCCGGTGACCGTGTCGCCGCTGGTGCCGGTCGATGTGGCGTCACGGCGCGGCCTGGGGGAGTTGCAGCCCGACGCCGCGCCGCTGCCGCTCGACACCCGCCCCGGGCGCTATCGCCTCATCGCCTATGGCTGCGCCGCGTTGGCGCTGCTGGCCTGGCTGGCCCACGTGTACATCGGCCTGCCGTGGTGGGGCCGCGCGCACCGGCCGTTCACGATGGCGTGGCGCACGCTGCGGGGGCTCACGCCCGCGAGCCCGGATGCCCAGTGGCGCGAGGGCTACCAGCGCCTTCACGCAGCCTTGAACCAATCGATGGGCGAGGTGGTTTTCGAGCAGGGTGTCGACCGCTTCGTGCTGGCGCGTCCGCGCTTCGCGCCGCTGCGCGCGGACCTGGCCGCCTTCTTCGAGCGGTCGCGTGTCGAGTTTTTCGGCGCGGGAGGAGACGCGGCGGCGGACCGCGCCTGGCTCATCGACTTCTGCCGCCGCTGCCGCGATGCCGAGCGAGGTTCCGCATGAGGCGCAGCGCCGGCCCGCAGACGGATGCCGGTGCCGTGCGCCGGACGGAGCGTCCATGGTGAGCTTCGACCATCCCTGGCTGCTGTGGCTGCTGCCGCTGGCCGCGCTGCCCTTGCTGGCGCGCACCGGCGGCGCGCTCGCCAACACCTGGGCCGCGCAAATGCCGCATGACCGCGCCTCCGACCTGCTCGGCTGGGCGCTGCGCGGCATCGGCGCGCTGGCGTTGGCCGCATCGCTGCTCGGCATGGCGGGGCCGCATCTGCCGGAGTACGAGGTGGAGCGCGTCGGCAAGGGCGCGGAAATCGTGCTGGTGCTCGACCGCAGCCGCAGCATGGACCAGGGCTTCGGCGGGGTGCCGGCGGGCGCGGTGAAGGGCACCGGCCCGGAGGCGATCGACTACTACATGCGGCAGAGGAACAACCTCGTGCCCAAGGGCAAGGTCGCGCGCCAGTTGCTGGCGGAGTTCGCGGCCAAGCGGCCGGACGACCGCTTCGGCATGATCGTCTTCAGCACCTTGCCGATCCGCGTGCTGGACTTCACGTCCAAGGACGAGGCCATCCAGGCCGCCATCTCGGCAGGCGACATCGGGCGCGGCCTGTCGGAGACGAACATCGGCCTGGCGATGCAGTCGGCGCTGTCGTACTTCGAGGACGAGCCCTACACCGGCTCGCGCATCGTGATGCTGGTCTCCGACGGCGGCGACCGGCTCGACCCCGACGCCAAGGAGCGCGTCACCTACATGGCGCGCAAGCTGCGCGTGGCGGTCTACTGGATCTACCTGCGTTCGAGCAACAGCCCGGGCCTGGTGCTGGAGAGGGGCGAGACGCCGTCGAACATCGACGCCGTGCCGGAGTACGCGCTGCACCGCTTCTTCGAGCAACTGGGCACGCCGTACCGCGCGTACGAGGCGCACGATCCGGCGGCGCTGAAGGCGGCCATCGAGGCGGTGAACCGGCTCGAGAACCTGCCGATCACCTACCTCGACACCGTGCCGCAGCGCGAACTGCGCATGCCGGTCCTGGGCCTGGCCCTGGGCTGCGTGCTGCTGTTGCTGGCGGCCAACCTCTCGGAGTTGCGGCGATGGTCGTGAAGCTGCGGCGGCGCACGCGCATGGTGTGGGGCCTGCTGGCCGTGCTGGCGGCGGCGGCGATGGTCGACGGCGCGCTCGTCTGGCGCCAGCACCGCTGGAACGACGTCATTGCCTCGGGCGCGCTGCCCGCCGACACCAAGGATGCGCCGCCGCAGGTGCGCTTCGCGCAGGCCCATGCGCAGGACGAGTCGGGCGAGCAGGAAGCCGCGCTGCATCTCTACCGCAGCCTGGAAGACGACACGCCACTGGGCCAGGCCGCCCGCTACAACAGCGCCAACCTGCTGGTGCGGCAGGCGATCGCGATGCAAGGCGGCGCCGAGCCCGGCAAGGCCATTCCGCTCATCGAACTGGCCAAGGAGATCTACCGCGACGTGCTGCGCGTGGAACCCGGTCGCTGGGATGCGCGCTACAACCTCGAACGCGCCCAGCGCCTGCTGCCCGACCCCGACGAACTCGACCTCGCGCCACCCGACACCCAGCGCAACGCCGAACGCGCGGCCACGACGATGCGCGGCTTCTCCCCGGGCCTGCCATGACGGCCCACCCTGCGTGGTGGCATCAGGCCGATCGCGGGCTGCTGGCGCTGGCGGCGGCGGTGTTGGCCGCCAGCCTGTTCGATCCGGCGGTGATGACGCAGCGTCCGCTGGTCGATCATGTCGTCGTCATCGACGTGACCCAGAGCATGAACGTGCTCGACGAGCGGATCGACGGCGAGCCGGCGTCGCGGCTGGACTTCGCCAAGCAGGCGCTGCGCCAGTCGCTGCTGCAACTGCCGTGCGGCTCCAAGGTCGGCTGGGCGGTGTTCACCGAATACCGTGCCTTGCTGCTGCTGTCGCCCATCGAGGTCTGTGCCAACCTGAAGGAACTGCGCTCCACGCTGGCGCGCATCGACACGCGCATGGCCTGGTCGGGCAACAGCGAGATCGCCAAGGGGCTGCACAGCGCCATCGGCATTGCCAAGCTGCTGCCAGACAAGCCATCGCTCGTGTTCATCACCGACGGCCAGGAGGCGCCTCCGCTGAACCCGCACTACCGCCCGGCCTTCGACGACAAGCCGGGCGACGTGACGGGCCTGGTCGTCGGCGTGGGCGACCTGCGCCCGTCGCCGATTCCCAAGACCGACCCCGAGGGCCGGCCGCTCGGCTTCTGGCGCGCCGACGAGGTGGCGCAGACCGACCTGCGCAGCCAGGGCCGCAATGCCAGCGTGCGTTCGGAGACGATGGTCGACGACACGGTGGGAACCAGCGCGCCCACGCTCGGCGCCACGCCGGGCACTGAACACCTGTCGGCGTTGCGCGAGACCTACCTGCGCTTGCTGGCGGGGGAGCAGGGGCTCGAATTCGTTCGGCTGCAATCGCCCGAGCGACTGGCGCAAGCCCTGACCTCGCCTGCGCTGGCCCGGCCGGAGCCGGCCCGTTCCAGCCTGGCCGGCATGCTGGGGGCGGTGGCGTTCGGGCTGCTGCTGCTGCGCTACGTGGTGCCGTTGCTGTTCCGGCGGCGGCCTTCGCGGGCGGGCTTGAAAACCAGGGCCTCGTAGAAATAGAACTCGGCGTCCAACGCCCACGCGATGTTCATGCCCTGCCGGAAACCGTGCTGCTCGCCCGCGAACAGCAGGTACTGCGTGGTGATGCCTTTCTGGCGCAGCGCGCTGACCATCGACTCGGTCTGGCCCGGTGGAACGATCTTGTCCTCCGCGCCCTGGAAGAACGCGACTGGCGCGGCGAGCCTGTCGGCATTGCGGACCGGGGAGCGCTCGGCGTAAACCGTGCTTCCTTCCGCGTACGGCGCGACCAGCCAGTCGAGGTAGCGCGACTCGAACTTGTGCGTGTCCCGTGCCAGCGCCGCCAGGTCGCTGACGCCGTAGTGGCTGCCGCCGGCCTTGAAGGTTTCCCGCACCGTCGCATCGGCACTGGTCAGGCAGGCCAATGCGGTGAAGCCGCCGGCGCTGGTCCCGGTGATCATGATCCGCTCGCCGTCGACCCAGGCCTGGTCGACGAGATGACGTGCCGCGGCAGCGCAGTCCTCGACATCGACGATGCCCCACATGCCGTGCAGGCGCTCGCGGTAGGCGCGGCCGTAGCCAGCGCTGCCGCCGTAGTCGACGTCCACCACCGCGACGCCGCGGCTGGTCCAGAACTGCGTGCGCAGGTCGAGCAGGGCGGATGCGGAGGAGGTCGGGCCGCCATGGCAGCGGACCAGCAGCGGCGGGCGTTCCCCGTCCGGCGCGCGATGGTCCGCGTTGGTAGGTGGATAAAACTGGGCGAAGGCCGTGGGTCCGCGCGGCGTCGGGAACTCGATCGACCGAGGGGCGGACAAGTGCCGGCGGATGGCGGGGTCGTCGGCCAGCATGCCGGACTGGCGGAGCACGGTGGCGGTGCCGGTGCGGGGATCCAGTTCGACGATCGCGGTCGCAAGCGTCGGCGCGCCGGCCTTGAAGACCACTTTCCCACCGTGCGCGCGAACCGCGGAATAGTCGGCATAGGCCAGGTCGAACCGGGTCAACGCGCCGCTGCTGAGGTCCAGCAGCGCGAGCTTGCCGACGCCACCCTCGATGTAGCTGCAGACCGCCTCGCTCGCCGACAGGAGGGCATAGGTCGACATGCCCAGCGCCCATTGCGGCCGGCCGAACTCCGCCGCCATCGGGCACACGTTGACGACATGCCCGCCGGCCTCGGCCCGGTGCAGGTTCCACCACCCCGGACGATCCGAGACGAAGTACAGCACGCCATCAGGCGACCACTCCGGCTGGAACACCGACTCGCCCGGGCCGCCGGCGATCAAGGTCGGGTTGCGCAGCGTGGCGCCGTCGAATTCCGCGACCCAGAGTTCGGTGCCCTCCCACGGCATGCGTGGGTGGTCCCACGCAAGCCAGGCGAGGCGGCGGCCGTCGGGACTCAAGCGTGGCGCGGCGAAGAAGTCATGCCCCTGCACCAGCACCGCGCCGGCGCTTTCCGAGTCGAGATCCAGCGCCACGATGGTGTTGATCGCTTCGCTGCCGGCCTCGCGGTGATCCTCGCGCACGCCGATCCAGAGGCGGCGCTGCGTGTCGACAAGGCCATCGGCGTACCGGAGCGCGGCGCGGGGCGCGCCCGGCTCGGCACCCGGCGTCAGCGGCACGGGCCTGCCGCCCTTGTCGAGGCGGTACAGCCGCTGGTCCGCGAAGTCGCTGAAGCAGGCGGTTCCGTCCACCACCAGCGCCGCTGCGCCGCCGTATTCATGCACCCGCGTGCGCACGGAATGAGCCGGCGGCGTCACATCCACATTCGACCCATCATGCGCGCGGCGGACCAGCACATGCCGCCCTGCCTCCTGCGGTCGGGCCTCGACCCAGCAGACCTCGCCGCCGTCCAGCAGCACATCGGCGAGGGTGATGGTCTCGCTGGCCACCAGCGCGGACGTGATGGGGGACGACCAGCTTCCGTAGGGCGCATCGGTCGGGTTGGGCATGGTCATTGCAGTTGCGCCGGCGAACGATCGCCGCAGAGGAGGAGGGAGGCGCGAATGATGCTACGAATGGACGCCTGCCGCGCGGATGCGGGATGCCAGCGGCGGGCTGCACAGCGCTGGCCGCACTCGGGTCAGCCCCGGGGGCGACGCGTGCCTGGCGACGTTACATTGCGGAACAGAGTGCAGCACGGCGCTTCAATTGGAGACATGGCGGATGAGAACTGACTGGCGATTGCCGCGAGTACGTGCCTGGGCCCCGGAGCGATACGAATTCGCCGCCGTGCTGCTGGCAACCCTGCTGACCTTCGTGTTGTCGAGCGCGCTGGAACTGCGCGAGCGCATGACCGAATGGCTTGCGCATGGCGAGGCATGGCAGGTCGACGAAATCCCGTTCACGCTGATGACGTTGTCGCTGGGCCTGGCCTGGTATGCGCGACGCAGGCGCCTCGAGGCATCGCGCCTGCTGGCCAAGAACCGCGAACTCACGCAGAAGCTGATCGCCCTGCAGGACAGCGAGCGGCTGGCGCTGGCGCGTGAACTGCATGACGAATTCGCCCAGCATTGCACCGCCATCCGCATCGAGGCCACCTACATCCAACGCTCGAATTCCTTCGAGCACATCGGGGAAGCCGCGCGGCGCGCCGCCGCCTCTGCCCAATCGCTCCAGGAGGGCGTGCGGCGACTGGTGCGGCGCTTGCGACCGGCCGAACTCGACCAGCTTGGCCTGGTCGCCGCGATGGAGTCGCTGTGCGAAGCCTGGACGACGCGCAGCGGCGTGCCCTGCCTGTTCCGTTCCCGGGGCAATCTGTGTCAGCACAGCGAGGCCGTCGACACCACCATCTATCGCGTGACGCAGGAAGCCTTGGCCAACGTCGTGCGGCATGCGAATGCCACACGCGTGCACATCGAACTGGCGGCGACGTCGGAGCACCTGCGCCTGTGCGTGGAAGACGACGGCCGCGGTTTCAGCGTCGCGGCGCCGGAGTGCGGCTTCGGCCTGCTCGGCGCGAGCGAGCGTGCGGCGGCGCTGGGCGGCAGGCTGGAAGCCCACAGCACGCCGGGCGAAGGCACGCGCATCCACATGGAATTGCCGCTTCTTCCGGAACTTCGCGCGGAGGCGGCGTGATCCGGCTCTTGCTGGTGGACGACCATCCGGTGGTGCGGGCCGGGTACACCCACCTGCTCGAACAGGACGGCGACATGAAAGTCGTGGCGCAGGCGGCCAGCGTCGACGAAGCCTGTGCGCAATACGCCATCCATGAGCCGGAGATCACCGTCACCGACCTGGCGATGCCCGGAAGCAGCGGGCTCGAGTTGATCCGCCGCCTGCGCGAACGCGATCCACGCGCGCGCACGCTGGTCTTCAGCATGCACGACACCAATCTGCTCGTGCAACGCGCCCTCGAACTCGGCGCGCTCGGTTTCGTCTCCAAGAGCAGCCCGCCCGAGTGCCTGATCGAAGCGGTCCACAGCGTGCGCGACGGGCGCCGCTACCTGAGCCCGGCGCTTGCCGAACGCTTGCGCAAAGGCGCGGGCGAGTCGCAGGCCTTCGATTCGCTGACGCAGCGCGAATTCGAACTGTTCCGGCTGCTGTCGCGCGGCGAGTCGGTGGCCACTTGCGCGAACACCTTGCACCTGAGCCCGAAGACGGTGTCCAACCTGCAGAGCCTGCTGAAGGAGAAGCTCGGCGTCCACACCACCGCGGCGATGGCGCACCTGGCGCTGCGGCACGGCTTGATCCCCGCCGAGCACGCCTGAAATTGAGCCCACCCCCGAATGCGCCTGCGGCGCTCCCCCTCAAAGGGGGCGCACCCAGCGGCCCGGCAAAGCCGGTTCCGCGGGTGCCCACGAACAGACATTGATCTGCTCCTGCCTCCTCCCTCATGTGGGGGAGGAAAACCGACCCGTACTTTTTAGGTGTGCGCCGCGGCACAGGGAAAAAAACGTTCGATGCCTACGATTTGAACTGTTCGAAGCAGTCGATCGTGCCCCTGGCAGGCCATCGACACGCATCGGACCTTGCAACCCGTTCGATCGCAGGAGTCCATGATGACGAAGCTTTTCACTGTTTCCAGCCGTTCTTTCTGGCGCGTGCCCGCTGCCGCAGTGGCCGCCTTCGCACTGGCCGGTGGCGCCTCCGTGGCGCTGGGCCAATCCACCTCCATGCCGATGCAGGCCCCTGGCCAAGGCGCGGCGGTGACCCTGTTGCTGCGCGGCCCGACCGGCGACCCCGCGACTCTCGCCTTCTCCACAGACGCGGGTTGGCGCCTCAACCGTGGCTGGGACGGCGGTGTCCAGGCCGCGCAAGGCGGCGGCAAGGCCCAGCCCATGAAGACCGCATTCAAGTCCGTCGCGCTATCGGCCGACGACCAACCCGCAGTGGCGCGGCCGTTGACGGTGTTCATCGACGGTCCGACCGGCTACACCTTCATGTACACCTTCGACCAGGGTTGGAAGTTCGTCGGGCAAATCGCCAACGGCAGCCGATAGCTGTCGCGATCCGCGCGCCAAAGATGGCATTGCACCGGGAGCCAGCGATGTGGTGCTTGGCGCGCGCGGCGGGGACCTTGCAGGTCGGCCGGATCGCCCGTTATGCGGCGCCGCTCTTCCTTGCGCTGTCCGGCGAACTCGGCACGCCAGACATCACCGGCCCTTCGCAGCAGCAGCTTCGCATCGGGATCGACGATCCAGCCGTCGCGAGCGCGTGGCAGGCCTTGCGCACCCTCGATTGCGCACGTTGCCACGGCAAGAGCTACGAGGGCTTGGCCGCACCATCCATCGTCGACTACGCGCGCACGCAGGGCCATGCGTCCTTCGTCCGCGCGGTGCTCGATGGCGATGCGCCGCGGGGCATGCCTGCCTACCGCGGTAACCCAATCGTCGACGCGAACATCGAAGGTATCTATCGCTACTTTGCCGAACGGGTCGATGGGTCGATCAGCCCCGAGGCCCGGCCTGCGGGGCGGGCCGCGGCAAACCCGTATTGAGGGAAGCGCCTGCGGCTTCAGCGAACGATCTTGTCGCGATTCACCGCGCGGTCGAGGCCCTTGGCCTGGTCGAAACCCTTCACGTCGCGAAAGATCGTCCCGTCCAGGTCGGCTTCGGTGAAGTCGGCGCCGGTCACGTCCGCGCCCGTGAGGTCTGCACCCGCCAGCCGGACGAGATAGAAACTGACACCGCGCAGATTGCTGTCCCGCAGGTTGCTGAAGTTCATCAGCGAGCGGTTGAAGTCCGCGCCCGCGAGCGTGGACCCCGCCAGGTTGGCGCCGGACATGTCGGTACGCATCTGGCCCATCCCCTGGTTCTTGATGTTGACGCCGACCATCGCGTTGCTGAAATTGGCGCCCGACAGATCGGCCCCCGGCAGGTCCGCGATCATCTTTGCGCCGGTCATGTTGGCGCCCTTGAAGATCGGCATCTTCTTGACCTCGCCCCCCAGGATCACGACCGACAACAGGCTGGCCCTGGTCAGGTTGGCGCCGGTGAAGTCGGTGCCCATCAACCATGCGCCGTTGAGGTTGGCCCCTTCCATGTTCGTGCCGCGGAAGTCGGACAGCACCAGCTTGCTGCCGAAGAAGCTGACGCCGCGCAGGTGGGCATTGCGGAAATCGAGCTTGCTCAGGTCGAGGTCCGACAGGTCCTTGCCGGCCAGGTCGGCCGGCTTGTCGGGCGTGGCACTCTTCAGCAACGCGGTGAGCCGATCAAGGGAAAGCTCGGCTGACGCGGCGCCCATGGCGCTGAAGGCGGACAGCAGCGCGGTCATGGTCGAGATCACGAAACGCTGGGCACGGTTCATTCGTCTACTCCTCTTGCTGTCGCGGCTATCCGCAAGGTTGCTCGCCCGGCGACCCTGTCTCGCCATAGGATCGACGGTCACCACTTCGCACAGAGAAGGAGAACGAGATGACCCAATGGCGCAAGCAAACCGCCTCCGAGGTGTTCACGCCGGAGGAGGTCACCGCAAGGCTCGCCGAGGAACTGCCGAAATGGTATCTGGAAGACGGCTGGATCCGACGCAAGTTCAAGACCAGCGGCTGGAAGGGCACGCTCATGGTGGTCAACACCGTGGGCCACCTGGCCGAAGCCGCCTGGCACCATCCGGACCTGACCGTCTCCTATGCCTTCGTGACGGTCAAGCTCATGAACCATGCGGCCAAGGGCATCACCGAGAAGGACTTCGAACTGGCGAAGAAGATCGAGGAGGTGGTGATGTGGCAACCGGGCGCCGGGGAAGGCGCCGTGCTCGAAGGCACGCCTGACGATCCGCGCTTCAAGTACATCAAATATGACTGAAGCCGTCGCGTCCGCGTGACGCCCCGGCCAGCTACAGGCGCGCCCTGACCCAGAACCACGCCCCGGCAGTCAAGGCCAGCCACACGCAGACGACGAGGAACGCGCCCACCCGGCTGCGCGGCTTCGCGCCCTTCGTCATCATCCAGTCGTCGGCCTGCACACGGCATTCGGCAAGCACGTCCGCGGGCAGGAGCCGGATGGCCAGCCAGATCAGGCCGGGCAGCAGCAACACGTCATCGACGTAGCCCAGCACGGGGATGAAGTCCGGTATGAGGTCGATCGGGCTCAGCGCATAGGCGACCACGAACAGGCCCAGCGCCTTGGCATGCCAGGGCGTGCGGGGGTGCCTGCCGGCAAACCACAGCGTCAGGCCGTCGCGCTTGACCCGCCTTGCCCAGGCGCCGAGCTTGTCGAGCATGCCCATGCGTCGCCGGCTGCCAATACGCCAACGGTGCTCAGGGCCGCAAGGGCGCCGGCGCTTCGTGCGGCGGATCACTGGCCCGCACCGGCCACAGCACCGACGCAATGGCCACCATCATCAGCGCGACCGCGGTCCAGTCCTGCCAGTACACGGTTTCGCCCAGCCACAGCGCGCCGCTGAACACGCCCAGCACCGGGATCAGCATCACGCTCAGCGTGGACGCCACCGGCGGCAGGCCCCGCGCCAGGGAGAACCAGGCGGCATGCGCAAAACCGAAGATCAGCACGGCGTTGTAGGCGATCGCGGCCCAGGCGGCTTGGCCCGGCGAGCGCCATTGCGAACCTTCGAACAACAGCGACAGCACCGTCATCACGACGGCGGTGAGCGCGGTCATCCAGAACGACAGCGTCAGCGTCGGCAACGGGATGCGGGTGCGGCGCAACAGTTGCGTGCCCAGCGCCCAGGTGGCCGCCGCCACCAGCGCCAGCGCAACGAAGCCCGGGCGCCCGGAAAGATGCGTGAACTCATGCCACAGCAGGAGCGCCACGCCCAGCGCGCACGCGCCCACGCCGAGCCAGCCGCGCCGTGTCAGCACCGCCGAGAAAAGCACCGCGCCGATCACGGCCGAGAACACCGGCATCGTGTAGCCCAGGATCGCCGCGCGCCCGCTGGACAGCGCCTTCACCGCCAGGATGATGCAGGCGTGCCACACGAACATGTTGGTGGCGCCCAGCCAGAGCAGTTCCGGCCACTGCCGGCGTGGCACGCGGAACGGCGTCTTCATGGCGACCAGCGCCAGTCCGAGCACCGGCAAGCCGAGCCACAGCGAGAGCGCGCGAAAAGCCAGCGGCGGGTAGTCGGCCACGCCCAGCTTCATCACCGGCCAGTTGAGGCCCCATGCGAGCGTGAGTGGAACGAGCAGGGCGAACTGGCGCAGCGTGAGCGTTTGCATGGTTGCGCATTGTGGGGAACTTCGGGAGCTCATGCAGCGCGTCCAGCGCGCGTCGCGCCGGGCCACTCACTTGGGTCGCGGACGTTTCACCGCCTTGTCGGGCGGCTGCAGGCGGCCGGCGCGTAGCTCCTTCACCGCATGCGCCACCGCTCGCGCGACGTTGCGCACCTCCTCCTGCACAGCGTGGTCGGCGTCGAATGCATCGTGGCTCGTTGCATAGGGCTTGTAGTAGCCGATGTAGCGGTCCAGCCGCGCTTGCGGTCCGGCGTCGATGAGGCCCATCCAGTCCAGCCAGTCGCTGAGGTTGCGGCGCAGGTCCTCGACACCCGCGACATCGCCGTGGACCACCAGGCCGTAGACGCGTCCGGCCACGTGCTTGGGATAGTCCCAGCCCTTCATCTCGAGAGTCTTGGCTTCGCTGACTGTCTTGCCGTGCGTGCTGCTGGGGTCGGGGTTGCCACCGTCCGCGCAGACCAGCCGGTCGATCATGAGCTTGAGCGGGCTGGTGGCCTGGTACCAGTACGTCGGCGTGAAGAGGATCACGCCGTGCGCGGAAACCCAGCGCTCGTAGATCTCGTTCATCCAGTCGCCGACCTGGCCGAGCGAGTGGTTGGGATAGCAGCTGCAGGGCCAGTGGCACAGCGGCATGGCGGTCGACACGCAGCCCTTGCACGGGTGGATCCTGCGCCCGTATTCGGAGGTGAGCAGGCTCAGGTCCAGCACGTCGGTTTCGATCTGCGCATTGTCCAGTTGGGTCTTCGCCAGCTGCACCATGCGATGCGTCTTGGAGTTCTCGCCGGGACAGCTGCCGTCGTTGCGCGACGAGCCGTTGACCAGCAACACGCGTGAACGTGTCGTCGATTTGCCCCACCCGACCTGGGCCTTGCGCAGGCGCGATCGGGCTTCGAGCCATTCCACGGAGACCTGGTATTCGGGATCCGCGAAGCCCTTGCCCGCCTTGCGCGTGACGGGCGCCTTGCGGCTGTCCTTGTAGTTGTTCCACGCGATGGTCTCCAGCCTTGCGAGCGCTTCGCCTTCGGGGGCGAAGCTCGGGTCCGCGAAGGATTGCATGAAGCGATCGTGGAATGCGGCGCGTTGAAGCTGGCCCGGCGCTTGGCCTTTTCGGATCTTGATCATCGTGCCAATGAACATACGGCGCCCAGCGACGGGCTGCAGCGGCGGCGCGGCGGCAGGCGCGGTAGGTGGCAGCCTACGGTGCAAGGCACGCGCTACCTCATGTCAAAAGACATCGGGTCGTGATTCCTTTCCGTATTCCCTACAAGCGGTAGCCCCCGTCGCTGACGGTTTGCGGCCATGCGCGTCGTCATCTTCGGTCTTGACGCACAGCCCTCCGGGCGGCGCTTTCGACCAACCAACCAACGAAGGAAACAACATGGCCAAGGATCAAGACTTTCCCGAAACCCGTGACCAGAACCGCGACCCGATCACGGGCGCTCCCGGTGCGCATCCCGTGGGCACCGGCGTAGGCGCGACAGGCGGCGCACTCGCAGGGGCTGCTGCCGGCGCGATGGCCGGACCCGTGGGCGCCGCGGTGGGGCTGGTGGCGGGCGCTGTTGTCGGCGGCCTGGGCGGCAAGGCCGTCGGCGAGCGCATCAACCCGACCGCCGAAGACGCCTACTGGCGCAAGAACTACGACACGCAGCCCTACTATGAAGCGGGCTACGGCTATGACGACTACGGCCCGGCCTATCAACTGGGTTACACCGGGCGCGACACGCTGGGCAGGGACTTCGACACCGTCGAGCCGACACTGGCCAGCCGTTGGGAAGCCGACCGTGGCGCGTCCCAGCTCGACTGGCCGCGCGCCCGCCAGGCTACGCGCGCTGCCTGGGACCGCGCCGACCAGACCTACTTCAATGCCGACGAAGTCACTGCCGGCGATGGCCCGGCCTATGAGGAGCCGCTGTCCAACGACGACGTGGTGGACGTGCTGAACGACCTGCTCGAGAACACGCGCGATGGCGGCTACGGCTTCCTGACATGCGCCGAGGAGGTGGAGTCGGCGTCGATGAAGCAACTGTTCCTGAGCCGGGCCGAAGGCTGCCGCCAGGCGGAATCGGAACTGGTCCAGCTCATCACCACCTATGGCGGCAAGCCCTCGGACGGCGGTACGGCGGCGGGCGCGATGCATCGCGGCTGGGTGCATGTGAAGGGCGCGCTCGGCGCCAACAGCGAACTGTCGATCCTTGAGTCATGCGAGCGCGGAGAAGACACCGCCATTGCCCGCTATCGCAAGGCGCTGAAGCAGAGCCTGCCGGCAGACGTGCGAAGCGTTGTGCAGCGTCAGGCGGACGGCGCCCAGCGCAACCACGACCAGATCCGCGACTTGCGCAATGCCGCGCGTGCGCGCGACGAAGCCTGAGTTGGTTGAGTGACGTCCAGCGACCGGCGCCGGAAGGCGTCGGTCCTGGCACTTGTGGCGCCCGGATGTTCGCGCGCCGTCGGCCACTTCATGTCCCTGAAGTCGGCTTTGGCCTTGGATCGGCTTGCGCCTGTTGCGCACAGGCGTCCCTGGCGTCGGCAGAGAGCGCGCCGCACGCGTTCCTGCTCAGCTCGTAGGCCGCCTTGGCCCGCTCCGCAGCGACCTTGCGCGCGTTGTCCGGACTCGGCTTGTAGAGCTGCTCGAGTTCCGCCCGCGCCACCGCCCGAGTGCCTTGGGCCTGCTTCAGGCAAACGTCCCTGCCGCTGTCGTCGACGCCGCCGCACCTGGTCTTCGCGGCCTGGAAGTTGGCCTCGATGACGTTGCCCGCGACGGTGTATTCATCCTTGGTCATCGCCTGCACGCCGGTCAAGGCAAGAAGCGACGCTGCGATCGCAAGCGCAAACAGATGTTGTTTCATATCGAGCCCTCCCTGCTCTGAATGGATCAAGTGCCGCGACGTCCGGAGCGCGCGGCAACGGCAATGTACGCAAGTGTGCCCAACCCTGTCGTAGGACAAGCGCCATCGCCTCCTGCAGGCATTCGCCACGCGGCGCCGTTGCGGGCGCCAGCCTCGAGGGTCAAACCACCCGGCTGGCGTGCCCTTCCCAGAACGCATCGCGCAGCTTGCGCTTGTACAGCTTGCCCGTGGGCAGGCGCGGCAGCTGGTCGGTGAAGTCCACCGACTTCGGGCACTTCATGTGCGTCAGGTTCGACTGGCAGAAGTCGATCAGTTCGGCCGCCAGTTCGGGCGTATGCGCGAGGCCCGGCACCGGCTGCACCACGGCCTTGACTTCTTCGCCAAGGTCCGCGTTCGGCACGCCGAACACCGCTGCGTCGGCTACCTTGGGATGGGTGATCAGCAGGTTCTCGCATTCCTGCGGATAGATGTTGACGCCGCCCGAGATGATCATGAAGGTGGATCGATCGGTGAGGTAGAGATACCCGTCGTCGTCGACATAGCCCATGTCGCCCACGGTGCTCATCGTTCCGTCGGGCGAGCGGGTGAGGGCGGTGCGCTCGGGGTCGTTGAAGTAGACGAACGGCGTGGCCGTCCTGAACCAGATCTCGCCCGGCTGGCCCCTGGGCACCGGCTGCATCTGCTCGTCGAAGATGTGGATGTCTCCGAGCAGCACCTTGCCCACCGAGCCGCGGTGCGCCAGCCACTGTGGCGTGTCGCAGGCGGTGAAGCCCAGGCCCTCGGTGGCGCCGTAGTACTCGTGAACGATCGGGCCCCACCACGCGATGATCTCCTCCTTCACCTGGACCGGGCAGGGCGCCGCGGCGTGCACGACGATCTTCACCGTCGACATGTCGGCCTTGGCCCGTTCCTCCGGCGGCAGCTTGAGCAGCCGCGAGAACATCGTCGGCACGAGCTGGGTGTGGGTGACCCGGTGCTTCGGTATCAGCGCCAGGTACTGCTGCGGGTCGAAGTGCTCCATGATGATCGCGGTGCCGCCGTGCCGGATGGTCTGCGACACATTGGCCAGCGGCGCCGAGTGGTACAGCGGCGCCGGCGAGAGGTAGATCATTCCTTCCTCGCACTGCCACAGCTTGCTGAGGAACATCAGCAGCGGCATTTGATGGCTCGGCGGTTCTTCCGGGAGCGGACGCAGCACGCCCTTGGGACGGCCGGTGGTCCCGGACGAGTACAGCATCGAGGTGCCGAGCCATTCATCCGCGATGGGCGTATCGGGCAGGCCGGCCACGGCCTCGTCGAGATCGACGAGGCTCGCCGCACCAGCGGTCTGGCCCGCGAGGCCCGGGCCGCCGCCCGCCACCAGGCACAGCCTGACCTTGGGGCATTCCGCCAGCGCCTGCCGCGCCACGGCCAGCTTCTCGGCCGAGGTGACGAGCACCTGGGACTCGCTGTTGTTGACGATGTAGGCCATCTCCTGCGCGGTGAGGTAGGCGTTGATGCAGGTGTAGTAGAGGCCCGTGCGCTCGCCGGCCACGCAGCACTCGATGAAGTAGCGGTTGTTTTCCATGAACACCGCGAAGTGGTCGAGCCGCTTCAGGCCCTGCGCGCGCAGCAGGTGCGCGAGACGGTTGCTGCGTGCTTCCAGTTGCGCATAGGTCAACGACTCGCCGCTCGTGGCCATGATGAAAGCGGGGCGCTCGGCGTGCTGTTGCGCGTACTTGCCTGGGTACATGTTCTCGGGCTCCGGGTAGCTGGGGGCGATTCCGGATTCTCCCGATCCGATGGTCTTGCGCGATAAGGGGTTGCCCGCGAAGGGAGAGTCCCCATGGCGGACAGTACGGCCCGCAGCCCGGCGCAGGCGCAGTGCGTGACACAGTGTCCCCGCCTCGATACAGCGGGTGGTCGGCGCAACGCGCCCAACCCGATCCCCTCCAGTTTTGGCGACGGAACAGACCTTGCTTTGGAGGCACGATGCACATGTCTTCATCCAGTGCCGAGGAAACCATGCTTGCCGACGAATCGGCCACGGTCACGGTCCGAGCGCCCGGGCGCCTGCACCTCGGCTTTCTCGATCCATCCGGTTCGCTGGGCCGGCGCTTCGGCAGCCTGGGGCTGGTGATCAACGGCTTCGAGACCGAGGTCGAGTTGGGCGCTTCGTCCTCCACGCGGGTGAGCGCGAACGGGCCGGCGGCGCTTGCGGATGTGGAGCGCGCGGAAGCCGAGCTGCGGCTGCTGCAACGCCACAGCGGCCACCATGAGCCGCTGCACCTGCGGCTGGTGCAGGTGCTGCCCGCACATGCCGGCTTTGGCTCCGGCACGCAACTGGCGCTGGCCATCGCGCGCGCCTTCGCGCACTGGCATGGGCTGGACTTGTCCACGGCCCGGCTGGCGCAATGGCTGGGACGCGGCCAGCGCTCCGGCATCGGTGTCGCCGGCTTCGACCTGGGCGGCCTGCTCGTCGATGGCGGACCGGACGCGCATGGCGAGCCGCCGGTGATGCTGTCGCGCATCGCGTTGCCTGCGGAATGGCGGGTGCTGGTCGTTCAGGATGGCGCGCAGCGGGGCCTGTCGGGCGCGGCCGAACAGCAGGCCATCCGCACCTTGCCGCCGATGCCGCAGGCGCAGGCCGCCGAGATCTGCCACCAGGTGCTGATGCGCGTATTGCCGGGAGCGGCCGGCGCGGAGTTTGCGCCCTTCGCCGCCGGCGTCACGCACATCCAGCGCCTGCTGGGCGCGCACTTCGCGCCGGGGCAGGGCGGCCACGCCTTCACCAGCGCGGCGGTGGGGCGGGTGATGGACTGGATCGGCATGCACGAACCGCTCAGCGCGCTGGGCCAGAGCTCATGGGGGCCGACCGGCTTTGCCATCCTGCCGTCCATGGCGCGTGCCGAGGCGCTGGCCGGCGCGCTGTATGTCGCCGGGGTGGTTGCCCCATCGCTGTCGCTGCGCATCGTCTCGGGCCGCAACACCGGCGCCACGCTGGTGGACCGCCGACCGGGCGCGTCGGTGCGCTGAACTGCCACGCCGCAGCAGGCATATGGAGCTTCTTCAGATGGAACGTCCCTACATCCTCCACATGTTCACGCCGGGCCGCCGCATGAGCCCGTTCGACATCAACATGGCCGCCGATGCCGGCTACCAGGTGATCGTGCCGTACACCGATTGCGACGCCGACAGCGTGGCCAGCCTGACGCAGGACACGATCTTCTCGCGCAGCCCCAAGGGCCTGCTGCGCACCGGCATCTTCATCGGCGGGCGCGATGCGCTCGAAGCCGCCGACCTGCTCAAGCGGGCCAAGGCCTCGATGTTCAAGCCCTTCCAGGTGTCGCTGATGGCCGACCCGAGCGGGGCGTACACCACGGCGGCTGCGATGGTGGCCTGCGTGGAGGCCACACTGCGCACGCATCACAAGGCGGAGTTGACGGGCCGGCAGGTCGTGGTCTTCGGCGGCACCGGGCCGGTCGGTCGAATTGCAGGGGTGATCGCGGCGCAGGCGGGAGCGCAGGTCGTTCTTTCAAGCCGGGGCAGCGCGAGCGCGGCGCAGGAGGCCGCGCGCAAGACGGGCGAGCGCTTCGGCGTCGAACTCAAGGGCGTGTCCGGCAGCGATGGATCGGCCTTGCATGACGCGATCGCGCAGGCCGATGTGCTGCTCGCCTGCGCGGCGGCAGGCGTGCAGGTCGTCTCGGCCGAGACACTCGCTTCCGCCAGTCGACTCAAGGTGGCAGCCGACGTCAATGCGGTGCCGCCGCAAGGCATTGCCGGCGTCGACGCGATGGACAACGGCAAGCCGCTGGACGGCACCGCGGCGGTGGGCATCGGCGCCCTGGCCATCGGCAACGTCAAGTACCAGACGCAGCAGCGCCTGCTGGTGCAGATGCATGACGCCGAATCGCCCGTGGTGCTGAGCTTCGCCGAGGCCTTTGCGACGGCGCGTGCCTTCATCGCCGAAAAGGCGCCATGAGGCGGAGGCCGCGATGACTGCGCTGGCTGTGGCTGCCATCTCCGCGCGCATGCTGGCGGAGTCGGCGCGTGACGACGACATCGACGTGGTGGCGCTCGACCTGTTCGGCGATGCCGACACGCGGCGCGCGAGCGAGGAGTGGATCCGCATCGGCGATGCGTCGAGCATGCGCATCGACGACGCGCTGCTGCTGTCGGCGCTGGCCGCGCTCGCCCGGCAGGAGCGCGCAACGGCCTGGATCGCAGGCCCCGGCTTCGAGGGCCGGCCTGACCTGCTGGAGCGTGGCGCGGCGCTGCTGCCGCTGATCGGGACGCAGGCCGAAGCCGTGCGGCGCGTGCGGGATCCGCAATCCTTCTTCGGATTCCTGGATGCACAGGGAATTGCACACCCCGCGATTCGCGTGGATGCGCCGGAGGACGCGACCGGCTGGCTGGTCAAGGACGCGCTGGCGTGCGGCGGCTGGCACATCCGTCGACTTGCGGCAGCGGGCACTGGCGGCGAGCTGACGGACCATCACTACTTCCAGCGCGAGGTCCAGGGCCGGCCCATGTCGGCGACCTTCATCGCCAACGGAAGCGACGCCGATGTGCTCGGCTTCAATCACCTGATCGTGCGGCCCATGGCCGGCTGCCCCTTCGTGTTCTGCGGCGCGGTCGGCCCCGTGCCGCTGCCTGCCGACGTGGGCGCCGGGATCACTGGCGCCGTGCGCGCCCTGGCCGAGGCCTTCTCCCTGCGCGGCCTGGGCAGCCTGGACTTCATGCTCGATGGCGATGTCGCCCACGTGCTCGAAGTCAACCCGCGACCGTCCCTGAGCATGGGGCTCTACCGGCGCTTGCGCCGCCTGTCGGCAGCCCCGGGCATGATGTCGGCGCATGTCCGCGCGTGCGTCCAGGGCGAGCTGCCGCAATGGCCGTCGCATGTCGGGAACATCCCCGTGCAAGGCACCGAGATCATCTATGCCAGGCATCCGGTCTCGCTGGACGAGTCCGCGGCGAAGCGCCTGGCCGGACATGCCGATTGCCATGACCTGCCCAACGCCCCCATGCAGTTCCAGGCCGGTGAACCGGTGTGCAGCGTCAGCGCCAGCGGTTCCAATGCCGACGAGGTGTACGCCATGCTGCGGCGCCGCCGCGAGGCCGTGCACCTCTCCCTGGAGACTTCCCAATGACCGACCACCCGGCGCCGCCCGCGTCGAAGCCCAGTGTCAACACGCTCGCCCGTCCGCTCGTGGAGCGCCTGCGCGCGCAGGCCGAGTTGCTCGACGTTCAGGTGCGTCGCGACGAATCCGGCGTCTGCATCGTCGACGCGGGCATCGCGGTGCGCGGCAGCGTGGCGGCGGGCCTGTTGATCGGAGAGATCTGCATGGGCGGGCTCGGCCAGGCGCACCTGGCCACGGGCGGGCTGGAAGGCTGGCCGACCTGGATCGAGGTGCGAAGCGCGCAGCCGGTGCTGGCCTGCATGGGCAGCCAGTACGCGGGCTGGAGCCTGGCGGCGAGCAAGGAGGAGACGGGCGGCAAGAAGTTCTTCGCGCTCGGTTCCGGCCCGGCGCGCGCGCTTGCGGCCAAGGAGACGCTGTTCGAGGAGATCGGCTACCGGGACGGCGCGGACACAGGCGTGCTGGTCATGGAAGTCGACCGTGCGCCGCCCCGCGTGATCATCGACAAGCTGCTGCGCGACTGCCGCCTGAGTGCGGATGCGTTGACGCTGATCCTCACGCCGACCAGCAGCCTAGCCGGCACCACGCAGGTGGTGGCGCGGGTGCTGGAGACGGCGCTGCACAAGGCGCACCAGCTGGGCTTCGCGGCCGGCGACATCGTGGGCGGCTCGGGCGCCGCGCCGTTGCCCGCGCCCAGCCCCGACGGCGTGGAAGCCATGGGCCGGACCAACGACGCGATCCTGTATGGCGGGCGCGTGCACCTCACCGTGCGCGGCGACGACGGGGCGGCGCGCGCGCTCGCCCGGAACCTGCCCTCGCGCAACTCCGCCGATCACGGCCGTTCCTTCGCCGACATCTTCAAGGCCGCCGACTACGACTTCTACAAGATCGACGGCGCGCTGTTCGCGCCGGCCGAGGTCTGGGTCAGCAACCTCGACAGCGGCAACACCTGGCATGCAGGCGGGCTGGACATGCAACTGTTGCTCGGCTTGTGGGGCAAGGAAGCCTGATGGGCCTGGCGGTCGCCATCATGACCGACGAGATCGGCTGGCACACCCGCCAGCTGCAGGCGGCGCTGCGTGCGCGAGGCTGCGTCGGACGGTGCATCGACCTGGCGGACTGCAGGATCGACACGACGGCTGCCTGGCACGGGCTGGTCATCCCCGGCTTCGGGCGGGAACTGCCCGACGCGGTGCTGGTGCGCGGCATCGCGGGCGGCAGCTTCGAACAGGTCACCAAGCGGCTCGGCGTGCTGCATGCGCTGCGTGAACTCGGCGTGCCCGTCTACAACGACGCGCGGGCCATCGAACGCAGCGTCGACAAGTCGATGACCAGCCTGCTGCTGCATGCCGCGCGCATCCCCACGCCGCCGACCTGGGCCACCGAATCGCTGGCGCAGGCGCAGCGCATCGCGATCCGCGAGGGCGCGGCCGGCCATGCACTGGTGCTCAAGCCGCTGTTCGGTTCGCAGGGCAAGGGGCTGCGCCTGGTGGGCGAAGTGGCGGGGGTTCACCATGCCTTGCCCGATATCGGCGCGGCCTATGGCGGGCTGGCCTACCTGCAGCGCTTCCTGCCGGCACAGACGAGCCCGGGCTTCGACTGGCGGGTGCTGGTGATCGGCGGGCGCGCCGTCACCGCGATGCGGCGGGTCAGCGCGCACTGGATCCACAACGTCGCGCAAGGCGCACGCTGCGAGCCGGCGGACTTGACGGCCGAACTCGCGCAGCTGGCCGAAGGCGCCGCACAGGCCCTGGGCATGGACTACGCCGGTGTCGACCTGATGCCGTCGCCGCCGCGCACGGGTGCGAAGGCCAGGGGCGGCATCCAGGTGATCGAAGTCAATGGCGTCGCCGCCTGGCAGGGTTTGCAGCGCGTGACCGGCTTCAACATCGCCGCCGCGCTGGTCGACGACCTGCTGGGGCGCAGGCTCGCGCCCGCAGACGGTGTCGTTCGCTCGCAAGTGCCGCGTCGGGCATGAATGGCATCGCTGCCCTCGCGCGCGAAACGCAGCATGCCAGGGACTGCTTCCTGAGGGCCTGCGAACTCGACGTGGCCGTGCGCAAGCCGGGCAATGTGAGCTTCGCATCGCCGGGCCACCGCATGACGGCCGAACTCTTCATTGCCAGCGCGCAGGCCGCGGCCAGGCCGCTGTTCAAGCCCGGTGCCACGGTGGGCGAGCGGATCGAGGGCGCGGTCGAGGCCACCTGGGCAGTGGCCGGCTGCAACACCAACCTGGGCATCCTGCTGCTGTGCGCGCCAATCGCCCGCGCGGTCGAACTGGCGCCCGATGCCATCGGGTCCGCCGCCCGCCTGCAGGCCGCCGTCGAGGAGGTGCTGCAGGCGCTCGACCTGTGCGATGCGCAAGCCGCCTATCGCGCCATTGCGCGCGCCCATCCCGGCGGCCTGGGTTCGGCGCCAGAGCAGGATGTGCGGCAGCCGCCGAGCATCGGCCTGCGCGAGGCG
The DNA here is from genome assembly GCF_019207085.1 of Variovorax sp. dw_308. Taxonomy (GTDB): domain Bacteria; phylum Pseudomonadota; class Gammaproteobacteria; order Burkholderiales; family Burkholderiaceae_C; genus Variovorax. Next base: position 396,659 of record NZ_JAATOM010000002.1, on the reverse strand, counting down.
ATGGCGCTGGCGGCCGACCGGGACACCATCGCGCGCCTGTACCGGGACGGCTATGGCGCGCTCCTTGACCTGGCAACGGACTCGCTTGGCGCAGCGTTCTCGCTCTTGCCGATGGCGCAGGGGGATGCGGCCGGCGCCCGCACGACCGCTGCGGTGCAGCGCCTCTACCTCGCGCTGCTCGGCGGCATTCCGGATTCACACATTGTTCGGATTCATGGCGAGGCCGTGGCACACAGTGTCATGGCTGCGGCGCAGGGCTGGCAGGCCAGCGCGGGCGGCGCAGCCAGCCTGGATGCCGATCCCGATTTCGCGGCTTGGGACGATGCGCTCAAGGCCCGCCGCATCAACCCCGGCACCACGGCCGACCTGACGGTGGCGGCGCTCCTCCTGGCCGGGCTGGTACGACCCTGAAGCGAGGCCCGCGACGCCGCGCCGCGGAAGCGCGCGACCGCGGTGACGCCCTCGCGGCGCGGGTGGCACGGAAAGTGATATCCGATGTCTCGCACGGGCCAATGGGGCCGGTGTATTTCTGGCCAAAACGCATCCTGGAGACAAACAGCCATGGCAAAAATCGATCGCATGATGGTGGGTGAATCGCTCGTCGGCGAGGGCAACGAAGTGGCCCACATCGACCTGATCATCGGACCGCGCGGCAGCCCCGCGGAAACCGCGTTCGCAAACGCGCTGACCAACCAGAAAGACGGCTTCACCACGCTGCTGGCAGTAGTCGCACCCAACCTGCTGGCCAAGCCTGCCACCGTGATGTTCAACAAGGTCACGATCAAGGGCGCCAAGCAGGCCGTCCAGATGTTCGGCCCGGCGCAGCGCGCGGTGGCCATGGCCGTGGCCGACTGCGTCGAAGACGGCACCATCCCCGCGGACGAGGCCGACAACCTGTTCGTCTGCGTCGGCGTGTTCATCCACTGGCAGGCCGACGACGACAAGAAGATCCAGCAGTTCAACTACGAAGCCACCAAGGAATCGATCAAGCGCGCGGTCGCCGGCTCGCCGACGGCAGCGGAAGTGGTTGCCAAGAAGGGCACCGTGAGCCATCCTTTCGCGGCGAACTAGTCCTCCGTCACAGCTCGCTCCGGCCCGGGACTTCGGCGCCATTCGACACCGAGGTCTCCCATCCAGAGCAGCCACCGCGAAACCACAGAGATCAGCGACGTTGCCGGGCCCGCGCCCGGCGATGGTTCGCTGGGCGAGCATTCGAAGCCGCGTTCGCGCTTCGCCTGGTGCATCACCGGCTCCGGGCATTTCCTGGACGAGTCGATGGCCCTGGCCGCGCGCCTGCCCAATGTCGACCTGTTCCTCTCCGCAGCCGGTGAGGAAGTGCTGGAGATCTACAAGCTGCACGTCGACGAACTGAAGCCGCGCTTCCGCGTCTTCCGCGACAAGACCGCCAGCGGCGTGCCGGTCGGCATGCTGTACGACGACGTCTATCACACGGTCGTCGTCGCGCCGGCCACCAGCAATACGGTCGCCAAGTGCGCCTTCGGCATCAGCGACACGCTGCCGAGCAACATGTTCGCGCAGGCCGGCAAGCTCGGCATCCCGGGCATCGTGTTCGCATGCGATACCGAGCCGGTGGTCGTCACCAAGTCGCCGCACAAATGGGTCACGCTGCGACCGAGGCGCATCGAACTGGACAACGTGGACAGATTGCGGCAGATCGACTTCTGCCAGGTCGTCGCCTCGCCCGCAGAACTGGAGGCGGCGCTCGACGCCCGGCTGCAGGAACTCGCGCTCGCATGGAACACATCCTCTTCCTGACCGGGCACCTCGCGCGGCCGAGCCTGGAGCGGGTGCTGGCGCAGATTGCGCTTGCGCCCTTCACCTGGGAAGCACGCGACCTGGGCTTGCAGGTTGCGGGGCTCATGACTGCAGACATGGTCCGCCGCCGGGTGCCGCTGCCTATTGCTGGCATCGATCGCATCGTCGTGCCGGGTCGCTGCCGCGGCGACATGGACGCGCTGTCGCAGCACTTCGGCGTCCCGGTGCAGCGCGGCCCCGAGGAACTGAAGGACCTGCCGCTGTTCTTCAACCGCGTCGCCCATCCGATCGCGCTGGACGAATTCGAGGTCGCGATCTTTGCCGAGATCGTCGATGCGCCGCGAGTTGGCGTGGCCGACATCCTTGCGCGCGCGGCCAGCCTGCGCGCCGATGGCGCCGATGTCATCGACCTGGGTTGCCTGCCGGAGACGCGCTTCGGCCACCTCGCAGAAAGCATCCAGGCCTTGAAGGCGGAGGGCTTTCGGGTGAGCGTCGATTCGGTCGATGCGGACGAGTTGCTGCGCGGCGGTCGTGCCGGCGCCGACTACCTGCTGAGCCTGAACCTGGACACGCTCTGGGTGGCCGACGAGGTGGCCTCCGTGCCCGTGCTGATCCCTCGCACACCGGCCGATGAAGCTTCGTTGCATGAAGCCATCGAACGCATGCAGCGGCAGGGCCGTGAGTTCCTGGCCGACCCGATCCTGGAGCCGATCCCCTTCGGCTTTGCGACCTCCATCGTGCGCTACCACCGGCTGCGCGAGCGTTTTCCCGAGGCGCCGATCATGATGGGCGTGGGCAACCTGACCGAGCTGACAGAGGCGGACACGAGCGGCATCAACGCATTGCTGTTCGGCATCTGCGCAGAACTCGACGTGGCCGCCGTGCTCACCACGCAGGTCAGCAACCATGCCCGGCGCGCCGTGAAGGAAGCCGATTGGGCGCGGCGCATCATGCATGCCGCGCGCCGCCACCAGACCCTGCCCAAGGGCATGAGCGATGCGCTGATGACCGTGCATGCCAAGCGCCCGTTCCTGGACACGCCCGAAGAGATCGAAGCGACTGCCGCGCAGGTGCGCGACCCCAATTTCCGCGTGCAGGTGTCCGCCCGCGGCCTGCATGTCTACAACCGCGACGGCCTGCGGACGGGGCAGGGCGCCTTCGAGTTGTGGCCGCGGCTCGGGCTCGAGGACGATGCGGCCCATGCCTTCTACATGGGGGTGGAGCTGGCGCATGCCGAGATCGCGCATAAGCTCGGCAAGCGTTATGTGCAGGACCAGCCGCTGGACTGGGGCTGCGCCGTCGAACACGCCCCCGAGGATGCGAGTGCCTGGTGCGCCCCGGGCACGACCCTGGCGACGCGACGCAAGACCACCGAGGCGCCCATGAATCCACAGACCGCAACGGAAGGCTCGGAGCCTTCCTCCGACAGGTCGCATGGAGATTGCAAGAAATGAACGACGTGATCTTCGAAACCGTGGTGACGACGCTCGCGCCTGACGGCCGCAAGCACGTTGCGCCGATGGGTGTGCGCTACCGCGGCGAGCATGTCGTGCTGATGCCGTTCCGACCCTCGACCACCTTCGACAACATCATCGCGACGCGCTGCGCGGTGCTCAACATCGTGACCGATACGCGCGTCTTCGCTGGCTGCGTGACAGGCCGCCGCGATTGGTCGACCCGGCCGGCCGAGCGGATCGCAGGGGTGCGCCTCGACTGCGCCCTGAGCCATGTGGAACTGCAACTGTACGATATGCGCGACGATGCACAACGCCCTGTGCTGAACATGGCACGCGTCCACGAGGCTGTGCATGCCAGCTTCATCGGCTTCAACCGTGCGCAGGCCGCCGTGCTCGAAGGCGCGGTGCTCATCAGCCGGCTGCACATGCTGCCGCCGCAGAAGATCGATAGCGAGATGGCCTACCTGCAGATTGCCATCGACAAGGCCGCGGGCCCGAAGGAGCACGAGGCTTGGGGCTGGCTCGTCGAGGCGGTGCGTCTGCACCGCGAGAAAGCTGCTGCCACCACCGCCGCTGCTGCCGCCGAAATCACCGGGAGACCGTCGTCATGAAAATGCTCGTCAGTGTTCGAAGCGTCGAGGAAGCCTTGCTGGCCGCGGACGGCGGCGCCGACTTCATCGACCTGAAGGAGCCCGGCGCGGGTGCGCTGGGCGGCCTGCCGGTGAACACCATCCGCGAGATCGTCGTCGCGCTGCGACGCCATCGCAGCGGCTTGCTCGTGAGCGCCACCATCGGTGATGTGCCGATGCACGAGGCGCAACGCATCGCGGCGCGCGTCGATGCTGTGGGTGGCTGCGGCGTTGACTACGTGAAGGTCGGCATCGAGCGCGACTCGCATGCGCCGGCGGTGCTGGATGCGCTGGCGGCGAGCGGCTGGCCCATCGTTCCGGTGTTCATTGCAGACCGCGGGTTGGACATGGCGCACGTGGCCCACGCCTGCGCGCTGCGCTTCCCCGGCGTGATGGCCGACACCTTCGACAAGCGGGCCGGGAGCTTGTTCGATGTGCTGCCGATGCAGGTGCTGCGGGAGTTCGTCGACGCGGTGCGCGGGGAGGGAGCGATGGTCGGGCTGGCAGGTGCGTTGCGCGCCACGCACGCGCCCTTGCTGCAAGAACTGGCGCCCGACTTCGCTGGTTTCAGGACGGCAGTCTGCGTGGGGGACCGGAGCACCGCACTCGACCCGCAACGGTTGCGGGCGCTGGGCGTGTTGATGCGCGGGCGTGCCGCGGAAGCTGTTGTGGATTCGTGAGGCTCGATGCGGCGCGTGGCGGTGCAGCCGAGATTTTTTAGGTTTGCCTCTAAAGAACGCACGAGGGAGTTCATTCCATGATCACGCGCAATGAACGACTTGCCGCATCCCTCGACGAACCGTTCGTTGTGTTCATGATCGGCATGCGCATAAACAGCCTCGTCATGGTTCACAAGTGGTTGCCGGTCGCGACGGCGATGCCGCGCATGATCAAGGAACTCTACGAGAAACCCGAATCGGGATTTCTCCACGCCGAATCCTGGTTTGGTCGTACCACGATCATGGTTCAATACTGGCGCACCCTTGACCAGTTGCTGGCCTATGCACGAAACAAGGAAGCTGTGCACCTGCCCGCGTGGCGCGCGTTCAACAAGGCCGTCGGAACCAACGGCTCCGTAGGCATCTGGCATGAAACCTATGTCGCGTCGCCTGGGACCTACGAGAACATCTATGTCAACATGCCTCCGTTCGGCTTGGGTAAGGTGGGCTCGGTTTACCCCGCAATGGCCGGCAAGCAAACGGCAGCCTCTCGCATGGGTGTGCGCGGCGGCAGTGCGCTGTAACCCTTTCTTCAAGCTGACCTGCCGACTGCGGTCCGCTCAAGTCAAACGTTAGCAGGCATGTCATGGCGATTGCTCAGAAGATCCAGATGCTGGCGCGGTATAACGCCTGGGGAAAATCAGAGGCTGTTCGCTTTCCTCGACACGCTGCCGAGCGACGTACCAACTCGAACGCTTCCAACGGGATTTCGCAGCATCATTGGAACGCGTGAATCACGCCAACATCGTTGATCAGATCTGGAAAGCTCATCTCGAAGGCGTTCCACATGGATTCACATCGCGGACGAGCGATTCGGTGCCAGCGCTTAGCAGTCTTTGCGAGTCTCAGTTGGCGATAGATCAATGGTCAACCACAAGACTTATCACCGCGGGTATGTTGCGGACCTGCTGTATCAGGTTGGATTGAAGCTGCCTGTGATGGACCTTCCAGTCTATTTGCGCGATGGAGTGCAGAGATAGGCTCAGTCAGTCGCGGCCACCCCCGCAGCCGTGCGAGGGTGGTCGGTCCGTCAGCTCGTGGCCGGCTGCTTGGCGGGTCGACGCGCCCGCGGACGTGCCGCCTTCTTCGCCGCCACGACACGGCCTTCGGGCGCCTTGCGCGGCGCCCTCGGGCGCTTGGGCGCTGCTTCTGCGGCTGGCGCTTCTTGTGCCTGTTCTTTGACTGCGGGCTTCGCAATGTCTCTGACCAGATCGTCGAACGCTTCCGAGGTGTAGCGCGCCAGCTTTTCAATGTCCGGAACAGCCTCCGGCATCGCGAGAAAGCCGATCTGCAGGCGTTCGCCCAGGGACACGGCGGTGACGTTCAGCAACTGCCCTGCAGGCACCACCGAAATCGGCAGCACCATCTCGACCGGTGCTCCCATGAGGTAGCGCTTCTCCGGGAAGCCAAAGGGGTTCGACACCATCAGGTTGCTGACCGACAAGCCACGTTTCAGGCCTGCTTTTTCGACCAGCGCCGGCAGGCCGTGCACGAGCGTCGTGTAGAGCATCACCGTGTCGTTCGTCGACTTGTTGATGACGCTCTTGATGGTTTCGGTCTCCGCATGGATCGCGTCGAGCCGCTCCCGGGCGCTCAGCTCAGGCGCGCCCAGCGGGAACTGCAGGACCGCGATCTGATTGCCCCCATCCGCATTGGCGAGGGCAATGGGCATCGCCGTCACCAGTGCCTTGCCAGGCTTTTGACCCTGATCGCGCAGGTAGCGCGCGAGGGCAATATCCAGGCACACGAGCAAGAGGTCATTCAGTGTTGCGCCGTGGGCCTTGCCGAATGCCTTCATGTCGCGAATGGGCAGCGTCGTAAACGCGAACGAGCGTTTGGACGAAGCCCGACCACGGAGCGCTCGGGGAATGCCCGTGAAAGGCAAGGACATTCCCTTCGCGCCCAGTCCGAGCGCCTTCAGCCATTGCTGTCCGAGCATGCCGTACACCCCGACGGCCGACGATGCCGTGCCTTTCACCCCGCCCAGCAGCTTGGTCAAGCGCTGGCCGACGGAGGCTCGAACACCGTCTTCCCTGGCTCGCGTCGGTAGGGCCTCCCACATCGCACGCACCGACCGATCCGTGTCCGACAGCGCCAGCCAGTTCGAGATCGCCTGCACAAAGCCGCGGCCATCGATGATGCCGTGGTGGGTCTTGCCGTACAGCGCGACCTTGCCCCCTTCGAGGCCATCGATCACGTACAGGTCCCACAGCAGCCGCGAGCGGTCAAGGCGCATCTCGTGCAACTCGCATACCTTTGCGGACAGCTGGTCGAAATTGCCCGGCGCCGCAAGCGTGATGCGGTGCACGTGCGATGCGATGTCGGGATCCGCGTCGATCTCAAGCGACGGCATGCCAAGCATCGGCACGCGAAGCTTGTAGTTGAACGGGACGCCAGGCGGTCGCTTGAGCATCCCGGCCACCAGGCGATCGGCAAAGGTTGCGCGTCCGCGCGCTGGCGGATCGAGCAGGATCAACGGACCGATGTTGAAGGGACGTTCGGGCGTTTCGAGCACGAACATCGCAAGGTCGATGATGGACAGGGCGGGCACGGCTTGTCTCCTATGCACTTTTGTGGTTGTTGCCGGCGCGACCTTCAGGCTACGCCGCGCAACTCGCGCCGGAGGATCTTGCCGACCGTCGACTTGGGCAGCGCCTCGATGATGCGAACCACCTTGGGCACCTTGTAGCCCGTCAGCGCGGTGCGGCAATGCGCGATCACATCTGCTTCCGTGAGGGTCGCGCCGGGGCTCGCCACCACGAAGAGCTGGATCGCTTCGCCCGTCTTCGCGTCAGGCGCGCCGATGCATGCGCACTCGGCCACGCCGGGGCATGAGGTGGCGACGGCCTCGATCTCGTTCGGGTACACGTTGAAGCCCGACACGATGATCATGTCCTTGATGCGGTCCACGATCTTCAGGTTGCCGCGCTCGTCGAACACGCCGACGTCGCCGGTGCGGAAGTAGCCGTCCTCCGTGAAGGCCGCGGCGTTGACTTCAGGCTTTTCCCAGTACCCGCTCATGACCTGCGGACCCTTGGCGCAGATCTCGCCGGATTCGCCCAGCGCCGCTTCGTTGCCGTCGGCGTTGATCAGCTTGATGTGCGTCGAGGGGAAGGGCAGGCCCGTGGTGCCGGAGAACTCCTTGATGAAAGGCACGTTCAGCGACAGCACCGGGCTGGTCTCCGACAGGCCATAGCCTTCCAGGATCAGCTTGCCCGTGACTTCCTGCCAGCGCTTGGAAGTGGCCGGGATCACGGCGGAGCCGCCGCCCACCGACAGGCGCAGGTGCGACCAGTCGACTTCCTTGAGCTTGGGATGTGCAGCCAGGCCCGCATACAGCGTGTTCACGCCGGCGAAGACCGAAATCTTCGAATCCTTGAAGGTCTGGATCAGGCCGTCGATGTCGCGCGGGTTGGCCACCAGCCAGTTCTCCGCACCGAGCGAGAAGTAGGTGATCAGGTTCACCATCAGCGCGAAGATGTGATACAGCGGCAGCGCCGTGACGATGACGTCTTCACCGGGGCGCAGCGTCTCCTGCATGAAGGCCTTGTACTGCTCGGTGTTGGCGACCAGGTTGCGGTGCGAGAGGCATGCGCCCTTCGACAGGCCCGTGGTGCCGCCGGTGTACTGCAGGAACAGCAGGTCGTCGCCGGTGAGTGTGGGTGCGACGTAGTCGGTCGGCTTGCCTTCGCTCAGGATGGTGCCCAGCGCGACAGTACCGGTGAGGCGCGCATCGATGGCAGGCGCCGGCAGCGCGCTGTTCGGCAGGCCGTCGCCAGGGCCGGCGGTGATGATGGTCGTGACCGGCGTGTCCTTGACGATCTCGGCCAGCGTGGCCGTCGAGCCGTTGAAGATGACGACGGTCTTGACGCCCGCATCGTTGAGCTGGTGACCCAGTTCGCGCGGCGTGTAGAGCGGGTTCACGTTCACCTGCACGGCGCCGGCGCGCACGATGCCGAAGAACACGATGGGGAAGGCGGCCAGGTTGGGCATCATGACCGCGATGCGGTCACCCTTCTTCACGCCAAGTTCCCGCTGCAGGTAGCTCGCGAACTGAGCCGACAAGCGGTCCACATCGGCAAAGCTCAGTCGCTGGCCGAAGGAAACGAAGGCCGTTTTGTCGGCGTACTGCTTCATCGCCTGCTCGAGCATCTGGACGACCGAGCTGTAGGCGTCGGGGTTGATGTCGTGGGGAACCTTGCCGTAGGAAGCGAGCCAGTGTCGTTGTGCCATTTTTGTTGTCTCCGAATAGTCTTGAGTCTTGAAGCGCGTGAATCAGGGCGTCACGATGTTGAAGAACTTGTCGAAGGTCTCGACGTTCGCGAACACGTTGGCCAGCACTTGCGGGTTGCCTTCGACGGTGACCATCTTGGCTTCCACCAGTTCAGGCAGCTTCTTGCCCTGCAGCAGCATGGCGAGGAATGCAGGGCGGGTCAGCGTGAGCTTGACGTCCGGATTCTTCAGCACGCGACCCTTGGTGTTGTTCAGCACCGAGTTCGACAGTTCGAGCGCCCAGTTTTCCTTCAGGTCGGTGAACTCCATCTGGATGTTGGCCTTCATGCCGTCTGTCTTCTCATGGTTCAGGCGCAGTGCGACGAAGTCGAACAGCAGCTCGTTGTCCATGCCACGAACGACGTCAGGGCTTTGGGTGTTCGTCGGCGGCTTGATGACGCCTTCGCGCAGTTCGCGCGCACCCACAAGGTAGGCATTGCGCCAGGTACCGCCTTCGGACTGGTAGCCCAGTTGCTCGAGCGTGTCGGCGCCGAGTGCCTTGGCCGCGGCATTGTTCGGATTGGCAAAGATGACGCGGTTCGTGACTTCGGCGGCCCAGCGATAGTCCCCGTCGTTGAAGGCCTTCTGCGCGACCTTCAAGGCAGCCTTCTCGCCACCCATGGCGGCGACATAGCGCTTGGACAGGTCGACCGGCGGCAGGCGGTTCAGCGTCGATGGGTTGCCGTCGTAGAAGCCGAGGTAGGACTGGACCACGCCGCGCAGGTTGTGGCTGAGGGTGCCGTAGTAGCCATGCGTGCTCGAATCCGCCGCCAGGCCCTTGGGGAAGAACTTGGCATCGCCGACCTCATCCAACGTCTCGCCCTTGTTGGCGAGGTTGATGGCGTAGTCGTGCATGAAGCGATAGGTGTCGCGCTGGTCGATGATGAACTTGCGGATGTTGTCCTTGCCGAAGGTCGGCCAGTGGTGGCTGGCGAAGACGACTTCCGCGTCAGGATACAGGTCGAGCGCCGAGTTGATGTACTTGCTCCACGCCAGCGAGTCGCGGATCTTGGCGCCGCGGATGGTGTAGAGGTTGTGCATCGTCTTGGTGATCACTTCAGACGCGCACAGAGCCTTCTTGTCGGGGAAATAGAACATCATTTCCGACGGTGCCTCGGAGTTCTGCGCCATCTGGAAGACGATGCGAACGCCGTCCACGGTCATTTCCTGGCCGGTCTTGGTGATGGTGTCGGTCGGCGGGATCAGGCCCGTCGTGCCGTAGCTCAGCGCCTTGCCCAGGCCGCCGCCCACGGCCTGGCGTTCGTTGGCGTCGAGGCCGACGCCGAATTGGTAGGTGGCGCGGCGCGTCATCGCGTTCCCGGCCAGCACGTTCTCGGCAATGGAGTTGTCCATGAAGCCATCGGGTGCGATGACCTTGACCTTGCCGGCCCTGATGTCGTCCTCGCTGACCACGCCGCGCACGCCGCCGAAGTGGTCCGCATGGCTGTGGGTGTAGATCACGGCCACGACCGGCTTCTTGCTGCCCAGCTTTTCCATGGCGAACTGCAAGGTCGCCTTGGACATTTCGGCGGTGAAGATCGGGTCGATGATGATCCAGCCGGTGTTGCCCTCGACCAGCGTCATGTTGGCGAGGTCAAGGCCACGGATCTGGTAGATGCCGTCGGTGACCTTGAACAGGCCGCTCGCGTTGTTGAGCTTTTCCTGGCGCCACAGGCTCGGGTTGACGGTGGCGGGTGCATCGCCCTTCATGAAGGCGAAGCGGTTGACGTCCCAGACGGTCTGGCCCTTGCCGTCCTTGACGAGCGGGTCGGGCAGGTTCGCGATGAAGCCGCGATTGGCTTCTTCGTTGTCGGTCTTGTCGTCCATGGTCATGCTTTGGGCAATGGCCTGGTTGGCGCGGATCGTGGCTTGCGTGGCGGGCTTTTGCGCTTGCGCGAATGCCTGTCCCGCGAAGGCCACTGCAACGAGTGCGGCGACCAGTGTGGGCTTGAAGTTCTTCATGACTATCGTCTCCTTGATTGAAATAGTTGGTAGTCAGCGGTTGATAAAAAACAAATGTCAGGCGCGTGCATCGGCGCGAATCATGTCCGCGCCCTTCTCGCCGATCATCATGGTCGGGGCGTTGGTGTTGCCGGCGCAGACGACCGGCATGATCGACGCGTCGACCACGCGCAGGCCTTCGACGCCGCGCACGCGAAGGCGCGCATCGACGACCGCCATCGGGTCGCTGTCAGGGCCCATCTTGCAGGTGCAGGCCGGGTGATACTGGGTGTCGGCGCGACTGCGGATGTCTTGTGCGATGCCCTTGACGTCGTTGCGGTCGACCGCATAGTTCATCTTGCCGCGGTACGGGTTGAACGGGCTGGCTTCGAGAATGGCCATCTGCTTCTGCACGCCCTTGACCATCACGTCGAGGTCATGCTCGTCATCGAGGAAGTTCGGATTGATGAGCGGTGCCGCGTGCACGTCGCGGCTCGCCAGCTTTACTGTGCCGCGGCTGCGCGGGTTCAGCAGCTCGATGTGGCAGGAATACCCGTGGCCCATGTGCATCTTGCGGCCGTGGTCGTCCACCACCGCCACGACGAAAACCATTTGCAGGTCGGGCCGATCGAGCTCGGGCGAGGACTTCAGGAACGCGCCGGCCTCGGCGTAGTTGGAGGTGATGACGCCTTGCCGGTTGAACCGCCAGTCGGCCATCGCGCCGGTCAGGCGGACCGAGCCGCCGAGCGACAGTCCGAAGGTGTCCTTGCTGCTGCTGGTCTTGTAGCTCTGGATATGGTCGATGTGGTCTTGCAGGTTCTGCCCGACGCCAGGGAGGTCGTGCAGCACCGGGATGCCCAGGCGCTGCAGGTCGGCGCCAGGGCCGATGCCCGACAGCATGAGCAGTTGCGGCGAGCCGAATGCACCTGAGGCGAGGATGACCTCGCGGCGCGCGCGCACTTCCTTCTCGGCGCCGTCGACTGTGTAGGCGACGCCGCGTGCGCGCTTGCCTTCGAAGACGATGCGCGAAGTCGTCGCGTTGCAGCGGATCGCGAGATTGGGCCGCGACAGGTGCGGCGTGATGTAGGCCTTGGCCGCGCTGCAGCGCTCGCCGTTGACCTGCGTGACCTGGTACATGAAGGACCCGAACTGGTCCTCCCCGTTGTAGTCGGGGTTGTGGGGCACGCCGTTCATCGCGCAGGCCGCCAGGAATGCCTTGTTGATCGCGCTGGGAGCACGCAGCTCCGCCACGTTCAGGGGACCACCGGTGCCGTGATAGGCACTGTTGCGGTGGGTCTCGTTGTTCTCGGAACGCTTGAAGTACGGCAGCACCTCGTCGTAAGACCAGCCGGCGTTGCCGAGCGCAGCCCAGTTGTCGTAGTCCCAGCGGTTGCCGCGCACGTACAGCATCGCATTGGTCGAACTGGAGCCGCCCAATACCTTGCCTCGCGGCTGGTAGCCCTGGCGACCGTTGAGTCCCTTCTGGGGGACGGTCTTGAAAGCCCAGTTCTTGTACTTGGTCGGCATCATGGCGATCAGCCCGGCCGGCGCATGGATGAAGACACTGTTGTCGGCCGTGCCAGCTTCGAGCACGCAAACCGAGACGTTGGGGTCTTCCGTCAGGCGCGATGCGACAGCGCATCCGCCAGAGCCGCCTCCCACGACGACATAGTCGAACTCTTCGATGCTCATGATGGCCTCCTCGTGGCGCGCGGTGCGAAGCTTGCGCCAACCGATGTGGTATCCCGGTGTCTCATTGAGTGTCCTCCCTGTATGAATAGTTATTCGCGGCGGTCACCGGCCGTACTCTCAACGTGCGCGCCTGGGTGCTGTCCACTCGTTTCCCGACAGACATCACGGTCGAAGCGTTCCTGTCGCCGCCGCAGAACGTCGGCATCATAAGGGCTTCGACTGCCCGCAGGCGTTGAACTTTTGCACGCGAGATTTCGATTCGAAACAGGGCGCGCACCGATCGGTTCGGGCGCGACAGCCTGGAAGCGATGCAGCCCTTTGCCCATGCTGTGGCGCGTTCTGTTTTCTGCGTCATATGCGACATGGAAGCTGCTAAATGCCCGGTGCCGTTGGATTCCGGCTCATCAAGGTCTCAATGTTGCTTTTGGAGATGCGATGCACCTCCAGTGGCGGCGCTGCCGTGGCTCGACGCGCCCAGGCCAGTGTCGGGGTTGCCCAGGAAGAACTTCATCGTCAGGCGCTGTACGAAGGTCCCGTACGGCGGATAGAACAAGTCGACGGGGAAGAACCGATGGCGCTTGAACACCGTCTTCGCATGCGACAACTCGCGGAAGCCTTCTTCGCCGTGGTAGTTGCCCATGCCTGAATTGCCGATGCCACCGAAGGGGGCGTCATGGTTGACCACGTGCCAACCCCAGTCGTTAACCGAGACACCGCCCGAGTGCGTTCGCGTGAGGAGCTTGTCGCGCTCCGCACTGTCGTGGCTGAAGCAGTACAGCGCCAACGGCCGCTCGCGCTCGTTGATGTAGCGGATCGCATCGTCCATCGTGTCGTAGGGCACGACCGGCAGCAGCGGACCAAACAGTTCTTCGGTCATCACCAGCATGTCGGGGCTGAGGTTGGTGACGATCTGCAGCGGCAGTGCGCGACTCTTGCCGACCGGCGCCGGTCCGCAGGATTCGATGTGCGCGCCCTTCGCGCGCGCATCGTCAAGCAGCCGCTGGATGCGCTGGAACTGGCGGTCGTCGACGATCTCGGTGAAGTCCGCGTTGCCTGCGGTCTTGCCCTTGAAGAATCCCTGGAAGGTCTTGCGCACGCCGCCGATGAATTCGTCCACGCGCTCGCGCGGCACGAGCGCGTAGTCGGGCGAGACGCAAATCTGTCCGGCATTGGTCGCCTTGCCATGCGTGATGCGCTTGGCGGCATCGGCGACAGGGTAGTTGCGACTCACGAGCGCGGGCGATTTGCCGCCCAACTCCAGTGTGACCGGCGTCAGGTTGGCAGCGGCGGTGCGCATCACGATCTTGCCGACCCCGGGCGATCCGGTGAAGACGATGTGGTTGAAGGGTTGCGACGTGAAGACGTTGGGGTCGAGCAACTCTTCACCGACCATTGCCACCACGTCCTCGGTGAACACTTCGGCCAACAACTTCTTGAGCACTGCATTGGTGGCCGGCGTGGCCTCGGGCATCTTGATCATGACCCGGTTGCCGGCGGCGATCGCGGCGATTGCCGGGCCGATCGACAGGTAGATCGGGAAGTTCCATGGCGTGATCACGCCGACGACACCCTTGGGTTGGTACATCACCTTGACGCTGTTGCTCAGGAAGAGCAATTCCGTCGAGCGGCGGCTGGGTTTCATCCAGCGCTTGAGGTGCGAGATGGCATGGTTCACTTCCATCATCGAGCCCAGGAGGTCCAGCATCTTTGACTCGGCGTGCGCGCGGTGTCCGAAGTCGCGGCTCATGGCTTCTGCCAGCACGTCCTGGTAGCGCGTGAGCTGCTTCTTGATCGCCTTCAGGCGCGTCAACCGTTCTCCGAGGCTCGGCGAGGGCTCCGCCAGGAAGGCGGCTTGCTGCATGGCGAACAGGCGCGCGACGCGTTCGTTCGCGGCCACTGGTGTGGCCAATGGGCTGCTTTGCATGAATGTCTCCGGGATGGTGAGGACGCCCGGGCGGACGCCACTTTGAGCACGAATTCTCGAAGCTCGTGGGGTAGACGCCTAGGTTCAACACCGACAGTTTTGGGTGAAAATCCGCCAACTTGTCGCGGAGGGATGGAGTGCTGCAGAAAGAGACTATTCGCCAAAAGCTGTCGGCGGTGCCGACGGTGGCGCGCTATGGCAGCGAGATGGAAACGCCGTTGCACAGCATGCTGGGCTTGCGGGCGCTGGTGGAAACGATGGCGGAACTGGGGGTGCCTGCACGGACATTGCTCGCAGGGACCGGCATCTCGCCCAACCTGCTGGGCGACAGCCAGGCGCGCATCTCGGTGCGCCAGAAGATCAAGTTGTTCAGCAATGTCCAGCGGTTCACGCCGGACCCGGCCATCGGGCTGATGGCTGGCCAGCGCCAGCGCATTTCAGACTTGGGAGTGTTCGGCTATGCAATCCTCAGCAGCGCAACCTTCGGCAAGGCGATCGACTTTGGCATTCGGCACGTTCGCCTCGCGGGGCCGGTGATCGAGAAGAGTTTCCGGGTCGAGGGGGATGTGGCCATATTCGAGGGGCACGACACCATCGACCTTGATGACCTGCTGCCCATCGCCAGCGAGTTCTGGTTCGGCTCGATGCAGAGCCTGATCTCCCACACCCTGGGTCGGACCTTCGATGCGCACCGCCTGTTGCTGCCGTATCCGGCGCCGGCGCATGCGCACCGGTACTCCGAATTCCTTGGCTACCCCGTCGAGTTCGATGCGCCCGTCATGCAATGGCATTTCGACGCGTCCATGCTCGACCTGCCGCTGCCCGCCGCCAATCCGATCATGGCCGAGGTCTCCACTGGCTTTTGCGCGCGAATGCTCGAAGACATTCGCGGAGAGCACGAGTTGATCAAGCAGATCAAGGAGGCATGCCTGAACAGCGTGGGCGGCATTCCCGGGCTGGAGGACATGGCGAGCCGGCTGAACCAATCGACCCGCACGCTGCAGCGGCGCCTGATGGAAGCAGGCTGCCGATACCAGGACGTCATTGATGACGTGCGGCGGCGCCTGGCGATCGAGTATCTGGAGCGCACGACGATGTCGGTGGAGCAGGTGGCCGAACGCAGCGGCTTTTCCGATGTCTCCAACTTCCGCAAGGCATTCAAGAAGTGGACCGGGCGGACGACGGCGTACTACCGGGCGCGCCGCCATTGATCGACGCCAGGACCCTTTCAGTTCTCGACGAACCGCACGCCCCCCAGCAGCAGCCCCCGAATGCGCTCCAGCTCATCGTGGCGAACGATGTCGATCGGAAACACCGCGCTCTCCGACAGCCCGCCGAAGCTGCGGTCGACGATGCCGGCCTCCGTCAATTGCGCCAGGCTCAGGCGTGGGTCGATGGCGCAGGACTTCACCACCACCAGGCGTTCCGCGTTCAGCCGTTGCGCGAGTTCCAGCGCGATGCTGTCGGAGGTGACGTTCCAGTTGGTCTGGGCGGTGCCGCGTTCGCGTTGCAGTTCGAAGGGTAGCCACAGGGCCGTCTGTCCCTTGTGCAGCACGCGGCGGATGTCGGTCTTGGTCCGCACGAGTTGCAGCGCGGGATTGAGGCCATGCATCAGGTAGGCGGTTTGCGCCATCGCCAGGATGGCCATGTTGTGCGCATTGAGATCGCTGAAGCGCCAGTGCGCCTGGGCCTGCCGGACTGCATCGCCGAAGGCGCCTCCGCCGCAGACCACGATGACGCGCCCGCCACCGCAATCGGCCAGCAGGCTGAGCCATGCAGGGAGGAGGGGGTTGGTGGTGAGGCTGCCGCCGAGCTTGACGATCCACATGCTCAGGGGTCCATGTCGAAGAGCGCGGCCACGGCCACGCTGGGGGCGCAGACCTGGGCCCAGTCCTGCATCACCTGGCGCTCCGTGCCGGCGGGCGCTGCGACGCGGGCGACGTCTCGGCCATAGGCGAGTTGGCGGTGGGTGGCGCGTGGCAGCGGTGCGTCGGCCGTGGCCTGCGCGACGAGATCGCCGACCAGGAATGCGCCGCAGCCGGCGCTGACGATGACCGCGTCGTCGTCCAGGCCGTGCGTCACGATCACGCGGCGCATCTCGTCGGCCAGCAGGGCGATCTGCGCGGCTCGCCACCTGCGCGCGAAGGCCAGCCATTCGTCATCGGTTGCATCGCGCCTGTCGAGGCCGATCATGCGGGCCAATCGTTGGCGGGTTGCGTCCAGGTCCTTGGGCGCGCTGTCGGCGCTGGGGTGCTGGTCGTGCGCCGGGTCGAGTTCGCCGGTGAGGCGGTAGACGTCGGCGGTGGTCGCGAAGAACTCGTTCATCACGTTGTGCGGCGTGCCGCGCCAGTCGATGCGATGGGCCAGCGCGCACAGCGGCGTGCGCACCACGCCGTGGTAGACCAGTTCACCGCTGGCCAGGCGCTGGGCATCGGTGCGGTCGGGCGCGAGCACGCGACCGTGGCGGAAGGCGATCAGGTCGGTGGTCGTGCTGCCGATGTCCACGAGCAAGCCGGTGTGGTAGCGCAACGCGGCATGGCGTGCGGTGGCGAGCCAGTTGGCCGACGCGATGGCGTCCCACAGGGCAGGCACGTCGGCGACGCGGCCCCATCCGGCGTCGCCCGCGAAGAAGTGCAAGGAGCCGGGGCCGCGGGCTGAAGCAGCGGGGGATTCGAGCGAGCGCGCCAGTTCGCCCGCGATCCTGCACACGCCGTCTTCACGATTCGCGAACAGGTCGACCATCTCGCCAGTCATCGTGACCGCATGCCGCGCCGCCGCCATTCCGTGCCAGCGTTGGCGCGCGGCATGCAGGACGGCATCGAGCCGGTCCATGCCCAGCCACAGCGGGCAGGCCCACTGCGCCACGTCGCGCACTTCGCCGCCCTGCAGCATGCAGGCCTTGACGTGAGCCCCGCCGATGTCCCAGCCGATGACGGTGCGCTCAGGCATGGACCACCCTTTGGGCGTCGGCCGGCGCGGTGCCGTGGCCATGCGCGGCGATGACCTCGCGCGCCAGGTTGCGGCCCAGCGAATGCGACAAGCCGGCATAGGCGCAGGTCACCCGCGGGTTGATCTCGATCACTACCGGACCGCGCTGCGCGTGCCACACCACATCGACGCCGACGAAGCCGCGCAGTCCGGATACGGTGCGGCCGATGCGTTCGGCCAGCGCGCGGAGGGTGGCGATGCGGTCGTCGGTCGCAGCCATGACGTTGACATCGACCCCGAGGAACGAGACCACACCCTGGGCATCGATGGTCAGGTGCTGGCGGTTGACGCTCAGCAGTTCCGTGCCGCCGCGGCTGCAGAGAAGCGACAGGCTGAGCGCCTCGCCCTCGACCCAGGGCTCGATCTCCATCGCTGCGCTGGCGGGTGCATGGCGGGACGCGTTCACCGCCGCGGCTCGGGTGTGGTGCAGGCTGGTGGCGACGGCACCGGCGCCGTCGTCCGGCTTGACCACCCAGCGGGTGATATCGGCCGCGCCCTCGAACGCCAGCGGGGTGGCGATGCCGGCATCGGCCAGCCGCAGCAGTGTGCTGCGCTTGCGGGTTGTCAGCGCGATCGCGGGGCCGTCGCATCCCAGCCAGCGCTCGCGGCCGACGCACTCGCAGAACTTCGACAGCAAGCCGTCCGTTTCCGGCGCGACCACCCATGCCAGGTCATGCGCAAGGCTGTGGCGGGCGACGAAATCTAGGGGTGTCTCGCCGTCACGCGCGAAGACCGCATGCGCCGCCGGGGGCACCGTCGAAGCGCGCTTGCATGTGGCGACCGTCACGTCATAATTTTCCAGGCCCAGCAGGTCGAGCACGATGGCATCGCGCATCTGCTGGCCCATGGCCAGCAGTTCGTCGGCGGCGTGCCGCGCTTGCGCGGTGTCGCCGGCCATCTCTCCACCGGCGCTCAGGTGTTCGTAGACGAAGATCCGCTTCATGACCCTGATGCTCCTCCAATCGTTCGTTCGTTCGACATGAACCTCATTCCGGTCATCGACCTCATGCAGGGCCAGGTGGTACGCGCCGTGCGCGGCAACCGCCAAGCCTATCAACCCGTGGTGTCACGGCTGTGCGGCAGCAGCGACCCGGTCACCGTGGCGAGCATCCTCTGCGAGCATTGCGCTACCCGGCAGTTGTACGTGGCCGACCTCGATGCCTTGCTGGGGCGGCCCGCGCAGTGGACGGTGCTGCGCGACTTGCTGCAAGCCTTGCCCTCGCTGGAGCTGTGGCTGGACGCCGGCTTCGCCGATGCGCATGCGGCCGATGCGCTGCGGCTGCAACTCGGCAGCGCGGGAAGCCGCATGGTTCCGGTGTTCGGCAGCGAATCGCTGGCATCGCGCGCGGCGCTTGCGCAGTGCTTCGGCGGTGCGCGATCCGGCGAGGACGGCGTGCTGTCGCTGGACCGGCGCGACGGCCAGCGGCTGGACGCGGCGGGTTGCTGGGATGAGCCAGTGTTGTGGCCGCGTCGCGTGATCGTGATGACGCTGGAGCGCGTGGGCGCCGGGGCCGGGCCTGACCTGCAGACGCTGGTCGAAGTGCAACGAAAGTCGCCATCGACCTTCATCGTGGGCGCTGGCGGGATTCGCGACGAAAGCGACCTGGCGCAAGCGCGCGATGCCGGCGCCGGGGCCTGGCTGGTGGCCAGCGCGTTGCATGACGGGGCGCTGCCCCGCGTGCGCGGCTGACGATACCGGGGATGGCTTCGCCTCATGGCGATGGCTGCATCACGATTCGTGCCAGCGCAAACGACAGTGGGCCCTGACCGCCAGTGACACGCGCGCCGCTAGAACTGCAACATGAGCGCGACACAGTGTCTCGGTTCTGGGGGATCCACTCGCGATGGCAAAGCCACGTCGCCTTGCGAAGGTTCGGCCAGTGCACGCCGCCGACGCTGCGCTTGCCGTGGCACGTCGCTTGCTGCCGGGATGGAAATGAACGAAGCCGTTCCCGCCACCCCAGGGGAGTCGACACGATGGACCTGTCCCATGTGCGTGCTGCTGTGCGACGACCTCGGCGCGCGGGTTGGCGCTTCGCTCGAGCTGGTCGAGGGTGATTGCCCGAGTGCGCGCGAGGGGCTCGCGCGATTCCCGGCCAGCCCTTCGACGGCCAGGCCGCAGGTCGGCGGCAAGGACTGCGAAGTGGCCGATGCCGTCGCAGAGGCATGCCGGATCCTGGCGGGCAGCGGACAGCCGCTCTTCGGCGGGCTGGGCACCGATGTGGCAGGAGCGCGTGCGCTGTATCGGCTGGCTTGCGCGACGGGCGCGATCTGCGATGCAGCCAACGGCGACGCGTTGATGCTGGGTGTGCGCGCGCTGCAGGATCGTGGCGGCTTCTCGACCACGCTGGCCGAGGTGCGCAACCGCGCCGACCTGATCGTCTGCGTGGGCGGTCTTCCGGCTGGCGATGCGGCGGGGTTCTTCGATCGGTGCGGCGTGGGCGAGGCGGTGGTGCCGCAGCGGCATGTGGTGCTGCTGGGCGGCGATGCCGGTGAGGTCGACGCGCTCGCGGCATGGGGCGCGCGCCCGGGGGTCACGACGGAATCGGTGCCGCTGCTGGGCGACTTGTTCGGAACGCTGGCGCTGCTGGCGGCGCGTGTCGCCGGGCGGGCGGCGCGCGAGGCGCCGCCTGCGCTTGAAGCCTTGGCCAAGCGCCTGCTCGCGGCCCGCTACGCGGTGATCGTCGGGCAGACCGATCGACTGCCGACACAGGGAGACCTGGTCATCGAAACGGTCGGTCGCATCGTCGCCAAGCTGAACGCCGGCACGCGGGCGGCCGCGATGTGGCTCGGTGGAGGCAATGGCGCGCGGACCGTCAACGAGGTGTTCACCTGGCTGTCGGGCCTGCCCTTGCGTTCGCGCGCCGGGCCGGGCGGCCTGGAGCATGAGCCCCTGTGCTTCGACACGCAGCGCCTGCTGGACGAAGGCGCGGTGGACAGCCTGCTGTGGGTGTCGAGCTTCGATGCCGGCTGTGTGCCGCCGCCGACCGCGCTGCCGCTGATCGTCCTGGGACACCCCGGGCTGGCGCCTGCAGCCGCACGCCCGGGCGGCGTCTTCATTCCGGTGTCGACGCCCGGCATCGGATCGCCCGGCCACCTCATTCGCACCGACGGCGGGGCGGTGCTGCCGCTCGCGGCGCTCTATCGCGACACGCTGCCGACGCTGGATCACGTGCTGGTCGAACTGACGCAGGCCGTGCGGTCCGAGCGTGCGAGGAGCGCCACGTGAGCAGCTTGCGATTGCGCGGCGCGCGGGTCATCGACCCCACGCAGCAGGTCGATGCGGTGCGCGACCTGTGCGTTCAGGATGGCCGGATCGAGGTGCTCGATGCACGCGATGCGGTCGACCTCGACATCGATGCGAGTGGCTGTGTCGTGATGGCCGGCGGCATCGACATGCACACCCACATCGGCGGCGGCAAGACCAACCTGGCGCGCCTGCTGATGCCGGAGTTCCAGCGTGCCGATGGCGATCCGTTCGCGTTGCCGGCCAACCCGCTGGAACTGGCCTCCTGCGGCGGCTGCACGCCCGGCACGCTGGCTACCGGCTATCGCTATGTGGAGATGGGCTACACGGCGGCTTTCGAGCCCGCGATGATCGCGAGCAACGCACGCCAGGCCCACATGGAGATGGGCGACACGCCGATCCTCGACCACGGCGCCTACGTGATGCTGGGGAACGACGAGCTGTTCCTCCAGTTGCTGGCCGAGGGCGGGGAGGGCGGCCGCAACTTCGAGACCATTCGCGACTACATGGCCTGGACGATCCATGCCACCAAGGCGATGGGTGTGAAGGTGGTCAATCCGGCGGGCATCTCGGCATTCAAGTTCAACCAGCGCAAGCTCGATGTGGACGAGCCGCATGTCCATTGGCAGGTGACGCCGCGCCAGGTGGTGCAGACCTTGACGCGCGCGCTGCGAGAACTCGGCGTGCCGCATCCGCTGCACATCCACGGCAGCAACCTGGGTGTGGCCGGCAACATCGAGTCGACGCTGGAAACCATCCGCGCCCTCGAAGGCCTGCCGGCGCACCTGACGCATGTGCAGTTCCACGCCTATGGCACGGAAGGGCCGAAGAAGTTCTCGTCGGCGGCGTTGCAGCTGGCCGAGGCGGTCAATGCGAATCCGAACGTCAGCATCGACGTGGGGCAGATCATGTTCGGCCAGACCGTCACGGCCTCGGGCGACACGATGCGCCAGCATGCGCAGTCCGGCTTTGCCAATCCGCGCAAGTGGGCGGGCAGCGACATCGAGTGCGAGGCCGGCTGCGGTGTCGTGCCGTTCAGGTACCGCGAGCAAAGCTACGTGAACGCATTGCAATGGGTCATCGGGCTGGAGATCTTTCTGCTGGTGACCGACCCGTGGCGTGTGGTGCTGACCACCGACCATCCGAACGGCGGGCCGTTCACCAGCTATCCGCACCTTATCCGCCTGCTGATGGACCGCAGCTTTCGCGAGGAGCAACTGGCGAAGCTGCATCCGGAGGTGGCGGCCCAGTGCGCGTTGAAATCGATCGCGCGGGAGCTGACGTTGAACGAGATCGCCATCATGACGCGCGCCGCGCCCGCGCGCTTGCTGGGACTGCTCGACCGGGGCCACCTGGGCGTGGGCGCAGCGGCGGACATCGCCGTGTACCGCGAGCAGGCCGATCGCGAGGCGATGTTCGCGACGCCGGAGTACGTCTTCAAGGATGGCGCGATGGTGGCGCGCGGCGGAAGGATCACCGCCGTGCGGGTCGGCGGCACGCACTTCGTCGAGCCCGACTTCGACCTATCCATCGAGAAGACCTTGCGCAGGCATCTCGCCGCGCACGGTTCGGTGAACTTCGATCACATCGCGATGGGCCGCGACGAGCTGTGCCGTTGCTGCAATGGCGGGCGGTTGTTGCCGGCTGCTTGTTTCAAGGGTGTGTCATGAGCGCAGCGCCGGGCCGCCCCAAGCAAGCTCGCGCCCCCTGGGGGGGCAGCGAGGACACGAAGTGCCGAGCGTGGGGGCAACGATGACCGCCGTTCCGACGAGGGTGCGCAACGGCGTGCAGGTCGACGACACCTTCGCCGAGGCGTTCCCGATGAAGGCCACGCGCATCCTCATCTCCGCGCACAACCTCACCTGGGCGCGCCATGCGGCCGCGTCGGCGACGGGCCTGGCCACGTCGGTCATCGGCTGCGGATGCGAGGCGGGCATCGAGCGCGAACTGGCCCCCTCCGAGACACCCGACGGACGGCCCGGCCTCAGCGTGCTGCTGTTCGCGATGTCCGGCAAGGAACTGGCCAAGCAGGTCGAGCGCCGCGTCGGCCAATGCGTGCTCACATGCCCGACGACCGCGGTCTACGCGGGCATCGCCGAGGGCGAGGCGATTGCGCTCGGCAAGAACCTGCGCTTCTTCGGCGATGGCTGGCAGATGTCGAAGGTGATCGACGGCGTGCGCTATTGGCGCGTGCCCGTGATGGATGGTGAGTTCGTGGCCCAGGAGACGACCGCGGTGGTCAAGGGCGTGGGTGGCGGCAACCTGCTGCTGCTGTGCACCGACACCGACAGTGCGCTGGCCGTCGCGGAGGCTGCGGTGCTGGCGATGAAGGCGCTGCCCAATGTGATCATGCCCTTCCCGGGCGGCGTGGTGCGATCGGGGTCGAAGGTGGGCAGCAAGTACGCCGCGCTGAGTGCATCGACCAACGACGCGTTCTGCCCGAGCCTCTACGGCCTGGTCAGCGGCAGTGAATTGACGCCGCACACCCGCTGCGTGATGGAGATCGTGATCGACGGCCTGACCGAAGCCGATGTCGGCGCAGCGATGCGCGTGGGCATGGAGGCCGGCATTGCGCTCGGCGCAGGCAAGGGTCTGTTGCGCATTTCAGCGGGCAACTACGGCGGCAAGCTGGGGCCGTTCCACTTTCATCTGCACAAGCTGCTCGATGCGGGGGCGCAGCCATGAGCGGCTGGCGATTCGCGCTCAAGTCCCAGCCTGCGCTGCGGGTGGACCTGCGCGGCGTGACGCCTGCGGCGCTGAGCGGGATGTCAGCCGGCGATCTCGAGCGAATCACCGTGGGCCATGGCAACGCCTTCGTCCCGCTGGCGGAGTTCTTCGGCATCACGCCAAATGACGGCGACGAGGCCCTGGTCTTCGACGGCGACCTGTCGCGCTTCGATCGCGTGGGCTGGAAGATGGCGGGCGGCAGCATCCGGGTGACGGGCCCGGTCGGCCACTACACCGGTGGCTGCATGAGCGCGGGCGAAATGCTGGTCGAAGGCCGCGCGGGCCTTCTTGCCGCATGCGAAATGGCAGGTGGCCGCTTGACCGTGCTGGGCGACGTGGGAGATTTCGCGGCCGGCACTCTGCCGGGCAGCCTGGACGGCATGCGCGGTGGTGCCTTCATCGTCAAGGGCAATGCGGGGGCGCGCTTCGGCGACCGCATGCGGCGCGGCAGCGCGATCGTGCATGGCCACGCCGGCGACTTCCTCGCTTCGCGCATGGCGGCCGGGACGATCGCCGTCGGCGGGAGTGTTGGCGCGCATGTCGGGTACGGGATGCGGCGCGGCAGCGTGGTGCTGGCCTCGGCGCCCGCGGGGTTTGAGCCTGCAGCTACGTTCGTTCCAGCCATCGCGGCGGTTGATGTCATCTGGCAACTGCTGGCGCGCGATCTCGCTCGACAGGGCGGGCCGTTCGCGACGCTGGCTTCGAGACGCATCGAGCGGCACCTCGGTGACCTCTCGGCCGACGGCAAGGGTGAACTGATCGCCGCAAAATAACGGCGATGACATTGCAAATCTCCCGTCCATGCTTCGCGCTGCTCGACGATCGCGACGCGACGCGCGAACGGCCGACGAGCCGGCTCTACCAGGGCCTGGTGCGCGAGCACTGCTGCACCGATCCAGCCGCGCTCGATGGGATGTGGGCTCAGGTGGATGCGGACCTGCGCAGCGGCTTGCATGCGGTGCTGCTGATGGACTACGAATGGGGCGCCAGGCTGCTGCGGGCGGGGCATGAGCGGCTGGCGCGTGACGATGCGTCCGCGCTGCGCGTGCTGGTGTTTCGCGATCTCGCGCGACTCTCGGCCGACGAGGCAAACGAGTGGCTCGAAGGCCTCGAGTGCGGAGGCACTTCGGCGACTGGCGTGATGAACCTGTCGCCCAGTGTCGATCGGCCGGCGTTCATGGAGGCCATCGCGCGGATTCAGGAGGCCATCGCCGCTGGCGAGACCTACCAGGTCAACTACACCTTCAGGCTGCATGGCGAAGCCTATGGTTCGCCGGTGGCGCTGTATCGCAGCCTGCGCCGGCGCCAGCCCGTTTCCTATGGCGCGCTGATCGCGTTGCCGGCGAGCGAACGAAGCGATGCGGTGACGCATGTGCTCTCCTGTTCGCCGGAACTCTTCCTGCGCCACGAAGAGGGCTTGCTCACGGCCCGGCCGATGAAGGGCACGGCCTCTCGCGTGTCCCGCGCGCAGGGCCCTGAAGGCGACAGCGAGGCGGCGCGCCACCTGGCCATCGACGTCAAGAACCGGGCCGAGAACGTGATGATCGTGGACCTGCTGCGCAACGACCTGGGCCGCATCGCGCAGGTCGGCAGCGTGGAGGTCAGGGACCTGTTCGCCATCGAGGACCACAGCACGCTGTTCCAGATGACATCCACGGTGCGGGCCCGCCTGAGGCCGCAGATCGGGTTTCCGGATGTGCTGCGCGCCGCCTTTCCGTGCGGCTCGATCACGGGCGCGCCCAAGCACCACACGATGCAATTGATCGCCGGCCTGGAGACGACGCCGCGCGGGCTCTATTGCGGCGCCATCGGCTGGATGGATGCGCCGCAGGGCGGTGCGAAGGTGGGTGGGTTCTGCCTGTCGGTCGCCATTCGCACGCTCACGCTGGGGCGTGAATCGCGAGGCCTGCGACCGGTGCGCCTGGGCATCGGCGCGGGCATCGTGGCGGACAGCCGGGCCGAGGACGAGTTCGAGGAATGTCATTTGAAGGCGCGCTTCCTGACGGGTCTGGACCCGGGCTTCGAGTTGTTCGAGACGATGCTGGCGGCCTCGGAGGAGGCGGGTGCGCGGCCCGTTGTTCACCACCTCGATCGGCATCTGGCACGCATGGCGCACAGCGCGCGTGTGCTGGGTTTCGGTTTCGATCCGGCTGAAGCGAAGGCAGCGTTGGCGGAGCGCACGCTGGCGTTGACACCGGGTACGCGTTGGCGGCTGCGTCTCGCGCTGCGCCACGATGGTCGGCTGCAACTCCAGCATGCACCGCTCGCGGCGCTGGCCAGCGAGACCGTCATGCTGCGGGTGACCGACGAGCGCCTGCCCCGCTTCAATCCATTGGCCGCACACAAGACCACGCTGCGCAGGATGTATGACGAAGGCGTGCGCGCGGCAGAAGCTTGCGGCGCATTCGACAGCCTGTTCTTTTCAGAAGACGGCCGCCTCGTCGAAGGCGGTCGCACCTCGGTGTTCCTGAAGATCGAAGGGCGGTGGTGCACACCGCCGGTCAGCGACGGCGCACTGCCCGGCGTGATGCGCGCCTGCCTGCTTGAAGATGGCGCGCTGTGGGGCGCCGTCGAACGCAGCATGACCATTGCAGACCTGCGACGGGCAGAGGCCGTCGTCGTCTGCAACGCGCTGCGCGGCGCGTTGCCCGCGCAACTGCTGCACCAAGCCGTCCCAGACTCCCCCGTCGAATGGAAACCATGAGCACGCTGGACATCGTCGGCCTCTGCGGCAGCCTGCGCGCCGCCTCTCTCAACAGGATGGTGTTGAAGCTGGCCGCGTCGTCGATGCCGCAGGGCATGGCGATGGAAGTCGTCGAGTGGCGCGACGTTCCGCCATTCGACGCCGACCTTCTTGCCGCGCAGGGAATGCCGCCGCAGGTTGCCGCGCTGCGAGAGCGCATCCGGCGCGCCGATGGGGTGGTCATCGCGACGCCCGAATACAACTTCTCGATCCCCGGCATGCTGAAGAACGCGATCGACTGGATCAGCCGCGGCGAGGACCAGCCGTTCTCGCAGATGCCGGTGGCCCTTCTCAGCGCGACGCCTGGTCCACGCGGCGGCGCCGGGGTCCAGTACGACTTGCGCAAGGTGCTGCTGTATGTCAACGCGATGACCTTGGTGAAGCCCGAGGTGTTCGTCGGCGATGCGGCTGCGAAGTTCGATGCAGCGGGTCTTTGCACGGACGAAAGTACGCGCAGGGTCGTCACTGGGCAGATGGAGGCCTTTGCCAAGTGGATTGCCGCAGTCCAGCGGATGAACTGAGGGAGACTGCCGGGTGTCCCGTGACGATGGCGCTCGGCATCACGTCATCGCCGGGGATGTTGTTGCAAGCGAGCCGGAGCATCGATCGATCCGGGTCTCGTGCGCTCAAGCCGCGCGGGCCAATGCCGAGAAATCCGCGATGACCCGATCAGGCCGGCACTGCTCGATCGGCGCCCCCATGTTGTAGCCGTGAGGCAGCAGCCACACCTCGACGCCAGCGTTACGCGCGGTGGCCGCGTCGATCGACGAATCGCCGACGAATAGCGCGCGCGTCCCCGGCACGCCGAACTCGTGCAGGCAGGCGTGCACGCAAGCCGGGTTGGGCTTCTTGGTCGGCAGGCTGTCGCCGCTGATCACGCGGTCGAAGCTGTCCTGCAGGCTGTGCACGTGAAGCACGGTCTCGGTGTAGCGGGCTTCCTTGTTGGTGATGACGGCGAGCTTCACGCCGCTGGAGCGCAAGTGGGCCAGCGCTTCGCGCACCCCCGCATACAGGCGACTGCGCGTGCCGCAGCGTCGCTGGTAGTGCCTGTCGAAGATGGCCGCCGTGGAGGCCAGGCTCTCGTTGCCCCGCACCGCCGTCGCATCCGTGCCAGTGGCGAAGGCCAGCGCTTCGATCAGCAGTTCATGCGTGCCGTGCCCGATCCAGCGCTCCGCCTGCGCCTGGCCCACGGCGGGCAGTCCGAGGTAGCGCAAGGTGTCGTTCACCGCATCGCAGATCTCCGGCGCGGTCTCGACCAGTGTGCCGTCCAGGTCGAACATCACCAGGTCGTATGGGAAGGCGATCGTTGATTGCATCAGATAGCACTCAACGCCCGCTGGCGCCGTTCCATCATCCGCCAGATGAAGGGCGTGAAGATCAACTGCATCGCCAACTCCATCTTTCCGCCGGGCACGACGATGGTGTTGGCGCGCGACATCCAGGAGTCATGGATCATGCTGAGCAGGTACTGGAAGTCGATGCCCTTGGGCTGGGCGAAGCGGATCACCACCATGCTTTCATCGGCCGTCGGGATGGTGCGGGTCGTGAAGGGGTTGGAGGTGTCGACGATCGGCACGCGCTGGAAGTTCACGTGCGTGTGGTTGAACTGCGGGCAGATGTAGTGCAGGTAGTCGGGCATGCGCCGCAGGATCGTGTCGGTCACCGCCTCGGTGCTGTAGCCGCGCTGCGTCTTGTCGCGGAAGAGCTTCTGGATCCATTCCAGGTTGATCACCGGCACCACGCCGATCAGCAGGTCCGGATGCTGCGCGACGTTGACCTCGGGCGTGACCACTGCCCCATGCAGGCCCTCGTAGAAGAGCAGGTCGGTGCCCTCGGGCAGCTCTTCCCAGGGCGTGAAGGTGCCGGGTTCCTGTTCGTAGGGTGCGGCCTCGTCGGCATCGTGCAGGTACTTGCGATGCCGGCCGACGCCTGTGGCCGCATAGTCGCGGAACAGCGCCTCCAGTTCGGGGAACAGGTTGTTCTCCGCGCCGAAGTGGCTGAAGTTCATGTTGCCGGCGCGCTCGGCCTCGGCCTGGCGCTGCTTCATTTCCTTGCGGTCGTAGCGGTGGAAGCTGTCGCCTTCGATGATGGCGGCGTTCACGTTCTCGCGCCGGAAGACATGCTGGAAGGTCCGCGTGACGGAGGTGGTGCCGGCGCCTGAGGAGCCGGTGATGGCGATGATGGGGTGGCGTTCGGACATGGGTTCCTTGCGTGGTCGGACGTCAGGCGCGGAACAGGCTGCGCTTGCCGAACAGGGGGCTTTCCAGTTCCGCCCCGGCCGGTTCGCGGTGGTAGCGCTCGATGCGCTCGACCTCGCTGCGCGAGCCGAACACCAGGCCGATGCGCTGCTGCATCGATGTCGGCACCACGCCCAGCAAGGGCTGGCGCCCGGTGCTCGCACGTCCGCCGGCCTGTTCCATGATGAAGCCGATGGGGTTGGCTTCATGCAGCAGGCGCAGCGGGCCGACCTTCATCGGGTCGCGGGTGTCGCGCGGGTACAGGAAGACACCGCCGCGCATGAGGATGCGGTGCGCCTCGGCCACCATCGAGGCGATCCATCGCATCGTGAAGTCCTTGCCGCGCGCACCGGTCTTGCCGGCTTGGCATTCGTCGACGTAGCGCTTGACCGGCGCTTCCCAGAAGCGGCTGTTGGAGGCGTTGATCGCGAACTCCTCGGTCTCTGGCGGGACCTGGATGTCCGGATGGGTCAGCATGAACTCGCCGAGGTTGGGGTCCAGCGTGAACCCCGCCACGCCGTTGCCCACGGACAGCACCAGCATCGTGGTCGGCCCGTACAGCGCATAGCCCGCCGCGACTTGGGCCGCGCCCGGCTGCAGGAAGTCGGCTGCCATGACGTCGCGCCCGCTCTCGATCACCTCCGGCGGCGCGCGCAACACGCTGAAGACGCTGCCCACCGACACGTTCACCTCGATGTTGCTCGAGCCGCCGTCGAGCGGATCGAACACCAGCAGGTAGCGCCCGCGCGGGTGCTGCGCGGGGATCTGGTGCGGCTCGCTCGCATCCTCCGACGCCATGCCGGCGCAGTGGCCGCCCCAGTCGTTCATGTGGGTGAAGACCTGGTTGCTGATGACGTTGAGCGGCTTGCGCGTTTCGAGCTCGCCGCTGAGCTGGCTCGTCGCATAGCCCAATTCGCCGAAAGCGACCGCGCGAGCGATGGCCTTGCATGCCAATGCAACGTCGAGGATCAGCGCATTGAAGTCGCCGCTCGCGTCCGGAAATCGGCGGCGTTGCTCGATGAGGTAGCGCGTGAGCGTGGCGCGTTGGGAGAGGGGCATGGCGGTCTTTCAAGGTTGCTATTGGGTTTGCGCCGCCGCGTGCCAGCTGCGGAGGTCCGCGATCGTCGTGCCTTGAAGGCTGGGCAGGATGCGCAGCGCGCCGGCGAAGTCGTGGTGGGCCGTGAAGGCGTTGGGCGTGACGACTGTCGCCAGCCGTGCCGCACGCGCAGCCTTGAGTCCGTTGGCGGAATCCTCGAAGGCCAGGCATTCGGCGGGCGGCAGGCGCAGGCGCTGCAAGGTCTGGAGGTAGACCTGTGGATGCGGCTTCTTGTGCGGCGCGGTCGACGCGTCCTCGATCACCTGGAAGTAAGAGGACCAGGCCGGCCCGATGGCCGAGCGCAGCAGCGCGACGATGTTGACGGGCGAGGTCGTGGTCGCGATGGCCAGGTGCAACCCTTCGTTGAACGCCGACTCGATCAGCTTGAGCACGCCCGGACGCAATTGGACGCTGCCCTCTTGGACCCTGCGCTCGTAGCCGGCCGTCTTGTGGTCATGGATGTGTTGCACGGTGTCGGCCAGCGCGCCGGCGTCGATGGCCCTGATGTCGCCGCGCGTCTCCCGCCAGTAATGGGTGATGCGCTCCTTGCCGCCGGAGACTTCCAGCAGCCGCGTGTAGAGCGGTACGTCCCAATGCCAGTCGAGGCCTGCTTCGGCAAAGGCCTCGTTGAATGCGGCGCGATGGGCGTGCTCGGTATTCGCCAGCGTGCCGTCGACGTCGAAGATCAGTGCGCGCAGGCGAGGGGAGGTCATGGGGAGGTTCCTTGGGGGGCGGGCCGGGCACAGCCCGGCCCCGGGGGCTCGTTGGTAAACACGCGGCTGGCCAGGATGTCGCTCGCGGCAAGGGTGCTGAGCGCCTCGGCCGTCAGCGGGCTGTCGCGGTCGGCGTACAGGCGGCTGGCCTGGCGCAGGCGTGCACGGTCGAGCGCATTGCGCACGCTGCGCGCATTGGCGAAGTGAGGCTGCGCGATGCGCCGCTGCAGGTAGGCGTCGAAGGCTTCACGCGCGCCGGCGCCGAAGCGGTAGTGCGCGGATTCGAGTTGCAGCCCGGCGATCTGCAGCAGCTCGGCGCCGTCGTAGTCCGGAAAATCGAGGTGGTGCGCGATGCGCGAGCTCATGCCGGGGTTGGACTGGAAGAAGGTATTCATCCGGTCCTTGTAGCCCGCGAGGATCACCACCAGGTCGTCGCGCTGGTTCTCCATCACCTGCAGCAGGATCTCGATGGCCTCCTGCCCGTAGTCGCGCTCGTTGTCCGGGCGGTAGAGGTAGTACGCCTCGTCGATGAACAGCACGCCGCCCATCGCCTTCTTCAGCACTTCCTTGGTCTTGGGTGCGGTATGGCCGATGTACTGGCCGACCAGGTCGTCGCGCGTCACACTGACGACGTGGCCCTTGCGAACGTAGCCCAGGCTGTGGAGGATCTTCGCCATCCGCATTGCCACCGTGGTCTTGCCGGTGCCGGGATTGCCGGTGAAGCACATGTGCAGCGATGGCGCCTGCGCGGCCAGGCCGTGCTGTGCGCGCAGCTTGTCGATCACCAGCAGCGCGGCGATGTCGCGGATGCGGGACTTGACCGGCACCAGGCCGATCAGGTCGCGCTCCAATTCGTCCAGCACCGACTCCACCTTGCTCTCTGCCAGCACGTCGGCGACCGAGCGCGGCCGTATCGGCGCCGTGGGCTCAACCGCCGCCTCGGCCGCCTCGGGCATGGCGGTGGCCTTGGCGCCGGGTATGGCGTAGAGCGGTGCGGTCATGCGAGTGTCCTGCTGTCGTTCAGTTGCCGTAGCGCTGCGACTCCGGCCGCTCGGTGGCGTAGCTGCGCACCGTGTAGCGCATGGTCCGGCCGTTGGACTCCTGCCGCACCAGGCCGAATCCGGGCTCCTCCGCGGGCCGGTTCACGATGAAGCTCATCGTGATGGTCTCCACGCCGCGCGTCGAGTCGAAGGCCATCATGCGGATGTAGTGGCTGGGGAAGGCCTTGCGGCAGGCCTGCAGTTCCATCATCACGCCCGCCGCGTCGTGCAGGTCGAACATCGGCGCGCCGTGCATCTCCCAGTAGGTGTTGCGGGGGTGCGGGTCGTCGGTGTACTCGACGCTCCAGGCGTAGCCCTTGTCGAGGCCGTACTGGATCTGCGCGGTGATCTCGTCGTCGCTGAGGTCGGGCAGGAAGCTGAACTGGCCTTGCGTGATGCGGCCGGTGGGGTTGGTCATCATGGTGTGGGTCTCCTCAGGCGACGGATGGCGTGGTGGCGAAATCGCTGGTATCGGTGGGCGTGTAGTTGAAGGAGATGTCGCCCCAGGTGTCGAGCGCCTGCTTCAGCGGCGTGCAGAAGCGCGCGGCGGCCTGCAGGATCTCCGGCCCTTCGTTCCGGATGTCGCGGCCTTCGTTGCGCGCCTTGACCATGCATTCGAGCGCCACCCGGTTGGCCACCGCGCCGGCCTGGATGCCGCCCGGGTGCCCGATGGTGCCGCCGCCGAACTGCAGCACCACGTCGTCGCCGAACAGGTCGATCAGCTGGTGCATCTGCCCGGCATGGATGCCGCCGGAGGCCACCGGCATCACCTTCTTCAGGTCGGCCCAGTCCTGGTCGTAGAACAGGCCGCGCGGCAGGTCCTTCTTCGTGTAGCTGTCGCGGCACACGTTGTAGTAGCCCTGCACCGTCATCGGATCGCCTTCCAGCTTGCCGACCGCCGTGCCGGTGTGCATGTGATCCACGCCGGCCAGCCGCAGCCACTTGGCGATGACGCGGAAGCTCACGCCGTGGTTCTTCTGCCGCGTGTAGGTGCCGTGACCGGCGCGGTGCAGGTGCAGGATCATGTCGTTGCGGCGCGCCCAGTTGCACATGCTCTGGATGGCCGACCAGCCGATCACCAGGTCGATCATGACGATGACCGAACCCAGGTCCTTGGCGAACTCGGCGCGTTCGTAGATGTCTTCCATCGTTGCGCCGGTCACGTTCAGGTAGCTGCCCTTGACCTCGCCGGTGGCGGCGCTCGCCTTGTTCACCGCGTCCATCACGTAGAGGAAGCGGTCGCGCCAGTGCATGAAGGGTTGCGAGTTGATGTTCTCGTCGTCCTTCATGAAGTCCAGCCCGCCCTTCAGCCCCTCGTACACCACGCGGCCGTAGTTGCGGCCGGAGAGGCCCAGCTTCGGCTTGGTGGTGGCGCCCAGCAAGGGACGGCCGAACTTGTCGAGCCGCTCGCGCTCCACGATGAGTCCGGTCGGCGGTCCCTTGAAGGTCTTCACGTAGGCCACCGGGATGCGGATGTCCTCCAGCCGCGCCGCCTTCAGCGGCTTGAAGGAGAACACGTTGCCGATCAGGCTGGCCGTCATGTTGGCGATCGAGCCTTCCTCGAACAGGATGATGTCGTAGGCCACCCAGGCGAAGTACTGGCCCGGCTGCCCCGGCACCGGGTCGACCCTGTAGGCCTTGGCGCGGTAGCTGTCGCAGGCGGTCAGCCTGTCCGTCCACACCACGGTCCAGGTGGCGGTGCTGGATTCGCCGGCCACCGCCGCGGCGGCCTCCACCGGGTCCACGCCGTCCTGCGGCGTGATGCGGAACAGGCAGAGCACGTCGGTGTCCTTCGGCTCGTAGTGCGGGTCCCAGTAGCCCATCTGGCGGTACTTCAGGACGCCCGCGCTGTAGCGCTTCCTCTCATTGGTGACCACGGTTGCGTCGGTGATCAGGCCTTCTTCGTAGGGTTTGTTCAAGTGGGCCTCCAAGCCGGGAAAGTGGGTAGGAAGGGCCACTGTATGAACCGGACGAGCTAAGGTAAATTCACGATTTGTTTGCGGGTCGTTAAGGAAATACTTAACCATGCACATCACCTTTCGCCAGTTGCGCGTCTTCGTGGAGGTTGCCCACCAGGGCAGCGTGCAGCGCGCGGCAGAGGCGCTGCACCTCACGCCGCCCGCGGTGTCGATGCAGATCAAGGAGGTGGAATTGCAGGTCGGCATGCCGCTGTTCGACCGCACCGGGCGGCGCCTGTCGCTGTCGACCACGGGCGAATACTTCCTCGTCTACGCGCGCCGACTGCTCGCCACCTTCAAGGAAGCGGAGGATGCGATGGCCCGCTTCAAGGGCGTCGAGTCGGGCAAGCTGACCATCGGCATGGTGAGTTCGGCCAAGTACTTCCTGCCGCAGTTGCTCGCGCAGTTCCATGCAGAGCATCCCGCCGTCGACGTACGCCTGCGCCTGGGCAATCGCGAGCAACTGGCCGCGCTGATGGAAGCCAATGAAGTCGATCTCTCGGTCATGGGTCGCGCGCCGCGGGAATGGCCCAACCGGGCCGAACCGTTTGCGATGCACCCGCATGTGCTGGTGACATCGCCCCACCACCCGTTCGCCAAGGCCGAGGCCATCCCGGCTGCCGCATTGGTGCGTGAAGGCTTCATCGTGCGCGAGCAGGGCTCGGGCACGCGCGCGGCGCTGGAGGAATTCCTGGCGGCGCATCGGCTGCAGCCGATGTTCATCATGGAGTTGCCGAGCGACGAGGCCATCAAGCAGGTGGTGATGGCGGGGCTCGGTGTCAGCCTGGTGTCGCTGCACACCATCGGTCTGGAATGGCGCAACGGCCTGATCGCGGCGCCGTCCGTGGAGGGCTTGCCCTTGATGCGGCGCTGGCACCTCGTGAATGCCGTGGCCAAGATGCTGTCGCCAGCCGCCGAGGCCTTTCGCTACTTCATGCTGGAACGGGCCGAGGCGCACATGGCTGCGATGTTCGGGACCGAGATGGAGCAGCCGTAGCCGAGGGCCGGTGCCTCACCAATACCCCAGCACCTTCCACCACACCCCGCCCAGCACCGCGAAGATCAGCAACTCGACCACGCACATCACGAAGCCCACGCGCCACCAGACGCCCAGCGTGACGAAGCCGCTGCCGAAGATGATGGGTGAGGTGCCCGTCGCATAGTGCGTCAGCGTCATCATGATCGACGACCCCGCGGCCATCATCAGCATGAAAGGCGCCGCGTATTCGGCCGGGATCAGTTGCGCCCCGACCGCCAGGAACGCGAGCAGCATCGCGCTGATGTGCGCCGTGGTGCTGGCGAACAGGTAGTGCGAGAAGACGAAGGCCAGCACCAGCGTCGCCGCGATGGCGAGCCAGCCCATGCCGCTGGCCACGATGGCGTCCTTCATCGCCTCCGAAAACCAGGTGATCACGCCCAGCTTGTTGAGTTGCTCGGCCATCATCACCAGCGCGCCGAACCACACCAGCGTGTCCCAGGCGCTCTTCTCCGACAGCACGTCGTCCCAGTCGATGGTGCCGGTGATGATGAGCACGAAGAGGCCGAGGAACGCGACCACCGTCGGGTCCAGCGTGAAGGCCGGGCCGAGCAGCATCGCCGGCACGTTGGCCCACAGCAGGAGCAGCAGGGCGAAGGTGCCGAGCATCACCTTTTCCTTCGGCGACAGCGGCCCCATGCGCGCGAGTTCGGTGCGTGCGAATTCCACCGCGTTGGGCGTCGCCTTCAGCTGCGGCGGCGAGAGCACATAGATCACCAACGGCATCACCAGCAGGCAGGCCAGGCCCGGCAGCAGCATGCACAGCGCCCACGTCGTCCAGGTCAGATGAAGGCTACCGCCGCTGGCTTTGGCGATGTAGTCCAGCACCAGCGGATTGGGCGCAGTGGCCGTGACGAACATCGCCGAGGTGAGCGGATTGGCGTGGTAGTTGACCAGCGCCAGGTAGGTGCCGACCTTGCCCTCGGTGCCCTTGGCCGGATCGGAGTCGAAGGCGTTGGCGATCGACTTCATGATCGGATGCACGATGCCGCCGCCGCGCGCCGTGTTGCTGGGCGTGAAGGGCGCCAGCACCAGTTCGCACACCGTCAGGCCGTAGCCGATGCCGATGGTGCGCTTGCCCAGCAACTCGACGAACAGCAGGCCGATGCGGCTGCCCAGGCCGGTCTTCTTCAGGCCGCGTGAAATCAGGATCGCCACCACGATGAGCCAGATCAGCGGATTGGCGAAGCTGCTCAGCGCGTCGGCGATCGCGCCCTTCGACGAGTCCGCCGTGACCTGCGACAGCGAGACGATCACGATCGCCATCATGGCCATGACGCCGATCGGCATGACCTTGAGGATGATCGCGACGATCGTCGTCAGGAAGATGGCCACCAGGTCCCAGGCCTTCGGCGTGAGGCCTTGGGGCGTGGGCATCAACAGCAGCGCGAACAACACGACCGTGGCGATCAGCGCAGGTCCGAGCCGGAAGGGCACCGCTTCGTTGAAATAGCGAAACGTCGCCTTGAGACGCGCGAGCATGGTGCGATCCTCAGCGTTGGGGGGCAGGCGGCGGTGCCGGCGGGGCGCCAGTGTCGTGCGGTTTCGGCTCCGGCGCAACGCAAGCGCCGGCAAGTCAACACGTCGGGAAGTTTTCCCTGTCGCCGCAGAAAGACACCGCATACCTTGGGCGATGGGCGCGCACGCGCGTCCGGTTCAGAAGAATTTCGTAGCCCGAGGAGACTCCACAGATGAAGCATCGCCGCGTTCGATTTCCCGTCTTTTCATTGGCGCCGCTGGCCGCGGCCAGCCTGCTGTTGTGCCACTCGATGCAAGCCGCCGCGCAGGATGCGGCAGCCCCGCCACCAATGCTGCCCACCATCACGGTCGTCACGCCGACACCGCTGCCCGGCATCGACGTGCCGCGCGACAACATCCCGTCCAATGTGCAGACGAGCACCGGTGCCGACATGGAGCGCATTCATGCGCCGGACCTGTCGAACTACCTCTCGCGCGCGATCGGCGGCGTCACCGTGAACGAGACCCAGGGCAACCCGTTCCAGCCCGACATCAACTACCGCGGCTTCACCGCATCCCCGCTGCTCGGCACGCCGCAGGGCCTGTCGGTGTACATGGACGGCGTGCGGCTGAACCAGCCCTTCGGCGACGTGGTGAGCTGGGACCTGATCCCGCGCTCGGCCATCTCGACGATGGCGCTGATGCCCGGCAGCAACCCGCTGTTCGGCCTCAACACGCTGGGCGGCGCAATTGCCATCCAGACCAAGGACGGCCTGCACAACCCCGGCACCTCGGTGCAGTTGTCGGGCGGCTCCTGGGGCCGCGCCGCGCTCGAGTTCGAGACCGGCGGCAGCGACAAGGAAAGCGGCTGGAACTGGTTCGTCACCGGCAACGGCCTGCACGAGAACGGCTGGCGCGTCGACTCGCCTTCCGACGTGCGGCAGCTCTTTGCCAAGGTCGGCCGCACCACGCGCGACGGCAGCGTCTACTTGTCGGCCTCGTTCGCCGACAACGACCTCACCGGCAACGGCACGCAGGAAATCGGCGCGCTGCAGCGCGACTGGTCCAGCGTGCGCACCATTCCCGACAACACCAGGAACAAGGCCGCCTCCGTCAACCTGGCGATCACCCAGGCCCTGAACGACACCTGGACCGCCTCGGGCAACATCTACTACCGCAACATCAAGACCAACACATTCAACGGCGACCTCAACGACGATTCGTTCGAGGAGTCGGTCTACCAGCCAAGCGCGGCCGAACGCGCGGCATTGGCCGCGGCCGGCTTCACCGGCTACCCGAGCAGCGGCGCCACCGCCGCCAACACGCCGTTCCCCAAGTGGCGCTGCATCGCCAACGCCCTGCTGAACACCGAGCCGAACGAGAAGTGCAACGGCCTCATCAACCGCACCGAGTCGAAGCAGGACAACTACGGCCTGGCGGCGCAACTGTCCGCCGACGCCAAGACCGGCGACATCGGGCACTTGTTCGTGGTGGGCGCGGCCTATGACGGCAACCGCACCACCTTCGGGCAGAGCACCCAGTTCGGCTATCTCAACCCCGACCGCACGGTCACGCCGGTGTTCGGCCCCGGCGCCTTCGCGGATGGCTCGCAGGATTCGGAGAACGCCTTCGATGCGCGTGTCGCCTTGTCGAGCCGCTCGAACACCAGCAGCCTGTATGCCACCGACACCATCGAATTCAACAAGCAGACGCACCTCACGTTGTCGGGTCGCTACAACTACACCAAGGTCGACAACACCGACGGCATCACGCCCGGCGGCGGCCCCGGCTCGCTGGATGGCAGCTACACCTTCAGCCGGTTCAACCCCGCGATCGGGCTGACCTTCGCGCCGAGCGAGGCCGTCACGGTGTACGCCGGCGTGAACCAGGGCAGCCGCGCGCCGACGGCGATCGAACTGGGTTGCGCCGATCCGGCCAGCCCGTGCAAGCTGCCCAACTCATTCGCCGGCGACCCGCCGCTCAAGCAGGTGGTGACGACGACCTTCGAGGCCGGCCTGCGCGGCATCGTGTCGCAGAAGATGGCCTGGAACTTCGGCGTGTTCCGCTCCGACAACAAGGATGACCTGCTCTTCGTGTCCGACAATTCGGCCGGCTTCGGCTACTTCAAGAATTTCGGCAAGACGCGCAGGCAGGGCATCGAGATGGGCTTGAGCGCCAAGCCCACGGGCGGCCTCACGCTGGGCGGCAACTTCATGCTGCTCGACGCCACCTATCGCAGCGCCGAGACGGTGGGTGGGTCGGGCAACAGCACCAACGACCAGGCGCTGGCCGGCTTCCCGGGCACCGATGGCACCATCCAGATCCGGCCGGGCGACCGCATCCCGTTGCTGCCGCGGCAAGTGCTCAAGCTGTACGCCGACTACGAGCCGACCGCGCAGTGGCGCATCGGCATGGACATGGTCGCGTCGAGCGGTTCCAACCTGCGCGGCAACGAGAACGGCCTGCACACGCCCGACGGCGTGTACTACACCGGGCCGGGGCGCAGCGCGGGCTACGCGGTGTTCAACCTTGGCGTGGACTACAAGCCGCGGCCGGGGTTGAAGTTCTTCGTGCAGGTGACCAACCTATTCAACACGAAGTACACGACCGGCGGCCAACTCGGCGCCAACGGCTTCACGAACACCGGTGCCTACATCGCACGCGGCCTGCCGCAGAACGCCAATGGCGACTTCCCTGTGAGCCAAAGCAGCCTGATGTCGCCGGGCGCGCCGCGCGCCGGCTGGGTGGGGGTGCGCTACACCTTCGGGACCTGAACCCAGCCGCGGGCGGGACTCCGGACGCAAAAAAACCGCGACTGCTGCAAGGGCAGCCGCGGTGTCCTGGAGACGGAGGACGGCGACTCGTCAAATGCGAGCCGCGCGCCCTCGCTCAGGCTGCGACCGATTCGGCTTCGCGATGCGGGGCCTGGCCGCCTTGGCTCTGCGCAGCCTGGAGGGCTTCGACAACTTCGACGGTCTGGGCGACCGCGGCAGATGCAACGGCCGCGACGGCTGCCGCAGCTGCCGCTGCGGTGGCTTCGCCCACTTCGACCAACGCGGTGCGCTTCGACCGCTTGGCCGGTGCACGCCCGCGTGGTGCGGCGGTCATCGCCTTCGCCGGCCGCGGGCGCGCTGCGCGCCTTGCCGGGGGCGGGGTCTGGGCGACAGCTGGCGCCTCGGCCACGACGGACGCCACCGTGTCCTTGCTCATCGAGCGCTTCAGTTCATCGAAGGCCTCTGTCGTGTAGCGCGCAACCTTCTCGATTTCAGGCACCGCCTCTGGCATGGCCAGGAATCCGATCTGGAAGCGATCGGCCAGCGAGACGGATGTGACGTTGAGCAACTGGCCGGCGGGTACCACCGAGACCGGCAGCACCATCTCGACCGCGGCGCCCATCAGGTAGCGCGGTTCGGCAAAGCCGAACGGGTTGGAAATCATCAGGTTGCTGATCGGCAGCCCGGTCTTCAGGCCGGCTTTCTCCACCATGGCCGGCACGCCGTGCACGAGCGTGGTGTAGAGCATCACCACCTCATTCGTCGACTTCTCGATGACGCTCTTGACGGTGGCGGTTTCGGCACGCACAGCGGCCAATCGCTTTTCCGGGCTCAAGCCTGGCGAACCGAGCGGAAACTGCAGCACGGCGATCTGGTTGCCGCCGCTGGCAGCCGCCAGCGCGACCGGCATCGCCGTGATCAGCGCGCCCTTGGGCCGCTTGCCCTGCTCTTCCAGGTAGCGAGCCAGGGCCATGTCGACGGTGGTGAGCAGCAGGTCGTTCAGCGTGCACCCATGGGCCTTGCCGAATGCCTTCATCTCGCGCACGGGCAAGGTGCAGTAGGCGAAGCTGCGCTTCGAGGAAGCCTTGCCACCGAGCGCGCGCGGCACGCGGGTGTAGGGCAACGAAAGGCTCTTGAAGCCGCCGACGCCGAGCGTCTTCAGGCTCTGCCTGGCAAGCATGGCGTAGAGGCCGACTGCCGACGCGGCAGTTCCCTTGACCAGGCCCAGGACGCTGCCCAGCCGCCCAGCGACGGATTTGCGCACCGGGCCCTCTTGCGCCGGCCGTGAGACGCCTTCCCACATCGCGCGCACGGTGGTGTCGGTCGCGGAAGTGGCGAGCCAGCCCGAGATCGCCTGCACGAAGCCGCGGCCGTCGATGATGCCGTGATGGGTCTTGCCGTAGAGGGCCACCTTGCCACCTTCGAGGCCGTCGATCACGTACAGCTCCCAGAGCAACTTGCTGCGGTCCAGGCGCTTTTCATGCAGTTCGCAGACAAGCTTGGAAAGCTGCTGGAAACTGCCCGGCGCAGCGAGGGTGATGCGGTGCACATGTGCGGCGACGTCCGCATTCGGATCGACCTCCAGCGTGGGCAACCCGAGCGGTTGCATGCGCAGCTTGTAGCTGAAGGGCACGCCCGGTGGACGCTTGAGCATCTGGGTGACGAGCCGGTCGGCGAAGGTTGCGCGGCCGCGTGCGGGCGGGTCGAGCATGATCAGCGGGCCGATGTTGAACGGACGCTCGGGCGTCTCGAGCACGAACATGGCCGCATCGATGATGGAAAGGGCTGGCATGGGGGTCTCCTCCTGAATCTGTTAGTTGGTTTTTTCACTCATCCTGTACTTTGCGTGCAGGACTGGGCGAGGTGACGGCCTCGCTGTAGCCTCATAGTATTACCCATCCTCCGTGGTGGTCCGTTGGGTGCCGGCGTGAAGAAATGGCGGTTCTCACGCTTCGACAAGCGCAAGCCGGCGTCAGGCACGCGCTGGCTTGCGGAGGCTGCCGTGCAGGCCGAGTTGTCCGGGCAGGCCCGACGCGCTTGCTCTGTTCGGCGTGGAGGCCGCCAACCTGAGGACCGCAGCAGAAAGGGGCTCGCGCCTTCAGAACACGATCACACCGCGCGCGTTGCGCCCTTGCGCCAGGTCCTCGAAGGCTTGTGGCGCTTCCTCGATGCGGTATCGCTTCGTGATCAGTTCGTCGAGCTTGAGCTTGCCGGCCTGGTAGAGCGACACCAGGCGCGGGAAGTCATGGCGCGGCCGGGTCGAGCCGTAGAAGCTGCCCTTGAGCGTCTTCTCCTCGAACGCGAAGCTGGCCGTGCGCAAGGTCGTCACGTTGTCCGGCGACGAAAGGCCCACCACCACGGCCGTGCCGCCGTTGCGCAGGCAGGCATAGGCCTGCGCCACGATCGAGCCGTGGCCCACGCATTCGAAGGCGTAGTCGGCGCCGCCGCCGGTGAGCTTGCGCAGTTCCTTCAAAAGGTTCCCGGACTTCGATGCGTCGATGACATGCGTGGCGCCGAAGGTCTTCGCCATGTCGAGCTTGTGGGCCAGCATGTCCACCGCGACGATCATCGTGGCGCCCGCGTTCTGGCAGCCCTGCATGGTGCTGAGCCCGACGCCGCCGGCGCCGAACACCACGCAGATCGACCCAGGCTCGACCTTGGCCGTGTTGCAGGCCGCGCCCCAGCCGGTCATCACGCCGCAGCCGATGAGGGCGCACCGGTCCAGCGGCACGCCGGGCGCGATCTTCACGACGCTGTTCTCGTGCAGCGTGGCGTACTCGGCCATCACGCCGCAGCCGCCCATCACGTTGAGTGGTTGGCCATTGCCATCGGTCGTGCGCCGGTGGCCGCCGAACAGCGTGCCGGGCGCCGATCTGCCGCCCTCGCAGAGATTGGCCCGACCGGTGACGCAGTAGCGGCATTTGCCGCAGGTGTGGACGAAGCTGCTGATGACGGGGTCGCCGACTTTCAGTTCGGTCACGCCCGCGCCGACCTGGGTGACGACGCCGGCGCCTTCATGGCCGAGGATCACCGGCGCAGGCAGCGGGAGGGTGCCGTTGGTCACGGAAAGATCGCTGTGGCAGACCCCGCAGGCGGCCATCTTGATCGTGACTTCGCCGGGGCCCGGCGGGTCGACGAGGATGTCTTCGACATGGACAGTCTGGTTCTCGCCGCGGAACACCACGGCCCTGGATCGCATTTGCATATTTGGGTTGAGTTTGGGGAGGCTCAGCGCTCCCTAGTTTGAAATCACCATCGTCTGGATGGCTGTGAACTCGAGCAGTCCTTCAGGGCCGTTCTCGATGCCCAGGCCCGATTGCTTGCGCCCCGCAAAGGGCGCGTGCGGATCCAGCAGGTGCACGCTGTTGATCCACACGGTGCCGACCTCCAGCCGCTCGCCGATGGATCGGGCCGCGGCGATGTCGGTCGACCACACCGAGGCGCCGAGGCCGAACTCGGTCGCGTTCGCGCGGCGCACGACTTCATCGATGCCCGAGAAGCGCAGCAGCGGAACGATGGGGCCGAAGGGTTCCTCGACCACCACCCGCGCGTCGTCCGGCGGGTTGTCGACCACCGTGGGCGCGATGAAATAGCCCGGGCCATCGGTCATCGAACCGCCCGTGAGAAAGCGCTGGCCCGCGTCGCGCGTCGCGGCGATGAGTTCCCGCACGCGTTCGTACTGCAGCCTGTTCTGCACCGGCCCCAGCATCACGGCCTCGTCGAGCCCGTTGCCGACGCGCGCCGCTTCCGCCGCGGCCACGAATGCCGTCGCGAACGCGTCGTAGATCGCCTCGTGCACATAGATGCGCTTGGCCGCGATGCAGACCTGGCCCGAGTTCAGGAAGGCGCCCATGAACAGGCGGCGCGCGACCTTCTTCACGTCCACATCAGGCATCACGATGGCCGCATCGTTGCCGCCGAGTTCGAGCGTCAGGTGCTTGAGCGTTGATGCCGCCGCTGCCATCACGCGCCGGCCGGTCGCCGTCGAACCGGTGAAGGCGACCTTGGCAATGCCGGGGTGCGAAGTGAGCCGGGGCCCCAGTTCGTCGCCGCCGGAAAGGACGTTGACCACCCCCGCGGGGAACAGCGGCGCCATCCATTCGCCCAGGCGCAGCGCCGTGAGCGGCGTGAAGGGCGAGGGCTTGAGGATGACCGTGTTGCCGCAGAGCAGTGCCGGCGCCAGCTTCCACACGGCAAGCGTGAGCGGGAAGTTCCACGGCGCGATGGCGGCGACCACGCCGAGCGGCACGCGGCGCGTGGTCCACGCGATGCCGGCCTTGTCGGTGCGCAGGGTGGTGGGCAGGTCCATCTTCGCGACGCTGCGGATCCAGTGCGCGCAGCCCAGCACCTCGATCCGTGCCAGTGCCAGCGGCCGGCCCTGCTCCGCAGTGAGCAGCAGCGCGAGGGCCTCGGCATTGTCCTGGAGGCATTGGGCCAGCGCTTCGAGCCTTTGCCGGCGCTCGTCCACGGGCGTGTCGCGCCAGGCCGGGAAGGCGGCCTGCGCGGCCTCGACCGTGGCGTCGAGCAGGGCGAGAGTGCAGTCGGGCGCGTGGGCGATCACCGCCTCCGTGGCGGGGTCGATGACCGGGAAAGAGGTGGGCGCATCGAGCAGTCGGCCGTTCGACAGCAGTCGGAACGGCCGCGCGTCTTGCAGGGCAGGGTGGTCCGGAATCATGAAGTCCTTTTTGCGTAAGCGCCCATGATTCCGTCCGCCGTCCGGTTGCGTCGCCACCCGAAGCGGGGGGAGGGCAGCCGCGCGTCCTCCCGCAAGGGGATGTGTGCATCGGCGCGCGGGGCAATAGTCCCCCTATCGCCAACCGTCACCGTGACGATCAGGAGGACAAATGGATTTTGTTGCCAAGGCCGTGCCGATGACCCGCCAGGACGGACCGTCATTTGCGCAAAACCAATATGACGTGAAACTGAACATCCAATACGGGCGTTTCTCGTCCGGGTCCACGCCGAATATCGAGATGCGCGCCGCGCAGGCGGCCTTGTTCCTGCTCGGCTATTCCACCGGAAAAATAGACGGCATGCTGGGCAACAGGACCCGGGACGCACTCAAGGGTTTCCAGGTCGCAATGGGCCTGCCGGTCACCGGCGACCTGACGGGCGACACCTCTACCGCCCTCTGCCAAAAGGCATTTGCCTGACCCGAAGCGCTGCGATGCCCTCCATCAATTTCGTTCCCAGCGCCGACGCATCCGTGGTCAGTGAGCATTCGAGGCAGGTTTTGCGCGATGTGCTGGCCGATGCGGGCCTCAACTCATGCGTCATCACCAGCACGGTGCGTTCGCCGGCGCGCCAGGCGAGTGCGATGTACGCCAACCTCGAGTCGACCAGCGTGGCAAGGCAACTGGCCCTGTACGGGCCGGCCGGCGACGAAGTCATCGGCGAATACCAGCGGCTGAAGCCCAATGGTCATGGCCGGCAACTCATCGTGGCTGCCATGGCGGACAAGATCAATTTGCTCGGCCCCGGCAATGTGAGCCGCCATTGCGCCGACCCGACGGCATTGAATGTCATCGATATTGCGCCGTCGTCCATTGCGAATAGCCAGCAATTCCTGGCGGCTCTGCAAAAAGCCAGGACCGCCAGCCTGATTTCCAGGTTCTTCTCGCCGGCCAATGGCGATCCGGCATTTCACATCGAGATTCCGCAGCCGACGGCGTAGCGAATTGGCGGGCACGCAAAAATCGGGCCGCAATGGGCCCGGGCAAACGTAAACCCCTAGCCAGTTCGAGGGCCGGGAATTCCAGTTGTATTGATTGGGCGCGCGCGTCTTTTGCGCGGCACCGCCGCAGCGCAGAGCCTCAGGCCGGATGCCGGCTGGCGCCGAAGAACCGATGGATATTGGGCAGCGTCGGCGCCTGCGTCAACGTGGTGACCAGGCCCACTGCGCTTGCTCGCAGCAGTTCGGCGCGCAGCGCGGCTTCGAGCTGCCGGCGTGCCGCTTCGGGGCGATCATGCTCGTACTCCTC
The DNA here is from genome assembly GCF_019207085.1 of Variovorax sp. dw_308. GTDB lineage: Bacteria > Pseudomonadota > Gammaproteobacteria > Burkholderiales > Burkholderiaceae_C > Variovorax. The sequence goes on along the minus strand of NZ_JAATOM010000002.1, from coordinate 352,251 downwards.
ATCGAGCTCGCAATGAAGATAGTAGTCCACGCGTCCCATCACACGTTCAATTGCGCCCGAAATGTCCGTCTCGCTCATCCCTCATCCTTGTGTCGCATGCGCACGTTCAACTACGTATCTTTAATTCGCCATCCCTATTTAAGAAAAAGGTACTCAACCCGTTGTTCGAGCGATATATGTACCTTCTGGTGGGGACTATACCGAGCCTGCGCGCGAAATTGAGGGCTCGCCAGTAACGTTCGAATTTAGTTGTGGTAATTTGTCAACTATGTTTCAGTATCGGATGGGGGCGGGAGCAGATGGCGCGCCGCGATGGCGACCCGAACGCAGTCCTTGATGTGTTGTTCGCCCAGGGTGCTCAGGACAGCGTAGCCCAGCAGGGCCGACACGGCCTGGCCCGCCAGGGGCACGTACTTGGTGGCCTGCCTGGCGGTCATCCGCACGCCGACACGCTTGGCAAGGGCCAGTAACAACTCTCGCGTGATCAGTTTGCCAACCAGCAGCGCCCCGACCGCGGCGGCGGCCTTCTGCACGCCCTCGCGGCGCTGGGGACCGAGTTTCTCGAGTTGGGTCAGCGAAAGCCCGAATTCGGCGCTGATCTGGGGCACCACGCGGGACAGCAACGCCGCATCGGTCGCCCAGTCCAGGCCCGGAAGTGGTACGGCGCTGGCGGCGGCGCCGAGCAGGGCCTTGCGCCGCAACACGCTCCGGCTGCGACGGATGGCGGCGATCAGCTTCGGATCGCCCTGGGCAAGTTCGATGGCGCTGGGCATGATGCCCGCAGCGTATCAGCCTGCCACCGACTCCAGTTGGTCGGACAGCGTCAGCCAGCGCTCCTCGAGGGTGGCGATCTCGTCGTTGAGCGCCTTCAGGCGCTTGCCGGCATCGGCAATCTCCGCGGGCGGCAAGGGCTCGGCGAGGCGCGCTTCGAGCGTGGCCTTGTCGGCGCTGGCGGCGGCGAGGCGGGCGTCGATCTGCGCGATCTCGCGCTTGAGCGGCTTTTGCTGCTCGCTGAGTTGCTGGCGCGATTGCGCGTCCTGCTGGCGCTGGTCCTTGCCGCTGGCCGCGGGACGTGCGGCGGCGGGCGCAGGCGCCGGGGCGGGGGGCGCGGCCGCTGCGGAACGTATGGCGTCCTTGGCCTCCTCGCGCAGGCGCTTGGCCTCGTCGAGCAGGTAGCGCTGGTAGTCGTCCAGGTCGCCATCGAAATCGGTCACGCCCCCGCGGCCGACCAGCCAGAACTCGTCGCACACCGAGCGCAGCAGCGCGCGGTCGTGGCTCACCAGCATCAGCGTGCCTTCGAATTCGTTCAGCGCCACGGCCAATGCCTCACGGGTGGCCAGGTCCAGGTGGTTGGTGGGTTCGTCGAGCAGCAGCAGGTTGGGGCGCTGCCAGACCATCATCGCCAGCACCAGGCGCGCCTTCTCGCCGCCGCTCATGGTGCCCACGGGTTGCTTGACCATGTCTCCGCTGAAATTGAAGCTGCCGAGGAAGCCGCGCAGCGCCTGTTCGCCGGTGGCTTCCTTGACGGACGAGCCGAGCTCGCGGGCCATGCGCACCATGTGCTCGAGCGGCGTGTCTTGCGGGCGGAGCACGTCGAGTTCCTGCTGCGCGAAATAGCCGATGTTCAGGCCCTTGCCTTCGGTGATCTCGCCGGCGAGGGCGCCCATCTCGCGCGCAATCGTTTTCACCAGCGTCGACTTGCCCTGGCCGTTGGCGCCCAGGATGCCGATGCGCTGGCCTGCGAGCACCGAGCGGCTCACACCCTTCAGGATGGTCTTGGGCTCCGCGTCCTCGCCCCCGTCGACATTCCTGTAGCCGAAGTTGGCGTGGGTGATCGACAGCATCGGATTCGGGATGTTGCCGGGTTCCTTGAACTCGAAGGTGAAGTCGGCCTCGGCCAGCAGCGGCGCGACCTTCACCATGCGGTCCAGCGCCTTGACGCGGCTCTGCGCCTGCTTGGCCTTGCTGGCCTTGGCCTTGAAGCGATCGATGAACTTCTGCAGGTGGGCGATCTTGTCCTGCTGCTTGGAGAAGGCGACCTGCTGCTGTTCCATCTGCAGCGCGCGCATTTCTTCGAACTTGCTGTAGTTGCCGCCGTAGCGCGTGAGCTTGGCATGTTCGATGTGCAGCGTGACGTCGGTGACCGCGTCGAGGAACTCGCGGTCGTGGCTGATGACGATCATCGTGCCTTGGTACTTCTGCAACCAGGCTTCGAGCCAGACCAACGCGTCGAGGTCCAAATGGTTTGTCGGTTCGTCGAGCAGCAGCAGGTCGCTCGGGCACATCAGCGCGCGGGCGAGTTGCAGGCGCATGCGCCAGCCGCCGGAGAAGCTGTTGACCGGCCCGTCGAGCTCGTGGCTCTTGAAGCCGAGGCCGAGGATCAGCGCCTGCGCGCGCGGCACGGCGTCGTGCTCGCCGGCGTCGGCCAGGTCGGTGTAGGCGTGGGCCAGGGCCATGCCGGCGTCATGGTCGTCGGGGTCGGCTTCGTGTGCACGCTCGGCGGCCGTGAGCGCTTCGCGAAGCTCCACCAGCCGGGTGTCGCCACCGACGACGAAGTCGGTGGCCGATTCCTCGGTCTCGGGCATGTCCTGGGCGACCTGCGCCATGCGCCATTGCTTCGGGATCGAGAAGTCGCCGCCGTCTTCATGCAGCGTGCCGTTGAACAGCGCGAACAGGGTCGACTTGCCGGCGCCGTTGCGCCCGACAAGGCCCACCTTCTCCGACGGGTTGAGGGTGACGGTCGCGCCGTCGAGCAGCACTTTGGCGCTGCGGCGCAGGACGACGTTCTTAAGGGTGATCATGGCAATGTCAGGGCGCCCAGGGCATCGACCGCTGCGAGCACGGTCGCGGTCTGGGTGTCGTGGGCAAGGATGAAGGGTTCGCCGTAGATCGTTTCGTCTGGAAACTCGGTGATCAAGGTCAGGGCGGGGCCCGGACGATTGACCTCGCTGATCATGCAGGCCGTGCCGTGGATGACTTCGAACGGAAGCTCGCCGGCGTGGGCATTGTAGCTGGCACGCTGCGCGGCGTTGAAGGCCATGAGGTCGCGGCGCTCGGCCAGTTGGCGGCACACGTGCTCGGTCAGCGCGCGGGCCTGCGGGGCCCAGCCGGCGTGGTGGCGCACGATGAGGAAAAAACCCTTGGGAACGGTCCACATCTCGAAGCCGCGCGGGATGTAGCCGCAGAACGGGCGCGTCCATTCGTGGGCCGGATAGCCGTGCAGGTTGACGTGCAGTTGCGCGCCCGACAAGGCAAATGCCTGGTGCCGCGCTTCGCGCTCGAAGTAGGGCGCTTCATCGCGGTATTCGAGGTCGTCGCCGAGGGCGGTGTAGCGCGCGGCGTGGTGCATGTGGCGCGGCGCATGGGCGCACAGTTCGCGGTGCAGTGCGTAGCCGTCGGGGTTCTCGAGCGGTATCAGGGCGAAGTGCGCGTCGGGGCGGCGGGCGAGTTCGTGCGCCGCACGCAGCGCGCCGACCACGCCGGAGGTTTCGTTGGCATGTTGCGCGCCGCTGATGACGAGCGCGGGCCCGGCGCCGGGGTGATAGACGCCGGCCACGGAGCGGCCCTGCACGCTGCGGGCTTCGAAACGCCGGCCTTCGATGTGTGCGAGTTCTGACATCGCACGGTCCGGCGCCAGCGGCGCGCTCACCCTGGCCAGCGGCGTGTTGTCGCCTGTGGGCGTCTCGTCGCCTGGCGGCGTCCACGGCCCCACGCTGATGCGCAGCCGCACGGCGCCGTCGCTGGCCCGGATGTCCGGCACGATCTGGCCCGGCTGCAGCCGACGATCGCCGGCCGGCCTGCCGCTGCGCCGCTGGAACACTTCGAGCAGCGAGAAGTACAGGTCTTCGTGCAGCGCCTCGAGGGTGTCGATCCAGCCGGTTTCCCGGGCTGGCGCCGATGCGATGCCGGGCAGGTCGACGCGGATGTCGAGTCGTTCGAAATAGGGCTCGGCTTCGGGCCAGTGGTGCTTGCGCAGGCAGTCCATGGCGTGGCGGAAAACGGCTTCGTGCTCGGACTCGCGCGGGCCGTCGGCGACGACCGTCCCGCCGCGCCGTTCGCGTAGCCAGGCGGTGGGCGACAGCAAGGTTTCGCCGAGGTGGTCGACGTGAACGCGGTTGGGTGCCAGCACGGTGTCGGTGCGGCGGCGACCGTCCCGCCATGCCAGCTCGACCTCGTAGACCGGCAAGGCATCGGACTCGGGCTTGGGCACGAGTTGCAGTTCGGCAGCGCCCAGCATGTCGACCAGCGGATAGGCCTCGAGGGCAAAGCGGCGTGGCGGCGCGTTCGGATGCACCGGATAGTGAACGGTCACGCGCGCGAGGTCTTCATGCGCCAGGCGCTCCAGGAAGTGATGCACCAGCGGCTTGTAGGCGCTGTGGAGGTGCGCCTCCACGCCGGCCGCGCGAAGGCGTTGTTCCGCCGCGCGCCGGACTTGCGGGCCCTCGAACAACCAACCCTCGACAGTCATGCCGGGCCGCGGTTCTTTTGTCAGCAGCTTCTGCCACTCGTCCAGGGTGCGGGGCAACTCGATGTCGAGCAGAACTTTCATGGGAGGGTCTCCGAAGCGCGCACGGCGCGTGCAGGATTGTCCAGGGCGCCGGACGCGTCCTCAAGCCTTGCCGAGTGGATCGAGCCGGTCGCGCAGCCAATCGCCCAGCAGGTTCAGCCCGAGCACGGTCAGCATGATGGCCAGGCCCGGAATCACGCTCACCCACCATGCGGTCTGCAGGTAGTTGCGGCCGTCGGCCAGCATGCCGCCCCAGGTCGGGATTTGCGGGTCGACGCCCAGGCCGAGGAAGGTCAGGCTGCTTTCGAGCAGGATGTTCTCGGCCACGTTGACCGTGACCAGGATCACCACCGGCCCCAGCACGTTCGGCACGATGTGGTGCCGCACCATCGGCAGGTCGCGCACCCCGAAGGCGCGCGCCGCCTGCACGAACTCGCGCTCGCGCAGCGACAGCACCAGCCCGCGTACCACGCGCGCGTACTGCACCCACTGCGACAGGATCATGAACAGGATGATGTTGTCGATGCCGCCGCCCAGGATCGAGATGAAGGTCAGCGCGATCAGGATGAAGGGCAGGGCGAGCTGCACGTCCACGCAGCGCATCAGGAACATGTCCCATACGCCGCGGTAGTAGCCCGCCACGAGGCCGACGATGACGCCGACCGTCACCGAGCCGAGCACCGACACGAAGCCCACGAACAGCGAGATGCGCCCGCCCAGCAGCACGCGCTCCAGCACGTCGCGCCCGAGCGGGTCGGTGCCCAGCGGATGCATCCACTGCGTGAGCGGCGGCACCAGGCGAGCGGCCAGGTCCATGCGCGCGCCGAGGTCCGGATACAGCAACGGCGACAGCACGGCGAGCAGGATCATCGTGCCTGTCAGCAGCACGCCGGCGACGAACTCGAGCGAGCGCAGGTGCCGCCAGCGCACACGCGCCGGCACGTCGCCAGCCGCGGCGGAGGAGGCTTGGGTCATGCCTGCTTCAGCCATTGCGAATGCGCGGATCGATCAACCCGTAGGCCAGGTCCACCAGCAGGTTGGCGCCCACCACCATCAAGGCGAGCACCGTGACCGTGCCCTGCAGCACCGGATAGTCGCGCGCCGCGATCGCATCGAAGGCCAGCGTGCCCATGCCGGGCCAGTTGAAGACCTTCTCCACCACCACCAGGCCGCCGATCATCTTGCCGAACTGCAGGCCGACGTAGGTGATGAGCGGAATCGCGCAGTTGCGCAGCGCATGCTTGTAGAGCACCACGCGGTCCTTCAGCCCCTTGGCCCGCGCGACCATGATGTATTGCGCCGACAGTGTTTCCAGCATCGAGGTGCGCACCAGCCGCACGTTGGTGGCCGAGAAGATGATCGCCATCGTCAGCGTCGGCATGACCAGGCTCGCTGGCCCGTCCCAGCCCGAAGGCGGCAGCAGCGGGAAGGTGATCGACAGCAGCAGCACCAGCATGATCGCGAGCCAGAAGTTGGGGAACGACAGCCCCACCAGCGAGCCGATGCGTATGGCCTGGTCGATGCCCTTGCCCTTGTGCACCGCGGCCTGGATGCCGAGCGGGATCGAGACCAGCAAGGACAGCAGCAGCGACGCCCCCGCCAGCGCCAGCGTGGCCGGCAAGGCGTCGCCGATGAGGCGCGACACCGGCGTGCCGCCGAGGAAGCTGCGCCCGAAGTCGCCCACCAGCAAGCCCTTGAGAAAGGCCGCGTACTGCACCGGAAAGGGCCGGTCGAGGCCGAGCCCGATGCGGATGTTCTTCAGGTCTTCTTCCGTCACGCTGCCCGCGCCCTGGGCCAGCATGATCGCCGGGTCGCCCGACAGCCGCACCGCATACGAGACGAACAGCGTCACCACCAGCACCACGAAGATGGCCTGGAGGATGCGCTTGACGAGGAAGCCGGTCATGTCGCGGCTATCGCTCCTGCATTCGGCTGTCCGCTCCCGAATTCGGTCATTCCACCGTCGCCTCGACGAAGCGGAAGCGGCCGTCCGCCGGCAGCGCGAGGTTCTTCGCGCGCTTGTTGATGCCGTAGACGGTGTTCAGGCTGTAGAGCGGCATCTCCAGCGCCTGGTCGGCCACGTAGCGGCCGATCTCCTGCAGCGTCTGCTTGCGCGCGGCCTGGTCCCAGGTGTTGCGCTGGGTGTGCAGCAGCGCGTTGAGCTTGACGTCGTCGTCGTACGGGTTCCAGCGCTGCTTTGTGTAGTACATCGCGTAGGCCGTGTTGTCGTAGTCGAAGGTCCAGCCGCCCCACTGGTTCTGCCACATCTCACCGGTCTTGCCGTTGGGAATGATGTCGTTGAGCAGCACGTTGGTTTCATAGGGCTTGAGCGCCGCCTGCACGCCCACCGCCTGCAGGTAGGCCGCGACCGCCTGCGAAACCTCGCGGAAGTTGCTGTCCGGGCCGCGGAAGTCGAGTTGCACCTGTGCACCGGGCTTTACGCCGGCCTTGGCCAGCATCGCCTTGGCTTGCGTCGGGTTGAAGGGCAGGGGCTTGAGGCCCGCGTCGTAGCCGAAGGACAGTTCGCCCTGGAAGCTCGCGATCGGCTTGGCCTGGCCGAGCAGGATGGTCTTGATGATGGCGTCGCGGTCCACCGCCATGATCAGCGCGCGGCGCACCTCGCGGTCCTTCATGATGCCGCGCTGGGTGTTGTAGCGCAGGGCCAGCGCCACCGGGCCGTCCATGCTCACGACCGCCAGCTTCGGGTCCTTCCTGAGCGTCTCCAGCATCGCGAGCGGCACCTGGTTGGCGACGTCGACGCGGCCGGCCTGCAACTCGGCGGCCTGCGTGGCCGGCTCGGCGATGAAGCGGTAGACCAGCGAATCGACCTTCGGCGCGCCGCCCCAGTAGTCGGCATTGCGCGCGAAGGAAAGGCTGACCTTCGGCTTGTATTCGGTGAACTTGAACGGGCCGGTGCCGACCGGGTTGTTGCCGAAGAACTCGTTGCCCTTTTCCTTGACGTACTTCGGCGGGACGATCATCGCCCCATAGCCGGCCAGCTTGGTCAGCAGCACCGGGTCAGGCGACTTGAGGTACATGTCGACCGTCATCGGGTTGACCACCACGACCTTGTCGATCGAGGTGTAGTTCGATTGCTGCGGACCCTTCTTGCCGTCCTCGCCGAGCAGGCGGTCGAAGGTGAACTTGACGGCCTCTGCATCGAAGGGCTCGCCGTTGTGGAACTTGACGTTGGGCCGCAGCGTGAAGCGGATCTTCGTGTTCTTGTCCATGAACTCCCACTTGGTGGCCAGGCCGGGGACCAGCTTCATGTCGGGCGTGCGCATGATGAGCCCGTCGAACACCTGGCCGCCGACCGCGCCCCATGCGACCAGGAAGGTCGCGATCGGGTCCCAGTTGCCCGGATCCTGGTGCAAGGCCACGGTCAGCGTGCCGGCGGCCTGCGCGTTGGTCACGGCCAGCGGGCTGCAGAGCGCGGCAAGCGCGAGGCTGGCGGCGAGAAGGGATTTCCTGAAAGTGCGCACGAGGTATCTCCAAGGGGGAAAGAAGGAAGGCTCAGGTAACAGGCAATGCGGTCTCGGCGGCCTGGTGGCCCGCCGCGACCTGGATGAGGCGAAGAATGGCGGGCTCGTCGCCGACCTTGCGCATCGGGCTCGGAATCTCGCCTTCGATGAGCGCGGTGTTCTTGTGGCGGCCGGGCTCGGCCACCGGCACCGCCGACAGCAGCTTGCGCGTGTACGGATGGTGCGGCGTCTCGAACACGGCTTGCCGTGTGCCCATCTCGACGATCTGCCCGAGGTACATCACGGCCACGCGATGCGCGATCTTCTCGACCACCGCCATGTCGTGCGTGATGAACAGGTACGACAGCCCACGCTCGGCCTGCAGCGACATCAACAGGTCGATGATCTGCGCCTGGATCGACACGTCCAGCGCCGAAACGGATTCATCCGCAATGATCAACCTGGGGTTGCAGGACAAGGCCCGTGCGATGCACACGCGCTGGCGCTGCCCGCCCGAGAACTCGTGCGGAAAGCGCCTTGCGTGCTCGGGCTTGAGGCCCACGCTTTCGAGCAACTCGGCCACGCGCCTGTCGATAGCCTTGTCGTCGGCCTGCAGGTGGTGGGTGCGGATCGGCTCGGCAATGCTGAAGCCCACGCGCTTGCGTGGATCAAGCGAGGCGTACGGGTCCTGGAAGATGTACTGGATGTCCTGCCGCAGCTTGCGTCGTCCGGCCGCGTCGAGGCTGGCGACGTCCCGGCCATCGAAGCGGATCGTGCCGCTCGTGGGCTCGACCATCTGCTGCAGCGTCTTGCCGATGGTCGACTTGCCGCTGCCCGACTCGCCGACCAGCGCCAGCGTCTCGCCGGGGTAGATGTCGAGGCTCACGCTTTCGACGGCATGCACCCGATGCGTGACGCGGCCCAGCAGGTTCTTCTTCACGTCGAAGCGCGTGGTGAGGCTGTCGACCTGCAGCAGCGGCGACGCGTAGCGGGCGGTGTCCTGCACCGTGGTCTGTCCGATGGTGCGGCGCGTGTCGCCATCGAGGATTTCGAGCGGCGTGCGCAGCGGCAGCGGCTGTCCGGTGAGGCTGCCGAGCCGGGGCACCGCGGCGAGCAGGGTCTGCGTGTAGGGATGGGCCGGCGCGTTGAAGACTTGCTCGACCGTGCCTTGCTCCACCTTGCGGCCGCGCCACATCACCACCACGTCGTCGGCCATCTCGGCCACCACGCCCATGTCATGCGTGATGAAGATGACCGCGGTGCCGAAGTCGCGCTGCAGCCCGCGGATGGTGTTGAGGATCTGCGCCTGGATCGTGACGTCGAGCGCGGTGGTGGGCTCATCGGCGATCAGCAGCGCGGGCTTGCACGACAGCGCCATCGCGATCATCACGCGCTGGCGCATGCCGCCGGAGAGCTGGTGCGGGTAGGCGTCCAGCAGCCGTTCGGCGTCGGCCAGCCGTACCTTCTTCAGCAATGCCAGCGCCTGCCGGCGCGCCTCGCCGGCGCTCATCGACTGGTGCAGGACGAGCGCCTCGGCGATCTGGTTTCCGACCGTGAACACCGGGTTCAGCGAGGTCATCGGCTCCTGGAAGATCATCGCGATCTCGTTGCCGCGGATGTCCAGCAAGGTGGGCGCCGAAGCCTTCGACAGGTCGATCATTTCTCCCTTGCGCGGCCGGAACAGCACCTGGCCCCGGGCGATGCGGCCCTGCGTGTAGTCGGTGAGTCGCATGATCGCCATCGAGGTCACGGACTTGCCCGACCCCGATTCGCCGACGATGGCCAGCGTGCGGCCCGGCGCCACGTCGAAGCTCAGGCCGTCCACCGCCCTGAACACGCCCTGCGGGGTGTCGAACTCGACCGCGAGGTCGCGCACGGACAGGAGCGGCGACGCAGCGGTGGCGACGGAGGCGGAGGTCACTGGACGCTCAGGGTGTTCAGGCGGCCAGCGCTTCGCGGGTGAGCAGCAGGACCTGGTCGTCGCCGGCCGAGGTCTCCAGCCACAAGGTCTCCAGCGTGGGAAAAGCAGCTTCGAAGTGCTCGCGCTCGTTGCCGATCTCGAGCACCAACACAGCCCCCTCGCTCATCACCGCGGGCGCGGCGGCGAGCAGCGTGCGGATGAAGTCCATGCCGTCCGTGCCGCCGGCCAGCGCCAGTTCGGGCTCCGCCTTGTACTCCGCGGGCAGCGCAGCCATGCTGCCGGCATTGACGTAGGGCGGGTTGCAGAGGATCAGGTCGTACGGGCCGGGCAAGGCGCCCAGGCCATCGGACTGCACCAGCGTGATGCGTGTGTCGAGCTGGTGCCTTGTCACGTTGATGGCCGCGACTTCGAGCGCTTCCGTCGATATGTCAGCCCCGGTCACGTGCACTTCCGGGTAGGTCATGGCTGCCAGCACGGCGAGGCTGCCGTTGCCGGTGCAGAGGTCGAGGACGTGCCGGGTCTTCTCGTCAAGCCAGTAGTCGATGGTGCCGTCTGCCACCAGCTCGGCGATGAAGCTGCGCGGCACGATGGCGCGCTCGTCGACGAAGAAGGGCACGCCCTGCAGCCAGGCCTCCCTGGTGAGGTAGGCGGCTGGCTTGCGCGTACCGATGCGCGTCTTGACCAGCTCTGCCGCGCGTTCGGCGTCGGCCGGCGCCACGGGCTTGTCGGCCACCGAATCGAGATCGTCGATGGGCAGGCGCAGTTGCCACAGCACCAGCCAGGCGGCCTCGTCGAATGCGTTGGTGGTGCCGTGGCCGAAGGCGACGCCGGCGTCGGTGAGTTGCTTCGCGCCGGCTTCGATCAATTGGATGACCGTTGTCATGCGCGCGCTGCCTGTTCGAGCTTCTCCAGCGTGCGCCGGTAGATGTTCTTCAACGGTTCGATCGCGTCGACGGCAATGTGCTCGTCGATCTTGTGGATGCTGGCGTTGACCGGCCCCAACTCGATCACCTGCCTGCAGATCTTGGCGATGAAGCGCGCATCGCTGGTGCCGCCGCTGGTCGAGAGTTCGGTGACGATGCCGGTCTCGTCACGGATCGCGTCCTGCACCGCCTGCACCAGTTCCGCAGGCTGCGTGAGGAAGGGCAGGCCGCCGACGGTCCAGTCGAGCTTGTAGTCGAGCCCGTGGGCATCGAGCACCGCATGCACTTTCTTCTGCAGCGATTCGGGCGTCGACTCGGTCGAGAAGCGGAAGTTGAAGTCGATCACCGCAGCACCCGGAATGACGTTGCTCGCGCCGGTGCCCGAGTGGAAGTTGCTGATCTGCCAGCTGGTCGGCTGGAAGTGCGCATTGCCGGCGTCCCAGCCGCCGGTGGCGTTGATGGCGACCAGTTCCGCCAAGGCCGGCGCGAAGGCATGCACCGGGTTCTTGGCCAGGTGCGGGTAGGCGATGTGGCCCTGCACGCCGTGGACGGTGAGCTTGCCGCTCATGGTGCCGCGCCGGCCGTTCTTGATCATGTCGCCGCAGCGCTCGACCGAGGTGGGCTCGCCGACGATGCAGTAGTCGACGACCTCGCCGCGCGCGGCCAGCGTGTTGCAGACGATGACGGTGCCGTCGACGCCCGGGCCTTCCTCGTCGCTCGTGAGCAGCAGGGCCAGCGAGAGATGCGGATCGGGCGTGGCGGCCAGGAACTCCTCGATGGCCACTACGAAGGCCGCCAACGAGGTCTTCATGTCACAGGCGCCGCGGCCGTAGAGCAGGCCGCCGCGGTGCGCCGGGGTGAAGGGGTGGCTGGTCCACTGTTCGAGCGGGCCGGTGGGCACCACGTCCGTGTGGCCGGCGAAGGCGATGGTCTTCGCGCCGGGCGTAGTGGCGGTGCGCCTGGCCCACAGGTTGGTCACGCGGAAGTCGGCGGGGCCGCTTTCGATGGTCTCCAGCGTGAAGCCCAGCTTCGCCAGCCGCTCACCGAGGATCTGCTGGCACCCTCCGTCGTCCGGGGTGACAGAGGGGCGCGAGATCAGTTGTTCGGCAAGGTGCAGCGTGCGGGACATCGGTGGGGCGGTGCGTCAGGGAGGTGGCGGATTTTGCCCGACCTGCCTGTGCCGGACCGCCTCCGACTCAAAACTTCACGTCGAGCGTGATGTCGGTGAAGGTGGGTTCGTCGAGCTGGTCCAGCAGGGCCCGGTCGTCGGTGTTGGTGGCCGGGTTGTTGCGGTTTTGCAGGCGCCACATGAGGTTGGTCGGCGAGTCGGCCTGGAGCATGCCTTCCTCGCGCGTGACGCGCTCTTCGAGAATCAGGCGGGCGATATCTTCCTCGAAGGTCTGCGAACCCTCGGCCATCGACTGTTCCATCGCTTCCTTGACGCTGGAGAAGTCGCCCTTCTCGATGAGCTCGGCCACCAGGGCCGAATTCAGCATCACCTCCACGGCGGGCACGCGCACACCGGCCGGCGTGCGCATCAGGCGTTGCGCCACGATGGCGCGCAGCGACGAGCCCAGGTCGGACAGCAGCGTGCCGCGCACTTCCACCGGGTAGAAGCTCAGGATGCGGTTCAGCGCACGGTAGCTGTTGTTGGCATGCAGCGTGGCCACGCACAGGTGGCCCGATTGCGCGTACGCGATGGCGGCCGTCATGGTCTCGCGGTCGCGGATCTCGCCGATCTGGATCACGTCGGGCGCCTGGCGCAGCGCATTCTTCAGCGCGACCTGGAGCGATTGCGTGTCGCTGCCCACGTCGCGTTGGTTGACCATCGACTTCTTGTTGGTGAAGGTGAATTCGATCGGTTCCTCCACCGTGAGGATGTGGCCGCTTGCATGTTCGTTGCGGTAATCCAGCATCGACGCCAACGTGGTCGACTTGCCCGCACCCGTGGCGCCGACCATGAGGATCAGCCCGCGCTTCTCCATGATCAGCGTCTTGAGGATGTCGGGCAGGTTCAGGTCGGCGAAGGTCGGGATGATCGACGCGATGTGCCGCACCACCACCGCATAGCTGCCGCGCTGGCGCATGGCGCTGATGCGGAAGTTGCCGAGGCCCTCGAGCGCGATCGCCATGTTGAGCTCGCCGGTGCGTTCCAGCTCGGCCACGCGGCTTTCATGCACCACCTCGGACAGCAGCGAAAGCGGCGCCGCCGCTGGAAGCACCTGGCCGTTGATGGGAACGCAGTTTCCATTGATCCGGATCAGCGCCGGCGAATTGGCCGAGAGGTAGATGTCGGAGGCCTTTCGTTCGGCCATCAATCGCAGGATGCGTTCCATCGTATTCATCGGCACTCTTTCCAGCAAAGAAACGGAAGAAGAAAAATCAGTCGCGCAGCAGGTCGTTCAGCGAGGTCTTGGCACGGGTTTGTGCGTCCACGCGCTTCACGATGATTGCAGCATAGAGGCTGTAGCGGCCGTTGTCCTTCGGGAGAGACCCGCTGATGACAACAGAGCCTGCCGGCACGCGACCGTAGGTGATTTCACCGGTTGCGCGGTCGTAGATGGGTGTGCTTTGGCCGATGTAGACGCCCATCGACAGCACCGAGTTCTCTTCCACGACCACGCCTTCCACCACTTCCGAGCGGGCGCCGATGAAACAGTTGTCTTCGATGATGGTCGGGCCGGCCTGCAGCGGCTCCAGCACGCCGCCGATGCCCACGCCGCCCGAGAGGTGCACGTTGGCGCCGATCTGCGCGCAGGAACCCACGGTGGCCCAGGTGTCGACCATGGTGTTTTCACCGACGTATGCGCCGATGTTCACGTACGACGGCATCAGGATCGCGCCCTTGGCGACGAAGCTGCCACGGCGGGCCACGGCGGGCGGCACGATGCGCACGCCGGCTTCCTTGAGTTCACCGGCCGACAGGTGCGAGAACTTGGTCGGCACCTTGTCGTAGAAGCCCAGCGAGCCGGCCTGCATCTGTTCGTTGTCCTTCAGGCGGAACGACAGCAGCACGGCCTTCTTGATCCATTGGTGCACCGTCCACTGGCCGACGCCCTCGCGCGTGGCCACGCGCAGGTGGCCGTTGTTGAGCTCGGAGATCACATGATCGACCGCCTTGCGCACCTCGGCCGGCGCGTCGGTTGCGGACATGTTGGCGCGGTCTTCCCACGCGGCGTCGATGGTTTGCTGGAGTTGCTGGGTCATGGATGAAGTCTCGGAAGTCGAATGCAAGAAAAGGGCCGCGTCATTGGCCCGACTGGATGAACTGGACGATGCGGTTGGCGGCTGCCACGCACTCGTCGGTGCCTGCCACGAGCGCCATGCGGATGCGCCCCCGGCCCGGATTGACACCGCCGAAGTCGCGGGCCAGATAGCTGCCGGGCAACACCGTGACATTGTATTGAGCGTACAAGTCGCGGGCGAAGGCGGCATCGTCGCCCTCCCACCGGGCGGGCACGCCGGCCCAGAGGTAGAAGCTCGCATCGGGCAGCTTCACGTCGAGCACGGGTTCGAGCAGCGGCGTGACGGCGGCGAACTTGGCACGGTACTGGGCGCGGTTCTCAACGACGTGATGCTCGTCGCCCCAGGCTGCGATGCTGGCGGCGGCGACGGCGCCGCTCATCGCGCTGCCGTGGTAGGTGCGATAGAGCAGGAAGCTCTTGATGATCGAGGCGTCGCCGGCCACGAAGCCGCTGCGCAGGCCGGGCACGTTGCTGCGCTTGGACAGCGAGGTCAGGGCGATCAGGTTCTTGAAGTCGCTGCGACCCAGCCTGGCCGCGGCTTCGAGGCCGCCGAGGGGCGGTTCCTCGCGGAAGTAGATCTCGCTGTAGCACTCGTCGGAGGCGATGACGAAGCCGTGCGCGTCCGAGAGCGCGAACAGCTTCTTCCACTCGTCCAGCGGCATCACGGCCCCGGTCGGGTTGCCCGGCGAGCACACGAACACGAGTTGCGCGCGCGCCCAGACGTCCGCCGGCACGCTGTCCCAGTCGACGGCAAAGTTGCGGTCGGCGCGGCTCGGTACGTAGTACGTCTCGGCGCCGGCCAGCAGCGCCGCGCCTTCGTAGATTTGATAGAACGGGTTGGGCGAGACCACGATGGGGGCCGGCTTCGCGCTGGCATCGACGACGGTCTGCGCCAGCGCGAACAGCGCCTCGCGCGAGCCGTTCACCGGCAGCACCTGCGTGGCCGGATCGAGCGCGAGGCCGTAGCGGGTCTGCAGCCAGTCGGTGAAGGACTTGCGCAGCTTCGGCTCGCCCGCGGTGGCGGGATAGGCGGCCAGGGCGCCCAGCCCCGCGGTCAGCGCGTGCTTGATGAAGTCCGGCGTCGGATGCTTCGGCTCGCCGATGCCGAGGCTGATGGGCGCGAGCGCCGGGTCGGGCGTCACGCCGGCGAACAGCTGGCGCAGGCGCTCGAAGGGATACGGTTGGAGTTTGTTCAGTAACGGATTCATGTCGAGGGTCAGAGCTTCTTCACGAGCACCTGGCTCTTGCGGTCCCAGTTGTACTTGCGCTTGCGGGCCTCGGGCAGCCATTCCGGATCGACCTGGACGAAGCCGCGCTTGATGAACCAGTGCATCGTGCGCGTGGTGAGCACGAAGATGCTTTCCAGGCCGGCCGCCTTGGCGCGCTGTTCCACGCGCTTGAGGATCTTCTCGCCATCGCCCTGCGCCTGCACGTTGGGCGACACGGTCAGCGCGGCCATCTCGGCGGTGCGGGCCTCGGGGTAGGGGTACAGCGCGGCGCAGCCGAAGATCACGCCGTCATGCTCGATCACCGTGTAGTGGCCGATGTCGCGTTCGATCTCGGTGCGGTCGCGCTTGACCAGCGTGCCGTCGCGCTCGAAGGGCTCGATCAATTGCAGGATGCCGCCGATGTCGTCGGCCGTGGCTTCACGCAGCGACTCCAGCTTCTCGTCGATGACCATGGTGCCGATGCCATCGTGCACGTACACCTCCAGCAGCAGCGAGCCATCCACAGCGAAAGGCAGGATGTGATTGCGCTCCACGCCGGCCTTGCACGCTTTCACGCAGTGCTGCAGGTAGAAGGCGGAGTCGGTCGGGCGCTGGGCCGGCTCCATGCGGGCCAGCAGCTTCTCGGCGGCGTCCAGGGGCAGTTCCGTGTCGATCGGGTTGTCCTCGCTCACCGGCAGGCTCGGGTCGATCGCGATGCCGGGCACCTCGGTGAGGAAGATCAGCTTGTCGGCCTGGATCGAGATGGCAACGCTGGTGGCGACTTCTTCCATCGTGAGGTTGAAGGCCTCGCCGGTGGGCGAGAAGCCGAAGGGCGAGATCAGCACCATCGCGCCGAAGTCCAGCGTGCGGCGAATGCCCGAGGCATCGACCTTGCGCACCAGGCCGGAATGCTTGAAGTCCACGCCGTCCAGCACGCCCACGGGGCGCGCGGTGATGAAGTTGCCCGAAATGACGCGTACCGTGGCGCCGGCCATCGGCGTGTTGGGCAGGCCCTGGCTGAACGCGGCCTCGATCTCGTAGCGCAACTGGCCGGCCGCTTCCTGGGCCGAGTCCAGCGCCACCTCGTCGGTGATGCGCATGCCGTGGGAGTAGCGCGCCTCGTGGCCTTTGGCGCGCAATTGCTCGTTGACCTGAGGGCGAAAGCCGTGCACCAGCACCACCTTCACCCCCATCGACTGGATCAGGGCCAGGTCCTGCGCGATGCTTTGCAGCTTGCCGGCGGCAATGGCTTCGCCCGCGAGGCCAACCACGAAAGTCTTGCCGCGATGCGTGTGGATATAAGGCGCCACCGAGCGAAACCACGGAACGAAGGTGAAATTGAAGACGGTCGACATGAAGGGCGGAGGGTTGTCGGATCGGCGGGAATCAATCCTGAATGAATGGATTCTCGACGACAAGCTTGCCGAAACGCTGGCCGTGCTGCCCGTCCTGCGAAACGAGGACGTCGGCGTTGGACCGCAACGCGGCTTCGAGGATCAGCGCGTCCCACCATTGAAGGCGGTGCTTCTGCGCGAGTTCGGCGGCAGCCAACACGCTGTCGGCGGTGGCACTGACCACTTCGAATGCGCACAACTGGGCCACCTGGCTGGCGGCTTCGCGGGCGCTCAAGGGCGGGCGCAGCTTGCGCGTGGTGACGTTGTAGAACTCCTGCAGCACCTGCGTGCTGAGCACAATGGAGTCTTCCTTGAAGGCCCGCTCGAAGCGTGCGAGCGCGATTTCACGGCGTGCGGGGTCGCCGGCATCGACGGCATACACCAGCACGTTGGTGTCGAAGAAGGTACTCATCAAGCGGAGGGATAGGGGCGGTCGTGCGCGTCGTCGCGCGTCCAGCTTGCGCCCTCGCTGTTGGCCTTGCTGCGGCGGGCGGCCGCGATGAAGGCTTGTCCTGCCGTCTGCTGGCGGTCGTTGCCCTGGGCGTACTCGGCGAGGAACTCGCGGATGCGCGCGCTGACCGAAGTGCCTTCGTGGATGGCACGGATGCGGGCCTTGCGAATCAGCTTCTCGTCGACTGAGATGGTCAGGTTAGTCATTGGAACTCTTCCAAAGTCACACGAAAACCAGTGTAGCACGTGAACCTGTGCAGTGCGATAATTGACGGGTTCATGAGCACCATTCCCCCCGAAGCCGTTCGCCCGCGCGCACCTCTCGTCATCGAGTTCCCCGAATCGCTGCCGGTCTCCGCGCGGCGCGACGAGATCGCCGCGGCCATCCAGGCCAACCAGGTGGTGATCGTCTGTGGCGAGACAGGGTCGGGCAAGACGACGCAGTTGCCCAAGATCGCCCTGCAACTGGGCCGCGGCAAGATCAACGCCGCGCCGGCGAACGGCAACGCGCCTGCGGTGCAGGGCCGGCTGATCGGCCACACGCAGCCGCGGCGCATCGCTGCGAGCTCGGTCGCCAAGCGCATCGCCGAGGAGTTGAAGACACCGCTCGGCGAGGTGGTCGGCTTCAAGGTGCGCTTCCAGGACCGGCTGAGCCGCGACGCCTCCGTCAAGCTGATGACCGATGGCATCCTGCTGGCGGAAACGCAGTCCGACCCGCTGCTGAAAGCCTACGACACGCTGATCATCGACGAGGCCCACGAGCGCTCGCTGAACATCGACTTCCTGCTGGGCTACCTGCGCGAGATCCTGCCGCGCCGGCCTGACCTGAAAGTCATCGTGACCTCGGCGACCATCGATGCGGACCGGTTTGCCACGCACTTCGCCTCCAAAAAAGGGCCAGCGCCGATCATCTACGTCTCGGGCCGCACCTTTCCGGTCGAGCAGCGCTGGCGCCCCTTCGAGGAATCCCGCGAGTACGACCTGAACAACGCCATTGCCGATGGCGTCGACGAGTTGTGGCGCGACCCGCACAACGCCGGCGACATCCTGATCTTCCTGCCCGGCGAACGCGAGATCCGCGAGGCGGCCGACCATCTGCGCAAGCACCTGGCGCACCTGCCGCTGTACCGCGGCGCCGAGGTGCTGCCCTTGTTCGCGCGCCTCTCGCAGGCCGAGCAGGACCGCATCTTCGAAGGCCACAGCGGTCGCCGCGTGGTGCTTGCCACCAACGTGGCCGAGACCTCGCTGACCGTGCCGGGCATCCGCTACGTGATCGATACGGGAACCGCGCGCGTCAAGCGCTACAGCTTCCGCAGCAAGGTCGAGCAGTTGCTGGTCGAGCCGATCAGCCAAGCGGCCGCCAACCAGCGTGCGGGGCGTTGCGGGCGGGTCGCAAACGGCATCTGCATCCGCCTCTATGACGAGAAGGACTTCGCGGGACGGCCGCGCTTCACCGATCCGGAAATCCTGCGCTCCTCGCTGGCCGGCGTGATCCTGCGGATGAAGTCGCTGCGGCTGGGCGACGTGTCGCGCTTTCCTTTTCTTGAATCGCCGTCGCCGCGGGCGATCGCGGATGGCTACCAGTTGCTCAACGAGCTTGGCGCGGTCGACGATTCCAACGAACTGACCGCGATCGGGGGCGAACTGGCCCGGCTGCCGCTCGATCCGCGCGTGGGCCGGATGATCCTGGAGGCGCGTTCGCGCGGGGCGCTGGAAGAGGTGCTGGTGATCGCGTCTGCGTTGAGCGTGCAGGACGTGCGGGACCGGCCAATGGAGGCGCAGCAACAGGCGGATCAGGCGCATGCGAAGTTCGATGATGAGCGCAGCGAGTTCAGTGGGTACTTGCAGCTTTGGACGTGGATTCATGCGGCGCGGGGGGGGCAGCCCTCGGCCCGGCCCTCTCCGGCAGGCGGGGGTGAGGGTCACCCGACTCACAAGCTCACCAACCGCCAATACGAACAACTCCTGCGCCAGAACTTCATCAACGTCCGCCGCGTGCGCGAATGGCGCGACACCCATTCGCAGTTGCTCACCGTCGTCACCGAGCACAAGTGGAAGATCAACACGCAGCCGGCCAGCTACGAGCATCTGCACCTGTCGATGCTGGCCGGCCTGCTCGGCAACGTCGGCTGGAAGGTCGAGGACGACGAGACCTACCTCGGCGCGCGCGGCATCAAGTTCTATCGCCATCCGGGCGCGCACCTGAAGAAGAAGCCGGGCCGCTGGATCGTGGTCGCCGAGCTGGTCGAGACCACGCGGCTGTTCGGCCGCGGGATCGCCAACATCGAGCCGCAGTGGCTGGAGCAGGTCGCAGGGCATCTGCTGAAGAAGCAACTGCTCGATCCGCATTGGGAGAAGAAGGGCGCGCAGGTCACCGCGCTGGAGCGCGCCACCCTGTATGGGCTGGTCATCTACAGCGGCCGTCGCGTCGACTTCACCCGCGTCGATCCAGTCGCGGCGCGCGAGATCTTCATACGGGAAGCGCTGGTCGGTGGCCAGTGGGACAGCAAGTTCCCTTTTCTTGCCGCCAACCGCAAGCTGGTGCGCGAGGTCGAGGGCCTGGAGCACAAGGCTCGCCGGCAGGACGTCTTGGTCGACGACGAACTCATCTTCGCCTTCTATGACGCGCAACTGCCGCCCGACGTGGCCAGCGGCATCAACTTCGAGAACTGGTACCGCCAGGCATCGGTCACGCAACCGCGCCTGCTGTTCCTCACGCGCGACGAACTCATGCGTCACCAGGCGGCCGGCATCACGACGCAATCCTTCCCGCCGACGATCCGGCTCGGCGGCGTCGATTGCGCGGCCACCTACCTGCACGAACCGGGCGATGCACGCGATGGCCTCACCGTCACGGTGCCGCTGTTCGTGCTCAACCAGGTCAGCGAGGAGCGCAGCGAATGGCTGGTCACCGGCATGCTCAAGGACAAGATCCAGGCGCTGCTCAAGAGCCTGCCGCAACGCCCGCGTTCCCGGCTGGTGCCCTTGCCTGAATCGGCATCGCGGCTGGCCGAGGAAATGGCGATGCCCGAGGCCTTCGGCGCCGGCTCGTTGACCGATGCGCTGCTGAAGAAGGTGCGCGACATCACCAGCCTCGACGTGAAGCGCGCCGACTTCAAGCTCGACATGCTGCCGCCACACCTGTTCATGAACCTGCGCGTCGTCGACGAGCATGGGCGCC
Organism: Variovorax sp. dw_308; assembly: GCF_019207085.1. Lineage (GTDB taxonomy): Bacteria > Pseudomonadota > Gammaproteobacteria > Burkholderiales > Burkholderiaceae_C > Variovorax. The sequence continues at coordinate 331,961 of NZ_JAATOM010000002.1, read as the reverse complement.
AGCTCGGCATGGGGCGCAATCTGGGCGCTCTCAAGGCGGAGCTGGGGGCGCAGGCGCGCGGTGCGTTCCAGGCGCTGGCCGGGCTCAACGTCAAGAAGGCGCCGGACACGAAGCCCTCACCCGCCCCGGGTGGCCAGACCCCGGCGGCGCAAGGCGCAAGGGCGCCGGAGCCCGCGCTGCCAGCCGGCCAGCGCTACACCACCTGGACCTTCGGCGAACTGCCGGAGTTGATGGAAGTGCGGCGCGGCGCACAGTCGCTGGTCGGTTTTCCGGCCCTGGTCAATGACGGGCATGCGGACGGCGTCACCATCGAGGTGTTCGACGAGCCCGCCGTTGCGGCTGCCAGGCACCGCGCCGGGCTGCGCCGGCTCGTCGCCCTGCAACTCAAGGATGCGCTCAAGTACCTGGAGAAGAACATCCCCGACCTGCAGAAGATGGCCGTGCAGTTCATGCCCCTCGGCACGGTCGAGGAGTTGCGCGCACAGATCATCGATGTCGCGCTGGACCGCGCCTTCCTGCAGGAGCCATTGCCCACCGATGAATTTGCCTTCAGGCGCCGCATCGAGGAAGGTCGCGGCCGGCTGACCCTGATAGCCAACGAGGTCGCGCGGCTGGCGGGCACGATCCTCGTCGAGTACGCGACGGCGGCTCGCAAGATCAAGGACACCAAGGTGCAGCCCGATTCGGTGCAGGACGCCGCGCAGCAACTGCAACGCCTGGTCGGCAAGCGCTTCGTCGCCGACACGCCTTGGCCGCAGCTGCAGCATTTCGCACGCTACCTGAAGGCGATCACCGCACGGCTGGACAAGCTCCGCGCCGACCCCGCGCGCGACACCGCCCGGCTCGTCGAACTGAGGCCGCAGGAGCAAAGGTATTGGCGTCTGGTGGCGGAGCGCAAGGGCGCGGTCGACGACCGCATGCTGGAGTTCCGCTGGCTGCTGGAAGAGTTGCGCGTGAGCTTCTTTGCGCAGGAACTGCGCACGCCGCAGCCGGTGAGCGTGAAGCGTCTGGACAAGGCCTGGGCGCAGCTCAATACATGAAGGCCGCTTGCGCGCTTGTCGCAGGCAACCCACCGTGCCCAAGCCGTACTGGATGCCCGAGAGCGCACCGACACAGCGGGGAAAAGAGGGCCAACCGGGTGCTGGCCCGTTCGCCGCGCGCTATATGTGGCCGAGCACCGCCAGGATGACCACGACCACCAGCACCAGGCCCAGGCCGCCGCTCGGGCCGTAGCCCCAGTTGCGGCTGTAGCCCCAGCTTGGCAGCGCGCCGACCAGCAACAGGACCACCACGATCAGCAGGATCAACGAGAGCGACATGACCTTCTCCTAAGAGCTTTGCGAAGGAGTCCATGGTCAGCTCGCGCCGTCCGTCCGCGCCGGGGACAGACGGCCCTTCGGAGGTCAGGCGAAGTCGCCGCAGCGTGTCAGAGCCGGGCGAGTCGCTCCAGCGCCGAAAGCAGCGTCTCATCCTTCTTGGCGAAGCAGAAACGCACCACGCGCTGGTCGAAGCCATCGCCATAGAAGGCCGACAGCGGTATCGCAGCCACGCCGATCTCGCCGGTCAGCCAGAGGCAGAACTCCGACTCGGACAGGTCGCTCACCCCGGAAATGTCGACGCATTGGAAGTAGGTGCCCTGGCTCGGCAGCAAGCGCAGCCGTGTCTTCGCCAGGCCCGCGGCGAACAAGTCGCGTTTGCGCTGGTAGAAGGCCGGCAGTTCCAGGTAGGGCGCCGGATCGGCCATGAACTGCGCCAGTGCATGCTGCATCGGCGTGTTGACCGTGAAGACGTTGAACTGGTGCACCTTGCGGAACTCGGCCGTGAGCGGCGCCGGCGCGGCCACATAGCCGACCTTCCAGCCCGTCACGTGATAAGTCTTGCCAAAGCTGCTCACGATGAAGCTGCGTGCCGCCAGGCCCGGGTAGCGCGCCACGCTCTCATGCCGCAGCGGCGCATAGACCATGTGCTCGTACACCTCGTCGGCGATCACCAGCACCTCGGTGGGCGCGAGCAACGCCTCGAGGCGGCGCATCTCGGCATCGGTCCACACAGTCGCGCTCGGGTTGTGCGGCGTGTTGACGATGATCGCGCGCGTTCGGGGCGACAGGGCGGCCGCGATCTTGTCGAAGTCGGGCCGGAAGGTGCCCGGCGTCAGCGGCACGCGCACGACGATGCCGCCGGCCAGTTCGATGTTGGGCACGTAGCTGTCGTAGCAGGGTTCCAGCACGATCACTTCGTCGCCCGCCCGTACCACCGCGAGGATCGCCGTGATGATGGCCTGCGTCGCCCCGGCCGTGATCGTGATCTCGTCCGCCGCGCTGTAGCGGTGTCCGTAGAGCGCCTCGACCTTGCTGGCGATGGCGTTGCGCAAGGGCAGCACGCCGGGCATCGGCGGATACTGGTTGTGGCCGGCGGCCATGGCGTCGGTCACGGCCTGCAGCAGCTTCGGGTCGCAGCCGAAATCCGGAAAGCCCTGGCCCAGGTTCACCGCATTCTTCTCCGCGGCCAGCGCCGACATCACGGTGAAGATGGTCGTGCCGACGGACGGCAGCTTGGTGGTGATATCGGGGGTGCGTGGGGCGGCGATGACGGTTCTCATGGTGTCGTGGCTTGGGTGGTTCTTCGACATTGTGCAGTTCACATCCCGAAGTCCTCGTTGTGGCCGCTCAGGGCCTTGGCGATCAGGTTGCGGTCGAGCCGGTCGCTCAGCAGTTCCGCGAACTTGAAGACGAAGTTGCGCAGATAGGCGCTGCGCTTGAAAGCCACGCGCGCAATGTTCTGGCCAAAGATGTGCCCCATCGGCTTCACCACCAGGTCGGCATTGGTGTCGTCGCGCACCGCCATCTCGGCCACGATGCCCACGCCCAGCCCCAGGCGCACATAGGTCTTGATCACGTCCGAATCGATGGCCTCGAGCGCGATGCGCGGCGAAAGCTTCTTTGCCGCAAAGGCGTGGTCGATGCGGGTGCGCCCGGTGAAGGATGGGTGGTAGGTGATGATCGGTTCGTGGGCCAGGTCTTCGAGCGATACGCGCTCCTTGCCCGCCAGCGGATGGTCTTTCGGCAGCACCAGCACGTGCTGCCATTCGTAGCAGGGCAGGGTCACGAGTTCGGCATAGGCATCCAGCGACTCGGTCGCGATGCCGATCTCGGCCACCTCGTCGATCACCATGCGCGCCACCTGGTCGGGCGAGCCCTGGTGCAGGCTGACGTTGACCTTGGGGTAGGCCTCGCGCAACTTCGCCACCGGCACCGGCAGCACGTAGCGCGCCTGCGTGTGGGTGGTCGCGATGGACAGCGTGCCGCTGTCCTGCGCGCTGAACTGCTCGCCGATGCGCTTGAGGTTGCCTACCTCGCGCATGATGAGTTCGATGCTGGCGATGACGTGCTGGCCGGGCTCGGTCACGCGCTTCAGGCGCTTGCCGTGCCGCGCGAAGATCTCGACGCCGAGTTCTTCCTCGAGTTCGATGATCGCCTTGGAGACGCCTGGCTGCGAGGTATGCAGCGCCTTGGCCGCCTCGGTCAGGTTGAGATTGCGGCGCACCGCTTCCTGGACAAACTTGAATTGGTGCAGGTTCATAACGAATGGTGTCCTTATATGGATTTCATTATGCCGCCTGCGTCTATGGAAAGTGTTGCGTCTTAGCCATCCGGACACGCAATCCTGGCCAGGAGGTCAATCACCTCCGACTCCTCGCCAATGGCCTTTTGCAGCGTGAAGATGACTTCCCGGTGGGTGTCGGCACATTGCGCCATCAGCTTGGGCAGGTCTTCGCGCAGATGCTTCCCGATGCCGAGGAACAGCGGCACCACGCGCACGCTCGTTGCTCCCAGGCCCACCAGCTGGGCCACGGCGGTCGTCAGGTCGGGCGCGACCAGTTCAAGGTAGGCGCAACGCACGAGGGCCTCCGGGTGGCGCTCGGCGACGCGAAGGGCGACGGCCTCGATCGGCTCGCGCCAGCGCGCATCGCGCGACCCATGCGCGAACAACACGATGCCGCGCCTGGCCTGCATCGCTTCAGCGCCGCAGCACCAGCCAGCCGAAGGCGCCCAGGGACATCACCGAATAGATCATGCCCGGCGCGGCGGCCGTGAACCAGGGCGACCAGGTCCGCAGGTTGCCGATGTAGCCGAACACGTTGTTCAGCAGGAAGAAACTGATGCCGATCAGCACGCCGCCAAAGACATAGGTCGTGATGCCGGCCTGGCGAAAGTGCAGGTAGGCAAAGGGCAAGGCCAGCACCACCATCACCAGGCAGGACAGCGGATAGAACACCTTGCGCCAGAAGTCGATTTCATAGCGTTGCGTCTTCTGGCCGTTGGCGTTCAAGTGCCGGATGTAGGCGAACAGGTCGATCGTTGCCATGCGATCGGGCTTGAGCAAGGCCACGGAGACCATCTCGTGCGTGATGGTGCTGGGCCAGCGCAGCAGTGGTTCAGCCGTGGTGCGAATCTGCGCCTTCGTGTCGGCGCCGTTGGCATCGTAGGCTTGGCGCTCCACGCTCGTGAGCAGCCAGGTGCCGTCCGGCTCGATGCGGGCGGAGTCGGCGGAGGTCTGGGCGGTCAGGAAGCCCTTGGCATCGAACTCGAAGATCCGCGGGCTCGTCAGCGAGCCGTCGCGCCCCATGGACAGGACATTGACCGCATAGGACTTGTCGTCGCCCTTTTCGCGCAGCCAGGCGCCCGTGAGCCCGCTGGTGGTGAAGAGCCCCTGGTAGCGGGCCTTGACCAGCGTGGCGGTGCGGTCGCTGAAAGGCGCCACGTAGTCGCCCACCGCGAATGTCAGCACCACGAACCCGAGCCCGAGCACCAACAGCGTGCGCAGCGCCCGCCATGGCCCGAGTCCGCTGGTGCGCAGGATGGTGTATTCGGAGCTTTGCGCCAGGCGCGCCATCACGAAGATGGTGCCGATGAGCACTGCGATCGGCAGCAACTCGTAGAGATGGCTCGGCACCAGCAGCGAGACGTAGAGGATGGCCTGGGGCAAGCCGTAGCCAAGCGTGTTCGACGACTTGGTGACCGCCTGCAGCTCGTCGATGAAATCGAAGAAGAAGAACAGGCAAAGAAAGCCCAGTGCGACGAAGGCGACGGACTTCAGCACCTCGCCATAGATGAGTCGGCGTATGGTTTTCACGCAGTGGACGAAGCAATGGAGGAGCGGCGGCGCAGGCTGAAGCTCCAGTTGTTGTGGCGCTTGGCCAGCCATGCGACGGCGACCACGAAGACGCCTCCATGCAATGCCAGCAGGAAAGGCCCGGGTGCGATGCGGCCGGTGCCCACCCATCCCTGGCCAAGGTTCAGCATGTTGTAGTAGATGACGAATGCGAACAGCGCGAACAACAGGTTGCCGCTGCGTCCGACCCGCGGGTTCACGCTCGCCACCGCCAGCGCCAGCAGCACGAAATTGCACGCGGCCAGCAACATGCCCAATCGCCATGACAGTTCCGCGCGGCCGGGCAGCGCGCTGCTGGCCAGCAGGGCCACCGTGGTCTGGGCGCGCGGCGGCAGGGCATCGGGCGAGGTCGCCGCGTTGGAGCCGACCCGGGCGCCATAGGTCTTGAATTCGCTGATCTTCAGGCCTGCTGACTTGTCGAAGGGCCGCTCCAGTCGCTGGCCGTTGCTCAGCATCAGGAAGCGCGCGTTGTCGATCGTCTCGATCCGGCCGCTTCGCGCGGAAGTGATCAACTGGCGATTGCGTTCGATCGACGAGATGAACACGTTCGATGCCGTGCTGTCGTCGGCGGTGTCCTTGTCGATGAAGAACACCCGGTTGCGGCCGGAGGACTCCTGGAACTCACCGGGCGCGATGCGGTCGATGTCGCTGCGGCGCTCGTACTGGTCGCGCATGCCCTGGGTCTGCGAGTTGGCCCACGGCCAGGCGACGAAGGCCAGCATGGCGATCAACACCAGGATCGGCCAGGCAAAGCGCAGGATCGGCCAGGTGAAGTTGGCCAGGCCGCGGCCGCTGGAGAACCAGATGATCATTTCGCTGTCGCCGTACATGCGCGACAGCGTGCCGACGATGGAGATGAACAGGCTGAGGCTCAGGATGGTCGGCAGGTAGCCGAGCACCGTGTAGGTCATCACCAGGAACACTTCCGCCGGATCGACGCTGCCCTTGGACGCCAGGCCCAGGGTGCGGATCAGCATCATCGTCATCACGATGGTGACAAGGACCACCAGCGTGGCCCCGAAGCTGCGCGACAGCTCCTTGCGTAGGGAGGAATGGAATAACATCGTTCAGGAAAAGAAGGATTATGGACTTTCAACTCAAGACACTCTCCATTGCCCAGGCCGCCACCGAAAAGGCCGATGCGCTGATCGTGCTCGCGGCATCCCCTGGCGACGAGGCCACGGGGCCCCTGGCAAGCCTGCTCGCGCAAGCGCGCGAATCGGAAGACCTTCCCGCCAAGGCCGGCAAGCTGCTGCAACTCTACCGGCCCGAGGGCGTCACGGCGCCGCGCGTGGTGCTGGTATCGGTCGGCGACGGCGCGGCCGCGTCGGTGCGCAGCGCGGTCAGCGCTGGCGTGCAGGCGGTCAAGGCCGCCAACCCCAAGCGGGTTGTAGTGGTGTTCGCGCAGCCCCTTGACGCCGCCGGACTCCAGCAGGCAATGCAGGCCGCTGCCGATGCCACCTATGTCTACACGACGACCAAGCCCAAGGCCGATGCACGCACCGTGCGGCAACTGGTGCTGGGCGTGCCCGACGCGGCCTCGCTGGAAGCGGCCTTCCGGGCGTCGTCTGCCACGGTGGCAGGCATCGAATTCGCCAAGGAGTGGGGCAACCGCCCGGCCAACCATTGCACGCCGGCCTTGCTGGGCGAGGCCGCGAAGGCGCTGACGGAGTTTCCGCGCATCAAGTGCGAAGTGCTCGGCCCCAAGGAGGTTGCCAAGCTGGGCATGGGCTCCTTTGCTGCGGTGGCGCAGGGTTCGACGCAGCCGCTTCGCTTCATCGTGTTGGAGTACCACGGCGCGGGCAAGTCCGATGCGCCGGTGGTGCTGGTGGGCAAGGGCATCACCTTCGACACGGGCGGTGTCTCGCTCAAGCCCGCGGCCGAGATGGACGAGATGAAGTTCGACATGTGCGGCGCGGCCAGCGTGCTGGGCGTGTTCCGTGCGTTGGCCGAATGCAAGCCGGCCATCAACGTGGTCGGGCTGATCCCCTCGTGCGAGAACATGAACGACGGTGCGGCGCTGAAGCCCGGCGACGTCGTGACCAGCATGAGCGGCCAGACCATCGAGGTGCTCAACACCGACGCCGAAGGCCGGCTGATCCTCTGCGACGCGCTGAGCTATGCCAAGCGCTTCGAACCCGCCGCAGTGATCGACATTGCCACCCTGACCGGCGCCTGCGTGGTCGCGCTCGGCGGTGTGCGCAGCGGCTTGTTCTCCACGGATGACAAACTGGCCGCGGCGCTCGAAGCGGCGGGCGAGCAATCGCTGGATCGCTGCTGGCGCCTGCCGCTCGACGAGGACTATGCGGAGGGTCTCAAGAGCAATTTTGCCGACGTGGCCAATATCGCCGGGCGGGCCGGCGGGGCGATCACCGCCGCCAAGTTCCTGCAACGCTTTGCCGGTGACTTCGCCTGGGCGCACCTGGACATCGCGGGCACGGCGTGGAAGAGCGGGGCGGCCAAGGGTTCGACGGGCCGTCCGGTCGGCTTGCTGATGGCCTACCTGCTCGACCGGGCCGCAGCTGAGGCGCCGGTTGCTCTAGCCGCGCCAGCCGTGCCACGCAAGCGCAAGACCCGGTGAGGAAGCTTCGCGCGTGACCGAGATCGACTTTCATTTCAATGCCGTCGACAAGGTCAGCCATGCCTGCAGGCTGCTGCGCAAGGCGGTCGTCGCGGGCGGGGCGAAAGTCGTGCTCGTGGCCGACGACGCCATGCTCGATGCGGTCGATGCGGCGCTGTGGCAGTTCTCGGCGGTCGACTTCATCGGTCATTGCCGCAGCGACAGTGAAGCGCACATCGTCGCCCGTTCCGCCGTCGTCCTTGCCGCCGCGGATGCGACCGGCTTGCCGCACCAGCAGGTGATGGTGAACCTCGGCGACGGGGTGCCGGCCGGCTTCGAGCGCTTCGAGCGCCTGATCGAAGTGGTGACGGGAGACGAGGCCGATCGGGTCGCAAGCCGCGCGCGCTGGCGCCATTACGCGGAACGCGGCTACGCGCTCAAGCGCCACGACCTGGCCGGAGGCGCCGCCTGATGGCCGGGCCGACACGAACCCCACCGCGTTTCGTGCCGACGCTCACGACCGTCGTGGAGCCATCGTCGCTCCTTTCGGCCGTGGCGGCCGATGCGACACCGGCCGCGCCCGAGATGCCGCCCGCCCGGCTCCCTGAATCGCCGCTGGCATTCCACAGCGCCTCGGAGGAGCGGGCCGCTCTCATGCCCACCGCGATGGTGTCGGACGCCGACGCTTTCCGGTTCGAAGAGGGGTTGTTGCACCGCGTGCTGCAGCGCATCGACCTCTCCCTGGAAGCGCGCCTGACCGACACCGTGTCGGCGGCGGTGCAGCAGCAACTGGACGCGATGTTGCCGCGCTTGCGCGATGAAATCGAAGGCGTTTTGCGCGAATTGGTGGTCGAGGCGCTGGCCCGGGAACTTGCGGAAAACACAGGGTCTACTACAGGTCAGCGCACTTAACCATTCAGATACACTCCGCGCCGGGTCGAGGGCGCGAGGGCGCCGTGAGGCGGACAAGGCGCGGATTTTGCTCTGTGTCTTGCCCGGTTCAATCGACCGGTTTTTTTGTGTTTTTTCATCCATGTTCTGGAGGTTCCCATGCAATTGAAATGGACTGCGGTCGCCCTGGCTGCTCTTACGCTAGTGGCTTGCGGCAAGAAGGAAGAAGCTGCCGCTCCCGCAGCGACGCCGGCGCCCACCGCATCTGCTCCCGCGCCCGCCGCACCTCCTGCCGGTGAATCGATCGTCGTCAAGATCGGTCACGTTGGCCCCACCAGCGGCCCCATTGCCCACCTCGGCAAGGACAACGAACTCGGCGCCAAGATGGCCATCGAAGACCTGAACGCCAAGGGCATCAAGATCGGCGACAAGGTTGCCAAGTTCGAACTGCTGGCCGAAGACGACGCCGGCGATCCGAAGCAAGGCACGGCAGTGGCCCAGAAGCTGATCGACAGCAAGGTCAACGGCATCGTGGGTCACTTGAATTCGGGCACCACCATCCCCGCGTCCAAGCTGTACAGCGACGCCGGCATCCCGCAAATCTCGCCGTCGGCAACCAACCCGAAGTACACGCGTCAAGGCTTCAAGACCACGTTCCGCGTGGTGGCTGACGACACGCAACTCGGCGGTACGCTGGGCAAGTACTCCGTCGAAACGCTCAAGGGCAAGAACATTGCCGTGATCGACGACCGCACGGCCTACGGCCAGGGCGTGGCCGAAGAGTTCGAGAAGTCGGCCAAGGCCTCGGGCGCGACCATCGTCGGCCACGAGTTCACCACTGCCAACTCGACCGACTTCAACGCCATCCTGACCAAGCTCAAGGGCGCCAAGCCCGACGTCTTGTTCTTCGGCGGCATGGACGCCGTTGCCGGCCCGATGCTCAAGCAAGTCAAGCAACTCGGCATGACCGTCAAGTTCATGGGCGGCGACGGCATGTGCACCAACGAGTTGCCCAAGCTGGCTGGCGATGCCGTCGGCGAAGAAATGGTCTATTGCGCCGAAGCCGGCGGTGTGGACGGCGATTTCAAGGCGCCGCTGGATGCCTGGAAGGCCAAGTTCAAGGAAAAGAACGGCGTCGAAGTGCAGATCTATGCGCCGTACGTCTATGACGCCGTGAACGTGATGGCAACCGCCATGGTCAACGCCAAGTCTTCGGACCCGGCCGTTTACCTGCCTGAAGTCGGCAAGGTCCAGTACAACGGCCTGACCGGGCCGATCGCTTTCGACGAGAAGGGCGACATCAAGAACGGCGCCCTCACGCTTTACACCTACAAGGGCGGTGTGCGCACGCAAATCGCCGTTGTGCGTTGAGTTGAGTTGCTCGTCAAAACGTGAAAAAGGGGCCCCTTCGGGCCCCTTTTTTTACATTTGGAACTTGCAAATTCACAATTTCGGGCTCATTGTGGGCACGGCTAGTGGTTTCTCCATGGGTCTCCTAACCACAGATCCTTAGGCCCGCATCGTGCGGGCCTCTTTTTTTCCACTTGCCAGAGGGACACGTGGCGATGCAAGGGACCGGTTCAGCACTCGGCCGGCGTGACCGTCAGTCCTTGCAATGGCGCGGCGACAACTGTCAGGACAGGGCGATCGACGGTCGTAAATGTATCGAGTTGCTGCCATGCGGGATCACCAGCCGCCGATGAGCCAGACGAAGCCGAAGTCGCCGGGTAGGGCGCGCATCTTCAGCCCCGCTCGCCCCAGGAGCGCTCGATCACCTTCCTGAATTCGACCTCCGTCCCGAGCGTGCCGAAGGCAAGGCCCCAGTCGCCGCCGAGCCGCGAGGCGCAGAACGCCTGCGACACATATGACGGGCTGAAGCGCAGCAGCAGCGAGGCCTGCAGCGCCAGCGCCGTCTTCTCGACGAGGCGGCGCGCGATGCCTTCCATCTGGTCGCGGCGTCCGATGGCGGTGCGCAGCCAGGCCGTGGTGCGGTCGAGGTGCGCGTCCATGCCCCTGGCCAGTTCGATCTCCTGCAGCACGGGCAACAGCGCGTCCGGATCGCGGTCGACGGCGCGCAGCACGTCGAGGCAGATCACGTTGCCGCTGCCTTCCCACACGCTCTGCACCGGCGCCTCGCGGTAGAAGCGCGGCATCATCGAATCCTCGATGTAGCCGAAGCCGCCGTGGCACTCCAGCGCCTCGAAGGCGTTGGCGCTGGCGCGCTTGGCCAGCCAGTACTTGGCGATGGCGGTGACGACGCGCGAGAAGCGGGCCTCGTTGTCATCGGTGGCGGCGCGGTCGATGCTGCCGGCCAGGCGCATCAGCAGGGCCGTCGCGGCTTCGGATTCGAGCGCGAGGTCGGCCAGCACGTTGCTCATCAACGGCTTGTCCACCAGCTTGGCGCCGAAGGCCGAGCGTTGCTGCGTGTGATGCAGCGCGCGGAACAGGGTCTGCCGCATGATGCCCGCGGAGATCGAGGCGCAACCCAGCCGCGTGAGGCTGACCATCTCGATGATGGTGCGGATTCCCTTGCCTTCGTCGCCGACACGCCAGGCCAGCGTGCCGTTGTATTCGATCTCGCTGGACGGGTTGGAGCGGTTGCCCAACTTGTCCTTGAGCCGCATGATCGAGAAGCGGTTGCGCGTGCCGTCGGGTAGCCAGAAGGGCACGAGGAAGCATGAGATCTGGCCCGGCGAGCCTTCGATCTGGGCCACCGTGAGGAAGCAATCCACCATGGGCGCCGAAAAGAACCACTTGTGGCCGGTGAGTTCGTAGACGCCGGCCTCCTGCGTCGGCCGCGCCACCGTCGTGTTGGCGCGCAGGTCGGAGCCACCCTGCTTTTCCGTCATGGCCATGCCGATCAGGGCCGCGGTCTTTTCCGATGACGGGCGATAGCGCGGGTCGTAGCTGGTGGAGGTGAGCAGCGGTTCCCACTGCGCGCTGAGCGCGGGGTTGTTGCGCAGCACCGGCACGCCGGCATAGGTCATGTGCAGCGGGCAGAGCGAGCCGCTTTCCACCTGCGCCATCAGCATGCTCGATGCGGCGCGCGCGACGTGGCTGCCGGCCTGCGGATTGCGCCAGGGCAGTGAATGCACCTCATGGCGGCGCGCGAGGCGCATCAGTTCGTGCCACGAGTGATGCAACTGCACTTCGTTGATGCGATGGCCGTAGTTGTCGTGCGTGTGCAGTTCGGGCACGTAGCGGTTGGCCATGTAGCCGTGGCGGATCGCCTCCGGGTCGGACAGGTCCTTGGCGAAGGCGTCGAGTCGCGGTGCGGCCCAGGCGGCGCCTTCGCGCGCCAGCCCTTCGCGCAACGCGTGGTCGCGGGCCAGCAGGTTGTAGCCGCCGTAGGGCGTCGGCTGGTTGAAGACTTCATGCGTGCCGTGGGCAGCATGGCGCGCGGCGGCCCGCGGTGCGGGTTCGGCGGCGAGAGCGGTGGCTTCGGTCATCGGGGCTTGCCTCATTCAGGGTTTGTTCGGAACGGATCGGATTAAATCAAATGATTTATTCGGTGTAAAGCACTTGACTTAAAGATTGGCTGATTCCAGAATCGGCTCCATGGTCACGACGACGAATCCCTCCGCCGGCAAGGCAAGGCGCAAAAGCGGCGCCGCGCCGGCCCCCAGCCTCGACAGCGCCGACGTGCTGCTCGTCACGGCGCAGCAGCTCTTTGCCGAGAAAGGCATCGATGCGGTGTCGATGCGCGAGATCGCCCGCGAATCCGGCCAGCGCAACAACTCGGCGCTGCACTACCACTTCGGCTCCAAGGAAGCGCTGATCCAGGCGATCCTGCAGCGGGGCATGGTGAAGATCGACGGCTTGCGCAACGACTACCTCGACCGCGTGTTCGTCGAGCAGCGACACACCGACTTGCGCGCGCTGGTCGAGGCCATCGTGTGGCCGCTGGCAACGGGCCTCGCGACCACGCAAGTGAACTCGTACAACCGCTTCCTCGCGGCGGCGCAAATGCATCCGGAAGTCGACCTCGCAGGATCGACGCGCGAGGATGGTGAGCGAGGTTTTCGCCGCATCCAGGACATGCTCGAGCCCTTGCTGCCCGCCGTGCCGCCGCTGCTGTTGCGCCAGCGCTTTCTTGCTGCCGTGGCCTTCGTGATCTTCAGCCTGGCCGACTTCGAGCGTCTCAAGACGCGGCGCGGCAAGAACAACCGCGGCTTCGACCTGCAGCGCGCCGTCGAGAACCTCATCGACATGCTGTGCGGGGCCATCTCGGCGCCGGTCTCGCCGCAGGTCGCGCAGCGCGTGGCCGAGCACGACCCACCCAAACCCTTTTCCGCCAGGGCCAAAGCGACGCCGTAGAAGCGTCGGGCCCGGCGGGCTTTTATTACCGCCTTTCGAACAATCAGGAGACAACGATGATCAAGGTAATCGGCATGCTGCTCGCGTGCTTCACGGCCTTCGCGCAACCGGTTGCGGCGCAAGAGGCCTTCCCCGGCAAGCCCATCCGCATCGTGGTGCCGTACACGCCGGGTGGTCCGACCGATACAGTGGCGCGCGTGGTGGGCCGCTCGGTCTCGACCCAGTTCGGGCAGCCGGTCATCGTCGAGAACAAGCCCGGCGCCGCAAGCACCATCGGCACCAACTACGTGGTGCACCAGCCGGCCGACGGCTACACGCTGGTGCTGGTGGCGGCGCACGTCGTCACCAACTCGGCGATGGGCATGCAGATGCCTTACGACCCGCTCAAGGACCTCACGCCCATCGGCGCGCTGACCTGGATGCCCATCCTGGTGGCCGCCAACCCGAGCGTGCCTGCAAAGGATCTCAAGTCGCTGATCGACTGGATCCGCAAGCAGGACAAGCCGGTGCAGTACGCCAGCCCCGGCGAAGGCACGATGACGCAGTTCTGGGGCGAGATGTTTGCGCAGCGCAACAAGCTGAGCCTGCAGCATGTGCCTTACAAGGGCTCGGCCGAAGCAGCGCGCGCAGCGGTCGGCGGCGACGTGCCGCTGCTGTTCGACGTGGCCGGCATCACCGCCACCATGATCGCGCAGGGCAAGCTCACCGGCATCGTCACGCCCGGCAGCCAGCGCGCACCCGGCCTGCCGAACCTGCAGACCGCCCGCGAAGCCGGCGTGCCCGACATGGAGGCCAACAGCTTTCTGGGCCTCATGGGCCCGGCCAACCTGCCGGTGGCCGTGCGCGACAAGCTCAATGCCGCCGTCAACCGTGCGCTCAAGGATCCCGAAGTGGTCGCAGCCGTCAGCGGCCTCGGCCTGACGCCAGCGGGCGGCACGCCCGACGAGTTCGGCAAGCTGCTCGCGTCCGAACTCAAGCGCTGGACAGAAGTGGGACGCGTCGCCGGCATCAAGGCCAGCAACTGACCATGCAAGAAACAGCAGACCAGCGGCCGCTCGCCGGAGTGCGCGTCGTCGAGTTCGGCCAGTTCATCGCCGGGCCGGGCGCGACGCAGATCCTCGCGGACCTTGGCGCCGATGTCATCAAGATCGAAAGCCCGAACGGCGACAACGGCCGGCGCTTTGGCGTCAGTGAAGCCACGAAGGGGCGTAGCGGGCTCTTCATGGCCTACAACCGCGGCAAGCGTTCCATCGTGGTCGACATGCGGCAAGCGGAAGGCCTGGCGATTGCGCGCGACCTGGCCTTGAAGGCGGATGTGGTCGTGCAGAACACGCGCGCGGGGGTCATGGAGTCGCTCGGGCTCGACGCCGGCGCGCTGCGCAAGGAGAAGCCGGGGCTGGTCCATGCGTCGATCTCGGGCTTTGGCTCCTTCGGCCCGTCGCGCAAGCGGCCCGGATTGGACATCGCGGCGCAGGCCGAGAGCGGGATGATGTCGATCACCGGCGAACGCGGCGGTTCACCCTTGAAGGCCGGCTTCCCGGTGGCCGATGTGTCAACGGCCAATGCCACAGCCAGCGCGATCCTCGCTGCGCTGTTTCGCCAAGCGCGCACCGGGCAGGGCGAGACCATCGAGACTTCGCTGCTCGCGGTCGCCATCTCGATGCAGGCGCAGATCTGGGCCGAGTACCAGTGCACCGGCAAGCTACCCGTGCGCTTTGGCAACGCCCAGCCGCTGGTCGCTCCGGCCGCTGACGTGATTGCGGTGCAGGACGGCCACATCGTCATCTCTGCCTATATGGACGACCACTGGCGTCGCTTGTGCAAGGCCATCGGCCTGCCTGCGCTCGCCATGGATCCCCTCTACGCAACCAATAACGATCGCGTGCGCAACCGCCCGGGCTTGATGGAGGTGCTGGGGCGCGAGCTCGGCCGCTACACCGGCGAGGAAGCGCGCGCGCTGCTTGAACGGCATGAGGTGGTCGTCGGCGTGGTTCGCGACTACACGCAGGTGCTGGCCAGTGCGGACGTGCAGGCGAGCGGGGTGTTCCAGGCGGTCGGGGATGGGCATGGTGGCGAACTGAAGCTGCCGGGCCTGCCTTTCCTGCTCGGCGAAGCGCTGGCCGATGGCCCGATGCCCGTCGTGCCGCGACTGGGCGAACACACGGCCGAGGTGCTGGCGCAGGCCGGCTACAGCGCGGACGACATCTCGCGGCTGCAAGCCGGCGGTGTGGTCGGTACGGCGCCCTGCTCGCTCGCGGCCTGAAGGTATTCACCTCCTGCGGGAACCTGGCGCCCGGGACGCCGATCCCGCCGTTCCTCCTTCTCTATTTGCACAAAGGCCTTCCACATGACAGCCGTTGTTCTCGACATCCACGATGGATGGGCGGAGCTGATCCTCAACCGGCCCGAGCGCAAGAACGCCATCGAAGGCACGCTCGCACAGGCCATGCACGACGCACTGCGACAACTCGCCCTGGACGATGCCGTGCGCGCCGTGGTGCTGCGTGGCGAAGGCGGCGCCTTCTGCTCGGGCCTCGACGTGAAAGCCTTCGGCGCGGAGCCGGCGCCTGAATGGAAGGCCGGCTTCCCTGTGTTGTGGGCGGCGGTGCACAACCAACTGCTCGCAAGCCGCAAGGTGCTGGTCGTCGCGCTGGAGCGCTATGCCATCAACGGCGGCGCCGCGCTCGCATTGGCCGCCGACCTCATGGTCTGCGGCGAGGGGGCTTTCCTGCAGGTCGGCGAGATCGGCATCGGCATGGCGGCGCCACGCAATGCGGCCTGGCTGGCGTTGCGCCATTCCGAAGCGGTCGCGGCGCGCGTATGCCTGATGGGCGACCGCATCGGCGCGGCCGACCTGCTTCGGCTGGGCATCGCGACCGAAGTGGTGGAAGACGGCGCGGTCGTCGCGCGTGCGCAGGCTATCGCGAAGGCCATCGCCGCCTTCCCCGCGCACTCGGTTCAGGCCATTAAGTCAGGCATGCGCGCGGCCACGATGCAGATGCCGCCCGAGCAGTGGATGGACGCCTGCGCCAAGGCCGATCTGCTGGACCGGCAAGGCGCGATCAGCCATGTGACGACCAACAAGTCGTGAAGACCGGCAGCGCCGGGCTGCTGCGCATTCACGTCGAGCCGTCCCGCGGCTGCCTTGCCTTGTCCAGCATGAACTCGATGAAGGTGGCGGCTGCGCGGGTGCGGTGGCGGCCTTGCATGTACAGCATGTACATGTGGGTGCCGAAGATCGAGAGGCGCCACTCGCTCAGCGCGGCGACCACTTCGCCGTTGGCGAGTTCCTCCTCGAACACGTAGTCCGGCACGATGCCCACGCCCAGGCTGGCGAGGATCGCCTTGCGCAGGAACAGGAAGTTCTCCGAGATGAGGGTCGGCTCCAGCAGCACCTCGTGCCGCTCCTGGGCCAGGTAGGCCGACACGCGCAGCTGTCGCCCCATCACGGCCGAGGTGATCAGCGGCACGTGGCGCAGGTCGTCCAACTGCACCGGCAGGCCATGCTCGCGTGCCCAGGCGCTGCTGGCGCAGGCCACGTAGTTCACCGGCCCCATGTCGCGTGCCACCAGGTTCTGCGGCGGCTCGGACATCACGCGGATCGCGATGTCGACCTCCTCGCGCATCAGGTCTTCCACCCGGTTCTCGAACATCACGTCCAGCACGATGCCGGGGTAGAGGCGCTTGAATTCCACAAGCCAGTCGGACATGACGAGCTGCCCGTAGCCGCTGGGCACCGACAGCCGCACGCGGCCCTGCAGGCTTTGCCCGAGGGAGGTGACCGACTCGCGCGCGGCCTGCAGTTCGTCGCGGATGGCGCAGCCGTGCGCGTACAGGCGCAGGCCGATCTCGGTGGGCTCGATGCGGCGCGTGGTGCGGCGCAGCAGTTGCTGGCCCAGGCCGCGCTCGAACTGGCCGAGCCGGTTGCTCACGTTGGCGCGGCTCATGCGCAGGCGCCGCGCCGCCTCGCTGAGGTTGCCGGCTTCGACAATTTCTACGAACAGGGCGAGGGCGTTCTGGTCCATGGGCGGGTGGCTCCGCTGTCAATTAAAAGTTGACAGTGTGTCAATCACTGGGGGAATTGTAGATATCGGATTGCCACATCAGAATCCGCGTCAGGCCCCGCCCGGGGCGCATGTGCTTGCTTTCGGAGACACACCCATGACGACTGCTTCCATCACCACCCCCGTCGTTCGCAGCGCCCGCCATGGCGGCGTGCTGTGCATCACCATCGACAACGCGCCCGTCAACGCCATCTCGTCGGCCGTGCGCCGCGGGCTGAAGGAAGCCGTCGAGGCGGCCGACGCCGACGCCGCCGTGAAGGCGATCCTCATCGTGGGCGAGGGCGCCAACTTCGTGGCCGGCGCGGACATCCGCGAATTCGGCCAGGCGCCGCAGCCGCCCTCGCTGCCCGAGGTGTGCAACCGCATCGAGGCGTGCGGCAAGCCGGTGATCGCCGCGATCCGGGGCGCGGCGCTGGGCGGCGGGCTGGAGATCGCGCTGGCTGCGCACTACCGCGTTGCCCTGCAGGACGCAAAGCTGGGCCTGCCCGAGGTGCAACTGGGCCTCATGCCCGGCGCAGGCGGCACGGTACGCACGCCGCGCCTGGTCGGCGCGCAGGCCGCGCTGGACCTGATGCTCAGCGGCCGCCACGTGAAGGCCAAGGAATCTCTGTCGCTCGGCCTGTTGGACCGCCTCGCGGAAGGCGAGGACGCGCAAGTCGCGGGCCTGACCTATGCCAATGAACTGCTGGCACAGGGCGCCGGCGTGCGCCGCAGCCGTGACGCGCAGGGCTTGGCCGACCGCGCTGCCGCGCAAGCTGCCATCGACGCCGCCAAGGCCGACGCCGCGAAGAAGTCGCGCGGTCTTTTCTCCCCGATGAAGATCGTCGAGGCGGTCCAGACTGCGCTCGACAAGTCCTTCGACGAGGCAGTCAAGGCGGAGCGCGAGGCCTTCCTCGCCTGCATCGAGAGCCCGCAGCGCGCCGGACTCATCCATGCCTTCTTCGCCGAGCGCGAAGTGGCCAAGGTCCCTGAAGCCAAGGCCGCGCAGCCGCGCAAGCTGGAAAGCGTGGGCATCGTCGGCGGCGGCACCATGGGCGCCGGCATCGCCGTCGCCGCGATGGACGCGGGCTTGCCGGTGGTGATGGTGGAGCGCGACCAGGCGTCCATCGATCGCGGCCGCGCCAACGTCGAGAAGGTCTACGATGGCCTGGTCGCCAAGGGCCGCATGACGCCCGAGGCCAAGGCCGCCGTCATGGCCCGCTACACCGGCAGCACCGACTACGCCGCGTTCAAGGACGTCGATCTGGTCATCGAGGCGGTGTTCGAGGACATCGAGGTCAAGAAGGCCGTGTTCAAGGAACTGGACCGCGTGTGCAAGGCCGGCGCCGTGCTGGCCACCAACACCTCCTACCTGGACATCGACGCCATCGCCGCGAGCACCTCGCGCCCGCAGGACGTGGTCGGCCTGCACTTCTTCAGCCCGGCCAACATCATGAAGCTGCTGGAGATCGTGGTGCCCGCCAAGGTGAGCGCGGACGTGGTTGCCACCGCCTTTGCGCTGGCCAAGCGCATGAAGAAGGTGCCGGTGCGCGCGGGCGTGTGCGACGGCTTCATCGGCAACCGCATCCTGGCGGTGTACCGGCAGGCCGCCGATCACATCCTCGAGGACGGCGCCAGCCCTTACGAGATCGATGCCGCGGTGCGCGGCTTCGGCTACCCGATGGGTCCCTTCCAGGTCTCGGACCTGGCCGGCGGCGACATCGGCTGGGCCACGCGCAAGCGCAAGGCCGCCACGCGCGACCCGAAGGCGCGCTACGTCGAGGTGGCCGACCGCATCTGCGAGCGCGGCTGGTTCGGCCAGAAGACGCAGCGCGGCTGGTACGTGTATCCCCAAGGTGCGCGCGCCGGCCAGGAAGACGCCGAAGTGCTGGCCATCGTCGACGCCGAGCGGCAGAAGAAGGGCATCGTGCCGCGCAAGTTCACGGCCGAAGAAATCATGCGCCGCTACATGGCCGCGATGGTCAACGAAGGCGCCAAGGTGGTGGCCGAGGGCATCGCGCTGCGCCCGCTGGACGTGGACGTGACCTTCCTCTCCGGCTACGGCTTCCCGCGCTACCGCGGCGGCCCGATGAAGTACGCCGACATGGTGGGCCTGCCGAAGATCCTCGAAGACATCCGCGCCTTCGCCAAGGAAGACCCGCTGTTCTGGCAACCCGCGCCGCTGCTCGAAAAGCTCGTGGCCGAGGGCAAGGACTTCGCCAGCCTCAACCAGCCGCAAGGCTGAACCCCATCCCCCTGCCGCATCCTCCTAAAGTGGAGGAGGGCGGCTTTCACCTCGAAACCTCCCAGGAGAAATCCCATGCGCCAGGCCGTCATCGTTTCCACCGCCCGCACGCCGCTCACCAAGTCGCACCGCGGCGAACTCAACATCACGGCCGGCCCGACGCTGGCCAGCTTCGCGGTGCGTGCCGCTGTCGAGCGTTCGGGCATCGATCCGGCGCTGATCGAGGACGCCATCCTCGGCTGCGGCTATCCGGAAGGGATCACTGGCCGCAACGTCGCGCGGCAGGCCATCATCCGCTCTGAACTGCCCCTGAGCATCGCCGGCACCACCGTCAACCGCTTCTGCGCCTCGGGCCTGCAGGCCATCGCCATCGCCGCCGGGCGCATCGTGGTGGACGGGGCGCCGGCCATGATCGCGGGCGGGGTGGAAAGCATCTCCGGCATCCGCACCCGCGACGACGGCAACTCCGGGCTGGACCCGTGGATCGTCGAGCACAAGCCGCAGCTGTACATGGAGATGATCGACACCGCCGACGTGGTGGCGCAGCGCTACGGCATCAGCCGCGAGGCGCAGGACCGCTTCTCCGTGGACAGCCAGCGCAAGACCGCCGAGGCGCAGGAAGCCGGCCGCTACAGCGAGGAGATCGTCCCCGTCACCACCACCATGGCGGTGGCGAACAAGGAGACCGGCGAAGTCGCCAAGAAGCAGGTGACGATCGACCACGACACCTGCAACCGCGCCGGCACCACCTACGAGTCGCTGGCCAAGCTGGCGCCGGTGAAGGGCGCCGACAAGTTCATCACCGCGGGCAACGCCTCGCAACTGTCCGATGGCGCCAGCGCCTGCGTGATGATGGAAGCGAAGGAAGCCGAGCGCCTCGGCCTGCAGCCACTCGGCGCCTTCCGCGGCATGGCGGTGGCCGGCT
Organism: Variovorax sp. dw_308; assembly: GCF_019207085.1. Lineage (GTDB taxonomy): Bacteria > Pseudomonadota > Gammaproteobacteria > Burkholderiales > Burkholderiaceae_C > Variovorax. The sequence goes on along the minus strand of NZ_JAATOM010000002.1, from coordinate 311,808 downwards.
GCGAGCCCGATGAGATGGGCATCGGCCCGGTGTTCGCGGTGCCCAAGCTGCTGCAGCGCTTCGGCCTCACGGTGCAGGACATCGACCTGTGGGAACTCAACGAAGCCTTCGCCTCGCAGTCCATCTACTGCCAGCAGACGCTGGGCATTCCGGCCGGGCGCCTGAACGTGGACGGGGGCGCCATCTCCATCGGCCACCCCTTCGGCATGACCGGTGCGCGGCTGGCCGGCCACATCCTGCTTGAAGGGCGCCGCCGCAAGGCCAAGTGGGGCGTGGTGACGATGTGCATCGCCGGCGGCATGGGCGCGGCGGGCCTGTTCGAGATCTTCTGAAGCAAAAGGCCACGGCATGGACCTGAAGTTCACTCCCGAAGAAGAAGCGTTCCGCGGCGAGGTGCTGCACTTCCTGCGCGACAAGTTGCCCGAGCGGCTTTCGCACAAGGTGAAGAACGGGCTGCGCCTGACGCGTGACGACATGCTGCAGTGGCATGCCATCCTGCATGCGCGCGGCTGGCTGGCCAACCACTGGCCCGAGCAGTACGGCGGGCCGGGCTGGAGCCCGGTGCAGAAGTTCATCTTCGAGAACGAGTGCGCGCTGGCCGGCGCGCCGCGCATCGTGCCCTTCGGCCTGAACATGCTGGGGCCGGTGCTCATCAAGTACGGCAGCGAGGCGCAGAAGCAGCATTGGCTGCCCCGCATCCTGAATGGCGAGGACTGGTGGTGCCAGGGCTACTCCGAGCCGGGCTCTGGCTCGGACCTGGCGTCCGTCAAGACCACGGCGGTTCGGGACGGCGACCACTACATCGTCAACGGCCAGAAGACCTGGACCACGCTGGGCCACTACGCCAACATGATCTTCTGCCTGGTGCGCACCAACAGGGAAGCCAAGGCGCAGTCGGGCATCAGCTTCCTGCTGGTCGACATGAATTCGCCCGGCGTCGAGGTGCGGCCCATCATCACGCTGGAGGGCGAGCACGAGGTCAACGAAGTGTTCTTCAACGACGTGCGGGTGCCCGCCGAGAACCTGGTCGGCGAGCAGGACAAGGGCTGGACCTATGCCAAGTTCCTGCTGACCTACGAACGCACCAACATCGCGGGCGTGGGCTTCTCCGTCGCGGCGCTGGAAAAGCTCAAGCGCATCGCCGGCAAGGTCCGGCGCAACGGCCGCCCGCTGGCGCAGGACCCGCAGTTCGCGGCCCGCCTTGCCAAGGTCGAGATCGACCTGGAGAACATGAAGACGACCAACCTGCGCGTGATCGCCGCCGTCGCCGGTGGCGGCGTGCCGGGCGCGGAAAGCTCCATGCTCAAGATCCGCGGCACCGAGATCCGGCAGGAAATCTCCTCTCTGGCGCGCCGGGCGATGGGGCCGTATGCGCAGCCCTTCATCGAGGCCGCGTTGCACGAAGGCCATGACGAAGCGCCGGTCGGCCCGGCCGAGGCGGCGCCGGCGGCCTCGCTGTACTTCAACAACCGCAAGCTGTCGATCTTCGGCGGCTCCAACGAAATCCAGAAGAACATCATCTCCAAGATGATCCTGGGCCTGTGAGGGAAGCGACACCATGAACTTCGAACACACCGACGACCGCCGCATGCTGGCGGATTCGCTGGACCGCTTCATTGCGGAGCAATACGCATTCGGCACGCGAGACCGCATTGCGAAAAGCGACGAGGGCTACAGCCGCGAACACTGGTCGCAGCTGGCAGAAATTGGGGCCCTGGGCGCGCTGTTTCCCGAGGAGGTGGGCGGCTTCGGCGGGGCCGGCTTCGACGTGGCCGTTGTCTTCGAGAGCCTTGGCAAGGGTCTGGTGGTGGAGCCATTCCTCGGCGCGCTAGTTGTCGGCCGCGCCATCGCGCAGGCCGGCAGCGCAGGGCAGAAGGAGCGCATCGCTTCGCTGATCGACGGCAGCACCTTGGCCGCGCTGGCGCACGAGGAACCGGGCTCGCATTACGAGGCCACGTTGGTCGCCACGAAGGCCGAGCGCTCCGGCGATGGCTGGGTGCTGGACGGCGCGAAGGCGGTGGTGCAACAGGGCGCGCAGGCCGGCTTGTTGCTGGTGTCGGCGCGCACGCGTGGCGCCGACGACGATGCGGACGGCATCTCGCTGTTCCTGGTGCCGTCAGATGCGCCGGGCCTGGCCTGGCGTGACTACACGAAGATCGACGGCGGGCGCGCCGCCGAGTTGACGCTGCAAGGCGCGCGCGTGGGTGCCGATGCGCTGCTGGGCACCGAGGGGGCAGGCGCGCCGGTGCTCGAGCACGCGGTCGGCTGGGGCCTGCTGGCGCTGGCCGCGGAATCGCTGGGTGCGATGGAAGTCGCCAAGCGCGACACGCTGGAATACCTGCGCATCCGCAAGCAGTTCGGCGTGCCCATCGGCAGCTTCCAGGCACTGCAGCACCGCATGGCCGACCTGCTGCTGGAGATCGAGCAGGCGCGCTCGGCCGTCATCAACGCCGCCGCCGCGATCGACGGTGGCGAGCGCATCGGCCGCGAGAAGGCGCTGTCTGCCGCCAAGTACAGCATCGGCCGCATCGGCACCCGCGTCGCGGAGGAATGCATCCAGCTTCACGGCGGCATCGGCATGACCTGGGAGCTGCCGCTGTCGCACTACGCCAAGCGACTGGTGATGATCGACCACCAGCTCGGCGACGAAGACCATCATCTGGCGCGCTACATCGCGCTGGGCCAGGAGACCCTGCAATGACCGGGACCACCACCGTTCCCCCCATCCTCGTGCGCCGCGAAGGCCCGGTGCTGGTGCTGGCCATCCACACGCCCGGCAAGCGCAACGCGATCAGCCCCGGCCTTTACGCCGCGCTGGCCGAGGCGCTTGCATCTGCCAGCACCGATGCCACCGTGGGCGCCGTGGTGCTGACCGGCGCCGACGGCTACTTCTGCTCCGGCGGCGACCTGAACACGCTCGCCACCCGCCGCCTGCTCACGATCGAGCAACGTCTCGAAAAGCTCGAAGGCCTGCACGGCCTGGTGCGCCTGCTGCGCGACTTTCCCAAGCCCGTCGTCGCGGCGGTGGAGGGTGGCGCGGCCGGCGCCGGGTTGTCGATGGCGTTGGGCTGCGACCTGCTCGTGGCCGCGCGCGATGCGAGCTTCTCGGTGGCCTATGTGAAGGTGGGCCTGACGCCCGATGGCGGCGCCACCGCCTTCCTGGCGCAGGTGCTGCCGCGCCAGTTGCTGACCGAGATGTGCCTGACCGGCGACCGCATCGGTGCCGAGCGTCTGCACGCCCTGGGCGTGGTCAACCGGCTCACCGAACCCGGCGGCGCCGACGCCGAGGCCATCGCGCTGGCCACGCGCCTGGCGGGCGGCCCCGAGCAGGCGATGGCGCGCATCAAGACGCTGTGCCGCGAGGCGGTGTCGAGCACGCTGGACGCGCAACTCGACCGCGAGGCCGGGTTCATGGTCGAGGCTCAGGGCAGCGCGGAATCAGCAGCGGGCATCGATGCCTTCCTGGCCAAGCAGACGCCCGATTTCGTGCCGCTGCGGAGCAAGCGATGAGCGTGGCCGGCGAAGCCCGCCTGCCGCTCGCGGGCGCGACCGCGGAAGCCCGCCTGCCGCTCGCAGGCGCGACCGCGGAAGCCCGCCTGCCGCTCGCAGGCGTGCGGGTGCTGGACCTGTCGCGCGTGCTGGCCGGCCCCATGTGCGCCCAGGCGCTGGGCGACCTGGGTGCGGAGGTCATCAAGATCGAGCACCCTGGCCGTGGCGACGACACGCGCGACTGGGGCCTGCGTGTGGGCTCGCGTAACACCGCCTACTTCAACAGCGCCAACCGCAACAAGCAGTCGGTGGGCGTGGACCTGCAGAAGCCCGAGGGCCAGCGCCTGGTGCGCGAACTGGCCGCGAAGAGCGACGTGGTCATCCAGAACTTCAAGTTCGGCGGCATCGCGAAGATGGGGCTGGACTACGAGTCGGTGAAGGCCATCAACCCGGCCGTCGTCTACTGCTCCATCACCGGCTACCGCACCGACGGCCCCGAGGCCGCGCGCCCCGGCTACGACCTCGTGGTGCAGGGCGAGGCCGGCCTGATGGCGCTCAACGGCGAGGAAGGGCAGGGTCCCCTCAAGTTCGGCGTGGCGGCGGTGGACATGTTCACCGGCATGTACTCGGCGCAGGCAATCCTGGCGGCCCTGTTCGATCGCGAGCGCACGGGGCAGGGCAGGCATGTCGAGATGGCGCTGTACGACTGCGGCCTGATGATCACCGCCTACTACGGCATGGAGGCGCTGCTGATGGGCAACGACCCGCCCAAGTACGGCAACGCGCATCCTTCCATCGTGCCTTACGGCGTTTTCGACGCGGCAGACGGCCCGGTGGTCATCACCGTGGGCAACAACGCGCAGTACCAGCGCTTCTGCAGCGAGGTGCTGGAGCGGCCGGACCTGGCGACCGACGAGCGCTTCGCCACGAACCTGGCCCGTTCCAGCAACCGTCACGAGCTGCTGCCCGCGCTGCGCGCCGAACTGGCCCGCCGCCCGCGCGAGCTGCTGCTGACGCGCATGACGGCGGCCGGCATTCCCTGCGGCGAAGTGCTGGGCCTGCTGGAGGCCCTGCAGTCCCCGCGCAGCACCGAGGCGGGCCTGCTGGCCGAGCTTCCCAACCCCGAGACCGGCACGGTGCAAGTGATGGCGCCGCCTTACCGCATCGACGGCCAGCGCATGCCCGTGCGCGCCGCCCCGCCGCTGCTCGCGCAGGACACGGATCGCGTGCTCGGCCAACTGCTGGGCATGGACGCGCAAGCCATTGCCGCGCTCCGGCAGGGCGGCGTCCTGTAGCTTCACTTCTGATTTCCTGAAACGAGACTTCCTGATGAGATTCGATACCTTCACCCGCCGCACCCTGGCGATCGCCCTGGCCTCGCTGGCCGTCGTTGCGGCTGCGCCTGCCTCCGCGCAGGATTGGCCAGCCCGCCCGATCAAGCTGATCGTTCCTTTCCCGCCCGGCGGCCCGACCGACACCGCCTCGCGCGTGGTCGGCCAGAAGCTCGCCGAGCGGCTCAAGCAGCCAGTGGTGGTGGAGAACCGCGCCGGCGCGTCAGGCACCATCGCCGCACAGTTCGTGGCCAAGAGCGCGCCCGACGGCTACACGCTGATGATGCTCGCCACGCCCACGCTGCTGGCGCCCCACCTGTACAAGTCGGCAGGCTACGACATGGCCAAGGACTTCGCACCCGTTGCCAGCGTGTACGACCTGCCGATCGTCGTGGTGGTCAATCCCGCCGTGCTGCCCGACGTGAAGACCTTGGCCGACCTGATCGCCAAGGCGAAGGCCGAGAAAGGCCAGCTCAACTACACCAGCTCCGGCCCGGGCAGCTTCGGCCACCTCACGATGGAGATGCTCAAGGACCTGGGCGGCTTCGACATGCAGCACATCGCCTACAAGGGCGGCACGCCCGCCGTGACCGACCTGCTGGGCGGCCAGGTGCCGGTGATGTATGCCGACCTGGTGGCTGCGTTGCCGCACATCCAGTCCGGCAAGCTGCGCGCCATCGCCGTCGGTTCGCCGCAGCGCATCGTGCAACTGCCGGATGTGAAGACGATTGCGGAGCAAGGATTCAAGGGGTTCGACGCCGTCTCGTGGGGTGGTCTGCTGGCGCCGGCCGGCACTCCCAAGCCGGTAGTGGACCGTGTGAGCGGCGAGGTGAAGAAGATCCTGGCGGACAAGGACGTGCAGGAACGCCTGGTGAAGGCGGGGGCGGCGGCTGCCTATGGCGATCCGGCGCAGATGTCCTTGCGCATTCGCACTGACTTCGACAAGTGGGGGAAGGTGATCCGGGACAAGGGTGTGGCGGTCAACTGAAGCGGGCTTGGTGCGGGTTGGCAGCGACGAAACCGTGCCGCCACCGCACAACTCGATGGGTCGAGGCAGGGCCAATTGGCATGCGGACAACTTCCAACCCGTGAGGCCCAGAAAAGAAAAAAGCCCTTGAAATCAAGGGCTTTGTTCATCTTGGCGGAGCAGGCGGGATTCGAACCCGCGGAGGGCTATTAACCCTCACACGCTTTCCAGGCGTGCGACTTAAACCGCTCATCCACCGCTCCGAGCCTTCGATTCTAACCCGCAGAAGGGGTCGTTTTTCCGGCTTGCACCATTCGCATCGCCGATGCGATCAATGCGGCCGTCTCGGTCATGTTGCTGGGCACGATCAGCGTGGTCTTGGAGTCCGCAGCGACCTTGCTGTAGGCATCCACGGCGCGCTCTGCCACTTTGAGCTGCACCGCCTGCTCGCCGCCCGGCTCGCGGATGGCGGCCGCCACGCGCGAGATGGCGCCGGCGGTCGCCTCGGCCACCGCGGTGATGGCCGCTGCCTCACCCTGCGCGTTGTTGATCTGCGCCTGCTTCTCGCCCTCGGAGCGCGCGATGAAAGCCTCGCGCTCGCCGGTGGCGATGTTGATCTGCTCCTGGCGGCGGCCTTCCGATGCGGCGATCAGCGCGCGCTTCTCGCGCTCGGCCGTGATCTGGCGCTGCATGGCTTGCAAGATCTCCTTCGGCGGCGTCAGGTCCTTGATCTCGTAGCGCAGCACCTTCACCCCCCAGTTCAGCGCCGCCTCGTCGATCGCGGCAACCACCTGCGCGTTGATGATGTCACGCTCCTCGAAAGTCTTGTCGAGCTCCAGCTTGCCGATCACGCTGCGCAACGAGGTTTGCGCAAGCTGCGTCACGGCCACGATGTAGTTCGACGATCCGTAGCTCGCACGCATCGGGTCGGTCACCTGGAAGTAGAGGATGCCGTCCACCTGCAGTTGCGTGTTGTCGCGCGTGATGCAGATCTGGCTGGGCACGTCGAGCGGAATCTCCTTCAGGCTGTGCTTGTAGGCCACCTTGTCGATGAAGGGGATCAGGAAGTTCGGCCCTGGCGCCATCGTCCCGTTGTATTTGCCCAGCCGCTCGCGCACCCAGGCGTTCTGCTGAGGCACGAACTTGACCGACTGGCTGATGAAGATGATGGCGATGACGAGGATGACGGCTGCGACTTCCATGGTGCGGTTCCTTTGGCTTTTCGATTTCAGATCTTGTCGACGACCAGGCGGCTGCCGACCACCTCCGTCACGCGGTGCATGCCGGTCGCCGGCATGACGCCGGGGCGATGGATGGCCGTCCATTGGGCGCCGCGATAGCGCACGCTGGCGGTGCCGTCGCTGTTCCAGGCGTCGACCTGCACGCTGCCGCCGACGTCGAGGTTGACATTGGGGTTGGACTGCGAGGGCAAGTCGGGCGGCCGGCGCTTGCGGATGACGTACCAGCCCAGCACCGCGCCCACGCCGACCACGGCAGCCACGACCAGCTGCGTGGTGAAACCCGCCCCCAGATGCGCCGAGACGGCGGCCGCCGCAAAGCCCCCGCTCAGCAGCAGCAGGTAGACCGTGCCGGACATCAGTTCCAGCACGATGGCGGCCCCCGCGATCAACCACCAGATGGTGGAAAGCTCCATGAATTTGCTCCTGCATGTGAATCCGGCTGCATTCTCTGACATACGGTCAGATGGTGGACATTGGAATTCCTTACACTTCGCGCCTCTTTTCCCCATCCGGGCACGCCCATGAAATTCCGTTTTCCCATCGTCATCATCGACGAGGACTTCCGCGCCGAGAACACCTCGGGCCTCGGCATCCGCGCGCTCGCGCAAGCCATCGAGACTGAAGGATTCGAGGTTCTGGGCGTGACAAGCTATGGCGACCTGAGCCAGTTCGCCCAGCAGCAAAGCCGTGCCAGCGCCTTCATCCTGTCGATCGACGACGAGGAGTTCACGCCCGGCCCGGACCTTGACCCCGCCGTACTCAACCTGCGCACCTTCATCGAACAGGTGCGCCGCAAGAATGCCGAGGTGCCGATCTACATCTATGGCGAAACCCGTACCTCACGCCACCTGCCCAACGACATCCTGCGCGAGCTGCATGGCTTCATCCACATGTTCGAGGACACACCGGAGTTCGTGGCGCGCCACATCATCCGCGAGGCCAAGAGCTACCTCGAAGGCGTGCAGCCGCCGTTCTTCAAGGCGTTGATCGATTACGCGGAAGACGGCTCGTATTCATGGCATTGCCCGGGCCATTCGGGTGGCGTGGCCTTCCTGAAGAGCCCGGTCGGCCAGATGTTCCACCAGTTCTTCGGCGAGAACATGCTGCGTGCCGACGTGTGCAATGCGGTGGAAGAACTCGGCCAGTTGCTCGACCACACCGGCCCGGTGGCTGCCAGCGAACGCAACGCGGCGCGCATCTTCAACGCCGACCACTGCTTCTTCGTGACCAACGGCACCAGCACCAGCAACAAGATGGTGTGGCACCACACGGTGGCGCCCGACGACGTGGTGGTGGTCGACCGCAATTGCCACAAGTCGATCCTGCACGCGATCATCATGACCGGCGCGATTCCGGTCTTTATGAAGCCGACGCGCAACCACTTCGGCATCATCGGCCCGATCCCCAAGAGCGAGTTCGAGCAGAGCGCGATCAAGGCCAAGATCAAGGCGAACCCGCTGCTCGCGCACGTCGATCCCGACAAGGTCAAGCCGCGCGTGATGACGCTCACGCAGTCGACCTACGACGGCGTGATCTACAACACCGAGACCATCAAGGGCATGCTCGACGGGTACGTCGACACGCTGCACTTCGACGAGGCCTGGTTGCCGCACGCGGCCTTCCATCCGTTCTACGGCGCCTACCACGCGATGGGCAAGCGCCGGGTGCGCCCGAAGGACTCGCTGGTGTTCGCCACCCAGTCCACCCACAAGCTGCTGGCCGGCATCAGCCAGGCCAGCCATGTGCTGGTGCAGGACTCGCAGAACCGCGCGCTGGACCGCGACCTGTTCAACGAGGCCTACTTGATGCACTCGTCCACCAGCCCGCAGTACGCGATCATCGCGAGTTGCGACGTGGCCGCCGCCATGATGGAGCCGCCCGGCGGTACCGCGCTGGTGGAGGAATCCATCCTGGAGGCGCTCGATTTCCGCCGCGCCATGCGCAAGGTCGAAGATGAGTTCGGCAAGGACGAGTGGTGGTTCAAGGTCTGGGGCCCCGAGAAGCTCGTCGACGAGGGCATCGGCCGCGCCGAGGACTGGGTCATGAAGGGCGAGGGCAGCAGCGAGAAGAAGACCAAAAGCTCGGCGCGCAACTGGCACGGCTTCGGCAAGCTGGCCGACGGCTTCAACATGCTCGACCCGATCAAGTCGACCATCGTCACCCCGGGCCTGGACCTGCAGGGCAAGTTCGCCGAGACCGGCATCCCGGCCAGCGTGGTCACCAAGTTCCTCGCGGAGCACGGTGTGATCGTCGAGAAGACCGGGCTCTACAGCTTCTTCATCATGTTCACCATCGGCATCACCAAGGGCCGCTGGAACACGCTGTTGACGGCGCTGCAGCAGTTCAAGGACGACTACGCGCGCAACCAGCCGATGTGGCGGATCCTCCCGGAGTTCTGCCAGCAGCATCCGGGCTATGAGCGCCTCGGCCTGCGCGATCTCTGCAATCACATCCACAAGCTCTATGCGCGCTACGACGTGGCGCGGCTCACCACCGAGATGTACCTGAGCGACCTGACGCCGGCGATGAAGCCCAGCGACGCCTACGCGCACATCGCGCACCGCAAGACCGAGCGCGTGGAGATCGACAAGCTCGAAGGCCGTATCACCACCAGCCTCATCACGCCATACCCGCCCGGTATTCCGCTGCTGATCCCGGGTGAGGTGTTCAACAAGAAGATCGTCGACTACCTGAAGTTCGCGCGCGAATTCAACACCGAGTGCCCAGGCTTCGAGACGGACATCCACGGGCTGGTGGCGAAGGTCGACGAGACGGGCAAGAAGCGCTATTACGCCGACTGCGTGCGGGCCGGCTGAACCTTCGGGGCGTCTTCAACCCAGGCGCAAGGTCATCACCCCGGCCGCAATGACGAGAGTGCCGATGGCCCGCTGCCAGCCAAAGGCCTCGCGCAGGAAGAGGGTGCCGATCAGCGCGGCGAACAGCACCGAGGTCTCGCGCAGCGCGGCGACGACGGCGACCGGCGCGCGGGTCATCGCCCACAGGGCGACGCCGTAGCTGCCGAGCGAGGCCGCGGTGCCGAGGAATGCGATCGGCCAGCGGCGCTTCATGTAGCGCAACGCCGCAAGACGTTGGCCTGGGCGGCGCCAGAGTACCAGCAGCAAGTACGGAATGCCGTCGAACACGAACAGGCCCGCGACATAGGCCACCGCGCTGCCGGAGACGCGCACGCCGATGCCGTCGACGATGGTGTAGACAGCGATGATCGCGGCGTTGGCGAGCGCAAAGCCGATCGCCTTGCCGCGATGCGAGGTGCCATCGGGAGCCGCCGCCGAGCGGGACAGGCCCAGCGTGAAGACGCCGATGCAGAGGACGGCGACGCCGATCCAGGCCGTGGCGGAAATGCGTTCGCCGATGAAGGCCATGCTGCCGAGCGCCACCAGCAGCGGGGCGCAGCCGCGCATCAGCGGGTAGGTCAGGCCCAGGTCGCCATGCTTGTAGGCGCCGGCGAGCGCGATGTAGTAGCCGAGGTGGATGGCGAGCGATGCGGCCATGTACGGCCATGCCGCGCGGTCCGGCAGGCCGCTGCTCATCAGGAGCGGGATCGCCACGAAGATGCCGAGGCTGTGGACGAGGGCCGTGTCCAGCGCCTTGTCTCGGCCGGCCTTGATGAAGGCGTTCCAGCCCGCGTGCAGCAGCGCGCCGAAGAGTACGGCGAGAACGATCGGGCCGGTCAGTGTCACGCGGCGGCCAGCACGCAGCTTCTGGCGCGCGCCAGGTAGTGCCCGAGCGGCGGGGTCTGGAGATCGGGCGACTTGGCCAGGTCGTCCCACAGGCGCACCTGCACGGCATCGGCTGCATGCGCACGGCCGATGAACTCGCGGGCCTGCGCGGCGGAGAAGGTGCCGCCCTGCAGCTCAAGGCTGCGCTTCGAGTCGGCGGAAAGCGCCTGCCAATAGTCGGGCCGCGTCGCGCACAGGTAGCGCTTGGCATCGACGTGCCACTGGATCGCGCCCAGCACGCGCTCGCCGAACACGCCGCGCAGGAAGGGCAGGGCGAAGTACTGGTGCACGTCGTCGATGCCGCGCAGCGTGGGCGATTCGCCTTGGTCGTTGAGCAGGTGGCCGAGGTCGTGCAGCAGGGCTGCGGTGACGAGTTCATCATCCGCGCCGGCCTGCTCGGCGAGCCACGCGGTCTGCAGTGCGTGCTGCAGCTGGGTCACCGGCTCGCCGCTGTAGGTGGCCGCGCCGTGGCGGGCGAACAGTGCCTCGATGTCGGTCAGGGACAGGGCCATCGTCGACGTCTTCTCAGGCTTCCACGGCAGCGGTGGACCCGGAAAGGGGCGCCTTGGCCTCCGCGGCCTGCTTCTGCGCGTAGTTGCGCTGGGTGCGCTCGCGGCTGTTCATCACGTGCTGGTACATCGCCTGGCCCGCGGCTTCGGGGTCGCCACCGGCGATGGCCTTCACGATCTGCCGGTGCTCGCGCGCATAGACCGCCATCGATTCGCTGGTGAGGTTCTGCCGGCGGAAAAGCGAAAGCTCGTTGACGAGCTTGCGGTAGGTCGCCGTGAGCTTGGCATTGCCGGCCAGTTCCAGCAGGCGGTCGTGGAACTTCAGGTTGTAGTGGTGGAAGTCATGCGCGTTGTCGGCTTTCACGGCCTGGTCCATCGCATCGGCCAGTTGCCGCAGTTTCTTGACCTGGGCGGTAGCCAGGCCCTGCGCGAGCTTGCGGCCCACGTAGAGGTCCATCACGGCGCGCACCTCGAAGATCTCGAGCGCCTCCTCGATCGGCACGTGGCGCACGAACACGCCGCGGTTCTTGATGGTGGTCACGAGGCCGGCTTCCTCGAGCATGCGGAAAGCCTCGCGTACCGGCCCGCGCGAGACGCCGATCTGCTCGGCCAAGGTGGACTCGGTGAGCTTGGCGCCGGAGGGCAGGTCGCCGTCCAGGATCATGCGTTCGATCTCGGCCTGCACCAAGGTGGCGAGCGAGGTGCACTGAAGCTGTGCGATGGCGGGATTGCTGGAGATCTTCGTGGCCATGGTGGGATCGTAGGTTGCCCATCGCAGATTGTCTACGATCTACGAACAACAATAGACAAAGTCCTGCGGCAGGCCCCGATTTTGCTAGGTGCATGTGTCACGAGCGTGTCGTTTCGTGTCGGCAAAGTTGCTGTCTTTTCGAACCAGGAGTGGGCAGATGAAATTCGCAAGATCGATGGTGGCCGGCTTGCTCGGCGTGGCATGCATGGCAGGCGCGTGGGCGCAGAAGACCCAGCTCGTGGTCTACACCGCGCTGGAGACCGACCAGCTGAAGGCCTACCAGGAGGCCTTCAACAAGGTCAACCCCGACATCGACATCAAGTGGGTGCGCGACTCGACCGGCGTGATCACGGCCAAGCTGCTGGCCGAGAAGGCCAATCCGCAGGCCGATGCGATCTGGGGCGTGGCCGCATCGAGCCTCGCGCTGTTCGATCGCAACGGCATGTTGCAGCCCTATGCGCCGCTGAACCTCGACGCGATCATGCCGCAGTACCGCGACAAGAAGTCGCCGCCGGCCTGGTGGGGCATGGACGTGTTCGGCGCCGTGGTGTGCGTGAACACGGTCGAGGCCAAGAAGAAGAACATCCCGATCCCGACCACGTGGAAGGACCTGACCAAGCCCGAGTTCAAGGGCCAGGTCGTGATGCCGAATCCGGCCTCCTCGGGCACCGGCTACTTCGACGTGGTGGCATGGCTGCAGATGTGGGGCGACGACGCGGGCAAGGGTGGCGGCTGGAAGTACATGGACGCGCTGCACGAGAACATCGGCCAGTACACGCACTCCGGTTCCAAGCCCTGCAACATGGCGGCGGCCGGCGAATACGTTGCAGGCATCTCCTTCGAATACCGCGGCTACACCAACAAGGCCAAGGGCGCGCCGATCGAACTGGTGTTCCCCAAGGAAGGCCTGGGCTGGGACCTGGAAGGCTATGCCATCTACAAGGGCACGAAGAAGCTGGAAGCCGCGAAGAAGCTGGCCGACTGGGCCTCGTCGAAGGACGCGATGCTGCTCTACGGCAAGAACTTCGCGATCACGGCGCAGCCGGGCGTGGCGCCCAAGCTGCCGAACATCCCGGACGACTACGAGGCACGGCTGATCAAGCTCAACTTCGACCAGGCTGCCGCCGGCCGCGACCGCACGCTGGCCGAGTGGACCCGACGCTACGACGGCAAGAGCGAACCGAAGAAGTGAGATCGCAAGCAAGCGCAGGCGGAGGCGAGGGCGAGGGCGACGACGCCACCTACCTCGAACTGCGGGGCATCAAGAAGAGCTTCGGCGCCTTCGTGGCGCTGGACGACATCCACCTGTCGATCCGGCGCGGCGAGTTCGTCTGCTTCCTCGGGCCGTCGGGCTGCGGCAAGACGACGCTGCTGCGGATCATCGCGGGGCTGGAGATGCAGTCGGCCGGACGCATCCGGCAGGGCGGGCGCGACATCTCGGTGCTGCCGCCCGCGGGCCGCGACTACGGGATCATGTTTCAGTCCTATGCGCTGTTCCCGAACCTCACGGTGGCGCAGAACGTCGCCTATGGCCTGGTCAACCGCAGGCAGTCGCGGGCGCAGATCGCGCCGCGCGTCGACGAGCTGCTGCAACTCGTCGGACTGCCGGGCAGCGGCGCCAAGTACCCGGCGCAGATGTCGGGCGGGCAGCAGCAACGCATCGCGCTGGCGCGCGCGCTGGCCACCTCGCCGGGACTGCTGCTGCTCGACGAGCCGCTGTCGGCGCTGGACGCCATCGTGCGCGTGCACCTGCGCAACGAGATCCGCGAACTTCAGCGCAAGCTCGGCGTGACGACGGTGATGGTGACGCATGACCAGGAAGAGGCGCTGTCGGTGGCCGATCGCATCGTGGTGATGAACCAGGGCGTGATCGAGCAGGTCGGCACGCCGATGGAGGTGTACCGCGAGCCGGCCTCGCCCTTCGTCGCCGACTTCGTGGGCAAGGTGAACCGGCTCGCAGCCGTGGCAGAGGGCGACCGCTGGTTCCGCTGCGGCGAGATGCGGCTGCAATGCCAGCCCGGCAATGGCGCCGACTTCCGGCCGGGGCGCGAGGTCGCGCTCTACCTGCGCCCGGAAGACCGCGTGATCGATGGGGTGCGCGAAGACGATCCGATGCGGTGCGTCGGCACGGTACGGCATGTCGAGTTCCTCGGCGGCAACTGCCTGGCGGAAGTGGCGGTCGATGCCATTCCGGGCCAGCCTTTGCAATTGCAGTTCTCGCTGAATCAGATGGACGAGTTCGGCGTGCGCGAGGGGGCGCAACTGAACTTCGCCTTGCGCGCCGATCGGCTGCGCGTGTTCCCCGTGGCCTTGGGCAGCTGAGCATGGTCGCTGCCGTCTGGAAGGCTGCGCCGCCGAAGCAGCAGGCGCAATGGGCCGACCGCCTCGCCAACCTGGCGCTGCTGGGCACGGTCGCGCTGCTGTGCATCGGGCTGCTCGCGCCCTTGCTGCTGATCCTGTCGAAGGCGCTCGATGCGCCCGAGGGTGGGCAAGCGTCGGGCCTCGACGCGTTTGCCGCGTACCTCGCATCGCCGGCACTGCTGCAGAGCCTCGGGCACAGCGTGCAGGTATCGGTTCTGGTCACGCTGATCGTGGTGCCGCTGGCCTTCGCCTTCGCCTATGCGCTGACGCGAAGCTGCATGCCGGCCAAGCCGCTGTTTCGCGCGATCACGCTGCTCCCGCTGCTGGCGCCGTCGCTGCTGTCGGCCATCTCGCTGATCTACTGGTTCGGCAACCAGGGCATCGCGAAGGAGCTCTGGCTGGGGCTTGGCTTCAGCGGCATCTACGGCGCATCGGGCATCGTGCTGGCCGAATGCTTCGCCACCTTTCCGCATGTGCTGATGATCCTGGTGACGGCCTTGTCGCTGGCCGACGCGCGGCTGTACGAGGCGGCCGATGCGCTGGGCACGCGCACCTTGCGGAAGTTCTTCACCATCACGCTGCCCGGCGCCAAGTACGGGCTGATTTCCGCGGCACTGGTGTGCTTCACGCTGGTCATCACCGACTTCGGTATTCCGAAGGTGGTCGGCGGCAACTTCAACGTGCTGGCGACCGACGTGTTCAAGCTGGTGATCGGGCAACAGGACTTCCAGCGCGGAGCGGTGGTCGCGCTGCTGCTGTTGACGCCGGCTGCGCTCACCTTCGGCATCGACTACCTGGTGCAGCGCAAGCAGACCGCGATGCTGACGGCGCGGGCCGTGCCGCTGGTGCCGCGGCGCGCGCCGCGCTTCGATGCGGCGATGACCGTCTATTGCATGCTGATCGTCGCCTCGATGCTGGCGATGTTCTTCATGGCCGTGTTCGCCTCGTTCGCGACCTTGTGGCCCTACAACCTCAAGCCGAGCTTCGTCCACTACGTCTCGGGGCTGGTCGATGCGGAACTCGGCGATGCGATGCTCAACAGCCTCAAGCTGTCCGCATGCACGGCCGTGATCGGCACCGCGGTGGTGTTCGTCGGCGCCTACTTGCTGGAGAAGACGCGTGGCCTGGATTGGGTGCGGCCGGTCATCCGCCTCATGGCGATGCTGCCGATGGCCGTGCCGGGGCTGGTGCTGGGCCTGGGCTACATCTTCTTCTTCAATGCGCCCGCCAACCCGCTGAACTTCCTTTACCGCACGATGGCGCTAATGGTGCTGTGCACGATCGTCCACTTCTACACCACCGGGCACCTGACCGTAGTGACCGCGCTGAAGGCCATCGATGCCGAGTTCGAGGCCGTGTCGGCCTCGCTCAAGGTGCCGTTCTACAAGACCCTCTGGCGCGTCACCCTTCCGATCTGCCTGCCGACGCTGCTGGATGTATCGCGCTATTTCTTCATCAATGCGATGACGACGATCTCGGCGGTGGTGTTCCTGTATTCGCCCGACACCAAGCTGGCTGCGGTCGCGATCCTGAACCTCGACGAGGCCGGCGACACCGGGCCTGCCGCGGCCATGGCGGTGCTGATCGCCGCGACCTCGGCGGTGGTCACGCTGCTGTACATGGCGCTCGGCAAATGGATCGACCGCCGCACGCAGGCATGGCGTGTGCCCGCGCGATGACGAGCCCCTGAACATGGCATCCATCGACACATCGTTCGATCTCATCGTGGTTGGCGCCGGCATCGTCGGCCTGGCGCATGCCTACACGGCCGCGAAGCGAGGGCTGCGCGTGTGCGTGGTCGAGCGCGACGCGGCCTGCGTGGGCGCATCGATCCGCAACTTCGGCTTCATCACGGTGACGGGGCAGGGCGCGGGCGACACCTGGCGGCGGGCGCGACGCGCGCGCGCCGTGTGGGGCGAAGTCGCGCCGCTGGCGGGCATCGCCACCTTGCATCACGGGCTGTACCTCAGCGCTTTCCGGCCGCAGGCGCTCAAGGTGCTTGAGGAATTCATGGCCACCGAGATGGGCGAAGGCTGCGAACTGCTCGACGTGGGCGAGGCCGCGCGTCGTGCGCCAGCGCTGCGGCTCGACGGTGCGCAGGGCGTGCTCTACAGCCCGCATGAGATGCGCGTCGAATCGCGCACCGCCATCGGCCTGCTGGCGCGCTGGCTGGCCAAGACGCACGGCGTGGTCTTCCGCTTCAGCGAAGCCGTCCTCGAAGTCGCGACGCCGCGGGTGCGCACCTCGCGCGGCGTGCTGCACGGCACGCGTGTCGCTGTCTGCACCAACACCGATCTCAATGGCTTGTTCGCCGAGCGCCTCACGCCCCACCAGTTGCGCCTCTGCCAGTTGCACATGCTGCGCGTGCAACCCGAGCCGGGCTTCAGGCTGCCCGGCTCCGTGATGAGCGATCTGAGCCTGGTGCGCTACCACGGCTACAGCAAGCTGCCGTCCGCGGCAATCCTGCTGGAGCAGATCCGCCGGGAGGAGGGCGAGTCGCTGGACAACGGCATCCACCTCATCGTCGTCCAGAGCGCGGACGGCTCGCTCGTGGTCGGCGATTCGCACCACTACGGCGCGGCGCCCGAACCCTTTGCCGACCTGCGCGTCGACGACCTGATCCTCGAACACCTGCACAAGACGCTGCGCCTGCAGCGGGCGAAGGTGACCGAACGCTGGGTCGGGACCTATCCCTCGTCTGCCACCACCGACTGCCTCATCGACAAACCCGACGACGCTACCCGCCTGGTCCTCGTCACCAGCGGCACCGGCGCAAGTACCGCCTTCGGCATCGCCGAAGATGTGTTCGCGGGCTGGTAACCGATTCCCTCCAGAAAGCAAGACATGCCAACTCACCCCACCACCCTCAGCGCCGTCGTCTTCGACTGGGCCGGCACCATCATCGACTTCGGCTCATGCGCGCCGATGGGCGCCTTCGTGCGGCTGTTCGAGAAGTTCGACATCGACCTCACGATCGCCGAGGCGCGCGGCCCGATGGGCATGGCCAAGTGGGACCACATCAAGGCGCTGGGCACGCTGCCGCGCATCGCCGCGCAATGGGAAAAGGCGCACGGCAAGGCCTTCACCGACGCCGACGTGGACCATCTCTACGAAGTCTTCACGCCGATGAGCGCCGTGGCCGCCGCCGAATATGCGGACTTCATTCCCGGCGCGGTGGACACGGTGAACGCGATCCGCGCACGCGGCCTGAAGGTCGGCTCCACCACCGGCTACAACCGCGAGATCATGGCCGCCGTCACGCCCATCGCCGCGGCCGGCGGCTACGTGCCGGACAACCTGGTGTGCGCCGGCGACCTGGCCGCCGGCCGTCCGTCGCCGCTGGGCATGTACCGCACCTTCGCCGACATCGGCGTGTGGCCACCGGCCAGCGTGGTCAAGGTCGACGACACCGGCTACGGCATCGAGGAGGGCGTGAACGCCGGCACCTGGGCCGTGGGCCTGGCGGTCAGCGGCAACGAGATGGGGCTGTCGCTCGCGGAATGGCAGGCGCTCGATGAACAGCGCCAGGACACGCTGCGCCAGGGCGCCACGGCCCGGCTCAAGGCGGCCGGGGCGCACTACGTGATCGATTCGGTCGCCGATCTGCTGCCGGTCCTCGACGACATCGAGCAAAAGCTGAAGCAGGGCCTCAAGCCCTGATCCGCTTTCGCGGTCGAACGCTTGACTGCGTTGGAGCGCCTTGCCTCAACCAACCAGGTCGGGGCGCACTCGCAGGAAGCGCGCGAACCGCGGCAGGCCGCTCGGGTTCTTGCCGTTGTAGCGGTACGTGACCCAGGCGCCGACCGGCGGCGGGTCTTCGCGGTCGGCATCGGTGAAACCGCCGCCCAGCTTGAAGCGTTGGCCTTCCGGCGTCTCGACCACCAAGGCGCCGAGCCGGCCGGCGTGCTTGCCCTTGCCAGGCACGACGCCCACCACCCGCGCCTCCGCATCGTCGAAGGGCTTGAACTTCAGCAGGTCGCTGGTGCGCTCACCGCGATAGAGCGAAGTCCCCTTGTGCAGCATCAGCCCTTCGCCGCCTAGCTTGAGGGTCTTCTCCAGCAGGGCCTGCAGTTCGGCCGGCGTGGTCGCGCGTTGCTGGGCCACCAGCACCACCCAAGGCGCCGCCGTGACGGGCAGCAGCTTTCTCAACGCGGCCAGGCGGGCATTGAAGTCGCCCGGTTGCATGGGCAGGTCGAACACCATGAAGCGCATCTCGCGCCATGCCGCGCCGTTGGGCGTCTGGCTGCGCACCGTGGACGTGGCCAGGTTGAACTTGCCCCGGCCCGCCCAGAGTTCGCCATCCATCGGGGTGCCCGGCATCGGTGCGGTGAACCACGCGGGCGCCACGATCGGTTCGCCATTGCGGGTCCAGAACTGCTTGCCGTCCCAATAGCCGCGCACCCCGTCGAATTTCTCGCTGACCCAATAGTCATCGAGCGGCATCCCGGGCCGGTACACCTCGGCCAGCATCACGGGCCTTGGCGCCGCGAACGTTGGGTTGCCCAGGCTGAATGACAGAACGCCCAGGGCGAGAAAATTTCGCCGTTTCAACATACTTCCCTTTGGATACGCTGGCCGCTTGCGCCCTTCCCCGAGCGGTGCGGCACTTGTGAAAACCGAAAAACTCAGGCGGCAGGTTCCGTCAGGCCCCCTACGACCTGGCTGAAGCCGCCGTCGACGTAGGTGATCTCGGCGCTCACGCCGCTGGCGAGGTCGCTCAACAGAAAGGCAGCCACGTTGCCCACTTCGTCGATCGTCACGTTGCGACGCACGGGCGCCGTCCTCGCAACGCCGTTGAGCATCTTGCCGAAATCCTTGATGCCGCTGGCCGCCAGGGTCTTGATAGGACCGGCGCTGATGCCGTTGACGCGCATGCCCTTGGGGCCCAGCGATTCGGCCAGGTAGCGCACCGATGCTTCCAGGCTGGCCTTGGCGAGTCCCATGGTGTTGTAGTTGGGCAGGGCGCGCACGGAGCCCAGGTAGGTGAGGGTCAGCAAGGCCGACTTGTCGTTGAGGTAGGGCAGGGCCGCCTTGGCCATTGCCGGGAAGCTGTACGCGCTGATGTCGTGCGCGATCCTGAAGCCTTCGCGCGACAGGCCTTCGAGGAAGTCGCCCGCGATGGCTTCGCGCGGCGCAAAGCCGATGCTGTGCACGAAGCCGTCGAACTTGGGCCACGTCTGGGACAGGTCCGCGAACAGCTTGTCGATCTGCGCGTCGTCGCCCACGTCGCAATCAAAGATCAGCCTGGAGTCGAAGTCGGCGGCGAACTCGGTGATGCGGTCCTTGAAGCGCTCGCCTACATAGCTGAAGGCCAGTTCCGCACCTTGCGCGTGGCATGCCCTGGCAATGCCGTAGGCGATGGAGCGATTGCTCAGGACGCCTGTGATCAGAAGTTTTTTGCCAGCGAGAAAGCCCATGGTCGTTGCCTCTTTCAAATCTTGGGCAGAATTCTCGCATGCGAGGTTGGCTGCTTTCGATGGTGATGCTCTGCGCGGCCTGCTTCGGCGGGCCGGCTTGGGCCGTGCACGGCATGGGCATGGGTTATGAGCCCAAGTACGGCCGGTCCTTCAAGCACTGGGACTACGTCAACCCCGAAGCGCCCAAGGGCGGCTCTCTCACGCTGTCGGCCAGCGGCACCTTCGACAAGCTCAATCCCTTCATCCTCAAGGGCCGGCCTCCGGTGGGCATGGGCTATAGCGCCAACGGCTTCGTGTTCGCGGAATACAGCCTGCTGTTCGAATCGCTGATGACGCACAGCGAGGACGAGCCATTCTCCAACTATGGCATGCTGGCCGAGGACGCCGAACTCGCAGCCGACCACCTGAGCGTCACCTTCCGGCTCAATGCCAAGGCGCGCTTTTCCGATGGGACACCGGTGCTGGCGAAGGACGTGAAGTACTCCTTCGACACGCTGATGAGCAAGCGGGCCAGCCCTACCTTCCGCTCCTACTGGGCCGACGTGAAGGAGGCGGTCGTCGTCAGCGATCGCGTGATCCGCTTCGACTTCAAGCGCAAGAACTCGGAGCTGCACATGATCATCGGCCAACTGCCGGTGTTCTCGCCCAACTGGGGCAAGGGCAAGCCCTTCGACGAGGTGGTGAGCGAGCCACCCATCGCCACCGGCCCCTACGTGATCGACAAGGTCGACTTCGGCAAGTCCATCAGCTACAAGCGCCGGCCCGACTACTGGGCCGCAGACCTTCCGGTGCGCAAGGGCATGTTCAACTTCGGCGAGGTGAGCTACCAGTACTTCAAGGACCGGCTCGGCGAGGAGGAGTCGCTCAAGACGGGCGCGCTCGACGCGCTGGAAGAAACCTCGATCCTGGCCTGGGTTCGCCGCTACAAGGGCAAGCGCTTCGATTCGGGCGAGATCATCAAGGACGAAATCTCGCATCGCCGCGCCACCGGCATGCAGGGCATCGTGCTGAACCTGCGCCAGCCCCGCTTCCAGGACGTGCGGATGCGCGAGGCGCTGGCGCTGTCCTTCGACTTCGACTGGTTGAACCAGCACCTCTTCTACGGGCGGCGCGCGCGCACGCAGAGCTACTTCCAGAACAGCGACGACCTGATGGCCCAGCCCGCGGTGAGCGCGGATGAGCAGGCGCTGATCGAGCAACTGAAGAACAAGCAGCGCTACCTGGCACAGGTGAAAGGCCCCTTGCCGCGACCGGCCGCGACCGGCGACAGCGCCGAAGGCCTGCGCAGGAATCTCGTGCGGGCGCAGGCACTGCTGCGCGAGGCCGGCTGGACCTACCGCGACGGCGCCTTGCGCGACCAGGCCGGCCAGGCCTTCGTGATGGACATCGACATCGCCGACCGCAGTTCCGAGCCGGTGCTGACCGCCTGGTCGCGCAACCTGGCCAAGCTGGGCATCGCGCTGCAGATCCGCCTGCGCGACGCGACGCTCATCAAGAAGAAGCAGGACGACTTCGACTTCGACCTGGCCATCAACATCCTGGGCGGCTCGTCCAGCCCCGGCAACGAGCTCTACGACGACTTCGGCTCCGCATCGGCGGCCGAGAAGGGCAGCCAGAACCTGAGCGGCATCAGCGACCCGGTGCTCGACGAGATCATCGAGCTGATCGTCAACGCACCCGACCGCAAGGCGCTGTCGACCGCGAGCCAGCTGCTGGACCGCTACTTGCTGCACCAGCACTACGTCATTCCCATGTATTACGGTAAGCAGTACTTCATCGCGCACAAGGGCCACTTGCGCCGGCCCGAGCAGGCCTTGCCGCAACGCATGCTGGCCGGTTTCTGGCTGCTCACCATGTGGTGGGACGCCAACCCCTGAGCAACGCACATGGCCGCCTACATCCTTCGTCGCCTGCTGCTGATCATCCCGACCTTGCTGGGCGTGCTGTTGCTGAATTTCGCGATCGTGCAGTTCGTGCCCGGCGGGCCGGCGGAGCAACTGATGTCGCAACTCACCGACAAGGAAAGCCGCATCGCCGGCGGACCGACCACACGCGCCCTGGACCCCAAGCAGATCGCCGAGATCAAGGCGCTGTACGGCTTCGACAAGCCCGCCCCCGAGCGCTTCTGGCAGATGATCGGCCAGTTCGCGCGCTTCGACCTGGGCAACAGCTTCTTCCAGCACAAGGCCGTGGGCCAGCTGATTCGCGAGAAGCTGCCGGTGTCGATCAGCCTGGGCTTGTGGACTTTCTTCATCAGCTACCTGATCGCGGTGCCGCTGGGCGTGGCCAAGGCCGTGCGCGCCGGTTCGCGCTTCGACTTCTGGACCACGCTCATCGTGCTGGTGGGCTACGCGATCCCGGGCTTTGTGCTGGGTGTGGCGCTACTCGTGGTATTCGGAGGGCAACTGCAGTGGTTCCCCTTGCGCGGGCTGACTTCGCCCAACTGGGACAGCTTGAGTTGGGGAGCGAGGATCGTCGACTACCTCTGGCACATCGCGCTGCCCGTCACGGCCATGGTTCTGGGCAGCTTCGCGATCACTGCCATGCTGACGAAGAACGCCTTCCTGGAGGAGATCCGCAAGCAGTACGTGCTGACCGCGCGCGCCAAGGGCCTTGGTGAACGGCAGGTGCTGTGGAAGCACGTGTTCCGCAATGCGCTGATCCCCATCGTCACTGGTTTTCCCGCGGCCTTCATCACTGCTTTCTTCACCGGGTCGCTGTTGATCGAGACGCTGTTCTCGCTCGACGGCCTGGGCCTGCTGAGCTATGAGAGCGTCATCCGGCGCGACTATCCGGTCGTGATGGGCACGCTGTATCTCTTCACGCTGATCGGGCTGGTGACCAAGCTGATCAGCGACCTCTGCTATGTGTGGGTCGATCCGAGGGTGAAGTTTGACTAGCCCCGTGACCGTTTCGTTGAGCCCCGGCGAGCGCGCCTGGCTGCGCTTCAAGCGCAACCGGCTCGGCTTCTGGAGCCTTGCGCTCTTCACCGCGCTGGTGGTGCTCAGCCTGTTCGCCGAAGTGCTTTCCACAGACAAGCCCCTGGTCGTGCGCTACGAAGGCAAGACCTACTTCCCGGTGTTTCGCGACTACGCGGAGAAGACCTTTGGCGGTGACTTCGACACCCCGGCGGACTATCTCGACCCCTTCGTGCGCCAACGCATCACGCAAGGTGACAACTGGGCGATCTATGCCCCCAATACCTACGGACCGAAGACGCTCAACTACTACGCCAAGGCGCCCAATCCGGCGCCGCCGTCACGCGCGAACCTGCTGGGCAGCGACGATCGGGGCCGCGACTTGCTCGCGCAGTTGATCTACGGCTTTCGTGTCAGCGTGTTGTTCGGCCTGGCGCTGACCGTCATCGGCGTGGTGCTCGGCGTCGCCACCGGCGCGATCCAGGGCTTCTTCGGCGGCAAGACCGACCTGGCTTTCCAGCGCTTCATCGAGATCTGGGGTTCTATGCCGGAGCTGTACCTGCTCATCATCTTCAGCGCCATCTTCGCGCCCAGCGTCGCGCTGCTGCTGGTGTTGCTGAGCCTGTTCGGCTGGATGGGCCTGTCGGACTACGTGCGCGCCGAATTCCTGCGCAACCGGCAGATGGACTACGTCCGCGCCGCCCGTGCGTTGGGTGTCGGCAACCTGCAGATCATGTGGCGCCACATCCTGCCGAACAGCATGGTGCCGGTCGTGACCTTCCTGCCATTCCGCATGAGCGCCGCCATCCTGGCGCTGACCTCGCTCGACTTCCTCGGCCTCGGCGTGCCGCCCGGTACGCCCTCGCTCGGCGAGTTGTTGAGCCAGGGCAAGGCCAACATCGACGCCTGGTGGATCTCGCTGTCGACCTTCGGCGTGCTGGTGCTGACGCTGATGCTGCTGACCTTCATGGGCGACGCCTTGCGCGACGCTCTGGATCCCCGGAAGGCAGAACGATGAAACGGCCGGAAATCGGGCAGCCGGAAATCGGACTGCCGAACGCAGAAGTCGCAAAGGTTTCGCAGAAGTCGCAAAGGAAATTCCTGAAAGTTTCTTCTGGCTGTTCTTTTGCGGCTTCTGCGCAACGTTTGTATTTCTTCTGCGTTCGGCTGTCCGATCCCGTACCTGGATCCGTATCCCCATGACCCCCTTGCTCGACGTCCGGAACCTGCGCGTGGCCTTCGGCGGCAAGGAAGTGGTGCATGGCATCGACTTCCAGGTGGCCGCGGGAGAGAAACTGGCGCTCGTAGGCGAATCCGGCTCGGGCAAGACGGTGACGGCGCTGTCGCTGCTGCGGCTGGTGCAGAACGCCGAGCTGGGCGGCGTTGCGACCTTTCATGGCCAAGGCGGCGACGCGCGCGACCTGCTGTCCTTGCCGGAGCAGCAACTGCGCGGCATCCGCGGCAAGGAGATCGCGATGATCTTCCAGGAGCCGATGACCGCGCTCAACGCGCTGTATCCGGTGGGCGACCAAGTCGCCGAGGTGCTCGAACTGCACGAGGGGCTGTCAAAGCGCGAGGCGCATGCGGCGGCGGTCAAGCTGCTCGCGGAAACCGGCATTCCCGAGCCGGGGCGGCGTGCGTTGTCCTTCCCCCACCAGCTCTCCGGCGGGCAACGTCAGCGCGCCATGATCGCGATGGCGCTGGCCTGCAAGCCGCGCCTGTTGCTGGCCGACGAGCCGACCACCGCCCTCGACGTGACCGTGCGCGCCCAGATCCTCGCGTTGCTGGCCGGCCTGCAGGCCAAACACGGCATGGCGGTGCTGCTGATCACGCACGACCTCAACCTGGTGCGCCATTTCGCTGACCGCGTGGCAGTGATGGAGAACGGCCACATCGTCGAGCACGGACCGGTGCGCACCGTGTTCGACGCGCCGCAGCATCCCTACACGCGAAAGCTCATCGACAGCCGCCCCGAGCGCGACGTGGTGCCGGCGCAGGGGCAGGGCGGCGACGCAGTGTTGCAGGCCAAGGGACTGCGCGTGACCTACCCGGTGCCAATGCCGGGCCTGCGCGGTTGGTTCAGCAAGGGCGCGTTCGTCGCCGTGCAGGGCGCGGACCTGGCCATTGCGCAGGGCCAGACGCTGGGCGTCGTCGGTGAATCGGGTTCCGGCAAGTCGACACTGGCACTCGCGGCGCTCGGTCTGTTGCGCCACGAAGGCACGCTCGGCATCGCCGGCAAGGCATGGACCGGCAATGGCGCCGCCGATCGGGCCTTGCGACGCGTCATGCAGGTGGTGTTCCAGGACCCGTTCTCCTCGCTCTCGCCCCGCATGACCGTCGAGCAGATCGTCGGTGAAGGCCTGAAGGTGCATGAGCCTGCGCTTGACACCGCCGCGCGCCGCGTGCGCAGCTTGGCCGCTTTGAACGACGTGGGCCTGACCGAGGCGCAGTTCCCGTCCCTGCTCGACCGCTATCCGCACGAGTTCTCCGGTGGGCAACGCCAGCGCATCGCCATCGCACGTGCGCTGATCGTGAACCCGCGACTGCTGGTGCTCGACGAACCGACCAGCGCGCTCGACGTCACCATCCAGAAGCAGGTGCTGAGCCTGCTCCAGCGCCTGCAGCGCGAGCGCGGCCTGAGCTACCTGCTGATCACGCACGACGTCGAAGTGATCCGCGCGATGGCGCATGAGGTCATCGTGATGAAGGACGGCGCGATCCTCGAAGCCGGCCACGTCGACCAGGTGCTGGACGCGCCGCGCCACCCCTACACCCGGCAACTGGTCGCTTCGGCGTTGATTCAGTCATGAGCGCCGCCCGGCCGCTCGAAGGCGCTCGCACCGAAGCGCGCAGCGCGAAGGTCAGTTGGTGAGCCAGCCCGTAACCGACGACGCTGCAAACAGGCGCGGAGCCTGGCGCGCCGCACTGGCCTGCATGGTGACCTTGGCGGTGGCGCTGGGCATCGGACGATTCGCCTTCACGCCGATGCTGCCGGTGATGCTGGCGGAGGGAAAGCTGGACCTCGAGGGCGGCGGCCTGCTCGCTTCGCTGAACTACCTCGGCTACTTCGTCGGCGCGCTGTCGTGTGCGGCGATTCACCTGCGGCCCATCGCGATGGTGCGGGGTGGATTGATCGCGACAGCGGCGCTGCTGCTCGGCATGGGCTTGTTGAACGACTTCGCGGCCTGGGGCGTGCTGCGCGGCGCCGCGGGCGTCGTCAGCGCCTGGGTTTTCGTGTTCGCCTCGGGCTGGGGGCTGCGGCGGCTCGCGGAGACGGGCGCGCCGGCGCTGGGCGGCGTGATCTATGCGGGGCCTGGCATCGGCATTGCCGCAACAGGGCTGCTGGGCGGTGTGGTGGGACGTTGGGGTTCGACGGCCGCATGGATAGGCTTCGGCCTGGTCGCGCTGTTGCTGGTCGCGCTGATCTGGCGCGTCTTCGACGATGGCGCCGCTGGCGGCGCGGCTGCCGCGCCGGCCGCATCGCCGCCGGCCGCCCACGCACTGGCCGCGGCGCGCAGCGATGCGCGCTGGCTGGTGGCGCTCTATGGCATCGCCGGTTTCGGCTACATCATCACCGCGACTTTCCTGCCGGTGATCGCCCGGCAGGCGCTGCCGGGCTCGCCCTGGCCCGACCTGTTCTGGCCCCTGTTCGGCCTGGCCATCGTGCCCGGCGCGATCATCGGTGCGCGCATGCCCTCGCATTGGGACAACCGCCTGCTGCTGGCCGCCGGATGCGCGCTGCAGGCGCTCGGAGTGTTGCTCTCGGTGGTCTGGCCGACGGTCGTGGGCTTCACGCTGGGCAGCGTCCTGCTGGGCCTGCCGTTCACCGCCATCACGCTGTTCGCAGTGCGCGAGGCGCGGCGCCTGCGCGGCAACGCGGCCGCCGGCCTGATCGGGTATGCCACCGCCTCTTACGGCGTCGGCCAGATCGTCGGCCCCTTGTTCGCCGCGCCGTTGGCGCACGCCACGGGCAGCTTCGCGGTGCCGCTGCTGGCGGCGGCGGCGGCGCTCATGGGCGGGAGCGTGTTGTTCGTCATGGTGTGGCGCAAGAGGGGATAAACGCTCCGGAAGCGCTTGCCGCCTTGCTGTCCCCCGTGCGGCGCGCGCATCAATGGAAACACAATGTTTCAAAGCTGCCGTTCAAGCCGCAGTTCGTCCGAATCGTCGCTGGGCAGGCGCGATCCATGAGCTATTTCGTCGCAACTGAAACATAACTGGCATATAATTCGAGGCTCACGACCAAACGGGCGGGTACCAACCGCCCGTTTTTTTTGGTCGATCGATTTCGACACTGCCGCACGGTCAGGGCGGCGCCCGGGGCAGTGTCAGGCACAGGCACAAACTCAAAGGCGAATTCGAACACGTGGCATTGCAGCAGACAGTGGAACAAACCGTTGCCGGACTCGGCTACGACCTGGTCGAGATCGAAAGATCCGCCGGGGGATTGCTGCGCGTCACGATTGATTTGCCCTGGACTGGCCCCAATTCAGAGGCTGTGGCCGGCGCGCCCGAACCGTTCGTGACGGTCGAGGACTGCGAGAAGGTCACGCGGCAGCTCCAGTTTGCGCTGGAAGTCGACCAGGTCGAATACAAGCGGCTCGAGGTTTCCTCGCCCGGTATCGACAGGCCGCTGCGGCACGAGAAGGATTTTGAGCGTTTCGTCGGCGAGGTGATCGACCTGACGCTCAAGGCGCCCATGGGCGCCGCGGCGGGTGGCCATGTGTCGGCCAGCCGCAAGAAGTTTCGGGGCACGCTGGAGCGGGCCGAGTCGGGTGGCTGGCAGATCGTCTGGAGCGACGACCCCGCACCCAAGCCAGGACAAAAGGTGAGCAAGAAGCGCGCGCCCGCACCGTTGCAGGCGCTGGGCTTTGCATTGGATGAGTTGCGTGATGCGCGGCTTGCGCCAATCGTTGATTTCAAGGGTCGCAAGACCAAAACCGGCGGGTCGCCGGACTGATCGAGGAGCGTAGTGGCATGAATCGCGAAATGTTGATGTTGGTGGATGCGATCTCGCGCGAGAAGAACGTCGAACGTGACGTGGTGTTCGGCGCGGTGGAATCCGCCTTGGCGCAAGCCACCAAGAAACTTCACCAGGGTGACGTGGACATCCGTGTGGCCATCGACCGCGACAGCGGCGTCTACGAAACCTTCCGCCGCTGGCACGTCGTTCCCGACGAGGCCGGCCTGCAGCTGCCCGACCAGGAAATCCTCCTGTTCGAAGCCAAGGAAGAGATGCCCGACATCGAGGTCGACGAGTACATCGAGGAATCGGTGGAATCGGTGCCGATCGGCCGCATCGGCGCCATGGCCGCCAAGCAGGTGATCCTGCAGAAGATCCGCGACGCGGAGCGCGAGATGCTGCTCAATGATTTCATGTCGCGCGGCGACAAGATCTTCGTCGGCACCGTCAAGCGCCTGGACAAGGGCGACATCATCGTGGAAGCCGGCCGCGTCGAAGGACGCCTGCGCCGCAGCGAGATGATCGCCAAGGAAAACCTGCGCAATGGCGACCGCGTGCGCGCCATGATCATGGAAGTCGACCTGACGCTGCGCGGCGCGCCGATCATCCTGTCGCGTTCGGCGCCCGAGTTCATGATCGAGCTGTTCCGCCAGGAAGTGCCCGAGATCGAGCAGGGCCTGTTGGAAATCAAGAGCTGCGCCCGCGACCCGGGTTCGCGCGCCAAGATCGCCGTGCTCTCGCATGACAAGCGTGTCGACCCGATCGGCACCTGCGTCGGTGTGCGTGGAACCCGCGTCAATGCGGTCACGAACGAACTCGCCGGCGAGCGCGTCGACATCGTGCTGTGGAGCGAAGACCCGGCGCAATTCGTGATCGGCGCGCTAGCTCCGGCCAACGTGTCGTCGATCGTGGTCGACGAAGAAAAGCACGCCATGGACGTGGTGGTCGACGAGGAAAACCTCGCCATTGCCATCGGCCGCGGCGGACAGAACGTGCGCCTGGCTTCCGACCTCACGGGTTGGAAGATCAACATCATGGACGCCAACGAATCGGCCCAGAAGCAGGCCGTCGAGACCGACGCCAGCCGCAAGCTGTTCATGGAAAAACTCGACGTCGACGAGGAAATCGCGGACATCCTTATTTCCGAAGGCTTCACCAGCCTCGAGGAAGTGGCGTATGTGCCGATCTCCGAGCTGCTCGAAATCGAGAGCTTCGACGAAGACACCATCAACGAACTGCGTTCGCGCGCCAAGGATGCGTTGTTGACGATGGAGATCGCCAAGGAAGAGAACGTCGAGACCGTTTCGCAGAACCTGCGCGACCTCGAAGGACTCGACCACGAACTCATTCCCAAGTTGGCCGAGGCGGGTGTCCACACCCGTGACGACCTGGCCGACCTCGCGGTCGACGAACTCACCGAGATCACCGGCCAAAGCGCCGATGACGCCAAAGCCCTCATCCTGAAAGCCCGCGAACATTGGTTCGCCGGCCAGGCTTGACGGTCATGGAGGCTCAAAGCACATATGTCCAGCACCACAGTCGCCGAGTTCGCGAACGAACTCAAAAAGACCCCCGAAACTCTTCTTGACCAGCTCAAGAGCGCAGGCGTGCCCAAAGCGGCCGCGTCCGACGCGCTCACCGAGCAGGACAAGCAGCGCCTGCTCGGCCATCTCAAGGCCAGCCACGGCACGGTCGAGCCCGAGCGCAAGAAGATCACGCTGACGAAGAAGTCGACCAGCGAGATCAAGCAGGCCGACGCCACCGGCCGGGCGCGCACCATCCAGGTGGAAGTGCGCAAGAAACGCACCTTCATCCAGCGCGACGAGGCCCATGCGCCCGCGCCCGAGGCGCCCCAAGTGGCCGCGCCGGTTGCGCAGGCACCCGCGGCCCCTCAGATCGACGGCGCCGAACTGGCCCGCCGCGAAGAGGAAGCGCGTCGCCAGGCCGAGCTGATCCGCCGCCAAGAGGAAGAACTCGTCGAGAAGCGTCGTGTCCGCGAAGAGGCCGAGGCCCGCGAACGCGAGCAGGCCGAGCGCGCGGAGAAGGCTGAAAAGGCCGAGCAGGCTGCCAAGGCGGAAGCCGCAGCCGCCGCTGCTGCCGACGCAGCGAAGCTGAAGGAAGCGGCACCGCCCGTCCCGCCTGTCAAGACCACGCCCAAGGCTGTCGCCGCCGAAGAGGCCGCCAAGGCCGTGGCCGCGAAGGCCGCTGCCGACAAGGCGGTTGCCGATGCTGCCGCAGCGCAAGTCAAGGAAGACGCCAAAGCCAAGGCCGCGGCGGATTCGAAGGCCCGTGCCGACGAGGAGGCCGCCCGCGCCAAGGACCTCGACGAACGCCGCCGCAAGGCGCTGGCCGAGGCCGAAGCCATCCGCGCCATGATGAATGCGCCGGCCCGCGTGCTGGTGCCGCACAAGGCGCCCGAGAAGGAACAGCCGAAGCCGGCCGTCAAGGGCACGCTCCACAAGCCTGCCACGCCGGCGGCTCGTCCGGGTGCGCCTGCTGCCGCGCCGGGTGCTGCAGCGGCAGCGCCGGGCAGCAAGGACGTCAAGTCGGCCAAGCTCTCGTCGAGCTGGGCGGGCGATCCGGCCAAGAAGAAGGAAATCAAGACCCGTGGCGACGCCAGTGGCGGCGTTGGACGCGGCAACTGGCGCGGTGGCCCGCGCGGCCGTCGCGGCAATGACCGTGGAGGCCCGGAAGAGCATCAACAAGCCGCGCCGGTCGAGGCGCGCGTGCTCGAAGTGCATGTGCCGGAAACCATCACCGTGGCCGAGCTGGCCCACAAGATGGCCGTCAAGGCGCAAGAGGTCATCAAGCAATTGATGAAGCTCGGCATGATGGCGACCATCAACCAGTCGCTCGACCAGGACACCGCCATGATCGTGGTGGAAGAGCTGGGTCACAACGCCGTGGTTGCGGCGCTGGACGATCCGGAAGCCTTCACTGACGACGACGTGTCGGCACAGACGGCGGAACTGCTGCCGCGCGCACCGGTCGTGACCGTCATGGGTCACGTCGACCACGGCAAGACCTCGCTGCTGGACTACATCCGCCGCGCCAAGGTTGCCGCGGGCGAAGCCGGCGGCATCACGCAGCACATTGGCGCCTATCACGTCGAGACCGAACGCGGCATGGTGTCCTTCCTGGACACCCCGGGCCACGAGGCGTTCACCGCCATGCGTGCCCGTGGCGCGCAAGCAACCGACATCGTCATCCTCGTGGTGGCAGCCGACGACGGCGTCATGCCGCAGACCAAGGAAGCCATCAAGCACGCGAAGGCGGCGGGTGTGCCGATCGTGGTCGCGATCAACAAGGTCGACAAGCCCGATGCCAACCTGGACCGCGTCAAGCAGGAACTGGTGGCTGAAGAGGTCGTGCCCGAAGAATACGGCGGCGACGTGCCGTTCGTGCCGGTGTCCGCCAAGACGGGCCAGGGCATCGACAACCTGCTCGAACAGGTGCTGCTGCAAGCCGAAGTGCTCGAGCTCAAGGCGCCGGTCGACGCCGCCGCCAAGGGTCTGGTCATCGAAGCTCAACTCGACAAGGGCCGCGGCCCGGTCGCGACCGTGCTGGTGCAGTCCGGCACGCTCAAGACCGGCGACGTGGTGCTGGCAGGTTCGACCTATGGCCGCGTGCGCGCCATGCTCGACGAAGACGGCAAGTCCATCAAGACGGCGGGTCCGTCGATCCCGGTGGAAATCCAGGGCCTGACCGAAGTGCCGCAAGCGGGCGACGAGTTCATGGTGATGGCCGACGAGCGCCGTGCGCGCGAAATCGCCACTTACCGTGCCGGCAAGTTCCGCAACACCAAGCTGGCCAAGCAGCAAGCCGCGAACCTGTCGAACATGTTCACGGACCTGTCGGCGGGCGAAGTGCAGACGCTGCGCATCATCATCAAGGCCGACGTGCAAGGCTCGCAGGAAGCCCTTGCGCAATCGCTGCTCAAGCTGGCGACCGAAGAAGTCAAGGTGCAGATCGTCTATGCAGGCGTCGGCGGCATCAGCGAAAGCGACATCAACCTCGCGATCGCTTCGAAGGCCGTGGTCATCGGCTTCAACGTGCGGGCCGATGCCGGCGCGCGCAAGCTGGCCGAAGGCAACGGCGTGCAGCTGAACTACTACAGCATCATTTACGACGCCGTGGATGAGGTGAAGGTGGCGATGTCCGGCATGCTGGCGCCCGAGCGCCGCGAAGAGATCATCGGCGCGGCCGAGATCCGGACGGTGTTCGTCGCGTCGAAGATCGGCACGGTGGCGGGTTCGTACATCACGGCTGGCCATGTCACCCGCAGCTCGCATTTCCGCCTGCTGCGCGACAACGTCGTGGTCTACACCGGCGAAATCGACTCGCTCAAGCGCATGAAGGACGACGTTCGCGAAGTCCGCGAAGGTTTCGAGTGCGGTATCAAGCTGAAGAACTACAACGACATCAAAGAGGGCGATCAGCTCGAGTTCTTCGAAGTCAAGGAGATTGCGCGGACGTTGTAAGCGTCGAGCGGATCTTCCGGAGTTGAAGTGAGGCGTCGTGCTTGTTCGCGTCCATGCAAGGGATGAAAATGATCATTCGTGATCTTTCGTCCGGCGTGGCGCGAGGCTTGCTGAGCCGGACCATGGCGCGGAGTGTGGCGTTGGTCGCGCTGACTGTGGTTGCCGCAGGAAGCGCCACAGCAACGGATCGGTCGGAGTGGCCCGGCGTCGAGTACAGGACCGGCGAGGGCTTTGCCCTCACCGCGATGTGTGCATTGCAAAATCGCAAGTACGCTGTCATGGAGCGAGGTCGCGAACAGTTTGAGCGCGACAACCTAGAGGAGCTGGATAAGCTTTTGAATGTCAAATGCCTGTCAGCCGGTCACAAGGTATCGAAGCCCATGTGCAGATTTCTCTACGAGGCCAATCCGTGGGACTATTCGAAGCAGGAATTCGAGCAAACCCTGATGCAGGAAATGCAAGCCCTCGGCCCCGTTTACCAGAAATGTGCGGCGCAGAAGAAGCTCGAGTCCCGCGAATAAGTCAGAACTGAACTGAATGCCAAAACGCAAAGCAGCCGCCCCCAACCGCGCCTTCAAGGTGGCCGATCAGATCCAGCGCGATCTGACGGAGTTGATCGCGCGCGAGTTGAAGGACCCGCGTGTGGGCATGGTTACGCTCCAGGCGGTCGAGGTGACGCCGGATTACGCGCACGCGAAGGTGTTCTTCAGCGTGCTCACCGGCGATCCGGTCGAGACCACCGAGGCATTGAACCAGGCGGCCGGCTTCCTGCGTGCCGGCCTGTTCAAGCGCCTGCACATCCACACCGTGCCCACGCTGCACTTCCTGTTCGACCGCACCACCGAGCGTGCTGCCGACATGAACAAGCTCATTGCGCAAGCCGTCGCCTCGCGCTCCAAAGAGGAATAGCTTGAGCACCGCCGGGCCGCCCCAGGGAGCGAAGGCCCCCTTGGGGGGCAGGCATTTACACGCAGTCGAAAGCCGTGGGGGCGACATTGCCGCGCCACGCACAAGGGTGCAGCGGCGCCCTGTGCATGGGGTGTTGCTGCTCGACAAACCGCTGGGGCTCTCCAGCAACCAGGCCTTGCAGAAGGCCAAGTGGCTGCTGCGCGCCGAGAAGGCGGGGCACACGGGCACGCTTGATCCGCTGGCGACCGGCGTGCTGCCGCTGTGTTTTGGCGCGGCGACCAAGTTCAGTCAACTGCAACTCGATGCGGACAAGACCTATGTCGCCACCGCGCGTCTGGGCGTGAAGACGTCCACCGGCGATGCGGAAGGCGAAGTGATCGCCGAACGGCCCGTCCATGTCACTCCCGAAGACCTGGCGCGCGTCGAAGTGCAATTCACCGGCCCGATTCGCCAGACGCCGCCGATGCACAGCGCCCTCAAGAAGGACGGCAAGGCGCTCTACGAGTACGCCCGCGAAGGCATCGAGATCGAGCGCGCGGCGCGCGACGTCGTCATCCACAAGTTGCTGGTGGAGGCCATTGCGTCGACACCCGATGTCCGCATCAAGGCGACCGTGAGCAAGGGCACCTACATCCGTACCCTCGGCGAAGACATTGGCGAAGCGCTCGGTTGCGGTGCGCACCTGAACTCGCTGCGCCGTACCGCCACGGGCGACTTCGACGAATCGCAATGCATCACGCTCGAAGCACTTGAAGCCATGAGCGAAGACGAACGGCTCGCGCAACTGCTCCCGGCCGAAGCGCTGGTGGCCGGCCACAGCCGTGTCATGCTCGGCACGGAAGATGCAGCGCGCTTCCTGTCCGGCCTGCGTCGACGCGGGCAGTGGGCGGACGCGGGCGAAGTGGCTGTTTTTGGGCCGGGCTTGCCCTCACCCCAACCCTTTCCCGCAGACGGGAGAGGGGGCAATTCACTCCCCCTCCCGCATGCGGGAGAGGGTGCGCGTGAGGGTGATCTTGCCTTCCTCGGCACGGCCCGCATCACGGCCGGCGAACTGATTCCGGGGCGCCTGCTGAACCCCATCGAAATCCAGCAAATCCTTTTGAACGCAACTCCTTGCGAGACGACACCATGAGTACCAAACAGATCCGCAACATTGCCATCATTGCCCACGTCGACCACGGCAAGACCACGATGGTCGACCAGCTGCTGCGCCAGTCCGGCACCTTTGCCGAGCACGAGAAAGTGGTCGACACCGTGATGGACAACAACGCGATCGAAAAAGAGCGCGGCATCACCATCCTGGCCAAGAACTGCGCCGTGACCTGGGAAGGTACGCACATCAACATCGTCGACACTCCCGGCCACGCGGACTTCGGCGGTGAAGTGGAGCGCGCGCTGTCGATGGTCGACGGCGTGGTGCTGCTGATCGATGCGCAGGAAGGCCCGATGCCGCAGACGCGCTTCGTGACCAAGAAGGCGCTGGCGCTCGGCCTGAAGCCCATCCTGGTGGTCAACAAGGTCGACAAGCCCGGCGCGAACCCCGACAAGGTGGTCAATGCCGCCTTCGACCTGTTCGACAAGCTCGGCGCGACCGACGAACAGCTCGACTTTCCCGTGGTCTATGCCTCCGGCATCAACGGCTGGTCGTCGCTCGAGGAAGGCCCGCAAGGCGAGCAGTGGGGCCCCGACATGTCGGCCCTGTTCAACACCATCCTGCAGCACGTGCCGGCCCAGAAGGGCGACCCGGACGCGCCGCTGCAACTGCAGATCTCGGCACTCGACTTCTCGACCTTCGTCGGCCGCATCGGCGTGGGCCGCATCAGCCAGGGCACGATCAAGCCCATGATGGACGTGGTCGTCATGGAAGGCCCGGACGGCAAGGCGATCAAGGGCCGCGTCAACCAGGTGCTGACCTTCCAGGGCCTGGACCGCGTGCAGGCCTCCGAAGCCGGTCCGGGCGAGATCGTGCTGATCAACGGCATCACCGACATCGGAATCGGCGTGACCGTGACCGACCCGACCAACCCGGCGCCGCTGCCGATGCTCAAGGTCGACGAGCCGACGCTGACCATGAACTTCTGCGTCAACACCAGCCCGCTGGCCGGCCGCGAAGGCAAGTTCGTCACCAGCCGCCAGATCTGGGACCGCCTGCAGAAGGAACTGCAGCACAACGTGGCTCTGCGCGTGAACGAGACCGACGAAGAAGGCATCTTCGAGGTCATGGGTCGCGGCGAACTGCACCTGACCATCCTGCTGGAAAACATGCGTCGCGAAGGCTATGAAATGGCCGTCTCGAAGCCGCGCGTGGTGTTCCGCACCGTCGACGGCGAAAAGCACGAGCCCATCGAACTGGTGACGGCCGATATCGAGGACCAGCACCAGGGCGGCGTGATGCAGGCGCTTGGCGAACGCAAGGGCGAACTGGTCAACATGGAGCCGGACGGTCGCGGGCGCGTGCGCCTGGAGTACCGCATTCCGGCGCGTGGCCTGATCGGCTTCACCAACGAATTCCTGAACCTGACCCGTGGCTCGGGCCTCATCAGCAACATTTTCGACAGCTACGAGGCGCACAAGGGCGACATCGGCAGCCGCAAGAACGGCGTACTGATCTCGATGGACGACGGCGAGATCTTCACCTACGCCCTGGGCAAGCTGGACGACCGCGGCCGCATGTTCGTGCGTGCCAACGACCCGGTGTACGAAGGCATGATCGTCGGCATCCACAGCCGCGACAACGACCTGGTGGTGAACGCCACACGCACCAAGCAGCTGACCAACTTCCGTGTCTCGGGCAAGGAAGACGCGATCAAGATCACGCCGCCGATCGAACTCACGCTCGAATACGGCGTGGAATTCATTGAGGACGACGAGCTGGTCGAGATCACGCCGAAGAGCGTGCGCCTGCGCAAGCGCTTCCTGAAGGAACATGAACGCAAGCGCGCTTCCCGCGAAACGGCCGCCTGAGTCGAGGGTGTCGGGAAGGGGCGCCCCGGTTGCCACCTTCAACGGGTGGCAACGGTTCGCGATCGTCTGGTTTCTGTTCGCGCTGGCAGCGCTGGCGCCACTCGCTCGCGCAGGGTCCGACCTGCCCCTGACCGCGCATGCCCAGGCCGGCCAGGCCTTTGACGGATTGCGTTCGCTGCATCCCGAGGAGATGCCGCGTCTGGCCGACGCGCAGGGCGGCGTCGTGCTGCGGCTGCTCGGTGACTCGGCGCGCTTCGTCGATGACTTGCGTTACACGCCCGAGGACCTGGCTGCCTTGTCGCAGGTGTGCGATCGCACCCGGGCAGCGATCACGGCCTACACGAGCTTCAATGCCGTGCAGCAAGGTGTCGCCGATGCCAAGGTCGTGGTGCAGAACGTGGTCGACTACCAGGACGAACTCGCGGTGCTGCAGCCCTTCGTGGCGCGCTGCATCGCCCGGCAGGTGTTGCTGGCCGAAGCCATGCTGCAGAAGCTCGGCGCGGCACAAACCTCGCAGTTGCGGCTCGGCGGATTGAAGCGCGCCCAGAACTCGCTGCTGCAGCTCTATGCCGGCGTGGCTTCCTGCTTTGCCGATCCTCGCTTCGGGCCTTCCTACTGCGCGCTGCTCGACACCATGTCGGAACTCGCACGCGTGCATGCGCGGGGGCTGCCGCTGGTGTCGCGCGCCTTTGCCCTCCGCATGTTGCCGCCGCCAGCGCAGCTTGCCACGGGCCCGCAGCGCGAGGCGCTGCAGCGGATCGTCGATGCGCTGGGCGATATCCGGTGCACGGGCCTGTGCCTGCTTGGATCGAATGACGGCCTGCCGCCCGCCGGGGGCAAGCCTTGAAACTGCCGCACACGCAGGCAGCCTGGTTGATGGTGGTCGTGACGCTGATGTGGGCCACGGCTGGCGTGGTGACGCGGCATCTCGAGGCGGCCCGCAGCTTCGAGGTCACGTTCTGGCGCAGCCTGTTCACGGCGCTGGCGCTGCTGGTGATCCTGCCGGCTTGGCAAGGTCGGGCTGTCTTCACCAGGATCAGGCAGGGCGGCGGGGCGCTTTGGGTGTCGGGCCTTTGCTGGTGCGTGATGTTCACCGCTTTCATGGTGGCCTTGACCATCACCACGACCGCCAACGTGCTGGTGACGATGTCGGTCGGCCCCTTGTTCACCGCGCTGGGGGCGCGCATCTTCATCGGTCACAAGCTGCCGGCGCGCACCTGGGGCGCCATCGCGGTGGCGGGCGTCGGCATTGCGTGGATGTACGGCCAGCAGTTCGGCCAGGGCCCGATGACCGGCACTTTCGTTGCGTTGTGCGTGCCGTTGGCGCTCGCCTGCAATTGGACCGTGGTGCAGCATGCCCACGCCACCGGTCACGATGTCGACCTGGTTCCGGCCGTGTTGATCGGTGCGGCGCTGTCGGCGTTGGTGACGCTACCCTTGGCCTGGCCGTTTCAGGCCAATGCGCATGACCTGGAACTGCTGGCGTACCTGGGCTTGTTCCAGCTCGCGATTCCCTGCGTGCTCTCGGTGCTCTGCGCCAAGGTGCTGAAGGCGCCCGAGGTGGCATTGCTGTCGCTGCTGGAAGTGCTGTTCGGGATTGGGCTGGCCTGGGTCGGCGCCGGCGAAACGCCTGCGCCGAGCGTGTTGACCGGCGGTGCGCTCGTGATCGGCGCGCTGGTGGTCAACGAATGGCTGGGATGGCGGCAGCGCAACTGAAGAAGCGGCGCCGCCGCGCGCCATCTGTGCTGGATGGCGCGCATCCATCCATCAATCAGGGCTTGGCCACGGCCCAGGCGCCGTTCATCATGCCGGCGCCAGTCTTGTCGCCCGGCTTGGCGTCCTTGGCCCAGTAGTAGAGCGGCCAGCCCTTGTAGGCCCATTGCTTCTTGCCGTCGTCACGCATGACGATGGTGTAGGGGCCCATGGGCTGCTTGGGCGAATCGGGCGCCATCAGCGGGGGCCAGTTGGTGGCGCATGCGCCGTTGCAAGTCGACTTGCCGCTGTCGGCAGCATCCTTGTTGAAGGTGTAGAGCGTCATGCCATTGGGGCCGATCAGCACGCCGTCGGAGGTGCGGGTCGGCGCGTCGGGTGTCATTGACATGCTGCCGCAGCCGGAAAGCAAGGCCACCGCGACGACGGAGGCGCTGAACAGTTTGGTGATCATGATGAGGTTTCCCCTTCAGTGTTAAGTGAATCGACACAACAAAGGCATTCGTTGCGACACGGCAGTTTATGCCGGACCCACTGAAGATAGGTGGCGAACTACCTGTTGCGGCTCTTCATGGCGCGCTCGACTTCGCGCTTGCCTTCGCGGTCCTTGATGGTGTCGCGCTTGTCGTGTTCGGCCTTGCCCTTGGCCAATGCGATCTCGCACTTCACCTTGCCGGCCTTCCAGTGCAGGTTGAGCGGCACCAGCGTGTAGCCCTTCTGCTCGACCTTGCCGGTGAGACGCCGGATCTGCTCCTTGTGCAGCAGCAGCTTCTTGGTGCGGATGGAATCGGGCGTGGTGTGGGTGGAGGCGCTGCGCAGCGGGTTGATCTGGCAGCCGACGATGAACATCTCGCCGTCGCGGATCATCACGTAGCCATCGGTGAGCTGCACCTTGCCTTCGCGCAGCGACTTCACCTCCCAGCCTTCGAGCACCATGCCGGCCTCGAAGCGTTCTTCGAAGAAATAGTTGTACGCCGCCTTCTTGTTGTCGGCGATGCGGGAGGAGGGGTTTGCTTTTTTCTTGGTGGCCATGGTGCTTGATTTGGGGTCTGCATGGCTTCAATACAATCCGTCGCGCACGCTCGTGCCCATTCTATGAAAACAGTCCACAAGTCCGTCCTGATCTGGTACAGCGCCGAGGAGATGTACGCATTGGTGACGGACGTGGCCCGGTATCCTGAGTTCCTGCCGTGGTGCGATCGCTCGAAGGTGGTCCAGCAGCACGAGGACGGCATGACCGCCGAGGTCGGCCTCGCCTTCGGCGGCATCCACCAGAGCTTCACCACCCGCAACACGCAGGTGCCGGGCCGCGAGGTCCAACTCAAGCTGATCAGCGGGCCGTTCTCCAATCTCGATGGCGTCTGGAAGTTCCAGCCCGTGGGCGGGGAGGGCGAACGCGCCTGCCGCGTCGACCTGAACCTGAGCTACAGCTTCAGCAACTTCGCGCTCGAGAAGCTGGTCGGGCCGGTGTTCGACAAGATCGCGTCCAGCCTGGTCGAGGCATTCGTCAAGCGCGCCGAACAGGTCTACGACAAGCCGCCAGGATGACCGACCCCCTGGAGCACTGGTTGTACGTCACCCTGGTTTGTTCACCGGCGCCGCGCGAGGTGTTCGAGCAGGGGTTGACGCTGCCCGCACATGCAACGGCCCGCGATGCGGTGCTGGCCAGCGAACTGCCATCGCGCTTTCCAGCGCTCGATTGGGCCGCGATGTCGGTCGGCGTTTGGGGGCGGGCTGTCGAATGGCAGCAGGCCTTGGTTGAGGGCGACCGTGTCGAGTTGTGCCGCCCGCTCACGGTAGACCCTAAGGTGGCGCGTCGCGAACGCTTTCGGCGGCAAGGGGCACGCGCGACCGGGCTGTTCGCCAGACGGCGCGAGGGTGGCAAGCCCGGGTACTGACATGATGGGGCGCGCTGCCCTCGCGTCTCATCCCGCAAGGACGCCGCCGCGGCGTCCAGGCATTTCAGTCGTCTGTTGACGTTACCTGCAGTTCTGGTCGATGGCCGCCTGCGCCCGCTTTACTTCGGCGGCGCGCTGGGCGTCGTCGAGGATCTCGCGTTCGCCGCTGGCGTTGACGCGGGCGACGCGGATGCCGCTGTCGAAGGTGGACTTGCTTTGGCGCGCCTGCGCGCAGTTGTCGGCCTTGGCCTTGGCGATCTTCGCTTCCTCGGCGGCCTTCCTGGCCTTCTCGGCATCTGCGGCCTTGCGCGCCTTTTCCTCGAGTTCCTTGTCGACGCCGGTGGGCTTCGGGGCGCTGGCGGCCGCAGGCTGGGGTGCGGCGGTCGCAGCATCCGCGCCGGCGGGCGGCACGGCGTCAGGGTTCACTCGGGGTGCGCCGCGGGCGTTGGCGGGCCGGCGCACGATGTTCTTTTCC
Source organism: Variovorax sp. dw_308 (assembly GCF_019207085.1). Taxonomy (GTDB): domain Bacteria; phylum Pseudomonadota; class Gammaproteobacteria; order Burkholderiales; family Burkholderiaceae_C; genus Variovorax. The sequence continues at coordinate 271,687 of NZ_JAATOM010000002.1, read as the reverse complement.
GGCACGTCGAGTGACGGGGGCTGGTCGCTGAAAACCGTCTTGCCCGCGCTGTCGACCCACTGCCACTGCGCGCTCGCGGCCAGCGGCAGCACACAGGCGAAACCAAGAACCAGGACGTGCGCGAGTTTCATTGGTGGCAGTTTAGGGGTTGTGTGAGCGATTGTTACGGAAGTGTTGTCGGAAATTAACGAATGACGACCGCTTTTGAACATTGTAGGTACGCAACGTGGGGACACCGGCGTCCGCGTCCGGGTAACTACGCACCCATCGTTACAATCCGTCTTTTGGAGCCTCACCCATGCGCCTTCTCGGCAAAGCGCTGACCTTCGACGATGTGTTGTTGGTGCCAGCGTTCTCCCAGGTCCTGCCCAAGGACACCTCCCTCGCCACCCGACTCTCCCGCAACATCACGTTGAACATCCCGCTGGTGTCAGCGGCGATGGATACCGTGACCGAGGCGCGCCTCGCGATCGCGATTGCGCAGGAGGGCGGCATCGGCATCGTCCACAAGAACCTGACGGCCCAACAGCAGGCCGCCGAGGTTTCAAGGGTGAAGCGCTATGAATCCGGCGTGCTGCGCGACCCGGTCGTGATCACGCCGACGCACACGGTGCGCCAGGTGATGGCGCTGTCGGACCAGCTCGGCATCTCGGGTTTTCCGGTGGTGGACGCGGGCAAGGTGGTCGGCATCGTGACCGGGCGGGATCTGCGCTTCGAAAGCCGATACGACGTGCCCGTGACGGAGATCATGACGCCGCGCGACAAGCTCATCACCGTGCCCGACGGCACCACGCTGGCCGAGGCCAAGGCGTTGCTGAACAAGCACAAGCTGGAGCGGCTGCTGGTCATCAACGGCGAATGGGTGCTCAAGGGCCTGATCACCGTCAAGGACATCACCAAGCAGACCAGCTTCCCGAATGCGGCGCGTGATCCATCCGGCCGCCTGCGTGTGGGCGCGGCAGTGGGCGTCGGCGAGGGCACCGAGGAACGTGTCGAGGCGCTGGTGAAGGCCGGCGTGGACGTGATCGTCGTCGATACGGCGCACGGGCACAGCGCCGGCGTGATCGAGCGGGTGCGCTGGGTCAAGAAGAACTATCCGCAGGTCGACGTGATCGGCGGAAACATCGCGACCGGCGATGCGGCGCGGGCGCTGGCGGACGCGGGCGCTGATGCGGTGAAGGTTGGCATCGGGCCGGGCTCGATCTGCACGACGCGCATCGTGGCCGGCGTGGGCGTGCCGCAGATCATGGCGGTCGACAGCGTGGCGACGGCTCTGCAAGGCACCGGCGTGCCGCTGATCTCCGATGGCGGCGTGCGCTATTCGGGCGACATTGCCAAGGCCATTGCGGCCGGCGCGAGCACGGTAATGATGGGCAGCATGTTCGCGGGAACCGAGGAGGCGCCCGGCGAGATCGTGCTGTACCAGGGCCGCAGCTACAAGAGCTATCGCGGCATGGGCAGCATCGGCGCGATGCAGCAGGGCAGCGCCGACCGCTACTTCCAGGAGTCGACCACCGGCAATCCGAACACCGACAAGCTGGTGCCTGAAGGGATCGAAGGCCGGGTGCCGTACAAGGGCTCGATCGTGTCGATCGTCTACCAGATGGCCGGCGGCGTTCGTGCCAGCATGGGCTACTGCGGCTGCGCCACCATCGCGGACATGCAGAACAAGGCCGAGTTCGTGGAGATCACCTCGGCCGGCATTCGCGAGAGCCACGTGCATGACGTGCAGATCACGAAGGAAGCGCCGAACTACCGGGCTGAATAGGCGCATTCGCTTACGACGCATTCGCCACCCCCCTTCGGCGGGCGCAGCACCAGCGGCCCGGCAAGGCCGGTGCGGCGGTGTTTTTCCCCTGGAGGTTCGATCCGCTTCAAGGGAGGCGCATTAGAATATGGCCCAATTTTCAAATAAGGCCAGATCATGCAATCGATCGCCATTCATCAGGCAAAAAACCAGCTTTCTGCGCTGATCCACGCCGTGGAGCAGGGCGAAGAGGTGGTGCTGACGCGTCATGGCCGGCGCATTGCCCGCATCATCCGGGAGCCGGCGGAAGAGCAGTCGCCAGATGCGCTGGAGGCGCTCGGCCAGCAGGCGCTGGAAGAACTGAATGCCTTTCGCGCCTCGGTCAAGCCTGACTCGGGCTATCAGCGCGGTGACTGGAGGAGTTTGCGGGACGAGGGGCGCCGCTATTGAAACCCGTCATCGTCGACGCCTCCGCCGCGGCCGCCTGGCTCATTCCGGATGAGCGGACCGAAGCGACGGACCAGCTCTACAAGCAGGTTCGCGTGCAGCCGGGGCGTTTCCATGCACCATCGCTCTGGCACTGGGAAACGGGCAACCTGTTGCTGATGTCCTTGCGTCGGGGCCGGTTGGACCAGGAGCAGATTGAACAGGGTCTGAAGCTGCTGGGCGCATGCCAGATCGAGTTCGACCCGCCGCCCGATGCACGCCGACGGAGCGCGATCGTGCGGTTGGCCGGCGCTCATCAACTGACTTTTTATGACGCCGCGTATCTGGAACTGTGCGTGAGGCTCAACAGCCAGATCGCATCGACCGACAAGGCACTCCTGCGCGCCGCCCAAGCCTGCGGCATCGAGCGCATTGCACTGGACTGAACACAACATGCAACACCAGAAAATCCTCATCCTCGACTTCGGTTCGCAAGTCACCCAACTGATTGCCAGGCGCGTGCGCGAGGCGCATGTGCTGAGCGAAGTCCATCCCTGTGACGTCACCGACGAATGGGTTCGCGAGTACGCGAAGGACGGCTCGCTCAAGGGCGTGATCCTGTCGGGCAGCCATGCCAGCGTCTACGAAGACACGACCGACAAGGCGCCGCAGGCGGTGTTCGAACTGGGCGTGCCGGTGCTCGGCATCTGCTATGGCATGCAGACCATGGCGCACCAATTGGGCGGCAAGGTCGAGGGCGGTCACAAGCGCGAGTTCGGCTCCGCGGCGGTGCGCGCGCGCGGTCACACCGAGCTGCTGAAGGACATCGCCGACTTCACCACGCCGGAAGGCCACGGCATGCTCAACGTCTGGATGAGCCATGGCGACAAGGTCACCGAACTGCCGCCGGGTTTCAAGCTGATGGCCTCGACCGACAGTTGCCCGATTGCCGGCATGGCCGACGAGACGCGCCACTTCTACGCAGTGCAGTTCCACCCCGAGGTCACGCACACGCAGCAGGGGCAGGCGATCCTCGACCGATTCGTGCTCGGCATCTGCGGCGCGAAGCCCGATTGGGTGATGCGCGACCACATCGCCGAGGCGGTCGAGAAGATCCGCGAGCAGGTGGGCGAGGAGGAGGTCATCCTCGGCCTGTCAGGCGGCGTCGATTCATCGGTGGCTGCGGCGCTGATCCATCGCGCCATCGGCGACCAGCTGACTTGCGTGTTCGTCGACCACGGCCTGTTGCGGCTCAACGAGGGCGACATGGTGATGGACATGTTCGTCGGCAAGCTGCATGCGAAGGTGATCCGCGTCGATGCGAGCGACCTGTTCCTCGGCAAGCTCGCGGGCGTGAGCGACCCGGAGGCCAAGCGCAAGATCATCGGCGGCGAGTTCATCACCGTGTTCAAGCAGGAGGCGGCCAAGCTGACCAGTGCGGGCGCCAAGGGCGCGAAGTGGCTGGCGCAGGGGACGATCTACCCGGACGTGATCGAGTCGGGCGGGGCCAAGAGCAAGAAGGCCGTGACGATCAAGAGCCACCACAACGTGGGCGGTCTGCCGGAACAGCTGGGGCTCAAGCTGCTGGAACCGTTGCGCGACCTGTTCAAGGATGAAGTGCGCGAACTGGGCGTGGCGCTGGGGCTGCCACCCGAGATGGTCTATCGGCATCCGTTCCCGGGCCCGGGGCTGGGCGTTCGCATCCTGGGCGAAGTGAAGAAGGAGTACGCCGACCTGCTGCGCCGCGCCGACGCGATCTTCATCGAGGAGCTGCGCAACTTCAAGGACGCATCGGGCAAGACCTGGTACGACCTCACCAGCCAGGCCTTCACCGTCTTCCTGCCGGTGAAGAGCGTGGGCGTGATGGGCGATGGCCGGACGTACGACTACGTGGTTGCGCTGCGTGCGGTGCAGACCAGCGACTTCATGACGGCCGATTGGGCGGAGTTGCCCTATGCACTGCTCAAGAAGGTGTCGGGGCGGATCATCAACGAGGTGCGCGGGATCAACCGGGTGACCTATGACGTGAGTTCGAAGCCGCCGGCGACGATCGAGTGGGAGTGAGGGGTACGACAGCGTTTCTGGCATGCCGCCGCGCGCTGGTCTTGCCTTCAGTCCAGCGGTAGTTCTTCGTCGAAGTCGAAGGTCAGCTGGACCGGTTGCCGGATGAGCCGGTAGCGACGCCAGGGCCCGGGCAGCATGTCTGTGCCGGGGACCGCGATGTGCTGCAGATGCACCGCCAGACACCGCGCCTGGGCGCAGCGACGATAGGCGTAGGACACCGAAATGCGGAGATGATTGGCGGCGGCATCCATTCGGTTGTCGAAGTGGCGCAGCAGCCGGATGTAGGCCGCCGCCAGCGATCCATGCGACTGCAGAGCGATTTCCAGCGACTGATCCGCTTCACGTTCCAGCAGTGCATCCAGCACGTTGCGACCCGCATCGCTGGCCAGTGTGCGCGCCAGTGGATGGCCGGCCTCGCCGTCGTCGCTGCCGCCTGGCGCGTGTTCGAGGCGCACGGCATGGCGCACCGTGACTTCGGTGTAGCGAACGATGTGCTGGTACAGGTAGGCCAACAGCCGCTGCTGGTGCATCTCGTTCCGCAGGTCCAGCGCGCTGCCGTCGTCGGCACGCAGTGTGCGAGCCATCAACCAGGCCTCCTGCACCACATCTTCGTATTGCTGCTCGCCCGCTGTCTTGTAGGCGATCCCGCGCAACTTCTTTTTCCACCGGACGACGAACTGGTTGAAGGCTTCGTCGTCGGTGGTTGTCATGCAGGACTCTGGTGTCAGCTCAAGGACAGGTCGTTGAAGAGGGACTCGGCCACTGCTTCCTCGGCAATGGCCAGGCCGTGCCGGCGCATGGCCGGGGCCAGTTGCACATCCCAGACCGCTTCTGTTTCGGAGCCAGTCAGGGTGTGGCGAGCAGGGGCTGCTGCCCGAGCGGCGGTCTCGTAGTCGGCCATGCCCATGCGCCACGGTGCGGCACCGGCATGGCGCAGCACATGGTTGGCAATGCGCAGGCCGGCCCAATCGAAGTCGCCGTGGTAGCGCAGTCGCGCGCCGGACCGCACCAACTGCTGCAACAGCGTTCGCTGGGCTGCGGCCGGCATGCCGTCGGTGCAGATCAACGGTGCGCAGCGTGTGCCGAGCTGCTCGGCGGCGATGGCCAGCAGGTTCGGGTTCTCGCACACGAAGACCGTGCGGTCGGCCACGTCCCATCGAGGGGCAGCGCGCAGCAGCCAGCGCAGCGAAAGGTAGGCGGGCTCGCCGCGCAACCAGGGTACGGTGTCCAGGTCGACCGGCACGGGCAGGTTCAGCACCAGCACCGGCCGGGCCAGCTCATTGACGAGTACGCCCGCGCGCGCCCAGATGTCGCGAGCGCGTTCGTCGGCGGCGGGGCCGAGTGGCTCGTCCCGGGTGTCGTCGAAGTCTCCATCGCCAGCGTCGACCGCGGGCATGTCGCGGATGGCTTCGCCATGGCGCCACGCCGCCAGCACCAACGCCGCGACGGGTCGCCCGGCGTCGAGCGCGTGGGCATCGCCGAGAACCTGCGCGGCCAGTTGCGAGCGTGGCAGGCCGGTGGCCGGCATGCGGCCCAGGACCTTGCCGGCCTGGCTCAGCAGGATGTCGGCGGCGTCGGCATCCTGTCGCGAAAGGCGCTTGAGCAATCCGGCTGCGGTGCCGGCTTGCAGCCAGGCTTGCAGGCGCGGATCGCGGCCGGTCCGCGACAGCATGGCCAGCCAGGTGGACTGCTGCGCGTCACGCTCGGCAACGAGGTCGGTGATCGGTCCGTCCAGGTGTTCCAGTGCTTCGCGCAGCGAACCGGCGATGCCGGCAGCCTGCAGTCTGGCCTGCAGTTCGGCCAGGTCCAATCGCAGCGAACGTGCCGCCTTGGCCGGGCGGCCGCTCAGCAGCGCCAGCGCCTCGCGCTCGGCCGGCTGCAGTTGACCGAGCAGAAGCGCTCCCTCGGCAGTGCCGCCGCGCTCGAAATGGCGCCGCAGACGCTGCCGGAGCGCCGCCAGCGCGAGGCCGCCGAGCAGGCGCTGCAGGCGTGGATCAGGCGTCGCCATCGGCTGGCGGCACTGGCGGTGCCGGCGGGAAGCGTCGGTCCGGGTCATCCTCGCGCCGCCGGGCGCGTCCGTCCCAGACCCAACGCGAGACATGCACGGCGTCCACGCCTTCGCGGCGTTGCAACTGCGCAATGGCCACGCCGGGCAGTTCGGCCGAGCAGGCCCATTCGCGTTCGCTGGTGATGACGAAGTCCAGGTCGAATTCGCGCACCAGCGCCCAGCAGTGGGCACGCGCGGCGTCGTCGATGCCGGCGAAGGCCTCGTCCAGCAGCACCAGCCGCGGCGCGTGCACGCTGCCGGCCTGGCTGTAGAAGCTGGAGACGGCGGCGAACAAGGGCACCGTGAGGCCCAGCGCGCGCTCGCCGCTGGAGGCCGGGCCGGACAACGCGCGCCATTGCCCGTCCTGCCAGCGCTGCACGCGGAAGCGGTGCCAGCGCCGGTAGTCCAGCGCACGGGCCAGTTGCTCCTGGAGGCTGCCTCCTTGCTCGGCATCGGCGCGGCTGCGCTCGGCCGCGATGCGCTGCTGCAGCATCTCGCCGACGACGCGGCGGTCCTCCGCGGTCCACAGATCCGCACCTGTGTTGAGCAGGCGGCGGCGCGCGGCTTCCAGGCCCACGGGTGCGCCGTCGGCACCCTCGGGCAGGGTTTGCCACTGGAGGCGAAAGCGCACGCCGGTGGAAGTGGGGCGCTTGTGCAGTTCCGTGTTGATGGCGTCCACCTGACGCTCTGCCTCGCGCAACAGCTTCTGCACCGCGGCGGCAATTTCGGCTTGCAGATGGTTTTCCAGCACCTCGCGCTCGCCGGCCGTCAGCAGTTCCCGGCGTTGCGCAATTTCGGCAGCCAGCTGCAGACTGAGCTGGTCGGGCCGTTCGGGGCGGTTGCGGTAGACGATGCGGACCACGAAGCCATGGTCGTTGGTTTCGGCCTGGGCCTGGTGGCTGAGCGCGGACAGCGCACGGCCGAGTTCGGTGAAGTCTTGCGACACCTGGGACTGCACGCGGCTCCAGGCTTCGTCATCGTCCTTCACATCCGACAGGGCCTGTTCCGCGCGGCGCGCCAGCGTCAGCGCGGGTTCGATGGTCCAAGGCGCCGCGAGCGGCGGCAGTTCAGCCTCGGGCAGCGCGGTGGCCAGCAGGCCGGTGGCAGCAAAGCCTTGCAGGTGGACCACTGCCTGCTGGCGCGCGGTTGTGCGCTCGTCCAGCGTGGCGGCGGCGGACAGGGCTTTCTGCCCGGCCTGGGCCCGGTTTTCGGCGGCGAGCCGGCGGGCCTGGTGTTGCTGCTCCAACTGCCGCTGGCCCGTGGCGACGGCAGTGCGCGCGTCGGCCAGGCGCCGGCGCACGTCATCGACTTCTGCGCCGATGGATTCCTGCAGCGTCTGCCAGTGGATCTGCGCCTCCTCGGCCAGCGCGAGGCGCTCGGCGGCGTGATCTGCGGCGTTCTGGGCGGCGTCGGCAGCCTCCTGCTCGCGTGCGCGCTGCTGCGCCAACTCGGCCATTGCGTCGCGCAACTCGCGCGTGGCAGCGGCCAGTGCGTGAGCCGCGTCGTTGAAAGTCTGAAGCGCCAAGGTGATGGATGACAGTGCCTCGCGGGTGGCTGGCAGTGTCAGGTCTTCCGCATCGCGGGCCAGGGCGTGCTGTGCCTGTTCCCAGGCTTGCGCAGCCTCGTGCCAGCGCCGTTCGGCCTGATCCAGCCGCAGGCGGGCGGCGTCGTACTCACGGGCACAAGCGGCGGCGTGGGCATGGGCACCGCGCAGCGCATCGTCGCCGGGCGCGCGCTCCCATTCGCGCGCCGCTTGCCGACGCGCATCGGCAAGCTGGGTGAAGGACTGTTCCAGCGCGCGGGCATCCGCGGCCAATTCGTCCAGGCGTAAGGCGATGTCGTGCAGGCGCCGCGCGCGGGCAGCGGCACGCGCCGCGTAGCCGATGAACTCGGCGCCTGGCTTGGTCCACGCGCCGGCCAGCGTGCCGAGGCGAAAGCGTCCGTCGGGCGAGAGCCAGGTTTCGACGGCTGGCGGGTCTTCCAGTCCGCAGGCCACGCCTTCGAGCAGGCGCCGCAGGACCTCAGGTGCCACTGTGCCGTTGTCCGCGGGCAGCAGCCAGTCCGCCAGCGAAACTGGTTGCGCCGGTCGTGCCAGCCACTGCGCGTCGTGCGGCAATGGTGTGCCGTCGGTGCCGAGTAGCGCGCCGTCCGGGGTGACCCAGGCGTCCAGCAGGCCGGCGGCCTGCAGGGCAGCCTCCAGGCCGGCGCGCTGGCTATCGGCGAGTCCGGGCCGGAAGTCGACCAGTTGCCAGAGCGGCGCCCCCGTGCGCCCCAAACGCAACGACTCGGCGCGCCAGTGCGGGGCCGGCGGCTGCGCGTCCTCGCCCCGCTCGAGGCGAGCGCGCTCGGCTAGCAGTGCCTGTTCTTCTTCTTCGACGCGGTGGCGCTGCGCTTCCAGTTCGGCCTGGCGTCGGGCCAGACTGTCGGCACTGGCCTGCTGGGCCGACAGCAGCGCCGCGTGGGCCGGATTCTGTCCTTGCGGCGCGGAGGCCCAGGCGGCCAGCCGATCCAGCACGACGGGGGCGTCCGGCAACTGCAACTCGCGCAGGCTGTCGAGGTGGTCCTGCCAGGCGTCCAGCAAGGCCTGGGCCTGTGTTGCAACAGCATCGTCGGCTTCGGCTCGGCGGGCGGCGGCATCGTCGGCTTCGTCTCTGCACAGGTCGCGCTGCTCCTGCGTGCGGGCATGGGTCTCGGCCGCGCGCTCGACGGCGTCGCAGTGCTGCAGCAGGAAGGTGGTCTGCTGGCGGCGCAGCGCGACTGCGCGGCGCAGATCATCCTGCGCAGCCTGCACGGCCGATGGTTCCAGCGTGGCGGCCTCGGCGGTGGCCAGGGGGCTGGTGGCGAGCGCGCGGGACATGCCGGCCGCGGCAGCTTCCTCGACGGCTTCCTGGCGTCGCGTGGCCAGCACTTCGGTGGCCTGGTCGGTGCGCTCGCTGCGCTGGCGCGTGGCCAGCTGTTCCCGGGCGAGGCGAACTTCGGCCTCCTGGCGGGCTTGCGCGGCCTTGCTCGCATCTTCCTGTCGGCGCCTGGCTTCGCGCTCGGCGCTGTCGAGCTGCTTGGCGCTGGCCATCGCCGGGTCGTTCAGCAGTGCCTCCTGTCGCAGGCGAGCGGTGGTCAGTGCGGCGTCGACCACTGCCAACTGCGCGATGGCCTCGGTTTCGGTAGCCTCGGCCTGCGTCAGTGCCGCGCGGCTGTCGTTCAGTTCGCGGCTGGCGTTGTCGAAGCCGGTCTGCGCGCTGCGCAGATCGCGCGCCTTGCGTCGAGTCTGCGTGGCGGCATAGCGTCGGTAGCGCTGGCTGAACTGGCCGACGGCGCGTTCCAGCGCCTCGTATTCGGCGAGCTCGCGGCGGTCTTCCTCCAGGCGGCTCAGCGCATCGGCCACGTCGGCCAGCAGGTCGGTGGACAGCGGCGGCAGGGCTTCGGTCAGCGCCTGCGACAGGTTGGCTTCATCAGGCTTCTTCGACAACTGGGGCTGGCGCAACTGGATCAGCGTGTCCATCAGCGCGGCGTAGCGGACCGGGCCGAGATGGAACAGACGCTCGTCCACGGCGCGTCGGTACTCGGTGGCGGTGGGGAAGAGCTGGCCACCCAGCGGCGCCAGGGCGTCGCGCAGCCGCTCGCGCGTGAGCACCACATGCGTGGGGCCGATGAGCCAGAGATCCTGCCCGATGCGGCTGCCTTCGAGCAGGAAGAACCAGCTGTCCACCTGCGTTCGCGCGGCCACGGCAGACAGGCCGCAGCCCAGGGTCAGGAAGCGCGGCGTGCCGTCGGCATCGACGCGGCCGAATTCGATCCAGGCGTAGCCCATGCGGCGGTCGTGGCGGCCGAGCAGCAGGTTCCAGGCCATCTTCTTGCCGGGGTCGCCGTCGGGTTCGATGCGCGAGGGCTTCAGCTGGGCGTCGAACAGGAAGGGCAGCGTCAGCGACAACACCTTGGACTTGCCGGTGCCGTTGTTGCCGCGCAGCAGCAGGTGGCCGTCGCGGAACCAGAATTCCTCGCTGTCGTAGTGGAACAGCTCGGTCAGGCCCAGCCGCAGTGGCTGCCAGCGCGGCAGACCGGGTTGGGGCAGGGGAGGTCGGATGTCGTCGGTCATGCGGCGTCGAACAGGGAGTTCGGTGCGTGTGGGGTGGCGGTTCGCAGTTCGGCGTCACCGAGTGCGAATCGTGCCAGTGCGGGCAGCGGGCGTATGTGCTCGCCTTGGGTTGTGATCAATCGCAGTTGGGCCAGCCGCTGGAGCGCGGTCTCGGCCAGTTCGTGCTCGGCACCGGGCTCGCGCGCGGACTTGCGCCAGTAGCTTCCGTAGCGGGTGCGCGCCTCGGCGATGAAGGCGACCACCTGGTCCAGGCGGCATCCTTCGGTTGTGCCGGCGCGCCGCCGGTCGGCCAGGAACTCGGCCACCAGCAAGGTGGCATGGGCGTCGGTGCCTTCGGCGGGCATGGCGACGTCGGTGAGCGCGCCGTCCTCGTCGACCAGCGCCAGTCCTTCGGCTCGCTGCTCGGGCACCAGGCCGGTGGCCTCGCACAGCCGCACGGCCATCGGGCCGCGCTGGTTTGTGAAGTAGGTGCGCTGCGCTTCGTCCAACGTATCGAAGTAGATCACCGGGTCGTCCAACAGCCGGCGCGCCAGGTGATGGCGCAGGGCCGTGCGCTGGCCTTCGTCGCTGTCGGGCACGTGTTCGTCGACCAGCGACGCCAGGCGCTCGTCCAGCGTCATCGGATCTTGCGCCGCAGGCCAGGTGGAGGGGCCGCGCACGGCCACCAGCATGCTGGCCAGCACGCGGCGCTGCACGTCGTAGAGCGCGTCGGCAGCTTCGCCGCTGGCCGTGGCATCGCGCACGAAACCCTCTTCGTCACCCGCCACGCGTTGCAGCACGCCGAGTGCGAGCAGCGTTCGGCACACGGCCACCAGTTCGCGCCGTTCGTGTGCGGCGGTCAACGTGAAAGCAAAGCCGCGCGAGGCCAGCGCCGGATCGGCCGCCAGCGCCAGCAGCCGTTCGCCGAGCAAGCGCAAGGTGATCTGGGCTTCGGCGCGCTCCAGCACGGCGCAGGCCAGGCACAGCAGCACGTAGCGCCGGCGCTCATACCCTTGCAGGCCGCGGCTGGCATCGCTCAGGTCGGCGGGGCGCTTGAACAGGCGTGCGCAGTCGCGCTCGATGTGCAGCGGCCAGCCGGTCTCGCGCGCGAACCAGGCGCGCAGGTCGTCGGCATGGCGGCGCACGGCCGCAAACTCCTCGTGCGCCGGGGTCATCAGGGGTGTCATCAGCAGCGCTCGCAGGGCCTGGCAGCGCTCGTCGTCCCGGTGGTGCTGCTGCTGGCGGGCGATCTGGCGGGTGTCGGTCATGTCGGGCCCGTCCGGCCGCCCGAAGGGACTGATGCGCCCCTTTGGGGTCGCGAACGAACTGAGCTGCAGGGTGTTTTCATTGCGCGTCCAGTTCGGAGATGGTCAGCAGGTGGTCGCGGCCGGCGAACACGCCGGCCGGCGTGTGGACCTGGGCCCAACTGCCGGGGGCCAACGGCTGCAGCCGGATGCGCAGCAGGCCGTCGCCGCTGGTCTGTTCCACCGCTGCATCGGGGTGGGTCTGCGCCGCCAGTGCTTCGCCCAGCAATGCGAGGAACAGGCCGAAGGCGTGCGGATCGAGTTCGCCCAGCTCCGAGAGCTTCACGGGCCGACCCGTGGCCAGGCGCTGGCGCGCGGCCTGGACTTGCGCGTGCTCCTCTTTCAGCTGCATGGCCAGCAGGAGGCGGGCCTCGTCGCGTGCCTGCACGCGCGGCAGGGCGCCCCGCGGCGTGGCCTGCCCGTACTCGCGCAGCCGCGGGTGGATGCGCAGCGGCGGCGCCTCGGCCCAGGGCGTGCTGGCGGGCAGGTCCTCGCCACCGGGCTGCAGCGCCGGGTTCAGGGCGAAATGCCGTGCCGGATGCAGCGCGAAGGCCGCGCGCGCCAGGCGATGCGCCTGCGTGTCGTCCTCGCAGGAGGCAAACCAGCCGGCGAGCACGCGGAAGTCGGCGGAACGGTCGCTGCGCCCACTGCGGCGCTCATTGAGTGCGGCGAGGGCGGCCAGCAACTGCGGGATCGCGGCGCGCGCCTTGGCGCGCAGCAACTCGGCCTGGGGAGGCTCATGCCGGTCGGCGACGAACCAGCGCCGCAGGCCGCGCCAGCGCTCGCGCCAGGCCAGCAGGCCTCGGGTCCGGGCGTCGAGTTGTTCTTCCTCGCTTCCGGGCGCGGTGTCGCGCGACTCACGCTCCACGGCCAGCCACAACAGCGTCTCGATGCGCGGTGCAATCGCCAGGATGCGCTGCGCGATGCCACCGGAGCGGCCGACCAGATCGCCGATGAAGCGCTCCAGGTAGTCGATCAACCGGCGCTTGTAGGCCACCACGGCCTGCGCGTCGGCTTGCTGAAGCTCGATGCTGCGCGCGATGCCGGCCATGAAGGCCTGGGCGTTGTCCGCCAGGCCCTCGAATACGCGCACCAGGTCGCGCAGCGTGGCGTGCACCTTGGCGGCGTCTGGCGCTTCCTCGGCTGCGAGGCCCTGCAGGGCTTCGAGCCTGTGTGCGATGTCCTCCAGCGCCACGGTCTGCAGTTCGGCGCGGCGCGAGAGTGCTCGCGCAAAGGTTTCCAGTGCCGACTCCACCGCCTCGCCACCCTGCGACAGGCGGTACAGGAACTTGGCACGGTAGAAGTCGGCGATGCTGGCGACGCGCGTGGTGTCGGGCTGCGACTCGAGGTTGCCCCATTCGGTGAGCTGGGCCAGTGCGGCTTGGAGCTCCTCCAGTCGTGGTGCCGCGGGCAGTCCTTCCCAATGGCCTTCGACCAGCACCTCGTCGGGTCGCAGGTGCAGGCGGAACTGGCGCTTGGCGGCCGCGAAGGTCTGCATCACCGCGCGGTACAGCGCTGCCTTCTCGGTGCTGACATGGCGAAAAAGCTCGGCCTGGATGCCCGTGCGGGCCGTCATGAACTCAAGTCCGATAGCCAAGTCTGGCCTGTGCAGGCCTCGCCACATGCTGAGGGTGCATGTTCAACCATGCAGCTCCTTTGGATCGGCGGTATTGCGGTTGGGCCACCTGGTACTGCGGCCCTTTGCCGTCGGCTCGATCAATCCCGCTGCCTTCATGGCTCGCAGCACGAGGCTCGACATGTCGCGGCAGACGCCGGAGCGGGACGTTTCAATCTCGGAGTTGGTCGATGGACTCATGGGTCGAATTTGAGCAGATGACTCATTTTCTGATCGTTTTCATGCGCCACTGATTCATCGGCACGGTCACGTCTGCCATCGTTGACGTCGTTGTGCAGGTGAAAGCGGCACGACGACCATGATCGGGCACTTCCATCTACGGCTGTCCTCCTCGAACGATCTCGGACGGGCGGTGAGTTGCGACTCGTCGGTTGGCCTGCAAGTCGAACAGCCGGCATCCGCACCGGAATGGCAACATTGCGGCATCGCACAATCGAATCCAGTCGATGCCATGAAGCAACAGAAGAAGGCCGCCAAGTCACCCCCTGAACCCAGGCTGTCCCGAACCCATGCCCCGCAAGGGTTGGCGCCGGTCGAATGGCAGCGATCCCTGCGCCGCCAATTCGGGCGCGACCAGGTGTTCGGGCTGGAGAACGTCGGTTCCGAGCCGTTCTTCTCCGAATTCCGCGTCAGCAATCCGGAGTCGAAATCCGCCTACTACGTGGCGATCCGCGGCGCGCAGCCGGGCGACAACTTCTGCGCCTGTCCCGACTTTGCGACCAACGAGCTGGGCACTTGCAAGCACATCGAATTCACGCTCGCACGGCTGGCAAGAAAGCGCGGCGCCAAGTCGGCATTCGCGCGTGGTTACCAACCCTCGTTTTCCGAGCTGTATCTGCGCAACGACGGTACGCGCACGATTCACTTTCGTGCCGGAACGGATTGCCCCGCCGAGCTCGCGCGCTCGGCGGCGGCTCTGTTCGATGCTTCGCAAGGCTGGCGCCTGCCGGAGGATCGTTTCGACGCGCTCGGTCGGTTTATCGCCGGTGCGGCGCGGACGGGCCATGAACTTCGCGCCTACGACGATGCGCTCGACTTCATCGCCGGCAGGAGCGATGCGACGCGGCGTGCAGCGGCGCTGGCCGATCTGTTCCCGGACGGCGCGGCGGACTCCCGCTGGAAGAAGCTGCTCAAGGTGCCGCTGTATCCTTATCAGGCCGAAGGCGCACTGTTCGCCGTGCGCGCCGGTCGCGCGCTGATCGGTGACGAGATGGGACTGGGCAAGACCATCCAGGCGATTGCTGCAGCGGAGATCCTGATGCAGCATTTCGGCGCAGCCAAGGTGCTCGTGGTCTGTCCGACGTCGTTGAAGTACCAGTGGCAAAGTGAAATCCTTCGCTTCTCCGGTCGCCCGTCCAGGGTGATCGCCGGCGGGCGGGCCCAACGGCAAAAGGAATACGCGTTGGACGACGCCTGCAAGATCACCAATTACGAAAAGCTCCGGTCCGACCTCGACCTGATCACCGCCTGGGCGCCGGACCTCGTGATCGTGGACGAGGCTCAGCGCGTCAAGAACTGGAACACCATCGCGGCGAAGGCGCTCAAGCGCATAGACAGCACGTATGCGATCGTGCTGACCGGGACCCCGCTGGAAAACAAGCTGGAGGAGCTCATCTCGATCGTCCAGTTCGTCGACCAGCATCGCCTCGGGCCGACCTGGAAACTGCTGCACGAGCATCAGGTCAAGGACGAGGGAGGCCGCGTGACGGGCTACACCGGTCTCGACAGGATTGGCCATTCCCTGGCACCGGTCATGGTCCGGCGCCGCAAGTCCGAGGTGTTGCAGCAGTTGCCGAGCCGCACCGACCAGAACCTGCTGGTGCCGATGACCGAGATGCAGATGCAGTACCACGCGGAGAACGCGGACGTCGTGGCGAAGATCGTCCAGCGCTGGCGCAAGATGAAGTTCCTCTCCGACCAGGACCAGCGACGCCTCACCTGCGCCTTGCAAAACATGCGCATGTCATGCAACAGCACCTACCTGCTCGATCAGGAGAGCGACCACGGCGTCAAGGCCGACGAACTGGCGGAGTTGTTCGAAGGACTGTTCGTCCAGCCGGGCGCCAAGGCGGTGGTTTTCAGCCAGTGGACGCGCACGCATGCCATCGTCATCCGCCGGCTCGAGGCACGTGGCATCGGTTATGTCAGCTTCCATGGTGGTGTCCGTCAGAGCAGCGCCCGGCGCTGATCGATCGCTTTCGCGACGATCCGGATTGCCGCGTGTTCCTGTCGACCGACGCTGGCAGCAGCGGGCTCAACCTGCAACACGCCTCGACGCTGGTCAACATGGATCTGCCGTGGAATCCGGCGGTGCTGGAGCAGCGTATCGCGCGCGTGCACCGCATGGGGCAGAAGCAACCGGTACAGATCGTCAACTACGTGGCCAAGGGAACCATCGAGGAGGGCATGCTGTCGGTGCATGCCTTCAAGCGTTCCCTGTCCGCCGGCATTCTGGATGGCGGTGGCGCGGAAGTGTCGCTTGGCGGGTCGCGGCTGAGCCGCTTCATGAAGGACGTGGAAAACGTCACCGGGCGCATGGGCGACGGAGAGGCCATGGCGCCGGCTGAAGAAGCCGCCCAGGTCGCTGCGCTGGAACTGGCGGCACCGGTCGGTGACGCGACCGCGGATGCGGACGCCGTGATTGCAACGGCTGCGCCGGCTCCATCAGGGGCCGCCGCAACCGATCGGGAATCGGCGGCGACGATCACCGAACCGTGGTCCGGCCTGCTGCGCTTCGGTGCGGAACTGGTGGCGGCGATGACCTCGCCGGACAACGGCTTCGGCACCACCCACCCTTGGGTCGAACGTGACCCCTCCACCGGGCAGCGCAGCCTCAAGGTGCCACTGCCGCCGCCGGAGACTGGCAAGCGGATCGCCGATGCCCTGGAGCTGCTCGTCGACGCATTGCGGGGTGCAGACAAGAAGCGCTGAGTGGCTTGGTGTTGTCACGAGACGGCTCGATCGGGGCCGTTTCGTTCTGCCTCGCGACGAAGGCTCCGCCGAGGGTACCCCGCGCTCCCGATCTCCCTTACCATCGACCGCCGGCGCCAGGGCCAGGGCCAGCGCCGGCGACGTGGTCCGGCTGCCGCCGCCCAGGCACGCTCGTCGCCGCCCGATGAATCTGGAGACCTGCCATGACACCTGTGTCGCGCTACGCTGCTTCGTCCCGCTGGCTGCACTGGCTAGCAGTGCTGCTGCTGCTCGTCATCATTCCGGTCGGCATCTGGATCGGCTTCTTCGAGCCGGCCGACGAGGCGTTCAAGATGCGGCTCTACAACGTGCACGAAAGCCTGGGCGTGCTGATGTTCTTGCTGGTGCTGGTTCGCATCGTCAATCGCCGCCTGAATCCGCCGCCGCCCCTGCCGGTCGACATGCCGGGATGGATGCGGACCGCCGCGCATGCGAACCACATCGCCCTCTATGTGCTGCTGTTCCTGATGCCGATGATCGGCTTCCTTGCCACCAACGCCTGGGGCTTTCCGCTTTCGGTTTTCAATGTCTTGCCGATTCCGTCGCCGCTGGGCAAGGACGAGGCGATCGCCAAGGTGCTGTCGTTCCTGCACCTGTGCGGGGCGATTGCGATCGTGCTGCTGATCCTGGCGCATCTGGCTGGCGTCGTGAACCACGTCTTCATCCGACGCGACGGGCTGTTGCGCCGCATGCTGTGAGGCCTGCCGCAGCTTCGGCAACGAGTGTCGGCCTGCGCTGGCGCCGCGCCGGCTTCGCCCTTGCGGTCGCGGCCACGGCGCTCGGGCTGCTTTGGCTGATGGCTGCGACGCTGTTCGTCGCGAGGGTCGACGGGATCGGCCTCGGGATGCTGCTGGCCTTCGCGGTCACGCTGCCCTGGACGGTGGTCGGCTTCTGGAATGCGGCCATCGGCCTGGCGCTGATGGGCGCCAGCCGCCACGCGGCCGCCCTGGTGGCGCCGCACATGCTGGCCGCGGACCCGCAGCAGCCCATCGAGTCGTCGACGGCGTTGCTGGCCTGCATTCGCAACGAGGACACGGGCCGGCTCTCGCGCAACCTGGCCTGGATGCTGCACGGGCTGGTGGACAGCGGCCAGGCCGGCGGCTTCCGTCTCTACCTCCTGAGCGACAGCGACGATCCCGGGACCGTGGCCGCCGAGGCCCGCATGGTGGCCCAGCTGCAGGCGCGTTTCGGCGCGGCCATCGCGCTGAACTACCGCCGCCGCGAGCAGCACCATGGCTTCAAGGCCGGCAATATCCGCGACTTCTGCGAGCGCTGGGGCCCGCTGCACGACTACGCCATCGTGCTCGACGCCGACAGCCTGATGACGCCCCGGGCGATGCTGCGGCTGGTGCGGATCATGCAGGTACGGCCCGCGATCGGCATCCTGCAGACGCTGGTGACGGGGCTGCCCAGCGCCAGCGCCTTCACGCGCATGTTCCAGTTCGGCATGCGGCTGGGCATGCGTTCCTACACGCTCGGCGCGGCCAGTTGGCAGGGCGACTGCGGTCCCTATTGGGGCCACAACGCCATCCTGCGGCTGCAACCGTTCATCCAGCACTGCGAACTGCCGGAATTGCCCGGCCCGCCGCCGCTCGGCGGGCCGGTGCTGAGCCACGATCAACTGGAGGCGGTGCTGATGCGGCGCGCCGGCTACGAAGTCCGCGTACTGCCGGAGGAGGAAGGCAGCTGGGAAGAAAACCCGCCGAACCTCCTCGAGTTCATCCGGCGCGACCTGCGCTGGTGCCAGGGCAACATGCAGTACCTGCGGCTGCTCACCTTGCCCGGGCTGATGCCGGTCAGCCGCTGCCAGCTGCTGCTGGCGATTGCGATGTACCTGGGGGCGCCGGCCTGGCTCGCGTTCATGATGCTGGGGCTCTGGCGCGAACAGCCTTTCCGGCCCGACCTCGCGCCGGTGCTGTTGCTCGCGGTGATGGGCATGAGCCTTGCGCCCAAGCTGGCCACGCTGGTCGACGTGATGTGTCGCGGTCCGTTGCGTCGGGCCTACGGCGGTGCGCCGCGCATCGTGTGCGGCGTGGTGCTGGAGTTCGGCTTCTGGGTGCTGACCGCGCCCGTGGTGGCAGTGGCCGTGAGCCTGTTCTTGTTGGGGCTGCCCTTCGGGCGCCGCGTCGGCTGGGCCGCGCAGCAGCGCGATGTCCAGCGGATCGACTGGCAGGTTGCGCTGCGCGGCCTGTGGCCGCAGACGGCGCTCGGTCTCGTGCTGGGCGCCTGGGTGTGGGTGCGCATGCCAGGCGCAATCTGGATCTGGTCGCCGGTCCTGGTGGGGCTGGTCGGATCGATCCCGTTCGCCTGGCTGAGCGCGCACGAGGCGGTCGGTCGATGGCTGCTGCGTTGGGGCCTGTGCCGCATACCGGAGGAAGCTTCGATGACTGCCGGGCCGGCGCCGTTGCGCGACGTTCCGGTGGAGGCGCCGACCGCGCCGCCCGCGGTGCCAGCGGCCGAATGAAGCCGTAGTAGTCTCAGCTCCAGACCACCTGGTGCTTCCACACCAGCGGCCCGATGCGCTCGCCAACCGCCTGTGCAAGCGGGTCGCGTTCGCCATCGCCCACGCCTTCGAAGCGCACAGTGATCAGGTTGCCATTCACAGGGCAGGGCCCGGCGGTCACGGACATCTGCTTGCCCGCGGGAACGACATCCTCCAGCATCTTCGTGACCGTGCGACCTGCGGCATCCCAGCGCAGCGCGGGCTTGAACACCTTGCCTACGGCCGTCAACGGAATGCTGTCGACCAGGTAGAGGTTCACCGGCACCGCGGCGCGCTCGGGCGTGCGCTCGGCGACGAAGGCGCGCAGTTCGGCCGCATCGGCCGTGGCGCCAGCCTTGAGCTGCACATAGGCGACCGGAAGTTCGCCGGCATACGCGTCGGGCTGCCCCACGACCGCCGCCAGCGCGACGGCGGGATGCTGGAAGAACACTTCCTCCAGCGCCATCGGATCGATGTTGTGGCCGCCCCGGATGATCAGGTCCTTCGCGCGTCCGGTGACCCAGAGGTAGCCGTCCTCGTCGAGCCGGCCGAGATCGCCCGAGTTGACCCAGCCAGGCTCCACGAATGCGCCCTTGTTGTGCTTGTCGTTGAGGTAGCCCGAGAACACGCCCGGCCCGCTCATCGTGATCACGCCGATCTCGTTGACTTCGCAGTTCCGCACAAAACGATCCTGATCATCGAGCTGCACGACGCGCACGCGTGCGTAGGGGACCGGGTGGCCCACCGCGCCGATGCGGATCGGCCGCGTCTCGTGCGAAATGAGGTGCACGCTGGACGTCTCGGTCATGCCGTAGACCTCCATCACCGGGATGTTGAAGCGCTCCGCATACGCCTTGCCGACCGGCACCGGAATCGCCGAGCCGCCGCCCGCGACGCGCCGCATGCTGGACACGTCGGCGCCATCCACCGGCACGTTGAGGGCAGCCGCCATGACGGTCGGCACGCCGCCGAGAACCTCGGGCCGATAGCGCTCGATGAGGCGCCATACATTGCGAATCGACGCCGGATTGCGCCAACCGGAAGGCGACAGCACGACCAGCGCGCCGCCCGCGGCCAGCGTTGCCAGCCCCTGCGTCAGCGCGCCACCCACGTGGAACAGCGGCAGGCCGAACAGGAAGGTGCAGCCTGGCTGGAGCTTGAGGACCAGCCCCATGGCCCAGGCCTGGGATACCTGGTTGGCATGGGTGTGTCGCACCAGCTTCGGCAGGCCGGTGGTACCGCCGGTGTGGAAGTAGGCCGCGATGTCGCTGGCGGCAATGCTCCGGTTGCTGGTCAGCTTGTCGGCGGGCTGGCGCGCGAGTGCGGCATCGAAGTTGTGGATGCCGCGCGCGGCATCGTCGGCGCCGCCCACCACGAACACCGTTTTCAGCTCCGGCATCAACTCGCGGATGCGCTCGACCTTGGCCCAGATGTCCGTCCCGGGAACCGGGCCGAGCGCAACCAGCACCTTGGTGTCGGCCGCGCGAAGAATGTCCGCGAGCTGGCCCGGCTCCAGCAGCGGGTTCACCGGATTCGCGATGCCTGCGGCTTCCGCGCCGAACAGCGTGAAGAAGGCCTGCGGCACCAGCGGCAGCAGGAAGCTCACCACGTCGTTCGGGCCGACGCCGGCTTCCGTGAAGAGATTGGCGGCCTGCGTCACGCGGGCGAGGAACTCGCGGTGGGTCACGCGCAGCGGGGTCTCGTCGGGGTCGGCGTTGGGCAGGAACAGCAATGCCGGGGCATCGGGGTTGCAGGCCGCGCCGAGTTGCAGCGCCTCGTAGGTGCTGGCCGCGGCGATGCGTTCCTCGTACGGCACGCTCTCGAACGCGCGGACCTCCGCATCGTTCGCGAGCGTCGGCCAGGTGTCGCCGATGAATTTGTCCAGCGTATGGATGTGCGCCATGGTGTCTCCCTTATTCAGTGGATGGATGGGTCGTTGCGGAACCGGGGGCTGTCATGCGCGTGATGCCTCGACGGCGTTGACGTAGCCGGGGCGCAGGACCTTGGTGGGATGGGAGGCGGTCACGTGTCCCATGAACGGCGCCATGATTTCGTAGCCGAGCAAGGTCTGCAGGCGCGGCGACATCCGGCTCACCAGCGCGGGCGGAATGCCGAGGAAGAAGTTCTCCTGCGTGCGCGCCCAGGGTTCGCAATACTGGTTGGAGAAGGCCAGCCGCTCGGCCTTGCTGCGGTTGGCGCCGCCGCGGTGGAGCAGGGTGCCGTGGAAGACGACACAGGCGCCTGCGGGCATCTCCATGGGCACCAGCAGTCGTTCGAGTTGCGGCGGCATGTCGGCATCCGCGTCACGCCCGTCATACGCGCCGGCGATCGTCGCGTCGCTCCATCGATGGCTGCCGGGAATCACCTCGGTGCCGCCGTTCTCCGCGGTGAAGGCATCCACCGCGACGATGGTGCTGATGCTGATCGACGGCCGCGGCCGTGGGATCGGATAGAAGGAATCGTCGAAGTGGATCGGCTGCGGCGTTTCGCCGGGATGGATGCAGATCGCCTGGCTGGCGGTGAGCAGGTAGCCGGGCGCCAGCAGCTTGTCGAGCAGCGCCAGCACGCGTGCGTCCTCGGCGATGTCCTCGAAGACGCGGCCCCGGCCGGCAAGCGTGTAGACGCGTTCTGTCTTGAAGCCCTCGAAGTTGTTTCGCCCGGCATGGGTGCTGAGAAAGGGCGCGAGTCCGGCACGCACGCGTGCGATGTCGTCGGCCTTCAGGAAATCGGGGATGACGGTGTAGCCCTGCTGGTTCAGTTCGTCGAGGTGACGTTGAACGTCCATTGGTGAATGCTCCCATGCGCCGTTTGGCGCGCTCAAGATTGCCTGGTTCGCGGCCGGGAAATCCGGCTTGCAGAGACTATCGTGCTTGCCCGGCGGCGCGATTCTGGTTATCCATGACCCGGCGCCTGGTCCGCACGCCGAGGGCACAATCCGCGCGTATGAATCAACGCTTGCGCGCACTCGCTGGCTGGTGGCTCGCGTGGCTTGTGCTCAGCGCGGCGGGTGCGGCATGGCTGGCGCGCAACGAACTGCGGCAATTGCAGGAAGCCTTCGAAACGGATGCCCGCATCGCCCATCGCCTGCTGAGCCAGCAGGTGGTTCAGTACGACGCGGTGCTGGCCACGCTGGCGCTGCTCGGCAAGGCGGGCGCCGCCGACTCGCCGGAGCAGCGGCTGCCCTCGGTCTATCCATCGATCCTGTCGGTGCAGCGCCGCGAGCGCTCCGGCGCCTGGCCCGATGCCGCGCTGGCCGAGGCCGAGGCGCAATCGCGCAACCAGCACCGTCCCGCGCTGGCGCAGGTCGAGTTTGCGCGGGGCCGCTATCGGCTGGTGATCGGCGCGGAGCCGGTCAGCTATGCCCTCGACATCGACCTGGCCGCGACCGTGCCGTGGCGCGACTGGCCGATGGATCCGAAGACCAGTCCGAGCCGCGTCACCATCGAGCAGGGCGCGCAGCAGTTCGTCGTGCAGCCGGGCCGCGTGGGCGCCGATGGCTGGCGCTTCGACTTCCGCAAGGTGCTGGCCTCGGAAAGCCAGGCCTTCGACGTGGTGGCCCGGCGCGACGTGGCTTGGCGCGAGTTGCCCTGGATCCTGATGGCGGCCTGGGCGCTGGCGGTTGGCGTGGTGCTTGGCGGGGCGCGCATGCTGCTGCGCCAGCGCGAGGCGCGGCGCCGCGCGGAGGAACTGTTGCGCCTTGGGCAGGTGGCCCGCCTGAACGCGTTGGGCGAACTCGCGGCCGGCATGGCGCATGAACTCAACCAGCCCCTGACGGCGCTGCTGGCGAACACGCAGGCAGCCAGGCGATTGCTGGCCGACGATCCGCCGGACATCGGCACGGCGCGCGACGCGATGGGCAAGGCGTCCGAGCAGGCCCGGCGCGCCGCCGACGTGGTGGCGCGCTTGCGGCGCGCCATCGAGCGACCCGACGGTCACGGAAAGCGCGAGCAGGTGGCCCTGCAGGACGCGGCCCGCAGCGCCCTGTACCTGCTGGAGCCGGAATGCACGCGCCGCGGCGTGGGCGTGAACTTCGAGCCGGGCGCCGCCGTGCGTGTGCTGGCCGATCCGGTGGCGCTGGAGCAGATCGTGCACAACCTGCTCATCAACGCGCTGCAGGCGCTGGACACGATACCCGCGGGCCGTCGACGCATCACGATCGAAGTCCTCGACCAGGGCCCGATGGGCCAACTCGTGGTGAGCGACAGTGGCCCCGGCATTGCCGCCGAAGCGCTGCCGCGCCTGTTCGAACCCTTCTACAGCACACGCGAAGGCGGCCTGGGCCTCGGCCTGAGCCTCAGTGAATCGCTGGCCGGCGACATGGGCGGCTCACTCGCCGTCGACGCATCGGCAACGAGCGGTGCGCGCTTTGTCCTGAGCCTGCCGCTGGCGGGGGCCTCCGCATGAACCCGCCGCTGTCGCCCCTGATCCACCTGATCGACGACGACCAGGCCGTGCGTGACAGCCTGGCGCTGCTGATCGGCACGGTGGGGCTGCGCGTGCAGACCTGGTCCGATCCGCAAGCCTTCATCGACCAGTTCGATCGCAGCGGCATCGGCGCGATCGTGCTCGACGTGCGCATGCCAGGCATCAGCGGGCTCACGGTGCTGGAGCGGCTGGTGGCGCAGCAGGTGGACCAGCCGATCATCATGCTGACCGGCCACGGCACGGTGGAGATGTGCCGGCGCGCCTTCAAGTCGGGCGCGGCGGAGTTCCTGGAAAAGCCGGTCGACGACGAGCAACTGCTCGAAGCGCTGCAACATGCGGTGCGCCAGCACGTCAACTCGCGCGAGCGGGCGCAGGTCGACCAGTTCGCGCGCGACCGCTTTGCCCAGCTGTCGGAGAGGGAGCGCGAGGTGCTCGGCATGATCGTCACCGGGCTCACCAACAAGGAGATCGCGCGGGCGCTGGCGCTGTCGCCGCGTACGGTCGAGACGCATCGGGCCAACCTGTTCGCCAAGCTCGATTGCGATTCGCTGGCGCAACTGATCCGCCGCTATGCCGTGCTGGCGGAAAGCGCCGCTCCGTAGAACTACGGAGCGCCGCGCGTAGCCCTACGAATGGCGGCCGGGCATGGCGTTTCCTACAGTAGCGAAGCGGCTGGCGCCCTTGCCGGCCCGGTCATTCCACACTGGAGATTCCTCATGCATTCCACCCTTCGTCTCGGCGCGCTCGCGCTGGCATTCGCAGCCGTCGGCGCACAGGCCCAACAAGCCCCGCAGGCGCAACCCGCCGCGCAACCGCTGGTCCGCACCGAGAAGAACATGTCGCTCGAACTGGCCACCCAGATCGCCTCCGCCGCCGTCGCAGCCTGCGCAGCCAATGGCTACAACGTGGCCGCCACCGTGGTCGACCGCGCCGGCACCGTGCGCGCCGTGCAGCGTGCCGACAATGCCGGCCCGCATACGCTGGCTTCGAGCGAGCGCAAGGCCTGGACCTCGGCCTCCGCCAAGGCGCCGACGCAGGCCATGATGGAAGGCTCGCAGAAGAACCCTGGCGCCGCCAACCTGGTCTATCTGCCGGGCATGCTGCTGCTGGGCGGCGGGGTGCCGGTGAAGGCGGGCAATGACGTCATCGGCGCGGTGGGCGTGGGCGGCGCACCGGGTGGCCACCTCGACGAGCAATGCGCCAACGCAGCGCTCGAAAAGGTCAAGGGCCTGCTGGGCTGATGCGCATGCGCCGCCGCCTGTTCGCGCTGCTGGGCATGCTGTTCCTGTGCGTCGCTCCGGCCGTGGCGCAGGTGCCGCCGTCCTCCACCGACGTGCAAGCCTACGAGGGCCTTCACGAGGCCGCCTGGCAAGGCGATCTCGCCTCGCTGAAGCGCCAGCTCCAGGCAGGCGCCGACACCAGGGCGCGCGACGCCCAGGGCCGCACGCCGTTGCACGTCGCGACCTATGCGCGCCACAGCGACGTGATCCGGGCCCTCGTGCAAGCCGGTGCGGACCTCGACGCCATGGAGAACGACCGCTACGACGCGGTCACGATCGCATCGGTGGCCAACGACCCGGCCACGCTCGCAACGCTGCTGTGGCTCGGCGCGAGCGCGCGCCAGGTCACCAGCCGCTACGACGGCACTGCGTTGATCGCGGCGGCGCACCTGGGCCATGACGAAGTCGTGCGCCAACTGATCGTGGCGGGCGCGCCGCTCGACCATGTGAACAACCTGCACTGGACGGCGGTGATCGAATCGATCGTGCTGGGCGACGGAGGTCCGCGGCACCAGCGCACGCTGGCGCTGCTGGTCAAGGCTGGCGCCAACCTGCAGTTGACCGATCGGGAAGGCAACGCCCCGTTGCAACTCGCGACCATGCGTGGCCATGGGGCCATGAGCGCCATCCTGAAGGCGGCGGGCGCACGTTGAAGCGACGCTGTCAAGCCCCACGGCGGTTCCCTTCCAGGGCTGTAACCCCCTAGAATTTGCCGATGGGGGGTCACGCCTGTTCCGAGAGGATCGAGCCGCCATGCACTCCGTAGTCATCGTCGACGACCACCCTGCCATCCGGCTCGCTGTTCGCTCCGTCCTGGAAGGCAGCGGCCTTTTCAAGGTTGTCGGCGATGCCGATTCCGGCCCTGCCGCGCTGACGATCATCCGCGACCTCCAGCCCTCCCTGGCCATCCTGGATCTCGACCTGCCCCGCATGAATGGGCTGGAACTGATCGAGCGGCTCAAGACGTCGAATCCGACGCTCAAGGTGCTGGTGCTGTCGGGCCAGCAGGAATCGATCTTTGCCACCCGCGCCCTGCACGCCGGCGCCAATGGCTTCATGAGCAAATCGGAAGACATGGCCTCGATCGTGCAGGCATCGCAGTCGGTGCTGTCGGGCTACAGCGTCTTCCCGAGCGGTGCGTTGACATCGCTGACGGGTCCGGTGGGCACTTCGCCGGCTGACCTGGTCAAGAGCTTGTCGGACCGGGAGCTCAGCGTCCTGCAGCACCTCGCGCGGGGCCTGAGCAACAAGGAGATCGGCGACATGCTGCTCATCAGCAACAAGACGGTGAGCAGCTACAAGACGCGCCTGTTCGAGAAGCTGAACATCTCGACGCTGGTCGAACTGGTGGACTTCGCGCGCGCCAACGGGCTCATCACCTGAGGATCGGCAGCGTGGCCACGCTCGGGCTCGTTCGGCGTTGGCAAGTGTGGAAGGCGCTGGGCCTGGTGGCGCTTTCCATGCTGTCCGCGGCAGCCGCGTGGAGCCAGGAGACACCGTCCGGGGCACCGCCGCAACTGGTGGGCTATACGCACCTGCCCAAGCTTCCGCTCGCGATCGGCGACAGCGGGAGGCAATGGCTCAGGGCGCATCCGACCCTTGTCGTCGGCGTGTTGCCGAACGACCTGGTGCCGTTCGACCTGATCGGCCTGGACAACGACTACAAGGGCATCTCGGCGGACTACCTGGACGCCGTCGCCACGGCGCTGGGCATCGAGGTCCAGGTCAAGACCTTCGGTTCGATCGAGGATGCCACGGCGGCGCTGGCACGGCGCGATGTCGACATACTCCCGACGGTGCCGCGCTTGCGCGCGGACGGCTCCGTTGCGCTGTCCGCGCCCTATTTCCTGAGCCGTCACGTGGAAGTCACCGCGCTGAACGGGGTGATCGACCGCAGCGGCCCGATCAACGTGGGCTACATCCCCGGCCATATGCCGGAGGAGGCGCTCAAGGCAGCGTATCCGGCCGCGAAGCTGGTTCCCTATACGAGCGTCTTCCTCGGGCTGACCGCCGCCGCCGACGACAAGATCGACGTCCTGGTGGAAAACGGCGCCACGGCCGGCTACCTCATCGACCAGTACCAGTTGACCAAGTTGCGGCTGGCCAACTTCGGCGAGGAGCCGGCCTATTCGGTCCACTTCGCGCTGCGTTCCGATGACACCGTGCTGCACCACCTGGTCGACCAGGTGCTGACGGCGCTGCCGCTGCGGGTGCGCAACGACATCAAGGCGCGGTGGTCGCCCACCTTCGAGCCGACCGAGCCTGCGGAGCGCGTCAACCTCTCCGAGGAGGAGCGCAAATGGATCGTCGCGAATCCGGTGATGCGCTATGCGGCGGTGCCCGATCGCATGCCCTTCATGTTCGTCGACCAGTCGGACCGATACGCCGGCCTGACGGTGCAGGTACTGAACAAGATCACCAGCGAGACCGGTTTGAAGTTCGAGCCGGTGCTGACGCGGGCAGGCCGGATCGGCCGGGCCGACCTGCTGCCGGTGATGATCAGCGGCCAGCAATCGGAGACCGACGTGGTGGCCTCCGCGCCGTACTTCCGGGGCTATTGGGTGCTGGTCTCGCGCGTCGACGATCCGGACATCCTTCGCATCGACAAGCTGGCCGGCAAGCGCATCGCGTACCTGCCGCCCAACGGCGTTGCGGAGGGCCTCAAGGAACGCGTGCCAAGCGTCGAACTCGTTCCGGTCGATTCCATCCTCGAGAGCTACGAGCAGGTGGCCAGCGGCAAGGCGGACGTGACGGTGGGCAATGTGAACACCGCGAGCTACCTCATCCGGCAACGCTACGGCAACAAGCTCAAGGTCGCGGGTGCCATCGGCGATGCGCCGGTCGACGTGAGCTTTGGCGTGCGTGCGGACAACCCGATGCTGCTGTCCATCATCGACAAGACCCTGCAGAGCATCTCGCCGGAGGAGATGCGCCGCGTCCGCACCAACTGGACCTTCTCGAGCCATCCCTCCACCGGCTGGAGCCGCTATGCGCGCTGGCTGTACCCGATCGGCGCGGCGCTGGTGTTGTGCCTGGCCCTGTTCGCATTCTGGAACCGGGCTCTGAAGAACCAGGTGCGGAGGCGCCGCGCGGCCGAAGCGGAACTGCGCGACCAGCTCACCTTCCAGCGCGCCATGCTGGAGGGCATACCCCAAGCGATCTGCGTGCGCGACATGCACGCCCGGCTGATCTTCTGCAACACCGCGTTCGAGACATTTTTCAACGTCGATCGGCAGATGGTTCTCGGCAAGACCTTGCCTGAATCCAACGTGACGAAGGCGCCCCTGGAGCAAGTCAGGTCCGTGCATGCGCAGTACATGCAGCTCCTGGCGGAGGGCATCAGCATCAACGAAGACCTCGACGTCGTCCTGCACGGCGACACCAAGCGCATCAACCATTGGGCCGCGCCCATTTCGCTGGTGGATGGAGGGCCGCGCGTGGCCTTCGTGAGTGGTGCGATCGACATGACGGAACGCCACCACATGATGGCGCTGGTCGAAGCGGCGCGGGAGAAAGCCGAGTCCGCGAACCGGGCCAAGTCGAACTTCCTGGCCACCATGAGCCATGAGATCCGCACGCCGATGAACGCGGTCCTCGGCATGCTCGAACTGATGGTGCGCGAGGGCCGCCTTTCCCGCGAAGACCTGGCTTCGGCGGACCTGGCCCGCAAGTCGGCGCAGGGCCTGCTGGGGCTGATCGATGACATCCTCGACATCTCGAAGATCGAGGCGGGCGGCCTGGAAGTGATTCCGCGTCCGGCGCAACTCCGGCCACTGGTCCGCGAGGTGGCGAACGTCTTCGCCAGCATGGCTCGCCAGCGCGGCCTGAACATCACGGTGGAGATCGACGAACGGGTGGCGCAGTGGCATGCGGTGGACGGCGTGCGCTTTCGGCAGATCGTCAACAACCTGGTCAGCAACGCGATCAAGTACACCGATGAAGGCGGGGTCACGGTCCGCTTGCGACATGTGTCCCGGGCCGGGGATATGGAGCACCTTGAACTGGAGGTGCAGGACACCGGCATCGGCATCAGCGCGACCGACCTCAGCAACCTCTTCAAGCCATTCTTCCAGGCCGAGGCTGCGGGCCCGCGCGCCATCGGCGGCACCGGGCTGGGCCTGCCCATCGTGCAGCGCCTGTGCACGAAGATGGGCGCGGAGATCTCCGTGCAGAGCCAGAGCGGCAAGGGCACCAGCGTGCTCGTCGAGTTGAAGCTGCCGGTGCTGGCGCCGCCAGCGGGCTTGCCGGATGAGGAGGAGGCCAGGAGGGCGGCAGAGTTGCCGCCGGCCAGTCTTCACGGCTACAAGGTGCTGGTGGTCGACGATCATCCCGCCAACCGGATGTTGTTGAAGCGGCAATTGGAATTCCTTGGCATGCGATGCGACACCGCGGAGGACGGCGAGATTGCGCTCGACATGTGGCGCCATGAGGCCTTCGACGTGGTCATCACCGACTGTTCGATGCCGGTGATGGACGGGTATGCGCTGACCGAGGCCATCCGCGCCATCGAGCGAGAGAAGGGCATGCCGCGACGACCGGTGCTGGGCTGCACGGCGCATGTGCAGGAGAAGGAGCGCCAGCATGCGCTCGACGTCGGCATGGACGAATGCCTGATGAAGCCACTCAGCGTCGACGCCTTGCGCGACGCCCTGCGCCGGCACCTCCACGGCGGCGCCGCTGCGGCGTTCGCGTCGATGCACGAACCCGCAAAGTCGACGACGCCCGACCTGCCGTTCGATCTTTCGACGCTGAAGGCTTTCTCAGGCGGCGACCCCGCCATCGAGGCCAGCTTCATGGAGGCGCTGTTGCGCTCGAACCTGTCGGACGCGGAGGAGCTTGCGGATTGCATCCAGTCCGGCGACCTGGGCAAGGCGGCCTCGGGCGCGCACAAGATCAAGGGCGCTGCGCGGCTGGTCAAGGCAGAGGCCGTGATGCGGGATTGCGAGGCGCTTGAAGCCGCCGCCAAGGATGGCGATACCGATTCGGCGCGGGAACGGTTCGCGGTGCTCCAGCACAGTCTCGGGGAATTCAACGACGCGCTCACGGCACAGTTGCAGGCGACCGTGCCGCTGGCACACTAGCCCTCAGCTGCACTTTTCACTGAACGCCATGTATTTGCCTCCGCAATTCAACGAGAAGAACCGCGACGTTGCCATCGAATTGATGCGCGCGCATCCCTTCGCCAGCCTCATCGCCACCGACGACGAGGGCTTGCCTGAAGTGACGCATCTGCCATTGGTGGTGGACGTGCGCGACGACACGCAGTTCTCCCTGCTCGGCCACTGCGCCAAGCCCAATCCGCTGTGGCGCCATCTGCGGGCCCGTCCGCGCGCCGTCGTCACGTTCCAGGGGCCGCACGCCTACCTGTCGCCGAGCGTGTATCCCGACCTGGCCCGCGTGCCGACGTGGAACTACCTGGCCGTGCATTGCACCGTCGAAGCCAGCCTCATCGAGTCGCCGCAGGAGAAGGACGCCTTGCTCAAGCGCCTGATCGCCGAACACGAACCTGCCTACGCGGCGCAATGGAACAGCCTCGGCGAGGAATTCCAGCTCAAGATGCTCGCCGGCATCGTCGGGTTCGAATTGAAGGTGGTCGCGTGGCAATGCAAGCTCAAGCTCAACCAGCATCGCCGCGAGGCCCATGCCGCCATGTACGCCACCTACAGCCAGGGCACGCCCGACGAACAGGCATTGGCCGCGTGGATGCAGCGACTCGGCATGACCGAGGGAGTCCAGCATGCGTAGCCTGGGACTGGTGGGCCTTGTGCTGGCGCTGGTGATCGTCGGCCTGTTGGTGAAGAAGCAGATGAACGCGCTGATGCCGGCGGCCGCGCCTCCGGTAGCCGGCGCGCCCGCGCCGAACGTGCGCGAACAAAGCCAGCAGATCCAGCAGCAGGTGCGCCAGCAGGTCGAGGCCGCCATGCAGCAGCCGCGCCCGTTGCCGGATGAGGCGAAATAGAAGCGGATGCCGGATTCGACAGCCGTCCGATGACTGACGACGACTGGATGCAGCGCGCGCTGGACGAGGCGCGCGCTGCCGCCGCGGCCGGCGAAGTGCCGGTGGGCGCCGTGGTGGTGAAGGATGGCGCATTGCTCGCCAGCGGACGCAACACATCCATCGCGCAACACGACCCCAGCGGCCACGCCGAGATCAACGCACTGCGCGCCGCGGCCCAGGCGCTCGGCAACTACCGGCTCGAGGACTGCACCCTCTACGTGACGCTGGAGCCTTGCGCGATGTGCGCGGGCGCCATGCTGCACGCGCGCCTGGCACGGGTGGTGTTTGGCGCACCCGACCCCAAGACCGGTGCCTCGGGCTCGGTGGTCGACCTGTTTGCGCAACCCCTGCTCAATCATCGGACTGTGGTGCAGGGCGGCGTGTGCGCAGACTCATGCGCAGCTGAACTGCAGCAGTTCTTTCGTGCGCGTCGCGTGCTGGCGCGCGAGCAGGCGCAACCCCTGCGCGACGACGCCCTGCGCACGCCCGATGCGCGATTCGCCGACCTGCCGGACTGGCCGTGGGCCGCGCGCTACAGCAGCGACCTGCCGACCCTGGCCGGCTGGCGCCTGCACTACATCGACGAAGGGCCACGCGACGCGCCGCTTGCCGTGGTCGCCCTGCATGGCGCGGGTCAGTGGGCCTACCTCTATCGCCGCCTCGTCGCCCGGCTGGCCGCACTCGCCGGACCCCGCGTGCTGGCGCCCGACCTGATCGGCTTTGGTCGCAGCGACAAGCCCAAGCGCGCGTCGGTGCATGCGCTCGAATGGCATGCGGCAGTGATCCGCGAGTGGATCGAAGGGCTGGACCTGCCGCGCGTGTTGCTGGTCCACGCTGCGGACGATGCGGCGCTGGCCGCGCGGGTCGGCTCATTGCTGCCGGCGGACCGCTTCGCAGGTTTCCTGCCCGTGGAAACGCAACATGACGCGGCCACTGCGGCGGCATGGAGCGCACCCTTCGTGGATGCGGGCTACCAGGCCGGCCTGCGCGCATGGCCGGTCAAGCGCGGCGCGGTGCGCGACCTGGCGCAGGCCGAAGCGGATCGGGCCGCGCAGGCCGCAATGGGATACTTCGCGCCGTGACAAAACACATCTACATCTTTTCGCCTTCCAGCGCGGTGCGCGACAAGGCAGCCTTCAGGCGCGGCGTCGCACGCCTCAAGGCGCTGGGCCACGAGGTCGAGATCGACGAAGCCGCGCTCTCGGTGCACCAGCGCTTCGCCGGCGACGACGCCACCCGCCTTGCGGCCATTGCCCGTGCGGCAGCCAGTGGCGCCGACGTGGCCTTGATCTCGCGCGGCGGCTACGGCCTCACGCGCATCCTCGATGCGCTGCCGTACAAGGCGATCGCCAAGGCCATTTCTCACGGCACCGAGTTCGTCGGCGTCAGCGATTTCACCGCCTTCCAGCATGCGCTGCTGGCGAAGACCGGCGCAGTGACCTGGCAGGGCCCGGCGGTGGGAGAAGACTTCGGCGCGGAAGGCGGCGCCGACGACATCATGGAAGCCTGCTTCGACGACATGCTGTCGGGACAGGGCGAAGGCACCGGCTGGCGCCTGCCGCTGCGCGACGCCGAAGCCGCGAGCGGCATGCGCACGGTCCACGGCGCGCAGCTATGGGGCGGCAACCTCTGCGTGCTCACCAGCCTGCTCGGCACGCCGTATTTCCCGGCCATCGACAAGGGCGTGCTGTTCCTCGAAGACGTGGGCGAGCATCCCTATCGCATCGAACGCATGCTGGACCAGTTGCGTCATGCAGGCGTGCTGGGGCGCCAAAAGGCGATCTTGATGGGCCAGTTCACCGGCTACCGCAAGGTGCCGAACGATCGTGGCTTCAGCCTGCAAACGGTCGTCGAGCGCTTGCGCTCGCAGATCAAGGCGCCCGTGCTGACCGGCCTGCCATTCGGCCATGTGCCGACCAAGGTGCTGTTGCCGGTGGGCGCCAAGGTCGAACTGGCGGCCGATGGACGCGATGTCTTCATGGTCTGGGGGCACCGTCACGCCCATGATCACGATTGACACGACTTCGCGGCGCCGTCGGCGCCCGCGGCTTCACATGTTGAAGCGCTGGTGCCGCCGCGGACCCATCGTCTCCGGCAGCCGGCCCTTGAACATGCTGTTGATGGGGCGAAGCTGGCGGCGTGCCGCGGCCTCGCCGTCGATTTCGCTGATCGCGCACATCATGTCCTGGCGCAAGTACCAGAGCGCTTCGAGGTCGCCCGCGAAGCGCACGCGCTGCGCCACGCGCTGTACACCGTGGCCGCCGTGCACCTGCAGCAATGACAACATCGCATGGCGCACCCGGCTGGTATGGCGGTGCTCCGAATCGCGCAGGCGGAAGCCTGGAAGCGAAAAAAGCCGGAGGAAACTGCTAGGTAATACCATGACGCAAGGGCAATGAGCTGGAGCCGTTGATAGCGGTACCTTACGATCCGCCAAGCCGGCGCACAAGGTGGGGAAACATTAATTAATGTTTAAAAACAACATAGTTCACAAAAATGCTAAGGCGCTTCCTGAGGAAGCAATACCTAAGTTCTACATTTTGTAACCTTCAGCGGCAACGCACGATTTTCCCGTTTCGCAAGTGTTCCAATTCGCGCGCAATTCGCGCTTGATTTGCCGATGTCGCATGCAACACTGCAAAACCAATGGCAGATTCATGGTTTTGCCATAATCGGCGGCATTCGCGCCCCAGAACTCAATCCAATGGCTGCACCACCCACTGTCGTATTTGCGGATCTGACCGGAAGCACACGTGTGTTCGAGGCCATGGGCAACGCGCGGGCGACGGACACGGTGACGCGCCTGGTGCAATGGATCGGCGGCGTGTGCGAATCCCATCATGGCCGCGTCGTGAAGACGCTGGGCGATGGCATCTTCGCAATATTCCCCAACGCGGCCGACGCCGTCGAGGCGGTTCTCGAACTGCAGCGAAATCACCAGAAGCGGCTGATGGCCTGGCCAGCGCCGCTGCGGATGGATTTGCAGATCGGCGTGGCCAGTGGCGAGGTGGTGGAGGTCGACGGCGATTCGTATGGCGACGCCGTCAATCTGGCGTCCAGGCTCAGCGATCTGGCGGGCCCCGGGCAGATTTGGGCCACCGCATCGGTGATTGAGCAAATCCCCGATACGGGCCTGAGGCACCGCAACCTGGGCCCGATCAATATCCGCGGCAAGACGGAAATGCCGATCGTGCACCGCATTGACTGGCAGGAAGAAATCACCGAATTCATGACGGTGCCCGCCCCGCTCGCGCACCAGCTCCGCGCGCCGGATTCCTCGTTTGGCCAGATCGAGCTCTCCTGGCTCGATGTGCGCTCGATGTTCCGCGCATCGGACCTGCCGATTCACCTGGGCCGCGTCGACGAGGCAGAGTTCGTCGTCAACGATCCGCGCGTGTCCCGGCTGCATGCCCGAATCGAGGCGCGGCAGGGCAGTTGCGTGCTGGTCGATGTCAGCACCTACGGCACGTGGGTGCGCTTCCATGGCCGCTCCGGCGCCAGCGGCGAGATCGCCCTGCGCCGCGACGAATGCGTGCTGCATGGCAGCGGCGAGATCGGCCTGGGCGCGCCGCTAAGCGACTTCAGTGCGCCGACGATCGCGTTCAACACCACCGGCGGCAACGTGCTCCTTGCACGCAAGGACGCGCGCTGACAATCAGCGCCAGTGGCCTGTAGCAGTCGTTCGCGAGTGAAGGCTGCGTCGCAGGCGCTTGCGCCTTGGCTGTTGGAGGCGACTAGGTTTTCAGGAACTGCAGTCGCGCCGCCTGCGTGATCGCCACCACGCACGGGTGGGTGATCCGCCGCTCCACCGAGATGGCGAAGAACTCCTCGAGCAGCCCCTGCGCCTGGCCCAGTACCTCGACGCCGTACTGGGCGCAGGTTTCTTCCTCCAGCACGGTGGGTGACATGAAGACGCCGCGTCCTTCGCCGCCAAAGGCCTTCAGCAAGGCGGCGTCATCGAACTCGCCGATCAGCCGGGGCCGCAGGCTGTGCTCCGCGAGCCACAGGTCGAGCCGTTGCCGCACGGCCGACGAGGCGCCCTGGATCAGCATCGGCGCGCCGTCGAGGCAAGCCGGAAACTCGCCGGCGAGGGATCGCTTCAATGCCGGCGCCGCGAAGAAGCTCATGGCCGTGCTGCCCAGCGTGTGGTTGAAGGCCTTGACGCTGGTCTGCTTGCCCATGGGCTCGTCGGCGATCACCAGGTCGAGCCGCTGCACCGACAGTTGGGCGAGCAGGTCGCGGAAGTTGCCTTCGTGGCAGATCAGTCGCACCGTCTCGGCAATGGCCAGCGCGGGTTCCAGCAATCGATAGGCAATGGCCTTGGGCACCGCATCGGCAATACCGACCCGGAAGATCAGCGTCCGCTTGCCTTCGCCGCGGCTGCCCAGCGCCATCTCGAGTTCATCGCCGAGCGCGAATATCTGGTCGGCATAGCTCAGGGCGGTGCGCCCGTCCGGCGTCAGTTCAAGGCCGCGGCCATGCTTCTGGAAGAGATGGCAGCCCAGGCGATCCTCCAGCAGCTTGATCTGCGTGGACAAGGTTTGCGGCGTGATGTGCAGTTGCTCGCCCGCCCGTGCGATGCCTCCGGCCTTGGCCGCGGCCCAGAAGTAGTAGAGGTGCTTGAAGTTCATGGGGCCTTCCCGGGGTTCTCTCAGTTTAAACAGAACAATCGGTGTCGAAAATGCGACTTTTCCAGAATGCTCGCACCGCCTAGATTCGGGAACACGACAAATTCGCATTCCTGCCTTTGTCGAACACGAAAGGAAAGCCATGAACGAAAACCTCCAGACCTTCGGCCGCGCGCCCGCAGCACGGGCCGCCGAGGTAGGCCAACGCAACGCCGTGCTCCGCAACACCTACTGGCTGCTGGCGCTGTCGATGGTGCCCACCGTGCTCGGCGCGTGGATCGGCGTGGCCACGGGCGTTGCCAGCGCGATGTCGCCGGGCATCAGCCTGATCGTGTTCATGGCTGGCGCCTTCGGCTTCATGTTCGCCATCGAGAAGACCAAGGAATCCGCGGCCGGCGTCCCGGTGCTGCTGGCCTTCACCTTCTTCATGGGCCTGATGCTGTCGCGGCTCGTCGGCAACGTGCTCGGCATGGCCAACGGCGCGAGCCTGGTGATGATGGCCTTTGCCGGCACCGGCGCGATCTTCCTGGGCATGGCCACGCTGTCGTCCGTGATCAAGCGCGACCTGTCCTCGATGGGCAAGTGGCTGTTCATCGGCGCAGTGATGCTGCTGGTGGCGGGCATCGCCAACTTCTTCATCCAATCCAGCGCGCTGATGATCACGCTGGCGGTGCTGGCCATCGGCATCTTCTCGGCCTTCATCCTGTACGACCTGAAGCGCGTGCAGGACGGCCATGAGACCAACTACATCACGGCGACGCTCGGCGTCTACCTGAGCATCTACAACGTGTTCCAGTCGTTGCTCGCCCTGCTGGGCCTGGGCGGCGGCCGCGACGAATAAGGAGACGGCGATGCGTTTGACCACCAAGGGCCGTGTGGCCGTCAGCGCGATGGGGGACCTGGCGGCGCGCCGCGGCCGGGGCCCGGTGCCGCTGGCCACGATGAGCGAGCGCCAGAAGGTGTCGGTGTCCTACCTGGAGCACCTTTTCGGCAACCTCCGGCGGCACGGCCTCGTCTCGGCGACGCGCGGGCCGGGCGGCGGCTACATGCTGGGCCGGGATGCGGCGACCATCAGCGTGGCCGACATCGTCCGCGCGGTCGAGTCGATGGACAGCGATGCATCGGCGCGCAGCGCGGCAGCGCGGTCCGGGCAGAGTTGCACCACGCCCGAACTGTGGGCCTCGCTGAACCGGTGCATGCTGGAGTTCCTGGAGAACGTCTCGCTCCTGTCGATCGTGAGTGACGCGGCGCGGGCAGGATGGGACGCGGAAGTGAGGACCCGGGCCGCAGCGCGCCCCAGGTTGGCGCGACGGCCCGGGCGGCCAGACCCTGATCGGCCGATGCCCGTCAATTCAGTGTTCGCGCTGGGCGGGCGGGGCTGATCTCCCGGGGCCGGGGCAAGGGCTCCCCGGCTCAGGACAAGAAACCGGCGCGCGGCGGGGTAATCCCTGCCCGCTGCCTCTGTTGCAATTTGCGTGGACCTCCTGTCGAATGGCGAGCCCTTTTCAAGCCAAATTCCTGGAGATCCATCGATGACCCGTGTCTTCAACTTCAGCGCCGGCCCTGCGACGCTGCCCGAACCCGTGCTGCGCCAGGCCGCCGACGAGATGCTCGATTGGCGCGGCAGCGGCATGTCGGTGATGGAGATGAGTCATCGCGGCAAGGAATTCATCTCGATCCATGCGGAAGCAGAGAGCCTGCTGCGTGAACTGATGGGCGTCCCGGGCAGCTACAAGGTGCTGTTCCTGCAGGGCGGGGCGATCGGCGAGAACGCCATCGTTCCCATGAACATGCTGCGCGGACGCAGCGGCGCCGATTACATCGACACCGGCGAATGGTCGAAGAAGTCGATCAAGGAAGCGAAGAAGTACTGCAAGGTCAACGTGGCCGCCAGCTCGGAGGAGGGCGGCTATACCCGCGTTCCGAAGCAGGACACGTGGAAGCTCGACAAGGACGCTGCCTACGTCCACATCTGCTCCAACGAAACGATCGGCGGCGTCGAATACCACTGGACGCCAGATACGGGCGACGTGCCGCTGGTGGCCGACATGTCGAGCAACTTCATTTCCCGCCCGATCGACGTGAGCCGCTACGGGCTGATCTATGCGGGAACGCAGAAGAACGTCGGCCCGGCCGGCGTGACCATCGTGATCGTGCGCGATGACCTGATCGGCCAGGCGCTGCCGATCACACCCTCGGCCTTCGACTACAAGATCCAGGCCGACAACGACTCGATGTTCAACACGCCGCCGACCTACACCATCTACATGGCCGGCCTGGTGTTCAACTGGATCAAGGCGCAGGGCGGGCTGACGGCGATCGAGGCCAGCAACCGCAGGAAGGCGGCCGTGCTGTACGACCACCTCGAAACCACCTCCTTCTTCTACAACCCGGTGGCGCGCGACGACCGGTCGCTGATGAACGTGCCTTTCAAGCTGCGCGACGAGTCGCTCGACGATGCCTTCCTCAAGGGCGCGCAGGCCCGCGGCATGGTGCAGCTCAAGGGGCACCGCTCGGTCGGCGGCATGCGTGCGTCGATCTACAACGCGATGCCGATCGAAGGCGTGCTCGCGCTGGTCGACTACATGAAGGAGTTCGAGGCCAGCCATGGCTGAGCGCCTCCAGGTCCTGGTGCTGAACGAGATCTCGGAAAACGGACTCCGGCGCCTGCCCGCTGACCGCTATGCGACCGGCAAGGACATCGCCGCACCGGATGCAGTGCTGGTTCGCTCCGCCGACATGCACAAGATGGACGTTCCGGCCAGCGTGCGCGCCATCGGGCGTGCCGGCGCCGGCACCAACAACATCCCGGTGGCCGCGATGAGCGCGCGCGGCGTGCCGGTGTTCAACGCGCCGGGCGCCAATGCCAATGCGGTGAAGGAACTGGTGCTGGCCGGCATGCTGATGGCGGCGCGCAATCTCTCCGGCGCCCTCCATTTCGTCGGCGGCCTGGCGCCGGAGCGCCCGGATCTGGAGAAGACGGTGGAGGGCGGCAAGAGCAGCTTTGCCGGCTACGAACTCGCGGGGCGCACGCTGGGCATCGTGGGCCTGGGCAAGATCGGCTGCCTGGTGGCGGACGCGGCCATCAAGCTCGGCATGAACGTGCTCGGCTACGACCCGGACATCACCGTCGACGCGGCCTGGAGCCTGCCCTCGCAAGTGCGCAAGGCCGGCAGCGTGAGCGAGGTCTTGCGCGTGGCGCAGTTCGTGACCCTGCATGTGCCACTGGTCGATGCCACGCGCCACATGGTGAGCGAACAGAACATCCGCCTCATGCAGCCCGGCGCGGTGCTGCTGAATTTCTCGCGCGAGGGCGTGGTCAGCGACGAGGCGGTGCTGGCTTCGCTGGCGGCCGGCCACCTGGGGCGCTACGTGTGCGACTTTCCGAGCGCTGCGCTGCTGCGCAACGACCGCATCGTTTGCCTGCCCCACCTGGGTGCCAGCACGCGCGAGGCGGAAGAGAACTGCGCCGTGATGGTGGCGGACCAGCTGCGCGACTACCTCGAGAACGGCAATATCGCCAACGCCGTGAACTTTCCGGGCGTGAGCATGGTGCGCGAGTCGGCCTTTCGCGTGGCGATCGCGAATGCCAACGTGCCCAACATGCTCGGCCAGATCTCGACCGCGATGGCGCGCGCCGGGCTCAACATCCACAACATGGTCAACAAGTCGCGCGGTGACATGGCCTACACGCTGGTCGACGTCGACAGCGCCGTGAGCGACGCGGTGCTTGCGGACATCGGGGCAATCGAGGGCGTGCTGTCGGCGCGGTACCTGCCGAACTTGCCGCACCTGCCAGGCTGAGGGAGCGCGCAACCGGCGCGCCTTGCCATGGCTGCGCGGCTCGCGAGGGACTATGCTCTGCGGCCCCGGCGCGGCGTATGCGCGTGCATGTGATTGGAGTTGCCATGGCCTCTCAAACCGACAGCGCAGGCGCCTTCCAGGCGCCACCCGAAGTCGCCCGCCATCCGACCTGGTTGCGGCTGGAAGACCAGCTCCGCTACTACAGCCGAAACTGCGGCAACTATCGCAGGCGCTACCAGTGCGCGAAGGTGCTGCAGATCCTGTTGGGCGCGGCCATTCCCGTGCTTGCCCTTGCGGGATGGCCGGATCCGGACTTCCGGCGCCTGAGTGCGCTGTTCGGCGCGTCCATCGCGGCCCTGGAGGCGCTGATCCAGCTGTTCCAGTGGCATGCGCTGTGGCTGCAATACCGAGAGACGTCCGAGCGTCTCAAGCGGGAAAAATGGCTGATGCTGGCGGGCGCCGAACCCTACGCGGGCGGCCCCTCGGGCGCGACGCTGACCTTGCTCGCGGAACGCATCGAAACGTTGATGGCGTCGGAGCATGACGCGTGGGTGGGGACGGTGAAACAGGCCGCGCCGCGGAACCCGGTTCCCGCGCCGGTGGTGACCGCACCAGCGCCAATGCCAACTCCAGGGTCCGGCCCCACGTTGACTTTGGCGCCGACACCCGCGCCGACGCCGCCAGCCGCACAGACAACGACTCCGGCACCAGCCACCCGATAGAGGCCGAGGCGTCTTGCCGGGCGCGGAGCCGCTTGCCTCCGATGACGGAGCGTGGCAAAGCGGTCGACTCCCCAAACAGGGGTGCGCGTCCTACACTGGCTTTTCCGCGAAGTGATGCTTGATCTGGAGGGAACGTGTCACCGGAATTGGCCGCTATGGATGGGGCGGCAATTGATCGCCGACGAGCGGCGCCAGTTCGGCCTGCCGCAGTTACTACCCATCAAGAACTGACCCCATGAACGCCCCTGTCATCCCCAACCAAGTCCTGCTCTTCAGCGGCCACATGATCGACGCGCCCGATCGCAAGACGCCGCGCTTCCCCGCCGACAAGGAACCCATCGCCCGCGAAGCCATCGAGGCCCTGTTCGACCAACTGGCCGCAGGCCCGCAAGGCCTGGCCATCTGCGGCGGCGCCTGCGGCGGCGACCTCCTGTTCGCCGAGGCGGCACTCGCGCGCGGCGTGGCGCTGGAGATGTACCTGCCATTCGACGTATCGACCTTCCTCCCCAAGTCGGTCACATTCGCAGGCGGCGACTGGCTTTCGCGCTTCAAGGCGGCCAAGGCGGCCTGCGAGCTTCACATCCTGCCGGCGGAGCGCGGCGCGCTGAAGGATGGCGAGGATCCGTACGAGCAGAACAACCTGTGGATGCTCGAGGCCGCAAGCCGCTTCGGCACCGAGAAGGTCCAGTTCATCTGTCTGTGGGACGGGAAGGGCGGGGATGGCCCCGGCGGTACGCAGCACCTCATGGAGGAGGTCCGCAACCGGCATGGCCACACGCACCGGCTCGACACCACGCAACTGTGGAGCTGAAACATGAGCAGCGTGATCGTCAAGCCCTTGTGCTTCATGGTGATGCCCTACGGCGTCAAGGCGACGCAGGCAGAACCGGGCAAGGGGCCGGTGGAGATCGACTTCAATGCGCTGTGGGACAAGGCCTATGTGCCGGTCATCGAGGCCCTGGGCTACCAGCCGGTCCGGGCCGACCAGGACACGGGCGCGCTGATCATCACGCAGATGCTGGAGCGTCTCTACTTCGCGGACCTGGTGCTCGCGGACATGACGATCCCCAATGGCAACGTCTACTACGAGATCGGCATTCGCCACGCCGCGCGACGCAGGGGCTGCGTGCTGCTGGCCGCGGACTGGTCGAGCCAGTTGTTCGACGTGGCCCAGATGCGCACGATTCGCTACCCGCTGCCGGAAGGAGCGATCCTTCCTGAAACAGCCGCGGCGATCCAGGCCAGGATCAAGGATGCGATCGAGGGTCTCGCTGCGGGCGAGTCCCCCATGCATGTCTCGATTCCGGGTTACCCGACCCAAGTCGACGAAGCGACTGCCGCGGGCATGAAGGACCAGATGGCACTGCTGTCGGCCTTCCAGGCCGAAGTGCGTGCGGTGCGGGCATACCCGAAGAAGGACCGCATGATGCGGGCGCAAGCGCTGGCGGATACCTATGCGGCCGGGCCGATGATTGGCGCCGTGGCCATCGCCCTGATGCTGATGCTGCGCGACTGCGCC
Source organism: Variovorax sp. dw_308 (assembly GCF_019207085.1). GTDB lineage: Bacteria > Pseudomonadota > Gammaproteobacteria > Burkholderiales > Burkholderiaceae_C > Variovorax. The sequence continues at coordinate 230,563 of NZ_JAATOM010000002.1, read as the reverse complement.
AACACGACCGCAGACTGGAACCTGGTGGTGAAGTTCATCGATGGCCTGAGTGCTCCCCTGCGGGCGATCCCCGAAGTCACCGAGCAGCGCGCGCTGGCCCTGTCCTACGCCGGGCAGCATGTCGACGCCATCGCTGCGGTCGAGGCAATGGACGTCACTTCCAAGCCGACGCCCGAGCTGTTGGGTCTGCTGGGCGGGCGCTACAAGCGATTGTTCAAGGAGGCGACGACGCCGGAGGACGCGAAGAAGTACCTGAATCGGTCCATCGACTACTACGAGAAGGGAATGCAGCTGGACCTGAACGAGTACTACTGCTCCAGCAATCTGCCGCGCCTGTACCGCGTCCGCCAACGCCCGGCCGATGAGAAGCTGGCGCTGTCCGTCGTACAGCTCACCATCGCGGCCTGCGAGCGGGCTCGAAAGCGCGGCTCGACGGACATCTGGTTGCCCGCCACCCTGCTCGGTGCGGCATTCGATTCGGGCGACCCGGACAAGGCCGAGGCGTTGGCCGATGAAGTCGAGAGCGGCGACCCGGCCGAGTGGCAGCTCGACACCACCATCGACTCGTTGAGGCTCAGCCTGACGCACGTGACGGATGACTCGGCCAAGGCGCGGTTGTCGGACGTGATCGACAGGCTCGACGCGCTTTGACGACCGGCGCCGGTTTTCAGTGGAAGCCGCCGAAATGGCCGGCGGAAACGCTCGCCTTCGCGTAGACGCGTCCGACCTCCTGGAGCTCGTCCATGTGATCGACCGAATCGAGCCGCTGCACGTTCGTGGGCTCGATCTGCGGCAGGCCCAGGCTGGCCAACCCTTGCGTCGAAAGCTCCGGGTTGTAGCGCATGTAGCGGAACAGCTTCGGTACGGTCGAGTTGGACTGGCCATTGTCGGCAGCGCCGACCATCGGCCCGAACTCCCGATCGATCGGCGCGCCGAAGACGCACTCGCCGAGGTTGCGGCAGGCCATGTCCCATCCGGCCGATGCGGCGTTCATCAATGCATCAGGCCGCCGCGCGCAGCGATGCGCTATGTCCCCGGAAGCCCGGACGGTTGCAATCGCAGCGGTGAGGGTGGATATTCGACCGCATGTCCGTCCTACGCCTGGTTGCCTGCTGGCTCCTGCTCGCGCTGCAGATCGTCCCCGCGCTGGCGCAAGACCGGCCGGCCGACAGGCGCATCGCCCTGGTGATCGGCAATTCCGAATATTCGAGGGCCCGGCTCGGCAACCCCGAGAACGACGCCCGGCTCATCGCCGGCAATCTGCGCAAGCTGGGCTTCGAGGTCAACGAGCAGCTCAACATCGGGGTGCTGCAGTTCAGGCGGGTGCTGCGCGAGTTTGCACGCCAGGTGCAGAAGGACGATGCCACCGCGGTGCTGTACTACGCCGGTCACGGCATGCAGATCGACGGCCGCAACTACCTGCTGCCTGTGGACATCAACCTGCGCGACCAGGAGGAGGTGAAGGACGAGTCGGTCGATATCGACGAACTGTTCCTGAGCCGCATCGACAAGGTCGGCTCGCATCCGCGCATCGTGATCCTGGACGCCTGCCGGGACAACCCGTTCCCGAAGAAGACGCGCAACATCTCATCGGCCGGCGGGCTCGCGGAAATGGGCGCGCGCGGAACGCTGATCGCGTTCGCGTCCGCACCCGGCGCACCGGCGGAGGACGGCCCGGACGGCAGCAACAGCATCTACACCCGCAGCCTGGCGCAGGAGATCATGGTGCCGGGCATCGAGGTCGAGCAGATGTTCAAGAACGTGCGGGTGAAGGTGCTGCGCGACACCGCGGGGCGGCAATTGCCGTGGGTCAACACCTCGCTGACATCGGACTTCAGCTTCAATCCTTCGACGGGTCGGGCGGCGGCTGCGCAGGGGACGGCGCGGCCGGCTGGCGGCCAGCGGCAGGAAGCGTCGCCTGCGCCGGTTGCGGCGCCGGCGGCTGCGCCCCGGGAGGGGGCGCCGAAAGACAAGGACATCGACAGCTTCCTGGCGCGTGCGCAGCGCGAAGCGGCCCCTGCGTCGCCAAGTCAAGCCGCATCGCAAGGCGCATCGCCAACTGCATTGCAAGCCCCATCGACAGGCGCGCCGCCGCCGGCGCCGACCGAAGCAGCAGCACCTGCCGCGCCGCCGCCGGCCGTGCGCCCGGCAGCGCCTCCTGGAGCGGCCGCACCCCCGGCAGCGCTTCCCGCGACAGCGCCGCTGCCACCAGCGACCACCGTGGCTGCCGCCCAGCCCAGCGCGCAGCCTGCCCGGGCCAGTGCCCCAGCGCCGCTCGCGCAAGCACGCAAGTTCCTCGATCAGGACGAGGTTCAGAAGTTGCTCGCCGACAGGAAGCTCACGCTGCAGGAGACCGGCGCAAGGACCTTCTTCAACCTGGATCTGCGCAGCGGGGGCCGCGTGTACTTCTACAGCATGGGTACGAACCAGAGCAGCATCAGCGTCGTGGGCCGTTGGGAACTCAAGGGCGACGGCAGTCTGTGCGCAAAGTTCAATGCGACGCTGACAGGCGCGCCCACCGATGCCACGAAAGCGGAAGACGGATGCTGGCTGTTCTTTCGCGAAGGCGAGAAGCTCATGCGGGTCAGTACCGCCTCGCCGGACGCACGAGCCCAGGCTGAGGTCGTCGGCATCAAGTAGCCGGTCGACGAGGGGGCCGCGGCCACACGGCACGATGTGGCTCTCTGTGCGTCGTGGGGAAGGCTCGGCGCCTCGGCGGTTCAGTAAGGTGGCGCCTTTCGCTCGCGTTGCGCCCGCGCCGCTTCGGTCCACCATGCCAGGTCGTCGGCGAAGCGGCCGAAGGATCGCTCCAGCGCCTCTCCACCGCTGCCGACAGGATTGCCGCCCGCATCCAGGGTCTGGGAGATCGGGCCGACCGCGAGGGTGCTCGAGATGACCACCATGCCCATCTCGGAGAGGATCGAATGCCAGATCGTGCCCGAGCGCACCCCGGAGAATCGGCCGGCGGAATAGCTCGCGACGGCGGCCGGGCGCCAGAACCATTCCTCAAGGAAATGATCCGTCAGGTTCTTCAGGCCGGGTTGGGGTCCCCAGTTGTATTCGCCGGTCACGAACACGAAGGCATCGGCGCCGCGGATGCGCTCGGCCAGCGTCTCCATCCTGGCCGGCGCGGTGCCCTTGGGATACTCCTTGTACATGCGGTCGAGCATGGGCAGGTCGATGGCCTTGGCGTCCATGAGCGCCGCATCGGTACCGCGCGCCCGCAGCTTCGCGACGAGGTAATCCGCCAGGCGCACACCCATCCGGTCGGACCGGTACGAGCCGTAGAACACCAGAACCTTGTCAGTCATGTCCGTACCTTGCCTTTCAAGTCAGGAAAGATGGCAATGCGGCCGAGGCTACAGTAACGCCGTCCATTCCACCAACGAAAGCATCGACCGACATGGCTGCCGAACTTGCCGCCGCGTGGCTCGCCTTCAGTGCACCCGTGGCTGCCGCCAGGGCCGCGCGCCGCCCGATGGTGGCGCTGGAGTCCACCATCATTGCGCACGGCATGCCTTACCCGGAGAACGTCCGCACGGCGCGCGAAGTCGAGGCGGTGATCCGCGAACTCGGCGCGGAGCCCGCGACCATCGCGGCGATCGGCAGCAGGATTCGCATTGGCCTTTCGGACGACGAGCTGGAACTGCTCGGCCGTTCCGGCAAGGCCGCCAAGGTGAGTCGACGCGACCTGCCCGCGGTGCTCTCCAGCGGCGGCCTGGGCGCCACCACCGTGGCCGGCACGATGATCTGCGCGGCGCTGGCCGGCATCGAGGTCTTCGTCACTGGCGGCCTGGGCGGCGTGCATCGCGGCGCGCCGGAGAGCTTCGACATCTCGGCTGACCTGCAGGAACTCGCGCGCACCTCGGTGGCCGTGGTGTGCGCGGGCGCCAAGTCCATCCTCGACATCGGGCTCACGCTCGAATACCTGGAAACGCACGGCGTGCCGGTGCTCAGTTGCGAGCAGGACAACTTTGCCGCGTTCTACACGCGCGACAGCGGCTTTCGTGCGGACTACCGGTTGGACGATGCGGCGGCGCAGGCGCGCTTCATCCGCACCAAGTGGGACCTGGGCCTGGCGGGTGGCGTGGTGCTGAGCACACCGGTGCCGGAAGTGGCGGCCATGCCGCGCGAGGAGATCGATGCCATGACCGCGCAGGCGCTCGCCGAGTGCCAGGCGCAGGGCATCACAGGTAAGGCGGTCACGCCGTTTCTGCTTGCGCGCATCAAGGCGCTGACTGGCGGCCGCAGCCTGGCCACCAACATTGCACTGGTGAAGCACAACGCCGAAGTCGGCGCGCGGCTGGCAGTGGCGCTCGGCGGCGATTGCGGCGCGAGTTAGCGCTGCGCCCTTGCTTCAGAAGCCGTACAACTGCGCCGGGTTGTCGACGAGGATCCTGCGGCGCGTCGCCTCGCTGCCAGCCCAAGCGGCCAGCAGGTCGTACAGCGGTACGACCGGCGGCACGGGGTCGCGGCCCGGATGCGGCCAGTTGCTGGCCCAGAGGCAACGCTCCGGGAATTGCACGGCGAGGCTGCGCGCGAGCAGGCTGACATCGTCATAGCCCGGCGCGCCAGTCTTCGAGGTCTCGTAAGGCGCCGAGAGCTTGATCCAGGCGTTGCCGGTGTCGAGCACGCGCAGCAGCGACTGGAACGCAGGATGCTCCGGCGCGACCGGTTCGAGGAACTTGCCGATATGGTCGATCACCAGCTTGCAGGGAAGGCGTTTCAACGCTGCCTCGTGGCCGGGCATCGTGCGGCCGTCGAGTTGAAGGTTGACCATCCAGCCGACATCCTTCAGGCGTGCCGCCATCGGCTCCAGCGAGTCCCAGGCCATCACTGACGGAGGAAGCATCATGAAGCGGACGCCGCGCACACCGGCCGCGTGCAGTCGCGCAATCTCGGCATCGGGGGCGTCCGGCGCGACAACGGCGATGCCGCGCGCCGAATCGCCCAGTTGCGCCAGCGCCGCGAGGGTACAGCGGTTGTCGAAGCCATAGCCGGTCGGCTGCACGACGATGGCGCGTTGCAGCCCGACTTGCGCCTGCACCTCGCTGCGGTAGGCCGACACCGGCGAGTGCCGCGGCAGCCAGGCCGCGTTGGGCACGACCGGATAGCCATCCTCGTAGATGTGGACGTGGCAGTCGCAGGCGCCGGGAAAAGTGGTGTACATGCCGGCCTCAGGAAAGCGTGGATGCGGCAGCACAAGCCTGCCGCCAGCGGAAAGCCTCGTTCGCATTGACCGCACCCTGCGGCACCCGGCCCTGCATCAACGCGGCGACCTGCGCGACGGTCTCCATCGCCTGGTGCTCGATGGCCGGTGGGGTCAGGCCGCCGATGTGCGGCGTGGCGATGACGCGCGGGTGCGCCGCGACCGATGGCGTGGGCATCTGGTCGGGCGCCCGACCCACGTCCATCGCGCAACCGGCGATGGTCCCGGCATCCAGGGCTGCGAGCAGGGCGTCTTCATCGACCAACTCCCCACGCGATGCATTGATGAAGAACGCGTGCGGCTGCATCGAGGAGAAGGCGCGCGCGTTCATCATGTTCTCCGTCGCTGCGGTCGCGGCTGCGAGGCACACGACGTGGTCGGACACGCGCAGCAACTCCTCCAAGCCGAGTTGCGGAAAGTCCGCGCTATCGGTCTTCGCAAACGGGTCGTGCACGACCACGCGCATGCCGAGCGCCAGCGCCACCTTGCACAGGTGCCGGCCGATTTGCCCGTAGCCGATCACACCGAGGGTCGAGCCGCGCAGCTCACGCCCCATCGCGGGCGGCACGGGCTGGCCCGCGTGGTACAGCGCCGCGGACGCGCTGATCCCACGGCTCAGGTCCAGCATCGCCGCAACGATCCACTCCGTCACCGAAGGGATGAACCCGGCGCTGGCCTGCGTCACCAGCACGCCATGCCGGCTCGCGGCCGCGACGTCGATGTTGCGGATGTCGATGGCGCAGCGCACGAAGGCCTTGAGGCGGGGCAGGGCGGCGAACAGCGCTTCGTCGCCCACGGTCTGCCGATACGACACGATCACGTCGCAGTCCTGCGCGAGCGCGGCAAGCCCGGCCGACGAGAGCGCTGCATCGCCCGGGTTGAAGCGCACATCCGCGATCGCCTGCAACGCGGCCGTGGCGCGGTCGCCGTAGTACTGGGCCAGCTGGCCCGGGGAGTGACTCACGAAGACTGTGGTCATCGACTACCTTGCGCGCGCTGCGCGGGGCGGCGGTGCCACCGAGTCGCGCATCACCAGCGTGGGCTGGAACATGAATTCGCCGGCGGGAATGTCGGCGTCGGCCAGCCGACCCATGACGCGCTCCACCATCACCTGCGCCATCTCCGGGACGGGCACGCGCACGCTGGTCATCGCCGGGTACATCAGGTTGGACAGGAAGACATTGTCGATGCCGACCACCGACACATCCTGCGGCACCGACAGCCCGGCATCCCTGAAGCCCGCCATCAACCCGAAGGCAAGGATGTCGTTGACGCCGACCACGCCGGTGGGCCGGTTCTTCGACTTCGCGAGCAGGCCGGCCTGCATCCGGCCGAGCTCGCTCATCATCGAGTCGCCGTACTCGTCGACCGGCAATCCCTCGACCACCTGCGCCGTCGCCTCCACGCCGCCGGCCCGGGCCGCATGCAGGAAGCCATTGATCTTCTCGTTGCGGCTCATCGTGCGACCCGATGGCGTGACATAGGCGATGTGCCTGTGGCCCTGCTCGATCAGGTGCGCCGTGGCAAGGCGCGCCGACTCGAAGCTGTCGACCGAGACGTGGTCGATCACCGAGGCCACGCCCGGCGTGGCGCGGCGGTCATAGCTCACCATGATCAGGCCGCGTTCGCCGGCACGCTCGAAATGCTGCTCGTCGATCAGCGATGAAATGATGATCACGCCGCGCACGCCATGCGCCATGAGGTCGTCAAAGAACCGGGCTTCCTTGTCCTGGTCGCGGTAGGTGTTGCCGATCATGATGCGGAAGCCATGGCGTTCCTGCGCCAGCGTCTCGATCTCGCGCGCGATGAAGCCGTACATCGGATTCGCCATCGATGGCACCAGCACGCCAAGCAGTGGCGTGTGCCCGGTCTTCAGTTGCCGCGCCGAGGTGTTGGGCCGGTATTTCAGCTCGCGGATGGCCGCCTCGACGCGCGCGAGCGTCTCGGACTTCATGCGGTCGTTGCGGCCGTTCAATACGTTCGACACCGTGCTGGTCGAGACGCCCGCGCGGTTGGCCACATCGTGGATGCTGCTCACTCAATGCTCTCCATGTCTTCGATTGAATATCACAGGCCCATCCGTGTCGGCAGCCACAGCGAGAACGCCGGCACCAGCGCCAGCACCACCAGCGTCACGAACAGCACGACCAGGTATTTCATCATCGGCCGGGCCACGTCTTTCACATTGGTGCCGGTGATGGCGCAGGTCGCGAACAGGCCCAGGCCCACCGGCGGGGCGAACAGCCCGAGGCCCATCGCGATGACCATCACCGTGCCGAAGTGCAGCGGGTTCACGCCGAGCTGTGCCGCGATGGGCGTCAGCAGCGGGCCGAAGATGATCAACGCCGGCGCACCTTCGAGCACGGCGCCGAACACGATCATGATCAACATCGACAGCAGCACGAACATGGTGCTGCCGTACGAATGCGCGAAGCCGATCATGAAGGACGAGAGGTACTGCGGGATCTGCTGGATCGTCAAGGCGAATGACAGGCTCGACGCCGCCGCGACGATGAACAGGATGCCGCCCGCCATCGAGGCCGAGCGCACGAAGAGCTGCATGACCGAGCGCACCGTGAGCTCGCGAAACGCCAGCCAGCCGATCACCAGCGCATACATCACCGCGAAGGCCGACACTTCGGTCGAGGTCGCCACGCCGGACGTGACGCCCTTGCCGATCATCGCCACCATGATCAGTGCGACCAGCGCGCCGCCGAGCAGGCGGAACATCGGCGTGCGCACGTCGAAGGCTTCGTCGGGGTTGATCTTGTGGCCGACATACACGGTCACCGCTGCCAGCGAGAACGCGAGCACCGCGGCCGGCACCAGCCCCGCCATGAACAGCCCGGCAATCGAGATGTTGGCAACGAAGCCCATGATGATCATGTTGATGCATGGCGGAATGGTCTCGGCCATGACGGCGGTGCAGGCGAGCAGGCCGGCGGTCTCGTTGGGGTCCTGCCGCGTCTTGCGCACGGCCGGCATGATGATGCCGCCCACCGCCGCGATGTCGGCCAGCTTGGAGCCCGACACGCCCGAGAAGAAGGCCGTCGCCGTGATCGTGATCAGCCCCAGGCCGCCCCGCAGCCGGCCGAACATCCGAAGCAGCAACTCGATGAGCCGCGACGACATGCCGTTGGCTTCCATCAGCAACCCGGCCAGCACGAAGAACGGAATGGCCAGCAGCACGTAGTGGTCGGTGCCCGCCATCACCTGCTGCGAATACACCAGCATCGGCAGCGACGGGTCGGCCATGAAATACACCAGCGACGACAGCGCCAGCACGAACGCAATCGGCACGCCGAGCAGCAAGCCACCGAGAAAGCCGGCCGTGAGCAGCGCCCAGGGCGGAATCGCATGCGTCGGCATCAGCCAGTTCCACGCGCACACCAGGGCCACCATCGCCAGCCCCGCGGCCAGCGTGCCCCACACCACGCGCGGCGGCCCGTTCACCGCATTGGCCAGGCCGAACAGCGTCATGAACAGGCTGCCGATGGTGACGGGGTAGACATACATCCATTGCGGAAAGCCGATCGGCGTGCTCATGCTGTACGAATCGACCAGCAGCTCGCAGGACGATGCGAACAGGCCCGCCGACACGCCCACGATGATCCAGCCGCTGAACTGCAGCAGCGCCGGTTGCCAGCGCGCCGGCAGCATGCCGCGGAACAGGTCGATGCCGACATGCCGGCTGCGCGCCAGCACGGTCGCCGCGCCGAAGAACACCTGGATGACCATCAACGCGCGGGCCACCTCCTCGGCCCAGTCGAAGGGCGAATGCAGGAAGTAGCGGAAGATGACCGAGACGAATACCACCAGCACGTCGACGGCCAGCACCGCTCCCGCGACGTACTCGGTGACGTGCATGACCCAGGCGAGCCATCGTCCGGAAGCATGGCTGACGTCGAAGCCGAGCGCGGGGGTGGCAGGCGCCACGTTCGCTTCGGGGATGGCTGGCAGCACGCTCGACATGTCAGTTGCTCACCCGGCATCGATTCATCCGCGCGCCGAAGAAATGGCGGCGAACAGCGGCGCGGTCTCGGGGTACTGCTTGGCAAACCCCGACCACAGCTTCTCGTCCATCTCCTTGCGCACCTGATCGCGCTCGTTCTTCGCCATCGGCGAGAAGGTGATGCCCAGCTTCTTGAGTTCCTCGATGGCCTGCATGCCCTTGGTCGCCCCGATGGTGCGCTGCTGCGTTGTCGCGTCGGCGGCGGCCTTCAGGAAGGCGGGCTGGAGGTTGGCCGGGATCTTGTCCATCGCGCGCTTGCCGGCCACGCACACCATCGGGCTGAACAGGTGCTCGGTGGTCCAGCAGTACTTCACCACTTCGTTGAGCTTGTTGGCGACCACGGTGGCGGCGTCGTGCTCGAAGCCGTCGACCACGCCGGTCTGGGCTGCCATGTAGAGCTCGCCGAAAGAGATCGGCGTCGGTATCGCGCCCATGATCTTGAAGGTCTCGATGAAGGCTGGCGTGGGCAGCACGCGCAGCTTCACGTTCTTGATGTCTGCCAGCGACTTGACCGGTTGCTTCGTGTAGACGCTGCGCGCGCCGAAGTGCTGGGCCCAGGTGAGGACCTGGCAGCCGGTGCCTTTCTGCAGCATGTCGTTGAGCTTGGCGCCGACGCCGCCATCGAGCGATTTCGCCACGTGGTCGTAGCTGTCGAAGAGGTAACCCAGGTCGAGCATGCCGAACTGCGGCGTCACGGTGGCCCAGATCGACGAGCCCGTGGTCATCATGTCGATGGAGCCCACCTTCACCTGCTGCACCACGTCGGCTTCCTTGCCGAGTTGGTTGTTGGGGAAGTAGTCGATTCTGATCTGGTCGCCCACCGCCTTCTTCAGGTTGGCCTGCATCAACTCCGTCCATACGGCGTGGGCCGAGTTCTGGTCGGCCGCGAGGGAAGAGGACAGCCGCAACGCGATCGGCGCCTGTGCGCCGGCCGTCCGAGCCAGGCCGATGGTCGCCGCCGCGAGGGAAACAGCCGTGGAAGTCTGGACGAACCTGCGCCTTGAAATCATGGTCATCTTGTGTCTCCTGTCTGGGGTAAACGGCTCCATCGCATGCGGTGGAACGATTTACTGTATCGATACACAAAATGATGGTCAACGCGGCGGCGTAGGTGTATTCCTTGGTGTCGGAGCGAACCGGAAAAGCAAAAGGCGCTGCCCTCCGGAGAGGTGCCGCGCCTTGATGAATCCCGCGGGCGCGCGATTTCAGGCGGGCTGTGGGTGCCTCGCTCTCAGTGCACGGCGACCTTCGGTCCGGGCACGAAGCCGGCCTTGCGCTTTCCAACGGCCATCACCAGAAGGGCGCCGGAGGCAAAGTAGCACACCATGACGGCGTAGATGCCGGCAGTGGGACTGCCTGTGGCTTTGGTGATGGCAGCGTTGATGGATGGAAAGACTGATGGGCCGATTGCACCGAGGCTGCTGACGAAGGCAATGCCACCAGCAGCCGACGCCTTGGGCAGGTACTCGGTGGCGGCGGTCCAGAAGAGCGGCGTCGCGGCCGTCATGCCAATCGTTGCAAAGCACAGTGCCACCAGGGATCCCGTGAGGTTGCCGATAGTGAGCGTGGTGATGCCCATGCCGATGGCGGTCAGCGCAACGCATATGAAATAGTGAAAGCGCCGCTCGCCCGTCCGGTCAGAATTGCGGCCGATCAGGATCATCCCGATGACGCCGAAGACGTTGGGAATGGCGGCCAGCAGGCCGACGTGCAGCACGTCCTTGACGCCCCAGCTCTGGATCAGGGTAGGGGTATAGAAAATGATGGTGTAGGCGCAACCCAGCAAGATGAAGTACGCCGCTGCAAACACGTAGACCCTCGGGTCGCGCAGCACTTCTCCGAACGAATGACCACTGTGAGCGTTGCTGCCGCTGACGTCAGTTTCAAGGTTGTAGCGCACGAGGTTCTTTTCGGACTCGGACAACCACTTGGCCTGGTCCGGCTTGTCGTCCAGGCAGAAAAACACCAGGGCACCGAGCATGAGAGCCGGTATGCCTTGGGTCAGGAACAGCCATTGCCACCCATGCCAGCCGTTCACGCCGTCGAGATACTTGAGTGTGCCGCCGGAGATGGGGCCTGCCAGCACGCTGATGATGGCAGTCGCCGACATGAAGATCGCGATCACCTGCCCGCGCCGCACCGACGGATACCAGTAGGTGAAGTAGAGGATGACGCCAGGGAAAAAACCCGCCTCGCATGCGCCGAGCACGAAGCGGACGACGTAGAACTGCATGGGGGTTTCGACGAACATCATCCCGGCGGCGCAGGCTCCCCACAGGAGCATGATGCGAAGCATGGTTTTCCGGGCGCCGATCTTTGCCAGCAGGAGATTGCTCGGTACTTCGAAAATCAGGTAGCCGACGAAGAACATGCCGGCGCCAAGCGCGTAGACCTCGTTGTCCCAAGGCAGTGTCTTCTTCATGCCCAACTGCGCATAACCGACGTTGACCCGGTCGAGGAACGCGATCATGTAGGAAAGCAGCAGGATGGGCAGAAGCCGCCAGCCTATCTTCTTGTAAAGCGCTTCAACCCGGCCCTTGTCGGCGGCGTGCGCGGCGAGAGTGCCTGGAACGGCACTTGCGTTTGAACTCATGATTTGCCTCCCACGCGTCAATGCGCGTATTTTTGTGGAGGCGATGCTATAGGTGCGTTATTTTCGCGATCTGTCGCATGCGGGACATCTAGGGTTTGCGTTGATGTCCTGCGTCGAATCGACGCCTTGGCTGACATCAAAAGCAACTAAATCGAAAGTAAACAGTTGAAATTTGCAATTAATTGATGTCCATTTGACTCTGATGGCCGCATGTCCAACGATTCGCTGAAGCTCTACCGCGCGAAGCGCAACTTCGCCGTCACGCCCGAACCCGCGGAAGGTGGGACGACGCGTGGCGGATCGCTCGCGTTCGTGATCCAGAAGCACTGGGCCAGCCGGCTGCACTACGACTTTCGGCTCGAACTCGATGGCACGATGAAGAGTTGGGCCGTGCCCAAGGGGCCGAGCTACGACCCGCACGACAAGCGCATGGCGGTGCAGGTGGAGGACCATCCGGTCGCCTACAACCAGTTCGAGGGCGTCATCCCCGAGGGCCAGTACGGCGCCGGCAAGGTGGTGATCTGGGATGAAGGCACCTGGACGCCACTGGAAGATGCGCACGAGGGCTACCGTGACGGCATGCTCAAGTTCGAACTGCACGGGCACAAGATGCACGGGCGCTGGGCGTTGATCCGCATCAAGGGCCGTGGCGAGAAGCAGGTCCCCTGGTTGCTGATCAAGGAAAAGGACGCCTTCGTCAGGCCTGCGGCGGAGTTCAGCCTGGTCGATGAAATGCCCGACAGCGTGGTGCCGTTGCGGTCGCGTGCGGCGTCGACTGCGCGGGCCCCCGCGCGCAAGTCGCGAGGGAAGCCATCGGCCGACATTCCTGGCGACATTCCCGGCGAGAAGGCGGCGTTGCCCCTGAAATTGCAGCCGCAATTGGCGGCGTTGGTCGACAACGTTCCAGCCAACGCGGCAGAGTGGTCGTACGAACTGAAGTTCGACGGTTATCGCCTGCTGGCACGGGTCGAGGGCAAGGCCGTCCAGCTGTTCACCCGCAACGGCCATGACTGGACGCACAAGCTGGCGCACCTCGTTGGCGCGATCCAGGCATTGAAGCTCGACTCAGGCTGGCTCGACGGCGAAATCGTCGTTCTCGACGACAAGGGCGTGCCGGATTTCCAGGCGTTGCAGAACGCGTTCGACAGCAGCCGCACTGCGGGCATCGTCTACTACCTTTTCGACGCGCCGTTCCTCAATGGCCGCGACCTGCGCAAGGAGCCGCTGGAAACCCGGCGCACGATCCTGCACGAACTGCTGGCCCGTCCGCCCGCGGCCCTTCGCTTCAGCGAAAGCTTCGATGCCCGGCCGCAGGACCTGTTGGCATCCGCATGCCGCATGGGCCTCGAGGGCTTGATCGGCAAGCGGCGCGACGCGCCTTACGTCATGCGCCGCGCGGACACCTGGATCAAGCTCAAATGCGCGCGGCGGCAGGAATTCGTCATCGCCGGCTACACCGATCCCCAGGGCACGCGCAGCGGCTTCGGCTCGCTGCTGCTGGCTGTGCATGATGAGCATGGCAAGTTGAACTACGCCGGCAACGTCGGCACGGGTTTCGACGAGAAGACGCTGCTCGGCCTGAAGAAGCGCCTCGATGCGCTGGCCGCGCGCAAGTCGCCGCTCAGCGGCCCGACCGAACTGGATCGCACGGCGCACTGGGTCGAGCCCAGCCTGCTGGCGGAGGTGAGTTTTGGCGAATGGACCCGGACCGGCCGCATTCGCCATGCCGTGTTCCACGGGCTGCGTGCCGACAAACCGGCGAAGGCGATCGTTCGCGAACGACCCAAGGAGGCGCCATCCATGGCTGCACGACCACTCGGCCCTTCCATGCCCAAGGTCACCCATCCGGAGCGTGTCATCGACGCGTCGACCGGCCTGACCAAGCTGGACCTGGTGCGCTTCTACGGACTGGTGGCGCCGCTCCTGCTGGTGCACCTGAAGGCTCGCCCGGTGTCCCTGGTGCGGGCGCCGGCGGGTGTGCAGGGAGAGCTGTTCTTCCAGAAGCACCTTGAAGGCCGCATGCCGGGCGTGAAGCCGCTGGACCAGGCGCTCGATCCGGCGCATCCCGCCTATCTGGAAGTGCCCAACGCGCAAGCCGTGTTGTCTGCGGCGCAGATGAACGTGGTGGAGTTCCACACCTGGAATGCGGTCAAGTCGGCGATCGACAAGCCCGATCGCATGACCTTCGACCTCGACCCCGGCGAGGGCGTCACATGGAAGTCGATGCAGAAGGCCGCGCACCTGGTGCGCGTGCTGTTGAAAGAGCTGGGGCTGGTGTCATTCGTGAAGACCAGCGGCGGCAAGGGCCTGCATGTGGTGGTGCCGCTGAAGAAGCAACACGACTGGGAGACGGTCAAGTCTTTCTCGCAGGCGATCGTGCAGCACCTTGCGCGAACCATCCCGCAGTTGTTTGTCGCCAGGAGCGGGCCGAAGAACCGGGTCGGGAAGATCTTTCCGGACTATCTGCGCAACGGCTTTGGCGCCACCACGGCGGCGGCTTGGTCGGCCCGGGCCAGGCCGGGGCTGGGGGTGTCGATTCCGTTGACTTGGGACGAAGTCGATGAGGTCCGCGGCGGCGCCCAATGGAGCATCGCCAACGTTCACGAACGGCTCGACCGGGGCAACGATCCGTGGAAGGGCTATGCGCCGCAGGGGTTGGGAAAGGCGATGAAACTGCTCGACTTCACGGGCTGAGCCGCGACTGCCAGGCCCGCGCTGGCAGCTTGGCTAGGCGCTCACTGCGTTGAACGCGACCTGCGCGGGGCCGGGTTCCAGATCGCCAAAACTGGTTTCGTTGGCCGCCGACAGCGCGAGCACCGTGTCGGCCAGTGGGTAATACCAGCCCGCGTCATCGATCGCCTCTTCGATGCCGGTCGCGTCGATCGAAGGCAGGGCTTGCAAGCCGGGTGCTTCGACTTCATCCACGCCCTCGCTGGAGAGTGTCTGCGGCGGCCCCTCGCTGGACCAGAGCAGGGTGCAGAACGACAGGACCGTGATCCCGAACAGCGCCTGCCATCCCACGAGTGCCACCACCGCACCCGTCAGGAGCAAACTGGAGAGAAGGAGAAATGGCTTTGTCATGCATCCAATGCTGCCTTTTTTTTGGGGAGCAGGCCAGTGACTGAATAGGATTATTTCACGGTGTTTTCGAATTCAATTGCCAGCTGGTACACCAAACTACTAGCTTTCGTGGTGGTTGGTGATTTTTTTAAGGTTAAAAAAATATCACCCATTTGGGGGGTGTTATTTTTGTAGGAGAGTGCCTACATAATTCCACTGGCCGCAGGAATTTTGTTGATTCAATAGTGTAGGATTTGCCCTACACGCAATTTTGGCGTCGTCCTACGCAAGGGCGGAATTGATTGGTGTAGCCCGCCTGCAGATTCGTGCCGTGAGTCAAGCGCATGATGGTCCCCAAGGGGGAACTGGCGGTCTGCCGGTCCGCGCGCCATCCCCCTGTTCCGGTGAGTTCCCGCAAAATTCCGGCGCGTGGGAGTTTCGGATCGGCCGACTCAGATACTATTTATTATCTGAATGAATTGCGTTCCGGTGGTCGCGTACTTTTCGGTATCGAGCTTCTTCGCGATTCAGGATTTCGTGTTCCAAGTCCTAACTCAAGCAGCATTTAAATATTTCATTGAATGAAATGGCAAAAAGCCGCCTGACGAAAGGCGTCCTCGCCGCAGGGGCTTCATGACCGCGACAAGCCACGCGGCCATGCGCTTGAATTCAATTAATTGCATCTGAATGAAGAGTGTGTCCTGTTGCGCAGCAACAGCGGCCGACTTGTCAAATCGCCAGAAAGTGGCAAGCTGCCAATCGTTGCTTCGTTCCTGGAGAAGTCGATGGCTGCACGCTCCCTTGCATCCCTGTCGCTTGGCTTTGGCCTGGTGTCGATTCCGGTGCGCCTTTACTCGGCGACCGAAAGCGCCGGCACGGTGCGCTTCAACCTGCTGACCAAGGACGGTGCGCGCGTGAAGCAGCAGTACGTTTCCGAGAAGGATCCGTCAGTCGTCGTACCGAGGTCCGAGATGGTCAAGGGCTACGAGTTCGAGAAAGACCGCTACGTGCTGTTCGAACCCGCCGAGCTGAAGTCGCTGGAGGAGGGCGGCAGTCACCTGATCGACATCGTCTCCTTCATTCCCGAGAAGGCGGTCGATCCCATCTACTTCGACAAGGCCTATTTCCTCGCGCCCGACAAGCGCGGCGGCAAGCCCTACAACCTGCTGAAGGCGGCCATGCTCGAAAGCGGCCGTTGCGCGCTGGCGCGCTGGGTGTGGAAATCGAAGCAATACGTGGTGCAGGTGCGTGCGCAGGACGAGGGGCTGGTGCTGCAGCAACTGCTGTACGCAGACGAGGTCCGTTCGCTGAAGGATCTGGATATCGAGCAGGTGACGCCCTCGGCGCCCGAGCTCAAGCTCGCGCTCCAGTTGATCGACCAGATCTCCGCCGACACCTACGAGCCGACGATGTTCGAGGACGAGGAGAAAAAGCGCATCCTCGCCGCGATCGACGCCAAGATCGAAGGCAAGCAGGTGGTGGCTGTCGACCATCCGGAAGACACGCACGGCGGCGCCGAGGTGATCGATCTCACCGAGATGCTGCGCGCCAGCCTCTCGCGTGGCGGCAGGCAGCCCGCGAAGCGCCCGGCAAAGCCGTCGGCCGCCGAGGTGGAAGAAGTGGTCACGCCGATGGCGCAGCCCAAGGGCGCCAAGCGCGCACCCAAGCCGGCAAAGGCGGCGGAAGAAGCCGTGGCGCCGGTGCGTGCACGCGCGCGGAAGTAAGTGAGCGCCGCCGCGCCGCCCGCACCCACGGCCGATTCGCTGCGCGGCATCCGACAGGCGTCGGGCCTGAGCCGGCATGCGGTGGCGAAGCTGATCGAACTCGGCTTCGTGGACCCGTCGCGCGACCCGGGCGGCGGCTGGCGCTTCACCTTCCAGGACCTGGTGCTGCTGCGCTCGGCACATGAGCTGCGCGCCGCGGGGATTCCGACGCGGCAGATCCTGCGTTCCCTGCGCCGCCTGAAGGGCTCGCTGCCGTCGGAGGCGCCGGTCAGCGGACTGAGAATCACGGCCGTGGGCGACCGCATCGCGGTGCGGGCGGGCGGCTCGCAATGGGAACCAGACACGGGCCAGTTGGTGATGGACTTCAGCGTGGCGCCGGGCACCGGCGCTTCCGGTTCGATCAGCCACCTGTCGAAACCAGTGGCGGGCAAGGGCGGCGCTGCGCCGCCGATCGATGTGGACACGATCTTCACGCAGGCGGAGGACCTCGAGGAGACCGACGCCGCCGCGGCCGAGGCCGCGTACCGGCAGGTGCTGGCACTGCAACCGGACCACGCGCATGCCTACCTCAACCTCGGCTTCATGATGTGCGAGGCCGCGCGCTGCGAGGAAGCCGTGCGGCTGCTGGACGAGGCCGTCTTGCACTGCCCCGACGATCCATTGGTGCACTACAACCGCGCCGTGGCCCTCGAAGGCCTGGACCGTGTCGCGGAAGCACTCGAAAGCTATGAGCAATGCCTTCGCCTGCAGCCGGATATTGCGGACGCGCACCAGAACGCGGCGCTGCTTTACGCGCGCGAGGGCCGCAAGCAGCTGGCGATCCGGCATTTCAGCGCATATCGGCGCTTGATAGCCAAGTCCTGATAGCCAAGTCCTGAACACGAGGGTGCACGAAATCCCGCGTGCACTGACGCCCGCGTCCGACTTCCGGGCTCGTCCGCGATAGGCACTCTCGGGTCCTTATCGACATCAGGGCATTGCAATGGACAGCGTTCTTCAGTTCAACTCCCCGGGTCTCGAGACGCCTGGTTTCGAGCCGCCTTCGCGCTGGCTCATGCTGGCCGAGGCCCGCGCCGTCTATGAGGCTGGCGCGGCGCTGGCGCTGTGGCCGTTGCTGCAGATGACGCCGCGCGGCGACGGTCATGCGGTGCTGGTGTTGCCCGGCCTGGGCGCTGGCGATCGTTCCACCGAATTGATGCGGCGCTTCTTGCGCAGCCGCGGATACGACGCGCAGGGCTGGGGCCTGGGGCAGAACCTGGGCCCGCGCGCCGGAGTGGAGGCGCGCATGCTGCGCAAGCTCAAGTCGCTGCATGCGGCGCGCGGCAAGGTGAGCCTGGTCGGCTGGAGCCTGGGCGGCGTGTATGCCCGCATGATGGCTTCGCTGCAGCCGGACATGGTGCGCGGCGTCGTGACCCTGGGCACGCCCTTCACCGGGAGCCCGCGCGCGACCCGGGCGTGGCACATCTACGAGAAGGTCAGCGGACAGCCCGCGGAAGACTCGGCGCGCCGCCAGCTCGTGACGCCGACGCCGCCGGTGCCGACCACTTCGATCTTCAGCCGCACCGATGGCGTGGTCTCGTGGCGCTGCAGCGTCGAGCAGCCGGGCGCGGCTGCGGAAAACATCGAAGTGCTGGCGAGTCACCTCGGCCTGGGTGCGCATCCGGCCGTGTTCTATGCGCTGGCCGATCGGCTGGCCCAGCCGCAGGACGCGTGGAGGCCCTTCGACCGTTCGCGAATCGGCGCCTGGGTGTTCCCGGACCCGGCGCGGGCGCAATGAAGCGAGAGGCTTCTGGCCACATCCCATGCCACAACCGCTGTCCGACCGAGAGGCTGTCGCTGCCGTCCTCGTGATGATGGTCCGCGCGCGGTTGGTCGCCACCCATGCCGGCAAGACGCTTCGCACCGGGCTCCAGTCGAGCGTGCCAGTGAGCGAGCGGCCCGCCGTCCGGCGCGGCCTCGATGCGTTGCTGGACCACGGCATCCTGGCGATGAACGGGGAATTCATCGGCTTTTCGCCGAAGGGGCGGATGTACCTGGCCCACGTACAGCTGGCGCTTGGCCAGGCGCCATCGGCCTATGAGCACGATGACGAGAGCCCGGCCGTGCTGGCGGCCTTGATCGAGGCCATCGAGGCGGATGAGCGCTTCGAGCCCTACGCCAGCATGGAAGAGGTGCAGTCGCTGCCGGCGCGCCTGGAAAGCCATGGGCCCAAGCCCAAGCCCAAGCGCAAGCGAAAGACACGCGGAAGTTGGCTGCTGCCGCTGGCGCTGGCCGCCGGAGCCGCTGCCTTCTACGCGCTGAGGATGTAGCGCTCGAGCTGCCACCACGAGGGCAGCAGGCGACGGACCTCCGGCCGCTCGAAGCGGTCGTCCAGCAGGTAGACGACGCCCGAATCGCTCTCCGTGCGAATCACGCGTCCCGCCGCCTGCACCACCTTGCGCAGGCCCGGATAGAGGTAGGTGTAGTTGTAGCCCTGGCCGCTGAAAAGCGTTTCCATCCGCTCGCGCATGACCTCGTTCATGGGGTTGTGCTGCGGCAGGCCCAGGCTCGCGATGAACGCGCCGATCAGCCGGTCGCCCGGCAGGTCCACACCCTCGCCGAACGCGCCTCCCAGCACCGCGAAGCCCACGCCCTGGCCACCCGCCTGGAAGCGTGCGACAAAGGCCTCGCGATCGGCCTCCGCCATGCGCCGCGACTGCGACCAGGTCGGGATGCCGGGCCAGCGTTGCGCGAAAGTCGCGTGCGCTGCCTCCAGGTAGTCGAAGCTGCTGAAGAAAGCGAGATAGTTGCCCGGCCGCCGCATGAACTGCGCGCCGACCAGGTCGATCAGTGCGTCGAGCGAGCCGGCGCGGTGATGGAAGCGGGTCGAGATGCGCGGCGTGACCTGCACGCTCAGCTGATGCGGCTGGAACGGTGACGCCACGTCCAGCTCCAGCGTGTCGTCGGGCAGGCCAAGCATGTCGCGGTAGAAGGGGAAGGGCGCGATGGTGCCGGAGAAGCAGACGGTCGACATCGACGCCGCGAAGCGCGGCTTGAGGAACGGCGCGGGCACCAGGTTGCGGATGGTCAGCGCGTCGCCGCCGGCATCGTCGCCCGAGGTGACTTCGAACACCGAATGCGAGCCGAACGCATCCGACAAACGCAGGAAGTACACCATGTCGAAGAAGAAGCGCTGCAGCGGCCCGTGCGCGTCCCTGGGCGTGGCGGCAAAGTGTTCGGCGATGGCCGAGACCGCCTCCTGCAGCGGTTGCAGCAGGCGCTCCGGAATGGCATCGAGGGCCGCGTAGCCGGCGGCTTGTCCTGCCTGCAACGCACGCCACTCCCGGCGCAGGGCCACGAGCCGCGGCTTGATGCCTGTGGGCGCCGCGCGTTGCGCCTCCTCGAAGGGCTGCGCAGCCAGCGGCGCCGTGTACATCCCGCGGGCGCGCTCCAGCAGGTTGTGCGCTTCATCGACCAGCACCGCGACGCGCCATTCCTCCTCCTTGGCCAGCGCGAAGAGGAAGGCGCTGCTGTCGAAGTAGTAGTTGTAGTCCGCGACGATGACATCGCTCCAGCGCGCCATTTCCTGCGCGAGGAAGTAGGGGCAGACGGCATGGGCCTGCGCAATGCTGCGCAGTTGCGCGCGGCCGAGTTCGCGCGTGCCGATGGCTTCGCGGCGGGCATCGGGCAGGCGGTCGTAGAAGCCGCGCGCCAGCGGACAGGCCTCGCCGTCGCAGGACTTGCCGGGGTGCTCGCAAGCCTTCTCGCGCGCCGTGAGCTCCAGCACGCGCAGTGATTCGCTGTCGCGGCCCGCAAGGCCCAGCGCTTCGAGCGCGACCGCGCGACCCGGGGTCTTCGCGGTGAGGAAGAAGATCTTGTGCGTCTTCTGCGTGGCCCAGCCCCGGAGCAAGGGCCAGGTGGTCGCCACCGTCTTGCCGATGCCGGTGGGCGCCTGCGCGATGAGGCAGCGCCCCGCGGCAGCGGCGCGGTACACGCCTCGGGCCAGTTCGCGCTGGCCGGGCCTGAAGGCCGCATGCGGGAAGGACAGCGATCCGAGTTCGCGTTGCAGCGCGCGTTGGCGGTCGCCTTGCCGTTCGGCCCAGGCCATGAAGGTCACGCAGAGGTGCTCGAAATGGGCGCGCAAGGCATCGCGTGGCCAACGCTCCTCGAGCACGGTCTCCTCGCCGCTGGCCAGGTCGAGATACACGAGCGCCACGGCGATCTCGTCCAGCGACTCGCGCTCGCACAGCATCCAGCCGTAGCACCTGGCCTGCGCCCAGTGCAGCGCCCGGTGGTTCGCGCGGATCGCGTCGAAGCTGCCCCGGAAAGTCTTGATCTCCTCGACGCGTCGGCGCCTGGCGTCGTAGCCGTCCGCGCGCCCGCGCACCAGCAGCCCCGCACCGATGGCGGACAGCGTCACCTCGCGCTCATAGTCCGCGCCACGCCGAGATTGCACCAGGCTGTGGCCAGCCATGCCTTCCTGCGCGCTGGGCACCGGCACGAAGCGGAAGTCCAGGTCGCCCACCTTGGCGCCGAATGCGCACAAGGCCTTGACCGAGACCGCGGCACGCGCAGCAGCCAGTGGCGGCGGCGCCTCGGCACAGTCAGCCGATGGCGGCTGCGCCTGGGCGGAAGCGGTGGTGTCGGAGGACATGGGGGTTGGATTGTGGGGCAGGCGATCCTGGCAGGCAGCTTCCGGGCAACCCGTGAAATATCTCCACAAGTCCCTTCGCTCAGGTTGGTTGTATACACGGCTGAAAACAGACTTTAGGGTAAACCCTTAAACTACAGCCCATACCACAGATCAACCCAGTAACTGAAAGGACCACACCATGTCGCTCCTCCATCGTGCCATCTCCGCCCTGCAACGCAGCTTCCAGTCCCAACAGGAAATCGAAGACGCCTACCTGGCCGGTTCCGTCGACATCTATGACCTCGAGCGTCGCATGCGCGCACTCGACGAGCGCGACACCCAGGAGCCCTTCCACCTGCGCCACTCGATCTAAAGAGTTCGCAGCATCCTTTCGGCAGCGGAGCGCCGGCAGGCAGGTCCTGCACATGCTCCGTATCAGGTCGCGGCCAGACGCCGGACCCACGCAGCGACGCTGTCGAGCGCCTGCGCCAGCACCTCGTCGTCATTGCGGCCGGTGCGCTTGAGCACGTGGAAGGCGTGATCCGCGTGCTCGATCTCGACGATGGTCGCCCGTTCTCCCAGATCGGCAACGACCGAGCGAATCTTTCCCAGCTCCGCCAGCTTGTCGATCGTGCCCTGGATGAACAGCATCGGCACCCGCACGTCGGACAGATGCTTTGCGCGGGTGATGGAAGGTTCTCCCGCCGGATGCAGCGGAAATCCCAGGAACACCAGGCCCGCCACGGAGGGCAGCAAGCCCAGCGCCTGCGCCTGCGAGGTCATGCGGCCGCCGAAGGACTTGCCGCCGGCCACCAGCGGCAGCGATCCGAAGCGCCGTGATGCCTCGGCAACGGCCGCCCGGACCGTCGCATGCGCCTTGGCGGGCGTGTCCGGCCGCTTGCCGCCGGCCTCCATGTAGGGGAACTGATAGCGCAAGGTCGCGATGCCTCGCTGGGCCAGGCCCTCGGCGGCGGCGGCCATGAAGTGATGTGTCATGCCTGCGCCGGCGCCGTGGGCGAGCATGTAGCAGGCCACCGGGTCTGGTGGCGCCAGCGCGAGGCCGGAGACGGTGGAACCGTCGTCGAGCGGGATGGTGACCGGTTCTGCTGTGGAAGTCGATGTCATGGCGGTGCCGCGGCAGGGGGGGGCGATGGGGCCCATCACTCTACTGCGGCAGCGCGGCAAGGGCAGGCTCAGGCGCGTACTTCCGTGCGGGTGCAGACGAGCTGCTGCGCGATCTTCATCCAGGTAGCGTGGAGCGCATCGATCTGCTGGGTCTTCTGCATCATCGCCCTGACGTCGAGCAGGCCGCCGCTCATCACGGACGCCATCATGTCCTGATGCTCGTCGGTGGCGCGCTTCCATGCGTCGTAGGTCTCGGTCAACGTGTCGTGCGTGGTCATGGCGTTTCGGCTCTCTTGTTCAAAGGCGGCTGCGAATCGCGCAGGATCAGGCCGATGGAGGCCGCGGCGTGTGAGCCGATACGGACTCCCATGTAGGCCGGGAGCCCGTCGCTGCGCTTGGGAGCCGATCAGGAATCGAGCACCTGGCGCACCTTCAGCGCCAGTTCGTCGACGCTGAACGGCTTGGTCAGCATTCGCGTACCGGGCCCGAGCACGCCGTTGCGCGGGATCGCGCGGCGGGTATAGCCGGTGGTGAAGAGAACCTTCAGGCCCGGCACCCGTTGGCGCGCGCGTTCGGCCAGTTCGCGGCCCGACATCTCGGGCATGACCACGTCGGTGAACAGCATCGAGATGGCGCGTCCCTCGTCGAGCATGCGCAGCGCGTCGTGCGCGCTGGCCGCCTCGATGACGGTGTAGCCCAGTTCGCAGAGTGCCTCGACCGACACGGTGCGCAGCCGCTGCTCGTCCTCCACCACCATGACGATTTCGGCCTGCGTGCCACGCCGAACCTGCGTGCGCAGTGCGGCAGGCGCCCCGGCAGGCATCGCCTCGCCGACGTGACGGGGCAGGTAGATCTTCACGACCGTGCCCCGGCCCGGCTCGGACTCGACCTTCACATGGCCGCCCGATTGCCGCACGAATCCGTAGACCTGGCTGAGCCCGAGACCGGTGCCCTTGCCCACGCCCTTGGTCGTGAAGAAGGGCTCGAAGGCACGGGCCATGACATCGGGCGTCATGCCCAGGCCGGAGTCGGTGGCGGCAATGCGAACGTACGCGCCGGCGCTGATCGCGTACTCCCTCGCATCCACGTCGTCGATCGTGACGTTCGACGTCTCCAGCGTGAGCTTGCCGCCATCGGGCATGGCGTCGCGGGCATTCACGCACAGGTTGAGGACCGCGTTCTCCAATTGCGTGCGGTCGGCCATGACATGCCCGACCTCCGCGCCGAGCACCGTCTCGACGCGGATCGGTTCGCCGAGCGTGCGCGTGAGCATGTCGCTCATGCCGGCGACCAGGCCGTTGACGTCGACCGCCTCGGGCGCGAGCGATTGCTGCCGCGAGAAGGCCAGCAAGCGGTTGGTGAGCGCGGCGGCGCGGCGCGTGCCGTCGATGGCCGCGTCGACGAAGCGTTCGACGTCGGTGTCGTTCTTGGCCAGCTTGCGTTGCAGCAGGTTCAGGCTGCCCATGATCACGGCAAGCATGTTGTTGAAGTCGTGCGCGATGCCGCCGGTGAGTTGGCCGACGGCCTCCATCTTCTGGACCTGGCGCAGCTGCTCCTCGGCCTTGGCGCGCTCGTCGACCTCGTCGAGCACGCGCTGCTCCAGCGTGGCGTTGAGCGATTGCAGCGCGGCTTCGGCGCGGCGGCGTTCGGCCACCTCGCGTTCGGCGGCCTGGAACAGCCGGGCGTTGTCGATGGCGATGGCGGCCTGCGCACCGATGCCCACCAGCAGGCGCTCGTGGCGGGCGGTGAAAACGCCGGGCTCCGGATGGCCGAAGAAGAGTCCGCCCAGGACTTCGCCCGAGCGCGAGACGACGGGCGCGGCCAGGTAGCTGCGCACCGGCAGGTGGCCCTGGGGCATGCCGAAATGCGGCTGGTTCCTGCCGTAGCGCGGGTCGAGCAGGATGTCGTCGGAACGCACGATGCCTTCGCCTTTGAAGGTCGGCGCGAACACCGCCGTGTTGCGTGGCATCGGGAACTTCGAGAAGGCCTCGCGCGGCACGCCCGATAGCGCGTACAGCATGTAGCTCTCGCCCTTCTCGTCCAGCAGGTTGTAGAAGAAGGCGCCGAAGCCCGCGCCCGTGAGCGCGGTAGCCGCATCGGTGACGACCTGCACCGCGCGGTCGAGGTTCAGTTCCGCGGCCACCGCCGTGCCCACCTTGTTGAGCAGTTCGAGGCTGCGCGCTTCTTCCTGCATCAGCCTGGAGCCTTGCAGCCTCGTGACCGACAGTTCGATGTTGGCCGCGACGCGGGCCAGCAGTTCGCGCGCGCTGAAGGGCTTGACCAGGTAGTCGTCGGCGCCGCGGCGCAGGCCCTCGACCTTGGCCTCCTCGCCTGCGCGTGCCGACAGGACGACCACCGGCACGGTGTGCAGCCCGGCGTCGGCGCGCAGCTTGCGCAGCAGCTCGAAGCCGTCGACGCGCGGCATCATGACATCGGTCAGGATCAGGTCGGGCCGCTGGCGGCGGGCGGCCCCGAAGGCGTCCTCGCCATTGGCCGTGCAGGTGAGTTCGTAGTGCGGCGAGAGCAGGCGGCGCAGGTAGTCGCGCATGTCGGCGTTGTCATCGGCGAGCAGGACGTGCGGGCGCTTGCCGGTGGCATCCTGGTGTTGCGCGGGTGGCGCGGCGACGTCGCTCATCGCGTCGATGTCCTCCGGAAGCCAGCGCAAGGCCTCGCTGACGAAGACTTCGGCGCGCGTGGCTGTCGAAGCCTGGGTGCGCGCGCCTTCGACGCGGTCCTGCGGCAGGTGCGTGGAGCCGAAGGGGATGCGGACTTCGAAGGTGGTCCCGCGGCCGGGCTCGCTGTCGACCGACACCGAGCCCTTGTGCAGCTCGACCAGTTCCTTGACCAGGGCCAGTCCGATGCCGGTGCCTTCGTGCGTGCGGCCGCGCGCGCCCTCGACGCGATGGAAGCGGTCGAACACGCGCGGCACTTCGGCTTGGGGAATGCCGGTGCCGGTGTCGCTCACGCGCAGCACGGCATGCCCGTCGTCTTCGGCGATGTCGACCGTGATGCCACCCTCCAGCGTGAACTTGAAGGCATTGGAGACGAGGTTGAGAACGATCTTCTCCCACATCTCCGGATCGACATGGACCGGCTGTGACAAGGTGGGCGCGCGAATGCCCAGGACCAGGTCGGCCTTCTCGCAGGCCGATCGGAAACTGCTGGCCAGGTCACGCGTGAGTGCGGCAAGGTCGACCGGCTGGTAGGCCGCCTGGATGCGGCCGGCCTCCACGCGCGAGAAATCCAGCAGCGTGTTGACCAGCTTCTGCAGGCGCCGGCCGTTGCGCGCGGCCATCGCGACGCGCTCGCGCTGTCGGTCGGTCAGGGGTTCGTCGTGGTCGAGCATCGCGTCTTCGAGCGGCCCGAGCATCAGGGTCAGCGGCGTGCGGAACTCGTGGCTGATGTTGGCGAAGAACTGCGTCTTCAGTTCGTCGAGCCGCGCCAGTTCCGCGCGCTGCCGCGCGATCTCGCGCTCCTGCGCCTTCTTCTCGGTGATGTCGCGCCCCTCGGCCGTGATGAACACGACCTTGCCGCTGTCGTCCATGACGGGGGAGAGCGAGGCGTCGATGATGATGGTCTCGGCGCCGCTCGCGCGGCCGTAGATCTCGGCATCCCAGCGGACGAACTCGCCCCGTGCGGCGCGCTCGATGGACGCGCGCAGCGTGGCGCCTTCGTCGCGCACCTGCCACCAGAAAGTGGTCCAGAAAGGCCTGCCCTCGACGTCCGAGAGCTTGATGCCGACGCCGTCGAGCGCGACCTGGTTGATTTCGAGCACCGTGCCCTGCGCATCCAGCAAGCCGACGAACTGGACCATGGAGTCCAGCGTGATGCGGGCGATCTTCTGCCGGTACAGCTCGCGCGTGTCGCCGGCCTGGAGCTGCGTGCCGCGGACGTTGACGAGATTGGCCGCCATCGAGGGATTGATCGTCATCTGGAACAGGTGGAGGACGCAGGTGCCAGCACCTTGCGCCCGGCTTCTCCCTGTGGATCCGAGCACTCTTCGACCTGAGAGATTACACGGGAACGAAGGTTCCGGATGTCGGCGCCTTGGCGCTTTACGCACGCATCGGCTCACCGACTCCTTAAATGTCCCATTGACAGAACAATCGAAGCAATGAACCATCCGCGCATGCCACGCATGCCGCTGCCCAAGTACCACCAGATCTACCTGGTGCTGCGCGAGCAACTCGACGAGGGGCGCTTTGCCGAGGGGCTGCCGGGCGAACTGGCGCTGGTGGCGCAGTTCGGCGTGGCGCGCGTGACGGTGCGGCGGGCGCTGGAGCAACTGGCGGCCGAAGGACTGATCGCGCGCAACCCGGGCCGTCGCACGCGGGCGTTGCCGCCGACGGCTGCAGCGGGCGTCGGCGGACACGACGGCGAAGCAACGGGCCGGGCCAACTTGCGCGGCCTGCTCGAGAACCTGGTGACCATGGGGCTGCGCACCTCGGTCAAGGTCATCGACGTGGCAACGATCACGGCATCGAGCCAGGTCGCCGATGCGTTGAAGCTCAACCCCGGCGACCCGGTGCAGAAGGCGGTGCGCGTGCGCTCGACGCGCGAAGGGCCGCTGTCGCACATCACCACCTATGTGCCGGGCGACATCGCGCGGCGCTTCGGCCGGCGCGAGCTGGCGAAGAAGCCGATCCTGATGCTGCTGGAGGAGTCCGGCGTGAAGGTCGGCCGCGCGCACCAGACCATCACGGCGCGGCTGGCAGACAACGTGCTTGCACAACACCTCGAAGTCGCGGTCGGCTCCGCGCTGCTGGCCGTTCGGCGCCTGGTCTACGACGATGCCGAGCGGCCGGTGCAATGGCTGCACGGCTTCTATCGACCCGACCGCTACACCTACGAGATGCAACTGTCCCGCGTCGGCGGCATCGATGCCAAGGTGTGGGTCAGCCAGGATGTGTCAGCCCAGTTCAACTGAAGGAAAGAGAAGGTAAGTCATGCAGAACCGTCGTCGCTTCGTATCGCAATCCGCCGCGCTGGCGGGCGCCGTTGCGTTTCCCCTGGTGGCCGGCGCGCAGCCGAAGACCGTCAAGGTCGGGGTGCTGCATCCGATGACGGGGGCGCTGGCCTATTCGGGGCAGCAATGCCGGCTCGGTGCGCAGATGGCGATCGAGGACATCAACAAGTCGGGCGGCATCAAGTCGCTGGGCGGAGCGCAGATCGAGCCGTTGCTGGGCGATGCGCAATCGACGCCGCAGGCCGGCACGGCCGAGGTCGAGAAGATGAACGAGGCGGGCGTGAGCGCCATCGTCGGAGCCTTCGCTTCGGCCATCTGCCTGGCCACGACCCAGGCCGCTGCCAAGTACAACCTGCCGCATGTGGTGGACGTGGGTGTGGCCGACCAGATCGTCGAGCGCGGGTTGAAGAACACCTTCCGCTTCGGCCCTGGCTACAAGAAGTGCGCGCAGGTGGCCATGGCCAACCTGCTGGTGCTGAACAAGGCGGCCGGTAACCCGGCGAAGACGGTGATGATCATCCACGAGGAGTCGCTGTTCGGCACCGGAACGGCGAACCTGCTGTCTGCCGAGTTGCCGGGCTACGGCTTCGAGGTGAAGGAGGTGGTGAAGCACGCGAATCCGACGCGCGACTTCAACAACATCGTGCTGCGCATGAAGGCGATCAATCCCGACATCGTCATCCCGGCCAACTACTACAACGAGTACGCGTTGCTGGTGCGCACCATGCAGCAGCAGAAGGTCACGCCCAAGGCCATCTTCTCGGTGCTGGGCGGGGCGGCGTCGAGCTACAAGTTCGTGAAGGAGTTTCCGGACGCGGCCAACGGCATCATCGACTGCAACCACTGGTTCAACCCGAAGGACAAGCGCTCGGCCGAGCTGCGCAAGCGCGTGGAGGCCAAGGGCCAGTTCTTCAGCTACGAGGTCTTCATGACCTACACCGCGATGGGCCTGCTGGCCGATGCGATCGAGCGCGCGAAGTCGTCGGACCGTGCGGCCATCATCGATGCGCTGGCGTCGAGCACCTGGTCCAACAATGTCATGCCCTATGGCCCGACGAAGTTCGTCAACGGCCAGAACGAGGGCGCGCAGCCGCTGATGACGCAGGTGCTGAAGAACGACATCAAGGTGATCATTCCGCGGGACTACCGCGAAGTGGAACCCTTGTTCCCGCTGCGGGCCTGATCGCGTCGCTGGGTCCGGGATGTTCGACTTCAGCATTCTTTTTCCGTCGGTGCTGAACGGCATCACGACCGGCGCGGTGTATGCGCTGATCGCGCTGGGGCTCACGCTGATCTACGGCGTGCTGCACATCATCAACTTCGCGCACGGGGCCAGCCTGATGCTGGCCTTGTATGCGGTGTATTTCCTGAAAGAGAAAGCCGGCATCGATCCGTACCTCGCGCTGCCGCTGGTGGTGCCGGGGATGTTCGCGCTGGGCTATGCGCTGCAGCGCGGCGTGATCAACCGCGCGGGGCACGGCAAGGACGAGAACATCCTGCTGGCCACGCTGGGCATCTCGATCGTGATGGAGAACCTGGCGCTGCTGTTCTTCAAGTCGGACACGCGGAACATCGACACGGCGTATTCGCTGAGCACGGTGGCCATCGGACCGGCGATGATCGCGGTACCCAAGCTGGTGGCGTTTGCGGGCGCGCTGGTGGTGTCGGGCGTGCTGTTCTGGATCATGGGGCGAACGGACCTGGGGCGGGCGATCCGCGCCGTCGCCAAGGAGAAGGAGGGGGCCAAGCTCATGGGCATCGACGTGGACCATGTCTATGCGATGAGCTTCGGCATCGGGCTGGCTTGCCTTGGCGCGGCGGCGTGCTTCCTGCTGCCGGCTTACTACGTGAATCCACAGGTGGGCAGCGGCTTCGTGCTTGTGGCTTTCACGATCGTGGTGCTGGGCGGGATGGGGAGCTTCGTGGGGGCGCTGGTCGGCGGGTTCCTTGTTGGCATCGTGGAGTCGCTGGGCGGGTTGTACCTGGGCGAGTCGCTGGGACAGATCGGGATTTTTGCGATCTTCATCGGGGTGGTGTTGTTCAGGCCCGAAGGCATGTTCGGGGTGAAGGCATGAGCGGCACGAACTGCCGGGCGCGGGGGCATCGGTGAGCGCGCGGACACAGCTTGCGGGGATCGCATTGTTCGCGGTGCTGGTGGCTTGCGTGCCGCTGATGACGACATCCGGCGTGGTGCTGAACTTCGTGACGATGGCGCTCTATGCGACCCTGATCGCGCAGGCCTGGAACATCCTCGGCGGGTTTGGCGGGCAGTTCTCATTCGGGCATGCGCTGTTCTTCGGGACGGGTGCCTACATCCAGGCGATTGCACAGATGCAGGGCGGCCTCAATGCGTGGATTGCACTGGCAGTGGCGGTAGCGGGCGCTGGCGTGCTGGGGCTGTGCGTCGGTGCGCTGACCTTTCGCTATGGGCTCAAGGGCTCGTACTTCGCGCTTGTCACGCTGGCGTTCGCGGAGGTATTCCGCATCCTGGCGACGTCGGTCTCGTTCACCGGCGGGGGCGTGGGGCTGATGGTTCCGTTGCGCGAGTCCCCTGCCAACTTCCAGTTCGCGTCGCGCAGCGGCTACCTGTGGGTGGTGTTGGCCTTCGTCACGGCCGCGCTGCTTGTTACATGCTGGCTGCGCAACGGGCGCTTCGGCGCGTACCTGCAGGCGGTGCGTGACAACGAGGACGCGGCGCGGGCGGTGGGCGTGAACCCGTTTCGCATCAAGGTCGCGGCCATCGGCATCTCGGGTGCATTCATGGGCGCGGCGGGGGCCTTCTATGTGCAGGTGTTCCAGTATGTGGACCCGGGCATTGCCTACGGCTCGGCCACGTCCGTCGAGGCGCTGGTCGGGGCCATCGTGGGCGGCATGGGCACGCTGTGGGGTCCTGTGCTGGGCGCGGTGGTGCTGCATGTGCTGGCGGACTTCACGCGCAACTTGTTCGGGGAATTGCCGGGCATCAACATGGTCATCTACGGCACGGTGCTGGTGCTGATCGTGATGTTCCTTCCGCGCGGGATTGCGGGCATCGGCTTGTCTGCGCGGCAGTTGTGGGCGGGCAAGGGGAGGGCGCATGACTGAGGCGCTGCTGTCGATTGCCGGCGTGTCGCGTTCCTTCGGGGGATTGAAGGCGGTGCAGGAGGTGAGCCTGTCAGTGCGCGAGGGCAGCCTCTGCGCGCTGATCGGGCCGAACGGGGCAGGCAAGACGACGCTGTTCGCGTTGATGTCGGGCTTCCTCGCGCCGGATTCGGGCACGGTGCGCTTTGCAGGTGTGGATGTCACCGGCCGCGAGCCGCATCGCAATGCCGCGATGGGCATGACACGGACCTTCCAGATCGTGAAGCCCTTCGCGGCGCAGACGGTGCGAGAGAACATTGCCGTGGGGGTGCACCTGCATGTGCGTGGCCGTGCGGCGGCGCTGCAGCGGGCCGAGGAAGTGGCGACGCAGGTGGGGTTGGGCGTGCAACTTGACAAGGCTGCGTCCGACCTGACCGTGGCCGGACGCAAGCGCCTCGAACTTGCCCGGGCGCTGGCGACACGGCCACGCCTGTTGCTGCTCGACGAGGTGCTGGCCGGCCTCAATCCGCAGGAGATCGCCGAGATGATGCCGGTGGTGCGCGGCATTGCCGACGGCGGCGTGACGGTGCTGATGATCGAGCATGTGATGCAGGCAGTCATGAATCTCGCGGAGCATGTGTGGGTGCTGGCGCAGGGCCGGTTGATTGCCGAAGGCAGCCCGGCGGAAGTGACGTCGAATGACAAGGTGGTCGAGGCTTATCTCGGGCACGGCACGGCGGCGCGGCTGCGCAAGGCGGCCCGGCCATGACAGCGTTGCTCGACATCAGGAACCTGCGCGGTGGATACGGCCGCGTCGAGGTGCTGCGTGGCGTCGACCTTCATGTGAACGCAGGCGAGATGGTCGCGCTGCTCGGCAGCAACGGCGCGGGCAAGTCGACGCTGAACAAGACCATCTGCGGCCTTTGCCCGGCATGGTCGGGCACGGTGCACTTCAATGGTGGCGACCTGAGCGGCGCACACTACCGCGACGTGGTGAAGGCCGGCCTGATCCAGGTGCCGGAAGGCCGCAAGGTGTTTCCCAACCTCGACGTGCTGGAGAACCTGGAACTCGGTTCCTTCACCCGCGCCCGCGAGCGGCGTGCGGCCAACCTGGAGAAGGTGTTCGGCATCTTCCCGCGACTGAAGGAGCGCATGCGCCAGAACGCGGGCACGATGAGCGGTGGCGAGCAGCAGATGCTGGCGATAGGCCGGGGTCTCATGGCCGAGCCGGTGCTGCTGATCCTCGACGAGCCGTCGCTGGGACTGTCGCCGCTGCTGGTGGAAGAAATGTTCACACTGATCCGTCGATTGCGCGACGAGGGCCTCGCGGTGCTGCTGGTGGAGCAGAACGTGGGCCAGTCGCTGGAGATCGCCGATCGCGCTTACGTGCTGGAGAACGGCAGCGTACGCTTCTCCGGCTTGCCGCAAGAGCTGCTCGGCAGCGATGAACTGCGCCGGGCCTACCTGGGGCTTTGAGAGCGAGAAATGAAACGTCGGGACATCCTCATTTCGTCTGGCGCCGCAGTGTTGGCGCGCGGCGCATTCGCGCAAGTCGGCAACACGCCGGTGCGCATCCTCGTGGGCGCACCGGCCGGCGGCTCGACCGACACGCTGGCGCGCTCCCTGGCGGCCAGCATGGGCCCG
The DNA here is from genome assembly GCF_019207085.1 of Variovorax sp. dw_308. Lineage (GTDB taxonomy): Bacteria > Pseudomonadota > Gammaproteobacteria > Burkholderiales > Burkholderiaceae_C > Variovorax. The sequence continues at coordinate 198,558 of NZ_JAATOM010000002.1, read as the reverse complement.
GCGCTCGGCGGTCGCACCGTGATCGTCGAGAACAGGCCCGGCGCCGGCGGAAACATCGCGGCCGATGCGGTGGCCAAGGCCCCGCCCGATGGCAACACGCTGCTGATGAGCTTCACCAGCCACGCGATCAACGCGACGCTGTATCCGACGCTGCCTTTCGACCCGGTCAAGGACTTCACGGCACTGACCTGTGTCGCGACCTCGCCATCGGTCCTGGTCGCGAACCCGGCGGTCCCGGTGAAGGACGTGCGCGAGCTGATCACGCTGGCCAAGTCCAAACCGGGCCAGTTGAACTTCGCGATCGGCGGCATCGGCTCGTCGCTGCACATGGCGGGCGAGGCGTTCAAGATGCAGGCGGGGGTCTACATCGTGAACATCCCCTACCGAGGCACCGCGCCGGCCGTGCAGGACGTGCTCGGCGGCCAGGTGCAACTGATGTTCGCCGCGGTCGGCAACGTGCAACAGCACATCAAGGCCGGCAAGCTCAAGGCGCTCGGCGTGACATCGGCGAAGCGGCTGCCGGCCTTCCCGGATGTGCCCGCGATCGCAGAGACCTTGCCGGGCTACGAGTCGAGTGCCTGGTTCGGCCTGTTCGGGCCCGCGAACATGCCGCCCGAGGTGTCGAAGCGATTGAGCGACGCGGCGCGGCAGGCCATCAAGGACCCGGAGATGCGCAAGCGCCTCGACAGCGAGGGTGCGATTCCGGTCGGCGATGCGCCGGAGCCGTTCTCGGCTTTCGTGCAGGGCGAGATCAAGCGCTGGGCGAAGGTCGTCAAGTTTTCGGGGGCGAAGCCGGAATGAACGCCGCATTGCCTCAAACGCTGGCGCAGAAGCTTGTCGCCAAGGCCTGCGGGCGCGACACGGTCGGCGTCGGCGAGATCGTCACCTGCAAGGTCGACCTGGCGATGTTCCACGACTCCTCCGGCCCGCGACGCCTCAAGCCGATGCTCGAAGACCTCGGGGCCCGGATCTGGGATCGCTCGCGCGTGGTGCTCGTGATGGACCACTACGTGCCGGAGCGCGACGACGATTCGCGGCGCATCGTGCGCATCGCGCGCGAATGGGCGCGCGAGCAGGACTTGCCGCATGTCTACGACAGCCAGGGCATCTGCCACGTCGTGGTGCCGCAGCACGGCCACATCCGGCCCGGCATGTTCTGCGTCGGCGGGGATTCGCATTCACCGACGGGTGGCGCGTTCGGCGCGTACATGTTCGGCGTCGGCAGCACCGAGATGCTCGGCGTGATGGTCACCGGCGAGATCTGGCTGCGCGTGCCCGAGACGATCCGCATGGGGTGGGACGGCGCGCTGTCCGCGGGCGTGACGGCGAAGGACATGATGCTGCACATGATCGGCCGCTTCGGCATGAACGGCGGGCGCTACCAGGCGATCGAGTTCTGCGGGCCGGCCGTGATGGCGCTGTCGATGCAGGAGCGCATGACGCTGTCGAACATGAGCGCGGAGCTGGGCTCGCAGGTCGGCCTGATCGCACCGGATGCCACGACGGCCGCGTTCCTGGTGCAGGCAGGCGTCCCGCGCGTGGACACGGCGCGATGGTTCACCGACGAGGACGCCCGGTTCACCGAACACCGGTTCGATGCGTCGACGCTGGAGCCCTACGTCGCCGCGCCGCACAGCCCCGCCAACGCGCATGGCGTGAGCAAGTACACGGGCACGGCCATCGACGTGGCCTACATCGGCGCCTGCACCGGCGCCAAGCTGGAGGACCTTCGCGCCGCGGCGGAAGTGTTGCGCGGGCACAAGGTGGCCCAAGGCGTGCGCTTCATCGTCGCGCCCGCGAGCCTGCAGGACCAGGAGCAGGCGCGGCAGGAGGGTGTGCTGCAAGCCCTGCTGGATGCTGGCGCCGAACTCTTCCCGACCACTTGCGGGGCCTGCGCCGGCTACGGCGATGCCATGGGCGACGACGTCACGGTGATCTCCAGCACGGCGCGCAACTTCAAGGGTCGCATGGGTTCGCCGAGTGCGCAGGTCTATCTGGGTTCGCCGTACACGGTGGCGGCTTCGGCATTGCGTGGTTGCGTGAGCGATCCACGGGAGGTGTTGGCATGAGCAAGCGCATCGGGCCCGGCTCGACCCATCGCGTCTGGCGCCTGGGCGCCGACATCGACACCGACGTGCTCGCACCCGGGCATGCGATGAAGCATGGCATCGACAAGATCGCGGCCTATTGCCTCGAATCCGTGCGACCCGAGTTCGCGAGCGCGGTGCGCGGTGGCGACGTGATCGTGGCGGGGCCGAACTTCGGCATCGGCTCATCGCGCGAGCAGGCTGCGGCGGTGCTGGTCAAGCTGGGCGTCTCGGCGGTGATTGCCCCGTCCTACAGCGGTCTCTACTTTCGCAATGCGATCAACCTCGGGCTGCTATTGCTGACCTGCGCGCAGGTGGACGTGATTCAGGAGGGCGACCGCATCCGCATCGACACCGGTGAACCCGCGGTGATCGCGCCCAACGGCATGCGCCTGGCCTGCGAGCCGGTGCCCGCCTTTCTCATGGACATGGTGCGCGCAGGCGGCCTCATGAACCAACTGCGCCAGCGCGCCGGCAAGGAACCCCTCGATGTCTGACCAGCCTCCCGTGATGGACCCCGTCACGCTCGCCGTCCTGCGCGGCCGCCTCGAACAGGTGGCCGACGAAATGGATGCGACGCTCTACCGCAGTGCCTTCAATCCCATCATTGCCGAGGCGCACGATGCCTGCCACGGCCTCTACGACGCGGCCACGGGCGACACGCTGATCCAGGGCAAGTCCGGCCTGCCGGTGTTCGTCGGCGCGATGGCCTTCGCGGTGCGTGCCACCGTGGCCGCGGCGAATCCGCGCGGCGGCATGAAGGAAGGCGAGACCTGGATCACCAACGACGCCTATGACGGCGGCACGCATGCCAACGACTTCAAGCTGGTGCGGCCCTTCTACCGCGGCGGCAAGCTCTGGTGCTACATGGCCTCGGCCGCGCACTGGCACGACGTGGGCGGCGCGGTGCCGGGCAACTACAACCCGGCCGCCACCGAATGCTGGCAGGAGGCGGTGCAGATCCCGCCGGTGCGCATCGTGCGCGATGAGCGCATCGATGAAGACGTGCTCGCCATCCTGCGCGCCAACACGCGCCTGCCGGCCAGCCTCTGGGGCGACCTCAACGGCCAGCTGGCCGCGCTGGAACTCGGTGCGCGGCGCCTGAACGGCCTGCTCGACGAATACGGCGACGACCTCGTGCTGCAAGCCATGACGGAGTTGCGCAGCCGCGCACTGAAGCTGATGCGCTCGCACATCGCCTCGCTGCCGGACGGCCGCTACAGCTTCGAGGACGTGCTCGACAACGACGGCATCACCAACGTGCCGCTGACCATCGCGCTCGACATGACGGTGGCCGGCGACCGCCTGCTGCTCGACTTCTCGCGCACCTCGCCGCAGTGCGCCGGGCCGGTCAACATCTCTCGCGCCACGGCGATCGCGGCCTGCTACGTCGCACTCAAGCACCTGTTCCCCGACGTGCCGGCCAATGCCGGCGTGCTGGATGCCGTCGACTTCGTGCTACCGGACCGCCTTGTCATCAGCGCCGAGCGCCCGCGCCCGGTCGGCGGCTACACCGAGACCATCCTGCGCATGATCGACGTGATCTTCAGCGCGGCCGCGCAGGCCGACCCGACGCGCGCCGTGGCGCAGGCTTACGGCACCATCAATGCGCTGTCGATCGCGGGGCATCGTTCCGACAAGGGACGCGAAGGGCAGCAGTGGGTGATGTTCAGCTTCTTCGGCGGCGGGCATGGCGCGCATTCGGGTGGCGACGGCTTGTCGCACGGCAATGCGCCGATCTCGACGGCGACGATCCCGCCGTTGGAAATCCTCGAGGCCGCGTACCCGGTGCGCTTCACCGAATGGTCGCTGCGCGGCGGCTCCGGCGGCGACGGCCAGTACCGAGGCGGACTCGGCGCCGTCTACGAGATCGAACTGCTCGAGAAGGATGCCGAGGTCTTCGTCTTCGGTGAACGCGGCAGTTCGCCGCCCAAAGGCATCGCGGGCGGCGGTCCGGGCGCGATGAACGTGTTCCGCTACGAGAACGATGGCGCATGGAACGTGCCGCCGATGCTCTCGAAGATGCGCGGCATCCGCCTCGCGCGTGGCGAGCGGGTGCGGCTGGAGACGCCCGGCGGCGGCGGCTGGGGCCCCGCATCCCTGCGCGACGAGGCGCAGCGGCAGCGGGACCGCGCGATGGGCTATGCCGCCAATGACGGCACCGATGACGAAAGCGCCTGAATGAACGCAACAGTTGAAAGCAGGGACCGCTCATTGATCGTGGGCGTCGATGTCGGCGGAACCTTCACCGACCTCTTCGTGCTCGATGAAGCCGAGGGCACGGCACGCATCGTCAAGGTGCCGTCGACGCGCGGCGAGGAAGCGCGCGGCTTCATGAACGGCGTGGCGCGCGTGGCCGATTCGGCCGCGGCCATCTCGACCATCGTGCATGGCACCACGGTCGGCACCAACGCCCTGCTGGAACGCAAGGTGGCCCGCACCGGCATCATCACGACGCGCGGATTCAGGGACGTGCTGGAGATGCGCCGGCGCGACCGGCCGCAGACCTGGGGCCTGCGCGGCAGCTTCGTGCCGATCGTGCCGCGCGAACTGCGCCGCGAGGTCGATGAGCGCGTGCTGGCCGACGGCACGCTGCACACGGCGGTCGACCTCGAACAGGTGCGCGCCGAGACCCGCGCCTTGCTCGACGCCGGTTGCGAGGCGGTCTGCGTGTTCTTCATCAACACCTATGCCAACCCGGAAAACGAACGCCTCGCCGTCGCGGCCGTGCGCGCGCTGTGGCCCAACCCGCACGTGACCTCGGCCTGCGAAGTGCTGCCCGAGATCCGCGAGTTCGAGCGCTGCTCGACGGCCACGCTCAACGCCGCGTTGCAGCCCGTGGTCGGCAAGTACCTTGAACGTCTCGAATCCGACCTGCGCGCGCACGGCTTCGCCGGCGAGCTGCTGGTGGTGCAGAGCAACGGCGGGGTCATGTCGCGCCAGACCGCGAGCGACCTGCCGGTGCGCACCGCGCTGTCAGGCCCGGCCGCGGGCGTGATCGCCTGCGCCGCCATTGCGCGCGCAGCCGGCTTTCCGAACGTGATCACCGGGGACATGGGAGGCACCTCCTTCGACGTGTCGCTGGTGGCCAGTGGCGAGGCCGCGCTCGCGGCGCAGACGGCCATCGAGTTCGGCATGGTGATCCGCTCGCCGATGATCCAGATCGAGACCATCGGCGCGGGTGGCGGCTCGATCGCGTCGGTGGATGCGAGCGCCATGCTGCAGGTCGGGCCCGAATCGGCCGGCAGCGTGCCGGGGCCGGCGTGCTATGGCCGCGGCAACATGCGCCCGACCGTGACCGATGCCAACGTGCTGCTGGGCCGCATCGCGGCGGACAGGCCGCTCGGTGGCGGCCTGCTCGCGGCGCTGGATGCGCAGAAGTCGCGGCAGGCCATCGAGGACCATGTGGCCGGGCCGCTGGGACTGGACGTGTACGCGGCGGCCGAGGCGATCCTCACCGTGGCCAACGCGCGCATGGCCGGTGCGATCCGGTTGGTGTCGATCGAGAAGGGCCACGATCCGCGCCGCTTCGCCTACATGCCCTTCGGCGGCGGCGGCGCGCTGCATGTCTGCGCCATGATGCGCGAGGTCGGCGTGACCACGGGCATCGTGCCGCGCTACCCCGGCGTGACGTCGGCGCTGGGCTGCGTGATCGCCGACATGCGGCACGACGCGGTGCAGACGCTCAACAAGCCGCTGGACGAACTCGATGTCGGCGAAGTCGGGCGGCGGATCGCCGAGCTGTCGGCATCGTGCCAGCAGCGACTGGAATCGTCGGGCGTGCGTTTCGACGAGGTGCGCGAGATGGTGGCCTTCGACATGCTCTATGCCGGGCAGACGCACACGCTGCCGGTGCCCATGGCGCAAGACAGCACGGCAACGCTCACGCGCGATGGCATCCAGCACGCATTCGAGCAGGCCTATGCATCGGCCTTTGGCCGCGTGCTCGACGGCATCGCCATCCGCGTGATGAACCTGCGCTATGCGCGTATCGGCGTGCGGCCCAAGTTCGACCTGGCCGTGCTCGCGCCCCATGGCGTCGGCTGCACCGAGCCGCTGGGCACGCAACGCGTGTTCCATCATGGCGAATGGCATGAAGCGCTGCGCTTTGCGCGGCTCGACTTGCCGGTGGGCGCGCGGGTCGATGGCCCGGCGATCCTGGAACAGGCCGACACCACCGTGTGGCTGGAGCCCGGCTTCCAGGCCGAGGTCGATGCCTTCGGCAATCTGCTGGTGAGCCTGAAATGAGCGCGCACCCCATGCCCGTCGTCGCGCGGAACACGGCGCTGGTCATCATCGACCTGCAGAACGACTTCCTGCATCCCGAAGGCGCCTATGCGCGCGGTGGCGACTCGAATCCGCCGGCCTTGTTGCTGCCCGCGCGCGTTGCCGAGGTGGCGCGTGCGCTCAAGGCCGCGGGCGGCATGGTGGCTGCGAGCCAGTTCACGCTGTGGCCCGATCCGACCGGTGAGCCGATGGTGTCGCCGCATCTGAGAGCATTGCGCCCTTATTTGAAGAAGGGCGACTTCGCGCCCGGCAGTTGGGGCCAGGAGAACGTGGACGAACTGGAGGAACTGGTCGACCTGGTGGTCTGCAAGGTGGCCTATTCGGCCTTCTTCCACACGCAACTCGACTGGGTGTTGCGCCGGGGCGGCATCGACACGGTGGCCGTATGCGGCATCGTCACCAACGGCGGCGTGGCCAGCACCGTGCGCGATGCGCACATGCGCGACTACCGGACGCTGGTGCTGGACGACGGCTGCGCGGCCTTCGGCGTGGAACGGCACGAGGTCTCGCTCGCCGACATGCGCAACGTGGCGGAGGTGACCGACTGCGCCGGCTTCGTCCAGCTGCTGGAATGACGACGCCGCATCGCAGCATTCGCCGGGCGTCCCGCATTGATGCGCAGGTGCATGCCAGCGTGGCCATCGTGGGTGGCGGCGCCTGCGGGCTCACGGCGGCGTTGATGCTGCATGACGCGGGCATCGACTGCGTGGTGCTGGAGCGTGACGCGGCGCCGGGCGGCTCGACCGCGCTGTCCTCCGGCTTCATACCTGCGCCGGGCACGCGTGCGCAGCGAGCGCGGGGTGTCGAGGACAGCGCCGGGCTGTTCGCTCGGGACATCCAGGCCAAGGCGCATGGCCGCGCCATGCCTGCGCTGGTGGATGCGTACGCGCGTTCCATCGGCCCTGCGCTCGATGCGTTGCAGGAGCGGCATGGCCTCGAATGGATGCTGCTCGACGGCTTTCTCTATCCGGGACACAGCGTGCATCGCATGCATTCGATGGGGCAGAAAACGGGCACCGCACTGATGGCGGCCCTGCAGTCTGCCGTCGATGCGGCCGGCATTCCGGTGCTGACGCAAGCCGTGGTGGAAAGCCTCTGGTTCGACGCCGACGACCGCGCCATCGGCGTCGGCTACCTGCGCCCCGACGGTCAGGAAGAGCGGCTGGGTTGCGATGCGCTCGTGCTGGCCTGCAACGGCTTCGGAGGCAATCCGGAGATGGTGCGCAGCCTGCTCCCCGAAATGGCCGACGCGACATTCGGCGGACACGTGGGCAACGACGGCAGCGCCATCCTCTGGGGTGAAGCGCTGGGCGCGCGCCTGCGCGACCTTGGCGGCTACCAGGGGCACGGCTCGTGGGTCACGCCGCAGGGCGCGCTGATGACATGGGCCGTGATGATGGAAGGCGGCATCCAGGTCAACAGGGAAGGGCGGCGCTTTCATGACGAGACGCAGGGTTACTCGGAAGCGGCCGTGCATGTGCTCTCGCAGCCGGGCGGCATCGCGTGGAACGTGTTCGATCCGCCCTTGCTGGCGCTGGCGCGCGGCTTCCCGGATTTCTGCGAAGCAGAAGCTGCGGGTGCGTTGCGACGCTTCGATTCGGTGGCCGGATTGGCGGCATGCATGGGTTGCGATGCGTCCGTGTTGCAAGGCACGCTGGATGCCATGCGAGGCGCCGCGCCGCAGGCGGATGGACGCGTCTTCAAGCGCGGGCTCGATGCGCCTTTCTACGCGGTGAAGGTCACGGGCGCTCTGTTCCACACGCAGGGCGGGCTCGACATCGATAGCGACACCCGCGTGCTCCGGCAGGATGGCTCGCCACTGCCCAACCTGTTCGCGGCCGGCGGCGCGGCAGGGGGCGTATCGGGCGACGTGGTCTGGGGCTACCTCTCGGGCAACGGCCTGCTGAGCGCCGTCGCCGGCGGCTACATCGCGGCGCGCTCGGCGGCCGCGCTGATCATCAAAGCAAGGAAGCAAATGCCATGGCCAACATCACCCTGAAGGCGCGCCTCGCGTCGAGCGATATCGTGCTGGCGCCCGGCGTGTACGACGCCCTGAGCGCGCTGGTCGCGCAGCAGGCCGGCTTCGAGGCGCTGTACCTGTCTGGCGCGTCGATCGCGTACACGCTGCTGGGCCGCTCCGACGTGGGCCTCACCACTTTCACCGAGGTCGCCGATGCGCTGGCCCGCATCACCGAGCGCGTGAGCCTGCCCGTGATCATCGATGCCGATACGGGCTTCGGCAATGCGCTCAACACGCAGCGCACGGTGCGCGGCTTCGAACGCGCGGGCGCGGCGATGATCCAGATCGAGGACCAGACTTTCCCCAAGCGCTGCGGCCACCTCGATGGCAAGACCGTGGTGAGCCAGCAGGAGATGGTCGGCAAGCTGAAGGCGGCGCTCGATGCCCGCAGCTCGGCCGACACGCTGATCCTTGCGCGCACCGACGCGGTGGCCGTCGAAGGCCTGGCGGCCGCGCTGGACCGGGCCGAGGCATACCTGGAGACCGGCGTCGACGCACTCTTCATCGAGGCATTGCGATCGCCTGGGCAGATGGATACGGCCTGCCGCCGCTTCGCCCATCGCATCCCCATGCTCGCCAACATGGTCGAAGGCGGCAAGACCCCGATCCAGGATGCCGATGCGCTGCAGGCGCACGGCTTTCGCATCGCGATCTTTCCGGGCGGCACCGCGCGTGCCGTGGTCCATACCTTGCAGGGCTACTACGCGAGCCTGAAGCAGCACCGCACCACCGAGCCGTGGCGCGAGCGCATGCTCGACTTCGACGGGCTCAACGAGGTGATCGAGACGCCGGCGTTGATGGCGCTCGGCAAGCGGTACGAGTAGCGCTCGGGGACAATGCGCCGATGGCCCAAGGCAAACGAATCTCTGTCGACATCCACGACGACGCGCTGCGCGCCATCAAGGACATGGGCGCTGCGGCAAGGCAGGGCCGCATTGCTGCCGGCGAGGGCCAGGCCGCGGCGGCCGCGCGGCTTGGCGTGCACGTCCAGACGATCGCGCGCATCGAATCGGGCGAGCCGGGCGTCGCGATAGGCCATGTGCTCGGCATGCTGGCACTCTACGAGATTCCGGTGTCGCTGCATCGGCCTGGCATCGATCCCCTTCGATAAAAAAGTGTGAAGGCAAGCCAAGCCGAATTCACGCCACGCAACGGCATTGGACTCGACACTGGCCGCACATCACGATTCGAGACATGCCATGAAATCACTCCTCGCCCGCTGCGCCCTCGCGCTTGCTGCGCTCCTCCCACTCGGCACCGTTGCCGTCGCAGCCGACGCGTACCCCAGCAAGCCCATCAGGATCCTGGTCGGCTACAGCGCGGGCGGCGCGGTCGATGCCATTGCGCGCTCGGTCGGGCAGCGCATGGCCGTGACCCTGGGCCAGCCGGTGGTGGTGGAGAACAGGCCGGGCGCCGGCACCAATATCGCGGTGAAGGCGCTCACCACCAGCGCGCCGGATGGCTACACCTTGCTGCTGGCGGCCAATGCGCTGGCGGTGAACCCTTCGCTGTTCCAGCCCGCGCCGTATGACCTCGACCGCGAGTTCACGCCGATCGCGCTGGTCGGCCGCGTGCCGGTGGTGTTCGCGGTGGGCGAGGGCTCGCCGATCAAGACGCTCGCGCAACTGGTCGCGACGGCCAAGGCCAGGCCGGACAGCATCCGCGTCGCCACGCCGGGCAATGGCTCCACGCCGCACCTGGCGATGGAACTGTTCCAGCACACCGCCGGCCTGCAGTTGACCCATGTGCCTTACAAGGGTGGCGCGCAGGCGCTCACAGATGTGCTCGGCGGCCATGTCGACGTGGTGGCCGTCAATGCGCTGGAGGTGCTGCCGCTGGCCAAGTCCGGCAAGCTGCGCGTGCTCGCCGTGATGAGCGCTGACCGGTCGGCCGTGCTGCCGGGCGTGCCGACGGTGGCCGAGTCTGGCTATCCGGGTTTCGAAGCCAGCGTCTGGTACGGCTTTGTCGCGCCGGCCGGCTTGCCTGCACCCGTCCTGGCCAAGTTGCACGACGCGGTGCAGAAGGCGATCCAGTCGGCGGAGGTGAAGGAGCAACTGGCCGCGGCCGGCGGCGTGCCGCTGCCCGGGCCGACGGCGCAGTTCGAGAAGCTGCTCAAGAGCGACGCTGCGCGCTACGGCAAGCTGATCCGCGACGCCAGCATCAAGCCCGATTGAAAAGGCTCAAGCGCCGGGCGCCGGGGATCAAGGCGGCGCACGCCACCCAGGAGACGGTATGAGGAATGCGATCAGGTTCATCTGCTCGATGGCCACGAAGGGGTTGCTGGAGGAACTCGCGGCGGCTCATGCGCAACGCAGCGGCGTGGCTGTCTCGGTCGAGGCGGTCGGAGGCGTCGAAGCGGCGCGGCGGGTGGCGGCGGGCGAGGTGTTCGACGTGGTGGCGCTGGCTTCGGATGCCATCGACAAGCTCGTCGACGCAGGCCGGCTCGATGGGGCCGGCAAGGTCGACCTGGTTCGCTCCGGCGTGGGCGTGGCGGTGCGCGCGGGCGCGGCGCGGCCGGATATTTCCACCGGGGACGCACTGCGGAGGGCGGTGCGCGAGGCTTCCATCGTCGCCTATTCGACGGGGCCCAGCGGCGTGGCGCTGATGGCGATGTTCCAGCGCTGGGGCATCGAGGCCGAGTTGCAGGGACGGCTGGTGCAGGCGCCTCCCGGCGTGCCGGTCGGCTTGCTGATTGCACGGGGTGAGGCGGCGCTGGGCTTCCAGCAGATGAGCGAACTCATCGGCCTCGCGGGCATCGACCTCATCGGCCCCTTGCCAGCCGAGAGCCAGATCACGACGATCTTCTCCGCCGCCCCAGGCATTGGAGGCGCGCAATCGGAGGCGGTGCGCGCCTTGCTCGACTTCATGGACTCGGAAGACTGTGCCGATGCCAAGCGAAGGCACGGCATGCAGCCGGCCTGATCGAACCACGGAGACACTCCACATGGGACGGCTGATCGGCAAGGCGAGCGGCGACTGTTGACCGGAAATCCCGCCGGACTCAGCCTATGCGGAATGAGAAGGCGTGGCGTGGAGTTCCACCCCCAAGGCTCGCAGAAGTCTGAGAACTGTGTCATAGCGCGGTTTGGCGCCAGGTGCCAGCGCCTTGTAGAGGCTCTCGCGCCCAAGACCGGCGTCCTTGGCCAGTCGGGACATTCCGCGCGCCTTCGCAACATCGGCAATGGCCTGGAGAAAGACGGCGGGATTCTCGTCCTCCAAGGCGGCATTGATGTATTCCGCGATGACTTCGTCCGTATCCAGGTAATCGGCGGCATCAAATGCAGCAACGTTTTTCATATCAGATCCCCATGCTCGCCAAGAGCGCCTTGGCCCGCTTGATGTCCCGCGACTGGGTCGATTTGCTGCCACCGCACAACAGCAGGTACACGACGTCGCCCTTGCGAGCGAAGTAAACCCTGTAGCCTGCCCCGACGTGTATTCGCATCTCCGAGATGCCAGTGCCCACGGGTTCACAGTCACCAAAACTTCCTAGCTCGGCCGACCGAATTCGGGCAATGACTCGGGCACGGCCCGCTGGGTCACGCAATGCGCTCAGCCAAGCGTCGAATTCTGAAGTCCGCAGGAAAGTGACTACGGGATGAATCGTATCCATATGGATACAAAAGTCAAGCGCAAGCAGAAATTCTCCAATCCAGGACCCCGCGATAAGTAATTCCCCTCAGGTTCCCGTCAGAGTTCGGTCAGGCTCCACGCAGGAACATCGAGTTATCCCAGCTGGTGAATGGCCGATCGTTCCGGCCTGACTGGCGAGGGTGTCAATTACCGGAGACAACTCGTTGTGCATATGAACAGAAACATAGTCAGGGGAATCTTCCTCATGGCGATTGCGCTGGCCTTCGGCCTGCAATCATTGCGTTATCCGATCGGCGACTTCAGCCGCGCGGGGCCGGGCTTGTTCCCCGCCATGATCAGCTCGCTGTTGTTCGTCATCGGCCTGGTCTCGCTGATCCGGGCCTTCTTCGTCGACTCGGTCAAGCTGAACCTCAACTTCAGGAACATCGCGATCATCATGGCGAGCCTCTGCGGCCTCGCGTTGATCTCCACCTACGTGAACATGATCGCCGGGATCATCTTCCTGGTGTTCTGCTCCACCATGGCCGGCACCTCCTACTCCTGGATGCGCAACGTCAAGATCACCGCCGGCCTGCTCCTGATGGCGCTGGCGCTCCAAAAAGGGCTTGGCCTCAACCTGCCGCTGTACTGACATGGAAGCCCTCCACAACCTCGCGTTCGGCTTCGAGCACGCACTGACCTACTCGAACCTCCTCTACTGTGCCATCGGCTGTGTCGTCGGCACGCTCGTCGGCCTGCTGCCCGGCCTCGGCCCGCTGGCCACGATCAGTCTGCTGCTGCCGCTGACCTATTCGATCCCGACCACCGGCGCGCTCATCATGCTGGCCGGCATCTACTACGGCGCGCAATACGGCGACAGCGTGAGCGCCATCACGATGAAGATCCCGCATGCCAGCAGCATCGTGGCCTGCATCGACGGCTACCAGATGACGCTGAAGGGCAAGACCGGCCTCGCGCTGTTCACGGCGGGCGTCTCCAGCTTCATCGGCGGCACCGTCGCCATCCTGGTGCTGACCTTCCTGGCGCCGACGCTGGGCGAAGTGGCCTTCCTGTTCGGCCCGGCCGACTACTGCGCAATGATGCTCGTGGGCTTCGTGTGCGTGAGCTTCGTGACCACCGGCAGCCTGCTCAACGGGCTGGCCATGGCGATGGTCGGCGTGTTGCTCGGACAGATCGGCACCGACGTGAACAGCGGCACAGCGCGCTTCACGATGGATCTTCCGTTCCTGTTCGACGGCGTGGGCGTGGTGAGCATCGCGCTCGGCTGCTTCGGCATCGCCGAGGTCACCAAGAACCTCGACTCGCGCGAGGAGCGCTCGCCCTTCAACGGCAAGATCAACCTGATCCCCACCTGGGCGGAGTTCAAGCGGATCATCCCGAGCGCATTGCGCGGCAGCGTGGTCGGTTCCTTCCTCGGCATCCTGCCCGGCGGCGGCCCGACCATCGCGCAGTTCGCGGCCTACGCGATCGACAAGAAGGTCAGCAAGTACCGGGACGAGATCGGCACCGGCTGCATCGAAGGCGTGGCGGGTCAGGCCGCGGCCGACGAAGCCGCCGCGCGCACCAGCTTCATCCCGCTGATGAGCATCGGCATCCCCGAGAACGCGGTGATGGCGCTGATGCTGGCCGCCTTCATCATCAAGGGCATCCAGCCGGGCCCGAACATGATCGCGGCGCACCCCGAGCTGTTCTGGGGCCTGGTGGCCAGCATGTGGGTGGGCAATGTGTTCCTGCTGGTGCTGAACGTGCCGCTGGTGCGCTACTGGCTGTCGGTGTTCAAGATCCCGTACGCCGTGCTGTTCCCGTCGATCCTGTTCTTCTGCTGCATCGGCACCTACAGCGTGAACAACAGCATGGAAGACATCTACATCACGGCTGCGTTCGGTCTCATGGGCTACATGTTCATGCGACTGGAGCTGGACCCTTCGCCGCTCATGCTGGGCTTCATCCTCGGGCCGATGCTGGAGGAGAACTTCCGCCGCGCCATGCTCCTGAGCCGGGGCAGCTTCGGCACCTTCGTCCAGCGTCCGATCTCCGGCACGCTGATGGCGTTGATTGCCATCTTCGTGATCTGGCAACTGGTGGCATTCGTGCGGCAGGTGCGCAAGAAGAAGATGCTGCCGGGAGACCAGGCGCCTGTCGATCCGATCGAGCAGCCTGCGGGCTGATCGCCGACCGGCGCTCGAAGGCACCGGGGACGCCGCGCGGCAAGCGTCCTAGCGATTCTCCCCGTGCGCCGGGCCTCCCGCGCGACGGGGCGGAATCGAGCAAGCCAGCACCCCAGCCGCCACCAGCGCGATCAGCCCGGTGGCGGCAATGCCCAGTGCCAGCGACATGCTGGCCGCCAGCAAGGACAGCAGGGCGGGGCCGGAGGATGATCCGATGTCCGACATCAGACGCCACACGCCGAGGAAGTGCGCCCGCCCGTGGCGAGGCGAGTGGTCCGCGCCCAGCGTCATGATCAACCCCGAGCCGATGCCGTTGCCAAAGCCGATCGCCAGCGCGGCCACCAGCAGCGTGGCGAAGCCGGTGGTCAGCGGCATCAGCAGCATCGCGATACCCATGACCAGCATCGACGGCACCGCGACCCAGCGCCGGCCCTTGTGGTCCATCACCTTGCCCGCCGGATAGAAGACCAGCATGTCGATGCCGCCGGCCAGGCCATAGACCAGCGAGGCCACCGCGGGCGCCAGCGCCAGGTGCTCGGCCCACAGGGGAATGACGGCCTGGCGAGAGGCCCGCACGGCACTCACCAGCACCACGCCCACGCCCACGGTCAGGAAGGCGCGGTGGTGGTCGCGCAGCGTCGAGACGAGGGTGGGAGCTGCCGGTGCGTCCTGCCCGGCCGGGTGCGGTGGCGCCTCCAGGTCCGGAATGCGCGCGCCGATGGCCGCTGCGCCCAGCACGCCCGCAATGCCGATGGCGTAGGCCGCCGACAGTCCGAAGGCATGCACCGCCGCGGCCGCCAGGAAGGGACCGATGAACATGCCGATGCGCATCACGCCGCCGAGCGTGGACAGGGCCCGCGCCCGGTACATGACCGGCACCGCCTCCGTCATGTAGCTCTGCCGCGCGAGGTTGTAGACGGCCTGCGACATGCCCACCATCAGGCAGCCCGCGGCGAACAGGCCCAGGTGCGAGGTGAAGATGCACAAGGCCATGCCCAGGCCGCTCCAGATGCCTGCCACGACGATGGCCCAGCGCTCGCCCCAGCGCATGGTGATCAGCGATGCGGGGATGTTGTTGAGCAGCGAGCCGATGCTGATCAGCGCGACCACCAGCGCGGCCATCGAGACCGAGGCACCGAGGTCACGTGCCGTGAGCGGGACGATGGGGAGGATGGCGCCTTCGCCGATGCCGAAGAGCAGGGAGGGGCCGAAGGCCGGGATGGCGATCTTGCGGAGGGAGAACTCGGGCTGGGCGGAGGAGGCGGGCAGGGAAGGGGGAGCCATGCCGGATTGTCATGGCGCGCCGGCGTGGGCGCAGGAGCCCGCGGGATTGTCCGACGCGCCTGCTCAGCGTGGGCTCAAAGCTGCTCCGACGGATCGAAGTCCAACTCCACCTTGGCCCCGTTCGGGTCGAGGCAGAACAGCTGCCAGGTGCCGGCACCCGCTTGTTGCCGCAGGTCGTACTTGATGCCGCTCGCGTCAAAGCGCGCCTTCACCTCGCGCAGGCCTTGCGCGGTGAAGGCCATGTGGTCGATCACGCCGGTGCGTTGCGCCGGCACCGGGCGGCCGAAGTACATGTGCAGCACCGCCTGCGGGCCAGTGCCGTAGAGCCAGGCGCCGGGAAAGCCGAGGTCGGGCCGGTGGCCGACCTTGAGGCCGAGCAGGCCGGTGTAGAAGTCCAGCGTCTTCTGCTCGTCTTCCGCGGTGATGGTGAAGTGGTTCATGCCGACGATCATGGGCGCTCTCCATTGAGTGTGTGGTTCATCATGGCACCAGCACGAGCGCACCCGTGGTGGCGCGCGATTCGAGCCGCGCGTGCGCCTGCGCAGCGGCGTCGAGCGAGAAGCGTTCGATGGGCGGCGGCCGGATCGCGCCCTCGGCCAGCGCATTCCACACGCGCTGCGCGCGCTCGGCCAGTTGCGCCTGCGTCGACACATAGTCGAACACCACGGGCCGCGAGAAGCTCAGCGACTTTGCCACCAGCGCATCAGGGGCAAGCGGCGTCAGCGGGCCGCTGGCCTGCCCCAGGCTGATCCAGTGGCCGCGGCGGGCGAGGGCGGCCAGGTTCTCGTCGCGGGCGGCATCGCCCAGCCCGTCGATCACCACGTCGGCGCCGCCGCAGAGGCGCTGCACCGTGTCGGCAAAGCGGTAGTCGCGTGTGACGATGACGTGCTCGCAGCCGTGATCGCGCGCGACGCGGGCCTTGGCATCGCTCGACACGGTCCCGATCACGACCGCGCCCAGCCTGCGCGCCCAATGGCACACCAGCAGCCCCACGCCACCCGCTGCCGCATGAACCAGCAGGCGCGTGCCGCGCTGCACGCGCCCCAGGTCATGCAGCAGGTAGTCGGCCGTGATGCCCTTGAGCAGCAGCGCGGCGGCCATCTCGTCTTCCACTGCCGCCGGCAGCCGCACCACCCATTCGGCCGGCACGCTGCGCACGCCACAGTAGGCGCCCGGCACGGAGCCGAGGTAGGCCACCCGGTCGCCGGCCAGGAAGCCGGAGACGTTCGGCCCGACATCGATCACGCCACCGGCCGCCTCCATGCCCAGCACGCCCGGCGAACTTGCAGACACCGGCAGCATCTGCGGCACCCAGCCGCGCCGGAGGTACACGTCGATGAAGTTGATGCCGATGGCGCGCTGCCGGATGCGGACTTCGCCCGCGCGGGGCGGCGCGGCATCGGTGTTTTCCGCTTGCAGTTCTTCCGGCCCGCCGTAGCGCTTCAACACCACGCGGCGCGTCGACGCGGGCAGCGCGGTTGGCATGGCGCCACCACGGCCCGTGCCCAGGTCGCTGCCCTGCAGCAGATGCTGTCGCAGGTTGTCGAAGCCGGTCTCGTACACGCCCTTGGCCACCGTCTCGCGCAACTCGCGTTCCATGCCCGGCGGCGTCGCGAAGGTCGACTCCCAATGCCAGAAGGTGCGGTTGCCGTCGGTTACGGGCTTGAGCGTCACCGTGGCCACGTAGCGCTGCAGCGGCAACGTGGCTTCGACGATGCAGTAGGTGCTCTTGTGCTGCGTGTCGTCCAGTGTCAACAGTTGCTCGCGGATGCGGTTGCCGTCCTTCAGCGTGAAACTGCGCACGCACCCGACCTGGTCGCTGCGTTCGTTGCCTTCGATGCGGCTCTCCGCGATGGCGCTGTGCCACTGGTCGTGGCTGTTGAAGTCGCGCAGCACCGCCCACACGCGTTCGATAGGCGCGTCGATGATGGTGGAGCGGACGACTTTCTGCAGCATGTGCCCGGGCTACTTCTTGAACTTGAGCTTCGATCCGTCGAAGGTGCTGACCATGGCGGCCATCAGCCCGTTCTTCGTGATGTAGGCGTCGGAACCCGTGTAGGGCTCTTCGAGGAAGGCGGCTTCGGCTTTCCAGTTCATGGCGATCGTGTCGCCCACCTGGATGGCGCTGACCTTGCTGAAGCGGATGCCCTTCAATCCGTCCGGCGGCGCCTTGACGAAACCGGCGAACAACTCGCCGACGGCCGCGCGGCCCTTGACGACCTGGCCGTTGGGCAGGTGGATCTGCGCATCGTTCGGGTATTGCGCCATCAGGCGGTTCCAGTCGGACTTGTTGAGCGCGTCGATGTGCTCGGCGATCACTTTCTCGACGGTGGGCTGCTTCTTCAACGGCGGCAGCTTCATCGGTTCGGACCATGCGCCGGAGGCGCAGAGGCCCATCGCGCAGACCACTGCCAATTCCTTGAGTCGCTTCATCGTGGATGACCTTCCAGGCGCGGTCTCTGGTGGGAAAGCTTCAACGCGCGGACCGCTTCAATGCGTCGAAGCCTGCTTGAAAGACACCGTTGCCGATCGAGTCGGTCAGCTCGCGCTCGCGGCCGGCATCGCAATCGAATTCGGCACTCCATTCGGCGAAGCTGCGTGCGCCATCGGTCACCGGCGTGAGCTTGAGCGTGGCGACGTAGTTGGTCACGCCCATCGGGCTTTCGAGGATCTCGTAGGTGCAGCTGTATTCGTAGTCCGACAGGGCCAGCAGCCGTTCGCGGATCATGCCGCCGTCCTTCAGGTGGAAGTGGCGGATGCAGCCGATGCGGTCGGCCGGCTGGCCGTTCTCGATGCGGCTGTCGGCGATGAGCGGATGCCACTTCGGCAGGCCGTTGAAGTCGCGGATGCGCGACCACACGTTGTCGGCGCTGGCATCGATGACGCTCGACACATAGACATTCACCATGCGCTATTCCTTGGGCGCCGCCGAGGGCAGGGCGGCCTGCGAGCCGCTGGCATTGCCGACCAGCCGCTGGATGTCGCCGCCCTCGATGCCGATCTCGCGCAGCAACTGGTCGACCAGCGGCGCCTGCGCACGAAAGCGCAGCGCGGAGTTGACCATGCCATCGGCGAAGCCGCCGCCCTCGCCATTGACCGAGCCGCCGCCCTGCGAGCCGCCGAGGCCATCGACGTGCATGATCTTGATGCTCTCGATGCGCTCCATCGGCCGCACCGATTCGCGGATGATGGCCTCGGCCTTCTCCACGAGCTTCATGCGCAGCGCGGACATGCGCGCTTCCGGCGTGAGCATGTTGTGCGACTCGTTCATCATGCGGGCCGCATCGGCTTCGATCTCCGCCCGCACGCGCATTGCCATCGAGCGGATCTTGTCGGCGTCCGCATCGGCCTCGGCCTGGGCGCGGATGGCGGCGCCGCGGGCCGTGCTGGCCTGGCTTTCCGCCTGTGCGGAGGAGGTCAGCCGCAGCGCATCGCGTTCCGCAACCTGCGCTGCGCCGATCAGGTCGATGGCCTTCTTGCGCTCGGCCATCTCGACCTCGCGGGCGGTGAAGACCTTTTCCTCCGCCGACACCGCGAGTGCGCGTGCCGTCTCCGCCTCGGCCACCGCCTCGCTCTGCGCCTTGCTTTCGCGCGCCACCGAGATCGCGCGCTGCTGCTCGGCCAGTTCGAGCGAGGTGCGTCGCTCGATCTCCGCACTCTGGATCGCGCGTTCCTTGCCGATGCGGCCTTCCTCGATCGTCTGCTCGGAGCGGATGCGCGCCGTGTCGATGCTTTGCTTGGCCATGATCTGCGCGTTCTCGGACTCCTGCTCGCGCTGGGCGCGCTCGGTCGACACCTCGGCACGCTGGCGGGCGCGGGCCATCTCCAGTTCGCGCTGCTGCGCGAGCCGCGCGTGCTCGCTCTCGCGGTCGATGTCGAGCGAGAGCTTCTCGGCTTCGAGGTTCTTGTTGCGGATGGCGATCAGCGTGTCCTGCTCGACGTCGTTGCGCTGCTTCTTGCGATGCTCGATCTGCTCGGTCAGGCGCGTCAGGCCCTCGGCGTCGAAGGCGTTGCTGGGGTTGAAGAATTCCATGCCGGTCTGGTCGAGCTGCGTGAGCGAGGCGGCTTCGAGTTCCAGGCCGTTCTTCGTCAGGTCTTCGGCCACGGCATCTCGCACGCGCTTGACATAAGCGCCGCGCTTCTCGTGCAGCTCTTCCATCGTCATCTCGGCGGCGGCGGTGCGCAATGCGTCGACGAACTTGCCTTCGACCAGTTCCTTCAACTGCTCCGGTTCCATGGTGCGCAGGCCGAGCGTCTGCGCTGCGGCGGCGACGGCCTCTTCACTGGTGGCCACGCGCACATAGAACTCGGCGATCACGTCGACACGCATGCGGTCGCGCGTGATGAGCGCCTTGTCTCGGCCGCGGCTCACTTCGAGGCGCAGCGTGTTCATGTTGACCGGGATCACGTCGTGCACGATCGGCAGCACGAACGCGCCGCCGCCGAGCACCACCTTCTGCCCGCCGAGGCCGGTGCGCACGAATGCGCGTTCCTTCGAGCTGCGCAGGTAGAGCCAGTGCAGGAGCCAGACCGCGATGGCCACGACGATCGCGACCACGATCAGCCCGAGGATGAAACTTCCGAATTGAGCGCCTGACATGGGTGTCGTCTCCATTGATCCAGTGATGTGTCTCTCTATCGCGCGATCTCGACGAAGCGTCGCGTGGTCTCGGTCAGCGCCACCTCGGTGGGCAGGCGCTCCATCGAGCTTGCGCCGTAGAAGCCGGCGCAGCTCGGGCAGTTGGCAAGGATGTAGGCCGCATCGTCCGGCGTGGCGATGGGGCCGCCGTGGCACAGCACGATGGCCTGTGGGTTCACTGCGTGCGCGGCCGCTGCCCAGGCGTTGACCAGGGGCACGCAGTCGCTCAGCTTGAGGGCGGTGTCGGCACCGATCACGCCGCCGGTGGTCAGGCCCATGTGGCACACGATGATGTCGGCGCCCACGCCGGCCATGGTGCTCGCCTCGGCCGCGTTGAAGACGTAGGGCGTGGTCAGCAGGTCGAGTGCATGGGCCTTCGCGATCAGCTCGACCTCCAGCGCGTAGCCCATGCCGGTCTCCTCGAGGTTGGCGCGGAAGGTGCCGTCGATGAGGCCGACCGTCGGAAAGTTCTGGATGCCCGAGAAGCCGAGCCCGATGAGCCGCTGCAGGAATTCGTCCGGGATCATGAAGGGATCGGTGCCGTTCACCCCGGCCAGCACCGGCGTGTGCCGGACCACCGGCAGCACCTCGTGCGCCATCTCGCAGACGATCTCGTTGGCATTGCCGTAGGCCATCAGCCCCGCGAGCGAGCCGCGCCCGGCCATGCGGTAGCGGCCCGAGTTGTAGATGACGATGAGGTCGATGCCGCCGGCCTCCTCGCACTTGGCCGACAGCCCGGTGCCGGCGCCGCCGCCGATGATCGGTTTGCCGGCCGCGATCTTGGCGCGGAAGCGTTCGAGCAGCGTGGTGCGTGCGATGCGGGGCATGGTGCGTTGTTCTCCTCGCTGTGGTCTTGTTCTTCAGGCGCGCCGCATGCCTGCGGTGGACCGCGACACATCGTTCCATGCGGCGACCAGCGCTTCGGCAAAGGCTTCGTCGTTGATGTGCTGCGGCAGGCGCTGCAGCTTGCGGTCGGGGTCGGTGCGGAAGCCGGCTTCGATGGCGGCGAACAGCGCGCGATCCGCCTCGGCGTCATGGAAAGGCTGGCCGGGCTTGTCGATGGCCGAGACGCCGCCCTCAGGGATCAGGAAGCGCACCGGACCGCGCATCGCGTTGAGCTTGGTTGCGATGAACTCGCCGATCAGGCGGCACTCGTCGGGCGTGGTGCGCATCAGCGTCACGTTCGGGTTGTGACGGTAGAGCTTGCGGCCCTTGAAGCGCTCGGGCACCGTATCCCACGCACCGAAGTTGACCATGTCGAGCGCGCCGCAGGAGCCGACATAGGGCAGGGCGTGGCGCGCGAACACATCGAGCCGCGTCGGCCCGGCCGAGAGCGTGCCGCCTGCGATCTCGTCGGCAATCTCGGTCGTGGAGACGTCGATGGCGCCGACGATGAGTCCCGAATCGGCGAGCTTCTCCATCGACTGTCCGCCGACGCCGGTGGCGTGGAACACCAGGCAGTCGTAGCTGTCCTCGAGCCGCTTCGTCACGGCCTGCACGCAGGGCGTGGTCACGCCGAACATGGTCAGGCCGATGGCCGACTTGCTCACGTTCGACGTGACGGGCGGGTGCGCGATCATCCCGGCCAGCGCGTTGGCCGCATTCGCCAGCACCAGCTCGCTGATGCGGTGGATACCCTGCACGTCGGTCACCGAATACATCATGCAGATGTCGCTCGGCCCGACGTAGGGGCGGGTGTCGCCGCTGGCCATCGTCGACACCATCATCTTGGGCACGCCGATGGGCAGCGCGCGCATGCCCTGCGTGGCCATCGTGGTGCCGCCGGAGCCGCCTGCGGAAATGATGCCGCCCAAGTCGCGGCGCGTGAGCAGGAAGTGCTCGAAGGCGAGCGCCATCGCGGTCATCGCGATGCCGCGGTCGTTGCCGAACACGGCCGATTCGCCCTGCGGATGGTGGCGCGCCACCTCGCGCGGGTGGACGCTGGCGGGCGAGGGCTTGCCGGATGTCGAGAGGTCGACGGTGACGACGCGCATGCCGAGCTTCTCCAGGCACTGGCGCAGGAAGGCGAGTTCGCGGCCCTTGGTGTCGAAGGTGCCGGCGACGTAGGCGGAGCGGGCGCTGCTGGCGGCGGCGGGGAATTCGAAGACGCGGGGCGAGGAGGCCGGAGGCGGAGCCGATGCGGAGGTCGAAGCGGTCGAGGGCGCCATCGACGCAGGTGCAGGCGACATCGAGGAATGCGCTTGCCTCGGGATGTCAGCGACAGGCGCGGCGGTGCCGCCCGCATTCCAGCGCGTGAAGCCGCGCACCGTACCTGGCGCAACGTCATCGAGTGAGGGCGCGCCATCGCCATGTGCGCGGCGCACGGTGAAGACCTGCGTCGTCGGTGCGTCCTCCATGCCGCGAGGCGCGACCACCGGATCGTCCTCATCCTCGGGGCCACCAGACCGGACGCCCAGCAGCCGTTCCTGCAGCTCGCGATCAGCCGCGAGTTGCGAGGTCGGCATGACCTGCGCGATGCGCCCGTTCACCATCAATCCGATACGGTCGGCCACCGAGATCGCGACGCCCAGGTTTTGCTCGATCAGCAGCACGGCGATCTTGCCTTCGGCGGCCAGGTCGCGCAGCGCCTGGGCCACCTGTTCGACGATGACCGGCGCCAGGCCTTCGGTGGGCTCGTCCATCACCAGCAGCCTGGGGTTCAGCAGCAGTGCGCGTCCGATCGCCAGCATCTGCTGCTCGCCGCCGGAAAGCTGAGCGCCGCCATTGCCGCGCCGTTCCGCCAGGCGCGGGAACATGGCGTAGACACGGTCCACGTCGCGTCGCTTGCTGGCGACCAGCCGCAGCGTTTCGTCGACCGACAGCGAAGGCCACACGCGCCGACCTTGCGGCACATAGGCGATGCCGCGCCGGGTAATCTCGTTGGGCGCCATGCCCATGATCTCTTCGCCCGAGAGACGCACGCTGCCGCGCGCCGGCACCAACCCAGTGATGGCGTTGCACAGCGTCGTCTTGCCCATGCCGTTGCGCCCGACGATGCCGAGCACGCCGCGTTCCAGCACCAGGCTCACGCCCTGCAGCGCATGGGCGCGGCCATAGAACACGTCGAGCCCGTCGACAGCCAGCACGGGGCCGCTGCCGATGGCGTCGCGCTTGTCCTTGTCACTGCTGCTGCCGAACCAGGCCATCAGTGCTTGCTCCCCATGTAGATCGCCTGCACCTGTGCGTCGTTCTCGATCTCGGCGGGCGTGCCGGTGCGCAGCTCGCGGCCGTTGTGCATGACCGTCACGCGGTCCACCACGCGCAGCGCGATGTCGAGGTCGTGCTCGATCAGCACGAAGCTCATGTGCGCCGGCAACGAGCCGAGCAATGCGACCAGTTCGCGGCGCTCGTGCGGCGACAGGCCCGCGGCCGGCTCGTCGAACAGGATCAGCCGCGGCGCGCCGGCCAGCGCCATGCCGATCTCCAGTTGCCGCTGCTGGCCGTGCGCCAGGTTGGCCACGCGCTCGTCGGCGATGTGGGTGAGGCGGGCGCGCTCCAGCAGGTCGTGGGTAGCACGCGTCGAGGCATTGTTGGCGCGTGCGCGCAGGAAGCTGAAGCGGCCGCTGGCCACGCCGCGCACCGCGAGGAAGAGGTTGTCCCGCACCGTGAGGTCGCGGAACAGCAGCGAAGACTGGTACGTGCGCCGCATCCCCTTGCGGATGCGGTCGTGCGGCGGCAGGTCGGTGATGTCTTCGCCGAAGAAATGGATGCGACCGGAAGTCGGCGGGAAGTCGCCGGTGATCGCATTGAACAGCGTGGTCTTGCCCGCGCCGTTGGAGCCGAGGATGGCGTACTTCTGGCCCGCCGTGACGGTGAGCGAGATGTTGTCGACTGCCTTCAGTGCGCCGAAGGCGCGCGTCACCCCGTCCAGCCGCAGTGCGTCGCCCGAGAGCAACTGCGCGCCACTGCCCGACACGGCGTGCGGGGCGGTGCCGGCGCGGTGCGTCATGCGGGGGCGGAGCGGGGTGATCGATGCCATCAGGTTCTGCAGTCGGGCACGTCGCGGGTGCCCAGGCCCATCTTCTTGAAGTCCGCTTCCGGCAGGCCCAACGTCTGCGTGATGTTGGGCACTTGCTTCACGACCTTGTTGTAGAAGGACCCATCCGGCGCCTTGGTCACTTCGGTGATGTAGGTGGTGCCGACCCCGTTGCGGTTGGCGTCGATCTTCACGTCGCCGGCCGGGCCCTTGAAGTTGGTCTTCTGCAAGGCTTCGCGATACGCCTTCTGATTGTTCGACAGGTCACCCTTCACCACGTCCAGCGCATCCAGCGTCGCTTTGGTGTTGATGTAGTAGAGGTAGGCGAACAGCGACGGGCTCGGGAAGCCGTCCTTGAAGTTGGCCTTGTAGTCGGCCACGAACTTCTTCCACTCCGGCGTGTCGATCGAGTCGGCCATCGGCCCGGCCGACGCGGTGCCGAGCAGCGATTCGCGACGCTTGCCCTTGAAGTTCAGTACCGTCTGGTCGACCGTGATGGAGCCGCCGACCATCGGCTTGTCGCCGCCGGCCTGCTCGTACTGCGTGAGGAAGTTGACCGCATCCGAGCCGCCCAGCACCACGACGAGCGCGTCGACATCCTTCGGTATCTTGGCGATCACCGAGGCATAGTCCTTGGTGCCCAGCGGCACCCAGGCCTTGTCGACCACCTTGCCGCCCTTGGCGCAATAGCTGGCCATGAAGCCCTGCACCTGCGAGTAGGGGAAGCCGTAGTCCTCGGCGATCAGGTAGGTCTTCTTGTAGCCCTTGGCCAGCACGTGCTCGCCAAGGCCGACCATCCACTGCGCGCCCTCCGTGTTGAAGCGATAGAAGTTGGGCGCAGGGTCGCCCAGCGTCGCTGCCTGCGCGCCCGAGGAGCCGTTGATGAAGGTCACGTTCGGCTGCGTCTTCGCGTAGTTCTTGACCGCGATGCCTTCGTCACCTGACAGCGGTCCGATCATGATCGGCACCTTGTCTTGTTCGACTGCCTTGCGCGTGGAGTTCACGGCCTTGTCGGGTGTGGCGTCCGACGAGACCTTGATGAACTCGATCTTCTTGCCGCCGGCCATGCCGTTCTTTTCCTTCAGCGCGAGGTCGGCGCCGCGCATGCCGTCCTGCCCGGGCGCCGCGAACGGCCCCTCCAGGGAAGCAAGCAGGCCGATCTTCAAGACCTCCTGCGCCTGGGCCAGGCCGCCCATGCTGATCAACGCCGCGGCCGCCACGATGCTGCGCGCGAACAAACGATTACCTCTGCTCATGTCTCGCTCCTTCTTGTCATCGATGAATGCGGCCACTGCCGCGGTTGGGGAAAAACGAGTTGCCCATGCGGTTGCGCAGCGCCTGCCAGAGGCCCAGCAATCCATCGGGAGAGAACAGCACGATCGCGAGGAAGACCCCGCCGATCACGAGATTGAAGCGTTCGCGGTCGACCAGGTCGATGGCGAAGTTCTGCAGCAGCACGAAGACGATGGCGCCGATGAAGGCGCCGATCGGATGCTTCATGCCGCCGAGCACGGCGATGATGAGGATGTTGATCATCGCGCCGGTGCCCACGGTGCCGGGCGAGATGCGGTTGTTGTACCAGACCATCAGGATGCCGCCGATGGCCGCGAGGAAGCCGGCGACCGCATAGGCGGCGACGCGATGCGCCGTCACGTTGTAGCCCAGCGCCTGCATGCGGCGCGGGTTGTCGCGGATGCCTTGCAAGGCGATGCCAAAGGGCGCGCGGATCAGGTGCTTGACGAAGAAGTAGCCGCCCAGCGAGCAGGCCAGCACCACGAAGTAGAAAGGCATCGGGTCGCGGAAGTCCACGCCGAACAGCACCGGCGGCGAGATCTTGCTGAAGCCCTGGAAGCCGTTGAAGACGGTGTAGTTCTGCTGCGCCAGGTAGAAGAAGGCCACGCCCACGGCCAGCGTGATCATGATGGTGTAGATGCCCTCGGTGCGCACCGAGAGCCAACCGATGCCGGCCGCGACGAGCGTGGCCAGCGAGACCGCGACGACGAGCGCCAGCCACCAGGGCCAACCCAGGCTGATCGCCAGATTGCTGCTGGTGCCGAAGATCGCCAGCATGTAGGCCGCGAAGCCGGCGACCGTCATCTGCGCCAGCGACACCATGCCGCCGTAGCCGCCGAGGAAGGTGAGCGACAGCGCGATGAGGCCGAGCGCGAGCGACTGTGCGCCGATCTGGAAGGTAAAGAAGTTCGAGGCGAAGAAGGGGTAGGCGAGGACGAAGGCCAGGACGATGACGTGGCGCCAGCGGATGGCGCGGATCGAGGCGCGGGTGCGGGACCAGGATTCCGCCGATGCTTGAATCGATGGGATTGCGGGAGGCGTACCCATTGGATGAACGACGGCGGGGGGCCGCGCGGCACGCGACAGGTCCGCCGCCGTCGCGGACGAGTTCATCGCACGGCGCCATTTGGCGGCGCTCATGTGCGGGCTCCCCGGAATGCGGGAACGGGATCGGGCTTGGCCGTACGCGAAGGACGCGAAGGTTCCGCGAAGGACGCGAAAGAAAACCAAAAGAATTCCTTTTGAATTTCCTTCTGTATTTTTCGCGTCCTTCGCGTCCTTCGCGTCCTTCGCGTACCTTCGCGCCCTTCGCGTACGGTCAAGCCCGCATTCATGCAGCGGTCGATCACCCGCAGGCCCCCATCGTGCACACAGCGGGTCATGTGTTCTTCCCCATCAACCCGCGCGGCTTGAAGGCCAGCGCCAGGACCATGATCACGAAGGTGAAGACCACGCTGTAGGTCGGCGCATAGGCCAGGCCGAACTGTTCCGCCAGGCCGATCAGCAGCGCGCCGATCGCAGCGCCCACCACGCTGCCCATGCCGCCGACGATCACCACCACCAGCGAGGCCAGCAGGTAGCGGGTGTCTTCTCCCGGCGAGATCGACAGCGCAGTGCCACCGACCACGCCCGCAAGCCCCGCCATGCCGGCACCGATCGCGAAGGTCAGCGCGAACACCCGTTGCACGTTCACGCCGGACGCAGCGAGCATCCCGCGGTCGTCCACCCCCGCGCGGATCATCATGCCGATGCGGGTGCGCGTGAGCATCAGCCACAGGCCGACGCCGATCACCACCGAGGCGACGAACACGAAGATGCGGTAAGTCGGAAACTTGTTGACCAGCGGCAGCGTGGTCGAGCCATAGATCCACGAGGGCGGATCGAAGGTGTAGATCTCCGCGCCCCAGATCCACAGTGCGATGTCGGCCATCACGATCGACAGGCCGATCGTCACCAGTGTCTGCCGCAAATCCTGGCCCTGCATGTGGCGGAAGATCAGCAACTGCATCAGCAGGCCCAGGATGGCGGCCGCCAGGAAGCCGGCCATGACCGCCAGCACCCAAGACCCGGTGTGCTCGCCAACGTACCAGCCGACGTAGGCGCCGATCAGGTAGAGCGAGCCATGCGCCAGGTTGACGTTGCGCATCAGCCCGAACACCAGCGTGAAGCCGCTCGCGACCAGGAAGTACAGCGACGCAAGCGTGAGGCCGTTGAGGAAGGTCTTGAGGAACAAGGTGTAGTTGTCCCACAGCGCCCAGACCACGAACACGGTGATCGGCACGCCGAACAGCAACCAGAGGCCCCAGCTCTTCTTGCTCAACGGGCACTCCCGCGGCTTGCCGCTTCATGGGCTTCGCGTGGCGCTTTCGGGATCGCGTGATCGCCTACGGTAGGCCGGGCGGCGATCATGCGGCGCGCTCCCACTGCCGCTGCGACGCGATCTCCGGCGATTTCGCGAACTCGCCGTCCTTCATCACCGCCAGGATGCGCTTCGGATCGCGCAGGATCGACAGATTGGCGAGCGGGTCGCCGTCGACCAGCAGCATGTCGGCCAGATAGCCATCCTTGATGACGCCAAGTTCATCCGGCTTCATCATGATCTGCCCGCCGTAAAGCGTGGTGCAGCGGATCGCCTCCATCGGCGTGAAGCCGAGGTACTTGACGAAGAATTCCAGGTCGCGCGCATTCTGGCAATGGGGCGTGAAAGCAAAGCCGTAGTCGCCGCCCGGCAGCACGCGGATGCCCCTCTTGTGCATCTTCGAGAGGGAAACGCAGGCAGCGTCCCATTCGGTCTGGTAGCCCATGTCGCAGGCCATCGCGTGCGTGACGCCCCAGGGCTCGGCCTCGTACAGCATCGCGTAGAGGATGGCGATGCCGGGTGCGACGAAGACATGGTCCTTCGCGGCTTCGAGCATGTCGAGCGCCTCGTCGTCGACGAAGCTCGCGTGGTAGATCAGGTCGATGCCATGGCGCAGCGCCTGCTTCACGCTCTCGGACGAGCGCGCATGCGCCACGCCGCGCTTGCCGCGGATCTTGACTTCGCGCATGGCGGCGGCGACTTCCTCGTCGAGCATCCAGGCGGTTTCCGAGGGCGACTGCGGCGTGAAGTTGTCGCCCGAGAGATTCAGCTTGATCGAATCGACGCCGTACTTGAGGAACAGGCGCACGGCCTTGCGCATCTCGTCCGCGCCGCTGACGTTGACGCCGAAGCTGAACTCGGGGAAGGGCAGGTGGGGCAAGGTCTCGTCGCCCAGCGCGCCGAGCACGGTGATCTCCTGGCTGGCCGCGAGATAGCGCGGTCCCGGGATCTGGCCGGCATTGATCGCATTGCGGATCACCACGTCGAGCCGCGCCTTGGCGCAGGCCGCGCCGACGCAGGACGTAAACCCGGCCTCCAGATAGCGTTTCGCGACCTTGGCGCACCACAGTACGTGCTCTTCCAGCGGCATGGTCTGGATGGCGGCGAGCGTGGCTGCGTCATTCCAGGAGAAGTGCGTGTGGGCCTCGCACATGCCGGGCATGAGCGTGGCGCCGGCGCCGTCGATGATCTGGGCGCCGCCCGGCGAGATCGGCGCCGTGCTGCGGCCGACCTGGCGGATGCGGTTGCCGCGGACGAGGACGCTGCCGCTGTACGGGTTCTGGCCCGTGCCATCGAGGATGCGGACGTTGGTGAAGACGACATCAGCCATGTGCTTCTCCTGTGTTCAAGCCGCCCACCGCTGCATCTGCGACCGCCGCACCGGCGGCGCCCGATGGAACTCGCCATCCTTCATCACCGCCAGGATGCGCGCCTTGTCCTGCAGCACCGTGATGTCGGCCAGCGGATCCCCATCCACCAGCAGGATGTCCGCCAGGTACCCCTCGCGGATGTAGCCCAGCACCTTCCCCATCCGCATCATCGGCCCGCCCCATGCGGTGGCCGACAGCAGCGCCTCCATCGTGCTCATGCCCACGTACTTGACGAAGTACTCCAGGTCCTTTGCATTGGTGCCGTGCGGCGTCCAGGCGAAGCCGTAGTCGCCGCCGGGCAGGATGCGGATGCCGCGCTTGCGCATGGCGCGCATGCTCTCGACCGCCGCGTCCAGTTCGCGGTGGTAGCCCATCTTGCGCGTCACCTCCGGCGTCAGGCCCCACTGGCTCGCGTGATAGGAGGTGTTGATGAGCCAGGCCAGGCCGGGGGCAATGAAGTGCTCGGTCTTGTGCGCCTCGAGCATGTCGAGCGCTTCCGTGTCGGTGAAGCTGGCGTGGTAGATCACCTCGATGCCTTGCTTCACGCATTGCTTGATCGACCAGGTGGAGCGCGCATGCGCCGCGACGCGCTTGCCCCAGTTCTTGGCCTCCTCGACGCAGACGCGCACTTCCTCTTCGGTGAACTGGCTCGATTCACTCGGCATGCCGGTGATCGACTCGCCCGAGAGATTGATCTTCAGCGAATCCACGCCGTACTTGCAGAACATGCGCACGCAGCGCCGCATTTCTTCGGCGCCGCTGACGATCGCGCCAAAGGCGAATTCCGGTTGCGGCAGGTGCGGCTGCGTGGTGTCGCCGAGGCCGCCGGGCACGGTGATCTCCTGGCTGGCCGCGAGATAGCGCGGGCCGATGATGGTGCCGTCGTTGATCGCATTACGGATCACCACGTCCAGCCGCGGCTTGGCGGTGGCCGCGCCCACGCAACTGGTCCAGCCCATGTCGAGGTAGCGCTTGGCCACCTCGGCGCACCAGAGGATGTGCTCCTCCGGCGGCATGCGCTGGATGGCGTCGAGGCTGGGCTGGTCGTTCCACGAGAAATGCGTGTGCGCCTCGACCATGCCCGGCATCAGGAAGGCGCCCGCGCCGTCGATGACCTGTGCGCCGCTCACGGGTGTCGAGCGTGCGCCGTAGGCCGTCTTCACGACGCGCGAGATGCGGTTGCCCTGCACCAGCACGTCGCCCATGAACGGCGCTTCACCGCCGCCATCGAAGATCTTCACGTTGGTGAACATCACATCGGCCATGTTCAGCTCCTTGCGTTTGCAGCGAGGAAGTCGCGCAGCTCTCGCTGGCATTCTTCCGGCCGTTCGATGGGCGTCCAGTGGCCGCAGCGCGGCAGCACCACGACGCGCTTGCTGGCGGCGCGGTGCAGCTTGTCGGCCATGGCGCGCACGGCTTGCGGGGGCGCCACGCCGTCCTCGTCGCCGGTCACGAGCAGCACGGGCGCCTCGATGTTCTCGATCGCCGCGGGTTGCGCCGCTGCCAGCGCCTCGCAACTGCGTGCGTAGTTCTCGCCATCCTGCCGCATCAGGCTCTCGCGCACGTAGGCCACGGCGATCGGCAGGCGCTCGCGCGTGTCGGCGGAAATCGAGGCTTGCAGCAGCGCCAGCGTGATGTCCTGCATGCCGCTGGCACCTTCGCGCGCCTTGGCCGCCCGCGCCTGGATGGCGGTGCGCGCGGCATCGGGCGGCGTGATCAGTGGCCCGAACATCGTGAGGCTCGCGACCCGCTTCGGATGCGCCGCCGCGATGTGCTGCAGCACGATGTTGCCCATGGAGTGCCCCACCCAATGCGCCCGCAGGACGTTCAGCCGGTCGCACACGTCGAGGATGGTGGCGACGTAGCGCTCGATCGTCAGGCCGCCTTCGGCCCGCTGGGATCGCCCGCTGCCCGGCAGGTCCAGCCGGATCACGCGATGCCGCGCCATGGCCGGCATCAGGGGCGTGAAGGTGTTGGAGCTGCCGCCCAGCCCGTGCACGCATACGATGGCCGGGCCTTCGCCTTCTTCTTCCACCGCGATGCGGTCGATCATCTGGAAGCGCATGGTTATTCGAACCTGTTCTCGATGACGCCGACGCCGTCGATCTCGACGCGCACCACGTCGCCGGACTTGAGCCATTGCGGCGGGTTCTGCCCCATGCCGACACCCGAGGGCGTCCCCGTCGCGATCACGTCGCCGGGGTGCAGCGTGATGCCGCGCGAGCAGGTCTCGATGAGCGTGGGGATGTCGAAGATCATGTCGCGCGTCTGCCCGTCCTGCCGCAGCGCGCCGTTGACCCAGCCGCGCACGCGCGTGGCGCGGCCGTCGAGTTCGTCGGCCGTCACGATCCAGGGGCCCATCGGGCAGAAGGTGTCGAAGCTCTTGCCCAGGTCCCATTGCTGGTGGCGCATCTGCACGTCGCGCGCGGTCACGTCGTTGACCACCGTGTAGCCGAAGATGTGGTCCATCGCGTGCGAGGCCGGGATGTCGCGCCCGCCGCGGCCGATGACCACCGCCAGTTCCGATTCGTAGTCGATCTGCGCCGAAACGGAAGGCGAGGGCAGCCGCACCACGTCGTGCGGCCCGATCACGCATTCGCCGAGCTTGCCGAACACGATCGGCCAGGGGTCGCTCTCGGGCATGGTCGCGCGGAACACCGTGCCGGCCAGCTCGGCCGCATGCGCGTGGTAGTTGCGCCCGACGCAGAACAGGCTGCGCAACGGGCGCGGCAGTGGTGAGCGCAGGGTGATGAGTTCGACCGGAATCCGCGTGCCCGATGGCGAGGGAAGCGACTCCCCATTGGCCAGTCCCTGGATCAGCGGCAAAACGCCGCGTGACGCATCGCGCACGCCCAGCGGCGTGGCCTCCCGCCCGTCCGGCGAGATCGTGCCCACGCAGTCGCGACCACCCCAATTCCAGCTGGCCAAACGCATTGACTTTGTCTCCATGGCGCCCCGTGGTCGTGCTGGCGGGTGCCGGCTGCCTCGAAGTCTCGGAAGTCTTTCGGAAGTCTCGTTTGAGACTTGCGTCTCAAACTGGGATGGCTGCATCATACGGTTCGAGATCGAAAAACCACAAGAGACCGAGGGGCCTCCCGCGCTCCGGACAAACCCGATGGCGAGACTGAAACACAAGCTGAGCGAGCCCCCCGTGCCTCCCGAGCGCGGCGTGCGCGCGGCCACGTTCAAGCTGCTGCTCGACACGGCGATGACCATCATCAAGGAGAGCGGCCACATCCCCTCGGTGGCCGAATGCGCGGCACGCTCTAAGGTGTCGCGGGCCACGGCCTACCGCTACTTTCCGAGCCGCAGCGCGCTGGTCACGGCGGTGATCGACAGCTCGCTCGGCCCGGTGCGCAAGCTGGCGTCGGACAACCCGAACGGCCGCGAGCGGGTGCACGAACTCTTCGTGCAGACCTTCCCGCGCTTCAAGGAATTCGAGGCGCAATTGCGCGCCGCCGCGCAGCTTTCGCTGGAGCAGTGGGGGCTGGAGCGCGCCGGCCTGCTGGAGGAGGAGCCTTACCGGCGCGGCCATCGCGTGCGCATCCTGGAGCATGCGATCGAGCCGCTCGCGCCGCTCCTGCGGCCCGCCGTTCGCGACCGGCTGCACCATGCGCTGTCGGTCGTCTACGGCATCGAGCCCTATGTGATCCTCAAGGACATCTGGGGCCTGCGCGACCGCGAGGTCGAGAAGACCGCGCTGTGGATGGCCGATGCGCTGATCGACGCCGCGCTGCGTGATTCCGAGGCCAAGCCACTCAAGACGAAAAGCAGGACGACCTGACATGCCCCTTCAATCGCCCGCCTGGTACGACTCGCAATACAACAACCGCGCCCGCATCCCGGAGCATCCTGCCATCCTCCAGCATTGGGCCGATGCATCGGCGCGCGCATTGCAGCGGCCGGAATGGCTGTTCGACCTGGCCTATGGCGACGACCCCAGCGAGCAACTCGACATCCTGCCCGCGCCGCGCCCGAATGCGCCCCTGTTCGTCTACATCCACGGCGGCTACTGGCGCGCGCTCGACAAGCGCGACCATGCCTTCGTCGCGCCGCCGCTGTCCGATGCCGGCGCCGAGGTCGTGCTGCTGAACTACGCGCTGTGCCCGGCGGTGGGCATCGAGCACATCGTGCTGCAACTGGTGCGCGCGCTGACCTGGGTCTGGCGCAATGCGAGGGACCTCTGCTGCGACCGTAATCGCATCGTCGTGGCGGGCCATTCCGCGGGCGGGCACCTGGCGACGATGCTGCTGGCCTGTGACTGGCAAGCGGTGGCGCCGGACCTGCCGGCGGACCTGGTGAAGTCGGCGCTGTCGATCTCGGGCCTTTACGAGCTGGAGCCGCTGCGTCATGCGCCCTTCCTGGCGCCCGACATCGGCCTGACTGCGGAATCGGCCCTGCGCCTGAGCCCCGCCGCGATGCCTGCGCCTTCGCGCGGTTCGCTGGTGACGGTGGTGGGCGGCGACGAGAGCGAGGAGTTCCATCGGCAGGCTGCCTTGATATCGCATGCCTGGGGCCCAGGCATCGTCACCGCCGCGGAGACCGAGGCCGGCCGCAATCACATGAACGTGCTCAACGAGCTGGCGAATCCGAAGTCCGCAACGTACAGGCGCGCAGTGGTGTTGCTGGGCCTTGGCCATGGCAGTCCATGAGTTCCGGGACCGGCGCGCCGCAGGGCGAGCGCTGGCGCAAGCGCTGGCCGCGTACGCCGACCAGGCGGACGTGCGCGTGCTGGCGCTGCCACGCGGCGGTGTTCCGGTGGCCTTCGAGGTGGCTCGGGCACTGCATGCGCCGCTCGATGTGTTCGTCGTCCGCAAGCTCGGCGTGCCCGGTCAGGAGGAGTACGCGATGGGCGCGATCGCGACCGGGCAAGTGCAGGTCCTCGACGACGACGTGGTGCGCCAGCTCGGCATCGGCGAGGCAGCCATCGCCCGCGTGGCCGAAGCGGAGCGCGCCGAGCTGCAACGGCGCGAGCAGTGCTACCGCAGCGGCCGACCCGCGCTGGACGTGGACGGCTGCAAGGTGCTGCTGGTCGACGACGGCCTGGCGACCGGCTCGACGATGCGCGCCGCCGTGCGGGCACTGCGGCTGCTGCAGCCGGCACGCGTGGTCGTGTGCAGCCCGGTCGCCTCGGTCCAGGCCGAGGCGCTGTTGCGTGGCGAGGCGGACGAAGTGACCTGCCTCCTCACGCCGCCGCACTTCCATGCCGTCGGCGCGTGGTACACGGATTTCTCCCAGACCACCGACGAGGAAGTCATGCAACTGCTGGATCGCGCGCATGGACCGGCTTGAGAACATCGAGACTTTCGTGCGCGTCGCGCAGACGCAGAGCTTTGCCGAGGCCGGCCGTCAGTTGCGCGTGGCCAAGTCGGTCATCACCAGCCGCATCAAGCAACTCGAGGACCATGTCGGCGCGCCGCTGTTTCACCGCAGTACGCGGGTGGTGCGGCTCAGCGATGTGGGTCAGGCCTTCCTGCGCGACTGCATCGAACTCGTCGGTCGTGCCAACAACGTGTTCGACCAGATGCGCGACGCCCGCGCCGGCCCCACGGGCACGCTGCGCATCCATGCGCTGACCGGCTTCGTGCTGGGCCATTTCGCCGCGCTGCTGCGCGAGTTCCAGGCCAACTATCCGGACATCCACCTGGAACTGATCGTCAGCGACGCGGTGGTCGATCCGGTGAAGGCGGGCGTCGATTGCGCCCTGCAGATCTTCCCGGCCGCCTCGACCGAACTGATCTCGCGGCCGCTGTTTCCCGTGCGCCGCGTGTTCTGCGCCACGCCGGATTACCTCAAGGCGCATGGCCGGCCGGAGACCCCGCGCGAGTTGCACAAGCACTCGCTGGGGCTCTACTCCGGTTATCCGACCCGCGACCGCTGGACCTTCCACCACCAGGGCGAACAGGTCACGATCTACATGAGCGCCGCGCTCCTGACCAACAGCGTGCACCTGCTGCGCGAGTACGCGCTGGACCATGCGGGCATCGTCTGCCTGCCGACCATGGTGGCGGGCGACGCCATCCTGCGCGGTGACCTGGAGGTGGTCCTCGCGGACCATGCGCTGTCGTCGTTCTCGCTGAGTGCGGTGTACGCGGGCACCTCGCGCAACGCGTTCAAGCTGAAGCTGTTCATCGAGCGCATCGGGGCCGCTTTCGCGAAGGTGCCGCCGTGGGATGCGGCGATGATCGAGAAGGGCCTGATCCCCGCCGAGCTGATCTCGGGCTGAAGGCCCCGGGATTCCTGGTCCTCTTGAGATCAGCCGACGATCCGCACCGGCATCTGCGTAAAGCCATGCACGAAGGACGAGCGCACCCGCTTCGGCTCGCTCATGAGTTCGATCTGCATGCCGCGCCGCAGCAGCTCCTCCCACAGCACCCGCAACTGCAGATCGGCGATCCGGTTGCCCACGCAGCGGTGGATGCCGAAGCCGAAGGACAGGTGCAGGCGCGGCATCGGCCGGTCGATGATGAATTCATCGGGCTGCTTGATCATCGCGTCGTCGCGGTTGGCCGAGAGGTACCACAGCGCCAGCTTGTCGCCTTGGCGGATCTTCTTGCCGCCGAGTTCGGTGTCCTGCGTGGCGGTGCGGCGCATGTAGGCCAGTGGCGTCTGCCAGCGGATGACCTCGGTGATCATGCTGCCGATCAGCGACGGGTCGGCGCGCAACTTCTTCATCTCGCCGGGGTTGTTCAGCATTGCGAGCAGGCCACCGGTCATCGTGCTGCGCGTGGTGTCGTTGCCGCCGACGATCAGCAGCACCAGGTTGCCCATGTACTCCAGCGGCGACATGTTGCGGGTGGTCGGGCTGTGCGCCAACATCGACACCAGGTCGGGGCGCGGCGGTGCGTTGACGCGCTCGTTCCACAGCTTGGTGAAAAAACCGAGCATCTCGCGCAGCGCGGCCATGCGGACCTCGGGCTCCGGCGCATCGGGATTGGTGAGCTTGTTGCTCGTGGCGATGTCCGACCAGAAGGTCAGTCGGCGCCGCTCTTCCTGCGGAAAGTCGAACAGCGTGGCCAGCATCATGGCAGTCAGTTCGATCGACACCCGGTCGACCCAGTCGAAGGTCTCGCCGCGCGGCAGGCCGTCGAGCACCTTGCAGGTGCGTTCGCGGATCAGGCTTTCCCATCCGTCGAGGTTGGCCTGCGCCGCGATCGGGCTCACCACCTTGCGCTGCTCGTCGTGCTTGGGCGGGTCCATCGCGATGAACATCTGCAACTGCTGCTCACCGGGCGGGAAGTCCATCAGCGTGATGCCGCCCCGGCTCCAGTCGGAGGAGAAGATGTCGGGGTGCATCTCCACATGCATGATGTCCCGGTAGCGCAATACCGACCAGTAGTCGCCGATGCCCGGGACCGGGCTGTGCGAGCGGTGGACCGGATCCTCCCGGCGCAGGCGCCCCAGCAAGTCGCCGATGGTGTCGTCGACAAACCATTGCGGGTCGGCGGGGTTGACGCCTTCGAGCGACAGCGATTCGATCTGCGTGCGTGAGGGCGGGGCGGCTGCTTCGGTCAAAAGGGTCGATTGCATGGCGGGGAAATCCTCGTGGGGGCTTTGAGTCTGGCGCTGGATGGGCTGGCCCGCAAGATGGCTGCTCCGGATGTCGGGCGCCGCACCGTGCATCGGTTTCGTGCCCGAGGGCTGCCGGAATCTGCTCCGTGATGGTGCAGGTCGATCAACAGCCGCTCGCAAGTCACTGCCGGCGCTGGTGCGAACCTTGCTGTCACCTGACCCAGTGCGCATCCTCCTCGCCTCCGACCTCCACTACACCTTGCCCCAGCTCGATTGGGTCGTCCGGTCGGCGCCGTCCTTCGACCTCGTGGTGCTCGCCGGCGATCACCTCGACGTGAGTTCGCCGGTGTCGCTGGATGCGCAGTCGATCGTCCTGCTGCGTTACTTCTCGCTGATGAAGCCGGGCCACTCGCTGGTGCTCGCTTCTGGTAACCACGACCTCACGGGCCCGGATCATCACGGAGAGAAGGCGGCCCTGTGGTTGCCCGGCAGCCGCCGTGCCGGCGTCTATACGGACGGCGACTCGCTGACGATCGACGACACGCTCATCACGATCTGCCCGTGGTGGGACGGCCCGGAGGGCCGGGCCGCGCTGGAGCTCCGACTGGCCGCGGATGCGCAACGACGCCCCGCGCGCTGGATCTGGGTCTATCACTGGCCGCCGGTCGGTTCGCCCACCTGCTGGACGGGCAAGCGCGAGTACGGCGACGCGGATCTTGCGGCCTGGATCGCCAGATTCAGCCCCGACCTGGTGCTGACCGGACATGTCCACGAGCCGCCGTTCAAGCCGGCAGGCGCCTGGGCGGATCGCATGGGCACGACCTGGGTGTTCAACGCCGGAAGGCAGATCGGCCCGGTGCCCGCCCACATCGTGATCGACCTGGCGGAGGGCACCGCCTCGTGGCGCTCGATGATGGGCGAGGAGGCGTTGTCGCTGGGAGCAGAGCGCGCGCCCGCACGGTCCGTGTTCTGAGCCGCCAAGGCGCCCGCGGCGCCGCGCTCAGTAGTCGGGGTTGGGCTCCCGGGCCGAACCGGAGCGCGCCGGTGGGCCTTGGCGGTGAGCCAGGTGATTCAGCACCTCGGACACCATCGCGAGGCCCGGCGCATCGCCGTACTGGTTCTTCAGGTCGGCGAGATAGGTCGTGACGAAGGCCAGGCGTTCGGCCAGGCCGACGGCAATCAGGTGCGTGATGGCGGGGTTGCCCATCAGCAGGGCGCGGCCGTCGGCTGCGTAGCGAAGTACGCTCGGCTCGCTCGCCACGACCGTGGCGCTGAAGGGCGAATTCAGCAGGAGCGAGATCTCGCCGATCGCCGCGCCCGGATGGCTGACGGAACTGATCGCGGTCCCTGCCTTGCTGACCTGCAACGTGCCTGAAATGAGGATCCAGAGGCCGTCGCCCGAGTCGCCTTCGCGCACCAATGTGTCGCCTGGCGCCAGCGTGATTTCAGGCAGGCCGGCGGTGCGTTGCAGGAGTTCATGCATGCGCCCATGGTAGGCGAATCGGCAGTTTCTTTCAGGTGGCAATCTGCGAGGCCGTCACTCGAACGCGACATCCGACGCCTTCAACACGCCATTCACGACCTCCGCGCCCTGGACGTTGACCTTTACGCCGTTGCCGAGGTTCGCCGCGGTGCCGTTGTGAAACGCAACGCCCGGTCCGCTGGCATCCACTGGCTGGCCGCGGACCTTGAAGTCCGCAGGCGACTTGAAGGCGCCCACGGTACCAATCAGGTTGAAGGAGGCGGGCCCGCCCGTGCCAGGCACATGCCGGATCTTGAGCTTCGCGACGCGCAGGATGCCGCCGCGGAACACGCCGCCGACCTCCAGCTTCACGCCGTTGCCGATGGAGCCAGCCGGCCCGCCGGTAACCTGGGTCGAAGACGCGTCGACAGGTATGCCGATGAGACTGAACGACCCCATGCCCGAGTAGCCCGTCACGACGCCGGCGATCTGTGCCGTCGTACCGTCTGACATCGGCACCGGATACCACCACTGCACCGATGTGGCGACGAGGCCACCGGCGCTCGCTGCATTGGCGCGGACGCGCACCAGCATCCCATCGACGAGTGGCCGGCCGTCGAGGCTGCCGCTCAGACTCGCGTTGCGGTAGTCGACAGCCAGGGCTCCGAGCTTGAATGTCGATGACGCAGCGTCGAGGTTCTGCACCGTGCCCGTGAGGATCAGCGTGGTGGCGTCACGCTGTTCGATGCGCGTCGCGCGCATCACGCCAGGTGCGCCCGGCAATCCCCATACCTGCAGGGTCCGCCCCGTCGTGAGCGCTGCAAGCCCGGACGCGTCGGCCCAGACCGTGGCTTCGTCCGTGGTCACGGTGGTGCCCAGCACCACGAAGCTGCCTTGCTTCAGGTCGACCGAGGCCAGCGGGCCGCGCAGGTCCGCGGCGGAGTCGACACGACGGGCGATGCCGCTCGTGAAGCCGGCGTCGACCGGGCCTGTGACTTTCACGCTCATGCCGAGTTGAAGCCCCGAGGCATCCTCGATGTTCGCGACAGTCGAATCGGTCGAATAGCGCAAGCCGTTCACGATGATGCTGCCGGCGCCATCGACGGCGCCCACGCCTGTCGCGTCGGCGGTGCTGATGCCGGTGCCGCCGGAGCCCACGCCCGAACCATCGTCGCCGCTCACCGCGGTTGTCGTCGTGCTGCTGTCCGGGGTCGCGGCAATGCCTCCGAGGCCCTGGTTTCCAACGCCGGTTGCGGTCGCGGTCGCAGTGGTAGGCGCATCCGTGGCTGCAAGGAGGCTGCTGCCACCCGTGCTCGCAGGGGGAGTGGGGCTGGCGTTGCCGGTCGTAGCACCGGCAAATCCGGGTGGCGCGATCCCGCCACTGCCACCACCTCCGCCTCCTCCGCAAGAGAGCACGATGGCGATGGACATGGACAGCAGGCCAAGGCGGAGCAGGTTCATGTTGTCTTTCGTCCAGGTGGATTCGAGGGCGCGGCTTCGGCCGCTGCGTCGCGTTCGACGGCGG
Source organism: Variovorax sp. dw_308 (assembly GCF_019207085.1). Classification (GTDB taxonomy): domain Bacteria; phylum Pseudomonadota; class Gammaproteobacteria; order Burkholderiales; family Burkholderiaceae_C; genus Variovorax. The sequence goes on along the minus strand of NZ_JAATOM010000002.1, from coordinate 158,982 downwards.
CGTCCTCGTAGTACGTGTAGATGCCGACACGAATGCGACCCGAGGCCTTTTCGTCGGCCGCTTCGTAGGCTTGCCGCATTTCCTGCGTCAACGCATGGTGCAGGCCGTCCCAGCGCTCGCGGGCGAACCGGTGAATGCGTTCGCAGTCGTCGAGCGACAGGCCGGAGGCGAACACCGAGCGTTCGAGCAAGGGCGGTGCGGCGCCCAAGGTGTTCGACACGCTCGCGAGCAAGTGATCGCGAGCGTTGTCGCCAAGGAACGCCAGCATTCCCCTGAGATCGCCCGAAGGCACGAAGCCGGCCGCTGCAAGTTCGGTGCGCCCTTCAAGCTCGGTTGCCATCTTCAGCCGCACTAACTCGTCCAGGATGACGCGGTGGTGGACGTTGCCGCGACTCGCTCGCCGCGCCAGGGCTTCGAAGGACGGCTTGCGTCCCTGCGCAAGGATCGGCAGCGAGCGGTTCTTCGGATTGTCGGCAACCATCTGAAGCCACAACGTCAAGGCCTTGGCTTCTGCCGACGACTCGGTCCGCGGCAGGCTGGCCGAGTCCCGCACCTTTGTCGTGACGACCTTGCGATTCAACCCGGTCGTGACGGAGATCTGGCTAATGTTGGGTTCGGTGCCCTTCTCGAGCCATGCGCGGCGCGCTTCGTCGACGAGGATGTCGCGCAGCAGTTCGTCCAGGTGCGTGTGCTTCACGCCGAATGCGAGTGCCAGCCGGACCAGTGGGCGCAGCACGCGTTCGCAGGCACCCAGGACCCAGGCCAGCTGACCTTCGCGGGTCTGGACCAGCGACTCGCGAAGGGCGCGATGCAGGCTCCGTCCACGCTCGACATTCTGCGATCCAGCCGTTCTGGAGGCCATTCAAGGTCCGGCGGTTACAGCGGGACAAGGATTTCAGCCGCTGTCTGACAAAAAAACCCAACCAACTATACGAGAACTGGCGTTGAATGTGAATTTTTCACATTCGACCCTGAGGGCAATGTGATGACTGACAGAACCCCGCGCCGGCCATCGGGCATCGGGCGCACTGCGAAGTGGTCCGCCATCCGTTCGATGCGATCGACAAGTGGCGAAATCCGCACGCGCGAAGCCGAAGCGCGCTTGGCCTGGACCATCGCGGTACGCGAGAGGGAGACGCTCCAGGCGCGCATCGTGTATGCCTTCCGCGATCACGTGGAAGCCGGCGGCCCGGGCCCCGCGGAGGCCGATCTCGCACTGTTCGCACAGGTTGCCGTTGCGGAACAGCGCATGGCACTCGCGCTCGCCAGGGCACGGTCGACGGTCGCAACTCGCAGGCGTTGACCGCACATCGAGGAGTCTCTCCATGACAGCCGCTGAATACTTCTTCGAAGGCACCATCGATTCCGTCTCCTTCGGAAGCTTCCTGGACCTTGCAAGACTTCGAATGGGCGGAGCCTCGGCAGAGACCTGCGATGCCTGCAACACCCTCAACCTGCAGCACGCGTGCGTCTGCAAGTGCTGCGCGCACAGGCTCCCCGCGTTCTATGGCTTGCGGGGACGAAGCCGTGAACGCAACGACTGTTCGAAGGTGCCGCGTCGGAAGCTCCGCGTTTTGGCCGGGCCGCGATGGGCGGCGCTCGCCACGACCTTGTGCTTCCTGATCGATGCGCTCAAAGTGGTGGGGGCCCAGTCCATTCTCGTGATGGGGCCGGCTGCCAAGGGCCCTTCAAAGTGACCAAGTACTGCGAGAGCTGCCACACGCCCAACAGGGACAAGGCGCGCTTCTGCCGTGGGTGTGCAGGCCGGTTTTCGGGCGCTCGCTTCGCTGCGAATGCCTTTGTGCCCACGGTGCCTGCCGAGGCTGCATCGGCTGCATTGCCCCAAGGGCCCGACATGCGCATCTGGGACCCGAGTTCGATCGTCACGCAAGCGGTGGCGACCGCGGCTCGTTCCCGTCGCGATGCGCCACCAACGCCAACGCTCCGGGCCTGGCTGCCCCCGTTCGGGCGCGCCGACGCACCCGTGGCGTTGGTGCTGTCGTGGGTGCTCGTGGCGTCGGGGGCGTTCGTCACTTGGTACTGGGTTCACACCGCCACGGAATCGGCCCCGGTACCGTTGCAGACGTCTGCTGCAGCCGAGGCATCGGCCACGAGCGAACTCCTATCCGCGAATGCGCGTGTCGAGGCGCCGCCGCCGGCGGTCGGCCCGGGCGAAGAACATGGTCCGCCCGTCGAGGTGCAAGGAGAGCCAGGCCCGGATCCCGCGGCGCTGGAGGATGCGAGCGTGCCGCCGACAGGCCCAGTGCCCGCAAACGCGGACGGGCAGCGCGCGCTGCCTCGCCGCGAAGCAGATGCCCGGCCCCGGGTCGCAAGCCGGTTCCCGAGCAGGGCGGAGGTGAGGTTGCAGGTACAAGGCCAGAGCGCCAGCGCAGTGCCTGGCTTTCCAACCCGGCGCCCGGTCGATGCGATCCACCAGGAGGCGCGCAATCTCCAGGAGGGCAATGCGAGGCCTCCGCTGCGCCAGGCGACGCAGGCCCCAGCTTCAGCGGCGAACTTCAATCGCTGCAATCCTCAGAATCCTTTCGGCGATGCGGTCTGCGTGTCCGCGGCTTCGTCCACAAGCCCCATGCCGGGCGCAACGGCGGGGGCGGCGAATGCAGGCACCACGCCGGGATTTGCGACTGTCGGAGCGCTGAACTCGAAGGCGTCCGTGGGCGTCGCTGCGGTCGCCAACACAGGTCACGATGCGGGCGGTGGCGGCTCTGTTGGTGCTGCTTCGGCTGTGGGCTCGCCGGGCGCTTCGGGCGCTGTTGGCGTTGCAAGCGGTGGCACCGCGGCGTCAGCTGCGAGTGGCGGGAGTTCCGGTGCGGGTGCGGGTTCCGGCGCAGGTAGCGGTGCAGCAGGCACAGGTGCGGGCGCGGGTGCGGGTGCGGGTGCGGGTGCGGGTGCGGGTGCGGGTGCAGGTGCAGGTGCAGGTGCAGGTGCAGGTGCAGGTGCAGGTGCGGGTGGCAGTGGCAGTGGCGGCGCAGGCGCAGGCGGTGGAGGATCCGGCGGCGCTGGCCCGGGGGGCGGATCCGGTGCAGGTGGCGGCGGATCTGGAGGCGGGGGTTCCGGCGGAGCCGGCGCTGGTGGAGCGGGCGGCGGTGGGCCTGGCGGCGGACCGGGTGGTGCTGGCGGAGCGGGCGGTGGACCCGGCGGAGGTGGTGGACCGGGCGGCGGTGGCCCCGGCGGTGGCCCCGGCGGTGGTGGCCCCGGAGGTGGACCCGGAGGTGGACCCGGAGGTGGACCCGGAGGTGGTGGCCCCGGCGGAGGAGGCGGCGGAGGCGCCGGCCGCTAGCCCCGCAGTCGGTAGCTCGGGATAACCCTGCCGATTGGACGATTTTCCCGAACAATGCGGTCCGCATTTAGCGCCTACCGCCCGGCGCATGTCCTCCCTACAGTTCGGCCATCCGCAGCGCCGCTGCACCTTCGAACCCCAGGAGACAACTGCATGCCAGCCACCGCCTACCAAACCCGCTTTGGGTCCCTGAAGAACTTCGAGAAGGGCCGCGTCGAGCCGATCGCCGACGACGTGCGCCACTACGCCTTCTCCAACTGCTTCGACATCGCTAGCCGCAGCAAGCCCTACGAGAAGGTCGTGTTCGGACAGAACCAGATCTACGTGCTGGAGACGCTGCGTGCCGAAGGCGCATCGCCCTGGTACACCTGCGCGCATGACGAGTTCGCGCTCGTGATGGACGGCGACATCGAGGTGCACCTGGTGCAGCTCGATGCAACGCAGGTCGTGGCCGACGTCGAGAAGAACGGCGCCGTGCTCGTCCAGGGCGAGCCCAAGGGCAGGAAGATGGGCTGGATGAAGCTGTCGCGCGGCCACCAGGGCCTGCTGCCGAAGAACACCGCCTACCAGTTCCGCACGCAGGGCGACCCCGGCGTGATCGTGCTGCAAAGCTGCAAGGGCGACCTCTCCGTCGAGAAGTGGTCCGAGATCTGCCAGGTGCAATGACCTTCACGACATCCACATCTTCAGGAGCACACACACCATGAACGCACCCGCAGAACTCGCCAAGGTGATCGCGTCGCAGCCCGACGCCTCGCTCGGCTACAAGGATTTCTCGCTCGGCAGCTTCGGCTTCCGCCGCGACGAGTATTTCGCACACATCACCTGGAAGACGCGCGACGGCCGCCCGATGAGCCACACGCTGGACATCGGCAACTACCTGCGCGCCCTGATGCGCGACGTGGCCTGGGGCTTCTTCTACGGCTGGGTCAACTTCGACGACGTGATCGGCACGGTCAACCACTACCAGTCGGTCGACATGTATGCCGGCAGCTACAACGGCACGATGAAGGAAGCGGGCATCGACCTGCTGGAGAACTTCCCGACCGCACAGATCCGCGCCACCTTCGAGGCCATGCTCGACGACTGGACCAACGAGACCTTCGACCCGTTCTCGGCACCGCAGGAAACCGGCACGCCCTATGGCCGCAAGAACGGCAACAACACCGCGAAGATCACACGGGCCCGCGAGCTGGCCACGCGCTGCGTCGGCCTCAAGGACGACCTCAAGCTGCGCAGCGACGCCACCGGCGCCAAGATCAATCGCGCCTTCGCCGACGTACCGCAGGCGCAGCCCGAACTGCACCCAGAGCCCGGCTTCGAGAACGAGGTGCATGCCTTCAACCTGTTCGGCTTCCTGAGCCGCTCGCAGGTGACCTGGAACCCGAGCTTCACCTCGGTCGTCAAGCACAGCTACATGTGCCCGACCACCGAGGAGCACATTCTGCCGATCATCCATGGCAACGACCGCGTCGAGTGGTTCTTTCAGATGACCGACGAAATCCATTGGGATTGCGGCGACAAGAACACCGGCAAGCCGATGGCCCGCGTGATCATGAAGGCCGGCGACATGGCCGCCATGCCTGCCTACTGCCGTCACCAGGGCTTCAGCCCCAAGCGCTCGATGCTGCTGGTGTGGGAGAACGGCTCGCCCACGCTGGTCTACGAAATCCAGAAGGGCGAAAGCCCCGAGATCCCGGTTCAGTTCTAAGTTCCTTCCAGCATTCAGGAGCGAGGCGGCTGACGCCGCTCGCTCCACCTCAGGAGACAGACATGGCAGACCTCATCCGGTCCGGTGCCGGCGCAGCCTCGCGCCGACGTTTCATCCAGCAGGCGGGTGCGACCTCCGCGGTCGCGGCGGCGGCGACCTTCGGGTTGTCGGTGGAAGCTGCCGAGTCGAGCAACCAGAAGTTCGACGAGACCTTCGACATGGTGGTCTGCGGCAGCGGCTGCGGCGGGCTGGCCTCGGCGCTGTTCTCCAAGTGGCAGGGCAACAGCGCCGTGATCCTCGAGAAAGCCGGCAGCATCGGCGGCACCACGGCAAAGGCGGCCTTCTGGTACTGGGTGCCGAACAACGAGGCCATGAAGAAGGCCGGTATCGCCGACCCGAAGCCCGACTTCCTCAAGTACGTCGCCCGCCTGTCGAATCCGCAGGGCTACGACGCGGCGCATCCGCGCTTCGGCCTCACGCAGTGGGAGTACGAGATGTGCGAGGCCATCTATGACAGTGCCTCGCCGGCCGCCGAACTGCTGGCCGCCAAGGGCGCGCTGCCTTACCGCCATTGCCCTGACGTGCCGGACTACTTCTCCGAGTTGCCCGAGGACAAGGCCCCCAAGGGTCGCGTGCTGGTGCCTGCGGGCGCGATCCCCAGCATGTCCGACGGCGGCCTGGTGGCGGTGCGCACCATGTCGACCAAGGCACGCCAGGAAGGCATACCGATCCGCACCGGCATGCGGGTCGTGAAGATCATCCAGAACGCGGCCGGCCGCGCGATCGGCGTCGAAGCGCAGGACGAGCTGGGCGCGACGGTGCGACTGCGTGCACGCAAGGCGGTGATCTTCGCGACCGGCGGCTTCACACACAACGTTGAGCTGCGCAAGAACTTCCTGAACGGCCCCATCTACGGCGGTTGTGCCGCGCCCAGCAACGAAGGCGACTTCGTGAAGATGGCCAGCCCGCTTGGCGCGCAACTGCGCAACATGAACTACGCATGGAGCTGCCCGATCCCGCTCGAGAAGGCGGTGGCGCGCGACGGCTCCATGTCGGGCATGTTCTCGGTGGCCGGGGATTCGATGCTGTTCGTCAACAAGTACGGCAAGCGCACGGTCAACGAGAAGCTGCAATACAACGAGCTGGCGCAGACCTTCTTTGAGTGGGACGGCGCGAAGGCCGAATACCCGAACCTGGTCCGCGTCGCGGTGTGGGACCAACGCTCGCAGCAGAACTCGGCCAGCGCCGAATATGGCCGGCTGATCGTGCCGCCGGGCACGGACGACCGCCACGTCATCAAGGGCAACACGCTGGCCGAACTGGCCCGTGCCATCGACGAGCGCTTCGCCAAGTACGCCGGCGTGATCGGCGGGGCGCGGCCGTCGGCGGACTTCCTGCAGAACCTGCAGGCGTCGATCACGCGCTTCAACGGCTTCGCCAAAAGCGGCAAGGACCTCGACTTCAAGCGCGGCGAGCGCAACGTGGAACTGCTGTTCAACGGCGATGTGAAGGACGAGCCGGGGCGCGCCAACCCGACGATGTGGCCGCTGTCGGACACCGGGCCGTACTACGCCGCGCTGGTGGTCTCCGGCACGCTGGACACCAAGGGCGGGCCGAAGACCGACACGCACGGCCGCGTGCTCGATGGCAGCGACAAGCCGATCGCCGGGCTCTATGGCGTCGGCAACTGCGTCGCTTCGGCGTCGGGCCGCGCGTACTGGGCCGGCGGCGCGACGCTGGGGCCGATCATCGCCTTCTCGTATCGCACCGCCAACGCGGCGAGTGCGGATGCCGGGGGCGCGGCATGACCGACCTGCTTGCATCGAGGTGCATGCTGGGCATCGCACTGGCCGCCGTCGTGTGCAGCGCGCAGGCCCAGTCGCCGGGCGAGCGCCTGGCCCAGAACAGCTGCGCGCAATGCCACAGCTTCGGCAAGGGCGAGCCGAACGGGGTCGGTCCCAACCTGTACGGCTTGCTCGGCAAGCAGGCCGCCAGCAGCCCGGGCTTCACGTATTCGAAGCAATACGTCGAGGCCATGAAGGGCAAGACCTGGGACGCCGCGCTGATGCAGCGCTGGCTGACCGACACGCAGGCCGTCGCGCCCGGCAGCACGATGGTCTATTTCCAGGACGACCCGAAGAAGCGCGCGGCGCTGGTCGAGTACCTGCAATCGCTGAAGTAACACGAGGAGACACACCATGGCACTCACACGACTCACCATGACCGACGAGCAGCGCAAGTCGGTCGCGCTCGAATACCTCAAGGCCTACGACCACGGCGGCGTCACGTCCACGGGCGGTTCGATCCTCGACCTGTTCGCGGACGACGCCCAGGTCTACTTTCCGAAGTGGGGCCTGGCCAACGGCAAGGAAGAGATCGGCCGCATGTTCGGCGACCTCGGCGGGCGCGGCAAGTCGATCACGCATGACTATTCGGGCTTCAACTGGATCATGAGCGGCAGCGACCTGTTCGCCTGCGAAGGCACCAGCCACGGCGAGCACGTCGATGGCCCGTGGCGCGCGGGCGTCCCCGAATGGGCGGCCGGGCGGTGGTGCGATGTGTTCGAGGTGCGCGACTGGCTGATCCAGCGCTGCTTCATCTACCTCGACCCCGACTACGCCGGCAAGGACAAGGCCCGCTACGCATGGCTGGACAACAAATGAACCTCGTCGACATCCAGCAGGCCGCGGGCCTCAGCAAGCCGATCCGGCACCAGCTCTTCATCGACGGCAAGTTCGTCGACGCCGAATCCGGCGAGACGCTGGCAACGCTCAATCCGCATGACAACTCGACGATCGCCGAGGTGGCTCTGGCGGGCAAGGCCGACGTCGACAAGGCGGTGGCCGCCGCACAGCGCGCCTTCCCGAAGTGGAGCCGCCTGGCCGCCGCCGACCGCGGGCGCATCCTGCTGCGGCTGGCCGACCTGATCGAGGCGAACGGCGAGGAACTCGCGCGGCTCGAATCACTCGACACCGGCCATCCGATCCGCGACTCGCGCAACCTCGACGTGCCGCGCACGGCGGCATGCTTCCGCTATTTCGGTGGCATGGCAGACAAGTTCCAGGGCGAGACGATTCCTGTCGAAGCGGGCTTCCTCAACTACACGCTGCGCGAGCCCGTCGGCGTGGTCGGGCAGGTGGTGCCGTGGAACTTTCCGCTGATGTTCACGAGCTGGAAGATGGCGCCCGCGCTCGCGGCCGGCAACACCATCGTGATGAAGCCTGCCGAGATCACGCCGCTGAGTTCGCTGCGCATCGCGGAGCTGATGGCCGAGGCCGGCCTGCCCGATGGCGTGGTCAACATGGTGCCGGGCCTGGGCAGCGTGGCGGGCCAGTACATCGCGGAGCACATGGACATCGCGAAGGTCGCGTTCACCGGCAGCACCGCCACCGGGCGGCGCGTGATCCAGGCCAGCGCCGGCAACCTGAAGAAGGTGCAGCTCGAACTGGGCGGCAAGGGCGCCAACATCGTGTTCGAGGACGCGAACCTGGTGGCCGCGGTGAATGGCAGCGCCTGGGCGATCTTCCACAATCAGGGGCAGGCCTGCATCGCCGGCTCACGCCTGATCCTGCACGAGAAGATCGCGGACGCCTTCCTGGAGAAGTTCATCCCGCTCGCGAAGTCGGTGCGGCTGGGCAATCCGCTCGATGCATCCACGGAGATGGGGCCGCTCACGAGCGCGCTGCACCGCGAGCGCGTGCTGAGCTATGTGGACGTGGCGCGTGCGCAGGGCGGCGAGGTGCTGGCCGGGGGCAAGTCGCCGGGCGGTGACTTGGCGAACGGTTGCTATGTGGAGCCGACCATCGTGCGGGCAGCCTCGTACCTGGACCGTGTTGCGCAGGAAGAGGTGTTCGGCCCGTTCGTGACCGTGCTCACCTTCAAGACCGACGAGGAAGCGCTGCAGATCGCAAACGGCACCGACTACGGGCTGGGCAGCGGCTTGTGGACGGCGAACCTGCAACGCGCCCACAAGTTTGCCCGCGAGTTGCATGCCGGCATGGTCTGGATCAACAGCTACAAGCGCGTCAACCCCGGCTCGCCGTTCGGCGGCGTGGGCCAGAGCGGATATGGCCGCGAGATGGGCTTCGACGCGATGCGCGAGTACACGCAGGTGAAGAGTGTGTGGGTCAATGTCGATGCGCAGATTCCGCCGCACTTCGCGAGGTAAGCGCGAATGATCCGCGACTTCACCTACACCGGCCTGCCGCAACGCGTGGTGTTCGGGACGGGCTCGTTGCAGCACCTCGGCCGTGAGATCGATGGGCTGGGCGTGAAACGGGCGCTCGTGCTCTGCACGCCGGGCCAGCGTGGCATGGCCGAGCAGGTCACCTCGATGCTGGGCGCGCAGGCGGCCGGCATCTTCGACGGTGCAGTGATGCATGTACCGATCGAGACGGCGCGTGAGGCGCGCAGGATGGCGCGCGAGCTGGGCGCGGACTGCGCCGTGGCCATCGGCGGTGGTTCGACCATCGGGCTCGGCAAGGCGATCGCGCTGGACTCGGGCCTGCCGATCCTGGCGATCCCGACGACCTACGCGGGCAGCGAGATGACGTCGATCTACGGGCTGACCGATGCCGGCCTGAAGACCACTGGCAAGGATTCGCGCGTGCTGCCGCGCACCGTGATCTACGACCCCGAGTTGTCGCGCGGCCTGCCGGTCGGGCTCAGCGTGACCAGCGGCATCAACGCGATCGCGCATGCAGCCGAAGGCCTGTATGCGCAGGACGGCAATCCGGTGATGGACCTGATGGCGGAGCAGGGGATCGCGGCACTGGCGCGCGCGATTCCGGCGATCCACCGCGATCCCGGCGACATGACCGCGCGCACCGATGCGCTCTACGGCACCTGGCTCTGCGGCACGGTGCTGGGATCGGTCGGCATCGCCTTGCACCACAAGCTGTGTCACACCTTGGGCGGCAGCTTCAACCTGCCGCATTCCGAAGTGCACACCGTCGTGCTGCCGCATGCCATTGCGTTCAATGCCGGCGTGGCGCCCAGGGCGATGGAGGCGATCGCGCGTGCGCTTGGCACGCCGTCGGCGCCGCTCGGCCTGTACGCGCTGGCCAAGGACAACGGCGCGGCCGTCGCGCTGCGGGACATCGGCATGCGCGAGCAGGACCTCGACCGCGCGGCGGACATCGCGGTGAGCAACCCCTACTGGAATCCGCGCCCCATCGGGCCCGCCGAGCGCGGCCAGATTCGCGAATTGCTGCAACGCGCCTGGGAAGGCGCACCCCCGGTTTAGACCACCACGAGAGGAGACATCGACATGGCATTCAATCGCAGGCAGTTCACCCAGGCCGCGGCCGCATTCGCAGCCGCCGGCGCCACGCCGCTGGTGTTCGCGGCGGACACGATCAAGATCGGCTACGTCTCCCCGCAGACCGGCCCGCTGGCACCCTTCGGCGAGGCCGACAAGTGGGTCATCGACCAGATGAAGACCGCGTTCAAGGACGGCATCTCCGTCGGCGGCAAGAAGTACGACGTGCAGATCGTGCTGAAGGACAGCCAGTCCAACCCCAATCGCGCGGGCGAGGTGGCCAACGACCTGATCCTCAAGGACAAGGTCGCGCTGGTGCTGACGGCCGGCACGCCCGAGACGGCCAACCCCGTGAGCGATGCCTGCGAACTCAACGAGGTGCCCTGCATCTCGAGCGTGCTGCCATGGCAGCCGTGGTTTTTCGGTCGCAAGGGTGATCCGGCCAAGGGCTTCAACTGGACGTATCACATGTTCTGGGGCCTGGAAGACGTCATCGCCAACTACACCGACGGCTGGAAGACGGTGCAGACCAACAAGAGGGTCGGCGGCCTGTTCCCGAACGATGGCGACGGCAATGCCTGGGGCGACAAGGAACTGGGCTTTCCGAAGCCGCTGTCGCAGATGGGCTTCTCGCTGACCGATCCCGGCCGCTTCCAGAACGGCACGCAGGACTTCAGCGCGCAGATCGCGGCGTTCAAGAAGGACGGTGTCGAGATCGTCACGGGCGTGGTCATTCCGCCCGATGCCAAGACCTTCCTGACGCAGGCGAAGCAGCAGGGCTTCAAGCCGAAGGTCATCACGCTGGGCAAGGCCTTGCTCTTCCCCGGCGCGATCGAGGCGCTCGGCGACCTGGGCGATGGCCTGTCGACCGAAGTGTGGTGGAGTCCGTCGCATCCGTTCACGTCGAGCCTGACGAAGCAGAGCGCCAAGGCGCTGGCGGAGGCCTACGAAAGCGGCGCGAAGAAGCAGTGGACGCAGCCGATCGGCTTTGCGCATGCGCTCTTCGAAGTGGCCGCCGACGCCTTGTCGCGTGCGAAGTCGCAGAAGGCGTCGGATGTGCGCGACGCGGTGGCGGCGACGGCTATCAACTCGGTGGTCGGCCCGGTGAAGTGGGGCGGCGCGGGGCCCTTCAAGAACGTCAGCAAGACGCCACTCGTGCTGGGCCAATGGGGCAAGGGCAAGAAGTACAAGTACGAGCTGACCATCGTCAGCGACGAGGCGGCGAAGAACATTCCGGTCGGCGGCGCGCTCCGGCCAATGCCAGGTTGACCGGACATGGCACTCCTCGTATTGCATGCGGTGAGCAAGGCGTACGGCGCCCTCAAGGTGACCGACGACATCTCGCTCGCGGTGAATGAGGGCGAGACGCTCGGCATCCTCGGTCCGAACGGCGCGGGCAAGACCACGCTCTTCAACCTGATCTCGGGTGACGTGCGCGTCGACGTGGGTCGCGTGGAGTACGAAGGCCGCGACGTGACGGCGCTGAAGCCGCACCAGCGCTGCCACGCGGGCATCGGCCGCAGCTACCAGGTGCCGCAGCCCTTCGGGAACATGAGCGTGTTCGAGAACCTGGTCACCGCCGCCTGCTTCGGGGCGCGGCAGACGGAGCACGAGGCGTGGGAGACGGCGCATGAGGTGCTGGCGCAGACCGGGCTCATGCCGCATGCGAACAAGCCCGCCGGTGGGTTGACCTTGCTGAACCGCAAGCGCCTGGAGCTCGCGCGGGCGTTGGCGACGCGGCCCAAGCTGCTGCTGCTGGACGAGATCGCGGGCGGCCTGACCGAGCATGAAGCGAAGCAGCTCGTCGAGGAACTGAAACGCATCAAGGCGAAAGGCGTGACGATGATCTGGATCGAGCACGTGGTGCATGCCTTGCTGTCGCTGGCGGACCGGCTGTTCGTCATCAATTTCGGGCAGAAGCTGGCGGAGGGCGAGCCGCTGGCGGTGATGAACGACGCGGAAGTCCGGCGCGTCTACATGGGGATGGAAGCATGACCGCATTGATCTCGACCCAGGGCCTGCAGGCCTTCTACGGTGATGCCCAAGCTCTCTTCGGCATCGACTTCACGCTGGCGCAAGGGGAGCTTGTCGCCGTCATCGGCGCCAACGGCGCGGGCAAGTCGACGCTGCTCAAGTGCCTGACCGGCCTGGTGCGCGCCCCGCGGGAGGCCATCCATTTCAAGGGCGAGGCCATCGGCGGCCTGCCGCCCGGCGAGATCGTGAAGCGCGGCCTGGCGATGGTGCCGGAAGGCCGCCGCCTCTTTCCCAGCCTGAGCGTCGAGGAGAACCTGCTCATCGGCGGCCTCTCGCAACGCAAGGGCCCGTGGAACCTTCAGCGCCTCTACAAGCTGTTCCCCATCCTGGCCGAGAAGCGCAACAACCCCGGCACCTCGCTCTCCGGCGGCCAGCAGCAGATGGTGGCGCTCGGCCGTTCGCTCATGAGCAACCCGGAGGTGCTGCTGTGCGATGAACTCTCGCTCGGCCTCGCACCCATCGTGATCCGCGAGATCTACGCGGCCATGCCGGACATCACGCGCGAAGGCATGACGGTCGTGATCGTGGAGCAGGACGTGACGATGGCGCAGCGCGTGTCGCGCCGCATCTACTGCCTGCAGGAAGGGCGCGTGTCGCTGGAGGGACGCTCCGACCAACTCACGCGGGACCAGATCTCGCAGGCCTATTTCGGCCTCTGACACGGGAGACATCGCGTGATCGAAACCGTTCTCCAGGGCATCCTGCTCGGCGGCCTCTACACCTTGTTCGCGCTGGGCCAGTCGCTGATGTTCGGCGTCATGCGGCTCACCAACACGGCGCAGGGCGACTTCATCATCCTGGGCGCTTTCGCCGTGATCGCGAGTGTCACGCTGTTCGGTGGTGCGCCGCTGCTGGCCGCGCTCGCGGTGCTGCCGGTCGCGTTCGGCTTCGGCTACGCGCTGCAGCGCTACGTGCTGAACGGGACGCTGGGCAAGGACCCGTTGCCGTCGCTGGTCGTGACCTTCGGGCTGTCGATCGTCATCCAGAACCTGTTGCTCGAGCTGTTCTCGGCCGATCCGCGCTCCATCGAGACCGGCGGGCTCAACACGCAGGGCTTGCAGATCGGCGAGTCGCTGTCGCTGGGTGTGTTGCCGCTGATCGTGCTGGCGATTGCGCTCGTGGCCACGGCTGCACTGCAATGGCTCTTTGCGCGCACGGCGCTGGGGCGGTCCTTTCGCGCCGTGTCCGACGACCGCGAGATCGCCGAACTCATGGGCCTGGACGCGAAGAAGGTCTACGCCTTCGCGACCGCCATCGCCTTCGTGCTGATCGCCATCGCCGGCGCGCTGCAGGGGATGCGCACGACAGTGTCGCCCTCTGACGGCCCGCTGTTGCTGCTGTTCGCCTTCGAGGCCGTGATCATCGGCGGCATGGGCTCGTTCTGGGGCACGCTGGCCGGCGCGATGATCCTCGGCATCACGCAGCAGGTCGGCTTTCGTCTCGACCCGGGCTGGGGCATCTGGTTCGGCCACATCGTTTTCCTGCTCGTGCTGGTGTTCCGGCCGCAAGGGCTCTTTCCGAAGACACGCTCATGAACCCCTCCACCTTCGACGTCGTGCGCGGCAGTTCCGCGAGCCGGAGCGCGCTGGTCGCCGCCATGCTGCTCGTCGCACTGGCCGCCAGTCTTCCCTTCTGGGGCGAATCGAGCTGGATGCGCGAGTTCGTCGAGATCGCCTGCTACCTCATCTTCGCGATGATGTGGAACCTGCTGGCCGGCTACGGCGGCATGGTGAGCATCGGGCAGCAGGCCTTCTTCGGCTTCGGCGGCTACGTGATGCTGATGCTGGGCAACTTCCTCGGGCTCAACCCGTTCCTGGCGATCCCGCTGGGTGCGGCCGCGGCCGCATTGATCGCGGTGCCGGTGTCGTTCGTGGCGTTCCGGCTCTCGGGCGGCTACTTCGCGATCGGCACCTGGGTGATCGCGGAAGTCTTCAGGCTCAGCTTTGCCAACGTGTCGGCGGTGGGCGGCGGCTCCGGCACCACGCTGACCGCGCTGCGCGGCATCGACAAGGCCACGCGAGAAAACACGACCTACTGGATGGCCCTGGCCTGCGTGGTCGCCGCGATCGCGCTGGTCTACCTTTTCCTGCGCAGCAAGCGCGGCCTCGCATTGCTGGCCATTCGCGACAACGAAGTCGCCGCCGAGTCGCAAGGCATCCCGGTCGCCCGCATGAAGCTCGCGGTTTACGTGGTGGCTGCCTTCGGCGCGGGCATGGCCGGCGCGCTGTATTTCGTCGGCAACCTGCGCATCAGCCCCGACGCGGCCTTCAGCGTCAACTGGACAGCGTTCGCGATCTTCATGGTGGTCATCGGCGGCATCGGCCGCATCGAGGGGCCGCTGGTCGGCGCGCTCATCTTCTGGGCGATGAACAAGTTCCTCAGCGACTTCGGCACTTGGTACCTGCTCGGGTTGGGCCTGCTGGCCATCGTCGTCACGATCTTCTTCAAGCAGGGGCTGTGGGGATTTGCGCAGCAGCGCTGGGGATGGTCGCTGTTCCCGACGCAGCGGCGGCTGGTCTTGTCCGCGCCGTCCAACGAAAAACGCTCGGCGCCCGTATCCTCAGCGCCCCACCTGGAGATTCCTGCCCATGCGAAACATCAATGAAGACACCATCACGGGCGCGGTGCTCGACCGGCTCGCTGAGACGCCCAGTCCGCGCCTGAAGGAGATCATGTCGGCGCTCGTGCAGCACCTGCACGACTTCGCGCGCGAGGTGAAGCTGACCGAGGAGGAGTGGATGCAGGGCATCGAATTCCTCACCGCGACGGGGCAGAAGTGCAACGACAAGCGGCAGGAGTTCATCCTGCTGTCGGACACGCTGGGCCTCTCGATGCTCACGGTCGCGCTCAACCATTCGAAGAGCGCGCAGGCGACCGAGGCGACGGTGTTCGGCCCCTTTCATGTGCCGGGCGCGCCGGTGCTGGCGCTGGGCAGCGACATCGCGAACGGGGCGAAGGGCGAGCCACTGTTCGTGAACGCCACGGTGCGCGGGACGGATGGCAAGGCTGTTGCCGATGCGGTCGTCGACGTGTGGGAGGCCGATGCGGAAGGCTTCTACGACCTGCAGCGCCCCGACATGGACCACCCCGAAGGCCGCGCCGTCTTTCACACCGACGGGGAAGGGCGCGTCTACTTCAAGGCCGTGCTGCCTGTGGCCTACCCGATCCCCACCGACGGGCCGGTCGGCGCGATGCTGGAGGCCACGAAGCGCCATCCGTGGCGCCCCGCGCACGTCCACTTCATCATCCAGGCGCCGGGCTACGAGACGTTGATCACGCACGTCTTCAAGGACGGCGATGCCTACCTCGACAGCGACGCGGTGTTCGGCGTGCGCAGCTCCCTGATCGGGGATTTCCAGTCGCATCCGGCCGGCACTGCGCCGGACGGGTCGACGCAGTCCGCGCCGTTCCATACCCTGGCCTTCGACTTCGTGCTGGAGCCCGCCGCCTGATGCTCGAACGAGGCTCAATCGGCGCGTGACGAAAGGCTGGGGACGCGCCGGCGAATACGCCACCTCGAATGCCCGGCCTGCGGGTTCGCTGCGAACCACAATGCGCCAGCCATCAATGCAACGCCGGCCAACTGCACGGGGCCCAGCGCATGGCCGTACCCAAGCCAGTCGATGCCGATGGCCACCGCCGGGTAGATGAACTGAAGCACGGCGATGCGGTCCGTGGCCAGGTGCGCCATGCCGCCATAGAGCAGCGCATAGGCCAGGCCGGTGTGGATGAGGCCCAGGCCGATCAACCATCCCCATGCCGGCCCAAAGGCTGGCCAGCCGTGGATCATCGGCCAGGCCGCGAGAGCGACGGTGCCAATCGCGCATTGCCACCATGCAAGGGTGATCGGACTGAGGTCGCGCAGTCGGCGCGCAATGACGGTGACGCAAGCCGTGAGGAAGGCGCCGATCAGGCACAGGCCCACGCCCACCCAATAGTCCGTCGAGACAATCTGGCCGCCGACATGACCCGACCCGAAAACAGGGTCCAGCAGGCCGGTCGCCATCGTCAATCCTGCCATCGCGACCAGCACCGCCGCCAACCGCCCAGGTGCAACCGCCTCACCCAGCCACCACGCACCCAGCACCAGCACCCACAGCGGCTGGATGTGGAACAGCACCGTGGCCACGCCGATCGACGTCCGCTCGATCGCTGCGAAGAACAGGACCCAGCCCGCCACCATCAGCCCCGCGGCGGCCAGCACAGGCACCCACGCCTTCCGGGGTGGCAGGAGCGTGCCGAGTTGCCCGCGTGCAGCCGACCAGAGCGTCAGCCCGAGCAGGCCGAAGGCGCAGCGGAACCATGTGGTGGTCAGCGGATGCGCGTGTGCTTCCTGCACGAAGACGCCCAGGGTGCCGAGCAGGACGCCGCCCGACACGAAGGCGAGCAATCCGCGATTCGATGCGGCAGGAGAGGTGCGTTGCGTGTGATCCATGCCCTGAGTCTGGCTGCTCGCTGGCTGATCGAAAAGCGGATACTTCGGGTAGATGCCATCCGCTAATCGAATACCAGGAGCCAAGCCATGAACACCAGCGACCTGCAGTTGGACTGGCTCACCTGCTTTGTCGCAGCGGTCGATGCGGGCTCGATCTCGGGTGCGGCGCCGGAGGTCCATCGCTCGCAATCGGCGGTCAGCATCCAGATCAAGAAGCTGGAAGGTGCCGTGGGCCGAAGCCTCTTCGTCCGGGGCCCGCGCCGCCTGCAACTCACGGCGGACGGCCAGGTGCTGCTGGGATACGCGCGACGCATCCTCGACCTGCATGCCGAGGCGCAAGCGGCGCTCCAGGGCGACGTTCTCACGGGCCGCGTGCGCCTGGGTGTCCCCGACGACTACGCGGCGAAATACCTGACACCCGTGCTCAAGCGATTCGCACCCCGTCACGGAGGCGTGCAGATCGAGTTGGATTGCGAGCAATCGACCTCGCTCATTCCACGCATCGCGCGTGGCGACCTCGACCTGGCGCTGATCTCGCGCGACCATCCGCAGCGTGGCACCTTGTTGTTCCACGAGCCGGTGGTCTGGGTCGGTTCGACCCAGTTCGAACTCTGGCGCAGCGATCCGCTGCCTGTTGCGGTGTACGAAGACACCAGCCTGGCCCGGACCGGCGCGCTCACCGCGTTGGCCCAGCAGGGGCGTCGCTACCGCGTGGTCTACAACAGTTCCAGCCTCGCCGGCCAGATCGCCGCGGTCGAAAGCGGATTGGCGGTCGCCGTGCTCACCAAGTGCAGCGCCCCTGGCCACCTGCAGGTGCTTGGAAGCGAGCACGGGCTGGGGCCGCTGCAACCGATGGAAGTGGCCGTCTACCGCAGCCGTGCTTCGCGGACGTCCAAGGCAGTGGACAGCCTGCAGCGCCTGTTGGTGCAGACCTTGAGGCAGTAGGCGCGCGGCGGACAGCTTGGCTGCGTGACGACTTCGCGCTGCGCGCCGTTCACGTTCAAGCTTCTGGCTCACCGGCCTACGTTCCGGCGCGCGACCGGCACGCATGCTCTCTTGCGTTTGAACCAAAGAGGCAACCCGTGGCTCCAGACCGGCAACCTGTATTTGCAACTGCGGCACAACCGGCAGCGACAGTGCATGCAGACGACGATTCCTGGTTGAAGAAGCTCGGCCCCGGCCTCGTCACCGGCGCAGCCGACGACGACCCCAGCGGCATCGCCACCTATTCACAGGCCGGCGCCAAGTTCGGCCTGGGGCTCCTGTGGACCATCGTCTTCACCTACCCGCTGATGGTGTCTATCCAGTTGATCGCGGCGAGGATCGGCCAGGTCACTGGGCACGGCCTTGCCACCAACATCCGCCGACACTATCCGGCCTGGCTGCTCTACAGCCTGGTCCTGCTCCTGGTGATTGCCAACGCGATCAACATTGCGGCGGACATTGCGGCGATGGCCGATGCGGCGCGGCTGCTCGTGGGGGGCATGCGGCATGCGTACGTGGTGTTCTTCGGCGTGCTGTCGATCGTGCTGCAGGTCTTCATCCCGTACTCGCGCTACGTCAAGATTCTCAAGTGGCTCACGCTGGCCTTGCTGGCCTATGTCGCCACCGTCTTCGTCATCAAGATTCCCTGGGGCCAGGTGCTGGTCCACGCCTTCGTTCCCAGCCTGAACCTGAACGCCGACGCCATCACCATGATCGTTGCCATCTTCGGTACGACGATCAGTCCCTACCTGTTCTTCTGGCAGGCATCGCAGGAGGTCGAAGACCAGAAGGCCGACGCCAGCGCACGCAAGCTCAAGGGCGCGCCCATGGCCTATGCGCGCAAGGTGTTGAACCGCATCAAGTCCGATACCTTCATCGGCATGGGCTTCTCCAACCTGGTTGCGTTCTTCATCATCCTGACGACAGCCATCACCCTCAATGCGAATGGCGTGACGCAGATCGAGACCTCGGCGCAGGCGGCCGACGCGCTGCGGCCCATTGCCGGTGAATTCGCCTTCCTGCTGTTCAGCCTGGGCATCATCGGAACCGGGCTGCTGGCGGTACCGGTGCTCGCGGGTTCGGCAGCCTATGCAATGGCCGGCACCTTCCGCTGGAAGAACAGCCTCGAAATGCGGCCGATGGCCGCCAAGCGCTTCTACGGAATCATCGCGATCTCTACGCTGGTCGGGGTCGCCATCAACTTCATGCCGATCGACCCGATCAAGGCGCTGTTCTGGAGCGCGGTGATCAACGGCGTGATCTCGGTGCCGATCATGGTCGTCATGATGTTGCTGGCCTCGCGGCGCGATGTCATGGGCAGGCTGACGCCGCCGATGCGGCTCAAGGCCATCGGATGGGTTGCCACGGGTGCGATGGCGATCGCGGTGGTGGCGATGTTCTGGACCATGGTGGCCGCGCCGGGGTGATCTTCACCCTTCCGGCTCCGAGATTGCGGCGGGGCAGGGCAGCCTGTATGGTGCGGGTCCGATCCCGCCTGAAACCCCGACTTGAACTCAGCCCCTGACGCCGACGTCCACGCCACACCGGACGCGAACGCGTCGCCTGCCGTACCGATCGCCATCAGCTTCGGCGAGGCATTGCGCTTCTGGCTCAAGCTCGGCTTCATCAGCTTCGGCGGCCCGGCCGGGCAGATCGCGATCATGCACACCGAGCTGGTCGAGCGACGCCGCTGGATCAGCGAAAAGCGTTTTCTGCACGCGCTGAACTACTGCATGCTGCTGCCGGGCCCTGAAGCCCAGCAACTGGCCACCTACATAGGCTGGCTGATGCATCGCACCCGGGGCGGCATCGTCGCGGGCGCATTGTTCGTCTTGCCGTCGCTGTTCATCCTGGTCGCGCTTTCGTGGATCTACATGCGTTTCGGCAACGTGCCCGTGGTTGCAGGGATCTTCTACGGCATCAAGCCTGCTGTGACGGCGCTGGTGCTGCATGCGGCGCACCGGATCGGCACCCGCGCGCTGAAGAACGGGTGGATGTGGGGCATTGCGGCGCTGGCCTTCGTGGCCATCTTTGTCTTCGGGGCGCCGTTCCCGGCGATCGTCGGCGCCGCCGCGCTGATCGGCTGGCTCGGCGCGCGCTGGGCGCCCGGGGTATTCGCGCCCGGCGGTGCACATGGTGGCGCGCCATCGACCTATGGCGCGGCTCTGATCGACGACGACACGCCGACGCCGGCGCACGCGCGCTTTTCGCGCAAGCGCCTCGCGCGATTGCTGGTTGTCGGGATCGGCGCCTGGGCGCTGGCGATGGGCGCGCTGGTTTCGACCCATGGCCTGGACGGCGCGCTGACGCAGATGGGCTGGTTTTTCAGCAAGGCCGCGCTGCTGACCTTCGGCGGCGCCTATGCGGTGCTGCCGTATGTGTTCCAGGGCGCGGTCGAGCAGCATCACTGGCTCACCGCGCCGCAGATGATCGACGGCCTCGCGCTCGGCGAGACCACGCCCGGGCCGCTGATCATGGTGGTGGCCTTCGTGGGCTTCGTCGGTGGTTGGGCGGAGCAGGTGCTGGGGCCGTCGTCGCTGTTCCTCGGTGGAGCGCTCGCGGCCACAGTCGTCACCTTCGTCACATTCCTGCCTTCCTTCATCTTCATCCTCGCGGGCGGTCCGCTGGTCGAGGCGACGCATGGCAAGCTGGGATTCACCGCGCCGCTGTCGGCGGTGACCGCGGCGGTGGTTGGCGTGATCCTCAACCTGGCCTTGTTCTTCGCGTACCACGTGCTGTGGCCGGAGGGCTTCGGCGGTCGCTTCGACGGGTTGTCTGCCGTCATTGCCGTGGCGGCGATCGTTGCGTTGTTTCGCTTCAAGCTCGGCGTGATGCCGCTGCTCGGCGCATGTGCGGCGGTGGGTCTGGCTGCGACGTACTTGCGCTGATCGCAAGTCGCCTTCACTGAATCCGCGCGGCAGGCGGCTCGATCCGCTGTGCGCCTGAAAAGGCGACGAAGTACAGGCCCGTGAAATTCGGGAACGACCGGTCAGCGTGGCCGGGCAGGTTCATCGATCGATCGGCCACGGTCCATTCGTCCATCAGCGTGTAGCCCATCGCTTCGATGTCCTGGATGAAGTTGTCGCGGTTGTAGACCTGCACCGGCGCGAAGGCGCCGCCGCCGATGTTCTGCGCGGTGACGAAGTCCTCGCCGTTGTAGAGCGGCACCTTGTTGAGCAGCAGGTGCGTCGGCCGCGTAGTGCCCGACTTCAGCAGCCGATCCGGCCGTCCTTCGTCGAGGTACTGGATCACGCCGGCGGCCAGCCACACGTCGTCGCGGCTGGCGACAAGCGCCGCTTGGAGTTGCGTCGTGAACGCGAGGGGCCTTGCGCCCTTGCGGGCGGCCATGCTCTCGCCGATGGCGGCGATGGACGGCACTTCCACCACGTGCCAGGCCAGGTCGTCGGGCATCGCGATGTGGCGGCGATAGGCGTAGTAGTGCACCCCCACCGAGCCACCGATATCGAGGATGCGCGTCGAGCCGTTGCGCATCGCGCGCTCGAGCCACCACATCACCGGGTAGTCGTAGGCATAGACCTTCTTCATGCGGACCCGTACGTATTCGACGGCGAGCTCGTCCAGGTCGAACTCCGGGCTCGGTGGCAGCCACTCGCGTGCGGCGCCGAAGGATTCGAACACGCCGAAATGACTGCCCATGCCTTCCGGCGAAAGGAAGCGCTCGCGGCTCTGGCGCATGAGCGTGGGCCGGAAGAGCGAGTCTCCCAGTGCATTGCGGACGATCTGGAGGGGGCTGAGGGTGGTGAGTGTCACAGTGGCTACCTTGGCGGCCAGTGTTAGCCATGCCACCTTCGCCAACAAGCGTCATTCGTCCTAAGACTTCCGCACCGGAATGTCTACCTCAAAACTGACTATGCCGTTGAGTTTCTGGTGCGAATCGCGAAGAATCTCCCGGCGCCATTCCATTGTTCATATTGGAGAACTCGCGGCATGCACCTTGCCCAACTGGTTAGCGACTATGGCTACACGGCGGTCTTCATCGGCAGCCTCCTCGAGGGCGAGACAGTGTTGCTGCTGGCCGGCATGGCTGCGCATGAGGGCTACCTCTCGTGGCCGGTGGTGGTGGCCCTTGCCTTCTGCGGCGGCACGCTGGGCGACCAGGTGCTGTTTCATGTCGGCCGGCGACACGGCGGCGCGGTACTGCGCCAATTCCCGGCGATGTCGGCGCGTGCCGAGCCGGTGGCACGCCTGATCCGGCGACATCAGAACTGGCTGATCGTCGGTGTGCGCTTCATGTACGGCCTGCGCCTGGTCGGACCGTTCGCGATCGGCATGAGCGAGGTGTCCGCCAAGCGTTTCGCGCTGCTCAACGCGCTTGGCGCCGCGATCTGGGCGCCCCTGGTCACTGGCGTCGGGTACATGTTCGGGCAGGCGCTGAACTGGCTGATCACCGATCTGGGGCGCTATGAGGCGCTGGCCTTGCTGTTGGTCGCGGCGGTCGTGGCGGCGGTCCTTGTCGTGCGCTGGCTGCGGTCGCGACGCGGTTAGCGGCGGCCTGTCATTGCGACATCCGCTGCCCCCTGCCATACACCAGCAGCATCGCGATGATCACCACGCCGTAGGTCACCTGCCGGCCCATCTCCGGTATCTGCATCACCGACAGGATCGATTGCAGCAGCGTGATGAGCATCACCCCGACGACCGTGCCGAGGTACGACCCGCGCCCACCCAGGATGTTGGTGCCGCCCAGCACCACCGCCGCGATGGCGGGCAGCAGGTAGGCGTCGCCCATCGCCTGGTAGGCCTTGGTCGAATAGCCGGTGAGCAGCACGCCCGCCGCCGCCGAGCAGGCGCCGGCAATCGTGAAGCACAGCAGCGTGACCAGGCGCGTGTTGATGCCCGACAGGTACGCGGCCCGCTCGCGATTGCCCACCGCGTAGATCGCGCGGCCCAGCGTGGTGCGGTGGAGCATGAACATGGTCGCGGCGCCGACCACCAGCCACACCAGCAGCGCGTTGGGAATGCCGAGCAGCGAGCGTCCGGTGGCGATCAGGTGCATGGCCGGCGTGGACCGGTCCTGCGGCGCGAAGCCGCCGGTCTGCACCACGATCAGCCCCTGCGCCACCGCATTGATGCCGAGCGTGAAGATCATCGAGGGCACGCGCAGGTAGGCCACGCCGATGCCGTTGATCGCGCCCAGCACGCAGCCGCAGGCGATGCCGAACGGGATGGCGATGAGTTCGCCCGTCTGTCCCCACCAGCCCGCCGCGGCCGCCGACATCACGCCGCCCACCGTCACGATCCACGGCACCGACAGATCGATGCCGCCGAGCAGGATCACGACCATCGCGCCCGTCGCGACGATGCCGAGGAAGGACGCGATCTGCAACTGCAGCAGCAGGTATTCGGCCGACAGGAAGTTCTTCGAATAGAGGCTGCCGATCAGCAGCAGCCCCACCGTGCAGGCCGCAGCCGCAAGCACCGGCAACTGGCCGGAGCGCTTCAGGCGGATCGCAAGCTCGCTCACTTGAACAGGTCCAGCCGGTTGCTCACCTTGAGCAACTGCAGCGCGCCCAGGCTCACGGCTGTGAGCAGGATCACGCCCTGGAACAGCGGCTGCCACAAAGGCTCCAGGTCGAACACGAAGAGCAGGTCGCCGATCGTGCGCAGCACCAGCGCACCGAACACCGACCCTATCGCCGTGCCCGCGCCGCCCGCCAGCGAGGTGCCGCCGATCACCACCGCCGCGATCGAGTTCAGCGTGTACACGCCGCCGATGGCCGACGAAGCCTCGCCCGAGTAGGTCACGAAGGTCAGCAGCAGCCCGCCGATGGCCGCGAGCAAGCCGGCCAGCGTGTACGTCACGAGCTTGGTGCGCCCGATGTTCACGCCCGACATGTAGGCCGCGCCTTCCGCCGAGCCGATGGCCAGTGCCGCGCGCCCGACCGCCGAGCGCCGGAACGGCACCCAGACCAGCAGCACCACGGCCAGCAGCACCACGAGCATGGCCGGCACGCCGCCGGGCAGGGCGCCCGTCAAGGGGTCCGCCAGGCCGGCATAAACGTCGCCGCCCGGCACGGGCCGCAGGCCCAGCGCGATGCCGAAGTAGATCGTGCCGGTCGCCAGCGTCGTGATGATCGGCTGCAGCCGCCCGTAGACGATGATCGCGCCGTTGATCCAGCCGCACAGCGCACCCACGCCGAGCACCACCACCACGCCCATCGCAGCCTGCAAGGGCGTTCCCACCACCAGGTGCGAGGCCACGCAGTTGGCCAGCACGAACACCATGCCCACCGACAGGTCGATGCCCGAGGTCAGCACCGGCAGCGTCTGCGCCATCGCGACGACCGCCAGCAGCACGCCCTTGTTGGCCGCGGTCGTGAGCACCGGCACGGTCCAGCCGGTCTGGTGCTTGGTGATGTAAAGCGCGAAGATCACGATGAACATCGCCAGCGCGGCATAGGCGCCGAAGTGCTCGCGCAGGTGGAAGCGCCAGTCCGATTGCCGCGTCGTCGATGCCGCCATCAGTGCAAGGCCTCCGTCGTGAGGTTGAGCGCGCTGGACACCAGCGCGTGCTCCGTCAACTCGGCGCCAGCCAGCCAGCGCACGATGCGGCCGTCGAAGAACACAGCCACGCGGTCGCAGCAGCCGATCAGTTCCGCATAGTCGGTGGAGTAGAGCAGTACCGCCGCGCCTTCGTCCGCGAGGCGCCGCAGCAGCACGTACATCTCCTGCTTGGTGCCCACGTCGATGCCGCGCGTCGGGTCGCTCAGCAGGATGATGCGCGGCGTGGTCATCAGCCACTTCGCGATCACCACCTTCTGCTGGTTGCCGCCCGACAGCGTGCCGACCGCATCACCCAGCTCCGGCGCCTTGATCGAGAGCTTGCGCACCATCTCGCTGGTCGCGCGCTCTTCCTCCGATGCGATGACAACGCCCGCGCGGCTCAGGCGCTCCAGCGCCGCGAAGCTCAGGTTGTCGCGCACCGACATCGGCAGCATCAGCCCATCGGTCTTGCGGTCCTCCGGCACCAGCGCGATGCCGACGTCCTTGCGCTTGGCCATGCGCGGGCTTTTCACGTCGACCAGTTCGCCGTCGAGGCGCACCTCGCCATCCACGCCGCGCAGCACGCCGAACAGGGCGAGGAAGAACTCGCGCTGGCCCTGCCCATCCAGGCCGCCGAGGCCGACGATCTCGCCGGGCCGCGCGCTCAGCGCAATGTCATGCAGCCGCCCGTTCCATGACAGGCCGCGCACGTCGAGCGAGGGTGCGGCCGTCTCCACGGCCGGCCGCGGCGGGGGCTTGGGCGGAAATGCATGCTCGATGTCGCGGCCGATCATCATCTCCACCGTCTGCGCATCGGTCTGGGTGCCGGCCGCGAAAGTCGCCACATGCTTCCCGTTGCGGAACACCGAGCAGTCATCGGCCAGGTCCGCGATCTCCTTCATGCGATGCGAGATGTAGACGATCGCCAGGCCTTCGTTGCGCAGCCGCTTGAGCAACGTGTAGACGCGCTCAACGTCGGCGGCGGTCAATGCCGATGTGGCCTCGTCGAGGATCAATATGCGCGGCTCGCGGGCGAGGGCTTTCGCAATCTCCACCATCTGCCGCCGCGACAACGACAAGCTCCCCACCGGCGCCAGCGGATGAATGCCTTCCGCGCCCGCGCGCGCCAGTGCCGCCTCGGCGATGCGCCGCTGCGCCTTGCGGTCGATCAGCCCGAACTTGCGCGGCGGATTGGTGATACAGATGTTGTCCGCAACGCTCAGGTCCGGCATCAGCGACAACTCCTGGAAGATGCACGCGATGCCCGCCGACACGGCCTCCTGCGGATGTGCGAAGCGGCGCTCCGTCCCCTGCAGCACGATGCGCCCCTCGTCGGGCTGCACCACGCCGGCCATCATCTTGATGAGCGTCGACTTGCCCGCGCCGTTCTCGCCCAGCAGTGCATGGATGCGCCCGGGCGCGCAGGCGAACTGCGCGCGTTCAAGTGCGCGCACGCCGCCATAGCGCTTCGAGACGTCGACCAGTTGGAGGATCGGATCCAATCTGTTTTGCCGTCAATTATTCTTCTCGTCCTTCGACATGATGTCGGTGGCCTTCAGGTTCACGCCGCACGGCGGGAAGTCGTTGGTGGTGAAGAAGTTGTCCGTCAGGTCGGGGAAGTAGTTCTCGCCGGCCTTGAAGTTCGGGTGCGTTGCCGTCGGGATCGGCACGGAGATCAACTGCGGCATCACCTTGCCCTGCAGCGCGGCCACGGCCGCCTTCATCGAGATCGCCACCAGCCCCGGCGACTGCCCGAGCGAGGTGCACACCAGCCCGTCCTTGGCCCGTTCGGCACACAGCTTGCGGAAGCCGTTCTCCGCTTCGCCGGCCACCGGGATCATCTTGTGCTTGGCGTCGATCAGCGCGCGCACCGAGCCCGTCGAGCCGCCCTGCGTGAACATGCCGTCGAAGTTCTTGTGCACGGCGACCGCATCGGCCACCGCCTTCTGCGCCGTGCCGTCGTCCCAGTTGCCGACCACCTCGACGACTTCGAACTTGTTGCCCGGTGCCTCGACCACCTTGCGGAAGCCCAGGTGCCGGTCGCGGTCCACCGAGTTGCCGGGCACGCCGCGCACCTCGAGCAGCTTGCCGCTCTTGCTGGGGATGTTCTTCACCAGCCATTCGCCGGATTGCGTGCCCATCGCGGTCTGGTCTTCGTTGACCATCATCACCTCGGTGCTGTCGAGCACGTTGTCGAAGGGCACCACCACCACGCCGGCCGCGTTGGCACGCTTGATGACCGGCGCGAACGCCGTCGGATTCACCGCGATGGTGACGATCGCGTCATAGCCAGAGTTGATGAAGTTGTCGATGGCCGCGATCTGCGCCGCCACGTCGGTGCCGGTCGAGACGATCTTGAACTCCTTGAGGTTCTCCTTCATTTCCGGCGTGGCCGCATAGGCCTTGGCCATCTTGATCATCTGGATGCGCCAGGTGTTGCCCACGAACCCGTTGGCCAGCGCGACGCGATACGGCCCCTTCTTGGCCGGCCACTGGAAGTACTTGGTGCTGGCATCCCAGGGCTTGAAGCAGCCGGGGTTCTCGCCCGGCCCGTTGACCACGGCCGGCCCCGCGGCATTCACTGCGGCAGACGCCACGAGCGCTGCGACGGCAGCGGCAACACGAACGCGATGGCTCATTTCCTTGTCTCCTCGGTGGGATGCGGCGCGACGCAAGGGCTGCGCACGCCGAGGGGCCTGACCACGCTGCCGGGACTCTGCCCCTCGCTCGGGCCCCGTCAGTCAGTTAACAAAGTTGCAGGATCATCATACAAATCGGGTTTGGTGTGGGTTGCGGGTATACCCTGCGTGCCTTCGCTTGCGCGTGGGCCGCGAGAGCCCCACATCGACTCAAGAGGCCTCGCCCGATGCGCGCCGCGGCGCGCAGGTGTACCCTGTTCCAGGGAGCGCAATACCTCACGTGGAGCGCGAAATGCCGAGCCGTTTCTGCCTGTTCGCCAACCCTGTTTTCAGCCCGCACCGGAGTCCGCCATGACGATGCGCCGCCACTGGCTGTGCGTACTGGCGCTGCTGCTGGCCGTTGCCTTGCAGCCAACTGCCGGCGGCGCTGTGCAGGCCGCCGTGCCGCCCGTGTTCCTCGTTCGCATCCAGGGTGGCATCGGCCCGGCGACGGCGGCCGAGGTCAAGCGTTCGCTGCAGCGCGCCGCGCAAGAGCATGCGCAGCTTGTCGTGCTGGAGATGGACACGCCCGGCGGCCTCGACAACGCCATGCGCGACATCGTGCAGGACATCCTCGCCTCGCCGGTTCCCGTGGCCGGCTATGTGGCGCCCTCGGGTGCGCGGGCGGCCAGCGCCGGCACCTATCTGCTCTATGCCTGCCATGTCGCCGCAATGGCGCCGGCCACCAACCTGGGTGCGGCGACGCCGGTGGAGATCGGCATGCCCGGCACGGGCGGGGGCAGGGCGCCGGCAGCCCCGCCGACGGGCGCCGCCTCCGCACCTGCCGAGCACGACGACACCATGGCCGCGAAGCGCGTCAACGACGCGAGCGCCTATCTGCGCAGCCTGGCGCAATTGCGCGGTCGCAACGCCGCCTGGGCCGAGCAGGCGGTGCGCGAGTCTGTGAGCCTGGCGGCCAACGAAGCGCTCGCGCGGAAGGTCATCGATCTGGTCGCCACGGACACCGCCGACCTGCTGCGCCAACTGGACGGCCGAGAGTTGACGCCCGGCAGCCCCGGCGCAGTGGCGGTGAAGCTGGCCACGGCGGGCGCCACCGTCGTCAGGATCGAAGCCGAGTGGCGCGCGCGGCTGCTCGGGGTGATCAGCGATCCGGGCCTGGCGCTGATCCTCATGATGATCGGCATCTACGGTCTGCTGTTCGAGTTCATGAACCCGGGCTTCATCGCGCCCGGCGTGATCGGCGGCGTCGCGTTGCTGCTGGCGTTGTGGGCGCTGCAGATGATGCCCATCAACTACGCGGGTGTCGGCCTGATCCTGCTGGGACTGGCCTTCTTCGCCGCGGAGGCTTTCGTGCCGAGCTACGGCGCGCTCGGGCTTGGCGGCGTGACGGCATTCGCATTCGGCGCGCTGCTGCTGATCGACAGCGACGTGCCCGGCTTCGGCATTCCGCTCTCGCTGATCGCGGTGTTGACGCTGATCTCGGCCGCCTTCGTGATCGGCGTGGCGCGCATGGCCGTCAAGGCGCGTGCGCGACCGGCGCGCGCCGGCCTGCAGCGCATGGTCGGCGCCACGGCCGAGGTGCTCGAATTCGGCGGCGGCGAGGGCTGGGCGCTGGTGGACGGCGAACGCTGGCGCATCACCGCGACGCAGCCCTTGCGACCGGGCCAGCAGGTGCGTGTCTCGCGCGCCGAGGGCCTCACGCTGCAGGTCGGGCCTGTTCCTCCTGGCAGTTCATCGACGGAAGCGAGCCCCGCATGATTTCACTCTTCGTATTGCCGGCCGTGCTGGTCTTGCTGGCCCTGGTCGCGGCCAGTTCGCTGCGCATCCTGCGCGAATACCAGCGCGGGGTGGTGTTCCAGCTGGGGCGCTTCTGGCGCGTCAAGGGACCGGGGCTGGTGCTCCTCATTCCCGGCGTGCAGCAGATGGTGCGCATCGACCTGCGCATCGTCGTGCTCGACGTGCCGTCGCAGGACGTGATCTCGCGCGACAACGTCACGCTCAAGGTCAACGCGGTGCTGTACTTCCGCGTGGTCGACCCGGAAAAGGCGGTGATCCAGGTCGAGAACTTCCTGGCCGCCACCAGTCAACTGGCGCAGACCACGCTGCGCGCCGTGCTCGGCAAGCACACGCTCGACGAGATGCTGTCGGAGCGCGAGCGCCTGAACCTCGACCTGCAGAAGATCCTCGACAGCCAGACCGACGCCTGGGGCATCAAGGTGACCAACGTCGAGATCAAGCACGTCGACCTCAACGACACGATGATCCGTGCCATCGCCCGCCAGGCGGAGGCGGAACGCGAGCGGCGCGCCAAGGTGATCCATGCGGAGGGCGAGTTGCAGGCCTCCGAAAAGCTCGCGCAGGCCGCGGAAATCCTGGCGAAGCAGCCGCAAGCCATCCAGCTTCGGTACCTCGAGACGCTGACCGTGATCGCCGCCGACAAGAACTCGACCATCGTGTTCCCGCTGCCGATGGACATCGTCGCCCCGCTGATCGAGGCCCTGAAGCGGAAGTAGCCGCCTTCAGCCCGAACGTCAGCCGTATCGGGTCAGGAACCAGCCGCGCCGGTTGGTGATGCGCTCCGCCGGTGGGGCCTTGACGTGCTCGATCAATTCCCGCGCTGCCTGGCCGAGCAAGGCCAGGTAGGCAACGTCGGCGTTGTGCGAATACGTGAGCGCCGTGGCGAGCTGTTCGAACTCGGCCTCCGACGGTCCGTCGCCATAGCCGCTCAACTCCGCCGCGAAGGCGCGCGCCAGGCGCTCCTGGGCATAGGCATAGGTCACATACCGCGCCGCGCGTTCCGCGAAGGCGACATCGAGCTGGAGTTTCAGGAGCGGATTCATATCGGGCCTTTCGACGGGGCCACGCTGAACCCCATGGCATCAGCCTCCGATTTTTTAAGCCCCCGGTATGTACGCCGAGGCTCCAAGGCTTCTACGGCGAAGCCCGTTTCGCGCTGTAGGCACCCGCGAAGTGTGACTTTAGTTGTATCTCTCCTACAACGAAAGTGTATCTCCGAGAAACAATAATGTTACTTAGTGGTTACGATTGTGACCCATGCTTACTTTATCACTCCTCCGTGCATCCGCCCCAGCCGGCACCGCCGACGCTGGATGTTCATCCAACACCCCTTCGCGCATGAGCCGCGTCCGTCGCGCCATTGCGCCGTGGGCAGCCAGTGCGCTGGTCCTGTCGCTCGCCGCTTGCGGCGGTGGTGGCGGAGGAAGCGGTGGCTTCCCGTTGAGCTTCGGCACCCCGTCGAGCACGTCGAAGCCGACCGACACGACCGCCCCCCCGACCGACACGACGACGCCCCCGACCGACACGACCACCATCACGACGCACAAGGTCACCGGTTCCGTCACCGGCCTGGCCGGCAGCGGCCTGGTGCTCCAGAACGGTTCCGACGAACTCGCCGTGTCTGAAAACGGCAGCATCACCGTCGCCCTGGCCCTGCCTGAAGGCCTCAGCTACAACGTGACCGTCAAGTCGCAGCCCGCCAACCCGGCGCAACTCTGCACGGTCAATGGCGGCAGCGGCACCATCGGCAAGGACGACGTCGTCGACGTCGCCGTCGTCTGCTCCACCTCCAGCTTCAATGTGAGCGGCTCCGTGACCGGCCTCGAAGGCAGCGGCCTGGTGCTGCAGAACAATGCGGGCGACGACATCCCCGTCGCAGCAAGCGGCCTGGTCGACTTCGGCGAGATCGCCAGCGGCGCAAACTACGCGGTCACCGTCAAGACGCAGCCGTCCAACCCGCTCCAGACCTGTTCGGTCAACAACGGCACCGGCACGGTCAGCGACGTGGCGATCAGCGACGTCGCCGTGATCTGCTCGACCAACAGCTACAGCGTCAGCGGCACCGTGGCGGGCCTGCAAGGCACCGGCCTGGTACTGAAGAACAACGGCGGCGATGCCATCACCGTCAATGCCAACGGCGCGTTCACGTTCCCCGCAAAGGTCGCAAGCAACGCGACCTACACCGTATCTGCGGTGGCGCCGGCGACGGGCACGAGCCAGGCCTGCACGGTCACCAACGCCACCGGCACCATCGTCGACAGCGCTGTCAGCAATGTCGTCGTGAACTGCGCGGCCAACAGCTTCAAGGTCAAGGGCACCGTGTCCGGCCTGGACGGCGTGGGCCTCAAGCTGCTCAACAACGGTGTTGACGAACTGACGATCGCGGCCAACGGCACGTTCAGCTTCGCCACCTCGGTGGCCAGCGGCACGGGTTACGCAGTGACGGTCAAGACGCAGCCGACGCTGGTCACGCAGAACTGCGTCGTCACGAATGGTGCGGCCAACATCGGCAGCGCCGATGTGACGGACGTCAACGTGGCCTGCACGAGCCAGAAGGCGCGCTATGCGTACCTGACGACTGGCGCGAACAAGGTCGTGCCCTACGCCATCGGCGTCACGGGGCAACTCACTGCTGTCGTCAACGGCGCGGCCAACACCGACAACGGTCCGCTCTCGATCGCCGTGGACGCGACCGGCACGCACGGCTATGTCTCCACGTTCAGCGGCATCGACCAGTACAACATCGCCAACACCGGCGCCGTCTCGGCGATGGCACCGACGTTCAAGGTGAACTCCGGCAACGTGGCGACCGTGCTGGCGCTCGATTCCAAGAGCCGCTACGTCTTTGCGCTGAATACGTTCGAAGGCTTCCCATCGAACGGCACGCTGAACGTGTTCCCGGTCGGCAGCAGCACAGGCGCGCTCGGTACGGCTGTCAAGGTGTCTACGGGCCTGGCCCCGCTGGCACTGGCAGCAGAGCCGTCGGGCCGTTTCGTGTACGTGGGCAACTTCGGCTCGCTGTCGGGTGCCACCGGCTCGCGCATCACGACCTACAAGGCCGACACGCTGACCTCGATCGCTTCGGTGGCTGGGGGTGACTTCGTGACGGCGCTGACCGCCGACCCGACCGGAACCTTCGTCTTCGCACTCATCGGCGATATCGACTTCAACTCGGTCACTGGCGTCGGCAGCCTGGGCAACATCGCATCCAGCTCGATCCAGGCCTTCAAGATCCAGGCCAATGGTTCGTTGGCGTCCGTGTCCACGGTGGGCATCGGCGGCAAGATGGCGACCTCGCTGGTGGCGCATCCGGCAGGCAAGTTCGCCTACGTTGCGATGACCAACGGCGCTGTGCGTCGCTACTCGGTCAACACCAGCACCGGCGCCTTGGCCGCGTTGGGCGACACGACGGCGCTGAGCGGCCCGGTGTTGCGCGTCAGCATCGATCCGTCGGGCAAGTTCCTGTTTGCCGCCACGGCAACGGGTGTCACGACCTACTCGGTCGGTGCAAACGGCGCGCTGACCTCCGTGTCCACGTTGGCCACGCCGGCAGTCACCTCGATGGCCCTGGGCCTCTGACGCAAAAACGGCTGCCTTGCGGGGCAGCCGGTGGATTGCACTTGACGGTGCGGGCGAGCCTTCGGGCTTTCCCGCACCGTTTGCGTTGGGGCCGACGCAGGGCAGGGCAGGGATGCCGGGGGGCGCTTCGACAGCCTCGTCCGTACGTCGGACGAAGCCGGAATTCAGATCAATTGGGCAGCGCGGTGTTCTTCGCGCGTTTGCCGTTCAGCGCATAGAGCGCCGGCTGCTCGATGACGACATCGCCGAGCGAGCCCGGCGGGGCGGCGACCATCTGGGTCTGCTGGATCTCGCGTTCGAGCCGCTTGGCCCGTTCGGCATACATCTTGGCCAGGGCGCTGTGATGCTCCGCCGCGGCCTGGTGTTCCAGGCGCGCCATGTGTGCTTCCTCCAGCAGCACGACGGCTCGTCGTATGTGCTGCTTGGGCCCGGAAAACAGGTTGAACATTGCGATCTCCTTGCAAGGTAGACGAACAACTTCGCACGATCACATTCTTCGAGTGCACGGGCCTGCGGGTCAAGCCCCGTTACGTGGGATTCGTGTGACTTGCGTCAATCCGAACGGCGTAGGTGAGGTCGCGCGGAGGGTGGACGGCTCGTTCTCACCACAACGGTGCGCGGCTTGCGAAAAGCCGCCACCGGCGTAGCATTCCGGCCGGTGAACAAGCGCCGGTTCCTCCTGATCACCCTGGGCGGTGGCCTGCTGGCCGCCATGCGTGCGGTGTCGGCCCTGCCAGGCGGGGTGCTGACGCGCGCTCACAGGGTGATCGAATGAGGACGGCGTTGGCCCACGTGACCGCCCCGCATTGGCGGCTGTTCCCCAAGTACGCGACGCTGATCATTGCCGTGGTGGCCGGTGTGCTGGCGGTGAGCGGCGCCATCAGCATCTATTTCTCGTACCGCGAGACGCGCACGCAACTGGTCGCGTTGCAGTTCGAGAAGGCCCAGGGCGCGGCCACCCGCATCGAGCAGTACATGCTCGATATCGAGCACCAGTTGAGCTGGACGGCGCTGCCGCGCGTCGAATCCGGCGGCGACCCGCTGGAGCAGCGCCGCATCGAATACCTCAAGCTGCTGCGCCAGACGCCCGCCATCACCGAAGTGGTCTGGATGGACCCCGCCGGCCTGGAGCAACTGCGCGTGTCGCGCCTGGGCATGGACTCGATCACCACCGGCGCCGACATGTCGCGCGACCCGCGCTTCACCGAGGTCGCGGCCGGCAAGACCTACTACGGCCCGGTGTACTTCCTGAAGGGCACGGAGCCCTACATGACGATCGCGCGCGCCGCCGGCAGCGGTGGCGGCGTGACCGCGGCGGAGGTGAACCTGAAGTTCGTCTGGGACGTGGTCTCGCGCATCAAGATCGGCCGTGCCGGGCTGGCCTACGTGGTCGATGCGGGCGGCACGCTGATTGCGCATCCGGACATCAGCCTGGTGCTGAAGAAGAGCGATCTCAGCCCCTTGCCGCAAGTGGCCGCGCGCGATGCGCCGGAGGGCCAGGCGCAGCCCGTGGCGCGCGACCTGTCGGGTGCCGAGGTGTTCGCGGCGCATGCGCGCATTCCTGCATTGGGCTGGACCGTGTTCGTCGAGTCGCCGCGCGCCGAGGCCTATGCGCCGCTGTACGCGACCATCCTGCGCACCGGGCTGTTGCTGCTGGCCGGCCTGCTGGTGGCGACAGCCTTGAGCTTCTTTCTCGCCCGCGCGCTCGTGCGCCCGATCCAGGCGCTGCAGGAAGGCGCCGCACGGCTCGGCGCCGGCGAGCTGGAGCACCGCATCGACGTCCACACCGGCGACGAACTCGAGACCCTTGCCGCGCAGTTCAACCAGATGGGCGCCGACCTGCGCGCCTCCTACGCCGGCCTGGAGCGCAAGGTCGACGAGCGCACCAGCGAACTCACCGTGTCGCTCGCCTACCAGACCGCGACCAGCGAGATCCTGCGCGTGATCAGCGAATCACCCACTGATGCGCAGCCGGTCTTCGATGCGGTGCTGCGCAGTTGCGAGCGGCTGTTCGGTGCGGTGCACATGGGCATCTCGATGGCCGGCGAGGACGGGCTGGTGCACCTCGCGGCGCAGCACGGCTCGGCCAACCGCGAGGCCTTCGCAAGCACCTTCCCGGTGCCGCTCACGGCCGAGTCCGGCTCGGGCCAGGCGATCCTGCAGCGCCGCGTCGTGCAATACCCCGATGTAGCCGGGCCGGATGTACCGCTGTTCGTGCGGCGCAGCAGCGAGGCAGTGGGCACGCGCGCCGTGGTGCTCGCGCCCTTGCTCTGGGAGGGACGCGCCATCGGCGTGATCTTCATCGGCCGGCCGGAGCCGGGGCCGTTCTCCGAGAAGGACGTGGCGCTGCTGAAGACCTTCGCCGACCAGTCCGTCATCGCGATCCAGAATGCGCGCCTGTTCAACGACACCCGCGAGGCGCTGGAGCAGCAGCGCGCATCGGCGGAGGTGCTCAGCGTCATAGGCCGTTCGGTGGCCGATGCGCAGCCCGTGTTCGACAGCATCCTGCTGAGCTGCGAGCGGCTGTTCGACAACTCGCATGTCGTGATCGACCAACTCGGCAGCGACAATGCCTGGCACCTGGCCGCCTATGCCGGCCCGCATCCCGAAGAGCTGGCGGCGATGTATCCGGCGCCAGCCGAAGCGGCGACGCGCAGGCAGTCCGAGTTGATGGTGCGCAAGGTTACGCACTTCCCGGACGTGGCCACCGCGACCAACATGTCCGAGACGCTGCGGCGCGGCTGCGAACTGGTCGGCTGCAAGTCGCTCGCGATCGTGCCGATGCTGTCGGAGGAAGGGCGCCTGGGCACCATCCTGGTCGGGCGCCACACGCGCGAGCCGTTCAGCGCCAAGGAGACGGCGATGCTGCTGACCTTTGCCGACCAGGCGGTGATCGCCATCCGCAATGCGCGGCTGATCCAGGAGATCCGCAGCACCAGCCGCGAGCTGGCGCAGGCCAACCAGCACAAGTCGGAGTTCCTGGCCAACATGTCGCACGAGTTGCGCACGCCGCTCAACGCGATCATCGGCTTCTCCGAGGTGCTGTCGGAAAAGATGTTCGGCGATGTCAACGACAAGCAACTGGAATACCTCAACGACATCAACACCTCTGGACACCACCTGCTGTCCCTCATCAACGACATCCTGGACCTGTCGAAGATCGAGGCCGGGCGCATGGAACTCGACCTGTCGTCCTTCGACTTGGGCATGCTGCTCGACAACAGCACGACGCTGGTGCGCGAGCGCGCCCTGCGGCAGGGCCTGACGCTGACGCTGGACGTCGACGAAGGCCTCGGCGAATGGGTGGCCGACCAGCGCAAGCTCAAGCAGGTGCTGGTCAACCTGCTGTCGAACGCGGTCAAGTTCACGCCGGCCGGTGGCAGCGTGACGTTGCGCGCGCGCAAGCTCGACCATGCGGTGGAAATCGCCGTGGTCGATACCGGGGTGGGCATCGCGGCGGATCAGCAGGCGCTGGTGTTCGAGGAGTTCCGCCAGGCCACCGGCGAATACTTGCGCAAGGCCGAAGGCACCGGCCTTGGCCTCGCGCTGGCCAAGCGCTTCGTCGAGCTGCACGGCGGCACGATGCGCCTCGAAAGCGCGCCGGGCCAGGGATCGACCTTTGCGTTCGACCTGCCTGAGCGCGAACTGGAGGCTGCCTGATGCCCGCAGTGCACAACATGGAGGTCTTGAAATGCCCACCATATTGATCGTCGAGGACAACGACAAGAACATGAAGCTGGTGCGCGACATCCTTCAGTTCGAGGGCCATGCCACGCTGGAGGCGACCACCGCCGCCGAGGGCGTGGCGCTGGCGACCGGAAGCCTGCCCGACCTGATCCTCATGGACATCCAGCTGCCGGACTTCGACGGCGCCGAGGCCCTGCGGCGCATCCGCACCAACGCCGCGCTCGACGCCATCCCGATCCTCGCGGTATCCGCATCCGTCATGCCGGATGAACAGCAGAAAGTCATCAACTCGGGCTTCGATGCCTTCATCACCAAGCCGATCGACCTGAAGCAGTTCCGCGCGACCGTAAAGCGCTTCCTGGCCCAGGGGAGGCAAGGGTCATGAGCGTCTCCAAGGTGCTCGTCGTCGATGACGTTCCGGTCAACGTCAAGCTGCTCGCCGACATCCTGGCGGTCAAGGGCTACGCGGTGGTCACCGCGTCGTCGGGTCCGCAGGCGCTGGCGCTGCTTGCCGCCGAGAAGCCCGATCTCGTGCTGCTCGACGTGATGATGCCCGGCATGAGCGGCTACGAGGTTTGCGCCGCGATCCGCGCGGACCCGGCGCACGCCATGCTGCCCGTGGTGCTGGTGACTGCGCTGGACCCCGGCCAGGAACGCATCAAGGGCCTCGATGCGGGTGCCGACGACTTCCTGACCAAGCCCGTGAGCCAGGCCGAACTGCTGGCGCGCGTGCGCTCGCTGCTGCGCATCAAGCACCTGTACGACCAGGTGCAGCGGCAGAGCGCCGAGCTGGCCGAGTGGAATCGCCAGTTGGAAGAGCGCGTTGCCAAGGGCGTGCGCGAACTGGAAAACCTGGGGCGGCTGAAACGCTTCTTCTCCCCGCAACTGGCCGAACTGATCGTGGCCGGGGGCGCCGACGACCCACTGAAAAGCCATCGACGCGAGATCACCGTCGTGTTCCTCGACCTGCGCGGCTTCACCGCTTTCACCGAGACCGCCGAGCCGGAGGAGGTGATGGGCGTGCTGGCCGAATACCACGCCGCTATGGGCCGGCTGATCCTGCAGTACGAAGGCACGCTGGAGCGCTTTTCGGGGGACGGGATCATGGTCTTCTTCAATGACCCGGTGCCGATCGCGGACCCCAGCCTGCGCGCCGTCGAAATGGCGCTGGCCATGCAGCAGGAGGTTGCCGTCCTCAGCGCCGCATGGAAGAAGCACGGCTACGACCTGACGATGGGCGTTGGCGTGGCGCAGGGCTTTGCCACCATCGGTGGCATCGGCTTCCCGGGCCGCATCGACTACGGCGCCATCGGCACCGTGACCAATCTCGCGGCGCGCTTGTGCGGCGAGGCGGCGGGCGGGGAGATCCTGATGTCGCGGCGCGTGGTGGGCGCGCTCGACGGTCGTCTGAACGCCGAGGCGGCGGGTGAGCTGATGCTGAAGGGATTCCAGCGGCCCGTGCCGACATTTCGGTTGGTATTTGGCTGACAAGGGACGGGCGGGTGGTGTTGATACTCGATGTAACCAGTTACCCCCTAAGTTGTATTGTGCTCACGTTGGTGTTACATACAATTTCTTACATCCGATCCACGACTGGCCTGATTTTCAGACATCCAATGAACCTGTCGCCCTCCCTGCTCAAAGGTGCCTTGCTCGATGCCCAACAGTGCAACGGCATGGCGCCCACCACCAGCCAGATGCTGATCAGCGAAGGCTGGGCCGAATGGGTCGACTATGAATTCGGCACGCCAATCGACGAGAATGACCCGCGTTCCTTGATGCGCCTGACCGCGGCGGGACATATCGAGTTGGAGGCACTCGAAGGTACGCTGGTCGATCAGCCTATCGCCACGCTGCCGGTCACCGTGCAGCAGCCGAGCGCAAGAAAGCCGCAGCCGAGCGGGGTGTCCTTCCGCTTTTCGATCGGGCTCCGAGCGCGGGCGGCGATTTAGTACGTCGCCAGGACATCGCGTCATATCTCTTTCAGGAATGCAGTCGACTGAAAATTAATCGCTTTTAGAAGATCTTCGGGGCTCGCAGAATCGCGTTCACCACCACCCCGAAGGCTTCCAGAATGCAATCCCGTCTCTCCCTGGCGCTCGGCCTGGCCGCAGCCCTCCTGTGCTCGCCCGTACTCGCGCAAACCGATACGCTCGCCAAGATCAAGGCCAGCGGCAGCATCCAGATCGGCGGACGCGACAGCCAGGTCCCGTTCTCGTACAAGCCCGCCGGCGGCGGCGATCCGGTCGGCTTCACCAACGACATCTGCCTGAAGATCGTCGAGGCGGTGAAGGCCAGGCTGGGCATGCCCAACCTGGAAGTGCACTACACGGTCCTGACCTCGACCAACCGCATTCCGTTGCTGACCAACGGCACCGTCGACCTCGACTGCGCCACCACCACGAACACCGTGCAGCGCCAGCAGCAGGTCGCATTCGCGCCGAGCCATTTCGTCACCAACATCACCGCCGCGGTGAAGAAGAACTCCGGCATCAACACCCTGGCCGATTTGAACGGCAAGACCGTGTCGACCGTGTCCGGCAGCACGGGCATCCAGCTCCTGCGCCAGTACCGCAAGGCAGGCAACGTCGAGGTGCAGGAACTGGCGGCCAAGGACACGGCGGACGGCTTCCTGCTGCTGGCGTCGGACCGCAGCGTGGCCTACATCCTCGACGACGTGCAACTGGCCGGCCTCATCGCAACGTCGACGAAGCCGGGCGACTTCAAGATCCTGACGGGCGAGTCGCTGCGCCAGGAGCCCTACGGGATCATGTACCGCAAGGACGATCCGGCGTTCAAGGAAATGGTCGACAAGACGGTGACGGACCTCATGAAGTCCGGCGCCATCGAGCAGCTCTACGCCAGATGGTTCACCAAGCCGATCCCGCCGACCAATGCCAACCTCAACTTCCCGATGACGGATGCCGTCAAGGAGATCTACAGGAACCCGAACAACAAGGGTGTGTGAGTTGTCAACGCGCCGCCTGGAACATCTGCGTGAAATCGCAGCATTCCTGCGCCAGCATCACGATCGAAGCCACCAGCGAACTCCGATGCTCGCCCTTGTACATCGCCACGTAGGTCACCGGCGGCAGCGCGGGCGTGACGTCGATGGGTGCGAGCAGTCCCTGGTCGACCATCTGCTGCAGTGCATGGCGAGGCAGGTAGCTCACGCCCAGGCCGGAGACGGTCAGGCCGATCAGCGCGACGAGGTTGTGGATGACGATCGTGTTGGCGGGCTGGATGCCGAGCTCCTTCATCCAGCTGTCGTAGAGCAGGCCGGTGCCCGACTTCGAGCCCTGGATCAGCATGCGCTGGCGCGCCAGTTCATGGAGGCGCACCGGCTCACCTTGCGGGATGAGCCCGGGCTTGCACATCCACGCGCTTTCGACGGCGCCGACGGCCTTGCTGGGGATGCGCGTGTCGGCGAAGGCGTCGGGCACCACGATGAGGTCGAGCTCGTCGGCCAGCACCTTCTCGCGCAGGTTGACGCTGCTGTCGACGTCCGGCTCCAGGGTGACCTTCGGGTAGTGCGACTGGATCCGCTCGACCCAGCGCGGGAACCAGGTCATCGCGGTGAGTTCGGTCACGCCGATGCGAACACGGCGCTCGAGCACGTCCTGCCGGCCGAACTGCTCGACGGCCGCATCGCGCTGCGCGAGCAGGCTCTTGGCCAGCATGAACATCTCCTCGCCCTTGTCGGTGAGGCGGGCGGATCGCTGCGTGCGGTCGAACAGCTCGGTGTCGAACACCATCTCCAGCTCGTGCACGCGCTTGGACACGGCCGACTGCGAGGTGTGCAGCTTGTTGGCCGCGAGTGCGAAGCTGCCGAGCTGGCCGATCCAGTAGAGCGCTTCGAGTTGCTTGAAAGTCATCATGGCCGAGGCGCGTTCATTTCTTCAGCTGGAGAGTCTCCCTGATCACGTCGCCGCGGTCAGGGTCTCCCCAATCCTATTCATCAATATTTTTTCTGGAAATCCAGCATGAACACCGATCAAGGCGCGCTCTTCGCCGATGCGCTGATGCACGAGATCAAGAGCCGGTTTCACTATGTCGACCACGACATGAACGGGCGGCAACGACTCTTCTTCGACAACGCCGGCGGCTCGTTCCGGTTGAAGGCCGCGGTCGAGCAGATGGGGCGCATCGACGCGTTGCCCGACTGCCCCGAGCGCATCCATGAGCTCGCGATCTTCCTGCAGCGCGTGCAGGCCCAGGGCACCGACGACGTTCGCACAATCCTCAACGCGAACGGCGGCAGCGTCTACGCCTCGCTCACCGCGTCCGGCGGCATGTTCGACATGGTGCGCGCGGTGGCCGAGAACGTGCCCGGCACGAACATGGTGACCACCGTGCTCGAACATCCCTCGTCCTTCGACGCGATGTCGCTGTATGCCGAGCGCCTCGGCAAGACGCTGCGGGTCGCGCAGTCCAACCCGGTGACAGGCGGCGTCGATGTCGACGAGATCGTGGGCCTGGTCGACGAGAACACGTCGCTGCTGAGCGTGATCTACGCGTCCAACATTTCGGGCGCCAAGCTGGACATCGAGCAGATCGTGAAGCGCACACGCGCCATCAAGCCCGACCTCTACATCATCGTGGACGCGGTGCAGCACGCGCCGCATGGGTTGATCGACCTGCAGAAGACGCTGGTGGACGGCATCAACATCGCGCCGTACAAGTTCTTCGGGTGCAGAGGGTCGGGCATGTCGTGGGTGTCGGATCGTGCGTCGGTGCTGCCGCATCACAAGCTGGCCGGCAAGAAGAAGGACTTCTGGGACCTGGGCAGCGCGGCGCCCTGGCAGTTCGCGGTGGTCACCGAGATCGTCAACTACGTCTGCTGGCTCGGCGGACAGTTCAGCCAGAGCCAGGACCGGCGCGAACTGTTTGCCGCAGGCATCCATGGCATCGAGCTGCATGAGCGTGCATTGCTCGCCCGCTTGCTCGATGGCGACGACAACAACCCTGGCTTGCGCCGCATGGACAACGTGCAGGTCTTCCTCGACTACGAAGACCTCACGAAGCGCGACCTGATCCTCGCGATCGGCATCGACAACCTGGAGCACGCGCAGGCGGTGCGGGAGTACGAGAAGCGCGGCGTGATCGTCTATGAACGTGTGGCGACGAGCTTGTATTCGAAGCGCATGCTGCAGTCCTTCGGGCTTGAAGGCGCGATTCGCGTGTCTCCGCTGCACTGCAATTCCGTGGCCGACATCGATCGCTTCCTGCAAGTAACGAGGGAGATCAGCCAGGTGTTTGCCACCGCTTGATCAAGGGCGGGCAAGCGCATGGGCACGCGCGGGTCAAACGCCCAGCAAGGTCGACAGCGTCTCCGGTGCAGCCACCAATGCTGCCGATTCCGAGGCCAGCACGATCCGGCCTTTCTCCATCACCACCGCGCGATCCGTGTGCCCCAGCACCTTGCGCCAGTCGCGGTCCACGATCAGCGTGGCGATGCCGGTACTGCGGATGTCCGCGATCACACGCCAGATCTCGGCCACGATCAGCGGTGCCAGGCCTTCAGTGGCTTCGTCGAGGATCAGCAGGCGCGGATTGGTCATGAGCGCGCGGCCGATCGACAGCATCTGCTGCTCGCCGCCGGAAAGCTGCTGGCCGCCGTGACCCAGTCGCTCGGTGAGCCGCGGGAAGGTCGCCATCACGCGGTCGAAGGTCCACGCGCGCTGGCCGTCGATGCCGGCGCGGGCGCTCATCAGCAGGTTCTCCTTGACGGAGAGGTTCGGAAAGATGCCGCGGCCTTCGGGCACGTAGCCGATCCCCCGGCGCGCCATCTTCTCCGGCACCCAGCCGGTCACGTCCTGGCCATCGAGCTTCACTTGGCCAAAGGCAGGACGCACATAGCCCATCAGCGTGCGGATCAGCGTGGTCTTGCCCATGCCGTTGCGTCCGAGCAGGCCGACCGATGTCGATGCCGGCAACTCGACGTCCACGCCGCGCAGGATGTGGCTGTCGCCGTAGTAGGTGTTGATGCCTGTGACTTGCAACATCTCAATGGTCCTCACCCAGGTACGCGGTGCGAACCTCCGCGTTGTTGCGGATCGCATCCGGGTCGCCCGTCGCGATGACGGCGCCGTTGACCATCACCGTGATGCGGTCGGCAATGCGGAACACCGCATCCATGTCGTGCTCCACCAGCAGGATCGCATGCGAGGACTTCAGCTGGGTCAGCAGCGCGAGCATGCGTTCGGTTTCCTCGGCGCCCATGCCGGCCAGCGGTTCGTCGAGCAGCAACACGCGCGGCCGCGTGGCCAGGCACATCGCGACTTCGAGCTGCCGCTTGGCGCCGTGGCTCAGCGTGCCGGCGATGCGTTGCGCGTCGGCCGCCAGCCCGGCTGCGGCCAGGGC
Organism: Variovorax sp. dw_308; assembly: GCF_019207085.1. Classification (GTDB taxonomy): domain Bacteria; phylum Pseudomonadota; class Gammaproteobacteria; order Burkholderiales; family Burkholderiaceae_C; genus Variovorax. The sequence goes on along the minus strand of NZ_JAATOM010000002.1, from coordinate 116,691 downwards.
TTCGTCGGCGGCGGCATTGCTGGCGGCGCAGCGCGCAGAGGCTTCCCAGATGGCCCATGGACGCGGCGCCGACGCCTGCGCCGACAGCCTGCAGTTCTCGTGCACGGAGAACTCCGGAAAGATCGTCGTGCGCTGATAGCTGCGGCCGACGCCTTCTCGTGCGCGGCGCGACTGGGCGCGCGTCGTGATGTCCTCGCCTTCGAGCGTGACGCGGCCTTCGGATGCGGCAATCTCGCCGGAGAGCATGTTGATCAGCGTCGACTTGCCCGCGCCGTTGGTGCCGATCACTGCATGCACCTCGCCGCGATGCAGGTCGATGTTCACCGCGTTCACGGCCACCAGGCCGCCAAAGCGGCGCGTGAGTTTGTCGACGGCCAGCAATGCGCTCATGTGGATGCCTTCGGGGAAAGCCGCGAAGCGATGCCGACGATGCCCTTCGGCAGCAAGGCCACGAACGCGATGATCGCGAGGCCCAGCGTCAGCTGCCAATGGTCCGCCAGCGGCCCGACGAAGGCTTGCGTGGACAGCAGTTCCTTCAGCAGCGTGAATGCCACGGCGCCGATCACCGCACCGCGCAGGTGGCCAAGGCCGCCCAGGATGATCATCAGCAGCACTTCGCCCGAGTTGTGCCAGGCGAGCAGCTCGGGGTTGACCACGCCATCGCGCGAGGCCAAGAGGAAACCCGCCAGCCCGGCCAGCGCGCCGGCCAGCACGAAGGCCGCCAGCTTGTAGCCATACACCGGGAACCCGGCCGCCCGCATGCGCTGCTCGTTCACGCGGATGCCGGCGAGCGCGGCGCCGAAGCGCGAGCGGCGGATCAGCGCCAGCAGGCCGTAGCTGAACACCAGCGAGCCCAGCACCGCATAGAACTGCACATAACGGTTGTCCATGTCGATCGAGCCCAGCGCAGGCCGGATGTACATGTAGATGCCGTCGCTGCCGCCGCCGAACTTGGTGTCGTGGAAGACGAAGAAAGCCATCTGCGCGAACGCCAGCGTCACCATGATGAAGTACACGCCGCGCGTGCGCAGGCTGAGCGCGCCCACGACCAGCGCATAGGCCGCGGCGCTTCCCATGGCCAGCGGCAGCAGCATCGCGATCGAGCCGCCGTCCTTTCCGGAGCCGAGCACCGTGGCATAGGCGCCGATGCCGTAGAACGCCGCGTGGCCGAGGCTCACCAGCCCGGTCATGCCGACCAGCAGTTCCAGGCTCAACGCGAAGATCGAGAGGATCATCACCTTGACGATGAAGTCCGACGCATACGGGCTCAACATCGGCCCGATCACGGCCAGCAGCAACGCACAGGCCAGCGGCAGGATGTGATTGAGGCGACTCATCATGTCTTCCGCCCCATCAAGCCTTCGGGCCGCCAGATCAGCACGATCGCCATGAGCACGTACACGCCCATCCCGCTCAGCTCGGCAAAGAACACCTTGCCGAAGGTGTCCACGAAGCCCACCAGCAGCGATGCCACCAGCGCCCCGGTGATCGACCCGATGCCGCCGATCACCACCACCACGAAGCAGATGATCAGCACGCTCGCGCCCATGCCCGGGTACACCGAGGACATCGGCGCCGCGATCATGCCGGCCAGCGCCGCGAGCGCCACGCCGGCCGCGAACACGATGCGGTAGAGCCTGCGGATGTCGATGCCCAGTCCGCGCACCATATCGCGGTTGCTGGCGCCGGCCCGCACCATCATGCCGAGCCTCGTGCGATTCACCACCCAGTAGAGCCCGATGGCCAGCACGATGCAGGCCGCCGAAGCAAAGAGCCGGTACCACGGGTAGCTCATGAGGCTGCCGAGCGCAAAGCTGCCGTCCAGCCAGGGCGGCACCTTCACGCCGTGCACGTCGTTGCCGACCAGGATGGAGCGCAGTTCCTCGAACACGAGGATCAGCCCATAGGTCATCAGCACCTGCTGCAGATGCTCACGCTGGTAGAGAAAACTGAAGAACGCCCATTCGAGCAGGTAGCCGAACACCGCCGCCAGCACCACGCCGGCCACGAGCATCACGATGAACTGGTCGCCGAACAGCGGCGACAGCGCGAACGCCATGTACGCGCCAATCATGTAGAAGCTGCCATGCGCCAGGTTGATGACGCCCATGATCCCGAAGATCAGCGTCAGCCCCGAGGCGACCAGGAACAGCAACAAGCCGTATTGCGCGGCGTTCAGGCACTGAACGAGGAAGGTTCCAATGTCCACTCAGAGGCTCTCGTCATGTCTGTTCGTGAAACCCCGCGGAACCGGCTTTGCCGGGCCGCAGGGGTTGCCCCCGGTGGGGGGGGGCGGCCTACACGAAGTGAGGCCAACCTGGGGCGGAGCGACACTTCACATCTTGCAGCCGCGACCCGGATCGGCCAGGCCCTTCACGGCCACGTTCACCAGCTTGTTCTCCTTGCCCTCGACCTTGCGCAGGTAGAAGTCCTGAACTGGGTTGTGCGACTTGCTGATCGTGAACGGGCCGCGCGGGCTGTCGATCTTCGCCTTCTCGATGGCGCCGGAAAATTCCGCCTTCTTCGTGAGGTCGCCCTTCACCGCGTTGAGGCCGATGGCCAGCATCTGCGCCGCGTCATAGCCCTGCACGGCATACACGTCGGGCTGCAGCTTGAACTTGGTGGCATAGGCCGTGCGGAAGCTGTTGTCGCGCGCCGTGTTCAGGCCGTCGGCATAGTGCAGCGTGGTCAGCATGCCTTGCGCGGCATCGCCTTGCGCTTCCAGCGTGCCGTCGGTGAGGAAGCCGGGGCCATACAGCGGAATGGTCTTGTTGAGCCCGGCCGCCGCATAGTCCTTGACGAACTTCACCGCGCCGCCGCCGGCATAGAAGGAATACACCGCATCGGGCTTGGCCGCGGCGATCTCCGTCAGCAGCGCCTGGAACTCGACATTGGGGAAGGGCACGGTCAGTTCCTTGGTCACCTTGCCGCCGCCCTTTTCGAAGCCTTCCTTGAAGCCGGCCACCGACTCGTCGCCGGCCGCGTACTTCCACGTGATGGTCATCGCGGTCTTCTTGCCTTGCTTGGCCGCGACTTCGCCCATCGCGTAGGCAGGCTGCCAGTTGGAGAAGGAACTGCGGAAGATGTTGGGTGCGCACATCGGGCCGGTCACCGCGTCGGCGCCGCCGTTGGGCACGATCAGCACGGTGCCGCTTTCCTTCGCGGCCTTGGCCATGGCCATGGTCACGCCCGAGTGCACGGTGCCGATGATGACGTCGACGTTGTCGCGCTTGATGAGCTTGTTGACGTTGTCGGTGGCCTTGGCCGGGTCGGATTCGTCATCGACCTTGACGTATTCGATCTCGCGTCCGCCGATCTTGCCGCCGAGCTCGTCCACGCGCAGCTTGAAGCCGTTCTCGATGGCCACGCCCAGCGCGGTGTAGGTGCCGCTGTAGGGCAGCATCAGGCCGACCTTCAGCTTGCCTTGCTGGGCATGCCCCAGGGTGGCGATGCAAGCCAGGGCGAGGGCGGTCAAGGTGGTGCGTGCGATGCGTTGGCTCATGGGGTGGAACTCCGGTGCAGGTCAATGAATGTAACCGCCGAGACTATTGCCTTTTCCGGCTGGTCGCGGTGTGGGGAATGCCCGCAGTCGGGCAATTCGACGAGCTGCGTTGCAGGCACTTGTCGCGCGATTCCCTGAATTTGCTCCAGCGTGCCGTACTCGTCGTCGACGCCCTGCATGGCGAGCACGGGACAGCGGATCGCGCCGAGCTCGGCCTCGATGTTCCATCGGCGAAAGGGCGGGTGCAGCCAGATGCGGTTCCAGCCCCAGAAGGCGGAATCGGCGCTGTCGTGGTACTTGCCGAGGCGCTGCGGCAGGTCGGTGGACAGGTAGGCCTGGCGCGCTTCCTCGATGTTCGCGACGGTCACGTCTTCCACGAAGATGTGTGGCGCGACGACGACGATGCCCGCCACGGCGTGGGGGAATTGCGCCGCGTAGAGGAGGGCGATGGAACCGCCATCGCTGTGGCCGAAGAGCCAGGGTTTTTCTTGGAGATGGATTGCATTGAAGAAGGCGGGTAGCACTTCGCATGCCTGGCGGTGCATGAAGTCGACATCCCAGTGTTCGTCTTCATCGCGCGGTGTCGAGCGGCCGTAGGCGGGGCGTGAGAAGACGAGGCCCCTGTAGCCGCCGGCATCGCACAGCTGCTGGGGGAAGTCCTTCCACATCGCGACCGAGCCGAGGCCTTCGTGGAGGAAGACGACGAGCGGCGCATTGGTGCGCTCGGGCGCGATGCGCACGTATTCGATGCGCACTTCACGCTCGCGCCAGCGGATGCTTGCGAATTCGGTGGGGTTCACTCCCTCTCCCCTCGGGGAGAGGGAAGAAGAACCTCCGCTCACGCCTGCTTCTCCTTGTCACGCAGGCGGAAGCGCTGGATTTTTCCGGTGGCCGTCTTCGGCAACTCCTCGATGAACTCGATGAAGCGCGGGTACTTGTACGGCGCGAGCTTTTCCTTCACGAAGGCCTTGAGTTCGTCGTCGGTCGCCGACTGGCCGGCCTTCAGCACGACATACGCCTTGGTCTTGGTCAGTCCGTCAGCGTCTTCCTTGCCGATCACCGCGGCCTCGAGCACGGCGGGATGCAGCATCAGCGTCGACTCCACCTCGAAGGGCGAGACGTAGATGCCGCTGACCTTCAGCATGTCGTCGCTGCGCCCGGCGTAGGTGTAGTAGCCGTCGGCGTCGCGGGAGTACTTGTCGCCGCTCTTGGTCCAGCCTTCGTGGAAGGTGTCGCGACTCTTCTCGGGGTTGCCCCAGTACATCAGCGCGGCGCTCGGGCCCTTGATGTACAGGTCGCCGACCTCGCCGATAGGCACCGGCTTGCCGTCCTCGCCGCGCAGTTCGATATCGTAGCCTTCGACCGGCTTGCCGGTGGTGCCGTAGCGGATGTCGCCGGGCCGGTTCGAGATGAAGACGTGCAGCATCTCCGTCGAGCCGATGCCGTCGATGATCTCGCAGCCGTAATGCGCCTTGAACCGTTGCGCGATTTCGCCCGGCAGTGCCTCTCCCGCCGAAGAGCACATGCGCAATGCGACCCGGTCGCGCGCCGGCAGCGATGGCGAGGCGAGCATGCCGGCGAAGCCGGTGGGCGCGCCGAAGAACACCGTCGGCTGGATGCCGCTGGCGGTCCAGCGCCTGAAGGTGGCATCGGGCGTCGGGCGCTCCGCCATGAGCATCACGGTCGCACCGACCGACAGCGGAAAGGTGAGGGCGTTGCCCAGTCCATAGGCAAAGTACAGCTTCGCCGCGGAAAAGCAGACATCGCCCTCGGTCAGCCCCAGCACCGGCTTGCCGAACAGCTCCGCCGTCCACCATGGGTTGGCATGGGTGTGCACCGTGCCCTTGGGCCGGCCAGTCGAGCCGGAGGAATAGAGCCAGAACGCGTGATCCTGTGAGGCGGTGTCTGCGGGCGCGGCGAGTGGCGTGGCCGCGACGACGGCGTCAGCGATGCTCACCGCGCCGGCCGGGAGATCGCCCACCGGATGCGACACGAACAACTGGCGGACCTGATGCGGGGCCTTCGCCATCGCCTGCTGCAGCACGCCCAGCAGGGCGCCCGACACCAGTGCGGCCTTCGCGCTGCTGTGGTCGAGCATGTAGGCGTAGTCGTCGGCCGTGAGCAGCGTGTTGACCGCCACGGGCACCACGCCTGCGTACAGGCTGCCGAGGAAGCTCACCGGCCAGTCGCTGCTGTCGAGTTGGAGCAGCAGCACGCGGTCCTCGCGCTGGAGGCCCACTGCAAGCAGGGCCGACGCAAGTTGCCGGGCGCGCGCTTCAAGCTCGCCGTATGTCATCGTGCCCTTGTCGTCGATGTAGGCGACCTTTTGCGCGCGGCCGCGGTTCAGCGCGAACAGGTGCTCGGCGAAATTGAAAGTCGGGGGCAGGCTCATCGGGTGTGTCTCCTCGCGTGACGGTTCAAGCCGTCTTTGTGAATTGGATCTGGCCTTCGGGCAGCAGGTACAGGACGAGTGCACGTCCTGCCGCGACGGTCGGAAAGTGCGCGCTGCCCGGCGGATACACACACCAGCCTGCAGGCCGCGCGTCGAAGGTTGCGTCGCCTTCGAGCGGCATGATCAGGTCGATCTCCCCCTTGGGATGGCTGTGGTGCGGCCCGGCGATATCCCGCATGTCGACCACGTCGACCGAGAAACTATGCAGCGCGTCTTCCGCCTTGAACACGCGGCCATATCGGATGCCGCCGCCTTCGCGCTCGCACAGCCAGCCCTCCGCGACACCTTCGATACAGGCCTGTTTCAAGCTCTCGAAGCTCGCCGTGCCGGCGCCGTGGCGGGTGTTGAGCCACGCGTCCAATTCATGGTCGAGCGGCCGTCCGGCGATTTCGGCCGTGAGGCCGGCAACAAGCTGGTGAAAGGATTCCTTGGACATCGTGGCCTGGTCTTTTTTTGGGTGAGGAGACTGTCAGCGCGCTTGCGGTAATCCGCCATGTGCAGTATCTTGCCTGTTGCGAACAATACGCAGGCACTCAAATGCTGTCAAGCAATATAGTGCATCCATGGTGTTAACCCCGAGATGCCCTCAAGGCCAAGGATGGATATGAATGAGCGAGCCCACGAGACCGTGAGCGTGGCGGACGACGAGTCGAAGAATCCGCTGCTGGTGGCGCTCGGCGATCGGGTGCGCAACCTGCGCGCACGGCGGGGACTGACCCGCAAGGCGGTGGCGCTGACGGCGGACGTTTCCGAGCGGCATCTGGCCAACCTGGAATACGGCACCGGCAACGCCTCGATCCTGGTCCTGCAGCAGGTGGCCAACGCGCTGCAATGCTCGCTGGCCGAACTCGTCGGTGACGTGACCACCAGTTCGCCGGAGTGGCTGCTGATCCGCGAACTGCTGGAGCGGCGAGGCGAGGCGGATCTGCGCCGTGCGCGCATCGCGTTGAGCGAACTGCTGGATTCGTCGTCCAGCGATCCGGCGCGCAACCGGCGCATCGCCTTGATCGGCTTGCGTGGCGCCGGCAAGTCCACGCTGGGGCAGATGCTCGCCGACGACCTCGAGGTGCCGTTCATCGAACTGAGCCGCGAGATCGAGAAGATCGCCGGCTGCAGCGTGCGCGAGATCCACGACCTCTATGGCACCAATGCCTACCGCCGCTACGAACGCAGGGCGTTGGAGGAGGCCGTGCAGATCTACAGCGAGGTCGTGATCGCCACGCCCGGCGGCATCGTCTCCGACCCGGCCACCTTCAACGAATTGCTCGCTCACTGCGCCACCGTCTGGCTGCAGGCCGCGCCGGAAGAGCACATGGGCCGCGTCGCCGCGCAGGGCGACACCCGCCCGATGGCCGCCAGCAAGGAGGCGATGGACGACCTTCGCCGCATCCTGACCGGACGCGCCGCCTTCTATTCGAAGGCTGACATGGTGGTCGATACCTCGAGACGGGACCTCGCGCAGAGCTTCCAGTCCTTGCGCGCCGCGGTTCGGGAAAGCCTCGCGGAGCCCGCCTGAAACTTTGCGCCCCATGACCTGTAATAAATCGATGCAGATATTGACGCAGCCCTGAACATGCATAATGATGCATGTCATGGCGGAAGAATTAATCCGTCACATGCATGATACTTCTTCTATCCACCGCATCAGGAGACCTCGAAATGACTGAAACCGCCACCGCGCCGGCATCCGTGGACTACCGCACCGACCCCACCCAATACCGCCACTGGAAGCTCAGCGTCGACGGCGCCGTGGCCCGCCTGTCGCTCGATATCGCCGAAGACGGCGGTATCCGTCCCGGCTACAAGCTCAAGCTCAACAGCTACGACCTGGGCGTGGACATTGAACTGGCCGACGCGCTGAATCGTGTGCGTTTCGAGCATCCGGAAGTGCGCTCGGTCGTCGTCACCAGCGCCAAGGACCGCATCTTCTGTTCCGGCGCCAACATCTTCATGCTGGGTGTGTCGAGCCACAGCTGGAAGGTCAACTTCTGCAAGTTCACCAACGAGACGCGCAACGGCATCGAGGACACCTCTAAGCACTCGGGCATCAAGTTCCTGGCCGCCGTGAATGGCGCCTGCGCCGGCGGTGGCTACGAGCTGGCATTGGCCTGCGACGAGATCTACCTCGTGGACGACCGCTCGTCGTCGGTGTCGCTGCCCGAAGTGCCGCTGCTCGGCGTACTGCCCGGAACCGGCGGCCTCACGCGCGTCACCGACAAGCGCCACGTGCGCCACGACCTGGCCGACATCTTCTGCACCAGCGTCGAAGGCGTGCGCGGGCAGCGTGCCGTCGACTGGCGCCTCGTCGACAAGGTCGTGAAGCCAGCGCAGTTCGCGGCCAGCGTGCAGCAGCGTGCGGTCGAGCTGGGCGAAAAGAGCGATCGTCCCGCTGGCGCCAAGGGTGTCCCGCTCGCCCGCATCGAGCGCGAGGACAGCGAGAACAGCCTGCGCTACAAGCACGTGCAGGTCGAGATCGACCGGTCAGGGCGCTCGGCGACATTCACGATCCATGCGCCGGTCGGTGCACAACCCACCGACATCGCGAGCATCGAGGCCGCGGGCGGTTCGTGGTGGCCGTTCGCGATGGCGCGCGAACTGGACGACGCGATCCTCTGCATGCGCACCAACGAGCTGAACATCGGCACCTGGGTGCTCAAGACCAAGGGCGACCCGGCCGCGGTGCTGGCCAGCGACGCGACGATGCTGGCGAACGAAGGCCACTGGTTCGTGCGCGAAACCATCGGCCTGCTGCGCCGGACGCTGGCCCGCCTCGACGTGTCGTCGCGCAGCCTGTTCGCGCTGATCGACTCGGATTCGTGCTTCGCCGGCACCTTGGCCGAACTGGCCTTCTCGGCCGACCGCGCCTACATGCTGGCGCTGCCGGACGACCCGGAACATGCACCGAAGCTGTCGCTCAACGAACTCAACTTCGGCAAGCTGCCGATGGTCAACGACCAGAGCCGCCTGCAACGCCGTTTCTACGAGGAAGAGGCGCCGCTCGCCGCCGCGCGCGCCGCCATCGGCAGCGAACTGGACGCCGACGAGGCATTGAAGCTGGGCCTCGTCACCATGGCCCCGGACGACATCGACTGGGCCGACGAGATCCGCATCGCCATGGAAGAACGCGCCGCGATGTCGCCGGATTCGCTGACCGGCCTCGAAGCCAACCTGCGCTTCTCGCAGCGCGAGAACATGAACACCCGCATCTTCGGCCGCCTCACCGCCTGGCAGAACTGGATCTTCAACCGGCCGAACGCCGTGGGAGAGAAGGGTGCGCTCAAGGTCTACGGCACCGGCGAGAAAGCCGGCTTCGACCTCAACCGCGTCTAAACCAAGAACAAACCCAAGGAACCCCGATGAGCACGATCAACTACAGCGAGAAGATCCCCAACAACGTCAACCTCGGCGAAGACCGCACGCTGCAGCGCGCGCTCGAAGGCTGGCAGCCGAACTTCATCAACTGGTGGGACGACGTGGGCCCGGACGGTTCCACGAATTACGACGTCTACCTGCGCACGGCAGTCAGCGTCGACCCGCAGGGCTGGGCGCAGTTCGGCCACGTCAAGATGCGCGACTACCGCTGGGGCATCTTCCTGAACCCGGGCGACCAGAACCGCGAGATCCACTTCGGCGACAACAAGGGCGAGAAGGCTTGGCAGGACGTGCCCGGCGAGCACCGCGCCAACCTGCGCCGCATCATCGTGACGCAGGGCGACACCGAGCCGGCGTCGGTCGAGCAGCAGCGCCACCTGGGCCTCACCGCGCCGTCGATGTACGACATGCGCAACCTGTTCCAGATCAACGTGGAAGAAGGCCGCCACCTGTGGGCGATGGTCTACCTGCTCCACAAGCACTTCGGCCGCGATGGTCGCGAAGAAGCCGAGGCACTGTTGCAGCGCACCTCCGGCGACGTGGACAACCCGCGCATCCTCGGCGCCTTCAACGAGAAGACGCCCGACTGGCTGGCCTTCTTCATGTTCACCTACTTCACTGACCGCGACGGCAAGTTCCAGCTGTCGGCATTGGCGGAGAGTGCATTCGATCCGCTGGCCCGCACGACCAAGTTCATGCTGACCGAGGAAGCGCACCACATGTTCGTCGGCGAGAGCGGCGTCTCCCGCGTGCTGTCGCGCACCGCGGCCGTGATGAATGAGCTCAAGACCGACGACCCGCAGAAGGTGCGCGCGGCCGGCGCCATCGACCTCGGCACGATCCAGCGCTACCTGAACTTCCACTACAGCGTGACCATCGACCTGTTCGGCGCCGACCAGTCGAGCAACGCCGCCATCTTCTACAGCTCGGGTCTCAAAGGCCGTTATGAAGAAGGCAAGCGCACCGACGACCACATACTCAAGGGCCAGACCTACAAGGTGCTCGAGGTGAAGGACGGCCAGCTCCTCGAGAAGGAAGTGCCGATGCTCAACGCCCTGAACGAAGTGCTGCGCGACGACTTCATCAAGGACTCCGTGGCCGGTGTCGGCCGCTGGAACAAGGTGCTGGAGAAGGCCGGCATCCCGACACGCCTGGTCGTGCCGCACAAGGCCTTCAACCGCCAGATCGGTGCACTCGCGGGCATCAAGATGTCGCCTGAAGGCCGCGTGGTCAACGAGCAGGAGTGGGCCGCGAAGAAGAGCGAATGGCTGCCGACCCCGGATGACTTCGCCTTCGTGGCATCGTTGATGGGCCGCGTCATCGAGCCCGGCAAGTTCGCCGGCTGGATCGCGCCGCCGGTGATGGGCATCAACCGCCAGCCGGTCGATTTCGAATACATCCGCTTCGGCTGATGTATTGCTCCCTCTCCCACCGGGGAGAGGGCCGGGGTGAGGGCAGGCGGCGTCCCCACGAAGCACAGCCCCCTCACCCTGAACCTCTCCCCGAGGGGAGAGGAAAAAGAGAGGAGACACACGATGAACAGCATGGTCGAAGTCAACATCATCAAGCAGCACCTGATCGACCCCGAGATCTGCATCCGCTGCAACACCTGCGAGGCCACCTGCCCGGTCGGCGCCATCACGCACGACGATCGCAACTACGTCGTGCGCGCCGACGTCTGCAACAGCTGCATGGCCTGCATTTCGCCATGCCCGACGGGTTCCATCGACAACTGGCGCACCATGCCCATGGTCCGCGCCTACTCGATCGAAGAGCAACTGACGTGGGATGAGTTGCCGGCAGAGCTGACGCCCGAACAGCTCGAAGCCGAAGGCGTGTCGAGCGATGCCGAACCGCAGATGCCCCCGTCCAGCGCGGTGCCGCAGCCGGCGTCCGAACCCGGCGAGCCGGTATTCAACTCGGCCCAGTACGGCGCCACGACGCCGCCCTGGTCCGCCGCGCACGCGTACACCAACCTGCATCCGCCGAAGAAGCCCACGACCGCCACGGTGGTCGGCAACTTCAACTGCACCGAAGCCGGCTTCGAGAACCAGACCCACCACATCGTGCTCGACTTCGGCGCGATGCCGTTCCCGGTGCTCGAAGGCCAGTCGCTCGGCATCATCCCGCCCGGCACCGACGCCAACGGCAAGCCGCATTTCGCGCGCCAGTACTCCGTCGCCAGCCCGCGCAACGGCGAGCGGCCGGGCTACAACAACGTCTCGCTCACGGTGAAGCGCGTCACCGAGGACTACCAGGGCAAGCCCGTGCGAGGCGTCGCGAGCAACTACGTCTGCGACCTGAAAGTGGGCGACAAGGTCCAGGTCGTCGGGCCGTTCGGCGCGTCCTTCCTGATGCCGAACCATCCCAAGTCGCACATCGTCATGATCTGCACGGGAACAGGCAGCGCGCCGATGCGCGCCATGACCGAATGGCGCAGGCGACTGCGCAAGAGCGGCAAGTTCGAGGGCGGCAAGCTGATGCTGTTCTTCGGCGCGCGCACGCAACAGGAACTGCCGTACTTCGGCCCGCTGCAGACCTTGCCGAAGGACTTCATCGACATCAACTTCGCGTTTTCGCGCGCGCCGGGTCAGCCCAAGCGCTATGTGCAGGACCTGATGCGTTCGCGCGCCGCGGACCTTGCGGAGCTCTTGAAGGACGGCCAATCGCACTTCTACGTGTGCGGCCTCAAGAGCATGGAAGAGGGCGTGGTCCTGGCACTGCGAGACGTGGCCGCGGAAGCCGGGCTGGACTGGGACACGATCGGTGCCGGCCTGAAGTCCGAAGGCCGGCTCCACCTCGAAACTTACTGAGCCCTGCGCGCCGGGGCACATGAAGTTCGCAGATTTCCACGTTGGCCAGTCGATCGAGGCCGGGCCATTCCAGGTCACGGAAGAAGAGGTCCTGTCGTTCGCGCGTGCCTGGGATCCGCAGTGGTTTCACACCGATCCGGCCGCTGCCGACGCGGGGCCGTTCCAGGGCCTGATCGCGAGCGGCTGGCACACCTGCGCAATTGCCATGCGCCTGATCGCCGACGCGGCGCTGGCAGGCTCGGAGTCCTTTGCGTCGCCGGGGCTCCAGTACGTGAAATGGCCCAAGCCTGTGCGGCCCGGCGATTCGCTGCGCCTCGTGGCGGAGGTGCTCGCTGTTCGTGTATCGCGCAGCGGCAAGGCGCTTGGAATCCTCGACTGGCGCTGGAAGCTGTTCAATCAGCGAGGGGAGATGGTGCTGGACCTGGAGGCGACCAGCTTGTTCAAGCTGTCTCCGCAAGCCAAAGGCCAGGACTGAGCGTCCGGCTTCAGGGCTTGCGCTGAACGAACGCGGCCACACGCGCGGCGGTGTCCGGATCCGAGAAGCACGCCATCGCCGCCTGCTCCTCCAGTTCGAGCGCGCCCTGGAGTGCTGGCCGCATCTGCGACGTCATCACCCTCTTGAGTTGCAGGGTCGCAGTCTGCGATCGCTCAGCGATCTGCCCTGCCAACGCCAGCGCAGTCGGCAGCATCGCGTCCCGCGGCACCACTCGGTTGACCAGTCCGAGCCGATGCAGGGCGTTCGCATCAACCCGCTCCCCCAGCACGATCAGTTCCATCGCACGCTGATAACCGACGAGTTGCGGCAGCAGGTGCGTCACGCCGCCCGTCACGAACTGGCCCAGCGCCATCTCCGGGAAGAACGCCACCAGGTCGTCGGCCGCCACCACCATGTCGCAGTTGAGCACCCACTCGAAACCCGCGCCCACGGCAAAGCCGTGCACGGCGCCGATCACGAACTTGGGCCCGAACATGATGTCGCGCGTGATCTGCTGGACGCGTTCGCCCATCGCGGCCACGGATTCGGGGGTGGCGGACTGCTCGTCGAATTCCTTGAGGTCGTCGCCTGCGCAAAAGGCGCGGCCTGCGCCAGTCAACACGATCACGCGCGTTTGCGGGTCGGCGTGGGCTTCGGCCAACGCACGGTGCAGGTCTTCCAGCAAGTGCGCGCCGATGGCGTTGAGGCGAGCCGGGCGGTTGAGGGTCACGAGGCTCACGGCCTCCTGCGTGGAGAGGAGGACAGTGGGCGGTGTCGTCGACATGGCTTGCTTTCAGCGTACGGCTCGGCCAGCGAGTGTCGCTCACCCGTCCACAAGGCGCGCCGCCGGCACGCGCGGATGCATTATTTCGTGCGGCGCCGGTCGAAGAAAGCCTGCCGCCAGGGCATGACCTGGACCGACGCGAAAAGCTGCCCCTCGCCGAACGGGTCTTCGCCCGCAAACGCTTGTGCGGATTGAGCGTCCGGGGCGTCCAGAATGATCAGGCTGCCGATCGCCTGGCCATCGGCGTCCAGCAGCGCACCGCCGGCCAGCATCTTGTCCTGGCGGGCGGTGAGGTAGTCGAGATGCGCGGGCCTGAGTGCCTGTCGCAATGCCTGCGAATCCGGCTTGTCGAGCGAGAGGATGACGAATGGCATTTGGTACTCCGTGGCTTGCTTCAGCTTGGCGTGATGCCGGCCTTCGAGATGATTCCGGCCCAGGTCTGCATTTCGCGCGAGATGAATGCCTGGAATTCCGCGGGTGTGCTGCCCACGGGTTCGGCGCCATTGTTGGTCAGTGCCTCGCGGGTGATCGTCGTCTGCAGCGCCTTGCGGATCTCTGCGCTCAGGCGCTCGACGATCGCCGGGTCGGTGCCCGCGGGCGCGAGGATGCCGGTCCACGCACTGACGTCGAAGGGCTTGCCGCTGATCTCGCTCACGGTGCGCACCTCGGGCAGCGACGCGGAGCGATGCGCCGTCGACGTTGCGAGCGCGCGCACCTTGCCCGACTTCACCAACGGCGCCGCCGCCACCACGTTCGCGAACATGAGGTCCACATGCCCGCCCATCACGTCCGCCAGCGCCGGTCCGGTGCCCTTGTACGGCACGTGCGTCATGCTGACGCCCGATTGCAGCGTCAGCAGTTCCATCGACAGGTGGTCGGCCGTACCGCTTCCGGTCGACGCAAAGGAGAGCTTGCGGGTCCTGGCCAGGGCCAGCGCCTCGTCCATGGACCCGATCGACGAGGCGAGCGAGGCCACCATGATGAAGGGCGACTGCACGGCAAGGCAGATCGGCGCGAAGGCCTTGGCGGTGTCGAAGGGCAGGCTCTTCATCATTGCCGGATTGGTGGCGTGCGGAACGCTGGCCACCAGCAGGGTGTAGCCGTCCGGCGCGGCCTTGGCCACGAACTCGGAGCCGATGACCGTGCTGGCGCCTGGCTTGTTCTCGACGTAGAAGGTCTGGCCAAGCGATTGGGACAGGCTGGCGGCGATCGCGCGTGCCACCACGTCCTGACCGCCACCGGCGGTGAAGGGCACCACGACCTTGACCTGCCGGTCGGGGTAGGGGCTGGCGGCGCGCACAGGCAGCGTGACGGCGACGCCGGCCGCAGCCAGCGCAGTGATGAGTTCACGACGATTCATGGAAGTCTCCTGGTGCCGTCGCCGCGCCCGGCGATGCTATGCATTGAAATGGAGCCGCAGTCCCGCATCGGGCCATGGCAGCGACACCAGCCGACCGGTCTCGGACAGCGTGACGAAGGCGGTCTTCAGGTCCGGGCCGCCGAAGCAGAGATTCGTGACGTAGATGTCCGGGAATCTGTGCTGGCGCAGCAGCTCGCCGCTGGGTGCGATGACCGAGATCGCCCCGGTGACCAGCGTCGCCACGCAGATCCGCCCTTCGGCGTCCAGCGCCAGGCTGTCGAAGCGCTGGAAGCCGCCCAGGCCGCAGACCAGGCGCCCGCCATGCGGCGATGGAAACGGCAGCTTCCTGACCACGCCGGGCTCGACGATGTCGAAGGCCCACAGCCGCGCCGTTTCGGTCTCAGCCACGTAGAGGACGCGGCCATCCGGCGACAGGCCGATGCCGTTCGGCGACAGCAGCGAGTAGGCGACCTCGACGATATGGGAGCCGTCGGGCAGGGCGTAGTAGACGCCGCCGGCGTCGCGTGAGCGCGCGTGCTTCTTGCCGAAATCCGTGAAGTAGAAACCGCCTTGCGCATCGAAGACGATGTCGTTGGGTGACGAGAGGCGATGCCCCTCGCAATGGGTATGGAGCCGTGTGCAGGCGCCGTCGTCGAGGCCCACGCGCAGGATGCTGCCGCCACGGTAGTCGGCTGCCGGCCCGATGGAAGTGAAGCGTCCCGGCACGTAGGCACTGCCGCCGTTGTCGCAGACGTAAAGCGCGCCATCCGGCCCGATCGCGGCGCCATTGGGGCCACCGCCGCAGTCGGCCACGGTGTCGATGCGACCGTCGGGCGAGACCCGGACGATCCTGCCCGCACGCATCTCGACCAGCAGCACGGAGCCGTCGCCCAATGCCACCGGACCTTCAGGGAATTGCAGGCCATCGGCCAGGATCTTCATGCCTTCTCTGACTTTTCGCGGAACGGATTGCGCCGAAAAAAGCCTTGTCTCCTAATGACTTAGGCCATGAAGATAGTGGATCGCCCCCGGCGACTCAATCACAATTAACTCATGCGAGAAATGAATAAAAGTCATTTCAGGAAATCCCAGGCCGACGGGGGAAAGGCGCGCACGAAGGGCAAAGAACCCCGGTCTCGGCGCTGAATTTCAGGACTCGCTGGCGGCGGCTTCCGCCGCGATCCAGCTTTCGAAATCGCGCACCCGCTGCGCCACCGGACGGTCCGCGCGCCATGCCATGAAATAGCCGCCTTCCGTGGGCACGCGCAGATCGAAAGGCGCCACCAGCCGCCCGCTGGCCAAGTCGTCGCGAACGAACGCGTGCACGGCCACCATCACCCCCAAACCCTCGGCCGCCGCCTGATACGCCATGGCCGCGTTCTCGAATTTCAGGCCGCGCCGGGTGTCGACGCCGTGCACGCCGGCCGCTTCGAGCCAGGTTTGCCAGTCGTGCGGCCGATTGAGCGAACTCAGCAGCGCCTGGTGGGCCAGATCTGCCGGCTGGGCCAGCGCCGGATCGCATTTCAGGAGGCCAGGCGCGCACACCGGCAACAGCGTTTCGTGGAACAGCAGGCGATAGCCCTCGCCGACGGGCGGGCTGGGTTCGGAATGGATGCTCACATCGATGTCGTCGCGGTCGAAGTCCGTCGGCTTGTGCGATGTCGTGATCTGCACGTCGATGCGCGGATGCATCGCATGGAAGCGCGCCAGCCGCGGAATCAGCCACCGGATGGCGAAGGTGGGCGGCAGCTTGACGCGCAGCAGCCATTCGTCAGGGCTTTGCTGCAACAGGCGCGTGCCGTGTTCGATCTGGTCGAGCGCGACCCGCATGCTGGCGAAATAGCTCTCGCCACCGGGCGTCAGCCGGATGCCGTGGCGCCCGCGCTCGAACAACTGCACGGAGAGCCAGCCCTCCAGCGTCGCGATGTGCCGGCTGACGGCGCCTTGCGTGACGCACAGCTCCTGCGCGGCGCGCGTGAAGTTGCCGCAGCGTGCTGCCGCCTCGAAGGCGCGCAAGGCATTGAGGGGAGGGAGTCGACGTGTCATGGGGGATGCAGTTTACTCATGCCAGCATGCCTTAATTGTGATTGCTTCGCCCCAGTACCGGGAAATAACATGGCAGCCATTACAAAGACCGGAGACAAGCCATGATGATGAAGAAATTGCATGCCTGCCTGATGGCAGCCGTGTTGCTCGGATCGCACGCGGCAGCGTCGGCCGACGACGCGGCAACGCGCTACCCGAACCAGCCCATCAAGCTGATGGTTCCCTGGCCTCCAGGCGGTGGCGTCGACACCATGGCGCGCATCGTTGCCGAGGGGCTCGGCCGTCGCCTGGGCCGCCCGTTGGTGGTGGACAACCGCGCCGGCGCCGGCGGCAACATCGGCACCGAGTTCGCGGCGCGCCAGAAGCCCGATGGCTACAACCTCCTGATGTCCTCGATCAGTCCCAACGCCGTGAACATCAGCCTGTACAGCAGGCTGGGGTTCGATCCGGTCAAGGATTTCGAGCCGATCGTCTACGTCTCGGCCGTGCCCAATATCCTGGTGGTGCCCGCGGATTCCCCGTTCAAGACCGTCAAGGACGTGATCGACGCGGCCCGCGCCAACCCGGGCAAGCTCAACTACGGCTCGGCTGGCATCGGTTCGTCACAGCACCTGGCGGCAGTGCAGTTCACGATGGCAGCGAAGGTCGACATCATGCATGTGCCGTACAAGGGCACGGCGCCGGCCGAGTCCGACCTGGTGGCGGGCCAGATCTCGCTGATGCTCGACACCACCACCTGCCTGCCTTTCATCGCGGGCGGCCGCATGCGCGCGCTGGCCGTCGCATCCAAGGCCCGCAACCCCGCGTTGCCTGACGTGCCCACCTTCGACGAGGTCGGCCTGAAGGGTGTCTATGCGGCATCGTGGTACGGGCTGTCGGCACCGGCCGGAACGCCGCGCGCCATCATCGACAAGCTCAATGCCGAGGCCAACGTGGTCCTGAAATCGCCGGAACTGAACAAGCGGATGCAGGCGCTCGGCGCCGAGATCGGCGGCGGCACGCCGGAAGACTACGGCCGCTTCATGGCGAGCGAGACCAGCCGGTACGCGGAGATCGTGCGTGTCTCCGGCGTCAAGCTCGACTGACCTTTTTCCTGCCTGGATCCCAATGCCATCCTCATCTTCCGCCGCCGCGCCAATGCCTGTGTCGCGCACGCTCTTCGACAAGATCTGGCAGCCGCATGTCGTCATGCAGCGCGACGACGGCCAGAGCCTGTTGTACGTCGATCGCCACCTGGTGCAGGATGGCTCCGCACCGGCCTTCGAGATGCTGCGTCAGCGGGGTCTTGCCGTGCGCCGGCCGGACCGTGCCTTTGCGACGCCCGACCACTATGTGCCCACCGGTTCGCGCATCCTGTCTGACATCGCCGACCCCGAGAAGCGCGCGATGGCGCAGGCCCTTCGCGACGACAGCGCGGCTTCGGGCATCCGCTTCTTCGGCCTCGACGACCTGCGCCAGGGCATCGTCCATGTGGTCGGCCCGGAGCAGGGACTGAGCCTGCCGGGCAGCGTGATCGTCTGCGGCGACAGCCACACCGCAACGCACGGCGCGATGGGCGCGCTGGCCTTCGGCATCGGCGCATCCGAGGTGGCGCACGTGCTGGCCACGCAGACGATCTGGCAGCGCAAGCCGCGCACGCTGCGCGTCGTCATCGACGGTCGGCTGTCCGGCGGCGTCTCGGCCAAGGACATCATCCTGGCGATCATCGCGCGCATCGGCGCGGCGGGCGGCACGGGCCATGTGATCGAGTACGCCGGCGAGGCGATACGAGCGCTCTCGATGGCGGGCCGCATGACGGTGTGCAACATGTCGATCGAGGCCGGTGCGCGCGCCGGCATGGTCGCGCCCGACGACACCACGTTCGAGTGGCTGGCCGGTCGCCCGGATGCGCCGACGGGCGACGAATGGGATGCGTCGCTGGCGCGCTGGCGGCGCCTGCCCGGCGACGATGGCGCTGTCTTCGACAGGGAAGTGCAACTGCGCGCCGACGACATCGCACCGATGGTCACCTGGGGCAACAGCCCCGAGGACGTCCTGCCGATCACCGGCCACGTGCCCGACCCGTCCGATGCCACGAGCGCGGAACGCCGCGAAACGATGCAGCGCACGCTGGCCTACATGGGGTTGCAGCCCGGCCAGGCGCTCACGGACGTGGCGGTGGACCGCGTCTTCATCGGCTCCTGCACCAACGGCCGCATCGAGGACATGCGCAGCGCCGCGGAAGTGGTGCGCGGGCGGCGCGTGGCCGAGGGTGTCGAGGCCTGGGTCGTGCCCGGCTCGGGCTTGGTGAAGCAGCAGGCCGAGGCGGAGGGGCTCGATGCCGTGTTCCGCGCAGCCGGCCTGCAGTGGCGGCATGCCGGCTGCTCGATGTGCCTGGGCACCAACGGCGACCAGGTGGCGCCGGGCCAGCGCTGTGCCTCGACCTCCAATCGCAACTTCGTCGGCCGCCAGGGGCCGGGTTCGCGCACGCACCTGCTGAGCCCCGCGATGGCTGCCGCAGCGGCCGTCACTGGCCGCCTGACCGACGTGCGCAAGCTTCTCGCGCCCCACTGACAACACGGAATCGCAACCATGGAAGCCTTTACACAGATCGACGCGGTGGCGGTGCCACTGGCCCGCTCGAACGTCGACACCGACCAGATCGTGCCTGCGCTCTATCTGCAGAAGCCGCGCTCCGACAACTTCGGCGACTATCTCTTCCACGACGTGCGGCGGGACGCCCGCGGGACGCGCCGCCCCGACTTCATCCTGAACGACCCGGTGTACGACCAGGCGCGCATCCTGGTGGCGGGACACAACTTCGGCTGCGGCTCGTCGCGCGAGCATGCGGTCTGGGCGCTGCATGACGGCGGCTTCCGCGCAGTCATCGCGCCCAGCTTCGGCGACATCTTCCATGGCAACGCGCTGAAGAACGGGCTGCTGCCGGTGCGCCTGCCCGAGGCCGTGGTGCTGGAGATGCTGGCCGACCTGCTCGCCGCCCCGGGAGCGCACCTGCAGGTGGACCTGCGGGCGCAAACCGTCACAGGGCCACGCGGGCGGCCCGAACCATTCGCCATCGATCCCTTCCCGCGCCATTGCCTCCTGGAGGGGCTGGACGAGATCGACTACACGCTGGCGCAGGGCGCCGCCATCGAAACGTTCGAGCAAGGCTACGAAGTCGGCCACGCTCCTTGCAGGTAAATCCAGAAAGGTATTGACAATGAAGATCGCAGTAATGCCCGGAGACGGCATTGGCCCCGAGGTCACGGCGCAGGCCGTGAAAGTGCTCAAGGCTGTCGTGGGCAACGACCGGCCCATCGAACTGGTGGAGGCGGCGATAGGCCAGGCCGGCATCGATGCCGCCGGCGACCCGCTCCCCGCCGCCACCAGCGAGATCGCGCGCAAGGCCGACGCCATCCTGTTCGGCTCGGCCGGCATGCCGGGCGACGAGGCCATCCCGTTCATGATGCGACCGGGCGCCAGCCTGCTGCGGCTGCGCAAGGAGCTGGGACTGTTCGCCAACTTCCGCCCGGCCTTCCTGTTCCCCGAACTGATCGGCGCCTCGACCCTCAAGCCGGAAGTGGTGGACGGGCTGGACCTGATGATCCTGCGCGAACTCACGGGCGACGTCTACTTCGGCGAGCCGCGCGGAAGCGGCCTGAACGCCAACGGCGAGCGCGAGGCCTTCAACACCATGCGCTACTCGGAACCCGAGATCGAGCGCATCGCGCACGTGGCCTTCCGCACCGCGCGCCAGCGTGGCAAGAAGCTGTGTTCGGTCGACAAGGCCAACGTGCTCGAGGTCATGCAGTTGTGGCGCGAGGTGGTCACGCGCGTGGGCCTGGACTATCCCGACGTCGCGCTCACGCACCTCTTCGTCGATGCGGCCGCCATGCAGCTGATGCGTGCCCCAAAGCAGTTCGACGTGATCGTCACCGGCAACATTTTCGGCGACATCCTCTCCGACGCCGCCGCGATGCTCACCGGCTCCATCGGCATGCTGCCTTCGGCGTCGATGGCGGCCGGCAGCTTCGGGTTGTACGAACCGGTGCACGGCACCGCGCCCGACATCGCCGGGAAGAACCTGGCGAATCCGCTGGCGTCCATTCTTTCGATGGCCATGATGCTGCGCTTTTCCTTCGGCCAGGCCGGCAACGCCGATCGGGTCGAGCGCGCCGTGCGGCGCGTGCTGGCCGACGGACTGCGCACCGGCGACATCTTCCAGCCGGGGTGCACCCGCGTCGGGACCGCCGAGATGGGGGACGCCGTGGTGGCGGCGCTCGACAGCGCACCAGCGGCGGCTCGCGAACTCAGGTCAGGCAGCGCGCACGGGCATGGCGGGATTCCCGCTCCAGCGTGACGACGGCGGAATGCTCTCGCCCTTCATCACCAGCGTCAGCGGGCCCAGCTGTGCACCGTCGTGCACCACCGCCCCGTACAGCACGACGCTGCGCGCCCCGATGTTGACGCGCGAGCCGATGTTCACGTGGTGGACCTTCATCACGCGGTCTTCGAACAGGTGGGTCTGCGGGCAGCACTGTGCGTTCAGTTCGCTGTATTCGCCGATGCGCACGCAGTCGAACTCGGTGAGGTCGGTGGTGTCCAGGTACACGCCCCGGCCGATGCGCGCGCCCAGCAGGTTGAAGGCGATCGGCAGCCAGGGCGTGCCGCGCAGGTAGTTCATGAAGTTGGGCACCGCGATGCCTTCGTAGATGTTGGTCGCCGCCTCCGACAGCCAGACGAAGGGCGTCCACATCGGCTTGGCCAGCGGTTGGTAGCGGCGCAGGAAGATCCACTTGAACAAGGCGACGAACACGAAAGTCGAGAGGCCGAAGATCAACCCGTCGAGCGTGAGGTAGCCGACCACCGCGCTCCAGTGCTCGCGCGCGGCCGAAGGCATGACCGCCTGCACCATGCTGTAGCCCGCGGCAATCACGATCGCATGCGGCACGACGATGCGGAAGGCCTCGACCAGTCCGCGCCCGATCCGCCGCAGCAGCGAGGGGTTGAAGGTCAGCGATTCCGGATGCCCGGTCACGACTTCACGCGCCGGCAGGCGCAGCGCGGGCGAGCCCAGCCAGGTCTCGCCGCTGCGCATCTCTGCCGCATCGGGCGCACGGCCGAGCACGCCGATCAGCACGTTCTCCGGCACGGTGGTGCCGTCGGGGATGTAGGCGCCGTTGCCGATGAAGCTGCGGCGTCCGACCACGGTCGGCTGCATCGTCAGCCAGCCGCCGTCGATCTCCTCGTCGCCGAGCAGCACCGCATCGGCGATGAAGGTGCCTTCGCCCAGCGTGAGCATGTCCGGCACCACGCCGAGGGCGGTCGAGATCTCGGCATTGCGGCCGACCTTGGCGCCCAGCAGGCGATACCACATGGGTGCGAACAGCGTGGCGTAGACGCCATGCAGCACCTGCAGGCTCGATTCCTGGATCTGGTTGACCAGCCACTTGCCACAGTAGACGTTGCTGTGCACCGGCCAGCTTCCGCTCTTCAGGCGCGGCAGCACGCTCCAGCGGATGCCGGCGGAGATCAGCGCCGTCAGCACGATCATCACCGGGCTCGCGAGCAGCGCCAGCCCGAAGTACTTGAAGATCAGCAGGGCCGAGTTGGACGCGACCCAGGTCGCGCCGTCGCTGTCGTCCAGCAGGTCGATCAGCATGAAGGTCGGGAACACTGGCAGGAAGAACAGCGCGGCAACCAGCATGGCGCCGACGAAGAAGAACACGCCTTCGCCGAGCAGCCGACGCGACGAGACGGGCGGGCGCGGGCGCAACGACGCAGGGTCGAAGGCACCCACGTCGCGTGCCGGGGCGCCGCTCCAGACGCGCCGGGCCGGCATGGCGCGGCCATCGGCCAGCGCGGACTGGCCGTCGAGATGGCCCCAGTCCCCGATGGACGTGTTGCCTTCCAGCACGGCATACGAGCCGACGTGCGCCTGCGCGCCGATGACGATGGGGCCGATCAGGAGCTCGCCACAGAACACCCGCGCGTTCTCCAGGTTGACCGCATTGCCGATGCTGGCGCCATCGCCCACGGACAGCATGTCCGGCGCACGCACCTTGACCGAGCCGATGAGCACATCCTTGCCGATGCGCGCGCCCAGGGCACGCAGCCACCAGGACTGCAGCGACGAGCCGCTGATGAAATAGGTCGGTGCCGCATCGCAGAGCCGGTCGGCCAGCCACCAGCGGAAATAGGTCAGGCCCCAGAGCGGGTAGCGGCCCGGCTTGAGGCGACCGGCGATCAGCCATTTGCCCGCAATGGCAACGGCGAACTCGAGGACCGTTGTCGCCAGGAAGGCGACGATCGACATCGTGACCGCGAAGGGAATCGAATCCTCCGGGGCGCCCGTGTAGAAGTGGTAGGTGAAGAAGGGCGCGAGCCACTGCATCATGCGCAGCGCGACCAGCCCCGGAATGGCGGCGGCCTGCGCCAGGCCGCAACGCCAGCGGCGCCATGCTGACGGCGGCGTCCAGTCGGGCACGCGCTCGGCAGGCTGGATGCTGCTGGCTTCCAGAACCGCGGCGATGGCACCGACCGTGCGGTGCGTGTAGATGTCGCGCACCGTGATGCTGGTGAAGCGCGGATCGGCGCGCAAGGTGGTCGCCAGCCGTGCCGCCAATAGGGAATGGCCGCCGAGCTCGTCGAAGAAGTCCGAGCTGCGGCGGATCGCGAACCCAGGGAAGAGGGAGGACATGGCCGCGAACACGGCGGCCTCGGTGGGCGTCTCGGCCGTGTCCGATCCTTCCGCCGATACTGCTGCCTCAGCCAGCGGCTGCGCCTTGAGCACCTTTCGATCGATCTTGCCGGAAGGCAGTCGCGGCATCTGCGGCAGCACTTCGAAGCGGCTCGGCACCATGTACGGCGGCAGGCGCTCGGCCAGCGCCGTGCGCAGTGCCGACGCCGACACGGTGCCGGCGCTCTCGGCCACCAGGAAGGCGATGAGCTGGTCGACGCCCCGCACCTCGCGCAGCACCACAGCCACCGTGCCGACACCCGGTTGCTGCGCCAGCACCGCCTCGATCTCGCCAAGCTCCACCCGGAAGCCGCGGATCTTGATCTGGTCGTCCGTGCGGCCCAGGCATTGCACGTTGCCTTCCTCGTCGATCCGGGCCAGGTCGCCGGTGCGGTAGAGGCGTGCCTCGGTCGCGTCGGCCGCCCAGGGATTGCGCAGGAACTTCTCGGCCGTCAGTTCCGGGCGGCCCAGGTAGCCGGCGGCTACACCGGGGCCGGTGATGCACAGTTCGCCGACCTCGCCGCGCGTCAGCAGCACGGGGCCGCTTGCCGTCATCTCGGGCGCGACGACCAGCATCGCGTAGTTGGGCAGCGGCCGGCCGATGGTCACGGGCTCGCCAGCGGCCAGTTCCGCCATGCTGGCCGACACCGTGGCCTCCGTCGGGCCGTAGCTGTTGAACACCTGGCGGCCTGCAACGGCCCAGCGCTCGACCAGCGATGCCGGGCACATCTCGCCGCCGAGGTTGATGATGCGCAGGCCGGGCACGTCGCGATCGAACAGCGCCAGCAGCGTCGGCACGGCATGCAGCACGCTCACCTGGTTCTCGATGAGCGCGCGGGGCAGGGCCTCGGGGTCTGAGGCGATGACCTTCGGCGCGATCCAGAGCGTGGCGCCGACCAGGTAGCTGATCCAGATCTCCTCGAAGGACATGTCGAAGGCGACCGAGAAGCCCTGGTAGACGCGGTCGTCCTGCCGCACACCCAGCAGCGCGTTTTCGCTGCTCAGGAAGTGGCAGATGCTGCCCTGCGTGATCGCGATGCCCTTGGGCTTGCCGGTGGAGCCCGAGGTGTAGATGACGTAGGCCGGATGCACCGGCAGCGCGCCCTCGCGACGCAGGGCGGACGCCGCGTCGAAGGGCAGGGCCAGCAACGCCTCGGCGGTCCAGGTCGGCCGACCGATGGCGCCCAGCTTTGGGGCGAACTCATTGCAGCTCACGATGCCAACCGCGTCTGCGTCGTCCAGGCACACGCCGACGCGTTCGACCGGGGTGTCCGCGTCGAGCGGGAGCCAGGCGGCGCCGGTCTTGGCGATCGCCAGTTGCATCGCCAGCAGGTCCAGGCCGCGCGGCAGCCACAGGCCCACGATGCGGCCGGGGTGCACGCCGGCTTCGATGAGCCGCGACGCGGCCCGGTCGGCCATCTGGTCCAGTTCCCCATAGCTCAGCAATTGCTCGCCGAAGATCAATGCCGTGTGGGCAGGGATTCTTGCGGCGGTGGCTTCGAACAGGTCAGCGAGGATTTCCGTCCGGATCAGGTCGGGCCGTTGCGGGCCGCGGACGATATGGGGAGAGTCGGCGTCGGAGGGGAAGGTGGAGTCGGGCGGGGTCGAGTCTGTGCGATACATCAGGGGTCCAGGGGGCGGGGCACGGCGGGAAACGGCCGGCTGCCGATCCCCCGATTTTCCCATTCCAACGTGCGGCACCCTTTGGGCGTGCACAACAGAAAGCGGAGTA
Source organism: Variovorax sp. dw_308 (assembly GCF_019207085.1). Taxonomy (GTDB): domain Bacteria; phylum Pseudomonadota; class Gammaproteobacteria; order Burkholderiales; family Burkholderiaceae_C; genus Variovorax. The sequence goes on along the minus strand of NZ_JAATOM010000002.1, from coordinate 91,437 downwards.
GGCGCAAACATTTGCGCATAAATGTGTCTTGCAGGGTGCGCGACGCTTTTGAGTCTGACTGCTGCCTGACCAAAGCCTGGCGAGAGCGCCGCGGAGTGCGGTCGAAGCGGTGGCTTCGTGCGCCGCGACAAGACGCTTGAAGACGCTCAGGTCGCCGGTGCGCCGAGCCGCCGCGAGACCTGACTCGCGCAGGCCTTGAGCGCCCGCGCCACTTCGCCATCCCAACTGCTGTCGAACACGCCCGCCGCGCCGATCGCGGTGACCGCCAGCACGATCGTGCCCTTGTGGTCGAACACCGGCGCTGCCATGGCATTGACGCCAGGCACGATCTCGCCGGTCGAGCGGCTGAGGCCGTGGCGCTTCACTTCTTCGAGGTGCGTTTCGAATTCACGCCAGTTCGGCACCGGCGCGGCGGCCGGCATGCCGGGCTGCGGGGTCGGGTCGCCGCGGTCGCGCTGCTTGCGGCGCGACCGTTCCTCCTCCAGGAAGCGCTTCACCACCGCGGGCTCCATGTACGCGCCGAAGAGCCGACCCGAGGCGGTATCGGTCAACGAGAACACGGTGCCGTGTCGCATCACCACGTGCACCGCGGCCGGCGATTCGGCCAGGCGCACGATGGTCGCACCCCGGTCGCCCCAGACGGCGATGGCAACGGTCTGGCCGATGCTCGCCGCCAGCGCCTCGATCAGCGGCGAGGCGATCTGCACCGGGTTGTTCTGCTGCAGTCCGATCAACCCCAATTGCATTGCCAGCGGTCCGAGCAGATATTGGCCGCTGACGGGGTCCTGCTCGATCAAGCCCAGCCGGCCGAAGCTCACCATGTAGGGATGCGCCTTGGCCGGCGCCATGTCCGCTTCGCGGGCGAGATCGCTCAGGGCCATCGGCCGGCCGTGGTGCACCAGCGCGCGCAGCAGTTGCCCGCCCACTTCTACGCTTTGTATGCCGCGCTGCTGCCGCGTTTCGACTTCTTCGTTCATGTCCGTACCTCTGTTCAAGCCCGTGGAATTAAACAACGACAAACGCGTTAAGCCATGATTCAAGGGAAAACCCTACTTAGTCATTCACAAATTGATTCGTCCTGAGCGAACCAATGATTGGATAATCGCAAACAAGTTAGGTTTAGACAAACGCCAACAGGAGCTGCCCCGATGACCGCCACGAAGAAATTTGCCTCCCAAGCCGACCTCGAAGAAAAGAAGGTCACTTTCAGCCAGATCTCCGAGCACGCCTGGGCCTACACGGCCGAGGGCGACCCCAACACCGGCATCATCATTGGCGATGACTGCGTGCTGGTGGCCGACACGCAAGCCACGCCGGCCATGGCCGCCGACGTGATCCGCCGCATCCGCGAAGTCACCGACAAGCCGATCAAGTACGTCGTGCTCACCCACTATCACGCCGTGCGCGTGCTCGGCGCGAGCGCCTACCAGCCGCAGCAGATCATCGCCAGCCAGGACACGTACGACCTCATCGTCGAGCGCGGCGAGCAGGACAAGGCCAGCGAGATCGGACGCTTCCCGCGCCTGTTCCAGAACGTCGAGACGGTGCCGGCCGGCATGACCTGGCCGACCATGACCTTCACCGGCAAGATGACCCTGTGGCTGGGCAAGCTCGAGGTGCAACTGTTGCAACTCGGCCGCGGCCACACCAAGGGCGACACGGTGGTCTGGCTGCCGGGCGAGGGCGCATTGCTGTCGGGTGACCTGGTCGAATTCGGCGCCACGCCGTACGCCGGTGACGCCTATTTCAAGGACTGGCCAAAGACGCTCGACAACATTGCCGCGCTCAAGCCCAAGGCGCTGGTGCCGGGCCGCGGCGCTGCGCTGACCACGCCCGCGGAAGTGGCCAAGGGCCTCGGCGAGACGCGCGACTTCATCGCCGACGTGTATGCCAACGTGCAGAAGGGCGTCGCCGCCGGCAAGGACCTGAACGCCGTCTACAAGGACACCTACGGCGTGCTCAAGCAGAAGTACGGCCACTGGGTGATCTTCGACCACTGCATGCCCTTCGACGTGACGCGCTGCTACGACGAAGCCACGCAGTACGCGGACCCGCGGATCTGGACTGCCGAGCGCGATGTCGAGATGTGGAAGACGCTGGAAGGCTGAGCGGCCGGTTCGCCTCGCAGGAGTGACCACACCATGCAATTGAACGAGCTTGCATCACGCAAGGGCGAAGCCGTCGACTACCAGAAGCTGGAATTCGACTATGTGCGCCATGCGGACCAGGACGCCGCGATGCCCGTGCGGCGGCCCGTGGTCGTCGTCGGCGCCGGCCCGGTGGGCCTGGCGCTGGCCATCGACCTGGCGCAGCGCGACGTGCCGGTCGTGCTGCTCGACAACGACAACACGCTTTCCACCGGCTCGCGCGCCATCTGCTTCGCCAAGCGCACGCTGGAGATCTTCGACCGGCTCGGCTGCGGCGAGCGCATGGTCGACAAGGGCGTTTCGTGGAACGTCGGGCGCGTGTTCTTCAAGAAGGAAGAGATCTACAGCTTCGACCTGCTGCCCGAGGCCGGCCATTCGCGGCCGGCCTTCGTCAACCTGCAGCAGTACTACGTCGAAGGCTTCCTCGCCGAGCGCGCGGCCGAACTGCCGCTGATCGACCTGCGCTGGAAGAACAAGGTGGCGGGCGCGGTGCAGCATGCCGACCATGTCACGCTGACGGTCGAGACGCCGGATGGCCCCTATCTGCTGGAGGCCGAGTACGTTGCCGCCTGCGATGGTGGACGCTCCAGCGTGCGACAACTGCTCGGGCTGGAAAGCAAGGGCCGCCAGTTCAAGGACCGTTTCCTCATCGCCGACGTCAAGATGAAACTCGATCGGCCTGCAGAACGCTGGTTCTGGTTCGACCCGGAGTTCCATCCCAACCAGAGCGTGCTGCTGCACATGCAGCCCGACAACGTCTGGCGCATCGACTTCCAGCTCGGCTGGGACGCCGATCCCGAGGAAGAAAAGAAGCCCGAGAAGATCATTCCGCGCGTGAAGGCGCTGCTCGGCGAGGACGCTCAGTTCGACCTCGAATGGGCCAGCGTCTACACCTTCTCCTGCCTGCGCATGGACAAGTTCCGCCACGGCCGCGTGCTGTTCGCGGGCGATTCGGCGCATGGTGTCTCGCCCTTCGGTGCGCGAGGCGCCAACTCCGGTGTGCAGGATGCGGAAAACCTCGCATGGAAGCTGGCGGCAGTGCTGCAACGCCAGGCGTCGGATGCGCTGCTCGACAGCTACGGCCAGGAGCGCGAATACGCCGCTGACGAGAACATCCTGAACTCGACGCGCGCCACCGACTTCATCACGCCCAAGAGCGAAGTCAGCAAGTTGTTCCGCGATGCGGTGCTGGAGTTGGCGAAGGTCAATGCCTTCGCGCGCAAGCTGGTCAACAGCGGCCGGCTCTCGGTGCCTGCCACTTTGCACGACTCCGCGCTGAGCACGCCCGATGCGCAAGCATTCAACGGCCGCATGGTGCCGGGCGCGGTGGCTGCCGATGCGCCGCTGGTCCGCAAGGATGGCAGCATGGGATGGCTGCTGGCGCATGCCGGCGGCGAGGCTTTCACGGCGCTGGTGTTCGGCATCGATGTCCTCTCCGACCGGGCCGCGCGGGCCGTGGCCGAAGCATCGGCAGTCGCGCACGTGCCGGTGAGGACCGTGGTCGTGCCGCTCGACGATGCGCACGCATTGGCGGCCCGGCGCTACGACGCGGAAGTCGGCACCGTCTACCTGCTGCGCCCCGACCAGCATGTCTGCGCGCGCTGGCGACAACCCGACGCCGCCGTGATCCGCGACGCGCTGGATCGCGCGCTCGGCTGGGTCTGAAGGAATCCTCATGCTGCAAGCCACCCAACCCCGACTCATCACCGAATCGAATCTCGACGCGCCGGACGACTTCTACGAGGCGCTGATCGAATCCCACCAAGGCCTCTCGGCGGAAGAGAGCCACGCCTTCAACGCGCGCCTGGTGCTGCTGCTGGCCAACCACATCGGCTCGCTGCCGGTGCTGCGCGAAGCCTTTGCCGCGGCCAAGCGCGCCTGAACCCATTTCGTCTCGAAGAAAGTCCATGACCACACCGCTCGCCTACCAGACCGGCTTTGGCAACGAATACGCCACCGAAGCCGTGCCCGGCGCACTGCCGCAGGGCCGCAACAGCCCGCAGCGCGCGCCGCTCGACCTCTATCCGGAGCTGATCTCCGGCACTGCCTTCACCGCGCCGCGCCACGAGAACCGGCGCACCTGGATGTACCGCCGCCAGCCCTCCGTGGTGTCGGGCCGCTACCAGCCCTATGCCCAGTCGAGCTGGCAGACCGGCGGCGACCGCAGCGTGCCCTTGCCGCCCGAACCGATGCGCTGGCATCCGATGCCGATGGATGGCGCGGAGCAGGTCGACTTCATCGACGGCATGCAGACGCTTGCCGCGAACGGCGATGCGGAGGCGCAATGCGGCATCGGCGCGCTCATCTACATCGCGGGCCGCTCGATGGAGCGGCGCGCCTTCGTCAATGCCGATGGAGAGATGCTGCTCGTGCCGCAACAAGGCCGCCTCGTGCTCACCACCGAGATGGGCGTGCTCGAGGTGAAGCCTGGCGAGATCGCGCTGGTGCCGCGCGGCGTGGTCTTCAAGGTCGGCCTGCCCGACGGTGTGTCGCGCGGCTATGTCTGCGAGAACTACGGCGCGCAGTTCCGCTTGCCGGAGCTGGGCCCGATCGGCTCCAACGGCCTGGCCAATGCGCGCGACTTCCAGGCGCCCGTCGCCGCCTTCGAGACGGAAGACGGCGGCTATGAACTCGTCAAGAAGGCGGGCGGCCGCTTCTGGCGCGCGCCGACCAGCCATTCGCCCTTCAACGTGGTCGCATGGCACGGCAACCTGTCGCCGGTGAAGTACGACACCGCGCGCTTCATGACCATCGGCTCGATCAGCTTCGACCACCCCGACCCTTCCATCTTCACCGTGCTCACGTCGCCGAGCGACACGCCCGGCACGGCCAACTGTGACTTCGTGATCTTCCCGCCGCGCTGGCTGGTGATGGAGGACACCTTCCGTCCGCCCTGGTACCACCGCAACCTCATGAGCGAGTTCATGGGCCTGGTGTACGGCGAATACGACGCCAAGCCCGGCGGCTTCAAACCCGGCGGCGCCAGCCTGCACAACTGCATGGTGCCGCACGGCCCCGACGAGGAAGCCTTCACCAAGGCCAGCAACGCCGACCTCAAGCCGCAGAAGCTCGACAACACGCTGGCCTTCATGTTCGAAAGCCGCTACCGCTTCCTGCCGACCCAATGGGCGCTGTCCAGCAATTCACTCGACCAGGACTACGCCGACTGCTGGGCCGGCCTGAAAGACCAGTTCAAGAAATCATGACCGACATCAACGAAACCCACGACCCGAAACTGCGAAGCTGGGTCGAAACCGCGAACGCACCCAGCTGCGATTTCCCGATCCAGAATTTGCCGTTCGGGCGCTTTCGGCCAAGGGGCAGCAAGGAGGCCTTCCGCATCGGCGTGGCCATCGGCGACCGCGTGCTCGACCTCGAAGCCGCGCACCTCATCGACCATGCCGACATGAACCTGCTCATGGCGGCCACGCCCGAGGAGCGCGCCGCACTGCGCACAAGCCTCTCGGAAAGCCTGCGCGAAGGCAGCCCCAAGCAGAAGGACTGGCAACTCGCGCTCTACGCGCAGGCCGATGTCGAGATGACCGTGCCCTGCCGCATCGGCGACTACACCGACTTCTACACCAGCGTCCACCACGCGACCACGGTGGGCAAGCAGTTCCGTCCCGACAACCCGCTGCTGCCCAACTACAAGTGGGTGCCCATCGGCTACCACGGGCGGGCCTCGTCGATCGGCGTGAGCGGCCAGCAATTCAAGCGTCCCAAGGGGCAGACCAAGCCGGCCGGTTCCGACCCCGCCGCGCCGCCGGTGTTCGGGCCTAGTCTTCGCCTGGACTACGAGCTGGAACTCGGCTGGTTCATCGGGCGGGGCAATGGCTTGGGCGAGCCGGTCGGGATGGCGGACGCGGAATCGCATTTGTTCGGCGTGACGCTGTTCAACGACTGGTCGGCGCGCGACCTGCAGGGCTGGGAGTACCAGCCGCTCGGGCCTTTCCTGTCGAAGAACTTTGCGAGCACGGTGTCCCCGTGGCTGGTGACGCTGGAGGCGCTGGCGCCTTTCCGCGCATCCTTCGAGCGGCCGGAAGGCGATCCGCAGCCGCTGCCGTATCTCGATTCGCCGAACAACCGCGAACACGGCAGCTTCCACATCACGCTGGAAGCATGGCTGCAGACGAAGAAGATGCGCGAGGCCGGCGCGGCGGCGGTGCGCCTGTCGCAGACGGACATGCGTGAAGCGGCGTACTGGACGCCGGCACAACTCCTGGCGCACCACACGGTCAATGGGTGCAATTTGCAGCCGGGCGACCTGCTGGGCTCGGGCACCTTGTCCGGCCCGGCGGCGGATCAGGCTGGGTCGCTGCTTGAACTGACAGTGGGTGGCAAGCAGCCGATTTCGCTGCCGAACGGCGAGACTCGGGCCTTCCTTGAGGATGGGGACACGCTCACGCTGCGCGGCTACTGCGAGCGTGCCGGCGCGGCGCGGATCGGGTTGGGTGAGGTGAGCGGGACGGTGGTCGGAAGCTGAAGAAGGTGCGAATCTATCTACTGCGGGCGCCGATCTCGGGCCTCCGGTGCTCACCGTACGGGTGTACGGTTCCGCTCCTCAACCCGACCTCGGCGCCCTCGCTACGAAATCTTCACACCTTCTGAGTCGGCGTGATCAGCAATTTGCGCTGATGCTACGGATCAGCGTCTTGTCCCCGACCGTCTCGGTCTGGACGACGGCAGTGGCCTCACAGGTGGTCGTCGTCGCGCGATATCGGTAGCGGGCCTCGACCCGCCCACCACCCAACGGCCGCACCGAGCGCAGCGCGAGCGGGTCGCGCAGCGAGCCGTAGAAGCTCGTCATCCCGGCCTCGCTGAAGGGACCGACGCCGCGCTTGGTCGGCGTGACGAGCGAGGCGGCGGTCGATCCATCGCCGAAGGACAGGGCGATGTAGAACTTCTCGACCGTGCGCGCTGCTTCCCTGTTGGGGGCGGCTGCGGGCAAGACAGAAGGTGCGGCGCGTTGCAGCGTTGGCGCAGAGGCATCTGTCGGAACCGGCGTCGGTGCCGCCGCAACAGGTGGGGTTGGCGGCGATGCCAGCGTGGCGGCTGGTCGATCGTCGAACTGCGGCGTGTCGTTCGACCTGGCAAGCGATGGCGAGGAAGTTGGTGCCGCTGTTGCAACGCTGGCAGGCGGCAGCCGGCGCACCGAACTGTCGCTCGCGGGCGATGCGACCAGGAAGAACCAGGCCAAGAAGGCAGCGATCAGCATCGATGCGCCCGCACCGAGCCAGAGCCACGGCTTGCGCGGATCGTCTTCGAGCACCCTGCCAGCCGAATGCCCTTCGATCGGCGTCCCGGTGGCCGGCCGCGTCAACCCCCCGCGACGCGTCGTCTCCAGCATGGATGGCCCGGTTGCAACGAAGCTGGGCAAGCGGCGCGCACAGCCGATGCAGAACATGGCGGTGTTCCGATTGCTCGACTTGCAGGCATCACAGACGATGGACATGGAGCAATGGTTCGATGCAAGTGGTGCTTCAAGACTATATGCACGCGAGAGGCTGTATGTCGGACGAAGTCGCTCCGGACAATGCAGCCGCCAACGCCGAACGGGGCTCGCCGGCGGGTGAGTGGACAATTGCGCCCGCAAAGTCCCTACGCACCCGAGATTCCCGCCATGCCCAAACTAGACGACCCCCTCCACGACGCCGAAGTCGGCTCGCGCGACAGCACCATCGACACCACCCGCATCGACGACGTACGCATCGGCGCGGTGCGCCCGCTGATCACGCCGGCCTTGCTGCAGGAGCGCGTGCCGGTGCGCGACAACACGTTGGCGCTCGTCGAAAGCAGCCGCGCCAGGATCGCCGACGTGCTTCATGGCCGCGACGACAGGCTCGTCGTCGTGGTCGGGCCATGCTCCATCCACGACCATGACCAGGCCCTCGACTACGCGCACCGCCTGAAGGCCGTCGCTGATGAACTGGAAGACGACCTGCTCATCGTCATGCGCGCCTACTTCGAGAAGCCGCGCACGACCGTCGGCTGGAAGGGCTACATCAACGATCCGCACCTGGACGGCAGCTTCGCCATCAACGAGGGCCTGGAGCGCGCCCGTCGCCTGCTGCTGGAGCTGACCACGCTGGGCCTGCCGACCGGCACCGAGTTCCTCGACCTGCTGAGCCCGCAGTTCGTCGCCGACCTGATCGCCTGGGGCGCCATCGGCGCGCGCACCACCGAGAGCCAGAGCCATCGCCAGCTGGCCTCCGGCCTGAGCTGCCCGATCGGCTTCAAGAACGGCACCGACGGCAGCATCAAGGTCGCGGCCGACGCCATCCTCGCGGCGCGCGCGCCGCATGCCTTCATGGGCATGACGAAGATGGGCATGGCCGCGATCTTCGAGACGCGCGGCAACGACGATTGCCACGTCATCCTGCGCGGCGGCAAGGCGCCCAACTATTCGGCGGCCGATGTCGCGGCGAGCTGCGAGGCATTGCGTGCCAACGGATTGCGCGAGCAGGTCATGGTCGACCTGTCGCACGGCAACAGCAGCAAGCAGCACCAGCGGCAGATCGTCGTGGCGCAGGACGTGGCGGGCCAGATCGCTTCAGGCGACCGGCGCATCACCGGCGTGATGATCGAAAGCCACCTGGAAGAAGGCCGGCAGGACCTGGTCGCCGGCACCCCGCTGAAGCATGGCGTGTCGATCACCGATGCCTGCATCAGCTTCGTGCAGACGGTGCCGGTGCTGCACGAACTGGCTGCCGCTGTGAAGACGCGTCGCACGACGGCCCCGGCCGCTCGCTAACGAAAGAACTCGCTCGGCGTCTGCCCGAACTGCCGCTTGAACATCGTGGCAAAGGCGCTGGGGCTGTCGTAGCCCGCGGCCAACGCAACGTCGACGACCTTCTCGCCGCTCGCGAGCCGTTCCAGGCCATGCAGCAGCCGCGCTTGCTGGCGCCATTGGCCGAAGGTCATGCCGGTTTCGCGTGCGAACAGGCGCTGGATGGTCTTGGCATCGACGCCAAGACGCTGGCCCCAGTCGTCGAGCGTGGTCGGGTCGTCGGGTGCTTCGAGCAGGCGCGTGCAGATGCGCTGCAGACGGGGCTCTTCGGGTTGCGGCAGATGCAGGGGCAGCACGGGCAGGGCGTGCAGTTCATCGAGCAGCAGTCGCATCACGCGGCCATCGCGGGAGTGGGTCGCGTAACCGGGAGTGATCGCAATCGCGGCGAGGATCAGTTCGCGCAACAACGGCGAAATGCCGACCACGGCGCATTCCCGCGGCAGGTGTGGCGTGGCGCCGGGCCGCACATAGACGCTGCGCATGTGGACCTCGCCGATGCAACGGATGCTGTGGCGTACGCCGGCCGGCATCCAGATCCCGCGCGTCGGGGGCACGATCCACTGGCCGCCCTGCGCGCTCACCATGATCACGCCGTGCGCCGCGTAGACGAGTTGCTCCTTGGCATGTGCATGCCAGCCGATGACGTGGCCGGGCGGATAGTCGTTGGGGTGACAGTTGACCAGCGCTTCGCTGCGGTCGACGTCCGCGAGAAAGTCGGGGTCCGGCATCGCCGGCGGAAATCTGCGGGAGCTTGCCATGTCCTTTTTGCGAAGAGCGCAGCCCGATTGGCGAGAGACAGGCATCGATCGTACCTCTACGATCCACCCCTCATCCAACTTTCCGACTGCGCGCGTCCGGTGCGCGCAATCCAGGCTCTCCATGTCCAGCGTTCTTCCTCCCAGCGCCGCCATTCCCGCCGCACCGGCCAATGCGCCCGCCGCGCAACGCACCGCCTTCCGCGTGCTTGGCGCCATCAGCGCGTCGCACCTCATCAACGACATGATGCAGTCGCTGATCCTCGCGATCTATCCGGTGCTCAAGGGCGAGTTCAGCCTGAGCTTCGGGCAGATCGGCCTGATCACGCTGACCTATCAGCTGACGGCTTCGCTGTTCCAGCCGCTCGTGGGCCTGTACACCGATCGCAAGCCGACGCCGTATTCGCTGCCCATCGGCATGACGTTCACGCTCGCGGGTCTGCTGCTGCTGGCCTTCGCACCCAGTTTCGGGGTGGTGCTGGTGGCGGCGGCGCTGGTCGGTACGGGTTCTTCGATCTTCCATCCGGAGTCGTCGCGCGTGGCGCGCATGGCCTCGGGCGGGCGGCATGGCATGGCGCAGTCGCTGTTCCAGGTGGGTGGCAATACCGGCAGCGCGCTCGGGCCGCTGGTGGCGGCGGTGGTCATCGTGCCGTACGGCCAGTCGAGCGTGGCCTGGTTCTGCCTGGCCGCGCTGCTCGGCATCGCGCTGCTGATCCAGGTGAGCCGCTGGTATGCCTTGCACCACGCTGCGGCCAAAGCGCGTGCGGCGCTGCGTCCAGCGGTGGCACCGCTGCCGCGCGGCAAGGTCATCGGCGCGATCGGCGTGCTGTTGCTGCTGATCTTCTCGAAGTACTTCTACATCGCCGGCATCAGCAGCTTCTACACCTTCTACCTGATCGAGAAGTTCGGCCTGTCGGTGCAGGGCTCGCAGTACCACCTGTTCATCTTCCTGTTCGCTTCGGCGCTCGGCACGCTGATCGGTGGGCCGGTGGGCGACCGCATCGGCCGCAAGCCGGTGATCTGGGCCTCGATCCTCGGCGTGGCGCCGTTCGCGTTGCTGTTGCCGCATGCGGACCTGTTCTGGACCACCACGCTGACCATCCTGATCGGGCTGATCCTGTCGTCGGCCTTCTCGGCGATCCTGGTCTATGCGCAGGAATTGATTCCCGGCAAGGTCGGGATGGTGTCGGGGCTGTTCTTCGGCTTCGCTTTTGGCATGGGCGGACTGGGAGCCGCGATGCTCGGCCTGCTGGCGGACCACACGAGCATCGACTACGTGTACCAGGTGATTGCGTACCTGCCGCTGCTGGGAATTGTGGCGATGCTGCTGCCGAATATCGAGCGGAAAAAGGCCGCGCACTGAAGAAGGTGTGAATCTTTCTACTGCGGACGCCGATCTCGGGCCTGCGGTCCTCACCGCACGAGAGTGCGGTTCCGGTCCTCGACCCGACCTCGGCGCCCTCGCTACGAAATCTTCACACCTTCTGAGGCGCCGCGCGTCCCGCCTTCCGCTTCAGCTCAGCAATCGCCCGCTCGCGCTGATCACCGCCACGTCCACGAACTGGTTGCCTTCGCGGTTGCCGCGGCTGAAGTTGATCTTCACGCCGCCGAGGTCCAATCCCTCGATCCGTTCCATCGATGCCAGCAGGCTCGCGCGTGTGGGCGACGGGCCGGCGCGGCGCAGGCCTTCGCCGAGCACGCAGGCATCCACATAGCCCTCCAGGCTCGGCAGCGAGAACTCCTTGTTGCCGCTGGCCAGCATGTCGACCTGGTAGCGCCGCACGATTTCGAACTTCGTCGCGAAGGGGGAGGGCATCACCATCGAGAAGCCGAGCCCGTGCGACAACTCGCCCATCGCGCTCAGCGATCCGGCGGTGATCGACAGGCCATAGCCGTTGCTCTTGCCGCCCGCCTGGCGCAGGGCCTTCACGAAAGCTGGCGCGGTGCCGGCCAGGCCGATGATGACCACCTGCGGCGTGGCCGCGGCGATCTGCGCGGCCGCGGGGCCGACTTCCATGCTGGTCGTCCCCGGCGTGCTCGCGATGACCGCCGGCTCCAGCTTGACTTTCGCCAGCGCCGCCTTGAAACCTGCCAGCAAGGATTGGCCGAGCGGATCGTTCGAATACACGATGCCGATGCGCGTCTGCCCGGCCGTCACCGCCGTGGCCACGAGCTTGTCGATTTCCTGGTCGTAGTTGGCGCGCACCCAGAAGGCGTTGGGCGCGGCCTTCTTGCGAAGCGACACCGTGCCCGTGTTCGGCCCCACCACGGCCATGCCGGGCACCGCGTCGATCACCTCGGCCGCCTGGCGCGTGCCCAGCGGATGCAGCATCGCCACCACGGTGCTGTCGGCGGCGAAGGCAAGGGCGTTGGCCTTGGCCACGTCGGGCTTGAACTGGTCGTCGGCGGAGACCAGGTCGATCCTCGCGCCGTGGATGCCGCCGGCCTTGTTGACTGCGTTGAAGTACGCCGACGAGCCCAGGAACATGCCCGTGCCGTTGGCCTTTTCAACACTGCTGTTGTCGAAGGTCGTGCCGATCCGAACCACCCGGGCCTGCGCAAATGCGGGCGCCGCCAGCCCGGACGCGGCCGCCAAGACGCCCGTCACGCGGCCGATGGCCTGGCGCCGATTGGGCGTGTGGGACAGGGAAGAAGAGGCGGCCTCGAATCTGTTCATGCTGGCTATCCAATTCGGCGTTCAGGTGGTTCAACGAAGCCATTGACATTAGCAACAAAATGTAAATTCGTCACCTGCGCGAGGTCTCTTCCAGGACCTGGCGTGGCATTCGCGACGAATCAGGCAAACGCGGTGGCAAGGAACGAATTCAAAAGTTCACAAGCCGTGCGCCGGGCGTCGCGTGGATACTTGGATTTCAACCGAGACAAAGGAAAAAAATGACTGGAGACATGAGCCGCCAGACCCTTGGCGACCTGCTGCGCCGCACCTGCCGCCGCTCCCCCGACAAGCTCGCGATCCAGTGCGGATCGACTGCCTGGACATACCGCGAATTCGACGCCGTCTGCACGCGGCTGGCCAATGGCCTGGTGGAGCAGGGCATCGGGGTGGGGGACAGGGTTGCGGTGCTGTCGCGCAACTCGCATGCGTTCGCGGCCCTGCGCTTCGCCGTGGCGCGCATCGGCGCGGTGCTGGTGCCGGTGAACTTCATGCTGAACGCCGACGAGTCGCGCTACATCCTCCAGCATGCCGGTGCGCGCATGCTTTGCGTGGACTCCGAAGGGGCGGCATTGGCAAGGGCCGCGATCAGCGACACGGCGGTGCAGCAACTGGTGTGGCTGCCCGGCGAACAGGCCTCGCCACCAGAGTCCGACATGCTGGCCTTCGACAGCCTGCTGCTCGACGGCCCGGCACCCGAGCGCGCATTGAACGGCGCGATGCTCGCCCAGATCGTCTACACCAGCGGCACCGAGTCGCGGCCCAAGGGTGCGATGCTCACCCACGATGCAGTCATCTCCGAATACGTGACATGCCTGGTCGACATCGAGCTCACCGCCTCGGACCGCCTGCTGCACGCGCTGCCGCTCTACCACTGCGCTCAGCTCGACGTGTTCCTGGGCCCGTCGGTGTACGTGGGCGCGACCAACATCATCACGAGCAAGCCGACAGCGCAGAACCTGCTGGCCATGATGGTTGCGAACGGCATCAATTCCTTCTTCGCGCCGCCCACGGTCTGGATCGCGCTGCTGCGTGCGCCTGAGTTCGCGCAGACCGACCTGTCGCTGCTGAAGAAGGGCTACTACGGCGCGTCGATCATGCCGGTCGAGGTGCTGAAGGAGATGCAGCAGCGCATGCCGCACCTGCGCCTGTGGAACCTCTATGGCCAGACCGAGATCGCGCCGGTGGCCACCGTGCTCAAGCCCGAGGACCAGCTTCGCAAGGCGGGCTCGGCCGGCAAGGCCGCGCTCAATGTCGAGACGCGCCTGGTCGACGACGACATGCAGGATGTGAAGACCGGCGAGGTCGGGGAGATCGTGCACCGCTCGCCCCAGTTGCTGGCCGGCTATTACAACGACGAGGAGCGCACCGCCGCGGCGTTCCATGGCGGCTGGTTCCACAGCGGCGACCTCGGCACCATGGATGACGAGGGCTACATCACCGTGGTCGACCGCAAGAAGGACATGATCAAGACCGGTGGCGAAAACGTCTCCAGCCGCGAGGTGGAAGAGGCCATCTACGGCGTGGAGGGCGTTTCGGAGGTGGCCGTGATCGGCGTGCCGGATCCGAAATGGATCGAGGCGGTGACCGCCGTGGTCGTGCTCAAGCAGGGCGTGGACATGACCGAGGCGGAGTTGCTCGCCGCCTGCGCCGGCCGCCTCGGCGGGTTCAAGCTGCCCAAGCGCGTGATCCTGACCGACGCGCTGCCGAAGAATCCGACGGGCAAGCTGCTCAAGCGCGAACTGCGGCTCATGTACGCGGGCGGCAACGGCGTCGCCCAGTAGCCGATCGGGTGGACCGGGGTTGGGCGGGGGCGACCGGGTAAACTGCCCGGTTTTTCCCTCTGGCGATATGGTGCAAGTGTCACGGCGCCCAGGTGTCACCGGATCGGCGCTCATTCTCTTGCTGGCTCGACTGACCGATCACGGCGCCCCCGAACCCAAACAAGCCTTCGCGGAGCGATTGAGCCAATGGCTCCGATGGACCGACGCCATCTCTTTGTCCTCCGCGTTGAACAGCCCTCCGGCAACCGCGCCCTCCCGCGCACTTGCCTCCGCAAGCGCCGAGGAACGTGAATGCGCGCGTGTGCGCACCGCGCTGACCAAGGCCATCACCGAAGGCACGGCCTTCTCGGTCGACGACTTCGCCCCTTACCGCCAGCGCTACATCGCGCGGCAGCAGGCGATGGAGGCGGGCATCGGGCCGTTGCGTGGTCGCTTGAGGGCGGTGCTGGCGGGCAGATCGCCGGCCATGGCGCGGCTGGCATCGGTGGACGCAGTGATGGAGCAGGCCCTGGACCCGCAGGAGCAGCGCTTGCTGGCGACGGTGCCTGCGGTGCTGGAGAAGTATTTCAAGCGTCTGAAGCAGGCGCACTCGGGGGCGCAGGGCCAAATGCCGGACGGGCCGGACGCGCCGGACGCGCCGGACAACGCCGGCAAGCCAGTAAGTTCGCCGGGTCAGGTCCAGCCCGCAGCCTGGCTGGAAGCGTTCGGCAAGGACATGCAAGGCGTGTTGCTGGCCGAACTGGATATTCGATTTCAACCGGTCGAAGGGCTGCTCGAAGCCCTTCGCATGAAGTGAAGTGACCCTAAGCCACATGAACAGATCTCTCCATTACGCCGCCTTCCTGGTTGGCCTGGCCGCCGTGTGCTGGGTGGGCGCCGGATACATCGGCACCAATCCGCTGGCGCTGGTGATCACGCTGCTGGTCGGCGCGTTCTACCTGATGGGCGCGCTTGAACTGCTGCACTTCCACCAAGCGACCGCGACTCTTGCGCGTGCCGTTTCGCAGAAGGGCGACCCGCCGGCGAGCCTGGGCCCGTGGCTGCAGCAACTGCATCCGTCGCTGCAGAACCCGGTTCGCCTGCGCGTCGAGGGCGTGCGCGTCGGCTTGCCCGGCCCGGCCATGACGCCCTACCTGGCGGGGCTGCTGGTGCTGCTGGGCATGCTGGGCACCTTCCTTGGCATGGTGGTCACGCTGAACGGCACCGGCATCGCGCTGGAGAGCGCGTCGGACGTGAATGCGATCCGCTCCTCGCTGGCCGCGCCGGTGCGGGGCTTGGGCCTGGCCTTCGGCACCTCCGTCGCGGGCGTGGCTGCATCGGCGATGCTGGGGCTGGTCTCCGCGCTGTGCCGGCGCGACCGGCTGCAGGCAGCGCAAGCCTTGGACACGCGAATCGCGACGAGCCTTCGCGTGTTTTCCGCGGCGCACCAGCGCGAGGAGTCTTTCAGGCTGCTGCAGCGGCAGGGCGAGGCGATGCCGGAATTGGTCGGCCGGCTGCAGGAGATGCTGGCGGCGATGGAGCGACAGAGCGCGGCCTTGAACGAGCGCATCGCGTCCAGCCAGGACAGCTTCCACCTGAAGGCGGAGGCGGTCTATTCGGGGCTTGCCACCTCCGTCGGCCAGTCCCTGAAGGAAAGCCTGACTGAAAGCGCCCGCGTCGCCGGCGCGACGATCCAGCCGGTCGTGGAAGCGGCGATGGCTGGCATCGCGCGGGAAGCTGTCGCGTTGCACGGCACCGTGGAGCACAGCGTGCAGAAGCAACTCGACGGCCTGTCGACCCGGCTGGAGGCGACCACGGGCGCTGTGGCGGACATCTGGAGAACCGCGCTCGCGGAACACCAGGGCGCCATCGTCGCGCAGTCGGGCCACCTGCGGAGCTCGCTCGACCACTTTGCGCAGACCTTCGAGCAACGGTCGGCTTCGCTGGTAGAAGGCGTCGCGGCTCGGCTGGAAAGCACGGCGAGTAGCGTGTCGGACACCTGGGGGCAGGCGCTCGCGCAGCATCAGTTGGTCAGCGAGAAGCTGGCAGGCGATACACATCAAGCCCTGGTGTCGGCTGCGGCAGGATTTGAGCAGCATGCCGCATCGCTGGTGGACGGCGTCGCGGCTCGGCTGGAGAGCACCGCAAGCAGCGTGTCGGACACCTGGGGGCAGGCGCTGGCGCAGCATCAGCGCGTCAGCGAGGCGCTGTCGGGCGAGGCGCAGCAGGCCCTCGTGTCGGCTGCGGCAGGCTTCGAGCAACACGCGGCCTCGTTGCAGCGCACGGTGGATCAAGCGCATGCCAGCCTGCAAGCGGAGATGGCGTCGCGCGACGAACAGCGGCTGGCAGCCTGGACGCACGCGCTGGAGGCGATGGCCTCGCGCGACGAACAGCGCCTTGGCGCGTGGACGCAGTCCCTGGAAGCCATGGCCGAATCGCTGCAGCAGGAATGGCAGCAAGCCGGCCAGCGCGCCGAGCATCAACAACGCGAAATCTGCGAGACGCTGGCCCGGACCGGCCGCGACATCTCTGCACATTCGGAGGACCACGCCAGCCGCACCATCGCCGAGATCGCGCAGCTCATGCAGGCCGCGTCGGAAGCGCCCCGCGCGGCCGCCGAAGTCATCGGCGAGCTGCGCCAGAAACTGTCCGACAGCATGGTGCGCGACAACGCGATGCTGGAGGAGCGCAGCCGCATCCTCGAGACGCTGGAGACCCTGCTCGGCGCCGTGAACCACGCCTCCACCGAACAGCGCGCGGCCATCGACGCGCTGGTGGCGGCGTCGGCGGACGTGATGGAACGCGTCGGCACGCGCTTCACCGACAAGGTCGAGGCCGAAACCGCGCGCATGGCCGACGTCGCCGCGCAGGTCACCGGCAGCGCGGTCGAGGTGGCGAGCCTGGGCGAGGCCTTCGGCCTGGCCGTGCAGTTGTTCAGCCAGTCGAACGAGAAGCTCGTGGCGCACCTGCAGCGCATCGAAGGCGCACTGGGCAAGTCCCTCGCGCGCAGCGACGAGCAACTGGACTACTACGTGGCGCAGGCGAGGGAAGTCATCGACCTGAGCATCATGTCGCAGAAGCAGATCGTCGAAGATCTGCAGCAACTGGCCAGCCAGCGGACCCTTGCGGGCAGCGAAGCGTGATGACCGACGACGCGATCGACGGCGGCGTCGAGCCGACGGTACCGGTCTGGGCAGTCTTCGGCGACCTCATGTCGGGCCTGCTGGGTGCTTTCGTGCTGATCCTCGTGTGTGTACTCGGCATGCAACTGGACCTCGCGACCAAGCTGGAAGCCGAGGTCAAGCAGCGGCAGGCGGAAGAGCAGCGCCGCGAGGCACTCGAGAAGGCGCTGGAAGGCCCGCTCGCGGCCGGGCGCGTGACGCTGAACAATGGCCGCATCGGCATCAGCGGCAGCGTTCTCTTCGCCTTCAACTCCGCCGAGTTGCAGCCCGAGGGTCGGCAGTTGCTCAAGAGCCTCACGGGGCCGCTGGCTGCGTACCTGAAGACGCGCGACGAGATCCTGATGGTCAGCGGCTTCACAGACGACCGGCAAGTGCGCGGCGGCAATCGCCAGTTCGCGGACAACTGGGAACTCTCGGCGCAACGGGCCTTGACGGTCACGCGCTCGCTGATCGAGGACGGGCTGCCGTCGGGGTCGGTGTTTGCGGCGGCCTTCGGATCC
The DNA here is from genome assembly GCF_019207085.1 of Variovorax sp. dw_308. Classification (GTDB taxonomy): domain Bacteria; phylum Pseudomonadota; class Gammaproteobacteria; order Burkholderiales; family Burkholderiaceae_C; genus Variovorax. The sequence goes on along the minus strand of NZ_JAATOM010000002.1, from coordinate 73,629 downwards.
GAGCAGGCGGTGGCGTCGAATGCGGATGCGGACGGGCGGTCGAAGAACCGACGCGTGGAAATGGCGCCGACGCCGCGGCCGTCGAATGCGATCGTTGTCGACAAGCCCCGTGGGTAGCGACGCTTCAAATGCGCATGTTGCGGCGGCGGACCTGGACGCTGGCGCGACCCTGGAGGCTTGGCGCAAGCAGGGCGCGCATCGACTGGACCCCGTGCGCTTCCGGTTCATCGAGGCGATGGCGAGGAGGGCGGCGGTGCACAGCGGCGAGACGCGGCGCTTGCTGGACGACAAGGTCGACAGGCTCTTGCGGACCTACGGTGATGACCTTGAAAAGGCCGGCCCACCGGCATCGCGTTCCGCTTCCCTGAGAGGGAGCCCGCCAAGCCAGGCCTCGCGCGGGCCGCTGGCCGAACTGGTCGAGCACATCGGGCGGCTTGCGCCATCCTCAGCTCGCGGGCCGGCCGCAATCACCGATGGTGTGCCGACACCCGAGGGCACCCGCGAACTGAAGACGCTGAGCTACTTCCGCAGCACCTGGTCCAGGCTGAGCGCCGATCGGCGGCTGACGCAGTCGCTGGCGAAGGTGCCGGAGAACGCGGGGCCGCTCAATTCGCAGCATCTGGTGCATCAGGCGCTGACGTTGATGCGGGACCTCTCGCCGGAGTACCTGAATCGGTTCATGGCGTATGTGGATACCTTGCTTTGGCTGGAGCAGGCGAATGCGGGGAGCGCTTCAACGGGTGGCGCGGAAAGCCAGCGCGACGGATCGAAGAAGCCCGGCCGCGTTAAATCCGAATAACTGTCGCCATTTGCTTATCGGTGCTCGATCAGCCTGACAATGAATTACTCCGCGAAAACTTCTTGAAGTGTGGTCAACGTGACCGCCAAGGTTTTCGCCGATACCGCGCCGAGCTTTTTGGCCAAGCGCACTTTGTCGACCGTTCGAATCTGGTCCAGCAAGATCAGTCCCTTGGTGCCCCCGTGTGTTAGCGGAATTCGGAAAGGGGCAGAGAAGGCCTTCGACGTCATTGGCGCCACGATCACGGTACGCAGGTGATCGTTCAACTCCAACGGCGAAACCACGAGACAAGGTCGTGATTTCCTGATTTCACTTCCGACGGTGGGGTCGAGATTGACGAGCCAGATCTCCCCGCGCTTCACCAGGTCAACTCCGCATCGTCGGCGTTGCCAAATTCGCCCATGACCAATTCGTCGTCGCCCTTTGCGGCGAGTGCCTGAGCAGCCTCCGCCCATCCAGCCCGGGCCGGTCGCGCTGTCTTCCTCAAGACGATTGCGCCATCCTCGACGGTCATGTCCGCCGCATCCTCGTCGCCGAGGCCTGCCTGGGCAAGCAGTGGCTTTGGAAGGACGACGCCTTTGCTGTTTCCGAATGGTCTGATAGTGACTTGCATGGAACCTCCTGTTGCAACAATGTTATTCCTTCAGGGGTCCGAGGTCAATGTCCCACGACCGCGGGTATTCTTGGCGCAAGGTCTCCAATGGGACGTCGGCCAGGAATTCGCGCTGATTCCCAAGGGCGCGGGTGTGCTGGTCGTGCCGGTCCCTACACTGGACGAACTGCATGGCATCGCCAGGGGTGCCAGCAAGGGCCGTTCCTCGCGAACGAAAGGACCGCTACTGACGATGGCCGCAGCCTTGCGTGTCCCCCTCAGCCCTTGACCATCCCCACGACCTTCTCCCGCAACCGCCGCATGCCGCGAAGCCAGCGGTCGTAGTCGGCGGTCTTGCGCTGCAGGAAGGTCAGCACTTCCGGATGCGGCAGCACCAGGAAGCGCTCTTCCCGCATCGCGTCGATCACCGCGCCGGCCACGGAATCCGGCGACACCGCGCCGTCGCCGAGGAAGCTCTGGCTGCGTTGCGATCCGTCGGCACCCATCAGCATCGGCGTCAGCACGCCTTGCGGACACAGGCAACTCACGCGGATGCCCTGGTCGCCATGCGCGATCGACAGCCATTCGGCAAAGCCGACGGCCGCATGCTTGGTGACGGAGTAGGGCGCGGCATTCACCTGGCTCAGCAGGCCGGCGGCGGAGGCGGTCTGCACCAGGTAGCCCTCGCCGCGCGCCAGCATCTGCGGCAGCACGGCGCGCGCCGCGTAGACGTGGGCCATGAGGTTCACGTCCCAGTGGCGCTGCCAGTCGGCATTGGGCGTGTCCTCGTCGCCGCGCACGACGATGCCGGCGTTCGAGCAGAACACGTCGACCTGGCCGAAGCGTTCGGTCGCGGCCTGCACCAGTGCCTGCATCTCCGCCTCGACCGCGACGTTGACACCTGCGCCCATGCCCCCGATCGATTCGGCGACGCGCTTCGCACCTGCCGCGTCGAGGTCCGCCACGACCACGCCACGCGCGCCTTCCTGGGCGAAGCGCTCGCACAGTGCCTTGCCGATACCCGACGCGCCGCCGGTGACGATGACGACCTTGCCCTGGATGTCCATGTGGAATGCCCCCTCAGCAGGTCACGCCGCCGTCGATGACGAGGCTTTGTCCGGTCATGAAGGAACCGGCCCGCGATGCGAGGAACACCGCCGCGCCGGCGATCTCGTCCGGCTCGCCGATGCGGCGAAGCGGTGTCGTGGCGGTGCGGTGCTTCAGGCCCTCCGGGTCTTCCCACAAGGCGCGCGCGAAGTCGGTCTTGATCAAGCCAGGCGCGATGCAGTTGACGCGCACGTTGTGCGGCCCGTATTCGACCGCGAGGTTGCGTGCAAGCTGCATGTCCGCCGCCTTCGACACGCAATACGCACCGATGATCGGCGAGCCGCGCAGCCCGCCGATCGAGGACACGATGATGATCGCGCCGTCCTTGCGCTCGATCATCTGCGGCACCGCGAAGCTGATCAGCCAGTGGTTGGCGATTACGTTGTTCTCCAGGATCTTGCGGAACTGGTCGTCCTCGATGCCGGCGAAGGGGCCGTAGTACGGGTTGGACGCCGCGTTGCAGACCACGATGTCGACCTTGCCGAACTGGCGGTTGGTTTCGTCGACGAGATTCTTCAGTTCCTGCTTCGACGAGATGTTGGCCGGCACCGAGATGGCCGTGCCGTCGCCATGCTGGCGGTTGATGGCGTCGCGCACTTCCTCGCAAGGCCCGGGCTTGCGCGAGGAGATCACTACCTTGGCGCCGTGCTCGGCCAGCCGCTCGGCAATGGCGCGGCCGATGCCGCGGGATGAGCCGGTGACGATTGCCACCTTGCCCGTCAATGAAAACAGGGACATCAGGAAACTCCTCGAAGAAATCTGGGTGCCAGGTCAGGCGGCGGGGACGATAGCAGAGGCTTTGAGCGCGGTCTGCATCGCGGGCTGGCGAGGCAGTCCCAGAGGTGACCGGGCAAGGCCGGCCTTGCTTCCGGCCGAAGCTGATGCGCGAACCTCGCCTGCCGTGGCAAGCCGCGCTCGCCTCGGAAGGAGTGAAGATTTCGTAGCGGGATCGGCGTCCGCAGTGGAAAGATTCGCACCTTCTTCAGACGAAGTGCTTTCTCAACGTGTGCAGCTTGCCGGTCGTCGCGGTGCCGAGGGCGCCCTTGCGCAGATCGGCCATCGTCCAGTCCGGATTCGGATCGGCCGCCGCCGTCACCTTGGTCTGGCGCTTGAAGTCGACCTTCGGGCGCACGCCTGCGCCCTGGTGGGTGAAGATCAAGGTCACATCCGGCACGCCCTTGCGCGAGATGTCGTAGGTGTCGCAATGGGCCGGCGGCACCTCCAGGTCCGACATGATCTTCGGCGGGTTGTGGCCCTGATTGAATCCGACGATCAACAGCCGATCGATCGGCCGCACACCGATCTTGTCCTTCAGCCCATCGAGAAGCCTGCGGGTGAACTTCTGGGGGTCGACGCCTGTCCAGACATCCTGCGTGAAATGCGCGCCCACGAGCGTGTTGGCCAGGCAGGCCACGACGGCCGAGCACGATGACACGCTGGGAAAGAGCAGGGGCGACCCTTCGCCGACCTGGTCCTCCGTGATGATCATGACGTTGTTGAACTGGGGCAAAGGAACCTCCTGTTGGCCAAGAAAACGCTCATCTCTTCGCCTTGATCGCTGCCGGGATTTCGGCGCGGAGCGCCTGTGTGTGCCGGCGGCTTGGGGCGATGGCTTCGGTCGGTTGCGAGGGCCTCACAGGGACGCAATGCGCCGAATGTGCGACAGCTTCTCTTCCGAAAGACCAGCCAACTGCGCCTCCTGTATGCGCCCTTCGCGCAGCAACCTGCCGAACACCAGGCCGAGCTGCGAGTACCGGTTGTCGTACTTCTCGTCGATCTCTCGCCGCGTGCGAGTGAGGGACTCCTGGATGGACCATAGGTCGTCAGGTTCGGCTGCCGCGGCGGCCCTCGTCTTGAACTCGGCGATGACCTCGGCCAGCTCCGTTGCAAGCGCAGCCTCGAACACGCGGCGCGCGAGCTTCTTTTCAGAATCAGACCACTTGAAGTCGTACAAGATCGCTCCTACGGACTCTCGGGGACAGGGTCAGCCGACGCCTTGCGCCCGAGGGCAACTTCCCTGCGACAGGATCCTCGCGAGGATCATGACACTGGACGCCGCTTGCGGGAAGCTCATCGGACACTTGCCGCAGGCAACGACGGCAAGAGCCGCCAGTCGACTTTGCCCCAAAGGGCAATGTGCGTGTCTACCCCGGCGCGTTAGCCTGCAAGACCGATGACTTTGCGGCCTATGCCAGTCGAAGACAGCCATGAGCACTCCGGAAACGCTTGCAATTGATCCTCGGGCCCGAAGCATGGTGGCCCTTGGCGGGCCGGCGATCGTCGTCGGTGCGGCCGCCGCCGTCATCCTGGTGGTGGTGGTGCTGGTCGCGAATCTGCTTCAGAAATTCCTGTGGCAGACCCTGCCCCCGATGTTCGGCGCCTCGAACACGACGTGGTGGTGGGTGCTGGGCATCTTGACGCTGACGGGATTCGCGGTCGGCCTTGTCGTGCGCTTCTTCCCCGGCCATGCAGGACCCGATCCCGCGACCCTCGAACTCTTCGGCGCACCCACGCCGCTGAGCGTGTTGCCCGGCTTGGCCCTGGCCTTGATCCTTGCGCTGGCGGGCGGTGTGAGCCTGGGGCCCGAGAACCCGATCATCGCGATCATCGTGGGCATCACGGTTGCCGTCGGCGGCAGGCTGGTTCCATACGTCCCGACCAAGGGCTGGGTCTTGCTGGCGGCGGCCGGCACCATCGGCGCGATGTTCGGCACGCCAGTCGCGGCCGCGCTTCTGTTTTCGGAAATGCTCACCGGCCAAAAGGACAAGCCGTTGTGGGACCAGCTCTTCGCGCCGCTGGTTGCGGCCGGCACGGGCGCGATCACGATGTCGCAGTTCGAGGAGATGAATTTCTCGCTGCCGATCCAGCCCTACGTTCATCCCAACATCATCGACATCGGCCTCGGCATGTTGGTGGCGCTTGCCGCCATTGCGGTCGGCATGTGCGCCGTGTGGCTTTTCCCGATCTTCCACAAGGCCTACACGGCCCTGCGCAGCCCGGTCCTGGCGCTCACCATGGGCGGGTTCGTGCTGGGCCTTCTGGGGATCGTCGGCGGACCGATCACCATGTTCAAGGGCCTGGCCGAGATGAAGACGCTCGTGAGCAACGCCGGCAGCTACGGCGCCGCGGCACTGGCGCTGATCGTGGTCATCAAGCTGCTCGCCATCCTGGTGTCGGCAACCTGCGGGTTCAGGGGTGGACGAATCTTTCCCCTGGTGTTCGTCGGCGTCGCATTCGGACTGCTCGTGCACCAGGTCTTCCCGATGATTCCCGGCGCGATCTCTGTCTCCTGTTCCGTGCTCGGTTTCACGCTGGTGGCGACGCGGGACGGCTGGCTCAGCCTGTTCATGGGCGCCATCATGCTCCCCGGCATCGATCTGCTGCCGATGCTGTGCGTCGTCATCCTGCCGGCGTGGCTCGTGCTGGCGGGCCGCGCCGTCATGTTGATCGAGGACGAACCCCAGGAGCCGCCGCCCAACACCCACTGAGCGCGCTATGCCGGCGCAGCAGCCAGATTCGCGTCCTTGACGGCATACACATCCACCGGCGCCGACTTCCCATGGAACAGCGCCGGCCCCAGCGCCTCGACCGCAATGCGCCCGTCGAGCGCATGGCAGGTGGCGGGGTCGATGAGGATCGCGCGCTGCGCCAGCTTGGTATGCGCCTCCAGCCGCGCAGCGAGGTTCACCGTGTCCCCGATGCAGGTATAGGTCGCGCGCTCCTGCGTGCCGGTGTAGCCGGCCACCATCTCGCCGGTGGCGATGCCCACGCCGATGCGGATCTCGGTCTTGTGCGTTGCGGTGCGTTCCAGGTTCAGCAGCCCGACCATCTCGACCATGTCCAGCGCCGCGCGTACCGCGCAGCCGCCGTGGTCGGCCAGCGGGAGCGGGGCGCCGAAGATGGCCATGAGGCCGTCGCCGATCATCTGGTTGACCACGCCGCCGTGGCTGGTGATGGCCTCGAACATCAGCGTGTAGTAGGTGTTGAGCAGGTCGATCGTTTCCTCGGGCGACTGCGATTCGACGATCGCGGTGAAGCCGCGGATGTCGGAGAACATGACGGTGCCCTGCACACGCCGGCCGCCCAAGGCAAAGCCGGATTGCTGCATGTCCTGCGCGACCTCGGAGGTGGCGAAGCGGCGCACCATTTCCTTGAGCTGGTCGCGCAGGCGCTTCTTCTCCAGGCTGGCGCCGATGCGCGCCTTCAGCAGCACCGCGTTCACCGGCTTGTGCAGGTAGTCCTCGGCGCCGAGTTCGATGCAGCGCACGATGTCGGCCACGCCTTCGAGCGAGGAGGTGACGATCACCGGCAGGTCGCGCAGCTTGGTGTCGGCGCTCAGGTGCTCCAGCACCTCGAAGCCGGTCATCTCCGGCATTTCCATGTCGAGCAGCATCAGGTCGAAGGGGCTGCTGCGCAGCATCTCCAGGGCGATGCGGCCGTTCTCCGCGGTCTTGACGCTGTGGCCCTGCAATTCGAGACTGCGGGTCAGCAGCAGGCGGTTGACCTTGTTGTCGTCCGCGACCAGCAGGCGGGCCGCCGGGGCGTGCTGGTCAGACATGGCACAGCGCTTTCAACGCGGCGTCGACGCGCAGGAATTCGAGCATCAGCGCATCGAGGGCTTCCGGCTTCTGCGCGGCTGCCAGGCCACCGAGCTCCAGGTCGCGCGACAGCGCGCCCAGCTTGACCGCGCCGAAGGTGAGGCTGTTGGACTTGAGCGAATGCGCGGCGCGGCGGAAGGTGTCGGCGTCGCCCGCGGCCTGCGACTCGCGCAGCTCCTTCAGCATCTCGGGCGCTTCTTCCAGGAAGGTCTGGACCAGTTCGGTCACGAACTCGGCGCCCGCGGCTTCCTGCAGTTCGGCGAAGGTGGCCTGGTCGATGGTCTCGTTGCTCATTCAGCCCTCATCCTTGTCGTTGGGTGGTGCGGTCCGGCGTTGCGCATCATCGGTCCGTCCGCGCAGGAACATTGTTCAGCGCCTCGACCAGCCTGTCGACGCGGATGGGCTTGGTCAGGTAGTCGTCCATGCCGGCGGCCAGGCACATCTCCTGGTCGCCCTGCATGGCATTGGCTGTCATGGCGACGATGCGCGGGCGCTCGCCGGGCTGCAGCCGCGCGCAGATCTGGCGGGTGGCGTCGAGGCCGTCGAGCTCGGGCATCTGCACGTCCATCAGCACCACGTCGTAGGCCTGGCGCTCCACGGATTCCACCGCCTCGATGCCGTTGGAAGCCAGGTCGGCGCGGTAGCCCATCTGCTGCAGCAGGCGCATCGCCAGCTTCTGGTTGACCGCGTTGTCCTCGGCCAGCAGGATGCGCAGCGGATGCCGCGCGGCCATGGTCGGATCGATCTGCGGCTTGGCGGAGACGGTGGGCGCGGCCTTGGCGGTCACCGGTTCGTGTGCGAGGAGGCCGACCAGCGTGTCGAACAGTTGCGACTGGTGGATCGGCTTCGACAAGTAGGCATTGAACAGCGACTCGGCATCGGCTCCCACTTCGCGCCGGCCGAGTGAACTGAACAGCACCAGCGGCAGCTTCGGGTGGCTGGGGCGGATGCGGCGGGCGAGGTCGGTGCCGTCCATCTCGGGCATGTGCATGTCGAGGATGGCAAGGTCGAAGCGCTCGCCTTGTTCGAGCCAGCGCAGCGCCTCCAGCGGCGATGCGGTCTCGCGCGCCTCCATGCCCCACTTGGCGGACTGCAGCGAGAGCACACGCCGGTTGGTCGCGTTGTCGTCGACGACGAGCACGCGCTTGCCCTGCAACTCGGCCTGCACGCCGGTGAAGATGCGCCGCTTGCTCGGCGGCATTTCCGCCACGGGCATCTCGGCGGTGAAGAAGAAGGTCGAGCCGGTGCCGGGGCCGTCGCTCTCGACCCACATGGTGCCGCCCATCAGCTCCGCCAGCCGCTTGCTGATGGCCAGGCCCAGGCCGGTGCCGCCGTACTTGCGCGTGGTGCTCGAATCGGCTTGCGAGAACGACTGGAACAGCCGGCTCATGCCTTGCGGCGACAGGCCGATGCCGGTGTCGCGCACGGCAAAGGTGAGGCCGACCTTGCCCGCGGGCAGGGCGTTGGCCGAGACGGTCAGCACCACTTCGCCGTGCTCGGTGAACTTCACCGAATTGCTCAGCAGGTTCAGCAGGATCTGCCGCAGCCGCGTCAGGTCGCCGCTCACGCCCACCGGCACGTCGCCCTCGAACACATAGGCCAGGTCGAGGTGCTTCTCGGTCGCGCGGGTGCTGACCAGGTCCAGCGCCGACTCCACGCAGTCGCGCAGGTCGAACGGGTGCGACTCGATGTCCATGCGGCCGGCCTCGATCTTCGAGTAGTCGAGGATGTCGTTGATGATGGTCAAGAGCGCGTCGCCGGAGTCGCGGATGGTCGACACGTAGTCGTGCTGCTCGACATCCAGCGGCGTGTCCAGCAGGAGGCCGCTCATGCCGATGACCGCGTTCATCGGCGTGCGGATCTCGTGGCTCATGGTGGCCAGGAAGGCGCTCTTGGCTTCGTTGGCGGCTTCGGCGGCGGCGCGGGCCTCCTGCGTTTCGTTGAACAAGCGCGCGTTCTGGATCGCGATCACTGCCTGGTCGGCGAAGGTCTTCAGCAGCTTGATTTCCTTGTCGCTGAAGGGCTCCGACGGGTCGCGCGTGACGTGGATCGAACCGATGTTGCGGGCCTCCCATATCAGCGGCGCGACCATGATCGCGAAGTTGCCGACCTGCTCCGCCACCTCCCTCATGAACCAGGGCAGGTGGGGCTCGGCGAGCGCATCGGGGATGTGCAGCACCTCGGTGCCGCCCATGGCCACGCCGATGGGCGAGAGGTCGAACGGTCGCGGGTAGTACTTCTCCAGCACCTCGCGCGCATTGCCGCGGTGCGCGCCCAGGTACACCTGCCCGTCGCCGCCATTGAGCGAGATGCCGAGTTGCGAACCGGAGAACAGGCGCTCGCAGCTTTCCAGGATCTTGTCGAACACGGGCTGCGCGTTCTCCATCGAGTTGCTGATGACCTGCAGAACATCGGCGGTGGCTGTCTGCTGTTCCAGCGCCTCGGTGGTTTCGTTGAAGAGGCGCGCGTTCTGGATCGCGATCACGGCCTGGTCCGCGAAGGTCCTGAGCAAGGCCATCTCGACGGTGGTGTAGGGCTTGGGCGAGGTGCGGCCGACCAGCACCGAGCCCAGGCCATGGTCCTCCCACAGCATCGGCGCGAGCAGCAGGGAACGGATGCCGGCCTGCACGGTCAGCTCGCGCAGGGCCTCTGGCACGCTGGGGTCGGTCTGGACATCGGGGTAGTGCAGCACGCAGCGATCGTCGATGGCCAGTTGCGTGCCGCTGCCATCGTAGGCGCGCGACTCGTCAGGGTGGCGGCTCTCGCCATAGGGACCGATGGCGGCGGCGAGATGGAGCTGGCCGTCGTCGCCGATCAGCATGGTCGCGAGTTCGTCGCTGGCGAGCAGGCCCTGGCAGCTCTCCAGGATCTTGCGGAAGACCGGCTTGGCATCGGCCATGGATCCGCTGATGACCTGCAGCACCTCGGCCGTGGCGGTCTGGCGCTCCAGCGCCTCTTGCGTCTCGTTGAACAGGCGCGCATTCTGGATCGCGATCACGGCCTGGTCGGCGAAGGAACCCAGCAGGCCGAGTTCCTTCTCGGTGAAGGGGCGGGGCGGCACGCGCACCACCGACAACGACCCGATGCCACGGTCGTTCCAGATCATCGGCGCGAAGGCGATCGAACCATTGCCGACGGCGCGCCCAGCGGCCTTCACCGGCTCCGGCACTTCGTCCGACGCGAGCAGGTCCGGGAAATGGAGGATCTGCCGCCTGGCGATGGCGCGGCCGGTGAGCGAGTTGCCGAGCGGCTGCGGCAAGGCCTGGAACGCGCGCTCGTAGAGCGGGCCCATGCGCGCGCCGGGCAGCAGCATGTCGTCGTCGCTGACCAGGTAGATGGCGGCGTCCTCGATCGACAGCAGCCGGGCGCAGCTCTCCAGGATGCGCTTGAACACCGGCATGGAGTCGTTGACCGAACGGCTGATGACCTGCAGCACCTCGGACGTCGCGGTCTGGCGCTCCAGCGCCTCCCGCGTCTCGTTGAAGAGCCGCGTGTTCTCGATGGCGATCACGGCCTGGTCGGCGAAGGTGCTGGCGAGCTTGGTTTCCTGCTCGCTGAACTTGCCCGTGGTCGCACGCAGGATGCCGATGCTGCCGATCGCGCGGCCCTCCTTCATCAGCGGCACGAACAGGCCCGACTGGTAGCCCAGCGCGAGCGACAGGTCCTTCATCCGGGCGAACTCCCTGGCGCCTTCCCGCGTGTCCGCCACGTTGATGAGGCGCGCGTCGATGATGCAGGCGCCAGCCGCGCTGTCGCGGTCCAGCGGCCACGGCTTGAGGAAGCCGCCTTCGCGCTCGCCGCGCGTGCCGTCGTCGGCGAAGGCCACCGTTTCAACCATGCCATCGCGCGGAATGCAGAACGCCACCGCGCGGCCCTCGAACAGGCGCTGGCAGGCTTGCACGATGGCATCGAATACCGGCTGCGTCCGTGTGGGCGAACTGCTGATGACGCGGAGGATGTCGGCGATGGCCGTCTGCTGCTCCAGCGCCTCGTGCGTCTCGCGGAACAGGCGCGCGTTCTGGATCGCGATCACCGCCTGGTCGGCAAAGGTCTCGAGCAGCGCGATTTCCTTGCCGGTGAAGCCGGTGGCGGGCTTGCGGATCACGTTGAGGTAGCCGATCGGCTGGCCCTTCCAGGCCATCGGCGCGACGAGTTGCGAATAGGCGCCGATGTCCAGTGCCTGGGCGATCTTGCGCACCGCCCAGTGCGCCGACGGGTCCAGTGCATTGACGAAATGCAGCGTCTTGCCCGCACGGATGCCGCGTTCGAAATCGGCCGAGGGAATCTTCGTCGCGAAGATCTTCTGCAGCGTCGGCAGGGCGGGGCCGTGGTGCGCCGCCAGTTCGACGAAGCCGTCCGCGCCCAGCAGCAGGATGCCTTGCTCGTTGCTGCTCAGCAGCTTCTCGCAGCTCTGCAGGATCTTGTCGAACACGGGCCCCGTGTCGGCCACCGAGCCGCTGATGACTTCCAGCACCTCGGCGGTGGCGGTCTGCTGCTCCAGCGCGTCCTGCGTCTCGCGGAACAGGCGCACGTTCTCGATGGCGATCACGGCCGGGCCGACGAAGGATTCGAGCAGGCCGATGTCCTTGTCGTCGAAGCCGTCCGGTTCCTTCTGCAGCACGGCCAGTCCGCCAATGGCGCGGCCCTCGTGCAGCAGCGGCGCATAGAGGCCGGAGCGGAAGCCGCTGGCCACGCCGAGTTGCTGCAGCATCGGGTGCCGCTCCACCGCGGCCACGAGGTCCGGCAGGTGGATCACACGCTTGCCCGTGACGCAGGCGCCGACCGGGCTGCTGTCGTCCACCGGCAGCACCAGGCTGGGCATCCCGCCGTTGCTGGCCCGGGCGTGCAGGCCGTCCGCTTCCACCAGCCATAGCACCACGCGGCTGTCGTGCAGCAGCTTGCCGCAGTTGGTGACGATGGCGTCGAACACCGGCTGCGTGTCGGTCATCGAGCCGCCCAGCACGCGCAGCACGCGCGCGGTCGCGGTCTGTCGCTCCAGCGCCTCCTGCGTCTCGTTGAACATCTGGACGTTCTGGATCGCGATCACGGCCTGGTCGGCAAAGGTCTTGAGCAATTCGACCTGGTGGCTGGAGAACGGTCCTGGCGCGACACGGGTCACGCTGATCATGCCGATCGGCACGTCTTCATGCACCAGCGGCACGTTGGCCTGGCCGCGCCAGCCGCGGCGCTGCGCCAATGCGCGCAACTCGTCGGAGACCTCGGTGTTCGACTCGATGTCCTGCATCAGCAGCGGTTGGCCGGTGAGCAGCGGCCGGTAGATGGAGTCCGAGTCGACCGGCACCGGGAAGTACTTCTTCAGCGCCTGGTCGCCTTCCTCGGTGGTAGGCGTGAAGGCCGAGAGATGGACCGAATCGCCGACGCGCCGCAGCAAGGTCGCCGACAGCCCGCCGACCAGTTGCCGCGCGCTGAGCACGATGGCGTCGAACACCGGCCGCACGTCGGCCGGGGAACCGGCGATGACCTTGAGGATCTCGGCGGTGGCGGTCTGCCGCTCCAGCGACTCCTGCGTCTCGTTGAACAGCCGTGCGTTCTGGATCGCGATGACCGCCTGGTCGGCAAAGGTGCGCAGCAGGTCGAACTCCTTCGAGCTGAAGGGCACCGGCGGAAAACGCGTGACGTGAATGGTGCCGATGCCCTGGCCCTCCCACAGCATGGGCGCGATCAGCATCGAGAAATTGCCGACCTCGCGTCCCTTGCGGCGCATCGCCTCGGGCACGTTCGGCCCGTTGACGATGTCGGGATAGTGCACGACCCGGCGCTTTCGGATCGGGTAGGCCTGGTAGGACTGTTCGAGCGGTCGCGGATAGCCGCCCTTGTCCAGCCCCTGCCGCAATGCCTCGGCCGTGAGGCCGTCCTCGCCCGGCGCGACGGCAATCGCCTCGTGGCGCACCATGCCGTCGTCGCCGACCAGCGAAATGATGGCGTGGCCGCCGGTGAACAGCCGCTGGCAGGCCTTCACGATGGCCTCGAACACCGGCGCACTGTCGGACACCGAGTTGCTGATCACGCTGAGCACATCCGCCGAGGCCTTCTGCTGTTCCAGCGCCTCCTGGGTCTCGTTGAACATCCGCGCGTTCTGGATCGCGATCACCGCCTGGTCGGCGAAGGTCTTCAGCAGCACGGCTTCCTGCTCTGTGAAAGGCACGGGCGGCCGGCGGATCACGTAGAGCGTGCCGATGCCGCGGCCTTCCCACTGCATCGGCGCGAACACCTGCGAGTAGTTGCCGATCTCCAGCATCGCGCCGACGTTGCGCACGCCCTTGGGCGTGTCGGCGCCGTGCATCACGTCGTCGAAGCGCAGCACCCGGTTCTCGCGGATCGCCTGGTGCACCGGCTCGTCGCGCAGCGGCAGCGGGAAGATGCGCGCCACCGCCGGCGCCGACACGCCGCGATAGGCAGCCGAGCACAGCAGTTGCCGCTCCTCGTCGATGGTGAGGATGCCGAGCTCCGAGCTGCGGAACAGGCGCTCGCAGCGTTCCAGGATCTTGTCGAACACCGGCGCGGCGTCGGCCACCGAACTGCTGATGACCTGCAGCACGTCGGAGGTGGCGGTCTGGCGCTCCAGGGCGTCGCGCGTCTCGTTAAACAGCCGCACGTTCTCGATGGCGATCACCGCCTGGTCGGCGAAGGTCTGCACCAGGCCGATCTCGGCCGGCGAGAACGGATGCACCTGGTTGCGCAGCAGGGAGATCACGCCGACGGCCTGGCCGTCGCGCAGCATCGGCACGGCCAGCACCGTGCGGAAGCCGTTGCGCGCCTGCAGTTCCCGCACATCGGGATATTCGGAGTCGATCAGGGGCACGACGTCCTCGACATGCACGGTCCGGGCATGCATGAACGCGCGGCCCGCGACCGAACCGCCGCGAATCGGCAACTCCATGCCCGCGCCGTCGGCGTACTCGGGCCCATAGCTGGTCATGGCGCGCAGCTTGCCCTCCATCACCAGCCACACCCGGCTGCCCTCGGCGCGGCACAGCAGGCCGGCGCGCTCGGCGACCGAGTCGAGCACCGGCTGCACATCGGTCGGCGAGGCGCTGATGACCTTGAGCACTTCGGCCGTGGCGGTCTGGCGGTCGAGCGCCTCGCGCGTCTCGTTGATGAGGCGCACGTTCTCGATGGCGATCACGGCCTGGTCGGCGAACAGCTTGAGCAGGTCGATCTGCCGCTGCGGTGTCTTGCCGGGCTCCGGCCAGGCGGTGACGATCACGCCGACGACCTCGCCCTCCTTCATCATCGGCGCGGCGATCATGCGGCGCCGGCTGCCGGTGCTGGCGAGCGTGCGGTCGTAGTCCGGGTCGGCCCAGGCGTCCTCGTTGCTCAGGGCGCGGCGTTCGAGGATGACCCGGCCGTTCATCTGGTGCGGGTCGGGCGGCGCGGGCCACATCGTGCGCGCCGCTTCCAGCGCCTCCGGGGACCAGTTGCGCGTCGCGGCCAGGCGGACCAGGCGGCCGTCGTAGGTGAAGATCGAGGAGGAGGGCCCTTCGAAGAGCCACATCGTGCAGTCGAGGATGGCCTCGAACACCGGCATCACGTCGGTGCGCGATTCGCTGATGACGCGCAGCACGTCGCTCACCGCGGTCTGCGATTCGAGCGACTCGGTCAGCTCCGCGGTGCGCTCCTCCACCTTGTGCAGGGCCTGCGTGGTCTCGTTGAACAGGCGCACGTTCTCGATGGCGATCACAGCCTGGTCGGCGAAGGTCTGCAGCAGGGCCACCTGCTGGTCGTCCCAGGCGTCGGGTTCGGCCCAGCCCACGGTGATGGCGCCGATGGGCTCGCCGCCTCGCAGCATCGGCACCGTGACCTGGCTGCGGGTGCCCAGCGACGCGATCATCTGCAGCGACAGCGTCGGCACGTCGTTGGGTTGCTGGATGTCCTTGACGAAGTAGGGCTTGCGGGACCGGATGACGACGCCGGCGATGGTGTCGTCCGCCGCCTCCCGCGGGAAGATGCGGTTGAGCTTGCGCAGCTTGACCGGGTGCACGCCGCCCACGGCCACCATGTGGATGGTGGTGCCGTCGTAGCGGTAGACGCGGCCCATGCGCGCATTGCACAACTGCACCGCGCGCTCCACGATCACGTCGAACACCGGCTGCACGTCGGTCGGTGAACTCGCGATGACGCGCAGGATCTCCGCCGTGCCGGTCTGGCGCTGCAGGGCCTCCTGCGTCTCGTTGAACAGCCGCGCGTTCTGGATCGCGATGACGGCCTGGTCGGCAAAGGTCTTGAGCAGCGCGCGCTCGCCGGGCGTGAATGGCCCGACCTCGCTGCGCTGCATGCTCAGGACGCCGATGCCGCGGCCTTCCAGCATCAACGGGGCGGCCAGGTTGGCGAAGCTGCGGCCGAGTCGTTGCGCATTGAGGCGCAGCATCGGCGGCGCATCCGGAGCGGCCAGCACATCCGGGAACTCCACCACGTCGCCGGTGCGGAAGGCGAGGGGGGCGGAGGTGTCGGCTATCGGCATCGGGTAGCTGGCCTGCATCGCCAGGCCGAGCTGCGCGGCGCGTTCGTCACCGACCACGGCCCGGCCGGCCGCTGTCATGCGCCAGCGCGTGAGCGCGATCTGGCCCTGCGTGTCGACCATCGTCAGGGAGAACGAACTGACGTCGAACAGGCGGTCGCTGCACTCCATGATCTTGTCGAACACCGGCCCGGTGTCGTGCACGGACTTGCCGATGACCTGCAGCACCTCGGCCGCGGCGGTCTGGTGGGCCAGCGCCTCCTGCGTTTCATGGAACAGCCGCGCGTTCTGGATCGCGATGACGGCCTGGTCGGCAAAGGTCTTGAGCAGCGCCCGCTCGCTGGGCTTGAACGGTCCGACCTCGCCGCGCTGCATGCTGAGCAGGCCGACGCCCTTGCCCTCCCACATCAGCGGCGCGGCCAGGTTGGCGAAGCTCTTGCCGACGAACTCGGCATAGAGGCGCAGCGCCTGCGGCGCATTCGGGTCGCCCAGCACATCGGCGTATTCGACCAGTTCGCCGGTGCGGAAAGAGGCCTCTGCGGCCGTGCCGACCAACGACATCGGGTAGCTGGCCTTCATCAACGGCCCGATCGCATCGATGCGCTCCTGCGCGATCTCGGCATGGCCGGCGGCCGTGACGACCCAGCGCGTCAGTTCGAGCTGGCCGTTGGCGTCGAGCATCATCAGGCCGAAGCCGCTGGCGTCGAACAGGCGCTCGCAGCGCTCCAGGATCTTGTCGAAGACCGGCCCGGTGTCGGCGACCGACTTGCCGATGACCTGCAGCACCTCGGCGGCTGCCGTCTGGTGCGCCAGGGCCTCCTGCGTCTCGTCGAACAGCCACGCATTGTGGATCGCGATCACGGCCTGCTCGGCGAAGGTCTTGAGCAGCGCGCGATCGCTCGGATCGAAGGGGCCCACGTCGGTGCGCTGCATGCTGAGGATGCCGAGGCCCCGGCCTTCCCACATCAGCGGCGCGGCCAGGTTCGAGTAGTTGAGGCCCGCGATCTGCGCGTTGCGGCGCAGGGACGGCGGCGCGTCCGGGTCGTTGAGCACGTCGGCGATCTCGACCAGGTCGCGGCGCTGGAAGGCGAGTTCGGCGGAGGTATCGGCCAGCGGCCGCGGGTAGACCGACCGCAACTGAACGGCGAGTTCATCCGCACGCTCATCGCCGATCGCTGCGCGGCCGGTCCTCGACATGCGCCAGCGCGTGACGTTGAGCAGCCCTTGCGCGTCGACCATGTACAGGCCGAACGAAGAGGCATTGAACAGGCGGTCGCAGCATTCGAGGATCTTGTCGAACACCGGCCCGGTGTCCGCGACCGACTGGCCGATGACCTGCAGCACCTCGGAAGCGGCGGTCTGGTGCGCCAGCGCGCGTTGCGTCTCGGCGAACAGCCGTGCGTTGTCCAGCGCCGCGCTCATGCTGCCGGCCAGCGTTTCCAGCAGCCGGATGTCGGAAGCGCTGAACGCATGCTCGTGCTGCAGGTCGGCCAGCGAGATCATCCCGACCGCCTTGTCGGCCACCACCAGCGGCACCAGCACCTGCGACTTGGGGTAGCTGGGGTGATACGACAGCCGGACCGAGCCGGCCTTCACGGCTTCGGCCTCCAGGTTCTCGTCGACCAGCAGCATGCGCTTCGTGCGCAGCACCTGGGCGCCGAAGCCGGTCGGCGCCATCGACTCCATGCGGAAGCGCTCGCCCTGGCGCCCGATGAAGGGGTAGTGCAACAGGTTGGTGGCGGCGTCGTAGATGCGGATGCCGACGTCGGCCCGCGGGAACACCTGGCTCAGCTTGTCGCCGACCGCGTCGTACACGCCTTGCAGGTTGAGTTCGCCGGCCAGCGTGTCCTGCACCGCGGCAATGATGGCCAGTTCGGCATTGCGTGCCTCGGTCTCCTTCAGGAGCCGCTGGGTTTCGTCGAACAGGCGGGCGTTCTCCAGGGCGCCGCCCATGCTCGCCGCCACGGTCTGCAGCAGCCGGATCTCGTGCGGGCCGAAGGCGTATTCGCGCTCGTGGTTCTGCAGGCCGATGGCGCCGAGCACGCGCTCGGTTCCGATGATGGGCACGCCGACGATCGAGTGCGCCCAATCGGTGCCCGGCGAGGGCCCCATGCCGGCCTGCGTCTGCTCCGCGCGCGTGTTCGCCAAGCCCACCTCGCCCGCCACAAAAATGCGCGTCACCGGATCCCCCGGCTTCAGCGCGCGTGCCGGCAGCAGGGGCAGCGGCTGGTTGTGCTCGTAGCGATACAGCGCCTGGACCAGCCCGGTCTTCTCGTCGCGCCACATGATGGAGATGTCGCCGGACCGGAGCACTTCGCGCAGCTTGTCGCCCGCCAGGTTGATGATGTCCTGGAAGGACATGCGGGCTGCCACGCCCTGCTGGATGCTGTGGATGAGCGCAAGCTCGCTGGCGCGCTGCGCGAGTGCGTCGGCGCCTTCGGCAAGCGTGCGTTCCAGGGCCTCCTGGCGGCGGATGCCGGCCAGGGTTGCGGCGGCTTGGCGCGCCAGCAGGGCGAGCGCGTCGCGGTGCGTGTTGTCGAAACGTCCGTGCGTGCCTTCGATGTCGGCGTAGAGATAGCCGAGCAGGTTCCTCTTGTCGACGAGGGGCGCGATCAGGCAGGAGCGCTGCTCGGAAGGACCGGCGCCCTCGGGGCCGTGTCGCAGGCTGGGCTTGCGCGAGCGTCGGGCCGTGGCAAGCCAGGGCTCGATGGCGCCCAGCAGGGTTGCTGCCTCTTCACCCTCCGGCAGCTTCGCCCCCGCGATGTGCAAGGTGTTCTCGCAATCGAGCACCAGCAGCGCGCGCTGTGCGCCAATGAGCGCCATGGCCTCATCGAACAGCGCGTTGCGCCATTCGTCCTCGCGGCTCAAGCCGGCCAGCCGCAGGCCGCTCTCGAGCAGGCGCGCATCCAACGAGGCTGGCCCCGACAGGGTCTTGTGCATTTCAGGGTTCGCGCCCGGTGGTCAGCGGGTAGCCGCTTTCGCGCCAGGCCTTCATGCCGCCGTCCAGCGCGACCGCATGCGCGAAGCCCATCTCGCGCAGCGTGGCCGCGGCCAGCGTGGAGATGTAGCCCAGCTCGCAGCAGGCCAGGATGCGCCGTGTCGGATCGGGCAGCTCGGTATTGACGCGCAGTTCGAGTTGGCCGCGCGGCAGCAGGCGTGCGCCGGGCACGTGACCCGCCTCATAGGCGTCCCGCTCGCGAACGTCGAGGACGATGAGGTCGTCTTCCTTCGCCTCCACGCGCGACTTGAGTTCGCCGAGCGACATGAAGGGCACGGTGGCGGTGGCCGCGGCCAGCAGGTGCGCCACCGTCTTGCCGCCGCTCATGTTGGTGCGCAGCGCCTCGGTGATGTGCGTGGGCATCGTGAGGTTGAGCGTGCGCATCATCTCGACGAACTCGGCGCGGTCGCGCTTCTGCAGGCGCGGGTTGTTCGCGAGTTCGTCGGCGATGGTGGAATGGCTGCGGCCCTTGTAGTCGTGCGCGGGATAGACCTTGAGCGCGGCGTCGAGCTTCAGCAGTCTGTTGAACAGGCTGTCATGCAGTTGCTCGGGGTCGCCGCTGGGCAGGTCGGTGCGGCCGGTGCCGCCGATGAGCAGCGTGTCGCCGGTGAAGACGCGGTCGCCCACCTGCAGGCACATCGAGTCGGCCGTGTGGCCCGGCGTGTGCAGCGCACGCAGCCGCAGCTTGCCGAGCACGACCATCTCGCCGTCGGCCAGCCGCATGTCGACGAAGGGGGCCGGGCTCTTGCGGTGCATGATGACCGGCACGTTCAATTGCCGTGCCAGTTCCTTGGTCGCGGAGAAGTGATCGGCATGCGTGTGCGTGTCGATCAGGTAGCGGATGCGCACGCCGTCGCGCGAGGCGAGGGCGATGTAGTGGTCGATCTGGCTCAGCTCCGGATCGATCAGCGCGGCAGCGCAGGTGTCGTCGCAGCCGATGAGGTACGACTGGCAGCCGCCGGTCGCAATCTGCTCGAAGACCACCCCGGCTCAGCCTGGCTGTTTCACCACGCGCAGGTACGGCTTGGGCGCCTTCCAGCCGTCGGGGAACAGCTTCTTCGCGTCGTCGTCGGACACCGAGCCGGCAATGATCACGTCCTCGCCCTTCTTCCAGTTGACCGGCGTCGCGACCTTGTGCGCGGCGGTGAGCTGCATCGAGTCGAGCACCCGCAGGATCTCGTCGAAGTTGCGGCCCGTGGTCATGGGGTAGGTCAGCATCAGCTTGATCTTCTTGTCGGGGCCGACGATGAAGACCGAGCGCACGGTGGCGTTGGTGGCGGCGGTGCGACCCTCCGACGTACCGGCCTCCTCGGCCGGCAGCATGTTGTAGAGCTTGGCCACGGCCAGGTCGGTGTCGCCGATCATCGGATACTTCGGCAGGAAGCCCTGCGTCTCCTCGATGTCCTTGGCCCAGCGGTCATGCGCGTCGACCGGGTCGATGCTCAGTCCGATGAGCTTGGCATTGCGCTTGGTGAACTCCGGCTCGATCCTGGCCATGTAGCCCAGCTCGGTGGTGCAGACGGGCGTGAAATCCTTGGGATGCGAGAACAGGATGGCCCACTTGTCGCCGATCCAGTCATGGAACTTGATCGGGCCCTGCGTGGTGTTGGCGGTGAAGTCGGGAGCGATATCGTTGATGCGCAATGACATTCAAGTTCCTTGGGCAGAGGTCGAGGAGACACGTTTTGCCGGCTGTGCGGATCCGGGCATTCAGCAATTCGCCATCGCCTGGTCCGCAAAGAAGTACACCAAAGTACACCACTTTCCGCAGGCGGAAACAAGCGGGGTCATCCGCCCCGCGGGCGGGCATTCGGGCACCCGGCAGGCGCGGAACAAGCCGCGGCGAGGGCGCGAACCGCAGCGGGATGGATGTTCAGCGAGAGGCCGACGAGAAGCTGGCCAAGTCGCCCGGCTTGCGCAGCATCTTGTCGACGTCCGCGGCATGCAGTTCCTCGACCTGCACCATCTGCCGCGCGAACTCTTCCAGCGCAACGGAGCGGCCTTCCACCACGCCGAGCAAGTCGCGGTAGAGCTGCAGAGTGCGGCTCTCGGCCTCCAGCGATTCGCGCAGCATGGCGCCGATGTCGGTCTGGTGCGAGTCGAGCAGGGAGCCGATCGCGAGCGAGGGATAGGCGCCCAGCGTGGTGATCCATTCGCCGACCTGCTGGGCATGCAGCAAGGATTCGTCGGCCTGGCTGCGCAACCAGGACACGATGGGTATGCGCCCGAAGCCGAACACCAGGAAGGAATAGTGCGTGTAGCGCACCACGCCGGCCAGTTCGTCTTCCAGGATGCGGTTGAGCACCGCGACTACCTTCGCCTGATCGAGCTGTTCCATGGCAGCACCCGTTCGTCTCATGTGGGGGCGCGATTATGCGCGGCTGTCGCCGCAACGACCACCTGATGTGCAATGATCCGCGCCGCTGCCGCGATTTCCGCGCCGCGCACCCCACACAGGAGAGACAGTTATGGCCGACCCAGTGAACCCCTTTGGCGATTTGACCAAGATGTTCGAGCAGTTCAAACTGCCGGGCGTGGACATGTCTTCCCTCGTCGAGGGACGGCGCAAGGATGTCGAGGCGTTGGTCGCGGCCAACAAGTCGGCCTTCGAGTCCATGCAGGCGATGGTGCAGAAGCAGACCGAGATGCTTCAGCAGGCCGTGCAGGGCGTGCAGGAACATGCCAAGAGCGCCGTCGCCGCCGGGCTGGACCCGGCCAAGCAGGGCGAACTGGTGCGCCAGGCCATCGAGAAGACGCTGGCCGACATGAAGGAACTCGCCGAGATGGCGCGCGACTCGCAATCGGCCGCGATGGCCCACATCACCGAGCGGGCCAACGAGCACATGGCCGAAATCAAGAAGCTGATCGGCTGAGTTCCTTCGCGGGCTCCTTCGCAGCTTCCTTCGCATAAGCGGCCTGCTCGAAGGCCGCGTAGGTCTGCATGAAGCGCGGGTCGGCGAAGGGCAGTGCCTGCGTCATGATCAAGCCCGCCAGGTCGGCGCTCCGGTCGAACCAGAAATGCGTGTTCAGCACGCCGGCCCAGGTCTGGGAGCCGGCGGAGCGGGCGCCCGGCACATCTTCGTCGACACGCATGAAGGCCATGCTGTGCGACTTCTTCAGGCCGGGGAACAACTCCACGTCCGCCGTGACTGCGGGGTTGGCCGACTTCAGGATCGGGATTTGCACCGAGCCGATCTGGTTCTGCAGCAGGTTGTCGATGGTTTCGCGGCGCAGGATGCGCCTGCCGTCCAGTTCCCCGCCGTTGAGGTACATGCGCAGGAAGCGCAGGTAGTCCGGCGCCGTCGAATACAGCGCATGGCCCATGCCGTAGAACTCGGGCTTGGGCGGCGGCGCGATGTCGAAGTCGGCGAACTCGCCATCGGCCCCACGGATCTTCACGCCCGCGAGCCGGCTGCCCCAGGCCGGGTCCGGCTCGAAGCGCGTGTCGCGCATGCCCAGCGGCTCCAGGATCTCCTCGCGAACGAACTGGTCGACCGGCCGGCCATCCACCTTCTCGACCACCTGGCCCAACCAGTCGATGCCGATGCCGTAGTCCCATTGCGTGCCGGGGTCGAACTGCAGCGGATATTTCAGCGACTGCCTGAGGCCCGACAGGATCGACGGAAACTGCGTCGCCTCCATGTACTTCGCGACATTGGCATTCCAGAACTCGTAGGCCAGCCCCGACGTGTGCGTGGCCAGGTGGCGCACCGTGGCCTGGGTCCTGGGTGCACGAAACACCGGGCCGTCCGGGCCCACCGATTCGAGCACCTTCATCTCGGCGAACTCCGGCAGGATGCTCTCGACCGTGGCGTCCGGGCTGAGCTTGCCGCGGTCCATCAGGATCATGGCGGCGGTGCTGCCCACAGCCTTGGTCATCGAGAAGATCCGGAACACCGTGTCGATGGTCGCGGGATGGCCCGGGCTGGCGTCGCCGGCGGCGCCGCTCCACAACACGCCGTCGCTGTTGCCCAGCGTCGCGACCACGAAGGGCAGGTCCTTGCGCGACACGGCATCCTGGAGGACGCGATCAAACTCATTCATGCTTTGTCTCCTGTTGTTGGGATGCGAACTTTGCGCCTCTTTTCCACGCCTTGACAAGCGTTGTCGGATGCGCCGATGGATAGGAACTGCCTTGCCGACGGGATCTTGATCGGACGCATGAACGTGCCGGCGAAGCCCGTGGACAATACGCGCACCCAATTCCCGATCCACGCCTGTTCAACGTACCCTGAGGCCCACAATGACCGCCGGAAAATCCCGCATCATCTACACGCTCACCGACGAGGCGCCGCTGCTGGCGACCGCATCCTTTCTTCCCGTGATCCAGACCTTCGCGGCGCCCGCGGGCATCGATGTCGTCACCAGCGACGTCTCCGTCGCGGCCCGCGTGCTGGCCGAGTTTCCCGAGCGCCTGACCGAGGCCCAGCGCGTGCCCGACAACCTCGGCGAACTCGGGCGCCTGACCCAGTTCCCCGACACCAACATCATCAAGCTGCCCAACATCAGCGCGTCGGTGCCGCAACTCGTGGCCACCATCCGGGAACTGCAGGCCAAGGGCTACGACCTGCCGGACTTCCCGGAAGACCCGAAGACCGACGAAGACAAGGCCGTCGCCGCGAAATACGCCAAGGCCCTGGGCAGCGCCGTGAACCCAGTCCTGCGCGAAGGCAATTCCGACCGCCGCGCGCCGGCCGCCGTCAAGAACAACGTCCGCAAGAAGCCGCATGCCATGAGCAAGTGGAGCCCGGCATCGCGCACGCACGTATCGCACATGCACGACGGCGACTTCTACCACGGCGAGAAGTCGATGACGCTCGACAAGGCGCGCGACGTGAAGATGGACCTGGTCACTTCAGGCGGCAAGACCGTCCTGCTGAAGAAAAAGGTCGCGCTGCTGGATGCCGAAGTCATCGACAGCATGTTCATGAGCAAGAAGGCGCTCGTGAAGTTCTACGAGGACGAGATGGAGGACGCGCGTGAAACCGGCGTCATGTTCTCGCTCCACGTCAAGGCGACCATGATGAAGGTGTCGCACCCGATCGTGTTCGGCCACGCGGTCAAGGTGTTCTACAAGGACGCCTTCGCGAAACACGGCAAGCTGTTCGAGGAACTCGGCGTCAACGTCAACAACGGCGTGAGCAGCGTCTACGAGAAGATCGAGAAGCTGCCCACCTCGCAGCGTGAGCAGATCATCAAGGACATGCACGCCTGCCACGAGCACCGGCCGGAGCTGGCGATGGTCGACTCGGCCAAGGGCATCACCAACCTGCACGCGCCCAACGACGTGATCGTCGATGCGTCGATGCCCGCCATGATCCGCCAGGGCGGCAAGATGTGGGGCCCGGACGGCCGTCCGAAGGACACCAAGGCCGTGATGCCCGAGAGCACCTTCGCCCGCATCTACCAGGAGATGATCAACTTCTGCAAGACCAACGGCGCCTTCGATCCGGTGACCATGGGCACCGTGCCCAACGTCGGCCTGATGGCGCAGAAGGCCGAGGAATACGGCTCGCACGACAAGACCTTCGAGATTCCCGAGCCCGGCGTGGCCCGCATCGTGGACATCGACACCGGCGAAGTGCTGCTGGAGCAGAAGGTCGAGGAAGGCGACATCTGGCGCATGTGCCAGACCAAGGATGCGCCGATCCGCGACTGGGTCAAGCTGGCCGTGAACCGCGCGCGCCTGTCGGGCATGCCGGCCGTGTTCTGGCTCGACGAATACCGCCCGCACGAGATGGAACTCATCAAGAAGGTCAAGACCTACCTGAAGGACTACGACACCAAGGGCCTGGACATCCAGATCATGTCGCAGGTGCGCGCGATGCGCTACACGCTGGAGCGCGTGATCCGCGGCAAGGACACCATCTCGGTCACCGGCAACATCCTGCGCGACTACCTGACCGACTTGTTCCCGATCATGGAACTGGGCACCAGCGCGAAGATGCTCTCGATCGTGCCGCTCATGGCTGGCGGCGCGATGTTCGAGACCGGGGCAGGCGGTTCGGCGCCGAAGCACGTGCAGCAACTGGTCGAGGAAAACCACCTGCGCTGGGATTCGCTGGGCGAGTTCCTCGCGCTGGCGGTCTCGCTGGAAGACCTGGGCCAGAAGACCGGCAATGCCAAGTCGCTGATCCTGGCCAAGACGCTGGATGCCGCCACCGGCATGCTGCTGGACAACGGCAAGGGCCCGTCGACGCGCGTCGGCGAACTCGACAACCGCGGCAGTCACTTCTACCTGGCGATGTACTGGGCGCAAGCGCTGGCCGCGCAGACCGAGGACAAGGAACTGCAGGCCCACTTCGCGCCGCTGGCCAGGGCATTGGCGGAAAACGAGAACAAGATCGTCGGCGAACTGAAGGACGTGCAGGGCAAGCCCGCGGATATCGGCGGCTACTTCAAGCCGGACATGGCGAAGCTGGCGGCGGTGATGCGGCCGAGCCCGACGTTCAATGCGGCGTTGGAGACGGTGGGGGCGTAGCGCCTGTGCGCGGCCCGCGCTTCAGCGTTTGGCCGCGCTCCCCGACTTCACAACGCCAACTTGATGATGGTGAAGTCGTCCTCCAACGCCCCTGGCCCATGCGCCTCCCGCGCAAAGTCCAGCAGCCCGTCCAGTTCCGACTTCCCGTTGCTGACCGGACGCGTGAGGATCTCGGTGAATTCGGAGAACGCCAGCATCGACCCATCCGGCCGCGTGATCTCGTAGGCGCCGTCGCTGAAGACGAACAGGCGGGCAGGGGACTGCAATACGCATTGCTGTTCCGTGAAGCGCGCAGCCGGTGAGATGCCGATGCAGGCACCTGAAGCCTGCAAAGGCCGGGCTTCCCCTGTCGCATCGCCAGACCCGCTCACTGCGATGGCCGGCGGATGGCCTGCGGATCCGTAGCGGAGCGCACCCGTTGCGCGGTGATAGACGCCGTACCAGACGGTGCTGAACAACTCGCCGTGCCGCTCCATCTGATAGGCCTGGTTGAGCGCGGTGAGCACGGCAGCCGGGCTGCGGAAGTCGGTCTTCTGCAGCGCCTCGGAGCGCAGCGTGTCGGCGACTGCTACCGACAGCAGGGCAGAGCCCACGCCATGGCCGCAGACGTCGATGAGGTAGATCGCCAGGTGCTCGCTGTCGACCCAGTGGTAGCCGAAGGAGTCGCCGCCCAGTTCGGTCGAAGGCACGAAGCGCCAGTCGACCGTGAAGGGTTCCGACAGCGGGTCAGGCAGCACGGCGCGGACATAGCGCTCTGCGTCGCGCAGTTCCAGTTGCAGGCGGTCGTGGGTGAGCTGCAAGGCTTCGCGGGACGCGGCCAGGTCGCTGTGGGCGCGCGTCAGCTCCTGGTTGGCCGCTTCGAGCTGCGAGATGAGCCTCGCCTCGCGCTGGCTCAGCAAGGTCATGTCGTAGGCCTTCTGCTGCACCAGCCGCGTTTCCTCCCACTCGGCCGTCACGTCGAGCAGCAGAACCCACACAGTGCCGTCGCCGTCGTCCGCGAAGAAGTGGATGTCCGCCACGCGCCCGCTGGGCATGGCCATGGAGCGGATCAGGAAGGGTGTTTCCACCAGCGGCAGCATGCCTTCGAGCAAAGGGATCTGGTCGCCCGCGGGTACGCCGAATTCGAGGTCCGACAGCCCGTAGTGCTCCAGGTGGCCGCCGGCCTGCACGAGGTTCTGCGTGTCGTCGACGACCAGGTGCGCGAGCATGCGCTGCGCATCGATCAGCAGCAACAACGAGTCGGAGATCCGCGCGGGGAGGTCCAGCATGGGGGCTACTTCGCCAGGCGTGTCGCCAATTCCTCGAACGCCGCCTCGACGCTGTCGCCGGTCTTGGCGCTGGTGCGCCTGAAGGTCCAGCCTGCCGCCTCCAGTTGCTCGACCCGCTCCGGCGCGAGGGCCCAGTCCTCCACCAGGTCGGCCTTGTTGAGCAGGGCGAGGAAGGGCACAGCGCCGATCTCGGCAGTGATGCGCGACTGGATCGACGCGGCGGTGTCCAGCGTCTCAGGCCGCGTGCCGTCGATCACCAGCAGGTAGCCGGCGGCGCCGCGCAGGTAGCTCACCCGCACGGCCGCGACCGCGTCCTCGCCGGCGATGTCCCAGAGGATCAAGGCCATCTGCTCGGAGCCAACCGTCATCACTTTCTTGTCGATCTTCACGCCGACGGTGGTGAGGTAGGCATCCGAGAAGATGGTGTCGACGTAGCGGCGCACGAGGCTGGTCTTGCCCACGCCGAAAGCGCCCAGGAGGCAGATTTTTTTCTGAAGCATCGGGACTCGTTTATTCCTATTCGCCAGTGCTGACGACGAAAGACACACGCCGGTTCATCGACAACTCGTCCACGCTGGCGCCGGGCTTCAATGGCTCCAGCGGACCGGCGCCACGGACGGCGAGCATGAGCGGATCGACACCGCGGGCCCGCAGCATGGAGCGCACGACTTCGGCGCGGCCCAGGCTGAGGGCGAGATTGGAGTTTTCCTTGCCGGTGGCGTCGGCGTGGCCGACGATGTTCACCTTCACCGGGAAGCCGTGGGTGCGCGACACCTGGATCAGCTCGCGCATTTCCGCCGCGGCGCCGTCGAGCGTCTCCTCCTGGCTGGCCGAGGGGCGCGCCACGTTGTTCTCGAAGTGGATGAGCCGCGCCTCGATGGCGTCGTGCAGGCGCAGGTAGTCCGGGTCCTGGACGTCCTGGAGCGCGCTCAGGTCGATCTTTGGCGCGCCAGCGGGCAGTGTGAGCAGGAAGGCGCGCGCCTTGTCCATCCAGTATTGGGGCGCCGTGCCGCTGGCGCGCACGCCGCTGGCATCCTGCGTCAGCGTGACCGTGGCCGGCGGGTTCAGGGTCGCCTGCATGCGCTTGAGGATGATGGCCGGATGCAGCGCCTGGTAGGGCTCCCAGCGGCCGATGACGCGGGTCGGGTCCAGCTTGGTCTTTGCGAGCAGGTCTTCAGGCTGTGCCGCCAGCGGGTCGCGCAGGCCGGACACCAGCCACTTGCCGCCGCGGCGGTCGGCATTCGTCACGACGATGCCGGGTTGTGCCTGCAACGACTCGACATAGCTGTCCACGCGCCGGCTTTCGATGACGCGCAGCGTGAGCCAATAGCCAAGCGCGATCAGCAGCGCCAATGGAATGATCCAGAGCAGCGGCGAGAACTTCCTGTGATGCTCGGCGTCCTGCGAGATGAGGCAGGGCCGCAGCCGTTCCCCCGCCGCTTCGAGGCCTTCGGTGTCGCCTTCGAATTCCTCCAGAGGCGCACGCCATTCCTCGTGCACCGCGGCCAGCGACTCGCGCAGCCGAATCCGCAACGAAGGCGGTGGATTGCCGTGCACCACCGCGGCCAGGAAGGCCGATGGTCCTTCCTCGATCCACAGCAGCAAGTCGCCCAGGCGCAGGGTGTCGATGCCGCCGCTGTTGGTGCCGCCACTCGCGGATTCGTCGAACGAATCGCGCACGAAATCCTGGATGGCGGAGAGCATCGCCGACACCAGTTGCGGGTCTTGCGTCGTCGCATCGTCGCGGGACACATGCGATATCAGCAGGCCCGTCTTGCGATGGATCATGAAGATGTGGTCGACCCGGTACACCGCCGTGTGCTTGAGCACCACGTCGCCGAAGGTCGTGCCGCTGCGCATGGCCTCGATGCGCCACGTGAGCCCGCGCCACGACAGGCTGTACTTGAGCGCCTGGTTGAGCGATTGCAGCGAGCCGTCGAGGGTCTCGGCGATGGCCTTGCGAATGGCCGGCCCCATCACCGGGTACAGGATGTCGACCATGGTGCGCGGGTTCTTGCGGATCGACGCCTGGGTTGCGCGCTCAACCGTGGGTGCAATGACCTGGCCGAGGTGGTCGCTGCGCGAGGCCGCCAGCGTGAACGCGGCCGGAAGCACCGAGCCGACCGCATCGGCAAACTCGCGTGGATCGTCGAACTTCTGTTGCAGCCGAGCCAGCGCCGCCTTCTCGCGCTCCATCAGGACGTCGCGCAGCGCATCCATGCGCGGATCGTCCTCCAGCCGCGCTGGCGGGAGTTCGATCGCGATGTCCGGATTGACGCAGCGCGCCAATTCCAGCAACAGCCCGGCGAGGCGGCGGCTCTGGTCCTGCTCGGCCTCGCTGCGGTACGCGCTCGTCGCGGCAAGCGACAGGCGTGCGTTCACGGCGTGGCCGCCCCTGCGTCCGACCGCATGGGCCACATCGACTCAAGCGGCGGACGCGCGGTGTCGATCAACCGCCGCCGTTGGCGCCCTTCGGCGACACGTCCTGGTTCAGGCATTTGGCAATCTCGACGAACAGCCCGGCGAGCAGGTTGCGATCGGTCTTGACGTTGCTGAGCTCGGAGAACATGCGCTCCATGGTGGCGCGGGAGTCGTCCTGGCGCTTGCGCATCTCGTCGCGCAGGCCCTGCACCTCATGGCCCAGGCGGTCGGTGAAGTCGCGCTCGTGGCGCGCGAGCTGGTCGGACAACTGGGCGAGGCGCTTTTCCAATGCCTGGGTGTGGTCGCGCAGGCTGCGTTCCAGCTCCTTGTCGGCATCGGCACGCAAGTCCTTTTCCTCGCGGAACTGGCCAGCGACCGATTCGAGCTGCTTCTTGATCGTGGATTCCAGATTGCTCAGGCTGCGCGACGACTCCGCTTCCATGTCGCGAAGCCGCAGTTGAAAGCGCTCTTCCATGATGGAGAAGCGCTTGTCGTAGTCCTGCATCTGGTTGCCGAACAGCAGCTCGCGCATCTTGTCGACGCCGGATGTCTCGCTGCCGTTGCCATTGGTCTGGCCGCCCATCGCTGCCTGCGCCGCCATGGCGGTCTGCACGTCGATGGTCGGTATTGGTTTGCCTGCTTGTGCCATTGGGAAACTCCTGGGGTGGTTGACTGGTTACGCCGGAGACGCCGGCGCCGCGATGCAAAGGCAAATGGCGTGGTCGGGGGCTTGTCAGGGCGGCGCCGTCGGCCGGAACAGGAGCGTCAGGCAATTGCGGCCGTCTTCGTAGCGGTACTGCACACCGTCGGAAAAACGTCGAACGATGGGGATGCCCCAGCCGCCGATCCGTGCGTCCTGCAGGCTGGTGGCGTGCGTCGGGGCAACGACCTGCCGCGGATCGAACTTGTGGCCTTCATCCTCGACTTCCAGCGCGATTTCGTCGCCCTGCCAGCCCAGGCGCAGGAGGATGCGTTGCGCGCCATCGCCGCAGGCATGGGTCATGATGTTCGTGACGACCTCGGTCGAGCAGAGATCGAGGTTGTGCGCAATCTTTTCCGGCAGGTGCTGGCGCTCGGCCCAGTCGTGCACCCAGGCGTTCACCCGCGGGAGTTCGCGCAGCTCGCTGTCGACGATCAGGGAAGCCTCCGGCTCCCCGCCGTTCGATGACATCAACGGCTTTCGGAGGAGGCCATCAGCGCACTGAAGGCGGAATCGACATCGGGATAGACCGGGATGATCGTGTCGATGCCTGCCATCTTGAGCACCTCCGCCACAAGGGGTTGCGGGCTGGCGAGGACCATGCCGCCGCCGCGCGAGGACTGGGCCCGCGCATTGATCACCAGCGTGCGGATACCGATGGACGCCAGGAAAGACACCTCGGACATGTCCACCACGGCAAGAAGCTTGCGGGACCCGACCATCGCCTTGAAGCGGTTGTCGATGTCGTGCCCGCCGATACTGTCCATGCGCCCAACCAGGCTGATCTTCTCGATGCCATCAGCCAGTTGTTCCCGTCTCAGGTCCATACGATCTCCGCAGAGGATGTCGATGTCGAACGTTGAGCCAGCAGGAGCCTCCGACACAAGAATCGCCTGATCCGTCGGTCTTCTTGTACAGAATAAAAACCGGGATTTGTGCGTCTTGCGATCAACAAGCAGGATCGTCGTCAAGCATACGCGCAAAGTATTACTACGTCGATAACTTGGTATCGTTAAAACTCGCGATGGGGGCAACTGAATCGGTGCCGGATGCTCAGCTTGTCTGGTGGGCGGACGCGATGCGGGCCTGCCACGGAATCAGCAGGGGAACCAGCAACTCGATGACCGCGACCAGCACCACTGCCGTCGCGGGTCTGCCAGTCACGTGCCACGCGGCGAGCCGGCCGAGGCCGCCCAGGAAGACGGCCATGCTCACGATCCTGAACAGGGCGGTCTGACGCTCGATTTGCGGGACGATCCACCAGATGATGATGGCCAGGCCCACATCCCAGCCGGACATGAAGCGGAACTGGCTGTCGAGATTCGGCGATGCGGCTGCGGCGGGAATGTAGAACTCGACACCGAAGAGCAAGCCGAGCGTGCCGACCGCGAGCGGCAACAGGCTCAGCAGCAGGACGATCGACTGAAGGGCGCGCTTCATGGGACACCTCCTCGGACAAGTCGGCGCATGCCGCGCCAGGCAGCTATTGCTACAGGCTGTACGTCACCAGCCGGAACTCCGGATCTTCGGCGAACATCTTCACGGTGAAGCCAATGTGCCGCATGAGCTTCAGCATGTCGTGGTTGTTGGTCAGCACCAGCCCGTCCATTTCGGACAGGCCCTTGTCCCGGGCCACGTCCATGATCCCCTCCATGAGCCGCGAGCCCAGGCCCTTGCGCTTGTAGGCGTCGGCGATCACCAGCGAGAACTCGCAGCTGATCTTGTCCGGATTGATGGCGTAGCGCGACACGCCGACGATGTACTCCATCTCCTTGACGGTACCGTCGTCGGAAAGGACACGCTCCTGGACGACCGCGACTAGCGCCATGTCCCGGTCATAGTCGATCAGCGTGAAGCGCGACAGCATCGTGGCCGGCAGCTCGTGGAACTGCGAGACGAAGCGGAACCAGCGGCTCTCCGGCGAGAGTTCCCGCACGAAGTTCTGCAGCATGTCCGCATCGTCCGGGTGCACTGGTCGGATCGTGCAGGTGCCGCCGCCGCCCATGACGAACTCGCGCTGGTAGCGCGCGGGGTAGGGCAGGATCGCCAGGTGCTGGTAGCCGCGGGCATAGCCGCTGAGCGCCTGCGGCGTGCTGCCAACGACGATGCGCGCATCGACCGCGATGGCGCCGGCCTCGTCCACGATGATGGGGTTGATGTCCATCTCCCGCAGCTCGGGCAGTTCGCAGACCATCTCCGACACGCGCAGCAGCACATGCTCCAGCGCCTCCATGTCGACCGGCGGGGCGCCGCGCCATTCGCGCAGGGTCTCCGCCACGCGGGAGCGTTCGATCAGGCGGCGTGCGAGGAACTGGTTGAGCGGCGGCAGTTCCATGGCGCGGTCGTTCAGCAACTCGATCATGGTGCCGCCGGCGCCGAACACGATCACCGGGCCGAACGGGTCGTCGGTGACCAGCCCCACATAGATCTCCCGGCCGCGCCGCGCCGACGCCATCTTCTGGACGGTCACGCCATGGATGCGCGCCGCCGGCGCCAGGCGCTTCACGCGTTCCATCAGTTCATTGAACATGTCGCGCGCACCGGCGCCGTTCAGGATGTTGAGCGCCACGCCCTCGACGTCGGTCTTGTGGCTGATGTCGGGCGAGTCGATCTTGAGCGCCACCGGAAAGCCGATCTGCGTCGCCAGCATCATGGCCTCGTTGGCGGTGCGCGCCAGCACGGTGCGGGTGATCGGGATGTGAAAGGACGAGAGCAGCGTCTTCGACTCCATCTCGGTCAGCACGGTGCGGCGCTCGGACAGCACGCTGTCGATCAGCAGGCGGGCGCCCTCGATGTCGGGCTTGGCCAGCGGCGACAGCGGCGGCGGCGTCTGCTGCAGCAGCAACTGGTTCTGATAGAAGGATGCGATGTTGCCGAAGGCGCCGACGGCCGCTTCCGGCGTGCGGAAAGTCGGGATGAGCGCATCGGACAGCACCTTGCGCGCATTGCCGACGGTGGCGTCGCCCATCCAGCATGCCAGCAAAGGCTTGCGCATCGGGCGCGGGAATTCGGTCAGCGTGTGCGCGACGGCTGCTGCGTCGGCGCCGGCCTTGGGCGAATAGATGGCCAGCACGCCATCGACCTGCTTGTCGGCCGCGGCGGCGGTGATGGCGGCGTGGTAGTGCGTGGCGTCGGCTTCTTCGGACAGGTCGATCAGGTCGGTCAGCGTGGCATGGGGTGGCAGCTGCGGCCTCAACTTGTCGATCGACTCGGCAGAGAGCTTGCCCAGCTCCAGGCCGATCTCGTTGACCCAGTCCGCCGCAAGCACGCCCGGACCGCCGCCGTTGGTGACGATGGCCAGCCGCTGACCCACCGGCCGATAGCGCGACGCCAGGCACTTGGCCGCCGAGAACAACTCGACGAACGAGCGCACCCGGACCGCCCCGGCCCGCCGCAATGCCGCGTCGAACACGTCGTCGCTGCCGACGGTTGCTGCGCTGTGCGTGTGCGCGGCCTCGTTGCCCGCGGGCTTGCGTCCGGCCTTGAGCACCACGACCGGCTTGGCATGCGAGGCCGAGCGGAGTGCACTGATGAAGGGACGGGCCTCCGAGATGCCTTCGAGGTACACGACGATGCTGTGCGTCGCGCTGTCGTCGGCCAGGAAGTCCAGCACGTCCGCGATGTCGAGCGCGGTATGGGGGCCGAGCGAGACCACGCTGGAGAAGCCCACCGCGTTCTGGCGCGCCCAGTCCAGCATGGCGGCTGTCAACGCGCCGGATTGCGAGACCAGCGCCAACGGGCCGGTCGCTGCGAGCGGGCCGACCGTGCTGGCGTTGAGGCGCAACGCAGGCCGCTGGTGGCCCAGCGAATTTGGCCCCAGCAGGTGGATGCCCTCGCGGCTTGCGACCCTTCGCAAATCGGCTGCTTCGTCAGGGCCGATGCCGGACGAGATGACCAGTGCGGAACGGCAACTCAGGCGGCCGGCAATGCCCAGTGCCGCCGGAATGTCCCGGCTCGGCAGGGCGATGATCGCCAGGTCCGCGCGCGCCTGTACCAGGTCGCCCAGCGTTCCGCTGGTGTGCACGTCCAGGTATTCCAGGGTTCCTTCGAAGCCGCCGGCTTCCAGCGCACGGCGAATCGCGGTCGAATGCCAGTGGTCGTCTTCCGCCTGCCGGATCGCCCCGGCGAACACCACGACCGATTCGGGAGCGAACAATGGTGTGAGGTAGTGCTTTTGCATGAGTGCGGGGCGCCAGTTCTTCGTCCGGGGGAAAGCGAGCATATACCGAGCCCCGGGGGCCGTTTTCGACTCGCTGCATCAAGCGGCCGGTACGCGCAGAATCCTGCTGCGGCCCCAGGTGCGCTTGCGGCACTGCAGGGTCCGATCGAAGTCACCCCCATAAAAAGGAACCCACGATGAGACAAGACCGACGAACCTTCCTCATGGTGCTCGCGGCTTCGGGCGCGAGCCTGAGCGCCACCACGGCCTCAGCGCAGGCGCCTGTCGACGAGAAGGATCCCACCGCCGTGGCCCTCGGCTATGTGTCCGACACCACCAAGGCCGACGGCAAGAAGTACCCCAAGCATGACAACGCGCAGCATTGCGACGGGTGCACGCTGTGGATGGCCAAACCGGGCGAGACGGTTGGCGATTGCGCGTTGTTCGCCGGCAAGAAGGTGCAGGCCAAGGGCTGGTGCAGCGCCTGGTCGAAGAAGGCTTGAATCTTTCCGCTGCGGACGCCGATCTCGGGCCTGCGGCGTTGGCTCCGGCATGACAAGCGCTTCGCGCAGTTGTCAGCCTCGCCGCAACTTCGTTGTCGCCGTACTGGAGTACGGCTGCGTTCCGCGAACCGGCCTCCTGGCTGGCGCCCTCGCTACGAAATCTTCACGCCTTTTTCAGGCCGTGCTGTAGCGCGAGGCGGGTGCGAGTTGCGCCGCGACCGAGGCGGGTACGCTGATGCTCATGTCGAGCAGCATCTGCGCCATGCCCTTGCCCAGTGGGTCCAGGCGCATCGACGACGGGCCGCCGCCGTCGAGCGCGTCATGCAGCAGCAGGTTCATCGATGCCGTCCCGGGCAGGTGGAAGCGCTCGACCTTGCCGTGCACCATGTGGGCGAAGTAGCTGCCGACCGCGGACTCGCTGACGCGATCCCACAGCAGCGGCAGCCACTCGGGCTTGCGCGCGACGATGCCGATATTCGAGAGGTTGCCCTTGTCGCCGCTGCGCGCCCAGGCCAGGTCGATCAGCCGCACCTCGCGCATCGGCTCGCCGGCCTCGTCCTTCCATTCGGCCGGTGTCGTGGCGTCGGTTGCGGCGCCATCGCCCGTGCCGCTGGCCATCGCCACCGGATGACGCACCTCGTCCATGACGAAGGACACCGGCACCGTCTGCTTGTCGAGCGTGAAAGAGAAGGGCTTGATCAGTGGCGACACCGCGGGCCTGCCGCCGCCGGGGCCGGTGGTGCCGGGCGACCACGAAGTGCCCGCCGGCGAAATCTCGCGCGCGAACATTGCCAGCGCGGCCTTCTGCGGATGGTTCACGATCACGCGCATCATGACTTCGCGCGCCTGGCGCGTGCGCGCATGCGGGCCGTAGAGCGTCTCGGCGCCGAGGACCTCGATGTGCGTCGAGGTGAAAGGCGGCATGCCGAGCTGGCGCAGGATGTTGCTGGTGCGCTCGATGATCGCCTCGGCGGTCCGGCGCGCTTTCTTCTCCGCGTCGATGCCGATGATGACCATGCTGCCGGCGCAACGGAATCCGTCCAGCTGCGTGGCCGACACCTTGTAGGAGGGTGTGGGTGCGCGACCCTTGGCCGGTCCCACGCGCACGCGGTTGTCGCCTTGCTGCTCGATGACCACGTCGCGGAAGTCGCAGCTCACGTCGGGCAGCAGGTAGGCGCCGGGGTCGCCGATCTCGTAGAGCATCTGCTCGACGATGTTGGCGCGGATCACCTTGCCGCCGCTGGGCTCGGGCTTGGTCACGATGAAGCTGCCGTCGGCATGGCACTCGATGACGGGATAGCCCATGTTGGCCCAGTCGGGGATGTCTTCCCAATCGGTGTGCAGGCCGCCGGTGGCCTGGCAGCCGCATTCGATGATGTGGCCGGCGAGGCTGCCGGAGGCGAGCTGGTCGTACTGGTCCGGACCCCAGCCGAACTCGTGCATCAAGGCGCCGAGCGTGACGGCGCTGTCGACGCAGCGGCCGGTGATGACGACCTCTGCGCCGGCCGCGAGCGCCGCCGCAATGGGCGTGGCGCCGAGGTAGGCGTTGGCGCTCAGCACCTTCTCGGGCAGTGACTCCCCGGTGAACATGTCCCTGGCGCCGTTGGCGCGCAATTCAGGCATGCGGGCGGATACGTCGTCGCCTTCGACCACCGCGATCCTGAGCGAAATGCCTTCCGCCGCCGCCAGCGCCCGCAGCGCCTCCGCGCAGGCGTGGGGGTTGATGCCGCCGGCATTGCTGATGACCTTGATGCCCTGGCGCTTGACCTCGGCCAGCACGGACTTCATCGCGATGTCGACGAAATCGGTGGCGTAGCCCATCTCCGGCTTCTTGGCGCGTGCGGCGGCAAGGATGGCCATGGTGGTCTCGGCCAGGTAGTCGAACACCAGGTAGTCGAGCCGGCCCAGCTTCACGAGTTGCGGGGCGGCGACCATGCTGTCGCCCCAGAAGCCGGAGGCGCCGCCGATGCGCACGACCTTGGATGGGGACGGGTCTTGAGTGGAAGAGTGGGTGGCCATGGGATTGTCTCGTCGATGGGTGGTACTGCGCCGCAGCTTAGCCAGCCCCGCAGGCCACGGCTTGCGCCAACTCGCTGGCCGGCGGGCTGGCAGTAGCCACTGGGCACAAGACGCCCCCGGACGGTGGGACTAGCCTCGCTCGAACCCAGGAGATGATGACCATGGAGTTTCTTGACACGCCGCCGCTGCCGTTCTATTTCACGCCCGAGCACGAGCAGTTTCGTTCCAGCCTGCGCGATTTCGTCTCACGCGAGATCCGTCCCTTCGTCAACGAATGGGACGAGGCCGAGACCTTCCCGCGCTCGCTTTACGCCCGTGCGGCCGATGTCGGAGTGCTCGGCCTGGGTTATCCGGAGGAATACGGCGGGACGCCGGCCGACACCTTCTATTCGCTGATCCTCGCCGAGGAATTTGCGCGCGCCGGCTGCGGCGGCATGCAGGCCTCGCTGCTGTCGCACAGCATCGGGCTGCCGCCCATCCTCAAGGCCGGCAGCGAGGCCATCAAGCAGCGCGTCATTCCGCCTGTGCTGCGCGGGGAGAAGATCGCGGCGCTCGCCGTGACCGAGCCCTCCGGCGGCTCGGATGTCGCCAACCTGCGGACCACCGCGGTGCGCGATGGCGACCACTACGTGCTGAATGGCGAGAAGACTTTCATCACCTCGGGCATCCGCGCCGACTACCTGACGGTCGCGGTGCGTACCAACCCGGCGGCCAAGGGCGCCAGCGGCATCTCGGCGTTGCTGGTCGAAGGAGACACGCCCGGCCTCACGCGCACGCCGCTCAAGAAGATGGGCTGGTGGAGTTCCGACACTGCGCACCTGCGCTTCGACAACTGCCGCGTGCCCGTTGCCAACCTGATCGGCGAGGAGAACAAGGGCTTCAAGACATTCATGCAGAACTTCAACAACGAGCGACTGATGATGTCGGCGCTGGCGTACGGCTATGCCGAGGTCTGCCTGGAAGAGGCGGTCGACTGGGCGCGGCAACGCACGATCGCCGGCAGTCCCTTGTCGGAGCGACAGGTGGTGCGGCACAAGCTGATGGACATGACGCTGCGCATCGACGCGGCCCGCGCGCTGGTCTACGACCTGTCCTACCGCATCGAGCACAAGCTTGCCGACCCGGCGCAGTTGGTGGCCCGCGTGTGCCTGGCCAAGGTACTGGCCACGCAGGCCATGCAGTTCTGCGCCGACCACGCCGTGCAGTTGCTCGGCGGCATGGGCTTCATGCGGGGGACGCGGACAGAACGCATCTACCGGGAGGTGAAGGTGATGATGATCGGCGGCGGGTCCGAGGAGGTGATGAAGGATCTGGCCGCGCGGCAGTTTGGCGTTTGAGTCAAAGTAAATCGCTTAAACGAAATCATTGGCCCGCAGGTAACTTGATGCAAGCAACTCGCATGTATCAAGTTCCAGCGAGGATGAAGCCATTGAGTCCATCGCACATTTGAATGACTTTGGTATTCGGCGGGCGACTTGAGAAAGCGAGACGATTGCCAGCGCGCCAGCGGGTGAATGCGGGCAAGCCATCGGTTGCCTGCTGCTCGGCAGGTCGTCTCTTTTTTTCAGTTGAACGTACTTAAGACCTTGGCAACCGTTGCGCCCTTGCTCAATGGCAGTGAGGCGGCCTTGTTCTTATGACTTCAATTTTCGGAGCAACGGCAGAAATCGAAAACTGGCGCGATTCAGCAGTTACAGGGTCTGTGAACCTCGCGCACAGCAGGCAACAAAACTCGCACAATTGCACCCGATTAACGAGCGTTTGCATGAGGCTGTCATATCTTGAAAATCCGCGACCGGTATTCGGCAAGGCCGGCGACAAGCAATTTCTCGTAGCCATTTCCGGAAGTCGCGCGCAAGTGATACAGGGGAGGGCAGGCCACTTTGCACGTCCTTTGGAAAGCGTCGATCGATTGCCGAATCACGCCACACGACTCGTGCAGCAGGATCAGGATGCGCTTGCTGAAAGTTCGTCTTCGATTTTCTGACGATGGATAGTTGAATATCTGGGTAACTCAGTAACTCAGTAACTCAGTAACTCAGTAACTCAGAACTCAGTAACTCAGAACTCAGTAACTCAGTAACTCAGTAACTCAGTAATTCAACGATTCGAACACTCGCGTCCGATTTTCGGAGTATCTAATTATTCGCTCAATTCCACGATCTCGGCCACGCATTGGGTTCCGGTGCCACCGGGTTGGCTATAGTCGACCCGGCTGACTTTTTTGTTGGCGATTTTTGCCGCGAGGAATTCCGCGTACATCACCTTGCGATCGGGTGCGATGTAAAGGTAGCCCCATTTGCAATTGGCGGTCAACGCCTCCACGAAGCCAATATAGGCTTGGTTGCCCTGGACGCCCAATTTGGCGATTGTCCTCGTGCCTTCGGTGAAGTAGGTCGTCTGTGCCATGCTGGCATTGGCGCCGCAGAGACCGATCGCAGCGAGCACGCCCGTTGCGAAGCGGCGCAGTGGAAGGGCGCTGCCGCTGTTCTTGCGTGGCGCGCCAGTGGGTTGTTCAGGAAATTTCATGACAATCGCGTTTTCTTGATTTGAGTTGGAATGGCTTGATTTGATTGGTTCTTGAGCGACTCAGTCGTCCAGCAGCGTGATGAGGACCGGAACGATATTGACGGGCACGCCATAGTATTTCTGGACCATTGCAATATCGGTTGTGCTTAGTTTGCCTTCGCCCATCCATTCGGGATTGCAATAGTTCATTACGGAACTCAGGTCCCATGCTCCGATCATCGCGTCCCCGGTCGGATCGTTTCTGGGGGCTCGGCAATCATCCCAGACATCCTGCGAGATTGCGGCGCCGGGGGGTGGCGTTGACGGTGTATCAGGCCGGAGTTGTTCATGAACAAAGCCCAGCGCATGGCCGAATTCGTGCACGGCAACCAGCCGGGTGCACTCATTGATTCCCAGATAACAAGGCCAGCTCTGGAATTTGAAATTGAGCCACATCGTGGGTGAAGAGGGATAGCCCTGGGTGCCGATGTATGCACGTGGGCCGGCAAAATAGTTATCCTCGACGGCGATCTTTATATCGCCGTCCGCATAGGAACCCGTGCATCGTGCCCAACTGGTAAAGCGAACCTGGGAGACGCTCGACCATGTTTGCGCGACTGCTCGCTGAACCACGAGTCTTTGTTCCTCGCTGCTCGCAAAATCCGCGACTTCCATGACCCAGCAGACCTTGATCGTCTTGGTTGGCCAAATGGAGGTTGCCTTGGCATAACCCTCCAATCGGGCATTGCGGTTTGGCGTTGAATTTCCTGCTTCGGCCTGTGTGACCGCGGGCGATGCAGCATTGCTCGAAGCTGCCGTGGCGGATGTGGACGCCAAACCGCTGTCTTCGGAGCCCCCGCAACCACTTGCCAACAATATTGCAACAATTGCAAAAAAGCGTGTAAAAAACATTGACATGTTCATTTTAATTGTGCGTCTCCCCTTGTTACAGAATTTACCGCACGACTGTGGCTGTTGCAAGCCAGTGCGCGAACTTTTTATTGCGCAGTGATATTTCTCCTGCTGTGACTGGCAACGTTCCGAGCGACCGCCGGAAAGCACTTTTGGGGAATTGCCAAGATTGCGCGGTGCGTGTATGCGCGCTTTTAATTGAATAAATCAAATGGGAGGGACTGAGATGGACGTCCTGAATATCCGCAAAACGTGGGATGCGCTCGTCGGCTTCGCCAGGCGAGCGCCGCGCTGTGCGACAACCTGATCGTCAAACCGCGTGTCGACGGCCGCGCGATGCCGGGCCGAAGGCGCGGCAGCCTGCGCTGCGCGTCTTCAAGAATCTCGCGGAGTAAGGGAGTCGATCTGGAACGATCGGGAGTCGGGTCGTTCTTCCAGACGAAGTGACCTCGGCCGTTGTTGCGCGCGGGCGTCTGTTCGGCGTGTCCCGCATACAGGCCGCGCCCATGGCGTGAACGATCCTTGGAAAGCTCGGAAAAGTGGCTCGCGCTACCCCGGAAAAAAGCCCCGACGGCCGTCGGCGCGCGTCAGCGCGCATCAGGCACGCGCCGCGTCTTCATGAATTCCTCGAAGCTCTCGCCGCGGAAGATGGCGTAGACCTCGAGATTGGTGGTCTTCGAGACGCGCGCGAATTTCTCGAGCACGAAGAAGTTGGCGCCGTACTGGATCAGGCCCAGCCAGTCGCGCTTGCGCACGAGTTCCTTCTCGCGCTCGTTCAGGCCGGCTTCGGTCATCAGTTGCTCCGGGTCGGCCTCGAAGCGGTCGCGCCAGGGCTTGCCGATCATCTGCCAGAAGAAGCGATTGAGCTTCAGCGTGCGGTTGCTGGTGCGGATGTCGAAGATGTAGGTGCCGGGGATGTCCTCGACGCCGGCGAGTTGCGGGTTCATGCGGCCACCTTGTCGGCTTTGCTTGCGCCGGCTTTGGCCGTGGCCGTGCCATCCTCGAACAGCACGACCGTCATCGCGGTGGTGGTCGCGAGATAGTAGTTCTGGTGCAGCTTGCGCACCGTCTTGCCCATGGCGCCGCGCATCGCGAGCCACATGATCTGCTCGACGCTTTCCGCGCCGCCCAGGCGTACGAAGTCGGCATGCTTCATCCGCGTGAGTTGCTCCGGGTCGTGCTCCAGCAGCTCGAGGAACTTCATGTCCCATTCCTCGTTGTTGAAGCCGGTTCGCTCGCCATGCACCTGGTGCGAGAGGCCGCCGGTCCCGACGACGACCACGCGCAGGTCCTCCGGATACGACTCGATCGCGCGACGCACCGCCTGGCCGAGCCGCCAGCAACGGCGCGGCGTCGGCAGCGGGAACTGCAGCACGTTGATGGCGATCGGCACCACCGTGCCGGGCCAGTCGGGCTTGTGCGGCCAGAGCAGGGGCAGGGGAGAGGCGCAGCCGTGGTCGATCGGCTTGTCCTGGAAGACGGTCATGTCGAACTCGTCGTTGACCAGCGATTCGGCGATGTGGGCCTGCAGGTCGACGTTGCCCTTGATCGTGGGCAGGTCGCGCAGGCCCGCGCCTTCGTCGGCCACCTGGAACTCCTTGCCCACGCCGATCGCAAAGGTCGGGTACAGGTCGAAGAAGAGACTGGTGCAGTGGTCGTTGTAGAACATGACCAGCACGTCGGCCTTCTGTTCCTCGAGCCATTTGGCGACGGGCAGGTAGCCGTCGAACAACGGCTTCCAGGCCGGGTCCTGCTGCTTGCCCTTGTCGTAGGCGACGCCGATGGTGGGCACGTGCGAGGTGCCGATGCAGCCGATGATCTTTGCCATGTCCATGTCTCTCCTTGGATGTCGTAGCGCGCTTGCGCCGCGGCCCGGTCGTGCAGCGCGCGCAGCGTCAGTGCTAGTCGATATAGCGCAGGCCGGCCTGCTCCAGCGGGCCGCGCATGTTGTACATGTCGAGCCCGAGCACGCCGGACGCGAGCTTGGCGCGCTTGGCGGCCTCGTTGTCTTCGCGCGCCTGTGCGGCATCGGCCACCTGGCGCGCGAGGGCGGCCGGGATCACCACGACGCCATCGTCGTCGGCCAGGACCACATCGCCGGGGTTCACCGAAGCGCCGGCGCACACGACAGGGATGTTGACCGAGCCCAGCGTGGACTTGACGCAGCCCTTGGCGCTGACCGCGCGGCTCCACACCGGGAAGTCCATGGCCGTCAGTTCCTTCACGTCGCGGCAGCCGCCGTCGATTACCAGGCCACGTGCGCCGCGCGACTTGAACGAGGTGGCGAGC
This sequence comes from Variovorax sp. dw_308, assembly GCF_019207085.1. Lineage (GTDB taxonomy): Bacteria > Pseudomonadota > Gammaproteobacteria > Burkholderiales > Burkholderiaceae_C > Variovorax. The sequence continues at coordinate 31,796 of NZ_JAATOM010000002.1, read as the reverse complement.
AGGTCGCCGAAGAAGCCGTCGGTGCTGTCGGCGGTGCAGGCTGCGATGACGATGTCGCCGGGCCTCACCTGCTCGGCGGCCACGTGCAGCATCCAGTTGTCGCCGGGCTGCAGCAGCACCGTGAGGGCCGTGCCGCACGCGTGTGCGCCGACGAAGATCGGCCGCATGTACGGCTTCAGCAGGCCAACGCGGCCCATGGCTTCATGCACGGTCGCGGAGCCGAAGCGCGACAGGTGTTCGACGGCTTCCGCATCGGCGCGCACGATGTTGCGCTTGACGATGCCCAGGTTGTTCATGCTCATGCTTGCTCCGTGGCGGGTTCGTTCGCACGCGCCTTGAGCAGCGCGTCCAGGCGAGGAAACACGCGGCGCGCATTGCCTTCATAGATCTTCTGGCGCGAGGCCGCATCCAGCGCCGACGCCGCGATGTAGCGCTTCGTGTCATCGAAGTAATGACCCGTCTCGGGATCGATGCCCCGCACCGCGCCGATCATCTCGCTCGCGAACAGGATGTTGTCGACCGGTATGACCTTCGTCAGCAGGTCGATGCCGGGCTGGTGGTACACGCAGGTGTCGAAGAAGATGTTCTTCAGCAGGTGCTCCTGCAGCGGCGGCTTCTTCATCTCCTGCGCAAGTCCGCGGAAGCGCCCCCAGTGGTAGGGCACCGCGCCGCCACCGTGCGGAATGAGAAAGCGCAGGGTCGGGAAGTCCTTGAACAGGTTCGAGGTCAGGCACTGCATGAAGGCCGTGGTGTCGGCGTTCAGGTAGTGCGCGCCGGTGGTGTGGAAGCAGGCATTGCAGCTGGTCGACACATGGATCATCGCGGGGATGTCGTGCTCGACCATCTTCTCGTAGATGGGATACCAGTGCCTGTCCGACAGCGGCGGCGAGGTCCAGTGGCCGCCCGACGGATCGGGGTTCAGGTTGATGCCGACGTTGCCGTATTCGCGCACGCACCTTTCCAGTTCGGGAATGCAGGTGGCGGCGTCGACGCCGGGCGACTGCGGCAGCATCGCGACCGGCACGAAATGCGCCGGAAAGAGTTGCGACACGCGATAGCAGAGCTCGTTGCAGATGGCGGCCCAGTTGGCCGACACATTGAAGTCGCCGATGTGATGCGCCATGAAACTGGCGCGCGGCGAAAACAGCGTGAGATCGAGCCCGCGCTCGTTCATGAGGCGCAGTTGGTTGCCTTCAATCGATTCGCGCAACTCGTCGTCGCTGATGCGCAGCGCGCTGGCCCTGGGCATCAGGGGCGGGTCGGCGATGCCCTGAATCTGGCGGTTGCGCCAGTCTTCCAGCGCCTTGGGAGCCGTGGTGTAGTGGCCGTGGCAGTCGATGATCATTTGCGTGTCTCCAGTCATGATGCAAGTGTCCGCAAAGCCGGGGCGAAACGGCTTCAGTTCTGCTTATTCTGCGTTCTGACTAATTGATTGAACAGGCTTTTCCCCAGATCGCCGACGGCGCTCGATGCTTCGACGCTGGCGTAAAACAGGGTCCCATGGCAGCAAGGAAAGCTATCGACATCCCACCCACCGTGGACGCCACGGCAGCGCGCATCAACCTGCGCCATCTGCAGGCCTTCTCCGCGGTTGCGGCGCATGGCAGCGTGACGCGCGCGGCGGAGAGCCTGTTCCGGGTGGCATCCGCCATCACGCGCGCGGTGGCCGAGCTGGAAGAGAGCCTCGGCACGCCGCTCTTCGAGCGCAAGGCCCGCGGCATGCTGCTCAACGCCTTTGGCGAGGCCGTTCGCGCGAGGGCACAACGCGTGGAGGACGAATTCGCCGCCGCGTGCCAGGAACTCGCGCCCGCGGAGCCGGTGCAGCGCGGCGCCAATGCGGCCCGGCTCGACGCCAGGACGCTCATGGCCGCGATGTTCAGCGGGCGTCGCCTGGCGGTGTTCGCGGGCTTGTCGGAGATGCAGAACATGCCCGCCACGGCCCGCGCTTTCGGCATCACCCAGCCGGCCGTCAGCACCCTGGTCGGCGAACTCGAGGCCCGCTGCGGCCGCGAACTCTTCGTGCGTTCCGCGCGCGGCGTGACGCCGACGCGCGCCGGGCTCGCGCTGGCGTTCCGCTTCAAGCGGGCGCTGGCGGAGTTGCGCAGCATCGATTCGGACATCGCGGCCATCGGCGGGGTGGTGCAGGGCAGGGTGGTCGTCGGTGCGTTGCCGCTGGGCCGGACGCTGATACTGCCCTCGGCCATCGCGGCGCTGGTCGGGCAGCATCCACGCCTGCACGTGAGCACGGTCGAGAGTCCCTACGAGGCGCTGGCGGCGCAACTGCGTAGCGGCGATGTCGACTTCATCCTGGGTGCATTGCGCCCTTCGGGACGCGAGGCGGACCTGACGCAGGAAGCGCTGTTCGACGATTGCATTTCATTGATCGCGCGCGCGGGTCATCCGCTCGCAGGGCGTGCTGCCATCGGCTTCGATGACCTGCGGCAGGCGCAATGGGTCCTGTCGCGGCTGGGCTCGCCGACGCGCGAGCTGCTGGAGCAATCGTTCCGCGAATCGGCGCAGCCTGCGCCCGTGCCGACGGTGGAAACGGGCGACCTGGCCATCCTGCGCGGCCTGCTGTTCCAGAGCGACATGGTGACCGCCATTTCCGCGCATCAACTGCACTACGAGATCGAGGCCGGCACATTGGCCGTGTTGAACCTTCCCCTTCGGAAGTCGGACCGGAAGATCGGCCTCACGCAGCGCTGCGGCGCGCTCGCCTCGCCGGGTGCGCTCGCGCTCATGGCGGAACTCAGGAAGGTGGTCGACCAGAGCCTGCCGAGCCATTGACCCGGCGCCTTTCGTTGACCAGGCGCGGCAGGCTCGGCGATTGCGCGTGCCACGAGGGCGGTGTTAGCCTCGCCGCCCCATGAGCAAAACCATCATCCATCGCGTCAGCGTGACCTTCGGCGATTGCGATCCTGCGGGGATCGTCTTCTTTCCAAACTTCTCGCGCTGGATGGATGCGGCCTCGCACAACTACTTCGTCCAGTGCGGACTGCCGCCCTGGCATTCGATGACCGAATTGCCCGGCTGCATCGGCTGCCCGTTGCTGGAGATCCACACCCGCTTCGTGACCTCGGCCACCTACGGGGAGCAACTCGACATCGAGACCCAGGTCGAGGAATGGCGCGGCAAGGTCTTCGTCCAGCGGCACCGCGTGATGCGTGGCGACACCTTGATCTGCGAGGGCCGTGAGACGCGCGCGCTCTGCGTCAAGCTGGAAGGCGGGCGACTGAAGGCCATTCCCGTTCCCCAGTTCATTCTTGACGCCTGCGCTTGAATCCCGGGAACTGATTCGCTGCGGGAATCCACCAAGGTTTTACGACGCGCTCCGCGGCGCATACTGATGTCCGACCCGCGACGACCCCACGAACAGGCCGCGGGCGGGAGACCAGGAGAAACTCTTGCAGCGAACAAACCTCGCCGATCCCACCTATTTCCACAAGGTGGTCGATTGCCAGTATGCGTGTCCGGCGCACACGCCCGTCCCGGAATACATCCGACTGATCGCGCAGCGCCGCTACGGCGATGCCTACATGATCAACTGGGTTTCCAACGTCTTTCCCGGCATCCTCGGCCGCACGTGCGACCGGCCGTGCGAGCCCGCCTGCCGGCGCGGACGCGTCGAGCAGAGCAACGCGCAGGACCCCGAGCCGGTGGCCATCTGCCGGCTCAAGCGCGTCGCCGCCGACATGAAGGAGGACGTGCGCGGGCGCATGCCCAAGATCGCGCCGAAGAATGGCAAGCGCATTGCCTGCATCGGCGCGGGCCCGTCGTCGCTGACCGTCGCGCGCGACCTCGCGCCGCTCGGCTATGAGGTGACGGTGTTCGACGGCGACGCCAAGGCGGGCGGCTTCATCCGCACGCAGATCCCGCGCTTCCGGCTGCCCGAATCGGTGATCGACGAAGAGACGGGCTACATCCTCGACCTGGGCGTGAACTTCCGCAGCGGCGAGCGCATCGACTCGATGAAGGCGCTGATGGCGCAAGGCTGGGATGCGGTCTTCGTCGGCTGCGGCGCACCGCGCGGGCGTGACCTGGAACTGCCCGGCCGGCGAGAGGCCGCGGCCGCTATCCACATCGGCATCGACTGGCTCAGTTCCGTCTCCTTCGGCCACATCACGAAGATCGGCCAGCGCGTGATCGTGCTGGGCGGCGGCAACACGGCGATGGATTGCTGCCGCTCGGCCCGCCGCCTCGGCGGCACCGACGTGAAGGTGATCGTGCGCAGCGGCTTCGAGGAGATGAAGGCCTCGCCCTGGGAAAAGGAAGACGCGCAGCACGAGGGGATTCCGATCATCAACTTCCATGTGCCCAAGGCCTTCGTGCACGAGGGCGGCAAGCTGGTCGGCATGCGCTTCGAGATCGTGCATGCCGAGTACGACGACAAGGGCAACCGCAAGCTGGTGCCCACCGGCGAGCCCGACGCCTTCTTCGAATGCGACGAGGTGCTGGTCGCCGTCGGCCAGGAGAACTCGTTCCCGTGGATCGAGCGCGACTGCGGCATCGACTTCGACAAATGGGGACTGCCAAAGCTCGACAAGAACACTTTCCAGTCGAGCGTGACCAACGTCTTTTTCGGTGGCGATGCAGCCTTCGGTCCCAAGAACATCATCACGGCGGTCGCCCACGGCCATGAGGCTGCTGTGTCCATCGACAAGCTGCTGCATGCGGAGGCGATCTACGTGCGCCCTGCGCCGATGACCAACCTGGTGTCGCAGAAGATGGGCATCCACGAGTGGAGCTACGACAACGACACCTCGAACGACCTGCGCTACAAGGTGCCGTGGGCCAAGGCAGAGAAGGCGTTGGCCAGCATCCGCGTGGAAGTGGAACTTGGCTTCGACGCCGCCACCGCCTTCAAGGAGGCCGAACGCTGCCTCAACTGTGATGTGCAGACCGTTTTCGTCGAAAGCGCCTGCATCGAATGCGACGCCTGCGTGGACATCTGCCCGATGGACTGCATCACCTTCACCACCAACGGCGACGAAGCGGAGGTGCGGCCGCGCCTGAAGGCGCCGGCCCTGAACCTGGCGCAAGACCTGTATGTCTCCGGTGGGCTCAAGACGGGCAGGGTGATGGTCAAGGACGAGGACGTCTGCCTGCACTGCGGCCTCTGCGCCGAGCGCTGTCCGACCGGCGCCTGGGACATGCAGAAGTTCCTGCTGAAGATGACGCCGGCTGGCCCGGCATGCCGTGACGCCAAGCACGTGCCGCAAGGAGTGCCGGCATGAACGCCGCACGTTTGCGCCGCAGCGCGCAGCGCGGAGGTTTTTCAATGAACGCCGCACGGCCGCCCGAAGGCGTTCGCGCCGTCGCGCGGAGCGCGGAGGTTTTCCAATGAGCGCCACCTTGCCGCCCAAGGGCGCCCCGGAACCGATGGAGCGCGCCGCCGCACGGCCGGTCATCGCCCGGATCGAAGCGGTCAACGACTTCGTCATCAAGTTCGCCAACGTCAACGGCTCCGGCTCCGCCTCGGCCAACGAACTGTTCGCCAAGGCCATCCTGCGAATGGGCGTGCCGGTGAGCCCGCGCAACATCTTCCCCAGCAACATCCAGGGCCTGCCGACCTGGTACGAGGTGCGCGTGACCGAGCAGGGCCACCTGGGCCGGCGCGGCGGCACCGACATGATGGTCGCGATGAACCCGCAGACCTGGGATGCCGACGTGGCCGAACTGGCGCCCGGCGGCTACCTCTTCTACGACAGCACGCGCCCGCTGCCGCCCTCGAAGTTCCGCGACGACATCCACGTCATCGGCATGCCGCTGACCGAGATCTGCAATGCGGTCTACAACGATCCGCGCCAGCGCCAGCTGTTCAAGAACATCGTCTACGTCGGCGCGTTGGCCATCCTGCTGGGCATCGATCCCGCCGTGGTCGAGAAGCTGTTCGGCGAGCAATACAAGGGCAAGGAAAGGCTTCTTGCCTCCAACGTTCAGGCGCTGCACCTCGGTTGCGACTTCGCGCGCGAGAACTTGCGCGACCAGCCCGTCGGCCTGCAGGTGCGGCGGGCCGACCGCGTCGGCAACCAGATCTTCGTGGACGGCAACAGCGCCGCCGCCCTGGGTTGCGTGTACGGCGGCGCCACCGTGGCGGCCTGGTATCCGATCACGCCGTCGTCCTCGGTGGCCGAGGCCTTCCAGAAGTACTGCGGCAAGTTCCGGGTTGACGCCAGCACCGGCCAGCACCGCTTCGCCATCGTGCAGGCGGAAGACGAGATCGCCTCCATCGGCATGGTGGTCGGCGCGGGGTGGAACGGCGCCCGGGCCTTTACCGCCACCTCGGGGCCGGGGGTGTCGCTGATGACCGAGTTCATCGGGCTCGCCTACTTCGCGGAGATTCCGGTCACGCTCATCAACGTGCAGCGTGGCGGCCCCTCCACCGGCATGCCCACGCGCACGCAGCAGGCCGACATCCTCTGCTGCGCCTATGCCTCGCATGGCGACACCAAGCACGTGCTGCTGTTCCCGGAGGACCCGCACGAATGCTTCGAGCATGCGGCGGCGGCGCTGGACCTGGCCGACCGGCTGCAGACGCCCGTGTTCCTGATGACCGACCTGGACATCGGCATGAACCAGCGCCTGTGCAAGCCTTTCGAATGGGACGACAGCAAGGCCTACGACCGCGGCAAGGTCATGAGCGCCGAGGAGCTGGAGGCCGGCAAGGATTTCGGCCGCTACAAGGACGTCGACGGTGACGGCATTCCCTGGCGCACGCTGCCGGGCACGCACCCGACCAAGGGCAGCTATTTCACCCGCGGCACCACGCGCGACCCGTATGCCCGCTATTCGGAGCGCGGCCCCGACTACATCTACAACGTGGAGCGGCTGCTGAAGAAGTTCGCGACCGCCGCGGCGATGGTGCCGCAGCCCGTGCTGCTTCCGTCCAGGAAAGAGACGGACATCGGCGTGATCTATTTCGGCTCCACCAGCCCGTCGATGAACGAGGCGCTGGAGGAACTCGAAGCCGGTGGCATCCATCTCGACGCGATGCGCCTGCGCGCCTTCCCGTTCCCTGACAGCGTGCCGGAATTCCTGGCCCGGCATTCGCGTGTCTACGTGGTCGAGCAGAACCGCGATGCGCAGATGCGCAGCCTGCTCGTCAACGAGCTGGAGATCGACCCGGCCAAGCTCATCAAGGTGCTGCATTTCGACGGCACGCCCATCACGGCGCGCTTCATCGTCCAGTCCATCGGCACGCATGTCCGCGCCCACGCCACCGACCCAAGGGGTTCTGCATGACCTACATCACCAAGCCCCGGCTGCGCCATCCGACGCTGGCCACCAACAAGGTCGGCTACACGCGGCGCGACTACGAGGGCAAGATCTCCACGCTGTGCGCCGGTTGCGGCCACGACTCGATCTCGGCGGCCATCATCGAGGCCTGCTGGGAGCTGGACATCGAGCCGCATCGCGTGGCCAAGCTCAGCGGCATCGGCTGCAGTTCGAAGACACCCGACTATTTCCTCGGCGCATCGCACGGCTTCAACACGGTGCATGGCCGCATGCCCAGCGTGCTGACCGGCGCCAACCTGGCCAATCGCGACCTGCTCTACCTCGGCGTCTCCGGCGACGGCGACTCCGCCTCCATCGGCCTCGGCCAATTCGCCCATGCGATGCGCCGCGGCGTGAACATGGCCTACATCGTGGAGAACAACGGCGTCTATGGCCTCACCAAGGGCCAGTTCTCCGCCACGGCGGACCAGGGCTCGAAAAGCAAGAAGGGCGTCATCAATTCCGACAGCCCGGTGGACCTGGTGGCGATGGCCCTGCAACTGGGCGCCACCTACGTCGGGCGCGGCTTCTCCGGCAACAAGGCGCAGCTCGTGCCCTTGATCAAGGGCGCCATCAGCCACGGCGGCGCCGCCTTCATCGACGTCATCAGCCCCTGCGTCGCCTTCAACAACCACCCCGGCAGCACCAAGAGCTACGACTACGTGCGCGAGCACAACGAGGCGGTCAGCCGCATCGACTTCATCAGCAGCCGCGACGAGATCACCGTGAGCATGGCGCCGGGCGAAGTGATGGACGTGCGCCAGCATGACGGCACGCTGCTGCGCCTGCGCAGCCTGCACCCTGGCTACAACCCCGGCGACCGCTACGCCGCCATGGCCCACATGCAGAAGCACCAGCAGATGGGCGAGGTGGTGACGGGCCTGCTCTATGTCGATCCGCTGGCCACCGACCTGCACACCGCGCTCAACACCAGCGACCGGCCGCTCAACGCGCTGGGTCCGACGGAGCTTTGCCCGGGCGCGCGGGCGCTCGAGCGGCTCAATGCCTCCTTGCGTTGAAAAGGAACCGGCCGCAACATAGAGCCGATCGAGGAGGCGTCCCATGGCTGAACGTACCGTTTTCCAGTCCATTCCGCGCAAGCACGTGGTCAGCATCGGCCCGCAGGCCAGCGTGCGCGATGCAGCCTGCATGATGACGCGCGCCAACTGCGGCAGCGTGCTCATCATGGAGCCGCCGGACCTGCTGCTGGGCATCCTCACCGAGCGCGACCTGATGACGCGCGTGCTGGCCAAAGGTCTCGATCCCGAACGCACCACGGCACGCGAGGTCATGACGCCCAATCCCATTTGCGTGCCGCCGGAGACGCTCGTATCCGACGCCGTGGTGCTGATGCTGGAACGGGGGTTCCGGCATATTCCGCTCGTCTCGGGCCAGAAGATCCTGGGCGTGTTCTCGGTGCGCGACGCGCTGCCGCGGGAAATCGGAACGGCGCTGAGCCAGACCGAGTTTCATGAGCAGGTCAACGACGCCCTTGGATGAGAAGGTCTGAATCCATCGGATTTCGTCGATGACCCCCGCCGCCATTGCCCTCAACCGATTCGGGCTCGGCGCCCGGCCCGATGAAGCGCTGCCGTCCGCGCCTCGGCGCTGGCTGCTCGACCAGTTCGATCGCTACCAGGCACAGCCCGCCGCGTGGCAGGGCCGGCGCGGCGCGGAACTGCTGCTGGCGGACTACCAGGCCGAGCAACGCAAGGTGCGCGACGCCTCCGAGGCCGACAAGCAGGCCGCACGCCAGACGCTGCGCCGCGACGCGCGCGAGGACTACGTCGCGGCGGTCAACGCCCGGCTGGCCAGCGCGCTCGACACGCCCGCGGCTTTCGTCGAACGGCTGGTGCATTTCTGGGCCAATCATTTCGCCATCTCTGTCGAGAAACCCCTGGTGCTCGACCTGGCCGGGGCGTATGAAACAGAGGCGATCCGCCCCCATGTGCTGGGCCGCTTCGACGACCTGCTGCTGGCCGCGGTGCGCCATCCGGCCATGCTGGTCTACCTCGACCAGGCGCAATCGGTCGGGCCGAACAGCGTGGCCGCGCGTCGCGTGGCTGAACGCAACCCGCAGCTCCAGCGTGGCCTGAACGAAAACCTGGCGCGCGAGATCCTCGAACTGCACACCCTGGGCGTACGCAGCGGCTACACGCAGGCCGAGGTGACCGAGTTCGCGCGGGCGCTCACCGGCTGGAGCCTGGCGGGGCCGGCGGGCGCGGGGCAGGGTGGGCAGGGTGCAACCCAGCCCATGGGCACGGCCGGCGATGCACCCACCGGCGGCTTCCAGTTCCGCCCGGCACTGCATGAACCCGGCCCGCGCACCCTGCTGGGCCGCCGCTATCCCGAGGGCGGCGAGGCACAGGGGGTGGCGATCCTTCGAGACCTTGCCGTCTCGCCCGCGACCGCCCGCCATGTCGCGACCAAGCTCGCCCGCCATTTCGTCGCCGACGAACCTCCGCCCGCGCTGGTCGACCGGCTTGCCGCGACCTTCCAGCGCAGCGGTGGCGACCTGCCGAGCGTCTATCGCACGCTGATCGAATCGCCCGAAAGCTGGCTCGCCGGCCAGGGCAAGTTCAAGACGCCATGGGACTGGACGGTGTCGTCCCTGCGTGCACTGGGACGCCACGAACTGAAGAACGCCGAAGGCGCGCAATTGCTCAACCAGTTGGGCCAGCCGGTCTGGCGCCCCGGCTCTCCGGCGGGCTACGACGACATTGCGGCCAGTTGGGCCGCGCCTGACGCACTGGTGCGCCGCGTCGAACTGGCGCAGCGCCTCGCCTTGTTGGCCGGCAACAGCATCGACCCGCGCGCGCTCGCGCCGCGCCTGCTGCCGGGGGACGCGCTGAGCGACGCCAGCGCCCAGGCCATCGCCCGGGCCGAAAGCGCAAGCACCGGGCTGGCGCTGCTGCTCGTGTGCCCCGAATTCCTGCGGAGATGAGCGTCATGACCGATCGCCGATACCCTCGCCGCGACTTCTTGCGCATGGCGGCCAGCGGCGCCGCGCTGACCTTCGTCGCACCCCACCTCGCGTTGGCCAAGGCTGCGGCCGAACGCCGCTTCGTCTTCGTCATCCAGCGTGGCGCGGCCGACGGACTCGACACCTTGTTGCCCTATGCCGACCCAGGCTACGCACGCCTTCGCGGCGCCATGGCGCTGGACCCCGGCACGGCCATCCACCTCGACGGCAGCTTCGCGCTGCACCCTGCGCTGGTCGAAATCGCCAGGTTGCATGCCGCCAGGGAGGCCCTGTTTGTGCACGCCGTCGCGTCGCCCTACCGCGACCGTTCGCATTTCGACGGCCAGAACGTGCTGGAAACCGGGGGCGTGACGCCCTACCAACTCAAGGACGGCTGGCTCAATCGCCTGGTCGGCCTGCTGCCGCGTGCCGACAAGGAGGCCATCGCGTTCTCCGCGACCGTGCCGGTGGCCTTGCGCGGCCCGGCGGAAGTGGCCTCGTACGCACCCTCCGCATTGCCGCAAGCCACCGACGACCTGATGCTGCGCGTGACGCAGCTCTACCAGAACGATGCGCAGTTGCACGCGCTCTGGACCTCGGCCATGGACACGCGCGACATCGCGATGGGCGGGGAGGGTGGCGCTGTGCGACCGCGCCAGGATGGCGCCAGCATCGGCAAGCTCGCGGCCGGCTTCCTGGCGCGCCCGGACGGCCCGCGCATCGCCATGATCGAGACCGGCGGCTGGGACACCCACAGCGCGCAGAACGCCCGATTGGCGGCCCAGTTGCGCAACCTCGACGCCATGATCGCCGCATTGCGCGATGGCATGGGCGGCGGGTGGTCCGACACCGTGGTGCTGGTCGCCACCGAGTTCGGCCGCACCGCGGCGGCCAATGGCACCAATGGCACCGATCACGGCACGGGCGCCGTGGCCATGCTGCTCGGCGGTGCGGTGCAAGGCGGCTGCGTGCTGGCCGACTGGCCAGGGCTCGCAAGCGGCCAACTGCTTGAAAACCGCGACCTCCGGCCGACGACGGCCCTCGATGCCCTCATTGCGCAAGCGTCCGGCGAGTGCTTCGGGATCGATCCGCAACGGCTCGGGCGCAGCCTGTTCCCGAAGGGCGGCGCGGGGCCTGGCGCCGCCGGGTACGCGCTGCCTCGCCTGATCCGCTGAGCACACTCGCTGCGCTGCAACGCCTTCCTCGATGCGCTTCCAGCCGGCGCGCTATTGGCCAGCGGAACTGCACCCGGGGGCATCGCCGGACAGGGGTCGTCGGTCCTCGCCTACGCCACCATGCCGCGCGTGGCACAAAGCTTGCGGCCACCCGGCCCATCACCGTTTTGTACTTTGTACTGGGAGAGACATGGCCAGCTTGATCCTCACCATCGAAGGTCAACCCTTCCGAACCGTGCGGCTGCTGGAAGGCGAGACCTTGGTCGGACGCGATCCCGAATGCAACCTCGTGCTGGAGCGCGCGGCTGTGAGCAAGCATCACGCCGTGATCGTGTGCCGGGGCGACGGCGCCGCGCTTTTGCGCGACCTCGAAAGCAGGAACGGCACGCTGGTGAACGGAAAGGCGACGTCGGTCACGCCGCTCACGAGTGGCGACATCATCAAGATCGCCGATGTCGAGATGGAGTACGTTCCCAGGGTCCTGCCCGATGCGGAAGAGCTGCCTCAACCCCCGCGCGAGGAGGACACGGCGGCCGGCGCGACAACGGGGCCCGGTGAGTTGCACCCGCTCGTGCGAACGCAGCCTCGCATCGGCGGCCCCGGTGGCGCCACGTGGGCGGGCGATGCGGTTGCCTTCACCATCGCCGCCAGGGGGCGTGATATCCAGGCGTTCATATCGGCGGACGCGCTCCTGGTGCACTTCGACGTGCTGGTGTACGGCCCGGATGGTCCGACGCGCGCCGTCGAAGCCTACGAAGAGAACTATGTCGCGATCAATGTCGTGGCCTGGAAGATCTTCGACGAGACCGGCCGCGAGCCGATCCGGATCCGGAACTCTGATTTCGAGGCCTGATCGGCTTCTTATTTCTTCGTCTCGGGGTGATGCTTCGACTGGCTGTGCATGGACTTCGGCGCCGGGGTCGCGGAGGTCATGGCGGGCTTGCCGGATTGGTAATCCATTTGGGCAGCATTCATGCGGTCCTCGCGTGAAGTTTCAGTGGTCGGCTGGGCCGCCAATGCAGCGCCGGAAATGGCGATCAGGCCGCTGAAGAAAAGGCCGCGTAGTGCAAGCATTTTTCACTCCTTCGGAGCCGGTCAGGCCGGCGTCAATGGCACGGTGAAAGAAACAGACGATCGCGGCCGCTTCTTCGACCACAGGGCTTCGGAAACTCGCAAACGCGCGCCTGCCGAGACTTCAGACGAACGCCGGGGCGCCCAAGTTCCCGCGGAGGAGAGAATCGCCCCATGCAACCCGCCCCTTTCCCGCTGCCGCGCGTCACCCGGCGCCTGATGGCTGCGCTGGCGGCCGCAGTCCTGTCGAGTTGCGCTTCAGCACCGTCGTCATCCCCTGCGACGCCGGACATGCGCCCTGCGCCAACCCTGAAGTCACCTGCTCTTGCCGGTGCCGACGAAGCGGCGCGACGACAGGCTTTCGCACGCTGGCTCGCGGACTTCCGGGGCACGGCCCGCGCCAGCGGCATCAGCGAAGCCACCTTGCGCTCCGCGCTGGACAACGCGCAATACCTGCCCGACATCCTCCCGCTCGACCGCGCGCAGCCCGAGTTCACACGCACGGTCTGGGACTACCTCGACAACGCCGTGTCGCCGCAGCGCATTGCCACGGGGCAGGAAAAGCTCCAGGAAGTCCGCCGGGAGGCCGATGCCGCGGCCGCGCGCTACGGCGTTCCGGCCAACGTCATCGTCGCGATCTGGGGCATGGAGAGCAACTACGGCAGCAACTATGGCAACACGCCGACCGTCGGTGCGCTGGCCACGCTGGGCTTCGACGGCCGCCGCGAGGAATGGGCCCGTGGCGAGTTGCTCGCGGCGCTGAAGATCATCGACAAGGGCGACATCGACAGCGCCCACATGATCGGTTCCTGGGCTGGCGCCATGGGCCAGACCCAGTTCATGCCGTCGAACTTCCTGGCCTACGCAGTGGACGCCGATGGCGACGGCCGGCGCGACATCTGGGGCAGCATGGCCGACGTGACCGCCTCGACCGCCAACTTCCTCGCGCGCTCGGGCTGGCAGGCGGGCAAGCCCTGGGGTACCGAGGTGCAGTTGCCCGCCGGATTCGACTTCGGGCGTGCAGATCCCAGCGCGCGGCAACCGGCGGCGCAGTGGGCTGCCGAAGGCGTGCGGTCCACTGACGGGCAGCCGCTGCCGGAGCTGCAGGACAGCTCGATCCTGCTGCCGGCCGGCGCGCGCGGGCCGGCCTTCCTCATTGGCGCCAACTTCCGCGCCATCCTGCGCTACAACAACTCGACGAGCTACGCGCTGGCGGTCGGGTTGCTGTCCCAGCGCCTGGCCGGCGGCCCCGGGGTGCAATCGCCCTGGCCGCGCGACCTGAGGGCCCTCACGCGCAGCGAAATGACCGAACTGCAGACGGCCCTCAACCAGCGCGGCTTCGCCAGCGGCACGCCCGACGGCGTGATGGGACCGGCGACGCGCGCCGGGCTGCGCGACTACCAGCGCAGTGTCGGGTTGCCGGCGGACGGGTATCCGACCGCGGCGGTGCTGCAGCGGCTGCGAGAGCCACGGTAAACCGGCCGGCCAGACTCCTCGCTACAACCTGCGCACCTCCACGCGCTGTCGCGACCAGTAGGGCCCGTCGAGCCGGTCCATTCGCACGTCGCCGCCGCTGGATGGCGCGTGCACGAATCGCCCGCCGCCCACGTAAATCCCCGCATGCGTCGGCCTGCTGCCACCGAACAGCACCAGGTCACCCGCGCGAAGCTCTCCGATCGTCGCGGGTTGCCCGAAGCCCGCGAGCTGTGCCACCGTGCGCGGCGGCGCGGCGCCCATCCGCGCCCGGTACACGTAGCCGATGAGTCCGCTGCAATCGAAGCCGCCTTCCGGCGTGTTGCCGCCATAGCGGTACGGCACACCGACGAGGCCGAGCGCATGGATCGCGATGTCCTCAGCCTGCTCCGGCGAAAGCGTCGAGTAGCCGGCCGGCGCCGAGGGCGGCGCCGCCGGGGGGCGATTGGCGCAGCCGGCCGCGAGGAGCAGGGCGCACGGCAGGAGGAGACGAAGGAACCGCTTCATGGGGCATGCGATCGAAGGCTGACGGTGCCCGCAACCTTAGCCGGATTCCCCCCGCGCCCCAACCCCTGCGGACCATGGGATGAGCCGAGGAGATTCTGGTGCACCCGCTGACGCTACCGGCCGTGCAAGCAGCTGTCCAATACCCGATCGAGCGGTCCATGAACAGCGTGTTCCTGCGCTGACAGAGGCAGTTCACGTTCAAGCACAATTGCGCCATGACGCGCCACGCCGGCGGAACCCAATGTGGACCCGAACCAATGCAATCAGTACGCGATGCAGCGACCTTTTCCGGACTTCTCTCGCAAGAGGGCGGCCTTGCTGCCGCGCTCGCCTACCTGAATGAAGGCGTCGCGCATCGCTTCACGGCCATTTATCGCTTCGAGGGGGAGCTGCTTCGCAACGTCGCCCTGCATGACAAGCTCGACCAGGTGCGGCCGGATTTCCTGCTGGTCGTGCCGTTCAAGCACAGCTTCTGCCAGTTCGTGCTGCGCGACCAGGCATTCCGTACCGAGGACTCGCGGCTGGACAAGCGACTGGATGGCCATCCGTACCAGGGCGTGGTGATTTCCTACCACAGCGTTCCCTTGACCAACGAAGAGGGCGCGTTGTGGGGCACCATGAGCCATTTCGACATGGTCGGCCACGCACTGCCCGACGAGGAATTCGAACTGCTCCAGCAGGCGGCGCAGATCCTGCGAGGCCATCTGCAGAAGCTGGACCCCTGAAACCGCGGCCCCGAACGGATGGGGTTTTGTCACTTGGCCCTCGTGCAGGTCAGGTCGGCCGCGGCCCTGACTTGGGCGCTTCCTGAGCTTCAGTGCTCTCGCGACCGTCCGATGACGGCGGGTGGCTCCGCCTCGACAGCTTCCCGGTCGATCAGTTCCCGCAGCGACTCGTCGAGCACCGGAACCCTCCCGCTTTTCAGTCGGACTTCCACCGAATCCACGACGGACAGGAGGAGCGAGTCAGGCAATCGGCGTCCGTTGAGGTAGCTTCCGACGAGTGCCTGCGCTGCAAACAGAGAGAGGGCCATATGGCTTGCATCGTAGTTCGATGTTTGTTGCGCCGCAGCATACTGTGCGCTTTCCGTCGGCGCTTTAGAGGAATACACCCATTTCCACCTCGCGAAGCGCTCCGGCAACTCCTACACCCGCGAATGCTGCGCTGCACCATGCGCGCATGGCATCATTCGAATTTCCGGCTCCGTCCTGCTGGCTAGGACTGCGCTCGCCCAACCTGATTTCTTGTTTTCGGTCAACCGATTGGCCGACTTGGAACAATCAATGAACAATCCGCAAACCCCATCGTCCGATGGCGCCAAGCCCTCGCTGTTGCGCCGCATCCCCCTCGCGTTCGGCGCCTTGTTCGGCTTGCTGGCCGACGCCGACCTGGCGGCACGGTATGTCGCTCTGCGCGATGGCACTCCACCGGCTCCCGCGCCAGTCCAACCCCCGCCGGCCCCCGTCATGCCGCCCCCGCCGCCGCCCGTGTTGAAGGAGGCCGGCCCCGAAGCGGCACTGCAACTGCTGGCCCTCTTGCAGCGGGAAGCTCGGCTGATCGACTTCGTCGGCGAGGACATCGGCGCCTATGGGGACGCCGACGTCGGCGCCGCAGCCCGCGTGGTGCATGAAGGTTGCGCCAAGGTGCTGCGCGAGCACTTCAGCATCGTGCCCGTGCGCGACGAGGCCGAAGGCGCCCGCGTCACCTTGCCGGCCGGTTTCGACGCCGCGTCGGTGCGCCTCACCGGCAACGTGGTCGGCCAGCCGCCCTTTGCCGGCAACCTGACCCACCGCGGCTGGCGCGTCACCGATGTGCGCCTGCCCAAGACCGCCGAGCAGCACGATGCGCGCGTGGTCGCGCCGGCGGAGGTGGAGTTGTGAGCGCTCCGCGATTTGCCATCGGCATCGACCTGGGCACCACGCACAGCGCATTGGCCTGGGTCGACATCGCCGGCAGCGACGGCGAGGCCACGGTGCATGGCACGCTGCCCATCCCGCAGCTCACCGCGCCCGGCTCCGTCGAGTCGATGCCGATGCTGCCCTCGTTCCTGTACCTGCCGCATGCCGACGAAATGCCGGCCGGCGCCTTGGCGCTTCCGTGGGCAGCCGACGGCCAGCAAGCCGTCGGGGAAATGGCGCGCAGCCGTGGCGCGACGACGCCGATCCGGCTGGTGTCCAGCGCCAAGAGCTGGCTCTGCCATCCGGGCGTCGACCGTCGCGCCGCGATCCTGCCGCACGACGCACCGGCCGAGGTGGCGCGGGTGTCTCCGTTGGAGGCCTCGACGCACTACCTTGAACACGTGCGCAACGCATGGAACCACGCGCACCCCGAGGCGCCCTTCGACGAGCAGGACGTGACGGTGACCATCCCCGCCTCGTTCGACCCCGCCGCACGCGAGCTGACGGTCGAAGCCGCGAAGACGGCCGGGTGCAAGGCGCTCACGCTGCTCGAGGAGCCGCAATCCGCGCTGTACAGCTGGATCGAGGCCAGCGGCGGCCATTGGCGCAAGCAGGTGCAACCGGGCGACGTCATCCTGGTCATCGACGTGGGCGGCGGCACCAGCGACTTCTCGCTGATCGCCGTGCTGGAACGCGAGGGCAACCTCGAGTTGCGGCGGGTCGCGGTCGGTGAACACATCCTGCTGGGCGGCGACAACATGGACCTGACGCTGGCGCACGTCGTGGCGCGCAAGCTCGCTGCCGCGGGCACCACGCTGGATGCGTGGCAGATGCGCGCGCTGACCTACGCCTGCCGCGGCGCCAAGGAAAAGCTGCTCGGCGCGGCCGGCGACGCGGCCCAGCCCATCGTCGTGCCCAGCCGCGGCAGCAAGCTCATCGGCGGTTCGATCCGCACCGAGCTGACGGCCGAAGAAGTGGCCTCGACGATCGTCGAGGGCTTCTTCCCGCGGGTCGACGCTTCGGCGCGGCCGGTGACCCGCGTGCGCGCCGGCCTGGCGCAACTGGGCCTGCCGTATGCGCAGGACGCCGCCGTCACGCGGCACCTGGCGGCATTCCTCGGGCGGCAACTGGGCGCGCTGGCCGAATTGGAAGGCTTCGGCGACCCGCAGGGCGCGGGTGGCGCGAGCTTCCTCCATCCGACGGCGGTGTTGTTCAACGGGGGCGTGTTCAAGTCGCCGCTGCTGGCCGATCGCATGCTGGCCACCGTCAACGGCTGGCTCGCGGCCGAGGGCGCGGCGCCTGCCCGGCTGCTGGAGGGCGCCGACCTCGACCTTGCCGTGGCACGTGGCGCCGCGTACTACGGCTATGTGCGGCACGGGCGCGGCGTGCGCATCCGCGGCGGCACGGCTTTCGCGTACTACCTGGGCGTCGAATCGTCGATGCCCGCCGTGCCGGGAATGGAGCCGCCGGTGGAGGCGCTGTGCGTGGCGCCGTTCGGCATGGAGGAGGGCACCGAGGCCGAACTGCCCGCGCTGGAGTTGGGCCTGGTCGTCGGCGAGCCGGTGCACTTCCGTTTCTTCGCATCGTCGGTGCGGCGGCAGGATGCGGTCGGCACATTGCTCGACAGCTGGGCGACCGGGGAATTGCAGGAACTCGACCAGCTCTCCGCCTCGCTGCCACCCGAGGGCCGGCAACCGGGCGAGGTGGTGCCGGTCCGGCTGCAGGCCCGCGTGACGGAAGCCGGCACGCTGGAACTGGATGCGGTGCCGCGCAGCGGTGGCGAACGCTGGAAGATCGAGTTCGACGTGCGTGGCGAGCGACAGGAGGCGTAGGGCTGTGTCTCCTGCGGCGCTTGAACTCGTACAGCGTTGCCGGGCCGACCTCGATGGGCGCTTGGCCGAGGACGCATGACCGCTGCCTGGACCGTCGGCATCGACCTCGGCACGACGCACTCCGTCGTCGCCTATGCCCCGACGCAGGGCGGTGTAGCGGATGACGACATCCGCCTCTTCGACATCGAGCAATTGGTTGCGCCGGGGGAGGTGGCGGCGCGGCCGCTGCTGCCGTCGATGCGCTACCACCCGGCGCCCGGCGAATTGGCGCCGGGCGAACTGACGCTGCCTTGGTCGGCGCCCAGCAACGATGCAGGCGTGGTGATCGGCGCCCTGGCGCGCCGGCTCGGGGCGCAGGTGCCGGGGCGGATCGTGACCAGCGCCAAGAGCTGGCTGTCGCATGCGGCGGTCGACCGGATGGCGCCGATCCTGCCTTGGGGCGCGGCGGCGGAAGTACCGAAGGTCTCGCCGGTGGAGGCCAGCGCGAGCTACCTGGCGCACTTGCGCGCGGCCTGGAACCATTGCTTTCCGCAAGCCCTGCTCGAACACCAGGAACTGGTGCTGACGGTCCCCGCCTCCTTCGACGATGCGGCACGCGCATTCACCCTGGCCGCGGCAACTGACGCGGGCCTGCCCCGGTTGCGCCTGCTCGAGGAACCGCAGGCAGCGTTGTACGACTGGCTCTTTCGCCACCGCCTTTCGCTGGCCGATGAACTGGCGGATGCGCGGCTGGTGCTGGTGTGCGATGTCGGCGGCGGCACCACCGACCTGAGCCTGGTGCGCGTCGAACGCGAGGCCAGCGGCGAGCCACGCTTCGAACGCATCGCGGTCGGGAGCCACCTGATGCTCGGCGGCGACAACATGGACCTGGCGCTCGCGCACCTGGCCGAATCCCGGCTGCAGGCAGCGGCAGGGGAGCGCCCCGCACGCCTGTCGGCCGGACAGTTCGCGCAACTGGTCGAACGCTGCCGCGCCGCCAAGGAGCGGCTGCTGGCTGCCGACGCGCCGGACAGCGCGCAGGTCACGCTGCTCGGCTCCGGCGCGCGCCTGATCGGCGGCGCGCGTACGGTGACGCTGGGCCGCGAGGAGGTCGAGCGGCTGGTGCTCGATGGTTTCTTCCCGCAGGTGCCGACCGGCGAACTGCCGCGGCGCGAGCGAGCGAGCGGGCTGGTCGCATTCGGCCTGCCGTATGCCAGCGATCCGGCCGTGACGCGCCACATCGCCGGCTTCCTGCAGCAACACGCGGCGGCTGGCTGGCCCGATGCGCTGCTGCTCAATGGCGGGGTGTTCCGTGCCGACGCCATCGCCGCGCGCCTGCAAGCCACGCTGGGCGACTGGCGCGGTGCGGCATTGCGCAGCCTGCACAACGCCGATCCGGATGTCGCGGTGGCGCGCGGTGCGGTCGCTTTCGCGCTGGCGCGGCGGGGCCTGGCGCCGAAGATCGGCGGCGGCTCGGCGCGCAGCTATTTCCTGCCGCTCGACGATGGCCAGGGTCGCGCCGTCTGCGTGTTGCCGCAGGGCAGCGAGGAGGGCCGGGAGATCCGGCTGGAAGGGCGGAGCTTCGAATTGCGTGTCGGTGAGCCGGTGCAGTTCCGGCTCGTATCGACGACGGGCGGATCCGGCGGGCGGCCCGCGCCGCTGGCCGGCGAACTGGTCGACCTCGACGGGCAGGACGTGCAATCGCTGCCGCCCGTCGCCACCATCGTGCGCGGAGGCAACGCCGGCGCTCGACGCGGCATCCCGGTGCAGTTGGCCGCGACCTTGACGGAGCTTGGCACGCTGCAGATGCACTGCATCGCCGCCGACGATCCGGCCCAGCGCTGGAAGCTGGAATTCCGCTTGCGCGAGGACGATCCGGCGCAGCCCCCGGGCGCGGCGGCCGGACTGCCCCCGCGCTTCGAGGAAGCGGTGGAGTGCATCGAGCGCGTCTTCGGCGCGCGCGACCGCGCGGTGGGCCCCAAGGCCGTCAAGCAGTTGCGCACGCAGCTCGAGGGCCTGCTCGGCAGCCGCGAGCGCTGGCCGACCAGCCTGCTGCGCCCGCTGTTCGACGTGCTGATGCAGCGCGCCCGAGGCCGCCATCGCACTGCCGACCATGAACGCCTGTGGCTCAGCCTGGCGGGCTGGTGCCTGCGGCCAGGGTTCGGCGCGCCGCTGGATGACTGGCGCATCGGGCAGTTGTGGCCGCTCTTTGAACTCGGGGTGCAGCACGGTCGCGATCGACAGGTCAACACGGAATGGTGGACCCTGTGGCGGCGCGTGGCTGGCGGGCTGGACGAATCGGCCCAGCAGCGACTGCTTCAGGATTTCGCGATCAACCTGCGGGGTGCGGAAGCGGGCATCGAGGAACGGCCCCCGCGTCTGGTGCAGGGCGGCTGGGACGACATGGTGCGCATGGGGGCGTCGCTGGAACACATCCCGGTGGAGCACAAGGTGGAGATCGGCGACTGGCTGGTCGAGCGACTGCAGCAGTCGGCGGCCACGGCTGGCGGTGCGCAAATCGATGTAGCTTTGCCATCCCGGCTTGATCCTCCTCGGGGGCCGGGTCGGGTACAGCCAGGCCCTGGGGGCTCATCCTCCCGCGACGCCTGGACGCTGTGGGCCATCGGCCGCATCGGCGCGCGCGCGCCGCTGTACGGCAGTGCGCATGGCGTGGTGCCGGTGGCCACGGCCGTCGCCTGGCTCGACGCATTGCTCGCGCTGGACTGGAAGCGTGTCGACGGCGCCGCTGCCGCGGCAGCGAATCTGGCCCGCGCGAGCGGCGACCGCGCGCGCGACCTGCCGTTCGATGTGCGCGAGAAAGTCATGGCCCGGCTGAAGATCCATCGTGCGCCGCAGGCCTGGATCGACCGCGTGCGCGAGGTGGTGGCCCTGGACGAAGCCGGCGAGCGCGGCGTGTTCGGCGAGGCGCTGCCGCCCGGGTTGAAGCTGATCAGCTGAGCGGCCCCAAGGCCGGAGCCACGCCCGGCGTGCTCCCCGCGGGCGATCGAGTCGATATGGCGAGGCCACATCGACTCAAGAGAGTCAGTTGGACTCGTCGACCGCCGGCGACGTCTTCACACCATGGACAACGAGGGCGATGGCTGCGCCGAGGACGAGCAGGAGGATCAACATGCAAGGACTTCAGAAGGGGAGATGAGCTCATTCTCGGGAAAACCCTGATTCGGCGTCGGGGCGGGGCGAGATGACCTTACGGATGGCTGGTTCGCGCCTGCTGTGGCGAAGCACGCAAGCACTGTGACGCGATGCCACGCCCGCCACGTGTGAGGTGTTCAACCTTGTAGCAATGCAACGGGAAAACCCGCGCGGCCACCGCGTCAAATCGCTCCGCAAGGCCGCAATCGGCGGTGTCGGCGCATGGCATGGCCCTTGCCCCCTGGAACGCGGAGGGCACGCTTCTTCGAGCGTGTCCGAGACCCACGTTCCACCCCGAGGAGACACCATGCAACTGAAGCTCTTGACCGCGCTCATATCCATCGGCCTGGCCGCCGCCGGCGCCCACGCGCAGGTCACCGACAAGATGATCCAGTCCGAGGCCACGGCCACCGGCAACATCCTGACCTGGGGTATCAACACCCAGGGCCAGCGCTATTCGCCGCTGAAGCAGGTCACCTCGGCCAATGCGGGCAAGCTGTTGCCGGTGTGGGCCTTCTCCTTCGGTGGCGAGAAGCAGCGCGGCCAGGAGTCGCAGCCGGTGATCATGAACGGCAAGATGTTCGTCACCGCGTCGTACTCGCGCATCTTTGCGCTCGACGCGACCACCGGCAAGAAGCTCTGGAAGTACGAGCACCGCCTGCCGGAAGGCATCATGCCCTGCTGCGACGTGGTCAACCGCGGCGCCGCGCTCTACGACAACCTCGTGATCTTCGCGACGCTCGATGCGCAACTGGTGGCGCTCGACCAGGCCACGGGCGACGTGGTGTGGAAGGAAAAGATCGACGATTACGCAGCCGGCTACTCGGCCACCGCCGCGCCGATCATTGCCAATGGCGTGATGCTCACCGGCGTGTCGGGCGGCGAGTTCGGCGTGGTCGGCCGCGTCGAGGCGCGCGACCCCAAGACCGGCAAGCTGCTGTGGATGCGCCCGACCGTCGAAGGCCACATGGGCTACACCTACGACAAGGATGGGAACAAGAAGGAGAACGGCATCTCCGGCACGGTGAACAAGAGCTGGCCCGGCGACCTCTGGAAGACCGGCGGCGCCGCCACCTGGCTCGGCGGCACCTACGACGCGAAGACCGGCCTGGCCTATTTCGGCACCGGCAACCCGGCGCCGTGGAACAGCCATCTGCGCCAGGGCGACAACCTCTATTCGTGCTCGACCGTGGCCATCGACGTGAAGACCGGCCAGATCAAGTGGAGCTACCAGGGCACGCCCAACGACAGTTGGGACTTCGACGGCGTCAACGAGTTCGTCACCTTCGACATGGACGGCAAGCGCGTCGGCGGCAAGGCCGACCGCAACGGCTTCTTCTACGTCAACGACGCCAGCACCGGCCAGCTCCTCAACGCCTTCCCGTTCGTCAAGAAGATCACCTGGGCCAGCGGCATCGACCTGAAGACCGGTCGCCCCAACTTCATTCCCGAGAACCGGCCCGGTGATCCGACAGCGGGCGCCGATGGCAAGAAGGGAAGTTCCGTGTTCGCCGCGCCGGGCTTCCTCGGCGGCAAGAACCAGATGCCGATGGCCTACAGCCCCGACACGAAGATGTTCTACGTGCCCTCCAACGAGTGGGGCATGGACATCTGGAACGAGCCGGTCGCCTACAAGAAAGGTGCGGCCTACCTGGGGGCGGGCTTCACGATCAGGCCGCTCAACGAGGACTACATCGGCTCGCTGCGCGCCATCGACCCGAAGACCGGCAAGATGGCTTGGGAAGTGAAGAACAGCGCGCCGCTCTGGGGCGGCGTGCTGACCACCGGCGGCAACCTCGTGTTCTGGGGCACGCCGGAGGGCTACCTGAAGGCGGCGGACGCCAAGACCGGCAAGGTGGTCTGGGAGTTCCAGACCGGCTCCGGCGTCGTCGCGCCGCCCATCACCTGGATGCAGGGCGGCGAGCAGTACGTGAGCGTGGTGTCGGGCTGGGGCGGCGCGGTGCCGCTGTGGGGCGGCGAGGTGGCCAAGAAGGTCAACCTGCTGGAGCAGGGCGGCATGGTGTGGGTCTTCAAGATCCCGGGTGCGGGGAGTGGCACGTCGCGCACGGCGCAGGCCGGCGGCGCTGCCAAGGTCGCATCCAACTGAGGCCGGCACGATGAAGCAGATCAACGACGAAGGCGTGGCCGCCGGGGTCACGCGGAGGGCTTTCGCCAGTCGCATGGCGGGAGGCGTTGGCATCGTGGCCTTGGTGCCGGTGACCGCATGGGCTGCACCGCATGCCGAGGAAGCGGACGAGACCTCGATCGCGCTGGGCTACAAGCACGACACGAAGAACGTCGACCAGAAAAAGTACCCGAAGCATGCCGCGACGCAACGCTGCGTGAACTGCGCGATGTGGCAGGGTGCCGCGGCCGACCCATGGGCCGGCTGCGCCATGTTCGGCCGCAAGCAGATCGCGGCGGAAGGCTGGTGCATGGCATGGGCACCCAAGCCAGGCTCGGCCTGACGCTGAGACGCCGGGCTGGCGCACCACCCGAGCCCTTGTGGCTCGAGTGGCTGGCGCTGGCCGGCGTGCTGGGTTTCGCGACCTGGCTGCTCGGCGCGCGCGGCGTCTGGGCACTGCTGCTCAACTCGGACCCGACCGGCATCACGCTGGTCATCGTGATCGTGTTCGCGGCCTCGACGCTGTGGTGCGGGGCGCGGGCTCGCGTCTTGCAGGTGCAGCGCGATGCGTTCGGCGCCGCTCGGACCGAGCCGGGATGGGCTGCCGACTACTGGGCCGCGCTGTCGCAGGACAAGGCCAACGCCGACACCGCGCTCGACCTGCTGATGGAGCACACGCACGGGCCCCATGGCACCGCCTGGTGGGTCAACGCCGTGCAGCTCAAGCTGGGACTGCTCGGCAAGGTGATCGGCTTCTCGATCCTTGCGCTCGACATCGGCCACATGCAGGGCTTCGATGCGGGGCAGTCACAGGACCTGTTGCGCAGCCTGACGACCGGGTTGGGCGTGGCGTTGCTGACGACGATGGTCGGGCTGGTGGGGAACATCCTGCTGGGGCTGCAGTTGACGCGGCTGGACCGGTATGCGGACCAGTTGGTGGCCGATATCCAGCGTGTCGGGTTGGCGCGCTGGCAGGGGCAATTGGGGGAGCCGCCGTGAACCAGCTTTGGCGCTGGCCATATTCACCCCCGACAGCCGATCGTGTGGACTGTGCGCGGGCTCACGCCGACGGCGTACTCCCCTCCGCGAATGTCCCCCGCCGTCAGTCTTCGACTGCCGACTCCTCCTTTATTTCGCTGCGGGGAGCACACCATCGACGTGATCCAGACACACCGTGGTCGCGCACCAGCCTGCACGACCCAGCGTGTCCAGGGCTGAGGGTGCCGGGTGTTCCCCG
Organism: Variovorax sp. dw_308; assembly: GCF_019207085.1. Taxonomy (GTDB): domain Bacteria; phylum Pseudomonadota; class Gammaproteobacteria; order Burkholderiales; family Burkholderiaceae_C; genus Variovorax. Next base: position 7,109 of record NZ_JAATOM010000002.1, on the reverse strand, counting down.
CAGCGAAATAAAGGAGGAGCCCGAAGGGCGGGGGACATTCGCGGAGGGGAATACCCGGTGGCCTCGGCCCTCGCCCTGGACCGAGTCCGAGTCCGAGTCCGAGTCCGTGTTCGAGCCTCAGGCGCCCCGCAGCGCAACGGAACGCTGAACATGCGCCGCCGCCACGTCCGCCGCGAGCCCGAGGTCGACCCTTTCTACGACATGTTGTTCAACATGCTGATCGCCTTCGTCTTCTGCTTCATCGTCGCGCTGCTGGCCATGAACCCGAAGGCGCTCAAGGCCGGTGACGTGCGCTCGAAGGCTGAATACCTCATCACCGTCGACTGGCCGGACCGCAATCCGAACGACATCGACACCTGGGTGCAGGACCCGTCCGGCAACCTCGTCTGGTTCCGCCAGCGCGAGGCCGGCCTGATGTACCTCGACCGCGACGACCGCGGCGATGCCAACGCCTCGACCCTCGTCGACGGCCATCGCATCGTCAGCCCCTTCCGCGAGGAGGTGGTGACCATCCGCGGCATCGTGCCGGGCGAGTTCACCGTCAACGTCCAGTACTACCAGTCGCGCGACGGGCGGCCGGTCGAAGTCACGGTGGCCGTCACCAGGGTCAACCCCCGCGCCGAGATCGTGTTCAACGGCAAGGTCACGCTGGCACGCCCGGGCGACGAGGCAACGGCCGCGCGCTTCACCATCCTGGCCGACGGCAGCGTCGCCAACATCAACACATTGCCGAAGAAGCTGGTGCAGCGACTATGACCTTGAGCCTTGTGCTGAGCTTCACGGCGTTGGTGCTGCTGGCGATGATGTCGCTGCTGTGGTCGCGCTGGCCCGCGTGGCTCAAGGGCCTGCTGGTGGTCAGCGTGACCTGCTTCTACTTCTATGCCGACGACGTGGTGCACCGCATGTGGGGCTGGCCGAGTCCGGACGCGATGCCCGAGCGCTTCATGCTGCTCGCTGCCGTGATCGACGAGCCGACGAGCAAGCGCGCGGGCGGTCTCTACGTGTGGGTCAATGCGATCGAGGATGGGAAGCCGGCCGCGCAGCCGCGCGCCTATCGGCTGCCCTACAGCAAGGACCTGCACTCGCTGTTGAACGACGGCATGAAGAAAGTGCGAGAAGGCGTGACGCAGCTTGGCACGACCGAGCCCAAGGTGCGCAAGGAAGGGCTCGCCTGGCTGCGGCCCGGCAATGATGAGACTGCGATCAAACTGCGCGACATGCCGGTGCCGCAGTTGCCGGAGAAGTGATGCGCGCTGGCCTCGTCGTGATACTTGCCTTCATCGCCGGCTGCCACTCCGGCGGCCCGTCGAACTCATACTTTCCGCTGGAAGGCGGCCATCGCTGGACCTACCGCGTCACCACGCAGGGCGAGGACGGCATCACCGAGCGCGAGACCCTCGTCTTGCGCACGCTCGGTTCTTCGTCGGACGAAGGGCTCGAAGGCGGCCCGGCCTGGCGCCGCCGCAGCGACAGCGGCGTCGACTACTGGCTGCGCGCCGACGACACCGGCATCTACCGCGTGGCCAGCAAGAGCGATCTCGACGATTCACCGATGCCCGACAAGCCCCGGCGCTTCGTGCTGCGCGCGCCATTCACCACGGGCACGCAGTGGCAGGCCAGCACCACGGCCTACCTGCTGATGCGGCGCAATGATTTCCCGCGCGAGATTCGCCATGAGCATCCCAGCATCCCGATGAGCTACCAGATCGAGGCGGAGGACGAAGCGGTCGAGGTGCCCGCCGGGCACTACGAGCATTGCCTGCGCGTCAAGGGCACCGCCATGCTGCGCCTCTATGCCGACGCGGTGCGCGGGTGGCGCGACATGCCGCTCACCAGCACCGAGTGGTACTGCCGCGGCGTGGGCCTCGTGCGCGTGCAGCGCGAGGAGCCGGCCGAGCGCCTGGCCTATGTCACCGGCGGCACGCGCACGCTGGAGCTGGAGTCATGGCAATGACCTCGGCAAAGGTCGCGATCACGTCCCCGCCTTGGCCTGCTTGCTCCGGTACTTCGCGATCTCGCCCTTCAGGTCGGTGTACTGCTCGCAGGGCAGGAAGCAGAGCGAATCGAGCGTCTTCAGTTCCTGTTCGGCGCGCGCCAGGTCACCCATCTGCAGGTAGGCCTCGCCGAGGTACTCATGAGCGTCCCGGTGCTTCGGATTGATCTTCAGCGCCTTGGCGTATTCATTCAGCGATGCATCCATGTTGCCGAGCAGCCGGTGCGCATGGCCGAGTTCGTTCCAGGCGTCGGCGTTGTTGGGGTCGCGGGCGGTGTAGGCGGTCATGGAGATCACGACCTGCTGCCAGTCGTTCTTGTGGACCGCGGCCATGCCGGCGCGGAAGTCGGGGTCGGGGTTGGTCGTCTCGGCGCCGCCGCCGCCAGCGCCGCCGCCACTGCCGCCACCACTGCCACCCCCCGCGGCCATGGCGCTCAGGCTGAGGACCAGCGACATGCCTGAAATGAACACGACAACTGCTGTGCGTCTCATGATGAATTTCTCCTTTGCATCGAGGACTTGACGTCAATGCGGCCGTAAATTGAGGTTTCCGCCGCCGCCATAGCCACCACCGCCACCGCAGGCAAGCAGCGCCAGTGCACTGGCACAAGCGAACCCACACAAGGTCGGGCGATAGGCCGTCACTGCGATTCCTTTCGGTCGGGCCTCGGTGAATTCCGCGCCCGGGACTAAAGGTTCACTGCGAGTTCAAAACGCGAGGGACGCGCTCAGTACGAGTGCGCTGCTTGCCGCGCGGCGATAGCCGATGGGATGGATCGGGGCACGCCCGCCGGCGACCCATTCAAGCCGTACTTCCCACGCATCGCGTCCCACCGCCAGGCCCAGGCTTCCATCCAGCGTCGTCCGCTCGCCGGCAGCCGGAACGCCTCCGACTTGCACCAGCGCGCCGGCGTGAGCCGTCGCGCGTGTCATCTGCGAGAGGGGCAGCCCGACATTGAACTCGGTGTAGACGGTGCGCGCACCGCTGCCGAAATAGTCCGGCGCGTAGTGCACCCGCAGGTTCCATCGTTCGCCGGTCAGGCCCGCAAAAGCCTCGCCGTAGTCGTAGCGCGTGTCGGCCGTGTAGTGGACGGCGATCACACCCGCTTCCCAGCCGAGGCGGTCCGTCAGCCGGCCCACGAAGCCGCCGTAGCCAAGCATTTGCAACTGCCGCTCATCCTGGCCCAGCGACACGCTCGTCAGCGACGCGCCGCCGAACCATCCGCTCGGCGCATCGAAGCCGACGCTCAGGCGCACCGCGGGTTGTCCGTCGCTCAGGGACACGCCGCGGTAGCGATCGTCGGAAAGGAAGGCGATGTTCCAGCCGACCTGCGCGAACGCGGCGCCACAGGCGAGGACGAGCGGGGGAACGAGCGCGACACGCAGACCCGTGGCCGGCATGTCACGGGCGATCGTTGGGAGGATTCGAGGAACGCGTCACGGTGCGGACGCAGGCAGCATTGCCGGCGACGCGAGCCAGTGTGGCACAGGCGTCGACGGCTCCGCCAGGGAAAAGGGCGATGCTGGCGATGGAAGCCGGTGCAGCCTGCGCCGGCAAGCGCTCCCGCATCAAGGCGACCAGCCCGGTGACGTGGGCTGCCGCATAGGACGCGCCCGAGACCAGGTTCCAGCGGCCATCGGGCAAGGTCGTGAGCACGTCGCGACCCGGTGCCAGCAAGGCGCCTTCCAGCGCCGGCTGGCCGTCGTCGTCGGCCACCGCGACGACACCGGCATGCGAGGCGGGAAACCCGCCATTCGCCCGATGCCTGTCGACGGCGCCGACCACGCTGATGCGGCGCGACAGCGCCACGTTCAGCAGCTCGTCGAGCAGGCGATCGGGCGGCCCGCTGAGGCTCAGGTTGATGACGTCCGCGTTGTGTGCAATCGCGAAATGCAGGGCCATGGCAAGGCTCAGGCTGGTGCAGGCCGTGGACTGCGGGTTCTCCTGCCAACATGCGCGCAGTGCCAGCAGGCGCGCATTCGGCGCCACGCCCACGATGCCGACGCCATTGCCCGCGCGCGCTGCGATGATGCCGGCCACCGCCGTCCCGTGGTCCTCCGGGAGATCCCCGCGGCCATCGACGAAGTTCTCCTCCAATGCCACCTGGCCTTCCAGGTCCGGATGGTGCTTGTCGACGCGGCTGTCGACCACGGCCACCCGGACGTTGCGGCCCGTGGCCGTTTCATGCAGATCCAGCAGGTGCCAGGCTTGTGCCGAGGGCTGCAGCGTATACAACGGATCGCCACCGCCGTTGGCTCGGTAGACATTCATGGGCTGGGCCCACGCCACGCGGGCATCGCGTGACAGCGCTTGCGCCACGCGTTCGGGCAGTTCGCCGTCCGGCACGGTCATCACGAAACAATCCACGCCCAGAAGTGGCATGACCCAGTCGGTGACCAGAGTCAGTCCATGTTCGCGAGCCAGCGCCATGGCCACGCGCCGCCTTGCGCCGGTGGCGGGGCCGTCGCCATAGCCGCCTGAATAGGCGGTCTCGGGCCGAAAATGCTCCGGTGGCAAGCGCAGCAACAGCAGGACCTGCTGGCCGGCCACAGCCGATGCCGCAACCGGATCGCCGGCCGGGTCGCCCTCCGCCGCGAGGGCATGCGGCTGCACCAACGCGAGCAACAGCAGCCAGGCCAGCCACAGCCGCTTCACGGCACCGCCCGACCGTCGAGCGACTCGACGAGCAGCACCGAGCGTTCTTCTCGCAGTTGCTTCACCGCAGCCGATTCGAGGTCCGCGGGCACGCTCAGCAACCAGGCGTCGGTGGCCGTCGGCCCGTAGACCAGGCGGGCCTTGCTGTCGCGCAGCACGCGCCGCATATCCTGCTCGGTCGCGTCCGGGCGGAATCGCACGATCAGGCGACCGGCGCCGTCTTGCGCCGATGGCAAGGCAGCGTCGCCGAGTGCCCGGAATTGCGGCGCAGGAGGCAGCGACAGGAGCAGCGCGCCGCCCAGTACCGCAATCAACACGAATTGCCCGGCCAATGCCCGGCGTGTCCAGGCCGGATTGGCGCGCCAGTGATCCTTCAGGCGCGCGACAAAGTCGCGGCGTTGGCGGTGCGGGTCGGCAACGCGGGCCATGCGCTCGCGCAGTTGCGCAAGGTCGTGCTCGACATTGCCCTGCACTTCCTCGATACCGGCGCACTCCGCCTGGAGCTGCCGCTCCCAGGCCAGTTCGGCCTGGCAGCGCGGGCATTCGGCAATGTGCGTCTCGACGCGGGCGCGCTCCTCCTGATCGAGGCTTTGCCCGACATACCAGGGCAGCAGGGCCTGCACCTGCTGGTGCACGTCGCCGCCGAGATGGACCACGCGCCCACTCACAGCCAGTCCTCCATCGTGCCGGGCAGCATGGCCTTCAGGCGGCGCCTTGCGTGGAACATGCGCGTCTTCACGGTGTCGACGGGGCAGCCGACGATCTCGCCGATCTCGCGGTAGTCGATGCCGTGGAAGTAGGTGAGCTGGACCACCGCACGTTGTTCCACCGACAGATGGTCCAGTGCCTTTGCCAGGTGTGCGCGCAGTTGCGATTGAGAGGCGCGGTACTCGGGCCCGGCTTCCTGCGGTGCGGGATGCGCGTCATCGGGCGCGTCGGGCACGGGTTCGTCCAACCGGCTCAGTGCCTTGATGGCGTTGCGATAGGCGATCGCGAAGATCCAGGTCGATACCTTGCACTGGCCGTTGTAGGTACCGGCCCGGTTCCAGACGACCATCATCGTGTCGTTGAGCAGTTCGCCGACGAGCGATGGCCGCCGAGTCATGCGGTCCAGGAACCGGGTGAGTCGCGGATGGTAGGCCCGGTACAGCGCTTCGAACGCCGGCAACTCGCCGCCCGCTGTCCGGCTGACCAACCCGGCCTCGACGCGCTCGGCCGACACCGCTCCCGCATCCGGTGTCCGGAAGGCGTGGCGCGGCGGGCTCGGCATGGGCGGCTCGTCAAGTGAGGTGGTCAGAAACTCTACTCCTGTGTATCGCTGCAGGGTTCATTCCGGGAAACCGGCGATCGGTTCAATCGTCGCGAGAAAAATCTGCGGGGTGCGACGCGAATCGCCCAACACTGCGCAGCCCCCCCGGGCCGGCCCGCGCTACCAGAAGCTGTCGTCCTCGCGTTCCCGCACGACGCGGACACGGTGCATCGCGATCGTGCGGATCAGTTCCTCCGGCAAGGCCTGCTTGTACGGAACCTGGAGCATGTTCTTCGTGGTCTTGTGCTTCCCGAGTTCCACGCGGAACGGCGCCAGGCCGGCTTCCGTCGGGGTGAAGTCCAGATGCGCCTTGTGTGCGGAGAAAGCGAACAGGAAGCGCGGCTCGACGAAGAAGGGCGTGCCCCACTTGATCGCTTCCGTCGCGTGCGGGGCGGCCTCCTTGAGGATCGCGTAGAGGCGGTGCAGATGCGGCTGGCCCTCGGGTGGCGCACGCTCGATGTATTCGGCGATGGTGGTCGGGCGCGGGTGGCTTGCCATGCCTTCAACTGTACGGCCGCGACCATCGGCATGAACACGCGCGTAGGGCACCGGCTCCTGCTTGATGTCGAACGTGAAGCGACTTGCGGTCGATTCGTCGTGCAGAAGGGGCGTTTCGTCGCTCCGCTCGCTCATTCATCGCTTCGCGCTGTCGCGACGGGCATCTTGCAACTACCGTCGTTTCAATCGGCATCGACGGCAAAAGAGACCGACGAATCTCGAGATTGCGGTGGGATCGCGCTACTCATTCCGGGTGATGCGCCATGTACGGATGCGGGGCCATAGTCCGCGCGAAAGGGAGTCGAAAGCGAACGGACGCAAGTGCGCGCGGCGTTGCCGCGATGGAGTCGAGCAAATGATCAGCTTCGGAATCATCTGCGCAGGAGCGAGTGGGATCCGCCTACATGGTGGAACTCGCGGGCCATTGACCCAAGGGCACGTCGCAGGGAGGTCCCATGGAGTGTCTGTCAAGACTTGAGCGGCAAGCGCCGCCGTGCTGGGCATCGAGGGCCCGGTGGATCGCACTGGCCGCGGCACTGCTCGGCATGCCCTGGGCCACGGCGCAAACCCCGCGTCCCGCTGCCACGCGCGATGCCGAGGCCATCGCCGCCCAGCAGGAAAAAGCCCGCCTCGCCGACACCGACACCATCCTT
>NZ_JAATOM010000019.1 GCF_019207085.1 Variovorax sp. dw_308 | reverse complement strand
ACCGACCAGGAACGTGAAATTCGAGCGGCAATGCAGCTCGGCATAAGCGGGCGGCACAGGCGAGGCAGATGGGATCACGGAGCACGGATAAAGGGATCAGGGCATAACTGTACATACATCCAGTAGTTCTGTATGATGCAGCCATGGACGAATATGTCGATCCCGACCGCCGACAGCAGCAGGAGCAGCTGTGGATCGGCGCCTGTGCGCATCAACTGCAACGGCGGTGGCGCACCGTGGACCCGGACGAGCTCGAAGCCGTGGCCGCCGCGCTGGCACGCGACCCGGTGTTGCGTGCACTGTCCCCGATGGAAGCGACGGTGCAATGGTTACGCCCGATCGGCCGCGGCAGCGAACGGCACTGACGGTCGGAAGGCCGCCTTCGCATTGCGCGAAACTTTTTAGCTGTCAGCGTCGTCTCGCCCCGGCGCGGATCACCTCGGCCCGTGGCCGCCGCCGGATGTGTCCATTGGCATTCCTCCCATCGCGCGGAACATGAGCGCATGCCGTTGCCCCCAAATCAAGTTTCATCCATGCCACACGGGCGAACTCACGTCGCTGAACAGATTGAAGTGTTGGACCAAGTTGGGAAGCGCCACGTGGTATTGCGGTATGGCCCACGCGGCTCGAGCAGCATCGCCGCGGGCGAGCCGTCCAAAGACGAGACTTCCTTCGCGGAGTACAGGCTGTCGACAGGAAAAGTTGTCGACAGAACGGGGCCAGCGACGTTTCGCAGCGCCGACGGGCGATTGGAATTCAAGGTCAGGTAGCGCGCGCCCGCGGTCTCGCTGCGCATCGCTATGGCGGGGCTTCGTCGATGGTTTTCAGGCGCTCTCGCCACGTCGTCGCTGTCCGCGTCGCCGTCGACTGCAACCGTAGGTAGCGCTCCTATCTGACATCGATCCGGAGCAACCAGGATCCCCTCCAAAAAGGCGGCGACGCCCGCGAGGCGCCGGGCTTGAGGGAAGGTGTATCCGCGAAAATTTGCATCCCACTCGTCAATGCTGTCCAGCCTCGTGAAAACCAAACCCCGTCAATCCGATCTTGCTTCGATTCCGGCGCAGCCCGCGCCGGCCCGCCGAAGGCGCAAGACGCGAACCCCCGCATCGCGGCGGCGCTTGCTGTTGATCGACTACCAGACCTGGATCGACTTGACGGCGCATATCGGGCGCACGGCGGCGACGGCCGGACAGCACCGAGACGCGTCATTGAGGCCATGAACGCCAATCGACATTCATGAGAGCAGCGGCGACGGGCGCTTGGCCGTCAGCGCCACTTGTCGCTCGCACAGATTTGGGCACCGCCCTACATCGTCGCCAGCACCACCGCAGTAGTCTGAGCACTCCCTTTACAGAACGGAAACTGCGATGAGCGACGACACCACAAAGACCGGCCAGGACCGCAAGCTGATCAGTCTCACCGAGGATTACGAGGTCCGCGACTGGTGCAAGAGCCTGGGCTGCACGCCGGAGCAACTCAGGGCCGCCGTGAAGGCCGTCGGCAACTCGGCCGATGCGGTGCGGCAGCACCTGGCCCAGAAATAGGCAGCGCGGCGTTGCCTCCGCGCCGTGGCTGAAAAGCGCATCGATCCGCTGGCGCGCTACTGGGCCAAGCGCGACTTCGGCATCACGGCCGAGCCGCGCGGCGAACATGTGCAGGATCGCCAGGGTGCCCTGACCTTCGTGGTCCAGAAGCACGCGGCGGGCCGGCTGCACTATGACTTCCGCCTCGAGCTCGACGGGGTCCTGGTTTCCTGGGCCGTGCCCAAGGGGCCGAGCTTCGACCCGAGCGACAAGCGCATGGCCATTCACGTGGAGGACCATCCACTGTCCTATGGTTCCTTTGAAGGCACGATCCCGCCGAAGCAGTACGGCGCGGGAGAGGTCATTGTGTGGGACCGCGGAACGTGGGAGCCGGTCGGCGATCCGCGCGAGGGACTGGCCGTGGGCAAGGTGCTCTTCAAACTGCACGGTGAGAAGCTGCACGGCCTCTGGGAGTTGGTGAAGATCGCCAAGGGCGGCGAGAAGCAGGAACCCTGGATCCTGTTCAAGAAGCGGGACGCGTTTGCACGCCCAAAGGCCGAGTACGACGTGCTGATGGCGCTGCCCGACAGCGTCATCACCAGGTCCTCGACGGTACGCGGCAAGAAGAAGCCCGAGAGATCCGCTTCGGCAGGGCCTTCGCCGGCAGAGAAAGCGGGGGGAGGGGCAAAGGCAAAGGCAAGGGCAAGGGCAAGTCCAAGGGCAAGGGCAAGTCCAAGGGCAGGGGAGGGTGCAAAGAACGGTGTGAGCGCGCAGGCAGCGGGTGCCCTCAAGGCCCCCCTGCCCGAGAAACTCACGCCGCAACTCGCAACGCTCGCCGCCGGTGTGCCCGTGGCAGGCGAATGGATCTACGAGATGAAGTTCGATGGCTATCGCCTCATGACACGCATCGAGCGCGGACGCGCGCGCCTCATCACGCGCGGCGGCCACGACTGGCCCGCAAAGATGCCCACCCTCGTCGGCGAACTTGAGCAGCTCGGCCTTAGCTCCGGCTTCCTGGACGGCGAGATCGTGGTGCTGGGACCCAGCGGCTCGCCCGACTTCAACGCGCTGCAGAATGCCTTCGACCGCGGGCGCGGCGCCGAGCAGATCGTCTACTTCCTGTTCGACGTCCCGTTCTTCGAGGGGCATGACCTGCGCGCCGTCACCCAGCGTGAGCGCCGCGCGTTGCTCAAGGCCTTCCTCGACGAGAAGGCCACCGAACACGTGCGCTACAGCGCGGACTTCGAAGGCGATCCGGCGTCGATCCTCGCCTCGGCGTGTCGCCTCAATCTCGAAGGGCTCATCGCCAAGCGCGTGGATGCGCCTTACGTCTCGCGCCGGTCTGAGGCTTGGCTCAAGCTCAAATGCAAGCTGCGCCAGGAGTTCGTCGTGGTCGGCTACACCGTGCGCAGCGACAACGCTGCGCAGGTGGGGAGCTTGCTGCTTGGCGTCCACGCCCCTGACGGCACGCTGGTGTCCGCGGGCAGCGTCGGTACTGGCTGGGACGTGCAGACGGCGCGCGAGCTGAAAGACAAGCTGGCGCCACTGCAAAGCAAGACTTCGCCGTTCGCTGCCGGTCCCGCCAAAACTGGTCGCTGGTCCCGGCGGGCCGTCGGCGCCGAGCGGTGGGTCGAGCCTTGGCTCGTGGTCGAAGGTCACCTTCGCCGAATGGACTCCGGACGGCCAGGTCCGCCATGCGTCGTACCTGGGCCTGCGCAGCGACAAGCCGGCGCGCCTCATCGCGCGGGAGACGGCGAAGTTCGTCGACGGCACGCCCGCTGCGCCATCGCGTGGCCAGACAGCGAAGGGCAAACCATCCTCCGCCGGCATCAAGGTCAGCCACGCGGATCGCGTCATCGATGCCACTTCCGGACTCACCAAACTGGACCTCGTGCGCTACTACGAGTCGGTGGCGGACTTCATCCTGCCGGACCTTGAGGGTCGGCCGGTGTCGCTGGTGCGCGGACCCGAGGGTGTGGCTGGCCAGCTCTTCTTCCAGAAGCACGGCGAGAAGATCGGCATCCCGGGCATCACGGAACTGGACGCGTCGTTGTGGCCGGGCCATGCTTCGCTGCTCGAGGTCGCCAGCGCCCAGGCGCTCGCCGGTGCGGCGCAGCTCAACGTCATCGAGTTCCACACCTGGAACTCGACGAAGAAGGCCATCGACCGGCCCGATCGCATGATCTTCGACCTCGACCCCGGCGAGGGCACGTCGTGGTCCCACGTCCAGGAGGCGGCGGTCCTCACGCATGCCCTGCTGCACGAACTCGGGTTGAAATCCTGGTTGAAGACGAGTGGGGGCAAGGGGCTGCATGTGGTGGTGCCATTGGCACCGCGCGTCGACTACGACACCGTCAACGCGTTTTCGAAAGCGATCGTCCAGCACCTGGCCAAGACCATCCCGTCGCGCTTCGTCGCCAAGAGCGGGCCTGCGAATCGCGTGGGGAAGCTCTTCGTCGACTACCTGCGCAACGGCCATGGCGCCACGACCGCGGCGGCGTTCTCGGCGCGCGCACGGCCGAGCCTTGGGGTCTCGATGCCCGTCGCATGGGATGACCTGAGGAGCTTGAAAAGCGGCTCCCACTGGACCATCGCCACTGCGCGCGAACACCTGTCGTTCCAGAAGGTCGACCCGTGGGCCGACTACTGGAAGTCGAGGCAATCATTGGCCAAACCCATGCGGGTGCTGGGCTTCTCACCAGCCCGCTAGCGAACGAGATCGGGAGGGGACCCAACTGTCTCGGGGGTCAGCTCACCTTTGAACACGGGCAGACGCGGCTTCGTCTGACGCACTGCAGCAATGGCGCCTCAAAAGATCTTGCGAAATTTCAAAGGATCAGATGTCACTCCTCGCCGCTCACATTGCGCACCAAGGTGGCTCCAGCCGCCAGGGCGCCGCGCCCCGAGGATACAAAGCCGTCAGCCATGGTCCGGCGTTTCTCAAGCGCCCCTCGAAATGGCTATTGCTCGCGGAAGCGCGGGCCATCTGGGAAGCGAGCGCAGCCATTGCGCTCTGGCCCCTCCTTCAGGCTGCCCCGCGGGGGGACGGGCACTCGGTGCTGGTGCTTCCCGGGCTTATCGCAGTCGATTCGTCGACCGAGATCCTGCGGCACTATCTCCGCGGGCGAGGCTATGACGTGCATGGGTGGGAGCAGGGCCGAAACCTGGCCCCCGACGCGGGGTCGAAGAAAAAATGCGCGATCAACTGGCGCGACTTCACGCTGGCAGCGGCCGCAAGGTGAGTGTGGTCGGCTGGAGTCTTGGGGGTGTCTATGCCCGCTTGCTTGCAAGGCATGCTCCGCAGATGGTTCGAAACGTCATCACCCTTGGTAGCCCGTTGGGCGGCGATTCCAAAGCGAAGGTGCCCTCCATGCCCGCGGCTTCGATCTACAGTCGCAGCGATGGCGTCGTGGGGGGGCGAAGCAGCATCATCCCGGCAGGGCCGAACTCGGAAAACATCGAAGTCATCTCGAGCCACCTGGGGTTGGGCGCACACCCCGCAGTGCTTTATGCCTTGGCAGACAGGCTCGCTCAGGCCGAAGGCAACTGGAAGCCCTTTAGCGGCGCTCGATTCGGCTGCCTGGCATTCCCGCGAGCCACTTATCTGACTGCTTGATCGCCCGGTTTGCGAAAGCCGTCGCTGCCCTGCTCCAGCCAAGCATGAGCCGGCAATTGCGCGGGGACCACTGAACGCGAAAAGGTGGACTCGTGCCGAACCCGCGAAGGGGCGCCGGCGTGTCACGCAAGCAGGGCGTTTGAGATCTTGCCGCCTCATGTCCTCCCAACGGGCGAACAGCTGCTTCGCGCGCTCGGCCATGAGCCGCAGCGCCACGGCTTCTGGCGTTCCCAAGATCCGGGACATGCCCAGGCGCACCGCACGCAAGGGTCTCTCGAAGCTCGCATCCCAGCGAGCAGTGACCCCGATGTCTGCTGCAACTTGGTCTCCTGAGGCGTCCTCGAGCGTGTTGACCAGTCTTGATGTCGACCAGGCGCACCAGCACACCCGTGCTCGCGTGCATCGCCTATCAGTTGGGCCGGCGCATAGCAGCCCGTCGGCGTGCTGTTTGCAACGCGGCGAGGAGGGTGTCCGGGTGGCGTTTGAACCACGCGACCGGGACCGCAATCGGAAGTCCCATGGATGATCGACATGGGGCTCTGTGAAGTGGCGCTGTGGGCTCAAGCCAAGCGGCCGCATGCTTGCAATGCCGCTGCCAACTACCTCGTGATCGACGCAACCGGGTCGCAGTTGGCCTTCGCTCGATCGTCCGGACGGTTGATCCGAGGCGATCGTGATATCGATTTTGCGCGCCGTCAAGCGGGCGCCGGCTGCGAAGACAGAACGGGCCCCAAAGCTCCCCAAGTGCACCATTGCACGGGCCTCATGCGCTTCGGCGTACTGTCCCACACGAACATCGACATTGCGCGCGCAGCGTCGCCGCAACTCACGGAATGCATGTCTGCATCCGAGCACCAGGATTCGTCATGAAGCTTTCCCGATGGTTGGATGTCTGCAAGAAATCCGTGGTCGCGTGGTCGGACGACTATGCGCCGAGCATGGGCGCCGCAATCTCGTACTACACGATGTTTTCACTGGCCCCGCTGCTGGTGCTGGTCATTGCCGTTGCCGGGCTCGTCTTCGGCGCCGAGGCGGTGCAGGGCCAGATCGCAAGCCAGCTCTCGGGCATGGTGGGGGAGGAATCCGCCAAGGCCGTGCAAGGAATGGTCAAGAGCGCCGCCATCAGCGGCAATGGCATCCTCGCGACCGCATTGAGCATTGCGGTTCTGATCGTCGGCGCGACAAGCGTGTTCGGCAAATTGCAAAGCGCCCTGGACCGCATCTGGCATGTGCCCGAGTCGCAGAAGCCCAGCGGACTCTGGGGAATCCTGCGGGCTCGCGTGTTCTCGTTCGGTCTGATCCTGGGCTTGGCCTTCCTGCTGATGGTGTCGCTGTCGGTCAGCACGGCCCTCGCAGCGTTCGGCGCGTTCGTGGGAGGCCTGATGCCGGGCCAGGAGATCCTGCTGCAGATCCTGAACATCGCGGTCTCCGTCGGTGTCACCACCGTGCTATTCGCGATGATCTTCAAGTTCATGCCAACGACGAAAGTCGAATGGCGTGACGTCTGGGTCGGGGCGGCGGTGACTGCGGTGCTGTTCGAGATGGGCAAGGCACTGATCGGCTTGTATCTTGGCAAGAGCGGCATGGCAGACGCCTTCGCGGGTGCTCGCTCATTGGTCCTGCTGCTGGCGTGGGTGTACTACGCTGCGCAAATCTTCCTGTTGGGGGCGGAGTTCACCAAGGTGTACGCACAGGAGCACGGATCGACTGCCGACCGTCCGCAACCCGAAGCCGTGCTTGACGCTGAAGCTGTAGAACGCCCCATGTGCTGGCCCCCGACTACTCCGGTTTGGCGCGTTCGGTCGAAATGCAGAAAGAGGTTGACCTGCGCGTGCGAAAGGGCGTCGCGACAATGTTTCCCAAGCTCGCCGTGCTGGCTACTGTGAGCCTGCTGAACATATTTGCTGACAAGCGAATGAAGGCTTTGCAGAAGCATCGTCGCGAGCGTCGCGCGGGCGCAAGGGCCGTTAAGTCATGAAGTGAAGGGTCGTTGGGCAGCCCCCTTCCGGGCAGCGCGCGCGCTGCGAACGCCCGGAAGATTTGCGAGCACTCTGACGGCATGGCCGGGGATACGGGAGCTGAGCAAATTCATCCCGTTCCTTCCGTCCCGACTACTTCGATCTTCAGCCGCAGCGACGGCGTTGCTGCCTGGCACCGCAGTGTCGAACAGCCTGGCGGGATGGCTGAGAACATCGAGGTCGTGGCGAGCCACCTCGGGCGTGGGCTTACCCTGCGGTGTTGTTTGCCGTGGCCGACCGCATCGCGCAATCACGAGGCTTGCCATTTCCTGCGCGGCTCGCTCGGCTCGCTGCTTTATCCAAATCCTGACCGGTCACATTGATCGCGCCAGCGTCGCATTTGGGGCGCATTCAAACCTCCAACAACGAGTCCTCCGAAACGCTCTCACCTGCCGTGCGTAGCCCGCATCATCGCGTGCGCGGCGGATGAAAGGGCCGGGCGCATGCGGGAAGATGTCGCTGGCCACGCGGGCTGGCTGCGGGCTCCGAGTGGCACTCGCGTTCGATTTCCAGCCAGTCCGGCGGCGTGTTGTGCAGCGAGTCTCAGCGTGTCTGCAGCAGGCATGCATCCACCTCGTGGCAACTGGCATTGGCTCATGGGCCTGACTCCAGCAGGGACGGGATTTGGTTTCCTACGTGGTGCAGTTGAACGTCGTCGGTTGCACCGGCGGGCGTCCCGGCTGCGCCGGCCGGGCTGCTCCAGGTTCGCGCCGTCGCGCTCATCCCTTCGGGACGGCCTGCGGCCGCCTTGCGCATCCCTGACGCGGGGGAGGGCACGGACCGAAGACACGCCGAACTCAAGGCATCCGTGGTGTCTGTTGAGGGCGGGGGAGGGCTTGCCTGTGTGCCCTCACGCTACCCCCTCGTTCTCGCGGTCAAGGCCCTGCGCGCGCTTCGCGTGCTCGGCGCGTACCGCGCGCCTGCGGCGACCTTGAGCGCTGCGCTGCGACGGGGTGATCCGGGGCCACGCAGGCAATCCCGCCTGTGTCGTCCACAGGAGTTCGTCATGACCACCTCTTCGACTTCATCCG
Organism: Variovorax sp. dw_308; assembly: GCF_019207085.1. Classification (GTDB taxonomy): domain Bacteria; phylum Pseudomonadota; class Gammaproteobacteria; order Burkholderiales; family Burkholderiaceae_C; genus Variovorax. The sequence continues at coordinate 125,774 of NZ_JAATOM010000019.1, read as the reverse complement.
CTTCTTCCGATCTCAGCGTGCGCCAGCAACGCATCGTCGACGCACTGCGTCCGTTCTTCGGCGCCGAAGCCGATGCGCTCTACGAGGCCAACGGCCGTTCGCTGCAGAAGCTTGCCTACAGCGCGCGTCAGTCGGGACTGCCCAACTTTCATCGTCTCGCGACCGGCCTGGCCCTGGCGCAGGAACTGCTCTGCGAAGAGCTGACCACCCGCTCGGTGTTCGATACGCCTACGGCCGTGGCTGACTTCCTCAAGCTGCACTTCGCAGGCCAGCCCCACGAAAGCTTCGTAGTCCTCTACCTGGACTCGCGCCATTCGCTGATCGCGTTCGAAGAGTTGTTCCGTGGCACGTTGGCCCAGACCAGTGTCTACCCGCGCGAGGTGCTGAAGCGGGCGCTGCATCACGACGCCGCCGCATTGATCATCGCGCACAACCACCCGTCGGGTTCGACCGATCCGTCGCGTGCGGACGAGTTGCTGACGCAGACGCTCAAGGCCGCGCTGGCGATGATCGACGTGCGGGTGCTCGACCATATCGTGGTAGCCGGCGCACGCACGAAGTCCTTCGCGGAGATCGGACTGCTGTAGCAGCGCGGGGGCTTCGGCCCCTTTTTTATTCGCGTTTGATCAGCGCACTGCGTGCGGTGGGTCGGTCAGCGTGGCCGGTACTGGGTACCGGCCACGAATCGTTGCCGTTGCACTTTGAAGTGACCGCCGCTTTGCGGCGGGAAGGACCGAACCGACCCTTGCACGGCGCGCTGCGCGCGTGGCTTGATCACGCCGCGCGCCGCGCGGCAGTCCCTCGGATGGATGGGTGTTTATGCCTCCGCATGGCGGAGGACGGCTGGGTCGCGGCCCTGCGGCCGCGGCGCTGACAGAGGGCGGCACGCAGGGTGGCACGCAGGGTGTCAGCGGGGCGCGACGGCGGATCTGCTTTCGGAGCCACCTCTTCATCGACGCATAGCTCGCACGGGCCGCTGTCCAGGGCCAGGGCTGCGCCACCGTCCTCACCCGGTCCTCGCTTCGCTCAGCTGCGGCTTCCGGGCGGTCCCCGGACATCGGCCCTTGCTGCTCGCTTTCCATGCGTCGAGGCGGCTCCGAAAGCAGATCTTCCACCGACGCGGCACACCCCGCAGAAAGGACCCACCATGCGTGCACTTGAATCCTCCCGTCAGCGCGATGCGGAAGGCCGGGACATCCCGAACAGCCAAACCGCCACGGGCTTTCCCCCCGTACCCCCCGAGGGCTCACCCAAAGCAGGCCCTGTTGAAGCCAGAACGCAGGCCGGTCAGGCCAAGGGCCGCATGGATGTGCGGCAGGCGATCACGGACCGCATCATCGCGATGCTCGAGAAGGGCGGCAATGTGTTCCGGGAACGCTGGACGCAGGCGGCCTCGCGCGGCATGCCGCGCAATGGCAAGACCGGTGCGCCCTACCACGGCGCCAATGTGCTGCTCCTGTGGGACGCCGCCATCGAGCACGGCTACGCGTCCAACGTGTGGCTGACCTACAAGCAGGCGGCCAGCATGGGCGCGCAGGTGCGCAGGGGAGAGCGTGGGGTGCTGTGCGCGCATTTCGAACGCAAAGCGACGGGCCACCAGAACGATGCAGGCAATGACGTCGGTGGCAACGGCGCAGCTCATGGGGAAGGGGAGGGCGGTGCAGGCGATAACGCCTACGGCGGTCATAGCGGTAATAGCGGTAATAGTGTCCACTCCAGTGTGCTGCTGTGCATGCCGTTCTGGCTCTTCAACGTGGCCCAGGTGGATGGCCTGCCTGCGTCGGTGCCGGACCGGTCGGAAGACGCAGAAACGTGGACAGACCGGTCTCCGATCGAGGGGGCCATGCGCTTTATCGGCGGCTGCCGACCCAACATCCAGCACGGCTACACACGCGGGGCCTATTCCCCGGCTGCCGATCGCATCATGCTGCCCGATGTCGACCGCTTCACCAGTCCGGAGGCCTATTGCGCAACCGCCCTGCATGAGCTGGTCCACTGGACGGGACATGAGAAGCGCCTGAACCGAACCTTCGGCGCACGCTTCGGCGATGCGGCCTATGCGTTCGAGGAATTGGTGGCAGAGCTCGGCTGCGCCTTCGTGCTCGGCCATATCGGGCTCGTGGATGCCACCATCGAAGGACACGCCGCCTATCTGGACAGCTGGCTGCAGGTGCTGCGCAATGACCGCACCGCCATCTTCACGGCCGCGCGGCACGCCGGTGAAGCGTACGAATTCATACTGGCGCGAGAGTTGCCATTGCCGGACAGTGACGGCTAATTGCGGCTCTCACCGTCTGTCTTCGGGTTGATTGTGAATTAACGTGCCGAGCATTGCGACTCGGCCAATTCATGTCATCTGAAGAAAGTCATTAGACTTGCGCACCTTTTACTTTCTTCTTCTCATGACCAAGACACACGCTCAATTGCTGCGCGAAATTGCCGTCCTTCAGGCTGCTGCCGACAAGCAGCGGGGCATTGAATCCCAGGGCGCTGTTGCCAGGATCAACGACTTGATCGCGAAATTCGGGCTCACCGCAGCGGATCTCAAGTTCGCCTCCGGCGCGGCTGACAGCGTGCCGAAACAGAGCGCCGTCGCTTTGAAGAGCGCGGTCAAGAAGGCGAGCAAGACCCAACCCGCTGCTGCGAAGGATCCCGCGAAATACAGCGACGGCAAGGGCAACCAGTGGGGAGGCCGCGGCCCGCGGCCGGCCTGGTTGCGCGCGGCGCTGGAAGCCGGACAGACTCTCGAGAGCTTCCTGACCGGTGCGACTATGACGCCCGATGCAACTGCATCGGCAGGCGCCGCTCGGGTGCCAAAGGCTGCTGCAAAGAAGTCGGCCGGCTATGCATCGCGCGTCGCCGCATCCGCAGTGCCGTTGGCCAATGCCGCTGCGTCCCAGACGGTTGCGACCAGGAAGCCAGCGGCGAAGAAGACGGCCGCAAAGAAGGCCGCCTCCCCATCGGACGCCGGCGCAGCGCCGTTGGCTGCAGCCGTCAAGACTGAAGCGGCCGTGCCTGTCAAGAAGACCGCAGCGAAGAAGATCGCCGTGAAGAAGGTTTCCGCGAACAATTCCGCTGCGAGGAAGTCACTTGCCGAGAAGGTCGGGGTAAGCACCCAGGACGCTGGCGCGAAAACCGCCAAGCCGCCGGCCAAGAAGGTCGCAAAGAAAGCAGTGGAGGGGGCTGCGAAGAAGACAGTAAAGACGGCAGCGAAGACGCCAGCGAAGAAAGCCGCATCGAAGAACGCAGGAGCACCGAAGGTTGCCGCTTCGAGGAAGTCATTGCCCGCGCGCAAGAGCGCGACCGGCGCAACGACCGCTGCTGCCCCGGTCGCGCGCGAGACCGCGGAGACCTCGCCTCCTGTGCTTCCCGCAGCCGACGTTGCAGCTGTAGTCTGATCGCCAGCGCCGCAGAGCCGCAGAGCCGAGAGCCGAGAGCCGAGAGCCGAGAGCCGCTGAGGCGCTCGAGGCTTCGCACTGTCGTTTCTACGTGTGCAGTGCGTCTGGCTGGCGCCGAGAGGTCATGGCGCCAACGCAATCAAGCGCGCGCCCTGTTCTGGCGCAAACGCCTGCACGTCGGCGGTCAGACAGCGGCGTCCATCGCGTTGGCCGGCTCGGGCATGGATGCGCTACCCGCTGGAGGTGATGCGGGTCTGCCTGCGCTGGTATGCGGCCTACCCTTTGATTTCTGTCATGTCGAGGAGTGACGGCCGAGCGCAGCGTTCTCGCCGATCACGCGACGGTGCATCGTCGGCCGATCCTTGCGCTGCTGCCGCCGGCCACCGCGCCGACGGTCCGCGGACCCGTCTTGTCACCATTTCAGCACCTGTGCTGCCTTTCGATCGTCGTCCGTCCGGATCGCGTCGTGGGGCCCTCGGCGTCATTGCCTTCGAGACGTCTTGCCAACGGGCTAACGCTCGCCAGGCGGAAAGAAGGCCCGGATATCCGCCAGTACTTCTGCCGGCTGCGCTGCCAGCGCCAGGGCGCGCAGCATCCGTGCGTCGGCATAGGGAACCTGCGCAGGTTCGCCGTCGCCGTGCTGGCACAAGAGATCATCGTCGTCCATGTTGAACAGCACGCGGCACGCCAGCGGGCGCGCGGCGTAGACCGAGCACATCGCGTCGCTCAGGAATGGGCAGGCGACGCCAGCGGGCCACTGCTGCAGCTGCCGGGTTGCAGCGCTCGTGGATTCCGCATCGACCAGGTCTTGCACCCGCACACCCCGCGGCGGCGTCCGCACGCCCCGTCCGCTGGCCCGGGCGATCAACTTCGCTTCGCTCCCAGTGATCGTCACCGGGATATGGCAACAGTGCGCGCAGCCCTTGCGGCAGGCCGACACCGCCTCGAGCGGCTCGCCCCACGCCGTGGCGGCCTTGTGCAGCCACGCAATGCATTGCACGACCGTCGCCGCGCGTTGCGATGCCTGCACCAGGAGCTGCGCCGCCGAGTTCGATGCGATCGCGTCCAGCTTGCGGTCTGCCCGCTGCGTTGCCAGCGGCAAGCGCGCCCGCTGCCGCGACGTGAGACTGGCGTCCGTGCCATCGCCAGGCGCCGAGCCCGGCACAGCGGCTATGTCAGTTCCGGTCGCCATGCCTGCACGATTCTCAGGAATTCATCCTCGTAACCCAACGCATCCGGGTACTGACGCGTGCTCGCGATGTACGCCAGCACCAGCACCATGTCGGCCGCGGTCCCGGGATCCACCGCCCACAGGGCGGTGAGATCAAAGGACCCGCACGCGCCGGCGTTCCACCAGGCGAGCAGGAAGTCGGCGGCCCGCCGGCTCTGGTCTGAGTCCCCCTGTGCCAATGCGATCAAGCGCGCCAAGGCCTGCCGTTGCGACGCCATGCGGTCCGGCTCGGTGTTGCCGGGCGGCGGCGCCGGGGCCGATAAACCCGCCAGCTGCTGGCGCAGCTGCCGCTCGATGTTTTCGCCCGTCAGCAGTCCCGCGCTGCGCGCGAGCAGGGCCAGCTGGTCGGACAGTGTGATCTCGATCGTTGCCATGTCTTATTGTTGCCGAAGGTATTGTTCCGCGGCACGTTGGCCCAGACCAGTGTCTAACCGCGCGAGGTCCTGAAGCGGGCTCTGCATCACGACGCCCCCGCCATCATCATCAGCCACAACCATCCGTCGGGTTCGACCGTCCGTCGCGTGCGGACGAGTCGCTGACGCCGACTCTGAAGGCCGCGCTGGCGATGATCGACGTGCGGGTGCTCGACCACATCGTGGTGGCCGGCGGACGCACGAAGTCTTTCGCGGAGAGCGGGCTGCTGTAGCAGCGCGGGGGCTTCGGCCCCTTTTTCGTTTGCGTTGATCAGCGCATGCGTGCGGTGGGTCGGTCTGCGTTGAGCGACCCGTGCGATCTCGCGGTCGTGCGGAAGCGGATGATCGGGCCGTTGTCCATCACCGCAGATTTCCAACGCGTCGCGACCTGGCATCAAAACAGACAAGTCCGGTCTGGGGTGGTGGGGGTGGCCTTGCTGTTCCCTGCAGCGTGCCACGTCGTGCTCGCCGTCAAGGCCTGCGCGCACTGCGTGCGCTTGCGGCCTGCGGCCGTCTTCGAACCTTGACCGCTTGCGCTGCGACGTGACCTCCGACGGTCCCGGGCAATACCGCCCGCAACCGTTCCAGGAGCTCATCATGATTGCATCCTTCATCTCCGACGCGCAGCGCGAACTGCTGATCGCCAATGGCCGCAGGGCTCAAGTGCAGGAAGACTTCGATCCGCTGCCGGTCGTCAAGCTCTTCACGCCCGATGCCGGCGCCACCTGGCTGCTTACCGAACTGGACGAAGCTGGCGAAATTGCATTTGGGCTGATGGACCTCGGTCTGGGGAGTCCGGAAATCGGCTCCTGCACCCTTGAGGAGCTTGAAGCGGTGCGGGGTCTGATGAACCGGCCCATCCGGCAGGACCTGCATTTCCAGGCGGACAAGCCCTTGAGCGCCTATGCGCACGAGGCTCGGCTGCAAGGGCGCATTCAGGCGTAGCCGGATACAGCCGCCGGTCTGCGCCGGCGGCTTTCAGCCGCGTCCGTCCGAGCCTGTATCGGGCTCCGGGCAGGGAAGCCGCGAAGCGGCCGCGGCGCCGCCGCTTCTTGAAACCCCGCGGATGCGCGCATGTTCGGCTTCACGAAGGCTGTGCGCAGCGCGCGCGAGCGCGTAGTCGGCATACAGCTTGTCGACAGCTTTGCTCCATGCATCGGCCGCTGCCTCCCGTGCGTGCTCTCCCGCCTCACCTCTGTCGCCGTCGCCGTCGCCGTCACCGGCGACAAGCTGTCGCTGCGAGGCTGGCGCCTCGCCGTCCCGATCGCCATCCTGTGGCTGCGGACGTCGACGCGGAAACGGCGGCACGGTCATGCCTGCCTTTTGGAGGATCACTGCTTTCTGTTGCGTGCCCAGCATGCTTCGGTCCTTGCAAGCGCCATTCCAGCTTCGGGTCTGGACGTGGGAATCGGGATGGAATTTGATTGTGATCTGGCGAGGGAGGGAGTGCTGGACTTCGGTGGCATTGGCGGGCGATAGCTGCAGCGGACTTGCGCCTTGATCCCCGATACCTTGGGCGCCCCACCGGCTTCGCCGCTGTCGGGCTGCTCCAGGTTCGCGCCTTCGCGCTCATCCCCTTCGGGGACTGGCTGCGCCAGCCTTGCGCATCCCTGGCGCAGCGGACTGCGTCCGCCCGGACTTCCCTGATCAGACCTGTCCTTCGGCAGGTCGAGGCGCTCGCCGCGCGGCGGTCGGGCCTCGCGTCGGCCTCGGGCGGTTTCTGCCGTTCTCCTGTGCCTTTCGCCTTGTCCGGTGACTCTGCGCCCGCGGTGCCGGGGGACCGGCTGCGCCTGCAAGGGGGTTTTCATAAAGCTTCGCTTTACAAACCTTCCCCCTTGCTCCCCCGTCCCCGCCGTCGCTGTCGTTCACCGGGCGAAAGACTCAGGAGAACGGCGGCCAGTTCCGGGCAGGAGGCCGATGCGAACCCCAACCCTTCATTGAAGGGCTCGAGATCTAGGAGCCCGGCATCTCTTTCAACTTCAACTGCAAAGGAAACCGAAATGACCGCCATTGCCAAGCCGAAGAAGACCGTGACCACAGCGCCGCGCGTGAGCACGTCCGCCAAGAAAGTCGGCCTTGCGGCTGCCGTCGATGCTTCGATGGCGCTGCGCAAGGCGCCGATGGGACGCGACGTGCTGGTGCCATTGGACCAACTCACCCTGAGCGATGCCAACGTGCGCAAGGTCCATCACGAGGACGGCCTGCTCGAACTGGCCGCGCTGATCGAATCCCAGGGGTTGCTCCAACGTCTGAGCATCGTGGCGCTGGGAGACGACCACTTCGGCGTGGTTGCAGGTGGACGGCGACTGCGTGCGATGCAACTGCTCGTGGCCGCTGCTCGCTGGCCTGCCGATCAACCGATCGAATGCAAGCTGTACGCGCAGGGGCAAGCTGTCCAGGTGTCGCTCGCCGAGAACTCTGGCCGCGAAGCCATACATCCAGCGGACCAGATGGAATCCTTCCGACGCCTGATCGAGGATGGCCTTACCGTCGCGCAGGTGGCCGCGCGCTTTGGCGTTTCGCCCCTGACCGTGGAGCGCCGCCTCAAGCTGGCGCGGCTCGCCCCGCGTTTCCTCGACCTTTACCGCGCCAATGAGATCGAAGCCGATCAACTGCAGGCGCTGGCCTTGATCGACGACCCCGCCTCACAAGAGGCCGTCTGGGACGGGCTCAGCCCCTACGACCGCAGCGCATGGCGCATCCGGAACGCGGTGACCGAGGAAGCCTGCAGTGCGGACAGCCGGCTTGCCCGCTTCGTCGGCCTCGACGCCTACGAAGCCGAAGGCGGCAGTGTGCGGCGCGACCTGTTCTCCTCGCCCGAAGATCTTTCTGGCATCTACCTCGACAACCCGACCATGCTGCAGGCACTGGCCATGGACAAGCTGCGCGGCATCGAACTCATCGTCAAGGAGGAGGGGTGGTCGTGGGTGGCATGTTCTCTCGAGTCCGACATGAGTGCATGGCGGCGCTACGGCCGTGAAGACCAGAGCGAGCGCGAGCCGACCCCCGAGGAAGCCGAGACGATCGAGCGGCTCGCCAGCGAGCAGCGCCAACGTGCCGATGACTATGAGCGGCATCAGGACGAAGGCGATCCGGACGCTGACGACTACGAACGCATCGAGCAGCAGCTATGCGAAGCGCTCGACCAGGCTGACGAAGATCTGATGGCCTCGCGGTCTGCATTGCGGCACTGGGCACCCGCACAACTGGCACGGGCCGGTGCGATGGTGCGGCTCGACCACCGCGGCGAGATCGTGATCGAGCGTGGGCTGGTGCGGCCCGATGATCGCAAGTCGACGACCAGAAAACCGGGTGACATCACCCATGCTGATTCGGGCGCGGCAGAACAGGCAGAACGGGCAGAACAGCCTTCGACCCGGCCCGAGTTCAGCGAGAAGCTCATGCGCGACCTGACAGCGCACCGCACGGCGGCACTGCAAGCCGCATTGCTGCAGAACCCGCAGGTGGCGCTCGCGACGCTGGTGCACCGCATGGCAGAGACCGTGTTCAGCCTCTACGGCAGCGGCGACGACATCGTCAAGGTTGCAGTTCGCGTGACCGGCGACGGCACTCTGGCAGGAGAAGCCAGCGAATACGCCGACAGTCCCGCCGCCACGCTGCTCGGCGAAGCGGAAACGATGTGGGGTGATCGGCTCCCCGGCAACCCTGCCGCGCTGTTCCGCTGGCTGCTCGCGCAGCCGCAGGAAACAATGCTCGACCTGCTGGCCTACTGCACCGCCCGCAGTGTCAACGCCATCGCCGCACGCCCCCGCAACACGTCCAATCACAGCGATGCGCTGGCGCAGGCATTGGGCCTCGACATGGCCGACTGGTGGGAGCCCACCGCAGGGGGCTATCTCGGCCACGTCAGCAAGGCCAAGGCACTCGAAGCCGTGAAGGAGGCTACTGGCATGGACCCAACACAGGCGACCGCTGGCATGAAGAAGCCGGACCTGGTCTGCTACTGCGCGAGCAAGCTGGAAGGGACGCGGTGGCTGCCGTTGCCATTGCAAACATTGAACTCGCCAGACGGCCACGAGGCAAACCCATCAGCGTGAACTTCATGCGACTGCCGGCCCCCGGCAGTTCCATTCACTCATTCCATTCAATCTTCAAACAGTTCTCCATGGAGGCTCGACATGAACATCCGAAACAAGCTCATTGTGTCCGGCGCCGCCGTGCTACTCGTCACGGTGGTCATCATCGAGACAATGCCGGCATCCCGCCCGTCGACGACCAGTCCCTCTTCGATCAACTCGTTCGCTACGCGATTCCAGCCCGATCCTGCGGTGCTTGCCGGCATCGGGAGTTCAGGCGACCTGACGCCCGTGCCGCTGAATGGCCCGGGGAGCGTGTCTGCTCCTGCGGTCGACGCACCGACCGCTGCAGGGGGCCGCCATGCGCGCGACCGTCAACGGCGATAGTCAGTCGCTCCGAAAAGGCTCCGCGCCACCGCTGTCGCGCTTCGAGTGGCAATGCCTATGCCAGCGCATGCACGAGTGCGAGGCGTTGCTGCAACTGGCAGTGCTCGGTGTCGCTCAGGCAGTCGAACGACATCGCCCGGACAGCGACCTGGCAGACATCGCCCGCTGCCTGGACGAGGCCGAGCGAGTTGTGGAGATCGCGCGGCGGATTGCCTCGAGCGGGCACGATTGAGGATCGCGTCGTCTTTAACGGACCAGCCGGAGGTTGAGGGCACTTGGTGGGTAGGTGACTTGGAGGGCTGAAACCCTCGATATGTTCGGCATGACGCCACGCCTACCTCGGTGATTCGGGAAGCGCTTGCATGCGCCGGCTGCAAAGACGTGTTCGGCATGACGACACCTGGTTGGTAGGCAGGTCGGAGGGTTGAAGGTCTGAAACCTCGAAATGTTCGGCATGACGGCGGGGAGTCCTTGTTTGGGATTGAGGGCAGGATAGACTGGCGTCAGACATTGTTTACGCCCTTGGTGTTCAGATGCCCAGTGCCACTCGATCCGCAGTCATGTCCATGCGCGTTTCGTCGGAAACGAAGACGAGATTCGCCGCCCTCGCGGCCCAGCAGGGCCTCACCGAATCGGCATTGCTCGGGTTGCTCGTCGACAAGGTGCTTGCTGTAAACGCGACGCCGGGAGCGTCGTTGCCGACCGATCGAAAGGCCGATCAAGGTTGCGCCGGTGACCGCCTCACGCTTCGTTTGCGCCCTGGCGATCGCGCGCTTGCGGACGCCAAGGCTTCTGCGCGCCGCATGAAGACCTCAAGCTATTTGGCGATGCTGATCCGAGCACATGTACGCAGCCCTGCGGTCATGCCGCCTGCCGAACTCGAAGAGCTCAGATGCATGGCCGGGCTTCTGGCTGCACTAGGTCGCCAGCTTCGCACGGGCTCTTCGGCGGTTTCACGAGACTTACTCATCGACGTCGGCAATACAGTCGAGAGCGTGCGTGAAAACGTCTCCGGCTTGGTGCGCATGAACCTGATCGGATGGGAGGCTGGCAATGCCTAAGCGCATCGTCTCATTGCCGCGCACTGCGGGCATGGAACTCGACATCGTGAGCTATGGTCGCCGAGGGCCAGGCGGCACGTTGCGGTTGAATCCGGAACAGGTCGAGCAAGTCAAACGCACCACCAGTCGCGTCCCGGAAGTGATGGTCAAGGTGTCTGGCGGCGCGCGCGACTGCGGCGGTGCGAGGGCGCACCTGAAATACATCGGTCGTCACGGCAAGGTTGAAATCGAGACCGACGACGGGCTGACGCTGCAAGGCCGCGACGTTGCGGATGGCCTGCTGGTCGACTGGCAGCTTGATCTTTGTCCAAGCCAGTACAAGCCCAAGCCGCGGGAAGGACAGAAGGACACGCGGGCAAAGCTGGTGCACAACATCGTGTTGTCGATGCCTTCGGGCACGCCGCCCGAAAAGGTGCTGCGTGCAGCCCGCGACTTCGCCCGCGAAAACTTTGCTTTGCAATATCGGTACGCAATGGCCCTGCACACCGATCAGGCGCATCCGCATGTGCATCTGGTCGTGAAATGCCAACATGAAACTGAGCCCGGCAAGCGGCTCTACATTCGCAAGGAGACGCTGCGTCAGTGGCGTGAGCAGTTCGCGGCGTTGATGCGCGAACAAGGAGTCGCTGCGAATGCTACGCCGCGCCAGATTCGCGGGCAGATGAAGACTCCCAGCAAGGATCCGATTCATCATCGCCTTCGCGCAGTGCGGGCGTTCCAGAGTCTTCCGAGCAACGAGCGTGCAGGACGGCGACCTCCCGCGCCATCTACTTTCTTTCGTCGCAAGGTTGAAAGCGTCGGGGAAGATCTTCGGTCACGCCAGGCGCTTCCCGATCCGGGCAGGGCGACTCTGTCGGCAACCCGTGGTCAGGTCGAAGCTGATTGGAAGGCAACGATCGAGGCACTTCGACTGCAGGGTGACGAGGCCTTGGCAAAGCAGGTGGAGCGATTTGTAGTCGCAATGCCACCCGTGCGTACGGACCGCGAGCAGATGGCGAGCAGGCTGCTTGAAGCGTTGAAAGCGCGCCGAGGCGCGCGTGACTCTGATGGTAGGGATCAGTCGAAGGATCGAAGCCGCTAGGCCTGATGCAAAAACGACCCAAGCAAGTGCGGGCACGGCTTAGGTGCGATAGAGGTTGAATCATCCACCGGCGTTGCTCTCGTCTCGGCAATCGCGCGGCGAGGGCGCGACTCACTGCAGCCGTTGGCTGTACTCAGTCGAGCGTCTCTTGCGTCTCGAGCGGCACCAACCCACAGCGGTAAGTATCGACCGCTGGCTGGCTCGTTTGCAGAGATAGCCAACCGTCACAGTCTTGCATCGGACCGGGGTTCTGTCGTACCTTGAGCGGCCAATCCATACGCCGTCGCAGGACGTCTATGCGTGCTGTAGAGTGGCCAACATGAAGCACCTCAAGCAATTGGTTCTCGTGGGCGTCGTCGCAGCCTTCGGACTGGCCGTCTTGGCGCCTACGAGCGCCTTCGCCGCTGCCAAGAAGTGTCACTGGGACAAGAAGACCGGCCGCATGGTCTGCCAGCGCCCAGCGCGTTGACCCCTGGAGACCCCGTCAGTCTGCTGAAAATTCCGAGGCCACCACCGCTCGCATCGAAGAACGCTGCGGCCGAACTTCAGCTTGCTACGATCGCCGTCATTCGGAGGCGAAATTCGAGAGGCAGCACCCAGTCTTCAGCGCCAGTTCGCGGCGGCCACACGAATACCAGCTCATGGTCGGGTACGTAAGTAGCCCCAGCTTCGATCTACGACGCTTTTGCAGCAAAGTCTTGAAGCTTAGCGGGGGCGAGGCAACGGCCGGACTGGTCGGGCGATACAGGAATGACCTGCTCAGCGAATCGGCGGTTCGCGCTCTTTCTCTCGCGCCGCAATGCGTGCCATGTCGCCGCGCTCGATGCGCTGCGCGATGTTTTCGCGAGCACTGGCCAGGAAGCGGGCGCTCTCTGTTTCTTCGTACTTCTCAGCTTCGACGACTGCTGCGCCAAGTGCATTGACCGCGCGCTTGTGATGCGGAAACTCCCGCTCGAATTCGAAGCGGTCCATGACTCGGAAGGCGGCGCCCTCATGAGCCCATTGCAACATCTGCGCGGCGGCCGGCGTTGCCTCGCAGCGCGCAGCAGCGTCGTTACGCCATATGAGCGCCTGGCTGGCGACGTCGCGAGGCACGTCCGGGCTGTGCGCGAGGCGCTGCACCAGCGTCTCCCATCGCATGGCGAACTTCGCGAGGTCCTTGGGCAATCGGGGCTTGTCACGCACGGTATCCAGGGCGGCTTGGGCGCGCGGCTCCCGCTTCCACTTGCCTTCGACCAGGCGGTTCTCGTAGAACTGCAGCGCGTTCCGGTCGATGATCCGCAAGCCGTCCACAGCGCGCCGCTCTTCCAGCAGGCCGATGGCCGAGCGAACGTTGGCTAACGCCAAATCGTGCTCCTGCTTCGAGACGAAGCGTGAAGCGAGCCCCCGATCGCGCCAGAGGTCGTACTGCGCCATTGCCGACAGCGAGCTCTCGTCCCCGTTGGTTGCCACAAACACGGCCTGAACGACGTACGCATCCTTGCGCAACGTGGTGGCCACCCTGTAGATCGAGCGGGGATCGCGTATCTCATCCTCGACCAGAAGGTGCATGCGGCCCTGCTGCGCGTCCTGGACGATGCGATTCGACCAGTAGGCGACCTCCGGCTCCAAGCCTGGGGCGCTGAGCAATCCAGCCCCCGCGCCCGGCCGCCAGGCGGGGTGATAGGCGCGCAGTCGATCGTCGCTCAGCTGCACCACGGCGCCGATCGTCTTCGCCAGTTCGAGGCGAAGGGTAGCCGCCGCGAAAGGGATGCCGGCTCCTGGTTGTCCCGCGACAATCATCGCGGCCGGGGTCCTTGACGGCGCGGCGCCAGCGAGCAGATCCGGGCGAATTCGACCCTCGTATATCCGGTCGCGCTGCTCCTGGCTCAGGCGTGCCGAGATCATGTCTGTGCCTCCGGTGCTGGCCCTTCGTTTGAGTCGGGTGAGAATCGATCCAGGATCTTTGCGACGGCAGCGGTATTCTTTGGATCGAAGGAGGCCAGCAGCTCACACGCTTCATCACGCTCGTTGCGGACTGTCTCAAGCCGCTTCAGATCCGGTTTCCTGGAGGCCAAGCCTTCGTCGAGCCACGCCGTGCGGTCGGCGATGGCTTGGTGGAGAACGGCCAGTGCAGCCTCTGCGTCAAGGGCGGCCAGAGCATCGGCCCAGTAGCGCGGTTCGTAGGCCAGCGCCGATCGACTTTCGGGGGGTCTGTCGCGCGCAGGCTGTTCCTGGTCAATGGAAAAGTCACCAATGCGCACCGCCTTGGTCAGCATCATGCGCATGATGTCTGGCAACTCCAGGCCCCGCTCTGCGGCCATGCGGTGCGCGCGCTCGGCAATTTCGCGGTCGAGGCGGAAGCGGATGATCGGGCTGTTGTCCATGGCGACGCGAGTTATAGCAGCACTGCACCGCCCGCCAGACCTGGCCGGCCTCTGAAAGTTGCGTGGAATGCGGCTCGCCCCGTTAGGGACCCGTGACGGGCTGCGTCGCTTATGAAATGAGCTTCAAGGCCAACCAGATCGCAGCGAGGTGAACGGGATAGAAGCCATAGAAAAGCCAGCGACGACGTTCGAGTGGAAGATCGATTCGCGTTGCCGCCAGGAGGAGGAGAAGCGCTGCCATCGCGGCGAAGTTCCGGTTGATGAGCCAAAGCGACGCCAGTGACATGGCCCACAGCGCGAGGCGCACCCCGGTGGGCTTCCGGCAGTACGCCCAAGCACCAAGGCACGTCAACACTCCGAACCACCAGAATTCCACCACCGCACCCACCAGCATGAAGGTCAGCACCGCCAGGACGGTTTGGACCCGACCGCCGCACTCAAGCAGCCAAGTGATCCCAGTGGAGAGAAGCAGCATGAAGAGGATGTTCAGGGGCCACCACCCGACCAGCGCGACGAACATCGGTGTGGAGAGGGCGCCGAACACCAGCAATCGTCCCATGACCCGCACATGCACGCCCGCGGCCAAGGCTCCGGGCCGCGCGAGGTTGTACATGAGGACAAAGCCGAAGACGGGCATGACCATGCGGCCGAGGTCGAAGAGCACGGCGCTCGCTTCTCCAAGAAGGTACTTGTTGACGTGGTCCCGCGTCATCAGGACCAAGCCCAGCCACTTCAGGGCTTCCAGGGTCCCCGTGGCAACCCGTAGCGGGGCGGGGCGGCCGCCTATTGCGGCACGCGGGACATCGCCGTGCAGCGCCTTCGTCATGTCAATAGGACGGCGCGAGTTCAGAACCTTCGTTCCAGAGGCGGCGCCATTCTGCGTCGTACTGGGCCGAGGTAGCTGGGGCGTTGCGAACCACGATCACGTTCTCTGCATTGCGCTGCGCCGCCGAGGAGGTGTAGTTGAAGCTGCCCGTCTGCACTGTGACGCCGTCGATCACCATGAACTTGTTGTGCTGGATCGCGTAGCGTCCGTTGGTGCGCACCGGCACTCTCTCATTTGCGAGGAAACGCACGGCTGAATATCCCTTGCCAGCCTCCGTGGCGTCGGCGAGGACGAACACCTTCACGCCGCGCTTCGACGCTTCAAGCAACTCGGTGGCGACGGGCTTGCTGGTGAAGGTGTATGCCGCGACGAAGATGGTCGACCGTGCGCCTCGAATCGTGTCGAGCACGAGCGCCAAGGCCCTACCCGGCGTGAAGGCGGTCGAGACCACAACAGGTTGCGCGGGAACGAGTTGCGCCAACGCAGGTGGCGTTGCAGCAAATGCGCAGCACGCCATCACCACCGTCGACAGGAAACGGCTTGTGATTTTGGAAGAGGATTGCTGAGTCGACATGGAGGCGACGTTCAGGTCATTCGTTGATCTCACCCACGAGAATGCTGCCGCTCTTCCCGAGACGGACCACCGCGATTGCGATGGTGAACCGGGTTTTGATGGGCCCGCTGCTCAGGAAGTTTGATCTGCTGGCCTTGAGCAATCGCATTGGCCAAGCCTGTGCGAATTGCCTGGACGACGCGCGCCTGTTCGGCGGGATCCGGCGTCAGGCGTTGCGCGAATTGCTCGGCCAGTTTCACACCAACGACCGCGCCCGTCAGGTCTGGAAACTGCGACACGACGTCAACCGGTGAAACCTCACCGGTTCGAAGAAGATTGGCCTTGCGCTCCAGGGTTTCCAGGTAGTGGGCTTTCTCAACGCTCCAAGTCGTACGCTGCGCGACGAGTTTCTTGTCGCCAATCAGTTCGCCTTCGGCATTGCGAGCCGGCACCCGAACGGTGACAGCCCGCGCGCCGCGCTGAGCGATGACGACCTCATCTCCGACCTGTGCGTCAGAGCGCGACTCCGCGATGGCGCGTTCCAGGTCAGTCCCCCAAAGAGTACGTTCCCCGACTTCTGTCTCAACGCGCACGTAGTACGACAGCCGCTGTTCGGGATCGAACTGATAGGGTGCGGCGGCGTGCGCCAGGAGCACTCCGACGGTCGGTGGACGCATACCCGTGCGTGAACCGGCGGGTTCAGGATCATTGGGTGAAGGGCCACTCAGTTCGGGTGCATCGTTGCGCGTAGTTATGGCATCCCGCTTGCCCCGCTTGCCCTGCTTGCCACGCTTGTCCTGCTTGCCACGCTTGTCCTGCCTATCCCGCGCAGGCTCGTGCGAAGGCGGCTTCGAATCACGATCCAAAGTGCGCTGCAGTTGATGCATCTCCAGCGGGTCTGGTTCGTAGCCCTGAACGCCGATGCCCCGCATGGTGGCTTCGTGCCAGACCTTCTGACGGAATTCTTTGGTCCCGGTCACCCGAATGGTTTGCCAGCCCCGCGCCTCCATGATGGCCACGACGCTGTGCACCACTTCGAGGTTGTGCGTGCGTACCTTCAGGCGGTCACCGTGATCAACGAACGCGAGAGTGCGGTCAGCAAAGAAGTACCGATCACCGATGCGCAGAAAGCGCTGTGCGACTGCGTCCGGGACGATCCTATTCGACGGCTTTGAAGGTACGGGCGGGTGTTCGCCGACCGAGCCAGCATCATCGGCGTCGTCGTTCTGGTCTTGAGGGTTAGCCATGGTGTTTGCCTCACGATCTCAGTCGAGCAGTTGCGACACGAACCTGTCGGCCGCGGCCTGGACTTCCGCATCGGTCCATCCCCCCTTGGGGATCACGACGTCGTCGAAGTCAAGGGAAAAGTCATCGAGGTTGAGCTCGTCAAGGCGAGCTGGATCGACTTGCATTTCGGGTACCTCCTTGGTTTCCTTGGAAGTGGCATGGGCGGTGGACGAAGAGGATTGGGGTCGCTTGGCGCGGGAGTCGTTCCTGGACGCCGGGGCGGCCGTCGGCGGCCGCGAGTTGGACGGCTTCGCGATCTCAAGTTTGGGAACCTCCGGTGGCGGCAGCTCGCGCCGGGCGAAGTACTTGTCGCGGAAGTAAAAGACGCGGTGTGCTAAGACGGGGCGCAGGCCTTCGTAGAACAAGATCAACCAGTCGGCGCCCAGCTCCTTGACCTCCGGCGGCAGCAGGAGGCGGCGAGGCTGCTCGCTGATGCTCACGCTCGGCGACTTGCCCGCGCCGCCCCACATGGGGCGACTGACGCTTTTCTGCTTGACCGTGTAGGTTCCGAGCTCACGCGAAACGGCCTCGGCGTCCTCGAACTCCTTCGGCGGAAAGACTATTCGCGCTGCCAGCATCTTGCGGATCGACTTGGCTCCCTCGACGCCGTACTTCTCGATGAGCTGGGAGTTCGACTGGACGATGATCACGGTGCGGACGTTGTAGCCCGGCAGGAAGGCGGTGGATTCCGCGATCACGGGGATGCGTCCAAGGGCCGGAAACTCGTCGAGCATGAGCAGCAACTGGTGTCTGAGTTCCGGGTTGTTCTCGGGCAGTTCGCGCGTCTGCAAGCCGATCGCCTGCTGGAAGAACAGATTCAACAGTGGCTGAAGCCGCGCGATGTTGTCGGGGTTGATCTGCACGTAGATGGAGATCGGACGCTTGCGCAACTCGCGCAGGTCGAAATCGTTGGCCGAGGTGGCCGCGTCGATCATCGGGTTCAGCCAGAGGTCGAGTCGGCTGGTGAAGGTCTTGCGGATGCTCGACGCGGTGGTGGGAGCGAGGTCGATCACGTCATAGAGGCTTTGCACGGTTTCCTGCGAGAGCGGGTAGCCGGCGCGCTCGCAGGCGTCGATGACACGCTTCCAGTGTTTCTGGAAGCCTTCGTCATCACTGGCCATGCCTTGACGCAGCACCTCACCCAGCGTGCGGGTCGCACCTTCGGTCTCGAAGAGATACAGGGCGATGCCCAGGAACAGCGAACGCGCCGACGAGGTCCAGAATGGATCGCCGGCATGGGGATCCGGAAACAGCATGGTGCCGATGCGCTGGAGATCGTCGATGCAACGGTAGGGAATCTCGGAGACATAGCCCAGCGGGTTCCAGCGCGCGGAGCGTTCTCGTTCCGACAGCGGGTCGAACAGGTGGACTTCCTGGCCATGCGCCTTGCGGAAGCCCGCGGTGCGGATGAAATTCTCGCCCTTGATGTCGCTGACGATCGTGGAGCCTGGCCAGTTCAGCAGGTTCGGAATGACGACGCCGACGCCTTTGCCACTGCGGGGCGGGGCTTCGAGTTCCACGCCCTGCTGACCCGGGAGCACGAGGTACCGGTTGCCGAGGCGGCCCAGGATGATCCCTGCCTCGCCGAGGAGGCCGGCCTGTTCGATCTCCCGCCGGCGCGCGAAGCGTGCTTCCCCGTGCAACGGCCGACGCCGTGGCAAGAGCGCGAATCCGATGACACCGAGCGCAAGTCCTTCGCCTCCGGCCAGCGCCATCAGCAAGGCGCGCCGGATGTCCGGGCGCTCGCCGTAGTCCTGCCAGTACCGATAAGTTGTGAGCGGAGTGGCGTCGTGCGGCGGCAACTTCACGGCCATCAGGAAGAAGTAGCCCGCGAGGTACAGGCCTACCACCGCCGCCAGCAGCAGCGCTGCTCCCACCTTAAGCGGGCTACGGGAGCCCTCTGAGCTTGGTACCAGGGTCATACCAGATCTCCCGCACCATGCGGCGCTGACGGTCCCGCGCGCACTGCACCACCACGTCCACGCTGAGCTGCGCCAGTTCGACGCCTTCGCGTGTGCTCATGCCCTGGCCAGCTTCGCTGCGCTTCATCAACTGCGCGAGCGCCACGAAGGCCATCTCCGCGCTGTCTGCATGGATGCTCGTGATCGAGCCCGGGTGGCCGGTGTTCACTGAGACGAGGTAGTCATAGACCTCATCGCCCGTGCGAAGCTCGGACACAAAGACGCGGTCCGGGCGCTGGCGCTTCGCGCTTGCGAGCAGCTGTCCCGGCGTCACCGATGCCTGACCCTGGGCACCTTGCGAATAAAAGAGTCGCACATGGTTCGGCTGGTTGCGCAGCGACAGTTCCTTCACGTCCTCGATCGTCACCAGCCGGTCTTCGGCGGGCACTTCGAGGATCAGCGCCTTGCTGATCGTGGTCTTGCCTGAGCCGGTGGCGCCTGAGAGCAGGATGTTCTTGCGCAACTGAACGGCCCGGCGCAGGAACTGCACGAACCTGCGCGTTGCTAGCAGGCCCATCAGTTCCCGGTCAGCGGGGGCAAGAGCGCCTTCGCTGTTTACTTGACAGCGTGCCGCGGGCGCGCCACGCGTGGCGTCGAAGATGTTGAAGGCCTCGAGTTCTTCCAGTGTCCACAGCACGTTCGACGGCCGCCGGATCGTGATCGAGACGGTCCTGTCCTCGGTGGCGGGAGGCAGCACGATCTGGATGCGCTCGCCGCCCGGCAGCGTTGCGGACAACAAGGGCTCGCTGGCCGAGATGCGCTGGCGCGTGAAATTGGCGACGAGCTTGGCGATCGACATGCACCACTCAAAGCTCGCGAAGGGGAGAACCTCGTGCTTCCAGCCTGACTGTCGCTCCACGAAAGCCGAGCCAGGCTGATTGATGCAGATCTCGGTGACTTCCGTGTCGTTGAGCAAGGAGGCCAGTGGACCAAGGAACAGCGAAAGCGACGACGGCCCGTCCGTCAGCGTCATGCCGTGCTGGGCGACGCCGCTGTTGCCGCCTTCGAACCGAGTCGTCGCGTGCGGCGCAACGTCACGGATTGGCTGGATCGTTTCGGAGTGCATAGACTGTCCTGAAGTCCACGTCGCGTGCCACGAGGATCTGGATGCGTTCCCCTTGGTTCTTGATGACGGTCGGCGGTATGTTGACGGTGCTGCGAAGCACTTCGGTCACGACGTCACGCCCGCTTTGCGGGCCGAGCACCACGCCACCCCCACTGCCGACGTTGGTGCCGCTTTGCTGGCTGGCGGCGATAGCCTGCATCGTCCCGTCGATCACCGAGATCAGGATGGCCGCGCCAAACCGCTCCCAGAAGTGCCTGTCGACGAAGCCGGGGAGGCCGTTCCGGCCAAGCTCGTCTGTGCCCGGGGAGGCAAGCTGCACGACAACGCCCGTGGGCGTGCGCGCCTCGTTCCAGACCACGAAAACGCGGCCCTGTCCCTGCCGCGGTTCGCCGCGCTGCTCACCGACGTACTTCGTGCCCCGTTCGAGCAGCACCACCTTGCCATCCGCGCCGTAGATGTCGCTTGCCCCTATGCAGGTGGTCATGCCTTCATAGGTGGAATCGATGGCCGTCTCCAGCGTGCAATCGATGAATGCGCCCTTGGGCAGCAACATGCGTCGGGTCGGCAGCATCTGGGCGGTCACTGCCGGCGTCGGCGTGGGCCTCAGGTTGGCTGCCAGGGTTCCGCCCGCGACAGGCGCAGCCGTGCCCGGCATCTGGAGGGTGCCGAGGAGCTGCGCCATGTTGGGCAGGGCGCCGGGCTGTGCGCCCATGTACCCACCGTAGGGGCCATATGGGCCAGGGGGCCCAGCCGGGCCCGGTGTCTGCGCTGTCTGTGCACGTCGTAAGACCGGGATCCCGAGTTGTCGCTCGAGCGCGAGTTGCTCCGGGGTTTTCTGTGGCGGACCTGCGTTGGTGTTTGTGGCTGGCACCGTCGGGGGCGTGGGGAGGGCTGCCGGCGCAGCGACGGGAACTGAGCCCTGCGCGGGCCTTGGGGGATCGACGCGGCCCAAGGGGGGAACCTTCATCTCACCGCCCGCGCGCGCTGCGGCGGCTTTCTTTGCGGTCTCCTCGACCTCATGGGCCCTGGAGTACTGCGTGTTGTAGTACCAGAACAGAAATCCGACGCCAAGGAGGACAAACGTGCCGAGCGCGAGCGAGCCACTGATGCGAGACTGGATCGAACGCTCGCGGTTGACCGACGGGATCGCCCGTTCGCCCTGTACCGTGGCTGCCCCGGCGTTCGGGATGGACGCATCGTTCCGGCCCTGCGGATCCTCCCGTGGCGAAAGGATCTCTCCAGTCTCCTGGTCGACGTCGTACGAATCGCTGCCACCATCGACTGATGATGGCTCGCCGGGAGGGGCATGGCGAAACCGATCCTGCCGAGTCATGGGTTCTCTCCTGAATTCGTGCGCTGGACTCCCGGTACGTTGGTGTTTGCCTTCGTGCGAGCTCCACCGCCCGCGAACGACTGGTTCAAGACGCAACCGACCAGCTTGCCCCGGCGCAAGACGAAGCGTCGGGCCACACGATGGATCACGACCTCGTCGTCCTCGATATTGAAGTTCAACAATGACTCCGTGCCGTCGTCGTTCTGGACGAACATGGCCGGAAATTCGGATCGCGCCTGGAAGCGCAGCCGCGTTTGCACGCCGTCGTCAACGGCGCTCATGGGCTTCAGGCTGTCGCTGCCGCAAAACCAGTAGTCGGTGTTGAGCGGCCTCCCCGTGGCCGACTGCCGGATGCGTGCCTCCGTCCGTTGTCGTTCCCGCTCGGCAGCGGCAAATCGCGCGTCGTCTTCGGGATAGGTGAAGCGGATCGAATAGACCATGCGTCGGGCGGCAGCCCCCGTGGGCGCGTTGGCGGAGACGACGTAGTCGAAGTGATAGGCCCTGCGGTTCGTCAGCACGGTAAGGTTGGTCGACGCGTGCGCTTCCTTCGGCTTGATGAAGAAGTGGTTGCGCTCCGCACCCACATCGAATGCCCCGTTGTCGCCAGAGCCGAGATTGACGAACTCTTCGCCTTCCGCCCACTGCAGGTGGATCTGGTAGCCGACATAGCCCTGCAGCGTGACCACATCGTCCGGGTTGTAGGCGACGACGCGGATGCGCGCATCGACCCGTCCCATCGGCGGCATGGTCGCAGCAAAGGCAGTGCCCTCTGGCGCGAGGACCGGGGCGAAGACGAGGATCAAGGCGCCTGCGAGCAGGACTGCGGGGAAGGAGTTCATCGCGGGCCAGCCTTCGCGGGCGGGTCGACTCCGCTCGCCGCAACTTCTGGTTCCCGGCGGTACTCCAGCACCCGAAATCCCAAGGGGTTCAGCGACCGTGTCTTGTCGTCCTTGAAGGGCTGCGTATACGCGAACTCGATGGTCGACACCCAGTGGCTGGCCTGCTCCTCGCCGGTGCCGCCGGGACGCGCGTAGCGGCTGAAGCGAACCTGGGCCAGTTTGTCACGGCCACTCTCCAGTTTCAGGAAGGTGACCGAACGGACCTGCGTGCGCACCGTCGTCCCGTCCTTGAAGACGTTGAGCGGCGAGAGCGGGTTGTTCACGTTCCAGAGTGCCGCCCATTCCTGGTTCAGCCGCGGCGAGTTCTCGGCGGCGACCAGGTCATAGTCAGCCTCAGCGGTACCGTAGAAGTAGCGCTCGCGTGCGATGACGTAGGTCGAGAGCAGGTTGCGGGTGACCACCTGCTCGATATCCGTGGTGCCTTCATACGCCGGCACGATATCGACGACGCCGCTGCTGCTGTCGACGCGAATGACGACAGGGACCGGCTGCTTGAGAGGCGTCAGGCCGGCAACTGCACCGACGGCAAGGAGCGCAATGAGCGAAGCGACGCCAGCGACTATCCAAGCGATTTTGGAGGACCGCTCTGCGCGACGCGCGCGGTCCATCTCCCAGCTCTGGGCCTCCAAAAGATAGCGATCAAGGGTTGGTTCGCGATTCATGGAACGCCCCTGCTGAAGAGACTTGGCCCGGTTGTCCGTTGATAGGGCTGAGCGATCCTTCGCATTCAGGTGGCAGCGGTGGACGCGTGCCGCAACCTGGCAGCGAGACACAAACGAACAGGGCGAACAAGGCGAGTAGGGATTTCATGATGCCTTCCCGACGCTTAGCGGCGACGGTTCGGGTTTGGCATGACCTGCTCACGCGGGATCAAGGTGCCGCCACGGCGCGCTCCGCTTGCGCGGTCCCATGTGCTGGCAACGCCGGCACCAACGCGGTTTCCTGCCAGACGGCGGAACGAATCCCATCTACTGCCAGGCTCTCTCTTGAGGCCGTCGATCAACCCCCGACTGAACTCATACGAAGTGCGCCGAGCTCCGCCCATTCCCCAGCGGATGGCCCCGCTCACCGCCCCATAGGTGCTGAGCGCGACACCGCTTGCGAGCCCCGCAGAAATGGGCATTACTTGGCGCATCACCAGAAACACCAAGGTTGACACCATGCAGACGCGCGCGCTTTCTGCAACCGTTATTCCAGTGCCGGACGCGGCGGCACTTGATGCGTAGGCTTTGACCACTGTCAGCAGTAACGCGGAGGTCAACAACGTGAGTATTCCAATCAACGCATAGTTCGCGAGCTGGGCCACCCATGCCTCGAAGAAGCGCTTCGTTGCATCGAAGAACAACATCACGATGAAGAGCGGTCCAATTGCCAAAAGAATCGCGATTGCAACCTTTGACAACGCCAGCATGAATGCGGTGACAACCACTGCCAGGCCGACCAGTAAGTAGACAAGGAAGCCTGCAGCATAGAAGGCGAAGTCACTGTCGAGGATGCTGCCCTTTCTCAAAAGCAGTTCCGCAATCGCAGTGCCTTCAAGCCAAACTTGGTCTATCACGCTTACGACATTTGGAGCCCCAACTACTGCGGCGGCGAGTTGGCCTGGGGCCGTGAAGAACGTATTTGTGATGATCTCGTTGTATGTCCACAACCGGAGGCCTACTCCGAGAATCAGGACGATTGTGATGATGCGTCGAATACCTTCCCAAATCGGTTCCTGTATGCGGCCGGTGATGCTCATGAATCCCCACATCATCACGTAGATGGTGGCTAGCGTCACGGCGGTCGGTTCGATAGCGGCAGCGACTCGGATTGTGTTCAAGCTCACGTAGACCGCAACTTGCGCGTCGATCCACGTGAAAAATTGAGCAAAGAGTCCCACGGCAATCTCCTAACGTTGCGCTAAGGAATTGGGACGGGTTTGAGATTCTTGGTGCTGCCGATGCCTTCGAGCTTTCGACGCTGCATTTCATCGTCGCGTTTCTGTTGAGGCGCAGCAATCGAAGGCTCAGGACTGGATGGCATCGCCGTCGCTGGTTGCTCGACTTGCTGATGCTGGGTGTAGTAAAAAACGGTTCCTCCCGCTGCCACCACGAGGACAGCGAGGCTGAAAGCCCACGCAAGCTTTGTCACGATCGATCCTAGTAGTCCACGGTGCCAAGAGATCGAGCAGAACCAATATCTGAAGTCACCCGCTCGCGTATTCTTTGACGGCGTGCGAGTTCTTCAGATTGGGCGACTTGGTACAGGCTTTGCAACTTCGTCTGCTCGTTGGTCAGCATGGCCTGTTCCGCTTGCATACGTGCCTGGAGGTCCTGGATCGCTTTCGGATCCTGTGCAGTGCCGATCCGGCTGATCAGCTGTTGTAGCGCAGAGAACCGCTGGCTCGTGTTCTGGTAGGCACTCTGCGTCATGCCGCTGAGCATGGCCGAGGCCTGTCGCCCCTGCTCGATTTCGTATCGCATCTGCGGGGTCAGCGCGTCCATCTGGGTGCTCGACAGGATGCCGTTGGCCTTCATGATCGACTGGACCTTGTCCGCCAGTCCCGCATAGTTCACCGACGAGCCGTTGATCGTACCCATCAGTTCGCCGTAGCTGGAGGGCAGGTAATTACGCGCCGCGTCCGAGGTGGGCAGCAGCTGGTCCATCCCCCGGCTGCCTGTCATGGCGTTGTAAGTCTGCTGCAGTTGATCCTTCGACTGCTTCAGCTGTTCGTATTGCCTCTGCATCCCCTGCAGCTGCTGCTCCCAAGCCACGAGCTGCTGCATGAGGTTGCCGATCGCGGCGAAGTCGATCACGGGGATGCCGGCATGGGCATGAGGCGGCGCGAGGAAAGCGGCGGCCGCAATCAGTACGGCAAAGAGTTGTTTACGCATGAGATGTCTCCTTGAGGGAGGGAAGGGAAGGGACGGTGCCTTGCGCGGTCGCGAGTGCCGCCAGAAAATGCGGTAACCACTGATCGGGTTGCGGCCCGTGGATGTCAATCAACTGCTGCATCAAGCGGACGTTACTGGTGCGCCCAGAGATCACATGGAGTGCGTCATCGAACCCCGTGAGGTCGAGCTGTGCGACCACGCTGATATGGTTCTGCTTGATGAGGAACTGCCGTGAGCCTGGCTCGAGCTCCTGCTTGATCAGCGCGAACTCACGGTCTGTCAGATTGAAGCCTTCGGTGTATTCCTTGTAATCCGCCTCCGGGTTCGGAAACAGGATCTTGGTGGGCGTCTGCTCGACGATCGCACGGGCGATGTTGGAGTCAAGGACGTGGCTTGCACTTTGCGTGAAGGTCTCGAGGTTGGCGTTCTTCTTGCGCCAGGTCTCCAGGCCGTTCTTCGCGAACTTCGCAAACGCAGGGTCGTTCAGCAGCTTGGCGAACTCGTCCATCCAGCACACGAGCTTTCTGCCATCCACCATGCGGTTGACCAGATGGAAGAGGTACATCGTGAGCGGCGCGCGCACGATGTCGTTGTCCAGAAAGTCGGTCACGTCGAAACCCACCAGCGAATGACGCGACAGGAGGGGCGCCACCTCGTCGTAGGGGTTGTCGAAGACCCAGGCATAGTCGCCCTGCTCAGAGGCGCACCACTTGCGCAGCCGCGCATGGATTCCTTCCGGATCGGTAATGTCGAGGAACGCGGCGAGACGGGAGAGACGTCGGAAGGGAGGTTCCAGTCGGAGCGTGCCCTTCAGCGCCTGGTCGAGGTCGTCTTCCTGGCGGACCGTGAGGGTGTCCGTAGGGGTACGGAGCACGAGCCGACGCAGCCAATGTCGCATGAATTCGACGTTGTCGGAGACCGTCTCGTCGAGCTGCAGGGGGTTGCAGCCCGTTGGCGCGCCGTTCTTCAGCGGCAGGTACTGGCCGCCGAGTGCTCGCACCAGGATATGCAGGCCCTCGTCCTTGTCGAAAATCACCTGTGTCGCGTCCAGCCGGTTGCAGATCGCGACCATGCAAAAGCCCAAGAAGGTTGTCTTGCCGGTGCCCACCGGTCCGATGCTGGTAAGGTGTCCGACATCCTTGCGGCTGCCGCCATCGGCGCTGCGCGGATCGCTTGCGTGCAGCGAGAAGTAGTACGGCGAGCCAGCGCGCGTCATGAACATTGTCAGTGCATCGCCCCAGTAGTTGCCGGTCGCGCGACCGGTCGGAAAATTGTGGAATGGCGACATTGCCGCAAAGTTGCGGCTGGTGATGGGGGCCTTGCGAGTGCGGAAGGCGAAGTTGCCAGGGAGCTGCGCCCAGAAGGCGGCTTCCAGTGCCAGGTCCTCGCGGGCGACGACCATGCCGGTGTCACTCAGCAAGTACCGGGCCCGCGCGACGTTGTCGTTCAACTGCTTCAGGCGCGGACGGCCCTCTGCTTCGCTGAGGCCGTCATAGGCGTCCGCAAGCACATGCAGGGTGAAGTGGTGGTCGCCGACGACGAACCGGTTGCTCATCAGGTCGTCCAGTGCATCCTTGAGTTCTTCGGCCTGTGAGACGGCCATGTCGCCGGCTGCGGCCATGCGATTGTGCTGGCGGCTCATCATGTCGGTGGCTGCTCCCTTTCCGAGGAACGTGAAGCTTTGCGTCAGCACGAAGGGGAACGGCGCGGTCAGGAGCGAGCCGAACATCCCCGGCGCCGTCGGCGTCGGATACTCCTTGATGCCGAGGAACGCTCCGATGCGGGTCTCAGTGCCCGTCCGGTACTCCATCGCTTCGTTGCCGAAGAACGGGCGGGTTGTGGCCAGCACTTCGTTCAACGGCGACCGTGGCAGCGGCATCCGCTGCCACTCTCCATTGATGAGCAGCGCCTGAAATTCCAGGAACGAAGAGAACAGGACGGGCGTGCCGGCAAGCCGGTAGATGCCCAGCGGCTCCGGGTCATACCGCTCCAGCGCAGCGAGCAGTTCCTGCCGTTTCTTGGTGCACTCGTCGAGCGAGTCGGTTAGTTCGGTGCGCTCGCCTTCACAATCCGTCTTCTTGAGGATGCGAAGCGCTGCGTTGCCGATGCGCGTCGGCTGGGGCCGGAAGACCAGGGAGAGGTACAACTCGTTGACCATCAGCCGTTCGCCCGCCATCTTGCGGCGGTAGCGCTGCTCGAGGTCGTGCGCAAAGCCGGGAATGGTGCGGCCGGCAGGGTAGCCTGACTCCCTTCGCCTGATGACGTGAGTCCATACGGCGTGATTGGGCGACGCGATGTTGCGCAGGAAGACATTGAGGCGTTTGTGCCAGCTGTTGATGTCCTCGTCGTCCGCGCTCTCGAAGCTCGCGCCTGCGAGGCGAAACGTCTGGACGTAGTCGCCGGCCTTCGTCCTCGCGACATGCTCGTCCACGTGCGCGAGCAGCGGGATCATCGATGCAGCGCTGGCCTCGCGGCGAAGCGTCCGATCCTTGCGCAGGGTGAGTGCCATCAAGACTGCTCCTCAGAGCATGACGCGGTCTGGCACCTGCCGGCGCCGGCCGTTCAAAGCTGGCAGGTCAAGGGCAAGCGGGCTGTACGAGTTCGCGCGCCAATAGCGCACATTGCCTGCCAGGATGGCCGGCAGTCGTGTGCGGCCCCAGAGCTGCAGCAGGTCGAAGAAGCGGGGCTCGTAGAGGCAGACCAGGTACAGCACGCCGTGGATCGGCAGAAACGCTAGCAGCCAGGCCAGGTTCTTGGTCACGATAAACGACTCGGTCGTGATCACGACATTGAACATCATGGCCGAATACGTCACGCCCCAGATCATCGAGGGACGGGTCATGCCGACAAACAGCGTGTCGGCAACGATGCCCTGGTTGCGGTTCATGGCGGCCTCGATCCATGCCTTGCGCGTGGGTACGTCGTCGCTCAGACGCCGAACATCCCGCGAATCCAGGACACGATCTGAGGGCCACCGAAGACCAGCACCGTGCCCAGCACGACACCCACCATCCACCACCAACTGACCCGCCCGAACCACGCCATAACACCGGAAACCATGACTGCCACGGCGGCCAGCGGCGTCAGGATGCTGACCAACTGGCTTTGTGTGGCGTTGGCACCGGTGGCGAATGGACTGCCGGCCAGCGCAACGCCAGGCAGAACCAGAACCAGCAGTGCGAGCCCCTTCCAGAAAGCATGGATGCAGGCCGCTCGAATAGCATCTAAGGCAGAAGCTCCAACCGTGTCACGGTGTGAGTTGCGCCCATCGTCTTGAGGTGACGCACGAGTGTCTCGAGAGTCTTGAAGGTGCGCGGGGCTCTCCAGCCTGTCAGCGTCCAGCGCCCCACCCGCCAGGCAATGATGGCCTCGATGCGATACAGGTTGGGTGCGAACTCCACGATCACCAGTTCGTGAACTGCGCGCTTTTGCAGCAGGCCAATAAAATCCACCTGAGATATTTCGTTCCCCGGCGGCTCCAGTTCCGGGGGGTTCTTGCTGACCCGACGGGTCGTTGCCATGGCTGTCCTTTTTATTGATCGATGGCGCGAGATTCTGAGGGATAGCAAGGACAGCCATGTTGGATCACTCCATGCGATGGGACGGTTCGAAGCGCGCTGATGTGGGGCGGGACGCCTGGGCAGAAGGGCCGCTAACGGCAGCGTCTGCGCGCCCGGACTTGCCATAGACATCCCACCATGGGGCGGCCTTCTCGGTCTTGGGCTGAACAGGTTGGGCCGCCAGGGCCCTGACGCCAGCCGTCGGAGCTCTAGGCTGTGTCGGTGAAGGAGCTGGTTGTGTCGCGGCAATCTCGCGCTTGATCCCAGCGATGTCGCTCAAGACACGGATGCGGTCACTTTCGGCTTCATCCGCTGCAACGATGTCGGATGCTGCAAGGCGCTCGGCTCTGCGCTTCGCAAGCGATTCGACGAGCGCCTCAGACTTCTTGAGTTCATTGCGTAGGATGAGAAGCCGATCGTCTTCGCGCGCGGCCTGTTCGGCCGTGCTGACCTTTGTCGACACGGGCTGGCTCATTGCATCTCCTGGGCAAAAGGCCAGCGCAAGAGCAAGCGAAAATGCGAGGGAAAAACGCGGACAGGACGCGGCGGAAGGCTTTCCCATGCCTTTCAACACAGCAGCGATGCGTTGAACTTCCCGGACTTCCATGGCCGCAATGTTTCATGCAATCGTGGCGTTGTCAAGTGGTAAATTGGCTCGAAGTCATTCTATAGCTAGCTATAGAAGCTTGACTAAACATGCCGAGGGCTGCTATTTTCCGTCTGCGACGCTTGCAGTCGCATGTGTTCTGTAATTGAAATCGCGCCAGAACGCGCAGCCCGTTTCGTATCGTCGGAAATATGTTAGGACGCCGGCACCTTTCGCTCAAGATACCCGAAGTCAGGTACCTCGCAAGTTTTGCAACCGACCGTAAAAATGGGACGGATGACGGGAAGCATCTGCCGCGGCAAAGGAGAGTTCAATGCGTGTTGTGGTCATCAGCAATCAAAAGGGCGGCGTAGGCAAATCGACGCTCGCAGTACTTTTTGCACAGTGGCTTGCCGCCAAACACGCCGCGGCCGTGTGTGTGATCGATCTCGATTCGCAGTGCAATTGCTCGAAGTCACTGGCGCGCTTTGGCGGAGAGTTGGAGGCCGCCGCACTGTTCGCGGTGGAGACGGTTGCTGTTGCAAGGGCTGCGCCTGGCAGCGTCACGTTGCTCAAGGGCAGCAAACGTCTGGCAGACCTCGAATTGGCGCGCGCTGAGGTGGTAGTTCCAGCGTTTCGCCGGCAAGTCGCTGCCTTGGGAGGGACCTATGACTTCGTGATCATCGATACGCCGCCAGCGCTCGGCCTGCGCATGAGCACGGCATTGATCGCCGCCGATGTGGTTGTCTGTCCGATCGAACTGGAGGAGTACAGCATCGACGGCGTCACGGACATGCTCAAGACGATCTTTGGTGTCCAGAAGCGCTACAACCCGCGCTTGACGTTGGCTGGCGTCGTGGCCAACCGGTTCAATCCACATTCATTGCGGCAGAAGGCGGCTCTGCGCGACCTGGTGGCGAACTACGGCGAGTTCGTGCTCCCCGCCAAGATCTCCACCCGCTCCGCCATCCCGGAAGCATTGGCTGCAGGCATGCCGGTCTGGGAACTCAGCAAGACTTCGGCGCGCGAGGCAAGTGAAGAGGTGTTTGAGGTTTTCCGTTTGATCATGCAGCGCATGCACTACGACGCTGCGGTGGAGGAAAGTGCCACATGAATACCATCCAAAGCCTTGATCTCAGCGGCCTGGCGCAGTTCAAGGCGAGCGACTTGTTGCAGATCGAGCCGATAGCCGGCCCCGGAAAGCCGATGCAGGTTGCGATTGCCCTGATCGATTTCGATCCCCGTCAACCGCGGCGCAATGTCGATGAGGCTTCGATTGCAGAATTGGCCTCGTCGATTCTCACGCACGGTGTCCTCGAACCTGTGTCGCTGAGAACAAATCATGACCTCGAGGGCCGCTTCATCGTCAACCGCGGGGAGCGTCGCGTTCGTGCTGCATGCGAGGCGGGATTGACTGAAATGCCAGCGTTCCTGGACGAGCGCATCGATCCGTTCGCGCAAGTCGCGGAAAACCTGCATCGGGAAGACATGTCGCCGTTCGATCTGGCGACATTCATCGCGGAGCGCGAACGGGAAGGGCATTCGCGCGTCGAAATCAGCAGGCGCCTCAACAAATCGCGCTCCTTCATCACGGAGGTGGCAGGCTTGATCGAGGCGCCCCAGGAGATTCGACAGGCGTTCGAAGCCGGACGTCTGGGGGCGGATGTGCGTGTGCTTTATCGGCTGGCCATGACGATGAAGACGCAGCCCGAGCGGGCAACTGCCTTGCTCGCTGGCGCAAGCGTCATTACCCGGGCCAGCCTGGATCCGCCGTCACGGGAAGAGAGTGCGACGGTGAACCCGAACACGTCGTCGAGCACCGTCGGTGTCAAAGCCAGCGGCGCACCCAGTGCGGGACGCACCGTGCTGGTTGTCGAACACGCCGGGCGACGCGGCTCGTTGCGCTTGAAGGCGCACGATCACGACGCCGCAGAAGTGCGTTTCGGCGATGGGTCGCGCGACATGGTCAAGCTGAAAGATTTGCGGCTCGTTTGCTGGGCCACGGAGGAGTAATGAAATGGCCAACATTCAGATCAACCGGCGTCAGTTAAGGCGTGGCGAGTTCGTGGCTCCCCGACGATCGCTCGGACTCCGGATGCTGGGAGTGCTGCTCCTTGTTGTCTGGCAGGCCGTGCGGCTGACCTGCTGTGCGGTGCTGATCCTGCTCGAGCCATTGTTGCGCGCGACGCTGGTGCCTATCGCGTTCCTGAGCTTCATCGTCACGCTGATCTTCGGCTTCCTGATCGGCGACCCGCGGTTTCCGCGATGGGGCATGCTGGCCTTTTCGATAGGCACGCTGATGCTCTACTGGCTGTTCCTCGCCCTGATGAGCGTTTTCATGAACCTCCCGCCAAGCCATGACCGTTGACGAGCCCATTCTTGAACGCGTCCTCAGGGAGCGCCGCTTCGATGAGCGGACCGCGGAGATCGCAAGACGCCTGTTCCTCGGAAATGAACGGCCACAGAAGCTGGCAATGGAGTACTGCTTGCTCGACAAGCGTATCTACGCGATCCGCGCCGAGGTGGTCAAGCACGTGAAGGGATACGCGTTGCCGGCGGGATGGTCGGAGGTCACGCTGAGAGGCCCGGTCGATGCGGTCAAGGCAGCGCACGCGCTTTTCCGCAAGCGCATGCGCGAGCATGAAGAAGCGTCTCGCGACTAGCGCTCGGTCGCTAGCATTTGAGCACGCCTTCCTGTCGTCGCACGGAAGCCGCTACGGCCATGAGAACGGCTGCGTGGGCGCCTTTGTTCTGCGTGAGCGTGATCACGACTGCCGCATCGGATGTGGTGGATGCGGCAAAGTAAGTAGCCTCACAAGGCGCGGCTTGTTGACAGTGCGGCTGGACGATCGATGACCGTTCATATCAGTCGCGTCATCACGCGTTCGTCGTCTCATCGTCGCCAAGTGCGACGGCACGGTCGGCCAGCACGATGAGGAGTAGGTCGCCGTGAAGTCGCGTTCGGAGATCAGACGCTGAGGCTTCGCGAGGAGCGTGAGTTGGCATCTTCCGCCGGCTGCGGCGCCCACAATCTTCTGGGCAAGGACTCAGATGACGTCGGCCGGTGCAGCGACGACCCGGTCGTACTTCCTCATCGCCTCCGGTTCGATCCCGAGCCAGCGCGCGACTTGCACAGCGTCTGTACCGCGGCGCAGCTGGCGAATGGCGAAGGTGTGCCTCAGGCGGAAGGATCCGCCCTCGCTGCTGTCCAGGCCGGCGTCCTCGAGCACCTGGCGCGCGCACTGGTAGTGCGACAGCTTGCTCCAGGGCTTGCCCGTGCGCGTCGACGGGAAAAGGAACTCACCGGGGATGCCTGCCTCCGCACGAACCTGCAACCAGTGCTGAAGCAGTTCGCCGGCCCACGGCGCGATCGGTGTCTCGCGCGGAAGCGAGCTGCCATTGCCCGGAACCGACACTTTCCAGGGCCGCTCGCGCACGCGGCCGCCATGCGATGTCGGCGATTGCAGCGTCAAGACCCGCACGTCGCCTGGCGTCAGTCCGCCGCCCAGTTGCAGTGCCACCGCGGTGCGATTGCGCAGTTCCTGCCAGGTGAACGAGGAGTGGCTGTTGCGTCGGGCCTCCGACAGGCCCGGTCGTGGCCGTGCGGCCGAGAGGTAGGCGATCAGGTGCCTGGCCTCGACACTGGACAGGTACTCCGGAAGCGGATCGGCGCTTGCCGCATCGGCAAAGCGAACTTCGGGGTGCGAAGCGATCCAGTCGGCCGCCGCTGTGTTCGGCTGTTGATTCATCTCTGCCGCATGGTGGCCAAGCACCCGGTCGATCAGTCGCATCAATCGCAGTGCATGTCGAGGGGTCAGGGACAGGTCCGAGTTCTTGGTACCGAACCGGGCTGCATGGAATGCCTCGAGATCGCGCGGGTCCAGCGACGCGAGCGTCACAGTGGGTTGCTGGCCGAGACACCAGGCGGTGAACGCGGCCCACATTTCCCCGTAGACGGCGATCGAGGACGCTTGGCGCAATGTCCCGGCGGCGCGCTGGTCGGCCAGCCAGCGCTCGAAAGCAGCGGTATGGATTTCCGCCGGAGTGTCGGAGAACAGGGCGAGGGTAGACATAAGAACATACTAACGGAATGCAGCATTATGTTGCTGTACTGTACTTTGCCGATGAAAGACTTCTGTTCCCCGTTAGTTTATTTGTGACGAGGCTTTCTAACAGCCGCAGGCAACTCAACACTTTCGACCCCCACCTCCACGGCGCGTGGCGTAGCCTCGCGATGAGCAATGCCAGTCCCAGGAACGGAACATCTTCACCAGGCGGCCCTTGACGCAACAGAAGTACTCTTCTGCGCCACCGGCGGCGCTTCTTTCTGCATTCCGATCCCTGGAACGACACCGCCGGTCTATGTGGCCGCGGGCGAGCGCGACACAATCAGACTGATACAGCCGGACTGCGCGAACGAGACCATCGCTGATTCAACTCCCAGGTCATCTCCATGCGGAGCGCAATGCGGCGTTCGATAGAGAGGGGCAGCGAGTCCGATGCGAGTCGACAAAGGGGGATTCAGCCTGTCATGCGCATATCGCCGGCGCTCAGCCCCAGAACTTCCACCACGGGCGCCTGGCCGATCGGAGATGCAGCGGCCGCGTGTCCAGGCGGTCAAGCACGATAGCCGCCGCACCGAAGCGAGACTGCGCCGCCTCATCGGCGGCGCTGATGGGGGCTACTTCCCGGGCATCAGAACGCTCGCCATCTAGCGGCAACGGGGTTGGTCTCAGGGCCCCCTCTTCGGACAGAGGGTCAGGATCGGTCATGGCGTCATTTTCGTGCCTTTGGGCGGCCTGAGGATCCTCTCCCGCGCCGGATTGATGCCGCCGCCTTGCGGCATCCGTCCTGTCGGCGGGTCCGCGTGCTCCGTTGAGCTGCACCAACTTGCTTGGCCGGCGTCCACTATCCTGTTCGCCGTTGCAGCGTCGAAGCGCCTCGTGCAGTTCCGCCCATTACTTGAACGGAAAGCGGACGAACTTCGCTCCCTTGGACGGCGGGCGGCCCGACTCCTCTTTGCAGTTACTCAGTCCCCGAACATCTTTTGCTTCAGTTCGCGGCGCTGTTGCGCTTCGAGGGACAAGGTCGCCGTTGGCCGCGCCAGCAGGCGACCGACGCCTATCGGCTCACCGGTTTCGTCGCAGTAGCCGTAGTCGCCGGCGTCGATGCGCTGGATCGACTGCCCGATCTTCTTCAACAGCTTGCGCTCGCGGTCGCGCGTGCGCAATACGAGGGCGTGCTCTTCCTCGATGGTGGCGCGGTCGGCTGGGTCGGGCACGACCACCGCGTCGTCGCGCAGGTGGTCGGTGGTCTGGGTGGCATTTTCCAGGATGCCCTGCTTGAGGCTCACCAGCTTGAGCCGAAAGAACGCCATCTGCTTCTCGTTCATGTACTCGCTGTCGGGCATGGCGATGACTTCGGCGTCGCTCAATTGCTCGGGCGACTTTGTCTTCCAGTTGTTGGCGAGCTTCGGGTCTTTCTTGACCGTGACGTGCGGCGGTGGCACCAGCGCGCTCGACACGACCTGGCTGAAGCTGGACTTGGCGGCGGTAGAAGCCACCGACTGCGCCATCGAAGGCACCGTCCGTTGGGAAAGGCGCGAAACGCGGGGCACGCGAGCGGGTGGATCGGGGACGACGGGGCTCCCCGGAGCGGGTGTGGGGGCGGCAGCCGTTTCTTCATGGGCGTCTTGATAGGAGCAAAAGGGTCGCACAACCAAGTCCCGCCGCGGCCGTGCCGAGATGTCAGGAAAGAAGCGGCGAGGCAAGACGACTGACAGTGGCGAAGTCCAGAACGACACCATCGTAAACCTCATGGCAGTTGATGGTTGACCTTTGATGTTTGGACGAACTCACTCTCCCGCCTGGCTTCGAGGAGCTCGAGCCATATAGCCAACGATTCGAGCTTCAGTCTGCGCGGTGGTCCGGTACACGCCGCGCTGCTTCGTGCGCAACAGAACGCCGGAAGCGAGCCAGGCCTGAATCATGTGTCGCGCGACGCCGCGCGAAATCAACTCACCGGCCGTGACGGCCCTGCCTTGCGCACGGCGCGGCGCTACCGCTATTCTGTTTTTCGCCGACACCGGCGGCGCGGGCGGATCGACGACTTGGGGCTTCCGTGAGCGCTTGCGCGACGGCGCTCCGGCGGGCAGCGGTAGCGCCGTTGGCGCGGCGGATGCATCGTCGAGATCGATGCCGAACAGGGCCGACAGATCGGCGCTGTCCAACACACCTTGCGCGTCGGGCGGCGTCATCATCGGAATGTCGGCGGCTTGCCGAATCAGTTCCGTCGGCTCCACATGGCGCAGCCGGAACAGCAGTTCCGGCTCATCGTCCAGCCGTGCACCGATGCCGTACAGCGTTGCCGCGACATGCTTGCACATGGATGCCGCATCCGGGCAATTGCAGCGCAAGCTGATTTGCGTCGGCTGCGGGAATAGCCCCTCGCCACGGCGCGTCACCGTTTCCATCACCGCTTGGGACAGGCGACCCTGCAGCAACTCGATCACGCTCGCAACCTTGCCTGAGCATTCCTTCATGATCGCGTCCCACGCCTTCGCCTCCAGCGGGTGCACAGTGATCTCGACGCTGTAGAGTTCGGATCCGCACACGAGCGCGTGCACCTTGCCGGGCTCAATGCGCAGGTCGATCACCGAGCCGTTGCGCGCATACGTTCGCCCGCGCGGCAGCCTGTTTGCAAAGTCGCTGTAGGACTCCAGGTTGTCGCACCACGCCTTGCCCCAGAAGCTCTTGGCGATGGCGCGGCCTTGGATCGTGACCGGTTGACAAACCTGCCCCTTCTTCGCGAGCGCCGCGGCCTTTTGCTTCGCTTTGTGCTGCCGCTGTGCCACCGGAACGTAGGGCGCCCAACTGCCGTAGTCGTTTCGTGCCATGTGTTTTCTCGGCTCCCAGGTCTTAGTCCTTGCCCACTTGGCCCGTGTGGCCCGCCTTGGGCTCGATCATCGCACTACCGATATCCAGCGCCACCATGCGCAGCAACTCGTCGTTGCTCATTTCTGTCAACAGTGCCTCGCCGCCGCCCTCGATGATCTGGTTCGACAAACCGAGTTTTGCTTCAACAAGGGCGTCGATCTTCTCCTCCACGGTGCCGCGACAGACGAACTTGTGAACCAGCACATTCCTCTTCTGCCCGATTCGATAGGCACGGTCGCTCGCCTGATTTTCAACGGCCGGATTCCACCAGCGATCGAAATGCACGACGTGCGACGCGGCGGTCAAGTTCAGGCCCGTGCCCCCCGCCTTGAGGGACAGGACAAAGAATGGCGGCCCCTGCTCGCGTTGAAACGCTTCAACCAGGGCCGCGCGTGCCTTCACCGCGGTTCCGCCGTGAAGCACCAGGCCTGGTCGCCCGAAAACGCCATGCAGAAACTGCGCCAGCGGCGCGGTCATTTCCTGGAACTGCGTGAAGACCAGCACCTTCTCCTGGCGCGCAGCGATCGCCTCGGTCAATTCGCGCAGACGTGCAAACTTGCCGCTGTCATGCGGCCCGTACGCGCCGTCGCCCAGCCATTGTGAAGGGTGGTTGCAAATCTGCTTGAAGCGCATCAGAAAGGCCAGGACCACGCCACGGCGCTCTATGCCCTCCAGGGTCTCGATCTGCGTGGCCAGCGCTTCGACCGATTGCTGGTACAGGCTCGCCTGGACCCTGCTGAGTGCGCAGTAGGCCTTGACCTCGGTCTTGTCGGGCAGGTCGGCAATGACGCGCTTGTCGCTCTTGAGGCGCCGCAGGATGTAGGGCTGCACCAGGCGGCGCAGCGACGCGTAGTCCGCGTGCTCGCTGTCCGCCAGGCGGCGTACGAAACGGTTGAATGTCGCTGCCGACCCCAGCAATCCGGGGCAGATGAAATCGAAAAGCGACCAGAGGTCGCCGAGCCGGTTTTCCACCGGCGTGCCCGTCATCGCGAAACGCACCCGGCTGTTGAGGGTTTTGATCTTGCGCGTCTGCTGTGCGCCGGGGTTCTTGATGGCCTGCGCTTCATCCAGCACGACCAGGGACCACTGCACTTCGGCCATCCAGGGGAGGCGCGCGACAGTGCCGTAGCTCGTCACGACGATGTCAACGCCCGCGAGTCGATGCCGAGATAGCGCGGCCAGTTCCTTGGCCGGGATCACTGAAGGGTGCGCGACCAGCAGTCGCAAGTGGGGTGCGAAGCGTGCCGCCTCCGCCTGCCAGTTGGCGATGAGCGAAGCGGGCACGATCAGAAGATGCGGCCCCGGATCGCGCTCGCGCTTGGCCAGCGAGAAGAGGCCCAGCACCTGAACCGTCTTGCCCAGTCCCATGTCGTCGGCCAGACAGCCACCCAGCCCCAGGCGGTTGAGCCACCACAACCATTGGACCCCCTTGCGCTGGTAGGGCCGCAGTTGCGCCAGAAGCTCGGGTTGCGCATCGGCCCCCTCCTCAGGTTCGCGAAGTTGTGCGAGCGCATCGTGCAACCAGTCGCCCGCCGCCACGATGGACCACTCGGCAGTCGATTCCGCCAGCGCCGCCGGGGCCTCGCCGTCAATGGCGGCGCCCGACAGCAGTCGCATCCCCTGGAGAAAGGAAATCCCGTCGGCAGCGGCCGAGCGCTGCACCGTCTTCCAGTGGGCCAGCACGGCGTCGAGCTTTTCGCGGTCGACCTCGACCCAGCGTCCCTTGAGTCGCACCAGACCGTCGCCGGCCGAGTACATGCTTCTCCGCTCCTCGTCGGAAAGCGCTTCGCCGTCGAGCGTGAGCTCGGCCTTGAAGTCGAGCATCGTGGCCAGCCCGATGCCCGAGGCTTGCTGACCCAGCGTCACCCGCACTTGCGGGCGTGGCGGGTGGCGCGGCTTCCACCAGTCCGGTATGCGCACAATCAGGCCGTTGGCCTCGAACAGCGGCACGTTGCGCAGGAACTGGTGCGCCTCGGGTGGCGACCAGGCCAACGGATGGAACACCTTTCCTGAATCGACCAGCGATTTCAGCCACGGGCTCTGCTCGGCGGCCTTGTGCACCGGCAGCAGCAGTTTCAACAGCCCGGCGCGATCCTGGGCCTGCGAATAGCTCTGCAGCGCTCGCCCCAATGGCACGTGCTGGACGCGAGCTTCCTTTGACACATGGCTCGCGCAGGTGGCAAGAAAGGCGAACGGTGCCAGTTCGTTGCCCTTGTTCTCCGCCAGATGAAAACAGACCCGGCCAACCAGGTTCCAACTGGGATGTTTGCTTCGCAGCCACGAATCTATCGCGCCACCGCTGGCCGCGATTTCCTCGCGCACTGCCGAGTGCATGTCCGCCCACCATGCATCGAGCGCCGTTCCGTCGAGGTATTCCGCACCCGTCATCGGTGGCGCTGCGGCTGCCAGTTGCTCCAGCTCTGCGCGGGGGGCGGGCAACTCGACGTTCGCCCAGTCCTCGGCCAGCGTGACAAGGGCGGTCAGCCGCACCATGAACAGATGCGCGAACTCGCGCCCGAAGGCCAGCGAGGGGGGCAGGGCGGCGCCCAGTTCTACCGCGCCCAGCTGCAGCAATCCATGCGCGCTGCCGCGCTCGTAGGCCTTGCGAATCCGCGTTGCCGCATGCGACACCGCAGCGTCGCTCGCATCGTGCACGATCTCGAGGTAGCCCCGGCCGGCCGGCGAAATGGCAAGGGCAAGATCCAAGCCCATGTGATCGCCCTGAGGGACCGACTCAGCGCCATCGTAATCAGCCATGAAGGAGGATTTTCGCTAGAGAGTGGAGTGGCCGGAAATGGTACGCGCCAGTCACCTCAAGCAAGCCGGCCGCGGCACCGAAGCGGATGCGCGTCGCGTCGTTCGCGGCGTTGACGCGCGCGTCTGCCCGTGCATCAAGACGCTCGCCGTGCAGAGATGCGGGACTGTCTTGAAAATATCTCCCCGCAAAGGGGGCGCCTGCGAGAGTGGTCAGCAACTGCATCGACCTCACCACGCGCCCGCGAGATTGACCGTTGTGGCGTCTTGCCGATGCCCCTGCGGGAGCGCTGCTTCTGACCGGTCGACACCCGCGTTGGCGGGTCGCGTCAAGGGCCTCGCTGAGGATTGTCACGGAGCCGATCCAGGTCGCGAACGACTATGCGGAAGCGTTGACGGCGTCCTTCAGTGCCTTGCCTGCTGTGAACTTCGGCGACTTGCTCGCCTTGATCGTCATCTGTTCACCCGTCGACGGATTGCGGCCAGCACGCTCGGGGCGGCTCGCCACCGTGAAGTTGCCAAATCCGATCACTTGCACAGTCTCCCCACGCGCCAGGGCCTTGGTCAAGTTTTCGAGCACTGATTCCAGAACGCGGGCCGCCTCGGCCTTGCTGAGATCCACGTCGGCTGCGATCGCGGCGATAAGTTCGGTCTTGTTCAAACTGAGATTCCTCGTGAAAGTTGAAGGGAAAGGATAGCTCCGGTAAGTCAGGCGATTTGCGTCGCAGTCTGCGCGCGATTCGGAAGGGTCGCCAGTGCACGGTTGGCAGACTCTGCCTCACGACATCGCGGCGCGAATCGCCTGGTCCAAATCGCGCGAGAAGCGACATGGCGATCGCGGACAATTCGCAGATGGAGTTACCGCTTTGATCGTTGCAGAGGACATCCTTCGTGCCACCTGGTCGCCCGAGTACTAGGCCATCCGGACGCACTACGCCGATAGGGTCGCGAAAGGCTCAGGGGTCGCGCTCCTGCAGCGCATCGACGAGGGGCTGATGATCCTGAGCGAACTCGACGCCACGGAGGCTGCGATGCGTGCATTCTGCCTGCACCCACTGTTCCAAGCGGACGAGGACCTGATTCACCACGGCCAGGATTTCATGAACAGCGTCGACGCGGACCCGTTCGTGATCCTGCTGGTCATGGAATTCCGCAGCAGGGCCAATGCCTGGCCAACCAGCAGGGCGCAACGCTCGCATGAAGGCCTTCGCATGGAGTCCAATGGCTATCCTTCCGCCGGCCCTATCGAAGCCGTGAAGCACATGCTCATCGCGGACAAGGTGCAGCACCGCAAAGACTTCATTCGTCATCACAGGGGCAAGCATCCCTGCAGCGACGCACTGGACCTGCACTTCGACCAATGGTTTGGCGCCCTGGGCGTGGACCTGACCGAGTACGAAGAACTCTGCGCGGCCATCGACATCTCCAGAATCCGAAGGTGACGGCCTGATCAACAACGCGCAATGGTAGCGAACGGTGTGCTGCGCAACGGAGGCAGCGGCATGTTGCGAGGGCGTATGAGGGTAGACCGCAGGTCGATCAATAGGTCGCGCGCCGGGGCAACGCTAGGCGTCGTGGGAGTCGTCGTCTTGAGGACCGCAGAGCTCCAACAGCCTGCCAAGCGAGTGGTAAAGGACGCGACGATGTTCCGGTGCCAACTCCAGGAGCATTTCAGCTTGCCGACGACGAGCGATCGGCATCACCTGGTCGTAAAGGTCGGCGCCCTTCGGTGAAATCGTGCAGGTAACTTTCTTTTGAGATCCGGCCCCTTCGCTGACCGTCGTCAAGAAGCCCTTGCCTTGCATGCTGCGAAGCATCCGGACCAAGGAGCCCTTGTCGGTTGAAGCGGAAAGAGCGAGTTGGGAAAAGTCCATACGCCGCGCATGGGCCAGCACCGACAAGATTCGCCACTCCGCCGGCGACATGCCGAACTGCTTTGCGTAGCTCAGCGTAATGCGCTTGCGCAATGCATTCCCGGTATTGATGACCTGGGTCGTAAGGAAGTCAGTAACGGAGAGCCCTTTTCCATCGGCATCCAGGTCGTCCCATGGGGATTTTTTCGGATTGCAGGGGTGAGTCGATTTAGATTTTGACGAGGCACTCATAGCAGAGAGATATTCTTTCACAGTCAACATGCCTCTTGCTCCCGACCAAAGGCAGCACGTGGCGTAGCACCGGTGCAAGCAGCATCGCTCACCGGGAGGCGCGATGGTCCCGTACTCCCGCGCTGCAATAAACGTAGCCGCAAATGCGAACCCGCGCTGAAGCAACTATTCGGGCCCTTCACTCGCGGGCCGACGGACGCCCTGATCGCTCA
Organism: Variovorax sp. dw_308; assembly: GCF_019207085.1. Lineage (GTDB taxonomy): Bacteria > Pseudomonadota > Gammaproteobacteria > Burkholderiales > Burkholderiaceae_C > Variovorax. Next base: position 84,847 of record NZ_JAATOM010000019.1, on the reverse strand, counting down.
ACTTGTGCGCACGAGGTCGATGAGCCGCATCGTCAGTGTTTACCCGATCCGAACGCTAACAGAACCGAAATTGTCTTGTTGACTTCTCAATAAGAGATTATCATTTGGTTCACCGACAAACCAACGTTCCATAGGTGGAACAACTCGAGGAGTGCTTGTATGCCTGCTTCACGCCGACTTTTCAGCTTGTTCGCTGTCTTCCTGACGTGTGCTTTCTGGGCCTGCGGTTCAGCGCTGGCCCAGGCGTATCCCTCGAAGCCGATCACCATCGTGGTCTCGTACCCCGCCGGTAGCGACACCGATTCCATCGCACGCATGCTGGGCGAAAAACTTTCGGCACGCCTGAACACTCCCGTCTTGATCGACAACCGACCAGGCGCCGGTGGCACCATCGGCAACAGCTACGTGAGCCGTGCGCATCCCGACGGCTACACCCTGCTGTTCACGCCGAACCCGTTCACCACCGCCCCCATGGTGATGAAGCTCGGCCCGTCATCGAATTACGACGTGCTGAACGGGTTCGAGCCAGTGATCCAGATCGGCACGCAGCCCCTGGTCCTGGTGGCCTACCCCGATCCCGACATCAAGACGATTCCCGGCATGATCTCTGCAGCCAAGGCCGGCAAGCCCCTGAGCTACGCCAGCCCCGGGGCGGGCTCGCCCATGCACATCGTCGGCGAGTGGCTCAACTCCGCCGCTGGCGTGAAGATCATGCACGTCCCGTACAAGGGTGTGGCGCCTTCCGTCACCGACGTCGTTGCGGGCCACGTCAGCACTGCATGGGTCACGCTGGGCATCGTCCGCGACTATGTCGCGACCAACCGTCTGACGCCGTTGGCCATCGGCGACGCCAAGCGCTCTTCCCTTGCCCCGAACGTCCCCACCTTGACCGAGTTTGGCTACAAGGATGTCGTGGTCGGAGCGTGGAACGGCTTCTTCGCGCCCAAGGGGACGCCGAGCGACGCCATCCAGATGCTGAACACCAACCTCAACGCCATCCTGGCCGAGTCCGATGTCAAGGCCAAGCTGACCCAGTTCGGCGCCGTGCCGGTTGGCGGTTCGCCTGACGTGTTGCGGAAGACAAATGCCCACGAGTACCAGGTGATGGGAAAGGTCATTCGTGACCTGCATATCAGCGCCGAGTAGATGGCCATGAGCAACTCAACCATCGGGAAGTCTGTGCCCCAAGTCACCGCTCGGGCCAAGGTGCTTGGACGGGCACTCTACGCAGGCGATATCAAGGTTGCCGGGATGCTGCACGGCAAGGTCTTGCGAAGCCCGCATCCGCACGCGCGGATCCTGAGTATCGACACCAGCCAGGCGTCGGCCTTGCCAGGTGTCAAGGCGGTGGTTACCGGAGCCGACGGTCCCCGAGTGTGCTGGGGCGTTCATCACAAGGAACGGCGCATCCTCGCGGAAGGCGTAGCTCGATTCGCCGGCGAAGAAGTGGCGGCTGTAGCTGCCGATTCCGAAGAAATCGCACGCGACGCTCTGGATCTCATCAAGGTCGAGTACGAAGAGCTTCCCGCACTGCTCACAGTCGAGGCGGCGTTGGCAGATGGCGCCCCGGGAATTCATCCGGGCCGCGGCAACATCTCGCACGAGATCAACTTCGAGCGCGGCGACGTGGACGCGGCGTTCGCCGACGCTGCCCTCGTTTTCGAAGAAACCTACACCACGCACGCCCAATATCCCGGCTACATGGAGCCGATGGCCACCGTGGCGCAAATGGACCCGGACGGCCGGCTGCAGGTGTGGACATCGACGCAAACCGCCTTCCTTGTGCGCGCGCGGCTTGCGTCAGCGCTTGAGTTGCCAGTGTCCCAGGTGCGCGTGATCCAGGCGACGACTGGAGGAGGTTTCGGCGGCAAGATCATCGAGGATGCGAACAGCCTGATTGCGGGATTGCTTGCGCTTCGTACAGGCAAGGCTGTGCGCCTGGTCAACAATCGGCTCGAGGACTTCCTCGCCTGCTGCAGCAGCGTGCCGGAACGCATCACTCTCAAGCTGGCGATGGACCGCGACGGAAGGATCCTGGGCAAGGACACGCGCATCCTGGCGGACTGCGGCGCCTACAGCGGCCTGTCGGCGGAAGTCATGCACGTGAGCGCCATGCGGAGCGACAACATGCACCGCCTTGCCAACGTTCGCTCGGACGCTTCCCTCGTGTACACCCACACGCCGCCGCATGGCGCGTTCCGCGGCTTTGGTGGCACCCAGATGCTGTTCGCGCTCAACAGCCACATCGATACGATGGCCCTGAAGCTCGGGCTGGATCCGCTCGACGTCCACCGCCTGAACGCGATCGGGCAGGGCGAGACTTCCGTCCACGGCTGGAAGATCGGCAGCACCGGTCTGCAGGAGTGCCTCACCCAATGCACGAACGCCATTGGCTGGAAGGAGAGGCGAACAAAGCCGGGAATAGGCAGCAAGCGGCGCGGGATCGGGCTTGCCGCCGCGATGCATGTCAGCGGCAATCGAACCATCGGCGACTGGGACGGCTCCTCCGTGGTCATCAAGATCAACGAAGATGGCAAGGCTATCATCCATTCGGCGGAAGCGGACATGGGGCAGGGCGCGATGACGGTCATATCGCAGGTCGTCGCGCACGAGTTGAATGTCGGCCTGAATTGCGTCCACATCGTCCAGCCTGATACGGATTCCGCGCCCTTTGCCATTGGATCATTGGCATCGCGCGTCACGATCACCGCAGGCAATGCCGCGATCGTCGCGGCTCGGGCGGCGCGAGACAAACTGCTCGCGCAGGCCGCAAGGCAACTGGTCGTGCTGGAAACGGACCTGGAACTCTGGAACGGCGCGGTGCGTGTTCGGGAGGAACCGGAGCGCAAGGTCACATTCGCCGAGCTCGCCCGCAACCACATCTGGCGGGATGGCGGTGAGGGCATTCAGGTGAGCGGCTCCTGGGACGCGCAGACCCGGATGTTCGACAAGAAAACCCTGATGGGCAACATTGCCCCCGCGTATTCATACGCAGCGCAAGCCGTGGAGGTAGAGGTCGATGTGGAAACCGGTCAGGTGTCAGTGATCGACAGTTTCGTCTCTGATGACTGCGGCAAGGCGCTCAACCCGCAAGCGGTACACGGCCAGAGCAACGGCGCGGCCGCACAGGCGATCGGCTGGACACTGTACGAGCACCTCAAGCTGGAGGATGGTCGCATCGCGAACGGCAATTTCGCCGATTACACGATGCCGACGCCCGACGCGTTGCCCGAGCTGCGCAGCGGCATCGTCGAGTCCATGGATCCGAACGGCCCCTACGGCGCCAAGGGCGCGAGCGAAACGGCCATTCTCCCGGGCGCCGCAGCCATCGCCAACGCGGTCTATGACGCCGTCGGCATTCGCATGACCCACCTCCCGATCACACCGGAAAGGGTTCTGGCAGCGCTGCGCAGTCGCAATGAGAGTGCGCGACATGCATGACTTCGACTTCCTGCAGCCTGCGTCCGTGACGGAGGCCAGCCACATGCTCGCCGACCTGGGTGATCAGGCGCGGGTCATGGCCGGCGGAACTGCCTTGATGCTGGCGCTGCGTCAGCGCATGGTCTCACCTACGCATGTGGTGTCGGTCGCCAACATCCGGAGCATGCGCGGCCTCACGTTCGACCCGGGACGCGGCCTTCGCATAGGCGCCTTGGTCAAACACTCCGAGGTGGCCCGCTCGGAGCTTGTGCGGGTGCACTATCCGGTGCTCGCGGCAATGGCCGCCCAGGTCGCGAATCCGCAAGTGCGCAACCAGGGCACCCTTGGTGGCAATCTCTGCTACGCGGACCCCTCCACCGACCCGCCGGGATGTCTCCTCGCGCATGGCGCACAAGTCGTTGTGGCAAGCACCAGGGGGGAACGCGTGCTGTCGATCGACGAATTTCTGGTGGACTTCTACGCCACTGCCTTGGCGCCGGATGAACTGGTGATCGAGATACGCGTGCCGCTATTGAGCGCCGATGCGAGTGGCCAGTACACGCGTTTCCTGCGGACGGCCGCAGAGCACCGTCCACTTGCAAGCGTCGCGCTCATGACTCGGCGAAACGGCCGCCACTGCCACGAAGCGCGCATCGTCGTGGGCGCTTCCGTGTCGGTGCCCCGGCGCCTCACCAGGGCGGAGGCGTTTCTCGCCGGCAAGACGGTCACGACACAGGTCGCCGCAGACGCAGCCGACATCGTGGCGGCGGAGATTTCCGCCATCTCGGATGCACGCGGCTCCGAGGAATTTCGCCGGGACATGGTCCGCGTCATCAGCCGAAGGACGATTGCCGACGTGTTCGGCTTGGCGACAGCATGAGCAAACACACCATTCAACTCCTCGTCAACGGCGAACTCCAACGTGCAGAGGTGCCCGCGCGCCGCATGCTGTCCGATTTCATCCGAGACGACCTGAACCTGACCGGTACCAAACGTGGCTGCGAGACCGGCGTGTGCGGTGCCTGCTCTGTGCTGGTGGATGGCGAAGTCGTGAAGTCCTGCCTGTCGCTTGCAGTGCAGGCAGACGGCTGTGACCTCACCACCGTCGAGGGCCTTTCGCTGGGCGGCGAATTGCATCCCTTGCAGGAGAGCTTCATGAAATGCGGCGGGCTGCAGTGCGGGTACTGCACGCCGGGATTCTTGATCGCGTCGTGTGCGTTGCTGACAGCCAACCCGCACCCGACAGCGCACGAGGTGCGCATGGCCCTGAATGGCAACCTGTGCCGATGCACCGGTTACACGCAGATTGTGGAATCGGTGCTGGAAGCAGCGGAGAAGATGAATGGAAATTGAAAAGACGTTGGCAATCGCCGCTCCGGCAGACAAGGTCTGGTCGCTGCTGCTGGACCCCCAGGTCATGGCCGGTTGCGTGCCTGGCATGCAGTCGATCGAAGTCGTGAGCCCGACGGAATACAGCGCGGTGATGACCGTCAAGTTGTCATTCATCAGCGCAAAGTTCCGGATCAAGACCACGATCGTCGAGCAACGACCGCCCACCTATCTGCGCTGCGAAGGCACCGGAGATGATGCTTCGGTCGCCAGCTCGATGAAGCAGCAAACCGAATTGTTCCTGGCAGCGATGCCCGACGGCAGCACGGAGATGCGCCTGAAGGTGAAGGTCGACGTGCTCGGGCGTCTTGGCAATTTCGGCCTTTCCGCCATGAAGACGAAGGCGGACCGACTGTGGGAAGAGTTCGGGCACAACTTGCGCCAGAGGATCGAGGGCGACGCATCGGTGAGCCCGTCTGCGGATGCGGACACCATCGAAGAGTCGTTGTCCATGCCTCAGCACGAGAGCGCGCCGGTCCTCCGGAACGATACGACCTCCGCTGCACCGACGGCCACTTCGGCGCCGTTGAATGGGCCCAGGCCATCGCCAGCAGCGCCTGCGACACCGGCCACGGGAAAGCTTGCCACATCCGTGACCCCGGCGCCGTCGCAGCCCGGGTGGCTCTCCCGGTTGCTGGGCGGGTCCAGCAGCCGCGGCGCGCTTGTCGACGCCAACCGGGCGATCCGCATCGAAATCCAGCGCGAAGGTACCTTAGTGGTCATTCATTGGCCCGTCGAGGCTGCCGACAAGTGCGCGGCTTTGCTGCGCGATTGCCTGCGCTGAGCTACGGATCAGATATTCCATGCCTGTCCCTCGGGACAACGAACTTGCAAGCCTGCACGACAGCAAGCGTGGCGGCAGCTACGCCCAGGAGATGCTCAGTGGAAAAGACTTCCGGCCACCGAATTACGCAGACAGCCTCCCATTGGGGCGTGTACGACGTCGAGACGGACAAGCAGGGAAAGGTGGTCCGGACAATCCCGTTCCACGCAGACCCGAATCCCCCGCCATTCCTCTCGAGCCTTCCCGACACGGTCCACAGCGCGCTTCGCATCTCACAGCCGCACGTGCGTGCAGGCTTCCTGAAATCGAACCGCACGTACAAGCGCGGCGGGGAGCCCTTTGTGCCGGTCAGTTGGGACGAGGCGCTGGACCTCATCGCCCGTGAGTTCCAGCGCATCAAGGCAAAGTACGGCAACGAGGCGATCTATGGCGGCTCCTATGGCTGGGCGAGTGCGGGCCGGCTGCACCACGCACCCAGCGTACTGAAGCGATTCTTGGGCCTTTTCGGCGGCTATACGGACAAACGTGGCAACCACAGCTTCGGCGCGGCAATGCACATCACCCCCTATGTCATTGGCAGCTCGGACATCACCGAGATGGTCGTGTCATGGCCTGATGCGATCGCGCATGCCGAGTTGATCGTCATGTTCGGCGGGGCGTCGTTGAAGAACACGACGATCGATCCGGGTGGGGCAGTCGTGCACGAAAGCCCCGACTGGTTCAGCCGTGCCAAGGTCAACGGCCTTCGCTTCGTCAACATCAGTCCTTCAAGGCAGGATCTTCCCGCCGAAGTCGAAAGCGAGTGGATCCCCCTGCGTCCCAACACCGACACCGCCTTGATGCTGGGCCTGGCTCATACGCTTGCCTCCGAGGGCCTTGCTGATCATGAATTCCTCGGCAAGTACTGCGAGGGTTATGAGCGCTTCGAGGCCTATCTGATGGGCCGCGATGACGGGAAGCCAAAGGACGCTGCATGGGCCAGCAAGATCACGCTGGTCCCGGTTGAAACGATCCAGGGCCTTGCACGCAAGATGGCAGGCTCCAAGACCTTGGTCACGACCAGTTGGTCGGTCCAGCGGGCCGACCACGGCGAGCAGCCCATCTGGATGACGATCACCTTGGCCGCAATGCTTGGCCAGATAGGCCTGCCGGGGCGGGGTTTCAGCCTGGGCTTCGGTGCGATCAGCGGAATCAACATCCCGCACCGGACCGACCTGCCGCGTCCGACGCTTCCGCTCGGCCCCAATCCCGTCAAGACCTATGTGCCGGTTGGTCGGGTCGGGGACATGATGCTGCGCCCCGGGGCCCAGATCCAGTACGACGGCAAGACGATCACCTACCCCGAGACAAAGTTGCTCTATTCGATCGGCGGCAACCCGTTCCACCACAACGGCAACCTCAACCGCTTCCTCGAGGCATGGCAGCAGCCCGAGGCGATCATCGTCCACGAACCCTGGTGGAATCCGCCGGCCAAACATGCCGACATCGTGCTTCCCGCGACAACCACCATGGAGCGCAACGACATCCTTGCGCAGGAGCACACGCCGTACTGGATTGCAATGAAAAAGGTCGTCGAGCCGGTAGCCGGGGCTCGCAACGACTTTGACATCATGGCCGACCTGGCGCATCGGCTCGGCTTCGGACTGGCCTAACACCGAGGGCCGCGACGAAATGGGCTGGTTGCGCCACATGTACGAAGGCGCGCGTACCAAGGCTCAGGCTCTGGGACTCGATCCACCGCCCTTCGAGAAGTTCTGGACGGACGGCGAATACCGGTTCCCAGCCCCTTCCCAAATGCCGCCGCTACTTGGCGACTTCCGCCGGGATCCCGTGGCCAATCGATTGCCGACACCCTCGGGCAAGATCGAGATTTTCTCGGCGCGCATCGATGGCTACAAGTATGACGATTGCCCTCCGCATCCGACCTGGTTGAACCCTGCCGAATGGCTTGGCTCCGATGAGACGAAGCAGCACCCGCTGCACCTCCTGTCCCACCAGCCAACGTTCCGTCTTCACAGCCAGCTGGATCACTCCCCTGTCAGCAGGAAGAGCAAGCTCAAAGGCCGCGAGCGCATCACTTTGCACGCAGCGGATGCAGCGGCGCGGGGACTCGCGGACGGCGACATCGTGCGAGTTTTCAATTCCCGCGGGGAGTTCCTCGCTGCGCTGCACATCGCCGATGACTTGATGAGTGGCGTTGCCATTATCGCTACCGGCGCTTGGTACGACCCGTTGGAAGGCGGCAAGCCAGGCAGCCTGGAAAAGCACGGCAATCCGAACGTGGTGACGCTGGACACAGGCACGTCGCAGCTAGCTCAAGGATCGATGGTCCAAACCGCACTTGTTCAAATTGAAAAACATTTAAGACCCCCGCCTCCGGTGACCGCCTACGATCCGCCACTGTTTGAACAAGACATTAGCCCTGGCGCCTGATTACCCTGCGCTGTAGGAGTCAGTCAATTCCGCAGCCAAGTCAGCAAAATGGTTCACCCGATTCAGCGGGTCGGCTCGCTGGGGGCTCGGACTGGGACTGGTCTGAGCCAATAATGTGTGACTTGGACTCGATCGCGTGGCTTGCGGTATTCCAGTCGAACGCTCGATCGCTGTCTCGGATCCATGAACTAGACCGTCAAATATGCGATATTTCGATTTGCTCAAAGCACGACTGTACCGATCGGCCGCTATATCGAAAATAAGGCTATCCGATTTATGTTAAACGCCACCGGCTAAGCTAGCGCTGCCCGTGCGGGGCGGTTGAGGCACGATCTCATGATAGTGATTTGAGCTCCGTCTGTACGATCGCGCTTCCTACCCTAGACCCAAATGTACGTCGCGAGCTGCTGGACCGGGCGGTGTATGCCGGCCTTGTACCTTAGCGAACCAGCAGTAGTGTCCTTTTTCCCTGACTGGGCAAACGGCCCATTCCAAGCCGTCTCCTGTGAGCGTGTAGAACTCGAGACGTGGCGAGCCGGGAACTACCGAGGGGCAGACGGACAGATTGTGCAGAAGTCACAACGGCTGCAGTGGTGACCGATGGCCGGCGCATTGTCGCCGGCGGCGAAACGCTGTGCCGCCTTGTAGGCCTTGGTCATTTCAATGGCCTTCGAGCCCTCCACTTGGTCGGTCTTCTCCGAAAGCACATGGTGAAGAGACATGGACGTAGGTCCCGGTAAGCCCAGCCCACGCAGCACCGGATTCATAATGGTCTTGAAGTCGCTGATTCCGCGACGGGAGAACCTCAGGATTGCGTACTCGGTTCCCCCGTAGGTCCCGTCGATGCGAAAACCCCAAGTCATCTGCAGCTTTAGTCCGCCGATGGTAGCCAAGGCCTGCTCAAATCGGCCGCCTCGCTCCCGCAAGGTCTTCACTTGGCGCTCACCTCGGTCAAGCGCATAAAGCGCGTCTGCCCACAGTGAGGGGTCTTCGACAGCGGTGGGCAATTTTCGGTTCGTCCAGGCCGAACCCAGCGCCCCCTGTGCCGAGCCTGACGCGCCGGAGGAGAACGCCTTGAGCGCATCCATCACTGCCCATCGCGCGCGTAGCGATACGTCGACATCCGACTCGCTTTGCATTTCCAGCACGTGGCTGTACCAGTAGCGCAGCGAACAAGTTGCGTAGCTGTAGAAATCTTCAAAAGGCAACGCCGTCGCCGCTGCAAAAGCCCCATTCGTCATTGCCCTCGCCATGGTCAGCGACGACCCGCTGTATGCCTTTGAGAGGTACTTCCTGGGATAGTGGTCCAGTTGGGGTGCGGTTGAGTACTTGAACTTGGTGTCTTGATAGAGATACAGGTGCCGTTTCGCTCTCGAGATAGCCACGTAAAGGAGGTTGTTCCGTTCGACTGATTCCTCAAATTTGTATTCATCCATGCTGCTACCGAGGGCCTCTGGCGGCACGATGTCGAGAATGCCTTCAGGCCGCCAACTGGGTTCTCGGCTTCCGTAGCTGTCCGCGCTAACGAAGCCCACATGCACCGCCTCGAACTCCAGCCCCTTACTTCCGTGAACGGTCATCACGCGAACGCCGTCGAGCACGGCTGCTTCCGGCGGAAGCTCGCGCTGACCTTGGGCATCACCGATTCGCTGCCGCAGCCGTTGTCGCAGCAAGTACCGCGACAGCCGCGCCTCCTTCATTTCGCCGTCGCCGTTTCGCACGCTGTAGGCGAACTGCCAGAGGGCAATGCGACTTACCCAGGCTCGAACGCTGATGTCAGCGGCAGGCGGGACGCCGAAGCGCTTGTCCAGCAGGAGATGGCAGATGAAGGCCCAGGGATTGGAGCCATGCTGGAACTGCCCGATAAGGTCTCGGAGACTGGCCGTCACCTCCAGGCCGCGAGAGCTGAGCCCGGGTGGCGGCACGTGGATCCAGCGACCTCTCTGGAAGGCCACATCGCGCTCGGCTGCCTTTAGCAGAACGTGTAAGTCTGCCAACGGCATGTTGAGAGCAGAAATCCCCGACAGGCCGGCCAATGCCTTCGGGCGACGCTCAACGAGGAGCTGGATGAGGCAGAGAATGTGCTTAACCTCGGCCCTTGCAGTCAGCTCTCCGCTGTAGATGATGGGAACCCCCGCCTGCTTCAGAAGCTCGGCGGTGCGCTCTACGTCGCTCGACCTGCGGCAAAGCACTGCCTGGTGGCGAAAGGGCACCCCGCTGACCTGCAATTCGTTGATGTGTTCAAAAATCGCGCCGAGGAGGGCATCGCCGTCGCGGCAGGTGACAACCACAGGCATTGCGCCCGATGTGCCATTGGTCGCGACAACCTCATCGAGCCTCAACGTGCTCTCAAGAGCGTGGTCGCGGCCAATCTGCTGTGTAAGGTCGACGACCTCCTGCGAACTTCTTCGGTTGAAGGTCAACGGATACCGCTGGATTGAAGTCCCAGCGGCATGCGCCTTGAACTCAACGTCGAACTTCTGGAGGCTTTTCAGCGAAGCGCCCCGCCAATGATGAATGGCTTGGCGAACATCCCCGACTACCCAAATATGCTTCTTGTACGCCAGCTGACGAAGCAGTTCGACCATAGCCTGCGTGACGTCCTGGTATTCGTCCACCAAGACGTATTGGAAGCGGTCAGCCAACTCGACGAATGGCTTCCTATCGTGTTTCAGTGCAATTGCCGGCTTCGAGATGAGGTCCACGAAGTCAACAGTCCGGCGCTCCTTGAGCAAGGTCTCGTGCAACTCGAAGAGGGTGGCCACATCGAGGCGCTTTTGCTGAATCTCCTTGTCTTCGACCTCGTTGGTCTCTATAAAGCTCTTGTAGGTAGCCGGGGAGACCATCTCCTCTTTGAGCCTCGTGATGCCGTCGCCGACGGCCCCAAGCCAGTCGTACGGGTCTTCCACTCGCAGGAAACGCCCGAGCTTGACGCGCGGCAGCGCCTTGACCAGATTGGTCATCGAGCCCATCAAGTCCGAGACGTGAAGGTCCGAGTCCAGCTCGAAGTGCTGGTGGTACTTCCGCAGAAACTCCAGTCCGAACGAGTGGAATGTGCCCGCCCAGATATCGGAAGCATCTGCAATTCCGGCGCTTCGCAGCCGTTCGACCAGTTCCAGAGCCGCCTTGTTTGTGAACGTGAGGACCAGAATTTGGCTCGGATGCACGTGCTTCTCTTCCACCAGGTACTTGACTCGATGGATGAGCGTGGTGGTCTTGCCTGTGCCCGGTCCTGCGACCACGTTCGCCGCGCGTTCTTCGGCTCTCGCCGCCGCCAACTGGTCGGGGCTCGGTTCACTTAGCGGGCTGGTCGTCTCGCTTGAGTCCGGAAGCAGGAGGCCATCGAGCATTTGCTGCCTGACGAATTCCAGTGGGATACCGAGCTCGGTGGCCGCATCTGCAGTGCCCTTTCCGGCCAATGCGAATTGGCGGGCGACATCTCTCGGTAGCAGCAACTCGCGGGCGAAGACGTTTGCTTGGAGCTCCTGCCGCTCGCGCGCGCCGTAGGCTTCCACTTTGAGGACGGCCGGGCTGCCAGCGCTGCCCACCAGAGTGCTCAAGTGCGCAACAGTCGTGGCTGGCTTCGTCGCATCAAGAAAGAAGTGCCCGAGTTCATGGGCGACAAGACCACAGAACTCGGCATTCCATTTGTCGACCTCCGTACTCACATAGATGAACATTTGCTCCCGCTGGAGCACAGCCGTCCCGCCCCCAAGGTCGGGATAGGTGGGCGGCACGGACTCAATCGCAATGTTTAGGATCGACTCGACCCTTTGCAGCAGGTCTTTGGCCGATAGCGGGGTGTGCGCATGTGAGGGCTCCAGTTTCGCTCTGGTTGCATGTGCTTCATTTCGAGCGCGCTGGAAGGGATTCATGCGTATCAGACTCCCAGTTCAAGAAGAGCTTTCGCATCTTCTGGGGAAAGGCTCAACGCCTTCACCGCGGTGGTCCAAGTTGAAGGCGCCGTAGAAAGCACTGGCTTTCCGCCCTCCGCTTTGAATGCGGGTACCAGCCTCCGGTCAAAACTACCTCGAAATACAGTGGACAGCAAAGACTCAGGCGCGTCCAAGGCTATGGCGAGTTTGGGGAGCAATTTCCTCGGTGCGCGTACGCTTCCTGCGAGGATGCCCGATACGAGAGGAACGGCAAAAGGCTGAAGTCCAAGCTTTGAAACCAGCCCTCTAATTGCCGGCCCCTTGCACTTCGAAACCCGAGATTCGAGGGGCTCGAGCAGCCTCTGCATCGCAATACCATGGGCCAAGCACAGCACCGTCAACTCGGAGACCGACTTCTCGTACTCCTTCGCGGTCGACCGGAGCCGCACGGCCTGGCCTGGGTCCAAACGCACCATTACCTGCTCGGTGTCGGAGTCGTCCCATTCGTGCAACTCGTTGGCCAGCACATTGAATAGCAAGGTGGGGCCCGCGTAGAGCGCCCTCGCGATGAAGTCTTCAAATCCGAAGACAACAAATCGCCGACACACGTCGGCGAAGCTCGTCGCCTCGGCGGCAGCCAACTCGCCGAGATGTTCCTTCAGGCGAGAAGGCAACGAAGCACCAAGCGTCTGTTGCTTCGCTTTGGAAAGCGCGCGCTCTGGAGAAGGCGCCTCCGTTGCCAATTCGGTGCCAGTAGCACAGGAACTCATTGGAATCGCTTCGTGTTCTTGTGCGCACGACGTGACATAGGTCGCCACGTCGACGAGAGTCAGTCGAATCGCTTCATTCGGCGAAGCAGCCGTCACTTCGCGCTTCAAAGAGCCTTGCATGGCATAGGAAACGGAAATATGTCCCTCAGGCGTCGCCCGCAATCGGGCTGTCCGAAGAATGCTAGAGAATGTATCTGGGAGCCGGGACAAGAGTGCTTGAGCTTCGGCAAGGTCTACCGGTTTAAGCGTGGTTTGCATTGACGCCCTCCATGGCTGCGGGGCACGCGAGCCCCTTGACGCAGTGTAGATGTATATCAATAATGTATCAACCCCCCCCGTGGAGATGTTATGACTGCGCCGAAGCTGGCTGCGGCCATCAGGACCGCCGTCGCAGCCTGGGAGCTGGCGACCTCATTTGAGCAACGAGTGGACGAGCTGGCTGAGCCGAGAAAGCTTGGTGGCGAGCTGTCCATCGGCGTGGAAGAAGCGCTCATTGCAGCTGGTGAAGACTTGGCGGCGGTCCGTCAAGGAGTCCTGTCGGCGCCATTCGTGGTGTTGACCAACGTATTCGAGCCGACCCACTTGCCCGACACGCCGGACTGGTTCACGCCTGTTCCGGACGCCACAGGCACGTACGCGGGCCGCGCTGCGGCCATCGCTGCCCATTCCTTCCTCGGCATGGAAACCGTGTCGTACGGTTCCGAGAACAGCGGAGAACTCTTCGTCAGCCTGACTGCGATCCCTGGCGACGGTAAGTTCGCGCGCAAGTCTCAGGGAGGACTGCGCGGGCACACGGACGGCGTGAGCTTTCCGTTCAACGGCGAGACCGACGCGTCCAATACGCGAATCGCGCCGTCGCCCGATTTGGTGACTCTGGTCGGCCTGAGAAATCCGAAGTCCGTGCCGACGACGGTGATGGTGCTCCGAGAGGCCTTGGGAAAGCTGTCACCGGAAGACATTCACGAACTGAAGCAGGCGCAGTTTTCCATCGAGTCGCAAGCGACCTTTCTCGAAGGTATGCGCGATATCCTCGGGGAGGTCCATACCGCCATCGATGAGCCAGTGCTCAAAGATGCAGCCATCGGCACGATCGTTCGATTCAGCCATTCCAGCGTTTCTCCAACTGAGCCTGGCGGCGCTGCAGAAAAAGCAACTGAGAATTTTACTAAGGCCTGCAGCGAAGTAGCCTTGGCCGTGGCCATCCAGGCAGGCGACCTGCTGCTCGTGAGCAACCGACTTTGTCTGCACGGCCGCGGTGAAGTAGGGAGTGAAATCGGCGGGCAGTCGAGGTGGCTGCTGCGGACCTACGGGCTGGACACGTCCCAGCTGGATGACAGTCGCCGCCATCTCGGCGACCGGCCGGCTCACGTGCTCTTTCCCTAGTGTGGGCGCCAGACAGCGATCAGCCTGGACCTCCTACCTTGGCGCGCAGCTTCGCAGCGGAATCGAGAGGCGAACTCGGTGGCCTTTGCTTTCGAGACGCGACGTAGTGCCGTGCGGAAACGCCAACCGGCCGTTTTTGTAATACGTTAAACTGCCAGTTTTATTGATGCGATAATCGCTAAGGAGTCTTTGATGGGGAGGCCGCCGTTGGTCGAGACTCGGGAAAACATCACAAGCATTCGGCTCACCACCAACGAGCGCCAAGAGATGGAGGAGGTGTCCGCGACCCTAGGGTTTAAGTCGCTAGGCGACTATCTACGCCACCTCCACAACGTTTCCGCGGCGCCCTTGCGCAAGCAGCGGCAGGAATTGCAAGGGCGAGACTTCGGCAAGTTGCACGAGTCTCACAAGACCTCGCTGGGCAAAATTCTGCAGGGGAATAGTCTTCAATACCTCCACCACGCTGCCAAGCCCGAGTCGGTAAATCTGATTATGACATCGCCCCCTTTTGGGCTGGTGCGCAAGAAGAGTTATGGCAATGAGGATGCCGCCGAGTACTGCGAGTGGTTTCGTCCATTTGCGGAAGGATTCCATCGCGTACTCAAAGAAGACGGAAGCGTGGTGATTGACATTGGAGGTGCTTGGAAGTCAGGCACCCCCACCCGTTCGCTTTACCACTTCAAGCTATTGGTTATGCTGTGCGAGGAATACGGCTTTCATCTCGCACAAGAGCACTACTGGTGGAATCCGGCGAAGCTTCCGAGCCCGGCGGAATGGGTCAACGTACGCAGGGTTCGGGTTAAGGACGCTGTCAACTGCGTTTGGTGGCTCTCGAAGACCCCGTTCCCGAAGGCCAGCAACAAGCGAGTGCTGATGCCCTATTCGGACTCCATGAGAAATCTGCTCAAGAATGGTTACTCGGCTAGGTTGAGACCGTCAGGGCATGACATATCAGACAAGTTCTCTAAAGACAACGGAGGTTCGGTTCCGCCGAACCTGCTGGCAATCGCAAACACTGAGAGCAATGGCCTCTACCAAGACTATTGCAGAGCCAATGGGATTGACATTCACCCCGCCCGCTTCCCGGCCCTCCTGCCGGAATACTTCATTCGCATGCTTACTGATCCAGGCGACTTGGTTCTCGACCCCTTCGGCGGTTCATGCATGACGGGAATGGTCGCGGAAGCATTGAGGCGCAGATGGACATGCGTGGAGCTATCCAGCGAGTATATAAGGGGGGGCATGGCTCGCTTCCAAGCGGAGGCCGCAGACGCGCCTAGAAGTAAGGCTGCTACGTACTCGATCAGTACACCTTGCGCACAGCCGGTAGACGAATCGCAAGTTCCGCTGCACCCTAACGGCGGTGAGACAAGATAGTTAGGAGAGACTGGATCTGCGGCATGTTCGACGGGCTAGTTCAACAAGCCGCCCACGGCCGATGTCATCGAAGTCTGCGGCGATCAGCTGATTTACTTTCGGTTCTCCCGGATCGAACTTAAGAAATCGAAATGAAACAACTGCGCAGTTGGCCAAGGGCGTTTCTTCGAATCGTGGCCCCTTTTTGGCCTCTTTTCGGCATTCGGCCACCAAGCTCTCAGTGGCCAAACGTATCGCTTCGCTTTCAAAGTCTGCGCTCAATACTTGTGCGCATCGTAGGAAGGCTAAATATGAGCCGGAGTGCCCGTCTTGAACGCAGACGATGCGCGGGTCTTCTGCGTCAAGGTGTACGGGTGTGTTCCACCCCACCGTGAAGAACCCCACTTTGGCAATGATGCCATCCTGCTCCGCCGACAAGTTCCAGACCATCGGATGCCCACTGACGATAGACAACGCCTGAGCCAGTGACAGTCCCGCCGCCAACTCCAAAAGCCGCTGTTCGCCCGTGCGGCCTAGCACCGCATCAAGAACAATGCGCCTCAATGCGAAGGGTGCGAGGCGACGCAATCCCTCGTAAACTCGAATGACATCGCCGGACTTTGGATGCAGAGCGCTCCTGCTTTGTCGAGCACCGCTAATCACCGAATGTCGCGGACGATAACTTCCAATTCTTCCAGCGAGGGCTCTCTTTATATGAGAGGATGCTAGGGCTGCGTTGTACACCGCAAGGCGAGCTTCAAGGTCTCGGCGAGCACCTGAGTCACTAACGCATATTGCCCTTGAGATCTCGTCGCGGGCTAGCTTTAAGGCCCAAGCTGGAACTTGACGGCTTTGAAGGGTTTCCTTGGATGCAACTAATTCGTTGACAACGAAGACGCTGGGGTCGGCCTTTACATGCTGGCGCATGAGCGTTTCGTTAGCGTCGATGGAGCCCGAGATTTGTCCGAGGTGCTCCGACGTCTCCAAAACACTTCGTTGGCGCATCCCGCGGCGGTGCCCCAAAGCGCCCAAAGCTATTTCATGGATTTCGTGGGACATCGCCCAAGCCAGAAGGAGAGCGCCGCGGGCGCCTCGAGCTTCTGAAGAAGCAAGCATTCTTCCGTTGGGCGCTAGGCGCTTGTAGCTGCCCAACACCAAGGAAAGGCATAACTCTGCAATGGCAGCGGACCGACTAGCGCTCAAGGGCCTAGCCTAGTTCCGATAGGCGGCGCTGCAAGTCGCCTGCGGCCTCTTCGGAAAGGTTCCATGCCGCGGAAATCTCCGACGCCAAGTCTACGGCTTCGTCCTTGCCAATCCCATCGAGCAGTGGCAGGAAGGTCGAGGCGAATGCAGCAACGAAAGTTCGCTGAGTTGAGGGCAAAGGATTTGCTAGGAAATCAATCGAATCATCGACTGCGGACACGAGCCTCAGGAAGTCAATGGCAGGGGCAGCTCCCATCTCTCTGAATGCGCACACGATGCGCCAGACGTCTGCCACGGGATTGGGTAGCAGTTCGTTGTAAGGGCCTTTCATCAAGGCGAGCTTCGCAAGCATCCTGTGAACGAAACTGCGAAGATCTGGGGGCGCCCCTAGACGAATCCAAGTGAAACGTCGCGTCATTGCAAGGCTTACTTGCTCCAATTGTTCTTTGTCGGCTTGGTTGAGCGTGCAAATCATCGCCCAACTGGCCCCTGGGGCAAATTCATGTGACTCCATGGCCGGATTGGTCTTGGGAAGGAGCCGATAAAAGGGGCTTCCGGGGTCCTCAACATTTACACGGTACTGAAGCGACGTGGCATGCCCAGAAAGAACAGAGAACAAAGGACCTATGACTTTGTCAATGGGGCAACGGTTAAGTTCATCGATGATGATAGGCTTGTGGAACTCCCGAAGCATGACGCCGGGGATGAATCCTATTTTGCCGGGCCCCAGCGGCTGGTAGCCGCCAACCAAGTCCTGGGAACTCCATGAAGCGGAACCTGTGAGCAGAGTGTAGGGCGCTGACGCATCGCCCGAGTCTCCCAAGTTTTCAGCGACGTACTGTGCCAAGGTGGTCTTCCCAGTGCCAGGAGGGCCATGGAAGATGAAATGGCGCTTACCTGCCCTGAGAGATGCATTGATCACATCGTAAACTTCGTCGGGTATGCCAAGGAGTTCAGTGGAAGGAATGATGTCGGAGGCGAGAGCAGCCACCGTACTTTCCGCTCCAAAGCAGCGCCCTAGATCGACCTCCATACGGATCAATTCATTTGGATCTCTGGGATCGTAGGCGGATACTTCTGCCGTTCCCGATGAAAGCCAAGATTGGAGTGCGTCGGTCGCGTCTTCGTAGCTGACCAGCCGCCCGTCCGGCATTTGTTGAGACTCGCGAGGAGCGAGTGTCATCACCAGGCCAATCTGCTGGATCTTGAAGTTGGCCTTCACGTCGGCCCGCCCCTTGTATCCGATCTCGCTGCGATCCGCGGAGAACTCGGTGAGCGCGTCTCCTGACGTCCCCATTGGCAAGGGCTTCGAAAACCCGAATTGGATGATCCATTCCCAACTCTCCGGGAAGGCATAGGACTCATTCGAGAGCTTCAGAGAAGGCTTCAGTCGAAAGGCTGCTAGAGCACAGCGCCCCTGCCCGTTGTTGATATAACCAACGGTCTCCGCGCCCTGAAATGGCTCGCCTTCCGCATCGCGTGCAATGTCGACCGATAGTTCCGGCACCGTGGCGTCGATTCTGACAATCCAGCGAGGCGGCTTACTGCTGATGTTAGAAGGGTTAGCCCAATACCCCGTCTCAGCAGAGGTGGGCTCGGAGAGAGCAAGGTCGCGAGTTCCGCACGTCCTGCGGTCGTACGAGAAAGCACGCAATGGGGCAGAAGAGGCCGAACGAGCCGCAGCTTCCGCGCCCAAAATATTGTTTCGCGTGGTGGCCAAAGTTATCCTTCGTTCTAGTTCTCTCGCCCTGTCGACCAATGGTCAAGCCGTGACGGGAGCCTCGGCTGGGCCCTCTGCGCCTTCGTCCTCGTCTCCACGTCCGGCGAACTTCCACAAAGAGGACTCGGAGTCAAAAATCGCATCGATGTTCTGCAACACAGCACTAAATTGCTGGCGGTCAACCTTGCGCTTAGTTTCACGCTCGACAAACTCAAGCAATTCGGCTCTGGACAAGCCTTCAGGATGAGCCTTCAGCGTCGCGGTAGCGGCCTCCCCGACGGAGACGCGACGCGATTCTCCCCATGGCTGCAGATAGCAATATTGTCCCTTGTCCATGCGCAGTCCATCCTTACTGGCCACCGAGACAAGCACTGGTAACCTGTCTTCGCTATCTAAGCCCAAGTACGCAGCTACTTCGGAGGCATGCATGCCAACTTGCCGAGCGGCAAGCTCCTTAAGTAGTTGGAATGACATATCGCCGGCTTGCTGCATGTCCACATCCCTGCCTTCCAATCCCCAAAGGCCAGGGCCTAGACGGACCAGAGGGCTCGAAGCCCAGATTTGAAAATGGATGTTGAGGCCCCGGCCTTCAATCAGCTTCGAGCGGATTTTCTCCGTACTCATGGGCTTGCCCTCGTCTTCAAGTAGTGAAACGATGGCCTGCCTCACATCTAGTCGAGCATCGGCGTTCTCGCTCCACTCGCCGCGCACCCCCCAAACCATGCGGCGCAGGTAGACGAGCGAAGGCGAACTGGACAATGCCATGTTAATGATGTATTTGGTGAGCTTTCCCTCGTATGAAAAGCCGCGATTGAGGAGTTCGTCGTACAACTCACTGCTGTGCCATTGCTTTGAAGACGATCCCCCAGAGATGATGTCTTCGACCTCCGCACGGACGGCCTGCATCTGAGAAGGGTTCAGGGGACAGTGCTTTGAAAGGCCATAGGTGCCGCGTCCGAAAAGCATACCCACTTCGGATGCAGCCCTGCTGATGTTGCGGAGGTTAGTGCCCTCGTAGGTCGAGTGAGTGCGGACACGCCGCTGGATCTCATCGATGTGAAGAGGAGTATCGGATGCCTGCAGGACGCCTGAAACCAAAGCCGCTGCCGACTTGCCGAAGCCAGCAAGGATTCGCGACCCATCGGGCAGGGCAGACCATATGCAGAGTCTGGAAACTTCCTCTCGCAGGGCCTCTCGCATATCCTCCCCATTGCCAATGAGGACACTTGCGACCTGTGAGAGCGCGTCGCGTTCACTCAGATTCTGTTCCGCGAGAGCCAACATCATGCCTTTGGCCTCCTGGATTGCTTCGAGCCACCGCGCCTGACTCATGCGCGAAATTACGGGACTGTCGTTCCAGCTCAAGACGTAGAAGCCCAAACGGGGAATGCGGTCACAGACCTCGCGCAGGGCATGCTCGAGTTCGCCTGCACCCTCGAACCAAGGGTCAATCGCAGATACTCCATTAAGGAAAAGCGGCGAGCTTCTTTCGCTCAAATGCTCCTGTACTTTTCGGGAGAGTTCGTCCCAGTAAGGATGTGTACCAACTTTCTTGTAGATTTTGATTTCGATCTGACGGACTCGTTCTCGAGTAAGGCCGATCTGATCGGCAATCTGCTGGAGCGTCATCGGCTCGCAACGGAAGCCCAAGCGGCCAGCCCAAATACCTCTTTCGCTTTGTTTGAGCCCATCGGCAGTGTCTATAAGGCCACTCGTGATGCTTGGTGAGGTATACGAGTCATCATGACAAGTAGGAACTTCGTCATCGGTGTCCGTGTTGTCATCACAGGCACTGTATTTCGGTGGGCTGTCCCCAAGTTGCTCAGGTACGACCCACTCGGACTTTGGTATGACGGCCTTCAATGGATGCCCCGTCGTAAACTGCTGCACCATCTCCCGACCGATCTCGTGGACCGATTTTTGACCTAGATTCGGGAGCTTGAAGAGACCATTCAGGCCATACTTCGCGAAATCGCCCATGGTTTTGATCTCATGGGCTGCGCAGACATTACTGGAACGAACCGAAAGATTCAGCAGTGCGATAGGCGCATTCAAAAGCCAGGGAGGGGCGGATTTAAGGTGGTCGATGAACGAGGCAGGGTCGGGCAACCGATCTTCTAATATTTCGTACCGACGCAGGCCCAAGACGTGGCGAGTCTCCCGGTCAAGGGATCTTTCGTGTAGGAGGTATGAATCCTCGTCCAATATTCCAGCGGCATCGAGCTTTTCGGTCAAAGCAGGACTGACGCTGGCAAGCCTGCCCACCCATCCCCTCGGCGCGGCGCTCTCAGCCGAGGGCATTTTCGTCTCTGACTGTAGGAGGGCCTGTGGCGGCTCTACAGTTTGCTCAACTTGATACCCGAAACCATCAATGGCGGGGTGGAACGAGATTGCGCCCGTTGATCCGATCGGCGCGCGACCTGCGCGGATTGGGAGTGGCATCGTCCCAATCGCTCCGCTCGATAGGTATACGAGCCCCGCTTGACTGGAGAGTAATTCCGCGACGGCTTCTGTGTCGGGCCGCTCGAATCCTACGTGTACTCCGACGGGGTACTGACTTCCCCTATTTGCGGCAATTATGGCATCGAAGAGCGGCTCGAACTCTCGGAAGACTTGGCAGCTCCACAGGCCGCTCTCGCCTTGGGCAAACAAAAACGCGCGAATCGGTCTCATCGGTCTAAGAAGATTTCTCCGCGGCAACGCTCATGAGGGACGCGACATCGAGGAAGCCCCCCTTGAAGCGCTCCTGCAGCTCCTTGATCCCCCAATCGGCTAGGCGTTCGGAGTAGGCATACACACCTTGTCCTTCGAGATTCACCAGCATGCGGATGGCTGCAGCGATCTCGCCGGTCGGATCCAGCGTAGAGACGGCAATGAAATTCCGGTTTTCCGTTGAAAGTTCTCCCGGCGTGGCACCCATCGAAAGAGCCAAGGCAATGCCGAGTCGGTACCCGTCGGTCATCTCTGCTAAGTACCCGTCCTCTTTTAATTGGGTGAGAATCGTGTGTCCCTTGTTGCTCAGGCGCACTTGCGTACGCTCTGATGCAGTTGCAGCAATTACGTCGATCATTGATTGATCCTTTCGATGCGCGAGTGCCTCAGGCTGACTTCTTTGATTTCATATACGCAGCCGACTTTTGATTTCAGCTGGGCCAGGTCGGTAGCCTTGTCAACTTCGCCCTCATGCACAAACAAAACCAGTTGGGCGGTTGTGGTGGGCAAGTAGGCCAAGATGTTCGCGCGATGCTTCTTGTCCAATCGCCCAAACGGCGTATCCATGACAACAGGGCCTGCAGCGCGCCCAGCGTGCGCCAACCCATCGATAAGCGAAAGCGCAACGATCTGTTCTGCGCCCGCGCTTCGGATTGGCACCTCCTGAGCACGCTCGTCCAAGATTGTCAGGCCGTAGTTGCCGTTGATGCGCAGGCCTGAATATTGGCTTTGGGTGGTCAGTTTGCGGAACGCTCGGCTGGCCAGCATCTCCACCGATGCCTTGAGGTCGTCGCGCAGTTGGTCAATGCTTCGCGAATAAACCTTCTCCAACGCCGAAGCAAGCTTGACCAAGCGAGAGCTTTTGGCAGCACGGGCCTTAGGCAGGCTTTCCAAGATTTTGGAGATCATTGCCAACTCGCGCTGGAATGCAGTGAGCTTTTCTTGACTAGCATTGATCTCTCCGGTGATACGGGAGGATTCCTTGATAAGGCCATCGCGAAGGAATCGCTTTCGGGCGATCTCGGCTGTATCTTGATCCTTGATCACCTCATTGAGTTGTTCAACCTCGTTGTCCAACCTTGTCAACTCAACACTCAAACGGTTGACCTCGCGATCGATGAACGCAATTTGTCTCGCCTCAGTGGGGTTCAATAGCTTGTCTAAGGACTGCATGTCGCTTGAGAGCTTAGAAATGAGATCTGTGTCCACGTTGAATCCCAGCAGATCGGCCTGAAGCTGACCCAGCTCTTCGCCTGCCGCGACGCGCTCTTTCTCATGCAGGGCCTGCCCGCAAGCGTGACAAGTCGCAGATTTGACCGCGCCTTGCATCTGGGCAATCCTGGTCTCCACCTTGGCGCGGGCAAACATTTGGGAGGTGACCGCTGAAAGCGCGTCCTGTATGTGCTCCCGCTTAAGCGTTAGAAGTGGTCGAAGCACTTCTTTCCATGCGTCCCTCACAAGCCCAAGCCTTTGCTGCTGCAACTCGTCTTGACGTGTCGTGGCTTTGTCGCGGGTCGCAATGACGTCGTCGAGCTTTTGCTTTGCTTGATAAAAGGCCTCAACTTTTGCCAGATCGTCGTCAAGTTCTTCTCTATCTGCATTGACCTTCTTTAAGCGATCCTGCTGGCTCTTGATGTCCTTTTCGATTGACTCAATCTGCGTTTGGTAGTGCCGCTGCTTCTCGGCTTGAGATTCGAATCCACCCATCTTTTGAAGATCCGCGGTCTGCTGCTTTTGAGCTGCCTTCAAGATAGTTTGGGCATCGTCGCGCCCACGTATCAAAGTGGGGACACCCAAGACCTGTTCGATTGCCTCTTTGATCAACTTGCTTTGCTCGCTGCCGTCGATCAACAGTTGCTCGTACTCGTCCAGCAACTCGCCATCGAAGAGGAAGAAGCGCGAGGTTTGCTCTGGCGCGAATCGATTAATCTCGGCGTCAATCAGGTGGTCCCCAAGCGGAATGTCGTCCTTCCGCATCGCACGCTCCATGAGCAAATCCTCGGAGCGTGCTGGCTTCGACACTAAGGCACGCTTCGTCGCCGTGCGCCTCATCTCGTAGCGATGCCCGTCATCTTCAAACGTGACTACCACTTCCATCGACCAGTCGCCCTCCATGGTCGCTTCAGAATTTATCAAGTCGAAGAGGCCAATTTCGCGGGAGTGTCGCCCCACGGCCTTGCCATAGAAAACCCAGCGTAGCGCGTTGAGCAGGCTCGTCTTGCCGCGCATATTGTCGCCAAAGACCAGCATCACATTGCGGTCCTTATCGGTTGGGAAAGAGAGGGACATCTTCCCTCGGTAGGGCATGAAGTTCGTGGTCGAAAGTGTTTGCAGGATCATTTCGCGTCGTCCTTGTCGACCATGACATCCAATAGGGATTTCAGCTCCTGCATAGAAAGCTCGCGGATGTCATCGCGGTCGAACTGGTGCCTGCGTTGGATCGCCATGGATTTGTGAAGCAACTCTGTGGAGAGCGATGGATCAACCTCCGCCGCCGCTTTGAGCAAGGCCGCAAGAGCCATATCGTTGTCGTCTGTCATTCTTCGTCCTGATCCTCTTCAATGGCAGCTTGGCCTTCGGGTGAGGGGTCGATCCCCATATCGAGGGCAATACGGCGCAGTTCGGCGCCGGCCCCTTTGTTCAGCGCCGAGTCAGCAAACTCCAGCGCGCGTACCATTTCCGCCTTCAGGAGCGAGATCTGTTCGCTCTCACTTTGAGGGTCCACAGGCACCACGATCGCGTCGTGGATAACCGCCAAATCCTTGCCGACTGATTTACGCAGCACTCGCCCACGGCGCTGGATGAACTGCCTGGGGTTTTGGCTCGATGCCAAGATGAACGCGTGGCTCACTGCCGGGATGTCCACCCCTTCATCCAAGCACTTTATCGAAACCAGCACGCCACCGAACTTCTTG
The DNA here is from genome assembly GCF_019207085.1 of Variovorax sp. dw_308. Classification (GTDB taxonomy): domain Bacteria; phylum Pseudomonadota; class Gammaproteobacteria; order Burkholderiales; family Burkholderiaceae_C; genus Variovorax. The sequence goes on along the minus strand of NZ_JAATOM010000019.1, from coordinate 60,887 downwards.
AACCAAGCGAGGGATTCCGCTTTTTCTCCAGACATGTTCGAGTGGTATTCGAGCGGTCGGAGACCTTCGTCCCGAAGCTTGGAGAGCATTTCATCGAGCTGCCCCGAGTCCTCGCAATACACCAGCCAACTCTGTCCTTCCTGGAATTCCTTCTTGATCACTCCTGCGGCCAAACCGGTCTTCACTCTGGCCTTTTTTGCGATCCGCGATCGCTGTATCAACAACATCTTGGCCTTGTCCGTCAGCCCCCCGCTACCATTCGCCTTTTTGGCTTTGCTCAGTTCAAAACTGATCTGCTTCGTGAGTTTTTTCCAAAGCTCGGACTCGTCTTCGTTCAGGTGGACCGCATGGGGAAAATACTCGTAATTGACCAAGCGCCCTGCCGCGATCGCATCCTGCAGAGTAATCGGCGGAGGAATGACCGGTCCGAAGCGGTCGAGGATTCTCTGGGTGCCCTCGGGGTCGCCGTAGCGAATGGGCGTCGCCGAGAGGCCCAAGCTCGCGCCAGATTGAATTGCAAGTGCGAGTGAGTTCTTGGGGCTGCCGATCTGGTGAATCTCGTCGGCTACGATCAGGAGATGAGCTCCTTGGGCAAGGCCGTTGATGAACGCGTCGGTCGACGCCGACTGCATGGTGGCGATAACCACTCGGTTCATGCCAAGCCCGTGACTTGTGTGCGACCGCAGGCGGCCGCGCTCCTTCCACTTGACGTGCCCGCCGCCTACCATCAGCACGGAAACGTCCGGTATTTCCTCTAGGATTTCCTTTTTCCATTGCTCGTGCAGCAATTGGCTCGGCACCAATACGATCACCGGCTCTCCTGTGCCCAAATGCTTCTTCATCGCCTCGATGGCGGTGAAAGTCTTCCCGCTGCCGGTGGCGTGCTCGAAGACTCCGCGCCGGCCCGCCTTCTCCCACGCGCATATTGCGGTGGCTTGATGTGGCAGGAGCCTACGGCGCCTTGAGCCGGTCGCATCGTGCGAGGCGATTTCCGGGTCGTCCAGTCCGGGAGCGGCAACAGTCAAAAGCTTTCGCCGTTGGGCCTCGGGAAATTCAATCGTGTCCACACCCGGCGTTTCGCCCTTCCACAATAGGTCAAAAATCTTCTGGTGCGATTGGACTCGGACTTCATCTGCAGGCAGCCAACTCCTAAAAACTTCGATGGACTCGTGGTTGCCCGCGGCGTGCCAAGCGCTCCATGTCTCGTTTGCCGACCCTAAGAAGCTGACCTGGTGTCCGAAGTCGTCCTTGAAGACGCCAATCTTCTCGTGATAAATGCCATTTCCTCCGCTGCGAATGGCAATTCTTATGTCGAGGGCCCCAAACTTGATGAAGGTGGCTAAGAGCCTTGCACGATGTGCCGCAGCAGGATCCGAAAGCAGAGTATCTATGTCCCGCGAGACCGCTCGCTCCACCATCTTGTCGCGCTGAATGTAGCCCGACGCGATCGCTTCGGCATCCTCGTCAGTGATGGAGGGAGAACAAATGAACCGGGCCTTGCCGCCTCGGCGAGCGAAATCCAAGAAGGGCTGGCCGATGATGGCGAAGATGCTGGAGCGGAAATATCCCACAGCCCGGTCGTACGTCACAGCGACGTCGAGGCAAGGCTTGTAGAAGCCAGTTACAGGATCTCGCTCGCCAGTTCGATAGTGGCCGTCAAGCGCTAGATCCGGGAAGTCGGAGTGGGCCCCGCGGCCAACAGAACTGCTCAGCATAAGTCTGGGAGTGCTTCAGATTCGGAGCGATAGCAGCTTCTGGGACGGCTCACCCTTTAAACCCTCTTTTCGGCCTCGGCCATGATAGCGACAGCTGGCGGATTTTCTTGCGCTGTCTAGCTTAGGTTGGTCGACCGCGTCCTAGTCCTCGTAAGCGTTGGAGAGCCTTCTCTTCGGTATGTAACTGAGTGTTAGATTGTATCGAGGCACAACCTGTGTCGATAGACCACAAGGACCGTTCGCATGAGTAGGGCGCTCGGTGGAAAGGGTGGCGCAGTGCAGAGGCCTCGTTCCAGGCCTGATCGTGCCAGGCAACTGACGTATGGGTTACCCATGGACTTGTCCCCTTTACTTTTTCCCATGGTTGCTCGACGCGAGGGGCGTCGACCAACTGACGGTTAGCTCCCGGCAACCGACCTCTGCAAAAGGCCGCGAGACCTTCCCCGTTAGATACTCGGCCTTCGCGCCGGTACCATGCGGAATTCTCAGGGTCCAGTGCGCGCCGCATTCACCGCAGTTCGCCCAAAATCCATGATCTGATCCGTGAAAGGCCGAAGGGCTGATGCTATGTCCACAAGCACGGCATGTCCCGAGCACATGCGCCAACTTCAGCGACTCGAGCAGTTTCTTTTTTGTGAGTTCGTTGGCAGTACTCCCTCTTACGGCCGCTTCGACCTCGAATTGAACGTCAGGCTTCAGAAGTTCGCAGAATCGAATACCGTGGCCGGCCTTCTGCGCCCTGTCGCCCGCTGCGGCAAAGATCGCTGTCTGGAGATCGGCCGGGAGTGGCGTGACACGGAACGGATATCTGCTCAAGACCTGCTTGAGCAGCCACTTTTCGATAGCCAGTCGGACCCTCTCCACGGAGTAAAACTGTAGCGGATGGAGAACGCTGGCGTCTCCGGAGCCGTCGGCGGTCGCTTCCGAGTCATGGCAGAAGAAGACGTAGTAGTTGTCGCGCTGGTCTGCCCAGTTTAAGCGGCCCTGCCAGCCTGCAACAATCGTCAATTGATCGACTGAAGTTTCTCCGTCGAACAGTTCCAAGTGGCAGCCACCCATCTGGCCCGCAAGCCGCAGTTCCCAAGGGCCAAAAGTTGCCTTCCGGCCCACATCGTCCCATTTGACCAATTCGCTGGCGAACAGAGCCCTTCGAACGAGTAACTCGACGTAGGTGACGTATCGTTCGCCGACTGCCTTCGCCGCTTCGAACTTCTGGTGGGGCGTCTTGACCTCCCGGTCCGCTCCGGCGTGAGCAAGTAGCCAGATCGGCCGAAGGTGCCGATAGTGCGGGTCGTGCTGCAGTATGTTCGTGTTTCTGAGCGCAATGGGGAGGTTCGACTTTCGGGGTATCTGCGTGTAAAGCCCCTTATGCTGCAGCTGCTTGACCTTCCGATGCAGCTTTATCAAAGCTTCATAGGTTTCGTGAGCCCTTGTGCCGGCCTCAGGGTTGTCGACAAAGGACTGGCCCCAGAGAGTGCAGAGGTCCTGTCGCAGCCTGCGATCGAGTTGCTGCGCGTCCGAAAGCAGCTTCGCTTCCTGGTGCTTCTCCAATAGTTGCAATGCGTCATGGATCCGCGCCCGAAGCAGAGTCAGGACACGATCGACCAGTCGCGCAAAGACGACGTTCTCATAGATGGCATGCTCGTCCTCGCTCACAAGAGCTTTGAGCCGCGCGGGAACAATCCCCGTGATCCGCCTGCGACTCCAATCCTGCGAGTTGGAAGCGAGCGCCGTCAGCGCGTCGGGCGCTGGCCGCCTTGCCCGGGAGACTGGCAGCACCTCGACGTCGTAGCGCATGTCCAGCCTTGGCCGTTGTGAAATGGATTGGAGGTGGCCCGCGTCCAGGAGATCCGCCAACAGCCGTTCGAAGTCGAGCAGATCAAAATGCTTTTCGAGCTGTGACGGCATGATGGGAGAGGGCAGTTCGCCGGTCTCGAGCTGGTCCGTCACGGCACCCACGGCTTCGTCGACCAGCGCGTTCGGGGAGACGCCAGCGGGCCAGTTCGCCGCCGGCGCAAAGGTTCTGTCTGCCCTGTCTCCAGTCAACGCGCACTTGACGTTACCGTCGCCCCAGAGGATGTCGCCCTTGTTCATCAAGGCGTGGCCGTTCAGAGTGCACGGCGCCAGAACCTGGAACCGGCCAGGCACCACAATGTCGGGGAGGTCTGCCTCTGCTCCGGAATAACGATCCCACACCTTCATCCACCGCGCTCCAACCTCTGGATGTCCCTTTCAATCGCTTCGAAGCATGAACTAGGGATGCCTCCGAGCTTGCCCTCCTTCCACAGGACCTCCAGTGCATCGTGAACCCGAAGGAGATCGTCCGCGCGCTTGTCGTGCCGTCCTGTGACCTTGCCTTCTCGGAACATCCGTGAGGCGAGCATGTGGTCGAGCGCCAGCGCCTCGGTTCCACCGCATTCGAGCACTACTGGCATGAAGCGGATCATCTGCTGCTCCAGACGATTGCCCCAACCCAGGCCGAAGTCGTCATTCAGGACCCTTGTCAGGCGGCTGGCGTCGATGAACCCAAGCAGCTTCTTCACGTGAGCTTCGTGCATCTTGCGTGCCTGGTCGAATTGATCCATGAGGTTCTCGAATGACCACGTCACACCATTTGTTGGCCGGTCGATCTTCTGGGTAACGGGACCGTGCTTCGGGAGATCTAGGACGAATGCGCGGTCATGGGTCTTGTCTGCGAAGGCGTTCGTGGTTTCGTCGTGATTGGCCGTTCCGATGAACCAGACATTCGACGGTAGGCGGATCAGGCGCCCATCTTTCAACAGCACAGGCGCACCACTGGCGGGCCGAGACTCCATGAGGGTGATGAACCGTTTGTCTTCGGAGACCTCCATTGCGGACAGGAATTCTGCGAAATACTGCTCAGGACGGGAGAGGTTCATCTCGTCCAGCAGAACAACATGCAGCTTGTCTCGTTCCGCCTCGGTCTGAGCGCGATACAGGGCCTGCAGCGTGTCCTTCTCGTAGTAGCGCTTCTCGAATGCGTTGTAGTGGCCGATCAAGTCGGCGCGATCCCGCCATCCGGCTTGCACCGGAACCACCTTGCAGGTAGCTCCAATGGCGGCGCAAAAAGCCGTTGCCAAGCTTGTCTTTCCGGTCCCGCTGATGCCCTGAAAAACGTGCAAGCGGCTCATCGCCAAGCCACCCATAAAGAGCTGCAGTACTTCCCTTGAGAAGTGGAGTTGCTTGCCGCGCTCCGCGTAGGCGATGCGGGCCTGCAAATCGCCAACCAACGCGGAAAGTATCGGCGCCGCCTCAGTGGGAACGCGGAGCGTGAGATCCTTGTCCATTCGCGTTAGCTCGGGGAAGACGGTACCCTCTTTACCTTGGTCGATAAGTTCATCCACCTGCGTCCGGAGTTCCTGTACCGCGCTGCCCAGCAGCGCCTTGTGCTTTTCGAGGACGACGCGCATTGTTTCGGCGTTTTCTCGTTCGGTAACACTGCGCTGCCACTGGTGCTCTTGCTGACGAAGGCCGAAGACTTCACCCCGCGCTGCATCCAGGCTCTGTTGCAATGCGTCGCGTTGCGTTCTGAGTTCCTTCGCGTCGTCTTGAGACTGATTCGATAGCAGTTCCTGTACCTTGCGATCAAGTTGTTTGTTCTGCGCGCGCAGCGATTCACTCTCGTCGAGCAGGCGCTGGGGGTCATCGCCAAAGACTTGTCGAATTGCGTCCACGCCATCAAGTTCGACTTGCTGCTCATCTACCACCTTGCGCAGCCTCTCAATCTCCCGCAAATGTTTGGCGAGGATCGCGCTTTTCTCGTCCAAGAGGGCCTGAGCTTGCAGTCGTGCATCTTCCTGAACGTTTCTTTGCCGTGTTTTGACAACATCCTCCTCAACACGAACTTTTTCCTGCCGGCGTTGGATGGCGACTTCCTGCAGCGCAAGTTCTGTTTCCCTCTGCTGAAGTGACGCGCTATGCTGCTGTGCGAGCGCGACCAAGCGCGCAGACTCCTTGCGAGCCTCATCCATGAGTTCCTGCCGCCGCGCCGCAAGCTCCCCCGGAAGTCGGTCGCGCTGCCTTTCGAAAACGGCGATTTGCTCTTGAAGGATCGCGAGCGACCCCTCCCGTTCCAGCACCAGACCGCCTCGGATCTCGGCCTCCCGCACCGCAAGTTCTTGTTTCGCCGAGACAAGGTCGAGCCGCAGCTTCAACAACTCCTCGCGATCTCTCCCCAAGCTCAGAGATTCCGTTTCGAATCGGGATTGCGCCTCCTCAAACGAGGCTTTTTCAAGCCTTAGCATCTCACGGTCCGCCACGAGCGATGCGCGCTCGCCCGCAAGGGAGGCCTCCTTACTCTTGAATTCATCATGGGCCTCTTTGGCTCTCGTACCAAGGGAATCGAAGACATCTATGAAAGACTGGAACCGGCTTCGATCGCCGTCCGGCAGTTTGTCAAGAAACTCCGTCATGGTGTCTTCGGACCACTCCGGTGCGGGCTCTGCGATAAGTGGTGCAATTTGCGACCCTGACGCAAGGAGCTTCATAACAAGCGCAGATGATGCAGGCGCAGTTGCTGCCGGTTGAGGGATTGATGGTCGTCCCTGTTGATAGTTCTTGGCCTTGCTTTTGCCCATCTTTCTTGGACCTCTTCAAAAGTAATTCGAGAAATTCATGAACCACGCGATCGCGAAGTCCGCCTCTGAAAGGACGTGCCCTCGCTGCAAACGCCTCCCGCTCGCGTGGCTCCCCTTGTTTCGCATGTCGATCAACGTGAACAAACGAACCCACTCCAATTGGGTCTCGTCGAGTTCACGAAGTGGATGGTCGTCGTGGTTATGCGTTGCCAACAAAGACGCGAACAGGAGGGCCTTGAATGCCCGATCGCGATGCTGCGCTGCGAGACGAACGTCGCGAAAATTCTGCCCAGCCAACAACCTTCTGCACTCACTCGGCAACGTCGCGCGGATGGGCACCATGCTTAGCATGTCTTCTGCGGCCTTCCGGTTCAAGCCGTCGCGCGGCCAGACAATATTTCCCACTGGCCAGCGCTCCAGCATCCACTGCGCTACTGCTTCAAGCAAAGACCCGCATTCCTGTATCAAACTTCCCAACTCTTCCTGGGAGGAAGCACCCGTCGCTTCTGTCCTCTCCTTTTGTCGCAGCACCCTCGCCAGGTGCTCCCTTAACAGTGACAGGTGGGGCATGTTTAGCGCAGGCCATTGCGTGAGATGAAATTCCACCTTTCGCTCGATCAGTCCTCTGAGGTCTTCCGCGGTCAACACGGCAGAACCTTTGTCCGGCAACACACTTTCGATGCGCCCAGCCAGCCCCGGAATGGAGGCCAGACCCGCTTGCAACGGCTCGCGCAGCCATCTCGCCACCGAAGTTATCCGCCAAGGATCCGTCACTAGCCAAGGTTGCAGGTCGCCCGGTTTGTGGATGATCTCGCACCACACGTACGCCAACGCGGGCTCGCCTCCGACAATTTCGATGTCGTCGCTCAGAATTTCGGGCACGCCTTCATCGTCACCATCTGCGTGGATCACGTCGCGAAGACCCTTGCGCCACGCCTTCAGGACGTCGGCTTTGTGAGGCAGGCTCACCTTATGCCTTCGCGGCAGCAGGAAGGGCCGAATTTCTCCGCCTCCTTCGCGGCTATTGCGGAACGCTGGGAACTTTTTCGCGCCCATTTCGAGGGGATTAATGTCTGGTAGGTCACGGCTGACGCGCGGGAGCCAGTGCCCAAAGACGCCATCTCTATAGGCGTACTGCAGCGTCAGCGCGCCTTGGCCGTCAATGCCACTGGAAAGGAGATCCTCGCCCGCCGGCGTAATCTTGAATTGCGCGTCGACCCACCCGTTCGGCATGATTTCCTGCGCAATGATGAAGGCGATCAGGTTCTCGTCCAAGCACAGTAGTTTCGCCATCTGTTGACGATCTCGGATTCCTGCCCTCAGCAGGCCGAGAATGCCCTCCTGGAAGACATTGAGGCTACGGTTTGCGTCAGGGGCGAGAATGGTCCACACCTCCACGGGCCATAGCAGCGACGCCTGCTTGGCCTTTGGCAGTTTGTGCTCCCAACGCAGGTATCGCTCACTGGACACGGGCGGCCTCCTTCTCGCATAGATCAAGGAAAGCGCACATCTCCGGTACAGCCTCTCTCGCCGAAGGTCCTGTGAACATGCTTCTATCACCAACAGCGATGAGCAAGCGCCGTTGACGGCTCATTGCTACGTTTAATCGGTTCGCGCTGCGCAGATGGCCGTACTTGCGGCTGGCAAGGCGTTCGAACGCATCCGGGATGTCGTAGTCGGAGCGGACTTCGAGCTTCTGGCCGCTGCTTCTGACGACAGACAAGAACACAACGTCGAATTCCTTGCCCTGAAAAGCGTCAACTGTGCCGACGCGAAGGCGCTCAGGGCATTCCGAGTTCGACGCAATTTCTTCCTTGATATGCCATCCCGCTTGACCTCGCTCAGCGAGCCCGAGTTTGGCAAGTTCTTGAAAGATTTGGTCTCTCTGTGCCGCGTAGAACGTGATCACACCGATGCTCTGGCTAGGCGAAAGCTGCTCCAACAGGCGCTGGACCTCGTGCGCGACGCGTATCGCCTCGGCGGGTCGGACGCGACTGCCGCTCGCAAGTCTTTCGTCGCCTCCGGCTTTGGTAGGAATGTCTACCCATTGGCACACGACGCGACCGTAAAGAGGCACTGTTTCAGGAAAGTCGGCCTCCAACTTACCTGAGTACACCTTGTCAAGACCAGCAGCCTCGTAGAAATGCTTGCTGATGAAATCGCCCAGCGTCGGGTGCATCCGGAACTGCATGTCCAGCATCACGACCCGGGGGATCCCATCGAGGGCTTCACGCACTTTGAACTGCCGCCACAGTCGTTCGAACAAGCTGTGCTGGTAAGTGTCGGCTTGAATCTGCTCGCCGCGCTCGCCGCGGATCTCTTCCTCGATGACTGGGTCCAGGATGTGCGGCAACTGCCGATGGTCGCCGACGAGAACGATCCGCCGTCGAGCCATGGCCATGGGGATAAACAAGTCCAGGGGATTCGCGCGAGCGGCCTCGTCAACGATCACGCTCTGAAACTGGATCTGTTGCACTGCATCGGAGGAGACGTTCTTGAGTTGCGTCATCATGCGGCTCGCCGACTGCTGGCAGGTGGCTCCTACAATGCTGCTGTAGTTCTCCACAGCGCGTCGCACCCACGCTGGCTGCGAGACGAGCGCATCGGCGAACTGCCGCACCACTCCAAACGCACCGGTGCGCGATTTCGCCACTTTGGCCGCGAGTTCGCCTTGAAGCGCTCCGAGCAACCTCCTGGCGTTTTCGTCCAACGTCTTTCGAACCTTGGCTGGGCGGCGATCAGCGCGAAGAAGGTCAAGAAGTGCGTCCCGCACTTCTTTCAGTTCTTCCAACTGCGCCAACGATGGCGCCGATTCGTCTGACATTCTGTTGAGGACGTCGACGTGCGGCTCCGTGCACCACTCCGAGCCCTGCGCCATGCGCAAGACTAGAAGTGCGCGCTGCGTTCCATCGTCGTCGAAAGACTCGGGCAACACGCGCAAGGAGCGGACCGCACGCGTCAATTGTTGTCGCCGGACACTCGACAAGGATCCAGAAGTGCGAGCAAGGGATACCATGCTTTCACGATAGGCATCCCACTGGCTCTGCCAGTCGAGTGAGGGCCGGATACGGGCCACACTTGCGAGTTGATTTAGCAACTCCTGCAGCAGGTCGAACTTCTGTGTGCGGCTATCTGCGGAGGCCCCGGCAATGAGTAGTTCGTTGAGCAAGCGAGTGAGTTCCTCTAGCAGCGTTGCACTGGGTTCCTCTGCTTCCAGGCGAGCGATCTCCGCCGCCACTTTCGCGTGCTGCCTGTGGCGCCATGTGTCCACCGGGTCAGCTGCCTCTTGCCGTCGGGCACCAATTTTCACCGCAGGCAGTCCATACACGTCCGTTCGTCCCAAGGCGTTTTCGACTGCATCGTGCTGGAAGCTCGAGATCAGCACCTGCTGCGCAATCGCATGGCCTTCGTTGAGTTCGGCGAGCCGTCTCTCGAGGGCGGCTATGACCTGCGTTTTACCTGTGCCTGGCGGCCCGATGATCAGCGCCACGTCCGGAGTATTCAAGGCAACCTTGATCGCAAGTTCCTGCTTGACCGTGGCCTTTCCCGCTTTGAAGCTCTGCTTCGCATAGGAAGAGAGCCCTACGAGCATCGACTGTCTTTGCCGGGGCAACGGCATGTCCTGTAGCAAACGGTTCAGAGTCGGAACGCCCAAGCCAGATTCGATCGCACGGCGGGCATTGTCCCGCCGCTCTTGTTGTGTCCGATTGCCGGTCAGCGAGAGGTAGACGAAGCCCGTTGAGGGCGGTGTGAGCCGGTCATCGGTTTTGAGAAGGAGGCCACCGGGAGTGAATTGCGGCCGCGCGCGCACGCGTTTGCGCTTGTCGATCGCACTCAAGTCGGTGTAGTGATCCGACGTCCACTCGGGCGCGGATTCGTCGATTTCGACCTGGTCATCTTCTGTCGAGTGTTCGCGCCAGGCCTCTTTGAGTGCTGCGAGGGACTTCTGTTCGATCGCCAAATTCCAGCCTCCACCCTCTTCACTTATTGGCTGGAAGGATGCATAGCGTACAGCGCTAATGGCAGCGGCACGTGCCACGTCACGCTGCCACTCCTTCTCGCTATAAAGCCGCCAGAGATCCAGGTAAGCGCCGTAGCTGGTGACTGCGCTGTCAAGCAGCGTGCGGTCGAGATGCGGTATGCCGGAAACTAGGTTCGACGCGTCTGCGAAGCCGATCTGCCCTGCCAGCACGGCGATGGGCGCCAGCGACTTTCGCGGTCTGTCAGCTATCCGATCCACGACAATTGGTCCTTCGGCGGAACGCGTGAGGTCCGCTTGGTACCGCCGGCCGTGCAGTTGCAACTTACGGTCGTCGCCTCTGGAGTGGATCACGGCGAAGACGCGTCGCGAGTCTCGCAGGCCATCAGCCAGCACGAATTCCTCGTTCAGCCATGCAATCGCATCAGGAATGCCTGGAAGCGCAATGCGACCCTTCCCATGCAGGTCGTCGGCCACGCGTTGGTCGACGCGCAAGTCCAGGCGATTCAACGGTGTCGCTCTCACTGGCACCATGCACTTGAGCCCGACCTGGTTCGGCTTGGCACGAACCAGAAGCCAGAGGACGTCAGAATTGGCAGCCTGATGCTCCATGCTCCCAGACTGCGGCCCTGTCACGAGCCGCGCCACGCGGTCGCCTTGCCGCATGAGGATGGCGTCTTGCTCAGCCCGCAGGCTAACCTCGTTGTTTATGATCCAGGCCTGAGGGTCAAACGATTTTTCCGCAGGCCGAGCGAGCAGCACCTCAGGCTGCAGTAGGGGAGACTCATGTAGCTGCATTTGGGCTCACCACGTCAGGCGCCACACGTTATGTGGGGCGTCGAGCCGCCCGAGATGCAGCGCCAGACGAAGGCCACTAGCGGGCAGCTGAACACGACCTCTCAGGGTCTCGAGTTGCTTGACGCCAGAGGTTTGCAGCGTCACGTCGGCTCCTCTCTCGACTTTGATAGTCAGAGCACCATCTTGGATCCAGATAGAGGCGAGTTGCTTGCTGTCGGGATAGCTAGCGGTGCCTGGCGGCGACTGTCGCAGCGGCACAGGCATGGCGCCCACGACTTGAGCGCACCCGGTTCTTGTCCACTGGTCTGCCGGCTTCGCATCGTCACCGAGGACGGAGCGGTGAGCGAAGATCATGTGGTCCATGAGGACTGCCGATTTCGCTCCAAGCTTTGCCTGGCCACAGAACGGGCACTCCATCGTGTCCGACCACAGGAAAGTGCTTCCGCAGCCCCCACCTGCTTCCGAGCACTGAATCTGCAGGGCAGCCGCAGCTTCCAGCACTTCCGCCCATTCCGCCAGGGAGGGGCGAGCTTCGGGTTCGCTCAGACCGTCCTGAAAGCAGCGTTGGAATAAAGTGCTCAATTGAGAGGTGCAGACAAACTCTCGTGGAATTCCTGCGGTTGCGCGATTGCGATCGTCGGAATCATGGTCGACCCAAGGGACTTCGCCTCGGAAGGCCGCCGCCTCGAGGTCGCTGTCCGCATCGACCAAGGAACCACTTTTAAAAGGGTGCAACAGAGTAAGTGTCTGGAACGCGATGATCGCGAAGCTCCAGATGTCTGTGTAGGTGCTGATGCCGAGTTGGCCGCGAAATATCTCGGGGGCGCCGAAGTCCGGCGTGTAGATCTGCAAAGTGCTGGTTTTGACCGCATAAGTGAGGTTGTCGCAGTCGATCAACCAAACCTGATCGTGTTCGACCGAGCGCGATATGAAGACGTTCTTGGGCGATAGGTCGCCATGTGCAATCCCTAGCCCGTGTAGGCGGGCAAGGATCCGCGCCAAGCGCGCCAGTAGACGCAGGCGACGCTCGAGGCCGCCGGTCGCGAGGAATCCGGCCAAGCTGTCCTCGATGAGCAAGTGCTCGTGCGCCTGCCTGAGGATTTCCTCCAGCGGGATAAGTCCATCCATCAACTCCATCACATAACCCGGTCGCGGCTTGGTGACTAGGGCTACGGGCATCGCGATGGGCAAGTCGTTTTCGTCGATCGGCATGCGCTGGACGGCGGCAATCTGCCGCGACCATGCTTCCGTTCTGGGATCTCCCGCGGAGTGTCTGCTTACCTTGACCAAAAATCGTGGGTCCTGTGTCGGGCACACGATGCCTTGGCCGCCTTCTGCTATGCGCTTTCCCAACTCGTACATGCCGCCCTTGTCGTCGAAGACCCGCGGCTTTCGCACCGGCTGGCTGTTGGGCTGTTCGGATGTTGTTGTCATGAATTCCTCCTGTCCACAAAGATGGCGGCCAGCGTCTTGTCGTCGGAGTGCCCTGGCGTTGCCCAGTTGGTGAGTTCGCGCTGTAGCCATTTGCGAGCGCCCCGGCGGGACCGCTTCTTGAACTCTCCCCGGACGGCGCAGACAAAGCCCTCAATCAAGTCTTGTGGGATGTCGTCAGAGATCCCGTCCGTCATGAGCAAGAGCGTGTCGTCGGCGTTGCCGAGAACAAGGTCGGCCGAATGCCAAGCTGACCAAGCCGTGTCGACACCTAAGGCCCGCGTTTCATTTCCAAAGCCGCCTCGCTCCGGGGTGAGAATCTTGATTTGCCCGTTGACAAGACTAGCGATCAGACCGTCCCCGATCTGCCAAACGCGGGTGTAACCGTCCACATCGCAAATAGCGAGCAGGAGGGTAGTTGCCGCCACCGATTTGTCGCTCCAGGGAACCTTTTGCAACCACCGCCGGTAGATTTCCGTCGCCACGTCCCGCGCGGGCAGAGTTCGCCACGCGGAAGTACTCTCCCACTCTCGAACGACTGCTTGGGCCGACCGAACAGCGACTTGCGCTCCTTGGGCGCTGTGAGTGCGGGATCCCAATCCGTCTGCCACAGCGGCGATCCACCCGCCCCTCCAGCCTTTGACCAAGTGGGCATCTTGGCAACCCTCATTGACTTCCAAATGGCCAGGCCCTGTGACACTTGCGCCGACTGCGCGCAGCATCAGATCGCATCCAGGTCGAGGTCGTCGCCGGGAATTTCGCTCATGTCGAAAGTGAGGGGTCTGTCAGGTGTGGGGCTCGACGAGCGCGCCACAACACTCATCGTGACTGCCCGGAAGAAGCGTCGGATATCCTGCGCTTCATGGGCTTCGAATACCGGCGCTTCCGCATCGTTGGCAAACTGCGCCAGAAGATCCCTGTCAGCGTCAGCGCCGATCGCCATTGCGATGCGCGACGCTTTTTGCCCGCGCTCGCTCGATTTGAGTGCTGCCAAGGGCGCCTCCCACTTGTCGGTGGGCGCGCCGTCCGAGACGAGAACCAGCACGGGCCGGTATGCGCGGGACGGAATACGATCCTTGTCTTCCAGGAGTTGCTTGGCGAGTTCAAACGCCGCGCCCATTGGCGTAGCACCAGCGGCCGAGAAAGAGATAACTTCTTTGACCGCGTGGGCGCTGACGAGGGGGAGGTGAAGTTCAGCCTCCCCCCCACCAAAGGTGATGAGGCCAACCTGAATCTCCGCACGCAGCCGCGACTCATTGGCAAAGCTCGTCACCATCTGCCTCACAGCAACGTTGAGCGCCTCTATTTTTCCGTTTTCCGCCATGCTGCCGCTGACATCGGCGAGGATGATCACGGGCAAGGGGCGCGCTTGCGGAGCGGCGAACGCCTTGAGCTTTGTTGCGACACCGGGTTTCTTGTCCGGGGCGATCTGGGGTGTGTTCATGTTCTTGTCTACCGCATTGCGGATGATGGTTGCGTTGAAAAATCGGCTCTCGTTGTCTTCGTTCATGCTGGCCCAGCCCATTTCATGCTCCTTGTTTGCTTAGTGATGGCTAATTGAATGGCAGTGGCGCTGAGCGCGGGGCGGCGACTTGATCGCGTGAAGATCGTGGCTGCGATAGGTGGTCACGACGGCGCCATCATGGGAGACCAGCACTTGAATACCGGCGGCTGCCGCGAGATCAATACCCTGGGCTGAAAACTTTTGGACCTCCTTGCGCCCGATCACGAAGAACGTGACGCCTTTGGCGTGGATCGTCCTTCCATAAGTGAGGGCAGCATCTATGTCGTCCAAGCCGATCCCGCGTTGCTGCATGCGGGTGCTTGCGTGCTTGGTCAAAGTAGGCAGCGGTACTGCTACTGCAGAGGGATTCGTCGGCGTGCTCGCGTGGTTCAAGATGGTCTCCAATCTGTGTGCCATCCCGTATGCGAGGATCGTTCCAGCTCGGGACCACTCTAATTTCCTTTCAAATCAATGGGTTACGATTTCTCTGACTCATGAGAGCGTAATAATATTTACTTTTTCAATACCATTTCTTACGTCCTCGCAATGTCGACGCCTGCAGTCATCTGCAACTTGGCCAACCGGTTATCTAGCGTCTGATAGTTCGAAAAGCCCAAGAGCCTTGCCGCGGCAGACTTGCGCCCTTCGGCTTGCTTCAGCGCGCGGCTCAGGTACGCCCTTGACACGTCGTCAAGCACTTCTTGCAGTTGGAAGCCAGGCGTCAAAGGGCGATCCAACAAGCTCGCGTCTGTTCGGGGAGGTCGCAGGATGGCTGCAGTCACGTCCGCTGTTCCGATTTCCGGGCCGAGCGACCAAATCGACGCTCTGAGGAGCGTGTGATACAGCTCTCGAACGTTTCCCGGCCAGCTGTGCGCTAACAGCAGCGCTTTCGCGTCTGGGGCAAGAGACTTTTCCTGAGCCTCAGGGCGCCCTTTCGCGTCCGCATTGATTTGCCTGAGAAAAGAATCCAACAGAAGCGTGATGTCTGCCCCTCGCTCGCGCAAAGGCGGCAATCGCAAGATCCCAACTGCGAGGCGATGAAACAGATCCTCCCGGAACCGGCCACTGGCTACGTCGGCGAGTAAGTCGCGGTGAGTTGCCGCAATCACACGTGCATTCACCTTAACTGGCGACGACTCTCCCACCGGTGTCACTTCCCTCGCCTGCAAGGCGCGGAGCAGTCGCACTTGAGTTTCGAGAGGAAGGTCACCTATTTCGTCCAAGAAGAGCGTTCCGCCGTCCGCTTCCTGGAAGTGGCCCTTGCGATTCGAAGTGGCCCCCGTGAAGGCGCCCCGCTTATGCCCAAAGAGTTCCGAGTTCGCCAGTTCGGGGGGAATGGCCCCGCAGTTGACCGCCAAGAAGGGCTTCCCATTCCTGGCACTCGTCGCATGGATAGCTTCCGCAAATAGCTCTTTGCCCGTTCCAGTCTCGCCCAGGATAAGAACGGGAACTTCGTGAACGGCGATCCGCTGCGCTAGGGCTACTTGGCTACGCATGCCTTCGCTGGCATGAAGGATCTTGGCGAAGCGTGTACTGACGTCGACTGGGCCCGCCGCGAGCCTGTCGATGCGGTCGCCGGCGCGTTTGAGGAACTCCGGCAAGAAGTCGCTTGCGAGGTCGAAGAAAAAGTCTACCGGCTCGAGCCCCTTCTCGCGGGAAGTTTGAATCAGGGTCGCCGGAAATCGGGTCTTCGCCAGGATGATCCAGATGGCCGCCATCGCTGGCGTGCCAGGGCTGAGATGAAACGTGAGATCCACTTCGTCCCTGGGCAGTCGAGCCTCTTTCAAATTCCTCGAAACCTCGGCATAGATCGAGGCGTAGTCGATGGGGCTTCGCAGATCGATGCCATACAGGTCGACCTTTCCGTCGGGGTAGTCGCATTTTTCCTGCAGCCACGCGCAAAAGTCACGACTCCGTTTGAACGGATAGTTGGTCAGCAAGTACACGCGGTCGTAACGTTTCGGACTCGAGAGTGCTGTGGCAATGGGACCGAGGTCGGTCTCCGCCCCCTTCTCCGCTGCTTCATGGTCCGTTCGGCCAATCCAAGAAACCAACCAGCTTTGCCTTGTCATTTGGTTATGATAACCAATCAAACTCGAAACGTAACTATTCTTATAGGTAGTAGCGCGAGCAGATCCCTTCCAATGATGCTGGACCGCAGGGATGTCATTTACAGGGCATACAACCCGTTCGCAGCAGATTTCGCTGCGCGCCAGGCAATCGATCACCTATTGGGCTATTCCTCATGGGCTTATCCAAATCCGACCATCAGATGCGCGAAGGATCTGCACGTAGCTTTCATGAACGAGGAGAGTTGGACCTCGATCTTTTGACACCCACAGGACGCCCGATGCTTCGTGTACCGTCCACGAACCGGCCACGTCAAACTGGTCAATTATCTGAATGTTGCCTACTGGCAAGCCACAGTTCCTGGGAATGCGCAAGCAGTTTTCGATCGCCGAGAACCGGGCAAAACCGAGACTGACCTTCGGCACATTGAGGCGGCCTTCAACTTCGTGCGCCGATCGACCTTTATGGTCGCGGTAAATTGAAACCGTTAAAAGCTGCACGTCTAGAGTGTTCAAGAGCTTCGCCCATTCTAAATTTGGCAAATTTGCGACCACAGCGACATAGCGCGGAATGTGGCGAAGAATGCTTTCGGCGCGCTTAGCATCAACACCCTCGAAGCCGCGCATGAGGCTGGTAATACAACTGTCTTCCGGCGCGCCATAGCGAAAGCACCGCACCTGAGGGAGCACATGGCCTTCAAACGAGTGGCCGGCCAATTCGACTTCGATCACAAACCAGTGCGAAAAGCTCTTGTGAATGAGAGCCAGATCAGCGCTGCGCCGCGTTCCTTCGAGGATGAACGTGCCGGCAAAGACGCCGCACATGTAGCCAGGCAGTAAACAGGTTAGCGCCTTAATAACTTGTGCCTCGAAATCGATCTCCAGGAAGGAAGTCGGGTCTACAAGTTCGAAAATGTTGTCTTCCTGACACTCGCCGATGAAAAGTCTCTTCACGCCTTGCTCCAGCTAACTTCGGCTACGCCATCCATGGTCTCTTCTTCATCCTGCAGACGCTGAATCTCCGGTCCGCTGGCGACCAACGTATAAATCACCGCGCCCTCTTTCTCCTTCGCGGGACGCACGACTCGCCCGAGGCGTTGAATTCGCTGCCGCCGCGTCGCTGTGCTGGCCGCGATAATGCCTATCTCTGTTTCGGGTACGTTGAAACCCTCATCTAGGGCACGGCACGTAACCAGCAGATCTATCTCCCCGCGGCGATATCGGCTTAGCATCGCCGCACGATCTCGGAGCCTCATCTTTGAGTGGTAGACGCCGCAGCGCACGCCATTTTCCGAAAGGACACTTTGAATAAGGTCGCACGCTTCGATGTCTTCATGGAAGACCAACGTCTTCCTTCCACGATTCGCTGCAACAAGCCGTAAAGTTATGCGAATTCGATTGAGGCTCAGGTTCAGCACACGGGCGCGCTTGAGGTAGAGGGCAACTGTTTGCTGTGCTTCAGCACCGTGATGTCCAATTGATCGTGCGATCGCTTTGCTCAGTTTGTCGTACTCAGCCTGCCGGTCATCTTCAAGTTCAAAAATGATATTGCGCAGCTGGAACGGGACTATGACGCCGTCTCGGAGCGCAGCCGCGTAGTCATAGCTGAAAATGACAGGGCCAAGAGCAGGAATTAGGACATCTTTTAATCCTTCATCATAAGGCCGCTCTGGGGTTGCTGAAAGACCGAGCGAAGCGATGCTGTTCACTTGTAGCGCGGCGCGGAAGTGCTCGGAGGCAGCCTTGTGGCACTCGTCAACGACCAAGAAGCACTTTTGGCCCTTCATCCGGCCCACGAGCTTGGCGGCCGTGTTGAGCACAGCGATATTGATCGTGCCGACGCGGAAGCGCAAACTGCCGTTGACAATGTTAATTTCGTCGAGATTCAGGTCAAAATAGCTCGCAGCTTCTTCCCACCACTGCTCAAGCAGCGCCGCCGTGGGAACAACGATGAGCGTGGCTTCAGGCTTAATTCGATCGATGCAAGAAAGCGCGAACACCGTCTTTCCGCCGCCGGTTACGACGCTTACTATCCCGCGATGTTCAGCGCGCTCCCATTCGGCGAGCGCTTCCACTTGCCATCCGCGAGGCGCCAGCTTGGGCAAATGACCTCTCCGTCAGGTTTCGGTCTGGCCGCCGAAAAGCCCAGCTGTGGCCTGAGCGCGCACCTCGGCATCGGCGTTCGCCAATTGTTCGGCGCGAGCGCGCAGCAGCCCGTTTTTAAGATTGCGTACGCTATCCGGATTTACGCGAGCAATGAGCTTGCTGGTCTTGAACTCGGCCACGGCATCGAAAATGTACTGTTGGACGCATTCGGCAATTGCGTCTTTTGCTTCAAGCGTTTGATAGTACGGATGCAGGCCGTTAATAATGACGTGGAGCACACCGGCCTGCGAACCTGGCACAAAAACTACGTGTGGCTCATACTGGCTTGTCTCCTTCACAGAGATGTTGACTTGAAGCTCCGGGAGAATATTGAGGCGTCCCACTTCGTCTTCTGCGGTCAAGTTCAAAAGCTGTTGCTGATTGTTTGCCATGATGATTTCAGGCGGAGGCAACGTAGCGCTCGCCAATGCATCCTTCATCTCGGCGCTGGTGAACTCGGACTGCATGTCCTTCACAAGATCGCGCACTTGATCCCGCGACCACTTCGCAACCCCGCGTCCGGAACTTCGCCGGCTCTTCGCATACTCGACGTAGTCCTTCGTCTGTTCAACCAGGAACTTTTCGAGCGCTTCCTCTTCCTCTCCCTCGAAAAGTACCTTGTCCTTCGTATGGGAGACGCCGAAACCGTCAAGCAGAAGAACGCCAGTCACGCGCTGCGTAATGAGATTGTTAGCCCCCTCATCGTCCACGCCCCCGAAGATCACACTGGGCTTCCAGGCAGTCGGATACCCTTGGATTTGGCGCCCATTCTGGAACATAGAGAAGCCCCCATACTTTCTCCCCCCCTTTCTAAGGACGCCAATCCAGCCATTGATGGTCTTACCGTCGACCGTGAAGGTCGAAAGGTCGCGCTTCATCACAATCCCGCTTGGATCTGTATCCCAGTCGCTTTCCTGAGGCGGGAGCACTTCTTCGCCGTTGTAAGTCAACTTCATCTCAACTTGGCCACTTTCGCTAGGACGCAAGTCGAACATGTACATCGAGCCGAGGTAATCCTTGATCGTTTGCTCGGACCGAGTTTGGATGACCCGTCGGAGCTTGCTGATCGATATCTTTGTGTAATGCTCATCGCGGCTGACGTTACGCATAGTAAGGGGCACCTTTGCTCCGCGGTTGGCGATGGCATCAACGTCGACCGTCGCAGTCCACTCTTCGCCGCTCCCCAATTCACAAGTTGTGACGACCCAGTACGCGCCGATCCAGCATGCGGCTGTTTTCATCCCCATACCGTACTTCGAACGGCCCTTGCTGTCTGGCGTAGGCTGCGCGATCCGCAATGCTGCAATCAAGTCCATTTTGCTCATTCCGATTGAATTATCGGATATCGTCAAGGTCTTGTTTGGCCTGTCGTGCACTATCGACACCGTCAATGGTTGGCCTTCGACACGTAAAACCTCGTCAATTAGATTGCCGTAGTTCAAGCGGGATTGAGTGGAGTTATCGACAAATTCACCTAGCGCAAACCACATCGTATAACTAAGTCGGGCGTAGGCGTCGATTGCCCTTGGGCCAACTGTGAGTTCCGCCTCGTGCACTTCTTTCTCCGGTACTTCAGCCGTCACTACGTCAGTCATTTGCTATCTCCTCAAAATGTTGAACTTTGCCGACCGTGGTCGGCCACCCTTAGCAGGCCGGGAAGCAATGTCATTCTTCTCGAAGCGCCAGCCCTCGTTTTGCTTACTGCTACCCAAGGGATCCGAGCACTATGCTACCCGGCCGCCGCTGGCGGGCCCCATACTGGCCGATTGCCTGATCGGCTTTATCGTAGCGACGACTCGGCCTGGGCTTAGGGTGATCTCGGTTTCAGTGCAATCTCTTGGCGGTCAAGAACCGCGGGTGCGCCGATCCTCCCTGGAGAACTGGCTTTGGCCATTCTGCGCCAAGTTCAATAGCGACCTGTCTGCGACCTTTGGATTTTCATCGGGAAGCTGGATCAAGCGCGCAGAAGTACCGAAACTGAGATTCCCCTAGCGGAGGGCGTTGGGCAAAAGCGATCTCCTCCCTCCGAAGCGCCCCGCAGTTGTGCGGTCTCAGCACGCTGCTCCGCTAGTTGTTGCTCCAGCGTTTCGAGCTTGCTGCGCGTAGGCCAGCGCCGAGTCCACCCTCACCCGGGTGAAGCCAGCTTCGACCTGCGCCTAGTCGGCCTGTAACCGCTAGCACATTTCCGGCTCCGGCCGCGGCAGGACATTTTCAGTCTGTGCCTTAAGACACGGCGCCTTGAGTCTTCCTGCCTGTTCACGCTCCCCTTCACCGCAGCGGCTGGCCGCCAGGGCCAAGGCCGCCTAACTGGCGGCCGCCTAAACGCTGCAATGGTTTGGAAGCTGCACTAGCGACCGTCCATCTCATCTTTTGAGTTATAAGCGTATCAAGCACATGCCGGCGTACAGGAGATAAAAATGCAGCTTGACGAGGGCCAAGCCTCAGAAGTGGTTGGAATCACGGTGGATAGGCTTAGGGAATTAGGGGCAAGCGACGTTTTGGAGGGCATACAGGAGAGTAGAAGAGCAGGGGTGGAAGAGCCTGTCCCTGACGATATGTCGTCGAGGAGCGGTGGTGTTGGATCACTCCGGCGAAGACCGCCCACGGAGCCAGAGTTGCTCCTTATTGTTCTGGAGCGATTGAAACAGAGGATCTTCATTGTTCCGGAGATTGCCAGCGCGATAGAAACAAGGATTGGCAGAGCGATCGAATGGCGAGTAGACCCCGAGTTCGTCGACCCATCGCAGGCGCCGCTCTTCGAGGCCGGCTTAGACGAGTTGCGCCCCGCTGGACTAGAAGAAGTTCAGCAACTAATGCGGGAGATTGAGCACGCTATAGCTAACTCCTCGGGGAACTTTCGTGGCTAGTGCGGCTGAACTTGCGAACCTCAAAACTCAGATTGAAAAACTTCTCAATTTGAGCGCAGCAAAGCAGCTTCTTCAACTGAATTCGAATACGTGCGATCGAGCTTATGAGGCTTACGTCTTCGCACTATGCTGCGACGCTGTAAAGCGTGCCGGCGGAAAAATCGAACTCATTGGGATTAAGAGCGGCAGCAACCCTTCGCCGGTCGTTTTCCGCGGGGCTCCTGGTAGCATGTCTTCACGTGCGCAAAATTATGTATACGCCGACGGTTCGCTTGGTTCAAAGCGCTTCGAAATCCACGTCGATGTCGAGTATCAAGGGACGTCCGGAGCTTTACATGAGTTGGATGTGTCATTCTGCGAAAAGGTGCATGCGGAGGCGGTGCGAAATAGTTTTGGAACCCCCAGTGCGCCCAAGCTCCATGTAGCACTCGAATGCAAGTTCTACGAGGCAACTCCGGGAGTTAGTCTCGGTAGAACTTTTGTCGGCCTGGTGGCAGATTGTGGAACGCTTAGATTCAAAGGATTTATTGCCAACATCGCCTCCACGAAGCTTCAGCAATACTTTTCCAAAACAAGCAGGCCGGATCCTTTTTTGGGGATGGTCCCATCGCACGCAAACGACGAAGAGCGCTTCTTGAGCAACTTGGAACACGAGCTTCGTAAATGGTCAGGAGCATGAAGCTAATCAATTAGCTACATGGTCGAGCGATGAACTCGGCGATGTTGGCAAAGCTCATCATGAGTGCACGAAGCACTCATGGCAGTCGCGGGATTCGACGGGCAAGAAATGACGACAATTACCGATGACAAGGGCGGTTTACCTTTGCGTTTCTATTGTTCCATGCAAGGGGCTTCAGCTCGACGAATGCCGCCAAATTTTCGCGCCGTCGTTTCGCTCGCCAAGTGCTTTGGCGCATGAGCGACTTGTTGGCCCAGTGAACGGAAGCTCTCCCTTGAACCAAACACACCATCGATCACGCCGCATTGGCAGGGCCAGGTGCTGTCCGCGCGGCCGGTGAACTCACCGAGGTCGTCGCTATCCGCCACACACTGACCGTTCTCGATGGCTCGATCTTTGGCGAGCCGAGCAGGAGGCCCTGTCGCCATCCTCGGTGGCAGTCCTGCTGGCTCATTACGACAAGCTGCGCAGCGTGCGAGTGACCGGCTGAACGGAAAGATGGAACCTTGGATCTAACTGGTCACTGGCACAATCGCAACGAAGCTGCCTGACTTCGTCTGGCTGCAAATCGTGCTGCAAAGCAGCGAGCGTCGCAAGTGGCAGAGAAGTTGGTCCCCAGCAAGAGGGGGGTGGCTAGGGCTCGAGGCCGATGCTGCTCCTTACCGTACCGAGGCTTTGTTGCACGGCGATGTCGGTGAGTTTGAGCAGGTTCAGGCGCAGGAAGCACAGCAATTCGATTCATGGCGCCTGCCGCGCTTCGTGCGAGCCGTCCATAGTAGATAACCATTTTGAAGTTGTTGGTACTGACTCACTGCGTTTAGCAGCGGATGGAGTTAATGCCGGAAGTTCGGGTTGGTGAAGTAGTCGCACAGGAACACCGGTTATCAGCAAGGCCGTTGTCGGCGAGAGTCGGGCTCTCGGGCTGCGGCAGCCTCAATGAAGTAGACCCCGTATCTCCTTGCAGAGCGGTGACTACGATGCCACGCCAATGGCGGCAATCTGCGAAGCTGGTTCTCACCCAAAGACGCAATTTATTGCTGTGGTTTTCCTTGCATAGGCATAAGCAGTGGAGCAAGATGTGAATTCAAGAGCCGCTTATGGGAGTTGGCGACCGGAACAGAACTAACAGGGGCATGACATGCTGCAATCGGCGAAAGCTCTCTTCCCTATGGTAACGACGGTTTGTCTGACTTTGGCTTCGTTTCATGTTTTTGCAATAGAGGTTGTGAATCAGAAAACAGTCCACCGTTTAGCGCTGTCAATTGGAAATGAGGCCTACGCCGCCAATGGTTTTTGGACAAAATTGTTCGCTCCCAAGCGCGACGCAGTGGACATCGGTGAAATGTTTAAGCGAGCGGGATTCAAAGTCACTGTTGAGACAGACCTTGACAGCAAAAACTTGCGAAAGACCATAGAGAATTTCATTTACGAAGTTGAAACTGTGAAGCGAGACATCCGAAACAGAAACGCAGAGGATTCAGAAGCTGTGGTTGCGCTCTTCTTCTATTCTGGACACGGTTTTGCTTTAAATGACTCGCCGTACTTGCCTGGCACAGATGCAACCGGGACTCAACTGGAAGATGTAGTTCCTAAGAGCTATCGCTTAGCACAACTCGTAAACTTTTTGACACCTAAAGACAATGATGTCGATTTTCTGTCTGTACTAATGATCGACGCTTGTCGTCAAACAATTCAGCTGCCGAGCCGAACATCAGGTCAAAAGGGCGCAACGTTCGCCGCAAAAACATTTGCAGATATAGGCGGAGTTGGCAGAATCGCAATCTTTGCAGCGGTGAACGGACGACCCTCATACGATGCCCGCGAGGGAGTTGCTGAGAATAGCGTTTTTACCCAGGCCATCAAAGACGCCGCGAATGATCCGTCCGCTCTGGTATCCTTCAGCCAATTCGTATCGTACGTTGAACGTCGAACGCCCGAAATTTCCAAAGCCCGGTTTGACGTGCGGCAGTTCACGGAGGTGCAAAAAGTGGGAGTAGAGAATGATTTTCTATGGCGCAAAACAGACGAAGCGGTAGTCAGTACTAAAGTATCCGCTTTGAATCAAAAGGGAATTGAGGAGCCTTCGATTGGCTTTATCAATGTTGGTCAATTGAAGAGTAGTGCCCAAGGCAGTGATGCCAAGACGATTTGGACTTCTGTCGCCGTTGCCGGGGGGGAAGGCGACAATACGAAAAGTATCAAGAAGGGCGATAAAATTACCCTTTTGACAAATCCAATTGTTTCAGCGAATATACCGCAAAAACGCGTAGTATGCTTTCCCGCGCGGGGAAGATTATTAGATGTGGCCCCAGAACGATGCACAGAGATGACGGTTGTTCCCGCGATACGAATGGGAACTATTCCGAAGGGATTAGAAGTAACGGCCGTCGAGAATTCAGTGAATGTGGACGGGCAGACATGGGTTAAGATTCTATTTGATCGAAAGGCTCCGCTATGATTAGATCGAAGAAGCATTATCTTTGGTGCGCCACCCTTGGTCTGTTGGTAGTTGGCCTGCAATCGGCCTATGCTACGGAAGAGCGGACATTTAACGAATACATACTGCGCGCTGTTGATGTTGTGGCGGGAAGCAGAGCCGGCTTAGGGTATGACAAAGGGTCGTATACACAAGATTTAAAGTTTGGCAACTCAGGAACCTTGATCGCAACGCGTCCGCCGTACACAATGTGCGTGGCAGCCCAGGTGGAAGTTATGCACGCCGCGCTGGATTTATATTGGCGAGACAACCCGAAATCAAATGTTTTCAGCTTCCTGCCTTTTGAACAATGGCAAAAGCTTAGACCTGGCACGCTTCGAGGAAAGATTTGGTTGGTCGAAGACTCTGGTTCGTGGGGAACGGCGTACGCACTGGAGTACTTCGGCATGGGAGAGCAGCGCCCCTTCGACAAACTGACGCCCGGATCACTAATTAACTTAAACAGAGAAAAGACTGGCCACGCCGTAATATTTCTTGCGTATATCGATAAAACTGGGAGTGAATTGAATATATTTTCGGACGCAGTTGCTGGCTTCAAATATTTTTCCGCACAGGGTTCTCGAACGACCGGTGGTTTCGGTTATCGCTATGGCTTTTTTAGGGAGGCTGGATGTCCAGTACTTGATGACAGCAAACGGCGCGATTGCGGAATTATCCGCTCTGTAAATGCACGCGTTTTAAATACCGGTGTTATGCTCAATCCCCACTATTGGGATCCAAAAAAGCGTGATAAAGCGCTGGCATTCAGCCGGGCTACACAGAAGGGGCCGGAATTAGATGTCGATATGAGCTATTTCGATGGACGAACCACGGACGATTAGGGATGTCCTGCATAAATCCGGGCAAGTCTGCTTGCCCGAGCGTGATGTGCCTGCGACGATCTGAACGATGAAACAAGCCGACCTGGGCCTTTGCAGCCTGGCGTAGTGGCGCCGCGCTTCTGAATTCCAGCGCTCGTCGGGAAGAAACAGCTGCTCCCGGCCGCGGAAGCTCAGTGAATGCTCGAT
Organism: Variovorax sp. dw_308; assembly: GCF_019207085.1. Classification (GTDB taxonomy): domain Bacteria; phylum Pseudomonadota; class Gammaproteobacteria; order Burkholderiales; family Burkholderiaceae_C; genus Variovorax. The sequence goes on along the minus strand of NZ_JAATOM010000019.1, from coordinate 35,598 downwards.
CCAGACCGAGCCATTGCGCACCGCCCGGCGCAGCGCGAGAGGGTGGCGACCTCCATCGCCTTGAAGGCGCGCTCGCGGTCAGGGTCGGCAATCGCTTCGCGCCAGGCCGGGCCCAGGCGCAATGCCCCGACTTCGGCAGGAAGTCGCTTGGTGCCGCCGGCGTACGCGACCCGCAGCCTGTGCAGGGCATCGAGCACTGGATGACCCCCAGTGGCCTGCCAAGGCAGGCGACTCACGCCCGCGAGCAGCGAGCGCACAGGGGCAATGGCGTCGATGAGTCGCTGCCGGGTGACCGATGCTCGAGTCGGCGGACGCTGAGCACGGCTGGAGGCTACAAGATTGCGCAGGCTTGCACGAAGCTCGGCATCTGGCACGGCGTCATCAGCGGTGAGATCGGAGATCTGCTGAAGCAGTTGCTGGTACTGCTGCGCCCAATCAAGCGCCGCAACACCGTCGGCGCATTGCCGCCACAGGTCAGCCACGCGGCGCTGAAACATGAAGATGATCTGATCGGTCGCGGTGAGCAAGCAGTAACGCAGGAAGCAACTCAGCTCGAGCGTTCGTGCCGGCTCCTTGATCCTCGCGCTTACCGACGGCGGCCGTGCGGCCGTGCGCCGGGCGTAGCGGCGCACCAGCTGTTGAAGTCAGCTAACGGCGCTAGCCAAGCGTGAAGTGTAATGAACATGTGCTTTTAAAGTAATAAAGTTGTGCTCGCAGGCGATGTGATCTACGGGCACGCCGGAAGCCGGTCTAGCGAAGCAACTCCGGCAGAAGCGCGACGACTCCACGCCGCCTGATCATGGCCGCAACGAGCTCGCGGCTTCGCCGCTCGATAAGCGCCATCGACCTGGGCAGCTTCGAGATGACCTCACGCTGGCAATCGACCTGCTGGACAACTTCGAACCCACTCAACCACCGCACGATGCCGGTGGGCGGATGCAGAGGCTTGCAAACGAGTGCCGCCGGATGTCGGCAGCCCCACCAATGCATCGCCGCGAGCAACCACGCTACGGCGTCCGCATGCGCTGGCAACACCCTGATCGTCGCGCTGTGCAGATCGAATCGAAGTGTTGCCCGTGCGATCGCGCGCCGATGCGCATGCGACAACCGTGCGCGCGACCTGCGCAGCAGCAACCGCATGAGGCGCACGCAATCGCCAAGCAACTCCTGCGTGCCGAAATGTGGAGACGCATCCAGAGCGGTTGTCCGCGACATCGCATGCTCCTTCGAGGTACCGCCCCGTCGCCTTGGACGCCGTGCCACGCGGCGCCAGTGGTGAACGAGCTTCGCGCGCTCGCCCATCATGGATTGAACGGGCGCAGGCACGCCGCGTGCAGCACCGGCCACGCGGTGCCGCGCCTGCGCGAGACCGGCGCGCACCCAGTGCGCCTGCGCGATCATGCTCGCGTGCAGGACCTCAGGTGCCGCAGTTGGCAGCACGAGGATGGGGAGCACCATTGCTACACCTGCAGAGGTACGGTTTGCTGCGCGACCACGTAGCCGGACTCCTGAACTGCGCGCTCCCAATGCAAAGGCCCGAGTTCCAGGGACGTGGCGTCCCACTGCACGCCGTTGATCAGCATCGACTCGACCGCCCGCGTGAAGTAGTCCATCGGAATCTCGGCCATGCCGTACAGCTGCGCGGCCGCGTGCGCATGGACGAAGGCGTTCCACAGCGCCCCGGCCGAATGCTCCAGCCGCAGGCCTGCGCCATACGCCAAGGGATAGAAGAACGCGGTGAATGTGTCGCCGGTCACCTCCGGATAGCGACTCAGGTCGTAGCTGGCCAGGCAGGTGGCCGCCTCGGAGGCGGTGGTGATGCCCCGGAAATGCAGTTGCTCGATCATGAAGCGGGCCACGATCTGTTCGTCGCCAGCCAGCTGGTAGCGGGCCTTGTGTTCCATCAAGTGGGGTTGACCCACCAGGAAGGCGTGAGGTGTAATGAAATTGTGCTTGTAGCGTAGTAAAAGTGTGCTCGCGGGTCGCCTTGCGCGATGTTCGCGCAGTCGACATTGCAAGCGCGCCCAACGTCTATGAGCGGGGTTCAACGCGTGGCTTGCAACTTGACGCCGGGGGAGGGCGCACCTTCACTCTCAAAACGCGGCGTTCGCCGCCATTTGCTGCGCCGGATTCGTCACGCCGTCGGTCTTTGAGTAGTAAACATGTGCTCATGCGGATCACGGCAAATTGGCGCATCTTTACTACAGCAAGGCGGAAAAGCACGAAATTACTACCGGAAAATGCGAAGTAATGTTGTGCTCGCAGTCACTCCGCGACGCGTTAACTCATTGATTTAAATGGGTTTTGCTAAATAGCAACAAACACATTTTCATTACTCTTCACGCCATCTGGACCTAGCGGGGGAACGATTCGGTACCCAACGCAAGAAGCAGGTCGACATCGCGTAGGTAGGCGATGTGGTCCTCGGAAGTGTCGTACGCGACCGACGCCTACTCCGGGAGGCCAGCCTTGCGCAGGGTGCGTGCAAATCGATCAGCATCGCGCCGGCCTACGTTCGGCATTCGGATCGCCAATTCCTGCGTGATCGTGAAGTCCGGCGTCAAGCGCATGACCTGCGCGGCCGCTGCTTGCGCCTCAGCGTGCTTTCCCAGTTGGGCGGCCACTGCAGCAAACCAGAGATGGCCGCCCTTGAATTCGGGCAGCTGTCGCGCCACGCCTCGCAACAGCGCGAACGCATCCTCGTAGGCCTCCATCTGAAAGTAAGCAAAGCCGCCAAGGGCATCGCATATCGGATGAATGAAGGGGTCGACGCTCTTGATGCGTTTCATGTACTCAATCGCTTCTGGTGCCCGCCCGTAGTGCGCCAGAACCATCATGTATGGATGAAAGACGAGATTCGGATTGAGCTCGAACGCGCGGACGAATTCGGCACACGCGTCATCGGGACGCCAGTTCCAGTGCAGTGCACTTGCCAACTGCGCATGCGCCTCGGCCGAACAGGGGTCGAGTTCCGCCGCCTTCTGGGCCCAGGAGCATGCGCGCGCCAACGTCGACGCCTGCGCATACTCGGCGCGCAGCGGTCCTTGCTCAACAGGTTCGAGCCAAGTCCACAAGTCTAAGCTTGCAAGCCTGACCCGCGGACGCGCATACGCCGGGTCCGCGGCGATCGAAAGTTTCAGCAGGCGCCGCGCCTCCGGTATGCGCTGCGCCCGCTCGCCCCAGAGTAGTTGCGATGCGACGGCGTGGCCTTGCAAGAAATAGTCGTAGGCCACCAGAGAGCCAGGGGGCTTGTGTAGCGATCGGTTCACCTCCGTCATCGTGAGTCGGCCCACAATGCTGCCAACGATTCGTTGCACCAAGTCGTCCTGAATGGCGAAGATTGCGTTGCCGGTCCGGTCATAGCGTTGTGCCCAGAGCTGCAGCCCCGTGTCTGCTTGCACCAACTGCGCAGTAACGCGCACGCGCTCGCCATCGTGGCGTACGCTTCCTTCGACCCGATAGCGGGCACCCAGATCCAGGCCCAGTCGACGGGCATCGAACCTCTTGCCGCGCGAGGCAAATGCAGTCCCTCGGGCGATGACGTTCAAGTCGGTGAAATTCGACAGGCTTGTGATGAGGTCGTCGGTGAGCCCGTCGCCGAAGTAGCCGTCAGTTTCGTCGCCCGCCGAGGTGAACGGCAGTACCAGAATCGTCGGTGGATCGGCGACCGTGCGAACCTTAGGGGCGCTCGCGGTCGTCAGCGCGGCATCGAATCTATAGCCGCGCCGCGGCACGGTCTTGATGATCCGCTGCGTCTGGTCGCACAGCGCTTGCCTGACATCGCTGATGCACTGCGCAAGCGATTCGTCGGTCACCACGATATTCGCCCAGACGGCCCGGATGATCTCGTCCTTCGTGGCTAGGCGGCCCGGGTTCTGCGCCAGGTAGCGAAGAACGTCGAAGCTCTTCGGACGCAGGTCTACCGTGCGGTCGCCGTGCATCAAGGCGCCGCGCTCCAGATCGAGCGTCCAACCATCGAAGCAAAGTGTGAGTCGACCTGCCACAAGTCTGCCCTCAACGCATGCGACAAGGCGTTGCTGTCCGGACCACATTGCTGATCTTTGGGGAAAGTTTCATGGTTCCTTCACGACCTCGCGCTGCCCTTCGGATGCAATGGCGATGTCAACACAACCGGGGATTTTCATCATGAACGCTGCGAAGAAATTGACGTCGTTTCAGAACGAATTTTGGCACCGGCGTGCGTTGTCGGTCGCCTTGGGAAGCATGGCGCTGTCTGCGCCGCTCGCCTTCGCCCAGACCAGGCTGCGCCCCACTCCGGAGCAGCAGCTCGGCCCGTTCTATCCGGTTGTCAAGCCTTTCGATCAGGATGCGGACCTCACGATCACCGCGGGCCGATCCGGGCGCGCCGAAGGTCAGGTCATCCATGTCATGGGGCGCGTGCTGGACGTGCGGGGCGACCCGGTCGCCGGTGCCCGCATCGAGATCTGGCAGGCTAACTTGCACGGCCGCTACACACATGGGAGTGACCGCAACGCGCAGCCGCTGGACCCCAACTTTGAGGGCTTCGGACTCCAGACCACGGATGCGCAAGGTCGTTATCACTTCAAGTCCATCAAGCCCGGCGGCTACCCCGCGACACCCGACTGGATGCGACCAGCCCATATCCATTTCGAGGTGAGCGACGCGCGCAACAAGCTGGTCACGCAGATGTACTTCGACGGCGACCCGTTCAACGACAAGGATCGCTATCTGCAAGCGTCATGGAACAAGGACGCGCTGATCGCCAAGGTCCTGCCGCCTACGAAGGAGCTCGAAGTCGATTCGCTCCTGGTGCCTTGGGATATCGTGATGCCACTGCATGTCAGCTCGGCGTAAAGGAACACCTGCGGATAATTTTATTTGAGTGAGACGATCGATGAAGCGTTTTCACACGGCCATCTCGGCCGACTCCTGCCCGTCGCATTGATTACGGCTCCCCGCGCTCGCGCCCGCGCCAGTGAGGTCACGATCATCCCCGCTTATCGAGGGTAGAGAGGCGGCGAAAGGCCGCAGCCGATGTTCGGAGCCACCGTGGCTACCCAGGACATTAAAACAGGCTCCTGCTGACTTTTAATCCGTTGGTCACAAGTTCGAATCTTGTACGTCCTACCACCAAAACCCGCATGGGATAAGGAAAGCCTGCTACTGAAAAGGTAGCAGGCTTTTTTACTTCCGGCTCCCGCACCCAGTCCGTCTCCAGTTTTCGGCCCGATGCTCTTGGCGTGACGCCGCGACAACAGCGCGTGAGCGCCGCTCAGAGAGCCGCGCAGGCCGCCGCTGGCCCGCTGGTACCCGGGCGCGGAGATCGCGCCACAGGGCCGCGTGACGCAGCCCTACCGCCATAGCGCCGACGACCCGATACGCAGGTATTTACGAAAGACTTGCACCCTCTCGCGATCGGTTTCACGAAGCCATGTGAACAGGTTGTCCTGCAGGCCTCGAAGTTCGAAGTCGCCGCCGGGATCGTTTTCGATCTGGCGCGTGCGCGTGTCGATCAGCCCACTCCACTCGTGCGCCTTGCTATCCAACGTGAGCAGCAGCGACTTGACATCCAGTCCAAAAAGCCAGCGCGAATCGTTGACGGCCTCCCAGAAGGCGTTGCGCGCCACGTCGTCGTACTTGCCCTTCATCGCGAGCGTTCCGACCTCAGAAGCTTTGCGGTAGACCGCGAGCCGTTTGTCGAACAGGTCGAGGCCGGCGCATCTTCGACAAGGCGGTGAAGCCGCTGAACCTCGAAGGGCTGGTGGCCAAGCGCCTGGACAGCGTCTACCAGTCGGGCGTGCGCTCGCCAGACTGGGTCAAGGTCAAGCGCAAAGGCGCGGTGCCGGCCGAACGATTCAAGCGCGGCCCGAAATGACCCGGACGGCGCGCCGCATCCTGCTCGCCGTGCTCGTGGTGCAGGTGTTGGTCCTCCTCGCGCTCGCGGCTTGGGTTGTGCTGGCCCTCGACAAGTAGAGCCGCCCAGAGCCGCTTCTGACCCGGGTGGCCTGCTGGAACCGGAGACGGCTGAACGCGGCGCGTGGGGCCGCCTGACGCGGCAGTGAGGCCGCCTACACTCCAGCACCAGGCGGAGAGGTGACACTCGTTGGCGAGCCGGCTGGAATAGGCGGCAACGGCTCAATGATTTCCCCGCTGGAGAGCGTCCAGCGCCAGCGTGCCAGATCCGACTGGCGGTCGACGAGGCATTCATGAAGTTGCTTCTCGGCGAATTCCAGCGAGTAATCAAGCGCGTTGAGGCAGATGTTCCGCCGATGAACATCCATTTTGGAACTTGCCAGATGCGGCTCGGCCACCTGAAAGCAACCGGCAAGGTTGGACACAGCCATCGCGGCTCGGGCATCTGGGAAATCAAGCGGAGCGATTTGCGCCAGCTTGCTGATTTGAGAGTGCAGGCCAGCAGATTCAGACAGCGCCGCAAGCATCAGATCATCGGGCACCTCAAACGTGAGACGCATCTCCCCGGCGCACACACGGCACATCAAGATCCCGGCGCCGATGAGCTTGAGCTTTCGGACCTCCTCTTCCCGATGCGCGTCACGCTGCTGCTGGTGCTGGCGGTGGACCTGCCAAGCGATTACCACCGCGCCGATCAGGATGGCGATAAATGATGCGATGACCTGTCCCCACGCAGCCCACCCGGCCTTGGTCATGCAGGTCGCCCACGATTGAAAGCCCCCCAGCCGCAGGCAGAACTCTGGAACAGCTTCCATCACGCGCCACCCCGGTGGACGGTGCTGCTGGCGTGCAGGGCCCTCTCGTGCTCGGCCACTTCCTCGGGCGTCTCAGGCACCCAACGCTCGATGAGCGTGCCCTCAATGCGCTCGGCCTCGGGATGCTCGATGCGGATCTCGGCCTCGGTGCAGTGGAAGCGCGTGACGCGCCCCTTGCCATTCAAGGTCGTGACGCGCCAGCGGCAGTGCTGCTCCAGCCTCATGGGCGCACGGCACCCGCCGACCACAACCGGTCGCGAATGAGCGCCTCCAGTTCACGGTAAAGAGGCTCGCCCTTCTCGACAAGGATCTCGAAGCTCGAAAAGTCTCGGCGCGCATCACTCGGCAATTCCAGCCGAATTTTGAACTCGGTGAGCGCCGCTCTAATCATTTGCTCGATCTGATCAAAGAGAGCGTGAATCTCCGGCAACATGAAGATCGCATTGCGATCAACGAACACGACCAACTTTTGCCGTGCAGCGTTGCACTTGCCCAGCGTAAGCCAGTCAGTTGCGGTTCGAAAGTAGGCGGTTCGTTTGTCCGCGTCATCCAAAGCACGAAGGTCAGACTTCTGCCATGGGTCGATGTCCGAGTTTTCGATGAAGTGCTCGGCTTGCCCCTCATTCATGCGCTGAAATTCATAGACGGTGCGCCCCCGGCCAGTGTGCTGGCGAACGCGCCAGTAGGCTTCGTGAAGCACGGCCCAACCTTCGGTGAGGCTGTCGAACTCTTGGGCGTTGAGTTTTCGCGCGCGGTCTAGCTCGCGATCTATCGAGCTTTGCAGGTGGCGCAGCGACATTTCGTGTTGCTGTTCCAGGTTCTTGAGCTTTTCGTCGAACCGGCTGTCCAGCCACTTGCTTGACAGGTGCTTGAACGCCTGCCATGCGGCGCCAAGCCCGAGGATGACGAGCGCTGCGTACCCGCCCAGTTTCGCGAGCACCTCAGCCATGAGTGAAGTGTCAGACATCGGTATCCCTCAGCCCACCGGGGACGCGTCTTCATCCTCGCCCGGCGCGCGCGGCCCGATGCGGTCGTCATCGAACAGTTGCATCAGCTGACGACCCCGGCGTTAAAAGCGTCGAGCCACGTCGGGTACGACAACTCGCTCGATTCGAGGTCGACCCAGATGGACGCGTCCTCGGTGCTCTCGTGCAGGACCCAGCAGAAGTGGCCCGGGTCTGGATCGTCGACGAAGACGCTGACATGGCGGAGGTGGCTCATCGCAATCCTTGGTGGAGGAAAGGATGTTATCCAAACCAGCAGCGCGGCCTATCATGCATGACCCGCCGCGCCCGACCACGCATGAGGAAGGTTTGATGATCTATCACTATCGAATCGATGTGAACGACAAGCAGTTGATCGACCACATTCAAAGCGCCCAGAAAAATATTCGGGTCCCGTGGGAGATTGAGCCGCGCTTCGACCCGACCGGGCGCTTCTGGGTATGCAGCGTGCGCTGCTCGACGGATCAACAGGAGGCCAGTTGGGAATTGCACTGCGGCGACATCAAGCAGCGGGACTTCGGGCCGTCTGGACAGCCACCCGTGCCCTGATCGCGCGCTGCGGGGGCGCCTGACGCGGCGGCGGGCTATAGGTGCAGAATCTCAGTCATGCCGCTCGTCACCATCACCGCCGGCCCCAAGTTCCGCGTCAGCGTCACCCATCAGACCGCCGGGTAGGTGCGCAGACCCGGATCGCGGGGCTTTACTTCCTTCGCAATCCCCCGCCCGAGCGCCTTGGCGGCTGTCTTGAGGTCGTATGCGGCCTGCATGTTCAGCCAGCCCTGCGCGTCCTCGGCCGTGCCGCCGAAGTGACGCGCGAGGCGCAGCGCCGTGTCGGCGGTGATCGCCCGGCGCTCCAGCACAATGTCGCCCACGCGCGACGGCGGGACGTGCAGCGCGCGGGCGAGCGCGTTGATGCTCAGGCCGAGCGGCCCGAGGTAGTCTTCTCGCAGCACCTCGCCGGGGTGAACTGCTCGCATGCCTGACGCGGTCATGGCGTTTCCTCTTCACTTCTGCCCGTAGGGCGGTTTTCGATACTCAGTGGGGGTCCTCGATCCTTACCTTTGCCGGGCCGGCGTCCCCCCACGAGAACGTCAGCCGCCATTGATCATTTATCCGGACGTGCCACACGCCGCCGTACTCCTTCAGGTCATTGCCCGGGGGCATGCGCATGAAGCCGATGGTTGTAGCCGAGTCGAGCATCTGCAGCTTTCGCGTTGCGACCTTGGCAATATTGGCGAATCGGGCGCATCTGCCCGACCGGAACAGCGCCTCGGTGTCTGGGCAATCGAATGACTGGATGCTCATGGTCAGTAAGTTTATACCGTTTGACGGTATCGCGCATCCCGTCGCACGGCATAGGCGGGGCGCGCTTACGCTCAGGCGAAACGCGTATCGCCGCCAAATTTCAAGCGAGCCTTAGACCGCGTCGACCTCGCCGTCCATCACCGCCGCTGCCAGCCGCGTGACCACGCCAAGGAGCCTGCTCTCAAAACCCGATGGCGCGCGAATGGCGGCCAGGGCAGTCACGGAAAACTCCAAGCAGGTGACGGAGGTGTTGGCACGCATCTTCAAGTTTTTCGGCGGCAAGTTCAAGCCGTGGGGGATGGTCAAGCTCGATCGTTGGGTGCAAGTCGGGGGCAAGGTGGCTGGCCCACTGGTGGCTGTCGCCGAGGCCTACTTCAACTACCATGCGGAAGAGGCGAAGGAGAAGGCCGACCGGCAGCTCCGCACCTTGCGAGCCGACATGCGGGCCAGCTTCGCCGACATCGCCCGGCAGTTCGATGCAGTGCTTCAGGAGCAGAGTGATGCGCTGCTGACCCAGCTCTACGATAATCCGCTCGAAGACGCCTCAGCCCTGGCCCGCGAGATCGTGGCTGGCGGAGACCACAGAACGGCTCTTGCTCAGCAGTTGAGTGGGCTGGTAGAGGACGTGCGGCTGCAGATCGAGCTCGCGGTGCGTTGACGGCCGCGTCTTCAGGCGCCCGCGCGCGGCGTCAGGATGCGAGTGGGAGAGCACACCACCACCTGGCGCGCGCCTCGCGTCAGCGCTACATACAGGTGTGCGGCCGTCATGGCCTGCGGCTCGAGCACCACGGCAACATCGGCCTCCAGTCCTTTGAGCAACAGGGTGCTGCCAACGGACCGTCGAGAAACCGGCCGGCTCAAGTGGCGTTGACGCTCGCGCGCCTGGAGTGCCGCAGCGTGCAAAGTGCAGGTGCCACGAGCGGCGACCTGCATGGCCGCCTGGCAGCAGCGCAGCACTTCGGGGCGGTACACATGAGTCCCCGGCTGCCGAGCGAAGGCGTGCAGCAAACGAGAAGCCTCCGCGACGCTGGGACCTTGAGCAAACGCCAAGGCTGCAGCCTCGATCGGCGTCGGTGGATTGCGAGGCCTGCCATGCTGCAGGACGCGCACACGCTCCAGCAGCGCGGCCGCCCCCACGCCGGTCATCAGGCTCGCGGCAAACTCGACCACTTGTTCCAGCGGATTGGCGCCAGCGGGGTCAAAGACTCGTGCGAACTGGATGAGCTCCACGAGGTCGACGCGCTCGACAACCGTCGCGCCAGGTGTCTGGCTGGTCAACTGATACCGCCCGCGGACATTCATTGCGTCGCCGATGATGAGCACGCTGTCCTGCGCGTTGCGCCCGCGCGTCCTTGCGGCGGCCCGGCGCTGCTCTTCGGCCGTCGCCGCGGCCAGTTGCACCCATTGCACTTCAGCTGGCGCGCCCTGCAGGTCTACGGGCTGTCCGGCTTGAAGCAGCGCCCGCGCGTTCAGCAGCCATTGCCCCAACTGCTCGGTGCCAGCAAGCCGCCAGCGCCAAGGTGTCTGGAGCATGCCGACGGAAGGGAACTGCGCCTCAACATCGACTTGCCAGTTGACCAGGCGATTGCCACCGAACCCGAAGATCGCCTGCATGGGATCACCGAGCACGCACGTTGGCAGGGTCTGCGCAGCCCAGGCCACTAGGCGATGCTGCGCCGCATTGCAGTCCTGATATTCATCGACCAGGAGCCTCGCGTAGGTGGCCCGCAGCGGCGCGTTGATGTGTCCGGCTTGAAGCAGGTTGGCCGCTGCTTCTCGAATCGCTGGATAGTCCTGGGCTGGATTGGCGAGCTCCAGCGTCTGGGCAGGAAGGCCACTGCGCAGCGGAAACTTCCCGGCGAGTCGCATCGCGAACCCATCGATCGTCGAGATCCGGTAGGCCGAGCTGGGGATGGCCGCTTTGGCCATGCGAGCCCGCAATGCCGCGACACCGGCATTGGTGTGGGTCAAGACCAGGATGGGCTTGTTACCGGTGTGCGCCGCCAACGTATCGGCGATGAGCTGCGTCTTGCCACAGCCCGCCGGCGCAGTGACCGACCCGCGTGCGACTGCGAACAGGTCGAGTTCAGGCGGCATGGGTCCATGCCCACAGCCGATTCATCACATCCACGAACCCAGCCTCAGAGTTTTGGCACTGCGGTCCCACGATCCTGCGGCCGACATGCTGATAGGCAGAGACGGACTTGAACCAGCCGTTCTTGTTGACCCGCGATGCGCGGCCCAAGAGCTCACGGGTCGCCGCCGAATAGACCCCCTGCGCTGCTCTCTCCGCCTCGCAGGCTTCGAGGGTCCGTTGACCTTCGGACTTGGACCGAATGTGCTCGGCCACGTCATCGCGGCCGATGCGTTCGATGGCGTAGCCCAGCAGGGCGTCGATCGCAGCTTCCGTCATGCAGATGAACAGTTCATCCTCCAAGGCGCGGCCTGGTCGCCACGTGAGCAGGCCAACGCCCTCGGCGGCAAGTGTCGCAAGCAGCGCCGGCGTTGCCGCCTTGTCTGCATCAATGAATGCAGTCACGTTGTAGCCCAGTCGGCGCAACACGAGCGCCTTCTCCAGGCACTGGTCCGGCGTGCTGCCGCCTGCGTTGACGTACGCGCCGCCGAGCGCGAAGAACGAGGTCTGGTTGTGATCCTCCACGCCATATTGGTCGAGGCCTCGCGCCAGCCCGATCTCACTGGCCCCTTCACAGACCAGGATGGACTTCGCAAGGAAGGCCTCTGGGTCCGTGCGCAGGATGCTTTGCACCTGATCGGTCACGCCCGCAGGGCGCACGACATGGCCATCACCCTCGCGCCGGACGATGAACAGCTGGTTGCCGGAGAGCTCGCGCAGCGCAACGGGTGAGTGCGTCGTCATGAATGCCTGCAGGGGCAGGGTTGTATCCTTGGCGCCCAGGGAATCGAGCAGGCGCTTGAGCCGGTGGGGTTCCAAGCCGAATTCGACTTCGTCCACGAGGGCGATGGTCGCTGCTTGAGCGGCCTCGCGCTGCAGCCCCGCCATCAGCAGGCGTGCCGATCCCGTCCCCAGTGAGCGCAGCGGGATGCCGGTCTCGCTGTGCAGTGCGATCGCACCATCTCCAATGGAGACGGCATGCGCGTCCAGCATCGCCTGAGCCTGGCCCACCGGCACACCTAGCGCGGTGGCGGTACGCGTCACGACCTGGAGGGTCTCGGCCAGTTGGGCTCTTGCCCGGTTGCCGAACCCTGTCCTAGCGTCTCGCGCTGCACGAGCCAACTCGGCGCCGAGATCGGGGCGTTCGTCGGTCAGCCGGTTGAGCACAGAGCTACGGCTCCAGGACAGATGAGTGCTGGCGTAGTTGCCGATGCGCGCAGGCGCCAGCGCGGCGCGATGCTTCCAGGCGAGCCCACGTTCCAGACCTTGCTCTTGCGCCCTCTCCGAGTACAGCAGCCACGACGGTTCTAGGTCGGCGCCGATCTCGACGCGTAGCGTCAATGCGGTCTCGATGTCGGCCCTGGGTTCCGGCTCGATCTGCCCTGTCGCTGCATCATGTCCCCGCAGAAACTCGCCGTAGGCATCCAGACTCAACAACTCGTCAGACAGGGCACCTAGGGTTACCTGGATGACGATGGGCTCGGTGACAACAAGCTCATAGAAGTCCGTGTCGGCGATGCTGACGCTGCGCCGCGCGCCCAGACATAAGTCGATGGCGTCCAGGATGGTCGACTTGCCACTGTCACCTGGACCGATGAGGCAGTTGATGCCTGCGGAAGGCGCCCAATCGAGCGTCTTGATCGAACGGAAGTTGCGGATTTCCAGCCGGCGGATGCGCGCCATGTTCCTCCCCAAGTCGCATGCTATTTGCCCAAGTATCCGCTCTTCTTCGTAAGCTTGGTTAGCCGCGCCAAACTCCGCACCGAGCCAACGACGCGGTCAACAACGATCTCAAGGGAATCCATATTCATGTTCGGCAGCATCGGCAAAAGAAAGGGCTTGCTGTTCGTCACCTATGACCGTGCTTACGTTGCACGTTCCGCAGTGATTACGAGGTCAGCGGCGAACGCGGACGATGGCAGCGTCGTGATTTGGAACGGCCAATCGCTGGGACAAGGCGGAAACGAGAAGATGAGGGGAGGCGATGCCACCGAGGATCGACATGAGCCTGTCGCGCTGCGCAGAAGCGGCCCTTCAAGCAGGCACGGGGCGGAGCAAGCAGTCGAAAGGTAGGTTTCGATGGTGAAGCTGCCGGTCAAGCCTGCGGCGCTCAGTGGCCGCCTGTGCCGGTATCGGCCGCTAGGCTCTGAGCCGGGAACGACTCAGATCAGTCTGCAGCACTTGTTAGCGCCGGCCGTTGGAATACCGCTAGCGGCCGACTCGGCAGTTGGACGAACTTTGCCCGATCCCGCGAAATCCAAGTTGTGCCGGTCTTCAACTTGAAAACTAGAGTCTTGGACTAGGGATGCAGAGAGGCATGTTCAGCCCGCGCAGAGCGGTCCACTTCACGCATCGTCATGGTGATCGTCGTATACGGTTGGCCCACCGATACACCTCGCATCCCACAGATCGGAAGTCGGAGTCGACACGATGCGACATCTCTTTGGGAGAAAACGGGTGAAGCGGGCACCTCACCAATGGAAAACGCCTCGGATACGCACACGCGGCCGCGAGAGAAGGATGGGCAACCATCTGATGAAAGTCCGCATGCCTACACGTCGCCGTGACTGGCCAACCTATTGACAGCGCAACCCAAATTGGCGATCTCTCGCGGCCTTGCGCTCACCTCGAATTCGATCTTGCTCAGCAGCAGGGAGCGGCTGCCTTGCAGCTGCGTCCAACGCCGATATCCATGTTTCGAGTTGACCGCATTCAGAGACCGAGGTATTGGCGGCAGCGCTCGTGGCGACGCGCCGTTCGTGGTCGGCCCGCGCCTGCGCAGCTGCGCTGTTCGCCTGCATCGATGCCTCGCGATCGCTCAAACGCATGCCATCCGCGAGATTGATATCCGGGCGCACCGCGATGGTCGTCGAGCGGGTCCCGGCGGGGCATGTGCCGTCCACATAAGCTGCCGCCCCGCTTTTGGCAACGCACTTTGTGATCTGTTCGACTCTCGGTCCACTCGTCGCGGGCGAGCCGCTTGCAGAAGGGGCGGTTGGCGAATTGTTGGCCGGCGCTCGAGAGCCGCGTGCGGCTCGATCAGGAGTGGCACGACCAATGGAGAGCCAGCCCTGCATGAGCGCCACGCACAACAGGCCCGCAACGACCGCGAGGGTTAGCAAGAGCGGCAAGTTGCCTGTAGGAGGCGGACGGAAAGCTCGATCCGGCGCGGTGGCCAGTTCAAGTCGCTTGCTCATCGAGGGATCTTGACGCATCGACGATGAATGTAACCGAATGCTCCTTAGCCCTCGTCAAGGTGTTCCCTTGCCAGGGAGGAGACACGCGTGGAGCGCGAGTCTCGGAGAGCATCTCCCTTTCCCAGGGCGCGCAATGCAAGTCCTCGGCCGTTCCCACATCGCGCGCTTGCCCTCGCGCACCAAAGTTCGAATGCCGCCTCTACAAAGGCCGTCGTTGTTTCTACCGACGACTGGGTTCGAAGCCAAAGCGGCAGATGGGCCCCATGCGACGTCTGCGAATCTACTGCTCTTTCGCGAACCCTTGGCGTTCACCTGGTTGAGTGCTGGAAAGCCCACCTCGGCGCACTTGTAATATCCTATCGATGGACAAAGCGACCGTCGACTACTACGAGGCTCGCGCAGCATCGATTGCGCAACGCTACGAGTCGGCCCCGAGCCCTGTGGAGCGTCTGGCAGCTGTCGCATTTCCGTCCGGCAGTACCGTTCTGGACATTGGCGCGGGGTCGGGCCGCGATTTGGCAATGCTCTCGAAGCTCGGGTACGACGCCTACGGAATCGAGCCCAGTGACGCCCTCCGCGATCTTGCGGAAAGGCTTCATCCAGAGCTGGAAGGGCGCATTCAAGCCGGGTCACTTCCCAATGTGCAGGACCCGCAGGGGCGGGTCTTCGATGGCATTCTCTGCAGTGCGGTACTGATGCACCTGCAGGAAGCTGACCTCTTTGACGCGGCTTTCGCGTTGCGTCGCTTGCTGAAAACGCACGGCCGGCTCCTGATCTCGCTGCCCCAGCAACGGTCGGACGTTCTGGCAGACGAACGAGATGCCGCGGGCCGCCTGTTCAAGTCCTATACGGCGGAGTACATGTCCCTGCTGCTCGAGCGCGTCGGCTTCCAGCAGATCGGCCGATGGGTGAACGAGGATGCGCTCGGGCGCGACATGACCAGTTGGTACACGCTACTCTTTGAGCTTCGTTCCGGGTCCACCCTTCGCGCGGTCGACCAGATCGAAGGGATTCTGAATCGCGATCGCAAAGTGGCAACCTACAAGCTTGCCTTGTTCCGTGCACTGGCGCAGATTGCAACCCAGGAGGCTCACACCGCTGTCTGGCACTCATATGGCATCGTCGGCATTCCGATCGACGCCATCGCTGAGCGCTGGCTTTTGTACTACTGGCCAATCTTTGCCTCGCAGCGGCACATCCCACAGTCCCAGTCCGAGGGCAAAGGAGAGCAGAAGCCGGTCGCCTTCAGGGCGGCGCTCTTGACGCTGATCGATGAGTTCCGAATGCAGGGTGAGCACGGCGGCCTTACGGCTTGGCAACTGGCCAGAACCGCAGGCCGTCTGAGTCCTCAGACCAATATGGCATTGGTGAGCGCGTTGCGAAAGATCAAGGAGGCCATTCGATATGGGCCAGTGTTCCACTCGGGAGGAGCGTTGGAGACAGGGCGAGTGTTTGGCTATGACGCGACGACCCAGCGCGTCGAGATGTCCGCAGAGATATGGCGGGAGCTGAGTTTGCTCGGCCACTGGATCATCGACGCCGTGGTCGTCCGATGGGCGGCCCTGACCGAGCAGTTCTCGCGTCGGCAAGGGATCCGCTCAGGCGATGTATTGCCGTTGCTCCTTGCCAGCCCGGTGCCAGAACGCGCTGCAGGATTGGCAAGGGAAATCTACATCAGCCGGGGCGTCGAACGCTGCGTATGGAGCGACCGACGGCTGAGCACACGTTTCGCGGTGGACCATGTCATCGCTTTCACACTCTGGGGCAACAACGATCTATGGAACCTGCTGCCCGTCGATGAGCGGATCAACAATCAGAAGTCGGACAAGCTGCCTTCAGCCGAATTGCTGCGGCAACGCGAGTTTGCTGTGACCGAAGGATGGCGCGTGCTCAGAGATGCGCTGCCGGAGGCGTTCGATCAGCAAGCCGGCCGTCTACTTGGCAGGCCTTTGCGTGGCCCTCAGAACTGGGAGCAGGATCTCTTTGCACGCCTGCGCGAAGCGGTTGAATTGACGGCGCTGCAACGCGGTGTCGAGCGGTGGACTCCGCGGGCGAACATAGGGCAGACAATCAACGCCGCTTGACGCTTCTAGCTCGAACACGCGGGCTTCCACGGCTTACCTTGATGCAAGCAGTCGCCCAAAATCGCAGTCATCCCCTTCAACGCTTGCAAAAGAGAACAATCTTGGCAATTTCAGAGACGACCCGGCTTGCGGTTCTTATCGACGCAGACAATGCATCTGCATCGGTGATCAGGGAACTTCTCGAGGAGGTTGCCAAGTTCGGCACTGCAACCATCAAGCGCGCTTTTGGTGACTGGACAACCCAGAATCTGGTGGGCTGGAAGTCGAACCTGCACCGGCACGCCATCCAGCCCGTCCAGCAGTTTGCCTATACGCAAGGCAAAAACTCGACGGATTCGGCGTTCATCATCGACGCCATGGACCTCTTGTACGCGGGGAACGTCGATGGCTTTTGCCTGATCTCAAGCGACAGCGATTTCACCCGCCTGGCAACTCGGCTTCGGGAGGCTGGCAAGGTCGTTTACGGACTGGGCGAGCGCAAGACGCCCGAACCCTTCATCGCTGCTTGCGACAAGTTCATCTTCTTTGAGGTTCTCAAAAGGCCCGTTGAGGCCGCAGTCCCGGTGCAAGTGCCTGGCGTGCCTGATCTGAGGGAACTGCTCACCTATGCGATCCGGGAAACCGTCAGAGACAGCGGATGGTCCCGGCTTTCCACCGTCGGGGGTTTGGTGAGCAAGACGCACACATCGTTTGATCCGAGAAACTACGGATTCAAAAAACTGAGCGACCTTGTTCGCTCGCAAACCTACCTCGACGTGATGGATGCGCCGGACGCTACCGGCTTTGTGCACGTCGAGGTCAAATTGAAATAAGCCGGCCGAGTCTGACCTTCCAGAGGGCAGCGGCCACAGTTGCCTTGGGCTCGAGCCGCGCCTGACAAGCGTAGTTGGCCGCCGATTCGACGAAGCCCGTGATTATTCGCTCTCCCTGGCAGTTGTCGCCGCGCGCGGCCGTGGACAGCTGTCCTCGATTTGCTATGAGTGCCCCTCGTGCCCGTCCTCTTCGACGCGGCCACTGCGCTTGCCGTTTACGTGCGCCCAGAACGCGACCTTGCGTGCATGTCGCGATCGAATCGCGGCCTCGAAAACTTCGTGCGATTCCAGCGGAAGCAAATCCATACCCGTTGCGGCGATCTCACCCAGCCGCATCCAGTAGCGTGCCGCGTGTCCATAGGCACGGGCATAAGCCCGGGCGAGGATCGCCGTGAGAAGCGCCCTGTAGATGGCGGCTTCGCCGCGCAGGCGCCGATGAGTCCTCAACGCCTGGGCCAATGGCACCAGCGCCCCATAGTCGTCGCCGCGGATGCGGGTCGGTTCGCCCAGCAGCATCGCCTCGGAGGCTGCATCGTCGCCAATGTCCAGCAGCAGCGTGGCCGCTGTCGCCGGGTCCTCATGGCCCAACGCCAACTGGCGGGCGCGCTGCAATGCCTCGGGCCTGGACGCTTCGGGCAACTGTTCAAGCCAGCGGTGCAGATCAAAAACGGAGATCGATTGCTCGAACAGGCGCTGCCGGATGGCCGCGCTCTCGCCATGTCGACCCAAGCGTCCCAGAGCATCCGATTCCAACCTCTGCCGGGTGTCTTCCATGTGCCCCCATGGCCGTTGAAGCCAGGCCAACGCATCGCTCGGACGGTCGGCCTCGAGATACGCGTCGGCGAAGGCCTTCTGCTGCATCGCGTTAGGTTTCGGGCTGTAACTGAGCACACCCCGAACCATGACGTCGGGGTCGTGCAGAGCCTCGGCCAGCAGCGAAAGGGCGGCTGAGATCTTGAACACCTCGTACGCATGACCGTCGCCGTCCGTGGGGGCGACAAGGGCGCCGGCCATGCGGGACTCGAACTGTGCCGCCAGGGCGCGCAGCGCCTTCTCGTCGAGCAGCAGTTCCGCGCGGCGCAGCAGTTCATCGCGGGCACCGTACTGGTCGTCACCAAACAGCTTCACAAGTCGGCTTGGCCAATCGCTCGCGGGTGCTTCCTCGCACTGCGAGGCGGCTTGCAGCCAGTGCCGGCAGGCAGCGCGCACCGCGTCGCCGATGCAGCCGTCGGAATCGTCGGCACGCTCGAAGAAGGTGCCGTCGGCTTCAATGAACGATTCGAATAGCGCCAGCGCGGCAGCGGGGTCCTTCGGGAAGAGTTCGCGATGGACTTGATCCAGCCACGCCTCCAACGTGCGACCGAAGTCGCTCGCCTCCCCGTAGCTGACGAACCTGGACGAACGACGCCAGGCATTCAGCGACTTACGAAAGCCAGCCGCGAGCATGTCCGGCCGGCCGGACAGTTGCAGTCGCTCCAGGCGCTCGCGCACCGCATCGTCGTCATTGGCGAGTTCGATCAGAACGCCCACCAGCGTCGACGGGTCCTGACGATTCAGGAAAGACTCGAGGTCCTCGGATGGCTGGGGTGGCATGGTCACGGTGAAGAAAGTCAGTCGGATGCCGTGCCGTGGCTCAGATCCCAGAACGTGCCCTGCCAATTTGAAATGCGCCCCTCGATGCCGCAAGCAGGGCAGCGCCAGATAACCAGTTGGTCGCGATCGATGCGGGTGTCCACGCGGCGACGGTCGCGCTTGCGGCACTTGAAGCAGGCGGGGCTTGGCGTGTCTTCCGGGCGGTCGAAATCGGAGGCGTGGGCGATCACCGAGGTAACGAAGTCGGCCATCTTGCGAGACGGGCCCTTTCCGGGGCCGATGTCGCCTTTGTCGTCGAGGTAGTGCCGGACGTCGATCACGTACATGATGCTGCTCTCTGCTTCCCGTTTCCTACATCTGCAGGAACAATCGACCCTGCCGGCGGTGCGTGTGCAGCGTATCAGGTACCTGGGCCGCCGAACGTACACCCTGGCGGCATTGGCAGCATTCCGCGTCCGTCTACCCACCCCCGTCGATGGGCGCTGAGTCGCTTCGGCGTAACCGCACTCGTGCTGCAGCAACTCTCCAGGTGAAGCTCGAGCGACACCGGTGATGGAGTTGCTGCAGCTGCTTCGAGAACCTTCTCGCAGGTCTTCGAACAGTAGGATGAATCTCTTCCAGTTTCGAAGAGGGCCCACCATGCAGGCATCCAGATCACTGATCCTCGTCTCGGCGGCGGCGTTGTTCGCGCTTGCCGGCTGCGCGACGAGCCGAGTCACGATCCCGGCAGACCTACCCGCGCCGCTCAAGACGCCCGCGGGTCAGGCCCCCTACATCGAAGCGCTGGCAACGGGCGTGCAGATATACGAATGCGCGCCCAAGCCGGGTGATTCTTCGGCCTTTGCATGGACGTTCCGCGCACCCGAAACCGCACTCACCGATCGATCGGGCCGACCGCTCGGCAAACACTATTCCGGGCCGACCTGGGAGTCGCTCGAAAGGCGTCCAGTGACACCGGGGCCTTTGCTCGAACGGCAAGCATCCAGCGGGTCAGGACGGTCGGCGGAATCGCGCCCACTGAGCGCTGCGATGCGACCAATGCCGCGAAGCTCGTGCGAGTGCCATACAAGGCCACGTACTTCTTCTATCGCGTGGGTCCGTAAGGAGGAAGGCCACCTGGCAAACGATTCGACCTCTGGATCGAGTCGAGGCTCAACGTGTGGCCTCTCCTGCCGGGTATCACTTAACCGGAAGGCTCGCGAGAAAGCGCTTGCGGCCGATAGTCATGTGTACGCCATGAAACTTCGAGGCCATAGGCGCCTCCCGAGGCCGCATCAAGAGGTGGCAGCCTCGCCTATGCGCTCAACTCTTCATGCAATGCCACGAACTCCTGGGCGAGCTTGTGGCGCGGCTCGAGATAGATCATGGGCGTGGCGTACTGGTGGCTCTCGCGAATCTTGACAGACTGGGAGAGGTAGGAATTCAGGACCGGATGGCCCTCATCGATCAGCTCATTCACGAGTTGCTGGGGGAGCGCTGCGCGGGACTGGAACTGGTTGATGACGATTCCTTCGACGGTCAGGCCGCGATTGTGGTCGTGCTTGATTTCCTTCACGTTGTCGAGAACCGAATACAGCGCCCGGCGTGAAAAATCGTCGCAGTCGAAGGGGATCAGGCAGCGTGCAGCCGCGATGAGTGCCGAGCGCGCGTAGAAGTTCATGGCTGGCGGCGTATCGATGTACACCGCGTCGTACCCCTTGAGGGTCTTGAGCGCGTCGCGCAGCTTGTAGATCTTGTGACGGGATTCGAGCTTGCTCGTCAACGCGTCGAGGTCCGCATGCGCCGGGACAATGTCGAGGTTTTCGAACTCCGTCTCGTGGATGAATGATTCGAACTGCGGCTCCTTGAAGCTGAAGCTCAGGGCCGCGTCGAAGAAGGTCGCGATATTGGGCGTTGCGTCCTGCGCCTGTTCGCCCAGCAGGTACTGGCTTGAATTTCCCTGCGGGTCGAGGTCGATCACGAGTGTGCGCAACCCCTGAGAGGCGCTGACGCTGGCGAGATTGCAAACGATCGTGGATTTGCCCACGCCACCTTTTTGATTGAACACCACGCGCAACATCTGTTTGTCATCCTTGGGAGCGAATCCCGCAAGTCTATGGGATGGAAGGCTGCACGCTCGAAAGTTCCTGCTGTGGCGCAACTGGCTGCACCACTTTTCGCTACCGCACCGTACGTTGCGTCCGACTGTCGTTCAGACGCAGCGCCGGTAATTGCGCAGAAGAATTTGCGCCATCGATCCAGCAGCATGCCTTGATGCGCAAATTCGGGCGCCCGACAACGGTAGGAATTGGCAATTCCGGCGCGCAGATTTGGCTACGGGGACGGCCCTCTTGTCGGAAGGGCTCGCTGTCGGTTACAAGCGACCGATTCTTCACCTGCCCAGCCCCTTGGCTGCGTTCTCGTTGGATACGCCTGTCGTCGATTCCCTGCGCGCTCGTGCTCGGCGCATTGCTGCCGAGGGTCGACTTGTTTCCATCGATGTCGAAGCCCATCCCGAGAAGGGCGACCGGATCTTCGCCGTCGGCGCCGTGCGCTCCGACAACACGGACACCTTCAACAGCGCTTGCTCACCCGCCAGGGCCCCTTCGGTTGTTGCCGCTTTGAACAGCATTTCACGCGAGGGCAGGGTGCTCCTCGGGCACAACCTGCGGCGCCATGATCTGCCTCTGCTGCGCGCGCAGCTGCCACAGCTCGAATGCCTTCATTGGGCGGTGCTCGACACCCTCGAGTTGTCGGCACTCGCCTTTCCGAGAAATCCCTATCACCGGCTGGTCAAGGGCTACAAGCTGCTCACCGACGAGCGCAACAACCCGACCAAGGATGCGCGGGTGGCGCTCGACGTGTTCGAGGAAGCCGTCGAGGCGCTGCTGGAAACACACGGGCAGGAGCCCTGGTGGCTCGCGCTCCTGCACTTCCTCTTGCGCGACGACGAGGGCATGGCCACGCTGCTGGCCCAGATCCGGGAGGAAACGGCGCCGACGGGGGAGGGCGCCGCACGCCTCGTGGCGACCCGCTTCGCCTATCGATGCTGCGCCACGCGCCTGCGCGCACTGGCGGCGGATGTCGCGCACCCGTTTGACGGGCACGACCCGTGGTCCGTCGCCTTCGCCCTGGGCTGGATCCGGGTCTCCGGCGGCAACTCCATCCTGCCGCATTGGGTCTTTCATGAGCTGCCCGCCGTCCGACAGCTGATTGCCGAACTGCGCGAGATCGACTGCGGCCAGGTCGACTGCCCGTACTGCCGCCAAAACCACCAGCCCGAGTCGCTCCTGTCGGCGCTGTTTGGCAAGCCGGGCTTCCGGGCCCATCCGGCCGCACCCGATGGCACATCCCTGCAGCGCGCCATTGTGAGCGCCGGCCTGGCGCGCGAGAGCCTGCTGGCCGTTCTACCCACCGGTGGCGGCAAGTCCATCTGCTACCAGCTTCCCGCGCTGGTCCACTACCGCCGCGCAGGCCGGTTGACCATCGTGATCTCCCCGCTGCAGTCGCTGATGCGCGACCAGGTGGAGAACCTCATGAAGGCCGACATCCAGTGCGCGGCCACGGTCAACGGAATGCTCACCCCGCTGGAGCGAAGGGATGTGCTGGATCGCGTGCGGCTGGGCGACATCGGCATCCTGCTGGTCTCCCCCGAACAGTTCCGAAGCCGTACCTTCGTCGAGGCGATCCGCCTGCGCGAGATTGCCGCCTGGGTGTTCGACGAAGCGCACTGCCTGTCCAAGTGGGGCCATGATTTCCGCACGGACTATCTCTACGTCTCCCGCTTCATCCGGGAGCAATTCCCGGGTCAGGCGCCCGTTGCCTGTTTCACTGCCACGGCCAAGCCTGATGTCATCGAGGACCTGTGCAGCCACTTCCAGGAAAGCCTCCAGATCGAGCTGAAGACTTTCCTGGGCGGCCACGAGCGCACGAACCTGTCCTATGCGGTGGTGCCCACCGCGGGCGGTGAAAAACCCCAGCGCATCGTCGAGTTGCTGCGCGACGGCTTGCGCAAGGAAGACGCCGCCGTGGTGTTCTGCGCCACCCGAAAGAGTGCCGAGACCCTGGCTCAGATCGTTGCGCAACAAGGCCTCTCCTGCGCCTGCTACCACGGGGGCCTGAGTGCCGAGTTGCGCAAGGAGACCCAACGCCGATTCCTGGAGGGCGAGCTGCAGGTGATCGCGGCCACCAACGCCTTCGGCATGGGGGTGGACAAGCCCAACGTGCGGCTCGTCATCCACGCGGAGATCCCCGGCTCGCTGGAGAACTACCTGCAGGAGGCGGGCAGGGCAGGGCGTGACGGCGACGAAGCCCGGTGCGTCCTGCTCTTTGATCCCCAGGACGTGGAGACCCAGTTCCGCCTCTCCTCGTCCTCCCAGCTGTCGCAGCGCGATTTCACCGGCCTGCTTCGCGCCCTGCGCGGCCAGGCGAAGAAGCTGGGCCAGGACGAGATCGTCATCTCAGCCAAGGAACTCCTCGCGCAAAGCAGCGGCACCGCCATCGACATTGACGCACCGGACGCTTCCACCAAGGTGACGACCGCCATCGCCTGGCTGGAGCGGCACAGCTTTCTGAAGCGCAACGAGAACGCGACCAAGGTGTTTCCGGCGAGCCTGCGGGTGGCCTCGCTGCAGGAGGCCAAGGACCGGATCGAGAAGGCCAATCTGCCGGCCAGCGACCAGCAGAAATTCCTGGCCGTCGCCACGGCGCTGTTTCGCTCGGACACGCCCGAGGGCCTGAGCACCGACGAGCTCATGCTCGATGCCGGCATCCAGCCGGAGGAGTGTTTTCGGATCGTCCACCAGCTGGCCAAGCTGGGGATCCTCGTCAACGACCTCGGGCTGACGGTGCGCCTGTTGCGCGGCGTTCGCGGGGCATCCGCGTCCCGCCTCGAGTTCCTCTTCGCCTTGGAAAAGGAACTCCTGGCGCTCATGGCGGAGAACGCACCCGACGCCGATCAGGACGAAGCCCAGCAACACCTGAATCTGCGGGCCGTCTGCACGGAGCTGCGCAGTCGGCTAAAGCTCGGTGACGGGGCGTCGCAAGTGGACCCCACGCAGGTTCGAGCCTGTCTGAGAACAATGGCCGATGGATTCGGCTCCGGCAATGACAAGCGCGGCATGATCCAGCTGCAATCGCTCGGTGATGACACCTTGCGCGTGACCTTGCGCCGCCCGTGGTCCCAGATCCGCCGGATCTGCGAACTGAGACGCGCCGTCGCCCAGGTCACGCTCATGCGGCTGCTGGCCGAGGTACCGGACGGCGTCAAAGGCGCCTGCCTTGTGGAGTGCAAGGCCCAGGCCTTGATCGATGCGCTCAATGAGGACCTGGTGCTCAAGGTCCAGCTGCGCGAGCCGGAGGTGGCGCTGGAGCATGCGCTGCTGTACCTGCACCAGACGCGCGTGCTCGAACTGGACAAGGGGCGTTCGGTCTTTCGCTCGGCGATGACCATCCGGATGGAGGGGGACACCTCCCGACGCTTCAACCAGGCTGCCTTCGCGCCGCTGGAGGAGTTCTACAAGGAACGAACTCTGCAGACCCACGTCATGCACGAGTACGCGAAGCTCGGTGTGGAAGATCCGGCGAAGGCGCTGGGCCTGGTCCAGGCGTATTTCACATTGCCGCACAAGCAATTCATCAGGGAGTTCTTCCGCGGCAGGACCGTCCTGCTGGAGCGCAAGACCACGGACGAGTCCTATCGGCGCATCGTGGACGATCTCCAGCATCCTGTGCAGGAGGCGCTGGTCACCCAGGCCAGGACCGGAAACCACCTGGTCCTGGCGGGGCCGGGTTCGGGCAAGACGAGGGTGATCGTGCACCGTATCGCTTACCTGTTGCGGGTGGAGCGCGTAAGCCCCGGCCGCATCATCGCGCTTGCCTACAACCGAGGCGCGGCGATCCAGCTGCGCCGGCGCCTGCTGGCCCTGGCCGGGGAAGACGCGCGGGGCGTGCTCGTCATGACCTACCACGCCATGGCGCTGCGCCTGACCGGCACCAGCCTCGCAGGGGCCGAGCGCACGGCCATCAGCATCGACTTCGGCAAGATGCTGCAGGATGCCGTCGACCTGCTCGAAGGCAGGAGTTCGGCCCTGACCGATGCGGATGAGATCCGGGATCGGCTGCTGCAGGGCTACGAGTACATCTTCGTCGACGAGTACCAGGACATTGACGAGCAGCAGTACGCGCTGGTCAGCGCGTTGGCCGGCCGCCGGCGCGCCGATGCCGACACCAAGCTGAGCATCATGGCGGTGGGCGACGATGACCAGAACATCTATTCCTTCAAGGGCGCGAACATCGAATTCATCCGGCGCTTCCGGGCCGACTACGAGGGCGAGCTCACCTACCTGGTCGAGAACTTCCGCTCCACCCAGAACATCATCTCGGCGGCCAATCACGTGATCCAGCGCGGGGCCGACCGGATGAAGGTCGATCACCCGATCCGGATCGACGCGCGGCGCAAGGACGATCCGCCCGGCGGGCGGTGGGCGGAAATGGACAAGGAGGGTCGCGGTGCGGTGCGCCTGATCACCAGTCCGGCCGATCCGAACCGCCAGGCCCAGGTTGTCTACGCCGAGATCAAGCGTATCCGGCGCATCGACCCGGGCGTGAAACTCTCGGAGATCGCGGTGCTTTGTCGGACGCACGCGCCGCTAGAGAAGATGCGGGTCATCTGCGATGTCGAAGGGCTGTCCTGCGAGGTCACGGGGCCGGAGGCGGCCAAGGGCCAGATCTCGCTCATGCGAACACGTGAAGGCTGGGCGTTGGCGCAGGCGCTTCGACGGCGCCAGGTGCGCATGATCAGGCTAGGCGCATTGCGCAGGCTCGTGAATCGGCAACGACGGGCGCAACCGCGGAACGCCGCTTTGCAGGACTTGCTGGACATTGTCGAGGACATCGCATCGACGCTTCAGGCGGACATCGTGCCCGCCGCAGAAGTGCTCGAGCTCTTCTACGAGATGGCAGGCGAGATGCGGCGCGACGGCCGGGAAAGCGCCGTCAAGCTGATGACCGCGCATGCTGCCAAGGGCCTGGAATTCGATCACATCATCGTGATGGACTGTGCCGACTGGCGCTGGGATCAGGAAGATGAGCGGCGGCTGCTTTACGTGGCCATGACGCGGGCGCGGCAGTCCTTGACCCTGATGCGGGCAGAGGGCGGGCGCAACCCCTATCTCGTCGATCTGGGGACGGTGGATGGAGTACAGGACCAGTTGCCGGCTGCGCGACCTCGACATCGTGCGGACCTCGAGCGCCGGTATGTCATGCTGGGGCCGGCCAGCATGGACATTGGGTTCGCCGGGCGCAAGGTGCCGGCGGATCCAACTCACCGAGCTATCGCATCACTTCGGCCTGGAGATCTGGTGGAAGTGAAGGGGAGATTCGTCCAGTCGATGTCGGGTCAGATCGTTGGCCGGCTCGCCACGAGCGTGGACGAGGTCCCTCTTCAAGGACGGAACGCGTCCGTCGTGGCAGTCATGGTTCGAACGCGATCCCAGACGCCCGAGGACTACTTGCCGTCCTTGCGGGGGGATGAATGGGAGACGCCGCTGGTGGAGATCCAACTGGATATCTCAGATTCCGTGCCGAAAGCATGAGGTGAAATCGAAAAGGTCGTCACGACGGCAGAGGGTAGAACAAAGGTATTCCTCTCTGGTGTGCAGCGTGACGATCAAAGTCTACGCAACCATGTCTCCCCAAGTTTCCGAGAACCCCGCATGAGTGCTTGCGATATGCTGGAAAGGAGGCTCGAAGCTTTCTCTCTCGGAACACGGTTGAATTCAGCACCATTCAGAGATCGAGGGAGCCATGACAGACAAGCAACGTGCGGCCACACTGCGGCCCGCCCAGATGCGCCACCTGCTGCGTGTCACAGCAGCCACAAGCCGACCGACACCCCGAACGAGACGCCTTGGTACTGCTGCTAGGCCTCACGTGCGCGATGCGCGTGACCGAGATAGCGCGCTTGCTTGTCTCTGATGTACTGCTGCCCAATGGCGCGCTTCGAAGCGAGGTATCGTTGCGGGCGGCGATCACGAAGGGCTGCAGGCAACGCTGCGTGTACCTCACACACGCGCAGGCGACCGAGGCACTGGATCGCTACATCGAGCACCGGTGGGCGAAGGGGATGGGTACGGAATTCGATAGCAAGCGCTTTCGCGGCCTGACCCCGACAACTGCCCTGGTGCTCACACACAAGGGAACCGAGTTCGAGCTTTCAGGCAAGCGTCGGCGTATGGGCGACGGTCGCGAGGAGACCTACTTAGCGTGCGACAGCCTGCTGGCCCATGTGACCAAGCTATACCGAGATGCGGGCCTGGTCGAATGCTCAAGCCATTCAGGTCGCAGAACCTTTGCGACACGGCTGGTCGCGCAGGGCAACGACATCGAACTGGTTCAACGGCTGCTTGGTCACGCCAGTTTGGATCACACGGACGACTACCTGCCGGCCGCAGTGAAGCAGTGTTCACCCATGCTATATGATGGTGTACATGAACACTGGCACCATGACGAACAATGAACGGTTGCGCGCGCTAGTTGAGGCCTCCGGCTTGACGCAAGCCGTCGCGCTGACCGTCTTCAACCGAGGCCTTGGCCCCGCGGCCTACAGCGAAAGCGCATGGAAGGCGTTTCTTGTCAGCCCTGACTCATCTCGCTTTCGGCCGTTGAAGGATGAACTCCTGGCACACGCTGAAAAGCAGTTCGGCAAGGTCACAAGAACAAGGCTTGACATTGGTGTACATGTACATCAATAATGAAGTAATCAACAGAAAAGACGGACAGCTGGATTCAGCGCTGGTCAACCATGAAGCAGAAAGAAGCATGAGAAAAATCACTGCTGCGACGGGGGCACTGGCATCCGCAATGGCCGCCTTGCCTTCCATGGCAGAGACCTATCCACAGGTCTCCGCCATGTTCGCGGCCACCGAGCAGCGCTCGGGAAATTCGGAAACGCCGGCGTATGAGTTTTACCTTGACTGCGGACCTACTGCGTGCAGGGTGGAAAGAACGATCTACGACGTCTGCAAGATGGAATCGGAACTCAAGGTGCCGGTCATGCAGGTTATTAACCATCGGTATTCCACCGCTGACGGGAGCTTGAGGGTCGAGCGTCTGCCGTCGCGCGGCGAATGGCAGTTAATAGAAATCAAGTTTGGATCGCCGCCGGCCTATGGTGGGCTTACCGACATCAAGCTGGAGGTGCGACCTGACGCAATCGTGGGGGAGATTCGAAATATGGCGGGTTCGATTGAGCAGGTCTTTGTTGCCACAGGACAACGGACCGTCACCGCGTTGAGTCCGACGCCGAGACCGGGTCGGCCACTGCAGCGAAGCTGCCCCGTGATTCTGAAGTCGTTTCTCAAGTAGGCAAGTCACTGGGATCGCAAGACGAGCGGCGATCGACCGCCAAGGAAAAGAGAACACCATGGATTTCGCAGACCTCGATCGACAACAGCGTGAGTGGGCCGCGCGTGCCACGGCTCTGGATGCGCGGCCTCGAGTGCAGCGACGGCGAGGACCTGCTCAAGCTGCTTCACCTTGGCGTCGTCGAAGTCCTGCAGCCCCAGGTAAGTTCGTGACCAGGCTTGATGTTCGTACAAGGTCTGGCGGCGTTCGTATAGCGACCGCAGGGTAGCAATGCTCACCGCCGAAGTTTGCAGCGCGTCACATACGGACCGTAACAGCGTCTTTAGGACCGATGCGAAGCGGTCCATGGGTCGCCCGCTTGCGCGCAGGAAGAGCATCTGGATGGCCGCAGCAACGCGTCGATCGTGGCGAAATCGCTCGCTGATCGCATTGACGTCGTCCTTGCTCAGACAAAACGCCTGCTGGACATCGAACTCGGACATCTTGGCAGGCAAGTTCTCCACGCCGATAAAGCGCTTGGCAAACGACGACACGAGGAAGTGCTCCAAGAAGTTGGAGCCGCGAATCTACTCCTGACACGAACGTGTGAGGCCGCGGTTACAAACCGCAGCATCAAGTCGCAAACTCCCGCCTGCACGTGACCGTGTCAATTTGTTGAAAAAATACGTTTACCCCATCATGGAAATTGACATTCTCGGCATCGACTTGGCCAAGCGATTCTTCCAGCTTCACGGCGCCGATCGACAAGGCCGCGCGCTCTATACCGCGAAGGCCACGCGCGCTGCGTTCTTGGAAACAGTTCGCGAGTCACGCCCTCGCGTCGTCGCGATGGAGGCATGCAGCTCGGCGCACCACTGGGCGAGATGCTTCCGGGCCATGGGCATCGAGGTAAGGCTGATCAGCCCGCAGTACGTCACCCCGTTCGTCAAGACCAACAAGAACGATCGCAACGATGCGCAAGCCATCGTCGAAGCCGCCAGCCGTCCGACGATGAATTTCGTGACAGTGAAATCAGTCGAGCAGCAGGATATCCAGGCGGTTCATCGTGTCCGGGAGTTGCTGGTTCAGCAACGCACGGCCCTGATCAACCAGGCCAGAGGTCTGCTGACGGAACGGGGCGTGTCAATGGCGCAAACGCGCCAGGCTTTCAAGCGCGAGGTTCCTCAGATGGTGGCCGCATGTGAAGGCGAAGTGACTAGCGTCTGCCAAGCCATGGTGCTGGAAATCTCGCGGCAGATTCAGGCGCTCGAGGAGAGCACCAGGCACGTCGAGACCTGGCTCAAGTCATTCATGAAGCAGTCCGCGCTCTGCAAGAAGATCGCCGCCATCGACGGCGTCGGCACGATCACGGCGACGGCCATGGTCGCTTCCGTCGGTGAGGCCAAGGAGTTCAAGAATGGTCGACATCTGTCGGCTTGGCTAGGGTTGGTTCCGCGACAGCACTCGTCGGGCGGCAAATCGCAGCTCAGGGGCATCAGCAAGCGAGGCGACAAGTATCTTCGAACCTTGTTGATACACGGCGCGCGGGCCGTGCTGCGCTATGCGGTCGGTAAGACCGATGCGCAGAGTCGATGGCTGCAAGATCTGATCGCTCGGCGCGGCTACAACCGCGCGGCAGTGGCGCTGGCCAACAAGAACGCGCGGGTGATCCAGGCACTGCTGAGCAGCGACACGCCTTACCGCCGCGCCGCAGCGTCTTGAGCAAGCGATCGGCGACGAGCACCAGCTTTCAATCAAGGAGGATCACACCCAGCACTGGTTTGCGAAGCTTTCGGAAGTGATGACAAAACTGGTTGGACCAACGCCCACAAGCCTGCTTTTCGTGCCGGCTGCGCCTTCGGGCTCAAGCCGTCAATCTACTGAGGACGGGGCGTGCGGATCTCATCGAGGCTGCGGGCATGTTTCGACGCGCCCACCGGCAAGCCGTATACATGCATGCAGACCGTTTGACGTCACTGAAAAGAGCTTGCAAAAGGCGCAGGGTCCATACATTCACGAAAAGGACCATTACCCCAAGTATGCGAGAGCGAAGAAAGGTACGGAGCCGGCTACCAAATAAACACTGCGCGCGGGTGCCTGTTAGCGCCTCAGCATGCGCAGTCGAATCACGCGAGGAATCAGGATTCAATCATTGCGGGCGGACGAATTCATCTTTTCGATTCTTTTTGCTTTGTTGCTTGGATGTGTTCCGGGACTCGGCCCGCTGCTGCGCTTTGTTGTTCCCGGCTGCGTGATCGGCGTTTTCTCCGGAAGCTGCTGCGTCGCGAGTACCCGCTGGATAGCCAGCAGGCACCCGCGGCTCGGTGTGCCCGGGAGTGCCTGCGTCACTACCAACTCGTCGCTGCTTTTTCACGGGTTCTTCCGTCTGGGCAGTTCCAACGAATGGAGCGAGTGCCGCACTCAGACTCAGGCAGACAAATAGGCCACAGCGTAATGCGCGATAAAGCCCTGGCTCAGTGTTTTTCATGGCTTGTACCTATGCTGTAAAGGATTTCAGCGAATGCCGCCAGCAAGCGAAATGCCATTCCAACTAATCCTGCGGCCGGACTGATGTAATAAGCGAAATAACGAACGGAAAACGCCAAAATGAAAAAAGTACCAACGGTAAGAATGACAGTGCGAACTATCGATAGCCAAACGGGCACGGTTCTCAACGAGATTTCCAAGAGCAAATAAAAGATAAACCCAACCAGAAGATTTATCGTGCCACTCGCAGGCAGGAAATATCGTTCGTCTAAAATTGCCTCGATGGCGTTGACCTGCAAGGCCGCGCCTCTCACATCACCGATAATTGTTCGATGTATATCGAGTTTTTCAGTCACTTCTCCGATCAATACAATGCGGCCGCGAAGATAATTGGAATGAAGCGTTTGTTGGGAAGAAGCATATTTTTGACACAAGATTTTTAAATCCCCGTGAACCTTGGGCCATTCGCAAATCAAATCGCCGGAATTAAATCGAATCAATTTCGATGGATCTATAAAACTCATAAACGGACTTTCGCGGCCTACAATCAGGTCGCGCAAACGATCGTATTTGTCTAGTAATTTTTCGTCGTATACCAGAGCAGCTTGGAGGGCAAGTGAATTCACATGCTGAGGCGGATCCAACCCGTTGCGCGAAATATCCCACCCCAGAGCAATGCGTCGGTTGTCAACATCCAAGGACATAATGCCGCCACTTTGAAGCGGAGCAAAAGGAAACTGTACTGCGCGTTGCAACGACGAAGAGGGTGTAATAAATCCCTCCGCATTCAAGGTTGATCCTTCAATTTTTAATCCAACAACTACTGGTATTTTTGAACTTACATGCGCGATGGCTTCTTGTAAATCTTGGGTCGAATGTAGGTCGGGAGACTGTTCGCGGATGCAGCCTTCTTCGGCAAATGATTTGTCGATAACGATCGTGGCTGGGTGCTGCTCGGAAATCGCCGGTAATAACTGAGCGAGATACGCGCGTTGCAGGCAAATGTTCGAGGCCAATCCAACTGCGGTTACATCGTTTTTGGTGTCTAGTTCGACCAAAACGGTGTATCTTGGAACTTGGTGGCGGGGCCAGCCTGTAACCAAATATTCATATGCACGACTAATATCGAATACGCGTGCAGAAAAAGCGGATCGTGGCGCGGCGCCATCCAGAATGTCCCCGATCTTTTCTTCTAGTTCGAAAACCAAGCCAGTTGCAAGAACAAAGAAAAGGGCGCTCACTTGGACGCGGCGGTCTTTAACGAGCTTTTTAAGCCTCTTCCTTGTGCGCCACCAGCACACTAGAAGAAGGCGTTGCAGAGTCTTCCTTTTTCTATTGAGATCGGCGGAAGGTGCGGGGAGTGGCATCTAGATTTGAGGATGCCGGAATTGTGCGCAACGTACAAGTGTCGCAGTCTTGTGACACCACGTTGTGGTCTTCCGCGCTCTCAGTCGCGCACTGCGTGTCTTGCAGGCCTAAGCCGTCAGGGCTGCAAACGAGCTCTGAATATGCGATCTCGGTGGAACGCCAAGTAGGCCGCCCGCCACTGCGTAAAGGTCCCGCTCTGAGCATTTTCGCCGACAGAGCATGAATACATGCTTAACCGGGGAACCGGGGTGCCTCCGGCGGCCCGGCAGGGGCCTCAAGACAGAAGAGAAAGCAGTCAAACCGATTCAATCAACTGCCTCACACACCGATATTCGGACGCCCCCGCATGCATTCGGCTGCTCCCTCTCGGCGAGCGCGCTTCACCCCTACAGCCAGTTGCCCATCAGTACGTATGGCGCCCAATAATGGGGATGGCTAAGGTCCTCGTAGCCAGCCTGCCCTTTGATGCGACCACTAAGCAATCCCAGTTGGGCCCATCTGAGCGCCGCGGACTTGCTCATTTTTCGCTTCTCTCCGCGTTGCCTGTAGAAATCCACCATGAGCGGTGCTGCGCCCACATCGGCTACAGGCCACAGAGTGGCCAGCACTGACTTTGCGCCGGCCGAGCGAAACACCCCCCCCAACGACCCGACCCCCCCATTACTCCTTCCCGTATCGCATGCTGAGAGTACGACCAAATCGTACTTGCCCATACTAGGTCTCCATGCTTCGATTGTGTGGATCGAGACTTTGCTGCGATCCCCCATTTGTAGTTTTCCATTCTCAAGTTTGAAGTGAGTAGCGATGTGGAGGAAATTTCGTCCCGACGTCGATCGACCCATCAATTGCTTCAGAACGCCCTCAGTAAAGCTTGCATCCAGAAACCGATCTCCCGCGATCACACCGTCGTCCTCGTTGCACGCTGCTTCGGCGTGACCGCGAACAATGCCGCAAACTTCTCGCTGCACGCCGGCCAGCGGCAGATTGTCAAATTCGGGATCCCCCTGCGACGCTCCTAAGGCTACCCCTTCCCAGGAGTCTCTGGGTTCCGTTTCCAGTCCCTCCAGCCTGGCCGTCCCGTCAGCGGTCAGTACTGTCACAGCGTAGCGCTCGATCAAATGTTTGCCATCCGCCTGGATGAGCGCGGCGAAAGGTACATCGCTTAATACTCCGAATGGCAGAATTGCCCACTGTTCGACATCCTTGGCTCCCTTGAGTTGCTCTTCCGCCGGCTGGATCAGATGCTCATACAGTAATCGAGCTGGCCGTTTGTAGTCGCCCTTCGCGGTTTGCAGGGCCACGCGAAGATCGTTGACCCACTCGCCTAATTGGGCCTCGGAAACTTCGCGCATCAACGGCACCGCGCCTTGGTCGGTGGTTACGATAATCGTCAGGCCTCGCTCGCTCGGCAAAAGCAAGAGACCGGCTGTGCGCAAGCCCCCGTCAGCACGCAATTTAAGTTCGTCTAGCTTCATCGACAAGGCTGTTCGGGCGTTCTCGAAGGCTTGCTGTCGACGAGCGTTCGCCTGTTGACTTGCCTGCGTGAACCGCCGGTTCGCGTCCTCGAGAACGTTTTGAGTCCGGTCTTCCAACTGAAGTCGCTGGTTGTCGAGCACCTGAACTTCCGGGGACGTCATCTGCAATTCGCCTCTCGTCACTCGCTCGTGAATAAGCAAGCGGCGTCCGTCTAATTCGCGCCACTGTTTGGCGATTCCGGCGAGATCGCGATTCAAAGCCTGCTCCTCAGCAGTCCACCCTAAGGCTTCGGCCTTGACTTCGCCGGTGGAACCATTACGCCGCAAGAATGCATTGAATTCTGACTCCTTGAGCAGCAACAAGACTTGCTCGGCTTCCGCCAATCGGCCGCGCTGGATGAGAAGTTGGACGAGATCGTGATAGGGATGCTCGACCTTCGTGGTAAGTGACTGCCGTAGCGACGCATCTAAGCCGCGGGCGCCAATGCGCATGCGCTGCCGGGCATTGATTGAAAGCTTGTAGTAGTAGATCGCTTCGTCCGGTGAAGCGGTACCGTTGTGCTGAGCCAGAAATGCACCCAGATTAGCTGAGTAGATCGCTAGATCCTGAATACCGCCGTGAACTTGTGCTTGATCGGTCGTATTCGTAGGAGAAAGAATACGCACTGCACGCCGGAACAAGGGGAGTGCCTCATCGTAACGGCCCATGGATTTATACAACTCAGCTAAGTTGTTGAGCGCGGCAGCCGTTTCTGGATGCTCCGCGCCCAATGCCTTTTCATCGATTGCCAAGGCACGCGCGTACAACGGCAACGCCTTGTCATAGCGCCCCAGGGAGTCGTACAGAGCGGCCAAGTTGTTGATGCTAAACGCCGTGTCCGGATGCTCGGCGCCAAGCGCCTGCTCGCGAATCGATAGCGCACGCGAGTACAGGGGCAGGGCCTCATCTTTGCGTCCGATAGCGGAATTCAGCGCGGCCAAGCCATTGAGACTGATGGCCACTTCCGGATGCTGCCTACCCAGCGTCTTTTCCTGGATCGCTAGCGCGCGCGTGTACAACGGCAAGGCCTTATCGTAAAGACCGAAGGTGAAATACAAGGAGGCTAGGTCGATGAGGCTCCTAGCTGTATCCGGATGCTCCGCCCCTAGC
Source organism: Variovorax sp. dw_308 (assembly GCF_019207085.1). Classification (GTDB taxonomy): domain Bacteria; phylum Pseudomonadota; class Gammaproteobacteria; order Burkholderiales; family Burkholderiaceae_C; genus Variovorax. The sequence continues at coordinate 955 of NZ_JAATOM010000019.1, read as the reverse complement.
GACTGTTCTCGGATCGCCAGTGCCCGGGAATACAACGGCAAGGCTTCGTCATAGCGGCCCACGACAAGATAGAGCTTTGCTAAGTTGTCGAGACTGTAGGCGGTGTCCGGGTGTAGTGGGCCGAGCGTCTTCTGCCTGATAGCCAACGCACGCGTGTACAGCGGCAAGGCCTCGTCGTAGCGCCCCATAGATTCGTACAAGACGGCCAGATTGTTCAGGCTGTGAGCTGTGTCCGGATGCTCCGTGCCCAGCGCCTTCTCGCGGATCGCCAAAGCACGGGCGGACAGAGGCAGCGCATCGTCATAGCGCCCCATGGAAAAATACAAGCTAGCAAGGCCGGCCAAGCTTGTAGCTGTAAGAGGATGCTCTGCGCCTAGCGACTTCTCCCGGATCTGCAGCGCACGTTCATACGGCAACAAGGCTCGATCGAAGTGGCCCATCGAGCGATACAACGAGGCCAGGTTGTAAAGGCTGTTGGCCGTGCCGGGATGCTCCGGACCCAGCGCCTTTTGCTTGATTGCAAGCGCGCGTATATATAGCGGTAATGCACTCTCATAGCGACCCATGGCTTCGTAGAGTCCGGCTAGGTTGTTTAAGCTGGCGGCTACTTCCGGATGCTCGGCGCCTAGCGTCCTCTCCCTTATCGCCAGCGCTCGCGTGTACAAAGGCAACGCCTCGTCGTAGCGGCCCATCGATCTATACAGCACTCCCAAATCATTCAAGCTTAAGGCGGTTATCAAATGCTCGGCGCCCAGCGCCTTCTCCCGGATCGCCAGCGCGCGTGTCTGCAAGGGCAATGCTTGGTCATAAAGGCCGATGGAGTGGTACAGCACGGCCATGTTGTCCAGGATCGTGGCTGTGCTGAGGTGTTCGACTCCCTGTGTTTTCTCCGAAATCTTTAGCGCACGGGTGTACAGCATCACGGCTTGGTCGTAGCGCCCCATGGACCCGTAGA
>NZ_JAATOM010000018.1 GCF_019207085.1 Variovorax sp. dw_308 | reverse complement strand
GTGCAAATGGTTGTCCCTTCACGATGCCGATCGACGCCAGGTAGAAACGTTGGAGCGACCCAATCGCGTCGGCCGGTTCCTGCTGCACCAGCTCGTTCAGTTCTTCGTAGAAGCTGAAGTCATCGGAATGGATGGTGTCGAGGTACTTGCCCGACGCGTCGAGGAAAGTCGTGGGCCCGGGGCTGGCCTGTTGCGCAAGGGGGTAGACCTTGATCTGCCGGGAGCGCTCCGATGCGGCCTTGGGGTCTGGATCCACCGCCCGCATAAGCATCCAGATGCCGTAAGTAGGCGACTTGCTGACGTGGTAGCCACTGGCGGGCACCTCGCCCTTGTAGTCGGGCGGCAGCAAAAGGTACTTGCCCCCCTCGCCCTTGTCCGGCCCGGCCACACCGCCGTCGATGATGTAGCGCATCCACATGTCGTCAAACAGTCCCAGCATCTTGGGAGGCAGTTCGACGACGGTCGGGCCATCCCTCTTCAAGTCGAGAAAGGTGATGGTGTAGACCGTGTCCGAGTTGGCCGTCAGAAGAAGGGTGTTGGCGTCCAGCAGTTCGGACCAGATGGCGATCTGGCTGGATGTCTTCACGCCGAAGTCCTCCAAGCCCCGACGGAACTTGTACATCGAGACGGCAGACACGTTTTGCAGGTAGACCTCGACCGCGCGGTTCATCACCAGCAGGTCATTCAATTGGTCACTTGCCTTGGCCGTGGGATAGCCGCCCTTGAACTCGAAGTTGCCAAGCCGGCTCTTCACGGTCTCGCTGCCGAGCCAATGATGGGCGTCGGGGGGCAGTGTCTGGGCGCCGGCGACCGTTACCGCGCAAAGAGTCGTTGCAAGCAATGCGTGAATGGAGCGTTTCATGGCGATTCCGATGCAAGGGCGGTGGGCGCCGCGCGGGGCACCGCAGTGAGGAAGTTCGACTGGCACGCGCTAGTTCTTAAAGCGGGAACTGCAGGTTCAAGCCCATGAACACCTGGAACTTGGGCTGCCCGTCGCCTTGGTGCGCAACTGTCCATTGCGGCTCGACGAACAGGTTGTAAGTTGTGCCGCCCATCTTCCAGATCTTGCCGGCGCCCGCACCCACCGGAATGGAATAGTCGCCGTTCTTCAGGTTGAAGTTCCACGTGGCAGAGCTGCGCACGTACCAACCCTGCTCCAGGTTGTAGATGAAAAAGGGCTGCAACTGGGCCGTGTCGACGCCCGGCCGGTCGTCGCCGGCAAACGACTTCTGCCATGTCACCAAGCCCCCCACCAGGCCCCATTTCTGCGGGGCCATGGCCACCGCGGCAAGGCCGCCTTGCCACTTGCCTGCGCCGGTCTGGTCACGGCTCGCAGTGGGCAAAGTGAGTTGCGGGCCGATGCCCAACTCGACGCCGCCGGCCTTGAACAGGAACACGTCGAACAGGTTCAGGTCACCCGCGCCGGTGTAGCGACCGCCGGGCAAGGGCGTGTCGGCAGTGGTCACCACCGGCATCGTCGCGCGCAGAATCTGCGGCATTCCGAAGAGCTTGTGCGGCAAAGTGCCACGAAACAAGAAGGCATTGCTGTCCGCGTCGCCCAGACCGTAGGAGCGGCCCACGTATTGGTCTTGCAGGTTGGCGCCGATGGTGGGCGTGAGCGGGTTGTTGGCAGCGTTCATGTCGGCGCCGCTGGCTTGCGCCGCTGCGCCGAGGGGCAGGCCTGCGGCGGCGAAGACTGCGGCTGCGGCAAGGATGTTCTTCATGGGTTTCCTTGAGAATTGTCCGGGCTCACTTGGTCGCGACGGGCGTCAGCGGCGGCAGATTCCAGGCGCCATTCATCGCAGCCTTGCTCGGCCCATAGATGCGGGCAACTGCGCTGTACTTCGCATCGGGTGCGGGCAACCAGTTGGATTCCATTTCAGGGCCTGGCGATGCGTGTCCCACGTAAAGCGTGAGGCCTCCGTCAGCGTCGTACTTCAGGCCCTTGGTGCGGTCGCCGATCGAATAGCGCTTGAGATCGTTGGCAAACAGGAAGCGGTCGGGCAGCGAGTACAGCGTGATCGACCAGAAGAACCTCGCCGGCGGAAGTTGGCCCTTGGCGAAGTGAATGGTCTGCAGCTTCGTACCGTCGCCGACGTAACCGCCGTACCAGGCCTCCACCAATGAGTTGCCATACAAGCCCTTCTCTGCCGCGATGGCACGCGTGAGGTAGTCGCTCTTCAACTCCGCGCGCGAGCCGAATAGGCCGTTGGAGGACAAGGTGACCTTGGCCTTCGCTGCCAGGGCCTCCTGCGCATCCTTCACGCCGAGGTCGATCGCGGCAAGCGTGTCGGGCGGCAGGGCCGCGGCGTCGAAGGGCTTGCCGGGGGCGATGCCGATGGTTGCGAAGCGCTTCATCAAGGCCATTTCGCTCGGATGCGGCGGCTGCGTGAATTGAAGCAGGAAGTTGAGATAGCCGATGAAATCGTGCGAGCGCGCCTTTGCCCTGTCGAACGGCGGGAAGTCGATGGCGGGCGCAACGGGCGGCGCGGTCTTGTGCTCGAAGCTGCTGAGCGGCTGGAGCTTCATGCCATTCTGCACGGTCTTCACTGCCTCGACGTCTTCAGGTCCGTTCAGCGCGGTCCGCGTGAGCGTGAGAACGATGTCCGTCTCGGAGCGGAACACCTTCTTGATGCCTGCGGGCGGCTTGCCCTTCCACTTCGGCCCGACGAGCATGAAGTTGCCAGCGGCGTTGCCGGTGGCGCGCGAGCCGACGTAGGCGAAGTTGTAGGTGAACAGGTCGATCCACTGCTGCACGTAGTAGCGCTTGTCGGCCACGGCCGGCACGCTCACCACCCAAGGCTCGGTGCGCAGGTCGACCCAAGCCCATGAGTAGGGCGTATCGTTGTTTGGCGTCACGACGTCATGGTTGTCCGGCGTGAAGGCCTGCGCGTAGTGGCGGTACTGGCCAAAGCCACCCACATAAGCCGGGTCGTTGGGCGATGCGACCTGCTTGTACATGGTGTTGTAGTTCTCGAGCATCGCGAACGAATAGATGTACGCGTCCTTGGTGATCGCGCGCACTTGATCGGGTGAAGGCTGTGCGAACGCCAGTTGCGCGGCGATGAGCGAGAGGCCCAGTGCCATCGCGCCTGCTGCCTTGATGTGGATTCGAGTCATCCTGATCCTTTTGAAGTGGAGATGGGTCGATCCTGAATGACATGGATCGAATTCTTCCGATGTATTGATTCGGTCAGGGCAAGCCGAAGCCGGCGCGCCGCCGAAGCGTCACGGCGCGATTTGCACGACGGGCGATTTCCACTGTCCGCTGAGCAACTCCGGCTTTGGCAGGTAGTAGCGCATGGTCAGCATGAATGGGCCCTGTGGCGCAGGCAGCCAGTTGGCTTCCTTGTCCTTGCCCGGCGACTCGTTCTGGATGTAGATGGTGAGGCCGCCATCCGCGTCCGTCTTCAGGTCCGGCAGCATCGGCGAGTTGACGAGGTAGCGGTTCTGGTCGTTCTTCACGAGGAGTTGGTCCGGCAAGCCGTACATCGTGAGCGACCAGAACGCGTTGACCGGGGGGAACTGGCCCTTCGCAAAGCGCAGCACGTAGCGGCCCTTGCTGCCGTCGAGAGGCTGGCCTGCGGCGTCCTTTTCGTAGATCGGGTAGAGCGCCTCTTCGCGCGAATTGGCACCGATGCCGACCTGCGCGCCGACGGCACGATTCAGGTAGTTGTTCTTCATGTAGGCACGGGTGCCGAAGAGCGTGTCGATCTTGCCGCCGAGTTCCGCGCGCCGCGCGTCGATGGCCTTCTGTCCATCGGCCATGCCTTCCTGCATCGCGGCCTTGATGTCGGCGGGCAGGGCGTTCACGTCGACGTGCTTGCCCGGCGCGACACCGATATGGGCGAACCGCGCGCGCAATGCTTTCTCGCTGGGATGGGTCGGAGCGAACTGAAGCACGAAATTGAGCACGTTGAAGAACTCGAGCGACGTGCGCTGCTCCGTCGGACTGAGCGGCTTGATCCAATGCGGCTCGGCTGGCGCCTTGGGTGCGGGCTTGCCGGAAAAGGCTGACAACGGCTCGACCTTGTAGCCTGCCTGGATCTGCTTGACCTTGTCGAGATCCCCCGGGTTGAACAGTTGCGTGCGCCCGATGACGTTGATCATCTCCGTCTCTGCACGGATCACCTTGGTGATGCCCTTGGGCGCCTGCCCCTTCCAGCGCGGACCCGCGATCAGGAACCTGCCGCCGCCATTGCCCGTCGTGCGCGTGCCGAGGTAGTCGAAGTTGTAGGTGTACAGGTCCATCATCTGGAACACGTAGTACCGGTTCTTCTCGATGGCGGGCAAGGTCAGCACGATGGGCTCGGCGCGCAGGTCCAGGCCGAGGAAGGTGTAGGGCGTGTCGGAGTTCGGCGTGACGAAGGCCTTGTCGTCGGGGGTGAAGACGCGGGCGATGTTCAGCACCGAATTGAACGGGCCCTTGTACTCGGGGTTGCCCTTGGCGATGGAGAAGGCATACATCGTGCGATAGCTGTCTTCCATCGGAAACCCGTAGACGTAGGCGTCTTTGGCGATGGTGCGCGCCTCCGCGGGCGTCAGCGCGGGCGCAGCCGACGCGATCGGCACCGTGGCCCATTCGGCGATGCCAGCAAGAAGAAGACCGAGGACGCGGCGTTGAATCATGTTGGACCTTTTTGAACGGGCGTTGATTCTGTCAGGCCGAAATTACTGGTCCAAGTCGTGATACGCCGATCCCAGACGGGGGCGCGGGGTTATTGTTGCCATCCCATGAGAAGTTGATGGGTGAATCATCATCCCGCGTGCTTCCCACCGGCAGGCCGCGCAGATCCTCCGCGCAACTGCGCAGGATCTGGCGAGACACCACGGAACTGCATTGCAGTGCACGCGCCTCGCACAGTTTCGCTTTGAGCTCGCGCGCCGCCTGAGCCACCGGGTCGTCGCTTGCAGTCGCCACCAAATCGACCACGTGCAGGGCCAACTGCGTCCGCCCCTCGTCACCGAGGCGCTGCGCGTGCGCGAGCACGGCGCCGGTATCGCCGAGTGCGGCGACGATCGCTGCCGCGGCGTCGGCCGGGCGCGCCGGATGAAGCTGGGTCGGATTGCGGTCCCACCAGCCGCTCTCGCTGCGCCAGATGTCGCGCACGATGTAGCCGGGGCTGCCATAAATTGCCCGCATGAAGCGGTGACCGAACAGCGCAGGCGGATAGTGCATTCCGGCGAGGATCTCGCGCTCTGACTGACCCGCGTTCATGCGCCGGACCACCTCGGCGCGCAGCCAGCGCAGCGCGCGGATGGGCACCCAGAACGCGGCCTCGATGTCCGCGCCGTTGGTGATGGGGCTGCCGAACTCCGGCAAGACCATCGTAGGACCCAGTGCATGGAGTCGCTCCAGTGTTTCGACCCAGCGCATCGGGTCGCGCAACGTGCGCAGCGGCGTGCCGATGTTCGGAATGCTGCGGATCATGGCGGCGCTTCCGTACAGGAAGCGCTCTTGCGGCAGCCAGACGGCCACGGTGTCGTCCGTCTCCGATGGGGCTGCGACCAGTTCGACCACGCGGTCTCCGAGTGCGAGGCGCAGACTGTCTTCGAACAGGACCTGTGGCATCGGGAAGTCCTGCGCGCTGGCGGCTTTGAAGGGCCGTCGGAACTGCCGGCTGTTGAGCCAGGCTTGCAGCCCCGCCGTCTCCACGTAGCGCTGGTAGCGGCGCGCCACGTTGCGGTGCGCGATGCGCAGCGGCGGCGCTTCGCCGCGCGCGAGCGCGTGCGCGATCCACACCTGCACACCGGCGTTGTATCCGGCGTGGCCGTGGCTGTAGACAATGGCGTGCACCCGCGTCTGCGTCAGAGTGCGCAGGCGCGCGATCATCTGCTGCGACACTTGTCCGCCGGGACCGGCGTCGACGATGACCACGCCCTCATGCGTCTCGATCGCGAGCGTGTTTCCCTGTCCTCCCAGCGTGTGCACACCCGGTACCAGGTCACGAAAAAGTTCGGCGTTCATCAAGACGCCAATGCCTGATGTCGGAGGGGCGGCCGTTTTCATGGTCAGGCCCATTGCGGTTGCTGGCGGCTGGCTGCATCGCACACCGGTTCGCCCATCAGGTCATCGGCGGCACTCAGGTAGAGGTTGCGCGAGACCACCGAGGTCAGCTGCGTCGCCCGGACGCGACAGAGCTCAGCCTTGAGCTCGCGCGCCTGCGCCACCAGCGGGTCGGCAGGGTTGGCGGCTGCCAGCAGATCCACCACATGCAGCGCTAGCTGAGTGTCGCCCTTTGTGGCGAGCAGGCGCGCGTGCTCGAGCACCCGGGGCGCGTCGGGCAACGCCGCCCGGACCGCTGCGGCCGCGGCGTCCGGTGCCGCGGGGTGCAAGTCGGTGGGATTGCGGTTCCACCAGCCGTTCTCGCTGCGCCAGATGTCGCGCATGATGTATTCAGCGCAGCCATAGGTGGGGTTCATGAATCGGTGCGCGAACAGGTCCGGTGGCAATGGCACGTCGTGCAGGATCTCGACCTCGCCCATGCCAGCGTTCATGCGCCGCACGACTTCCTGGCGCAGGTACTTCAATGCGCGTGAAGAGACTTCCAGGGATTCCCGGATCTCCGCCGCATCGGTCAGCGGCTTGCCGAACTCGGGGATGAGCACGAGCGGGTCGAGCGCCAGGAACATGTCCAGTGTTGCAGCCCAGCGCACCACGTCGCGCTGGATTCGGAACGGCGAGCCCGAATTGGGACAGGCCTTGATGAACGCATTGGAGCCGTACAAGGTGCGCACATCCGGAATCCACACGGCGGTGCCGTCGTCGGTCTCGGAGGGCGCGTGGATCAACTCGACGCTGCGATCGCGTCCCTCGATGCGCAGCCGCGTCCGGTAAGTCTCGTCCGGCAGGCGGAACCAGTGCGCGGGTGGCACGGACGGATACGGCGAGCGGAACTGGTGCTCGTTGGTCCAGGCCTGTAATCCGCCGGTCTCGCGGTAGCGACCATAGCGGTGGGCCACGCGCTCGTGACCGACGACGCGCGGCGGTCGCTCTCCTTTCCCGGCCGCGTCGTCCAGCCACTGCTGCACGCCGTTGTTGTAGCCCATGTGGCCATGGCTGTAGACGATGTGGCTCACGCGCTGGCCGAAGCTCTCGCGGACCTCGCTGATCATCCGCCGCGTGATGTCCCCGCCCGGCCCTGCGTCCACCAGCAAGAGGCTTTCGCCCAGTTCGACGATCAAGGAGTTGCCTTGGCCGCCCAGGGTATGCACGCCGCTGGCGTGCCGCGCGAGGCCTTGCTTCATCATGAGGATGTTGTTGGTGGAGTTCATCGCGTTCTCTCTTGGGTGCTGGGCCGCTGGGCAGTGCAGTCCGTGCGTCCGGATGCATGGAAATTCGAAGCCATGATGCCAATTGCTATTATGATAGGTAATCGGGAAACCACCTAGGCTGTTATGACAGCAAAGGGAGGAATTGGTAAAAACCCAGTCCTTGCTGTCATAATAGGTGTGGCATCATCCCGGCCATGAAAAGTTCCAAGCCGTCCCTTGCGCTGCACGCCGTTGTCGCGGCAGCCCTCTTCCTGTCGCTGGGCGCGTCGGCGCGTGCAGCGGACGAATTCCCCGCCAAGCCGATACGGTTCATCGTTCCGTACCAGGCCGGTGGTTCGACTGACATCTTCGCGCGCGTCGTGGCCGAGGCATTGGCCAAGCGGTTGGGCCAGCCGGTGATGGTCGAAAATCGCACCGGCGCGGGGGGCATCATCGGCACGGACTACGTCGCGAAAAGCGCCCCCGACGGCTACACGTTGCTGTTGACGATTCCTGGCCCGATCACGGCCAACCTGGCGCTTTACGACAAGCTGCCCTATGACCCGCGTACCGATCTGCGAATGGTGTCGGACGTGGCGCTCGCGCGCACCGTCCTGGCTGTCAATCCTTCGGTCCCGGCGAAGGATGTCGCAAGCCTGATTGAGGCCATGAAGGCGTCGCCCGGAAAGTACGCGATGGGCTCCTGGGGTCCCGGCACCTTGCCGCACCAGGTGCAGGTGTACATGGACAAGACATATGGCGTGCAGACGCTGCACGTGCCTTACAAGGGCGAGGGCCCGATGGCGTTCGACCTGATCAGCGGTGCCATCACCATGACGGTCGGCTCGGTTACGACACTGCGACCCTACGTTGCGAGCGGCAAGTTGCGTGCGCTGGCCGTGGTGGGCACGCGCCGCGCAGATGCCATTCCGCAAGTGCCCACCTTTGCAGAGCAAGGCTATCCGGATCCGGTCTATGCCTTGGCCGGGCCGACCTCACTGCTGGCGCCGGCAAAGACACCCGATGCCGTCGTCGAACGCCTCGGGCGTGAAGTGCAGGCCGTGATCAAGCAACCCGATGTGGCCCGTCGCATTGGGGAACTCGGCGCCGAGCCCGTGGGCAATTCGCCGGCGCAGGCCACCGCGGCCTACAAGGCGAACCTGCCGATTGTTCTGAAGATGGTGCAGGACACGGGCGTCAAGCTTGACTGAAGAAGCGCCGCGCCGGCGCCCGCGCATCCCGCCTCTCCTTTTATGATCGGAAACTTGCCGTACGCGTCTGCTTTAAGTGATTGACGCGCCGGTCATTCCGTACCGTGGGCCCTACATGTCAACTTCCTCCGATAACTCCGCCGTCGCCAACCTCCCGCTATTCGCCCAGATCGAAGCACAACTGCGTCAACGCATTGTGGTCAACGAGTTGGTCGCGGGGAGCAAGTTGCCATCGGAGGCGGAGCTGGAAATCGAGTTCGGTGTCAGCCGGATCACGGTGCGCCAGGCACTCGCAGCACTTCATGCGAAAGGACTGATCCAGAAGGTGAACGGCAAAGGTAGCTTTGTCACCCGGCCCTCCGACGCGCCCAAACTCGGGCCGCTGACCGGGTTCTTCGACCATATGCGGGCCCATGGACGTGAAGCCCTCGGCAAGACACTATCGGTGCGTGAAGTCGAGGCGCCCGCGGCAGTTGCGGAAGCGCTGAGGCTGGCGCCCGGCGAGCCAGTTACCGCAATCACGATGGTGCGGAGCGTCGATGGCAAGCCGTTGTTGTACGGCATTGCCTGGGGAGAGGCGGAACTCGTGAAGGCGCTGATTCGCGAGGACATCGATACCAACGACTTCATGACCTTGCTCGAAGGCCGCCTCGGCTTCCGGATGAAGAGCACACACATCGAGACGAGCGCCGTGCCCGCGGGCAAGCTGCGCGCGCGGCACCTGGGCATCGATGCCGCGGCGCCCGTCTTGCGCATCCGCTTCACGCCCCACGATGTGACGGACCGCCCCCTGCTGCATGCCGACATGTACTTCCGCGGCGACTCATTCAGCTACAAGGCGGTCATCAAGCGCTAGCACGGCGAAGGGGTGACGACCTGGCGGTCGGTGCGTTTTTGCCATTTGGCAAATGTGGCTCGAAGAGGAGAGTTCGGTCCAAGGCCCGCAAAGCTATCATAACAGCATAGGTGTAAGCCCTAGAACCTATCATAATAGGTTGGTGGCATGATCGTGTCCTACTCCAAGGACCCGTCTCCATGTCTCTTGCTGCATTGCTGCATCCCGCATCCGTCGCAGTGGTCGGTGCCTCACAAAATCCGCAGAAGGTCGGCGGCATGCCGGTGCGACTGCTCAAGGAACTTGGCTATGCCGGCGCTGTGTACCCGATCAATCCCGCGGCCAAGGAGGTCCAGGGGCTGACGGCGTACGAATCGCTGGCGGCCGTACCGGCTCAGATCGACCTGGCCGTCGTCGCAGTGCCGGCCGATGCGGTGGCGGCCGCGCTCGAACAGGCGGTTCAGGCTGGCGTGCGGGCCGCCATCGTTCTGAGTTCGGGCTTTGCCGAAGTGGGAGCGGAAGGCGCGCAGGCGCAAGCCCGCCTGGCGGAGATCGCGCGCCGCGGCCAACTCACGTTGCTGGGACCGAACTGCCTCGGCGCCATGAACCCGCGCCGTGGGCTCTATGCCACCTTCTCGCCCGCCCCACTGGCCGGGCAGCCGAAGGCCGGCGGTGTGGCGATCGTGAGCCAGAGCGGCGCGTTCGGGGCCTATGCCTACTCGCTCGCACGGGCGGGCGGGCTCGGATTGAGCCACTGGGTGACGACGGGCAACGAGGCGACCACCTCGGTCGCCGACGTCATCGACGGCCTCGTCGACGATGAGGACACGCGCGTGATCCTGGCCTATGTGGAAGGCGCGCGCGACGGGCGCGCCTTGCACCGCGCGCTGGCGAAGGCGCGCGCGGCAGGCAAACCGGTGATCGTGACCAAGGTGGGCCGTACCGAGGCCGGGGCGCGCGCAGCCATGTCGCACACAGCGAGCCTTTCTGGCGAGGACGCGGTGTATCAGGCCGTGTTCGATGACACGCGCACCATCCGCGCCGACACCGTCGAGCAGATGTTCCGCTTCGGCCAGGCATTTGCGCTCGGCGTGGCACCCCGGGGCCCCCGCCTCGGCATCCTGACCGTGTCGGGTGGCGTCGGCACGTTGATGGCGGACGCGGCCAGCGATGCAGGCCTTGACATGCCGCCGCTGCCCGAGCCGATCGCGCTCGAACTGCGCCGCCGCATCGCTTTCTGCTCGACCAGCAACCCGGTCGATCTGACCGGGCAGATCACCGCCGACTACAGCCTCGTCGACTACGCGGCGGTCGAAGCGGCACGCAGCGGCGCATACGACGCCATAGTGATGTTCCTTGCGGCGGCGGGTGCGGCGCCGGGCTACGCGCGGAAGATCGCGCAAACCGTGAAATGGGTGCGCGAGGCGGCACCCGGCGTCAGCCTGGCCTTTTCCGGCATCGTGATGCCCGAACTCAAGCGTGAACTCGAAGCGCTGGGCTGCCTCGTCTACGAGGAGCCAACGCATGCGATCGAGAGCCTGGCGGTGATGGCGAAGTGGCAGGCCGATGCGAGTGCCGATGAGGCACCCGCACGCGGGAGGGTTTCGATGCCGACTGGCATGTCGGCCGCCATGTGCAACGAGATCGACGGCCTCGCCTTCCTCGCCGCGAACGGCGTCGAAGCTGCGCCGCACCGTCACGTGCAGGACGCGGACGAAGCCGTGGCCGCCTGGCGCGATCTCGGCGGCCAGGCCGTGCTGAAAATCGTTTCGCGCGACCTGCTGCACAAGAGCGACGTCGGCGGCGTGCGTGTGGGCTTGCGCGACGAAAGGGAACTGCGTGAGGCCTTCGCAGGGATCGTGGCGTCGGTCACGCAACTGGCGCCGCAGGCGCGACGCGAAGGCATGCTGGTGGCGCGCAAGCTCAGCCCGCGTGTCGAAGTGATGCTCGGGGCGCGCTGGGACGAGAGCTTCGGGCCGCTCGTCGTGCTGGGCCTGGGAGGCGTGGCCGTCGAACTCGATGCGCACACGCTCGTGCTCACCGCGCCCACCACCCCCGGGCGCGTACGCGACCGGCTCGAACGCCTCGGCGTGCTGAAACGCCTGCAAGCCTGGCGCGGCCAGCCGGCCATTGACCCTGCGGGCCTGATCGACACGGTGGTCCGCTTCGCAGCGCTGGCCGCGGCCCTGGGTCCGCGCCTGCGCACGATGGAGATCAACCCGTTGATGGTGACGAGCGACCGCGTGGCTGCCGCCGATGCCGTCGTCGAGATCGCGGCGGCCTGATCCACGGCCGTCACCCTGGAAAGCATCATGATCTCTCTTGATTCACCCCGTCGTCGCACGCTGCTGGCCGCCGCCATCGGTGTCCTAGCCCTTGGCGCCGCCCCCGTAGCGCTGGCCGAGGCCCCCTGGCCGGACAAGCCGATCCACCTGGTCGTCCCATTTCCCCCGGGTGGCGGCACCGATGTCATGGGCCGCTGGGTCGCCCAGTCGCTCGCCACCACCTTGAAGGCGACGGTGGTCGTCGACAACGTGCCCGGCGCCACAGGAACGCTGGGCAGCGCCAAGGTCGCACGCGCCGACCCCGACGGATACACGATCCTGCTCGGCATCAGCGCCACGCATGCGATCGCGCCGGCGATCTACAAGGACCTTTCCTACAGGCCGGCAACCGATTTCGTCGCGATCGGTCGCGTCGCACTGGGTGGCAATCTGCTGGTCGCGCACCCCGACTTCCCGGCGAATTCCGTCAAGGAACTGATCGAGATCGCGCGCAAGCCGGGCAGCAACGTCATGGTGGGTTCGTGGGGCAACGGATCCGGAGGCCATCTCGCCCTCGAAGCCATCAACCAGTCCACCGGCGTCCACATGGGCCACGTGCCGTACAAGGGCGTGGCGCCGGAACTCAATGACCTCATCGGAGGCCAGATCCAGGTGGCCATGGTCGATGTCACCAGTGCCGCACCCTTCGTCAAGGCCGGGCGCATCAAGGCACTGGCCGTGACCGGCCCGCGGCGCTCGAGCAGCTACCCCGGCGTGCCGACCCTGCTGGAGCAGGGCGTGGCGTTCGACACGGCCTCGTGGTACGGCATCTTCGCGCCGGCGCGCACACCGGCGCCCGTCGTCGACAGGCTGGCGCAGGCCGTGGATGCGATGCTCAAGCAACCCGAGGCGGCCGAGAAAGTGCGCGCGCTGGGCATGGAGCCTGTGCCAATCCCGCGTGAGCAATTTGCGCAGCAGGTGCGCGATGACATCGCAACCTGGAGCCGGCTGGTGCAGGCCGGAAACATCAAGGCCGACTGAAGAGATACCCATGACCGTCATGACCATTACCGAAGCCTTTCTCGAACTCGAACATGCGACGCCGGTCGAGGCGCTGTCGGCACACGCCGCGATCACGGCTGTCATCGCCGGGTATCCCTTGCTAGAAGCCGTGCGCACCTGCCGCGTGCAGACGGCCGGCAACGACGGCGGCATGCCGGGCGCCACCGGCTATGGCCGCGCACCGTTCAACGAGCTGGGCCACAGCGCGCAGCGCTGGACCGACCGCGATCGCGACATCGTCACGCCCGCCAACGACCTGCTCTATACCAACGCCTGGATCGACCTGCGGCGCGGGCCGGTCGTGATCGAGGTGCCGGCGCAGACTGGGCGCTACTTCGTGCTCGAGTTGCTCGATGTCTACACCAACAACTTTCACAACATCGGCACGCGCAACAGTCCGCGTGAAGGCAGCCGCTTCGCGCTCATGCCGCCAGGCGATGACAGTGCACCGCCGGCGGGCTGCATCGCCATCGCCTGCCCCAGTGCGCTGGTGTGGTTGCTCGGTCGCGTCCTCGTCGACGACGAAGCCGATCTGCCGGCGGCCCGCGCATTCCAGGCCGGCTTCAGCCTGGACACCACGTTCGCACGGGCGCCTGCCCTGGCGTCGCCCCGCAGCATCGCGCAATGGCGCGAAGGCGGCGACCCGGCGCTCGACTTCTTCGCCAACCTGCTGCGCGCAGTACAGGACTTTCCCCCGCCGTCCTCTCAGCGCGGCGTGTTCGCGCTGCTGACGAGCCTGCACTTGCAGTGCGCGGACGATGGCAAGCTGGCGAACCTGCGCCCCGGCGTGGCCCAAGGCCTGCGGCAGGGCCATGCCGCGGCGATGCGTCTGATCGAGGCGCATACACGCAGTCCTTCGAAGGCGGCGTGGCGCTATTCGACGCGACTCGGCCGCTATGGCGACGACCTCATGCTGCGCGCCGCCACGGCCTTCAAGGGCCTCGGCGCGCTGGCCGCTGACGAGGCCATCTACGCCAGCGTCGACTACGACCACGACGGCGTAGCGCTGCACGGGGGGCATTGCTATCGGCTGCACTTCGAGGATGGCGGCCAATTGCCGGCAGATGCCTTTTGGTCGATCACGCTCTACGACGGCGATCGCTACCTCGCGTCGACCTCACTTGGCCGTCACGCGCTCGGCAACCGCAGCCCGCTGGTTCGCAACGCGGACGGCTGCCTGACGTTGTTCATCTCTCACCAATGTCCACCGGGACCCGAGCAGAACTGGCTGCCCGCACCGGACGCCCCGTTCTATCTCGTTCTGCGCCTCTACCATCCTCAGCAAAGGCTGTTCGATGGTCAGTACCGCTTTCCCGATGTGGAGCGGGTCGCATGAGCAGTACGCTGGATCAAGCCGCACGAGATGCGGTGCTCTACACCCTGCCGCTGTTCGAGATGGCGCGCATGCGCGCGGCCACGTGCCCGCGCAAGCTCGACAGCGGCGAACTGGCCGACGCCAACCCCAATGCCAGCGTCCGCTGGGTCAACGGTTTTCGGCACACGCGCCAGTTGCTCACGCCGCGCAATCGGGAGGTCGTCTCGCCGAACAACGACACGCTCTATGACAACGCCTGGCTCGACCTGAGCAATGGCCCGCTGCTCATCAACGTGCCGGACATGGGTGAGCGCTATTGGACGCTGGGCTTCCTCGACATGTGGACCAACCCGTTCGCCTACGCTGGCCGGCGCACGACGGGCAACCGAGCACAGCGCCTGTTCGTGCATGGCCCGGATTGGAAGGGCGATGTGCCCGAAGCAACGGTGCCCGTCGCCGCGCCTGGCAGCGATGTGTGGATCATCGGTCGCATGCTGGCTTCCGCGGATGCTGCAGACATTGCCTTGGCGCATGGCCTGCAAGACCAATACGCGATCCGCAAAGCTGGCGATGCGTCGAGCGCCGCATGGCAACGCTTCGACACCGGCATGGACCGCCGGCCAAGGGATGTGCCCGAAGTCATGCTCTACCGTCTCACCGTGCGCGACGTGCTGAAGCGCAATCCTGCGCCCGCCGGACAGGGCGCGATGCTAGAACTGCTCGATCGTTTCGGCCTGCGCCATGGCGAGCCGGAGCCTGACGCCGAGGCCGCGCTTGCCATCGCACTGGCTGAGACTTGCGCGGCGCTTCGACAGGATGTGAGTGCCAGCGACATCGGCAACGGCTGGACGCTGCCGGTCTCCGTACGTACCGACTACGGCATCGACTACCCAACACGCGCCCGCGTGGCACGCAACCTCATCGGCGCGCTCGGCATGGAGGAGGCGATGTACCCGGTCTGCGAGGTCGACGCGGCAAGTGCGCCGCTCGACGGCAAGGCGCACTACGAACTCTGTTTTCCGTGCGGCTCAGCGCCGCAGGTCGATGCGTTCTGGTCGCTCACCGTGTACCGCCGCCGCGACTGCCTGCTCATCGACAACCCTATCGATCGCTACTCCATCGGTGACCGCACAGAGGGCCTGCGTACCGAGACAGACGGGAGCCTCCGCATCCGGCTGCAGGCTGACGACCCCGGCGAAGGCTGCAACTGGCTGCCGACGCCGTCGGATGACCAGTTCTATCTCACGCTGCGGCTGTACCAGCCTCGCACGCCGCATCTGTCGACGCAATTCGTATACCCGCCTGTCGTTCGACTCGACTAGGCAAAACCATCCAGGACACAGCGCCATGTCGCTTCACCGTCGTCATTTCATCTCGCAGTTCGCCGCAATCGGAGGCGCCTTCGCGGCCATCGCGGCCTTTCCGTCGCTCGCCGAGGCGCAGGATGTTTGGCCGCACAGGCTAGTGCGCGTCCTGTCGCCCTATGGTGCCGGTGGCTCGAATGACATCTCGGCGCGCATCCTGTGCGAAGAACTGAGCAAATGCCTGCAGCAGCAATTCATCGTCGAGAACAAGCCAGCTCAGTGCCGGCACGTGGCTGGCCAACGAATATGTCGCACGAGCCGCGCCGGACGGCTACACCTGGCTCTACGCAGCCGCGCCTTTCGCGACTGCCGAGCCGGTGTACGGCAAGCTTTCTTACGACCCGGTGCGCGATTTCAAGGCGGTCACGCTCGCAGTAAACGCGCCGGTCTTCCTGATCGTCAATGCCAGTTCACCGTTCAAGTCGGTGGCCGACCTGGTCGCCTACGGCAAGTCCAAGCCAGAGGGCCTGACCTTCGCGACACCAGGAAGTGGTTCCGGTCCGCATCTGACGGCCGAACTGTTCTTCAAGGAGGCCGGCGTGAAGGGGCTGAACGTGCATTTCCGCGGCGACGCCACGGCCTACACCGAGCCGCTCGCGGGACGCGTGGATGCGACGCTCACCGCCATGCCGACAGCACTGCCGCATGTGCAGGCTGGCAAGCTGCGTGTTCTGGCGGTCGGGTCCGAAGAGCGAAGCCCGGTCTACCCGATGGTGCCAACCTTCCGTGAGCAAGGTTTTCCGAACGTCGTGGGTTACGGCTGGTTCGGCTTCATGGCGCCAGCGGCCACGCCGGCGACAGTAGTCGAGCGCATGAAGGAAGTGAACGCGATCCTTACTCAGTAGTCGATAATTTAGGCCACAAATAGGCGCCGCAGCAATCGAATTGGTGTTCCAATGGCGTATGAAGCGAGATGGCCGCAAGCTGGATCACAAAACGCTTGAAGAGATTCGCCTGATGGCAGTCGAGCGAGTTCGCGATGGCGAGAAGCCCTCTTCGGTGATCGCCGCCTACGGCTTCAGCCGAACCACGATCTACAAATGGCTGAGAGCCTCGTCGGGTCGAGGAAAAGGCCTCAAGGCATTGCGCGGCACACGCGGCACCGGCCGACCGCGAACGCTGAGTCCCGCACAGGAGCGCCAAGTGTTTCGTTGGATCAATGGACGCGACCCGCGACAGTACGGACTGGACTTCGGGCTGTGGACACGCGCCATTGTCGTGACGCTGATCGAACAAAAGTTCGGCGCGAAGATGGGAGTGACGGCAGTCGGTGCGTTGCTGGCCAAGCTCGGACTGACCCCGCAAAAGCCACTGCAACGCGCCTACCAGCGAGATCCTCAAGCCATCGAGCGCTGGCAGCGCGAAACCTACCCCGGTATCGCTGCGGCTGCGAGGCAAAGCGGGGGCGAAGTCTACTTCTGGGACGAGTCGGGTTTTCGTGCCGACACCGTGTACGGCAAGACCTGGGCGCCCAAGGGCAAGACCCCGGTCATTGAGCGTCCCGGCCAACGCCAGTCGGTCTCGGCGGCCTCGGCCATCAATGCCAGAGGTGGCTTCTGGTTCGCGACCTATCAAGGGGCGCTGAATGCTGAGCTGTTCATCGAATTGCTCAAGAAGATGATGAAGGGTCGCAGCAAACCCGTGCACTTGGTGGTCGACGGGTTGCCGGCCCATAAGAAAGCGAACGTGCGCCAGTACATCGAGTCCACCCAGGGCCAGCTGAGCATGCACATCCTGCCGGGCTACGCACCGGACCTGAATCCGGACGAGCTGGTGTGGAGTCACGTCAAGCGCACCGGCGTGGCTCGCAACCCCTTGAGAGCTGGCGAGAAACTCGAAATTCGAGTGGACCAGCAGCTGCGCGACATGCAGAAGAACCGCCGGCTTGTTCGATCATTCTTCGAAACGCCTTCTGTCGCCTATATTTCTGACTGCTGAGTAAGAATCGAGACAGGGCTATTGCGCAGGTTTTGCAACGGGTGCGCCGCGCAGGTCGATGTCGGAGAAATAAGAGATTCCGCGAGCCTTGGTGTTGTCCGCATCGGCCTGAATCGCCGGCGTGGTCACGGTGGCGTTTGCACCAATACTCAGCGCCGGCGCGTGCTCCGTGGTGACATTCGTTGGCTCGCCGGAATTTGCCCGGGTCTTTTAATAACAGAGATATTTCCGACACAGCAGGACCCCGTGGAGCCCGTTCATTTCAGGTAGTCAATGAACTGCGGGATCACCTCGCGCAGCACACGAATTTCCTTTGGGGGAATGCTGCGCGGCTCCAAGTCGAAATGGATAAATGTGCCATAAGGCTTGCCGCACTCTCGCGTCAGCAGTCGGCCATAGTAGGACTCAACCATGCCCGCATAGGGTCGATTCGTAAGGCGCTGATCCTTCGAGGCGTGACTGGTCACGAACTCGCCATGTGCAATCGCGTGCTGGCAGAAGCTCTTGGACAGAGGCACCACCTTCAGCCACGTACGGTATTCGCAGTCGCGGTCGAAAGCGTATGCGGCGTGCATCACCTCGCCGTTAAATTTGTAGATTGCCGTGAATCGGTAGGGCGTCCTTTCGTTGAGGAGTGCCAGGGCCGGAACGATCCCGTGACTGGCAAGAAGGTTACGAACTGCCGCAGCGGGCGCTGGCAAGTCGACATCAAGCATGGGTACTTTGGTTGGGGGCGGTTGCAAATCTTACGCAAGTCGTCTTGCGCTCGAGAACAGGGTTTCACCCTTCTTCTTGTTTAGTGCAGGGAAGTACTGAGCGTACCGGGGCGAACGCGGAGCATGCGCCGCTGCGGTCGAAATGAACGGATCACGCCCCTGTTCAACATGCTCCGGGTCTGGATTGACACGCAGGTGGCGTGACCGGGCTCTGCCGATGCGCGCGGTAGGCGCGGTAACGCGGCGAGCTGATGTGTGGCCTGCGCGAGATGGGCTATTCGATCCGAAGCTGTGTGCGGCCGCGGGCGCCGAGTTCAAGGGTGCAGGGCTGGGAGCAGACCGAGGAACTCGCGTGGGTTGCGCATGAGCGGGACTGCTGGCTGTTGCGGCAGCGCTTGGCTTCCTGCCGCGCCCACGAGCTACGTCTGCCAGGCCCACCACACGAGCCGCACTTCCAGCACCGCCGGCACGAGCCCGATGACGAACAGGATCCTTGTCACAGCCTCGCCCTGCGTAGTGCGGCCTCACAGGCTGGTGTCGAGCAGAACGAACACTTCGTGGCGACCAGCACGATGACCACGGCCGCCGCAAACAGTAAGGCTATGACTACGCGCAAGGGTTCCTCTCGTGTCCGCTCTTTTTGTGCCGCACGGAGGCCGCCACGACATTGAGAAAACTCACCACCCGTCGCAGGCCTTCGCGCTAGGCTTCGGCTCATGTCGCCTACCATGCCGCTTACCAGACCGCAGCGCCGCCCCAAAGCCATCTACCCGCCGTTGCCCTACGAGCGCAAGGAATTCTGGCGACTGGAAAAGCCTGACCTGCAGCCGCTGCTCAGGTCGCTGCGCCAGGTGCCGGCCGACCCAATGGCGCGCATGGCCCTTGCGCTCGGTCAAGGCGGCGCGCTGTGGTCCCGGTGGCGGGTGAAGTCCGGCTAAGAGTCGGCCCGGGACGTCGTCCGTCTCAGATGCCGGTATTCAGCTGGGTGGCCTCCGCACCTTGCACTGGCACGCCCTTTTGCTCGTCGATTCCGGTCAAGGGTCCGCAGATCGTGCGGCGCTCATCGTCACTCTCGACTTGCCCGCCAACTCGGTCTTGACTGCCGGTCATCTTCCATCCTCCGAGCCCGCTTTCTCCAACGTCACTCCTAGAATCTGAGATGATCTTCTCGCGCATCGGTCGCGCACACTTGCCTGAGCCAAAGTTCCAGCGATGGACGCCGGGGGCTGCGCGGGAGGCACCGCCCCTCCCGAGCGACAACGCCTTTAACCGTTGGCTTCTATAAGCACCTACGGAGCTTTGGAATGAGTGACGAACTTGACCATCTGTTTGCCAATAATCGAGACTGGGCCACTGCTACAGAGGCTCGGATGCCGGGATTCTTTTCCCGATTGGCAAGTCAGCAGAGCCCTAAATACATGTGGATTGGATGCGCGGATAGCCGCGTGCCCGCAAACCAAATAACCGGCCTCGACCCGGGCGAAATATTTGTGCACAGAAACGTCGCGAATTTGGTTGTGCCCTCTGATCTGAATGCACTTTCGACGATCCAGTTTGCAGTGGAACACCTTAAAGTTGAACACATCATGGTGGTTGGTCACCACGGATGTGCCGGCGTACGCGCTGCAACTCACGGAAGACGTATCGGCCTTGCGGACAACTGGTTGCGGCATATTCAAGATGTCCGTCTTCGTCACCGAAAACGGCTTGATCATCTTCCGCCTGAGCAACAAGAAAACATTCTTTGTGAAATGAACGTGATCGAGCAGGTGGGCAACGTCGCGTTGTGCACCGTGGTCCAAGATGCTTGGTCTCGCGGTGACAAGTTGGCAATCCACGGCTGGGTCTACGGCCTTGGCGACGGCCTTTTGAAGAACCTTCACGTGACGATGGACCATCCTGATGGGGTCGTCGAGGCGTTCAGAACGGCACTCAAGCGTTATCCACGTGGCGATACCGTGCAACCTCTTGATGAAGAAGTTGACGACGGTGATTAGAGTGCAATTGCGATCAGCCCTGCCGAGTTCCGCGTTGGACTCATGCAAATTCAAGCTTTGCTGATTCTTCGCGAGGTTGGCGTATCTTGCCAAGTCCTGTTCGAATTCAATGCGTTCACGGATGCTTGGCGTTGCTGGACATGAGGCCGGCCAGTTCCCTGAAGTCTTCAGAGGAGGAGCCACCACCTGCACACTCTCGCCAGGCACGTCAATCCATGACGTTTGGCATTGCGTTTGCGACATGCAAGGGCCCGGCCCTCCTCAAGAGCTGCCGACGTGCCCTGGGCGCCTCAGCGCGGCTCCGCAGGGCACGGTGCACCGGCTGGCAACCTGAAGGGCATGCGGGCGCAGGACCTCACAGACGCTGCCAAGCCCTGCAGCCGGCGCAGCTCGTGGGATCATGGGGCTGGAACTGCAGCCGCCATTTTTGCCTTCTTGTCCTTCGCGCTTGCCGCGGCGTGACGGCCCATGAAAGCCTTCATGCGCGGAGCGATCTCGGATTTGTAGATCGAGCCGTTGAAGACACCGTAGTGCCCGACGCCTTCCTGCACATGATGCTCGCGCAAGCGAGCCGGCAGGTTCCCGCACAGGCCCTGCGCCGCCTCGGTGACGCCAATGGCCACCAGGTCGTCCTGGGCGCCCTCGAGCGTGAGCAGCGCAACATCCTTCAGGGCGCCGCAATCGACGCGTCGCCCATGCACCCGCAGCGTGCCCTTGGCGAGTTGCTGGTCCATGAACACGCGCTGCAGCGTCTCGAGATAGAACTCGGCCGTGGCGTCCATCATGGCGTTGTACTCGTCGTAGAAGAGACGATGCTTTTGAGCGGCGGCCTGGTTGCCCTGCGCCACGTCCTTGAAGAATTGCACATGCTTGCCGATATGCGTGCGCAGATTCAGCGACACGAACGCCCCCAACTGCAGGTAGCCGGGGTAGACAAGACGCCCGGCGCCTGGATAGCGGGATGGCACCTTGTGCACGTTGAGGCGCATCACGGACAGGGGAACACGGTCCGCAAGCTTGGTGACGGTGTTTCGGTTGACACGGATGTCGATGGGACCGGCGAGCAGTGACAGCGTGCGCGGCCGATGCGGATGCCTGTCCTCGGCCATCAAGGCGGCGGCACACAGCGCAGGTACTGCAGCCTGGCACAGGCCGACGAGATGCACGTTCGGCCCCAGCGCATCGAGAAACTCGACCAGGTACTGCACATACTCGTCAAAGCCGAAGCGCCCTTCCGACTGAGGCACCAGCCGGGCATCGATCCAGTCCGTGATGTAGACATCGCAGTCCGGCAGGAATTCGCGCAGCGTGTCCTTCGAGAGAGTGGCATGGTGGCCGGACATTGCGGCGACAAAGAGAACTTTCGGCGCCTTGGCGGTGCCGGCATGATGAAAGCGCCGCAACTGGCAAAACGGCTTCTCAACCACGACCTCCTCGACAATGGGCGTCGGCTTGCCGTCGATGGCGAGGGGCTCAAAACTGAAGGCTTGCTTCGGGTACTGCCGGATCAGACGCAACACCGATTCGACGCTCGCGGCGGGGTAGCGAGTGAGCCGACTACGGCGAAGCGGATGGCTAGGGTGCGTGAGGATCTGGTGGTGCCAGTTCAGTGTCGTGTGTACGGGATGCAGCACTTGCTCGACGAGAGTGCGAAGGCGGTAGCGCGTCATATTTTCTCCAAGTGATCGTTGTGGTCGAAGGTGGGGGTCGCGAGGCATGCAGACGGCGGTCTTTGCGCTGGCAATTGGTGCTTGTGCTTCAGTTGCCACGGTGCATGCTCGGAATGACGTCGACCGGAGTCGCGGCGGGTCGCAGTATGTACTGCCGTATCCGTTCATCTGCAGGCGGAAGATCTGTCGGGCCGCCTATTCATCTAGACGGATGCCTAGTTGCGCGACGACAGCCGACCACTTCTTCTGCTCTTTCTGAATCAGATCCGCGAATTCCTGCGCTGGGCCACTGGCTGGATCAAAGCCCCGACCCACCAGGCGTTGACGAACCTCGGGCATTCGAAGGACTTTCGCGATCTCGCCGTTGAGCCTGGTCACGATCTTGTCGGGCGTGCCTGCGGGAGCCACGACGCCATACCATTCCGTGAAATCGATGTTCGGTACGCCCGCCTCAGCCAAGGTTGGAACATTCGGCAGCAGCGCCAGTCTACGGGTGCTGACCACAGCCAGCGCTTTGAGCCGACCGGACTTAAGCAGCGGCTCCACCACGGGCAAACCAGGGAACATCATCTGGACATGGCCGCCAACCATGTCCGCCAGCGCCGGTGGGGCGCCCTTGTATGGCGCGTGGACAATGTCGATACCGGCCTGTCGCCTGAAGCCTTCGCCGATGAGATGCAGCTGTGTTCCGGCTCCCGATGAGGCATAGCTGATCTGTCCCGGATTTGCCCTGGCCTTGGCTATCAGTTCCTGCACTGAAATGGCCACGGAAGGATGCACGGCCAGGACGTAGTTCAAATTGACCAGCTGAGTGATCGGCGTGAAGTCTCGCGACAGATCAAACGGCAGGTTGTTGTAGAGACTGCGATTGATGATCATGGGTGTCGTTGCCATCACTAGCGTGTACCCGTCCGGATTGGCTTTGGCCGCTGCCGCCGCCCCGATATTCCCGGCTGCGCCGGGTCGGTTGTCCACGACAACGGGCTGCCCGAGGTTGAGCGCAAGTTGTTCGGCGACAACTCGCGCGGCGATGTCCACGCTGCCACCGGCAGGCCAAGGCACGATCAACTTGATGGCGCGATCGGGGTACGTGGCTTGCGCGCACGCCGAAGTGCCGACGACGGCAAGGCAGGCCATGCCCAGCGCCACGCAGGCGCGGCGGATTGGATTTCTCATGGGATTCCCGTTGTTACTCGATCGCCTTGCCCATGTCCTCGACCACCTTCTTGGCATCGCCGAAGACCATCATGGTCTTGTCCATGTAGAACAGCTCGTTGTCCAGCCCGGCGTAGCCCGCGGCCATGGAGCGCTTGTTGACGATCACCGTCTTGGCCTTGTAGGCCTCCAGGATCGGCATGCCGTAGATCGGCGTGCCCTTCTGCAGCGCGGCGGGGTTCACCACGTCGTTGGCGCCCAGGATGATCGCCACGTCGGCCTGGCCGAATTCGCCGTTGATGTCTTCCATCTCGAAGACCTGGTCGTAGGGCACCTCGGCCTCGGCCAGCAGCACGTTCATGTGGCCCGGCATGCGGCCCGCCACCGGGTGGATCGCGTACTTCACCGTCACGCCATGCTCGATGAGCTTCTGCGCCAGTTCCTTCACCGCATGCTGCGCGCGCGCCACCGCCAGGCCGTAGCCCGGCACGATGATCACGGTCTCGGCGTTGGAGAGCACGAAGGCCGCGTCGTCGGCGCTGCCGCTCTTGACCGGGCGCTGCTCCTTGGCAGCGCCGGCGGCGGACACCGCCTCGCCGCCGAAGCCGCCCAGGATCACGCTGAAGAACGAGCGGTTCATTGCCTTGCACATGATGTAGGAGAGGATCGCGCCCGAGGAGCCCACCAGCGAACCGGCCACGATCAGCATCGCGTTGTTCAGCGAGAAGCCGATGCCCGCCGCCGCCCAGCCCGAATAGCTGTTGAGCATCGACACCACCACCGGCATGTCCGCCCCGCCGATCGGGATGATGATCAGCACGCCCATCACGAAGGACAGCAGCACCATCAGGAAGAAGGCCGGCCAGCTCTCGGTGACGACGAACAGCAGGCCCAGGCCGATGGTGATCAGGCCCAGCACCAGGTTGACCATGTGCTGGCCCTTGAACTGCACCGGCGCACCCTGGAACAGGCGGAACTTGTACTTGCCCGACAGCTTGCCGAAGGCGATGACCGAGCCGCTGAAGGTGATCGCGCCGATGGCCGCACCCAGAAACAGCTCGAAGCGGTTGCCCGCCGGGATCGCAAAGCGCAGGAAACCGTCGACGATCATCGCGCCCTCCGGCGTGTTGACCGTGCCGGCCGCCGCCACCGGCAGCGGCGTGATGCCGAAGGCCCAGGGCTCGACCACCGCGGCGATGGCGATGAACACCGCCGCCATGCCGATCATGCTGTGGAAGAACGCGACCAGCTCGGGCATGGCCGTCATCTCGACCGTCTTGGCGCGATAGGCGCCGTAGCCGCCGCCGACCACCAGGCCCAGCAGTACCCAGCCCATGCCGATCAGGTTGCCGCTGGACAGCTGCACGATCAGCGCGGCGGTGGTCAGGATGGCGATGGCCATGCCGACCATGCCGAACATGTTGCCGCGGATCGACGTGGTCGGATGGCTCAGGCCCTTCAAGGCCTGGATGAAGCAGATGCTGGCGATGAGGTACAGCAGCGTGACGACGTTCATGCTCATGACTTCTCTCCCGCCGGTGCCTTCTTCTCTTTCTTCTTGAACATCTCCAGCATTCGCCGGGTGACCAGGAAGCCGCCGAACACGTTCACCGCGGCCAGCGCCACGGCCAGCACGCCCATGGTCTTGCCGAACACGCTGCCGGTCATGGCCGCCGCCAGCATCGCGCCGACGATGACGATCGCCGAGATCGCGTTGGTCACCGCCATCAGCGGCGTGTGCAGCGCGGGCGTGACGGTCCACACGACGTGGTAGCCCACGTAGATGGCCAGCACGAAGATGATGAGGTTGATGACTGTGTGGGAAACGGGATCCATGCTCTTCTCCTCGATCGTTGCTTCGTTCGTTAGGTGCGGGTGACCTGGCCGTCTTGCGTCATGCGGCAGGCCGCGACGATGTCGTCCTCGAGATCGATCTTGAGCGCGCCTTCCTTGGTGATGATCAGCTTCAGGAAGTCGAGCACGTTGCGCGCATAGAGGGCCGAGGCGTCGGCCGCCACCAGGGCGGCGAGATTGGTTTCGCCGACCAGCGTCACGCCATGCTTGATCACCGTCTTGTCGGCCTCCGACAGCGGGCAGTTGCCGCCGATGCCGTCGGCACCCCGGCCGGCGGCGATGTCGACGATGACCGAGCCGGGCTTCATCGACTTGACCATGTCCTCGGTGATGAGCGTGGGCGCGGCGCGCCCGGGGATCAACGCGGTGCTGATCACGATGTCGGCCAGCGCCACGCGCTTGGCCACCTCGACCTGCTGGCGTGCCAGCCAGCTCGGCGGCATCGGCTTGGCATAGCCGCCGACGCCGACCGCGGCTTCCTTCTCTTCACCGGTGTCGTAGGAGACCTCGATGAACTTGGCGCCGAGCGATTCGATCTGCTCCTTCACGCTGGGGCGAACGTCGCTGGCCTCGATCACCGCGCCCAGGCGCTTGGCCGTGGCGATGGCCTGCAGGCCCGCCACGCCGACGCCGAGGATCACCACCCGCGCGGCCTTCACCGTGCCGGCCGCGGTCATCAGCATCGGGAAGAAGCGCTGGTACTTGTCGGCCGCCATCATCACGGCCTTGTAGCCGGCGATGTTGGCCTGCGACGAGAGCACGTCCATGCTCTGGGCACGCGTGGTGCGTGGCGCGGCCTCCAGTGCGAAGCTGGTCAGGCCGGCCGTGGCCAGGCGCTGCAGGCCGGTGGCGTCGAAGGGGTTGAGCATGCCGATGACGACCGTGCCCGGTTTCATGAGCGCGGCTTCGTTGTCGAAAGGTGTGCGCACCTTCAGCACGATGTCGGCGCCATAGGCGCCATCGACATCGGTGATCTCGGCACCCGCCGCCTGGTAGGCCACGTCGGGCACGCTGGCGGCCACGCCGGCACCCGCCTGCACCCGGACGGTGTGGCCTTGCGCGGTGAGTTTTTTCGCCGTCTCGGGCGTTACCGCCACTCGGGTTTCGCCAGGCGCAATTTCGGCCGGCACGCCTATCAACATGTCATCATTCCTTTTCAGAGGGCGTCATGGACAAATGCCATTGGCCTGGTGTCTGCATCGCACACGTGCCGGCCGGCCCGCGGTCCATGGCCGACCGCAGATGCCGCCGCACGTCAACGCTTCTGCGTGAGCTTCTCCTGCATGCCAGACGCCTTCACGATCGGCCCCAGTCGATCCATCTCCGACTTGATGTAGCCGTCGAATTCCTGAAGCATGAGATACCTCGGCGTGATGCCTTGGTCGGCAAACTTCTGCCGGAGGGCCGGATCGTCGAGGACAGACTTCATCGTGCGCGCCAGCTGGTTCATGATGTGGGGCGGTACCTTGCTGGGCGCTACGAAGCCGAACCAGGTTGCGAACTGATACGCCGGAAGGCCGGCTTCGCTGGTGGTGGGTACTTCGCGAAGCAGGCTCAATCGCTCGGGTCCGGTGACGGCCAGAGCCTGCAGCTTGCCTTCGCGAATCTGCCCGAGCACGAATGCGGCGGGCGTGAAAACCGACTGGATCCGATTGGTGATCAGGTCGGTGGTCACTTCCGATGAAGACCGGTAAGGGACATGCGTCATCACCACCCCGGCCTGGGTCGCGAAATAGGCGCCGGCCAAATGGGTCTGGCTGCCGATGCCCGACGAGCCGTAGTTGATTTCGCCCGGGCGCTTCTTGGCCAGAGCGATGAACTCGGCAAGATTGCGCACGCCGAGCGCGGGCGGCACTGCAATGACCGCGGGTGCATCCCCGACCAGGGCAATGCCCGTGAAGTCGCGCAAGGTGTCGTAGGGCAACGCGTCGTAGGCGGCCGGATTGATCGCATGCTGGGAATTGATCAGCAGGAGGGTGTAGCCGTCAGGCGCCGACTTGGCCACTGCCTGCGCCGCGATCACCCCGCCCGCACCGGGCTTGTTGTCCACCACCACCGGCTGTCCGAGCTTCCTGGCCATGCGGTCAGCGAATTCCCGCGCGACCTGGTCGGTGGTCGTCCCCGGTGTGAGGGGGACCACCAGTTTCAGCGGCCGCGTGGGGAAAGGGGCCGCATCCTGGGCTTGGACCTGTGAAGTGCAAAGGGCCAGACCCAGCAGGGTCAGGCAGAGGGCACGGGCAATGAACATGGGTTGTCTCCTTAATTGTTGAATCGGATGGCCGCGATCAGCTCGTCTATTGCAACTTCCGGCCGAGCGTCTCGGGCACGGCCGCCAGCCCGAGCAGCGAGACCAGGCCGCATCCGATGAGATAGAACGCCGGCGCATTGGGGCTGTCGGCCAGATGGATCAGCGCCGTCGAAAACAACTGCGCGAAGCCGCCGAATACGGCAACGGCCACGTAGTACGTCACGGCCATGCCGGTGGCCCGCAGCCGCTGCGGCAATACCTCGCTCACCAGCACCAGCGTCGGGGGCGAGGTCATGGCCATGGGAATGGCCAGGCATCCCACCACCAGCAGCAGGCATGGCAACGATGGAAAGGCATTGAGCAGGACGAAGGCCGGGTACGCCATCACGAGCAGCGCCACCCGCGTCCACCAAACCATCTTGCGGCGCCCTACCCGGTCCGTCATCCGACCGGCGATGGGGCCAAAGACGACCATCATGGCCGCTGCCACGAAGCCTGCCCAGACTGCCTGGTCGCGAGGGATGTTCAGCTGGAACGTGGCGTAGTTAGGCAGGTAGTAGGCTATCAGGTGCACGGCAGCCGCCAGCCCGGTCATCAGCAGCACGCTCGCCGTCAGTTCACGCCGGTGCTGGCGCATCAGTTGCCATCCGCCTGCGGCCGCCTTCTTGCGCGGTGCAGGGGGAAGGGTTTCTTCCAGGCGTTTGCGGATCACCTGGCCGACCGGGATGACCAGGATGCCGATCAGGAAGGCCACGCGCCAGCCCCAGGACTCCAGTGCCGTTGCAGGCAGCGAATGGCTGAGGACGAGCGCTACCAGCGCGGCGAACACCGCGGCGATGCCCTGGCTGGCCGTCTGCCAGCTGGTGTAGAAGCCGCGCGAGCGTTCATCTGCGTACTCCAGCAGCATGGCGCTGGCCGAGCCCATTTCTCCGCCGATCGCAAAGCCCTGGACCAGACGGGCGACGATCATCAGGACCGGCGCGATGACGCCGATCTGCGCATACGTCGGCGTCAGCACAAGAATCAGGGCGCTAAAAGCCATCAGCCACATGGACAGCAGCACTGCCGGCTTGCGCCCTCGCCGGTCGGCGTAGGCGCCGATCACCAGGCCCCCCAGCGGGCGCATCAGGTAGCCGGCACCAAAGGTTCCAAAGACCAACAACAACTGACCGAGCGGATTTCCCACCGGGAAATACAGCGGGATGATCAGCATGGCAAAGAAGTTGTACACCCCTGAGTCATACAGTTCCAGGGCGCCGCCGATGGTGATGGCGGTGATGGCCGACGCCTTCGACATTGGCTTGGCGCTGTCCTTGGCCGGGACCGGTGCGTGCGGCGGTGCCGCCAGGGTGGAGGAATCGATGAGCATGGCTGTCTCCTTGTGCGGTCGGGTGTTTGCCGCGCTATGGGTCTGTGGGGATGGGAGTCACATGGCCGGTGTCCCGGCCATCGAAAGCTTCGACGGGATGAATGGGTTCAGGCCGCGGCTTTAGCCTTCTTGTCCTGCGGCTGCGACGCCTGATCGCGCCACTGGGCCATCAAGCGGCCCCACTTGGACCTCGCAGCAACGGCATTGCGCGCCTTGACGTGGCCGTAGCCGCGGATCTCCTCCGGGATCCTGGCGATTTCCAGCGCCAGGTCGAGGTTGTGCGCCGACAGCTTGGCCAGCAGCTCCTCGATGCAGATTCGATATTCAAGGATGAGCGCCGGCTCCTGCCTGCGCTCGTCCGTGTAGCCGAAGGGGTCGAAGGCCGTTCCGCGCAGGCCCTTGAGCCGGGCCAAGAGACCGAACGCACTGCGCATCCAAGGACCGTACTCGCCCTTGACCGGTTCGCCATCTCGATTCTTCTTCGCGAACATGGGCGGAGCCAGGTGATGCACTAGGCGAACCTTGCCCTCGAACATGGATTCGATCTGCTTGCGAAAGGCCGCGCCGGTATGCAGCCGCGCCACCTCGTACTCATCCTTGTAGGCCATCAGCTTGAACAGCGAACGGGCAACCGCCTCGGTGAAGCGCGCGTTGCCGACGATTGATTCGCTCTTGCGCACACCGGCGATGAAAGTCTCATACTGCTCGGCGTAGGCGCGGTTCTGGTATCCAGTGAGGAATTCCGCGTGCTTGCCGATGAGGTCGCTCACCGATGGCTTGCGCGTGAACTGGATCACCTGGGCATCGGCTGTCCGCAGCGGCACCCTGGACAGGTCATGTGCGCACAGGCGTCCCCATTCGAAGGCGGCCTTGTTATTCTCCACCTGCAGGGCATTGAGTTCGATGGCGCGCATCAGCGCCGCATGGGACAGAGGGACCCTGCCCTTTTGCCAGGCATAGCCGAGCAGCAGCAGGTTGGCGTAGATCGACGCGCCCAGCAATTGGGTCGCCACCTGTTCGGCATGCAGGCTGGCCAGCGCGCCCTCGCCGACGGCCTGGGCGATCCTTGCAACGGCCTGATCCGCCTGCGCATCCCAATCCGGGTTCTTGACGAAGGCCGCGGTCGGCGTGAGATGGCTGTTCAGGACCACAAAGGTCCGTTCGCGCGACATCGTGGCCAGCGTTGTCTTGCTGGCGGCGACCACCATGTCGCAGCCGATCACCAGGTCCGCCATGGCGAGGTCGACGCGGCTGGCATGCAGCGCGTCCGGGCTGGCGGCAATCTGGATATGGCTCCAGGTCGCACCACCCATCTGCGCCATGCCGGTGGCATCCTGCGTGATCACGCCCTTGCCTTCCAGGTGCGCGGCCATGCCGAGCACGCCGCCGATGGTCACGATGCCCGTGCCGCCGATGCCCGCCACCACGATGCGTCGAGGCGTGGTGGCGTCCGGCAGCTCGGGCATGGGGATGGCGTCAGGAACGGCAGCCTTGCCCTTGGCAGCGGCGACCGGCTTCTTGAGCTGGCCGCCTTCCACCGTCACGAAGCTCGGGCAAAAGCCCTTGACGCAGGAGAAATCCTTGTTGCAGGTGTCCTGGTTGACCTTGCGCTTGCGACCGAATTCAGTTTCCACCGGCTGCACCGCGAGACAGTTGCTCTGCACCGAGCAGTCGCCGCAGCCTTCGCACACGAGCTCGTTGATGACCACGCGCTTGGCCGGGTCGACCATCGTGCCGCGCTTTCGCTCGCGACGCTTCTTGGTCGCGCATGCCTGGTCATAGATGATCACGGTGACGCCCTCCGCTTCGCGCAGCTCGCGCTGCACGGTGTCGAGCTCGTCGCGGTGCCGGATGGTCACGCCCGGGGCCAGGTTGGTGACGCCCTCGTACTTGGCGGGCTCGTCGGTCACCACGACGATCTGGCGCGCACCTTCGGCCGCCAGTTCGCGCGACATGGCCGGCACGTCGAGCTGGCCGCCGTCCACCGGTTGGCCGCCGGTCATGGCGACGGCGCTGTTGAAGAGGATCTTGTAGGTCAGGTTGACGCCGGCATTGATCGACTGGCGCACGGCGAGCAGGCCCGAGTGGTTGTAAGTGCCGTCGCCCAGGTTGGCGAACATGTGCTTGCGCTTGCTGAATGGCGCCTGCCCCATCCAGGGCACTCCCTCGCCACCCATTTGGGTCCAGGAGGTGGTCGAGCGATCCATCCACGTCACCATACCGTGGCAGCCGATGCCGGCCATGGCGATGGAGCCTTCCGGCACGCGTGTGCTGGTGTTGTGCGGGCAACCGGGGCAGAACCATGGAAGGCGGTCGGTACCACGGCTGTCGCCTTGCGCGGTCGACCGCTGCTTCGCCTCGATCTCCCCCAATCGCACGTCCATCCGTGCAGCCACGTCGGCAGGCACTCCCAGCAGCTTGAGACGGTGGGCGATGGCCTTTGCCACCAGTGCGGGCGACAGGTCGGCCTTGGCGCGCAGCAGCCAGCTTTCGGCGGGCCGGCTGTGACTCCATTCGCCACCGGCGCCTTCCGCATGGTCGTATTTTCCGAACACGACGGGGCGATGCTGCGGCGGATAGTGGTACAGCTCATCCTTGAGTTGCTGCTCGATGATCGGGCGCTTCTCCTCGACCACCAGGACTTCGCGCAACCCGTGGGCAAACTCGCGCACGCTTGCCGGCTCCAATGGCCATACCACGTTGACCTTGTGCACCCGGATGCCGAGCGCGCGGCATGTCGTGTCGTCCAAGCCCAGGTCGAGCAACGCCTGGCGGGTGTCGCTGTAGGCCTTGCCACTGGAAATGAGGCCCAGACGGTCGTTCTGGCCCGCCACCACGTTGTGATTGAGCCGGTTCGCCCGGATGTAGGCCAATGCAGCCGGCCACTTGAATTCCATCATTCGCGCCTCGGCACCCAGTGGGTCGTCAGGCCATCGGATGTGGATGCCGCCCTCGGGCATGGCGAAGTCTTCTGGCAGCGCGGTGCGCACGCGCTCGGCATCGGTCAGCACCGAGGCGCCCGATTCCACCACCTCCTGCACCGTCTTCATGCCGGCCCACAGTCCGCTGAAACGGCTCATGGCGAAGGCATGCACGCCGAGATCGAGAATGTCCTGCACGTTCGACGGAAAGAACACCGGCAGTCCGCAGGCCATGAAGGTATGGTCGCTCTGGTGCGCCAGCGTGCTGCTCTTGGACACGTGGTCGTCGCCGGCCAGTGCGATCACACCGCCCAGGGGCGCGGTACCGGCCAGGTTGGCGTGCTTGAGCGCGTCGCCGCTGCGATCCACGCCGGGCCCCTTGCCATACCAGATGCCGAACACGCCGTCGTAGTTCTTGCTCGCCGCATCGAACTCCAGCTGTTGCGACCCCCATACGGCGGTGACGCCGAGCTCCTCGTTGACGCCGGGCTTGAAGACCACGTGGTTGTCGGCAAGATGCTTCTTGGCCTGCCACAGTGCCTGGTCGTAGGTGCCCAGCGGGGAGCCGCGGTAGCCGGAAATGAATGCGGCGGTGTTGTGGCCGGCGCTTGCATCGCGCCTGCGTTGCAGCATCGGCAGCCGCACCAAGGCCTGCACGCCGCTCATGAAGGCGCGGCCGGTGTTCAGGGTGTAGCGATCGTCGAGGGTCACTTTCTCGAGCGCTTCGAGATGCAGTTTGGATACCGGTGCGTTCATGGGGAGATCTCGCTGGTCATGTCTTGTATGGATGGAAGCTCAGGCGGGAAAAGCCAATTGCCGACGCGTGCCGAGTGCGATCAGTTCGCGCGTCAGGCTCTCAGGCAGTTCGATGCCTTTGTGGTGCGCACGCTGCTCCTGTTCGGCACCGCGCTGCCCCGGCAGGCGCGCGTGCTCGCCACCGCAATCCCGGTAATGGTTGATCCACTGGTGCATGTAGTCGGCCAGCATCGGCTGCGGTGCGAAGGCCTGCGGCTTGACCATCCAGACGAAGGCGCTTTGCCGGCCCATGGCACCTGAAGCCGGCACGTGCTGCCATTCCGGCGCAAAGGATTCGGCGGTGGCCGCCAGGGCGCCGGCCAGGCACTCGACCATCATCGCAATGCCGATGCCCTTGTGCCCCCCCATGGGCAGCAGCGAGCCGGCCAGCGCCGCCTTGGGGTCGGTCGTTGGGCGCCCTTGAGGATCGAGCGCCCACCCCGCAGGAATGTCGCGCCCTTCGCGATCGGCCAGCAGCACATGCCCACGCGCCGCGACGCTGCAGGCGATGTCGAAGACAATGGCTGGCTCGCCCTGTGCGGGGCAACCGAACGCGATCGGGTTGTGGCCGATCGCCGCGCCGGCGAAGCCTTCCATTGCGAGCAGTGGCGGCGTGCGTTGCCCGACCAGGCACATCGCGCCGGCTTCGGCCGCCAGCAGCGCGTAGACTCCCAGCGCGCCCATATGACCGCAGGACTGGACGGCCACCAGAACACTGGCGCTGTGCTCGAGCGCCTGCAACCCGAGCCGCACGGCGTGCGCGCCCGCAATCTGGCCCATGGCACCGTCTGCGTCGAGCACGACGCCGCCGGCGAACGAGCGATGCTGCAAGCGCGCGTGCGGATTGAAGTCCTGGGCCAGCAGGCGCTCGACATAGGATGGCAGGCGCGTCATGCCGTGGGTCGCGTATCCACGCAACTCGCTGCGCACCAGCAATTGGGCTGCCAGCAGCGCGTCGTCCGGCGCGACCTGGCAGGATTCCAGGATCTGGGCGGTCCAATCCGTCAGGGATTCGATGGAACGGGTCGTCATGAAGTGCAATCGGGATGTGGAACTAGCGAACGATCACCAGTCGCTCGGAGAAGGGCCCGCCGCAGACGACCTGGTAGTACAGGGGCTTGTCGCTGAGCGTGTAGCCGCGCAGTTCCATCAGGAAGCTCGGCTGCTCCGGGTCCAGGTCGAGCGAGCGGATCGCAGCGGCGGTGGGCGGCGCAAAGCGGATCCATTGATCCACCCGCAGCGTCGGAAGGGCCAGTCGTTGCAGAAGCAGTTCGCGCAGATTGCTTTCCAGATCCTGGCGCTCCACCCCGAGCTTTTCGAAATCTTCCTCGCGCAACCAGAATTCGCTGCTGAGGTCGAACTTGCCGCCGACGTTGATGGTGCGATCGATGCGCACGAAAGTTTCGCCTTCGAGGAAATCCGACCAGGGTCCCTTGCGCTTCATGCGCTTGATGCCATTCGCGTGGACGTAGGACGTGAGCGGATGGCCTTGCTCGTCGAGGAATCGCAGGTGTCGCACGTCGGCCGGGGCCACCTTGTTTCCCGAGATGAAGGTCCCGCGCCCATGCTCGCGCCGAATGAGGCCCGCGTGTGCCAGTCGCGCCAGCGCCTTCTGCATGGTGCCCACGCTCACGCTGTGCTGTGCGGCGAACTCCTCCTCGGACGGCAGGCGATCGCCCTCGCGCAGTGCGCCCGATTCGATGGCTTCGATGATGGCGTCGGAGACGCGTTCAAGCTTGGTCATGGTGGAGTTCAAAGGCTGCGTTCGAACCGGCTGACCGCCGTTTCCCGGATGTTCAGGATCTCGCTGGTGATGCGGGTGCCTGATCCGACCTCCGCCACGTAGTCGTAGAGCTGGTCGCCCAGGTCCGCGATCCGGGCCGAGGACTCGAAGATTGCGCTGACGTCGAAATCAATGTTGTCGCGCATCGAATTCACGGTGTTGACGTTGCCGCAGATCTTGATCGTGGGCGCCACCATGTTGCCGATCGGGTTGCCGACACCCGTGCCGAAGCAGATCAGCTGGCAGCCGCTGACGGCGAAACCCGTCAGGTTCTCGACAGCACCCGAGGGCGCGTCCATGAAGTGCAGCCCCTTGCGCGCTGGGGGCTGGCCGTAGCTCAGCACGCCCACGAGCGCGCTCTTGCCGGCCTTGGCCAGTGCACCCAGCGCCTTCTCCTCGACGGTGGTGAGGCCGCCCTTCTTGTTGTCGGGCGCGGGCTGCGAGTCGCGCATGTTGACGCCGCGCTCGACGGCCATGGTTTCCATGCCCTTCACGGCATCCAG
Source organism: Variovorax sp. dw_308 (assembly GCF_019207085.1). Lineage (GTDB taxonomy): Bacteria > Pseudomonadota > Gammaproteobacteria > Burkholderiales > Burkholderiaceae_C > Variovorax. Next base: position 100,161 of record NZ_JAATOM010000018.1, on the reverse strand, counting down.
GAAGGCCTTCTTGACGGTGGCGTCCACCGCGCGGGCCGCGAACAGATGCTCGGCACCAATGAACTCGGAGGTCTCCGAGATGATGACCGTACCGCCGGCCTCGACCAGCCGATCGGCCACGCGTCCAATGGTCGGGTTGCAGCTCAGGCCAGACGTGGTGTCGGAGCCGCCGCACTCGACACCCATCACGAGGTCCGACATCGGGCACGGCTCGCGCCTCATCTGCGAGGCCTGCAGCACCAGGCGTGCAGCCCGGCGCGTTCCCTGCGCGACGCACTCGATCGTGCCATTCGGCTGCAGGTGCACGACCTCCACGGGCTTGCCGGTGGGACGGATGCGACGGGCGACTTCTTCGGTCGACGACTCTTCGAGTCCCACCAGGAGAACGCCCGCGATGTTGGGATTGCGCCCCAGTCCTGCCAGCGAATCGAGCGCGAACTCGAGATCGGCCCCGAACTGGCCGCGCACGAACAGCGTGGTGACGGGAAGGGTTCCGCCCACAGCCTGCGAGATCGCGCGCGTCGCCGGATTGCAGTTGTCCATCACCGAGATCACGGCGATCCAGTTGCGCACGCCTGCGGCGCCGTGATTGCGCCGATAGCCGAGAAATGTCTTGGTCATGGTTGGGTTTCCTGGCGTTCTTCCAGATCGCCGCGAGCGCGAGCGGAATCGAAGTTGTGGACGTGCGCGTGTTCTCCGGGAGCGATGGCCCGCGTGGCACGACCGATGACTTGCCCGTACTTGAGCACGTTGGCCCCCAAGGGGATCGGCGATATGCAGATCTTGTGGCCGAACGCGACGTCCTGCCGCGCGACGACCTGACCTGAACCCTCGCCCTGCAGGAAGCACGTGTCGCCTTCGCGAGCGGGATCGATCAAGGTTGCGACGTTGTCGGCGGGATGAAGGGTGATGCTTCTTGGCATATTTGACTCCTGTATAGGACATGGCAACTATAAGCAGTGCATCTCCACTGTGCAAGAAGGAACTTGAGAGAACTCCTAGGTAGTTGTCCTATATAGGACTTGTTGACTCGAACTCACACGCCAACTACAGTTGCCGCATCGTCGAAGGCAAACTCTCATGAAGATCTCAGGTCACTTGGACAAGATAAGGAAGCTCAACCAGCTGCGCGATCGGCTCGACCCGCTGGATGATTTCGAGCTGTGGTTCTGGGCGACCATGCTGTCGGGCACCCATGCGGTCAATGCCGCACTCCACCACTGCGGAGTGACGCAGCCGGTGGAGGCCTACGCAATGCAGCCGGGTGTCTATCTGATGCCGCAGGCCGATGGCGGCCTGGTGCCGCGGTTCGGTGCGCTGGGCGACATCCTGCACGTCGGGCGTCCGGTCATCGAGGCGCCGGTGCCCGAGGACGTCACCCAAATGATGCATGCGATGGAGCGCATCGAAGCGCACCGCGATCCCTGTGTGCGCGAAGGCTGCAAGCCAACGCGGGAGATCGTCGACGCATGCGAGCAGGCCTTCGCCGAATGCCTGGCCATCATGAACCACCGCTGTCCGTCGGAGTAAGGCATGAAGCCCCACGAACATGAAGAGGCAGCACTGCGCATCGAGAAATCCTTGCGCAAGTGCGGTCCGGAAGATCACGAAATCATCATCGAGGCGGCAATGCTCGCCGGCTCGCATTGGCTCAATGCCCATCTGCACCGGCTCGGCGCGACGCCGCCCGCGCAAGACGTCATGCACACCTACCTGCTCGTCGTGAACGAGTTGCGTCGGCTGAGCGTGGCCGACCCGCAGGCGGTCGCTGCGCTCGGTGCCATCGAAGACATGCGCCCTGCCTATGTGCGAGGCGCGCAGGCGGGCGGCAGAGAAGCTGCACAGCGGGCCCTGTCGCTGCTCGAATCGATTCGCGCCAGCACGCGCGCCGCGTGATGCCGGCAACCCACAGCACTCGGAGAAATTCATGAAAGCAGTCAGAGTCATTCCACACCCCGATGGGGGGCGCATCGAAGTGCAAGAGATCGCCAGGCCCACGGTCGGTCCCCGACAGGTGCTCGTGCGCGTACGCGCATCCGGGCTCAACCGGGGCGAAATCACACAGGCCAAGGACAAGCGCAGCGGCGACGCGATGACAGTCGGCGTGGAGTTCGCTGGCGAAGTCGCCGAAGTGGGCAGCGAAGTCACTGCATGGCGCGAGGGCGACCGTGTCATGGGACATGGTCGCGAGTGCCAGGCGCAGTACGTCCTTGCAGATCCGCTGGCCATCATGCCGGTGCCTTCGACGATCTCCTGGACCGAGGCGGCGTCGTTTCCTAATGCATTCATTACCGCGCACGATGCGGTAATCACCAATGGGCAGTTGCAGCCGGGCGAGTCGATCCTTGTCAACGGCGCATCCGGTGGCGTGGCCTGGGCAGCCTTGCAGATCGCGTCGCTGTGGCAGGCCCGCCCCGTCATGGCGATGTCCCGCTCGGCGGAAAAACTTGCGCGCCTCGCGGAGTTCGGCGTCGACGTGGGCATCGATTCGTCGCGTGAGTCGCAGGTCGAGAAGGTCATGTCCACAACCGAGAAGCGCGGCGTCGACGTAATCATCGACCTGGTCGGCGCACCGGTGTTCGAAGCCAACGTCAAGAGCATGGCGGTCGGCGGACGCTACGTGAACGTTGCCAGACTGGGCGGACGAGAAGCACAGCTCGACCTGGAACAGCTATGGCTCAAGCGCCTGAAGCTGATCGGCGTCACCTTCCGCACACGCTCCGAGCAGGAGCGACTCCAGTGCGTGCAGGCCTGCGCGCGCGACATGCTGCCCTTCCTGAAGGAGGGTCGCGTCCGCTGGGCCATCGACAGCAATTTTGCGCTGGACGACATCCATGCAGCTCACGCCTACATGATGCAAGCCCAACACTTCGGAAAGATCGTTCTGACCATTGATTGACACAGACCAGGAGACCAGATGACCAAGCTCAAAGTAACACCACTGACCGGCTCCATTGGCGCCAGCGTCGAAGGCGTCGACCTGAACGGTCCCATCGACGAGGCAACATTCGCCGAATTGCACGAAGCCTTCCTCGCGCATTGCGTGCTGATCTATCGCGGCCAGCAATTGACGCCGGCAGCCCAGGTCGAATTCGGCCGGCGCTGGGGCAAGCCGTTGAACACCAACCCGCTGCTCAAGCACCTGGACGGTCATCCCGAGATCGTGCAGGTCACCAAGATCCCCAAGGCGACCGCGTCGACCGAGGCATGGCACTACGACTCGTGCTACACGCCGGTCCCGCCGAAGATCTCGATCTTGTCGGCCGTGACCGTTCCCAACGGTGGTGACACCATGTGGTGCAATCAGTCCCTGGCCTACGAACGGCTGTCGCCCACGATGAAGCGCATGCTCGCAGGACTGCGCGTGAAGTTCGTCGGACTGCGCCTGGGCCGCATGATGGGCGCTGACGCGGCCAGCCTGCCGACCGCCGTGCATCCGCTGGTGCGCACCCATCCGGAGACCGGGCGCAAGGCGCTCTACGTGGGTCACCGCGAGACGGCGCAACTCATCGAGGGCATGACCGACGAGGAAAGCCGGCCGCTGCTGGACTTCCTGTACGAGCACTCGACGAACCCGGACAACGTCTATCGCCACATGTGGCAACAAGGCGATGTCGTGATGTGGGACAACCGATGCACCATGCACTACGCCATTCACGACTATGGCGAAGCCGAGCGGGTGCTCAACCGCATCACCATGGAAGGCGAAGCGCCGCAATGAAGCGCGACGATTGCGCGCTGGCGCCGGACGCCGAGCCCGTGCGAGAAGCCTTTCGCTTCGACGAGCAGCGCCTGACGCAATGGCTGCTTGCGAATGTCGATGACGACGTCGGAACGCCGCAGGTCAGCCAGTTCAAGGGCGGGCAATCGAACCCGACCTATCGTGTCGACACGGCTCGCTGCAGCTACGTGCTCCGGCGCAAGCCGCCAGGTGACCTGCTCAAGGGCGCCCATGCGATCGATCGGGAGTACCGCGCGCTGGCCGCCCTACGGGAAGTGGATTTTCCCGTGCCGTGGGTGCACGCCTTGTGCCTGGATCGCGGCGTGATCGGTACCGAGTTCTACGTGATGGATCACGTAGAAGGACGCGTGTTCTGGAATCCGCGCCTGCCGGAAGTGCCCGCTCCCGAGCGCGCGGCCTATTTCGATGCCATGAACGAAACGATCGCCTGCCTGCATGGCATTGATCCAGCAACGATCGGCCTGGCCGACTACGGCCGCGCGGGCGGGTATTTCGAGCGGCAGATCGCGCGCTGGTCCGGCCAGTATCGGGACGACGCACTTGCAGGCCGCGATCCGAACATGGACCGATTGGTCGAATGGCTGCCTCAGAATGTTCCCGCGGGCGACGAGACCGCGATCTCCCACGGCGACTTCCGCTGCGACAACATGATCTTCCACCCGACCGAACCGCGCGTCCTGGCGGTGCTGGATTGGGAACTCTCGACGCTGGGGCACCCTCTCGCGGATTTCAGTTATCACGCGATGATGTACCGGCTGCCGCCCTCGATCATGAACGGCCTGCTTGGCGAGGACCTTGCATTGCTCGGCCTGCCTTCGGAAGCCGACTACATCGCGGCCTACGCAAGGCGCACCGGGCGGAATGGCATTCCCGGCTACGCCTTCTACATCGCGTTCAACATGTTCCGCCTCGCGGCCATCCTGCATGGCATCAAGGGGCGCCTGCTGCGCGGGACCGCATCGTCTGCACGCGCCGTCGAAATGGCGACGAACGTCGAGCCGCTGGCGTTACTGGCGTGGCAACAGGCCGAGATCGCGACACGCGAAGCCGGCTGACTCTCAAACAACACATCCATGACTTCACACCTTCCTTCCGCCTGCGGCGCGGAGCTGGCGCAGCACGTCCTGCGCTTTGTGCGCGAAACCGTGATTCCCTACGAAAAAGACCCGCGCAACCACGGGCATGGTCCTTCCGAGGACCTCGTTCATGAATTGCGCGCCCATGCGCGCAATGCCGGCCTGCTGGCGCCGCAATTGCCTGCGGAATACGGCGGCCAAGGGCTCACACACCTGCAGACCGCTGCGGTCTTCCGCGCCGCGGGCTATTCGCCGCTCGGTCCGGTCGCGCTCAACATCATGGCGCCCGACGAAGGCAACATGCATCTGCTGGAGCGAGTCGCCACGCCCTCCCAGAAGGAGCGCTTCCTGCGCCCGCTGGCGGCGGGCGAGGTGCGCTCGGCCTTCCTGATGACGGAGCCTGATGGAGGCGCCGGTTCGGATCCCTCGATGCTCAAGACAGAGGCCGTGCGCGATGGCAACGACTGGCTGATCAGCGGCCGGAAGTGGTTGATCACCGGCGCTGTCGGTGCCGGCTTCGGCATCGTGATGGCCCGCACCGAAGAGCGCGCGACGATGTTCCTGGTCGATATGGCCAGTCCCGGCATCGCGATCGAGCGTGTGCTCGACACGATCGACAACTCGATGCCCGGCGGGCATGCCGTCATCGCCCTGGACCGCGTGCGCGTGCTGGCAAACCAGATCCTCGGCGAAGAAGGTCGAGGCTTCGACTACGCCCAGGTGCGGCTCGCGCCGGCGCGCCTGACGCACTGCATGCGCTGGTGGGGCACCGCGCGCCGCGCGCATGACATCGCCACGGACTATGCCTGTCGCCGCCATGCCTTCGGCAAGCCGTTGATCGATCACGAAGGCGTCGGATTCATGCTCGCCGACAACGAGATCGACCTGAAGCAGTCCGAACTGACGATTGACTGGTGTGCCGGTGTGCTCGACAGCGGGGCCAAGGGGACCCAGGAATCCAGCATGGCCAAGGTCGCCGTGTCCGAGGCGCTGTACCGGATCGCGGACCGATGCGTGCAGGTACTCGGCGGGCTGGGTGTCACCCGCGACTCGGTGGTGGAGCAGGCGTTTCGGGAAATCCGCGCCTTCCGCATCTACGACGGCCCCTCGGAAGTGCACCGCTGGTCGTTGGCCAAGGGCATCAAGCGCCGCGTGAAGGAACACGCGGCATGCTGAAAGCGGATCTGTCGGGCATCACGGTCCTGGTCACCGGCGCGTCGAGCGGGCTCGGTGCCCACTTCGCGCGCCTGCTGGCGCGTTCGGGAGCGAGCGTGGTGCTGGCGGCCCGGCGAGTTGCCGCGCTCGAGGCCTTGGTCGCCGAACTGAAGCAAGGCGGCGCCCAGGCCAAGGCGCTCGAACTCGATGTCAGTCAACCCGAGCAGGTTCGCGCGTGCATCCAGGCAATGCCCCGGCTGGACGTGCTGGTGAACAACGCAGGCGTCACCCTCACGCGCTCCTTCCTCGACCAAACCGATGAGGATTGGGACCGCGTGCTCGATACCAACCTGCGCGGCGCGGCGATGGTCGCGCAGGCCGCGGCACGGCGCATGAAAGCACTGGAGACGCGCGGATCGATCATCAACGTCGCGTCGATCCTCGGACTACGGCAGGCCGGCCACGTGTCCGCCTACGCCGTGTCGAAGGCGGCGCTGATCCAGCTCACCAAGTCGATGGCGCTGGAGCTCGCCCGCGAAGGCATCCGCGTCAACGCCCTGGCGCCGGGCTACTTCGACACGGAACTCAACCATGAGTTCTGGCAGGGCGATGCCGGCCAGGCATTGATCAAGCGCGTGCCGTCCAGGCGTCTCGGGCAACTCGAGGAACTGGACGGGCCGCTGCTCCTGCTCGCCTCCAATGCATCGCGCTACATGACAGGTACGGTTCTCGCCGTCGACGGTGGACATCTCGTCAGTTCGCTGTAGTGCGTATTTTTTAAACACGAGGAACCCCGCAATGAAAAAATCATTAGTTGGCTTGGCTGCTCTGACAGTGCTCGGGACGGCTTGCGCACAGTCGTCCGTGACCCTGTTCGGCGTGCTCGATGAATCGGTCAGCGGCTACCAGAACGTGTCGGAAACGCCCTTGGGCATTACCGCCAAGACAAGTCGCCAGGTGCTGGCGAGCAACGGATACAACCAGAGCCGTCTCGGTTTTCGCGGAACGGAGGACCTCGGCGGTGGGCTGGCCGCCACCTTCTGGCTCGAATCGGCAATCTTTCCCGACGACGGGACGATCGGTGGCAACGTGGCGAATTCAGCACCTGTCGTGCCAGGCTACTTCAACCGCCGCTCGACGGTGAGCCTGTCGGGCGGCTTCGGCGAAGTGCGCCTGGGTCGCGACTACACGCCTTCCTTCTGGAACGACCTCATCTTCGATCCCTTCAGTGCCAACGGCGTTGGCACCAACATCATTGCCACCGCCAACGGATTCAGCAGCAGCGGGGCCTCAGTCAGCGGTTTTCAGGCCAACAGCACCTACATTCGTGCCAGCAATTCGGTCGGCTATATCCTGCCCCCGAATCTGGGGGGGTTCTACGGCCAGGTGATGTACGCGTTCAATGAGCAAATCAAGTACGACCCGGGCATCACGACGCCGAGGGTCCTGAACAATTCGCGCGCGGGCGGATATTGGGGCGGTCGCTTCGGCTATGCCAACAATGCGTTGGACGTGGCCGCTGCGTACGGGGAGAGCACGATTGCTGACTCCTACTTCGCAGGTCTTACGACCAGGCTCGATACCTTCAATCTCGGCGGCTCGTATGACTTTGGCCTCCTGAAGTTATTCGGGGAGTTTTCTAAAGCCAGGCTGAAGACCGACAACGACGGAATCGTACCGGTCGGCACTATCAACGCGTCGCCGCGCGCGACCGGCTATCTGCTCGGCGCAACAGTTCCCATCGGCCCCGGTCTTATCCGAGCCGCCTACTCGCAGGTGAAGATCGATCCGAACCGGGTCATCCAACAACTCACCGGCGAGCCGACGGCCAGCAAGTGGGCGGTGGGCTATGTGTACAACCTGTCGAAGCGCACGGCCCTCTACGCCACCTACGCGCAACTCAGCAACAAGAACGGCTACGACCTCGCCGTTGGCAGCGTGCCGTTTGTCTCGGGTGGCACGCTTCAGGCCAAGTCGTCTCGAGGGTATGACCTCGGGCTGCGTCACGCTTTCTGATGCAGATGACTCTGTCAGGACGCAACGCAGTGCGCAACAAACCGCTATGGGTTGGCAGAGAAGCGCTTTCGGCGATGGTCGAGGGGGGGCTCTGTCGCAATAAGGACGTCGTGGCGAACGAAGGCCGACGCGCGGCACTGGTATCAGAAGGCGAGGCTATAGAACTGCTCAGCAGCGGACACGACCTGGCCTTCGGGGCGGGCCAGTTGCCCCTTCTTGATCATGTGCATAGATTCGATGCCTGCAATGATCTTCGTGGCCGACCGGAACGACTTGAAACCCATCATCGGCCGCGTTCGCCTCTTGATGGCCCGGTGATCCTGCTCGACAACGTTGTTCAGGTACTTGGACTGCCGCAGTTGGATGGCCGCGCCGCTGTCGGCAATCAGACCGCGAACGGCTGCAGTGTTCGCGCCGCTCTTGTCGATCGTGATGCTTGCGGGCACATCATGTAGGTCGATCGCGCGCTCGAAGAAGCGCCGGGCTGCAGCCACGTCGCGGTGTGCAGTCAACAGGAAATCCACGGTCTGCCCGAGCTTGTCGACTCCACGGTACAAGTACTTCCACTGGCCGCCCACCAGCACGTAGGTCTCGTCAACGCGCCAGGATGCACCGACCGGCAGCTTGCGCCGGCGCAGCACCGCCGCCAACCCCGGCAACATCTTCATCGCCCAGCGATGCACTGTGGCGTGATCGACCAGCACACCACGCTCGGCCATCATCTCTTCGATGTGGCGCAGACTCAATGGGTAGGCCGCGTACCAGCGTACGCAGACCAGCATCACTTCCAGCGGAAAGTGCAGCCGCTTGATCACGCGGCGCAGCGTCGAATTCGCCAACTGGATGTGCAGCGGGACCATGGGGACATTCTCGCCGGTCGGCCTACTGCGACAGAACCGTGCTGGCCTACCTGTCTCGCTACACCCACCGGGTGGCGATCTCCAACAGCCGCCTGCTTGCGCTGGACGAGCGCGGCGTGAGCTTCCGGTGGAAGGACTACCGCGCCAAGGGCAAGACGCGCTACAAGGCCATGACGCTGTCGCCCCAGGAGTTCATGCGCCGGTTCCTGCTGCATGTGCTGCCCGGTGGCTTCCATCGATTCGCCATTACGGGTTATTGGCCAATGGCTCGCGCAAGGCGAGTCTGGCGGCAGCGCGCGAACTCTTGCATGCGGTGCCAGTGCCAACCGAGATGGACAACAGCACCGAAGTCGCTACAGATCTTCACTCCGTACGTCCCACCTTCATCTGCCGACACTGCGGCCACGTCATGGTCATCGTGCAGACCTTTGCTCAGAGTGCGCCGATCCGCGCACCCCCACCGCCATGACCGGCTCTACATCCCAACTGGACTCGGTGCCGATGAGCGGTGCGCTCGTCAGCGGGGTCAACGCGTGCCGCCACCAGCCATCAGTTCAATGCAGCCGCTGGCGCGCATTGCAGCATGCGCGGCGTAGCACTGCGAAGGATCAATCCGGACAAGCTGGGTATGCGCATATCGGTCACCCGCAGCCAAGGACCAACCCGCGCACGCCCGAATCCCCATAGCTTCCACGCCCTGAACACGCGCGCTGGGCTTGCCTCCGCGGTTTCCTCCCTCGAGGCTTGTGCGACACCTGCCCTACGGTCGTGTCGTGCATCACTTGCGCCAGTCTCCGGGCAGGTATCCCACAACCCTAAACACAACCGGGCGTTAGCAAGCCATACAACCGCCGACATGGCGGCCGGTGACACGGGCCTGAACACGACGCGCAACAGCAAGCCCGCCGCCGCATCGAGCGACTGGCCGAGCTTGGCGATCGAGCCGTCTGCGGCGCAGCAATGGCGCAACGGCGACCACTGCCAAAGGTTGTCCCGTACCTACACCCGGAGGCAGGTGGACAATCGCTAGCATGACATGTTTCGCTGTTGAGGCTGCCTCGCCGTCGGGACCGATCCGCACGGCGAAACTCGACGGCCCGTATGCGCCTGGCAGCAAATCCCGGCTCGGCGCTTGACGCAGGAGCTTGATGTCCATACCATGTCCATGTACATGAGATCAACCAGGAGCAGGATCATGGCAACTGCCGTCGAGCGAATCGTGGTGCAGACCACACCGCAGGATAAGCGAGCGATCGCGGCCAAGGCAAAGCGGCTGGACCTGCCGGTCTCCGAATTGATGAGACGCGGCGCCTTCGCGTACGAAGCGTCGGAGTCCGACGCAGATCTGGGTACGCTTGCAGATGCAGCCAAGGCCGCAGCCGATCGCGCGGGCCGGGCGATTGATGATGCGCTCGACTTCATCGCTGCGAGCAACCAGCGCATCGCCGCCATGGAAGCAAAGGCGTCCAAGACTGCGCAACGCAAGGTCGCGTGAGATGGGGATCACCGACAGGGTCTGGGGCGCGCTGACGTCGATGGTGAAGCTCGAGGACAAGGTGAATCGCCAAGCGGAGGCGATGAAATCTCAGCAGCAGAAGATCGAGGACTTGACCGGGCGAGTCATTCGCCTGGAGGCGCAACTGGAATTGCTCACCGGCGCGGCGTTCGTCAAGAGGCTCAAGGGCGAATGAGCCGTTTCGTTGGCCAGCGATGCTACCCGGTCGGCGTGTGCCCCCCGCCGCAGGGCCGCGTTCGGAGGAGGAAGTCCAGGGCATGTGAGGTTAGGTACCCATCCCGTCAGCGCCAAGAAGCGAGCGGCTGCGCTGCCGGAAGGCGGCGAGCCTCGGTACTCCGGACGTGCCGCTGCCTTTCTCCGCGCTGAAGGCCAAATTCATGGCCAATGCGACGCGCGCGATCCGGCCCGAGGAGGCCGAACGGATCGTCGAGCGGGTGATGGCGCTGGAGAGTGCAGACTCGCTGGACGAGATCGTGGCGCTCTGCGTGCTGGCGCCGTAGGACTGTCCGGGGCAGAGGCTCAGTCGATCGGAACGTAGACCTCGCCCGCCATCAGGCGCCGCGCCGTACGGGCCAGCCCGAGCGCCCGGTAGCGCGTCTCGGCCGCACTGGCGCCGGGCTCGGCCTCCACCCGCACCGACATGACGCCGAGCGGATGGCCGATCCGCAGCGACTCGCTCGCGATGTTGGCGCTGTCAATATGCCGTTGCACCACCGACCCCGGGATGCGCGACGCTGCCGCCGTGCATATCGATCCGGTCCCGGCCATGCTGTCGTGGCACTTGCCCAGAAAGACCAGGCGCGCGCGGAGGCTCATCGACTTGGCCGGCTGGATCTGACTGTTGGCGTCGATGTAGTCGGCCGGCGGTGCCACGATCACCATCAGCGGCAGGCCGGGCCGGTCGATCTTCGTCCAGTCGGCCCAGAAGCCCAGCCGCTCGCCGACCTTGGCCTGGATCTCGGAGATGGTGGCGACGAGCACCGCGTTCTCCGAGATCGCCGGCGCCAGTTCGCTGCCGCTCAGACCCAGATCGGCGGCGGCGACGAAGACGCACGGGTTCGCCACGTCGCAGACCGTGGACTCGACCACCCGCCCGTCCTGCAGCGCGATGCGGTCGATAACCTCGCCGGTCGGCAGCAGGCGGCCGGTCGCGGCACCGACGGTGCCGGTGTAGTCCATGAGGATCTCGGCACCGCTGCCCGGAACGCCGGGAATGCGGCAGTCGCCCGCCACGCGCGCCTTGCCGTTCGCGACTTGCACCTTCGCGACCAGGTGTTTCTTGGTGTTGGTGTTCCAGATCCGGACCGTCGTCACCGGCGCGACCGCCTCGACCAGCCCTTCGTCGATCGAGAACGGCCCGACCGCCGACGAGATGTTGCCGCAATTGCCGTCATAGCCGATGCCGTCGCGATCGACGTCGATCTGACCGAAGGTGTAGTCGACGTCGGCATCGTCGCGAGCCGAACGCCGGATGATCGCGACCTTCGACGTCACCAGGCGCGCGCCGCCGAGGCCGTCGATCTGCATCACGTCGGGCGTGCCCATCGCCCGCTTCAGCAACCGGTCGCGGGCGCTGCCGGGCGCCGGAAGATCGCGCTCATGGAAGAACAACGCTTTGCTGGTGCCGCCACGCATCAGCACGCAGCGCACGGCTGTCTGTTGTTCGGAATCGAGGACTCCGTCGGTCTCGCCGGCCATGTCAGAGCCCCATCCCCTGCGGATCGAAGCGCATGCCCATCGCCTCGGCCTGCGCCGAGTCAAAGCGCTGGCAGGCGTCGTCGTAGTGATGCCCCTCGATGCCGCCGCGCACGATGCCGGGCTCGATCGCGCCCCAGAAGGCGGCCAGCGAAGGCGGCAGCGGCGGCGCGTCGGGCATCGACAGCCAGAGGCGGTAGAGCGTGCGCTTCTTGTCCTCGGCCTCGTCGTCGCGGAACTCGGTGCGTGAATGGAGCGCCGTGTGATTGCTCAGCAACTGCAGGTCGCCGGCTTCCAGACGCATGAGGTACATCAGATTCGGACGGCGCAGGATCTCGTCGAGGGAGTCCATCGCCTCGTGCTGCGTGGCGCTGATCTCGGGCGCGTTCGGCAGCCTGGCGCCGTTGATCACGCGATTGCGGTTCCAGCCGCAGAAGACGTTGTCGCCGCGCAGGTCGTAGATCGGCGTCTGGCGGAACGCGACCTCGCCCTCTTTCTGCTCGCCCTGACGACTGAACGGGAACGGCTCGCGCAGCACCTCGGCCAGATCGGGCCGCTCGATCAGCAGCTGCCGATAGGCGGCGACGGAACTGGTGCACATGCTGTCGCCGCCCTCGGGCGCCTGGTTGTAGCAGCTGAGCGCGACGATGTCGGCGCCGTCGATATGGAAATCGAGTTGCGCGCGCGACGAATAGCCGCGCCCGGTCGGGCTCCGGTAATCGGCCCCGACGTCCTTGACCATGTTGATGTACCGACTCAGCTTGTCCTGCGGCCGCGCGACGCCGACGTGCAGGCCAATGGCCCAGGTCAGCAGCTCGAACTCTTCGGGCGACACGCCCTCGCGCGGCAGGCCCTTGACCAGTGCGACGCCGCGGCCGTTGAGCGCGTCCTCGAAGGCGCGCTTCAGCTTGGCGAGCACGCGCGACCCGAAAGGAAAGTCACGCCGCCGATAGTCGAGCAGCGGCTGTCCGGGCCGATGGCCGGCGCGCAGCACGGTCAGCAGGTCGGCGCGGTCCTCGGCATCGAGCGGGTGGATCCAGCGTGCATCGATGGTGAGGTCGTGCACAGTCCAGGCCGAGGCATCGCGCCCCGGCGGGCGCTTGCCGGCAGCAGGGTCTTGCGCCTTGGAAATCGTACCGGTGGTCATGTGTCTTCCTGTCTATTCGACGTCCTTGAGCGCGAACTCGTTCAAGTGGCCGGACGGCAGTGCATCCACGCCCGGATCGGGCGGCAACTCGACGTCGAACCAGCGCTTGAGCACGCCGGAGATGAGCTCGTAGCAGGCGCCGATGCGCACCACCTGCATGGTGTCGAAGTTGATCAACGTGCCCGCACGGCGATAGATGTGATAGCGCCGCAGGCCGTAGTCGACGGTGACGTCTGCGATCCGCTTCAACTCGTCAGGAATGTCCTGGACCCGGAAGCGCGTGCCGGTGCCCGTAAGGTTGGCCGAAGAGCCGAACAGCGGCACGACCTCTTCGCGGCTCAGTCGGCACAGTTCGGCATGAAATGCGCCGGCGTTGAGCAAGGTGCCGATCGTCCCTACCGCGGTGCTGGCGCGCACCGCGTCGGCATCGAGCTTGCGCAAGAGCGGATGGTCGGCACGGAAGCTGCCGATGACGCCGAGCGGCAGGTCGTGGTCGACCACGATGGCCTCGACCATCTGCTGGGCGCGGCGGTCGAGCGTGTGCAGCTCGCGCTGTGTCTCGAGGTCGGCCGCCATCGCGTTGCGCTTGTGGCCGCCACGGCGCTTGGTGTCGTAGATGCGCCGCAGCGGGTCCATCGAGGCGCCGCACATCGCATAGCCGGTGTCGTTCGGCACGATCGCGATGCCGCCCTGCTTGATGGCATCCATGGTGCGGCGGGCGTCGCCGGCGATGTCGAGTCTTGTCATGGGAAATCCTTTTCCTTTTCTTTCCGGAGGGTTGGCGAAGGGTCAATGACCGGCGAACGGTGTGTCGAGCGAACGGCCCGTCGTCTCCAGGCCGAGGAATCCGACGATCACGGCCTGCGCCAGCAACAAGGCGACGATCGTGTAAGTGACCGCGTTGACCCCGCCGAAGGCAAACAGCGCGGCGACGGCCTGCGGCGCGACGATCGATGCGGCGCGCCCGGCGACGCTCGAGATGCCGGTGCCGCGCAACCGCAGTTCGGTCGGGAACAGCTCCGGCACATAGGTCGAGAAGCCGACGGTCGAACCGAAGTACATGGCCGCGATCAGGCAGACGCCGACGGCGGTGGTTGCGTTGAGCGAACCGGCATTGGCATACCACCAGCCGAAGACCGCCGCCACCACCGCTGCGCTGGCGATCCACTTGCGGCGGCTCCAACGGTCGGCGATGAATCCGGCCAGCAAGACACCGACCAGGCTGCCGGCGGAAATCAAGGTCGTGTGGCCGAGCGACGCGCCGACCGACAAGCCCTGCTTCATCAAGAAGGTCGGCAGCCAGATGATGAAGCCGTAGAGCGCGCTGAGCGCCACGATGTTCAACACGATGCCGAGGATGGTCGAGCGCAGGATCGGCGGCCTGAAGAGATCGCTGGCGCGGAAGCTGGTCGGTGCCAGCACCGCGGCCCGTGCCGGTATCGGCAGCGGTCGGCCGGTTTCACGAATGACCTCGGCCTCGATCTCGTCGACGATACGGCTCGCTTCGACGAGGCGTCCGACCGACTCCAGCCAGCGTGGCGACTCCGGCATCTTCTTGCGCATGATCCACACGCACAGCCCGCCCAGCCCCGCAATGGCGAACATCCACCGCCAGCCGAGAGTCGGGATGACGAGGTAGGCGATCGCGTTCGAGGCCAGCAGCGAGGCCGTGGCGAGGAAGAACAGCACCGCGCCCCAGCGCCCGCGCGAACGCGGCGGAACGAATTCCGAGATGGTCGCGTAGCCGACCACGATCTCGGCGCCGAGCCCGATGCCCATCAGGAAGCGCAGCGCGATCAGCCAGTTCATCGACGGCACGAAGGCCGCGGCGAGCGATGTGATGCCGAACAGCGCCAGGTTGAACTGGAAGGTGAACTTGCGGCCGAAGCGGTCGCCGAGCCAGCCCGACATGAAGGCACCGATCAACGTGCCGACGGCGCCTGCGGAAGCGAAGTAGGCGTTCGACTGCATGTCCGACCAGCCGATCGACGCCAGCGCGACCATGACGCCGCTCGCCATGTACAGATCGAAGCCGTCGAAAAACAGGCCGAGCCCGATCATGGCCGCCATGCGCCGATGGAAGCGTGTCTCCGGCAGGCGGTCGAGGCGCTGCGCCGCGGTGAATTCGGACCCGGTCCCGCCGCGCGCAGTCGAGATCGGAACGCCTCCTGGAACGGCGCCGGCGCCGGCGGCGGGGGTCGCGGTTGGCGCGCTTTCGCGCAGGGCTGCTGCTGCGGACTTCATCGGCTTGTCTCCTGATGGACCAATTTCGGTGGATCCCTAACTTGGTATGTGTACATTACAACATGACCATGAATCGGCTGGCAAGACCATTCGGCTTTGCTGGCACACTTGCCGTCGATGACGACAAGAGCGATCAAGCTGACTGCCAACGGCACCGTGCTGCATCGGCAGCTTTTCGTCCTGCTCAAGGAGCAGATCGTTTCCGGCCGCCTGCGCAATGGCGACAAGCTGCCGACGCAGGACGCGCTCTGTACCCAGTTCTCGGTGTCGCGAATCACGGTGCGCCGCGCGCTCACCGACCTGGAAGCCGAAGGCCTGGTGCGCAACGAACAAGGCGCCGGCGCTTTCGTGACGGCCGAGCAACCGGCGCCGAACCAGCTGCTTAATCTCGGATTCGTCGACGATCTGCGCCGGCAGTCGGCCGAGACCACGGTGAAGGTGCTTTCGCTCGACCATCAGCGCTGCCCCTACACGGTTGCGCAGGCGCTGCGCATCGACACTTCCGCGAGCGCCCTCCACGTGGTGCGCGTGCGCTCCAGATCACGCCTGCCGGTCATGCTGCTGGATGCCTGGATCCCTCAGGAGGTGGCGGCTTCGGTCACGCGCGAGGCTCTGCGCTCACGCCCGCTCTATGAGTTGATCGCCGGTGGCGACAATCTGGGCCGCGTCGTTCAACAGGTGAATGCCGCGCTGGCCGATCCGGTCGTCGCCGCGGCGCTGCAGGTCGAAGTGAATTCGGCGGTGCTGAAGGTCGAGCGCCTGCTGCACCGCCGGGACGACGTTCCCATACAGTTCATGACGGTCTGGTCGACGCCACAGCGAACCCGTCTGGTGATGGATGTCGATGCCGAGCACATCGACGGGCTCAACGCCGGCCTGCTGCTGCACGACGTCGCCTGAGCGCCCGCGCCCCGCGACCGACAACTTCGCGGTCGGCTGAAAGAGCGGGCGTCCGAGCTGTTGGAGGAGCACGAAACACGGGAGCGTCGTGCCCTTGAGCAGATGGAGCGCATCCACGCCCAACTGGGAAATTCAAGTCAGCCTTGAAGGCAACCTACGCCACTCTTGTACCCGTGCGCCTCGGGAGGTGCTGCTATCTGTCGGGGTCCAAGTTGAACGCCGAGCGCCGCGCATTCACGTAGGGCGCAAGGTCCTTCTTAATCTTGTCCAATGCCAGCCCGCCCCGCATATATGGATCAATCAAGGCGAGCCCGCGAACTGGCGGTCTGGCGGGCAACTTCACGTCCAACGCGTCTCCATCAAACGCTCCGTCATTCACGTAGAAAATTCGCACCTCGTTCTCATGTCCGAACCCGATGCGCTTCATCAGAATGGATTCTGCGGCATACCTGCTCAGTGACGCGCGGGGCCCGCTTAGTTCGTCGTCGATCGCATCGTGAATCGCTTCAGGCTGCATATATCGCACGCGCCCCACGAATAGCTTCGGAGGCAGCCCGCCGCCATCTGCGAGCGTCGCATCGCGCAAGCAAAGGATCAGGTCATGAAGGCTCGTGAAGTCGAGTCGTACCCGGTTCTTGTTGATTCGCCAAAACGCTTCCGACGCATAGTGAAAAGTGAAGCACTTCGCGTAGACCGCCATCCGCTCGAATGGCGACCCGCGACCAAATAGCTTCTTCGCCACGTACCCCTCGAACTTGTCGCCCTTCTTCGACCACACCGAGGGGTGGTCGAAGCGCATCGTGTGATCGCGAAGGAGCCGCAACGCTTCGACTTCGGGCGGCATGTACCGGTAGATTCGTTGGCGCAAAAAGGGCTCCACCTTCGGGTCCACATGGACTTTGGGGCCATAGAGGTCCCGCCACTTGATAGCACTTTCGAAGGTCAGGCTACGAATGAAGTCGTACGGATCGTATTGCGTGGACATTCTTGTCGTTGAGCAAGTTGGCTGCGGGGGCTACAACATAGCCGATCAGACGGGTCGTTCGCACTTGCGGCCCGCATCGTCCGTCTGCTTCATGGGCCGGCGATGGCGGTATCCGGGTGTCTTGCCGCGATCAAACCTCCCGATAATTGCAATCAGAGAAGATCGCAATCAACCTGGAACGACCCTAGCAGGGTGCTGAAATACCTCTGCAATTGGTCGACGCGTGACAGCCCTCGAACGTTAGAAGTTGATCCCCCGACAGTTGCAATCCAAGACCCCAGACGATGCGCGGAGCCGATACCTTCACCGAGAGCTTGTTCACGATGCGCCGCCTGGAGGACTTCGTACCCGCCAATCACCCGCTGCGTCCTATCCGCGCGATGGTCAATGAAGCGCTGCTCAAGATGGACGACTTGTTCGCCGGCATGTACGAGGCCGACATCAAGGGCGGGCGCCCCAGCATCGCTCCAGAGAAGCTGCTGCGCGCGATGCTGCTGCAGATCTTCTTCAGCGTTCGCTCGGAGCGCCAACTCATGGAGCAGACTCAATACAACCTCCTGTTTCGCTGGTTCATCGGCCTGGCCATGGACGATGCGGTCTGGGTTCCCAGCGTCTTTCACCAAGAACCGCGAACGCCTGATCGAGCATGACGCCATCATCGAACTGTTCAACCACATCGTCGAGACAGCTGGTCGCAAAGGCTGGCTGTCGGGAGAACATTTCAGCGTCGATGGCACCCTTATCCAGGCGTGGGCCAGCCACAGGAGCTTCGTGCGCAAGGACGGCAGCGATGATGATGCGGGCAACGACTCGACCGGCAGCACCAGCTTCAAAGGTCAGACCCGCAGCAACGACACCCACGCCTCGCGCACCGATGGCGATGCGCGGCTGTACCGCAAGGGCAAGACCGCCAGCGAGTTGCGCTACATGGGCCATACCCTCTCGGACAACCGCCACGGCCTGATCGCTAACGCGATGGTCACACAAGCCGATGGCTTTGCCGAACGCGAAGCGGCCAAGGTCATGATCAGGGACGCCCGTCAGGCCACCGCGAGTCCGGATGCCGCGGTCACGCTCGGTGCGGACAAGGGGTACGACGCGCAGGAGTTCGTCCAGGCGTGCCAGGACATGGGCGTGATACCGCACGTGGCCCAGAACACTTCCGGGCGGCGCTCAGCAGTGCCCGATGCCATCGCTGCGAGCGAGGGCTATGCGTTGTCGCAGCGCAAACGCAAGCTCATCGAGCAGGGCTTTGGCTGGGCCAAGACGGTGGGCGGAATTCGTCAGGTGATGGTGCGTGGACTCAAGCGCGTGGACCACCTGTTCGTGCTGACGATGACGGCGTACAACTTGACGCGCATGCGCTCGTTGGGGCAAATCCGTCCGCAGGGGCTCTGAGGCCATCAGAGGCTTGCAAAACACCCTCAAATCAGCGGAAACGGCTCCCAAAATCGCCGCTCACTGCACCATGTGAAAAGCGGACCTTCGCCGAAGAAGATGCCTCGCTTTGGAGGGGAGTATTTCCGCATCCTGCTAGCACGCGACCTCGCAGAGCTTCGTCCGCAACCTGCTGTGAAGCGATCCAGAGGCAGGCAAGGTCAATGGGCCGCAATCGGCCCTGCGCACGAACGAACCGCATTCGCCAACCCAGAACGCTCTAGTACTCACCATTGAAGACGAGGCCCCACTGCCGATTGGCTTCCTCGAAGTCCCGGCGCGCCTCTGCGGCAAGAGCAACGTCCGCGTGGAAGGCGGCGTACTCAGCCGCCTTGAGTAGGAACTGACGTTGCACCTCAGTGTCCGTGGATCGAATGTCACCGGCGATCCCACACGGGTCCGTTAGCGCTCCGCAGCTGCCATCCTTGAGCACACGGTAGAAGTCTCGCAGGCAGCTCGCGTACGTTTTTGCCGGCAGGCAGATGCCGCAAGACGCAAGGACCATGTCGATGTAGAAGCTGTGGATTGGCAGCGAAGGCGTGCGCGCATGCTTCCACCACTTCAGCAGTTGCGAGACCTTCGCAAGCTTGTTGCCACTGCGTTCGTGAGCTTGCTCGAAGTAGCGATCGTGCACCTGAGGGCTGCTTTCGAACCAACCACCCATGCCGTCTGGAATCAAGAACACTGGCCGGCCAGCATTGAATCGGACGAAGATGCCCGGCACGATGTCAAGGCTTTGCTTGCTGCCACCGAACTCGATGACTGCCGCCAGGCCGTCCTTGTACACCGTCGAAGCAGGATAGCGTTCACCGAGGTCGTCGAGGATTCTACGTAGCAGCGTGTCCGACGAGACCAGCTTGCCGCTCCGCATCACCTCGGCCTTGCGCATGATCACCATCGTGTCCAGGTCGCTGTACCAACGGATGGCTGTCCCACGTGCGTGGCTGCCAATGGGTCGGACGCCGCTGACCGAAAACGACTTCTCCAGGCGCGCGCGACTCGACATCCGGTGAGCTCGCGCCGCGAGCAGTTCGCCGCCCTGCGGCTGAATTCTTGCGCCCAAGGCAAGAAGGTTGAACTGTGGCGGCACGCTCACTCTCATGTTACGGCCTTCTTGTATAGGTTCACCCAGTGTTCCGCGCCGTGAATCAGCTTCGACTCAAGACGTGGACGCACGCGGTTGTATAGCCACTCGAAAACGAGCGAGCCCGTCGCCCTGTGGCCGAAGATGGCGTCCTGCAGTTCGCGGGAACGACGCCGTCCCTCGACGGAGTCGATGCCGGTGATGGCCGCCATCAAGAGCTTCTCGGACTCGGCCTTCAGGCGGGCCAACGTCTCGATGGTGTCGCCCTGCCTCCAGCGCTCGCGCAGCGCCCAGGTCAAGGCTGGAGCCGCCGGCACCGACGCAAGCACAAACGATATGAACGAGAGGTTGATGGCCAGGCTCACCCCGCTCGCCACAACCACGAAGGCAACGATGAACCAGAACAACAGCCTGCGATAAGCCAGGCGCAGGTCGCTGTCGTAGACCAAGTTCTCGCGTTGGCAGATCAGCCGGCCGACTTCAACGGGGACGTCTGCCACGCTGGTCGGATACCAGTCGCGCAGTCGTTTCTCGCCGTCGGCGTCTAACGTACACCGCCCATCCTCGAAGGTCTCTTCGGCGTCGACCTTGGCGCCCGCAACAAACGCATTCCAGTCGATGTCGAGAACCTCGCAGTCGAACTCTTCTTGCAGCCTCGCTCCGACCTTTAGACGCGACTTGATCCAGCCTTCGATCGCGGTTAAGTCGAAGATGCCCAGGATGACCGCGACCAGCGCGATCGCCGGGCGCGCCGTAGGCATCAGCGCCGCCGCGATTGCCGACGCGACCGGCAGCGTCAAGTTCAGCCCCAGGACAACTGCTTGGCAATGCTTGGCACGTCGGTAGACCAACGTTCGCGCCCGCACGAGGCTAAGCATCTCCGGTCGGAGTTGCCGTTCGGCGATAGTGCTCATGGATTGACTGCTCCGGTTGTTTCGCGCCGCCGCTTTTTTCGCGGCGGCGGGTGTTCTCCGCCGCCCGCCCACTCGCCCGTGGCGAGCCATTCTTCGAAATAGTTCAGCCACTCGCCGGTCCAGGCCAAGTAGGTCTCTAGCAGCCCCATCTGCGGAACCCACTCCTTCTTGCGCGGCAACCACAGGCACAAGCAGGTGCCCGGACCGTCGTGGTGATAGACGTGCGGCAAGGGCCGCCCGTCGGCCAGTGCGCACAAGTCTGGCTTCACGACGAACATCACCGGGGACCTCGCTGGCGTCAGCAGCAACGTGCACCGGTAGAGACGTGCGAACACTGTCGGCGCTATCGAGAAATCGAAGCGAAGCTCACGCCCCTGGAGGAGTCGCACGCGCGCATCGGGAAAGTTCAGCGCACGCAGTTCCATCGCACGCTGCGCAAGCGTAGGAACCCGGACGGGCGGCACCATGCGCATTCAGTCACCGTAGTTGGTGTGGGCGCGCGCGGCCATCGTCACTCCGGCACCGGATCCGAGAACCAAAATTCCTCGGCCGGCCGATCGATTGGCTTCGCGTCGCTGCGCGTTGTTCTCGAGCACGGCCGCCTGCGCCCGAGGACCGAAGACCCGCTCGACAGCACGAGCGACGACATCCATGCCGGCACCTTGGTCGATGGCGTCGACGAGAGCGTTGAGGTCCATCACTAGTCGCTCGTGCCAGGCATCGAATGCCTTCTGCTTGGCCTGAGTGTCCATGCAGGCGGCCAAGTTGTCGTTCTGCGCGGTGGGGTTGTCCAGGTACCAGAATTCGCTGCCGTCGGGCATCGGGAAGCGCTTGATGAGCGTTGGCATCAGCTGAACGATATCGAGCAGCAGATCCATAGGGCCATCGTGCGGCTTCGGCGCCTCGATCGCGTAGGCGTTCGCGACCAGCGTGGTCAAGATGCTGGAAGACGGCGCGAGGTTTGCGCCGTCTCGAGGTGCACCGAACGCGATGTTGCGATTGATCTTGGTGAGTTGGACCAGCCGCGAGAGCAGCCTGGCGAACACCTCGTCGGCATCAGGCAGCGGGATGAGCTCCGACTTGCGCATCGAGTCGAATGTGGCGTTGAGCGCTGCCCTGCCTTCGAACGTCGGCGCGATAAGAGCGGCCTTGTCGAAAGCCTGACAATAGCCGCGCGGGTTCGTGGAAAGGTAGCGCTGCAGGTCGCGGTCGGGAATGCGCCCGTGGGTGTCACCGTACAGGACGACTTGGGACGGATCGTCGATGATGGATGAGAAGTCAGCCTTCATCCCGCCGGCGTAGGTCATCGTCACGCACCGGTCGTTGCGCGCGAGCTTCAGGTCGTGACGATCGGCGTAGCGCTTCAGCGCAACGTACATGTGTTCGATGAGACGCGCGGGCCCGCCGGGACCACCGTAGCGCAGAAGCCCCTCGCGTGCGAGGCAGGCAGCCAGATCGACGTCGTACCCCTCCCGCAGCGGATCCATCGGTCGCACCATCGTGCCGAGTTGTCGCGAGCCGTACGCGTGCACCCGATATAGAAGTCCCTCGAACTCCGCGCAGGCGGCTAGGTACTCGCCGGTGCTCTGGTAAGCGCGGTCGAGATCGCTGAGCTGCGTCTGCGTCGGCTCGTAGACGCGGCCGATGGCTTCGGCCAGGAAGACAAACTTGGCAGACGCGCCGGCCGAGAAGCGGCGGCGCACAGGGTTGATGGGAAGGTCGCGGTGCATGCACATCTCCGGTGGGTGGGCGGGAGACCGCACGCGGCGGCCTGACCCACCGCGTTTACTTCACAGGTTTTTCCTTGCGAACGCCCTTGAACGGGTCGCCGTCAGCCTTCTGATCCATGAAGCGGCCGTTCGAGGTATCGCGCTTCGTCCAGACCTGCGTCTGGGGGTTGAAGACTTGCGAGCGGTCCCGGACCGCTCCGACCCGGGCGTTGTCGCCGATGGGCTTGTTCTTCGCCATGAAATCGTCCTTTCGAAGTGCGCGCTTGCAGTCGCAAGAGCCGGGTGGCATAGTCGGATACTGTCTGCGTAAGCAACATCATCCGATCTGTCTGAGAGGTGTGTCGCCCAGATAAATTTCGCATCTGTTGCCTGCGCAGGCAACAGTTTATGCTGATTTCAATCGGAAGGGAATGTTTTTGATCACGAAGTCCGGCCTGGGGACACTCTTGCGCAAGTTGCGCGAAGCCCGCGAGCTCTCGTCGCGCGAGCTGGGGCAGCTCGCAGACGTCGATCACACGTATGTCTACCGATTGGAAACAGGGGAAAAGCAGTCCCCTTCCGAGGAGCTACTCGCGCGACTGCTGCGCGTGCTCAAAGCCAAGCCACGAGAGGTGGAGATGGCTCAATTCATGATGAGCAACGACGTGAACCCCGACTGGGTAGAGCACGTGCTTCAGACCGACATGACCGCGGAGATGTTCGAGATGGGCGCCACCATGAGGAACCGTGGGAGCGGGCGACCGGACATGCAGGCGTTGGAAGCGCGAGTCCGCAGGGCGCTGGAAGACGACGCATGATCGACGAGGTGTCCATCAGGTCGAAAGCGCGCCAGTTCATGCGCGGTTTGGATCTATCCAACATCGACCAGGATCTGTCGGTATACACGCGGAAGGTGGACGCCAAGATCACCTATGAAGAAATGGGCGACGGCGAATCTGGCTACACACTCACGCGACGAAACGGGAAGTCCACGATCGTCATCAACGAGGTGGAGCGCCGCGAACGCCAGCGATTTTCGGTGTGCCACGAAGTGGCACACCTCGTCCTAGGGCTCGCTTCGAATCACCAGGAAACGCCCTCCTGGTCTTACGCGAAGCGTGAAGACAACGAAATCGCCTGCGACATCTTCGCTTCCGAGCTGCTGATGCCATTCGATGTCTTCAAGCTCGACGTTGACCAGGAGGAACCATCGTTCGACTTGGTCGAGCGGTTGCGCGCGAAGTATGGCGCTTCCTTTGCCGCGTGCGCTTCACGTCTTGCCGCCGTGACGGACTACCCGTGCGCGTTCGTCTTCATGAACTCGACGGTCGTCCGGTACGCCTCACGGTCGAAGGCACTTCGGGACCTTAACGCGTGGGTCGAGATGCGCTCCCCGATTCCTCACGAATCGGTCGCCCTTAGACTGATTCAGGGTGGTGAGTGGTCAGGCGAAGACTCACGCGTCTCGCAAGATGTATGGTTTCGGGACTGGCCGAAGGGCTACGAGCTGACAGAGCTGGCGAAGCACTACCCCACTTTCGAGGAGACGTTTTCCTTGATCTGGTTCGAGCAGGACAGTGGACCGGACGAGCCCGTCAAAAACTGGAGCGGCACACCGACGCAAGAAGACGATGACGGACTGAAGGAGCTGGACGGCGTGCTGAGGTTCCACTCGAGATCGAAGAAGAAGTAGCGGGTGGCAGGCGCAACGCCGCGAGTCTGGCGCGATGTCTGCTGGCGGAGATTGCGGACGTCCAACCCGCGAAGGCCGAGCGGCTGCAATCAGTCTTTGGACTAAACCGCTCTCGCGGTAGGCGCTCCGCGCCAGGCCGGGTGTTTCATTTCGTGAGTTGCTGCCACCGTTGACAGCGAGGCAATCCCGCCTCGTTTTCGACGGAGAGCATCAACCATGGACACGATCATCTCGACGGTCAACCCGTTGCGTCAACGCATGCTCGAGGACATGCGCATGCGCAAGCTGGAGCCTCGGACCCAGGAGGCCTATGTGCGCGCCGTGCGCAAGCTTGCGGCATATCTTCACCGCCCGCGTGACACGGCTACCGTGGAGGACCTGCGCAACTTCCAACTGCACCTGGTCGACTCGGGCACTTCACCCATCACGCTCAACGCAACGCTGACCGGCCTGCGCTTTTTCTTCGACATCACCGTAGGCCGCCTCGAACTGATGGCCAAGATGCAACCGGTCAAGTTGCCGCGCACCCTGCCGGTGGTGCTCAGCCCACTCGAGGTCGCGCGGCTGATTGCCGCGGCGCGCAACGTCAAGCATCAGGCGGCGCTGTCAGTGGCATATGGCGCAGGCCTTCGCGCCAGCGAAGTCATCGGCCTGAAGGTCACCGACGTGGACAGCCAGCGCATGACGCTTCGGGTGGAACAAGGCAAGGGCCGCAAGGACCGCTACGCCATGCTCAGCCCAGTGCTGCTGCAGCGCCTTCGCACGTGGTGGCGTATCGGCCACGCCCAAGGTCGCATGCTGCCCGGGGGGTGGCTGTTCCCCGGCATGAACCCGACGGATCCTCTTACCGCGCGCCAACTCAACCGCGCCGTGCACGCTGCAGCCGAGGCGGCCGGCATCGACAAGCGCGTATCTCCGCACACGCTGCGCCACAGCTTCGCCACGCACCTGCTGGAACGCAAGGTCGACATCCGCGTCATCCAGGTGCTACTGGGCCATAAGCGGCTGGACTATCTCCCGCGCCGGACTATGTCCCGGGGCCCGTGCGCCGCACCTGTGGCGAGCGGATCGCACCGCGGGACATAGGAGGGCGCGCTACAAGCTCTTCAGGAAGGCCAGCAGTCGGTCATCGGGCCGATACCGACCGGGCTTGCCTTCCGGCGGCGTTGTCTTGTCGAGCACCGCCTGCTTAATTGCGAGATTGGCGTCGAGATAGATTTGCGTCGTCTCGATCGACTCATGCCCGAGCCAGAGCGCGATCGTCGGTTGATCAACGCCCTCTTGAAGAAGGTCCATTGCCGTCGTGTGGCGCAGCACGTGCGGGCTTACACGTTTGTTCTTCAACGACGGACACTGTGCAGCGGCCGTCGCGACGTGCTTGCTCAGCAAGTAGTGCACGCCGTGAGAACTCAGCTTGCCGCCGCGTGCGTTGGGGAACAGCGGCTGGTTCCCGTCCAATGGCGGCTCTCGCGCCCACGCGGCCAGCACGGCGCGCGTGTTCTTGCTCAATGGCGTGCACCGCTCCTTGCGTCCCTTGCCGATGACGCGGACGTGGGCACCAACGCCGAGCTGCAAGTCTTCATGCCGCAGGCTTGTTAGCTCTGACAGCCTCAAGCCGGTCTGCACCGCCAACAGCAGCAATGCGTGATCGCGGCGACCCGACCAGCTCTGTTGATCCGGCGCCGCCAGCAGCGCGTCGACCTCCAGCCGATTGAGGAATGGCACCAAGGTGCGCGTGAACCGCTTGGCCGGAATGGCCAGCACGCGCTGGATCTGCGCCGAGTGCGTCGGCGCCTCGAATGCCGCAAAGCGGAAGAACGAGTGCACGGCCGTCAGCCGCAGGTTGCGCGTGCGAGCGGTGATGCCGCGTACCCGCTCCATCTCGTCGAGGAAGGTCATCAGCAGCGGCGCATCAATGTCGGCCAGCGCCAGTGCCGAGGGCGCCTTGCCCAAGCGCTTGTGGACGAATTGCAGCAGCATCTTGAAGGTGTCGCGGTATGACGCGATCGTGTGCACACTGGCCCGACGCTGCTGCATCAGGCGCTGGGTGAAGAACCGCTCCAGAAGAGCACCGAAGTTGGGTTGACCACTCATGACGATTCTCCCCAGCGTCGCTCCAGTCGAGCCATCGCCTGTGCCATCAGTTCAGGGTTGCCGCTCAGGTACCAGTAAGTGCCTGCAACGCATACATGCCCGAGGTAAGTCGAGAGCAGCGGCATCTCGCGTCCAGGGTCCTTGCCTGACAGGTACCAGCGCGTCAGCGTCTGAACGGCGAATCGATGGCGGAAGTCATGCAGCCGCGGCCCCTTGCTCGCGCCCACCTCGCGCAAGCCCGTTCTACGCGACAACGTGTAGAAGGTCCGATGGACATGGCCGACGTCGAGGCGAGTGCCGCGGCGCGAGACGAACAGGTAGGAGGAGACCGGGTGGCGGAAGAATTGTTCGCGTCGCTTGAGGTAGTCGGCCAAGACCGCGCTGGTAGACGGGTGGATCGGCACCAGCCGCCACTGGCCGAACTTGGCGCCGCGGATCGTCAAGACCGCCTGATCAACGTCGACGTCGGCAAGTTCGAGGTTCAGCGCTTCGGACAGGCGCAGGCCCGTCACGCTGAGCAGGCCGAGCAGGCCGTGGAACACCCATGGCCGCAGCGATGTCGACGGCCAGGCCACGGGGAGGTCCAATACCGCATCCAGCAGCCGCCTGATCTCGTCCTCGGTGTACAGGTGCGGCCTGGCGCGCGTCGATCGGTGTGGCAACAGGCCGAGCGGCGGTATCTCGGTGCGGCTGTCGGTGGCGCTGCAATGGCGGGCGAAGCCGCGCACAAAGCAAAGCCGTCGGGCCCACTCGGCGGGTTGTACCGATGCCCGTTGAGCCCATTCGAGCGCTGTGAACGGCGGTCAGGAACCGCGTTTATTCGGCGGTGAGGAAGCGTTTTTCGTTTTGGATTGCCTGAGGTTCGAGTGCTGTGTGCTCGATGCCTTTGGTGATTGGTCTTGTTGCCTGCCTGGGCGCCCCGGAGGGGCGGCCAGGCAGGCGCGGCCAGCCCGTTCCTGGCCGGAGCCAGATTCAGCGGAGGTCGATGGGATGTGAGCTTCGCGGGCTCGCGCCGTGGGTTCGTTGCGCGTCTGCCCTGTGGCGCATGCACGCCGTGGTCTGTACAACACACGATGTTGCCGAAGAAGGCGGGTACGGCAGCGGTCCCATCACGCCGGCAAGCTTGAAGACCGCGCCGCGCCCTACACCGTGCCGATAAAGGCGGTGCCACCACAGTGTGGCGCGCTGGGACGCGTCCGTCCAGCATCATTGGCAGCGCCTCGAGGTGCGGATGGAACGCGGCGCCCGTCTGTTCCTGTGCGCGCGCTGTCGCGACCAGGTGCTTCTGTGCAGTCACTGCGATCGTGGCCAGCGCTATTGCAACGCGGCTTGTTCACGCCAAGCCCGTGAGAGTGCGCAACGCGAGGCCGCACGACGCTACCAGCGCAGCCGTCGCGGTCGCATGGCCCACGCGGCACGGGCACGGCGGTGGCGCGCTCGCCACCGCAGCGACGCAGAAATGGTGACGCATCAGGGTTCCAGAGTGAGCCCCACCGATGCTTCACTGGTCGCATGCATGGACATCACCACAGACACCGCCATCGCGACGGCGCCCGGGCACGACGAGGCCGACTCACGTGCTGGCGTGACACAAACGGAGGCGGCGCTTGCCGGCTTACGTTGTCGACGCTGCGAGCAGGCGCTGATGCCTTGGGTGCGTCAGGGCTTCCTGCGTCAAGGCCGGCAGGCCGGCACCCGCATCGCGCGCCATGACCATAGCCCCTGAAGTCGGCGCGCGAATCCTGCGCCTGTATGACGTGGAGAAGTGGCGCGTGGGCACCATCTCCCGGTTGCTGGGCGTGCATCGCGACACCGTGCACCGGGTGCTCGCCCAGAGCGGCCTGCCGACACCGTCGACGCCGTTGCGCCCGAGCCGCATCGACCCGTACCGGGCGTTCATCCTCCAGACGCTGACCCAGTTCCCCGTGCTGAGCGCCGTGCGGCTGTTCGCCATGGTCAGCGAGCGGGGCTATGTCGGCAGCGGCGAGCATTTCCGTCACCTCATTGCGGGCATGCGTCCGCGGCCGGTGGCCGAGGCTTATCTGCGGCTGCGCACGTTGCCGGGCGAACAGGCTCAAGTCGACTGGGGGCACTTCGGCCATCTGCAGGTCGGACGTGCGAGACGCCCGCTGATGGCCTTCGTCATGGTGCTGAGCTACTCGCGCGCGATCTTCCTGCGCTTCTTCCTGGACGCACGCATGGACAGCTTCCTGCGTGGCCACGTCGAGGCGTTCGCCTCATGGGGCGGGTCCAGCCGGGTGGTTCTGTACGACAACCTCAAGAGTGCCGTGCTCGAGCGCCGGGGAGACGCGATCCGCTTCAACCCGGCGCTGCTGGAGTTCGCCACGCATTACCGCTATGAGCCGCGCCCGGTGGCGGTGGCGCGCGGAAACGAGAAGGGCCGCGTGGAACGCGCGATACGGTATGCACGCGAGAGCTTCTTCGCCGCACGGGCATTCAACGGCTTGGACGACCTCAACGCCCAGGCCCGCCTGTGGTGCGAAGGCCAGGTCCTGGACCGGCGCTGGCCCGAAGACAGCGCCTTGAGTGTGCGCGAGGCCTTCCAGGCCGAGCGGGCGAGTCTGCTGCCGCTGCCCGAGCGCGACTACCCGCTGGGCGAGCGCGTGGCTGTCTCGGTCGGCAAGACGCCCTACGTGCGCTTCGACCTGAACGACTACTCGGTGCCGCACACGCACGTTCGTCGCACGCTGGGCGTGCTGGCCGACGAGCGTCGGGTTCGCATCTTCGAGGGCATGCGCGAGCTCGCCGCTCACCCGCGCAGTTGGGATCGCGGCGCACAGATCGAGGACACCTCGCATGTGCAGGCGCTGGTCGATCACAAGCGCGGTGCCCGCGCGCATCGAGCCTGCGACCGCCTGGCGCACGCCGCTCCGGCCAGCGCCGAACTGCTCAAGCGCGCCGGCATCCGAGGCCACAACCTGGGCTCGATCACGGCCGCGCTGATGCGCCTGCTGGAGCGCTATGGCGCCGCCGCGCTGCAGGCGGCCATCACCGATGCGCTCGAGCGCGACGTGCCACACCCCAACGCCGTGCGCCTGGCGCTGGAGCGCGCCCGCGAGGCCAGCGGCCGGCCACCACCGGTGGCGCTGGTGCTGCCCGAGCACGTCGCGCGCCGTGACGCCCCGGTGCGCGCACACGACCTGGCTTCCTACGACCGACCGGAGAACGTCGATGAACACGAGTGATTCCACGACGCCCACGATGATGTCCGATGCACACCTGCGAGAGCAGGCCGGAGAGCTTACCGCCCGATCGGCAAGAACCAAGGCGTGCAGCATCCACTGGCCGAACGCTGGATGCACCTCGAGGCCGCGAACCTGATGGCCTTGCAGGCAGCGCGCCAGTTCGATGCCAGCGAGCCCTGTGGCACTGAAGCCAACACCGCCAAGTATCTTGCCGCGCAAGCCTGCTGGAGCGCCTGCGAGACCGCCGTTTTGACGCACGGCGGCTATGGCTACGCCAAGGAATATCACGTCGAACGCTACCTCCGCGAAGCGATGATCATCCGTATCGCTCCTGTCAGCGAACAGATGATCTGCTGCTTCATTGCGGAAAAGGTCCTCGGGCTTCCAAAGTCGTACTGACGCGGCCGCCGGCCGGGCGGCAGAACCATCAGCTTGGGCCAATTTGAGGTGGCCGACGCTCGGCCTTCGCGCGCACACCTTCGCGGAAACCCGAGCGCGACAGCAGCTTGATTCATCACTTGGACAGGGGGTCGCAGTACCTGTCCATTCGCTACAGCGAGCGCTTGGCAGAGGCTGCCATCGAGCCCTTGGTGGGCAACAAAGGGCGACAGCTACGACAACGCCTTGGCCGAAACGATCAACGGTTTGTACAAGGTCGAGATGATCCATGCGCCTTGGAAGACCAAGGAGGCCGTGGAACTGGCCACCCTGGAGCGGGTGTCCTGGTTCAACTGCCACCGGCTGCTCGAGCCCACCGGCTGTCCCGCCGGCGGAATTCGAGGGCCAACTACTATCGTCAGATTGAGCAGCGGGCCATGTCGGCCTGACTCAAGCTAAGGGGCTACCGCGAAATCCGGGACGGTTCAGGTTGAACGTCTTGAAGCCACATCTACGCGTTGGCGCGAGCCGGCGTCGAGGTGGCACCGTGGCTCGCACCAGTTCGGGCTGGTCGTGCACATGCTTCGCGGAGTCGTTTGCCGTGATCGGCGAGGTGCTGCGACACCGCAGCCCGCAGTCGACATTATCTATGCACGGGTTGATCTCGATGCGCCAAGGGCTCCACACTCAAGGGGTTTGCCGTCTCACCAACTAATATTCAGCAATATGAATAGTTAATATGTATTGACATAAATATCGGCCCGCGCGTAGAGTACGAGAACTGAGAACAGACGGAGACGATCGTCAGGGTGCGCGGTACCCTGTTCGAACTGTGTAATGACATTCATTGCTACATGCGCGAATCCTGCGGCCGGTGCCTCAACGCATTCCTGGCCGCGCGGTAGAGGACCCCGGACCTGGCGCGGCGCAGTCCGTGCGTTATCGCCCCTCGTCCGTCTCCATCCTGGCCTTACACGATCAGGAGAGACAAGATGCAGACTCTGATCACGCTGGTCATCAGCGGGCTGACGGTAGGGTGCATCTACGCCATTGTGGCGCTGGGCTTCGTTCTCATCTACAAAGCCACCGACACCATCAACTTCGCGCAGGGCGACCTGATGATGCTGGGCGCCATGGTCGGGGTGACGTTCATCGCGACCCTGAAATTGCCCTATATCGTGGGTGTGCTTCTCGCTGCGATCTCGATGGGCATTTTCGGATGGCTGCTGGAACTTGGTCTGATGCGGCACGTCATCGGCAAGCCGCACCTGACTGCCGTCATTCTGACAATCGCGATCGGCTACGTGATGCGCTCTGGCGCCGGCCTTGTCTGGGGCTATCAGCCGCTGGCAGTGCTGACGCCGTTTTCCGGTCAGGTCGCCCACATCGGATCCACTGTCGTCAGCGGCGACAGGCTTGCCGTTATCGGGGGCACCGCCGTCCTGTGCGGCTCGATCTACTCCTTCTTCCGCTTCACCCGGATCGGCATCGCGATGCAGGCGACCGCGCAGAATCGATTTGCCGCTTATCTGATGGGGATCCGGGTCAGGCGCGTCTTCGCGGCCACGTGGGCAACCTCGGCGGCGTTGTCGGCCATCGCCGGCATCCTGTTCATTCCGATCGCGCTCGCTGACGTGAACATGGGGGCGCTGGGCCTCAAGGCCTACGCAGCGGCGATCCTGGGAGGATTCGGCAGTATCTCGGGTGCGCTGGTCGCGTCGTTGATGATGGGCGTCGTAGAGCAATTCGCGGCCCGGTATCTGCCAACGGGCATGCACGAGGTGACCGGCTTCGTGTTTCTGTTCGCGGTCCTAGTCGTCAGGCCACAGGGACTCTTCCCGCAATCGGCGCGCAGCAGGGTGTAGGTGCCGGAATGGAGCAGCTTGAAAAAATGGTGAGCACCAAGGCCTTCTGGAGCTCACGTCTGCAAAGCGTCGCATTCTTTGCGATGGCCTTGCTTGCGCCGCTGCTGCTGGATGCGTATTACATCGACACGTTCAGTACCGTCCTGATTTATGCCATTGCGGGGATCGGGTTGACATTGTTGTCCGGCGTCGCGGGGCAGGTGTCGCTGGCGCATGCGGCGTTCGTCGGCATCGGAGCCTATCTCCATGTCTATCTGCTGAGGCAAGGGCTCCCGCTGCCGCTTGCAATGGTGACCGCCACCCTAGTCACGGCCTTCGTCGGCTTTCTTTTCGCCTTCCCGGTTCTGCGCATGCCGATGCACAGCCTGGCGGTTTGCACCCTGGCGTTCGCGTCCATTGTGGAGCATGTGTTCGTCAGCTGGGAATCCTTCACGAACGGGGTCCAGGGCGCCCTGACGCCCAAGGCGCCATTCTTGGGCTTCGACATCGCGCAGGGTTCCAACCTGTACTTCGTGTGCGTCGTCGTACTTGCGGTATGCGTATGGCTAGCACGGAACATCATTCATTCCGCCACCGGCCGCGCCTGGATGACGCTGCGTGAGAGCGAGCCCGCTGCACGCGCACTCGGCATCAACGTCACCTACTACAAGACCTTGGCGTTCGCGCTCAGCTCAGGTTTCGCTGGTGTCGCGGGCGCGCTCTTCGCGCACAGGGTGAGTTACCTGTCGCCCGACGTGTTCACCGTAGCGATGTCAATCGAGATGTTTCTCATGATCGTCGTCGGCGGGCTGGGCTCCGTGCGCGGCGCGATCGTGGGCGCCTTCCTCGTCGGCCTGCTGCCCGCGGGGATTGCGGTGCTGCGCGACTATCTGCCGCAAGGCATCGGCAACCTGCCGGGGCTGGAGCCGGGCATCTTCGGGATCATTCTCGTATTCGTCATCCTCTTCGAACCGGAGGGCATCGAGGGACGGCTGAGAAGTCTCGCGCGAAAGGGGACGGCATCATGAACGCGCTTGAGGTCAGCGATCTTCACCTGAGCTTCGGAGGCGTGAAGGCCGTTGCCGGCGTGTCCTTCGACGTCAGGCCCGGCCAGATATTCTCGATCGTCGGACCGAACGGGGCCGGCAAGACGTCCGTGCTCAACATGATCAGCCGCATGTATGACGCCGACGCCGGCCGCGTCGTGCTGGAAGGCCGGGACATCACGGCTGCCCCCGCGCACACGCTGGCCTCCCGCGGCCTGGCGCGCACCTTCCAGAACCTGGAGCTCTGCAAGCAACTCAGCGTCACGGACAACGCCCTGGCAGGTCGCCATACGCACCGTGGCACCACCTTCTGGGCCGAGTTGCTGGCTTGGCCCACGAAGGCCGCCAGGGAGCAGGCCAACAGAGATCTCGTCCTTGGACTCCTGAAGGATTTCGGGCTCGCCCGCATTCAGGACGCACTCGTCGGCGAATTGCCCTATGGGTACCGAAAACTGCTAGAGGTGGTCCGCGCACTCTCAGTCGAGCCGCGCGTCCTGCTGCTGGATGAGCCCGTCGCCGGACTCAACACGACGGAGTCAAATGACATGGCCAGGCGGTTGCTGGCGGTTCGAGAGAAGCTCGGCATATCCATCGTCCTGATCGAACACGACATGAAATTCGTTCGCGAAGTGTCTGATGCGATCCTGGTCATGAACTGGGGCAAGTGCCTCACCGTCGGCAAGCCTGACGAGGTGCTGCGGCATCCCGAAGTGATCGCCGCCTACCTGGGAAGCGCGCGCGATGAATGAGCGGATTCTTTCTCTCAGGAATCTCTCCGCTTACTACGGAACGACCAAGGCCGTGGAAAGCGTGTCAATTGAGGTGCCGCGGGGCGGAATGGTCGCCATCCTGGGCGCGAACGGCGCAGGAAAGTCGACCATTCTCCGAGCCATCTCCAACTGGGTCCGATCCGAAGGCGAAATCGAGTTCAACGGCGCCAGCACCAAAGGACTCTCGCCTGATGGAACGGCTCGACTGGGCATCGCGCATGTCCCCGAGGGCCGGGAGATATTCCCTTCGTTGAGCGTTCTGCACAATCTGATGATGGGCACCTTCGCGGGCCGCCGCAAACACGCCCAAGTCGACCTGGAGGCGGTCTTCTCGTATTTTCCGAAACTCGAACAGCGCCAGCGCCAGGCGGCTTCATCGCTGTCCGGCGGGGAGCAGCAGATGCTCGTCATCGGGCGAGCGCTGATCAGCAATCCGGAGTTGGTCCTCCTCGATGAGCCGTCCCTGGGCCTCAGCCCGCAACTGGTCGACGAGATTTTCAGAAACATCGCCCGGATCAACGAGGAGCGGCAAGTGAGCGTCCTGCTCGTGGAGCAGAACGCCATGCGTGCGCTCCGCTTGGCGAGCTATGCCTACATCATGGAAGCAGGACAAATAGTTGCGGAAGGGAAAAGCGCACTTCTCTTGAAGAGCCCTGAAGTGCGCGCCGCATACCTCGGGCTCAACCAGTAAACATCGGAGATACCCATGCGATTGATCATCAGTGCCATCGTGTCCAGCATGTTGATTGCCGTGCCGTTCGCGGCCGGCGCCCAGAAGGCTGTCAGGGGAGTCACGGCCGACGAAATACGCATCGGAACATACCAGGATCTCAGCGGCCCTACCGCCAGCGCCGGCGTGCCGGCGGTCAACGGCATGCGAATGCGTTTCGAGGAGGTCAACGCCAAGGGCGGCATCAACGGTCGCAAGATCCGCTACATCGTGGAGGACATGCAGTACCAGGTGCCGAAGGCGCTCCAGGCGGCCAACAAGCTGATCAACAGGGATGACGTGTTCCTGATGATCGGCTCGCAAGGCACCTCGATGAACAACGCCGTATTGAATGACATTCAACTCAAGGCCGAAGTGCCGAACATGTTCCCGATGGCATTCTCAAGATCCCTGCAGGAACCGCTGAGCCCGTACAAGTGGGGGGCGGTGTCGACTTACTACGACAACATGCGCCTTGCCACCAAGTACGTCGTGGAGGAGAAGAAGCACAGCAAGATCTGCCTCATGTACATGGACAACGACGCCGGTCTGGAGTTTCGCGACGGCGTGAACGAGCAGTTGAAGAAGTACAACATGACGGTTGTGGCCGACACCAAGCACCGGCCCACCGATACGGACTTCACGGCACAGCTTATCCGCTTGCGCGAGGCGAATTGCGACGCCGTCATGCTGGGCTCGGTGATCCGCGACACCATTGCCATCTACACCACGGCCAGGCAGATGGGTTGGAATGTGGACTTCGTATCGGCGACCCCCGCCTACAACAATGTCACGGCCGCGGTGCCGGGCAACACTACCGAAGGGCTCGTCTCCTTCCATTCCTTCGTGGAGTCCGATGCCTCCAAGGAAGGCATGGCCTGGCGACAGGACTACGCCAAGCGGTTCGGCGAGCAGCCCAATACCAACGCGGTGCTGGGTTATGTGTTTGCTGACTTGGTCGTCACCGGCCTCGCCAACGCAGGCTCGAAGCTGACGACGGAAGGCTTCATCAAGGGGATGGAGCAGATCAAGGACCAGAAAGACAGGTTCGGAAATCTTTCATTCACCTTCGGCCCCCAGCAGCATGCCGGCTCGTATTCGTCGTTCATGTCGGTGATCGAGGGCGGCAAGTGGGTTCTCAAGCGAGGCGCCGCGTCTTACCAATAAGCTTGGCTCACCCTTGATCAAGGATCTCGTATGACACCGGACATCCGCATCAGCGAAATCATCAGCGGGAACGATTGGCGGATTCCAACCCGCCTGAATTTTGCCGCCGCGGTGTGCGACAGGCATGCCATTGCCACACCCGAAGCGCCAGCGGTGATCTTCGAGGCGGAGGACGGAAAGAGCGTGCGCTACAACTTCCGCCAGCTCGATCGCGCCGCCTGCCGGGTGGCCAACATGCTCGCGGCCTACGGCGTGAAACGCGGCGATCAAGTGATGATCATGCAGAGCCAATCTGTCGAAGCGGTGCTGACATATGTCGCCTGCATGAAGATGGGGGCGGTCTTCGTGCCGATTTCAACCATGTACGGGGAGGTCGCGATTTCCGAGCGCGCATCGGCCGCCGATGTGTGCGTCATCGTGGCCGACAAGGAGAACTACCCGAAGCTTGTCAATCTGAAGGCAAAGGTCGAGAGCCTGAGGGCGATCTTCCTGGTCGATGGCGAAGAGGCGGGCGCCATCGACTTTGGCAAGAAAATGCTCGAAGCCAGCGATGAGTTCCAGACGGTCGACACGGCCGCGGAAGAGGTGGCCTACATCTGCTACACGTCCGGAAGCACGGGGGCGCCCAAGGCCGTGATGCACGCTCATCGCTTCCTGCTGGCCAACATTCCGGGCTTCAGCATGCTGCACAACAATTTCGGCCAGGAAGGCGACGTGATGTGGTCGCCGGCGGATTGGTCCTGGGGTGCTGGCATCATCGCCGTGCTGTTGCCCACGCTCTGGCACGGCAAGCCTATCGTCGCGTGCCGGCCCAAGAGCCGCTTCGATGCCGAGCATGCCTTCGCACTGATGAGCCGCCATGGCGTTCGCAACGCCTTCCTGATCCCGACCATGCTTCGCATGCTCCAGCAGGTTCGAAAGAAGCCTTCGGTCAAGTTGCGATCTTTCTTCAGCGGCGGCGAGATGATCACGCAGGAGCTGGTCGACTGGTCGTCCCACGAGTTCGGCGTGCTGCCGAACGAAGGGTATGGACAGACCGAATGCAACATGGTGCTCGCGCATCTGCCGCAGCTGATCAGTCCGCGCTACGGTTCTCTGGGCAAGCCGTTTCCCGGCATGACGGTGATGCTCCAGAATGCCGACGGTTCGCCGACGCCGGTCGGAGAGATCGGCGAGATCACCGTGCGCGCGCCGAGTCCGTTGATGCTGCTCGATTACTGGAAGAACCCGCAGGCGACGGCGGAAAAGATGCGGGGGGGGTGGTTCCATTCGAACGATCTGGCGCGCGTCGACGAAGAAGGCTACTTCTGGTTCGCGGGTCGGAACGACGATGTCATCAAGACCTCCGGCTACCGGGTCGGATCCGCGGAAATCGAGAGCTGTCTCACTTCTCATCCAGAGGTGGCGGCGGCCGTCGCGATCGGCGTTCCGGACGCTCTGCGCGGTCAGATCATCAAGGCCTTCGTCATACCCAGGGACGAGGCATTGGCCGGCGAGGCCTTGAAGGCGAGCTTGAAGTCGTACGTCGCGGAAGGTCATGCAAAACATTTCGTCCCGAGCGAAATCGAGTTCGTCGATTCGCTGCCGGTGACCACGAGCGGGAAGGTCGAGAGACGGACGCTTCGTGAACGCGAAATCAGGAATCGGGCCTTGGCGGCAAATCTGCGCGTATAGATCTTCCCGATGGCGACGGTCGAATCCCGTCGACGTATCTGGGGCTGCGCAAGCCCTCGTTCCACTCCCGGCGCCCAAGCGCCCAACACCATCTCCCTTCAGGAGCAGCCAGCGATGACCAAGTTGAACGACAAGATTGCAATCGTGACCGGGTCTGGCCGGGGCGTCGGGCTTGCCGTGGCCCGCAAGCTGGCGCAGGAGGGGGCGTCGGTCGTCGTCAACGACATCGATGAAGCGGAGGCAGAACAGGCGGTGGCCGATCTGCGCGCGCAGGGCGCGAAGGCCGTTGCCGTGGTGGGCGACGTCTGCGCCAACGGATTCGCCGAAAGGCTGGTCAACACAACGCTGTCGAATTTCGGCGGCATCGACATCTTGGTCAACAACGCCGGGTATGGATGGGACCGGTCCATTCAAAACACATCGGACGATCACTTCCAGGCCATGCTGGACATCCATGTGGTCGCGCCCTTCAGGATCCTGCGTGCCGCCTCCGGTTTCATCAGATCCGCCGCCAAGGACGAGGCCCAGCGCGGACTCACGGTGCATCGCAAGGTGGTGAACGTCTCGTCCATGGCAATCTGCGGCATTCCGGGACAGGCGGCGTATGCGTCGGGGAAGGCCGCGGTGGTGGGTCTCACCAAGTCCCTGTCCAAGGAGTGGGGCCGCTACAGGGTCAATGTGAACTGCGTGGCGTTCGGGCTGATCCGTACGCGCCTCACGCGCGTGCATGGCGCCGAGGGCCCGGACGTGACGCGGGTGGGAGACCGCGAATTCCGTGTCGGACTCGACGAAGCCGGGTTAGCGGAGATGAACCGCCGGACGGCACTCGGCCGGCAGGGCGAACCGGAGGATGCCGCCGGAGGCGTCTATCTGCTGTGCACGCCGGAGTCGGACTTCATCACCGGGCAAGTGCTGTTCGTCAGCGGCGGTGCGTCGGTATAGCTTCAATTCATTCATGCAGGTTGCCAACGATGCCTACTTCCTCGCCCACGCCCGTCCTGCCCGTACCCACGCCGGAGACCCGGTTCTTCTGGGAAGGCACAAGAGCGGGGGAACTTCGATTTCAAAAGTGCCGGGCGTGCGCCAAGGCCATCTTTCCGCCGCGCCCGTTTTGTCCGCACTGCCTGTCGGACAAGCTCGAAGTGGTGAGCGCCTCGGGCGTGGCGACCCTTCTGACCTACGTCATCAGCCACTTGCCTGTGCCGGGGTTCACGCCCCCTTATTCGATCGCGGTGGTGCGCCTTGAGGAGGGCCCGCAGATGCTGACGAACATCGTGAATTGTCCCCAGAGCCCCGAGTCCCTGGAGCTGGACATGCGGCTCAAGGTCATCTTCAAGAAGGCGAGCGACGACATCTGGTTGCCGCTTTTCGAACCCTATCCGGTCAGGGAAGGAGTCTCGGCATGACGAAGAAACCCAGTGTGGCCATCGTGGGGGCGGCCGAGACGTCACGCATCGGGAGCGTGCCCGAGATGTCGCAGCTGCAACTGCATGCGGACGCAGCCATCAACGCCATGCGCGACGCCGGACTGAAGCCGGGCGACATTGACGGCATCGCGACCTGCGGCGAGCCGGCGATCGGCGTGGCGGGCTACCTGGGCATAGAGCCCGCGTGGGTCGACGCCAGCGAGGCCGGCGGGTGCTCGTTCCTCATCCATGTCCGGCATGCGATCGCGGCGATCGAGGCGGGTTACTGCACGACGGTGCTCGTCACGCACGGCGAAAGCGGCCGTTCCAAGGTGGGCGCGGGCTACATCGACATGGGCTTCACCGAGTTGAATCGCCAGTTCGAACTGCCGTTCGGCGCCACCCTCCCGCTGACACTGGTCACGCTGCCGATCACCCGCTATTTGAAAACCTATGGCATCACACCCGAGCTGTTGGCAACGGTTCCCGTCATTCAGCGCGAATGGGCAGCCAGGAATCCGCGCGCGGCCAAGAAGGACCCGCTGACGGTCGAGGACGTTCTTCGCTCCGACATGATCGTCTATCCGCTCCATCGCCTCGAGTGCTGCCTGGTCACGGACGGGGGAGGCGCATTGATCGTCACCAAGGCGGAAAGGGCAAAGGACTTTCCGAACAAGCCAGTGTACGTTCTCGGAACGGCCGAGGCCTACGACGCAGGCTTGCCCAGCCAGGTGGCGAACTACGATTTTCCGAAGGCGTTCACGAGTTCAGGCCCGCGCGCCTTCCAGGACGCGGGAATCAAACCGTCGGACGTTGATCATCTGATGGTCTATGACGCCTTCGCGCACCTGCCGATCATGGGCCTCGAAGCACTGGGCTTCGTCGCTCCGGGCGAAGGTGCCGAGTTCATCCGTGCCAGGAACACGGCCCCGGGTGGCAGGCTGCCGCTCAATACCAATGGCGGTGGCTTGAGCTACACGCACTCGGGCCGCTATGGCATGTTCGCGGTGCTGGAGTCCATTCGCCAGATCCGCGGCACGGCTGCGGCACAGGTGCCGGGCGTCGAGATCTCAGTGGCGCACGCCGTCGGAGGCATGTTGGCTGCCGGCGCGACATTGGTGATGTCCAGCCAGTGGTAGTGGCGACAGGACGGTGTCGGCCGCGGCTACGTCCGATGCGAGCCGAGGCTCGCGGACGCATCGCGCGGCGGGCACGTCGCCGTGCTCACACCAGCCGCTCCAGAATACTGACATAGGTCACACAGGCCGAACCGCCCAGATTGCTGATCGCGCCAAGTCCGGCGCCGGGCACCTGGAGGCTGCCCGCCGTGCCCGTCAATTGCATCGCGGCGAGCGCGTGCATCGACACCCCCGTGGCGCCGATCGGATGCCCCTTGGCTTTCAGGCCGCCCGACACGTTGATCGGCAGGCGGCCATCACGAAGGACCCAGCCCTCGTCGATGGCGGTGGCACCCTTTCCCTTGGGCGTCAGCCCCATGGCCTCGTACTGGAGGAGTTCCGCAATCGTGAAGCAATCGTGCACCTCCGCGAAGTCCAGGTCGTGCACGATTGCTCCCGCCCGCTCGAACGCGCGCGACCATGCCGTGGCCGTGCATTCGAAGGCAGGCATGTCGCGGCGCGCTGTCGGCATGAAGTCACTGACGTGCGCGGCGGCCCTGAAGGCTACGGCCTTGTGCTTGCTTCGGGCAACGTCTTCACTGGCCAAGATGATGGCTGCCGCGCCGTCCGACACCAGCGAGCTGTCGCTTCGCTTGATCGGCCCGGCCACGATGGGGTTGCGCTCGCTGACGTGGCGGCAGAACTCGAAACCAAGATCTTTCCGAATATGCGCCCATGGATTGAAGGTGGCGTTGTAATGGTTCTTGGCCGCGATCCGCGCCAATGCATCGTCCTGGGGACCATGCAAGCGGACGTATTCGTTCTGAATGTCCGCCCAGGCTTCGGCAAAGCCGCCCTCAGCTGTGTAGTGCTCGTCCTTTCGATAGGACGCGCGCACGAGAATGTCGCGCACCGTTGTGCCGGGCAGATGCGTCATCTTTTCCGCGCCCACAACCAGCACGATGCGCGCGTCGCCCGCACGGATCGACTTCAGGCCCTGATAGACGGCCGCGGACCCGCTGGCGCAGGCGTTCTCGACTCGGGTGGCGGGCTTGAACCGCAGGTCAGGGTGCGCCTGAAGCACGAGTGACGATGGAAAATCCTGCTCGTCGAGGCCGGCATTGAAGTTGCCAAGTACGATCTCGTCGATCTCCGAAGGCGCGACTTCTGCGTCCTCCATCGCTTGCCGCGCCACCTCGACGATCATGTCCTCGAGCGACGTGCCGGCCAGCTTTCCGAAGGCGGTGTGGCCCCATCCAACAATACATGGTCCTGACATGATGTCTCCTTCTTCTTTGGCGTCTTCAAACGCCGGCGAAGTGTTCGCCGTTCGAGATGCTAGATCGAGCGCCCCGTGCCATCCCAGAAGCGGGCACGGATTTCTTTCTTGCTGACTTTGCCGACGGCCGACCGCGGCAGGGAAGGCCAGATCTCGATGCTCTTGGGCGCCTTGGCGCTGCCAAGCCGGGACTTGCACAGGGCCAGCAGGTCCTCCTGGGACGCGCTCATCCCCGGCTTGAGTTCGATCACCGCCTTGACCGCCTCGCCCCATTTCTCGTCGGGCACGCCGATCACCGCGCATTCCTGCACCGCTGGATGCGACCAGACCACCTGTTCGACTTCGGCCGGATAGATGTTCAGCCCGCCGGAAATGATCATTTCTTTCTTACGGTCGCAGATGAAGACGTAGCCGCGGGCGTCCTTGTAGCCGATGTCCCCGCTGCGCAGCCATCCGTTGACGAAGGTGGAAGCCGTAGCGTCCGGCTTGCGGTAGTAGCCGAGCCCGACCAGCGGCCCGTTCATCACCAGTTCGCCCATTTCCCCTACCGACAGGAAGCGGCCCGAATCATCGATGACCTCGACGCGCGTCATCAGCGTGGGACGGCCGCAGCTTGCGAGAAGCGAAACATGGTCCGGCGACTCCACCGCCAGCCGATGATCATCGGGCGTGAGCAAGGTACATATGAGAGGCGCTTCCGATTGGCCCCAGGTCTGGGCCATGACCGGCCCGAAGATCTCCATGCACTGCTTGAGCTTCTCCACCGACATCGGTGCGGAAGCGTAGTGGAAGCATTCGAGAGAGCTGTAGTCGTGCTTGGCCGCATCGGGATGCGACAGAAGCATGTAGATCGCGGTCGGCGGCAGATGCACGTGCGTTGCGCGGCGCTCGTCGATCGTTGCGAGGAAGCGTCCGGCTTCGAAGCGATCGTGCATGATCACATGGCCGCCCGCGGCGAACAGATAGATCGCTAGGCAACCCGCGGCATGCGTCATGGGCGTGGCGGCAAGGTAGACCGGCTGCGCTCGAACCGGCATCGCGGCGAAGAAGCTCGCCGCCTGTACATCCCAGGCGAGCCCGGAAATCATGGCGCCCTTGGGCGCGCCCGTGGTTCCGCCGGTGCTGTAGATGGATGCCAGGTCGTGAAACGAGGCTCCGGGGTCCGGCGCCTCGCCGGTGTAGGCCGCGGCGATCTCGCGCAGTCGCTGATCGGAACGCTCGCCCGCATCGAGCCGGATCGACAGCCTGATTCGTGGGCACACTTTCAGAAGACGCTCCACCACGCCGGAAAACTTCGAGTGATAGAACAGCACCGAAACGTCGTTATTCTGGATGATGGTGCTGTTCTCTTCTTCGGAATTCAGGACGTTCAGCGGCACGAAGACGCAGCCCGCACGATAGATGCCGAGCATCGCTTCGACCATTGTGACCGCGTTGGGACTCAGGGTTGAGATCTTGTCGCCCGGCACCACGCCCCGAGCGCCGAGCGCCAGAGCGATGCGGTGCGAAGCATCGCGGACTTCTTCGTAAGTCCGAACCTCCAGGTCGTCTTCAAGACAGGGACGGTCCGCATGGCGCGCTGCGCCGTAATCGAAGAGCGAGATGACACCCATCGTTCTAGGCGGCAGCCCCACTGGCTGGGGCTACCGCCACCCTTTAGTTGCAATGGCTGCACTCTAACCGGCTAAGGCGATTTATGTCAACATCACTTAACTATTTAGTCTAGCTTGATTAAATTGGCGGCGCGGACCCGACCCCAGCCCCGTCCCTCTACGCCTTGGGCGTTGTTTTCCTTCGGGAGTGCGGCTTGCTTCGCGCAACGCCAGAGATTGTCTTCAACAGGCAGTCCTGCCCCAAGGCATCCAACCGGCCCGCATACACGGTCAGGACCTGGGCCGACTCGGGCTCCAGCATGGCAGCCAAGGTGCGGAAGAAGGTGACGGTACCTTTCGCTCCGACATGGTGGAAGCCGCGATTGAAAATGTCCTTCTGCAAATCATCGAGCCGGCGCATGAGCTCGAAGCTTTGCGGTGTCGGCAGAATCACGCGCTTTCGCCTGTCGTCAGGATCAACCTCCTGCGTCAGATAGCCCTGCGAAAAAAGCCGCTTGAGAACCTGGGAGAGGGCCTGGTTGCTGATGCCGAGCAACGCACCCATCTCGCCAACGGTAAGCCGCACATCTCGCGTCGCAAGGAAGAGGACCCGATGATGGGCGCGCCCCATGCCGTTTTCCGCGAGGGCGTCATCGCAGCGCCGAGACAACGTCCGGATGAACTGCAGGCAAAGGTGCAGTCCCAATTCCAAGCGCGCCGCCTCTTCCGAGACGCAGTCGAGCACTGCGGGCTCAAACTCTAGTTCCATCCGTTCACCTCCACAGTCGCGCG
This sequence comes from Variovorax sp. dw_308, assembly GCF_019207085.1. Lineage (GTDB taxonomy): Bacteria > Pseudomonadota > Gammaproteobacteria > Burkholderiales > Burkholderiaceae_C > Variovorax. The sequence continues at coordinate 56,913 of NZ_JAATOM010000018.1, read as the reverse complement.
CCAAGAAGGACAGCGCTTCGCCACCGGCGGGCCGCGAAAACGCCATCCGAACGCGAAATCCGAAATGCCTGCAGCCCGCGAAAATTCCGGGGGAAGCCGGGCCATGCAAGCTTGAAAAGCCAGGACGCAATGAGTCCTGGGAAATGCGCGGCCGCATGCCGGCAGCGCGGCAGCGTCGACGCGAAGCGCCCGGTTTTTCCGCTTCCGACTGCCTTCTTCCGACCGCCGATCCCACCCCGTTCCCTGCTTGTGTCTTCGCGGGCTCGGCGTGGCATCACTCCCATGCCAGCGTCCCGCACGCAACCGTTCATTGTATCGCCCGGGTCCTAGGCGGCAGGACGCCGGGCGCGCGGCTTGGTCGACCATGCGTGACGCATGGCGCTCCATGCCTGCGAAATCGACTGTTCGTTCAGGCGAGACTGCAGGCTCACGAACCGAAGTTGGCACTCGATGCTCACGCGATCGGCAATCACAAGATGGCGCGCGGCGGCTTCCGCCTCGGCAATCGAATCGCGGACCAGGCTCAATCCGACGCCGGACTCCACGAGGTCCAGCATCGACGCTTCCCGATCGCTGGTTGCCGATCGCTGGGGCGTGATGCCTAGCGGGCTGAAGACCGACGTGAGCAACCAACTGTGAGCTGAGAATTCCGGCGCGGAGACCCAAGGTAGCTTGGCGAGGCTCTTCCAGTTCTTGCCGCGAACGCGTGCCTCCCACTGCGCAGGTGCGGCGACGCGATAGAGAACGTTGCGCAGAGGTTCGGAATGGAAGCGCGTCTTGATGGCGAGCCTGTCATTTGGCGATGCAATCCGATCGCGGGTGCCGGCGGCGCCACCGGCCGGCGGCAGCTCCAGGCAGTAACCGACATCCAACTCCTGCCGAGACAGCTTCATCAGGACCTCGTCGCTCATGCAGTGCGTCAGCCTGAGCTCGGCTTTTGGCGCGCAACTGACCAGTTCTTTCAAGAACGAGGCCAGCTTGATGACCTCCGCGTCAAGGATCGTGCCGATCCGAAGCATCTGTTGATGCGTGCCCTTCAGTTTGGCCACCTGCTGACCGAAGCCTTCGAGGGCGAGCAGGGTCTTGTCGGCTTCCAGCAGCAGGCGCGCCCCCTCGGTCGTCAACACCAGGCCACTGGGCGAGCGATGAAAGAGCACCAGCCCGATCAAGGACTCCAGGCTCTTGATCTGAAGGCTGACAGCAGGCTGGCTGAGGTGAAGCGTTTGGGCCGCGACAGATATGGAGCCTGCGCGGGCCACCGCCGCGAAACATCGCAGCGTCTGAAAGTTCTGAGGGACCAGCGGCATTTGAAGATCTTATACCCCCTCGGCAGAACTCATTAGACGCGCCCCGGCAGTCCTGCCAATACTCGCCGCATGAGACAAATCGACCCTGGAGACAAGGGCATGCATCCGTTGTTCCTTTCCGTGCGCCGGCAAGGCCGCGCGGCATTGCCGCTTCACCGGAGAACGCGCGCAGCGTACTTCTCATGATCGGCCAGCAGCTCCTCAACGGGGTAGTGGCAGGAAGTGTCTACGCGTTGTTCGCACTCGGCTTCACCCTGATCTTCAGTGTGAACCACATCCTGAACATGGCCCATGGCGCGGTCTTCATGGTCGGCGCGTTCACCGGACTGGTATGCGTGACACGCCTTGAGTTGCCGATTGCCCTGGTCTTCGTGATGGCCGCCGCATGCGCCGGCATGCTCAACGTTGCACTCGATCATCTTGCTTTCAGACCCCTTCGAAAACGCCGCGCGCCGGAATTCTCGGCCATCATCTCGAGCGTTGGGGCCGGGCTCATCATCATGAGCGTGGTGCAGCGCCTGTCGGAGACGCGGGTCCTGCGATACCCCTTCGGCACCTTTCCGGTGGTGGTGTTCGAGATACTGGGGCTGCGCGTCACCCTCATCAATTGCGTGATGGTCGGCACGGCGCTCGTGTTGTTCCTGGCACTGATCTTCTATCTGTTCCACACGCGCTTCGGCGCACAGTTGCGCGCCGTGGCCGTGAGCGAGCGCGCGGCCGCTCTGCTGGGGATCAATTCCCAGGCCATCTATTTCCAGGCCTTCTTCATTTCGGGTGCCTTTGCCGGCATCGCGGGCGTCCTCATCGGCATCGCCTACAACTCGGTGCACTACATGATGGGTGAAGGCTACATGCTCAAGGCATTCGTGGTGATCGTCCTCGGCGGCCTCGGCAGCATTCCGGGCGCCCTGCTGGCCGGCCTGCTGCTGGGAATCGTGCAGACCTTGACGGTCGCGTACCTCTCCACCGGCCTGAGCGACGCCATCATCTTCTCCATTCTCTTCGTCACCCTGCTGGTGCGACCCACAGGATTCTTCGGCTACATCCGCAAAGAGCGCCGCGTCTGCCGCGAATGAGCCCATCACCATGAACGAATACCTTGCCAGCTTCGTGCCACTCATCTGTCTGACGATCCTCAATTGCGGCCTTGCCTTGAGTCAATACGTTGTCTTGCGCGTGGGCGTTTTCTCCGTGGCGACCGCGGCGCTCGCTGCCATGGGAGCCTACACCGCAGGCGGGCTCGTGCTTCGCTTCGGAGCGTCCACGCCCATCGCGGTGCTGGCCGGGACACTGGTCGCCACGGGGGCGGCGCTGGTGCTCGCCATTCCGTTGAGCCGACTGCGCGGGGTGTTCCAGGCCATCGCGACGGTGGCGGCCGTGCAGATCAATCTGTCGCTGGTTCTCTACTACGCGGACTGGACGGGCGGCCCGCTTGGTCTGAATGGGATACCGCGCTCCGTCGGACTCGCGGAACTCCTCGTGTTTCTGGCCATCGTGCTGCTATTGCTGATACGCATGGGCCGCTCGCACGCAGGCGCCGCCTTCGACGCCATCCGGCAGGACGAGACCGTTGCCGTCTCGCTTGGCATTCGGGTCGCCCACTATCACTTTCTGGCCTTTGGGCTGAGCGGGGCCATCGCCGGCGCGACCGGCGCGCTGATGGCTTGCTACAACCACGTCGTGGTTCCGGAGGAGTTCGGATTCAACATGCTGGTGTCGGTCCTGACGTTCGTCGTGCTCGGCGGCTCCAGGTCCGTGCTGGGCCCGATCGTCGGAGCCGTGATCCTGTCCCTGCTGCCAGAGGTTGCGCGACCCTTCGCCGAGAACCGGCTGGTCATCCACGGCGCGCTCCTGATGGTCGTCATCATCTACCTGCCGCTGGGCATTGCCGATTCGCTCGCACTGGCGACGCGTCGCCGGCGCACGCGGCTTGCCCTCACGGGACAACTCGACGCGGGGCGAGCCAATGTCACTGCTTGAACTCGACGGCGTTTCGCGGCAGTTCGGGGGACTCTGGGCGGTTCGCGGCGTAAGCCTGAGCGTTCCTGCCGGCCGTATCACTGGATTGATCGGTCCCAATGGTGCGGGCAAAAGCACCATCGTGAACATGATCGCCGGCCTGACGGCGTTGACCGAAGGGCGCATTCTCTTGGATGGCGCCGAGATCCATCGGCAGCAGCCGGGCCAGGTGGCGAGACTGGGCATTGCACGCACGTTCCAGAACGTGCGCCTGCTCAACGAGGCGAGCGTCGTCGAGAACATCGCGGTGGCTTGTCACCACCACCAGGGCGTATCGGCAATGGCCGAAGTGTTCGGCCTGGGGACGGCTCGCGCGGCGCAGGCCCAGGCGTACGCGCGAGCCCGGGAACTGATCGCCATGTTCGACATGGAACGCTACAGCGACTTCCTGGCCGGTGAGCTTTCCTACGGGCACCAGCGGCGCGTCGAAATCATGCGCGCGCTGGCGATGAAGCCGCGCGTCGTTCTCCTCGACGAGCCGGTCGCCGGCATGAACGACGTCGAGGCGCAGCAATTGGCTGTGCACTTTCGCCGCCTCGCCTCGGAGGGCATCGCGCTCCTTCTGATCGAACACAACATGCAGTTCGTCATGTCGCTGTCCGACCAGGTGCACGTCATTGCCGCCGGTGAACTGATGACCAGTGGCACGCCGCGCGAGGTGCGCAACGACCCGCGGGTGATCGCCGCCTACCTCGGAGACGAGCAATGCTCCGCGTGAAGAATCTCAGCTCCAAGTACGGAGGCATCCTCGCGCTGGACCAGGTGTCCTTGGAGGTCAGCGCAGGCGCCACGGTCGCGCTCATCGGCAGCAACGGGGCCGGCAAGTCGACGCTGCTCAACACCCTGGTCGGTGCACAGCCCGATGCCGGAGGCGAAGTGGTGTTCATGGACCGGCCCCTGCTCGGGCTCGAATGCTTTCGCATCGCCCGTCATGGAATGCTGCTGGTGCCGGAAGGGCGCCAGATCCTGGCGCCGCTTTCCGTTCGGGAGAATCTGGAACTCGGCACGCAGGCGCGGGGAGCGCGCAAAGCGCGGTATGACCTCGGCGATGTGTTCGAGTTGTTTCCCCGGCTGAAGGAAAGACAAGGCCAGGTTGCGGGCTCGCTCAGCGGGGGCGAGCAGCAGATGCTTGCCATCGGACGCGCATTGATGGGGGCCCCGGAGATATTGCTCCTGGACGAGCCAAGCCTGGGGCTGTCGCCCGTCATGGTCAACCTGGTATTCGACACGCTTCGTATGTTGAATCGAAACGGGCTGACGATCCTCATCGTCGAGCAGAACGCCCGACGCGCGCTTCAGATCTCCAACAAGGCCTATGTGTTGGAGCGCGGACGCATCGTGCGGCAAGGCGACAGCGAGGTGCTTCGCAATGACCCCGAAATCGCCACGCATTACCTCGGAGAAGCGGCCTAGCCGCTACTCGGCGCGTCTTCGCTCACTTTTTCAAAGGACGAACCATGAAGACAATGCATCTTTCAAGGCGTTGGGCGGTACTCGGGATGGGGGTCGCGATGGCACTGGGAGCGGATGCAGCGAGCGCGCAGTCGAAGGAATACGTCATCGGCGCTCCTGTGGCGCTGACAGGGCCTTACGCCTGGGTCGGGGTGCCCAGCCGCGAGGGTATGGATGTCGCGATCGCCGAACTGAACGACAGCGGCTATCTGGGCACAGGCAAGCTGAAGGTGCTCATCGAGGATACGGGAAGCGACAAGTCGCAGGTCGTCGCCTTGATCAATCGCTTCGCGAGCCGCGACAAGGCGCTGATGATTCTCGGCCCCAGTTCCAGCGTCGAAGGCATGGCGGCGGCGCCCGTTGCCAACGACCTGAAGATCCCGATGCTCTCTCCGACCGCCGCATCCGACCGGATCAACAAAGCAGGGCCCTGGACTTTCCGAATGCCCGCCAGTCCGAGCGCGGTCTCTATAGAGGTGTGCAACTATGCCGTTAAGAAGCTGGGCATCACGTCGGTGGCGCTGGTGGTTGCCCGCGACAACGACGCCATCGTGACGCTGCACGATGCCACCTTGAAGTGCTTCAAGCAGCACGGCGTCAATGTCGTTTTCAACGATTCGGTGCTCGCCGCCGAGAGCGATTTCCTGGCGCTGCAGTCCAAGATGATTGGCTCGAAGCCTCAGGCGCTGTTTATGGCGTTAGGCGGCGAGCAGGCCGGAAACTTCGCCGTACAGGCGCGCCAGAATGGGATCGACGCCAAGGTCCAGTTCATGGGCGGACCTGCGATGGGCGCGGGTCAGTTCCTCACCATCGGCGGGGGCGCGGTCGAAGGGACCATTTATCCCGCCGACTACTTCGCGGGACTCGCCGGAAACGACAATAAGCGATTTGTTGCCGCCTACGAAAAGCGCTTCAACCGGCAACCGGATTTTGGTGCCGCGCTGGGCTATTCGGCGGTGAAGATGGCGGCGGCGGCCATCAAGTCCTCGGGGCCCGATCCGACACGCGATCAGATTCGCGACGCGCTGCGGTCCATCAAAGACCAATCTTCCATCATCGGAGCAGGCCGTTTCTCCTTTGATGAAGATCGAGGTGGAAGCTATACGCCATTAATTCTCCGGGTCAAAGGCGGAAAGATCGGCACCGCCGAATGAGCGACTCAGAACTTCCCTCCCATGAACTCGGCAACCAACGTTCATTCTGCGCTCACTCACTCTTTCTCGAAGGAATAACCATGAAGCAAAGGCACTTTTTGAGGCGTTGGGTGGGGCTCGGAACCGGGCTCGCCGTGGCACTTTCTGCGAACGCAGCGAACGCGCAGCCGAAGGAATACATCATTGGTGCCCCCGTGGCGCTGACGGGGACATACGCCTGGGTCGGAGTGCCCAGTCGCGAGGGGATGGATGTAGCGATCGCCGAGCTGAATGAGAGCGGCTATCTGGGCACAGACAAGCTGAAAGTGATTGTCGAGGATACCGGTAGCGAGAAGTCGCAGGTCGTCGCCTTGATCAATCGCTTCGCGAGCCGCGACAAGGCGCTGATGATCCTCGGTCCCAGTTCAAGCGTTGAAGGAATCGCGGCGGCGCCGGTAGCTAATGATCTGAAGATCCCGATGCTCTCTCCGACCGCCGTTTCCGACCGGATCAACAAGGCAGGGCCGTGGAGCTTCCGGATGCCCGCCAGCCCGAGCGCGGTCTCCATCGAAGTCTGCAACTATGCCGTGAAGAAGCTAGGCACCAAGTCGGTGGCACTTGTGGTCGCCCGCGACAACGACGGCGCGGTGGCACAGCATGACGCGGCACTGAAGTGCTTCAAGGAGCATGGAGTCAACGTCGTGTTCGATGATTCGGTGCTCGCCGCCGACAGCGACTTCCTGGCGCTGCAATCCAAGATGATTGGTTCGAAGCCCCAGGCGCTGTTCATGGCGCTAGGGGGCGAGCAGGCCGGGAACTTCGCCGTGCAGGCGCGCCAGAACGGCATCGACGCCAAGGTCCAGTTCATGGGCGGACCTGCGATGGGGGCGGGTCAGTTCCTCACCATTGGCGGGGGCGCGGTCGAAGGGACCATTTATCCGGCCGACTACTTCGCGGGACTCGCCGGAAACGACAACAAGCGCTTCGTTGCCGCCTACGAAAAGCGCTTCAACCGGCAGCCGGATTTTGGTGCCGCGCTGGGCTATTCGGCGGTGAAGATGGCGGCGGCGGTCATCAAGTCCTCAGGCTCCGATCCAACGCGCGAGCAGATTCGCGCCGCGCTTCAGTCCATCAAGGACCAGGCCTCCATCGTCGGCTCGGGGCGCTTCTCCTTCGATCAGGATCGGGGTGGGACCTACACGCCCGTGATTCTTCGCGTCAAGAACGGAAAGATCGTCGCGGCCGAATGACGTACTTCGGATCGACGATGCGACAGGTCCTTTAGGGGCTCGCACGCATCAGCGGAACGGCGGCCAAGCCGTATCAATCATCAACTAGGAAAGGTTTCTGGAAATGTCAGCGAAGAGGCTTGAAGGAAAGATCGCGATCGTGACGGGCTGCGGCAGCTCCGCACCCGGCTGGGGAAACGGCAAGGCCACCGCCGTTGTGTTCGCGCGTGAAGGCGCCACCGTAATCGGGACGGACGCCAATCTCGAAGCCGCGGAGGAAACGCGCAAGATCATCGAATCCGAAGGCGGCCGTGCCTTCATGTACGCTTGCGATGCGCTCGACAGTTCCCAGGTGCGCGCTTTCGTGGAGAAGGTCGTGCAGCAGTTCGGCCGCATCGACATTCTGGTCAACAACATCGGCGCGTCGGCGCCCGGCGGGCCGGTTGAGATCTCCGAAGAAATGTGGGATGCGCAATTCAACATCAATGTCAAGAGCGCCTATCTGGCCTGCAAGTTCGTCCTGCCGGTGATGGAGCGCCAAGGCAAGGGCGCCGTCGTGAACACGGGGTCCATCTCTGCGCATCGGTACACGGGCAAGCACCAGGTCGCCTACTCGGCAAGCAAGGCCGGGCTCGTGCAGTTCACGCGAGCGACTGCCGTGATGTACGCCCCGAAGGGGATCAGGCTCAACACCGTCATTCCGGGACTGATCAACACGGGTGCGCTTAAGGCGCATGCCGACCGCTACGGCGTCGACTACGACGCGATGTCCGAGGGACGCAACAAGGCGGTGCCGATGTTGCACATGGGTGACGCATGGGACGTGGCCTATGCATCGCTCTATCTTGCGTCCGACGAAGCGAAATACATCACCGGCATGGAAATCCCGGTCGACGGCGGCATCCGGCTCACGACCGGCATGTCGTATTGAACACAATGAAGGAAAAACGATGCCGCAGAATCCACTGATCGCACTCGTACACGCCATTCCGGACTCCATGCCCGCGGCCATCGCGGCTTTCGAGGCAGGCTGGCCGGAAGCCGATCTCGTGAATATCGTCGATGACTCACTGTTCCACAACCTCAGTTCCGGCAAGGCCGACCGGGAGGCGGCCGTGGCGAGATTCCAGGCCCTGACGGAGTACGCGCTCGGGCCGACCACGGACGGCCGCAGGCCGCAGGCCTTGCTGTTCTGCTGCTCGGCATTTGCCTATGCGATCGAGCTTGCGCGCGCCGGCCGGCAGGTGCCGATTCTCACGCCCGCCGAAGCTGGCCTAGAGCAGGCGCTGCAAACCGGCAGGAGAATCGGACTGGTGGTGTCTACCGACCCGGTCATGCCTCCGCTGGCCGAGGAACTGGCCAACATCGCGCGTGCCATGGGGCGCGACTATGAATTGGTGCCCATCGTTGCCGAAGGCGCGATCGCTGCCCTGCGCGCCGGTGACGGGGAAGCGCATGACCGCCTGGTGATCGAGGCGATTGCCGCGGCGCCCGCCACGGACGTGGTGCTGATGGGGCAGTTCACCATGTCCCGCGCCGCATCGGTCGTTCCACGCGATCGCATGCCACCCGTGCTGACGACGCCAGGAGCAGCTGTCCATAAACTGCGCGCGCTGCTGCAGCATTGAAAACGCGAACCGCTTCACAAGGTCCAGAGTCCTCATGTTTGAACTTCCTCCTCCCATTACCACCAGGATCTTTGCCCGCGTGCCCAATGACACCGCGGCGGGGCCCATCGATCCGGAATGGACGGCGGGGCAGCTTGCGATCGCCCCGGCGCACGGCGTTCTGGAGGGTCCTTCCTTCGATCTCGACGGCAACCTCTACTGCGTGGACGTTCCGCGGGGCTGCATCCACCGCATTGCGCCGGACGCCAGTGTCGAGCTCTTCATCCAGTATGACGGCTGGCCCTGCGGATTGAAGATCCATCGTGACGGCACGATCTTCGTCGCCGACATGAAGCACGGCCTGATGAAGCTGGACCCCAAGACGCGACGCATCGAACCGGTGGTCACGCGCTACAAGCTGGAGCGATTCAAAGGCATCAACGACCTGTTCTTCGCTCGCAACGGCGACATCTATTTCACTGACCAGGGGACCACCGGATTGCATGACGCGACCGGCCGGCTCTTTCGCCTGAGTGCGTCGGGCGAGTTGACCTGCCTGCTCGACAACATTCCGAGCCCTAACGGCTTGGTCATGAATGCCGACGAGACGGTTATCTACCTTGCCGTCACTCGTGGCAATTGCATCTGGCGCGTGCCGCTGCTGCGCAACGGCATGCCGTCGAAGGTCGGCCTGTTCATTCAGATGACCGGAGGATGGGGGCCAGATGGCATCGCCCTGGACACCAAGGGCCGCCTCGTGGTCACGCATGTGGGCTTGGGCATCGTGTGGCTCTTCGATCCCTCGGGTGAGCCGGTCTACAGGATCAAGGCATGCGAGGGCACGCACGTGACCAACGTGGCCTATGGCGGCCCGGACGGCGCCACGCTCTACATCACCGAGTCGCATTCCTCGACCGTGCAGGTGGTGGAATTGGATGCACCCGGAAAGCCGATGTATTCCCACCACTAGCAGCGTCTTGGCGATCACTTCATCGACGCGCGCATCGTCGATGGTTCTTGGCGGACCGCTGCGCGGCGCATCCAGCAGGCCATCGAACCGATGAGCAACGAACCGTGCCCGCCACTTACTCACCATCTGCGTATCTGTCCGAGCAGCCCCGTTGCTTGGTGGAATATTCAGATGTCCATCACGTGGCGCAGCATGTGGAATGGCACTCGCCCGGAGGAGGCGTCCTCGCATTCTGAAATGACAGTGCGAAAGCGAACCATCGAACACGCGTTCGGAACTCTTAAGCTGAAGTTCCACGACCAGTCAGGCGAGATTCCCTTGTGATTCAAGCACTTGCCTGAATTTGCGGGGATGGTTTCTGTCTACGGAGTGATGGCCTGGGCGAGCGCGAGGGCGCGCTGATGCAAGGGCTGCGCGGTGGTGACGATGTCGAAGGTCGGCGCATCGGGGGCGCCGTCGGGCGTGCGGCAGGTGTTGCGCACGACGGTGGCGAGTTCGTTCATCAACGTTGCGAAGCTGTGCGCGGGGGTGCCGTCGGCCAGCGTATGGGTTGAGACCTTTTGCTGCGCTGTCCCGGAGCGTTTGGCAGGGGCCACCGGATCGCGCGTGGCCTTGGCCTGTTGATCGGTATCGGCGAACATCAACTCGCGCCAGGCCTCGCGCAGATGCCACTCGACGTAGTAGGCCAGCATGCACAGGAAGATGTGCGCGCGCACCCGGTCGGCCAGGCGGTGGTGAATCGGACGCACCTTCAGATCGATCGTCTTGATCGAGCGGAATGCGCGCTCGACATTGGCCAGCGACTTGTAGTTGCGCACGCACTGAGCGGCGTCCATTTGCGCGGCGGCCACCGAGGTGCGGATGATGTACAGGCCGTCCAGCGCGGCCTCGCTGGCGATCTCCTCCAGCTTGCGCGTCCAGGACAAGGCGATGTCGGTGATGCTCAGCTCGAAGTGCTTGGCGACCTTGTACTGGTTGATGACGCGACCCACCCGCAGCCCGATGGCATCGGCCCCTTGGAGCTTGCCCGCGTGCACGCGCTGCTGGACCTTGGCCAGGTTGGCCTCGGTGGCGGCGAGCAGTTCCTCGCGCTTGTGCGCGCGCAGCTTGGCCAGCGCATCGTTGCGACACGCCACCAGGCGCTCGCCGGGATAGTCGGGCGAGGCGAGTTCCACCAGATTGCGCTCATCGAACAGGCCCAGTTGCAGTTGGCCCTGCTCGACCAGCGAGCGGATCGAGGCGCTCTTGAGCGCCGTGATCCAACCCACGCCGTCGCTCTCGCGTTCAGGAGACACGATGGCCCAGAGCTACGCACAGATCCAGAAGCAGATCGCATCATTGCAGCGACAGGCTGAAGCAATTCGCCTGAGCGAACTTAAAGGCGTTATAGACCGCATCAAAGTCGCAATCGCGCACTACGGTCTGACACCTGCGCAGTTGTTCGGCTCGACCAAGTCGCCCACGTCGAAGAAGACCGTTTCAGTCACTGAAAAGTTTGTCGACGGGAAAGGCAACGCGTGGTCAGGTCGTGGGCCCCGACCTCAATGGCTCCGCGATGCAATTGCGGCGGGAGCGAACATCGATGATTTCAAGCCTGCTCCGGTCTCAAGCGCTGTCGCCGACAAATCCTCAACAGCGGTGGCCAGCGCTACCGTTAAGAAAGTAAAGCGCGCGGCATCAAAGGCCCTATATGGCGACGATATGGGCAACACTTGGACCGGACGCGGACCCAAGCCAGGGTGGCTGAAGTCAGGGCTGACCGCTGGCAAAGATCTTAAGGACTTTGCAACGCAAGCAGACTGACCACGTCGCATCATTGGGGTTGCGGCAGGTCCACCTAGACTGCCAGTCGAAGCGGAGGTTCAGACTGTTTGCGGTTCGGAGCGCTTGTAGATGGTGACCGCTCAGCGCTACGTTGCAGGAGTCGAGCAGCCAGACGACCGCCCTGCTTGCTTCCATCGTTGGCCGCTGTTAGACATGTAGGGAGCCACGACTCAATCTAGGCGACGTGGAGTTCGCAGTTGCTGTTGTGACGTCTCCCCCGAATTCCGGACTTTTCAAAACTAGAGGTACGGTTGCTTTCCGGTGGCCCGAAGGGGCGCAAGGAGAAGCAATGAAAAGGTCGAGATTCAGCGAGGAGCAGATCGCGTATGTGTTGAGGCTGGCCGAGTCGGGGACGCCTGTCGTCGACGTGTGTCGCCAGATCGGCGAATTTGCGACGTCGTCCGCGTCGATGCGCCTTGTGATGCTGGCGGGCGAACAACATAATCAGCCCGGCAACTGCAATTCAAGAAAACAGGAATGCCTCGTCGTCTTGCTGTGCAAAGCGCGAGGCAATTCCCACCTGATGCCCCAAGCCCCCGCCGGGCGACTCGTGAGCTTGGCAACCTGAAGAAACGTGCCGTACGAATCGGGCGCAGTCAGGCATGAAGTCGGTCGGTCCGAGCCTGCGCGTGAACGTTTTTGATCCGGCGGACCATGTCAAAGTCCCTGCCATCGGCAGGCCCAAGACCGCAAGCATCCAGTAGACCCCGCAGTCCAAGGGAATGCGCATTGCGCCACGCCCAACATCAGGGCAGTGGTCTTCGAAGGAGTGAGCCTGTTCTCCGCCCCGTTGTGATCGAGGTGATCGCGCGCACCGGGTTACCGCCAAGCGCGTCCGACCACGACCCGCGCGCACCGGCATTCAAGGCATGCCGCGCAGTTCAGAAGGCCTCACCGCCGGTGGGGGGCCGCTACGGATGTTGGATCCTGTGTGAGGTCCCGAAAGCATCACCAGACGTTGCCGCGGCCTGCGCAAGCCAGTTCTTCAGTTCTTCAGCACCTCGCAGAATTGTTGCTGCCACTCGGGCCGCGAGAGTTGGTGGTCCGCCCCTCCGATGACATCGTGCTGCATGAGCGTGCGCCATACAGTGCGCGGGCATAGCTGTCGCTCACGGCATGCGGCACGATCTGGTCCAGGCCGGATTCGACGAGCAGCCCTCGAGGTGGACGAGCAACTCTTCGCCTCCGAACCGCGCGCACGCGCCGAGCGCCTTGTTCTGGCGCGGTTTCAGCGGACGCTTGCAATACGCCGCGAGGTCCTCCTTGTCGAGTTGCCGCCTTGGGCGTGGTCCAGCCCTCGTCCGACAATCCAGTTGCAGCGCGTGGAAGCGGTCCAGCAGACCGGACTGCGTCAGCCGGTCGACCAGAGGCTCTGGGCAGGTCAGACGGATCACGCCTGCGGCGTTGCGCTTGGAAACGACCAGCTCCTGTTCGAAGTCGCCGACGGCGACCTCGACCTCCCGCGGCCTGCAGCACTTCCGTGCCGAAGTCGGTGAGCCGGTAGCCGCCGGTGTGGCGCTGGACCAGCGCACAGCCGATGTTCGTGATGAGCGACAAGTTCGTCGACCTGCGCACCGGCGGAGGCCGACGTCGCGCTGCGCTCAGGCGACACCGACGATGCGGTGATGGTCGGGCGCAAGGTCGGCGACTCGCTGTGGCCCGTCTATGCGAGCAGGGACTATGTGGCGCGGCATGGCCAGCCCGCATCCATCGATGAACTTGCGGCGCACCCGCTGGCGGGGTTCGAAGAGCCCATGGCAGGCCATCGAGCCATCGAGCCATCGAGCGAGCCAATGGCTGCTCCAGGTGGCACCGGCCGTGAACATCGTGGCCCGCAGCGTCAGCGTGCTCGGGCTGCTGCTGTCGGTGAAGGCCGGTGTCGGCATTGCGCCGCTGCCGACTGCCCTCGGGGATTCCGAGGCGGACCTGGTCCGGGTGCTCCGGGCCGATTCCGGCGCTATCGCGGGACTGGCGCCTGCTGGCGATGCCCGAGATCCGGAAGACGGCGCGCGTCAGCGCCTTCTTCGACTTCATGGTGGCGGAGTTCGAGGCTCTCAAGCGATCATCACGGGCTAGCGAGGCAAGCCTCGGGCGCGCACGAAACGCACCTGCGCCATGTGCGGCAATTCGTCCCGCACCAGTTCCCGGGCGTCGTCGTCGACGCATTCGAAGAGCGCATCAGGGATCTCGTCCTGTTCCAGCGAGAACAGGATCTCGATGGCCTCCTGCTGGGCTACGGAGAAGGTACCGGTACGGTGCTGGAACTTGTCGGCCGCTGCGATGGGCACCAGTTCGCACAGATCGAGCAGTTCGAGCACGTGCTTGACTTGCGAGGGCGTGAGGGGCTTGGGGATCGCGGATGACTTCTTCATGGCAAATGAATCCTTGAGAGACGTGGCAGAGGACTGTTCCCGGGGTTGTGGAGCAGTCTCTGCGCCAGTGCTTAAGCGTCGCTGAAGTCGGCTTTGCCATGAGCCCTGCGGATCGCAGGAACCCGATCCCGGCGTGTGGAAAGTCTCCTCACGGCGCTGATCCTCCGCGGGCCGTCGCGCCATTGCGTCGGCATCCGCCGAAGCGACGCATCCGTCTCTATCAGGCGCCGCAGCGGGAGGCTCCGCAATCCGCGCTGATGCCAGGCTCTTCCCCGTTTTCTCCGGCGCTTGGCTTTTGGGCTGCGCCGAATAAACGGTTCACGCAGACCCTGCCGCGCGACGCGGGCCGCGGCTACGCCGCCTTGCGCAGTGGCACCGCCACGCGAACTTGCAGCGCGCAACAGACCTCTACCAGTTCCGCGGCAACGGCCGCCGGTTCACGGAGAAGTTCCGCCACATCGCGTTCTCCTACGCAGTGTCCCTCCAAGCGCACATAGATCCGCGGGAAATTCCCCCCGAGACCACGTGCCACATCAAGCAGGCAATCCGCCAGTGTGGCAAAGCCCTCGTCGACATAGGACACCGGTGGCACCACGCCATGCGCACGCGGCGCCCGAACGCCGTAGGTGTAGGTCGACGCGAGCTTCCGCAGTTCGACAACTGGCTGCATCACACGATCGGCTTTCGCAACAATTTCGAGCATGGCCCAGTCTAAGGGCCGCCGCCGCCGCCGCGACAACGGCTTTGGCGTTCCGACCGGCGGCATGGGCACGGGCAGAACAACCGCACGATTTCTTTACCTTACATAACCAGTGCAACGCCGGGCCTGTACGACAGGTATTTGCGGAGCCGCTGTAGGTCCTTGCCTAGCGCTTCGCGAGCGCGACGTGCCGGCTTGGGCGCAGGCACCGTCGAAGGCGACGCCATCGCGTGCTGCTGCGCGCCAATTGGGCAGACATCGAAACGCGCGAGTTCCTCGACACGATCACGCCCGGGCCGGCGCAGAAGAGAGGGCACGGCTGAATGCGCCGTGCGTCGCCGCATTCATCGTGGGCCTTGCGGAGTCGAAACGCGCTCCGAATTGCGGAACGCTTTCCCGAACCGGCTTCTTCTGCTCCGCTACTAGGCGAACGCGATCGAGCGGAGCGACCTGCATACCGACAGCAACCCGGCCATGACGCATCAGACAGCCAAGTTGGACGGATCACAACATGACGTCGCCCCCGTTGGGCGACAAGGTCTGGCCTGAGTAGAAAGCGCCGGCGTCCGACGCCAGCAGCAGGGCCGTCGGCGCGATCTCGTCGACAGTTCCGAAACGGCCGATCGGCAACTGCCCCTTCTTCATGTCCAGCCATTGGGCGCTGTGGCTGCGAAGCAGTTCCGTGTCGACGGGGCCGGGTGCGATCGCGTTCACCATCACGCCGACGGGAGCACCTTCGTAGGACAGCGCTCTCGTGAAACCAACGACGCCGGCCTTGGCCGCACAGTAGTGCGCAAGGCCCGGTGCGCCCTTGTAGGCCAGTTGCGATGCGATGTTGATGACACGGCCATGGTTGCGCTCGACCATGCCGCCGAAGAACGCCCGGGTCACCAGCATGGTCCCCCGGAGGTTGATGCCGACGATGCGGTCCCAGTCGTCGTCGCCCGTCTCGCTGAACGGCCGATCCCCGCCTCCCACGCCCGCGGAGTTGACGACGATGTCGACTTCACCGAGCACCGACCGGGTCCACTGGGCGAATGCCGTGACGGCGACCGGGTCGGACACGTCGCAGGAGGCCGCGTGAACCGACAGCCCCCGGCTGGACACCCGTTGATTGAGTGCACGGACTCCGTCTTCGTCGCCAACGTGGCAGATCGCGACCTGCGCACCGTGTTCGACAAAGGATTCCGCGATCGCTGCACCGATTCCGCGGCTGCCGCCGGTGATGACGGCCCGGCGGCCGGTCAGATCGAAAGTGTTTTTCACAGGGATGAATCCGGTTTGTAGGGGTGGAAGCAGTGCCAGTGCTGCGCGATCTCGACGCGTCGGGTGATCCATACGTCAGGGAACCGGGCGACGTGATCGAGAAATCGTTCGAAGGCCGCCGCTCGCGCGGGATGGCCCACCAAGCGCATGTGCAGGCCCACCGACATCATCTTGGGCTGGGACTTGCCTTCTCGATAGAGCATGTCGAAGGCATCGCGCAGGAAGCCGAACCATTGGTCCCCCGTGCTCACGCCGGCGGCGAACTGGCCGTCGTTGTTGGTGAGCGAATAAGGCACGACGAGGTGGGGTTGGCCCTCCACGAGCTGCCAGAACGGCAGTTCGTCGCCGTAGTAGTCGGAGTCGTAGAGGAAGCCGCCCTCCTCCTTCAGCAGGCGGCGGGTGTTCACGCTGGGCGAGTAGCGGCAATACCAGCCCAGCGGACGCTCGCCGATCGAGCGCTTCAGCGATTCCACGGCGCGACGAATGTGTTCACGCTCCTCGGCCTCGGAGAGAAGGTAGTGCTTGATCCAGCGCCATCCATGCGAGCACACGTCGAACCCCGACGCGCGGATGGCCTCGCACACTTCTGGATTGCGTTCCAGTGCCAATGCGCACCCATAGATGGTCGCCGGCATCTGGCGCTCCTGCAGCAGGCGAAGGATGCGCCAGAAGCCGACGCGGCTTCCATACTCGAACAGGCCTTCGGCCGCGAGGTCGCGCCCCGGCACGCCGCTGTTGAGTCCGCTGCTCTCGGTGAACCAGGTCTCCGTCTCGCTTTCGCCGTCCTGCAGGGATGGCTCGGATCCCTCTTCATAGTTCAGGACGAAGTTCAAGGCGAGTCGTGCGCCGCCGGGCCACTGGGGGTCGGGCGGGTTCCGGCCGTATCCGACGAAGTCTCGTTCAAGGTGATGCATGGTGACTGTCTTTCAAGGCGTATGGCAATGCGATGGCGAGCGGCGGAATGTTGGCGAAGCTTTCGTCGCTCCCGGTTCCGTCGCGCCACATGAAGATGGCGTGCGTCGACGCGCGGTCGAGCACGTGCAAGCCCAGGTGCCACGTGCCGGGAGCGTAGGTGACCGCCTGGCTTGCCGAGGCAACGAATGCACGGATATGGGCTGCGTCCGGCTGCCCACTGTCGTCGGGGGCGACCACCACCAGCCAGCGGGCGGCATTCATCGGGACGAAGGTTTGCGAGGAATGCGCATGGCGCTCGAGACTGCGGACCACCAGGCTTTCCCCGAGCATCGGCGCGTTGCGGACCAGGGACAGCGACGGCTTGGCGTGCGGTCGCGCCGTCGAAAGCGCGCCGTCGAAGTAATCGCGCCCCGGCTCGATGGGCGAAGGATGGACTGCGCCGAACGGTGCGAAGCGTTCGGCGTTCAACTCGACCGGATGCACACGCCTCACGATCGAACCTTCCTCTGATTGGCCAGCCATGCCGAGTAGCTCGCGATGCCTTGCTGTAAATCGACATGTGGTGAGTAGCCCAGATCGCGGCGAGCGGCTTCGATGCTGAATCTCGCCTGCTTCTCGTCGACGGGGTCGTCGCCGGCTTTCAGCTCGATGTCGGCATTTTGGTGGACGACCCTCACCAGCCGCGCAACCTCGCCGAGCGCAACCCGGCCATCGCCCGTGATGTTGTAGGCGTGCTGTCGAAGCTGTGGCGCATCCAAGGCCAGGAGCAGTCCGTCGACGGCATCGTCCACGTGGATGAACTGTCGAGGGAAGTCGAGGCCAAACGCCATGCGCGTGGGCCGTTGCGCCTGCGCGTCCTCGATCATCGTGCGGATGACGCAATCGGTGGTGCGCCGAGGGCCGTAGACCCAGGAAAGGCGCACGCTGACACCCGACAGCCCATACTGCTCGGCGTAGGCCTTCACGATGTATTCGGATGCCACCTTGCTGGCACCGTAGAGGCTGCCGGGCCGCAGCAGCACGTCTTCCTCGATCGACGACTCGCCGTCGGTCACTGTGCCATACGCGCTGGTGGACGAGCAGTATACGAAGCGGCGGGCTGCATGCACGCGGGCCAGTTCGAGCATGTTGGCTGTCCCGACGATGTTCACCTGCACCATCGAGTACGGGCTGTCCCTGGCAACCATCGGACCGGAGTAGGCGCCGCAGTGAACCACCGCATCGATGCCGTCTTTCGCGAGCGCGTGCAAGCAGTGGACATCGCCGAGGTCGCAAGGCTGCACGTCGACACCATCGGCAATGGATTGCGCTTCCCGGTCCAGCGCGATTACCGGACGACCCAGCCCCGCGAGCTTCTGGACCAGGGCGCGACCGACGAGTCCGGCCGCGCCGGTCACCAATGTCGGCTTTTGCGACAGCCCGGTCATTCGTGCACCTCCATATGGGGAAGGTTCTGGCGAGGCTGCGCACGAACTTCGATGGGAAGTTCGGCATCCAGCAGTTTGCGGGTGTAGGCCTCGACAGGACTGGCGAAGATCTTCTCCGTCTCGCCCTGCTCCACGATCTTGCCGTGACGCATCACGGCCACGTAGTGCGCCAGCGATCGGACGGAGTTCAGGTCGTGCGTGATGAACAGCGCGGACAGGCCCATCTGCGCCTGGAGGTCGCGCACGAGGTCGATGATCTGTGCTCGCACGCGGATGTCCAGCGCGGTCGTCGGCTCGTCGAAGATGACGAAGTCGGGTCGGACCGAGAGCGCTCTCGCAATGCCGACACGCTTTTGCTCTCCCGCCGTGAGCTCGTGGGGATACGACTCCAGGCGGTTGCGTCCGATGCCGACAAGGTCCAGCAGTTCCAGCACCCGCGAGGTCTGGTCGGCACGCGTCATGGCTTCGCCCAGCTTGAGGGGCTCCGCCACCAGGTCGCGTACGGTCCATCGCGGATTCAGCGCGACGTAGGGTTCCTGGAACACCATCTGCATTCGACGGCGGATCGGCCGGAATCCGCGGTCGGACAGCGGCAGCGTGTCCTGGCCGTCGAAGCGGATGACGCCGGAGTCGGCCGCGAGCAATCGCACCAGGCATTGGCCCATGGTCGTCTTCCCGGAGCCGCTCTCTCCGACGAGCGCCAGCGTCTCGCCCTTGCGGATCGATAGGGAGACGCCATCGACCGCCCTGACGACGGACTTCGAGCCATCGACCTTGAAGGTCTTCACCAGGTCGACCACTTCGAGCAATGGCGGTCTTGATCCGCCGCCGGCACCGGCGTCGCCCGATTCGTCCATCGGGGTGGGCCGGACGCTTGCCGCCTCCAGGAGTTCACGGCTGTAGCGTTGCCGCGGCCCCTCCTGCAGGAAGGATCGCACCGGTGCCAGCTCGATCAGCTGGCCCTTGCGCATGATGCCCACCCGGTCGCAGTAGCTGGCCACCATCCCGAGGTCATGGGTGATGAGCACGACGCCGAGGCCCAGTTCCCGCGCCTTCTGAACCATCAGGTCCAGGACCTGCAACTGGATGGTCGCGTCGAGGCCGAGCGTCGCGTCGTCGGCCAGCAGTACCTTCGGCTGCGCGATCAAGGCCATCGCGATCACGACGCGCTGCGCCATGCCGCCGGAGAGCTCGTGCGGATAGGCGTGGGCCCGCGCCTCGGGGTTGACGATCCCGACCTGCTCGAACAGATGGATCGAATCCCGCCACGCCTGTGCCTTGCCAATGCCGCGATGGGCCCGGAGCACGCGTGCGATCTGCTCGCCGACCTTGACGACCGGGTCCAGCAGTGCCTTGGCGTTGGTTCCGATCAACGCGACGCCAGCGCCCCTGAGCATGCGCTTCTCGGTGTCCGTCATCGTCGCAACCGGTTGCCCGGCCACGAGGACCTCGCCGCCGCTGATCCGGCCCGTGCCGGGCAGCATGTCGATGATAGCGCGGGCGAGGACCGACTTGCCGGCCCCCGTCTCGCCAACGATGCCGATGATTTCACCTTGCTTCAGCGAGAAGCTGACCCCTTGCAAGGCGGGTGTGTCGGCGTGCGCGAACGATACCGACAGGTTGCGCACTTCAAGAAGCGTGGGACTGGCGTCGCTCATGGTTGGGTCCTAGATTGCGGGTCGAACTTTTGCTTGGCTGAATCGCCCAGCAGCGCGAAGGTCAGCACGGAGAACACGATCGCCAGCCCGGGAAACAAGGCGATCCACCAGATGCCGAGGATCATCTGCTGCGCGCCATTGCTCACCATCAGGCCCCACTCGGGCACGGGCATGCGAACGCCTGCGCCGACAAAGGACAGCCCGGCGGTCAGAAGGATCGCCATGCCGATGCTGATCGAGATCTGCACGATCGCGGGAGTCAGCGCATTGGGCAGGATGTGACGGAACATGATGTCGACGTCGGTCGCTCCGCTGCAGCGCGCTGCCGCAATGAATGGCCGCTCGCGCAGGGAAAGGACTTCTGCCCGGATGAGGCGGGCGAACACCGGCGTGAACAGAACCGCGAGCACGATGGCCACGTTCCAGATCTCCTGCCCCATGACGGAAACCAGGACCATGCCGAGCACGAAGACAGGGAAGGACTGGACGAAGTCGAAGATTCGCATGGCCAGGGAACTCGCCCAGCCCCGGTAGTACCCGATGGCCAGGCCGATCGGGACGCCGAGCGCGAATGCGATGGCGACGGCCGTCACGCTGATGAGAAGGTTGATGCGGGTGGCAAAGACGACCCTGGAGAAGATGTCCATGCCGGACACATCGGTGCCGAAGAGGTGCTGCCAGGAAGGCGGCTGCAGGGAATTCATCGGATCGGCAGTGACCGGCGAATACGGCGCGATCCACGGCGCGAAGACGATCGCCACCACCTGGATGAGCAGGAGGACGAGACCGATGGACATGCCTCGGCCGCCCGTTCCCCGGAAGAATGCGTTCAGTCTGTTCATACTTCAATCCTTGGATCTGCCAGGCCGTAAAGGACGTCGACGACGGTATAGACGACCAGGATGAAAGCCGAGGCCACCAGGACAAAGCCCTGGAGCGCGGGATAGTCGCTGTTCATGACAGCCGATACCGCGTATTGCCCCAGGCCGCCCCAGGCGAAGATGGTCTCGACCAGCACCGCCGCCCCGAGAAGGAACCCGAACAGGAAGCCGACCATGGTGATGATGGGCGGCAGGCTGTTGCGCAAGGCGCTTCGGATGAGTTGCGCTTCCGTGAGCCCGCTGGCGCGGGCGTGCCGGATGTACTCGCTTCGATAGTTCTCCGCAAAGACCATCTGCGTCATCTTCATGAGTGCGCCGGCGTTCACGATGGCCAAGGTCAGGACGGGCAGGCAGAGCCGTCCCAGCGCCGATTGAAAGGCGGTCAGGTCGCCCGCCAGCAAGGAATCGATGGTCAGGAAGCCCGTGATGACCGGCGGCGCGGACACGATGGCATCGAGGCGGCCAAAGGGCGCCGGCGCGATCCCGAAAAGGTAGAAGAGGAAGTAGATGAGCAGCAGGCCGACCCAGAAATCGGGAACGGCGCCTGCGGCAAGGCCGTACACCTTGCTCACCCGGTCGACGACACCCTTGGGACGAACCACCGACACGATGGCCAGGCTGACGCCGATCGCGATCGTTAGCAGCATCGCGTACGTGATGAGTTCGAGGGTGGCCGGCACGCGGTCGAACAGATCGACTGTCACCGGGTTGGCCGTGAACATGGAGGTTCCCAGGTCCCCGTGCACCACGGTTGCGAGATAGCTCACGAACTGGGTCCACAGGCTTCCGGTCAGCCCGAGCCGTTCGCGAAGGCTGGCAATCTGTTCCGGCGTGGCCATGTTGCCTAGCATGAGCAAGGCAGGATCACCGGGCAACAGGCGGATCAGGAGAAAGGTCGCCAGCAGCACGCCAAACATCTGGGGGATCAGGATGGCGAGACGCGACAGGACGATTCGCAACGGTCGCGGAAGCGATCGAAAGGTCGAGCGTAAGGTGAACAAAGTGTCACTCCTTGGTGGATCTGGACAGGATGCGCCGCAGCGCATCCCTGGAGGATTCGGCGTGGGGCTACTTCTTGTAGAAGTCGTACCAGCTGTTGCTGTTGGGCGTGTACCAGCTGTAGCCGGCGACACTGGCGCGCGTGGCCAACTGGTAGCCGGGGTTCATCAGGAAGACCCACGGCGACTTCTCCATCACGATTTCCTGCACGCGCTTCATGCCTGCATCGCGCTTGGCCATGTCGTTGCTGGACAAGCCTTCGTTGATGAGCCGGTCGACCTCTGCGTCCTTGAACTTCGGGTAGTTGATCAGCGAGGCACTGTTCAACCAGAGATTCGCGACATAGGCGGCGTCGGGAACGATGGCCATGTCGCGGAAGAAGTACATGGGGATGGTTCCCTTCGAGTACCGCTCGACCAGCGTGGAGGCCGGGAGCTTGACGAGTTCGACATCCACGTTCGCACGCGCAAAGGCGGTCTTGAGGATGACGGCGATCTCTTCCTCGATCTGGTCGCCGGTGCGGTAGCCCAGTTGCGTCTTGAATCCGGCTTCGAGGCCGGCTTCCTTGAGCAGCGCCTTGGCCTTGGCGACGTCTTGCGTGTAGTGGAAGTACTGGTCTGTGAACGAGGGATAGATCTCCGAGATGGGGCTCTTGGTTGGCCGAGCCTTGCCGTAGTAGACGGCCTTCAGGATCTCGTCACGCGGGACCAGGTAGTTCAAGGCTTGCCGCACCTTGACGTTGTCGAAGGGCGCGCTCGTGTTGTTCATCTCGACGCGATGGATGTAGTTTCCGAACACCTGCCAGACCTTGAGTTGCGGATTCTTCTCGAGGGTCGCCAGTTCGCGCGGCGACAGCCATTCGGCCACATCGACCGCCCCGCCCTGTAGTGCGGCCAGCCGGTTGGCCGAGGTGGGCATCTCGCGGAAGATGATCTTCTTCAGTCGCGGCGCGCCACGGTAGTAGTTGGGGTTCGCCTCGTAGACCACCTCCTGCCCTGACTGGAACTTGGTGACCTGGTACGGCGCGAAGGATGAAGAGTGGTTCGAAAGCCAGCGCGAAGCCCAGGGATCCTCGGCGACGACGTGCTTCCTGGCCTCGGTGGCGTCGAGGATTCCCAGGTCATTGTTCACCCAGATGCGCTCGATCAGCGGTGACGTCTTCGGCAACGTGACCTTGACGGTCATGTCGTCCACCTTGGTGAACGAATCCTCGAACTTCTTGACGCCGAGGATCTGCGTCATGTACCAATGGAAGTTGGCATTCTTGTTCCAACCTCTCTCGAACGACCACATCACATCGTCCGCCTTCATTTCGTTGCCGGCCGCGCTCTTCACGCCCTTGCGCAGGAAGAAGGTGATGGAGGTCTTGTCCTGGGAAACTTCCCACTTCTCCGCGAGCCCGCCGACCAACCTGTCGAAGTTCTCGACCTGAACCCCATCCACGGTCTTCGCCTCATAAGCCAGCAGCCGCTCGTAGATGTTGCGCTTGGCCTCGTGCGTCGCTTCTGTCGGCGGATATTCCTGGTCGAGCGATTCCGGGGTTCTGGGGCCAGCGACGACGAGGATCGACTTCGCGTCCTGTGCGTGCGCCGGCGCCAGCGCCGCGCAGGCGAGGAAGGCTGCCAGGCCGAGGCGATACGCAGGCTTCAGGAACCGACGGTGCGGCGGTTGGGATTCGATGGTCATGGATGCTCCGGGTGTTGCTCAGGGGTTGATGGGATGGGGAAAGATCTCGTCGCGCGGCGCACGCGCAAGGACCGAGGGGCGACCTGCAGGCAGGAACTGGCCGCGATGGCGGGGGCCCACGAACGCCCGGCCGTCCCACATCACCTCGCCTCTCAGCAAGGTGCAGCCTGGCCAGGCCTTGAGTCGCATGCCTTCGTAGGGCGTGTAGTCGACCTGGTGGTGCAGTGCCGTGTTCGTGATCACGACGTCGCGCTCGTCCCAGATCACGAGATCGGCATCGGCGCCGATGCAGATGGCGCCCTTGCGGGGATGCAGTCCGTAGGTCTTGGCGGGGCCGGTGGCCGTCAACTCGACAAACTTTTCAAGGCTGATGCGACCGGACAGGACGCCCTCGGAATAGAGGAGAGCCATCCGCGTCTCCAGGCCCGGAATGCCGTTGGGGATGTGCCTGAAGGCCACCTGGCGGCCTTCAGGTTGCTTGCCTTCGGTGCCTTCGAACTTGAAGGGCGCATGGTCGGAGGAGAACACGGTGAAGAGTCCGTCCTTCAGGCCGTCCCAGATCACTTGCTGGTTGGCCTTGTCGCGCGGCGGCGGACTGCAGATGCACTTCGCACCGTGGTAGCTGTCGTCGATGCCCAGATCTTCCGCCGTGAGGAAGAGGTACTGAGGGCATGTCTCCGCGAAGATGTTGAGTCCCTGCGCCCGCCCCCACCTGATCTGTTCGATCGCTTCGCGGCCCGAGACATGAACGATCAGGATCGGCACGTCGACCAGTTCCGACAGCGCGATCGCGCGGTGCGTGGCCTCGCGCTCGACCAGCATGGGACGCGACTGCGCATGGAAGCGCGGCGCGGTGCGCCCCATGGCTTCGAGCCGCCTGGTGAGCCACTCGATGCAGTCGGAGTTCTCGGCATGGACCATCGCAATCGCCCCGTGCCGCTTCGCAATGTCGAGGACGTCCAGGATCTGCCCATCGTCCAGCTTCAGGTCGTCGTAGGTCATGTAGACCTTGAAGGACGTGTAGCCGCTCTTGATGAGGGCTGGCAGTTCCTCCCTCAGGACGACGGGGGTCGGATCACTGACGATGAGGTGGAAGGCATAGTCGACATGCGCCTTGCCTTCTGCCCGCTCGTGGTAGTCGAGCACCGCGCTCTTGAGACTGGAACCCTTCTGCTGGGCCGCGAAGGGAATCACCGTGGTCGTGCCTCCGCAGGCGGCGGACAGGGTGCCGCTGTCGAAATCGTCCGCCATCCTGATGGGTGACGGGGACGGCTGATCCAGGTGGCAATGGGCATCGACGCCGCCGGGCGTCACGATCCGGCCGCCTGCATCGATCTCCCGCGTGGCTGCGGCGAGCCCGACGCCGAGTTGGACGATCTTTCCGTCGCGAATGCCAATGTCGGCATCGAACACGTCCGAGGCCGTGGCGACCCGCCCGCCACGCACGACGACATCATATGAACATGCAGTCAATTAACTCTCCATGCACCAAAATAATCAACAAACCTTGCACATATTGTCGACAAAATATTGTATTTCAAGCAACTACTCGTTGTCAACGCTATTGTTGAATCCTGTGACGACAATAATTTTGTGCGCTCTGCCCCGTGTGTCGAACGAGTGGAAACCCTTGGTACGAGGGCGTAGGAGCGAAGGTGCTGGTCGCACCTGCCTGGGCGCTGCCATCTCGACGAAAGATCACTCGACCCTCGAGCGGATTGCCGTTGAGGTTTGAGGCACATTCGCACACGAAACCGGGCCACCTGCATCAACAACCAGGCGGGATTGGATTGTCGACAACCCTGTTGGCGATCCAGTTGCAACCGGGATAGACTTCAGTTTTGGCCCGGAAAATCCATCGATGCGAGCTGCTTCCCCCACTGCCATCCCCTCCACTCGTCAAGACAAGGAAGGGAACGAGGAGATCTATGAACGGATCTACGTCGCCATCCTTGAACACCGCCTGCTCCCCGGCTCCAAACTGCCGGAAGAAAAGATGGCCAAGGTGTTCAACGTCAGTCGCTCGCGCATCCGTGAGGTGTTGTCCCGACTCGCGTACGAAAAGATCGTCGAGCTGATCCCGAACCGCGGCGCCTACATCGCCAGCCCAACAGTCGCTCAGGCGCGCGACGTGTTCGAAGCCCGCCGCGTCATCGAGCCAGCGATCATCCACAGGCTGGTGCAGAACAAGAGCGAGCTGGCACTCGAGGGGTTGCGCAAGCACCTTGATCTCGAAGCGCTCGCCAGGAAGCAGAACGACACGCGGTCCGTGATTCGACTCTCCGGCGAATTCCACAACCTGTGCGCCAAGCATGCGGGCAACGCGGCATTCACACGAAGCCTGCGCGAACTCACCAGCTTGACCTGCCTGATCATCCTGCTCTATGACGCCGCACTTTCCGACAGTTGCCGAGCCGACGAGCACGCTCTGATCGTGGAGGCGATTGCAAGAGGAGACGGCGTGCAAGCCTCACAGCTCATGCTTCATCATCTGGATCACATCGAGAGCAGCCTGGAGCTGACCGACCGGTTGAATGCCGAGGTCGACATCGACGCCATATTTGGTGCGCCGCGGGTCGACGCCGCAGCCTGAAGGCTTTGCGTCGTAGGTGCTCGCTCTTGCCAGGCATCGCAATCCGCACCGCCCCCCCTCATGCCCTGCAGCACCTTGAATCAGCAGTTGGCGTTCCTGCGCGAGATTGATCGACTGAAGAGCGTAATTCGACAGTCGCCGCTCCTTGACCGAAGCCGCAAGGAGAACAGCGCGGAGCACTCCTGGCACCTGGCGATGTATGCCCTGCTCCTGCAGGAATACGCCGCTGGAACGGTGGACGCCGCACGCGTGATCCAGATGCTCCTGATACACGACATCGTTGAGGTGGACGTCGGAGACACGCCGATCCATCACGTCCCTGCAGGCGCATCGCAGGCCGAGCTGGAGGCACGCGCCGCAGTACGCCTCTTCGGCATGGTCCCGGGTGACCAGGGCGCCACCTTGCTCGCACTCTGGCGCGAGTTCGAACTTGGACAGTCCGATGATGCGAAGTTCGCCAAGGCCCTGGATCGGGTGCAGCCCCTTCTCGTGAATATCGGCACCGCCGGCGGCACCTGGACGGAAAACAACGTCACGCTCGAGCAGGTTCTTCAACGCTATGGCCCGACCATCGCACGAGGTTCGCCGACGCTATGGGCCGCTTGCGAGCAGTGGGTGCGAGAGCACTTTGCAGCGCGCGACGAGCGTCAAGGAGACTCCGCCTCAGTGCCGAGAGCCAACCCCGATCCACATCAAGTCCTGTCCGACGACCAGTGAACCGCTGAATCCCTGCTGCGCCTTGGACCAGCGTGCCGGGTTGCCGTCGGCGGGGGCAAGGTGCGACAGGACGAGCGTCTTCGCCTTGGCTGCCTGAGCCACCGCGCCCACCTCTTCAATCGTCGTGTGCGAGTGGAGCAGGTGGTGCGCCTTGGCCGCCTGTGAGGCGTTGCGCGGCATTGGCAGCAGTTCGTCGACCCAGCGCGTATCGATGACTTCGTGAACCAGCACATCGGCCTTGTCGGCAAGTCGAATCAGGTTGGCGCTCGGACTCGTGTCGCCAGAGAACACGATCGAGCCATCTGCCGTATCGAAGCGGTAGGCGAACGACGGATAGACCGGCGGATGGCTGACCAAGGTCGCGGTGACCTTGACCTTGTCGTCCTGGTAGACAAGGAACGGCGGCATCTCCGGCGCAGGATTCCTGTTTTCATCCACGACGACGCCTGCGGGGAGCCTGATGTCTTCGACCTGGACCAGCGAACGAGGATCAGGCTTTTGACTGTCCCTGATGTTGTCGTTGATGTCGATCGCGAACGCGCTGTAGATGGACTCGGTCATTCGAACGGTGCCAGGCGTCGGGTCCTGTGGACTGACGACCGCCACGGCTGCCTGCCTTCCCTCCATGGGCACCATCGACCCGCGCGATCCGGGGCCGAATATCCTGACTGGACTGCGTCGCGTGCTGAGGCCGTCCGAAGTGCCGAACATGAAGAGTCCCGGGTAGCCCACCACTTGGTCCGCATGCAAATGCGTGATGAAGGCGGCCCGAAGCGCAGCGAGCCCCCCGCCTGGATGCTTCCCGCCGAGCCCTGCCTGAAGGAAGTGACGTTGCCATCCCTCACCGAAGTCAACGAGGTAGACGTCGCCATCGACCTCAATGGCCGACGAGATGCCTCCCAGCTTCGTCCCATTCCATGAAGTGCGACCACCCGCGGTGCCAAGCAGCACAAGCTTGGTTCGGTAGTCGTGCTGGATCGTGCGAGCCGCGGACGCGGACTGCGCAGCAGGGGTGGTGAACGTCGTGCAACCCGCCATCCCGACCAACGCAACACATGCGCAGGCGAGAAGCGCCAGAGGGCCGTACACGGTCGGATGTCGTGCAATATTTTCCATCGGGGTCGAAGACTGGACTTGAATGCTCCGGCAGCGATCAGAAGGCATGGCGGATGCCAACATCGAACCCCGTCGACATGCTCGGCGCCCAGCGCGAATTGCCTTGCAGGTACGAGTAGGTCTTCAGGTTGACCGAGGCGCCCATCACCGACGGGTTGTTCTGACCGTCGTCAACCTTGATTCGCGCGACGGTGGTGTACAAGGCTGTTCGCTTGGAGAGGTTGTGCACGTAGCTCAATGCAACTTTCGTCGCCTTGGACGAGAGTTCACCGAGGCTTGCTGCGGGTGGTGACAGGAGGGTGCCGGCGACGTTGGTGGACCTGACCTGGCCATAGGACGCACGGATCAGCCCGGGGCCTACGGGAACCGTGGCGCCGATCATTGCGCCGCGGTAGCTGTCCTGGTAGGCCCTGTAGATCGGGCCGGCCTGCGGCGAAGTCGTCGAGACGCGTTGATCGTCCTTGAGCCTTGAGAACTCGCCAAACAGCTTGACCGGGCCGAAATCGTAGGACGCCCCCAAGTTGAGCGTCTTGATCGTGTCTTTCAGCGCGGCGGTATCCGTTTGCACGCTCTCCGCGTATGCGAGCGCTATATCCAGGCCGTTGGAAGCGTAGCCGAATCGACCACCCGTGTAGCGGGCGCGCACGCTGGGGTTCGGATTGGGCGCATTCGAAGTCTTCACGCCTTCGGGCAGTGCGTACATGACCTGCCCGTAGAACCCTCCAAGACCGGACGGAAGAAAGTATCCGATGCTGTTGCTGGCACGCGTGTAGTTGTCGGTGTTGCCCGACAGACCACCGTTCAGGCCTGTCCCGACATAGGGCGCGCTGAGCGATGGCCCGGCTCCGGGCATGAGTCCGGCATTGACGACAGAGAGGTTCTGCGCGACTTGGTAGAGCAGGCTCGCGCCGACTCCTACAGCGCCCATCGGATCGAAGATCACGTCGTTCCAGAACGTAGGAACGTTGTCGCGGCCAAGCCGCAATTCGCCAAGGCCACCTGTCAGACTCAGCGTTGAGCGGCGCTGGAAGAAGCCGACATTTCCAACGTCGTTGGCCAACGATCCTTCCAACCAGAATCCGGCGGCCAGTCCTCCTCCGAGATCTTCGGAACCGCGAAATCCAACGCGGCTCGAGTTGTAGCCAGAGTTGCCCAAGACGGTTTGGCTTTGGCTAGGCGGCGGCGTGGTAGCCGGGCTGCCGGGCACCACATTGCTCTTGACGGTGTAATGGCTCACCGAAGCGTCGACGACACCGAACAAGGTGACGGATGACTGCGCCGTCGCACTCCCGGCGATGGCAAGAACACTCAGGGCGGCTATCGAACGTTTCACGGTGGTTCCTTCTCTTTGGTTCAAACAAAAATCTGCAAGCGGCATCCGGCACGCGCGCTTGCGCCTGCGCGGCATGAGCGCTTCGCTCGAGCGATGGCTGATGGGGTTGCAGGGGGCGCCAGGCTTGGCGCCGGGGCGGGGCGCTATTGCGCCGGGCTCACTGACTTTCGAAGGGGAGAGGCGACGGTCAAGTCGTCGCTGTCGATGTGGGTGCCGCTCTCGTGGTCGCGTGGTTCCACAAGGGGTCGATAGCGGCCAAGCGAGAGCGCGAGGCCTGCCGCCAGCGCGAGCAGCACGGGCATGATCGCGAGTGGCATTGCGTAGGAGCCGGTGTTGTCAAAGTAGATTCCGACAACGATGGGCCCAGCGACGGCACCCAGTCCGTAACCCGCAAAGGCGATGCCGAACAGCGAGCCGAACGCGTCGAGACCGAAGTACGACCGGATGAGGTACGCGATCATGTCGCCCTCCGCACCGATGGTCAGGCCGACCAGGAAGCACGCCGCCAGCAGCAACGGATAGGTGTCGGACACACGGATCAGGTAGGTGCCGACGGCACCCGCCACGAAGAAGCCGCAGGCAACGAACGGCGCATGAATCCTGTCGATCAGGACGCCCGTCAGGATGCGACCGACCAGGAGCCCTGCCCCGACTGTCGAAGCGCTCCGCGCAGCATCCATGGCAGCGAAGCCCTTGCCGACAAGCATCGAAGGAAGATGCGGCCCAAATGACAAGGTCGCGGCGGAGGCCAGGACGAATATCGAGAAGATGGCCCAGAGGCGCCACGAGCGCAGCGCAGCCGCAAATGAACGGCGATAGGCGTGGCCATGCGCGTGCGCCAGATCCTTGTCGAGCTGCGTGCGACGTTCCTTGATCAGCAGCCAGGCAGGCACCGACAATAGCAGCGAGCCGCCACCCAGGACAACGTAGGCGGTCCGCCAGCCCAGGGCCGAGACCAGTGCCTGCGTGAGGCTCGGCATGACGATGGCGCCAGCGCCCAGGCCGCACATCGCGATGCCCACGGCCAGGCCCAATCGTTTGTCGAACCACTGCGGCAGAACGGCGAGGTATCCCAGGACGGACGTCGCTGCGCCAGTGATTCCGACGATCAGTGAAATCCCCGCCCACATCAGCTTGCTGCCATTCTGCAAACTCATCGAAGCGACGCTCGCGGCGAACAGCACGATGGCAACTCCGATGACGCGCTTCACGCCGTAGCGGTCCATCAGTCGCCCCACCAGCGGACTCACCAAAGCGAGTCCGAGCATCGATGCCGCATAGGACAGCGATGCATCGGCGCGGCTCAAGCCGAACTCATGCGATACCGGGCCAAAGAAGATGCCGGCCGTGCTGTTGAAGACCGGTGCGAAGCCCGCAAACATGCCGATCGACGCCGCAAGGACGACCGCGAGGTAGGTCCAGCGGGACGGTGTATCTCGGCGCGCTTTTTTCATCTTTGTCTCCATTGGTTTTGTTGCATGGCTCACGGCGCATGGCCCACGGTGCGCTGCCTGCAGCAGCATTAATTGATGCACCATTAATATGACTTTAGATTTTATTTGATGGTGCGTCAATTAATCGCTGCAACTTCGGTACGGGTGGTTACCCTCGCGCTGCACGCCAATGTCGGCCAGCGGGCGTTTCAAGCGCGGTTTTCGGGAGTTGCGAGCCTCCTGTTTGGAGGCATCGAACAGGCGAGAACGAAGGCGGGCGTGCTTCAGGGCAATCCGCTCAGCGAGGATTTACCAAGTCAAAGCCAGCTTGCCGATGTGCCCGTGGGACTGCATCAGCGCATGCGCATCGACAACCCGATCGAAGGGGAACTGCTGGTGAATGACAGGCACGAACCTCTTCTCCTCGAGCAAGGGCCAGACCACTTCCGACATCCCCCTGAGCACCGATCCCTTCGCTGCGGGAGACAGGGGGCGCAGCACGGAACCGAACAGCGACAGTCTCTTGCGCATGAGATCGACCAGGTCAAGCTCGACCTTGCGTCCGGCCAGCGCGGACACATAGACCATCCTGCCGTCGCGCGCGAGGACCTTGATGTTCTTCGGAAAGTACGAACCACCGATCATGTCGAACACCACATCGACGTGCTTCCTGACAGAGCCACCCGTGAGGACTTCTTCGAAGTCTTCCGAGCGGTAGTTGATGGCTCGCGTGGCGCCCTCCTCCTCGCATCGACGGCATTTCTCGTCGGTGCCAGCGGTGCAATAGACCTCCGCGCCCCAGGCCGTCGCCAGTTGGATCGCAGCGATACCGACCCCGCTCGATCCACCGTGCACGAGCAGTCGTTCACCGCGCTTGAGTGAAGCCTTGTCGAAGACGTTGAGCCATACCGTTGCGAAAGCTTCCGGCAGCACGGCCGCCTGCGCGAACGTCATGCCGCTCGGCATTGGCAGGCATTGAACTGCGGGCGCCGCCACGTACTCGGCGTATCCGCCCCCCGCCAGCAACGCGCAAACGGCATCGCCCTCCTTCAGGCTCACGACATCCTTTCCCACCTGCACGACTTCACCGGCGACTTCCAGGCCAAGGATGTCGGTCGTGCCCGGCGGCAAGGGGTACAGGCCGGCCCGCTGCGCAAGATCGGCGTGATTCATGCCGGCTGCGCGCACGCGAATGAGAACCTCGTCAGGCTCGGGCACGGGCTGCACGCGCTCGGCAAGGCGTAGGACTTCCGGCCCGCCTGCGCGTTCGACTTCGATGACCTGCATGATCGCTCCCGCGCCTATGCCAGCAACTTGCCGAAACCCGGCGTGGCCGCATCCAGCCCGAGCAAGTCCAGCATGTTGCGAACGGTGCAGACGGAGGTCGAGGTCACCGGAATGCCGAGCATGTCCTGTGCCTTCTGGATGGCTGGGATCGATTGCATCTGCACGCAGGCGGAAAGCACCACGACATCGACGTTGGCCGTATCGAGCCGCTTGACGTCATCGAGCAGGCGCATCGGATCCCGGCGCCCGACTTCGAGGTTGTCCGGAATCTCGAAGCTGACGCGATCCTGGACTTCGATGCCTTCGTTCTCGATGTATTCGACGACCTTGTCGGTTAGCGGCTTCATGTACGGCGCAAGCAGCGAGATGCGCCTGGCGCCGAGCGCCTTCAACCCATGGATCAAGGCGCCCGCAGAGGTCATGACCTTGGCGTCCGACTTGTTTTCATTCGCCACGCGCCTGAAATCCGATTCGACCTGGCGGTGATAGCCCAGCCCCTGCGCCATGATGGCCACCAGGCACGCCGTGCTCATCACATCGACGCGCGCGTCGGCCAGTTCCGCGGCGCAGCGCAGCCCCTCGCGGTTCATGGCGGCCAGTTCCTCCACCGTCACGCGATGCATGCGCATCCGGCTCGAGTGAAAGGAGAAACGTTCCGGCCGCAGCGCTTCGCGGGCGCGAAGCATGGCGGGAATCTCCGTTTCCATCGTGGTGTTTGAACTGGGAACGATCTGGCCAATACGAAAGAGAGTGGTCATGACAACGAATGCCTTCGGGAATCAGGTGTGGGTACGGAACGGGGCGAGCGCATCGAGCAGCGCGGGGGGAACGGGGGCGCGCACTCGCGCGTCGCGCCGGATGCAGATCGGAGAGAAGCGTGCGCTGAAGATCCGGGTACCGGCCTGGACCGCCTCGATGCGAAGGTCGTACCCGTGCTCCCGCACCTCGGGTACATCGAGCAGCATTTCGAACTCTTCCTCGGGCCAGAGCACCCGATGAAACTCGAGCGCCATGCCTTTGCAGGGTGTGTCGACGCCAAGGGCCTGGCGCCATGCGGCGGGATCTCCTTGCGCCAGTTCGGAAGCGAAGAGCGCCGCGGCATTCAGCACGTACTCCGTGAACTTCCCGGTGTAGACCACGCCGGCGGGGTCGCAGTCCGACCAGCGCACACGGCGACGAACGACGAAGGGCCGGCGTGAGACAACCGACTCGTAGCTGTCGATCATGCGACCTGCCCATGGGCTGCATCGGTGGACGAGGCGCCCTTGCTGCGTGCCGCTTCGATCTGTCGAACCAGTTCCGGATAGGCCTCCGCCAGGCGCTCGTCGCTCACACGCCCGGTCCGCGTCATGAATGCGTGGATGAACTCGTGCGGTGAATACTGGCGCATCCATTTCGCGATGTCCTCGTACCAGCGATAGGACTTTTCGGACGCGCCGATCAGCTTCGACTTTTCCTGGCCGCGTGTCTTTGCGAAGCGGCCGAGACGGTCCACGGGCGCCACGCCAGGGTCGTCGCCGTCGGCCACCAGCGCGTCGGCCAGCGCAATGGCATCGTCCATCGCGATGCGGGTTCCCGAGCCAATCGAGAAGTGCGCGCTCGTCTCCGCATCGCCTATCAACACGATGCGACCCGACGTCCAGTGCGCATTGCGGATGACGGGGAACTGCCGCCATGCAGAGTTGTTGGAGATCAATGGATGACCATCGAGCTCCGGCGCGAACACCTTCTCGAACAGCGCCTGGCGCTGGTCGGCCGACATCTCCGCCATGCCAAGGCGCTGCCAGGTGGCGTCATCGCACTCGGCCACGAAGGTGCTGTTCGACGGGCCATAGGGATAGTAGTGCGCGATGAACGCCCCGCCCTCGTATTCCCGAAACACCAGGGCGGCGGTTGCGAACGCCTTGCCGACACCAAACCACGCGAAATGATTTGTCAACGACTCGCGCGTCGTGCCCAACTCCCGCTCGTACGCTGCACGAACGACCGAGTTGATGCCGTCGGCTCCAACAACGACATCGGCGTCATCCAACCCGAACTGGCGCAGATCGTCGGGGTGCTGGATGCGCGTGCCAAAGCGGATGTCGACGCCAGCGCCGGTTGCGGCTTCCTGGAGCACGTGCAGCAGATCGATGCGTGCAATGGCGCCTCCGCCGGCGTTCGGGCGCTTCACCGCGATCGGCGTTTCCCTGGTCGTGATGATCTGGTGCGTCGTGAACGTCATCTTCGCGAGCATGGCGTTGTACGTCGCCTCGTCAGCAGCTTTCAGTCGGTTCAGGCCGGTCTCTGCCAGGACGACGCCGAAGCCGAAAGTCGAATCGGCAGCGTTCTGCTCGACTACGCTGACCTGCCAGTCCGGACAGCGCCGCTTCACGAGAATTGCCAAGTACAGCCCCGAGGGACCTGCTCCCACGATTGCGATCTTCATGATGCCGGCCTTTCCTCGCAGATGACCAGGTCGTCGTTGTCGAAGTGCTCGACGTGACCGACCAGGCCCCCGGTCAGGGCGCCGTGCCAGACCGCCGGCTTGAATCCCAATGCCTTGCGGTTCAACCGGATGTGCGTCGCTCCGTCCAGGCGGAAGTAGCCCAGCTTCGGACCACTCACCCTGAGAGAGTCGACGGTGCGCGCATGCTCGACCAGCGGCAGGAACTCCGGCACGTCGAGGACAAAGATGGCGGGCATCATTGCACCTCCATGTCTGCGGCCAGGCGCTCGCCCTTGCCGCGCCACACGTCGTCGATGGACGAAAAAACGGTTGTCCCTTCGCGGCTTGCGTTCTCGAGTGCGATGCCCGCTTCCAGCGTCCGGTTGGCGTCCGCGACATCAAGTTCAGTGAAGGGGCGAACCTGCCACGTGATCTCGAGCGAATAACCGTTGGGATCGTTGAAGTAGATCGATTCGATCACCTCGTGCCGGATCTGATAGTTGACCTTGAGTCCGGCCCCTTCGATCTTCGCGCGACATGCCAGGAGATCCTCCCGCGTCTCCACGCGCCAGGCGGTATGCGTGGCGCGGTAGCGATAGTCGTCGCGGGCGGTGGCGAACTCGGGCGCCTCGGTTCCAATGTAGTAGAAGAAGGCGATCGTGCTGCCCGTTCCGCTGTCGAAGAAGAAGTGGAGGAAGTCGGCATGGTCCTCCGGCCCCCAGCCCCGTGCGGAGATGGCATGCACCAGCGGCAAGCCAAGCAGGTCGCGATAGAAGTGAACGGTTTCTGCCAGCTTCCAGGTCGGGCGCGCCGTGTGGTGGACGCCCACGAGCGGAAGTCCTGAGGTGGGAATCATGTTGAGCTCCTTGCTTCGGAATGGTTGTTCGCGGCAACGCCCCGTTCGGCTGCCAGTTTGTCGACGATGACCTGCCTGAGCAGCGGTTTGCTCAACTTGCCGGTCTTCGTGAGGGGAAACTCGTCCAGGACCTCGATACGTTCTGGCCACTTGAACTTGGCGACACCAACTTCGCTGAGGAAGGCGCCGAGGTCTGCAACGCTCGGGGCCTCATGGCCTTCCCGGACGACCATGAAGGCACACACCCGCTCGCCGAAGACAGGGTCGGGCATGCCGACGACAGACGTCATGGCCACTGCCGGGTGGCGCGAAACGACACCTTCGACTTCTTCGCAGTTGATCTTCTCGCCGCCGCGGTCCACCACGTCCTTGGTGCGCCCGCAGAATTTGTAGTAGCGCTGGCCCTCGATGTCCCGGAACAACATGAGGTCTCCGGAACGGTAGAAGCCGCTTCGCGTGAAGGTCTCCTTGTTCCGCTCCGGCGCGCGGTAGTAGCCATGGATGGTGTAGGGCCCAGCGAACGCACATTCGCCTTCAACGCCTTCTTCCAGGATCTCTTCCTCCGTTCCGATCCGGAAGAGCTTGACCTCGTCGTGCGGAGAAACAGGTCGGCCCACCATGGAATCGCGTACGACTTGCGGCTGGTCATCCCGCGTCATCATGATGACACCCTCGGTCATTCCGAAGATGTGGTAGGCGGGCACGCCGAGGATGCTGCGTAGCCTCGGCGCACCGGTCGACGAAACGACGCCGCGCAACTGCTTCACCGGCATCTGGCCGGACTCGATGGCCGGACGCAGCTTCTCGAGGATCGGCCCACCCAGGACTGCCCAGGTTGGCAGGTAACGCTGGAAGATCGCCGTGAGCGATGCAGGCTGCAGATCGCTCGCCACCGTGACGGCACCACCGGTCAGCAGGAAGGGACCGAAGCAGCATCCCATGTTGAGGTTGTGCATCATGGGCAATGGCATGAACAGCACGTCGTCGGCCCGGTAGCCGTTGAACTGCGCGACCGCGCGCATGTTGTAGAGGTATTCGTTGTTGAAGCGCGGAATGATCTTGGGAACACCGGTCGTGCCACCCGACAGCTGGAACACCGCCACCTGGAATGGGTCGAGTTCGACATTTGCCAGCGCACGGCGCGCCACGTCCAGCGGCATTGCATCGATCATCGAATGCATGCCATGCGCATCGGAACGCGCCACGCCTCGGGCCTGGATGATCCATTTCAAGCCCGGAACCCGGGACCGCATCTGCTGCGCAAACGCCACGTCGTCGAACTTGCCGTCGTCGCCCTGGACGAAATGCGCGCGTGCTCCGCTGAGGCCCGCCAGGTACCCGATCTCGTGCTCACGGTGCGCAGCGAGCGTCGCAACCGGAATGAGGCCTGCCTTGAGGCAAGCGACGAATCCGATCACGAGCTCGTTGGAATTGGCAAACTGGAAGATGACCCGATCCAGTGTGCGCAGGCCCAAGGCGAGAAGAGCCGCCGCAAACCGGTCCGTGATGTCGTCAAGCTGCCGATACGTGAGGTCCCCTGCGCTCCCGCAGAGCGCCGTGCGATCGGCATGATTGGCGAATGACGCTCGGAGCCCGTCGGCCAGCGATTCATGTGTCAGCGCGCCGGCCTCGAGATAGCGTTGCAATCGCTCGATCGGGGGATAGACGACGCCTTCGATGGGCGAGGCGACGCCGATGCGGCGGGAGACGTTCGTTGCAAGAGTGTTCATTCCGGGATTGCTCCGATCGATTTGACGACGCCGCCAAACAGCGCCTTTTCACGTTTGACAAAGGCCTGTGCAGCCGCCACCGAGCCGGGCGTTGCGTAGGTTCCGAATTCCGCGAACTTCGCTGTCACGTCAGGCATTTGCAGCGCGGCGTTGAGCTCTGCGTTCAGTCGCTCGACCACGGGCTTCGGCGTGCCCTTGGGAGCGGCGATCATGAACCAGCCATAGACGTTGAGGCCCGGCACCGTGTCCTGCGCGAGTGGAATGCCTTCCAGCCCGGGCAAGACCTTGTCGGAAGCGACTGCGAGTGCGTGCAACCGGCCCGACTTGACCAGTTGCAACAACGGGCCAACCCCATCCGTGTACATCGAGATGTCGCCCGAGACGACGGCCTGCACGCCTTGCCCGGTCGTGGCAAAGGGAACCTGCTGGAAGTGCGTTCCGGTCTTCATGGCCAGCAGCTCGTTCGCGAGGTGCGGGATGGACGTGCGCTGCGGGTTGCCGATCGACACCTGGTCGGGCGCTGCCTTAGCCGCCTTGATCGCCTCTGCCAGCGTCCTGGCCGCGAACTTGGGCCCTGCGACGAACAGCATGGGCGTGACGCCGAGCACGGCCACCGTTTCGTAGTCGCGCTCGATGTCGTACTTTCCTTCCTTGTAGGTCAGCGGCGTCACCGTGGCAACGGCCGCGTGGACGAGCGAGAAGGTGTAGCCGTCGGCGGGCGACTGCCTGAGCTGGTTCATCGCGAGGATGCCCCCAGCACCCGGTTTGTTCTCGACGATCACGGGCTGCCCCATTGCCAACGCCAGCTTGTTGCCGATGATGCGGGCGATGGTGTCCGGCGCGGTACCGGGCGCGGTTGGAAGCACCATCTTCATGGGCTTGGTGGGAAAGGCTTGCGAGAACGCAGGGACGCATTGCAGCGTCAACGCGAGCGCACAGGTCCATCCGGCGAGGTGGTTTCTTTTCACGGAGTCTCCTGAATTCATCGGGATGCGGCGGCCCTGTCAGGCCATTGCCTCTTCTCGCAGCCACGACTGGACTGCACGACCGACGGCAACCTGCCCGGACTCCTCGCCCTCCACGAGCGGCATGCCGTGGTGATTGCCGCGAATCTTCTGGCGCGACTTTTCTGTCGTTCCAAGGGATTCGAAGATGGCATCCATGTCGGAGGGAAAGGCTGCCTGGTCTCCCGTGTACTCGAGCATCAAGGTCGGCAGCCGGAGTTCCTGGCCGCACTTTTCGAAGCTTGCGTTCGAGCTGAGGCCCGACCAGGTCGAAAGCCACGACTCGGGCGTGACCAGCCGTGCAAAACCGACGCTCCCGAGGTTCGATGTGAACGGGTCCTGGCCCCAGAGCGTCCCGACGTCGCGATCGGAGGGGTCGAGGCTCAGATCCCAGCAGCGCAGGTCCGCGTCGGTGCGCCACACCGGAAAGATCGGCGTGTGGGCGACCTTGCGCCGCAATGCGCCCGGGAGGGTTGCGTCTGGCCCATAGGCCTTGAGCTCCTTTCGCGCCGCGGCACGTTCCCGCAGAAGGGTCCTGGCGTGTGCGTCGATGCGCTCGACCCGAGCGCGCTGCGCCGCACGGTAGCGCGTTGCGAATTCGGAAGCGTAGGAAGACGATGCCGGCGCAGCACGATAGCCGTTGATGGGGTCGAAGGGATCCAGGGCTTCATCGACCGACATCGGATCGCGCTCGTCGGTCACCGAGGCATCGATGCAGTTCATCAGCAGCTTGCCTTGTCCCGGATGAGGCGACACGAAGATCAGCCTGTCCGGGGGTGGCATGTCGGCTGCCGCCAGCTTGACCGGACGGCCTCCCGGCGTGGCAGCGAGCCGTTCGGCGGGGGCGCGCAATGCCTGCTGCGTATAGAAGGCATAGAGGCCAGCGCCGCCAGAGTTGCCGAGCAACACCACTTCCTCGAAGCCAAGCGTGCGCAGGTGCGCGACGCCCGCTGCGACATCGAGCAGTGCAACCTCGTGTTCCAGGCGCAGGTCGTTGCCGATCGATCGCGGCGCCTGCACCCAGCATGCGCATCCCGCATCGAGCACGTCTGGCACCAGGTAAGGGGTACCCGAGAACTCCCGGGGGTGCATCAGGCACACGACTGTCTTCTCCTTGCCGGTCAGCGAGTAGAGGAAGCCCAGCGTGCGCTGGTTGTCGGCTGTTCGCAAGCCGTGCGGCCTGACGTTGTAGGGCCGGTCCATCCGGGCCGGGTTCCAGCCGGCGCCTCTCAACCCTGCAGTTACTTTGGCCTTCGCTCTGGGAGCTTCGATCATGCTGTTGTCTCCGTTAATTAACTACGCATTAATTAAATGTAGGGCAAAATTAATGGTGCGTCAAACAGGCAGAAAGCCCCTATGAAGACATCAGGCAAGACATTGAACCCAGTGCCCTCCGCCGTGCCGGCAGGGCGGAAACCACGGGCGCCGAAGAGCGGGATCGAGACGCCGGCAGTACCGCGTCGGCGCGGCCGTCCGAGCAAGGTCGATGGCCTCGATCCTTCGGTCACTCCGATGATTTCGAGGGAAGAGATCCTCAACAAGGCTGTCGAACTGGCGATGGTGGAGCCGCTCAACGAGTTGTCGATCGTCGGACTGGCGCGGCACTTCGGCGTGACGCCCGCCTTGATCCACTACTACGCCGGCAGCAGGGATGAGTTGATCTCCGGGGTGATCAACCGGTACTTCATGGACCGCGTCCAGCAACTGCGTCCGCTGACCAAGGAGAACTGGCGCAGCAACATGGAGGATCACGCCCACGCGATCTTCGACGTCATGAGGAAGTACGGCGGCGTACTGCGCTACCTCATGTCCCACAACCGCTTCCGCCTCTTCCAGCAGGTGGGCCCCGGCGAAACTGACTACGGGATGGTTTATCTCAACAGGATTGCCAGCATTTTCAGGGCGGGAGGCTTCACGCCGGAACAATGCGCATTGGGCTACCACCTGTTCATGCAGTACGTCATGACTTCCGCATACGCCGAGGTCAATCGCCAGTTGCCGGCGGAGCATGGCGAGTACATCCGCAGCCGCATCCGGATGACCTCGGAAGCGGAGTACCCTGACGCGCACTTCTTCGCCGAGGCGTTCTCGAAGGTCGACACGAAGACGGCCTTCGACGCGGGCCTGAAACTTCTGCTTGATGGCATGGAGCGTTGGCTCGCGCAGCCGGCCAAACGCGCGACGGGTCAGCGCGCTCGGAATTGAGCGATGACACGGAGTTCGCCCCGGTTCCGATGGGAGCGCCTACGCCGGGAAGTGGACTCTCCGACTTGAAGGGCACGGTGCCTGACGCGAGCCGCATCGCGAGCGTCGAGTACAGACTCTGAATGCTGTCATTCACGACTGTTCCACGGCGCTCGCGATTCGGAAAAGTGAACAGGCTACGATTGCCGCATGGACCTGCGTCAACTCCGCTACTTCGTCGCACTCGCTACGCAGCAGCACTACGGCAGGGCAGCAGGCGTCCTGCATGTGACGCAGCCCGCGCTTAGCCGTCAGATACAGTTGTTGGAAGAGGAACTCGGCGTACGACTATTCGAGCGTCACGCGAGGGGCGCCGCCCCAACCGAAGAAGCACTCCTGTTGCTCGAGCGCGCGGTATTCCTGCTGCGTTACGCGGAGCAGATGAAGACCGACCTTGTGGTGCGCCAGCGCGAACCGCGCGGGCCCGTGGCTGTAGGCCTGTCGCCAGGGCTCGCTCAGCAGCTGACCGTGCTGCTCACCAAGGCCGTACTCGAGCGTTTTCCCGACGTGCGCCTGCGCATCATCGAAGGCTTTGCACCCTCGCTGCAGCAAATGCTGGCGCAAGGCGAAGTGGACGTCGCTTTGCTGATCGAGCCTGTGGAGCGAGCGAACGTGCAGAGTATCCCGCTGATGAAAGAACAGGTCTGCCTGATTGCACGGCATGACGACGCGCGCTTTTCCAGGTTGAAAAAGGTTCGAGTGCGCGACCTCGATGGCGTGCCGCTGGTGATGACGGGCCGGATCAAGTCGGGCGTGAGGCTCGAGCTGGAGGTGGCAGCCGCGCGCGCAAAGATCGAGCTCAACCAGGTGGTCGAAGTCGAGACGGCCGAAGTGGCACGGCGGCTGGTCATGGCCGGCGTTGGCGTCACGGCCCACTTCGCCGCTGCCGTGCAGGAAGATCTGGACGCCGGCCGGCTGCGGGCCATTCCCATCGACGGGTTGTTCCTGCATCGCGTGATCGCCCGCGCGTCGGACCGCCCCGCATCGCGGGCCACCGAGGGCGTGATGGAGGTGCTGCGAGAAGCAATCGAGGCGCATGTGCGCGAGGGACGCTGGCCCAACGCCACCCTCGCCTGATCAGAGCGCCGATGCCGGCGGCTTATCGACCCGATCAGAAGATGTGCTTGGACGCGCTTGCCGGCCGCCCCTAACCTTGTGCCTCTCCTGAACCGCCTGGTTGCAGGAATCACAAGAACAGGAGACAAGCATGCTTCAAGACCGCAGGTCCTTCATCGGCGCACTGGCCGCCACGGCATTGGTGCCTCGCGGGGCGCAGGCCCAGGGCTCACAGCCGCTTCGCATTGTGGTGCCTTTTTCTGCCGGCAGCGGCACCGACATCACGGCGCGCATCCTCGCCGACGCCATCACCAAGGGCACGGGGCGGCCCGTGATCGTGGACAACAAGGCCGGCGCGGGGGGGTCCCTGGGCGCCCTCGAGGTGGCGCGCGCACGGCCGGACGGCAACACGGTCCTCTACACCACCGGCGGCTTCACGACGAACGCGGTGCTGATGAAGAAGCTGCCCTTCGACTCGATTGCCGATTTCACGCCGGTGACGCGCCTCACGCGCTCGTCGGGCTTCGCTCTGCTGGTCAGCGACAAGTCGCCGTACAAGACCATCGACGAGTTCATCGCTGCCGCCAAGGCCAAGCCGGGGTTCCTCAACTTCGGTTCGTCTGGCGTGGGCAACACCACGCATGTCATCGGTGTGCTGTTCTGCAAGGGCGTGGGCGTGGACCTGGTCCACGTTCCTTTCAAGGGCACGCCGACCACGGACCTGATCGCCGGAACGGTCGACTGCGCTTTTCTTTCGCCTTCGGTCGCATACCAGCAGATCAAGGCTGGGCAACTGCGCGCGCTGGGCATCTCGGGCACCACGCGATCCACGCTGTTCCCCGAGGTACCCACCTTCGCCGAATCGCGCCTGAATGTGCAGGACATCCCGGCCTGGAGCGGCGTGTGGGCACCCGCCAAGCTGCCGGCCCCGCTGTTGGAGTCCCTGCACCAGACCATGGCCAATGCCGCTCAGGCACCCGCCTTCGTCAAGTTCGCCCACGAGAGCGGTGCCGAGCCGGACGGCCAGCGCCCGGACGCTTTCAAAGCCTATGTCACTGCGGAGATCGAGCGCTACCACCAGCTGCTGCCCCCGCTGGGCATCGAGATGAGCTGAAGGGGCGTGACCTTGTCGGACACTCTGGAACTGAACGAGACACGCACTGCATACGAAGTGGAAGGCAGCGGGCCACCCCTGCTGCTGCTGCACGGCGCCGAAGGCAGCAGGCGGCAATTCGCACTCGTCCGGCCCGCGCTCGCCGAGCACTTCACGGTCATCACCTACGACCAACGCGACTGCGGTGACACCGCCAATCCCGAACAACCCGCCACCCTGGCGATGCTCGCCGACGATGCCAAGGCGCTGCTAGATGCGCTGGGCCATTCGACGGCCCATGTGTTCGGCACCTCTTTCGGTGGACGTGTCGCGCAGGCCCTGGCAGTGCGGCAGCCGGATGCGATCCGGCGTTTGGTGCTGGGCAGCACCTGGCCGCTCCAAGCGTCGCTCGCGCAGGCCAATCCTGAAGTAGCGCAAGCGCTGGCACGGCTGCGCGGCGAGCTGCCCGAATCGGCGGTGCAGATGGCTGAATACTTCTACCCGTCGGCCTACCTACAGGCGAATCCGGTCGCCCGGCGTCACTTTGCTTCGGCGCCAGTACGTTCGGCGCGTTCCGAACGGCGGGCCGCGGCCACAGGCGAAATGCCCAACCTGGACATCAGCCGCATCGCGAAGCCGACGCTGCTGATCGCCGGTGCGCTGGATCGTGTAGTGCCCACCGCACTCACCCTAGCCCTGGCCCAAAGCATTCCTGGCAGCCGAAGCATCGTGCTGCCCGACGTGGGCCATCTGGCCGTGACCCAGGCGCCGGCTTTGGTGGCCCGGCACCTGATCGAATTCCTGGCCTGAGCGCCTGAACCTGTGTGCGCCACGTGGCGCCTGGAGACCTGACACATGCTGGAGATTC
The DNA here is from genome assembly GCF_019207085.1 of Variovorax sp. dw_308. Classification (GTDB taxonomy): domain Bacteria; phylum Pseudomonadota; class Gammaproteobacteria; order Burkholderiales; family Burkholderiaceae_C; genus Variovorax. Next base: position 13,710 of record NZ_JAATOM010000018.1, on the reverse strand, counting down.
CCGTCCTGATCATTGGTGGCGGCCCTGTGGGCCTCACCGCTTCTGTCTATCTGTCGCACTTCGGCGTCGACTCGCTGCTGATCGAGCGCCATGAAAGCACGGCCACGCTGCCCAAGGCCCGTGCGCTCAATGCCCGCACCATGGAGATGTACCGTCAGATCGGCCTCGAAGACGCGATTCGCGCCGTCGCGATGCCCGCGCGGTTCAATGGCATGGTGATGTGGGCAGAGAGCCTTGCCGGACGCGAGATCAATCGGCTGGTCCCCACGCGCGGAGCAGCCAGCCAGGCGTACTCGATCACGGGCAACTGCGGCTGCTCGCAGGACGTGCTGGAGCCGGTGCTGCGCCACCGGGCCGAAGCCGATGGCCCGGGACGTATACGCTTTGGCACAGAACTGGTCGGGTGGCACGTCGAAGGCGATGGCGTGCGTGCACGCATCCGCGACCGCGAAGGACGGGAACAAGACGTCCGTGCCCGTTACATGATCGCGGCCGACGGGTCGCAGAGCCGCATCCGGCGAGAACTGGGCATCGAGCGCGACGGCGAGCGCGACGTGTACGACAGCGTCAACATCCATTGCCGGGTCGATCTTACGCCCTGGGTGACCGAGCGGCCCGCCGGGCTGTACCTCATCGAGCAGCCGGAACTGCGCGGCACTTTCATGACCATCAACGGCACCGATCGTTGGGGCTTCCTCGTCACCTCGCTGGCGCACTACGGCTATACGCCCGAGCAGTTCACTCCCGACTTTTGCGTCGAGATCATTCGCCGGGCCGTGGGCGCCGGCGACATCGCGGTCGATGTGCTTGGCGTCGGCGCATGGAAGGCCTCGGCGTTGGTCGCCCAGCGCTACCGCGCAGGGCTTGTGCTGCTTGCCGGCGACGCGGCGCACGAGATGCCACCGACCGGCGGCTTCGGCCTGAACACCGGCGTACAGGACGCCCAGAACCTGGCGTGGAAACTGGCGGCTGTCGTCAACGGCGAAGCTGGCGACGCCTTGCTGGACACCTATGACACCGAGCGGCGGCGCGTCGGGCAGGCGGTGACGCAGACGAGCCTCCTGAATGCACTGTCGATGGGTCGCACGGCTCGCCAAGAGAAGGCTGTCCTGCCTCGCAAGGAATTCCTCAACGAGGTCGGACTGATCTTCGGTGCCAACTACGCCGCCGGGGCCGTGATGTCTGACGGAACCGAACACCATGTCGAAGACCCGGTGCTGCAGTACGCGCCCAGTGCAACGCCGGGTTGCCGCGCGCCGCATGTGGCACTCGCACCGGACGAACACACCCAGTCCACGCTCGACTACCTGGGTCGCGGGTTTGTGCTCCTGACGGCGCCCCGGGGTATGGCGTGGCGCGATGCGGCGGCAGGGCTGTCGCCGCCGCGCATCGAATGCGTGGTCATCGGCGACGAACGCCAGAAGGACGGCGTCGACTGGCTGCAGGCCTACGGCATCGACGCAGACGGTGCGGTGCTGGTACGGCCGGACGGCCACGTGGCCTGGCGTTCGCGAGGCGGCGCAAAATACGCGGCTGGAGTTCTTGGCAACGCGATGGACACGGTGTTATGCCGTGCCACGCAGGGAAGCACCGCATGATCGCCAACGTTTCGACACTCCATCACTTCACGGTGGGCTGCGCACCCGCCGACCTTCCGGTGCTGCTCGCGTTCTATACCCGCACACTCGGCTTGACGCAGGGCTATCGGCCGAACCTGCGGTACCCGGGTTACTGGCTCTACGCCCGCGGCCATGCCCTCGTGCACCTGAATGCATTGCTGAAGGAAACGCCGGCGCGTGGCGGCGGCGGACTCGACCACATCGCGCTGGTGGCACACGGGCTCCTGTTGACCCGCGAGTCGCTTCATTCCGCGGGCATCCATTTCGATGAGTCGCCGTTGAAGGGGACGCACCTGCACCAGGTCTTCCTCGAGGATCCGCTGGGCCTGAAGCTTGAGTTGAACTTTGACCTGGAGGCCGAAGGACTCCTGGCCGCGCCGTCGTTGCCATGAAGACCTCGCCGTCGGCCACAGAGGCGGCCTGGCGTACGCCGGCGGAACGGATGTTCATCGCGCGGGACGTGAGTTTTCGCAGCGGCGAGACCTTGCCGGAACTGCGGCTCAGCTACACGGTGCTTGGCAATCCCGCAGGCGCTCCGGTGCTCGTGCTGCACGGCACAGGCCGCGGCATGCTGTCGCCGGAGTTCGGTGGCCAGCTCTTCGGAGCCGGCCAGCCGCTGGATGCAGCCACGCATTTCATCGTGTCGGCGGATGCCATCGGTCATGGCCGCAGCATCAAGTCCTCGGACGGGCTGGGCACCGGCTTTCCGCGCTATGGCGACGAGGACATGGTCGACGCACAGCACCGGCTGGTGACCGAAGGCCTCGGCCTGCACAAGCTGCGCGTAGTGCTAGGGCGTCCATGGGCGGCATGCACGCGTGGCTGTGGGGGGTGCGCCATCCGGATGTTATGGACACGCTCATTGCGCTCTGGTCGCAGCCCGCGCCGATGTTGGGCCGCAACTGGTTGATGCGGCGCGTGATGAATCGATGCCATCCGGAATGATCCGCAATGGCAGGAGGGGCAGTACACCGAGCAGCCGCCCGCAGCCCGCGCCGGGGGGGAAGCCTTCAATGTGGCATCAATGGCGGCACGCTGGCCATCGTAGAGGCCGCGCCCGACCGCGAGGCTGCCGACCGGTGGCTGGCTGTCTTGCGGGCGCGACGCCTCGACACGGACGCCAACGACCTGCTCTACCAGTACGAGGCCGCACGCGACTACGATCCGTCGCCCGGTCTCGATGGACTTCGGGCGCCCGTGCTGACTGTCGTGTCCGCCGACGACGAGCGCAATCCGCAGGAAACCGGAACCTTGGAGCGCGCCATCGGCCATCTGCCGAACGCACGGCTTTTCGTCGTGCCGTCGAGCGCCAACACCTGCGGGCATGGCACGGTGCGCTTCGCGAAATGGTGGTCGGAAGAACTGGCGAATTTTCTAACTACAGTACTATCACGGCGGCTCTACTGCTGCGCGAGCTGGCGTCGCTGGTCAGCGACTCGGCCTTGCGCCGGCGGCTTCGCCACTGCGCCGCTCCGACCTGCTCATGATCGATGAGGTCGGCTACCTGTCGTACTCGAACCGCCATGCCGATCTGCTGTTCGAGCTGATCAGCCGGCGCTACCAACACAAGAGCGCACGGTGGCCACCACGAACAAACCGTTCGCAGAATGGGCCGAGGTGTTCCCCAATGCAGCCTGTGTCGTCTCGTTGATCGACCGGCTGATGCATCGCGCCGAGGTCTTGCGCATCGATGGCAAATCCTATCGCCAGAAGGAGGCCGACGAACGGGAGGCGGCGCGCAAGGCCGAGCGCGCTGCACGCAAGCCGTCGCCGCGCGCGAGCAAGGCCCCGTAATGACGCGACGCTCGACCCTACCGTCGCCGTTGTTCATGGTGCCGAGCCACTGGTCGCCCGAGCAGGCGCTGGCGGTGCTCGAGAGCCTGCACGCCGTACGTGAGGCCGTCTGGGCGGTCTACGGGCCGCAGGCCCAGCAGGCCTGCGCGATCAGCTTGTTCCCAACAGCGCACCGCCGGACTTCGACCACGACGCGCCGTTCTGATCTTGCGGCCGCAAGGCTCGACACAACGATGGCCCCTACGGGCCCATCGCCACTTCATCACTCGAATGTTGTTCGGTCACTGATCGCAGAAAACCGAGCCCTCGCCAGCGAATAGACGCGGATTTACACCAGCGCCAACAGCTGGCGGCTTCGTGCCTTTGCCGAAGTAACCGCCTCGGAAAAGCGGGCGCGCGGGGACGCAGGCGACGCCGGACTACGAGGGAACACTGTCTAGTTGCTTGCAACGGCCGCTTGGTTCGACCGTGCCCTACAGATTCTGCTTGGTCTTGGCCCTTGGGCCTTGAGTCGGCTATCGTTACGCGTACGATGCTGACGTCGTAACCCGAGGTGATGTCGGCCCTTCTACTGTCCGTCGGCATCGCGAGATGCCTGCCGCCAGCACATTGGGCTTGTAGCTGATAGAAAAGTCATTGGCTTCACAGTTCTCAGGGGGCGCCGCACCGGCCAAGGGCATGATGGCGTCGCTTCGAATCACGGTTGAGAACAACGGCTGCCGCGTCTAGCGGCAATCTGACGCGCAGGGCAACCCGGTCTACGTGGGCCAGGGCACGCACGTCGAGCGAGCGGTTTCGCATCAGGCGGGCGCCTCCAACTCGCGGTTTCGAGAGTGGCTGGCCAAGAACGAGCGGCAAGCGCAGGTTGAAATCATTGGGCCGCTTGGCTCCAAGGAGATGGCGGATGCGGTGGAGACGGCGCTGATTTCTGTGTGCAAACCAGCTGGCGCACTGAAGGACAAGTTCTTCAACGACCACCCTGGAGTCGGCGCCTTTGCGTTTCGACCCCTCGGCGTTCCACCGGAACTGGCAGCGCGTACCACCCAACCTGTGGGCACGGAAGACCTGGTCAAGGTCGCCCAGGAGTATGGGCCGCTCCTCTTCGTGCGGGTGAACAACAAGCCGGCGGTCAATGAAACGGAGGGCGTGGTGCCTGGCTACGACCTGGCAAATCCGCCAACCGACCAGCAAATCGCTCATCGGATGCGCGAGGCCTGGCAGCTTGCGTCCCGCATTCCTGGATTGATTGCGAACCCGGACACCTCGCCGGCGCTCCTCGTTGGAGTGACAGGAGGGCCTGGTACCCAGACCATCATCGGATGCGCACCCATCGACCGCGGTGGCTGGAATGAGGCCAAGCGCATTGACGGCAACCTGGTCATCGTTCCCCTGGCTGGTACCACCATTGATGTGGCAGAGCTGCGTGGTAGGCCCATCCTGCGCGACGCCGGACTGCGGTTTGACCGAGCCAAGTACGCCCACTTCCGTCTCTTCGGACCGAAGGGTTCTTGGTCAAGGCTGGCAAGTCCGCCGACTAACCGCGCGGTCAAGTATGTTGATGAGCTGCGGCACCGATTTGGCTGCGCACTGCAAATACTCGGCCACATTCGTCGCGCGAATTCTCAGGGGAGAAAAAGCCGCCGATCTACCCGTAGGGCGGCGTTCTCGGTTCGATCTCGCCCTCAATCTGGGCACGGCACGCGAGCTCGGCCTCTCGCTGCCGCAGTCGGTCCTCGCGCAGGCTAACATCGTGATCGAATAAGGCGCACGTCCCGCTCGGAAGTGTCAGGTCAGGTTCAAGAAATGCTTGAACGACTGTGAAGAACGCCTGACCTAGTCGTGGTCATCGCCTGGGTGACGGCGGCACTGGCTACCAAGCAGGCCGCAGCCAGATTCCGATCGACACGTACTCCGTCAACTTGAGGGAGCTTGCTTAGGGGGCAGCGAACCGACCGGCGACTTCGCAGCCGGATCCAGCCATCAGCTTCGCTTGCTTGTCGTGCCCCGGCGTCGTGAAAGAGGGCGCGCACGGGGTGAGACGAGGATTGACCGTGCCCCCGACGTTCGGGCGCCGGTTTCCGAGCGATCACCGGTCAACGATCGCTGCACGTCAGGTCGTCAACCCGTCCCGTCTGCAGACGATATGCAACTCCTCCACGAAGACGTCATGCACCCTGGTCGGCGACGCACTTGGGCGCAAGGTGCCGACTCGGCGCTTGCGTGGCCACTCGAGCGGCAGGGCACGCAACTCTTTCGACTTCAGCCAGGTCTGCACCTGCGCCCGATAGAAGACCGATAGGAGATCGGACTCCAGGACCATCTGGCGCCGCAGCGGAACGCTCTCGGTCTCGAGGACGACGTGTGGCACGGCCAAATCACGGAGGCGAAGGAAGTCTTGTAGGAGGTGCCGGGAGGCCTGCCCTTCCGGGCCAATGATCCAGCGCGCGTCGGTCAGCGCGGACGAGCGCACTTGCTTCGCCGAAAACAATGGACTGCGGGCGCTGCATGCGATGATGGCCTCCTCAATGTAAACCGTTTTTTCAACGATCGTTGGTCTGGGCGGCTGATCCGGAAGCGCTCCGAAGATGAAGTCGATCTGCGCGCTGAGAAGCTGGTCCACCATGCCCTGAAAGGACGCGACCTCGACGCGAATCGTCAGTTCCGGGAATGCCTCTTGGGTTTTCAGCAAGGCCTGGGCCGTGGGCACCAGCGGCGGCACTTCTGCGATGCCGATCGTTACCCGGCGCCGTTGGCCTTCGCGCAGCAACTTCATGCTCTTATCGGCACGCTCCAACTCCCCGCGAATGGCACGCGCGTGCTCGATCAGCGCGCCACCGGCTGCCGTCAGTTGCACCCCGCTGTTCGCGCGAACGAACAGGGCAGCGCCCAGGTAGGCCTCCGATCCCTGCAATGTCTTCGACAGCGCCGGTTGCGCGATGTGCAGCGCGCGCGCTGCCTGGCTCACGCTTCCATGCTCCGCGATGGCTAGGATGCGCATTAGGTCACGAAGCGGAAGCGGCATATCAAATAGTGATGGCAGTATCGGATATTGGTATTTTGCGGAATATACCCCTCCCACTAACCTTGGACTGGCCACGCGGCGCATCGACAGACATGCGATCCTGAAATGCGTGGTGAGCAGAGGAGACATATGCAGCAGTCGAAAAGCGCGATCGTTAGCCATTGCCAGCAGCTTGTCGCGGCGTTTGCGGTCCTTGTGGACGCGCGATGCGGTGACGCGGTGGCCGAACTGTTCGCGCAGGACGGTCGGTTCGAACGCCGCGGCGCCACCTTGGCGGGGCGTGAGGAGATCCGTGCAGCCCAGTCGCGGCGCCCGCCAGACCTGTACACCCAACACCTGTGCTTTCAATCACACATCGAGGTGATTGATGAGACGTCAGCGCGTGGCGTGACGCCTTTCCTCCTCTATCGCATCCAGTGCGCCGACCCGGCTGCGCCTGCGTTGCCACTGAGCCTCGCCGCACCGGAGATGGTTGGCCGATTCGAGGACGAATTCAGGCGGACCACCGACGGCTGGCGAATCCAGCACCGCCGTGCGGTGCTGGTACTGGCCGGGCAGTCCTGACGCTGAGGACGCGGGAAGGCAAAAGCGCATCCTTTTCCACAAGGAAACAAGCCAAGCAGCCATCTTGAATGACGAACTCAGGCGATCCCCGCAATCTCATTGCTCCAAGGCATCCTGGTGCAAGCGATCGCGATCAGGACGATCAGCAGCTTGTGCATGCAGGCCAGGAAAGCGACCTTTTTGGGCTTGCCAGCGGCCAGCAGCCTTGCGTAGAAAGCGTTGAGCACGGATTGAAGCGGGTTCCTACCAAGGAAGGGCGACCCGGGCTGCGCAGTGGCGAGTCCCCGTTCACTGAACGACGTGCTTGCCTGCACTTCGATCACTGAGGTTCGAATAATTTGAAAGATAAGGAGACAATCGTGAAGCAGAGACTATTGCGGCTCAGTCGCCTATTGTGCGCCGCCGCACTGGCGGTGGCGCAGGCCGCACTGGCGCAAGGCACCACGTTCCCCGACAAGCCAGTCCACATCATCGTTCCGGGTCCGCCAGGCGCTGCGACCGATGCGATCGCGCGGGGGCTCGGCGAGTTCCTGCGGCCGCGGCTGGGCCAGGCAGTCGTTGTCGAGAACCGGCCCGGCGCCACGGGGATCATTGGTACTTCGTACTTCGCGAAGTCGCCCGCAGACGGGTACACGCTGCTTCTCACCAACAGCGATCCGGTCATCATGAATCCGCTTCTCTATGACAAGCTGCCTTATGACGCCGAGCGCGACCTGGTGCCGGTCGCGAACCTTGGCATCATTTCCGGCATCGTCCTGGCGCATCCTTCCGTGCGTGCCAACTCGATGGTCGAACTGATGGAACTTGGCAGGGCGAAGCCGGGGTCGGTGAAGTGGGCGACATTCGGCGTCGGCAGCTTCGTGCACGTGTATGCGGAATGGCTGTCCAACTCGGGCGGCGCGGGCTTCCTTTCCGTGCCGTACAAGGGCGGCGGTCCGGCCTTGCAGGCCACCATCGCCGGCGAGGTGGATGTCACGCTGTTTGGCATCGGTCCAGCCATTCCCCTGATCGAGGCTGGCCGTGTCAAGCCGCTGGCGATCCTCGGCCCCAAGCGCAGCCCCTTGCTGCCGAATGTGCCCACCCTGGCCGAGCAGGGCTTTCCCCAGTACATCACGACCTGGCTCGGCCTTTTCGCCCCGCGCGGCACGCCGCAAGACGTCGTGCGCAAGATCAATGGCCTCGTGAATCAGGCCATGCAGGATCCGGCCTTCAAGACCAGTGTCATGGATCCGCAGACCATAGACCCGATGGTCGGAAGCCCGGAGGATTTCGCGGAGTTCGTGCGCAAGGACCGCGCCGTGGTCGGGCCCATCGTGCGGGAGTCGAAGGTCAAGATGACCATGGACTGATCGTATGCTGAAACAGATCGCAACATGAAACTTGCCAGAATTCGACACGGCGCGGAGGTTCGCTGGGTTGCTGCGGGACACGAGGGGCTGCGCATCTTGTCGCAGCAGGACGTCATCGACGCCTTGCGTCACACGGGCGCCCCCGGCGGCTGGACGGATGCCGCCGCAATGTCGTCCGAGCTGTCCGGCGCGGCGCTGGAGGTGCCCTTTGTCGAGGACGCCGCGCTGTTCTGCATCGGGCTCAACTACAAGGAACATGTGGAAGAGGTCGAGCGTGACATGCCGCCTTTTCCCTCAGTGTTCCTGCGGCTTGCCCGCAGCGTGGTCGGACACGGGTACCCGCTCGCCATGCCGTCCTCGTCGACGGCATACGATTTCGAAGGCGAGGTGGCGTTCGTCATCGGAAAACCGGGCCGCCACATCGCGCTGGCCGATGCCTGGGACCACGTGGGAGGCTTCACGGTCTTCATGGACGGCAGCGTCAGGGATGTCCAGAAGCAGTCGCTGACGGCAGGAAAGAACTTCCACGCCAGCGGGGCCTGCGGGCCCTGGATCGTGACCAGCGAAAAAATCTCGGATGTGGCCGCGATGCGCATCCGCACGACAGTGAATGGGCGCGAGATGCAATCCTCTTCGACCGACAAGCTGATTTACTCGATTCCGCGCATCGTCCACTACCTGTCTACGTTCACAGAGCTTCGCACCGGGGACATCATCGCCACGGGCACACCGGCTGGGGTCGGAGTGTCGCGCGAGCCCGCGCTGTGGCTAAAGGCCGGTGACGTGGTGGAGGTGACGGTAGATGGCGTCGGTGCGCTGCGCAACACGGTAGCGGCGGACGCGTCTGGCGGCCAGGTAGGCGACGTCCAAGGATTAAGACAGGAAGGTGAGAAATGAACCCAAGTCATGCGATGCGTACCCTGCCCGAGCAAGACCGTCCGCCCGAGAAGCTGGCGCACCTTGTCTTCAAGAGCAGGGACAAGAAGGCCATGATGGACTGGTACGCGACGGTCCTGCTCGCGCGAACCGTATTCGACAACCACTTCATCGGCTTTCTGTCTTTCGACGACGAGCACCATCGAGTGGCGGTGATCGAGATCCCGTCGCTGTCGGGCCCCGCGCCTGCCGCTTCGGGCTTGCACCATGTGGCCTTCACCTACAGCAGCCTTGGCGACCTGCTGCGCACCTTCGTGCGTCTGCGCGACGCTGGCATCATGCCGCACCATTCACTCAACCATGGCCCGACAACGTCCATCTATTACACCGACCCCGACGGCAACCGAGTCGAGCTGCAGATCGACAATTTCGCGGACATGGAGGAAGCGACGGCCTGGCTGTCATCGCCCGAGTTCGAGGAAAACCCGATCGGGGCGAACTTCGAGCCAGAAGCCCTGCTTTCTCGCTATCTGGCAGGCGAGCCGGAGGCGGACCTGAAGCGCCGTCCGAACGTGGGTCCCCGTTCAGCGCCGTCCCGCTAGCGTCGCCGACGACTGGACGCAGCTGTCGCAGCCGTACCGCTGTCCCTGGGGCCGCAGACCCGGGGAGCGCGCGGCTGTCTGCCAACGCAGACCCATTGAAGAAAGAATTTTCATGAACCCAACAGCCGGGCAGCCACAGGGCCCATCAGTCCATCCCGTGCTCATCGTAGGCGGCGGCCCGGTTGGCCTCATGATGGCCCTCCTGCTTGCGCGCCAGGGCCACCGGTCCGTCGTGTTCGAAAAGCGCACGCCGCGTGAGTCGAGTGCGCCCAAGGCCCATGTTTTCAATCCGCGCACCCTGGAGATCTGTCGCGCGCTTGCGATCGACGTCGACGCGCTGCGCGGCGCGTCGGGCCACGGACCCCGCAGCCATCATGCCTTGTTCATGCGCACGCTGGCCGGGCCCTTGCTCGGCAGCCTTCCGCTGGACAGCGAGACGGCCCTGTCGCCTGCCGGGGCCAGCCCGACGCCTCTGCTGAACATCGCGCAGCCGGACTTCGAGCGCGTGCTCCAAGCGCATGCCGCGGCCATGCCCCTGATCGACCTGCGCCACGGCCACACCTTCGTCGACTGCCGCGAGGAGTCGGGTGTTGTAGTCGCCCAGTTCGAATCGGCGGGGGAGAGCTACGTCGAGCGCGGCACCTACCTTGTCGCAGCCGACGGCGCGGGCAGCTCGGTGCGCGAGCGCCTCGGAATTCCGATGGGTGGGATTGCGTCCGTGCGGGCGCGCATCACCATTCATTTCGAGGCCGACCTCCGGCCGATCATCGGCGATCGGGAAGGCGTTCTGTACTGGATTCTCGGTCCCGATGCACCCGGGACGTTCATTGCCTACGATCCCGCCCGTACCTGGGTCTACTCTCCGCGGCTTGCGGCCGAACAGTTCGACAGCGCGGATTTCCCGGACGAGCGCTGCCTAGCAATGATCCGGCGGGCCATCGGCCGCGACGACGTGGACATCCGCATCAGGCATGTGCTGCCCTGGATGATGTCCGCGCAGGTCGCGCAAGAATACCGCGCAGGTCGCTGCTTCCTGGTGGGCGACGCAGCACACCGCTTTCCGCCGACAGGCGGCCTCGGCCTCAATACCGGCATCCAAGACGCGCACAACCTCGCCTGGAAGCTGTCGGCGCTCCTGCGCGAGACCGCGGCCGATGGCGAAGTGCTGCTCGACAGCTACGGCGCGGAGCGCCGGCCGGTGGCGGAGATCAACACGGCGCAGAGTCTCGCTAATGCGCAGAAGCTCCAGGGCCTGTTCGCGCTGGCGACAGGGGTCCTCGCCGATGGGCCGCCTTCGAGCGAAGGGCGCGCCACTCTGGCGGCGGAGCTGGCACTGCACAAGGAGCACTTTCTCAGCGAGGGACTGCAACTCGGCTTCAGCTACGGACCGCCAGTCCATGGGCCCGCCGATCCCCTGCGCTACGAGCCCTCGCTAGAGAGGGGTGCACGACTGCCGCATGCGTGGTTCGAGGAAAGCCCGGGCACGCAGCGCTCGACGCTCGACTTGCTGGATCCGGCGCGCTTCACGCTGCTCACCGGCCGTTGCGCCGACTGGAGCGACGTGGCGGGTGCGCTTCCCGACTGCCGCGAAATCCGCTTGCCGGCGAAATCGAGCTTTTTGACGGGCTGGCTAGCGCTGGAGGCCATCGGTGACAGCGGTGCGCTGCTGGTGCGGCCGGACGGGCACGTTGCGTACCTTGCCGGCGACGCTTCGGCAAAGAGCCAGCGCGCGCTGTGCGATGCGTATGCAGCATTCGGCCTGCGGCTGGGGCAGGAAAATGTGCAGCCCTCTGGGTGCGCCGTGCATTCAGCGACAAGGAGCTGACCACATGAATGGCGCCAAGAGTTTGGTGAAGACCCTGCTGGCCGCGGGCGTGGATACCTGTTTCGCCAACCCCGGCACCAGCGAGATGCACTTCGTGGCGGCGCTGGACCAAGTGCCCGGCATGAGGTGCGTGCTGGGACTGCAGGAGAACGTCGTGACCGGCATGGCCGACGGCTACTACAGGGTGACACGCAAGCCCGCCTGCACGCTGCTGCACTGCGGCCCCGGGCTGGCCAACGGCATGGGCAACCTGCACAACGCGCGGCGGGCACGCAGCGGCATTGTCAACATCGTGGGCGACCAGGCAACTTGCCACCGCCCCTTCGATGCCCCCCTGACGGCGGACACGGCCGGCATGGCACAGACCGTGTCGGCTTGGGTGCGCACCAGCACCCGCACCCCCGAGCTCGGACGCGATGCGGCAGAGGCGGTACGTGCTGCGCGCAGCTATCCCGGCCAGATCGCAACCCTAATCCTGCCGGCAGACGTCTCCTGGTCGGAAGGTGGCGAAGTCGGCACGCCCTTTGCGGCGCCGCCAGCTGCGGCCATCGACGGCGCTGCTATCGATGGCGCTGCCCGCATCCTGCGCGCCCATCAGGGGGACGTGCTCCTGCTGCTGGCCGGCAATGCCGTGTTGGCCGCATCGCAGCGCCTAGCCTGGCGCATCGCCAGCGCCACTGGGGCGAAGGTAATGGCCGACTACGTCACCAGCCACTTGGCGCGCGGACGCGGCAATCTGCCGCTCGAGCGCGTCCCCTACGCCATGGAGGCGGCGATCCGGGTTCTAGCGCCCTTCAAGCACATCATCCTGGTCAACGCTCGCCCGCCCGTGGGATTCTTCGGGTATCCCAACATGCCCTCCGTGCAGCACGCGCCCGATGCGCAACTGCACGTGCTATCGCGTCCAGATCAGAACCCGGATGAAGCTTTGCGCGGATTGGTCGAGGTCCTGAGGGCGCCCGACGTGGCGATGCCAGATCCCGGCCCCCAGCCGGAGGCAGGAAGTGGCGCGCCGACGCCCGAGGGACTGGCCCAGACGTTAGCGGCCCTGATGCCTGAGAACGCCATCGTTTCCGACGAAAGCATTTCCTACGGCCGCGGCTTCTACAAGTCCACCCATGCAGCACCGGCGCACGACTGGCTGCACTTGGCCGGTGGGGCCATCGGCGATGGTATGCCCGTGGCCACAGGTGCCGCGTTGGGAGCGGGCAAGAGGCGGCGGGTCATCAGCCTGCAGGCCGACGGTTCGGCGATGTATTCGCTGCAATCACTGTGGACGCAGGCTCGCGAGCGATTGCCGGTGACTACCATCATTCTGAACAACGGCAAGTACAACATCCTGATCGGCGAGTACGGGAACGTCGGCGCGTCGCCAGGCGAAACCGCCATGAGCATGCTGGACCTGGGGAACCCCCCGCTTAGCTGGGTCAAGCTGGCGAACGGCATGGGGGTGGAGGCCGCACGCGCGACCACGCTGGATGAATTGGGAAGGCTGATGCGTTCCAGCTTCGGACGAATTGGGCCGTTCTTGATCGAACTGATGGTCTGAGTCGCCAGGCGTCAGCGGGTGCCGCCGTCACAGGGGCCGCGCGACCCAGCGCGCCGACTCGCAGGATTGCCATATGCCGCGATCCGCGCGCAAGGGCGCGTCGCTGATGCGGCCCTTGCGGCGCAGGTCCCTGATCGGCATCGCGGCCGTACCCTGCTTGATGACCGGATCGGAGCGAACGCCAGCCAACAAGGCCCTACGCGAGTGCCTGGGGAACTCACAGGCCAGCATCGCCGCCACTGCTCAGCCGGCTACGCCTTGATGGCCGGCCATCAACGTCGAGCGCGCGTATCGACTCTATCGCGCGAAAGGTCTGATGGTGCGCAAGCGACGAGCAGTAGAGAAGTCGTCTCTGGCGCGGCGCGAGCTGCCTCGTGAAAGTCCCGAGGCCGCAGCCCCATAGAGCCGCCATTCGCGGCCGACTTGTCGCTGGCCCCGCGACCGCTCAATGCCAGACAGCGTGAGTACGTCCGGAGGCGACCACTGGCGCGCCGTGCTTCAGCAACGGGA
>NZ_JAATOM010000017.1 GCF_019207085.1 Variovorax sp. dw_308 | reverse complement strand
CGCGCCGGCCCCCGCGCCTGCACCCGGTGCACCCGGCGCTGCCGGCGCCAAGGGCGGCGGCCTGGAGGAAGAGGCCAAGGCCGAAGCCGATTTCCTGAAGAAGCGCACGACGCCCGCCGTGCTGTTCGGCAAGCAGATCACCGGCACCGGCGACCAGGTGCAGAAAGACATCGGCACGCGCGCGACGGGCATCACCCACGCCTTCGCCGGAGGCTTCGCGGGCACCGTGGACGAGACCGGCGTGGTGGCTGCGGTGCGCGGCGTCAGCGCGGCGCGCGGCCTGGCGCTGGAGTTCGACGCCTATCCCACCTTCGGCCGCGTACTGGAGCCCGACCTGGTCAAGAACCTGGGCGAGAACAGCACCGAATACGCCGCCACGCGCGCCTGGCTGCGCGGCGACGCGGTCGAGGCCGCGCGGCTGGAACTGAAGGACTCGCCCGGCTTCTTCAACGACGACGAGGCCCGCGTCGAAGCCGTGATGCGCGCACTGACCCCGGCGCAGGCCGCGGCGCTCGGGGCGCAGCATGGCGATGTCGTCGCCGAGGTCAGCGCGGCGCTGGACGGCACCGACAGCAAGGTCTTCGATGCCTTGAAGACAGGCGACCAGGTCACCGCCGACGCCTTGCGCCTGAAGGACGAGGTCGACGCTGCGCGCCGCGAGAACGACAAGGCCGCACTGAACCGCGCAATCGAGGCGCGCACCACCATGGGCGCCGACTCCGACGCGCGCGCGCTGCTGGACGACGACCCGGACGCGCGGCGCAAGGCCGTCGTGGCCGCGCTCGGCGGACTGGTGGCCGAGACCGACTGGGCCAAGGCCGACACCACCGGCAAGATCGCGAACATGAGCGCCGAAGCGCGCGCCGTGGACTACGTGACGCGCGACATCCAGGTCCATATCGACGATGGCGCCGGCGTCACCTACAGCGACGGCCCGGCCCAAACCGGCGGCCAGAACTACACGCTCACGCTCAAGGACGCGGACAAGGACCTCTCCGTCGCGCTCCTGACCGAGAAAGGCGGCGCCGACAGCGTCGCCGCGCGCGCGGCCCGCGTCGGCATCGCCCTGCAGAGCGACAAGGACTTCGACCCGGAGAGCTTCGACAAGGCCACCTTCGACGCCGGCTTCTCCGCCGACTGGTCGAAGGCCAGCCTCGAGGAGCGCGCCGCGCACCGGCAGGCTGCCGAGAAGCGTGCCGCCGTCGTGCTGCTGGCCGCGCAGAAGTACGCGCCCGAACCACCCGGCACGCCCGCCCCGGCAGCCGATGCCAAGCCCGGTGCCCCGGTCGATCCGGCAGCCGCCGCCGCGAAGGCCAACGACCCGACCACGCCGATAACCGACCCGAAGGTCATCGCCGCGCGCGACCGCGTCATCGACCGGCTCAACGAGAAGCTCGGCGCCGGCTCTCTCGACGCGAAGCTGGCCGTCGGCCTGATCACCGATGCACGCCCCACGCCAGAGACCTGCGCCATCGCGATGGACCACGTGATGCATGCGCACTGGGGCACCAACGAGGAATTGCTGTTCCGCTTCACCGAACGCATGGACCGCGACGAGATCGCGAAGATGCGCGCCGCGTACAAGGTCCAGACCGGCAAGTCGCTCGACGCCGAACTCGGTGTCTACGGCGAGGGCGGCGACTTCAACGAACTCTCCGGCGACGACCGCCTGCGCATGGAACGCGCGATGAAGGGCGTGGCGCGCAACGACCGCGAGAAGCTCGAGAACGCGGCCTTCGCCATCGCGCAGCAGCGCAGCGAATCGGGCGGGCTCGGCAGCATGCTCGCCGACGGCACCTATGCCGACCAGGCCATGACCGCCACCTCGAAGCGACTGGAGGTACTGGCCGGCGGCCCGATCGCGCTGAACCGGCGCGGCGAGCTGATCTCCAGCCTGCCCAACTTCAAGGGCGACGACTACCAGGGCGCCGACCGCGCCACCTTCGAGGCCACCACCGCCATCGCGCAAGCGGTGGCCGAGAACTACTCGTCGCGCATCGACGCGTTCGCCGACATCGCCACCACCGGCATCGCGATCCTCGGGGCCATCGCCGCCGCGGTGATCACCGTCGCCACCGGCGGCGCGGCTGCCCCGTTGATCGCCGCCGCCGTGGTCACCGGCCTCGCCTCGATGAGCGCCAACTACGCGATCAAGGGCGGCCGCTATGGTTGGGAACAGGCCGGCATCGACCTCGCGATGACGGCGGTGCAGGCGATCACGGCGGGCGTCGGCGCGCAGCTCGGCAAGGCGGCGCAGGTGGCCTCGAAGGCTGCACAGGCCGCACAGACCGCGTCCCGCTCGCTGGTCACGCTGGCCAAGATCTTCACGGGCAACCCGGTCGTGGACCAGATCATCATCGGCGCGATCACCGGCGGCATCGGCGGGCTCGGCAATGCGGCGCTGGACGAGAAGACCTGGAAAGGCAGCAGCGGCGACTCGGTGATGGCGCTGTTCGGCGGCCTCATCAAGGGCGGGCTGGCCGGTGCGGCGACGGCGAGCGTGACGCAATCGATCGAGGCGCTGGGCCGCAATGCCCCGGCCCTGCGCGCGCAGGCCGAGAAGCTGGCCGCGGGCGGCACGCTGAGCCGCGTCGCGGGCGTGGGGCTCAAGGGCGTGTCGAAGGTCGGTGGCGCCATCGGCGCGGGCATGAACGCCTCCAGCGAAGGCGGGTTGGTCAAGGGCGGCCTCGGCATGGCCGGGCGCGGCCTCACCAAGGCCAGCATCTCGGCCGCGGGCGGCATGGCCGGCAAGGCGACCGAGCTGGCCGTGGACAGCGGCACCGGCAAGTTCAAGGGCGACATGGGCGCGGCGCTGGTCGAGATCGGCCATGCGGGGCTGCATTCGTTCGTGCAGGGCTTCGGCGAAGGCGCCGCGGAATCCGTGGGCCAGGGCATCCAGAACCGCAGCCAGAAGGCCAGCGGCGCGCGTATCAATTCGGAGCGCGAACGCATGGGCCTGAAGCCGCTGCAAGGGGATGCGCTCCATGCGGCGGTCGAAGACCTGCAGTTCCTCGACACGCATGGCCGCAATGGCAACGATGCGCTGGGCCGCGCCATCAACCTCGACCACATCGCGACACATGGCGGTTTGATCGAGGCACCGGTTGCCGCACCGGCAGCCGGACGCGCGACACCGTACGCCACCGAAGCGGAGGGTGCAACACCCCGCACAGCCCCGGCGGACAGCGACGCCACGCCGCCGCCTCGCGCAACCGGCGGCAGCGAAGAACCGTCGACAGTCCGTCCGGCGCCTACCGAGGAACCGTCGCCGCGCCCCGTTGCCATCGCGGAGGAAGCCCAGCCACCCAAGCCGGCTGCGACTGCCGAAGCCGACCAGCGCCTGCTCCCGCACCTCAGCGACGCCGAAATCGGCCATGCCATCGACCATGCCGAGGCCGGCCCCGCGATGCGCATCGGCGCAGAGCAACCCGGCGCCGACACGCGCGCCCTGCCCCCGGCAAGTCCGGAAGCCACGCTGCTGCAACGCCAGGCCGCAGGCGCCCTGCACGAGCAGGCCGACGCGCTGATGAAGCAGGCCAACGGCCTGCTCGACAAGGCCATCGCGAAGGACGCGGAAGCGGCCGTGGCCGACACCCACAACCCGCGTCGCGCCGCCGCATTGCGCGAGGAATCCGGCCGCCTGCTCAACGAGGCCATCGCACTCGAAGCGCAGGCCGTGCAGCACCGCGCCGAGGCCGCCGAATTCGCCAGCGGCCGCAAGTCCGCCACCGCCGACCTGCCCGGGCCGGAAGACGTCGACGCGATGTTCGCCAACCTCACCAGCGAGAAGCCGGGACGGGTGCAGGTGCCGCTGTCGGATGTCGAACGCAACCCCGACCTGCTGCCTCGCCTGGTCCGGCCATTGCTCGAAGGCGAAGGCGGCGGCCGCCTGGTGTTCCGTGTCGAGAGCGAACGCAGCCGCTCGCTGGTCCATGTCGATGCGCAGGGCAACGTCCACGTCGAGGGCGGCGCGTCCGCGCACCTGAACTTCGGCTCCTTCGAACGCGCCGTCGAGTTCGTGATGAACAACAGCCAGGGCAAGGCCCGCATCATCGCCTTCGAGGTGGATGAAGGCTGGGTCCGCGCGATGCGCTCGGCGGCCATTCCCGAGCACGGCACCGCCGACCTGCACGGCCAGCCGCGCCTGGTCGACGTGCGCTTTGCCGACGACCAGATGGAAGTCCCGGCCGGCCTCATCGGCGAACTGAACCGCATGATCAAGCCCGGCAGCGGACGTGTGCACGAGATCGATGCGCCCTCCGGCCCCGCGGGCGGTCCCAATCCATTGCTGCCGCATGACGGCACAGCCTCGCCCGTCGCCGGCTCGCGCATGCAGCTGGCGACGGAGCCGGTCATCACGCACCCGCTCAATGCGCTGAATGCCGCCATCGGCGAAGCCTTCGGCCTCAGCAGCGTCGGCCCGCTGACGACCCATGGCGCCCGCGAAGGCGCGCTGCACCTGTCGATGACCGATGCCGAAGGCCGGCCGATGAAAGTCAAGGTCGAGGTCGGCGACACCGAGCACGGCGCCATCGCCAGCTTCCGCCGCAACCCCGATGGCGACGATCCGATGTACTTCGTGCGGCTGTCGCCGAACGCGCCGCTCGAAACGCATGGCCGCGCGATCGCGCACGAACTGACGGAGGTGCGCCATCACCACACCGAAGCCGGTACTGCCGCCGACGCGTTGCGGCCCGGTGCAGCCGTGAGTGATCGTCTTTCCGCCCACGACCGCGGGCGCCTCGGCGAACTGGAAGTGCTGGCGAAGCGCCTCGCATCGGTGCCTGAAGCAGACAACGCCGCCCGCGCGCAAGTCCACGCCGATATCGAAGCCCTGGCCGCGCACCTCGGCCTGCTGCATGCCGACGTCGCCGACCCTCGCCTCAAGCTCGCACTCGACGCGCTGCCCGAGCACTCGCCCGCCCGCGCCGCGCTGGCCGATGCGCAGCAACGTTCACGCAGCACCGACACCACCGACGACCTGCTTCAGCCCGGCCGCGCACCCGCCGAAGGCGCACAGCCCAGCGCCTCCGACCGCCGCAAGGTCGCCGAGCTCGAAGCCATGCTGCGCAATCTGCCGCCCAAGCCGGCCGACAGCAGCGCCGAGCCCGCCGCGGTTCTGGCCCTGCGCCATGCCGCCGAAGCCAAGGCGGCGGAACTCGGCCTCGCCTTGGGCCAGCATGCGCCCAGGCGCGCCGACCTCGCCGAGACGCTGCTCGGCGAGCCGCACCTGATCGCGCGCCTGGCCGAAGTGCGTATTGGCGCCATGGACAACCCGTTCATGAAGCCGCTGAGAGGCACGCCCGCCGACGTGCCGACGCTGCTGAAGCAGCTCCAAGTCGCCGCTGCGATGGGCAACCGCGCCCAGGCCGCCGAGCTGGCGCAGATCGTTGGATTGCACCTCGCGCAAAGCGGCCAGCTTGGCAGTCCGCTCGCCACGCTACACCCTGAAATGACATCGCCCACCCTGCGCGCGGTGCTCGCCGATGTGGTCGAGCGCCACGCCGCGCGCTTGAAGGAGCCCACGTTGCGCGCCGAGGCCGCAGCCCTGCAGCAACGACTCGACATCATGCCGAGCGGTCGCTCGAAGGGCGTGCAGGCGCAGCGCGCCGAACTGGAAGCGCGCATCCGCACCCTCACGGCGCAAGCCGATGCCGAAGGCCGCGTCGCCTTGCGCGAGCACGGCATCTCCGCGGCCGATGCCCGCCGCGATGCCGCGACCCGCCAGGGCCAGCGCGTCGACAAGGTGCCTGATGTGCTCAACCACATCGCCAACGGCAAGCTCGTCGCGCAGTTGTTCGCCGATTCCCCGAACTTCCGGAAACTCGGCGAATACATGGCCATGCGGCGCGACCTCCATGAAGGCCGCCAGTTCACCGGCATCAGCGCAGGCCGCACCGACAAGGGCCTGGACGTGTTGACCCTCCGCCGCGTCGCAAGCATGGAGATCGCACTGCTGCGCTGGATCACCGGCCACTACACCAACCCGCAGACCGGAAAGTTCAACCAACTCGGCGACCTGCTGTTCCTCAAGCCGGCCGGCGGTACTTCGCCGACCTTCGCGGGCGCCCATCCCGCGCTGTTGGCCACGGACCTGGTCGAGGTCGCCATCCGCGCCGCGGGTCCGTTGCGGCCCGGCGAGGAACCTGTGAGGCACATCGTCGACATGACACCCGACGAAGCCGCCGCGCACCGCAACGACTTGCTGGCCCGCCGCGACGCGCTGGACCTGGAATTGGCCAGCCATCCCAAGGGCAGCCCTGCGTACAACGAGGCCGAGGCGAACTGGTCGCGCGCGGTCGGCGACCTCAACCTCACTTCCAAAGGCCTGGGCGAGGCGGCCGGCCGCAAGGTGGCCGTGGGCCTCGACGGCGGCCCGATGACGCCGTTGCCGATACCGCATGCCGGTTCCGGCGTGCCCGACCTGGCCTACCGCGACGCCAGCGGCGCGCTCGTCATCATCGAATGCAAGGGCCCGCACGCCGGCCTGGGCAACCGCCCCGCCGAACAAGGCAGCGTGCCGGTGCGCGCCCAGCAAGGCACTCCCGAATACATGACGAGCCTCGGTCGCTCGATGGCAAACTCGTCCGACCCGCAGATCAAGGCACTCGGCCTTGCGATCCTGGCCGAGATGCCGAACATCCGCTACTTCCTCGCGCAGCAGACGGCCGACAACGCCGGCAAGCTGGGCAGCATCGTGGTGAAGGCCTACGACATGAAGGAGCCCGGGCGATGAATGCGCCTTCTGCCGAAGATGCATTGGACCAGGCGCTGCAGCAGGCGCGGCTTGCGCATGCCGCCGCCGACATGGTCCGGCGAGATGCCGCGCTGGCCGATGCGGCCACCTGGGGACGCGTGCTGGCGGTCGCATTGATGGCGCCGCCCGCCGCTACCCTGTCATGGCGCGAACCGGCGCAGCGATTCGAGCTTTCCGAAATGCGGGCCAGCCCTGCCGCATTGCTGCCGACGCTTGCAGCGGCGCTGCTGGCCGGCGACCGCCATGCCTTGCGTGCGCTGCTGATGCCCGGGGTATTCGCCGCGGCGCAGGCCAGCGGCCAAGGTCTCGCGCATGCGCCCTGCTGGACGCACCTCGGCAACCTGCTGGGGCATGCGATTCTCGGAGGCAGACAGACGCAGGACGCCCGTGAATCCTGCGATCGGGCCATTGCCGAAACCGCTCGAACAGCACTCGACCCGGACGCCGGCAACGAACTGCTCCGGCCGCTGGCCGCCCTTCTGGAGGCACTGTCGCGCCAGGACGCAGCGGCCGTGCCGGCATTGCTGCTCGATGCCTTCGAGCGCCACCGCGCCTTCTACGCCGAACCCGCGCGCAGCGGCCTCACCCTCGGCATGGCGGCATGGGAGCTGAGCGCATGCGCCGCACTCGCACAGCAACGATTCGCCATCGACTTGGCGCCGCTGCGTCGATTCCCGGCGCTGTGCGAACACGTCGCACCCGCGCCGCGCGTCACGCTGTCCCTCAGCTTGCCGACGCGCACCGTGCCCGACGCCCGCCAAGCCGCATGGCAGGCCGACGTCGACGGCATTCCCCGGCTGACGCGCCAGAGGCACACCACCGCGAGCGGCGTGCAGATCACGGCCACGGGCAGCTTCGGCATCGACGAGTGGCAGGCAGAGTTCTCGCTCGACGCATCGGCGCCCAGCCTGCCGGTGGACACCCTGCTCGCTGCCTCGGACCTCCTGGCCCGACAACTCGACGACACCCCTCCCGACGACCCGCAGGAGCGTGCGTGGCATGCCCTGCTACTCGCCGAAGCGCTGGCCACCCTCGACGCCGCGCTCATTGCGCCCGCTTCGCAATCGCTCGACCGCGAACGCCTGCTCGCCCGCCGCGCCGCCTACGTCGGCTTGCTGGCCCTGCACGCGGGCGTTCCCGAGGTCGATGCGCGTCAGCAGGCGCTGGCGATGGCCGACGCCATCAAGGCCCAGGTGCAGCCGCTGCTCGAGGCCCTGGCCAGCAACCCCGGCGGCACGCTGTTGCAGACCCTGCGCCCGCGCCCGGGCGATGCGGCCCTCGCGTTCACGCCGACGCACGCGGCGGCCTTCGCCGAAGCCGCGGAACGCATGTGGACGGCCGGCCCGCGCCTGGCCGCCGCCACACCCGGCAGCCGCGTCGTCTGCCACGTGGCCCCCGCCGGCATGCTGGCCGAGGACAACGAACTCTCCCGCCACTTCCCGGGCGGCTACCGCACGCTGGCGAGCGAACTGCAGCCGCAGCGCGTATGGGTCGCGTGGAAGGTGATCGCGGCCGGCGCCAGGGACGGCATGGCCTACGACGGGCTTGTCTGGCTCGATGACCACTGGGCCTGGTTTCCGAAGCCTTTTCGGTGGTTGAAGACCTGAGTGTGGGCAGAATCGACGCTCCACTCCCCTATTGACGAATGGATTCGCCGACCTTCCTCAAGGCTCCGACCGAAGCATCGGGCGAGCGAGGCTTTGTCGTGTGCCATCACCCGCGCGATCTCGACTGGGCCGCCTTCATCGAGGGGGCGGTGCACGATCTCGGCTACGCGACGCAACTGGACGAATATGACGTCGCCGCCGGCGACAACTTCGTCCGCGCCCGGCATGAGGCGCTCAAGCGCCTCGGCGGCGCGCTCGTCGTGACGTCCCGTTCGTTCCTGGCCGATTCGCTGGCGGATTCGCTGGACGATGTATGGACCGCCGCACTGGCCGGCGGCTCCCGCGTCGTTCCGGTCGTCATCGATGACGCTGCTCTCCCCGGCCTGTTGGCGGCGCGCGCCCCGATTCGCCTGCACGGCCTTGACGAGAGGCAATGCATCGCCCGGCTGCGGGAGCGGCTGGCGCCGCGACGGCCCGACACTGCCCCTGCGTTCCCGGTGACTGCCGGCAACGCGCTTCTGCTGACGCCGCCGAACCCGTGGCGCCGCCTGCTCGAACACACGGCGCCACGGCTTCACGCCTTCTTCACGCGTGTCGGACTGCTCGCCGAACCGCCCGAACTGGCCGACCTGCGCGACTACCTGGCTCGCCTGCGGTCGGGCCTCGCGCAGGAGCTTCGCGAGCGCAGCTACGTGCCGCAGGAGGGGCGCGACGTGCCCTCGCCGTCTGCCGTGCCCTTGCCGGGCGGCGACCCTTTCGAGCGTCCGGTTCACCACCTGATCCGCCAAGTGATGGGCACCGCGCGGGGCGGCGATGGTGCGACGGCCCAGATCAGCGCCGTCAGCCGGCGCAGCAAGGTGGTGCGCGACATCGCGAACTCGATCGTGCACAGCGACGAACCCCTGGTGCTGCTCGGCGACCCGGGCAGCGGAAAGACGATGACGCTGCAGCATGCCGTGCTGAACGTGATCGATGCGCAGCGATGGCGCGTCTATCCGACGCTGCCGGTCTACATCCGGCTCGGCGACTTCCATGTTGCAAGCGCGCGCCCGGCCGATGGCGATGTCGATGCCCACGTGCTCAAGGGCCTGGACGCGCGGATCGCCGCGCGCTACGAGGCCCTTCACCGCGCCGGTCGGCTGATCATCTTCTTCGACGGCATGGACGAGATGAGCCGGGAACGCTACGGCGCGCACGTCGAGGCGCTGAGCCAGTTCGCCGCGAGCCGGCACCCCCAGACGCGCAGCCTCTTCTCGTGCCGCATCAACGACTTCAGTCCGGAGTTCCTGCACCGGCGCATGGTCCTGCTCCCGTTCGGGCGCGACCAGGTGCGCGAGTTCCTGTCGCTCTACGTGCCCAGCTGGCCCTTGAGGATCTCCGGCGAGAACTACTCGCTGAAGACGCTCACCGAGCGGCTGTGGTCGGGAGATCTTCCGGTCGACGTGCGCAACCCGTTCGTGCTCTGGTTGCTGCGCTACTACATCCTCGCAACCCATGAGTGGCCGGCCAGCCGCCCGGGGCTGATCGCGTTCTATTGCCGGCGCGTCTACCGCCGCAAACGCGCCGACCCCGGCAGCCAGGCGGTGCTTGCCAGGCTGCCGCGCCCGTTCACCGAGCTGGGTCGGCTGGCCTTCGTCTTCATGGACCGGAACCAGGGCACGTCGGCTTCACTCGTCGACCTGCGACCGGCACTGCCCGGCGTCGACGTCGACGCGCTGGCGCAGGTCGGCATGCGCTGCGGACTGCTCAGCGGCAGCTCCGGTGCGGGGTCGATGCGGCTGCGCTTCGCCCACCATCGGCTGCAGGAGTTCTTCGCGGCGCGGCACATCCGACGTTCGGGCGTCGACGTCGACTGGCAGACCGCCATCGAGGCGCCGCGCTGGCAGGAGACGCTGGTCAACTACGTGCTGATGCGCGGGCGCTCGGAGCCGGTCGAGCAACTGGGTTCGGCGATCTCAGGCTTCGTGGCCGAGGTCGAGCGCCGCGTCGTGGCGCGCACCCCCAAGGAGGACGACGACCTGTTGCTCGATGATGTGGAGACAGACGAAGCTTCGGCGCCCGTCGCCGACGCCACCTCCGCAGCGGCAGAGGCGCCGGAAGTACCGTGGCCCGACACGGGCCCGCTGATGACGGACGACGAGGAAGGCTTCGCCGCCGACCGCATCGAGCTGCTGTCGCGCCTGTTGCACCAGGGCGCGGGCTCGATGGCGCAGACGCAGGTCCAGACCTTCAGCCGCGCGGTCACGGTGCTGGTCGAGCACGGCAATCCGAGCACCCAGGTCAAGATGCTCTGGGCCTGCGAGAACGTGCCCGACGCCGACGTTGGCAATGCGATGGTGCGGCTCCTAGAGTCGCGCATCGGCTGGGTGCGCAACCAGGCGCTCATGCTATTGGCGAGCCCTGCCGCGAGCAGTGCCCGGATCGGCACCGACCTGACGGCGCAGATCGGCTTCGACCTCGCCCGGGGTGAACTGCTGCATCGGCTCGTCGGCCACGCGAAAGCCGCGGCCGCGTCGACGGCGCCGCGGCGCTGGTGGCATCTCGCGCTCGGCGTGCTTTGCATGCTGGTGCTGGGGCTTGGCATCGCGGCCCTGGTGCCGCTGATCTACTGGGCGGCCGTGACATGGCTGCCGCCGAAGGACGGCGTCGATCCAGGCGCGAACATCGAGGCGTTCCTGACATCCGGTCGCTACGCTGCCGTTGTTGGAGGTATGGCGTTGATCGGGTTCGTCCGGAAGTCCGCGCTCCTCTGGCTCTACGTACTGGGGGCCTCCGCGGCAATCCTACTGGGGGTAGGCTATGCCTCCCTGCTTTGGTCCACCTCGCTCCTCTCGTTCCTGTGGATGCTGGTAATGGCCCCCATCGCGCTCTATTTCGCTGCGATGCTGCTGTCAGTACCAGCATCGCTGGTGCACTACGCCATCCTTGCGACATTCGCACTTTTCACGTTGCCTCTGTCGCAACTGCGTTCCGCAGTCCGCAATGCGTGCGTCATCGCCAAGGAGCATTGCCGCTACGGCATCGGAGCGCCGATAGGCCCGATGGCTGTTTCAGGGATATTCGTCTTCGGGCTGATCATGGGTATGGGATGGTTGCGGGTCTGGCTCGGACACGCGCTGCTGCCGCAGGCGCGCGAGATTTGGTCAAACCTGCGAGGACCGCAGTCGCTTGAAGCCTGGCTACTGTTGGGCACGGGTGCAATTTGCGCGCTGGCGGGGCTCGGCTACTGGGCTCGCCGGTCGTGGCGCGCGAATCCGGCGCGATTGGAAGCACCGATGTTGATTGTGTTAGCGGCGGGCATGATCGGGGTGCTATTCGTAGCCGTGAACGGTCTGGTCGTGCTCCTAGTGGTCGCCACGCCGGCTTTGTCGGCCCTGGTTGACCCGCTGCTGCAGCCAGCGATGCTATGGCTTGACCGGGTCGCACCTGGGCGTTACGTGGTGCGCGCGCTGCTCGTGGTGCTTGCGGGCAGTGTGTTGCTTCTTCTGGCGATGTCGCTACGCGCCGCGTTGCGCGAATGCTTCGCGCTGGTGGCACCCTGGCGCACGCCGTTCGTGCCCAACGAACTGACGCCACAGGCCTGGCGCGCGAAGCTGGAGACCGCTGACGCCGTGGGGCAGGACATCATCCTCCAGCGCAGCAGCCAGCAGGCGCTCGGACTGGATGCGCCGGCGTTCCTGGAGTTGCTCGTCGAACTGCAGACGACCTTCAAGGAAGATCCGGCGCTGGGCACCTACTGGCGCATGCGCCACGAGTTGCGCAATGTGATCCAGCAGGAACAACAGGGGCACATCGGCGGCATATGAAGCACTACTTCGTCAGCTACAACCTGGCGGACAAGGCCTGGGCCGAATGGGTGAGCCAGCAGATCGAGGCGCTCGGCATGTCCGTTGTCATGCAGGCCTGGGACTTCGAGGCCGGCGACAACTTCGTCGCGCGCATGCACGCCGCGCTTCAACAGTGCGAGCGCATGCTGTTGATCCTGTCGCGCCACTCGCTCGACGCGCGCTTCACCAACGAGGAATGGCAGGCGGCGTTCGCCCTCGGCCAGCGCATCGTCCCGGTGCGTGTCGACGATTGCCGTCCACCCGGCCTGCTGGCGCCGATCGCCTACATCGATCTGTCGGCGCTGGACGAGGCCGCCGCGGCACAGGCACTGAAGGCAGGGCTGCAACCGCCCCGCCGGCCGAATACTCCGGTGCCATTTCCGGGTCGGCGCGCGAGCTGAACCAACGCTGAATACAAGAGCGATTGCATTCATCGAGCGTCGGTCTAAGATACTTTCGATGCGAATTGGCCCGGCTATGCGGTGGTCACCTGGACGACGAATCCTCGTCGTCGTAATGCTGCTCGCGTTCGCATTCAGCCACCTCGCCGCCGTCTTCAACCTCCCCGCTCCCCCTTGGGTTCCCTCGGAAGCGCAGCATGCGCTGCTCCATTGGCAAGGGACACCCCATCATCACCACGACGATGGCTCCATCGGAACCGATCATTCCGTCGAGTCCAGTCAGCACGTCAGCCTCGATGGATGCCTGAACGCCATCGCAGTTCAATGCGACGTGGCAGTTGATTTCAGTCCGCATCCTGCGGTACCACCCGCTCGCCGCGATGAGCTTGGAAAGCCGTGGCCGTATCTCGACGGGCTGATGCGTCCGCCCTCCCTCCCACCTGAAGATCACAGTCCCCGCCAGACGACGTGATTGCATGCTCACGCCGCATGGCGGGCGGCCATGAAGACGGCCGGGCTTGGCAGCTTTGCGCGCCCTCGCCTCTCGTTGCAACGCGAAGCGAACCAGCAGCGCCGCGCACGCGAACCGCAAGCCGTCCTTTTTATCCATGCCGACGAAAACTCCGCACTCCGGTGCGGAACTCGTTGAGGTGAAGATCGAATCCAACGAGAGCGATCAACGCGGCGAAGCCTGACGTTCCGTATCGCACTTCGCCTTTCCATCCGGGGTTTTGCAATGAAGGTTCACTACGACGATCCAGGCTTTTGGCGCTCATCCGGAGCGGCCACTTTGCTGGTCGGGGTGCTTGCCGGTGCTTTCTTCCTGTACACGGAGGACAGGGCAAGCCGGTTCGGGCTGCTCCCGTTCCTGCTTGCCGTAGCCTGTCCGTTGATGCACGAAGTCATGCACTCCAGCCACCGGCGGCGCCGAAGCCGGCTCGATCCCTACCCATCGGAAGACGATCGGTGAACGGTGTCGGCGACGGCCATGGCCTGTGGAGCCTGGTCCTGCTGAACACATGCGTGTTCGTCGGTTTCGCCTACAGCTTCTTCAAACCGACCACGTCGCGGGACTGGAAGGTCTTCGGCGCGTACAGCACATTCATCGCGGCCCTGTTTGCCGAGGTCTACGGCTATCCGCTCACGATGCTTCTGTTCCACGGATGGCTCACCGCCAGGGTCGAGGACGCCGACCTGTTCGGCCATGAGGCCCGCCACTTCTGGTCGCTGTTGATGCGCAACCACTCCAACCCCGACCCGCACACGGGGGCGCTTCGTTTCCTCAGCTTCGCCACCGTGCTTGCGGGCTTCGTGCTCCTGGCGATGGCATGGCATGTCCTGCATCTCGCGCAGCGGCGGGACAGGGTTGCGGCGACGGGCCCGTATCGCAGCATCCGGCATCCTCAATATGTCGCACTCGCGCTCATCATGCTCGGCTTGCTGCTTCACTGGCCGACGCTGCCCACCCTGTTGGGGCTCCCGCTGCTGCTTGCGATGTACCTCAGGCTCGCCATTTCCGAGGAGCGCGAATTGACGCGCGAGTTCGGAGAGGCCTGGCGAGGCTACGCGGCGATGACGCCCCGCTTTATTCCGGCACTGTGCGGCGGTCATCGCCGGCATGCCGAGTGAACCTTACCTGGCGGGGCCCTTCGTCACGTTCACCGCCCCTTTCATCCCCGCGTCGTAGTGACCGGGTTGGAGGCATGCGAAGTCGACCTTGCCGGCCTTGGTGAACTGCCAGACGATCTCGCCGCTCTTGCCTGGCGCAAGCGTCACCATGTTCGGGTCGGCATGTTCCATCCCGGGGTTCTTCTTCATGGCTTCGTAGTGCGCCTTGAGTTCCTGCTCGGTGCCGAACACCAGTTCATGTTTCAGCGCGCCCGAGTTCTTGACGACGAAGCGAACCGTCTCGTTTTGCTGGACGCTGATGTCGGCGGGCGTGAAGCGCATGGTGTCCTTCATGTCGACGTTGACCGTGCGGGTGGCCTTGGCGGCGACGCCCGGCCTGCCGACTTCGGCATCGGCATCGGCCTCGGCAACGTGGCCATGGCCTCCTTCGTGCGTGCCGTTGGCAAAGCCGCTGCCGCTGGCAAGCAGGGCCAGCACGAGGATTGCGCTTGAACGAATCGAGTTCATGAGGGTTCGACGTGGTTGGGGTTGATGGAGTGGTCGCAAGTTTGAACCTTGCCACCATGGCAAGGTCAAGCCCTTCGATGTCGAATGCGCAGCGCCGTCAATGCGGCGGCCCCCTGGCCGCGTCGAGCTCGAACGCCACCGCCAGGATCGCCTTGGCCCATTGCGGCACCTGCTTCAACGCCACATGCGTCACGATGCGCCCCGCCTCCACGTGCAGCAGCAGCACCGGCTTGGGCGCCTTGCCGGCCTTGGGGTCGCCCTCCGCGCTGTTGTCGTAGACGCGCAGGCTGGCCAGGTGCGGCATCAGCTTGACCAGGTTGGCGCGGCTGCTGACATAGCGCTCGCGGATCTTGTGCTCGGGGATGGCATGGCCGCCGGCCGTGACGCGGTCCTTCACGCGCTGGATGTGCCGCTCCGGCGAATTCAGCCCCGCATACCAGACATGGACCTGCGCCCCGGCCCGCGCGCCGGCCAGCAGCATGTCGGGAATGGTGTTGGCGCCGAGCGTGGTTTCGAAGGCGTAGTTGCCGCCCTCCTTCAGCGCACGCTCCAGGCCCTTGCGGCCGTATTCCCATGCATGGCCGTTGGCGGCTTCCAGGGAGAGATTGGAGTTGGCGTCCTGCAGCGCGCGCGCCGCCAGGTCGGGATTGAAATACGGAACCTTGCGGGCCTGCAACGCGGCGCCGCCGATGCTGCTCTTGCCGGCGCCGTTGACGCCGGCCAGGACGAAGATGTTTGCTGGCACTCGATCCTCCCGCCTGTCGGCGAACCCGACAGGACTTCTTCTTCAACGAGCCGGCCCTATCGCGCCGCGCGAACCGCCGCCTTGCCAAGTTCCGCCGGTGTCATCGCAAAGGCATCGGCCATGCCCTCGGCTACCTCGGCGCCCTGCATGCGGGTGAACATGTCGTCGAACTTTTGCGTGAGCGCATCGAGATTGGGCTCGGCCGCCTGTTCGAGCTTGAGGTAACGGTCGACCGACATCAGCACCATGGTGGGCTGGTCGTGCCGGGTGATGACGACGGCGCCTTCGGCCATCACCGTGCTGGTGACTTTCTGCATGCCGCCGGCCAGATGGGTGGCGGTAAAGGTCGGCATGTTGCGCGCCAGGCGGTCCAGCGCTTCAGGACGGGAGCTCAGGGCTTGGGCCAAGGTGTTCTCCGGAGAATGTCGAAGTCTGTATTTTAGACATTTTCTGGATTTTGGGGATTATCCGGCCCACCATTCGGGCCAGTGTAGGTATTGGCCGGCGCAATCGTTCGCCTGCCGCCGATGGGCCTGCCACACTGCGCCACCGACGATCTCGCGCATGCCCCGGCAACTCGTGAGTCGATGTGGCCTGCCATCTCGACTCGATCCCCTCGTGGGGCGGGTCGGGCGCAACCCGGCCTTGGGGCTGGAGTATGCGACGCCGGCCCACAACCTCTGACCGTGAGCCCCACCATGCATGCCCTCTTCTCCCTGCAGAGTCCGCCCGATGTCCAGGCCAGCGTGCTGCCGGCCGGTTGCGTCGTCGCGCTGACGGCCGACCACCGGCACTTCGACAGCGACCACGAGCACGCCACCCGTGCCGAAGCCGCCCGGCGCCTGGCCATGCTCAGGGGCGTGGGCTTCCGCGGTGAATTCAAGCGCACGCTGCCCTGCGAGGCGCCCACGTACTTCGTGCCCAGCGACACCCTCACCGGCGATGCGGCCGACGCGCTCGGCATCACCGACGAACACGATCTCTTCGGCGGCGTGGTGCCGCATCCCTTCGTCGGCACCAAGGTGATCACGCACCCGCTGGTCTACCAGTCGGCCGCCAAGCCCAAAGGCTGGAACCCCGCCTTCGCCAAGCGCGTCGCCGGCAGCGTGCTGCGCGGCTACAGCGCGTTCTCGCAGGACGAGGCACTCATCGCCGGCAAGCGCGTGCTGGACCACGGCAATGCGCGCGTCAAGCCGGCCTGCGCCACTGGCGGCAGGGGGCAGACCGTGGTGCGCAACGTCGCCGCGCTGGAACACTGCATCGGCCAGATGCGCGAGGACGAATTGCGCACGCATGGCGTGGTCATCGAGGAAAACCTCGGCGAGCCGGTGGTCACGCTGAGCGTCGGCCAGGTCCAGGTGGCCGGGCTGCGGGCGAGCTACCACGGCGTGCAGCGCATGACCCGCAACAACCACGGCCACATGGTCTACGGCGGCAGCGACCTGACGCTGGTGCGCGGCGGCTTCGATGCGCTGCTGGCGCTCGACCTGGCGCCGAACGTCCGGCTCGCCATCGAGCAATCGCGCACCTACCACGAGGCGGCCGAGGAGTGCTTCCCCGGCTTCTACGCCTCGCGCATCAACTACGACGTGGCCCAGGGCCTGTCCCCCGGCGGCGAGCCGCGCTCCGGCGTGCTGGAGCAGTCATGGCGCTTAGGCGGAGCCACCGGCGCGGAGATCGCCGGGCTCGAAAGCTTCCGCGACCGACCTGACTGCCGCCAGGTCTGGGCCTCCTGCTTCGAGGTCCATGGCACGCAGCAGGCGCCCCCGGGCGCAACGGTGTACTTTCGGGGGAACGACAAGGTGGCTGGCGAACTCGTCAAGTACACCGTCGTCAGCGAAATGAGGACGGATGCCCACGCGTCATAGCGCCATCGACATCGCCGTTGCCGGCCATCACATCGCGGGCACGCTGGTCGCGCCCTCGGCGGCGATTCCCGGCGTGCTGCTGGTGCATGGCTGGGACGGCAGCCAGGCGCAGTACCTGGCCCGCGCGCACGAGATCGCAGCGCTCGGCTGCATCTGCCTGACCATCGACCTGCGCGGGCACGCGCGGCACCACGACCTGCGCGAGGCCGTCACGCGGGAAGATAACCTGCAGGACGTCCTGGCCGGCTACGACACGCTGGTGGGCCACCCGGCGGTGGACCCGCAATCGATCGCCATCGTCGGCAGCAGCTACGGCGGCTATCTGGCGGCGCTCGTGAGCGCGCTGCGACCGGTGCGCTGGCTGGCCTTGCGCGCGCCGGCGATCTACCGCGACGAGCAATGGGACACGCCCAAGGGCAAGCTCGGCCGGGAAGACCTGATGATCTACCGCCACTCCACCATCGTGCCCGCCGAAAACAGGGCGCTCGCCGCCTGTTCGACGTTCAAGGGCGATGCGCTGATCGTCGAGTCGGAGATCGACAAGACGATTCCGCATCCGGTCATCGAGAACTACCTGAGCGCCTTCAAGCGGGTGCGCTCGGTCACGTACCGGGTCATTTCCGGCGCGGACCATGCGCTGTCGTCAGAGGCTTCACGCCAGGCCTACGGGATGCTGCTGGTGAGCTGGATGACGGAGATGGTGCTGGGCGCGAAGGCCGCAACGGGATTGCTGCGACCGGCGCCGCACAGCCCGGCTTGAAGCCCGCCCCGGATGCGCCTGCGAAGTGCCCAGCGAACATGCGTTGCTGCGCTCGCACTGGCACTTCAGGCGGTGGCGGGGGCGGAAGCGAGCCAGCGGCCGAAAGTCGAGCCCAGCGCCGGTGAGCCTTGTACGCCACGCGCGCCCGTCAAACAAACTTGCCCGCTGCGCGTCTCGCGCGGGCTGTAGCCGAACTTGGCGCGGAAGGCGCGGCTGAAGTGCGTCGCGCTCTTGAAGCCGTTGTCGGCCGCGATGCGGCCCAGGTAGCTGCGCTGCGTCGGCGAGGCCAGCAGGCCGTGGATGCGAACCAGCCTTCTGTCCTGCAGGTAGTTGAGCACCCCGCCCTCGGCCTCGAACAACCGGTACAGCGTGGAGCGCGAAATGCGGAAGTGCCCGCAGATGCTGTCGGCGCCGAGGTCTTCCTCGCCCAGGTGGTCTTCCATGTACTGGCGGATCTGGCGCATCAGCGTGCCCTCGACCGCCGGGCGCGCCAGGCCGAGCATGTCGATCGTGGGCGCGAGGCTGGCGGCCAGCAGCTGCAGCGTCGCGACCATGGCATCGGGCGCCTCCTTGCGCGTGATGCGCGGCAGCAGCGTGGAGAGCGACTGCAAGTGGCTGGCCAGGATGGTGCTGCAGGCGCCGGTCGGCGCCACGCCGTGCAAGTCGAGCTGCCGCGGCATCAGCGCATCCAGCGACGCGCGTGGGATGAAGACCGACAGCACGTCGCCCTCGCAAGACACCGAGCGCGGCTGCGCGAAATCGCTCACCAGCAGTTGCCGGGGGCCGACGCTGATGCGGCGGCCATTGGCATCGAGGTGCATCGCGTGCGGCGACTGGTTGAGGTGCAGCACGTAGTGGTCTAGCTTGTCGCCGACCACGCTGCTCGCGCGGCGCGTGAGCGTCTGCGGGTCGTAGTGGCCGCGCACGACCATCACGCCGCCGAGGTTCCAGCCGGTCGTGCGGGTGCTCCAGTCGCGCGGCATGCGGTCGGCGTCCACGCTGACGTCCAACGCAGGGCCCACGCAATCGCGCCATCGCGCGAGCTGGTCCGGCAGCGCGCCGGCCCCGGGCTCGAAGCTTTCCGCGGGAATCAACAGTTCGTCATCGCACAAGAGGTTCATGCCGGGCTCCGGTCGATTCAGGTCCGCAGGCCATGCCGCTGCGGGAGAAAGTGTCGACACTTTACGAACGAAGAGGCACTTTGTCCACGTTTTTTACAAACATTTCACTACACTGTCGACACTGAATATCAAAAACAATCCGAGATGAATCAGATCCAGGCCAGCGACGACATCACCGTCGACACCATCGTCGAATCCCTGCGCGGCAGCATCATCCGGGGCGAATTGGCGCCCGGCGCGATCATCAATTCGGTGGACATCGCCAACCAGTTCGGCACCAGCCGCACGCCGGTGCGCGAGGCCCTGCTGATCCTCAACCAGTACGGCCTCATCACGCTTACCGCGCGTCGGCGCCCGCAGGTGGCCCCTGTCTCGGCGCAGGCGATCCGCGACCTGTATGCGCTGCGGGCGGCGCTGCACGGCTTGATGTCGGACGCCATCGTGGCCCATGCATCCGACGAGGCGCTGAGCAACCTCCATGCGCACGCCCAGGTGCTGGCAACGGCCGAAGCCCAGGGCGGCGAGCCTTTCATGTCGCTCATCGAGTCCTACCTCGAGGAGGAAGCGAACCTGTGCGGCAACGCGCTGGTGATCAGCGTGCTCGACTCGCTCAAGTGGAAGATGAGCTGGTTCCGCCGCATCGGGATGATGAGCGAGACGCAGATGGAGTCGCTGTCGGGCGACCGGGTGCGCGTCGCCCATGCCTACCTCGACCGCGACGCCCCGCTCGCCAACGCGCTCAACCGCTCGATGCTGCGCAAGGCCGGGGACTATTGCGAGAAGAACTTCCTGGCGATGCAGGCGGCGCATCCGCCGCCAGCGGGAAAGTGATGCGCGCGTCCCACGCCACCCACAGGTGCTCCCGCCCGCGGAACGAGGTGTTGAACGAGGTGTATTGGGCAGGTAGCTGAAGCGCTGCCGGGCGAGCCGCATGAACGGCAGGGGGCGCGTGAACTCCCCCAGCCGCACACGCGTCTCCAGGCGCGACTCAATACCCCCACCACGGGCGGCAGTGCAGGCCGCCGTAAGGGCCGCGCCAGCAACGGCCGGATGCGTAGGGGCCGGGCACGGGCACAGGCACTGCCACCGGCCCGCCGACGTACACGCCGCCGCGCCATCCACCGCGGAAGCCCCCGTGCCAGCCGGGGCCGTACCACCAGTCGATGAACACACTGATCTGCTTGCCGGCCGTGGGCAATGTGCCTTCCAGCAGCTTGATGTCGTAGGTGAGCGTGTCGCCGGAGACGCGCGGGTTGAGCAACTCGACCACGGTGAGGTCGGTCTTGTCGTCGATCGAGGTGGAGATGGTGGCGTTGGGCGGGTCCTTCTGGAAGTCGTCCTTGCCCTGGTTCCAGAACTCGGCGAACTTGGACGTGAGCACGTCGCCGGTCATGCGCTCGGGGCGGTCGGAGAACATCAGGGTCTGCGGTGCGACGCCACGGATGGTGAGTGTCTTGCCGTCCGAGGTGAACGAGGTGCCGGTCTGGACGAACAGCCAGTTGGCCGCGGGCATGGGCACGACGTTGCCGGCCGCCGCGTCGGCTGGGGCCGCTTGCGGGGTGACTTGCGGCTGGGCCATGGCGCTGCCGCCAGCGAGCAGCGCGGCCGCAGCCACGCCAAGGAGAACGCGCAGCGGTCGCGCGGTGGATGAACCCGTGATCGGGGCAAGCTTGAACATGCTGGAATCCTTGCGAATTGAAAGTGAAGGACCGGTTCTCAAGTGAAGTGATCGCCGCGATCACCGGTCTTCGATCGCGATGAAGCGATTGTTCGATTCGCGGTCGCTCGCATGTTGGCGATGCGTCCCAGTTGTTGACCGGGCATCCCGCTCCCGCGTGCTCGCCTGGGCGCAAGCAGACCGACATCCGCGCAGGAGATGCGCCTACATGCAGGCGCGCGCGGCAGCGGGCGAAGGGGTGCGCGCGCGATATTAGATTCATCCACCCCATTGGAAAAAAGTCAACGCAACCGCGGTCCCCATGATGAGTCAACGCCCACCCTCCGTCCTGCCGATCCTGCAACCCACCGGCATTCCGGGCCTCGACGAAGTGCTGGCGGGCGGGTTGCCCGCCGGCCACCTCTACCTCGTCGAAGGGACGCCGGGTGCGGGCAAGACCACGCTCGGATTGCAGTTCCTTCTGCAGGGCCGGACGCTGGGCCAGAAGAGCCTCTACGTGACCTTGTCGGAGACCTCCGACGAGTTGGCGCAAGGCGCCCTTTCGCACGGCTGGGACCTGCACAACGTCGAGATATTCGACCTGGTGAGCGACGAGGGCCTGAGTGCTGACGCCGAGCAGAGCATCCTCAACCCCTCCGACTTCGAGTTGGGCGAAACGATCCGCGGCGTCATGGCCCTGGTCGAGCGCGTGCGGCCCGAGCGAGTGGTTTTCGACAGCCTCTCGGAGCTGCGCCTGCTGTCCCAGAACCCGCTGCGGTACCGGCGCCAGATACTGGCGCTGAAGCGCTTCTTCCTGACGCAAGGGTGCACGGTGCTCATGCTCGACGACAAGTCCGCGAGCGCGGGCGACATGCACCTGCACAGCATTGCGCACGGCGTGATCCACCTCGAGCAGAACACCGGCACCTACGGTCCCGACAAGCGCCGGCTGCGCGTGGTGAAGCTGCGTGGCGTGAGTTTTCGGGAAGGCGAGCACGACTTCAACCTGGACCGGGGTGGACTGCGGGTATTTCCGCGCCTGGTGGCGAGCGAGCACGGACGCGCGCACGCAAGCGAGACCGTCAGCTCCGGCAATGCAGAGCTCGACCGGCTCTTGGGCGGCGGCCTGACGCCAGGCACGAACCTGTTGTTCGCCGGGCCGGCCGGCGTCGGCAAGACGACGACCGCCGTGTGCTGCGCGCGCGCCACCATGGAACGCGGCGGCAAGGCGGCCATCTTCCTGTTCGACGAAGGCATCAAGACGCTGGTGACGCGGTCGCGCGCACTTGGACTGGATATCGAGCACTACATCCCGGCAGGCCAGCTGATCCTGCACGCAATCGACCCGGCCGAGATCTCCGCCGGACATTTTTCGCACCATGTCCGCGATGCGGTCGAGCGCCAGGGTGTCACCACCGTGGTGATCGACACGCTGAACGCCTACCTGGTCGCCATGCCCGGCAGCAACTTCCTCATGCTGCAGATGCACGAACTCCTCACATACCTCAACCTTCAGGGCGTGACGACCATCCTGGTGCTTTCCCAGCACGGTATTGCCACCGACGTGCCCAACGACGTCGACCTGAGCTACCTGAGCGATTCGATGCTGCAGTTCCGCTACTTCGAGGCCCGGGGACAACTCCTCAAGGCCATGGCGGTGATCAAGAGCCGCGCGAGCGCGCACGCATCGACGATCCATCAATTCCGGCTTGGCCCGGGCGGCCTTGAGATCGGTGAAGCACTCACGGACTTCAGGGGTGTCATGGCGGGCCTCCCGCGCTACCGGGGCGGGACGTCGCTGCTCGGCGACGCCGAACAGGCGTGACAGCGTGGAAAATCGAGTCCTCGTCCTGGCGCCGTTCGGGCGCGACGCGCGCGTCATCAGCGAAGTGCTGGGCGCGCGGCACATCAACGTCCATGTCTGCCCTGATGCCCACGCCCTGATCGCCGCCATTGACCAGGAATCGGCCGCGACGATCGTCACCGAAGAGTCGCTCTGCGAGGACCTGGTGGAGGCGCTGCGCACGATGCTCGCGCGCCAGCCTCCGTGGTCCGACTACCCGTTTGTCGTGCTCGCGGCGCGGCAGACCATCCGCCGTTCGGACCGTGCGCGGTCGGCGCTGCAGGAGCTCAGCAACCTGGTGCTGATCGAGCGCCCCGTCAACCCCGACACGCTGGCCAGTGCGGCGCACTCGGCCTTGCGCGCACGCCAACGCCAGTATCTGACGCGCAGGCATCTTGCCGAATTGCAGTCTTCAAAGCTGAGCGTCGAGCAGCTCAACGATCAGCTCGAAACGCGCATCGCCGAGCGCACCGCCGACCTTGCCAGTGCCAACGATCGGCTGATGCACGAGATCCTCGAACGCGAGCGCGTCGAGGGCTCGCTGGTCCAGAACCAGAAGATGGAAGCGCTCGGGCGCCTGACCGGTGGCATCGCGCACGACTTCAACAACCTGCTGCATGCCGTCAACCTGAACCTCCAGTTGATCGAGCGATTGAAGGTCGACGAAGACCGCGTACGCGACTACGCACGCCGAGCCAAGGAAGCCGTGAATCGCGGCTCTCGCCTGACCGGGCAACTCCTTTCGTTTGCGCGCACGCAAAGCCTGGTGCCCAAGCTGCACGACGTGAATGAGCTGGTGCACAACATGGCGGAACTCATATCGATTTCGGTGGGGGCGCACGTGAGGCTGTCGCTGGCGTTGTGTCCCGAGCCTGCCTGGCTGATCGTCGACGCGGCGCAGATGGAAATGGCCCTGCTCAATCTCTCCGTCAACGCGCGCGACGCCATGCCCCAGGGCGGCATCCTTGAGATACACACGGTGATCGCTGCGGCTGGCGCCGAAACCGGGCCCGGCGATCCCGCGTACCCACGGGGCACGGTCAGCGTCTCGGTGCGCGATACCGGCACGGGGATCGCGGCCAATCTGCTGGGCAAGGTCTTCGACCCTTTCTTCACCACCAAGCCGCATGCCGGCACCGGGCTGGGCCTGAGCCAGGTCTACGGCTTCACGCGGCAGTCGGGCGGGGAAGCAACGCTGGAGAGCGAGGTCGGCGCAGGAACGACGGTGAGGCTGAGCTTTCCGCTGGCGCCTGCGCCGCAGGACGCTGCAGCAGAGGCTGCGGCCGTGCAGGACGCCGCCCTGGCGGTGCAGGCGGAGATCCTCGTCGTGGAAGACGATCCAGGCGTGCGCCGAAGCATGGTCGAGTGCCTCCAGGTGCTTGGCTACCGCGTCCGGCAAGCGGCCGATGGTGCTGCGGGGCTGATCGAACTGAAGATAGCCAGGCCGGACCTGCTGCTGGTCGACTACCTGATGCCGCGCATGAATGGCGCGGAACTGATCGCGCAAGCGCACAAGATGTACGACGAGCTGCCCATCCTGCTGGCGACGGGCTATGCCGACATGAAAGCCGTCGAGCGCCTCATCGGCCCGCAGCTGGTGTTGGCCAAGCCCTTTGATCTCGACACCCTGGGCAAGGCGGTGTCGACGGAGCTTCGGCGCAAACGCTCGGCATGACTTCGTGATACGAGAAGGCAAGCAGCGGGAGGTGACGAGCGCGCTGCGGTGCGAGCGCCTTCGGGCGGCCGGGCGGCGCTCATGGCCTCTGATCCTCTTCCTGCAGCAGCAGCACGATCAGCACCAGCATTGCGCAGGTCAGGAACATGACGGCCTTGGCCTGCCCGTTCCAGATCTCCGACTGCCACATGCAGAACCATTCGCCGCCTACCACGACGAAGCCGACGAAGTACATCAGAAAGACCAGCACCAGCCCGCAGGCCGCCAGCGGCTTGGCCGCGATGAAGTCGAGCCGGTTGCGGCGCGCGCGGAACAAGCCCCAGGCGCCCGTGAGACACAGCGCGCTCATGACCCATTCGGTCGCGATGATCATCCAGTAGCCCAGCGCCTGGATCTTCGGATCGGTGATCGCGCGGTACTTCAAGGCGTTGTCGGGGAACACCGTGTCCATCGACAGCACGTGCTGGACGAAGTGCCAGTTCGAGTCGTAGTCGAGGATGTTGTCGGCGGCGATGAGCAGCGCCCAGAGTCCGACGGCGAACACCATCGATGTCTTCAGAAGCCGGATGGTCATGACAGTTTCTCCGTGGCGCTTTGCGTCCTGATTGAGGGAACCCCAGTGCGGGCGGTGGGGGTGCGTGTCGAGGCCACTGGGTATTCCCCTCCGCGAATGTCCCCCGCCTTCGGCTCCTCCTCTATTTCGCTGCGGGGAACACCCAGCACCCTCGACACGGGTGGCGCCGCGTCGTGCGGGCGGATCAACCCTTGCGTGTCTGGAGCACGTCGATGGTGTGCTCTGCGCAGCGAAACAAAGGAGGAGCCGGCAGCCGAAGGTTGACGGCGTGGGACATTCGCGGAGCAGAGTGCGCCGTCGGCATGATCGCGCCCCAAGTTCACCCTGCAGCAGCGAACGTCAACGTGCTCCCGTCGTTGCATGTCAGAAGGTCGCCTGGAAAGGCACCCCACCCGCGACCTGGCATTCGCCACTGCCGCCGCCGGACATGCCGGCGTCCGGTTGCTGAAGCTGCAATCTGCAGCGCATGGCACGGCCGGCCGGGCTCTTCAGATTGGCGATCACCTTGCCGCTGTAGGCCGTGATGAACTGGACCGTGTCGTAGCCACCGATGCCCGTCCACGCGCCGTAGGGCCAGTCCGGCCAGCCCATCGGCCACGCATCCCACATCGGCGCGAGCGCCTCGGTCACGGTCTGCTGCGTGACCTGCATGAAGCGGCCCTGGTAGGTCGCGTCGGGCGTGGTGGCCGTCATGCTGCCGTCGATGGAGCCGTCGCGGCTTTGCCATGAGAACAGGACCGGCTGCACCGGCTTGCCCTTCTGCACGATGTCGCCGCCGCCCATGCCGCTGCTGGCGCAGGCTCCGAGCAACGAGAGGGACGCCGCCATGGCGCTTGCCATCAGTAGCGGTGTGATCTTGAAAGTCATGATGTGCTGTTCGGGTGAAGTGGTTGAAGCTGCACGTATCGTATTTTTCGAAGCCGCGCAGGTGTTGTCCGCGCGTCCCGCTTCTTGCTCGTGCAGGTCACGACATCGAAGCCGCGCCGCACACGCAGGCCGCAAGCACCAGCGCGCCGGCAAGGTCGGTGAGCATCGCGAAGTTCTCGCGCGCATTGCGATGGGGCTGCATCGCGTGGTTGACGCCGGCCAGGCCGAGGAACACGGCACCGGCGAATGCAGCGGACGCGGCCCACGCAGGCCACCACAGGCTCAGGATGCCGATGGCGCCGAAGGCCGTGTTGGCGAAGCCGAGTTCGCGCACCAGGATCAGCGCCTCGCCGCCCTCGATGCCCAGGATGTGGCGCGCGGTGAACGTCGGATTCAGCATCTGGCGCAGGCCGGCGCTGCCGAGTCGCGCACCGACGATCCAGAAGGCGAACCAGCGCAGCGCAAGCGCCCAGTCCAGCGCCGCATGGTGCGCGATCACCGCGAAGGCGACGCATGCCGCCGGAGCAAGGAACATCAGGATGGTGACGAGGATGAAGTAGCTCATGGTGTTTTTTCGATCGATGAGTCTGGTGGCGAGCCCCGGCAACGCCCGAAGCGGAAAGAAGAAACTGGAAGCGACAAGCCCGAGCACGCCGCCCAGCAGCGTCTCATACAACCTTGCGGACAGCAGCAGCACCGAATGCTCGCCGCTGGCCGCGCACGTGACCACCAGCGTGAAGGCGTAGGTGCTGCAGGCCGCGTCAATAGCGCTCGGGCAGCGCCACCGCATGGACGACCATCGCTACCACCGCGGCGGCCCGCATCACGACGGCCATGTGTGCGATGCCTCGTCCCTACCAGCGACGGCCCTGGTGGAACTCGTCGGCGATCGAGATCTCGGTCTGTGCCTGCTGGAGGAGTTCGATCGCACGGCCTGCGTGGCCACCGAAGGTCGGGCCGTTCACATCCTGCGCCGATCGGATGTGGTTGATGGCGGCCTGCATCGCGTTCTCGGCTTGCTGGAAGTTGGGATGCGACAGCCCATAGGCGGCAGCGCAGGCGCTCAGGGATGCGACGCACAAGGCGCCAAAGGCAAAGGCCTTGATGTGGTTCTTCGGCAGGTTCATTTCGGGGTCCTCGTTGGTGGGTGATGAATGGATGAATACGTCGCCGACGTATGCCGTTGAATTTAGGAGCGACGGTCGATGCGAAGTGGCGCGTGCATCCCAATTCGTGCCTCTGCGTCTCCGTGTACTTCGTGATGCCGGCCGCATGAAACGCTGGGGCATGAATTGGGATGCCGCGGCCACACGCAGGTCGTGTCGATTCCTAACATTTCTCACCGCATCGAATGCACTTGCAAGCGTGCGGCACACCTTTCCAACCCAACCCGCGGGCACTGCCCGTCACCGAAGGAATCTCGACATGAATCCCGTTCCCGCTCCCCTCCTCCAGCCGGCCCGGCGCGACCGCTGGCAACCCTTCGCTGTCATCGTCGTCGGCGCCACTGCGCTGTCCTGCGCCATCGCCGTGCGCGCCTCCGAAGTGCCGGCCGTCTACGTCAACGATGCCGGCGTCGAATACGCCAGCGGTGGCATCGGCATGGGCGAGGCCAAACTGATGAAGCAGGCGTCCAGCCAGTGGCCCGCGAGCTTCGAGTTCGCGATCCGCGACGGCAAGCGCGGCGCTTTCGCATCCGACGTGGTCGTCACCGTGCGCGACAAGTCCGGCGCCGCGGTGATGACCGACGTGGTGTCGCAGGGCCCGTTCCTGGTGGCGCGCCTGCAACCGGGCCGCTACGACGTGCAGGCCACGCTCGCCGGCCGCACGCTGAACCAGCGCATCATCGTGCGCGGCAATGCGCCGACGCACAGCGTGTTCGTCTGGCCGGCCGGCACCGACGTGAGCGTGGGTTCCTGAGGTGCCCGTCGAGGTGATCGTCAGCACGGCGCGGCCGAAGCGGGAGGAGCCGATCATCCGCATTCCCGCACTCGGGCTCGCCGTCCGCGTGCGCTTTCCGTTCGAGCCCGAGAAGGCCCAGTCCACGGTGATCGAGACCACGAACGCCGCGGGCTTCGGCCCGCCGCTGTACCGGCGCGCCGAGTCCGAGACCTTCGAGATCGTGACCGGCCGCTATCTGTTCGAGGTCGACGGCAGGCGCTTCGTCGCGCGGCGCGGCGACCTGGTGCGCGTGCCTGCAGGCGCGGCGCGGGCCTTCGTCAACGTGACGGGCACGGGTGCGCGGCAGCAAGTCATCATCGAACCCGGTATAGACGCCGTGCGGTTCTTTGGCGAAGTGGCCGCGCTGCTCGATGGCAAGTCCGTGGACCGCGCCGCGCTGCGCCGCTTCGGCCGACGCTGGGGCGTGGTGCTGCTCGGGCCATCGCTGAAGGTGGCGCGCTCCGAATTCGAAGGCGACGCGGCGTGACCGGGTGAGTCTTGCTGCATGTCCCGGCCCTGGTCGGCGGCATCGGCAGCGACCGGGTGCCGGGCGTGTTCCGCCGCCATCCGGAGGTTGCAGGGGCCCGCCGCAAATCGGAAAAGCAAGGCCGCCGAAGCAACCAGCGGTTCAGTGGCAAAGGGAATTGAGCCAGCGGTCGAAACGCTCTTCAGCGTTGCCACCAGAAGGCAGGCGAGCCGGTTCAACCGCGCGCGGCACTTCGCGCGGGCTGTACCCGAACTGGGCACGGAAGGCCTTGCTGAAATGCGCCGCGCTCTTGAATCCGTGGTCTTCGGCCAGCCGCGCGATCGGCTGGCGATCGCAGGACTGCGCCAGGATCTGGTGCACGCGCGCTAGCCGCCGTTCCTTGATGTATTGCGACACGCCGCCGAGCGGCTCGAACAGGCGATACAACGTCGAGCGCGAGACGCGCAGCAGCTTGCACAGGTGGGCCGCGGCCAGTTCGGTGTCGGCCAGATGGTCCTCGATGTGGCGGCGTGCGCGACGCAGCAGCGCGCCGTCGACCGCTACACCCGTCGTCAGCGGGTCGATGACGGTCGGCGCCAGGCTGGCGGCCACCAGGCCCACCGTTGCCGCGGACAGCGCCGGAAGTTCTTGCGGCGCGGTGTCGGGCAGGCCATGCAGCAGCGCCGCGAGGTGGTCCGACAGCAGGTGCCCGCAGGCGTTGTCCGGAGAAAGCCCATGCAGCCGCATCGGCTGCGGCAAGGCGGCGTCGAGCGTGTCGCGCGGAATGTAGAGAACCGAGCTGGAACAGGCCGACTCGCTCTCCTCGGGCAGGGCCATGTCGGTGATGAGGAAGCGCCCCGGCGCGAGCGACACGCGCCGCCCTGCCGCGTCGCAGTGGAACTCGCCGCCATGCAACAGCAGCAGGCGGTAGTGGTCCAACTGGTCGGACTGGATGTTGCGCTCGCGCCGCATGCGGGTCTGCGTCGGCCCGAAGGTGGCGGCGCCGACGATCAGCTCGGACATGCGCCACATCGTCACGTCCGCATGGAAGTGCGCCGGGTCCGCGTCGTCGGCCAGCTGCATGTCCCAGCTCCGCGAAAGCGAACCGCGCCAGTAGTCCAGCGCTTCCCGCGCCGATGTCGCCCGCGAATCGAAGCGCATGTGGGGAAGTGGGGATGGACCCGCCAGAGTCATGGAAGAGCACCGTGTGAAAAGGATGGGGAAATTCTAGGAATCCATGTGCAAGGCGTCTCAACGGTGCGTGTCAGTTCTTGCCCGTGCGTCTCATACGACTTTGCAATCAAGCGCATCACGGCGTTGGAGCGCCTTGCCGTGCTACAGCACTGTCTGCGGCGCTCCGCCTTGTCCTGCGCTTGATTGCAAAGTCGTGTCAGTCGCGGAGCGAGCGGAGCCACTTGTCGAAGGCGGCCTGGCCTGCGCTTGCGAGGGCGGCGGGCTCGCTTGCCGCCAGCAGCCCGCGCTGGCGCACCTCGTTGGGGCTGTAGCCGTACTGCTCCCTGAAGGCGCGGCTGAAGTGCGTGGTGCTCTTGAAGCCGTGGTCCTCCGCGATGCGCCCGAGGTACTGCCGCTGCGTCGATGACGACAGCACCGCATGGATGCGTGCGAGCCGCCGTTCCTTCACGTAGTGCGCCACACCGCCCAGGGGCTCGAACAGCCGGTAGATCGTGGAGCGCGACACCTTGAAGAAGGCGCACAGCGCCTCGGCCGAGAGGTCTGGCTCGCTGAGGTGGAGGTCCACGTAGCGGCAGGCCTGGCGCAACAGATTGCCTTCGATCGTGGGGCGCGCATGGTCGAGCGTCTGCGCCGAAGGCACCAGGCTCGCGGCCAGCAGGTTGACCGTGGCGCGTGCGAGCGCCGCCGTCTCCTGCGGCTGGAGTTGTGCAGCCACACGGGCCAGCGCGCGCAGGTGGTCGGCCATCATGCGAGCCGTGGCGCCGCCCGGTTGCGCGCCGTGCAGGTCGAAGCTGCGCGGCAGCGCCTCGTCGAGCATCTCGCGCGGTATGAACATGACGACGTTGGCACCGCGCGTGGTCTCGTAGCGCTCCTCGCGCGACATGTCCGACAGCACCAGTTCGCCCGCCTCGATCTTGAATCGGCGACCGTCGGCTTCCAGGCGCAGTTCGCCCTCGGTCTGCAGGATCACGCGGTAGTGGTCGAGCTGGTCGGCGCGCGCGTTGCGCAGCGTGCGGGTCTGCGAGCGCGGGCCGAAGACGCTGTCGCTCAGCAGCACGCTGCCGAACTGCCAGATCGAGACGTCGTAGGCGCTTTCCTCCGGTCGCGCGCCCTCGGGGACAGACACGTTGAACGTGCCGCCCAGGCTCTGCTGCCAACGCTCGAATCGCTCCTGCACCGGGAGCTGGCTGGAGACCAGGTGCAGGCGCGGCAATCCGCCATTCGCCATTCGCGGTTGTCCTCCGTGTGCGGGGGCAGTATCCGGCCGGCGCACGTCCGGGGCAAGGGCGTATGCCGTTGCATGACGGCGGGCCGGGCTTTCTGCGGGCTCCAATCGGCTGAAGGCGGCGGCGCAGCACTGCGCGTCAGGAGTGGGACGTTGGCAACGGGTAACGGGACACCG
This sequence comes from Variovorax sp. dw_308, assembly GCF_019207085.1. Lineage (GTDB taxonomy): Bacteria > Pseudomonadota > Gammaproteobacteria > Burkholderiales > Burkholderiaceae_C > Variovorax. The sequence goes on along the minus strand of NZ_JAATOM010000017.1, from coordinate 117,272 downwards.
AAGTAACGAACATGCCCCATAGCGACCGCCTTCAGGTACTGCCCCGGCGCGGCGATGGGCAAGCGCATGCGCAGTCGGAGCTCGATGCTTCCTGAACACATCGCTTACGCCTGCGAGCGCACGATGACGGCCAGTGTGCGACCATTCCCTTCACGGACCCGGGTCCCGATCCAGTCCGGCAGACTTCGTCCTGTCGCCGACTTCCCCGCTACGAAGTGATCCTGCGCCGCATCCTCCTCGCAATCGCCGCCCTGCTCGCCACGGCCGCCTGGCTGGCCTGCGTGCACTGGATGACCGGGCTGGAACGCAAGGCGCCGCCCTATCTCGACATCGACCTGGAGAAGGTGCCAGCGGGTAGCCCGAAGTTCTACACCTTCCAGGGCACACCGCTGGTCCTCTTGCGAACCACCGATGCGATCCTCGATGACCTCCGGACGCAGACCATCCATACCTGGAACCAGCGCCCCATGCCGGCCGGGCGTCCATCGTTCTTCGTCTACTCCCTGGTGAACCCGAGCGACGGATGCGAGGTCGAACACTCACCCAACGGCGCGGACCGTTATGCACCCGCGCGCCCGTGGCAAGGCGGCTATTACGACCCGTGCCGCTTCGGCGAATGGGACTACGCCGGCCGCGCGATCAAGCAGTACGCAGACCAGGACCCGCAATTGCTGCGGATGCCCGACCTGGATGTCCCGGACTTCGAATTCAGGGAACAGCACATCCTGCGCATCACCGGTGTCCCGCAGCGATAGGCGATGCCGGTCGCGTCTTCGCTGGCACCTGTACGGGCATTCATAGCGCTCGCTCTCAGGCAACAGACGGGATCGGTTCGGCGCTGTCACCGGGCAGCAGGAGTTCGGGCACCTGGCTGAATCGATAGGCGCCGCTGGTCGCGTCAAGATCGAACACCCAAACCATGTCGAACCGTTCTCCGGGCCACTTTTGCGGCGCACTCGTGTCGCCGAGTATTGCGTTGGCGATCAGCGGAATGTGCTTGTGCTCCCAACCGATCAGCACGACGCCATCGCATGACGTCGCAGCGGTCGCCACCTGGGTCTCCTGGCCGACAGCGTAAGTCGCATTGATGTCGAGCGAGAGCTTTTGGGCGACGACGCTGACCGTCTCGAATGGTCTTTTGCTCGACGTGCCCGCATCTTCGGATGCCGCAAAGACAGCTTGTGGCTGCGCGAGTTCCTGGCTTTGCAGCGACCCACGGCTCGGTGCAAAAAGGACTGCGAGCGCACCGGCGCGGGTCCATCCCGTCACCAGCAAGGAATTCACATCCTGCACGCCATCAGTCGTCACTCCGTAAGGCGGTACGGCGCCTTGAGGCTTTTCGCCATGGCGAATCACCATGATTTTTTGTGCACGTGCCATGTTTTTCCTCCAACGGACGAGCCGCGTTGACTCAGGAAGCTGTCGGCGGAGTCGACAGTGTCGGCGAAGATCGGCACCCCGATAACAACTCAATGCGCAGGACGCCAGCCCAAACATTGCATCCAGCTTTGACCGCAGTCAAGGCTCATCGACGATAGGCCTGAGAGCCTGACGGTCCTCTGACTGGTTACACCCAGCCTTCATCAAAGAAATCATCTGCCCGCTTCTGCAGCTTGATGCTGGCCATGGTCGCGGATGCTGCCCCAAATCCGAGATGGAAGGAAGTCGTCGTCACACCGGTCCGAGACTAGGCAGACTCTCGACCCGCAGCCCCCTTCGCCGCAGCCTTGCGCTTGCGATACTCCGCGAACTGCGTATCCGCCAGCACCCCGATCAGGATCACCGAGCCCATCACCGCGAAGTTGAGCGAACTCGGAATGCCCAGCAGGTTGACCAGGTTCTGCAGGATCTGCAGCAGGATGGAGCCGAGCACGACGCCGACGATCGAACCCTCGCCGCCGCGCAGCGAGAAGCCGCCCAGCACCGACGCGGCAATCGCGTAGAGCTCGTAGAAATTGCCGTGCGACGAAGGCGATATCGAGCGCGTGTACATCGCGAAGAAGATGGCCGAGATGGCCGTGAGCACGCCGCAGATCACATACGACGCGACGATCACCTTGTTCGTGGGCACGCCCGAATAGCGTGCCGCCTCCTCGTTCTTGCCGACGGCGAACAGGTAGCGCCCGAACACCGAGCGGTGCAGCACGACCCACATGACGACTGCGATCACGACGAACGCGAACATCGAGTGCGGTATGCCGAGCGTCCGGCCGGTGGTCAGCCATTCGAGCGTCGGAAAACTGTCCCCGAAGGCAAAGCCCGCTGTCCCGTCGGCGGTGTAGTAGCGCGCCGCGCCGCGGTAGATCAACAGGCCGCACAGCGTGACGATGAAAGGCTGCAGGTGCAGCCTGGTGATCAGCAGGCCGTGCGCGAGCCCCATCACGGCCCCGAGCACGAGCATCAGCCCCAGCGCCACCGGCCAGGCGACGCCGTGGTTCACCATCAGGTCGACGAAGAGCACACCCAGCAGCGCAATGATCGAACCCACCGACAGCTCGATCCCGCCGGTGATGATGACAAAGGCCTGCCCGATCGCGAAGATGCCGAACAGGCCCACGAGATTCGCGGTGTTGGCGATATTGATCGGCGAGATGAACAGCGGATTGATGATCGCGACGACGGTGCCGACGACGAGGATGAGGATCAGCAGGCCTATGTCTTTTTTGAGCATCTGTGCAAGTCTCAGTGGACCGTCTTGCCGACCGCGAGCCGGAGGATCTCGTGCTCGCTGAATTCGCTTCGCTCGAGGAAGCCGCTGATGGCGCCCTCGTGCATCACCGCGATGCGGTCGCTGACGCCGATCACTTCTTCCATGTCGCTGGAGATCATCAGGATGGCGACCCCGGCGTCGGCCAGGTCGCGCAGCATCCGGTAGATCTCGCTCTTGGCGCCGACGTCGACGCCGCGCGTGGGCTCGTCGCAGATCAGCACCCGCGGGTTCATCGTCAGCCACTTGGCCAGCACGACCTTCTGTTGATTGCCGCCCGACAGTGTCCCGGCATGCACGCGGACACTCGCGGCGCGAATGCCAAGCCGCTCCTTCTGCCGCTCGGCCATCGCGAGCGCCTGCGCCTCCTGGACCAGCCCACCTTTCGAACTTCGATGAAGGTTGGGCAGCAGGATGTTCTCGCAGATCGAATCCGCCAGCAGAAGGCCGCATTGCTTGCGGTCTTCGGGGACGAGGAAGACGCCGCGCTCGATCGCGTCTCGCGGTGTCGCGAACTCGACCTTCTCGCCGTCGAGCGTCAACGCGCCGCCGACCAGCGTGTCGATGCCTGCGAGCGCGCGCGCCAGTTCGGTCCGGCCGGCGCCGATCAGGCCAGCCATCCCCAGGATCTCCCCGCGCCGCAGTGTCAGCGAAACCGGTCGTCCGGGCCAGGTGCGGGTCTGCGCTGCATCGATCTCCAGCACCCCGTCTCCCGGCGGTGACGCAGGCGGCAGGTAGAGCGCCTTGAGGTCGCGGCCGATCATCATGCGGATCATGGCCGCGTGCGAGATCTGCTCGCGCGCCAGTTCGCCGACGTTCTTGCCGTCGCGCAGCACCACGACGCGGTCCGCGCATTCGCAGAGTTCGTTCAAGCGATGCGAGATGAAGATGACGCTGACACCGTTGGCCTTCAAGTCGGCGATGACCCGCATCAACCGGTCGGTCTCGGACAGCGTCAGGCTGGAAGTCGGCTCGTCCATGATCACCAGGCGCGAGTTCAACGACAGGGCCTTGGCGATCTCCAGCAGTTGGCGTTGCGCGATCGACAGCTCCGCGACCGGCGAGTCCGGCGCGAAGTCCACGCCCAGCGCATCGAGGAACGGACGGGTCTGGTCATGCAGCTTCCTGCGGTCGACCAGCTTGAGAATGCCGCCGTACAACGGCTCGCGCCCGATGAACACGTTGGCCGCCGCATCGAGGTTCTCGAAGAGGTTCAGTTCCTGATGCACGAAGGCAATGCCGGCGTCGATTGCGTGGGCGACCGACAAGGCATCGAACCTGTCTGCATCGACATGGATGTCGCCGGACGACGGCGCGACTACGCCGCCGAGGATCTTCATCAGCGTCGACTTGCCGGCGCCGTTTTCACCGACCAGGCCGATGACCTCGCCGCGGGAGACCTCCAGCGAGACGCGGTCGAGCGCCGTCACGCCGGGATAGGACTTGGTGATTCCGGCCAGTCGAAGAAACGGTTCGGTCAGTGTGTGCCTCCCCGCACCGGCTTGCCGCACACGCTGGCTACTTGCCCAGGGTCGCCTTGAGGTTGGCCGAGAAGGCGTCGACGTTGGCCTTGTCGATGACCTTGGTCGGCACGATGATGAGCTTGTCCGCCGGGATCTTCGACTTGTCGCCTTCCAGGTAGGCGGCCATCAGCTTCATGCCCTGGTAGCCCCATTCATAAGGCTGCTGCACGACCGTGCCGGCAAAGCTGCCGTCCTTGACGGCGCCCAGCGTGATCGGGTCTTCGTCGAACGCGATCACCGTGATCTTGCCGAGCTTGTTCGCGGCCTTCAGCGCCTCGTAGATCTTCGGCGGGTTGTAGGAGTAGAAGCCGACCATGCAATTGATGTCCGGCTTGGCCGCCAGCACGTCGTCGACATTGCTGCGCGCCTTGGCGAAGTCGACGTCGTCACCGCGCACGTCGACCAGTTCGATGCCCTTGCCTGCGACGGCCTTCTTGAAGCCGGCAATACGTTCCTTGGCGTTGTCCGCACCGAGGAAGCCGACGAAGCCCATGCACTTGGCGCCCTTGGGCAAGGCCTTCACGGCGATCTCGCCGGCCTGCACACCAGCGAGGGTGTTGGATGAACCGAGATAGGCGATGCGATTGCTGTTCGGCGCGTCGCTGTCGGTGGTGAAGAGCGGGACCTGCTTGGCGATGCGGTTGAAGGCATCGACCGATGTCTTCGGATCGACCGAGGAAATCATGATCGCGCTGGTGCCGGCGGCGACCAGGTCATCCATCAACGCGTTCTGCAGCGCGGCGGTGCCTTGCGCCGGATACCTGAATTGCAGCTCGTACTTGGGCAACTCCGCCTGCGCCTTCTTGACGCCGGCTTCGGCCAGCTTCCAGAAGTCGGAAGACGCGTTGACGATGAAAGCCAGCTTCTTCTTTTCCTGCGCGGAGGCCGGCGTCGCGGTCAGCGCGAGCGTGGTGGCAAATGCCAGAGTCAGTGCGGAACAGAGAGCGGAACGACGACCAGCCTTGAGCATGTATGTCTCCAAGTGAAGTTGCATCCTGGAGTTCGACATCCGATCTCCAGCGGACCGCGTCGGGGCGCGTTTCGTCCGCCGGGCATGCTATGCCTAGAACGTCAAAAACTGCAAGATGCGTTCTATTGGGGCTTTCCTTCATGCCGGAGGGGGCGTGGGGCAGAGGCCGTCTACGGCACTCGGGTGCGGTCACCGCCCTCCCCGCCTCGGCCGCGACAAGCTCGAATTGGCTCAGGAGCTGAGCATCGGGTTCATCTTGAAAGGACTACAGCGCAAGCCGGCCGTTCACGCAGGTGATGCACGAACCGCCTACGCGAACCTGGCCTTCCGTACCGACTCGCACGTTCACTCGCCCATCCCGCCCGACACAGCGTCCCTGCGCAGCCACGTACGCCGCGCCGCCCGCCGGCAGCAGGCCGCACTCCCACTGGAAGGCCGCCACGCTGGCGTTGCCGCTGCCGCAGACGGGGTCTTACTCGACCCCGCACGACGGCGCGAAGGCGCGCACTTCCATGGCCAAGTCTCCCTGCGGGTAGCGGCCAAACACGGTAAGGCCCGTGACGCCCAGGCGGCGCTCGAATGCCGCCAGCCTGGCGAAGTCGGGCCGCAGGTCGAGCACGGCGGTTGCGTCCTTCATCGGCAGGACAACCCAGATGGGCCCCACGTTCACGATGGCCGGCGCCGGCTCGTGGTTCAGCTTGCATCCAAGCATGACTTCCAGCTCCGCGACCTCGGCGGCAGGCAGTGGCTGGATGCGCGCGGAGGGCAGCTCAAACATGAGCTGGCGGCCGTCGGCTCCATCCTCGATCGTCACGTCGACGAGCCCGATGCCGCACTGCTGGACCAATCGACCCCCTTCACGCGGCACGGCCCGCCCCGCTTCCAGGATGGCATGCGCACTGCCCAGCGTCGGATGACCGGCGAAGGGCAACTCGCTGCGCGGCGTGAAGATGCGCAGGCGATAGTCCGCCGCGGGCGTCGTCGGCGCCAGGACGAAGGTTGTCTCGGAAAGGTTGGTCCACCTTGCGACGGCCTGCATGGTGTCGGAGTCCAGGCCGTCGGCGTCGAACACGACAGCTACCGGATTGCCTGCCAGCGGCCGGCTCGTGAAAACGTCCACCACCTTGTAGTCATGGGCGCGCTTCATATTGACCTCCATCAAACACGCCCGTCATTCGTCGCATTCATGGCGCGACCTGCGGGAAGCACGCCGTCGATTTCAGTCTGCGTGATGCCGTACTTCGCCATGCGGGCGCGATGTTCCGCCGAACCGAGATACCTGCGCAGCTGTTCGTTCACGGCCTGCAGGAGGCCGTGGTTGCGCTTGTCGAACGAGAAGGCGCCGACAGGAAGCCTTGCGTCCTTGCCGACCTCGTGCGCAACCGCCTCCAGCGCCGGGTTGCCGTGGGCCTCGGCCCGGTTCCCAACGGCCGTTCCCGCGAAGGCATCTATCTTTCCGGCGACCAGCGCGGCGACGGCTTCGGCTGGTCCCTGAACATCACGATCTGGCCGTCGCCCACGCCGGCCGACCTGGCCGAATCGAACTGCACCTGCCCTGCAATGATCCCCAGGCGCGCATCGTCATGCGCCGCCAATGCCTTGTAGCTCGTGAGCGCCTTCGGATTGCCGGGTTGCACCAGGAATCCGTCACCGAGCGCCCACACCGGGAGGCTGAACGCGACGTGCTGCGCGCGCTCCGCGGTCACGAAAATCGGGACGTTCATGTCCCAGCGTCCCCGCTGCACGCCGGGCAGGAGCTCGTCGAACGACACTGGCAAGTGCTGGATCGAGGTGACGCCGGCGGCGCGAAGCACGGCGTCGGCAAGCTCGATGTCGGCGCCCACGACGGACCCGTCTTCGGCGGTCCAGTAGTAGGGCGGTTCTTCGATATAGGCAATGCGTACCTTCATGGGTGCACTCGATGGGCATCAGGGTGGAGGGATGGGACCATCATGCGCGTGGCCGGGCGTCGGCTGGCCTTCATGCCGCAGCAGCGTCCAGCACCGTCGACAGGGCGGCCAGGGCGGGACCCAAGCGTCGAGACGGCAGGTAGCCGAAGCCCAGTCGGAAGACGCGGTCGCTCTCGCCGAACCATGCGCCGGACGCCAGTTGAAGTTCGTGCCCGGGCAGCAAGTCCCAGAACCGCGAGACGCTGGCGCTGCCGAGCTTGTCCGCGCGAAGGCGCAGGCAGCACAGCGCACCACCGTCCGGTCGAATCCATTCGACGCGTTCGCGCTCTGCCTCGCACCAGGCCGCCAGTTTTGCAAGCGCTTCGGCGAGCAGCCGGCGGCGCGGCGCCAGCACGCTGTCGCGATGGCGCAGCAGTGCAGTGGCCAGTGCCTCGTCCAGCACCGAGCCGCAGATCACTGTGTTCATCTTGGCGACGACCAGGCGCGCCCGGAGATCCGCATCCGCGACGGTGAGCCAGCCGGTGCGCAAGCCCGGCGCACCCAGCGCCTTCGACACCGAGGCGCCCGTGACGATGCGCGGGTGCAGCCCGGCAAAGCTGTCGGGGACTGCGTCGTTGCCGTACGTGGCCTCGCGATAGGTCTCGTCGATGAAGAGGATGGCCTGCGGCGCCCGGCTCTCCAGCAACGCGAGCAGCTTGTCGACAATGCCGCGAGACATGCGGACCCCGCTCGGGTTCTGCGGCGAAGCGAGACTGACCAGCCTGGTCTTCGGCGAAAGACTTGCCGTGAGTTCGTCCGGATCCAGCTGGTAGCCGTTCTCAAAGCTCAGCCGGACCTCACGGACGGCGACACCTGCGCCAAGAAGGCAGTCGCGGCTCGGCGGAAAGCACGGTGTCACGAGGACCGCCTCGTCGCCTGGACGGCAGACCTCGAAGGCCAGCAGGAAGAGTCCCAGGGCCGTCCCCTGGGTCGTGATGACCTGATCGGCAGGCACCTTGCAGGCCTTGGCGATCTCCTCGCGAAGCTCGACCGCTCCCGCAGACCGGCCGTAGCCCAGCTTCAGTCCGCGCAGGGTCTCGAGCCCAGCCAGGTCCAGCACATCCCCGACTGTCAGGTCCTGCGATGTGCTCTCCGCCAGGTTGAACGGCCGATTCACGTCGAGCAGGGAAATGATCTCGTTGTAAGGAAACCTGCCTCGCCACGCCGGGTAAGTCGGCCCGGCGGGGCCGGACTCCGCTGCATCCACCTGCTCTTCGAGCACTGTCATTCGTCCCGCCTTGCAGTTGCGTGAGTCGCCCGATGTCGTCAATCGCCTGCCCCGGGGCGCGTCGGGTAGCAGCGAATGAACGCATCCTAATGATCGCCAAACAATCACAACAGCCACAATTTCTGTCTGATTGGACCAGCACAATTTGCATGTCATGCAAAGGCGCTTCGCCGACAATCCGGCGCAGTCCCACCGCGAGCACGCAATGGACACAAACGCTACGTATCGCTACGAACAGTTGGCCCAAATTTTCATCAGGAAGATCGACAAGGGCGTGCTCGCGCCGGGTGCGCGCATGCCGTCCGTGCGCGCTGTCGGCGAGCAGCATGGCATCAGCACGTCTACGGCATTGCAGGCCTATCGCCTGCTGCAGGATCGCGGCATCCTCGTCGCACGGCCCCAGGCCGGCTTCTATGTCGCTGCCTCGCGTGCGAGTGCGTCTGGCACCCGGCCCACCGACAACGCCGCAGAGTCTTCCGCCTCCCATCGCTACGAGCAACTCGCCGAACTCATCGTCAGCATGATCGACAACGGCACGCTCGCGCCCGGCGAGCGCGTGCCGTCCGTGCGAGCCCTCAGTGAGCAGCACGGCATCAGCATCTCCACGGTCCTGCAGGCCTACCGGCTGCTGGAGGACCGCGGCGTACTGGCCGCGCGGCCACAGTCGGGCTTCTACGTCGCTGCCACGCAAGGTGGCACGCTCGCGCGGCCGTCGCCGTCGCGCCTGCGTTCCAGGGCGTCGACCGTGTCCATCAGCGGCGCAGTCGCAGCCCTACTGGAGCACGCGTCCAATTCAGCGCTCGTGCCGCTCGGCTGCGCCGTGCCGGACGCGGCCTTGCTGCAGTCCAAACGACTCGACCTGGCGCTGGCGCGTGCCGCACGCCAGCACGGCGCGCGCCACAACGTCTACGGCTCGCCGCGCGGCGACCTGGGCCTGCGCCGCGAAATCTCCAGGCGGGCGATGCGCATCGGGCATGCGCTGTCACCCGACGACGTGATCATCACGAACGGCTGCACCGAAGCCGTGATGCTCGCGCTGAGCGCCGTCGCCAAGCCGGGCGACACCATCGCGGTCGAATCGCCCACCTACTTCGGGCTTCTCCATACGCTGGAGGTGCTCGGGATGAAGGCGCTGGAGCTCCCCACCGATCCGACCCGCGGCGTCAACGTGGCCGCGCTCGCACGGCTGCTCGACACGGAACCCGTGGCGGCCTGCATGCTGTCGTCGAGCTTCAGCAACCCGCTGGGCGCGTTGATGCCCGAAGCACAGAAGCGCGAGCTGCTGGCCCTGCTCGCGCGGCATGCCATCCCCCTGATCGAAGACGACGTGTACGGCGAGATTCATTTCACCCGCGAGCGGCCCAGGCCGTTCATTGCGCTCGACGGCGGCGCCAGCACGATCTACTGCAGCTCGTTCTCGAAAAGCCTGGCACCCGGATACCGCATCGGCTGGATCGCGCCGGGGTCCCTTGCGCAACGCGTCGTGGACCGCAAGCTGGCGTTCAGCCTGTGCAGCCCCGTTCTTCCGCAGGTCGCGCTCGCGGACTTCCTGGCCAGTGGCGCCTACGACGCACACATGCGCAGGCTGCGCCGCCTGCTGGAAGAGAACCTGCTGCGCCTGGCCCGCGCCATCGAGGCGAGCTTCCCGCCCGAGACGCGCGTCAGCCGGCCCGCTGGCGGATTTGCGCTGTGGGTCGAACTGCCAAGCAGGTTCGACTCCCGCGCCCTGTTTGACGAAGCGCTGGAACATGGCATCTGCTTTGCGCCAGGGGATGTCTTCTCCGCAAGCCGTCGATTTCGAAACTGCCTGCGCCTGAGCGCTGGCAGCACCTGGAGCGAGCGAATCGACAAGGGAGTTCGGCGACTTGGCGCGCTCGCGCGCACTCAGCTCTCGCGCTAGACGCGCGGCTCGGCTTGCACCCATGTGCGCAAACGGGAGCCCGTCACCTCGTGGAATCAAATGCTCGCGAGAGGCCCCGACGACTGGCCAGCCAATCCAGCCCCTCACCCCGGAATATTCGGCTCCACCAACTGCGCCAGCGTAATCAGCGACTCCTGCCACCCCAGGTAGCACATCTCCACGGGAATCATCTCGGGGATGCCTTCCTGCACGATCGAGACATCCGTGCCGCAGGACACGGCAGCCAGCGTCACCGTTGTCTTCATGGTCCCAGGGAGGTTCGGTTCGTCGAAAGTTGCGTCGTAGGCAATGCGCTCTCCCGGCACAAGCTCCAGGTACTTGCCGCCGAACGAGTGGATGTGCCCGGTGCCGAAGTTCGTGAACGACATGCGCCAAGCGCCGCCGACCACGGGGTCCATGGCATGGACTTGCCCGGTGAAGCCGAACGGCGGCAGCCAGCGCTCGAAGGCGCTGCGCTCGGTGAAGGCGCGGTAGATCTTGTCCGGCGTGGTGCGCAGCACGCGGTGATGGCGGACGGTGTTGGTAGCCATGGCTTGTTTCTCCAGAAAGTGCAGAGGACGACCCTCAATTCAAACGACGAACGAGCCTACACAAAATCGACATGCGTCATCTGCGACCGCGTCCCCCTCAGAAAAAGTAGTTGAACTTCACCGACCCCGTGTTGGACTTGTAGTCATGCGCGAACTCCCCCGTGTACTCCAGCCGCAGTTCCGTCGACTTGGTGAGCGACAGGTTGGCCCCCAGGTTGACCTTCATGCGCTGGTCCGGGATGGACGACACGGCCCGGAAGGTGCTGCCGTCGGCCCAGCCCGCGAGGTTCGCCTGCGCGCCCCATTCGGACTTGTTCTGCACCACGGCGCCGATGCCGGCGAAGGCGCGCAGCTCCATCTGGTTGTCGAGCCGCATGCGGCCGCCGACTTCCAGCATGGGCGAGGCGGCGAACATGGTGTCGCTCTGCTTCTGCACCTGCAATGCGAGCGGGCCGGCGCCGGTCTCGGTGTAGGCGCCGGTGGTGATGCGCACGGCATGCAGGTCGACGTAGGGCTTCAGGTACCAGCCCTCGTAGGGCATCTGGTAGGCGATGCGCGAATGCAGGCCCGCGTGCCATGCATCGAAGGAGCCCGTGGCCACGCCGCCGACGGCGCCGATCATCGCCAGGCGCGAGCTGTCGTAGCTGCCGCGTCCCAGGTCGGCCGCGCCGGAGATGGTCCAGTTGCCGATCTCCTTCTTCACGATCGCGCCGATGGCCACGTTGTCGCCGCTGACGCTGCCGCCGGAGCCGTCCGCATTGAGCGAGCTGTGGTCATACGACACCGAGCCGCCCGCGATCCAGCCGTCGCCGATGCGCTTCTGCGCACCGACTTGCGCGCCGGCGGCGCTGGCGTTGTAGCCGAGGCTGTCGCTGTTGGTCTTGCGGTCGGTCTGGTTGTCGATCACGCGGGCCCAGACGCAGTCCCTCTCCTGCAGCAACTCGCCCAGATGCTCCGAGCCCGGGCAGCTGTTGAGCCGCTCGACGAAGGAATGACTCGCCGCCAGCCGCGCCGTGCCCACCGCCTGCATCGCCTCGCCGCTCAGGCCGTTGAGCGCAGTGGCATAGGCGGCCGGCGTGGCCAGTTGTGACAGCGACGCATAGGTGCTGGCCTGCGCGTTGCTCACGCTGGACGTGAAGCCCGCGTTCAGCTTCGCCGCCAATGACTGTTGCGCCGCGCTGAAGTTGTTGGCCGCCGCGACCGTGGCCAGTTGCGACACCGGCGCCACCGCGTACTCGTTCGCGCTCGTGGCCTGCTGCTTGTAGGTGAAGAGCATGTTGCCGCTGTCATGCACCGACAGATTCCCGATCGACAGTGGATTGCTCGACGTGACCAGCGTGACCGCATTGTTCGCCAGCAAGGTCGGCGCAAGCTGGTACACGCCCGACAGCGTCGCGTTGCCCTGCACGTTGAGTTGCGCGGCGGTGCCCTTGGTGAAGTCGACCGGCGTCGAGATGGTGCCGGTGCTCGTGAAGTTGCCGTTGACCGTGCTGGCCGCCATCGCAGTGCCGGCCGCGCCGAGATTGACCGTGCCGCTGTTGGTGAAACTGCCTGCGGTCGTCGTCGTGCCGAGGTTCATGATGCCGCCCGCATCGTTGATCACGCTGCCCGTGCCGCCGTTGATCCCGAGGTTGATGCTGCCGATGATCGTGCCGCCTGACTGGTTGTGCACCAGCGTGCTGCCGATGGCGCCCGAGATGGCCGTGCCGCTCGCAGTGGCCGCGATATTGCCTTGATTGCTCACGGTGTTGGATCCCGCCGACTCGATGAAGATGCCGCCCGCCGACTTGTCGCGGCTTTCCACCCACGAATCCGGGTTCAGCGTGATGGTCGTGTTGTTGGTGCCGTTGCCACTGCTCTGGGCGTAGATGCCATACGAGCCTTCGCCGTGCGTCTGCACGACAGTGTTGTAGCCCATCGTGATGCTGACGTCGCCGGTGCAACCCGTGCCGCTGCAATTGGCGTACGGCGTCGCGCCCGCGTACGCATAGCCGGTGTTGTTCGCGCCCGCCACCACGCCGCCGCCGCCACCGACCGCCTGCGCGAAGATGCCATGCGCGCCCTTGCCTTGCGTCACGATGTTGCCGCCGCTCTCCAGGTCCACCGAGACGTTGCCGCCCTGCCCGCTTTCCGCCGTCGGATTGGTTTGCAGTCCGCTCGCCAGGTTGACGTTCTGCATGCCCCCGATGACGCCGCCGCCACCGCCCACGCTCTGCGCGATCACACCGACCGCGCCGTCGCCGCTGGTGTAGATCCAGCCGCTGTGGTCGAGCTTGACGTTGACGCTGCCGCCATTGCCGGTCTGGTTGGTGCTGCCATAGAGCTTGTCCAGTTCCTGGCTCGGTGTGGCGCCCGCGAACAGGCCGCCACCGCCGCCGATGCTCTGCGCGAGGATGCCGTAGGCGCCGGCCTGGGTCGTCAGGATCGACGAGGTCGGACTCGTGCTGCCCGCACCCAGCGTCACGTTGACCGTGCTGCCATTGCCGCTCGCACCGCCTGTGCCGCCAATGGTGATGGGGATGGTCGTCGTGTCCTGGATGCCGCCGCCATTGCCGCCGCCCTGCGCGTCGGTCACCGTGCTCGTGGTCGTCAGAACGCCCCCGCCGCCGCCGATGCTCTGCGCGATCACGCCGATGCTGCCCACCCCGTAGCCGCGCACCGTGCCGGTCGCGTTCTGTCCGATGTCGACCGTGACATTGCCGCCCGCACCGCCGGCGCCGCCGCTGCCGCCGAGCGTCGCGCTGATCTGCATGTTGTTGCCGGACGTGGTCGCGGCGATGTCGCTGGACAGCAGGTGCGCCGTTCCGCCGCCACCACCCGTGCTCTGCGCGAGGATGGCGGGCGACTGTCGTTCGTTGGTCGTGACCGCGCCGTCGTTCGTCACCGTCACGTCGCCACCCGCACCGCCTGCGCCACCCGAGCCGCCGATCGTCACCTTGAAGTCCTTCAGCGCGCCGTCCGACTTGGCGGTCGCGCCGCCCTTGCCGCCGCCACCGCCCACGCTCTGCGCATTGATGCCATAGGCCGTGACCCCGTTGGTCGTGATCAAGCCGGTGTTGGTGACCTGCACCGTGCTGCCGCCGCCTGCCCCCGCGCCGCTGCCGCCCACGGTGAGCGTGCCGCTGGTGCTGTCCTTGTCATCGCCGCCCGAGGTCTCGCTGCCGGAGAAGCTGCTCGCGCCGCCCACCCCGCCGCCGCCGCCGATGCTCTGCGCAAAGATGCCGTCGGACTTGGTGCCGTTGGTCTGGATCGACCCGGAGTTGTTGACCGTGACCTGGTTGCCATCGCCGCCGATGCCGCCCTGCCCGCCGATGGTGGCGTGCAGCTTGAGGTTGCTCGACGTGCCATCCCCGCTGTCATCGTCGCGCAGCGCGGCAGACGCGCCGCCGCCGTTGAGGACCGTCTGCAGGTCCGACAGCTTGTCGATGCCCTTCCACACATCGTCCCCGACCTTGTAGACGCCATCGGCGATCTTCGTCACGTCGGAAGGGTTGAGCCCGAGGCCCGTGGCGATCGTGTTGCCCATCTGGTTGACCACGTCCTGCGCCTTCTGCGCCCCGCCGGCCGTCGATGCACCCTTGCCCGCCTTGCCGCCGCCACCGCCGACGCTCTGCGCGAAGATCGCGTCGGCTTCCGCACCCTGCGTCAGCAGGTTGGCCTGGTTCGTCACGTTGACCTGGCCGCCCCCGCCGCCGCTGCCCGCATTGCCGCCGACCGTGACGGCCACCGACAGGTTGCCGCCGTTGGCCTTCGCCGTGCCGCCGCCCGATGCGCCACCGCCGCCGCCGATGCTTTGCGCAAGGATTGCGTTCGCGCCATCGCCCGAGGTCGCCACATTGCCGAGCGAATTCGTATTGACCGTGACCGTCCCGCCCGTGCCGCCCTCGCCGCCCTGGCCACCCACCGTGACCGTGCCGCCAAAGCTGTTGCTGCCCGAACCGGCAGACGCCGACGAATCGCCGGTGCCGCCGACGCCGCCCCCACCGCCCGTGCTCTGCGCGAACACGCCGTACGCATCGGCGCCCATCGTCACGACCAGCGCGTTGTTGTTCACCCTGACCGCGCCGCCGGTGCCGCCGCCCTTGCCCTTGCCGCCGACGCTCGAACTCACGCTGACGTTGGTGCTCTCCTTGTCGCCGCCGTTGGCATACGAGGATGCAGTCGAATCCCCGCCGTTGCCGCCGCCGCCCGCGACGTTCTGCGCAAGGATGCCGATGGCGCCATCGCCCGCCGTCGTGATCAGGCCGTTGTTGGTGACCGTGACAGGACTCTTGCTCTGGTCGCCGCCCGCGCCTCCGCTGCCGCCGATACCGATGCTCACCGACGTGGTCGGAAACTCCGGATCGCCGCCGAGCGCAATCGCCGTCGCCAATGCCGTGCCGCCCTGCCCGCCGCCGCCGCTGATGCTTTGCGCCTTGAGGCCGAACGCGTCCGCGCCGTAGGTCGACACCTGGTTGTTGCTGGTGAGATTCACGACGCCGCCGGTGCCGCCCGTCGCGCCCGCGCCGCCAAGCGCGAACGAGGTCGACACCTGCACGCCGGCGTTGATCGCCACGCTGGCACCACCGTTGCCGCCGCCGCCGCCCACGCTCTGCGCCGCGATGCCGCCGGACTGCTGTCCGCTGGTGGTGATGAGGCCGTCGTTCTGCACGTTGACCGTGCCGCCGATGCCGCCGCTCTTGCCGTCGCCGCCGATCGAGATCGAGGGCAGCACCGTGCCCACGACCAGCGAGTTGCCGCCATTGCCGCCGGCCCCGCCGATGCTCTGCGCGATCAGCGCGGTCGACGAGTCTCCGTGCGTGACGATGGTGTTGTTGAGGGCCGCCGAGTTGCCGTCCGTGGCCAGCAGCCCGGCCGTCACGTTCAAGCCGTTACCACCCGCGCCGCCATTGCCGCCGATCGCCCCGCCGCCTCCCAGCGTGAGCGCATTGCCGCCCGCGCCGCCACCACCGCCGACGCTCTGCGCCACCATGCCGGCCGCGCCGGTGCCGCTCGTCGTCACGCTGCCGCCCTGCCCCGACATGTAGACGTTGCCGCCCGCACCACCGTTCTTCGACGCGCCGCCGTATGCGCCGAACACGCTGTCCGCGTCACCGCCGGCATTGCCAGCACCGCCGATGCTCTGTGCGAGCACACCATAGGCATAACTGCCGCTGGTGCTCACGCTGCCGTTGATGATGGCCGTGGCCGTGTTGCCGGCGCCGCCCATGCCCGCGTCGCCGGCCGCGCTGCCCATGCCGGCCCCGGTGTTGCCGCCAGCGCCCCCAACACCGCCGTTCGAGCGCACGAGCACGCCGGGCAACACGGTCGTCGAGGTCGTCGGCGTGTCGTGGCCCAGGGTCGTCACCAAGCCGTTGCCCTCGATCGTCACGCTCGCGATGCCCGCCAATCCGCCAGCGCCGCCCATGCCGCCATGCGCATAGTTCTGCGCGGCGTCGACCGCAGCGGCGCCGCCGGCACCGCCGTAGCTGATCGCCGAGACCCCGATGGCCGCCACGCCCGGCGCCGTGCTCACCGTGGTTTTCACGGGCGTCTGGTTCTGCGGTGTCTGGCCGATGTCGACGACCACCGCGCCACCCGCGCCACCGGCGCCGCCATTGCCGCTCATGCTCGTGTCGTTTGTGAAGCCGCCGACGCCACCCGTGCCACCGTCTCCGCCGCCCGATGCGGCCGATGCGCCGGTCGTCCCACCGGCAATGCTGCCGCCCGACTGCAAGATCAGCGTCGACGTGTCCGCGGTGGCACCGTTGCCGCCGACGCCGCCCGACGAGGTGCCGCTGTTGGACGACGCGCCGCCGTTGCCGCCCGAGCCGCCGCGGTTCTGCACCAGCGCGCCGATCACGCCGCCGCCCACTCTGCCCGACACCGTCAGCGTCGCGGCCGGCGTGAATCCGCCGTCGCCGCCGTTGCCGCCGGTTGACGACGAGGGCGCTTCGCCGCCTTTGCCGCCATCGCCGCCGTTGCCGCCCTGCACCAGCACGTCGACACCGTCCGCGGCCGAGGACTGGACGCGTCCCGTCACCGTCACCTGGATCGGCAGCACCGAGGGGCCTCCGGCGCCGCCATCGCGCCCCTCGGTTTCCGAAGCACCGCTGGAGTCCTCGACGCCCGTGCCACCGTTGCCGCCGACTGCGTTGATCGATGCGCCGGTGCCGGCCGTCGTGATGGTGCCGCCGATCGACACGGTCATCGCATTGCTGCCGCCGCCATTGCCCGACTTCGCGCCGAAGAAGCCCGTGGAGCCCGAGTCACCCTGTTGCGACGAACCGCCTTGCGAGAGCGCGTACAGGCCCGGCGAGCCGGGATCGGTCGATGTGACGGTGCCGTTCATCGTCACGTCCACCTCGCCGCCGCCGCCGCCGACACCGCTCCTGCCCGGGCTGCCGACGTGGTCCCCCTGGCCTCCGCCGCCATCGCCGCCCTGGGCCGTGAAGCGAAGTATGCCGCCAGTGTTCGTGCCAGTGGCCGTCACGCCGGCGCCGGTGACGGCGGAGACGGTGTTGCCCATGCCGCCGGCGCCGCCGTCCTGCCCGTCGCTGTTCGCGTCGCCACCATTTCCGGCATGGCTTTCGAACTGGACCGCGCCCCAGCCGGTGGGGCCAGGAACAGCCGTGAGCGTCTGCGAATTGGTGAAGGTGCTGATGATCGTCGGCGTGGAGCTTCCGGTGTCGCCGTGGCCCGCCGCCGCTTCGGTGTAGACGATCTGGCAGGCGGTCGGGCTGCCCTTCTGGCAGGCGGGGCCGCTGTCGGCGAGCGCCGCAGTAGAGCTCAGGTAGACAGCCGCGCCGCCCGCCGGCAGCAGCACGGCGGACTGAGCGAGCGCGGCGACAAGCTTGCGCATGCCGAAGCGTTTGCTCGCGGTGGTCGTGGCGCAAGAGGTTGTGAACCCAGGGGATGGCAAGGTCGCGACGCGACCCACGGGAGTCATTGGTTTGGGCATGGTGTGCAGCGGTTGAACGGTTGATCGAAGCTGCACAAATCGTATTTTTCGGACCTCTGCGCGTGTTGTCCCGGCGTCCCGCTTCTTGCCCCTGTGACTCAAGCCTGCAGTCCCACGGGGCTTTTTCTGTCACGGCATCGACACGCGCCGCCACTAAGCTTCGCGCTGTCTCATCCGGACACCCGTTATCCGCGCTACCCAGAAGAAATGAACAACCTCTCTCCCATCACGAAGATCCTCACCACGACTGCAGTTGCATGGCTGCTTGCCAGTTCCACGCAGTCGCGCGCTCCGCATCAAGGCGCCCAGCAGCAGGGCGCCGCCGCTCGCTGAACGCGTTTGGCGAGGATGCCGCCCTCAACGATCCGGCGACGGCGATGACCGGAATGCCACGTGCCTAAGCTCGGGCGCTTTCAGCCGACCAGATCGACCACGGGCATCGGCGGCGCCCCGCGCGCCTCGATCGCCTCGCCCGCGGCCAGGCAGCGGTCTTCACGGAAACGCCCCGCGACAAGCTGTACGCCGACCGGGCAGTTGCCGACCATGCCGGTCGACACGGTCAGCGCGGGCAAGCCTGTGAGCGGCAGTCCGATCATCGTCAGCTGCGACTGCCACACGCGCGCGTAAGCCTCGCCGCCTTGCATGTCGAGGTCAGCCGTGAATGGCAATTCGGCGCACACCGGCAGCAGCACTACCGGATAGCGCGCCAGGAACACCTGCCATTGCCGCGTGATCGTCGCGCGATTGACCAGGGCAGCGGAAAGCTGCGCGGCAGTGATGTCCCGCGCGATGTGCGCCTGGCCAGCCAGCGCCGTGATGGCGCCCGCGTCCCCTTCGCGCTCCGCCGCCTTGACCATGGCCTCGTAGCCATCGCCCATCCAAAGCGTGACCTGGCTCTCGACGGCATCACGCAGCGGCGGCAGCGCATCGACCTCGTCCACCGTCCAGCCCGCGTCACGCAGTCGATCAGCTGCATCGAGCAGGGCCCTCAACACCTCGGGTTGCGTGTCCAGTCCATCCGGCCGCAGGCACATCGCGACGATGCGCGGCGCGGCCGGGCCGACCAGGGGCGCGGGACACCACCACGGATCGCGCGCGTCCGGCGCCGCCATGGCGGCCAGGCCCAGCCGCAGGTCGTGCACCGTGCGCGCGATCGGCCCGGACACGGCAGTGATCTGGCCGCCGATGCTGCGCTCCGGCAAGGCCGCGTTGAACACTGCGACGCGGCCCAGCGTCGGCCGCAGTCCATGGACGCCGCAGGCATACGCCGGGTAACGGATCGACCCCGCGATGTCCGTGCCATGCGCGATGTGGCCGATCCCCGCCGCCACCGCCGATGCCGCGCCGCCCGACGAGCCGCCCGGCGTCAGCGCCGCATCGCGCGGGTTGAGCGTGGCGCCATGCAGCATGTTGCCGGTGAACCAGCGGTAGCTGAATGCCGGCGTATTGGTTCGCCCGACGATGACCGCGCCGGCCTTCAACAGGCTGTCGACCACCGGGCTGTTCGTCGAGGCGACCAGGTCCTTCTGTAGCGTGACACCGTTGGTGGTCGCAAAGCCGGCTTGGTCGATGTTGACCTTGACCGTGACCGGCACGCCGGCCAATGCGCCGGGATCATCGCCCCGCGCGAGCGCCGCATCGATCGCGCCGGCGCGCCGCAGCACATCGTCCGGCCGGCAATCGACGACCGCGTTGAGCCTCGGGTTGACGGCATCGAGCCTCGCCAATGCAGCCTGCGCCGCCTCGATGGCCGACAGCTTGCGCTGGCGGATCAGGTCGGCTACGCGTGAAGCGGGCAAGTGCCAGATGTCGGTCATCGGTTCGAAACTCCTTGGGTGGTGTGAAGACGTTCCAACCGGCTGTTGATAGACGAGTCGGGGCCGCGGCGGGGCTTTGCGGGATCGTATTTCAACAGCCTGCCAGTGCCCTGTCTGCACGATCTCGCCGATCCAGACAGAATGCACGCCACCGCCGACTCCTGGACCTACCCGCATGTCGCACAAGCCTGCTGGCCTCCTCTACGGGGTCGACGACAAGCCGCCCCTCGGCGTGAATGTTCTCAGCGGCCTTCAGCATGTCGGCCTGATGTTCATCTATCTCGTGTATCCGGTGCTGGTGGCGCATGCCGCGGGTGCGACGCCCGAGGTGGCTTCGTCGATGGTCAGCTTCACGTTGCTTGCGATGGCCGTGGGCACCGTGCTGCAGGTGATGCGCTTCCGGCGGATCGGCTCCGGCTTCCTGTGCCAGCCTGCGCCGAGCGTGGTGTACGTAGTGCCCTCGATGCTCGCCGCGCAGCATGGCGGGCTGTCCGCAGTGTTCGGCATGACGATCGTGGCCGGGCTGGTCGAGATGATCCTGGCGCGCGGTCTGCCACACCTGCGCAAGCTGTTCACGCCCGAGATCACGGGGCTGGTGGTGCTGCTGTCGGGGATCTCCGTGGGCGTGGTCGGCCTTCGCACGGCGGTCGGTACCACCGTCGATGCCGGCGGCGTGCCCGCGGGCATCGACATGACGCTCGGGCTGGCGACGCTGGGATTGATGGTGGCGCTGAACGTCTGGGGGCGCGGCGTGCTGCGTCTTTACTGCGTGCTGATCGGGCTGACGGCCGGTTGCCTCGCTGCATGGGCGCTGGGGCGATTCGACAGCGTGGAGGTGGCGCATGTGTCGGCCGCGCCGCTGCTGGCGTTGCCGGGGCTGTCGCATCCGGGCTGGTCGTTCCACTCGAGCCTGTTGCTGGCCTTCGTGGTCGGCGCCGTCGCCGCGGTGCTGAAGACCATCGGCAACGTGACCACTTCGCAGAAGGCCAACCAGGCCAACTGGGTGCGGGCCGACATGCGCACGGTCGGCGGCGGCGTGATGGCCGACGGACTCGGGAACGTCGTCGCGGGTGCGCTCGGTGCACATGGCATGAACTCGTCGACCGGCGCGGTGGGTCTGGCCTCGGCCACGGGCGTGACGAGCTGGCGCGTGGGCTACTCGATCGCGGCGATCCTGCTGGTCGCGGCCTTTGTGCCCAAGCTGGGCTTGCTGGTCAACCTGATGCCGCGCGCCGTGCTGGGCGCGGCGCTGGTGTTCTCGTCGACCTTCATCGTGCTGAACGGGCTGGTCATCATGACCTCGCGCCTGCTCGATGCGCGCAAGACGCTGGT
Organism: Variovorax sp. dw_308; assembly: GCF_019207085.1. Taxonomy (GTDB): domain Bacteria; phylum Pseudomonadota; class Gammaproteobacteria; order Burkholderiales; family Burkholderiaceae_C; genus Variovorax. The sequence continues at coordinate 96,355 of NZ_JAATOM010000017.1, read as the reverse complement.
GATCGGGCTGTCGATCGTGATGGGACTGGCGGTGGAGATCTACCCGGGCTTCCTGGTGGTGCTGCCACCGGGGCTGCGCGCCTCGCTCGGCAACGCGATGGTGTTCGGCACGCTGGTGGGGCTCGGGCTCAACCTGCTGTTTCGCATCGGGCTGCGCAAGACGGTGTCGATGACGGTGCAACCCGGAGGGCTTGATCCGGAGGCGCTGGAGGATTTCCTTGAGATGCAGGGCGGCGTGTGGGGCGCGCGCCGCGACGTGATCGTGCGTGCCAAGTTCAACCTGGTCCAGTCCATCGAGACGCTGGCGTCGAGCGGTGTCGCCAACGGACCGCTGGTCATCGAAGCCTCGTTCGACGAGTTCAACCTCGACCTGCGTGTGTCCTATGACGGCGATGCACTGGAGTTGCCGCAGGTGCGCCCGACGATCGAGGAAATCATCGACTCGGGCGACGGCGAGCGCAGGCTGGCCGGGTTCCTGCTGCGGCAGTTTGCCGATCGCGTGTCGTCACGGCGAGTCGGACCGCGGGCGACGGTGGCCTTTCATTTCGATCACTGACGAACAGCGTGCCCGGCTGGAACTTCAATCTGCACGCTTGAGCGTCGACAAGTCGACCTCCCCGTTCTGGCTCGTGAACGTGGCACCGCCGGGGGCGGATCCGCCGGTCTGCGACACGCCCGTGATGCGATGGTCGCCGGTTTCGTATTGCGCCAGGCGGCCATCGCGCTCCACAGCCAGGCGTCTTTGCGCCGGGAAGAATGCATAGCGCATGCCGTCCTGCTGGCCGCTACTCGACGGGTCGCTGAGCCCTTTCGGCCACCAGCTGCTGTCCGGCGGGGCCATCGGCTTCATGGCCTCCATCGGTTTCATGGGTTTCATGGGCTGCATCGGTTCCATTGCTTCAATTCCTTGTTCAAAGGCGCCTCCAATCGGCTTGCGCTGGCCTCTGTCGCGACGCGATCACCAGAGGTTCTTGCGTCGATCGCCTTGACGGGCGCACTTGCCGCATCGAAGTCCCTGACGAGGCGGTGTCTCAGCGCGGGTTGCCAAGGTCCACCACGGGCGTGAACCCGCCGAAGATCATTCGCATGCCGTCGAAGGGCATCGGGTTGGTCTTGGGATCGAGGCGCGGGTCCTTCATGACCTTGTCCATCGCGGCGTCGCGCGTCGCCTTGTCCGGCCACTCGATCCAGGAGAAGACGACCGTTTCATCGTCCTTCGCCTGGACTGCACGCCGAAAATCGGTTTGCTTGCCCGCCTTGACGTCATCCCCCCAACACTCGAGAACGCGAGTCGCACCATGCTCCAGGAAGACGGAGTCACCCTTGTTCGCGTGCTCGATGAACCTGGCCTTGTTGGCCGTGGGGACGGCGATGACGAACCCGTCTATGTAAGCCATTCGATCAGCTCCTAAAACAAGCCTCAAGCTTTCTCCCCTCCCCCGTCGCACTCTGTCAGTCGCGCGCATGGCGCCTCGTAGGAACTTGCTCACACGAGCGACGAAGATGCAGCTGCCAGCGAGTTGGCAACAGGCCGGACATGGGCGCAAAGCGCGCGTCCCGCGCGACTCAGCTGACAAATTGGCCGACTACAGCAGTGCTTCAGGCCCGGCGGCGCGTGTAGTGGAGAAAGAGCAAGGTTGACCCGGCCAGGGCCATGGCGAAATAGAAGAACACCGTGACCAGCCCGAGCGTCGACGCAATCCATCCGCTCATGAGTTGGTGAAAGGCGGTGCCGCAGAAGAACATCAGGTTCAGCGCCGCGAGAGCCTTGCCGGACTTCTCCTTCGGCGTCGACGATTGACCCATCGCGAAGAGCAGGGGTTGCGTCGAAATGCAGCAGCCGAAGGCAAAGAAGATCCACGCATCGAATGACGGCGAGCCCACGTAGCCGCCTTGCAGCCAGCCTCCCGGCGCTGCAGCAACGACGATGAGCAACAGCAGGCCTGCCACGAGGTGGCTGCCCGCGAGCAAGACACGCCGGGCTCCGGTCACCCTGTCGATGGCGCCTGCAACCAGCGGCCCGATCGCCAACGCGAGCGTCAGCGGGATGAGGGCGTTGCCGGCCTCGATCCGCGTCAGTCCCTGGACCTCCATGAACCACGGGCCGCCCCACACGCCGCGCACCGCGAGCGCGGCGGCCAGTGAGGTGAAGGCCAGCAGCACCGGCCCGCGCATGGGAAGCGAAGCGGTCATCCGCAGCACCTCCTGGAACTCCGTCTTCAGCTCGAGCGAAGGCGCTGTCGCCGTTGGCTTTGTCATGGCCGGCACGACCAGGGCAACCAGCGCACCGATGCCGACCGCCATCGCAGCCGAAACCCAGAAGCTGGCGCGCCAGCCGTGATGCTCGATGAGCCATGCCATGGGCGTGGCGGACAACAACATGCCGCTGTTGCCGATGCTCAGGATCAATCCCGACCACATCGCGAAGCGTGCCGGCGGCAAGGTCTTGGCGGCCAAGGTGAAGGGGCACAGCAGCATGCCGCAGCAGCCGATGCCCAACAGAGCCTGGGCCGCGAAAAAACCGAAGGCGTCTTGCGCGAGCGCCCCGGCGATCGCGCCGAGCGCCGTGATCGCGAACAGTGACAGGGACACCGTCCTGACCCCCAGCCTGTCCAGCATCACGCCCGCCGGAATCTGCCCGAGCGCAAAGAAAAGATGGTAGGCGCCGGTGAGCACACCGAGGTAGCCGGTCGTCGTGCCGATGTCGGCGGACATGACATCGGTGGCGATGGCGGGCAAGGTGCGAATGAGGTTTGAAAGCGTGTGGCCGAACGCGAGGATGACCAGGGGCAAGGCGACTTGCAGCGACGCGGGCAACGGCATGGGGCGAGTTGGAATAGGCACTCTTCGATATTGCCCTATCCGGATGCGCTTCACGTCGTGGCGTCTGCCCGCCCTCGAATCAGGGGATGCAGATGCCTGTCGAACCGATGGATCGGGCTTCTGGTAAATATCGGGAATGCAAATCACGACTCCAGGCCCGACCAGGGCGACCCTCGCAGCGACCGCGCTGATCGACAGTGACCACCCCAGCGTCGTCGACTTCGCGGCCACGCACGCGCAGGGCGCCGACGATCGCGAGCGCGCCGTGTCTCTTTACTACGCGGTGCGCGATCGCTTCCGCTACGACCCGTACCGCATCGACTTGTCCCTGCAAGGCATGCGGGCGAGCCAGGTGATCGAACAGGGGTATGGCTGGTGCGTGCCCAAGGCCGCCCTCCTCGCGGCGGCTGCGCGGGCCGCCGGAATTCCCGCGCGGGTCGGCTACGCTGACGTACGCAATCACCTGTCGACGCAGCGCATGCGCGAGACCATGCAGACGGACGTCTTCATCTGGCACGGCTACGCCGAACTGTGGCTGCAGGGTGCCTGGATCAAGTCCACACCCGCGTTCAACGTCGAGTTGTGCCAGCGCTTTGGCCTGTTGCCGCTTGAATGGGATGGGCGTGCCGATTCGCTCTACCACCCTTTCGACGGCGAAGGGCGGCAGCACATGGAGTACGTCGGAGAACGCGGCGCATACGACGACATGCCGCTCGAGCGCATCGTGAGCGACTTCGCGACCACCTACCCGGCGTGGCAAGGGCTCACGCAGGCCGGCGTGAGTTTCGACGCCGATGTGCAGCGGGAAGCGCGTTAAGCCAGCCTCACTCTAGAGATCCTCGATGACCAGCGCGCGGTAGCGCTGAGCCATCGCATACGGAACCTGCCGGACCACCTGCATCATGCGTTCCGCCGACTCTGCATCCGGCGTCTCGACCAGCAGCCCGTGGTGGCCTTCGAGCGCCAGCTTCGTGTAGGCCCGCACGGTGGCGCCTTCCGTACCGGCGGAAGGCAGCGGATTGTCAGCGTCATCCACGGTCGGCGTGATCTGCCGCAGGATCGTGGCCGGTTCGAGCAGGAATACATTGCTCTCCGGCATCTCGGCGGAAAGGCGATCCCCGGTCGCGTTGGCATCGGCTCCATCGGGAAACATCACCAGTGAATAGCCGGTCGGATAGAAGGTCTTGCCAATCAAGGACACCATGCTCGGGTCCAGACTGAAGGGTTGCAACATGGGCGTCTCCCAAAAAAGAAAGAGGCGCAAAGCATGTGCAGCCGTGCGGCAGCGACAGGTAGGAAAAGGAACAGTTCGCGCGTCAACGCATGACGCGCGCCAACCCGATGGGCCATCACTGTGAGAAGTAGTCGCGCAGCTGCGTGTCCTGCTTGCCGGCCCGTTCTCAGCGCAGTCGATCGCCATCCACCTTTTCACCGAGGCGTCGCATGACCCACCGGGTTCTGTCAGCAGCCGGTGACATCGCTCCGAGATCGACAGCCACCTGCCGCTCGTCGACATACCTGATGGCCGCAGCGTTGAGCAGCGTGGGCACCAGGTCGGCATGCATCGCCTTCGCTCCTTGGTTGGCGCGGAGCCGTTCCCATCGCGCGGCGTTGGCGGCGCGCCATTCGTCGCTCGCCCACATGACGACCGGGACTCTCGTGTCCCAATGCGTTGGATCTTTCAGCGCGTGCTGAAAGAGCTTTCGCTCGTCGTCGAGCAGGTTCTCGCCATGGTCAGGCGTGAACATCACGAAGGAAGAGCCGCCCGCCTGCGCCACCTCCGAGATCACGGCATCGACGAACCGGAGGGATTCATTGACGGCGTTGTCATAGGCACGCAGGAAATCCGGAAGCGTGGATTCATCCGGGAATTCAGAAAGCTTCGAGCAATCTGCCTGGAAAGCAGCCGTTGCCGGGTCATAGCGATCACAGTACGAAAAGTGTGCGCCGTAGGCATGCAGCACGATCAGTTTCCTGGGCGCGTTCTGCGCGAGCACCGATCTGAGCGATGGCAGAAGGCTTTCCCGATCGGTTCTCTTCGCTGTCAGGAACATGTCGATTTCGGCGTCAGGCCAGGCAATGCCTCTTTCCTGGAGAGCGAGCCAATAGGTGTGAAACCCCGCCTCCTCGAAGGCCTTCATGAAGGTTGCGTCCTTGCTGACCCGATATGCACCGCCAGGCATTTCGCGCGAGACGAGCAGAGGGACCGACGTGTGCGTACTGCTGGAGCCGGACGTCACGTCGCAATAGATGATCGCGTCGTGCTGGATGCCGACCTGCTTTTGCCCGCCGCATGCGCCGAGCCGATCGGCACGCACCGATTCCCCGATGATGAGGATGTATATCTCGTTCTGCGGATGAAGGCCCGGCAACCGCGAGGCGCCCCAGTTCGCGGTTGCCGAGCGCGGATTGGTGGCCGCATAAGCCGATGCCGTCGGGATGAAGTCGTCGCGGCCGATCGCAGAAGCGGCGGCCACGGAAATGACATTCAGCGGCCACGCCCTCAGCACAGTGCGATGAAAGACCGCGCCGACCATGACCAAGGCGACGGTGATGGCCGCGAGAGTTGCCGAAGACCGCTTCCGGCGCGCCGTCCGGGTGGATGGCGTGCGGAACAACACCCAGATCGGCGTGGCGAACAGGAGCGCGGCCAGGGCTATCCACACGACATAAGGCTGGATGACCGGCCATGCTTCGCGTGGATCCGGCCGGATCAGGGCCGCCTCGAGAAGGTTGACATCGCGTAGCCAATCGGCTCCCACGGCCAGAACACCGAACAGCGCCGGTACATAGGTCAGCACCAGGAACACTCGAAGCCCCAGGATCGCCCGAAGCAAGCCAAAGAACGCCGCGCTTGCGATAACGAGGTAAGCAGCCCCGGGATCTCGAAGGTGCGTGGACCCAAAGATCCACAGGGCTGGTATCAGCAGGATGGCGTTCCAGACACAGTCGATCAGTCTCACGACGCGGTGCCGTCTGTTTGCTATCGGCGCGGATGCCACACTCGCCTTCTCCGGATCGCTGTGGTGCTCCATGACGCACGAACGTCAAGCTGGCACAGCACGCTAGTCGAACAGCGCCAGCGACCCGCTCGGCGAAGTGCCCTCAATGGCCAGCATGCGCAGCTTGGTCGGCACGCCGCTGCCGCCGGAAAATCCGCCCGGCTTGCCATTGGCCGCGAGCACGCGGTGGCACGGCACGATGGGCGCGAACGGATTGCGCCCCAGCGCCTGGCCGACAGCCCGCGCCAGGCCCTTGTCGCCCAGTTCCTGCGCCACCTCGCCATAGGTGCGCGTGTGACCAGGGCCGATACGGCGGGCGATGGCGTACACGCGCTGATGAAACTCGGGTACGCCCGACATGTCGAGCGGTACTTCGCGCAAGTCGCGTGAGCTACCCTGCATCAGGGCCTGCACGCCCTCGATCGCTGCCTGCGCGAACGGCGGCGGCTCGCCATCCTCCAGAGCGCCGGTGCCCTGCAACAGCCGCGCCCGGGTGCAGGCAGGATTGGCTTCCGGCAGTTGCACCGCCACGATCGCTTGCGCGTTCCACGCGATGCAGCACGGTCCGATGGCGGTGTCGAACAGCGCGCAGCCGCGGCACTGGGTCTTCAGCGCTTCCAAGGGCATCCCATGAGTCAGCTCCTGTCGATCCGGGCCGGATCGCTGGGTAAAGCTCGATTGTCACCAATCCGCGGAACCGCCCTGCAACAACACCCGTCGCGGTGTCAGGGCGTGCGGAGCTGCGCGCGCAACGCAATGCCGATCTCGGGCCGCTCGAGGAACGGGTCGGCCGGGTTGGTGATCGACACGATGTTCTCCATGCGACTCTTGACGTTGCCGAGCGCCTTCGGGTGGCTGAACACATAGAACTGGTTTGCGCTGATGGCGTCGAACACCTTGTTCGCGACCTCTGCTGCCGTCACCTTGCCGCTGCTCACCGCCTTGTCGCTCATGGCCTGGCCGATGAGCTGGCTCTTGGTGAGCTGGGCCTGTGTCGGCGCATCGGGACGGTTGCGCTCGCTCCTGGTGATGCCGGTGGGCACGAAGTAAGGGCACAGCAGGCTGGCGCCGATCTGGTCGGTGACCAGCGTCAGGTCCTGGTACATCGTCTCGGTCAGGCTCACGACGGCCGCCTTGGCCGCGTTGTAGATGCCCATGTTCGGCGGCGTCAACAGGCCGGCCATGCTGGCGGTGTTGGTGATGTGGCCGCGGTAATCCGGATCCTTGGCCGCCGCCTCGAGCATCATCGGCACGAACAGGCGCACGCCGTGCACCACGCCCCAGAGGTCGACGCCGAGCACCCATTCCCAGTCGGCCACGGTGTTCTCCCACACCAGGCCACCGGCGCCTACGCCGGCATTGTTGAAGACGAAATGCGGCGCGCCGAAACGTGCCTTCACATCCGCGGCCAGTTGTTCCATCTGCGCGGTGTTCGAAACGTCGACCTTGCGTGCCAGCACCTGCGCGCCGGCGGCTTCCATCTCTGCTTGCGCCGCATCGAGCGCGTCCTGCTGCACGTCGACGAGAACGAGGTTCATGCCCCGCGCCGCGCCGATGCGCGCGCATTCGAGCCCGAAGCCCGAGCCCGCGCCGGTGAGTACTGCCGTCTTGCCCTTGAAGTCCTGAATCATGGATGCCGTCCTGTGATGTCTCTGAAAACTGAGGAATGAAGTCCGTCGGCTATTGGACCCCGTTGCGCGCGTCCGGGCTGTCGTTCAGGCGACGAGATGGCCTGGGAGGCTCCGGACAAGTCGCCAGATGCGCCGTGGCTTGTGCGGGCGCTCCCGCTCAAGCCGTGCGGTTGAAGCCGTCGGTGCTCCAGCCTTCGCTGCCCACGCCGTTGTGGACGAAGAACAGGCCATCGGGGTCGTAGCGGGCCTTCACTGCCTGCAGGCGCGGGTAGTTCGTGCCCCAGTACTGGCGCTGGAAGTCCGGCTCGAAGTAGTTGCTCTCCGAGACATAGGCGCCGCCATTGGGCGCGACCCTGCGCAGCTCGGCGACGGCGCGTGCGATGGCTTGCGCCCGCAGGCGGCCTCGCGCGACATCAGGCTCATGGCCCGCGACGCCAGGATAGGCCGGCTGCTCTTCCGCGCCCATGATGGCCAGCGCAAAGGCGTCGAGCATCAGCGGATTCGTGGCCGTGTCCCTGGCCGCCGCGATCGCCTCGGCCGACGCGCCGGCCAATCCCTTGTTCGTGTGCAGCCCGATGCCCGTGTGCCGCGATGCCGCGAACAGCGCATCGCACAAGGCGTCGCGCCGGTCATCGCGCAGCAGCGATGCAGGCAGCCAGGCGGAGTCGTAGCCATGCAGGAACTGGCCGGCCTGCCCCTGGTCGCCGGGCCAGAAAACGTTGGACTTCGGCGCGCCGGGCCGGTCGTCTGTCGCGAGCACGCCCGCCAGCTTCTTGAACGTCGTCGCCGACCAGAACTCGCGCGCCGACAGCGACGCGATGAAGGGCGCCGACTCGAACCAGAAGTCCCCCGGTGCACTCGCCACCGCGTCGATGAAGGGCTGCCATGCCATCTGCGCCTGCCCGCGGTTCAGGCCCTGGAACACCATCGACACGCGCAGGACGTTGTCCGGCCGCACGCGGATCTGCTCGCCCCAGTGCGGGTTCATGAGGTTCCTCGCGTAGTGTTCGACCATGAGCCCGATCAGCCGCCGATACGCCTGCGGCGACAGCGCCTTGACCGACATGTTCACCGCGCCGAATTCCTCGGGCAGTTCGTGCACGCGCAAGCTCACCCGGGTCACGATGCCGAGGCTGCCGCCGCCTCCGCCCTTGAGCCCCCAGAACAGCTCCGGATTCGTGCAGGCGTTGGCGATCCGCACCGCGCCATCGGCAGTGACGACCTCGGCCTCCAGCAGGCTGCCGGCGGCCGTGCCGTACCGCTTCGAGAAGCTGCCGAAGCCGCCGCTCTGCACCAGCCCCGCCACGCCGACGGTGGTGCACCCTCCTCCCTGCACATAGCCGCCAGCCTGCGTCGTCACCGCGTCATAGGCATGCGCCCAGACCGCGCCGGCGCCCATGCTCACTGCGCGCCGCGGCACGGCATCGCAGCCCGCGGGCACGAAGCTGTCGTGCATCTGGACGCCATTCATTCGGCGCGTCCACACCAGCAGCGAATCGGCGCAATTCGAGGTGCCCTGGTAGCTGTGGCCGCCGCCCTTCACCACCAGCCGCAGCCTGTTCTGCCGCGCGAAGTCGACGGCGGCGACCACATCCCGGGTGCTGCGCGCCGCCACCGCATACGCACTGGGCTTCGAGGTCCATGCATCGACCCAACCCAGGGTCTGCGTCAGCGCGACATCGTCGCCGGTGAAGTAAGGGTTCTTGACGGCCTTGAAAAGCTGCGCGCAAGCCGCGCTGGTCGGCGTCGCCACGCAGGCATCCAGCGGCGTCTGCACCTTGAGGAGCGCGCCTTCGACCTGCTGGCCGAGCCCTTGCCAGGCCTCGTCCGAAGGCCAGCCCGGTTCACCGGGTCGAACGCGCGCACCTGGCGATGTAGCGGCCCGGGCGCGCCACGGAATGACGCCCAAGGGCGCGACCAGAACGCCGCCCGCCATGGCCTGCAGCACCCGCCGCCTCGTAATGGAACCAGGGTTCATGGCGCCTGATTCTGAGGGTGTCCCCCTTGCGCGTCAGCCTTCCGCCTTGCGCAGCACGTACCCGATGCGCGGGAAGTGCACGTGCACCGTGCCCACACGCTCGTTGCTGCGCTCCAGCGTGTAGTGCGTGCGCGTGGCCGCGACCAGCTTGCCGGCTGTCTCCTCGAGGCCGAAGCTCTCCGCGCGCACCGTGACGTCGCTGCCCAGCGCAATGCCGTGGTCGTCCTGGAAGGTGCTGTCGGTCAGCAGCGTGTGCGGCCGCGTCGACTTGGCCACGGCGATGGCTTCCTCGGCGGTGAACTTCTCCGGCGCGCCGTGGCCGATGGCGTACATGCGCTCCATCCAGTCGACCACGCCCGGCGTCAGGTCGAGGATGCCGCGTACAGAGTCGATGCGGCGCGTGTACCAGAGCGGGTGGTAGGCCGCGAAGTCGGCAATGCACGGCGCCTCGCCCAGCATGAAGGGCTTGTCGTCGAACATGTCCGAGAGGCGGCGCAGGTACGACTTGTAGGCGCTCGTGGCATCGGCCGGGCGCAGGCGCGTCATGTTGCCGGCGCTCATCTTGCCGCGGTCTTCGCCAAAGGCCTTGGCGGCTTCGGGCGGCGCCTTGGAGAACACCTCGGCCGCGCCCTTTGGCTGCAGGTTCCAGGCCATGGCGGCCCAGAACAGCGTGCTGTCGGCCCACTGCGCGAGGATGCGCGACAGGCCTTTCTCGGGCTCGGGGTACAGCGTCGGCTCGGGTTGCAGGTGCTCGAGCACGTCGGCGATCAGCGCGGTGTCGCAGTACATGTCGGCGCCGATCTGCAGGAACGGCGTCTTGCGGTAGCCGCCGGTCAGCACCTCCACGTCGGGCTTGGGCATGATCGGCGGGATGAAGACCGACTTCCACGGCAGCTTCTTCGCGCCGAGGATGAGCCGCACCTTCTCCGAGAACGGCGAGGTGGCGTAGTGGTGCAGGATCAGGTCGGCCATCGTGGTCTTTCGTTCAGGTGATTTTGTTCAGATCAGCTTGACGAGTTGCTTGCCGAAGTTCTTGCCTTTCAGCAGGCCCAGGAACGCTTCAGGCGCGGCTTCGATGCCTTGCGCCACCGACTCGCGCGGCTTGAGCTTGCCGGAGCCCACCAGCGCACCCAGTTCCGCGAGCGCCTCCGGCCACACTTCCATGTGCTCGCTGACGATGAAGCCTTCGATCTTCAGGCGGTTGATGAGGATCAGCGCCGGGTTGGCCAGCGGCATCGGCGCGCCATCGTAGCCGGCGATCATGCCGCACAGCGCGACGCGCGCGAAGGCATTGCAGCGCAGCAGCACCGCGTCGAAGATGTAGCCGCCGACGTTCTCGAAGTAGCCGTCGATGCCCTTGGGGCAGGATTCCTTCAGCGCCGCGCTCATCGTCTTGACGTCCGGGTGCTGGCGGTAGTCGATGCAGGCGTCGAAGCCGAGTTCATCGGTCACGTACTTGCACTTGTCCGGCCCGCCGGCGATGCCGACCACGCGGCAGCCGCGCGCCTTGGCCAGCGCACCGAAGGCGCTGCCGACCGCGCCACTGGCGGCGGTGATGACGACGGTGTCGCCCTCCTTCGGCGCGATGATCTTCACCAAGCCGTACCAGGCCGTCACGCCCGGCATGCCGACCGCCCCGAGGTAATGCGACAGCGGCACGTGCGTGGTGTCGACCTTCTTCAGCGCGCCGGGCTGCGAGGCATCGACCACGCTGTACTCCTGCCAGCCGCCGAAGCCGACGACCTTGTCGCCCGCCTTGTACTTGGGATGCTTGCTCTCGATCACCTCGCCCACGGTGCCGCCCTGGAACACGTGGCCCACGGGTTGGCTGGCGGCGTAGCTCTTGGAGTCGTTCATGCGACCGCGCATGTAGGGGTCCAGGCTCATGAAATGGTGGCGCACCAGCACCTGGTTGTCGGCCAGCGCCGGCGTTTCGGTGGTCACGAGCTTGAAGTTGCTCGCCGTGGCCTCGCCTTCGGGGCGATTGTCGAGATGGATCTGCTTGTTGATGGGCATGGGGTGTCTCTTGGAAAAACTAGTCTGTTGAAACCGGCTGCAGTGCATGCACTTCGCTGCCGCTGACCGGAAGGCGTTTCACGTATTTGAAGGTGCCCGTCGCATGGGAACAAGCGCGGCCCTTCTCGTCATAGACCGTGGCTTCGGTGAAGGCCATGGTGGCCGTGCGATGCATCAGGCGCCCCTTGGCTATCAAGGGCCCGCGCGACGCCTGCATGAAGGTGGTCTTCATCTCGATGGTGACCACGCCCATGTCGTTCTGCACGCTGCGCGCCGCGGTGGCCATCGTCACGTCGAGCAGGGTCATGGTGACGCCGCCGTGCGCCACCGCAAAGCTGTTGGTGTGCTCGGGTTGCGTCGTGTAGTGCATCTCGGACTCGCCGTTCTCGAAACGCTCGAGCGTGAAGCCCAGGAGGTCGACGAACGGAATCGCGACGCCGAATGGGATCGACATGACGTCAGGCTGCCCCGAGAACCACGCTCACGCCGCCATCCACCGCCATCCACTGGCCGGTGATGTGCTTGCCGGCATCGCTCGCGTACAGCAGCGTCAGGCCCTTCAGGTCTTCCTCGTCGCCCAGGCGGCGCAGCGGCGCGGCATTGGCCATCTTTTCCTCGCCGATCGACTGGATCAGGCCCGTCGCCATCTTGGTCATGAAGAAGCCCGGGCAAATCGCGTTGACGTTGATGCCGTACTTGCCCCACTCGGCGGCCAGCGTGTGCGTGAAGCCGATCACCGCGGTCTTCGAGGTGTTGTAGGCCAGGGTCTGCATCTCGGGCGGATTGCCGTTCAGGCCGGCGATCGACGCAATGTTGATGATCTTGCCGGCCTTCTTCGGGATCATGTACTTGTTGGCGACCTGCTGCGCCAGGATGAAGTAGCCGCGCACGTTGAGATTCATCACCTTGTCCCATGCCGCCACCGGATGGTCCTCGGCCGGCGCGCCCCAGCTGGCGCCGGCGTTGTTCACCAGGATGTCGATGGCGCCCATGCGCTCCAGCGTCTCGTCGGCCAGGCGGCGGGTGTCTTCTTCCTTCGAACAATCGGCTGCGATCCAGCGTGCGTCGATGCCGGCGGCCTGCAGCTCGGCCGCGGCCTGTTCCAGGTCCTCGGCCTTGCGCGAACTCAGCATGATCTTCGCGCCGGCTTCACCGAGCGCATGCGCCATCTGCAAGCCCAGGCCGCGCGAGCCGCCGGTGATGAGGGCGGTCTTGCCCGTGAGGTCGAACAGTTTCTGAACGGTGCGAGGTGTCATGTGGTGGGTCTCCAGTGTCTTGGGGTCGATCAGATCTCGTAGTCGAGCACCGCGCGCGATTCACGCAGGGTGCCCAGGAATGCCGAGACCTTCTTGTGGTGCGGATGAACGACGTAGGCCTCCAGCGCCGCCGCGTCGTCGAAGCTCGAGTTCAGCACCACGTCCTGGTTGGCTTCCAGGCCGTCGGTGCGCGTCCCCACCTCGAACTCCCGCATGCCGGGCACCAGCCCCTTGCAGGTGTCGAGTTCGGCCTTGAAGCGCGCGGCCTGCGTGGCGTCGAGCAGTTTCCACATCACGATGTGCTTGATCATGGCTTGTCGTCTTTCAGTCGGGAACGAACATAAATGAGGACCACGCCCACCACGGCAGCGACGGCGCCGGGAACGGCCAGCATCCAGCCGGTGAAGGAGTCGATGCGGGCGGTGGCGATGCCGAGAATCACCAGGAACAGCCCGCCATAGATCAGGATCCAGATCCAGTTCTCGATGCGGGCATGCGGATTGGCGGCCATCAGAATGCCTCTTCCGGCATGTCGGTGCAAGTCGGATCGCGGCTTTCGACCACGTTCAGCCAGGCGCCGATCTTTGGCAACTCGTAGTTGAAGAAGTAGGCCGCGGCGCTGGCCTTGCCGGTCGTCACAGCCGATGCCTTGCCAGCATCGAGTTCCAGCGCACGCGCCGCCACGTCGAGCCAGATCCAGGCCAGCACCGTGTGCCCGAAAGCCTGCATGTAGGGCACGGCATTGGTCAGCGCCGAGCGCGGATCGCCGGTCGACCATGCCGCTTGCGTGGCCGTGCCGACGCGCTGCAGGGCCTCGCCGAGCGCCTTTGCATGCGCGGCAAGCTCGGGCACCTTGGCGGCACGCCCCATCGTCTCGGCCATGCGGGCCGCGAGCAACTTCATGCCGCGGCCGTCCTCCATCAACACCTTGCGGCCCAGCAGGTCGGCCGCCTGGATGCCGTGCGTGCCCTCGTGGATCATGTTGAGACGGTTGTCGCGCCAGTACTGTTCCACCGGGAAATCGCGCGTGTAGCCGTAGCCGCCGTGGATCTGGATCGCGAGCGAATTGGCTTCGAGGCACCATTCGCTGGGCCAGCTCTTGGCGATCGGCGTGAGCACCTCGAGCAGGAGCCGCGCGTCGTCGGCAGCTTCGGCCGCGCCGGTCTTCTGCTCGTCGACGAGTCGCGCGCAGTACAAGGACAAGGCCAGCGAACCTTCGCAGTACGACTTCTGCGCGAGCAGCATCCGGCGCACGTCGGCGTGTTCGATGATGCGCACCTGCGGCTTGGCCGAGTCCTTGCCGGCCGGGCCCGCGGGGCGCCCCTGCGGGCGGTTCTTCGCATACTCCAGCGAAGCGTAGTAACCAGCCATGCCGAGCATCACCGCAGCGGTGCCGACGCTGATGCGCGCCTCGTTCATCATGTGGAACATGCAGTGCAGGCCCTTGCCGGGCGAGCCGACAAGGTAGCCCACCGCACCGGCCTTGCCGCCGACGGGGTACTTGCCCTCGCCGAAGTTCAGCAAGGTGTTGGTGGTGCCGCGCCAGCCGAGCTTGTGATTGAGGCCGGCCAACGCGACATCGTTGCGCTCGCCAGTGAGATTGCCCTCGGTGTCGACCATGCGCTTGGGCACGATGAACAGCGAGATCCCGCGCGTGCCCGGAACCAGCTTGCCGTTCTCGTCCGGGATCTTGGCCAGCACGATGTGCACGATGTTCTCGGTCAACTCATGGTCGCCCGAGGAGATCCACATCTTGTTGCCCGTCAGCCGGTAACGGGGGCCGAGCGGGTCGCTTTCAAAGTCGGCGCCATCCGGCACCGCGCGGGTCGCTACGTCGCTCAGCGAAGACCCGGCTTGCGGCTCCGACAGGCACATCGTCCCGGCCCAGCGCCCCGAGAACTCGTTCTTCGCAAACACTTCCTTCTGCATCCCGGTGCCATGCACCATCAGCAGGTTGGCATTGCCGCTGGTGAGCATGTTCGAGCCGATGCTCACCGACGCCATCGCGAAGAAACTGTTGGCCGCCGCCTGCAGCGTGAACGGCAACTGCATGCCGCCGATCTCGTAGTCCTGCGCGGCGCTCATCATCCCGGACTCGACGAAGGCCTTGTGCGCGTCATGCGTGGCCTGCGGCAGGATCACCTTTTCGCCGTCGAAGTGCGGCTCCTGCGTGTCGACCGTGCGGTTGTGCGGGGCGTATTTCTCGCGCGCGATGCGTTCGCAGGTGTCGAGCACTGCGTCGAAGGTCTCGCGCGAGTGATCGGCAAATCGCTCGCGCTGATTGAGCGACTCGGCTTGCAGCCAGTCGTAGAGGAGGAAGTCGAGGGTGGAACGGAGGCTCATGTCGATTTCTGTGAAGGGTCGGGCAATCGGGCGATGGTGCCTTGCGCCAGCGCGCAAAGTTTTTCCTCGCCATCTTGCACGACGAAGATTTCGCAGGTGCAAACGGCCTGTGTGCTGCCCACATGCACCGCCCTGGCGCGCGCAATCAGGCGCTCGCCGATGGCCGACCGCACATAGTTGATCTTGAACTCGGAAGTGACGACCGGCACGGCCATCGCCGTCCCGCCGGCAAACGTCAGCGCGTTGTCGGCAAGGTAGCTCAGCACCCCGCCGTGCACGAATCCGTTCTGCTGCTTGAGCTTGTCGGTGATAGGGAGCTGAAGGTCGATATGGCCGCGCGAGAGCTGATGCATCTCGGCGCCGACCAGCACGCTGAAGGGCTGCGAGGCGATCACCTCGCGACCCATCGCCAGGAAGGCGTCGGGCGAGACTGGATGGTCACCGCCCGCCATGGTCAGAGGACCTCGAACACGCCGGCAGCACCCATGCCGCCGCCGATGCACATCGTGACCACGACCTTCTTCGCGCCGCGGCGCTTGCCTTCGATGAGAGCGTGGCCGGTCAGGCGCTGGCCGCTCACGCCGTAGGGGTGGCCGACGGCAATCGCGCCGCCGTTCACGTTCAGGCGGTCATCGGGAATGCCCAGCTTGTCACGGCAGTAGATCACCTGCACCGCGAATGCTTCGTTCAGTTCCCACAGGTCGATGTCGTTGACCGTGAGGCCCAGCTTCTTCAGCACCTTCGGAATCGCGAAGACCGGACCGATGCCCATTTCATCGGGTTCGCAACCTGCCACGGCGAAACCGAGGAAGCGGCCGATCGGCGCCAGGCCCTTCTGCTGCGCGTACGTCTCATCGACCAGCACGCAGGCGCCGCCACCGTCGGAGAACTGGCTGGCATTGCCGGCCGAGATCACGCCGCCCGGCACCGCCGGCCGGATGCCGCTGATGCCCTCCTTGGTGGTGCCGGCGCGGATGCCTTCGTCGTTCTCGATGGTGACTTCCTTGGTGCGCAGGCCCAATTGGGCATCGGCCACGCCGGCCAGCACGGTCATCGGGGCGATCTCCGCCTTGAACAGGCCGGCTTCGAGCGCGGCGCTGGCGCGCTGCTGGCTGCGTGCACCATACTCGTCCATCGCCTCGCGGCCGATGTTGTAGCGCTTCGCCACGTTCTCGGCGGTCTGGAGCATGTTCCAGTAGATCTCCGGCTTGTGCTTCACCAGCCACGGATCGGTGCCCATGTGGCGGTTGGCTTCGTTCTGCACGCAGGAGATGCTTTCGACACCGCCAGCCACGTAGACGTCGCCTTCACCCGCGATGATGCGTTGCGCAGCGGTCGCGATGGTCTGCAGGCCCGACGAGCAGAAGCGGTTGATGGTCATGCCCGAGGTCGTGATGGGCAGGCCGGCGCGCAGCGCGATCTGGCGCGCGATGTTGCCACCGGTCGCGCCTTCGGGCGTGGCGCAACCCATGATCACGTCGTCCACCGAGGCCGGGTCGATGCCGGCGCGCTGCACGGCGTGTTGCACCGCATGGCCGCCGAGCGTGGCGCCGTGCGTCATGTTGAAAGCACCCTTCCAGCTCTTGGCAAGCGGTGTGCGGGCGGTAGAGACGATAACGGCGCTGGTCATGGCGATGTCCTTTGAGCGATGGTTGGAACGATTACAGGGGTGGCTGCTCGGTGTTGAGCAGCAACTGGTGATAGAAGCCGATCATCTCGGCATAGTTGGCGATCGACACCCGTTCGTTGGTGCCGTGGAAGCGCGCCAGGTCCTCGCTCTTCATCCGGAACGGCGAGAAGCGGTAGACCGACTTGCTGATCAGGCTCATGTGGCGCGAATCGGTGGCGGCGGTCATCAGGCCGGGCGCGACCACTGCGTCAGGGAAGGCCTGGCGAACCGTCTGTTCGATGGTGTGATAGCCGGTGCTGTCGGTCGGCGAGACGGGCGATGGCTCCGAGTTGCCCGGGTAGGCCTTGATCTGGATCGCGTCGTTGTCGAGCGTCTTGCGCAGATGCGCTTCCACGCTCGCCAGCGTATCGCCCGGCAACACGCGGAAGTTGACCGCCGCCTCGGCACGGCCGGGCAGCACGTTGTCCTTGTTGCCGGCGCGAACGATGGTCAGCGCCGTCGTCGTGCGCAGCATGGCATTGCTGCTGGGCGACTTTTCCAGCTGGCCCTGCACCAGCGGTGCGGTGAGCCAGAGGTTCGACAGCATCACGCGGTTGACGCCGCTCATCTCGGGCGCCAGCGTGCCGAACATCTCCCCCGCGACGCCCTTGATGGCGCCGGGCATCTGGTGCGCCTCCAGGTTGGCCAGCGCCTTGCTCATGCCGCCGATGGCGGTGTGTTGCGCCGGCATCGAGGAATGGCTCGGGGCCGTGTCGAGCGTGAGGAAGAAGGTCGCATAGCCCTTCTCGGCCAGGCCGATCAAGGCGGCCGGCTGGCGAAGGCCCGGTAGCACGCCGTCGAGCACGAGAAGACCCTCGTCCAGCACCCAGTCGAGTTCCACCCCGCGCGACTTCAGCAACTCGGCAATCGGCAGCGCGCCGCGCAGGCCGGTCACTTCCTCGTCATCCCCTGCGATCAGGTAGATGGTCTGCTTGGGCTTGAAGCCCTTGCCGATCAGCAATTCGATGGCTTCCATCTGCGCCAGCAGGTTGCCCTTGTTGTCGAGCGTGCCGCGGCCCCAGATGTAGCCGTCCTTGATCTCGCCGCTGAACGGCTCGACCGACCAGGCCTTCTCGGTGCCAGGCGCGATCGGCACCATGTCCTGGTGCGCCATCAGTGCGACCGGCTTGCGGGCCGGGTCACTGCCTTGCCACGTATAGAGCAAGGCCTTGTCGCCGATGACTTCCTTCTTCAGGCTCGCGTGAAGCTTGGGAAACTTCTCGGCCAGATAGGCATGCAGTTTGTCGAACTCGGCGTTGTTCCCCTTGGGGTCGTCCAGGCTCGACACGGTACGAAACGGGATCGCACCCGACAGCCGCTTCGCGGCGGCCTGCGCATCGATGTCCAGCTTGGCCACAGGCCGCACCGCCAGCTGGCGTGACGGCGTGCGCCACGTCTTGACCGCAACCGCTGCCGCCAACAACAAAACTGCCAGCAGCAGGACTTGAAAGATTCTCTTGATCACAGTTGCGGTCTCGTCCGTCGTTTAGCTGAAGCTCTTGCCTTCGGCGACCAGCTTCTGGATCAGCGCCGCCGGCTCCCAGAACTTGCCGTCGTCACGCGGGTTCTTCGCAAAGCGCTTCATCGCCTCGGCCACGTTGTAGAGGCCGGCCTGCGATGCGTAGTGCATCGGGCCACCGCGGAAGATCGGGAAGCCATAGCCGGTCAGGTACACCATGTCGATGTCGCCGGACTTGCTCGCGATGCCGTCTTCCAGGATGCGGGCGCCTTCGTTGACGAGGGCATACACCAGGCGCTGCACGATCTCCTCGTCGGAGATCTTGCGCGGCGTGATGCCTTCGTCCTTGCGGTGCTGCTCGATCAGGTCCAGCACGACCTGGCTCGGGATCGCGTCGCGCTTGCCGGCCTGGTAGTCGTACCAGCCTGCGCCGGTCTTCTGGCCGAAGCGGCCCAGTTCGCAGAGCTTGTCGGCCGTGCGGCTGTACTTCATGTCGGCACGCTCGGTGGCGCGGCGCTTGCGGATCGCCCAGCCGATGTCGTTGCCGGCCAGGTCGCCCATACGGAACGGACCCATGGCAAAACCGAACTTCTCGATGGCCTTGTCGACTTGCTGCGGCGTGGCGCCTTCGTCCAGCAGGAAGCCGGCCTGGCGCGAGTACTGCTCGATCATGCGGTTGCCGATGAAGCCGTCGCACACGCCGGACACGACTGCGGTCTTCTTGATCTTCTTGGCGATGGCCATGACGGTGGCCAGCACGTCCTTGGCCGTTTCCTTGCCGCGCACCACTTCCAGCAGCTTCATCACGTTGGCCGGGCTGAAGAAGTGCATGCCGACCACGTCCTGCGGACGCTTGGTGAAGGCGGCGATCTTGTCGACGTCCAGCGTCGAGGTGTTGGAGGCCAGGATGGCGCCGGGCTTGGCGACTTCGTCCAGCTTCTTGAACACGGTTTCCTTGACGCCGAGTTCCTCGAACACGGCCTCGATGATCAGGTCGCAGTCCTTCAGGTCGTCGTAGCTCAGCGTGGTCGACAGCAGCGACATGCGCTGGTCGTACTTGTCCTGCTTGAGCTTGCCCTTCTTGACCTGCGCTTCGTAGTTCTTCTTGATGGTCGCGATGCCGCGGTCCAGTGCTTCCTGCTTCATCTCGAGGATCTTGACCGGGATGCCCGCGTTCAGGAAGTTCATCGAGATGCCGCCGCCCATGGTGCCGGCGCCAATGACGCCCACCGTCTTGATGTCGCGCTTGGGCGTGTCGTCCGCCACGTCAGGGATCTTGCTCGCTGCGCGCTCGGCCATGAACAGGTGGCGCAGCGCCGACGATTCGGGCGACAGCATCAACTGCGTGAACAGGCGGCGTTCCTCGGCCATGCCATCGTTGAACTTCATTGTGGTGGAGGCACGCACGGCCTCCAGGCACTTGAGCGGCGCCGGGTAGTTCTTCGACATGCCGGTGACCATGTTCCTGGCGAACTGGAAGTAGGCATCGCCTTGCGGGTGCTTGCACGGCAGGTTGCGCACCAGCGGCAGTTCAGCGGCGGGCTTGCCGGCGACGGACTTGGCGAATTCGACGGCTTCGTCGAACAGCGACTCGGCCGAGGCGGCCAACTTGTCGAACAGCTTCTGGCCGGGCGCCGACGCGAGCAGTTCGCTCTTCACCGGCTCGCCGCTGACGATCATGTTGAGGGCGGTCTCGACGCCCAGCACGCGCGGCAGGCGTTGCGTGCCACCGGCGCCAGGCAGCAGGCCCAGCTTGACTTCCGGCAGCGCAACGCTGGTGCCCGGCGCCACCACGCGGTAGTGGCAGCCGAGGGCCAGTTCGAGCCCGCCGCCCATCACCACGGAATGGATCGCAGCCACGATCGGCTTCGGCGAGGCTTCCAGCGCGAGGATCACGCTCAGCAGGTTGGGCTCCTGCAGCGCCTTCGAGGTGCCGAATTCCTTGATGTCCGCCCCACCCGAGAACGCCTTGCCGGCGCCGGTGATGATGATCGCCTTGACGGCCGGATCGTCGTTGGCCTTGCTCAGGCCGTCGGTGATGCCGACGCGGGTCGAATAACCGAGACCGTTGACCGGGGGATTGGTCATGGTGATCACGGCGATTTCGCCGAGCACCTTGTATTCAGCCGTCATGGCGCGTTCCTTTGAATGGGAAGGTAAAAAAACGAAGAGTTGGCCAAGGAGCGCGAGCCCGCGCTTGTCGAGCCACGCACTCACCCGCTGCCAAATAGCACGAGTGTTCTTTTTCTAAAATTCTAGGCGTATCCGGTGACCAGTGAATTTCGCCTTAGTCGCTACCGGGACAAGCGCCGGATGATCCTCTTAAAACGGCGCCGGCCCTGAAGGTGTGAAGATTCCGTAGCGAGGGCGCCGAGGTCGGGTCTGCGGCGCGGAACCGTACATCAGTACGGTGAGCACCGCAGGCCCGAGATCGGCGTCCGCAGTAGGAATATTCACGCCTTCAGACTTCGAGCCATTCTTTTCGGGTGGTGGCATCGGCGCGCAGGCTGTCCGGCGTGCCGTCGAACACGATGCTGCCATGTCCCATGACCAATGCGCGGTCCGAGATGTGCATCGCGATGGTGAGCTTCTGCTCGATCAGCAGCACCGAGATGCCGCGGCTCTTGAGCGTCTGCAAGTACTGCCCCACCAACTCGACAATCTTGGGCGCCAGGCCCTCGGTCGGCTCGTCGATGATGATCAGGTCGGGGTCGCCCATGAGCGTGCGGCACAGCGTCAGCATCTGCTGCTCGCCGCCGGAGAGCACGCCGGCCTCGGTGTGCTCGCGCTCCTTGAGGCGCGGGAACATCTCGTACATGTCCTTGAAGGTCCAGCGGCTGCCCTTCCCTGCGCCCTTCTGGCCGAGCAACAGGTTCTGTGCGACGGTGAGCTTGGGGAAGATGTCGCGGTTCTCCGGCACGTAGCCAAGGCCCAGGTGCGCCACCTCGTAGGCCTTCTTGCGCAGGATGTCCTGGCCTTTCCATTCGAGCTGCCCCTCGGCATGCACCAGGCCCATGATGGCCTTGGCGGTGGTCGAGCGGCCGGAGCCGTTGCGGCCCAGCAGCGCGACGATCTCGCCCTTGCCGACCTCGAATGAAACGCCGTGCAGCACGTGGCTCTTGCCATAGTAGGCGTGGATGTCGTTGAGTTTCAACATGATCAGTGTCCTGCCCCTTGCGCATCCGCGACCGAGGAGCCGAGATAGGCCTCCTGCACCTTGGCGCTGGCGCGCACCGCCGCCGGCGTATCGAAGGCAATGACTTCACCGTAGACCACCACCGCGATCTTGTCGGCCAGCCCGAACACCACGCCCATGTCGTGCTCCACTGTCAGCAAGGTCTTCCCGACCGTCACGTGCTTGATCAGCGCGATGAAGTGGGAAGTCTCGGTCTTGCTCATCCCCGCCGTCGGTTCGTCCAGCAGGATCACGTTGGCGCCGCCGGCGATCGTCACGCCGATCTCCAGCGCGCGCTGCTCGGCATAGGTGAGGTTCACCGCCTGCACGTCGCGCTTGCGCTCCAGCCCGATCTGGCGCACCAGTTCCTCGGTGCGCGCGTTGGCGTCGTCGAGGTTCGACAGGAAGCGCAGGAAGCTGTAGCGCGCCCCCGTGTGCCACAGCAGGCCGCAGCGCAGGTTCTCGAAGACGCTCAGCTTCGGAAAGATGTTGGTGATCTGGAAGCTGCGCGAGAGGCCGAGCCGGTTGATCTCGAATGGCGTCTTGCCGTCGATGCGCTGCCCGTTCAGCAGCACCTCGCCGCTACTGGGATGCAGCCGTCCGCTGATGAGGTTGAACAGCGTCGACTTGCCCGCCCCGTTGGGACCGATCACCGCGACGCGTTCGCCCGCATTCACCGAAAGGTCGATGCCGCGAATGATGTCGGTCTTGCCAAAGCTCTTGCGCAAGTTCTTGAGTTCGAGTGCGTAGGTCATGTGCCGTACCCTGCTTATGCAGCCTCCATGCGCTTGATTTCTGCTTCGATGTATTCCTGCGCGGCGCCCCAGGCGCGCGCGAACTTGCGCCGGACGATCTCCATCAGGCCCAGCCCGACCAGCGCAACCGCTGCCGCGCCAAGCCAGCTGCCCATGCTCGATGTATCCAGCGTCAGGCCGGCGAAATGAACCTCCGGCCCGAGCGCCGCATTCAACTGGACGTGGTAGACCATTTCCACCAACGCCGCGGCCCCGACGACCAGCAAAGCGCCCGTCACGATCAGCCCCACGTACAGTGGCCAGAACGGCTTGAAGCGACCGAACTTGGCCACCCGCAGGTTCATCATGATCAGGCTGGCGACGCCGCCCGGCGCGAACATCACCATCAGCAGGAACACCAGGCCCAGGTACAGCAGCCAGGCCTTGGTGAGTTCCGACAGCAGCACCGAGGCCAGCACCAGCAGCACCGCACCGATGATCGGCCCGAAGAAGAAGGTCGCGCCACCCAGGAATGTGAACAGCAGGTAGCCGCCCGAGCGCACGCCGCTCAGGCTGTCGCTCGCGTTCACGATCTCGAAGTTGATGGCTGCCAAGCCCCCGCCGATGCCGGCGAAGAAGCCGGCGATGATGAAGGCGAAGTAGCGCACCCGCTGCGTGTTGTAGCCAATGAATTCGACCCGCTCCGGGTTGTCGCGCACTGCGTTCAGGATGCGGCCGAGCGGCGTGCCGGTGAAGGCGAACATCAACGCGGTGCAGATGAAGCAGTAGACCGCGATCAGGTAGTACACCTGGATCTGCGGGCCGAAGGTCGCGCCCATGAACGTGCCGTACGTCCGGTTGGTCGTCACGCCGCCCTCGCCGCCGAAGAAGCCCGGGAACATCAGCGCCATCGAGGCCACGAGTTCGCCGATGCCCAGGGTGATCATCGCGAAGGTCGTGCCCGCCTTCTTGGTGGTCACGAAGCCGAACAGGATGGCGAAGAACATGCCCCCGATGCCGCCCACCAGCGGAATCAGCACCAGCGGCACCTTGAAGCTGCCCTCCGCGGCGAGGTTCATTGCGTGGATGGCGATGAACGCGCCCATGCCGGTGTACACGGCATGGCCGAAGCTCAGCATGCCGCCTTGGCCGAAGATCATGTTGTAGCTGAGGCAGATGATGATGAGATAACCCATCTGCGACAGGATCGTCAGCGCCAGGCTGCTGCGGAAGACCAGCGGCGCGACGATCATCGCGACCGCGAACAGCGACCAGACGGCGACGCGGCCGGCGTTCATGGGCTTGGCCCGTTTGGAATTCGAGTTGGCCATGTGTCAGTCCTCCCGCGTGCCGAGCAGGCCCTTGGGCCGGAATATCAGGATCAGCACCAGGAACAGGTACGGAAGGATCGGCGCGATCTGCGAGATCTTGAGTTGCAGGAGTTCATGGCCGAAGGTCTGGTCGGTCACCGCCATGCCCAGCGACTGGAACGCGCCGCCTATGGATTGGTCCATCGCCACGGCAAAGGTCTGCAGCACGCCGATGAGCAGCGACGCCAGGAACGCCCCCGCCAGCGACCCCATGCCGCCCACCACCACCACGACGAACACGATCGAGCCTACGGCCCCGGCCATCGCCGGCTCGGTCACGTAGGTGTTGCCGCCGATCACACCGGCCAGCCCTGCCAGCGCAGCGCCGCCACCGAACACCAGCATGAAGACGCGTGGCACGTTGTGGCCCAGCGCCTCGACCATGTCGGGGTGCTTGAGTGCCGCCTGGATCACCAGCCCGATGCGCGTGCGCGTCAGCAGCAGCCAGACCGACACCAGCATCAGCACCGCGACCAGCATGATGAAGGACTTCGACTTCGGGAACTGCGTGCCGAAGATGGTGAAAAGCGGGCCCTCTAGCTGCCGCGGCAAGCCGTACGGCACCACCGAGCGACCCCAGATCAGTTGCACCACTTCGAGGATCAGGTACGACAGGCCGAAGGTGACCAGCAATTCAGGCACGTGCCCGAACTTGTGCACCCGGCGAAGGCAATACCGCTCGAACGCCGCGCCGAGCGCAAACACCACCAGCGGCGCGATCACCAGCGCCGGCCAGAAGCCGACCAGGCCCGAGATCGTGAATGCGAAATAGGCACCCAGCATGTAGAAGCTGGTGTGCGCGAAGTTCAGCACGCCCATCATGCTGAAGATCAAGGTAAGTCCGGAGCTCAACATGAAAAGCAGCAGCCCGTAGCTGAGCCCGTTCAGGAGCGAGATAACGAAGAATTCCATTTGCTGCCACCCTCGCTGATTCGTTATTGGGAAGCCATGAAAAACGCCGGAGAGCGATTTGCATCACCCGCCGGCGCTCTGGTTCACGGCGCTTCAGCCCGCGCTGGGACGCTTCATCTGGCAGGACGTCGGGGTGCTCGCGACGTAGGGTTCCAGGTACTTCACCGGCACGAAGGTGTAGCCGGTCTTCTCGACGTTGTACTTGTTCTTGGCGTCGACCTTCTGCCACTTGGAGATCCAGAGGCCTTGCTGCATCTGGTGGTCGGTCTTGCGGATTTCGCTTTCGCCATTGAAGCCGTTGAACTTCAGGCCTTCGAGCGACGCCGCCACCTTGACCGGATCGGTCGACTTGGCCTTGGCCATCGCATTGCTCAGCGCCACCAGGCCGTTGTAGACCGAGAAGGTGTAGAAGTCGTCATTGAACTTCTTCTGGAAATCGACCATCAGCTGGTTCATCCGACCCGTGTAGTTCGAATGGTTGTATGCGATCTGGAAGACGTCCAGGTCGCCGCCTGAAGCCAGCGCCGTGGGCGTGCCCGACACACCGGCGTAGTACGCGTAGACCGGAATCTTCAGGCCGGCATCGTTCAGCGCCTTGATCAGCAGGGTCATGTCCTGGCCCCAGTTGCCGGTCACCAGCGTGTCGGCGCCCGACTGCTTGATCTTGGCGACGTAGGGCGCGAAGTCCTTGACCTGGCCCAGCGGGTGCAGGTCGTCGCCGACGATCTGCGCGTCAGGACGCTTGCGCGCCAGGCCTTCCTTGAAATACTTCGCGACCTGCTGGCCATGCGAGTAGTTCTGGTTCAGCAGGTAGACCTTCTTGATGTTGGGCTGGTCCTTCATGAAGCTGGTCAGGGCTTCCATCTTCATCGACGTGTCGGCGTCCAGGCGGAAGTGCCAATAGTTGCACTTCTCGTTGGTCAGGATCGGATCGACCGCGGCGTAGTTGAGGTAGATGACTTCCTTGCCGGGATTGCGGTCGTTGGCCTTGCCCACGGCGTCCGACAGCGGCACGCCGACGTTCGAGCCGTTGCCCTGCGTGATGTACCGGAAGCCCTGGTCGCTGGCGGCCTTGAGCAGGTTCAGCGCTTCTTGCGGGGAGCTCTTGCTGTCCATGCCGACGATCTCGAACTTGACGCCTGCCGGGTTCTCGGCGGCGGTCAGGTTCTCCGCCACGAACTGCCAGCTCTTGAGCTGGTTCTGGCCCACGTTGGCGAACGGGCCCGACAGGCCCTCGATCATCGCGATCTTGACGGTTTCACCCTTTTGGGCAAACGCGCCGGCTGCAGCGGCCAGCATGACCGTGCCGGCCAGGAATTTCAGGGCAAATTTCATCGAAAGTCTCCACAAGGGTTCAGAAAAAGTCGTTGCGAGCGTACGGGGCTTTCCAAGGCCGAAGCACAGGGAATGCCCGTAAGCCCGCCCACGAAACGCCCGTTTCTATCGCTCAGGCGACAGGCATTGCTACCGGGCGGTAGCACGGGGCGCAGGGATGCCTGTACGTGGGCAACCGCGGAACCGGCTGCGCCGGGCCTCCGGGTGCGCCCCGGGTTCAGACTCCCGGCAGCTTGTAGCCCTTGAGCTGCTCGCGCAGCTTGGTCTTCAGGATCTTGCCGGTGGCGCCGAGCGGAATGGATTCCAGGAACACCACGTCGTCGGGAATCTGCCACTTGGCTGTCTTGCCTTCGTAGAACTTCAGCAGTTCCTCGCGCGTGACCTCCTGGCCGGGGCGCTTGACCACGGTGACGATCGGGCGCTCGTCCCACTTCGGGTGGAACACGCCGACGCAGGCGGCCATGGCGATCGCCGGATGCGCGACGGCGATGTTCTCGATCTCGATGGAGCTGATCCATTCGCCGCCGGACTTGATCACGTCCTTGCTGCGGTCGGTGATCTGCAGGAAGCCGTCGGCGTTGATGGTCGCCACGTCGCCGGTCGGGAACCAGCCACGGCCGTTCTCGTCGGGGATCAGCGGATCGCCGCCCTCGCCCTTGAAGTATTCCTTGACGATCCAGGGGCCTTTCACCAGCAGGTCGCCGTAGGCCTTGCCGTCCCACGGAAGTTCCTTGCCGTCGGCATCGACGATCTTCATGTCGACGCCGAAGATCGCCCGGCCCTGCTTCAGGCGGATCGCGGTCTGCTCGTCGGGCGACAGGGACAGGTGCTTGTTCTTGAGCGTGCAGAGCGTGCCCAGCGGGCTCATCTCGGTCATGCCCCAGGCGTGCAGCACTTCCACGCCGTAGACCTCCTGGAACGCCTTGATCATGGCCGGCGGGCAGGCCGAGCCGCCGATCACCGTGCGCTTCAACGTCGAGAAGCGAAGGTTGTTGGCCTGCATGTGGCCGAGCATCATTTGCCAGACGGTCGGCACCCCGGCCGCGAAGGTGACCTTCTCGTTCTCGATGAGTTCGAAAACCGACTTTCCGTCGAGCGAGGCGCCCGGGAACACCAGCTTGCAGCCGGTGAGCGCAGCCGAATACGGAATGCCCCAGGCATTGACGTGGAACATCGGCACCACTGGCAGCACCGAGTCACGTGCCGACAGGCACATCACGTCGGGCAGCGCCGCGGCGTAGGCATGCAGCACCGAGGAGCGATGGCTGTAGAGCGCGGCCTTCGGGTTGCCGGTGGTGCCGCTCGTGTAGCACATGCTGGAGGCGGAGTTCTCGTCGAAGCTCGGCCAGGCGTAGTCGCTCGAATGCGGCGCGATCCAGTCTTCGTAGCTGACCAGGCCGGGAACGCTGCTGTCCGCCGGGAGCTTGTCGGCGTCGCACAACGCGATGTATTTCCTGATGGTCGGGCAGCGCGCGTGCACCGCCTGCACCAGCGGCAGGAAGCTCAGGTCGAACATCAGGACCTGGTCTTCGGCATGATTGGCGATCCATGCGATCTGGTCCGGGTGCAGCCTCGGGTTGATGGTGTGCAACACGCGCCCCGAGCCACTGACGCCGTAGTACGCCTCCAGGTGCCGGTAGCCGTTCCAGGCCAGCGTGGCGATGCGGTCGCTGAACAGCAGCCCTTCCTGGTCGAGCGCGTTGGCGACCTTGCGGGCGCGCACCGCCATGTCGGCCCAGGTGTAGCGGTGGATGTCACCTTCGAAGCGGCGCGAAACGATCTCGGCGTCGCGATGGTGGCGGTCTGCGAACTCGAGCAGCGACGAGATCAGCAGCGGTTGGTCTTGCATCAAACCGAGCATGGGATGGTCTCCTGATTCCTGAATCGACAAAAATTGGCAGCGGAGTATTGCGCAGTGCGGCATCGGCCCGGTTGGGGGAATGCCCGTAGCGCCGTCCCGCCACTCGAAAGAACGGACAATTGCGCCCATGAATATCCCTTCAGATTCGATGGTTGCTGAGGATTCCGGACTGCGTTGGCGCAATGAATTCGCAGCACTGCCGCCGAAGTTCTTCACCCGCCTCCAACCCACGCCCCTGCCCGATCCGTACTGGGTTGGACGCAGCAGTGCGGCGGCGCGGCAACTCGGACTGCAGCCCGACTGGTTCGCCTCGGCCGAGGCGCTGGAAGTGTTCACCGGCAATGCCCTGCTGCCGGGCATGGCCCCGCTGGCCAGCGTTTACAGCGGGCATCAATTCGGCGTGTGGGCCGGGCAGTTGGGCGATGGACGGGCCATCATGCTCGGCCAGACCGAGACCGGTTTCGAAGTGCAGCTCAAGGGCGCCGGCCTGACGCCCTATTCGCGCATGGGCGACGGCCGCGCTGTTCTGCGCTCCAGCATTCGCGAATTCCTCTGCAGCGAGGCCATGCATGGGCTCGGCATCCCGACCACGCGGGCCCTCTGCGTGACCGGCTCCGATGCACGCGTGCGCCGGGAGGAAATAGAAACCGCCGCGG
The DNA here is from genome assembly GCF_019207085.1 of Variovorax sp. dw_308. Lineage (GTDB taxonomy): Bacteria > Pseudomonadota > Gammaproteobacteria > Burkholderiales > Burkholderiaceae_C > Variovorax. Next base: position 68,135 of record NZ_JAATOM010000017.1, on the reverse strand, counting down.
TCGTGACGCGCACCGCGCCCACCTTCATCCGCTTCGGTCACTTCGAGCATTTCTGGGCCAACGACCGGCTCGACGAATTGCGCACGCTGGCCGACTTCGTGATCGATCGCTTCTACCCTGAATGCAGGCTCACCGGGCGCTTTGGCGGGAATGCCTATGCAGCGTTCCTGGAAGCCGTCAGCGAGCGCACCGCGGCGCTGATGGCGCAATGGCAGGCGGTGGGCTTCTGCCATGGCGTGATGAACACCGACAACATGAGCATCCTGGGGCTCACCATCGACTACGGGCCGTTCCAGTTCCTCGACGGCTTCAACCCGCGCCACATCTGCAACCACAGCGACACCGGCGGTCGCTATGCCTACAACCAGCAGCCCAGCGTGGCCTACTGGAACCTGTATTGCCTGGGCCAGGCGCTGCTGCCGCTGATCGGCGAGAAGGAAACGGCATTGGCGGCGCTGGCGTCCTACCAGGAGGTGTTTCCGCGCGAGTTCCTGGGCCGCATGCGCGCCAAGCTCGGCCTGCCCGATGCGCAGGACGGCGACCTCTCCTTCGTGGAAGCCCTCCTCGCGGTGTTGCGTCAGGAGCAGACCGACTGGACCATCTTCTGGCGCCGGCTTTCACACCACATGGCCGGTGCAGACGTTCAGCCGGTGCGCGACCTGTTCATCGACGCTGCCGGCTTTGACGCCTGGCTGCTGTCGTTCATGGAGCGCCATGCTTCGGTTCCCCGAGCGCCGGCTGCGGCGCTGATGCTCAAGTCCAATCCAAAATTCGTGCTGCGGAACCACTTGGGCCAACAGGCGATCGAAGCTGCGCAACGCAAGGACGACAGCGGCGTCGCGACCTTGCTGAAGCTGCTCGAATCCCCATTTGACGACCACGCCGGCTTCGACGACTACGCCGGCTTCCCGCCCGACTGGGCCTCCTCCATCGAAATCAGCTGTTCATCATGACCGCTCCCGTCCAGAAAACCGACGCCGAATGGAAAGCGCTGCTCGCCGAAAAAGGCGCCGAGCGCGGCGCCTTCGAGGTCACCCGCCATGCCGCCACCGAGCGTCCCTTCACCGGCAAGTACGAGGCGCACTGGGCTGACGGCAGCTATCACTGCATCTGCTGCGGCGCCAAACTGTTCGAGTCCGGCACCAAGTTCGACGCCGGCTGCGGCTGGCCCAGCTTCTCGGAAGAAGCGGTGCCAGGCGCGATCCGTAACATCGTCGACAGTTCGCACGGCATGGTTCGCACCGAGAATGTCTGCGCCAGTTGCGGCGCGCACCTCGGCCACGTGTTCCCCGACGGTCCGACCGAGACCGGCCTGCGCTACTGCATGAACTCGGCCTCGCTGGATTTCAAGCCTTCCACTGAATGAAACTGCTCCTCGACTTCTTCCCGATCCTGCTGTTCTTCGGCGCATTCAAGCTGCACGACATCTATGTCGCCACCGGCGTGCTGATGGCCGCCACGGCAGTGCAGATGGCCATCCACTGGTTCATGCACCGTCGCCTGGAGCCGATGCAGAAGGCCACGCTGGTGCTGATCCTGCTGTTCGGCTCGCTCACGCTGGCGCTGCACGACGACCGCTTCATCAAGTGGAAGCCCACCGTGTTGTACAGCGCCATGGCCATCGCACTCGCGATCGCGTTCTGGGGCTTCCGCAAGAACTTCCTCGAGTCGATGCTCGGCAAGCAACTGCGCCTGCCGCACCGCATCTGGACGCACCTGAACGTCGCATGGATCGGCTACTGCCTCTTCATGGCCGCGATCAACGGCTATGTCGCGGCCTACTTCAGCACGGAGGCCTGGGTCGACTTCAAGCTGTGGGGCTACGCCTTCCCGATCGTCTTCCTGATCGCGCAGGGGCTCTACATCTCGCCGCACCTCAAGTCGGACGACGAGCCCGCGGCATGAGCACGTCTGCAAGCCTTCCCCGGCCCCACGAGCTTGAGGCCACCCTTCGCGCCGCCCTTCAGCCCACCGCGCTCGAAGTCATCGACGAAAGCGCCGCGCATGCCGGCCATGCCGGCGCCGGCGCCGAGGGCTACGGCACCCATTTCCGCATCCGCATTTCGAGTCCGCTCTTCGCGGGCAAGACCCCAGTGGCGCGCCATCGGCTTGTGTATGATGCGCTGCACATTTTTATCGCACAGGGCGTTCACGCCATTGCCATCGAGGCCTCCTGAGCCTCATTCCCCCGGGGCCGACGCGCCCTGCTTTCACTTCCAAGCTCTCATGAAAAAACAAATCTTGCAGGCCGTTGCCGCCACGCTCCTGGTCGGCATGGTTCCCATGGCCGCCTTCGCGCAGAACGCAGCCATCGTCAATGGCAAGGCCGTGCCCAAGGCCCGCATGGATGCGCTCGCCTCGCAACTCGCCGCGGCCGGCCGCCCGGTGACGCCGGAAATGCAGCCCCAGTTGCGCGAGGAAGTGGTCCTGCGCGAGGTGTTCATGCAGGAAGCGCAGAAGCAAGGCATCGAGAAGACCGACGACTACAAGAACCAGCTGGAACTGGCCCGCCAAGCCATCATGATCCGCGGCCTGTTCGAGAACTATCGCAAGACCAACCCGGTCACCGACGCCGAGGTCCAGGCCGAATACGACAAGGCCGTCGCCGCCAACAGCGGCAAGGAATACAAGGCCCGCCACATCCTGGTGAAGACCGAAGCCGAAGCCAAGAAGATCATTGCCGACCTGAAGAAGGGCGGCAACTTCGAGGAAATCGCCAAGAAGCAGAGCACGGACAAGGGCTCGGGCGCGCAAGGCGGCGACCTCGGCTGGGCCAGCGCCGCCAGCCTGGTGCCCGAGTTCTCGGCCGCCATGATCGGGCTCAAGAAGGGCGAAATGACCCAGACGCCGGTCAAGACGGAATACGGCTATCACGTCATTCGTCTCGACGACGTTCGCCAGGCCCAACTGCCCAAGCTCGAGGAAGCCAAGCCGCAGATCGTTCAGCAGCTGACGCAGCAGAAGCTGCAGAAGTATCAGGAAAGCCTGCGCGCAGCTGCGAAGGTGGAATAACCCGGGCTCCCCCTGGCAAAAAGTGAATCAGCGGCCTTCATGGCCGCTTTTTCATGCCCAGATCACCGAGCGCATCGAGATCGAGGCGGACTGGAAATCGGTGTTGAAGAAGCGCGGTGATTCGCCGGCTTCCACGGCGCCGGCGGCATAGAGAAGCGGCAGGTATGTAGTCCATGCTCAGTTGCAGCACCGGGATTTCGGCCTTCGGAAACATCGGCTTCAGCACCGACCAGGTGCCATGGTCAAAGCCCCATTCCGAATCGTCGAGCGCGACGGCGGCGCCGCTGAATGGCTGGCGCAGCGCCCGGCCGATGTCTGCAGCGGCCTGGGGCGCGCTCGGCGCGGGGTACTGCTGGTCGAACAATTCCTGAGGAAAGCCGCCGAAGTCATGGATGGTCTTGGGCCTGGCCATGCCGGTGAGGTACCAGCCGCCGCGTGTCAGCCAGTGCGCGGAAATGCAGAGGATCAATTGCGGTGGCGGATACTTCGCGCCGAACTCCGCGCCCAACGCCTCCCAGCTGCGCCGGTAGGCGTTGTCCCCGATCGCATTCATCGGGCTGCCGTGGCCGACGAACAGCACCGGCATGCGCGGCGATTTCCTGAGCGACCTGAACGCCTCCGCAGCCGCGACGTCAGCCAGCGGCAGCGCGCCGCCCAAGGCGCTTGCAATGAAGACGCGGCGCTGCATCAAGATTTCAGCCCACCCATGTCATCGCGATGGCAGTCGACCGGGTGTCCGATCGCGGCATCAGCCCACCCACTTGCGCGCATTGCGCCAGAGCTGAATCCACGGGCTGAAGTCGCTCTTGTCGCCCGATGTCCAGCTCATCTGGATGTTGCGGAAGACGCGCTCGGGGTGCGGCATCAACGCGGTGAAGCGACCGTCCGCCGTCGTGACCGAGGTCAGGCCGCCAGCGCTGCCGTTCGGGTTGAACGGGTACTGCTCGGTGGGCTGGCCGTGGTTGTCGACGTAGCGCATGGCGGCGATGGCCTGGGCCGCATTGCCGCGGTGCTTGAAGTTGGCATAGCCCTCGCCATGCGCCACCGCGATCGGCAGGCGGCTGCCGGCCATGCCGCCGAAGAAGATGCTGGGCGAATCCAGCACTTCCACCATCGACAGGCGCGCCTCGAAGCGCTCGCTCTGGTTGGTCGTGAAGCGCGGCCAGTGTTCGGCACCGGGGATGATGCCCGCAAGCTCGGCGAACATCTGGCAGCCATTGCAGACGCCCAGGCCGAAGGTGTCGCCCCGGGCGAAGAAGGCCTGGAACTGCGCCGAGAGCTTGGGGTTGAAGGTGATGCTGCGAGCCCATCCGATGCCGGCGCCGAGGGTGTCGCCGTAGCTGAAGCCGCCGCAGGCGACCATGCCCTGGAAATTGGCCAGGTCGGCCCTGCCAGTCTGCAGGTCTGTCATGTGGACGTCGAAGGCTTCGAAGCCGGCCTCGGTGAAGGCGTAGGCCATCTCGACGTGGGAGTTGACGCCTTGTTCGCGGAGGATGGCGACCTTGGGGCGGGACGTCAGGATTGCCGGAGAGCCCTCGCCCCGGCCCTCTCCCGCTTGCGGGAGAGGGAGGAAGACGTGCATGCCGGGGTTCTTGGGGTCGCCGGCTGTCGAGTGTTCCGAATCGGCGCAAGCCGGGTTGTCGCGCTCGCGGGCGATCTTCCAGCTGACCGAATCCCAGACCTGGTGCAGGTCGTGCAGGCTGGCGCTGAAGACCGACTTGGCATCGCGCCAGACTTCGAGCTTGCCCTTGCCCGCTTCCATCGGGGACGACTCGGGACGTGTCTTGCCGACGAAATGACTGTGGGCGCTCAGGCCGTGGGCGCGCAGCACCTGCATCACCTCGTTGCGCTCGGCGGTGCGCACTTGCAGCAGCATGCCGAGTTCTTCGTTGAACAGCGCCTTGAGCGTGAGTTCCTCGCGGCGGGCGCTGACCTGCTGCGCCCAGTTCTTGGCGTCGCCGGTTTCCATGCGGCTGTCGGAAATGCCATCGCCTTCCGTGACCAGCATGTCGACGTTGAGCGCCACGCCGACGTGGCCCGCAAAGGCCATCTCGCAGGCGGCGGCGAACAGGCCGCCGTCGCTGCGGTCGTGCATCGCGAGGATCTTGCCGTCGGCGCGCAGGGCGTTGACGACGGTCACCAGGCTCACCAGTTGCGCCGGGTCGTCGAGGTCTGGCACCGTGTCGCCGCTCTGGCCCAGCGTCTGCGCCAGGATGCTGCCGGCCATGCGGTGCTGGCCGCGCCCCAGGTCGATGAGGACCAGCGTCGTATCGGCCTCCTCTGCGTTCAATTGCGGCGTCAGCGTGCCGCGCACGTCGGCCAGCGTGGCGAAGGCCGTCACGATCAGGCTGACCGGCGAAGTGACCTTCTTCTTCTCGTCGCCGTCGGACCACTGGGTGCGCATCGACAGCGAATCCTTGCCGACCGGGATCGACACGCCCAGCGCCGGGCACAGCTCCAGGCCGACGGCCTTGACGGTCTCGTAGAGCGCGGCGTCTTCGCCGGGCTCGCCGCAGGCGGCCATCCAGTTGGCCGACAACTTGACGCGTGACAACTCGATCGGCGCGGCCAGCAGGTTGGTGATCGCCTCGGCAACCGCCATGCGGCCGGAAGCCGGCGCATCCAGCGCGGCCAGCGGCGTGCGCTCGCCCATGCTCATCGCCTCGCCGGCAAAGCCCTTGTAGTCGGCCAGCGTGACGGCGCAATCGGCCACCGGCACCTGCCACGGGCCGACCATCTGGTCGCGATGGCTGAGGCCGCCGACGGTGCGGTCGCCGATGGTGACGAGGAAGCGCTTGGACGCCACCGTCGGGTGGGACAACACGTCGATGGCGGCCTTCTGCAGGTCGACGCCGGTCAGGTCGAGCGGCTTGAAGTTGCGGGCGATCGTCTTGACGTCGCGCAGCATCTTGGGGGGCTTGCCCAGGAGGACGTTCATGGGCATGTCGACGGCCGTGCCCTCACCCCCGCCCTCTCCCGGAGGGAGAGGGAGTGAACCCGCTTGGCCCCCTCCCCCCTCCGGGGAGAGGGCTGGGGTGAGGGACAGCTCCCCAACAAGCAACTGCCGCTCCTCAGTCGCCACACCGACGACGGAAAACGGACACCGCTCCCGCTCGCAGAACCCAGTGAACTGCGCCAAGGATTCCGGCGCAATCGCCAGCACATAGCGCTCCTGGCTCTCGTTGCACCAGATTTCCTTCGGCGCCATGCCTGACTCTTCCAGCGGCACCGCACCCAGGTCGAAGCGCGCCCCTCGCTCGGCGTCGTTGGTCAGTTCCGGGAAGGCATTGCTCAAACCGCCAGCGCCGACGTCATGGATCGCCAGGATCGGGTTGGACTCACCCTGCTGCCAGCAATGGTTGATCACCTCCTGCGCCCGACGCTCGATCTCGGGGTTGCCGCGCTGCACCGAGTCGAAATCGAGTTCGGCCGCGTTGGCGCCGGTCGCCATCGAACTGGCGGCGCTGCCACCCATGCCGATGCGCATGCCCGGCCCGCCCAGCTGGATCAGCAAGGAGCCCGCGGGGAACTGGATCTTCTTCGTCTGGCCCGCGTCGATGCTGCCCAGCCCGCCGGCGATCATGATCGGCTTGTGATAGCCGCGCCGCACGGTGCCTTCGTCGGACGCGATGGCCTGCTCGTATTCGCGGAAGTAGCCCAGCAGGTTGGGCCGGCCGAACTCGTTGTTGAATGCGGCGCCGCCGAGCGGACCCTCGGTCATGATCTGCAACGGACTCGCGATGTGCTCGGGCTTGCCGTAGTGGCCATCCTCCGGCCACAGCTTCGACACCGTGAAGCCGGTCAATCCGGCCTTGGGCTTCGAGCCGCGGCCGGTGGCGCCCTCGTCGCGGATTTCCCCGCCCGCGCCCGTGGACGCCCCGGGAAACGGCGAGATCGCGGTCGGATGGTTGTGCGTCTCGACCTTCATCAGCACATGGCTGAGCGCGCTTTCCTTCGCATAGGCGCCGCCGCGCGCCACGAAGCGCTCGATCTGCGCGCCTTCCATGATCGACGCGTTATCGGCATAGGCGACCACCGTGTGCTGCGGGTTCTGCTTTTCGGTGTGGCGGATCATGCCGAACAGGCTGTGCGGCTGCGGCTGGCCGTCGATGACGAAGTCGGCATTGAATATCTTGTGCCGGCAGTGTTCGCTGTTGGCCTGCGCGAACATCATCAGCTCGACGTCGGTCGGGTTGCGGCCGAGCCGGGTGAAAGCGTCGACCAGGTAGTCGATCTCGTCCTCGGCCAGCGCCAGGCCGAACTGGGTGTTCGCAGTTTCGAGCGCAGCACGGCCGCCCGCCAGCACGTCCACATGCGCCATCGGCTGTGCCGGCAGTTCGGCGAACAGCGAATGCGCGCTGTCCAGCGTCGGCAGCACCGATTCGGTCATGCGGTCGTGCAGCAGCGCGGACACGCCCACCAGCGCGTCCGTGTCGAGCACCGGCGCCTTGCCGAGCAGCGGCTTTTTCAGCGACAGCCGGTATTCCGTGACGCGCTCGATGCGCCGCACCGCGAAGCCGCAGTTGTGGGCGATGTCGGTCGCCTTGGAGGCCCAGGGCGATACGGTGCCCAGGCGCGGCGCCACCACGACGGAGGCGCCCGCGTCCCGCTCTTCGAAGGGTTCGCCGTAGGTCAGGAGGGCCTGCAATTGCGCCTGCTGCGCCGCGTCAGGCGCCGTATCGGTGGCGACCAGGTGGACGAATCGCGCCGAGACGCCGTCGATGCGCGCATCCACGGCCTGCAGGCGCGGCAGCAGCTGGCGCGCCCTGAAATCGCTGAGTGCGTCGCCGCCTTCGAAACGCGTTACGACGAGGGGATGGTGCGGGGTCACGGGCTGCGTCACGGGTCGGGATAGGCCTTGGAGGCCTCGTTTGAGATGGAACAGGCGGGGGACTGAAAGGCGGCGGCCGCTGACTGGGGCCATCCGCGCAAGCCGGAGATTTTAGTCAACACCGGAGGGATAATTGACAGTTATGAGCATTACCTACAACGACGCCGCCGGCATCGCAGCCATGCGAGTCGCGTGCCGCCTTGCCTCCGAGGTGCTGGACCACCTCACGCCGCTGATCAAGCCGGGCATCACGACGAACGACATCGACCGTTGGGCCGCCGAGTACATGGTGAAGCAAGGCACCACCTCGGCCACGGTCGGCTACATGGGCGCGAGCAGCACGCCCTACCCGAAGTCGCTGTGCACCTCGGTCAACCACGTGGTGTGCCACGGCATCCCCAACGACAAGCCGCTCAAGAAGGGCGACATCGTCAATGTCGACGTCACCGTCATCAAGGACGGCTGGTTCGGCGACAACAGCCGCATGTTCATCGTCGGCGACGCGTCGATCGCGGCCAAGCGGCTGTGCTCGGTCACCTTCGAGGCGATGTGGCACGGCATCCTGCAGGTCAAGCCCGGCGCGCACCTGGGCGACGTGGGCCATGCGATCCAGAAGTTCGCGGAAGGCAACGGCTATTCGGTGGTGCGCGAGTTCTGCGGCCACGGCGTGGGCCGGCGCTTCCACGAGGAGCCGCAGGTGCTTCACTACGGCCGCCCCGGCACCATGGAAGAACTCAAGCCGGGCATGATCTTCACGATCGAGCCGATGATCAACGCCGGCAAGCGCGACATCAAGGAAGACGCCAAGGGCGGCCAGTACGACGGCTGGACCATCGTCACGCGCGACCATTCGCTGTCCGCCCAATGGGAACATTCGGTGCTGGTCACCGAGACGGGCTACGAGGTCCTGACCTTGTCGGCCGGCAGCCCGCCGCTGCCATCGTTCGTGAAAGCCACGGCCACTTGACAGTCCCTGCCGCGGTCGACGTGCCCATGCTGCGCGAGGCCTATCGCGCCCACAAGCGCGCCCTGTTCGACACCCTGCGGTTCGCACGCGCGCCCACGCGCAGCGTGCATACCGTGTTGCGCGAGTTGTCGGCGCTGGCCGACGAGACGCTGCGCGCCCTCTGGGCCGATGCAGACTTCGGCAACCAGTTGTCGCTGGTGGCTGTCGGTGGATTCGGCCGGGGCGAACTGTTCCCCTACTCCGACGTCGATGTGCTCCTGTTGCTGCCCGAACCCTTCGAGGGCGAGGTCGCGCCGGAGCGCCTCGAGGCCTTCATCGGCCACTGCTGGGACGCGGGCCTGGAGATCGGCTCCAGCGTGCGCACGCTCGGCGAATGCCTCGCGGAAAGCGCGAAGGACGTGACGGTGCAGACTTCGCTGCTCGAATCGCGCCTGGTCACCGGCGACAAGAAGCTCTACGCCACGTTCCGCAAGGGGTTCCAGGCGGCCATTGATCCGCAGGCCTTCTTCATCGCCAAGTCGCAGGAAATGCGGCATCGCCACCAGAAATACGAGAACACGCCCTACGCGCTGGAGCCGAACTGCAAGGAGTCGCCGGGCGGCCTGCGCGACCTGCAGGTCATCCTGTGGATGACCAAGGCGGCCGGCTTCGGGCAGCGCTGGGACGACCTCGCCAAGAACGGCCTGGCCACCGCCTTCGAGGTGCGCCAGATCAAGCGAAACGAAGCGCTGCTGAGCCTGGTCCGCGCGCGCCTGCACGTGATCGCCAACCGGCGCGAAGACCGCCTTGTGTTCGACATGCAGACCGCGGTGGCCGCCACCTTCGGCTACGAGGGCGAGTCACAGCGCAAGGCCAGCGAGGCGCTGATGCGGCGCTACTACTGGGCGGCCAAGGCGGTGACGCAGCTCAACCATATCCTGCTGCTCAACATCTCCGAGCGGCTGCAGCCGATGGGCGAGGAGCCGGTGCGCATCAACGACCGCTTTTTCGAGAAGGCGGGACTGATCGAGGTGGCGAGCGACGACCTCTACGTGCGCGACCCGCATGCAATCCTCGAGACCTTCCTGCTCTACCAGAAGACCATCGGGGTGAAAGGCCTGTCGGCTCGTACCCTGCGTGCGCTGTACAACGCGCGGCACGTGATGGACAGCAAGTTCCGCAACGACCGCGTGAACCACGTCACCTTCATGCGCATGCTGGTGGAACCGCGCGGCATCACGCACGCCTTCCGACTGATGAACGAGACCTCGGTGCTCGGACGCTACCTGCGCGTGTTCCGCAGCATCGTCGGCCAGATGCAGCACGACCTGTTCCATGTGTACACGGTGGACCAGCACATCCTCATGGTGCTGCGCAATATCCGGCGCTTCTTCATCGCCGAGCATGCCCACGAATACCCGTTCTGCTCGCAGCTGGCGGCCGGCTGGAACAAGCCGTGGATCCTCTACGTGGCGGCACTGTTCCACGACATTGCCAAGGGCCGCGGCGGCGACCACTCACGGCTCGGCTCGCTCGACGTGCGCCGCTTCTGCGCGCAGCACGAGATCGCCCGCGAGGACGCCAAGCTCATCGAATTCCTCGTGGCCGAACACCTCACCATGAGCACGATCGCGCAGAAGCAGGACCTGAGCGATCCGGAGGTGATCGGCGCGTTTGCAAAGAAGGTCGGCAGCGAGCGATACCTCACGGCGCTCTACCTCCTGACCATCGCCGACATCCGCGGCACCTCCCCGCGCGTCTGGAACGCCTGGAAGGGCAAGCTGCTGGAAGACCTCTACCGCGCCACGCTGCGCGCGCTGGGCGGCCACATGCCCGACGCGGGCGCCGAGATCGAGGCCCGCAAGCACGAGGCGCTGGTCGAACTCGCGCTCTATGCGCAACCGGCCGATGCCCACAAGGCCCTGTGGGAAACGCTCGACATCGGCTATTTCATGCGCCACGAAGCAGGCGAGATCGCATGGCATGCGAAGCAGTTGTCGCGCCGCGTGCCGATGGCAGGCGTGCCGATCGACCCCCATGCGGCGGCGCTGGTGCGCGCGCGCCTCTCGCCGGTGGGCGAAGGACTGCAGGTGGTCGTGTACACGCCCGACCAGATGGACCTGTTCGCGCGCATCTGCGGCTATTTTGAACAGGCCTCCTTCAGCATCCTGGATGCCAAGGTGCATACCACCACCAACGGCTACGCGCTGGACACCTTCCAGGTGGTCGCCACTTTCATCCCCGAGCACTACCGCGACTTGATCAGCCTGGTCGAATCGGGCCTGAGCAAGACCCTCGACGAAGCCGGCGCCCTGCCCCCGCCCGGCAAGGGGCGCGTGTCGCGCCGCGTGCGCAGCTTCCCGATAAAGCCGCGCATCAGCCTGCTGCCCGACGAGAAGGCGCAGCGCTGGCTGCTCAACATCTCGGCCAGCGACCGGGCGGGCCTCCTTTATTCGGTGGCGCGCGTGCTGGCCCGGCACCACCTGAACCTGCAGCTTGCCAAGGTCACGACGCTCGGCGAACGGGTGGAAGACACTTTCCTCATCAGCGGGCCGGAACTGCAGGGGCAGCGTGCGCAACTGGCGATCGAGACGGAATTGCTGGAGGCGCTGGCCTCCTGACCGCATGTCCGCGCCACGCCATCACCGCGCGCGCGGCTTCCAGAACAACTACATCGAGTTCGAACCCAGGTCGCTGGCGGATGTCCTGCGCTGGCGCGTGGCTGCCGCGCGCGAGGGGTTGCCGCGCCCGCCCTCCGCGCCGATCCCCCAGCTGCCGCCTTCGCTGGACTTCTTGCGTGCGAATGCGAGCGGGCCGGGGCAGCAGGCCGCGGTCACCTGGATCGGGCATGCCACGGTGCTCGCGCAGTTCGGTGGAATCTCACTCCTGACGGACCCGGTGTTCTCGGAGCGCTGCTCGCCCTTCAGCTTTGCCGGACCGAAGCGCCACCAGTCGCCGGCCATCGCGCTGGCAGACCTGCCGCACATCGACCTGGTGGTGGTCTCGCACAACCACTATGACCACCTGGACCGCCCGAGCGTGGAAGCGCTCGGCAGGCAACCCGGTGGCTCGGCCCTGTTCGTGGTGCCGCTGGGCCTGGCGGCATGGTTCCGCGATCTCGGCCTGGACAACGTCGTCGAACTGGACTGGTGGCAAAGCCATCCCCTGGCGGTGCCCGGTCGCGCGGACGTCGACGTGATGCTGGTGCCCGCGCAGCACTGGTCCGCCCGCGGCGTGCGCGACCGCATGCGGACGCTGTGGGGCGGCTTCGCGGTCCTCGCACCCGATTGCCACCTGTTCTTCGCAGGCGACACAGGCTATTCGCGTGACTTCGCGGACATTCGCCAGCGGCTCGCGGCCCGGCAGGGCGCAGCGCAAGGTGGCGGGTTCGACATCGCCCTGCTGCCGATCGGCGCCTACGCACCGCGGTGGTTCATGGCAACGCAGCACATCGACGTGGCCGAAGCCGTAAAGATCCATCTGGACATCGGCGCCAAGCGATCGCTCGGCATCCATTGGGGCACGTTCGAGCTGACCGACGAGCCGCTGGACGAGCCACCGCAGAAGCTCGCCGAGGAGCGCGGAGCGCAGCGAATCGACGAAGACGCGTTCTTTACGGTGGCGATCGGCGGTACGCGCCGGCTGCCGCCCCGCCCGTAGGCCTATCGTCCCTGCGTGCCCAGCCTGCGCTCCAGCCAGGCGCTGTAGCGCGACAGCCCAAAGCACATCACCCAGTAAACCAGCGCCAGGAACAGGTAGCCCTCGAGGTAGAACGGCCGCCAGGTCGGGTCGCCCCCCAGCGCCAGTCCCAGCGCGCCGGTCAGTTCGAACAAGCCGACCACCGTCACCAGCGAGGTGTCCTTCAACGTGCCCACGACGCTGTTGGTCAACGCGGGCACGACGAGCCGCAGCGCCTGCGGCAGGATGATGTCGCGCTGCACCGGCCAGCGGCCGAAACCCAGGGCCATCGCCACCTCGGTCTGCCCGCGCGGCACCGCCTGCAGGCCGCCGCGGATGATCTCGGCAAGATAGGCCGCGACGAAGAGGCTGAGCCCGGCCAGCACGCGCACCAGCACGTCGGGCTGCCAGCCGGCCGGCCACAACAGCGGCAGCAGGAACGACGCCATGAACAGCACCGAGATCAGCGGCACGCCTCGCACCAGCTCAATGTAGGTCGCGCTCAGTGTGCGTGCGGCCGGCCACAAGGAGCGACGCCCCAGCGCAAGCAGCAAGGCCAGCGGAAAAGCCAGGGCCAGCCCCACCACGGCCAGCCCGATCGTCAGTGGCAGGCCGCCCCATTGGCTTGTCGGCACCGTCGCCAGCCCGAACACACCGCCGCGCATCAGCATGAGGAACAAGGCCAGGGCCAACACCCACAGGGGCAGCAGCCACCAGCGCCAGAAGCGGGGCCACGCGCTCAGCAGCGTCGTGGCCGACAACACGATCACCGCAACAGCCGGACGCCATTGGTCCGCATAGGGATAGCGCCCGAACAGCATCGGCCGCCACTTCTCCGCGACCACGCCCCAACATGCGCCCTGCGCAGCGCGGCATGCATCGGCATCCGGGCGAAAGACCGCGTGCAGCACCGCCCAGTCGAACAGATGCACCCCACCCCATGCGAACACCGCCAGCAACAGCAAGGTCGCGGCAGCGCGCAGCGGCGAGCCGAACAACTCCGCGCGCACGCCATGCCCGGCGCCGGTGTTCATTCGAACACCTCCTTGCTGCGCAGCGCGGCGCGAACGCCTTGCGACGGCCGGGCGCGGCTCATTGCCACCCTCGCATCGCCACGCGCGCGTTGTAGCGATTCATCAGCGCCGAGGTCAGCAACGACAGCGCGAGGTATATGGTCATGATCACCGCAATGCATTCGAACGCGCGGCCGGTCGAGTTGAGCGAGGTGTTGGCGATGGACACCAGTTCGGGATAGCCCACCGCGACGGCGAGCGAGGAATTCTTCGTCAAGCTCAGCAACTGGTTGGTCAGCGCAGGCACGATCACGCGCAGCGCCTGCGGCAGCACCACGATGCGCAGCTGCTGCCCCGGCGTCAGCCCAAGCGCCTGCGCCGCGAGCTTCTGCCCCGCCGACACGGAGGCGATACCCGCCCGCACGATCTCCGCGATGAAGGCGGCTGTGTAGAGCGCAAGCGCCAGCACCACCGCCAGGTATTCGGGACTCAGCGCCGCGCCGCCAGTGACGTTGAAGCTGCCGCGCTCGGGCCAATCGAAATGGCTGGGCCAGAAACTGCCGGGCTCGCCAACCGGCCATGGCATCGACAGCCCGCCCTTGCTGAGCCAGAAGCCGGGCGCGAGTTCGATGGCCTCCGTCGAGTCAGGCAACAGTTGCGTGATGGCGAAGTACAGCATCAGCAGTTGCAGCAGCAACGGCACGTTGCGCACGGTCTGCACATAGATCGCGCACAGCCAGCGCACCAGCATGTGCGGCGCGAGCCGCCCGATGCCCAGCAGCGTGCCGAGCACCACGGCGATCGCCGCGGCCGGCACTGAGGCTCGCACCGTATTCACCAAGCCAGCCAGGAAGGCGCGCCACAGCGGCTGGCTGCCATCGAAATCCAGCCAACCCTCGGCCACTTCGAAGCGCGCCGCATCCCAGAGGAAGTCGAAGCCCGAACGCACACCGCGCGCACGCAGGGTTTCGAGCGCGTGGTGGACGAGCCAGAACACGCCGCCCACTACCGCCATCACCAGCAGCGCCTGGAGCGCCCAGCCGAGCCAGGCACTTCGCCGCCCGTCCATCAAATGCTGCTCTTGCCAGGAACACCGCGGAGCCGAATCCGCCCAGCGGCGGATATCGCCGCGCGGCAGAAGCTTGTTGCAGCCGCACGCACTGCCGCGGAGCCTGGTGCGAGCGTCATTTCACCGGCAGCGCGTAGAGCAGGCCGCCCTTGTTCCACAGGTTGTTGGCGCCGCGCGGCAACTTCAGCACCGACTTCGGCCCGACGTTGCGCTCGAAGATCTCACCGTAGTTGCCCACGGCCTTGATGGCGCGGTACGACCAGTCCTTGTCCAGCCCCAGCAGCTTGCCGAGGTCGTCGCCGCTGCCAACCAGGCGCTGTTGCGCGGGGTCCTTGCTGGTGGCCTTGAGCGCATCGATGTTCTCCTGCGTGATCCCGGCCTCCTCCGCCTCGATGAGCGCATTGGGGACCCACTTGACGATGGCGAACCATTCGTCGTCGCCGCGCCGAACCGCGGGCGCGAGCGGCTCCTTGGAGATCAGCTCCGGCAGGATGAGGTAGTCGTCGGGGTTGGTCGCTTCCTTGTTGCGCAGGCCCGCCAGCGCCGACG
Source organism: Variovorax sp. dw_308 (assembly GCF_019207085.1). GTDB lineage: Bacteria > Pseudomonadota > Gammaproteobacteria > Burkholderiales > Burkholderiaceae_C > Variovorax. The sequence goes on along the minus strand of NZ_JAATOM010000017.1, from coordinate 53,037 downwards.
TGTCGGTGGTGAAAGCCTGGCAACGGCCCGCGAAGAAGGCCTTGAACGAGGCCTCGAAGCTCTCGAACACCACGGTCTTGACCGGGATGTTGTTGGCCTTGGACCAGTCGGCCACGTTCTTCTCGTTGGTGGTGCCCGATTGGGTGCAGATGGTCGCGCCCTTGAGCTGCTTTGCACTCGTCACCTTGATCTTCTTCGGCACCAGGAAACCCTGGCCGTCGTAGTAGTTGATCGTGGTGAAGTTGAATCCGAGCGACGCATCGCGCGTGAGGTTCCAGGTTGTGTTGCGCGCCAAGATGTCGACCTCGCCGGCTTGCAACGCGGCAAAGCGTTGCTGCGAATTGAGCGGCACGAAGTCGACCTTCTTTCCGTCGCCAAGCACCGCGGCTGCGATGGCGCGGCAGGTGTCGACGTCCAGGCCCGACCAATTGCCCTGCGTGTCCGGCGCCGAGAAGCCGGCCACGCCATTGGTCACGCCGCACTTCACGGTGCCGCGCTGCTTGACGGCATCGAGCGTCTTGCCGGCGAAGGCGGGCGCGGCGGCAGCCAATGCGAGGGTGGCCGCTACCGTGGAAACAACGGCAAGCGCAGGTCGAAAACGATGGTTCATGGAGGTTCCTCAATTGTCAGCAGCGGGCAGTTTACGGGGATGCCCCTTGTGGCTGCAAAGGGATGCGACTGGCAGACAATCGCGCCCTCTTCATTCGTAGTTAAAAGGTTACTTGCATGATCCGTTCCGATGACACTGGCAAGCTGATTCTTCGCCTGGCCCTGGGCCTGCTGATCCTGCTGCACGGCGTCGCCAAGCTCAGCACCGGCGTCGGCTTCGTCGCCAGCGCCCTCGCCTCGCACGGCTGGCCGTCGGCGCTGGCTTACCTGGTCTATGTCGGCGAGATCGTCGCGCCTGTGCTGCTGATCGTGGGGATCTACACCCGACCGGCCGCCTGGATCACCGTGATCAACATGCTGGTTGCGATCGCGCTGGTGCACATGAAGGACCTCTCCTCGCTCGGCAAGAGCGGCGGATGGGCACTGGAACTCCAGGGCATGTTCCTGTTTGCCGCGCTGGCCGTGGCCTTCCTTGGCGCCGGACGATTCAGCGTGGGCGGCACCAGCGGCAAGTACAACTGACGAGGTGTGAATCTTTCTACTGCGGACGCCGAACGCGGGCCTGCGGTGTTGGCTCCGGCATGACAAGCGCTTCGCGCAGTTGTCAGCCTCTGCCGCAACTTCGTTGTCACTGCACGAGAGTGCGGTTCCGCGCCGCAGACCCGACCTCGGCGCCCTCGCAACGAAATCTTCACGCGTTCTTCGCGCCTCGGGGCGCGCTGGTAGACGGAGCGAACAGCCCCATCCACGCCGAAGGGCGCAGGCTCCTGGGGGGATTTACCGAGCGCAAAGTACAACGCGCGTAGTAAGCTTTGAACGAGCGCGCTTGGCGCTTGCACAGAATAATCAGGGAGACAAATCATGCATGCCTTCATTGGCCATGATCGCATTCGGCATGGAGATATGCGCCGCTTGACGCAACAGCGATATCCATCGCCCGACCGTCAACTGCGCCCGCACGACGACCCGGCAGCGCCCGGTTGCTTCGAGCAAGGGATCGATTCCTGAGTCCCTTCAACGACCTCTTGGGCCCGCCGGCCAGAGTCCCTCGCCTCGATCTCCGCTAGACCTTCCTGACTGTCGCAGCCGCGATGGTCCTTCGAGAGCGCCATCGCGTTTGCCTGACGCAGATGCGCGCAGCAGGCGAACAGCTTTCTCGAAGCGAGTACGGCCACGAGGCGCATCCTTCCTTTGCCAAATCGATCCCATGCGCGTCTGGTTCAACCGCCCTTTTGCCCTCGCCTACCGTGTCCTGTCCCTGATCAGGGAGGCGGACACAGCCCGGCGCTTCACACTCATCTGCACCCACAAGAAGACATGGTTCACCGGCTATGCCGCTGCCGACGAATGGCAGGTGGAGCCCGTCGGACTCGATGTCGACGCGTATCGCGACTGGTGCCTGGACTTCGCCGTCAGGCAACAGATCGACGTCATCGTCCCCGGCCACGAAGCGGCCGCCGTGGTCGGTTGCAGCGAGAAGTTCGCGGCGCAGGGCATACGCATATTGGCGCCAGCCAGCGGCGACACGCTGCCCCTGCTGCACGACAAGTCGTGGGTCTATCGGCAACTCGCGGACCAGGATTTCCTGGCGAGTTCCGTCGAACTGCGTGACCCCGCCACGCTGGGCGAGGCAGTGAAGACGATCTGGGCGCAAGGCCATCGCGCCTGCATCAAGCCCACCGTATCGGTCTACGGCAAGGGCTTCTATCGGCTGATGCATCCCCGCGACACGCGCAGGCCCTTGCGCGGCTTGACGCTGTCGGAATGGGCGAGGAAGGCGGTCGCGGAGGACGGCACCTGCGCCGCGCAGCAGGTCCTCGAATACTTGCCAGGCCACGAGTTCAGCGTGGATTGCGTCGCGGACCGGGGTCGTTGGGTGACCGGCGTCGTGCGGAAGAAAGCCATCCTCAGCGACACCCAACTGCTGGACGACGACCCGCTCCTGCTGGGTCATGCGCAATGCCTGGTCGAACGCTTCGGGCTGAACGGCATGATCAATGTGCAGTTCAAGGAAGACGCCCACGGCAAGCCCAGGCTGCTGGAAATCAACCCGCGCGCATCCGGCGGCGTGGCCATGAGTTGCTTGTCCGGCATCAACCTGCCTTACCTCGCCCTGCGCGGCTTTGTCGACGGCTATGACGGACTCGTCATTCCCCAGGTCCGCCTGCGGCAGCGCGTGACCGAAGTGGCCGTGGCCATCAGCCTGCCCACCAGCCATGCGCAATAGCAATGAGGCCGTGATGCAGGAAGCGATGCAGGCGCATGTAGAAATGCCGACCGGCTGCCTGAAGGTTTCGGTGGACCGAGCGGATTGGCCTTTGCACGAACTCTGCGGATTTGCCGCGCGACACAACCCCAGGCGCGGCTTCCTGTTTGTCAGCAAGGTGCTGGGCAAGCACTGGCCCTGCAAGCCATCCACGATGCGTGCTGCGCATCTCGCGCTGGCAGCCAGGTTGGCTCCGCCGGGTGATGCGCCCGCACTGTTCATCGGCCTTGCCGAGACGGCGACCGGCCTCGGCCAGGGCGTGTTCGAGCAATACCTCGCGCGATTCGGCGCCGGCAGTGCGCTGTACGTTCAAACCACCCGCTATCCGTTGTCGGGCGCGGAAATGCTGCCCTTCCTGGAGCGTCACAGCCACGCGCAGAACCTGCGCCTGCATGTGCCGGCGCGCGAGGACTGGGCCGCCATGTTCAGGCGCGCGCGGCTGCTGGTGCTGGTGGACGACGAGTTGAGCACCGGCGACACCTACCTCAGCCTGATCGCCGCCTACAGCGCACAGAATCCCGCGCTCGAGGAAATCGCCGCCGTGTCGCTCAGCAATTTCATGGGCGAGGCAGGCCAGGCGCGATTTCACGAGCAACTGGCCTTGCTGGACGTGACCGGTGCACCGTCCAGGAAAGTGAGCTTTCCCGCCCTGGTGGAAGGCCAGTTCACCTTCTCTGCGAACCCGGATTTCCAGGCGCCTCCTCCGCCGGCAGCACAGGCGGACATGGATTGCCGCCGCGCCTACGACAGCAGCGCCAGTGCACGCCTGGGAAGCGACGCCCTCCTGCAATTGCCCGCGTCGCTCGTTGCCGGACTGGTCGACACGCTGCCGCGCCACAAGCCGGTGCTGGTGCTGGGCAGCGGCGAGTTCATGCATCCCGCCTACGTGCTGGGCACGGCGTTGGAAGAGGCCGGCCTGGACGTCCGTATCCAGTCCACCACGCGCTCTCCCGTGCTCGTGGGCGCCAGCATCGAGTCCCGCCTGGCGCTGCCGGACCTGTACGGCGAAGGCATTCCGAACGCGCTCTACAACTTCAAGGCCGAGGACTACGGTGCGGTGCTGCTGTGTCACGAGTCCCCTGGGGATGGCGACGACGGCGGCCTCGCCACCAGCTTGCGGCTGCTGGGAGCCCGCGCCGTCGGCTTCAACGGGGGGAGCGCTGCATGAGCGCCGCCCGGCCGCCCGAAGGCGCTCGCACCGCAGCGCGCAGCGCGAAGGTCACCCAATGAGCGCCGCCCGGCCGCCCGTGTTCGTGTTCAGCGACCTGGACAACACGCTGTTCTCCAGCGCGCGCAAACGTGCCCCAGGCGAGGATGCGCAGCCTGCCGCGTTGCTCCGGAATGGCGACGTCGTGTCGTACAGTAACGGTCGGCAGCGCGCCCTTCTGGACTGGCTGGCGCGAGATGCCCGACTGGTGCCGGTGACAGCACGCAGCGTGGAAGCCTATCGCCGTGTCCTGCTGTCGTTCTCCGGCCCTGCCATCGTGGGCTTCGGCGGCGTGCTGCTGGACGCGGATGGCCAGGAAGACGCCGAATGGGCGGCCCACATGGCGCAGGTCCTGGGGCCGGCCGCACCTTTGCTGGAGGAAACCTGCCAGCTGCTGCAGGCTGCGATCGATGCCCGCGGATTGAACGCGTGGGCGCGCGTGATGCACGAAGGCGGGCTGGCGCAATACGTGGTCGCAAAGCACCGCGAGCACGACGCCGATGCGCTGAGGCAACTCGGCGATGAGGTGCTGGGCCCGTGGCTGGCGGCGCATGCCGGGTTTCGCAGCCATCAGAACGCCAACAACCTCGCGTTGCTCCCGCCGGGGCTGGACAAGTCCGCCGCCCTGGCATTCCTGTTGTCTCGCTTGCGCTCGGTGCATGGCGAGATCGTGAGCATCGGCTTCGGGGACAGCTACAGCGATGCCGATTTCATGGCCTTGTGCGACTACGGCATGACGCCGGGCGGCACGCAACTGGGTCATCGGCTGGCCGGCCAGAAGGAGCGCACGCATGCTGGATGACCGCGCGCCGCTGCATGGCAGCTACCTGGCCGAAGACGTTCGCTTCCTGCTGAAGCCCCTCACGCTGGCGCCCATCACCGACACCGCGGAAAAGGAGCGCCTGATCCAGACAGGGCAGCGCCACTACAGCGAAATGATCGGCCGCGAGCAGTTGCCTTCGCCGGAGTACTTCTCGCTGTTCGAGCAGGCCGTGGAACGCAACGCGGCATGCATGGCGCGTGACGTCATGCGGCTGGCCCGGCACATCGTCGCAGCACGCGGAAAGGACATCACGCTGGTGTCGTTCGCCCGTGCCGGCACGCCCGTCGGCGTGCTGTTGCGCCGCACGCTGGCGATGTACTTCGACATCGATGCTCCGCACTATTGCGTCTCCATCGTCCGCGATCGCGGGCTCGACGCCGTTGCGCTGGATTTCATCTTGTCCAGGCATGCATCGGACTCGCTGGTCTTCGTGGATGGCTGGACCGGCAAGGGCGCCATCGCGCGCGAGCTGGTTCGCTCGCTGGCGTCATTCAACGCCAGCCGCCGCTTGACCATTCCAGCGCAGCTCTTCGTGCTGTGCGACCTTGCCGGGCAGGCATTCGCGGCGGGATCGTCGGATGACTACCTCATCCCTTCGGCCGTGCTCAATTCGACGGTGTCCGGCCTCGTGAGCCGTTCCATCCTCAACGAGCAGATCGGCCCCAAGGATTTCCATGGCTGCCTGCTTTACCCGGAATGGCAGGCGCAGGACCGGTCCCGGTGGTTCGTCGAAGGCATCGCCCAGGCGTTGCAGGACGACAGTGATCGATACCTGTCGGAGCCCCTGCCCCCGCACGATGCCGTGCGGCTGCGGGCGAAGTCGCAAGCACTTCTTGATGGGCTTGCCCGCCGCTACGACATCCAGGACGTCAACCTCATCAAGCCCGGTATTGGCGAGTCCACGCGCGTGATGTTGCGCCGCATGCCTCACATGCTCCTGCTGCGAAATCGCACGGACCCCGCCACGGCGCACCTGGCGTGGCTGGCCGAAAGGGCGTACGTGCCCATTGAACTGGACCCGGCGCTGCAAGTGCGTGCGGCCGCCGTCATCAAGACACTTGGAGAGGACTGATTTCGCCTATGAAACCCGCCACTGCCTGCGCGCCGCATCTGGGCGCTTCGCTCTACGTGCCGGCGACCCGTTCGAAGTTGGGCGCGGTCCTTTCCGGACGCGAAATACCGGCCTTGCGCTCCGTCATCGCCTGCACCGAGGACGCCGTTGCCGATGGCGAACTGGAAGGCGCTTTGGCCAACCTGGCCGCTGTCCTTCGGGCGCTGGATCCGTCTGAACTGCGGCCCGACCTGCTGCGCTTCGTGCGTGTGCGCAATCCCGTCGTGATGGCGCGCGTACTGGCGATGCCCGGGGTCGAGAAGCTCGACGGCTTCGTCCTGCCGAAGTTCACGATGACGGTGCTGCCGCAATACCGCGCTCTGTTGAAGGGCAGGAATTTCTGGCTCATGCCCACGCTTGAAACGCCCGAGGTCTTCAACCCCGACGCCATGCACGAACTGTCCCGGGCGCTCTGCCAGGATGAATGGAAGTCGAGGATCCTGGCTTTGCGCGTGGGCGGCAGCGATTTGCTGCGCCTCCTGGGCCTGCGTCGCACGCGCGGGTTCACCTTGTACGACACGCCGTTGGGCAGCCTGCTTTCTCAACTGGTGTTGACGTTCAAGCCACTGGGATTCGCCCTGACCGCGCCCGTGTTCGACTTCATCGAAGACGAACATGTCCTTGCACAGGAGGCCAGGCGCGACGCTGCTTTCGGCTTCTGCGGCAAGACCGCGATCCATCCCGCGCAGATCACGACGATCGAGGCGGCCTTTCACGTGAGCGCCAGCGAGTTGATTGCGGCGCGCCGCCTGATGGAGCCCGATTGCCCCGCCGTCTTCAAGCACGACGGCACCATGTACGAAGCGGTGGTCCACCGCGATTGGGCCCGGCAGGTCATTGCCAGGCGCGAAATGCTGGCGCTGTAGGGTGTGCCTCGTACGACCTTGCAATCAAGCGCAGAACAAGGCGGAGCGCCGAAGACGGTACGGTAGCACGGCAAGTCGATCCAACGCAGTGATGCGCTTGATCCCGAAGTCGTATCAGTCGTCCTCGCTGGCGTCGAGCCCCGGAAACAACACCTCGGTAAAGCCGAAGCGCGAGAAGTCGCGCACGCGCATCGGGTACAGCTTGCCCAGCAAGTGATCGACTTCATGTTGCACCACGCGCGCATGGAAGCCGCTCACCGTGCGGTCGATCGGGTCGCCGTACGGATCGAAGCCGGTGTAGCGGATGTTCGCGAATCGCGGCACCACACCGCGCAGGCCCGGCACTGAAAGGCATCCCTCCCAGCCCTCCTCCTCTTCGTCGCCGATCGGCGTGATGACGGGGTTGAGCAGCACCGTGCGCGGCACCAGCGGTGCATCCGGATAACGGGGATTGACGGCGTCGGTGCCGAAGATCACGAGTTGCTGGTCGACGCCGATCTGCGGTGCTGCCAGGCCGGCGCCGTTCACCGAATGCATGGTCTCGAACATGTCGCGCACCAGCATGTGGAGTTCGTCGGTGTCGAATGCGGGGACGGGCTGGGCGATGCGCAGCAGGCGCGGATCGCCCATTTTCAGAATCTCGCGAATAGTCATCTGTCGATTATCGCGAGGGACGTTCCGCAAATCACGGACCCGAGGGATGCTCAGCACCCACCGGTCCCTGGATCACCCGCTCCCCGCCAGTCTGCCAACCTGGCTGCCTTGGCGGGGCCTGGCGAGGGCCACCCTGGGCAGGACCGGGGCCCTGCCGCGCATAACCTTGGCCATAGCCGGGACGCGGTGCATTCCCCGGGCCATATCCCGGATGTGGCGCAGGGCCCGGCGCGTACCCGGGCCGGTAGGCAGGACGGCCGTAATAGCCACGGTCGTAGTAACCGCCACCGCCGCCCCAATAACCGCCAACGCCGACGCCAACCGTCACCGGCGGCGCGACGACCACCGGGCCGGGTTCTCCGTAGTAAGGCTGTCCGTAGCCCTGGTCGCCGTAGTAGTAGCCCGGCGCCACGCACCCGGTCAGCGCAGCCGCTGCACCCACCGCGGCCAACAATGCAAGGAATCGAATTCTGTTCATGGCAAATGCCTCCTGGTCAACCTGTTCAACGGCCCGGCGCCGTCACTGTTGACCGCACCAGGGTGGCGCGAGGTAAACCCGGGGTAAACCTCAATCCGGCTTTGCCAACATTTCGAGCATTCGTGCTTCGTCGATCACTTCGACACCGAGTTCACGCGCCTTGTCGAGCTTGCTGCCTGCTTCGGCGCCTGCCACGACATACGTCGTCTTCTTGCTGACGGAGCCCGAAACCTTGGCACCGGCTGCTTCCAACTTGTCCTTGGCTTCGTCACGGCCGAGCGTAGGAAGAGTGCCGGTGATAACGAAGGTCGTGCCCGCGAGCGGTTTGGGCGCGCGCGCCGCGGGCTCGCCCTCTTCCCACTGCAGGCCGCAGGCACGCAATTGTTCGACCACTTCGCGGTTGTGGGCCTGGTCGAAAAAGGTGCGCAGGCTTTGCGCAACCACCGGGCCGACGTCGTTGACCTCGAGCAGTTGTTCCTCGGTCGCGTCCATGATCGCGTCGAGCTTGCCGAAATGCTTGGCCAGGTCCTTGGCCGTGCTCTCGCCGACATGGCGGATGCCGAGGCCGAACAAGAAGCGGTTCAAGGTCGTCGTCTTCGACTTCTCCAGCGCCTCGACAATGTTCTTCGCCGACTTCTCGGCCATGCGGTCGAGCCCGACCAGCGTGGTGAAACCGAGCTTGTAGAGGTCCGGCAAGGTGCGGATCAGGTTGGCGTCGACCAGTTGTTCGACCAGCTTGTCGCCGAGCCCCTCGACTTCCACCGCGCGGCGCGCCGCGAAATGCAGGATCGCCTCCTTGCGCTGGGCGCCGCAGAACAATCCACCGGTGCAACGGTAGTCGGCCTCGCCCTCCTCGCGCACCGCATCCGAGCCGCAGACCGGGCACTTGTGCGGCATCGTGAAGATGGCGCCGCGCTGGTCGCCCGGCTTCGCGATGCTCTCCGCCACCACGCCGACCACTTCGGGAATCACGTCGCCGGCGCGCCGCACGATGACCGTGTCGCCCACGCGCACGTCCTTGCGGCGCGCCTCGTCCTCATTGTGGAGCGTGGCATTGGTGACAGTCACGCCGCCGACGAACACCGGCGCCAGCTTGGCCACCGGCGTGAGCTTGCCGGTGCGGCCGACCTGGATGTCGATGGCCAGCACTTCGGTGAGTTGCTCCTGCGCCGGGTACTTGTGGGCCACCGCCCAGCGCGGCTCGCGAGAGACGAAGCCGAGTTGCCGCTGCAGCGCCAGGCTGTCGACCTTGTAGACCACGCCGTCGATGTCATACGGCAAGCCATCGCGCGCACGGCCCATTGCCTCGTGGAACGCCACCAATGCCGCGGCGCCGAGCGCGCGTTGCGTCTGTGTCGCGACCGGGAATCCCCAGGCCGCGAACTGCTGCAGCCAATCGAACTGGGTCGCGCAATCCGGGCCGCCTTGTTCGGCTGGCGTGACTTCGCCGAGCCCATAGGCGAAGAAGCTCAACGGGCGCGCCGCCGCAATCGCCGGATCGAGCTGACGCACGGCGCCGGCCGCTGCATTGCGCGGATTGACGAACACCTTCTCGTTCTTCTGCCCGGCAGCGATCTTCTCGCGCTGGCGCTCGTTCAGCGCCTCGAACTGGTCGCGGCGCATGTAGACCTCGCCGCGCACTTCCACCACGGGAGGCGCATCGCCCTGCAGGCGCAGCGGTATCTGCTGGATGGTGCGAATGTTCTGCGTGACGTCCTCGCCCACCTCGCCGTCGCCACGCGTGGCGGCCTGCACCAGCACGCCGTCTTCATAGCGCAGGTTCATCGCAAGGCCGTCGAACTTGAGCTCGCAGATGTATTCGATGGGTGGCGCGTCCTCCGCGAGCCCCAGTTCACGACGCACGCGCGCGTCGAAGGCGCTGGCGCCGCCGGCGGTGATGTCGGTCTCCGTGCGGATCGACAGCATCGGCACCTTGTGGCGCACCTTGATGAAGCCATCGAGCACCTTGCCGCCGACGCGCAAGGTCGGTGAATCGGGCGTCCGCAGTTCAGGGTGCTCGGCCTCGATGGCTTGCAGGCGCTGGAACAGCTTGTCGTACTCCGCGTCCGGAAGCTCGGGCGCGTCGAGCACGTAGTAGAGGTGCGCGTGGTGGCGCAGCTTCGATCGCAGGCTCGCGGCCTCGTCGGTTGCCGACTGCTTGTTGGGTGGGGTCATGTCGGAATCGTCTGCAAGATTGTCGGGGATCCAGATCGTGGCTGCGGTGCAGCGCCACGACAACGTCGAAGCCGGCTGCAACCCGTACGCGCTGGCCCTAGCTGAACAGCCGCCGCGCCAGGCCCGAACCGGCGGAAAGCTCGCGCGAATCGAGCGTGTCGTAGAGCTGCTCGAGGTCAGTGCCGATCACGTCCATGATCTCGTCTCGCAGCAACTGGCCGTCGCCGTCCGTCACCACGCCGTCCATCTCGCGTGCCAGCGCCGCAGCCACCTCGCGCATGCGCTCGAAAGGCCGTTCGCTGCGGTCGACTTGCGGCACGTCGAGGCTCAAGGTGAGTTCGCGGATGGCGGACTGCGCCGGATCGTCAGCGAGCGCGGCCTGGGTGTCGAACGAGAGGCCGAGGATCGGCGGCAAGCCAGGTTCGCTGGTGGGCAGGACCATGCGGCCCGGAATCATCCCGGCGACAAAACCGTGCCGCGCCGCGCTCTGCTGCACGTAGCCCGGGCTCCACGCGGCATGCAGGGCGCGCAGCACGAAGCCGAGCTGCGCATCGTGCGCGCTGGCGAACTGGTCGAGTTCGCGGGCGCGCGCCACCTCGTCGAGCATCTCGGGGAACTCGGGCGCGCCGCTGACCATGTCGGCGAAGGCTTGCGCCTTGACGACGAATTCGGAGTATTCGATCTCGTTGAGCGCGCCGGTGCGGTTGGCCAGTTGCACGCCGACCTGGAAAGCGCCGTAGCGCTGGCCAGGAACAGGCTGCTCCCAGTTGGCCGTGTGTTCGTTGAGTCCTTCGACGGCCACCGGCTTGCTGCCGGCGCGTCGCGTGGCCGGCATGGCGGCCAAGGCCGCATCGCCGGAGGCCAGGCCGTCGAGCGACACCGGCGCGATCACGTCGATCAGGGGGTCGAGGCCGCCGCGCTTGTCGGCGGTGGAGGCAGTCAGGCCGCTCGGTGGCGGCAGGTCCGGGTCGAACAAGGGCTCATGGCGATCGCCGCCGGGCGCGTGGTGCGGGTCGAGGTGCAGCACCGGCTCGGTGCCGAAGTTCGACCCCGGCACACCTTCCAATGGCGCTGGCTGCGTCGAGGCGTCGGGCTGCTTCGGCGCGTTGCGGCGCGACATCCAGGCGTTGTAGCCAACCACCGCGGCGAGCACGAGGCCGCCCAGGATGGCAAGGGCAACCGTCAAATTGCTCATGCCATTTCAGCCATCGACTTCGCGGCCTCCATATCGACGGCGACGATGCGCGAGACGCCTTGCTCCTGCATCGTGACGCCGATGAGTTGTTCGGCCATTTCCATGGCGATCTTGTTGTGGCTGATGAAGAGGAATTGGGTTTCGCGGCTCATGGCAGTGACGAGTTTGGCATAGCGCTCGGTGTTCGCGTCGTCGAGCGGCGCATCCACTTCGTCGAGCAGGCAGAAAGGTGCGGGGTTGAGCTGGAAGATGGCGAACACCAGCGCGATGGCGGTGAGCGCTTTCTCGCCGCCCGAGAGCAGGTGGATGGTCTGGTTCTTCTTGCCGGGCGGCTGGGCCATCACCTGCACGCCGGAATCGAGGATCTCATCGCCGGTCATCATGAGCCGGGCCGTGCCGCCGCCGAACAGCTCGGGGAACATGCGGCTGAAGTGCTCGTTGACGATCTTGAAGGTGCCGCCGAGCAGTTCGCGCGTCTCGCCGTCGATCTTGCGGATGGCGTCCTCCAGCGTGCCGATGGCTTCGTTGAGGTCGGCCGACTGGGCGTCGAGGAAGGTCTTGCGTTCGCTGGCGATGGCAAGTTCATCGAGCGCCGCGAGGTTCACCGCGCCGAGCGCCGCCACTTCGCGATGAAGCCGGTCGATTTCACCTTGCAGCCCGGTGAGGCGCACCTTGTCGGTCTCGATCGACAACGCGACGGCCTCGATGTCGGCCTGTGCGTCGATCAGCAGCTGCGCGTATTGCTCGAAGCCGAGGCGCGCGGCCTGTTCCTTCAACTGGAATTCGGTGATGCGGCTGCGCAGGGGCTCCAGCTCGCGTTCGAGCCGCAGGCGGCGTTCGTCGCTGGCGCGCAGCTTGATGGTGAGGTCGTCGTACTGGCTGCGCATGGCGCCCAGCGAGGCTTCGCGTTCGAGCTTGAGGGCCAGGGCATCCTGCAGGCCGGCTTGCGCCGCGGCGTCGGACAGCCGGGTCAGCTCGCCCTGTGCGCGCTCCTGCTCTTCGGCCAGCGCCACCGATTGCTGAGTGGCGGTTTCGATCGCGCGGCTCAGCTCGCCGCGACGCGCTTCCAGCGTGCGCTGCGAGAACGTCGCTTCCTGAGCCTGCCGCTCCAGGCTGCGGTGCTGCTCGCGGCTCGCGGAAAGCCGGCGCGCGGCTTCGATCACGCGCTCATCGAGTTGCGCGTGGCGCTCCTGGCTGTCCGCCAGTTGCAAGTCCAGTTCCTCGAAGCGCGCTTCGGCGGCGATGCGGCGTTCCTGCAACTCTTCCAGTTGCGCATCGACTTCGCCGAGGTCGCTGGCGAGTTGCTGGCTGCGGGCGCGCGCCTGTTCCGCCAGTTGGGTCAGGCGCAAGTTCTCGACCTGCAGTTCATGCGCACGCGACCGGGTTTCGGCGGATTCGCGTCGCGCCGTGACCAGGCGCGATGCGGCATCGCCGTAAGCGGCCTCGGCGCGCACCAGGGCGGTACGGGCTTCGTCGCTGATCAGGGCCTGCGCGCGGATCTGGCGCTCCAGGTTCTCCATTTCCTGCTGGCGCGCCAACAGGCCGGCCTGCTCCGAATCCTGCGCGTAGAAGCTCACGCCGTGCGCGGACACCGCATGGCCACTCTTCACGTAGATCACTTCGCCGGACTTGAGGCGATTGCGCTGCGCCAGCGCGTCGTCGAGGTTCCCCGCGGTGAAGCAGCCGTGCAGCCAGTCGACCAGCAGGGCCTGCAGGCCGGCATCGTTCAAGCGCAGCAGGTCGGACAGGCGCGGCAGTTCTGATGCGTCTGGTGCGACGCCCGCGCTGGGCGGGCTGTAGAAGGCCAGCTTGGCCGGAGGCGCATCGTTGCCAAAGGCGCGGACCATGTCCAGGCGGCTGACTTCGAGCGCGCCCATGCGTTCGCGCAGCGCCGATTCAAGCGCGTTCTCCCAACCCTGCTCGATGTGGATGCGACTCCACAGGCCCTGCAGGCCATCGAGGCCATGCTTCGCGAGCCAAGGTGCGAGCTTGCCGTCGGTCTTGACCTTTTCCTGCAATGCCTTGAGCGCTTCGAGGCGGGCCGAGAACTCGGTGAGCCGGCCGCCCTCGGTGTTGACGGCCTGCTGGCGCGTGCGGCGGTCGTCGTCGAGTTGCGGAACCTGCTCCTGCAAGTCATGCAGCCGGGCCTCGGCTTCGCTCGCCGCCTCCTGGGCTGCTTCCAGTTGCTCCTGGAGGTCGGCAAGCCTGGCTTCGTCGGGCGCGTCGAGTGAGCGTTGGTCGTTGCGCAGGCGCTCGCTGCGTTGCTGCAATTGGCGCGTCTGTTCGTCGATGTTGCGCTGGTCGGCGGCGAGAACCTGGATCTGCTGCTGGACCTGGACCACGCTGCCGCGCTGGGCATTGGCCTCGTCCTGTGCGCGCTGCTGGGCCTCTTCGAGTTCGGGCAGGCGCGCATCGTGTTCCTCGAGTTGCGCAGCCAGCAGGATGGCCTGCTCCTCGGCATCGACGCCCTGGCCGGCCAGGGTCTCGATCTCGGCCGCGGCGTCTTCACGGCGCGTGCCCCATTGGCCGATCTGCTCGCGCAACTGCAGCAGGCGCTGCTCGACGCGGGCACGGCCCTCGACGACGAAGCGGATCTCGCCTTCGAGCCGGCCGACTTCGGCGCTGGCTTCGTAGAGCTTGCCCTGGGCCTGGTTGACGTGGTCGCCGGCCGCGTAGTGGGCCTGCCGCACGGTCTCCAGTTCCGCCTCGACATGGCGCAGGTCGGCGGTGCGGCTTTCGAGGTCGTTGATCGCCCGTTCGGCCTCGGCCTTGACCTTGGCCTGGTCGGCCTCGCTTTCGGTCCGCTTGAGCAGCCACAACTGGTGCTGCTTGCGCGTGACGTCGCCGTTCAGCGTGTTGTAGCGCGCGGCCACCTCGGCCTGCTTCTCCAGGCGTTCCAGGTTGGCGTTGAGTTCGCGCAGGATGTCTTCCACGCGCGTGAGGTTCTCGCGCGTGTCACCCAGGCGGTTCTCGGTCTCGCGGCGGCGCTCCTTGTACTTGGAGACGCCGGCTGCTTCTTCGAGAAAGAGGCGCAGTTCCTCTGGCTTCGATTCGATGATCCGGCTGATCGTGCCCTGCCCGATGATCGCGTAAGCGCGCGGGCCGAGGCCGGTGCCGAGGAACACGTCCTGCACGTCGCGGCGACGCACCGGCTGGTTGTTGATGTAGTAGCTGGAGGTGCCGTCGCGCGTCAGCACGCGCTTGACCGCGATTTCAGTGAATTGGGCCCATTGGCCGCCGGCGCGATGGTCGGCGTTGTCGAACACCAGTTCGACGCTTGAGCGGCTGGCCTGCTTGCGGGTGGTCGTGCCGTTGAAGATCACGTCCTGCATCGATTCGCCGCGCAATTCGGAGGCGCGCGATTCGCCAAGCACCCAGCGCACCGCGTCCATGATGTTCGACTTGCCGCAGCCATTGGGACCCACTACGCCGACCAGTTGGCCGGGCAGCATGAAGTTGGTGGGTTCGGCAAACGACTTGAAGCCGGAGAGTTTGATGGAGTTGAGGCGCACGACGAGTCGGCCAAGACGTTGATTTGTAAGGAAAAATGCACAGCTTGAGCGGCTGCCTTGCAAGGCGACGATGATAACGTGCAGAAATGGATAACACCCCCAAGCGCCTGCGGCGCGCGCCCTCGAAGGGGCGCACCCAGCGGCCCGGCAAAGCCGGCTCCGCGGGTGCCCACGAACAGACCCCGCTCGTATGGCCCTTCGCACCGCGAGCATGAGAACTGATATGCCTTGCCGGCCTGTCGGATCAGCCCCTTTCCATCGCCGGGCCGCACTGTGGGGCCTCGCGGCCGCGTCCTTCGGCCTGGCCGGCTGCAACAGCATGATCAATTCCACCGAACGGGCCGAACCGTACGGCAACAGCGAGTTGATCCAGTCCGGCGCAAATCGCATCGCCAACCTTGCATTTCGCGACAACCTGCAGTCGATCCGCCGTGTGCAGTTGTCGCTCTACCGCCGCAATCCGCGCGAGTGGCGCAAGTGGGCCAGGAGCCCGGAGGATGCGATCCAGCGCACCTGGGACACCATCCTGAAGGGAACGCCGCTGCCCGAGTTGCGTGGCACGCTGGGCATCGACGCAATCCGCATGGCCTTCGAGACCGCCCCGCAGGGCTACCAGGGCGATCGCGTGGCGGCGCTGGCAGTCGGCTGGGCCAGCATGCTCAAGGAAGCCAATGGCAACACCTGGGACCAGACCATGATCGACGGCGTCAATGCGGAGAACAGCTATCGCGCGGCCCGCAACGTCGAGATCTCCCTGTGGCTCATCACGACGAAGACCGGCCCGGACGGCCAGCCGCTGCTGCTGGCCACCGAGATCAGTGACCGCGGCCGCAACCTGCTGCCGGATCGCGAGTTGTCGAAAGTGGTGGCGCGGCTCGACCTCATGGCCGCGCAGGCCGACGAGAAGTACCGCCGGGCCGCGCTGGATTTCGGGCAGAACTTCGTGCTCGGCAGCCTCACGCCATTTCTGGCGATGGTCAAACCCTGAGGAACGCCGCCCGGCACGATCGATGCATGCCGGCACGGTTTTTTACAGCGCCGTGCGCGGGCCGGCTCCTAGAATGCCCCGCGACTTTCCTCCCCCTCCACAAACACCAATCTTCCTGGGCACCAGCACATGAGTTCCATCAATTTCATAGGCGGCGAAAAAGGCGGCGTCGGCAAGTCGGTCACGGCGCGGGTGCTTGCGCAGTACTTCATCGATCGCAGCCGGCCTTTCGTGGGTTTCGACACCGACCGCTCGCACGGCTCCTTCACGCGCTTCTACGAGGGCTTTGCCTCGCCGGTGGTGGTCGACAGCTTCGAAGGGCTCGACACCATCGTGAATGGCTTCGAAGCCAATCCAAACCAGAGCGTGATCGTCGACCTGGCCGCGCAGACGCTGGCGCCGCTGTCGAGCTGGATCAAGGAATCGGACCTCTTCGACGTCTTCAAGGAACTCGGCGTGGCCGTCAACTTCTGGCATGTGCTGGACGATGGCCGCGACTCGACCGACCTGCTCGGCACGCTGATCGACACCTTCGGCACGCGGCCGAACTACATCGTGGTGCAGAACTACGGCCGCGGCAGCGACTTCGGCATGCTGCTCGGCTCGCAATCGCTGTCCAAGGCGACCGCCGCCGGCGCGCAGGTCATTGCGATGCCTCGCCTGCACGAGACCAGCATGCGCAAGATCGACGCGCAGAACACCAGCTTCTGGAAGGCCGTGAACGACAAGACGGGCCCGGCCGCGCTGGGCCTGCTCGAACGCCAGCGCGTGAAGACCTGGCTGGCGACGGCCTACGCGGCATTCGACACGCTGCCGTTGTAGGCACGCGGGCTCCTGCCGGGGGCGACATCAGCGGCTGGCCGAAGTGCCGCCGCTGGTGTGCCTCTGGAAAAGTTCAGGCAGTGGCGAAAGCCGAGTGGCTGCGGCGAAAGCTGCGCGCAATCAACACGATCAGCAGCAAGCCGAACACCACGAACGAAATGAAGGACCAGTTGGCAATCGACAGGCCGAGGAAGGTCCAGTCCACCTTCGAGCAATCGCCGCTGCCCTTGAAGATCATGGGCAATGCGCGTTGCAGCGGGAAGCTCTCGATCATTCCGTAGATGTCCCGGCCGCAGCTCACGTATTCCGGCGGATGCCATTGCAGCCAGGTCTGGCGTGCAGCCGTGAAGCCCCCACCGATGGCCGACAGCAATGCCAGCAGCGCGAAAGGCAACTGCAGGCCCTTGCGATGGCTCAGCGCCGCGATCGCGGCGAATACCCCGACCCCGATCAAAGCGTAGCGCTGCACCACGCACATCGGGCAAGGCTCGAGGCCGACGATGTGCTGAAGGTACATGCCGAAGGCCAGCATGCCGATGCAGGCGATGCAGATGAGCGCATAAGCGCGGCGCGGTGCGCCAAAAAACCAATCGATCAAGGAGATACCCAGTCTTCTACGAACACCCTGGCCTTGCGCGGCTGGGCGACCACGGTGTCGCCCTCCTTCAAGCCCAGGTCCCGGAACTGTTGCGCAGGGAGTTGCGCCTCGATGATGGTTCCGGTGCCCGGATTATCTGGATTCGATTCGGTGGGCTCAAGTTCCAGCCGCGCGATCGGGCCGACCACGATGGCGCGCGTCAGCGTGGCCACGATGCCGCCCGCGCCCGGCGTGTAGCGCGAGATGTCGAGGTCGTGCGGCCGCACATAGGCGAGCGCCTTGCTGTCCTGCACGGCGCTGTGCTCCGGTGCCTGCAGGCGGATGCCTTCGACCTGCACCTCGCCCTCGTGCGCGCGGCCGTGGAACAGGTTCACGTCGCCGAGGAAGCCGTAGACGAAGGGGCTGGCCGGATGGTCCCAGACCTGCTGCGGCGAGCCGACCTGCTCGATCTGCCCCTTGTTGATGACGACCACGCGGTCAGCCACTTCGAGCGCCTCCTCCTGGTCGTGCGTGACGAAGATCGAGGTGACGTGTAGTTCGTCATGCAGGCGGCGCAGCCAGCGGCGCAGTTCCTTGCGCACCTTCGCATCCAGCGCGCCGAAGGGCTCGTCGAGCAACAGTACCTTCGGCTCCACGGCCAATGCGCGCGCCAGTGCGATGCGCTGGCGCTGGCCGCCGGAGAGCTGCGATGGATAGCGATCGGCCAGCCAGTCGAGCTGCACCAGCTTCAGCAGGTCCATGACCTTCTTCTTGATCGCGGCCTCGCCGGGGCGCTGGCTGCGTGGCTTCACGCGCAAGCCGAAAGCCACGTTCTCGAACACCGTCATGTGGCGGAACAGTGCGTAATGCTGGAACACGAAGCCCACGTTGCGCTCGCGCACGTGCACGTCCGTGGTGTCTTCCCCAGAGAACAGGATGTTGCCGTTGTCGGCCGTCTCCAGCCCCGCGATGATGCGCAGCAACGTCGTCTTGCCGCAGCCCGACGGGCCCAGCAGCGCGACCAGTTCGCCCGACTCGATGTCGAGGTTGACGCCCTTCAGCGCCTGGAAATCGCCAAACCGCTTGCTGACGTTGCGAATCTCAATGCTCATGATGTTTCTCTCTGGTCTTCCTCCCTCTCCCCTCGGGGAGAAGGTTGGGGTGAGGGCTGTTACGCAGCAGTAGGCCGCTCTGGCGGCAACTCCGCGATCGCCTTCATCTCCCGCTCATGCCGCCACTCGATCACCGACTTGATGACCAGCGTCACCAACGCCAGGATCGCCAGCAACGAGGCGCAGGCGAATGCAGCCACCGACTGGTATTCGTTGTAGAGCACCTCGACATGCAGCGGGATGGTGTTGGTCTGCCCGCGGATATGCCCCGACACCACGGACACCGCGCCGAACTCGCCCATCGCCCGCGCATTGCAGAGGATGACGCCGTACAGCAGGCCCCACTTGATGTTCGGCAGTGTCACGCGCCAGAAGGTCTGCCAGCCGGTCGCGCCGAGCACGATCGCGGCCTGCTCCTCGTCGCTGCCCTGCGCCTGCATCAGCGGAATCAGCTCCCGCGCGATGAATGGGAAGGTCACGAACACGGTGGCCAGCACGATGCCCGGCACGGCGAAGATGATCTTGACGTTGTGGTCCGACAGCCACGGCCCGAGCCAACCCTGCGCGCCGAACACCAGCACGTAGATCAGGCCCGCGACGACCGGCGAGACGGCAAAAGGCAAGTCCACCAAGGTCGTCAGGAAGGCCTTGCCCTTGAACTCGTACTTGGCAATGGCCCAGGCCGCTGCCACGCCGAACACCAGGTTCAGCGGCACGGCGATGGCCGCGGTGATCAGCGTCAGTTCGATGGCACTCCAGGCATCGGGCTCTTGCAGCGCCTCGAGGTAGGCGCCCAGGCCCTTGCGCAGTGCTTCCGCCGCCACGGCCGCCAGCGGCAGCACGAGGAACAGCAGCATGAAGGCCAGCGCGATGGTGATCAGCGTCCAACGCACCCAGGCCGATTCGGTGGTCCCCGCATTGGCCCGGCGAATGACTTTGGCCGGCGCGCTCATTCGAAAACCTCCGCGCTGCGCGCTGCGGTGCGAGTGCCTTCGGGCGGCCGTGCGGCGCTCATGCCATCGCCCCAGTCGACCGCCGACGCTGCCACGCCTGCAGCCCGTTGATCACGAGCAGCAGCACAAAGGAGAACACCAACATCACCAGCGCCACCGCGGTGGCGCCCGCGTAGTCGTATTGCTCCAGCTTGCCGATGATGATCAGCGGCGTGATCTCGGAAACCATCGGCATGTTGCCCGCGATGAAGATGACCGAGCCGTATTCACCGATCGCGCGGGCGAAGGCCATCGCGAAGCCAGTCAGCAGCGCCGGGGTGATGGATGGCAGGATCACCCTGGTGAAGGTCTGGAAGCGTGTCGCCCCGAGCGAGGTCGCGGCCTCCTCGAGTTCCTTCTCCGTGTCTTCCAGCACCGGTTGCACCGTGCGCACCACGAACGGCAGCCCGATGAAGATCAAAGCGATCACGATGCCTGCCGGCGTGAAGGCCAGCTTGATGCCATGCGGCTCCAGGAACTGGCCCACCCAGCCATTGCCCGCGAGCAGCGCGGTCAGCGAAATGCCGGCCACCGCAGTCGGCAACGCGAAAGGCAGGTCTACCAGCGCATCGACGATGCGCTTGCCCGGGAACTTGTAGCGCACCAACACCCACGCCACGAGCAGCCCGAACACGAGGTTGACCAGCGCCGCGATGAGGGACGCGCCGAAGGTCAGCTTGTACGAATGCACCACGCGCGGCGCGCTCACCGCCGCCCAGAACTGGTCCCAGGTCAAGGTGAAAGTCTTGAACACCAGCGCCGACAGCGGCAGCAGCACGA
The DNA here is from genome assembly GCF_019207085.1 of Variovorax sp. dw_308. Lineage (GTDB taxonomy): Bacteria > Pseudomonadota > Gammaproteobacteria > Burkholderiales > Burkholderiaceae_C > Variovorax. Next base: position 32,870 of record NZ_JAATOM010000017.1, on the reverse strand, counting down.
TCAGGCTGAGGTACAGGATCGTGTAGCCGAGCGTCAGGTTGAAGCCAGGCAGGACGCGGCGCGACGCCCGTGGGGCGCCGGCAAGCGAAAGCGGCGCTACCGCGGACGGCAGCGCCGTGGACACACCACCGCTCATGTCTTACTTTGCGCCGGGAACGTAGAGCTTGTCGAACTGACCGCCGTCATTGAAGTGCACCTTCTGCGCTTCACCCAGGCTGCCGAAGAGTTCCTGCACGGTGAACAACTGCACCGGCTTGAAGGTCGAAGCGTACTTCTTGAGCACGGCTTGCGAGCGCGGGCGCAGCGCATGCTTGGCCGCGATCTCCTGCGCTTCATCGGAATAGAGGTAGTCGAGGTAGGCCTTGGCGAGTTCGCCGGTGCCCTTCTTGGCGGTCGTGCGCTCGACGACGGCGACCGGGTTCTCGGCCACGATGCTGATCGACGGGTACACCGCGTCGGCCTTGCCGGCGCCAAACTCGCGATCGATGGACACCACTTCGGATTCGAAGGTGATCAGCGCGTCGCCGATGTTGCGTTGCAGGAAGGCCGTGGTGGCATCGCGGCCGCCGCGCGCCAGAATCGGCACGTTCTTGAACAGCTTGCTCACGAATTCCGCGGCCTGCGCGTCGGTGCCGCCCTTCTTCTTCACGTAGCCCCAGGCGGCCAGGTAGGCGTAGCGGCCGTTGCCGCCGGTCTTGGGGTTGACGATCACGACCTGCACGCCGGGCTTGATCAAATCGTCCCAGTCCTTGATGCCCTTGGGGTTGCCGTTGCGCACGAGCATCAGCATCGTCGAGGTGGTGGGTGATGCGTTGTCGGGGAACTTCCTGGCCCAGTCCTTGGCGACCACGCCCTTCTCGGCGAGGAATTCGACGTCGGTCGAGGTGTTCATGGTGACCACGTCGGCATCGAGGCCGTCGGCCACGGCGCGGGCCTGGGCGCTGGAGCCGCCATGCGACTGGTCGATCTTCACGTCCTTGCCGGTGGTCTTCTTGTAGTGGGCGACGAAGGCGGTGTTGTAGTCCTTGTAGAACTCGCGGGCCACGTCATACGACGCATTGAGCAGCGTGTTGCTCTGTGCATGGCTGGCGACGCTGGCGAACAGCGCGAGGCTGGCCAGCAGGAACTTGGAGGACTTGATCGGAGAGGTCATGGAGAGGTCGAGGTTGCAATGGAGTCCCGCAGCGCCGGACGTTGTCCCGGCGTGTCGGTCAGCGACTGCAGCAAGGCGAGGCCGAGGGGCCAGTCGCCATGTCCGGAGTCGATGTTGATGTGGCCCGCATTCTGCATGCGGACGAATTCGCTGCCCCAGGAACGGGCATAGGCGCCGGCCAGGCGTACCGGGCAGAAGGGGTCGTTGCTGCTGGCCACGACGATGCTGCGATACGGCAGCAGCGCGTACGGCACCGGGGCGAAGTCGTGCAGGACGGAGCGGCGTTCCGGGTCCGCGGGCGCCACCAGCAAGGCGCCTGCGATGCGCTCGGCGGCTTCGTGGCCCAGGTGAGACACGGCGATGCAGCCGAGGCTGTGCGCGGCGATCACGACGGGCTCGGGCCGCGAGAGGATGAGCTTTTCCAGATTGCCGACCCAGGCGGCACGGGTCGGGGCGACCCAGTCGTCCTGGCTGACGCGCTCGGCGCCCTGCAATTGCTCGGCCCACAGGCTCTGCCAGTGGCCAGGACCGGAGTCGCGCCAGCCGGGGACGATGATGAGTCTCGTCGTCACGGCGCAGCAGGCAGGGATTCGGCAGGGAAAATGCCGGTGGATGAGGCGGTCATGGGGCGTGGTTGGAGGGCGAGCCGCCGATTGTCCGGGGCCTTCTACAGATAACAAACGAATATCTGCTTGTAAGAATATGGCCTCCAGCGCATAAGAAGTCAGGTTCGCGGTGGAAGGCGTCGGCACAATCGGCGCGGTTCGCGGACCGGGTCCGTCAGTTTTCTCCGGATTCGCACCGATGTTCGACAAACGATTCTTTCCCCGCCAGGTGGTCGCATCCGGCGGCAACCGCTGGGACTGGGCCCTGCTGCCGCTGGTACTGGCGCTGCTGTTCGCGCTGGCCTGGGGCGGCTCGCAGATGGCACGGCCCTACGAACTGGGCGAGACGCTGCCGATCAGCCTCGACCCCTGGATGCTGCCGTACTACCTGTTGCGGACCACGCTGCGGATGTTCCTGGCGCTGGGCGCGTCGCTGGTGTTCAGTTGCCTCTTCGCGGTGGTGGCCACCAAGTACCGCTCGGCCGAGAAGGTGCTGGTGCCGCTGCTCGACATCCTGCAGTCGATCCCGATCCTGGGGTTCCTGTCGATCACGGTGACGGGCTTCATCGCCCTCTTCCCCGGCAACCTGCTCGGCGTGGAATGCGCAGCCATCTTCGCCATCTTCACCTCGCAGGCCTGGAACATGGCGTTCAGCCTGTACCAGTCGCTGCGCACGGTGCCGGCCGAGCTGCGCGAGGCGGCACAGGTGTTCCAGCTCTCCGGCTGGCAGCGCTTCTGGCGGCTGGAACTGCCCTTTGCGATGCCGGGGCTGCTCTGGAACATGATGATGTCGATGTCGGGCGGCTGGTTCTTTGTGGTGGCGTCGGAGGCCATCTCGGTGTCGAACCAGAACATCAAGCTGCCGGGCGTGGGCTCCTACATCGCGATGGCGATCGAGGCCCGCGACCTGGGCGCGATCGGCTGGGCCATCGCCGGCATGCTGATCGGCATCACGCTGTATGACCAGTTGTTCTTCCGCCCGCTGATCGCCTGGGCCGACAAGTTCAAGTTCGAGGAAGGCAGCAGCGAGGATTCGCCGAACTCCTGGCTACTGACCTGGCTGCGCCGCACCGACCGCATCAAGCATGCGGTGCATCGCATCACCGGCCTGCTCGATCGCTCGGTCGCGTTGTTCCGCCGCGACCACGACGGCACCTCGATCAAGGCCCGGCCCCAGCCTGCCAACCCCACCGCCGTGCGCATCTGGGATGCCATCGTCGCGGCTGCGGTGCTGGTCGCGGTACTGTGGCTCACGCGCTTCATCCACACGGAAGTGGGCTGGCGCGAGGTAGGGCACGTCTTCCTGCTGGGCCTCTACACGATGCTGCGGGTGCTGGTGCTGATCGCGCTCGCCGCGTTGGTGTGGGTGCCGATCGGCGTGTGGATCGGCATGAACCCGCGCTGGGCCGGGCGGTTGCAGGGCGTGGCGCAGTTCATGGCCGCGTTTCCGGCGAACCTGATGTTTCCCGTGGCTGTCTTGTTCATCGTGCGCTGGCACCTGAACCCGAACATCTGGCTGGCGCCGCTGATGGTGCTGGGCACGCAGTGGTACCTGCTGTTCAACGTGATCGCCGGTGCGTCGAGCGTGCCGACCGAGTTGCGCTATGCGGCGCAGAACCTCGGCCTCAAGGGCTGGCTGATGTGGCGGCGCTACCTGCTGCCGGCGGTGTTCCCGAGCTTCGTGACGGGCGCGATCACGGCCAGCGGCGGCTCGTGGAACGCGAGCATCGTGGCCGAGTACGTGACCTGGGGCGACACCACGCTGAAGGCGGCGGGGCTCGGCAGCTATATCGCCGAGATGACGGCCATCGGCGACTTCCCGCGCATCGCGCTGGGCATCGGCGTGATGTGCGTGTTCGTCATGGGCATGAACCACTTCGTCTGGCGCCGGCTCTACGACCTGGCCGAGAACCGGATGCATTTTTGAGGAGCCATGCATGGCCGAAGCGATTGTTGAATTGAAGGGCGTGGGCAAGTCCTTCCGCGGTTCGGACGGCGCCACGCGCTCCGTGCTCGAGGGCGTCGACCTGCGCCTGGCCGAGGGCGAGATCGTGGCGTTGCTGGGCCAGTCGGGCTCGGGCAAGTCGACGCTGCTGCGCATCCTGGCCGGGCTGATCGGCGTGGATGGCGGGACGGTGCGCTATCGCGGGCAACCACTCTACGGGCCGGCGCGCGGCATTGCGATGGTGTTCCAGTCGTTCGCGCTGTTCCCGTGGCTGACCGTGCAGCAGAACGTCGAGCTGGGCCTGGAAGCGCGCGGCGTGACCCCGGCCGAACGCGCGCGGCGCGCGGAAGCGGCCATCGAACTCATAGGCCTGGCCGGCTTCGAAGGCGCGCTGCCGCGCGAGCTGTCAGGCGGCATGCGCCAGCGCGTCGGCATTGCACGCGCCCTCGTCGTGGAGCCCGAGGTGCTGCTGATGGACGAGGCCTTCTCCGCCCTCGACGTGCTCACAGGCGAACGCCTGCGCGACGACATCCTGCAACTTTGGGGCAGCGGCTCGATGCCGACCAAGGCGATGCTGATCGTGTCTCACAACATCGAGGAAGCCGTGCTCATGGCCGACCGCGTGCTGATCTTCGCGACCGACCCCGGCCGCGTGCGCGCCGAGTTGCCGATCCACCTGCCGCGGCCCCGCAACGTCGACAGCCTCGAGGTGCGCGCCTTGATCGACGAGGTCTATTCGCTCATGACCGAAAGCGCTCCGGCGGTCGGGCGCACGCGCGACGAGCCGGTGACCATGCACCTCGGCGACCGCTTGCCCGATGCCGATGTTGCGCGCATGGAAGCCCTGCTCGAGATGCTCATCGACGACGGCCGCGACGGCAGTGCCGACCTGCCTCGCTTGGCCGAGGATGCCGAGCTCACCGACCACGAGCTGTTGCCGCTCGCGCAGGCGCTGGCGTGCCTCGGCTTCGCGCAACTGGCCGACGCCGACCTGCACCTGACCGAACTCGGAAGAAGCTATGTCGCGGGCACGCACACGCTGCGGCAGCAACTGTTCGGACAACAACTGCTGGCCCGGGTGCCGCTGGCTGCGCACATCCGGCACAGCCTGGAACAGGCACCTTCCGGCGAACTACCGGAAGAGCCGTTCCTCGCCTTGCTGCGCGAGAGCCTCGACGCGCCGGTGGCCGAGCGCGTGCTGCGCACCGCGATCGAATGGGGCCGCTATGGCGAGGCCTTCGAATACAACTTCCACACCGGCCTGATCCACCTGCCGGTCGGCGAAGAGGCGACTGCGGCCGAAAGCTGAACGCGTTCAGCAGGTGACGATTGCGTGCGGCTCGGCGCCGTCGAGGTTCTCCGCCAGGAAATCGATCAGCTTGCGCACGGCCGGCACCAGCGCACGGCGCGCCGGGAACATGGCGTGGCAGATCCCCGGCGGCGGGCCCCATTCCGGCAGCAGCTCGACCAGCTTTCCGCTGCGGATGTGAGGCGTGCACATGTAGTCCGGCAGGATCGACGCACCAATGCCGCCGACGACGGCGAAGACCAGCGTGGCCAGGTCGTCCGCGATGTAGCGCGGCGAATGGACGTGCACGTAGCTTGCCCCGCCCGGCCCTCCGAGGTGCCAGCTCTGGCGACCATCGCCGCTCGCCGACATCGCCACGGTGTCGAGCCGCGACAGGTCTTCGGGCTTCTCGATGGGGCCCTGGCGTTGCACCAGCTCGGCACTGGCCACGAGCAAGCCGCGGCTCACGCCGAAATTCTTCGCCACCAGGGTCGCACTGTTCTCGATCACCGGCCGTACGCGCAGCGCGATGTCGACGCCCTCCTCGACCGGATCGACCGGCCGGTTGATCACCATCATCTCCACGCGCACCGCCGGATAGCGGCTCATGAAGACCGGCAGCAAGGGCCCGAGGCTGCTGTGCGCCAGCGTCACCGGACAGCTGATGCGGATGGTCCCGCGCGGCTCGGTCTGCACCTGGGCCACGGCCTCGCCCGCCGCCTGCGCGGCATCCCGCATCGCGGCGCAATGGCGCAGGTAGAGCTCGCCGGCCGGCGTGAGGGAGAGGCTTCGGGTGCTGCGCTGCAACAGCTGCGCGCCCAGCTGCGTCTCCAGTTCTGCCACGCGTCGCGACAGCCGCGACTTGGGGATTCCTAGCGCCCGCCCTGCCGCCGCAAAGCCGCCGCGCTCGGCCACCTCGGCGAAATACACCATGTCGTTGAGGTCTTGCATCGTGATTGTCCTGATTTTGGAACGATGTATGCCATTTTCGTGTACTTATCAATCAATCACCACGAATTTAGACTTCTCCCCATGCCGACGCGTTTGCCGGCTCACTTACTGAAAGAGAGCGAAAGATCATGAAACTGCTGCACGTTGATTCCAGTGTCCTGGGCGCCAACTCCGTTTCCCGTCTGTTGTCGGCCGAGATCGTTGCCGAATGGCGCAAGGCGAACCCGCAAGCCACTGTCGACTACCTCGACCTGGCGGTGGACGCCCCCAACCACTTCACCGCTGACGCGATCGGCATCAAGACCGGCCTGCAAGCCGAGCCGACCGAAGCCCAGCGCTTCGAGAACGCCGTGTCCGAGCGCCTGGTGAGCCAGTTCCTGGCAGCCGACGTGATCGTCATCGGCGCGCCCTTCTACAACTTCACCATCCCGACGCAACTGAAGGCCTGGATCGACCGCATCGCGCAGATCGGCCGCACCTTCAAATACACCGACAAGGGCCCGGTCGGCCTGGCCGGCGGCAAGACCGTGATCGTGGCGTCCAGCCGCGGCGGCATGTACTCGACCAGCGAAGGCGGTCAGGCGATGGAGCACCAGGAGAGCTACCTCAAGGTGATCTTCGGGTTCTTCGGGATCACCGACGTGCGCTTCGTGCGGGCTGAAGGGCTGGGCATGGGTGACGGGGCCAAGAATGCCGCACTGGCTTCGGCGCGCAGCGACATCCAGATCGCGGTTGGTGCTGCGGCCAATCAGGACCGCGCCGCTATCGCCGCCTGATCTGATTCGCTAGCTTGCGAATCGAGCCCGCCTTGTGCGGGCTTTTTGCTTTTTGGCGCACGCTTGCTTGGTGCAGGCGAGCGGTTCGTCTCAATTGATGTTGGCGTTCTTGAACTCGAGGTTCTCGAAGTAGCTGCCAGTGAAGTCGACATGTTCGCCGCGAAGGCCGTCGGCCTGCACCGTCGTGCCGGTGCAGCCAAGCACATCGACCTGCGACCAATGGCCACCGTCGAAATTCAAGCCGTTCCACTGGCAGTTGTTGAACCTGCTCGCGGTGAACTGACTGTTCTTGAATTGGGAATGGGCGAAGGTGCAGTTGTCGAACGTGCATCCAGAGACGGTTATGCCCTCGAAATCGCAGCCTGTGAAAGTGCAACCGGTGAAGTGGCAGGTGGTCCAGCCGGCTTGCCTGAAAGTGGTGGCGGTGAAGCTGCTGCCGGTGAAAGTGCTGCTGGCGAGCTGCGCGAGATTGAGGTCGAGACCGGCGTAGGCGTTGCTGTCGCTCTGGCCGGTAAGACCTGCGGGGGCCCCTCCGATGCCTTTGCGCCATCGGTCGTGTTTGAGGATGATTATTTGGGAGGGCATATTTTATTGAAACCCGGCAATTGCGGGCACTACTCGCGCAGCAATCTTCTTATCGACCCCGCATCTTTATATTTAAACACAGATCGCACACCCTCCTTAGTTCCATCTAGACCACTGCCAATTTTCTCTTCGATCGTTACGAGGCGAGGGACCTCAAAAGCAAGCCTGCTTGCATTCCCAGAAAACACGTAGGATTTATAATAGTCTCCGTCAGTTCCGATGCCGGGATGACTTATTCGCCATTTAACCAAGACAACGAGATCGCTTTTCCCGTCTTTATCCACATCCTCCGCGAACACCGTCTCAATCACGGGGGGCGCGCCCTCATGTGGAATTGTCGCCAATCTTATCGAACTGTACGAATTTTTATCCAAATTCGGTAACAGCAAGAAAGCATCAACGACACTGCCACCTTCTTCGTCACGCTCAAAAAACGTCACAATAGCATTCTTGCTAATAAAGTCAATTTTGAAGGATCCGTCAATTTTTGCTTCCTTTGCAAATGCAGAAGCACTCACCAAATAGAGCAGTGCAATAATCCGCGCCCACTTCCATTTCGTCATCACACCTCCTAAATGCCATCAAAGGCTTGTTTCTCCCAGCCGTGCGAAAAGTGGTCCCGGCGTTGCTGGTAACTCTTGGTACTTCGATTAATTACCCGGGTAATTTTATCCACGGTTTCTGCCTGAGGACCTAAATCTGCAACTTCATATAACTTGTAGTGCAACCAAAAAAATACGCCTGACCGCACTGCGTATTTCGCGTCCTCGAGAATTTCCGGGTTGTTAACGGCATCCGGAACTTTATCGCTCCAAACCTTGCCGTAATTATTCATGAAATCTTGATAATTTGCCTTTCCCGTGAGTTGCTTCAGCCCCCGCCCGCGATACCTCCAACCGTCTCCACTGGCGACGTCGCCATTTCCAAGTCGACTGCCCTCATACGCTCGGTTCGCAATAGCCTCGAAATTGGCCCCATGATCTTTGGTCTTTCCGTAAAGATCGGCTTCAGCAGGACGCTTGGCGAAGTAGCCGAATAAGCCCTTCAGAGCGTCAGGACTGTAAGTAAAGTCGTCTTCAACTAATTTGCACCGAGGACCAGTTTCTTCGCGAACTTGAGCAAAGAAGTGAGTTAGCCTTAAAGTGGTGTCAAGCTTGTATTCATCCATCATTGAGCCAATTTCATCAACGATCGATTGCAGTCTGGCCTTATCCCCGTTTGGAAATATTACCTGCAACATTTCCAGCGTAAGTCGACTGTATGTTGGGAAGTTTGCTGCCAAACCCACTGGATGAAAATGGTAGACAACCGGACTGCTCGGAAACGCATGCTTACCAGCCAGCTCGGACCACCATTGCAGCTCGTAGATCCGCAGTTTTTCCCACGCCCAGTCGCCCGCAAACTCGCCCATGTGGGCATCCAGCGCATCCCATTTGCCCATCGCCCCGCCCCATTCACTTTCGTATCGCACGATCAGGCGTGACAGTGTCTGCGCCAGCCAGGGTTTCTTGAGGGCCGCCCGCAACTCGGCGGTGCTCAACTTCTCATCCTTGTCGGTATCGAGCACGTCGTAGAGCTTCTGGAACAGCGCACCCTCCTTTGCGCGGTCGGCCTTGGCTTCGAAACTATCCTTGTCTTCGGGAACTTCGAGCTTGTGGTCGACGACCTGCTTGCCATGCAGATCCGCAGGCTTGACTGCAATTTCCTCTACGATTTCGAAGCCCGGCCAATCCCATGGGGATTGCAGATTCCCTTTCTCGCAAATCCAACCTGTGGTGTTGCCTTTGCCGTCGGCCTCGTCGACATCCATCAACCACCAGCGCACGCCCTTGTCGTCCGTCGCGCTTCGCTTCAAGGTCTTGACTGCAGCGACTCGCAAATAGTTTGCCTTTGCGCCTGTAGCGTTGGCTTGCTGCAAAGGGAAGTCAGTCCAACCGTCCAGTGCTGACCTTGTTGAAACGCGCCTGCCATTTGGTCCCAACTGCGCTCGCTCAACCCAGAATGCATCGCCGGTGGGAGTGACCTTCGGCTTCGGGTGCTTGTTGTTGGCCGTGGGCGCCTCGGCAGCCGAGACGGTGAGCTCCGTGACCTCCGCCCATTCGCCACTCGAGGGCGAGCCACCGCGCACTTGAACGTCCTTGCCGGCAGCCAAAACGCGGTCTGACCCTGCTGGCACTACGAGCTTCGTGCCCTTGCTCACAACGAGGAGTGTCTTCTTGCCGGGCTCCAGTTCCTTGGCACGGGCCCGGCTCTTTTCGATGAAGACCTTGACGTCTTCGCCACTAAAGACCTCGATATGCACCAGCGGCCGATCGCCCGCAGTGAGGATGCTGCCTGCGTCAGCGTGGCGTTGGTACTGGCCCAAGTGGCCGATCAGGTCGCCAGCCTTGATGGCCATGGGCTTGTCGAGCACGCATACCGCGTCCTTGGTCTTGGGCTCAGCGGGTGCGGGAGTCAACTCGCTTTGAAATACCCAGCCGAACGGCGCCGTGGTATCTGCCCGATTGAGCGGGTCGACTTCCATCTGGCCCCCATCGACGCTGGCGATCTTGCGCCAGGGCCCGCTGCCGGGTTCCAGCGTCACGGCTGTTCCGGGCGGAAGCCAACCGATCTGCGCAGTGCCCTTGCCGGCCTGTCGCACGTTGACGCCCTTGTGTTCCGTCTGCGGCGCCGCATAAGGGCTGAGGCTCGGTGCCTTATCGCCAACGACACGCTTGCACTCATCGCCCCAATAAGCCGGACGCGCCAGTTTGGCATCTGCGCGGTAACCGGCCCAATCGATCAGGTGCATGTACAGGCTGAAGAAGACCAATGAAGGCTCCTGCGGGGCCGGGGCTGGCGCGCTTGACGGCGAGGTCTTGGACGCCGGTTTGGCGGCGGCTGCGGGGGTGGGCGCGGGTGCCGGTGAGTGTGCTGGCGTTGTCGCGCCCGAAGGGGCAGGCTTCTGAGGAGCTGGCGGCAGTTGCAGACGGTGCTTGACCAGTACAAAACCTCGGGAATAGGCCACCTTGCCCTTCTCGAACTCGACCTCGGGATATGCACTGTCGATTCGATAGGCGATCACTTCGCCGTCAGCAACGCAGCGCACGCCCTGGCCTTGCATCAGGGCGCCGGCTGTGGAGCCGTCGAAATGAATGCCCCCATGCCAGAGGCCGTTGGCTCCGACGGGGTAGAAGCCGTCTTCCGCCATCGAAAGCACCGAGAAGTAGGTGTTGGGATCGGCTATTTCCTTGGGCTTTGGCGTTGCTGCCCTGGGATCGTCCACGCCCGAGAAGGGATAGACCCATTTGCTCACGGGCGCCGGGGATTTGCTTTGTTCGTCTGCCATGGATGGAAACTTCTTGTTCTGCTTCAGCCGGAAAAATCGACCATGCGACGCGGCTTGGTGCTCGTCGTGCTTACGTCCGGGAACTCGGGCTCCTTTACCGGCAGGTTGGCCGGCCCGACCAAGCTGTGCACCGCCGCATGCTCCCGCCAGATTCCATTGGTCCCGCTCTCGATTCCCGAGGCGTTCCATTTGGTGTAGCTGGTGCCGCCGTTGATCACCACCTCCTCCTTCGCAGTGATGGTGATCTTGTTGGCGGTGTGGGTGATGTTGAGCTTGGCCAGCAGGTTGATGCTGTCCTTTAGCGCGGTGATGTCGATGTCCGAACTGGCAGCCACCAGCTTCATGCCGGACTTGTAGGCGAACATGCGCACCGCTTCCTTGACGCTGACGAGGAGGCTCTTGCCCGCCGATACGCTGGTATGCGCGCCGCTGGTGATGGCGTGATGTTCCTTGCTCGCGAGATGGATCGAGCCGGCGGTGGTCGCCTGGATGCCGCTGGGGCTGGCCAGCACGAGGTGTGGCTCGGTCAGTTCGGGGAATTCGCCTTGCGCGCGGTTTCCATGCGAACCCTTGATCGAATCGTTCTGCGCCTTGAGTTCCTTGGTGACTTCATCCTGGTCGCCGGTTTGATGCGCCTTGGCCTGATGCGCAGTGTCGCTCAGGCTCTCGTGCTGGTCGCGCCCAGCAGTGAGGCGGGCAACGGTCTCGCTCATGTCCGTGATGTGCGCATTCGCGTTGGCGCGCGGTTCCGTCGTGAGCAGCATGCCTTCGGCCGCTCTGACAGCACCATGCCCATCGGTGCGCAATTCAAATCCTTGCCCTCGCGGGTCTTGCCGCCCCACGTTGCGCTCGATGCGCGTGATGTGCCCCAGGCTCAACTGGCTGGCATCGTGATCGCTTCGAATCTGCGCCTGGATCTTTCCTTCGGTGTCGTCCAGGAGCAGGTGGTTGCTGCGCCCCATTGGTGAATTGCCCCCTTGACCGGCCAGTTCGCGGCTGCGCAAGCCCGTCAACGCCTTCTGCTGTGGCAGTTCCCAGGGCGGCATGCGCCAGGCGTTGTAGACCACACCTGTGACCAAGGGGTGGTCTGGGCAGCCATCCAGGTGCATCACGACGACCTCGGAGCCGACACGGGGGTGCGAGACCATCCCGGTCTCTCCACCAGCCCAACTGCTGCTCACACGCACCCAGGCCGAGTGCCTACCTTCCCGGTCCCAGTGGTACTGGATGCGAATTCGCCCGTACTCGTCCACGTGCAGCGAGCCTGCCCCCTCCGGACCGACCACGGTGGCGGTCTGTGGGGCCAGCACCTGTACACGGGTGCTGTTGTGGCCACGCCCCGGGCGCCAGTAGACGTATCGCCGGGACGCAATGAAGCTGTTGCTGTATTCGGCGGGCTTGCCGATTTCCTGCAGATAGTTGTTGCTGGCGGTATGCGTGGCCGAGACGATCAGGTACTTGCTGTCGTTGTCGGTGCGGCTCTTGACGCTGAAGTGCTCGATCAACTGGAACCAGCGGCCCGGTTGCACCTGGTAGTTGTTGCTCTCGGCCGCGTGGTACTTGGCGACGGCGTCGAGTTCGTCGGTCCGCAGGTTGACGTAGTCGCTGCCTCCGGTGGCGCGCAGGCCGTAGGCGCCGGCGTATTCGTGGACTTCGAGCCGCGGCATGTCGCCGGGCTGGTTGTGGGTGATGGTGGTGGCGAGGACCGGGCGCGGGTTCTTGAAGTTGAAGCTGATGGCGGAGTATTCGGTGGCGATGCTGTCGCGCGTGGGAGCCCAGGACTCGATGGCGTCTTCATCGGCGGGGCCCGCCGGCGGTGTGGAAGCGGATCTCGGGGCTGTCGCCATCGATGGCCGGGCCGATGGTGGTGTCGCCGGTGAGGACCAGCGTATGGCCGTCCTGGGTGTGCTCGTAGCGGTAGGCCATGCCGAGCGCTTCCCAGCGCGCGTGCAGGTAGTTGGCGTCCGTCTCGCCGGCCCCGCCGCCCTGGCAGGCCATCGTCACTTGCGGGTCTTCGCGCGGGGCGAGCCATTGCCACTGCGGCAGCGCGCCGTAGTCCGCGAAGATGGTGGCGGTCTGGTCTTCCAGCGTCTGTGCGAGGAAGACCCGGTTGTTGCTGCGCAGGGTGAGGTAGTGCAGCCAGGGCCGGAGCACAGCCAAGTAGCGGGCCACGCCGTCGTCGGCCTTGACGAGGGTGAACTCGAAGCAGTAGCCGGTGAAGTAGCGCAGGCTGCCGTCGGGACGAACGAGGGAGACGACCAGCAACTTGCCCAGCATGTCCTTCAGCTTGAGCCTGGCGTTGTCGGCCAGCAGATGCAGCGTGTAGCGGAAGTCCTGGCTCAGCGCCTCTTCGGCCTCGAGGCGGTCGATGACGATATTGACGTCGCCCTGTCGTCCGTGGGTGTCGGTGACCTTGGGGGCGTCGTCGTGGGGGAAGGCCAAGCTGATCAGGCGCTTGCGCTGATCGAAGCCGAATGAAAAGAATCTGCGTGGCATCGCTGTCCGATGTGTCGAATACATCCAGGACAGCCTGCCGCGGTATTCCGCAGTCCTTGTATCGCCATCCTCCCTTGCATCCATTTGGCTTGCACCAAAGAGCGCCGAGGATCGTAGCGCAAATTCCCTGCATCGATCCTGAGCCGAAGGCATGGAACACCTGCGCAGGGGCTTTGACCTTGGCTCCGCGACGCCGTTTTTTGCAATCGACTAAAACCGTCCTCAGGCAAAAAATGCCTGAGGAGCAAAGCAGATGAGATTCCTGGTGGTGGGCGCCGGCGCGCTCGGCGGGTACTTTGGCGGGCGGTTGCTGCAGGCGGGGCAGGACGTGACCTTCCTGCTGCGGCCACGGCGCGCGGCGCAGATCGCGGCGAATGGCCTGTGCATCAAGAGCCCCGCGGGCAATGCGCACATCCCCTCTCCACCGCACGTGCTGTCGGACGACATCGCCGAGCCCTTCGACGTGGTCATCGTCGCCTGCAAGGCCTACGACCTGGCGCACACCATCGATTCCTTCGCCGCGGCTGTCGGGCCCGAGACGGCGGTGCTGCCGCTGCTCAACGGCATGCAGCACCTGGACGTGCTGTCGGAACGCTTCGGCCGCGAGCGCGTGCTGGGTGGCCTCTGCCTGATCTCCGCGGCGCTGGATGAAGCCGGCAACGTACTGCACCTGAACGACATGCACGCCCTGACCTTCGGCGAACTCGGTGGCGGACGTTCGGCACGCGTCGACGCCATCGCGGCGGCCTTCGCGCCGGCCAACTTCACCAGCACCGCGAGCGACAACATCATGCAGGCGCTGTGGGAGAAGTGGGTCTTCATTTCCTCCATCGCCGGCATCACGACGCTGATGCGCGCCAGCATCGGCGACATCGTGAGCGCGGGCGCGGCGGACCTGGGGCTGGCATTGTTCGAGGAATGCCGTGCCATCGCGGCGCACAACGGCTTTCCCCCCAGCGCCCCTGCAGTGGAACGCGGTCGCGCGATGGTCAGCGCGGCAGGCTCGCCGATCACGGCGTCGATGCTCAAGGACATCGAGCGGGGCGCGCCGACCGAAGCGGACCACATCCTCGGCGACCTGCTCAGCCGGGGCGCCGAGGCCGAGGCCGATCGCTCGATGCTGCGCATCGCGTATGCCCACCTGAAGACCTACGAGGCGCGCCGGTCGCGCGAGGAAGCCGCGCGCGCCGCATGAGGAGACCGCTGCCGTGAAGCACATCGAGGGCATCGTCTTCGACCTGTATGGCACGCTGTTCGACGTGCATTCGGTCGCGGCCCGCTGCGAGGAGTTGTACGCCGGGCGCGGGTCCGAGATCAGCATGCTCTGGCGCCAGAAGCAACTCGAGTACACCTGGCTGCGCAGCCTGATGGGTCAGTTCGTCGACTTCGAGAAGTGCACCGAGGACGCACTGGTCTTCACATGCGCGCAGCTTGGCCTGCAGCTGGGCGCAGGACAGCGGCGCATGCTGTGCGACGAGTACCTGTGCCTCCAACCATTCACCGAGGTGCCAGTCGCGTTGCAGGCGCTGAACGCGCTCGGGGTGCCGCTGGCGATCCTCTCGAACGGATCGCGCCATTCGATCGACGCGGTCGTGCGCAACGCGGGCCTGCAGGATGCCTTCGCGCACCTGCTGAGCGTGGACGAGGTGCAGGTCTTCAAGCCGGACATGCGGGTCTATTCGCTGGCCGAACGGAAGCTCGGGGTGGCGCGCGCCGACATCCTGTTCGTGTCGTCCAACGCGTGGGACGTCACCGGTGCGAGCTGCTTCGGCTTCGAAACCGCATGGATCGATCGGCGCGGCGGCACCTTCGACGAGATGGGCCAACGGCCCGACCATGTGCTGGGCGGGCTCGACAAGCTGGTGCACCTGCTGTCGCACACCGACGTACCCGGACTACAGGACCGCGGCGCCTGAGTGGCAAGAATGGTGTGCTTCGCAGACGGGAGATCACCATGCACACCGAAGCCCTGAACACGAGCGCCGGGCGCCAACCTCTTGCGCTGCTGCTTCTCACGACGGCGCTGATGGGCCTTGCTGCATGCGATCGCAAGCCCTCCACGCCGCCTGCACCGTCCGCCGCGATGGCGCCTTCGGCCAGCGCGCCCTCTTCCGGCGCGCCGGCAGCCACGGAATTGCGCCCGCAATCGAGCGTCGCGCCCGCCGCCGCCACACCCACGGACAACGCCCCCAAGGACGTGGACAAGGCCCAGGAGCAAGGCACGTCGAGCAGCAGTCCGAGGGTCGTCGGCCCCACCGACGGCAACGGCGACCCCCCGAAGTAGCCCTCATCCGCACGGTCGCCGGCGCGGCCACAATCCAGCCGATGCGCGCCACCCACAACGACAACTACCAGCCCGCACGGGCCTGGTTCATCACGGTGCTGCTCGCACTGTTCATGCTGATCAACTTCATCGACAAGGTCGTCATCGGCCTGGTCGCGGTGCCGATGATGGCGGAGCTGAAGTTGTCGCCCACCGAATTCGGCTGGATCGCGGGCAGTTTCTTCTGGCTGTTCTCGGCCTCCGGCGTGGTCGGTGGCTTCATCGCCAACCGGGTCAGCGCCAAGTGGATGCTGCTGGTGATGGCCGCGACCTGGAGCGTCGCGCAGTTGCCGATCATCCTGTCGTCGTCGATCGCGATGTTCGTGTTGTCGCGCGTGCTGCTCGGCATCGGCGAGGGGCCGGCCGCGCCGATCGCCTACCACGCCTGCTACAAGTGGTTCCCGGACCGCAAGCGGGCGCTGCCGGTCTCGGTGGTCAACCAGGGAGCGGCCATCGGCGTGCTGATGGCGGGCGTGCTGATTCCGCTGATCACGGTGCATTGGGGTTGGCGTGCCAACTTCCTCGTGATGGCAATCGCCGGCGCGGTGTGGGTGCTGGTCTGGCTGGTGTTCGGCGCCGAGGGGCGCGTTGCCGATGAAGCCGGCAGCACGCAGGCAAGCGGGGCCGAACGGCGCCTTCCCTATCGCGTGCTGCTGACGGACTCCACCGTGCTCGGCGTGCTGGTCATGAACTTCATGGCGTACTGGGGTCTCGCGTTGACGCTGACCTGGTTCCCGGCCTACCTGCAGAAGGGCCTGGGTTTCGACGGCCTCGCGGCCGGGCGGCTGTTCGCGATGCTGACGCTGGTCAACATCGTGTGCAGCCTGGGCCTGTCGTGGTGGTCGCAGCGCCTGCTGGCGCGTGGGGTGCCGGCGCGCAAGGGCCGCGCAGTGCTGGCCAGCGGGGCGCTGATCGTGGGCGGCTTGATGATCGTGGCGGTCGTGCTGCTGCCGATGCCTGTGTTGGCGAAGGTCTTCCTGCTCGCGGCCGGTGGCGGCATCACCGGCGTGATGTTCTCGCTGGCACCGGCGATGGTCGGCTCGGTGTCGCCCGACACACAGCGCGGCGCGATGCTGGCGATCCTCAACTCAGTCGCGTCCATCGCGGGCGTGCTGTCGCCGGTGATCACCGGCAGCCTGATCCAGAGCACCAGCGGCGACATCGCCTCCGGTTATGAACATGGCTTTGCGCTGAGCGGCGCACTGCTGGCGGCCGGCGGCGTGATCGGGCTGCTGTGGGCGCACCCCGAGCGGTCGATCGCCCGGCTGGCGCGGGGGCGGCCCCTCACCCCAGCCCTCTCCCCGGAGGGGCGAGGGAGCAAAGCCGGCGGCTGACGCCTTCACGACAGACCACGCGATTTCCCTCTCGCCTTCAGGGTGCGCCTGTGGAACGATGGCCTTCTGCACAGTCCCACGTCACAGGAGAAAGCATGCCGCGCGTCCGCCCGCAGAAGTTCGTTCACGTCGTCTATCGCACGCGCCGGTTCGAGGCCATGCTCGACTGGTATGCCAAGGTCTTCGATGCCCATGTCCAGCACAAGAACCCGGCGATCGCCTTCCTGACCTACGACGACGAGCATCACCGCTTCGCCTTCATCAACCTGGCGGTGCTGCAACCCGAAGGCACGGAGACCAATCGCGCCGGCATCATCGGCGTGGACCACGTGGCCTACACCTACCAGTCCATCGACGACCTGTTCGAGAACTACGTTCAACTCAAGGCGCAAGGCATCCTGCCCTACTGGTGCATCCACCACGGCGTGACGGTGTCGATGTACTACGGCGACCCGGACGGGAACCAGATGGAGTTCCAGGTCGACTGCTATTCGAGCAACGAGGATGCGAACGCCTTCATGGAAGGCCCGCACTTCGCCGCGAATCCGATCGGTGTCGAATTCGATCCTGAAGAATGGCTGGCCCGCCAACGCGAGGGAACGCCCTTGACCACATTCCTGCCGCGCACCGCGCACATGCCGGTGTCGCCGGTGCGAGGTTCCGCCGCATGACCGATGAGTTCGTCGACGTGCTGGTGGTGGGCGCGGGACTGTCTGGCATCGGCGCCGCCTACCACCTGCAGAAGCTCTGCCCGGACCGCAGCTATGCCATCGTCGAGGCGCGCAACGACCTGGGAGGCACCTGGGACCTGTTCCGCTATCCCGGCGTGCGCTCGGACTCCGACATGCACACGCTCGGCTATTCATTCCGCCCCTGGACCGATCCGAAGGCCATCGCCGCAGGACCGACCATCCTCAATTACCTGCGCGAGACCGCGAGCGACAACGACATCGACGGCAAGATCCGCTTCGGCCACAAGGTGGTGCGCGCCGACTGGTCTTCGCAGGAGGCGCAATGGACAGTACAGATGCTGCACGAGAAAGACGGCAGCACCGTCAGCATGCGTTGCGGTTTCCTGTTCATGTGCAGCGGCTATTACGACTATGGCGGCGGCTACCAGCCCGAGTTCCCCGGCATGGACCGCTTTGGCGGCCGGTTGGTGCATCCGCAGAAGTGGCCGGAAGACCTGGACTACGCCGGCAAGAAGGTCGTCGTCATCGGCAGCGGCGCGACCGCCGTGACGCTGGTGCCGGCCCTCGCCGCGAAGGCCGCGCACGTGACCATGCTGCAGCGCTCACCGACGTGGATGGTCTCGCGCCCCTCGGTCGACCCGATCAACACGAAACTGCGCAAGCGGCTGCCCTTGAAGATGGCGCTCCAGCTGACCCGCTGGAAGAACGTGCTGATGGGCATGTACGTCTTTCGCCTCTGCAGGAAGAGTCCGCAGCGCATGCGCCAACTGTTGCTCGGTGGCGTGCGGCAGGCGCTGGGGCCCACGGCCGACATCGCCACCCATTTCACGCCGCGCTACAACCCGTGGGAACAACGCCTGTGCCTGGTGCCGGACGGCGACTTCTTCAAGGCGATCAACAAAGGTAGCGCGTCGGTCGTCACCGACCAGATCGAGTCGTTCACCGCGACGGGCCTGAAGCTGAAATCGGGTGCCGCGCTTGAAGCAGACATCATCGTCAGCGCCACCGGGCTGAAGCTCGCGATGCTCGGCAATGCCGCGCTGTACGTCGACGGCCAGCGCGTCGAGCCGGCGCGCACGGTCAACTACAAGGGCCTCATGTACACCGGCGTGCCGAACCTGGCCAACACCTTCGGCTACACCAATGCCTCGTGGACGCTGAAGGCGGACCTGACCGCGCAATACGTCTGCCGGCTGTTGAATCACATGCGCAAGACCGGCGCGCGGCAATGCCTCGTGCCGGAGCTCGGGCCCGATACGCCGCTGCAGCCGTGGGTCGACTTTTCGTCTGGCTACTTCCAGCGTGCCGCGGACCAGTTGCCCAGGCAGGGCACGACCAGGCCGTGGAAGCTGAACCAGAACTACTTGACGGACATGGTGGCGATGCGCTTCGGGAAGGTCGCGGACGGGGTGCTGAAATTCAGCTGACCGTACTGAGTCACAGGGTTCTCCGGCCAGGAGTCAAGCGGCGGGTCCAGCAAGTTGGCCGCAGTCGATGATTTCGAGGAACATCCCTGCCTTGCGGGCGAGCCGCACCATTTCCGCCGTGCCGTCTGTGGACGGATCGAGTTCGTTCCGATCCCAGAGGGCGAGCAATGTGACCCGGTCGGCGCCCCAGGCCTGCGCCTGGCGCAACATCCATCGATTGCCGCGCGACCAGGGTGTCATGCCGCGTGCACTCAGCCAACGGGGCAGACCAGCCGCGCTGTGCATGAGGTAGGTGCGCTCTTGCGACTGCGCATCGACAAGATCGAAGAAGCGGTTGCGCCAGTCATCCTCATACTGCTTGAACACCTCGTCCGCGACGGCGTTGCGCGACATCGGCAGGCACAGCCAGGTTTCGATGCCAAGCGGCTTGCAGCTCTCCAGCGCGAGGATGTCGGCCCCGGGCGCCGCCGATGCGAGCATGGTGATGCGCTCGTCTTCGCGCTTCATTCCACGCAGTGCGTCTTCGATGAGGCTGCGGGCTCTTTGCTGTGCGGCAGAGGGAAAGCGCGGCTGCGGTGCATTTGCCTTGTCCACGGTATGGCCGCTGAACACGACAAGATGGCGCCTGCCCGATTGCACGCCCGCCGCAGGACCGTCGAGGGCCGTGATCACGGCTTGCGCCACGTCTGCACGGATGCCGAGCTGGGCGAACAGTTCCAATTGGCCCTTCGCGGCGTCCCAGTAGAAGCTCCCGAGTGGAACGGCGTTTCGATAGGCTTCCGCTGCAATAGCGGGATCTGCTTGCAGCACGCTCAAGGGCTCTGTCAGGAACACCAGGTCTGCGGCACTGATGGCGGCCCAGACACGATCATCATCGTTGCCATCGGTGAATGCCCGTTCGATCGACGCGCGCACCACATGCTGCAGCGCGGCCAGATCACGCTTCAGGACTCCCACGTATTGCTTGGCGGCACGCTGCCTGTCATGGGTGAACAGGTTCGCGAAGCCCGGGCTTTGGGCGAGCGATTGCAGGATGCACCCCATCTGGAACGCCGCGATTCCGGGGAAGAAACTGTTGAGATCGGTCTTGTAGGCGTCCCGATAGGCTTCATAGGACAGCTTGGCCTTCACGTCGATCGCCCTCGCGCGACGTTGCTCCGGCGTGTCCAGTTTGCTGAACGCCAGGCGCCAGAGCGTCTTCAGGTTGCGCCCCTTGAGCGCAAGTGCCTCCGCACGATCGGTGGGCGGCAGGGGCTTGCGAGCGAGCACGCGCTCGATCGCCAGGTTGGAGCGTTCGAGCAGCGTCGCCTCGCCTGTCTGCTTGAATTGGCGCTCGTACAAGTTGGCAAGCGCGAGGTTGGCGTCAAGATCGTATGGAGCGGCCCCGCGCACGATCTCCCAGGTTGCAATCGCCGCCTCGTAGTCCTTCGCATTTTTCCACTGAGCCCGGCCGATGGCCTTGAGACCTTGTCGTTCGAAGCGCTCGCCCATCACATCATCGGCCAGCAAACGCAGCCAGCCCTTGTCGGACCGCGCCGCCGCGAGTTGGACCTCCTCGATGAAACTCAAGTGCAGCACGTCGACACTGCTCACGTCGGCTTCGGGCAGCTTGGGCAGCGTGAGGAGGATCGGGCTGTCAGTCTCGCGCGCGCCGGCAAGACCGGCTCGTATGGCGGCTACGAGATCACCCAGCGCCGCGCCCGGGTTGTCCACCGGGTACGGCATATACCGCCCACCCGCGATGTCGAATGGCGTCACGTCCGCGGATGGGTTTCCCTTGATCAGCACCGTGTGCTTCTTTCGCAACGCATGGCGAACGCCGAGCTCGTAGAACACGTTGGCGTTGTGCACGGTGATGTCGCATATGACGATGTCAGCCTGAAGGATGAGCTGGAACATGTCCTCGTGAATGCTGCCCGCGTCGAGTACCTCCGCGGTGGTGTCTCCCTTGAGGTTGCATTCCTTGATCGCCTCGGCAATCAGTTCACGGTGGACCCGCTCGAAGTCGATGACCTGACCCTCGGAGTCCTTCTTCTTGCCGAAGCCTCGAATCACGAAACAGCGCATCGCATATTCCTTTGAGTCGAACGTAGCTCCCCCCAGCAGGTTAGCGAGAGCCCGTGAATGGCGCCTCCCATCCATTGGGGATCAGTCGCTCGCGCAACTCGATTGCGCACGTCGTAGCGATCTCGCAATCGGCCAGGCCAGGGTACGACCTGGGTGCCGCTTGCGCGTCACAATCGCCCCTCGGTTGAATTCCAATGGAGCCAGCAAACCATGATCGACGCCGCGCAATTGCGCGAACTGAGTGCCCAGAGGATGGAGGCCAAGGCCCTCGGTTGCCGCTGCACGGCCTTGCAGCAACCATCGTGGGAAAGCATCACGGACGATCGCTGGCCCGCAGGGATTGATCAGGTCGGAACGCTGCGCCCGCCGGGTGTCGACGAACCCACCTTCGAGGAATTCCACCCGGATGGGACGCGGTACGACTCCGCCCGCGCACCCATTGCCGTCGCATGGTTCCCCGCCAACCGCAGCGACGTATATCTGTGCAGCGTGTGCTGCAGCGTGTTCCTCCGGTACACCGAGTACGGCGGCTACTACGTGGACCATCGCGTGCGCCTGGTCGACCCGGCGCTGGTTGTCTGAACTTTGAATTCCTGAAGGAGAAATCGATGTCGGAGAAAGTTGCTGTCGTGGTCGGAGGCGGAAGCGGCATGGGCGCGGCAGCCGCGCGCAAGCTGTCGGAAAAGGGGTTCGCAGTGGCCGTCATGTCCTCGTCCGGCAAGGGCGAAGCGCTGGGCAAGGAACTGGGTGGCATCGGCGTGACGGGGTCGAACCAATCGAACGAGGATCTGCGCCGCCTGGTCGACATGACGCTGGAGCGCTGGGGCCGTATCGATGTGCTCGTGAACGGCGCGGGCCACGGGCCGAAGGGACCACTGCTGGAGTTGACCGACGAGCAGTGGCAAACCGGCATGGACTTCTACCTGCTCAACGTGATCCGGGCCACGCGCCTCGTCACGCCCGTGATGGAACGCCAGAAGGGCGGCGCCATCATCAATATCTCCTCGGCGTGGGTGCTGGAACCGAGCGCGTTGTTTCCGACATCGGCCGTCTTCAGGGCAGGGGTTGCCGCGTTCACCAAGCTCTTCGCGGACCAGTACGCGGCCAGCAAATTGCGCATGAACAATGTGCTGCCGGGCTGGATCGACAGCCTGCCCGAGAAGGAAGACCGCCGCCAGAACGTGCCGATGCAACGCTACGGCACCAGCGACGAGGTGGCTGCCACCATCGCGTTCCTTGCCTCGGACGAAGCGGCGTACATCACGGGACAGAGCATTCGTGTCGACGGCGGGTTGATGCGGTCGCTGTAGGGCTCCTCGTCCGTTGCGCCGGGCTGCCCGCTTCGCTATCCCGCCGCCACGATCACATGCGCCTGGATCTTGCCGGCCACCGGGCCTTCGCCATGGCGGCTGGCTATGGCCTCCGTCGCGCGGTCCGTGGCGACCTGGAGCAGGCTGGCGTCGCGCGCCTCGATCTCGTTGCGCAGCGGCGTTCCCTGGCAATAGGCGGTGGCGACGTCTCGTGCCGAGGGCGCGCGACTCACCTCCGCGCGCGTCTCGATGCCGATGTCGGTGAACCCTGCGCGGCTCAGGTCCCCGCGGATCAGTGCAATGTCGTAATTGCCGTGCGGCGTGCGGGCGAGGAATCGCGGAGGGTCGTCCGGAAACACGGTGGCGACGGCGTTCGTGACGTCGTCGGCAAAGGCGTTCTCCTCGATGCGGTCCCAGACACTGAAGGCAAAGCGCCCGCCCGGCTTCAGCACGCGGCGTGCCTCGGCATAGCCGGCGACCCGGTCCGGAAAGAACATCGCGCCGAACTGGCAGCAGACGACGTCGAAGGCGGCATCGTCGAACGGCAGGTGGAGCGCGTCCGCCTGCCGCCATTCGATGCGGCTGTCGGCCCCCTGCCGGGCGGCCGCGTAGTCGAGCATGGGTTGGTTGAGGTCGGTCACCACGTAGCGCGCGCCGGCGCCGAGCCTTGACGCCAGCGCCCGCGTGACCACGCCGCTGCCGGCTGCCGTTTCAAGCACCGCGCCGGGCGCAAAGGCGGCGACACGCGCCGCCATGTCCTCCGCATAGGCCGCGAAGATCAGCGGAACCATCAGCGTGTCGTAGAACTTCGGGATCGACCCCGCGAACACCTTGTCGCTTTCAGCCATGTGACCCCTTTAAGATTTGATCGCGGTTCGAAGAGCCGGCCGCCGGGTCGCGCAGTGGCGACGAAGGCGCAATGGTGGCCCCGCACGCCGGCCCCGTCAACGTCGTCCGGCGGCGATCCAGGCAGGGTCTGACACCCTCCTCCGGTGACGGAAAAGACATGCCGCCGCGGGATCTTGAAAAGCTCGCTGGCGCTCCTACCTCGCTCCATGGAAGCGCCGGAGGCGTCTCCGGCGCTCCGCTCAATCCTGATTGGAGGTTCTCGCCATGTATCGATCCTTTTTCCCGCGCGACATGTTCGCCGAGATCGATCGCCTGCAACGCGACATGCAGCAGGCGTTCGACCTGTCCCCCACCATCCGCGGATTGGGCCGTGGCTTCCCCGCCCTCAACGTGGGAAGCACGAAACGCGCCGTCGAGATCTACGCCTTTGCGCCGGGCCTCGACCCTGCGGCCATCGAAGTCACGCTGGACCGTGGCCTGCTGACTATCGCCGGCGAACGCACTGCCGAAATGCCCGACTCCGCGAGCGACAAATCGACCACGCACATCGACGAACGATTCGAAGGCGCCTTCCGCCGCGCGCTGACGCTGCCCGACGACGCCGACCCCGAGTCCATGAGCGCGACATACCGCGACGGCGTGCTGCACGTGACCGTGCAGCGTCGTGAATCGACCGTGGCGCGCCGCATCACCATCCAGTAAGGAGACGAGTCATGAACAACAAACTCACCACGCAAGATCCCGCTACCGATGCCATGCGCAAGGCCCAGGCGCCCTATCGCGACGATACGCTCACGCCGCCGGTCGACGTGATCGAGGACGCAACAGGCATCACGCTGTATGCGGACCTGCCCGGCGTCTCGAAGGACAGGCTGCACCTGCAGGCGGAGTCCGACATCCTCACCATCGAAGGCGAGATCGACCTCGGCTTGCCCGAGGGCCTGCAATCCACGCACAGCGAAGTCGCACTGGGCCGGTTCCACCGCAGCTTCACGCTGAGCAAGGAACTGGATGCCGCCCGAGTCACGGCGAAGCTGGCGCAGGGCGTCCTGACCTTGCGGATTCCAAAGGCCGAACACGCCAAGCCGCGACGCATACCGGTCGGAGCGTGAAGGCCGCCTTCCCGCGCGCACCGGGGCAGCAGCGCGCGGGGAGGCGCGAGCGTCACGCGTTATGCGTCTTGATCCACGCCACGTACTTGTCCATCCACCCCTGCAGGAACTTCTGCGTGCTCTCGATGCCGATGTGGCCCTTGTCGTCGAACAGGCCTTCCTTGGCCTGCACGAAAGCCTCGGGCTGGCCCATGGTGGGCACGTCGAGGTAGGCCAGCACGTTGCGCAGGTGCTGCTGCGCCATCGCGGTGCCGATGGCGCCAACGGAGATGCCGACGACGCCCGCGGGCTTGCCGGCCCAGGCGCTCTGGCCGTAGGGCCGCGAGGCGTTGTCGATGGCGTTCTTCAGCACGCCGGGAATCGAGCGGTTGTATTCCGGCGTGACGAACAGCAGGCCCTGGCAGGACACGATCTCCGTCTTGAAGCGCTTGACCGACTCGGCCTGGTTGCCGTCCTGGTCCTGGTTGTAGAGCGGGAGGTCGTCGATCTGCAAATGCTCGAAGACGAATCCGTCGGGCGCCAGCGCCGCCAGCGCCAGCGCCAGCGCCAGCTTGCGATTGAACGAATCCTTGCGCAGGCTGCCGATGACAACGCCGATCTTGAAAGTGCTCATGGAATCTCCGTGTGGACGGGTGGAAGAAAAACCTACTGCCCCGACTGGGCCAATGCCTTGTCGATCACCTTGTGCAGGTGGTCGAGCCCGAAGGACACGTCGCAGAACGCGCCGTTGACATAGAAGCTCGGCGTCGAACGCACGCCCAGCCGGCGACCGCTCTCGATCTGCTCCTGCACGCGCTGCCGGTAGACGTGGTCGCTCATCTCGTTGGCAAAGCGCGCCATGTCGAGCCCGGCCTGCTGCGCGTATTGCCGCACGTGCTTGTCGTCGAGTTGGAGCTGGTGTGCGAACAGCAGGTCGTGGAACTGCCAGAACTTGTGCTGTGCCCCTGCGGCCTCGGCGGCCTCGGCGGCGAGTTCCGCATGCGGATGCACCTCGCGCAGCGGAAAGTGGCGGAACACGAAGCGCAGGTCGTTGCCGAAATGGTCCAGCACGATCTTCAGCGCCGAGTGCGCCTGGCGGCACGACGGGCATTCGAAGTCGCCGTACTCGACCAGCGTGACGCGGGCTGAGGTGGGACCGCGCACATGGTCTGTGGCCGGGTCGACGGCCAGCAGGCTGGCGGGGTTGAACGCAGTGGTCATGGGACTCCTTCGGTCAGGAAAGCCATCGGTGGCACGCGGCCATCAGCGCCGCAGTATCTGCCAGATGCCGCTACTTTGGTGGGGTCACGCCGGGTGCAGCCGTTGGATCGCGCGCCAGTTCGCGCGCGAGCGCCTGCGTGACGCTGCAGCCCGGCGGCACGTCCTGCGTCACCCAGACATTGCCGCCCACGGTGGCGCCCTTGCCGATGGTGACGCGGCCGAGGATGGTGGCGCCGGCATAGATCACCACGTCATCCTCCAGCACCGGATGGCGCGGCAGGCCCTTCTTGAGATGCCCGTCGGCGTCGGTCGGAAAGCGCTTGGCGCCGAGCGTCACGTTCTGGTAGAGCCGCACGCGCTCGCCGAGCACGGCAGTCTCGCCGATCACCACGCCGGTGCCGTGGTCGATGAAGAAGCCGGCGCCGATCTGCGCGCCGGGATGGATGTCGATACCGGTGTGCGCATGCGCCCGCTCTGCCACGATGCGCGCGAGCAGCGTCAGGCCGAGCTTGTAGAGCTGGTGCGCGAGGCGGTGATGAATCATCGCCAGTACGCCGGGGTAGCACAGCAGCACCTCGTCGACGCTGCGCGCGGCCGGGTCGCCATGGAAGGCGGCCATCACGTCGGTGTCGAGCATCTTGCGGATGCCCGGCAAGGCCGCGGCGAACTCGCGCACGCGTTGCTGCGCATCAGCGTTCAGGCCGGCGAGTTCGGCTTGCGTGTGGCGGCGCTCGTGGCGCAGCTCCAGCGTGGCTTGCACGTGCAGGTTGTGCAGCGCGTTGTCGAGCGTGTGCGCGACGTAGAAATCCTCGCTCTCCTGGCGCAGGTCGGTCGGGCCGAGCCGCATCGGGAACAACACGCCGGTGAGCGCCTCCACGACCTGCTCCACCACCTCGCGCGACGGCAGCTCGCGCTCGCCGCCGGTCTGGTTGCGCTGCTGCCCCTCGCGCCATTCGCGCCGCACGCCTTGCAGCGCCGCGACGACTTCATCGACCTGGAAACCTGACATATCAATATTTCTCCATGACGCCAAGCGTCTCCTGCCCCGCAAGCGCATCCCGGGGCGGGGTTGCTTCTTGCGCATCCTCGCACCGTTTGGCGGCCCGTGCTCTGCGCGCGGCGTCACTATCGGCGGAGTCTGATCGAGCGTCAAGGCACGCTACAAGAGCCTTTGGACCGGGCCGGCATGCGCCTGGTGACTGTGTTGACGAAGGTTTCTTTGGAAACTAAACTACCAACAAGTTTCCAGGGAAACCATATGAAGACAAAGACAAGCAGACCCTCACCATCGCCACTGGAAGCGCATCTGGGCTTCTGGCTGCGCTACGTATCCAACCATGTTTCCACTCGCTTTCAGCAATTGCTCGAGGCCGAGGGCGTGACCGTCACCGAATGGGTGGCGCTGCGCACCTTGTGGGCCAGGGACGAGGCCAGCCATGCCGAACTGATCCAGACCCTGGGCATGACCAAGGGCGCCGCTTCCAAGGTGGTCACTCGTCTTGAAGAGAAGGGCTTGGCGCAGCGGCAGTACGCCAGCGAGAGCACCCGGGATCAATCCCTGGTGCTGACCGCATCAGGCAGGAAGCTGGTTCCACGGCTGGCCGGGTTGGCAGACGCCAACGATGACCACTTCTTCGGCCATCTCGATGCGCAGGAGCGCCAAGCCTTGATGAATGCCATGCAGGCACTGGTGCAACGCCATCAGCTCAAGAACATCCCCGCCGCCTGACTGATCGCAGGCATTTCATTCCGGGTCAGGAAACACCATGAACGAAACCACCCACGCCGTCATCGAGGCCACCTTCGAGGCGTCAAATGAGGGCCGTATCCACTTCGGCGAAGTGATCGGCCGACTGATGAGTGTCGAAGTCGAGGCGTACCACGTCGACTACCGGTCCGGTCGGACGACCTGCTACCTGCCCGATGGCGCCACGCTCGATCTTGGTTTTGAGCGGCCACAGCAGCTCATCGGAGATATGTTCGACGGTGACGGGGTGCGCGCCGCCATCCTGGGGGCGCAACAGGGTCGGGTGATGTACCCCGAATTCAAGCTTCTCTCGCAGCGCGCGGGATGCATCGGGTACACGGTCTGGATCGCAGGACGCCATGTCACCTATCTCGGCCGCCGGGGCGAGACGCATGTCGAGCGCTTTCCGGACTGAACGCCGAAGCCAACTCACCTTTTCCGCAGGTTGGCTGCCCATCGAGAGCCTCGGCACAGAGAATCTCCAAAGGATTCGATCGCGGCTGCGGTCCCGCACCGGCACCGCCTGCCGGGCCGTTCGCCAGTTATGACGATGCAGCCGGCGGTCGCGGCCCCGATCATCGACGCATTGCAACCCCAAGGAAATCCGGCATGAACAACGATCTGCTCAGACTGCCCGCAACGGAACTGATCGAAGGCTATCGCACGGCGCGGTTTTCGCCGGTCGAGGTCTGCCGAGCCACCTTCGATGCCATCGCGGCGCTCAACCCGACGCTGAACGCGTTCCAGCACCTCGACGAGGACGGCGCACTCCTGCAGGCGCGGCGCTCGCAGGAGCGCTGGAGCCGCGGTGCGCCAATCGGCGCCCTCGACGGCGTGCCCGCTACGGTCAAGGACAACATCCTCACGAAGGGCTGGCCCACCCTGTCGGGCTCGCGCACCGTCGACCCGCAGCAGGCGTGGGAGGAGGACGCGCCCGGCACCGCGCGGCTGCGCGAGGCCGGCGCCGTGCTGATCGGCAAGACGACGATGCCGGAGTTCGCCTGGAAGGTGATGACCGACAGCCCCTTGTTCGGCATCACCCGCAATCCGTGGAACCCGGGCTTCACGCCGGGCGGCTCCAGCGGCGGCGCGGCGGCGGCCACCGCGGCTGGCCTCGGCGTGCTCGCGCTGGCGAGCGACGGCGGCGGCTCCATCCGCGTGCCGGCGAGCCGCTGCGGGCTGGTCGGGCTGAAGCCGACGCACGGCAGGGTGGCGGACTATCCGCCCTCGCGCTTCGGCACCAACTCCAACATCGGGCCGATCACGCGGACGGTGCGGGACTGCGCGCTGATGATGAACGTGATCGCCCGACCGGATCCGCGTGACTGGTACGGCCTGCCGCCGCACGAGGGCGACTACCTCGATGCGCTCGCGGGCGGCGTGAAGGGGCTGCGCCTGGCGTGGTCGCCGGACCTGGGCTCCGGCGTCGCCGTCGATCCGGAAGTCGCGATGGCAGCGCACAAGGCCGTCGAGGTGTTCCGCGCGCTCGGCGCCCAGGTTGACGAGATCGCCATCGACCCGGCGCTGTACGCGTTGGGCAGCCGTTCTTACTTCGTGCTGCGCTGTGTCATGCAGGCGGGGCTGCTGCGCGCGCTGCCGCCGGCGCGCCTGCCGTTGATGGACCCCTACCTGCTGGCCAGCTGCCGGGAGAACGATTTCGACGTCGTCGCCTACAGCGAGGCCGAGCAGGACCGGCGCCGTTTCGGCGTGGCGCTGAACCTGCTGCTCGACGGCTATGACGCCTTGGTCTGCCCGACGATCCAGAGCCTGCCCGAGCCGGTGGAGGCGAAGACGCCGGAGCCTTTCCTCACGGCCATCTTCAATGCTTCGCGGCATCCGGCGATCTCGATCCCTTGCGGCCTGTCGTCCGCCGGGCTGCCGATCGGCGTGCAGCTCGTCGCCGCGCACTCGCAGGAGGCGAAGCTGCTCAGGATCGCGGCGGCCTTCGAGGCCGAGCACGGCTTCGCGCCGCTGCCGATCGGGCCGAAGGTGTGAATATTTCTACTGCGGCCACCGATCTCGCGCCTGCGGTGTTGGCTCCGGCATGACAAGCGCTTCGCGCAGTTGTCAGCCTCGCCGCAACTTCGTTGTCACCGTACTTGAGTACGGTTCCGCTCCGCGAACCGGCCTCCCGGCAGGCGCCCTCGCTACGAAATCTTCGCACCTTCTGCGCTTTCGCCGCTTCGTTGAGAGCCGCCCGATAGCCTGGCCGCCGAGCGGCCGGCTTCAGTCGTCTCCGCGCGTCTGCCGCCACTCTCGCGGCGTCATGCCGCAGTGCGACTTGAATGCACGGGACAGCGCGGCTTCGCTGCCATAGCCGACCTCGATCGCGATCATCTTCAGCTGTCGGCCTTGCCGTAGTGCCTGCTGCGCCAGCTTGACGCGCCACCCCTGCAGGTAGGTACCCGGAGTGCAACCGACAACGTTGCGGAAGGTCCCGGCGAGCACGCTGCGCGACATTCCCGCGAAGTCGGCCAACGCCTCCAGCGACCACTCCCGCCCTGGCTGCTCATGCATCGCGACCATCGCCTTGCGAAGCCTGGGATGCGACAGGCCGGCCAGCATGCCGCCGCCGATCTGGCCCGTTTCCATCAGGTGCCGCAGCACCTGGATCAGCACGACCTCGAAGAGCCGGTCGATCAGCGCATGCCGGCCGCAGTTCTCGCCGAAGGCTTCGTCGAACAGCAGCGTCAGCACCTGGCCGGCGCCGTCGATGCTCTCCAGCGGCAGGCAGATGACATCCGGCAACGCCGCTACGACCGGGTTCGCGGCACCGCCATCGAAGTGAAGCTCCGCACAGGCCAGGTCGGCGCCTGACTCGGCGTCGGTGACAAAACGGCGGGGCACGGGTCGCGGATAGAGCAGCAGGCTGGGAACGCTCACCTGAAGCGTGGCGCGCCCCGGATGGATCACCTCCATCGTCCCCCGCCTGAGCAGGTGGATCTGGCCGCCCTCGCCCGGCGCGGAGAAATCCGTGATGCCGCACAAGGCGCCCGAATGAAACATGCGCGCGCGGACCGGGAAGTGGTTCAGCAGCGCTTGCAGGCGGTCGGTGCATGCGTCGGCCAATGCAGTACTCCTAATCAAGTTTTCAGCACTATTCGTCACCTTCAGTACTGACCTCAGTCCTAAAGTTCAGTCTGCCAAGCGGCTCTTTCATACGTCTTCAACCAAGGATCGACATCATGAAGTTCACACGCAGACTCCTCACCGCTTCCGTCCTGGCCCTGGCCTCGACCCTGTCCCTGGCCGCCGGCAGCCCCGGCGTCGAACGCAACGTCCAGGCCTTCCTCGACACGCTGGCCAAGGGCGGCGGCAAACCCATCGAGACCCTGTCGCCGGCCGATGCGCGCCAGGTGCTCGTGGGCGCGCAAAAGGGCGCCAAGCTGCCCCCTGCCGATGTCAGCCAGAAGACCATCAACGTCGACGGCAAGCAGATCGTGCTCGACATTGTGCGTCCGGCCGGTGCCAGGGGCGTGCTGCCGGGCTTCATCTTCGTCCACGGCGGCGGCTGGATCCTGGGCGACTTCCCGACCCACGAGCGCTTCGTGCGCGACCTGGTGGCCGACTCCGGAGCGGCGGCGATCTTCGTGAACTACACGCCCTCGCCCGAGGCGCGCTACCCGGTCGCCATCAACGAGATCTACGCGGCAACGAAGTGGGTGGCCGAGAACGGCGCGCAGTTCAACGTGGACGGCAAGCGACTGGCCATCGCGGGCAACAGCGTGGGCGGCAACATGGCCACGGTGGTCGCGCAAATGGCCAAGGACAAAGGCACGCCCGCGCTGCGTGCGGAGGTGCTGTTCTGGCCGGTCACCAACGCGAATTTCGAGAACGCGTCCTATGACGAATTCGCGAACGGCCACTTCCTGTCCAAGGACATGATGAAGTGGTTCTGGGACGCCTACACCGTCGACCCGAAGCAGCGCCAGGACATCCGCGCCTCGCCGCTGCTGGCCACGCCCGAGCAGTTGAAGGGCCTGCCGCCGACACTGATCCAGACGGCCGAGATGGACGTGCTGCGTGACGAGGGCGAGGCCTATGCGCGCAAGCTGGACGCGGCGGGTGTGACCGTGGTCGCGACCCGCTACAACGGGACGATCCACGACTTCGGCCTGCTCAATGCGCTGGCCGACTTGCCGACCACCCGGGCGGCGTTGCACCAGGCCAGCGAAGAGCTCAAGCAGCGCTTGCGCTGACGCCCGGTCGGCCGGACCGGCGGCAGCGGGCGACAGGGCCGAACCTGCTCTGCCACTTCTGCCGGTCCAGGCCGTGCGCACGACCTTCCCGTGGGGCGCAGCGCCCCACCCCTGACGAATCGCTGACGGCCTCCTGGCGCGGGCCCCGGCATGTCTCGACGCGCCTCGGCGAACCCCAAGACCCCCCTCAACCCACAGCTCCCTTACAGCCATGAACACTCTTGCCCGCACCCACACCTCTGCCCTGCAGCCGCGGCGCACGCGCCTGGCCCTGGCCCTCGAATGCGCGCTGACGGCGCTGGCTGCCCCGGTGCTGATGCTGTCGTTCAGCGCTCCGGCCCTCGCCGATGACGGCACGCCCTGCAGCCCGACCAACGGCCAGAACTGCGTGATCAATGCGACGGGCTCCACCGGGGGCCAGAACAAGGACCACAGCGGCCAGGGCGGCGGCAATCCGACGCCGAGTTCGATCAACCGCAATTTCACCGACACGCAGACCTACACCGCCTCCGACGGCAGCTACGGGGCCATCGACTTCCGGCTGATCGGCGGCGCCGGCGGAGCCGCCACCTCCGGCCTGGACGGACACGGCAAGAACGGCGGCACGGGCGGGGCCGGCGGCGCGATCACGGTGACGACCGGCAGCAACGTGAGCACGACCGGCGCCTACGACGGCGGCCTGCAGCGTTTCCTGAGCCAGGGCGGCGGGGGCGGCGGCGCCGGGGGCCATGACACGCTGACCGGCCAGTCGGGCACGGGCGGCACGGGCGGTGCGGGCGGCACGCTGCAGATCAACACCGCTGCCAGCGCTTCCAGCACGGACGTGGCGACCAGCGGGATCGAGGCGATCTCCGTCGGGGGCAACGGGGCCGGCGGCACCGATGGCCAGCCGGACTTCTTCGCGCCCTATGCGGGCGCAGGCGGTGGCGGCGGCGCGGTCACGCTGAGCGCGAGCGGTGCGATCACAACCTCGGCCACCGGCGTGTACGTTCGCTCGCAGGGCGGACAGGGCGGGCAGGGCCCCAACGACAACGGCGGCACACAGGCCGACGGAAGGAACGGGGGCCAGGGCGGCGGGTCGTCCACGGTGAACGTGACGATCACCGGCAACGTGACGGCCACGGGCAGCGGGCAGAACGGCGTGGACGTGGGTGCCACGGGCGGCAGCGGCGGCGCTGGCGGCTATGCACAGGGCGCCCCGGAAGCCATCGGGGGGAACGGCGGCAACGGCGGCAACGGCGGTACGCCGACGGTGGTGGTGACGGGGGCCCGCGTCAGCGGTGCCGAGGCCGGCGTCATGGTGAACAGCAATGGGGGCGACGGGGCCGCCGGGGGTTACGGCAACGGCAACGGCACGAGTTCGGGAGGCAACGGCGGCGGCGGGGGAACCGGCGGCCAGGCCGGCACCGCCACCGCCACGATCCAGGGCAATGCGCAGGTGAGCGGCGGGCTGGAGGGCGCGCTGGTCTACGCCAACGGCGGC
>NZ_JAATOM010000016.1 GCF_019207085.1 Variovorax sp. dw_308 | reverse complement strand
GATTGCACCGGCGGCAGCGACAGGACCCGCCCCCGCACCCGCTTCCGACGACGTCCTCTTCGCCGCCTTCCTGCGCGGCGTCAACAGCACCCACCAGATGCCCACCGCGCTCACGCCCGAGCTCATGGAGCGCATCGGCGCGCTGCTGCGTACCGCGGCAGAAGGCACCTTGCAACTGTTGCATGCCCGCCAGGAGGTCAAGCGCGGCGTGCAGGCCGAGGTCACGATGATCGCGGCGCAGGCCAACAATCCGCTCAAGTTCTCGCCCACTGCGGAGGTTGCACTGGCCCACTTGCTGGGCGCCGGCGTGCGCGGCTTCATGGGCCCCGAGGAAGCGATGCGCGACGCCTACGACGACCTGCGCGCCCACGAGTTCGGCGTGATGGTCGGCATGCGCGCGGCCCTGGCACATGTGCTCGCGCGCTTCACGCCCGCGGAGCTGGAAAAGAAGATCGTCTCCAAGTCCGCCTTCGACGCCTTCTTCAGCAATCGCAAGGCCAGGCTGTGGGATGAATTCGTCGCGCTGTACGGCGGCATCGCGGCCGAAGCCGAGGACGACTTCCACAGCCTGTTCGGCAAGGCCTTTGTGCAGGCCTATGACGAGCAGATGGCGCGCCTGAAGGCGGGCCGCAAATAGCGCTCAGGCACACCACGACCGCAGCCACGAGGCGACAACGACAAAGAGGAGAGCCGGGTGGAGATAGAAATCGTGACCTTGTCCAAGCAGGGCGGGCGTTCGTACAACGAGGACACCTACGGCCACTGGAACGACGACCGCTACGTGGTCTGCGTCGTCGCGGACGGCGCCGGTGGCCACGGTGGCGGCGACGTGGCCGCGGCCGTCGTGCGCAGCAGCGTGCTGGCCACCTTCGCCGAGCGCCCGGGCCTCGACGCCGACTTGCTGCGCAACGTCATCGAGCGCGCCAACCTCGACGTGGTGGCGCGCCAGGCCGAGGGCGGCAAGCTGTCGGCGATGCGCTCCACCGTGGTCCTCGCGGCCATCGACCTGCACGAGAACACGGTGGCCATGGCCCACTGCGGCGACAGCCGCGCCTACCTGTTCCGCGGCGGCGCGGTGCTGACCCGTTCCCTCGATCACAGCCTGGTCCAGCAGATGGTGGCCGGCGGCATGCTCGACGACGAAGGCGCGCGGCTGCATCCGCAACGCAACATGTTGCTGTCGGCCCTCGGCGCCATCGAACCGGCGCCCGAGATTGGCATCTCGCGCCCCGTGCCGCTGGCTGTGGGCGACGTGATCCTGCTGTGCTCTGACGGCATCTGGGAACCGCTGGGCGATGCGTGCCTGAACGAGACGCTGCAAGCTTCGCGCAATCCAAGCCAATGGATCGAGCAACTCGATGCGCAGGTCAGGAGCCGCGCCAAGCCCGGCTATGACAACTACACCGCGCTGGCGCTGTGGGCGCATGCGGATGATGATGTGACGCAGATGCTGCCGTAGGCGGCGTCGCAGAAGTCATCGGCGCGCCGCAATAAAAAAAAGCAGAAGCCCTTTCGCGACTTCTGCTTCTTGTCTTCCGCTGTCCGCTCCTGCGCCCGAAGGCTGCCGAGAGCGGACCAGCCCGCAACCCATCAACCGAACGGCGTGTTCTCCGCGATATTCCACGCCGCCGTCTTCTTGCCCTTGCCCGCGCCTTCCTTGGCCTGCGGGTCGTATTCGTATTTCACCTTGGCGAAGTTGAGCGTGATGTTCTCCGTCAGCCGGTCTTCGCCGCCGCTGCCGCCGGTGCTGACACTGGTCACGATCAGGTCGCTCATGGTGATGGTGATGTATTCCAGCGGGTTGTCGCCGGCCTTGCGCACGACCAGGACGGCCTCGTCGTAGTGCGTGCCCTTGCAGCAGGCGAGGATCAGCGCATGCGAGGCGGAGTCGGTGTACTTCGTGAAGGACAGGTCCTGGATGTTCACCTTGCCGGCGCCGCCGCCGGTGCCCACGTGCGTGGTGCCGCTTTGCGAGAGGCCCCAGTTCCAGGCCAGGACGTCGATTTCCTTCTTGTGCTTGGCATCGACGGATTCGCCTTCGATCGCGCCTATCTTGATAAACATGTCTACGGCCATGATGCTCACCTTTCAGTTGAGAGTGGATAGATAACGGGCTTGCTTGCTTTCGTCGCCATCGGCAATCGATTCGATAGTTGCCAGTAGCTGCTGAGAGAACGAGTTCGCCTCCCTGTTTTCAAACACCTTGCAGCGTTGTCACGCACCTTTCGCGGAGGGCAGTTTCGACACGAGCCGCAGGGACACGGTGAGCCCCTCCAGCTGGTAGTGCGGGCGCAGGAAGAACTTCGAGCTGTAGTAGCCCGGATTGCCTTCCACCTCCTCCACGATCACTTCGGCCGCGGCCAGGGGCTTGCGCGCCTTGGTCTCTTCGGACGAGGTCGACGGGTCGCCGTCGACATAGTTGGTGATCCACTTGTTCAGCCACTTCTCCATGTCGCTGCGTTCCTTGAAGCTGCCGATCTTGTCGCGCACGATGCACTTGAGGTAGTGCGCGAAACGGTTGCAGGCGAACAGGTAGGGCAGGCGCGCGGCCAGGTTGGCATTGGCGGTGGCATCGGGGTCGTCGTACTCGAAGGGCTTCTGCAGCGACTGCGCGCCGATGAAGGCCGCGAAGTCCGAGTTCTTGCGATGGATCAGCGACAGCAGGCCGGCCTTCGACAGCTCGGCCTCGCGCCGGTCGCTGATGGCGATCTCGGTCGGGCACTTCTGGTCGACACCGCCGTCGTCGCTCGGGAAGGTGTGCAGCGGCAGGCCCTCCACCGCGCCGCCCGACTCGATGCCGCGGATGCGCGAGCCCCAGCCGTACATCTTGTACGAGCGGTTGATGTTGGTGGCCATCGCGTAGGCCGCGTTGGCCCAGGCGTAGTGGCTGTGGTCGGCGCCGGCCACGTCTTCCTCGAAGTCGAAGTCCTCCACCGGATTGGTCTTGGCGCCGTACGGCGTGCGCGCCAGGAAGCGCGGCATGCACATGCCGAGGTAGCGCGAGTCGTCCGATTCGCGCAGCGACCGCCAGCCGGCGTATTCGGGCGTCAGGAAGATCTTGGTCAGGTCACGCGGATTGGCCAGTTCCTGCCACGACTCCATCTGCATCAGGTGCGGGCTCGCGCCGGTGATGAAGGGCGCATGCGCGGCGGCTGCGATCTTGGCCATCTCGCCGAGCAGTTCCACGTCGGGCGGGCTCTGGTCGAAGTGGTAGTCGCCGACGATGGCGCCGAAGGGCTCGCCGCCGAACTGGCCGTATTCCTGTTCATAGACCTTCTTGAACATCGGGCTCTGGTCCCAGGCCGCGCCCTTGAACTTCTTGAGCTGCTTGTGGAGATCCTTCTTCGAGATGTCCATCACGCGGATCTTGAGGTTCTCGTCGGTCTCGGTGTTGTTCACCATGTAGTGCAGGCCGCGCCATGCACTCTCGATCTTCTGGAAGTCCTCGTTGTGCAGGATCTTGTTGATCTGCTCCGAGAGCTTGGCGTCGATCGCGGCGATCATGGCCTGGATCGACTTGGTCACGTCCTTGCCGATGACCGCGGTGTTGCTCAGCGCCTGCTGTGCCAGCGTGAGCACCGCGGCTTCGACGGCGCTCTTGGCCTCGTCGCTGCGCGGCTTGAATTCCTTCTGCAGGAGCGACGAGAAGTCGTTCCCTTCCAGCGCAACGTCTTTCAGTGCGCTCTGCTGCTCGACTGCTTCGGTAGCCATGATGCGTTCTCCTGATGTTCAGTGAAATGTTCAGTCAGGCGTCACGCGGCAGGCGCGGCGTCCTCGGGCTTCTTGCTGGCGGCCAGCGTCTTCAGCAGTTCGGGGTTCTCCAGCACCTTGGCCAGGAGGTCTTCCGCGCCGCCCTTGCCGTCCATGTAGGTGACCAGGTTCGACAGCTGCGTGCGTGCTTCCAGCAGCTTGTTGAGTGCGTCGACCTTGCGCGCCACCGCGGCGGGGGAGAAGTCCTCCATGTTCTCGAAGGTCAGGTCGACCTTGAGCTCACCCTCGCCGGTCAGCGTGTTGGGCACGGAGAAGGCGGCATGCGGCTTCATCGCCTTCATGCGGGTGTCGAAGTTGTCGACGTCGAATTCGAGGAACTTGCGGTCGGCCACCGGAATGACCTTGTCCGGGTCGGCCGGCTTGCCCGACAGGTCCGCCAGCACGCCCATCACAAAGGGCAACTGGATCTTCTTCTCCGCGCCGTAGAGTTCGACGTCGTATTCGATCTGCACGCGAGGCGCCCGGTTGCGGGCGACGAATTTCTGACTGCTGGTGGCCATGGAAGTAACTCCTTGCGTTGGAAGTAGCGGTTCGCTGGAAAGAGGCTCACTCCGATGACGGGCGCGGGCCCGTCACTGTTTCGATGGTGTCGAGCGCATTGGGCGCGAGGTCGGCCATGATCTCGAAGAAGCTCACGCCGATCAGGCGCTTGGCGCGTTCGATCAGAAGGGGCGCGGGATTGCCCGGTTCGGTCTGTTGCAGGTAGCGGATCACGCGGTCGAGCGTGAGCAGCACGTCCTGCCGACTGCCGAGTTCGCCAGCGCGGGCCGCTGCGGGTCGGGCTCCGCTCGCGGGCGCGTCGCCGTCGCCCGCTTCACCGGTATTGCCGGTCGCACCGTCGGGCCCTGTCTCTGCGCCTTCGCCCACCACCGCCGTGGCGGCGGTGCGCAGCACGACGCCGACGCGGCGCAGCGGATCGAGGTCCATCGCATCGGCCCGGCCGGTGCGATCGGTCACCAGCGCCTGCAGTGCAGCCACCTGCGCCAGGATGCCTTGCAGCAGCGGCATCGTCTCCGGATGTTCGACATGGATCTCGGCCAGCGCGCCGTGCACCTGGGCCGGCGAGTAGCCTGTCCCGCCGCCGACCGGCGTGATCAGGTTGTGCGCGATCGCGATGTCGCGCACCTTGATCGGTCCGACGCCGCGCGAGACGCCCACCGAAGCTTCGTAGAGGTCGCGCACCACCATCGACTGCTGGGTCAGCGGCGCGAGCGCATTGAGGCGCATCGTCGGGTCGTTGTCCTCCTCTGCGTCCAGCACCGGATGGATGCCGTCCCAGTAGGTGTCGAGCAAGGCTGTCAATAGTTGCAAGCCCAGGCTGAAGCCGACCACGCCCTGCTGGCGCGTCGACGCGCGCAGCAGCAGCATCGCAAGGCGCACGTCCTTGGCGCGTCGCAACAGCGCCTGCGACTGGTCCGAGACCAGCCGCCATTCAGGCTCCACCGCAGGAATGACCTTGTCGCCGAACTGCTGCTCGGGCTTGCCTTGGGATGCGGTGTCCAGTGCGGTGAAGGCCGGGTCATGCTCAAGGTCGTCGCCCACAGGCGATGCCTCGCTGATGGGCGCTTGCAAGGCCTCGACGAGTTCGGGAGTCAGCATGTTGCCTGTTCGAATTGACTGGTGATAATCAAAGAAGCGTCCGGACCGGTCAATGCAACGAAGGAAATAGCATGCGTCTTCTTGGCACCCACCGTTTGCCCTATGGCAACCACGCGGTCCTCGCTTCGTTGCTCGTGGGGCTGGCGCTGGCCGGCTGCGCCGCCAAGCCGCCGCCGCCGCCCGTCACCACGCCGATGGACTTCACGATCACCGCGGGCCCGGATGCCAACCCCGATACGCGCGGCCGTGCATCTCCCATCACGGTGCGCCTCTACGCGTTCAAGACCACCGCCGCCTTCGAAGGCGCGGACTTCTTCACCCTGTTCGAGAAGGACACCGCCATCCTGGCCGCCGACACGGTGCAGCGCGAGGAGATGCTGCTGCGCCCCGGTGAAAGCAAGAAGGTGCAGTTCGTGCTGCCCGCCGATGCCAAGGCCTGGGGCGTGATGGGCGCCTACCGCGACCTCGACCATGCCCGCTGGCGCGAAGTGCGCCCTGTCGAGCCGGGCAAGGGGCAGATCGTGACGGTCACGGTGGGCGCGCGGCAGATGAAGATCGACTCGGTCCCCGCGCCACCGCCGCCGCCACCCAAGAAGTAGGGCGCGGCCTGCGCGGAATCACGACGCCCGGTGCAGCCGCGCCAGCGACTGGTCCGCCGGCAGGAAGTGCTGCAGCAGGTCCGAGCTGAAGGCGGCCTGGCTCTGCGGCGACGAGGCGCCGGTCAGGTAGAGGCCGCGCCAGAAGCAGGCGGCCGGCCTGTCGTTCTCCGGCTCGAACAGCTTGACCACCAGTTCGCGCAATGCCGGCTCCAGCGCGATCAGCTGTTCCACCCACTGATGGCTCGCCAGGCGCCCGGCCGGTGCGTCGGGTTGCTCCCGCAACAGGCCCGCGCCGAGCGCGCGCAAGCGGGCCGACAGGGTGGCGAACAAGGCGTCGAAGCGCGCGCCCGCCGTATCGGAAACGGGCGCGTCCATTTCCGGGCCTGTTTCCGGGCCGCCAGGGCCGGGCTCGGGAAGCCGATGACCGATCGCCTGCGCGAGCACCTGCGGCGGCAGCACGGCGCACACCTCGACATGGCCGGCCAGCCGTTCGAGCCCGGTGACCACCACATACACGGGCAGCCGCAGTTCCAGCAGTTGCGTGGTCTCGCGCAGCACACGCTGCAGGCGTCCGGCGAGCGGCGCGATCGTCGGCGGCGGCTGCAGCAGCTCGCGTGCTTCCACGCACACCACGATGCCGTTGAGCGGGAGCGCGGGGCGCTGCTCCGCCAGGGCCATCAGCGCACGCAGCCACAGGCCGCGGGCGCGCTGCCCGGCGACGCCGTTGCTCACTGCCGCCGGGCCCAGCGCGATCGCGGCCATGTCCGGACGCACCTGCGCTTGCCAGAACATCCATGGCTGCGCCTCGATCGCCAGCAGCCCCGGCAGGTTGGCCGCGGCATTGCCGACGAACATCACCCACGGCTTGCTGATGTCGGCCGCGTCCCCTTCGGACAGCGCATGCGGCAATGCGGCCAGCGCCGTGTCCGCATCCTCGATGTCGGAGCGCGCCAGCCGGGCGCGCAAGGTGCGCAGCCGCTGCGACCGACGCCGTCCCAGCGTCCCCCACCACAGCAGCGCGAATGCCACGGCGCACACCGCGGTCAGCAGCCAGAAGGGGTGGGGCAGTGCGCTCACCTCATCTCTCCGTGGTTTGCAGGAATTCGAACTCGGCGATCAGTCGCTCCGGGTCCTTGTGCAAGGACAGCGATTCGCGCAGCCGCAGCAGGTAGTCGGAGGCCAGCTCGAAAGGCGGCCTGTCGACGTTTTCGCTGAAGGCCGTGGGCGAGGCCAGCACCGTCACCAGCACGGTGCCGAAGGGCGGGCTCACCAGCCAGCTCGAGGGCACGTCCGCGCCGATCTCGATGCGCTCTGCGGCGGCGTGGCGGCGCGGGTTGCGGCCCGCATTGAAATGCAGCACCGAGCCATCGGCGGTGAAGTAGTCGACCCAGACGAAGCCGTCGTAGTTGGGCTGCGTGAGCTGCAGCAGCACCGGATCGCCTTCGCGCAGCTGGCCGTTGCGCGCCGTCTTCGAGTACACGGTCAGCCCCCACTGCTTTTCGCGGTTGCGCATCTGGTAGGGCTTGAGCATCGCGACCACTTCGCAATACGGCCACACCCGCACCGCCAGTTCCACGCGCGTCGACCTCACCCCCTGCACCGCCGACACCTCGCGCTGCACGCGCTGCAGGTCCTCGGCCTGCGACACGAAGCCGCGCACCTCGGCCATGCCGCTGTCCGTCACGGTGGCCTGCAGGTCGGCGCATGCGAAGGCCTGCAGTCGGAGGTCGACGCGTTGCGCGAGCGTGGTCGGCGCCGTGGGCGGGTGGGCCACGAACAGCCACAGCAGCATGGCCAGCGGCAGCAGCAGCGCCAGCGCCAGCCCGCCGCGCAGCATGGTCCGCTCCCGCTGCTCCGGCTTGCTCGGGCCCGGCGGGTCCGGCACCGAATACGGTTGCGGCGTGATGTGTTCCCGCGCGATCTCTTCCAGCGCCAGCGGCGGCGTGGCCAGTTGGCGGGCATGCAGCGCCTTCAGCTTGCCGAGCTCGCCGCTGTCGCCGTTCTCGAAGTAGTACTGGCCGCGAAAGCCGTTCGCCAGCACATGCCAGTACACCTCGCGCAGTTCGTCGTCCTCTGCCTGCAGCGAGGACAAGTGATGGAAGAACTCGGTGTGCGCGTTGTTGGAGTTGAACAGCCGCACCTGCAGCGGCGGCAGGCCTGCGTGCCATGCGGGGCGGCGCGCGAGGATCTCGTCGAGCCAGGCGACCAGCGCGAATGACGCCGACTCGACCCGATCCGCCGGCTGCCCGGCGGCCAGCGCCTGTGCGCGCGCCTGTTCCAGCAGCGCGAGCGCCCGGGCCTGGGGTTCCTCCACCGGCGCCTCCGCATGGCCGGCGTGGATCGCGACCTCCAGTTCGAGGCCGAGCGAGAACAGGGGTTGGAAGAATTCGAGCAGGCGATGGCGGCTCATGGCTGCTCGCGGCTATGCTGCGTGGGCGCGAAGCCGGTGTGGTTTCGGCGCATGCTCCGTCCCGTCCGTTCTGGAAGTCCCCTGATTCTTCCGGGCGTCGCGGGCATGCACCATACTTCGTGGGAGCTATGCCTTTCGGGCGGCGGCCCGGCTTGCCGGCGTCGCCAAAGGTCGCTATCTTCACACTTGCGTTAACAAATTTTTGCCGCCGGGGGTGCGCCATGAAAATCCTGATCGCCGACGACCACCGGCTCGTCATAGAAGCGGTCAAGGCCAAGTTGTCCGAGCTGGAACCTGCCATCGAATTCGTGCTCGCCATGAGCGTGGATGAATTGCTGGCAAGCGCTTCCGATGACCTCGACCTGGCCGTGATCGATCTCAACATGCCGGGCGCCGAAGGCCAGGCCCACATCGAGGAAATCCGCCGCCGCCATCCCGCGGTGCCGGTGATCGTGCTGTCCGGCTACGAAGACCCGACCGTGATGCGCAGCGCGCTCGAAGTGGGCGTGCTCGGCTTCATCCCCAAGGCCTACTCGCCCGAAGTCATGATCTCCGCCGTCCGGCTGGTGCTGGCCGGCGGCGTCTACGTGCCGCCGCTGATGCTGTCCGCCGTGCCCCCGGGCATCGTGCCGGGCGTCACCGTCGGTGCCGACGCCGCGGCGCCGCGAGGCGCCAACAGCGCCCACACGCTGGAACACCTGCGCAAGGTGCTGACCGAGCGCCAGGTCGAGGTGCTGCAACTGCTGTCGCAAGGCAAGCCCAACAAGCTGATCGGCCGCAGCCTCGGCATCAGCGAAGGCACCGTGAAGATCCACCTGGCCGCCATCTTCCGCGCCCTCAACGTCCGCAACCGCACCGAGGCTGTGGTGGCTGCGCAGACGCTGACTGAAGCGCAGACCTGAAATCGGGAGCCGGACCCGAACGCAGAAGTCGCAAAGGTTTCGCAGAAGTCGCAGAAGGAAAACCAAAGAATAATTTTCTGGTGTCTTCTTGTCTTCTTGTCTTCTTGTCTTCTTGTCTTCTTGTCTTCTTTCGCGTCCTCTGCGTTCGAAGTCCGCGTTCAGCAGCCCTCCGCCCCGCACCACCTCGCTTCAGGCCAGGAATCGCTGCGCCAGGCTCACCCAGTAACTCGCGCCCAGCGGCAGGGCGCGATCGTTGAAGTCGTACTTCGGGTTGTGCACCATGCAGCCGCCGTCCTCGCCCGTGCCGTTGCCCAGCACCACGTAGGAGCCGGGCACCACCTGCAGCATGTAGGCGAAGTCCTCGCTGCCCATCGCGGGGTCGCGCTGCACCACCTTGTCCTCGCCGAACATGTCGACCGCGATCTGGCGCGCGAATGCCGTTTCGCGCTCGTGGTTCACCAGCACCGGGTATTTCTGGATGTAGTCGATCTCGCACTTCAGGCCATAGCTCTCGGCCTGCGCCTGCACGAAGGCCTTCAGGCGGCGCTCGATCTGGTCGCGCACCGCGGGGTCGAGCGCACGCACGCCGATCTTCAGGATGGCGCGCTCCGGCACGATGTTGTAGACCTCGCCCGACTGCAGCGAGCCCACGGTGATCACCGCGGCCTTGTGCGCGTTCACCTCGCGCGACACCAGGCTCTGCAGCCCCAGCACGATGCTGGCAGCGCACTGCATCGGGTCGATGCCGTGGTGCGGCATGGCGCCGTGCGCGCTCACGCCGGTGAGCGTGATGGTCACGCGGTCGAACGATGCCATCGCCGCGCCTTCGCGTATCGCCATCTGGCCGACAGGAATGCCGGGCCCGTTGTGCAGCGCGAACACCGCATCGCAGGGAAAGCGCTCGAACAGGCCCTCCTCGATCATGACCCGCGCACCGCCCTCGTTCTCCTCGGCTGGCTGGAAGATCAGGTTCAGCGTGCCGTCGAAGCCGCGGTGCTCGGACAGGTAGCGCGCCGCGCAGAGCAACATCGCCGTATGGCCGTCATGGCCGCAGGCGTGCATGCAGCCGATGCGCCGGCTGGCCCATGCCAGGCCGGTGTTCTCGACGATGGGCAGCGCATCCATGTCGGCGCGAATGCCCAGGCGGCGCGTGCCGGTGCCTTCGCGCAGCGTACCGACCACGCCGGTGCCAGCCAGGCCGCGATGCACTTCATAACCCCAGGCCGCGAGCTTTTCGGCCACCAGGTCGCTGGTCTGGTGCTCCGCGAATGCGAGTTCCGGATTCGCGTGGATCTGGCGCCGGATGGCCACCATTTCCGGCGCGAGCAGTTGCATGCGGTCGAGGAGTTGGGTTGCGTCCATGAGTAGTTTTTTCCTTAAGGTTCGATGCGGATGTTCAGGTCCTTGACGAGCTTGGCGTAGCGCGCCGCGTCGTCACGATAGAGCTTATGTCGCTCGGCCGCCGTCATCGGCGGCATCGGTTCGCTGCCGCCGGACCGGATGCCGGCCCGCAACGTGGTCACCGCGATGGCTTCCCGGAACGCGGCCTGCAGGCGCTCCACCAGCGGCGCAGGCGTGGTCGCCCGCACGAACAGGCCGCCCCAGGTCGTGAAGTTCACGCCCTTGAGCGCGTGGCTTTCCTGCACCGTGGCGAATTGCGGCGCCAGCGGGCTGCGCTCGCGGGTGAGCATGCCCAGCGACGTCACCTTTCCGCCCTTGACGTAGTCCAGCGCGCCGCCACTGAGCGTCGCGACGGCAATGTCCACTTGCTGGCCGAGCATGTCGCTGTACATCGGCGCCGCGCCGGTGTAGGGCACGTGCAGCAGCTTCACGCCCATCAACGCGCCGATGTGGGCGCCCAGCACATGCTGGAATGAGCCTGCGCCCACGCTGCCGTACGTCAGCTCGCGCGGTGCGTTCCTGGCGTACTTCTGCAACTCGTCGGCATTCTTCACGGGCAGTCCGGTGCGGGCGACCAGGATCATCGGCGTGCGGGTGGTGATGCCCACAGGTACGAACGCAGTCGGCTTGTACTTGACGGCGGCATTCAGCGTCGGCACCAGGATCAGCTCGTTCGGCGATCCGTAGAACAGCGTGCGGCCATCCGCCGGCGACGCCAGCAGCTTCTGTGCGCCGATCGCGCCGCCGGCCCCCGGGATGTTCTGGACCACCACCGGCATCTTCAATGCCTGCGCGAGATGCGGTGCGATGCGCCGCGCAACGATGTCGGACGCGCCGCCGGCCGGGTAGGGAACGATGATGGTCACGGGCTGGCTGTCCTGTGCCCACGCGGCGCGGCCGGCGGCCAGTCCTGTGAGCGCGAGGGCGGCGGCGCCGCGGCGGGTGAAACGGGTGTTCGGGTTCATTTGTCGTTGCCTCCTTGATGACCGGGAAAG
Source organism: Variovorax sp. dw_308 (assembly GCF_019207085.1). Taxonomy (GTDB): domain Bacteria; phylum Pseudomonadota; class Gammaproteobacteria; order Burkholderiales; family Burkholderiaceae_C; genus Variovorax. The sequence continues at coordinate 136,645 of NZ_JAATOM010000016.1, read as the reverse complement.
GAGGACGCGCGCCGGCACTCGACTGCGTTGCGCGCTACGCCTCCCGGAACGCGGCGGGGCCCAGGGCGGCTCCCGCTCGCGCCAGCAGCGTATACGACTCGCGCTCCAGGGCCTCGCGATGCTCGGGCGCGGCGATGGCGATCATGCGGCGCACGCGCACCGACAGCGGCTGGTCGCGCAGGTCGGCCACACCGTATTCGGTCACGATGAGCCCCGCGTCGGCGCGCGAGGTGCTCACCGGCCCGGCCAGGTTCAGGACGATGCGGCTGCGCGCACCCGCGCGGGCCGGCAGCCCGACGATGGGCAGGCCGCCCCGGCTGCGACGCGCGCCACGCAGGAAATCGACCGCCCCGCCGACCGCGCCGACGTAGACGCCGTCGGCCACCTCGGCATTGACCTGACCGGTCAGGTCGACCTCGATGGCGCCGTTGATGGCCACCAGCCGCTCCTGCGCGTCCAGCACCTCGGGGTCATGCGTGTACTCGGTGCCGCACAGCCGCAGGCTCGTGTTGCGGTGGGCGAACTCGCGCAGCCGCCGTCCCCCGAGCAGGATGCCGAGCACGCCGACGCCCTTGTCCACAATCTTGCGCGCATGCGTGAGTGCGCCCGATTCGGCCAGCGCGACGATGCCGTCGCCGGCCGCGCCGCTGTGCAGGCCCAGGTCGCGGCGGTCGAGCAGCGCAGCGGGCACTGCCTCCGGCACGGCGCCGATGCCCAGCTGCAGCGTCGCGCCGTCTTCCACCAGCGCGGCGATGTGCGCGGCGATGGCCTGCTCGACCGGACCGATGCGCGCGGCCGGCGCGTCGACGATCGGATGACGCGCCTCGAAGCAGGCAGCCACGCGCTCCGGGCCAATGCCCGGGCCGCCATGCAATTGCGGCAGGTCGGGATGCACCTCGACCAGCACCGTGCGCGCCACTTCCAGCGCTGCGCCCAGGTATTCGTGCGCCAGGCCCAGTTGGTAGCGCCCGTCGGCGCCGGGCGGCGGCACCTGCAGCATCAGTACGTCGACCTTCAGCGCGCCGCCCCGGATCATCGCGGGCAACTGCGAGTAGTGCACTGGCAGCACGTCGAGCACGCCGGCCTGTGCCAGGCCGCGCTGCGATGCGCCGGAGATATAGCCCACGAAGTCGAGGCAGTCGGCATGCTCCGGCTGCAAGGTGCCCCCGAAACCCAGTCCTACCCACACGCGCACACGACCGTGGCGCGCGATCGACGCGCGTTGCGCCACCAGGGCTTGCGTCAGCGTCAATGGCTCGGCCGTGCCCTGGCCCCACATGACGGTGTCGCCGGGCCGGATCCAGTCCTGCAGCAAAGGCTCGCCTGCTTGTCTCATTTCTTGCCAGTTCGCGATGTGAGGGGTTCAACATCATGACATGTATCGATATTTTCGATACTATCGTCCCGAAATAACGCAATATCAGGAGACTCGACATGGCAAACATGATGGAGAACAAGGTCGTCGTGGTGACCGGTGCAGGCAACGGCATCGGGCGCGACATTGCGCTGGCGATGGCGGCCGAAGGCGCCAAGGTGGTGGTCAACGACCTGGGCACCAGCGGCAGCGGCGAGGGCAGCGATGCCGGCCCGGCGCAGGCGGTGGTCAACGAGATCCGCGCGGCCGGCGGCGAGGCGGTGGCCAGCACCGAGAGCGTGTCGGAATGGAACGCGGCCAACCGCATCGTGCAGACCGCGCTCGACCACTTCGGCCGCATCGACGGCGTGGTCAACAACGCCGGCATCCTGCGGGATCGCATGTTCTTCCGCATGAGCCCGGAGGAGTGGAAAGCGGTCATCGACGTGCACCTCAACGGCAGCTTCTACGTGGCGCGTGCAGCCGCCAACCACTTCAAGGAACAGGGCAGCGGCGCCTACCTGCACATGACCTCGACCTCGGGGCTGATCGGCAACTTCGGCCAGGTCAACTACGCGGCGGCCAAGCTCGGCATCGTCGGCCTGTCGCGCAACATCGCGCTCGACATGCAGCGCTACAACGTGCGCTCCAACTGCATCGCGCCGTTTGCGTGGAGCCGCCTGATCGGCACCATCCCGACCGAGACGCCGGAAGAGAAGCAGCGCGTCGAGCGCATGAAGCGGATGGAGACGAACAAGATCGCGCCGCTGGTCGTGTACCTGTGCTCGGACGCGGCCAAGGAGGTGTCGGGCCAGATCTTCACCGTGCGCGCCAACGAGATCTTCCTGTTCAACCAGATCCGCCCGATGCGTGGCGTGCACCGCGGCGAAGGCTGGACGCCACAGACGGTGGCGGACCATGCGATGCCGGCATTGAAGGCGGGCTTCACACCGCTGGAACGCAGCGCCGACGTGTTCTGCTGGGACCCGATCTGATCCCATCCACTCTTTCTCCCTCTCCCTCCGGGAGAGGGCCGGGGTGAGGGGCCGCGGCGCTCGCACTCCATACGCCCACTTCATCCGCGCCATCGAGCCCATGCCCATCGATTACCAAAAGCTACGCAACCGCGTCTTCCCCGACATCGAGCAGACGTACACCTGGAAAGACAGCGCCCTCTACGCCCTGGGCGTCGGCTTCGGCCACGACCCGCTGGACGAGCGGCAGTTGCCCTTCGTCTACGAGCAGCAGATGCGTGCCGCGCCCACCATGCCGGTGGTGTTGGCCACGCCGGGCTTCTGGCTCAAGGAGCCTGACTCGGGCGTGGATTGGGTGAAGGTGCTGCACGGCGAGCAGAGCCTGACGATCCACCAACCCATCCCGGTGGGTGCCACCGTGGTGGGCCGCCTGAAAGTCACGTCCATCGTCGACAAGGGGCGTGACAAGGGCGCGCTACTCGTGGCCGAACGCACGCTGCACGACAAGGCCACCGGCGCGCTGCTGGCCACGCTGGAAGGCCTGACCTTCTGCCGCGGCGACGGCGGCTTCGCCGAAACACCGGGCAACGGCCCCGCTGGCGGCGACCCTGCGCCCAAGGCCAAGCCCGCCACGCCCGACCGTGCGCCCGACATCGTGTGCGACCTGCCCACGATGCCGCAAGCCGCGCTGCTCTACCGCCTGTGCGCCGACCTCAACCCGCTGCATGCCGACCCGGCCGTGGCACGCGCGGCGGGCTTCAAGCAGCCCATCCTGCACGGCCTGGCCAGCTTCGGCGTGGCGGGCCACGCGATCCTGCGCACCTGCTGCGACTACGACCCGACGCGCCTGCGTTCGATCGGCCTGCGCTTTGCCAGCCCGATGTACCCCGGCGAAACCGTGCGCACCGAGATCTGGCGCGATGGCGCCCGCGTGCAGTTCCGAGCGCGCTCGCTGGAGCGCGACGTCGTCGTGCTGTCGCACGGCACCGCCGACATCGGCGCCTGAACCTTTGACATCCAACACGAAAGACCCAGCATGACGCAGGACCGCGGCATCCTTTCATTCGGCGCCTACCTCCCGTGGCGACGCCTCCAGCGCAAGGCCATCGCCTCTGCCAACACCTGGTTCAACCCCGGCCTCAAGGGTCAGGCGAAGGGCGAGCGTGCCATCGCCAACTGGGACGAAGACGCGATCACGATGGGCATCGAAGCCGCGCGCGATGGTCTCGCCGGCTTTGACCGTTCGAAGATCACCCACGCCGTGCTCGCATCGACGACGCACCCCTTCGCCGACCGGCTCAACGCCGGCATCGCAACCGGCGCATTGGGCCTGGCCGACAACGTGGGCGCGCAGGACGCGGGCGGCAGCATGCGCGCCGGCACCTCTGCACTGATCCAGGCGCTGCAAGGCAACGGCCAGACCCTTGTCATGGCGGCAGACAAGCGCCAGGCCAAGGCCGCCAGTACGCAGGAGATGGCCTATGGCGACGGCGCAGCCGCGATGCTCGTCGGCACCGGCACGCCCATCGCCACGCTGCGCGCAGCGCACAGCCACACGGTCGACTTCGTGCACCAGTACCGCATGCACGACCAGTCGCATGACTACGCCTGGGAAGAGCGGTGGATCCGCGACGAGGGCTACTTCAAGATCGTGCCCGCGGCAGTCAATGCCGCCTTGCAGGCCGCCGGCGTCGAGGCCTCGGCCGTGGCGCACTTCTGCATGCCCTGCACGCTGTCGCGCGTGGGGGCAGGCGTGGCGAAGAAGGTCGGCATCCCCGACAGCGCGGTGCGCGACAACTTCGCCGCCACCTGTGGCGACACCGGCGCGGCGCATGCCTTGCTGATGCTGGCGCACGCACTCGAAAGCGCGAAGCCCGGCGACATCATCGTCGTCGCCGCCTTCGGCCAGGGCTGCGATGCGGTGGTGCTCGAGGCGACGCCTGCCATCGCGCAACGCGCCTCGGGCGGAAGCGTGAGCGCCGCACTCGCGCGCCGCACCGAGGACGGCAACTACATGCGCTACCTCACCATCAACGGCCTCGTCGACGTCGAGCGCGGCATGCGCGCCGAGGCCGACAAGCTCACGCCGCAAAGCACCGCCTACCGCAACCGCGATGCGCTGCTCGGCCTCATCGGCGGCAAGTGCCGCAACTGTGGCACGGTGCAGTACCCACAGCAACGCTACTGCGCCGAGCCGAGCTGCAAGTCGCTCGACAGCCAGGACGACCACCCCTTCGCCGAATCGCGCGCCAAGGTGCTTTCGTACACCGCCGACCAACTCACCTACAGCCCCGATCCACCGGCCTGGTACGGCATGGTGCAGTTCGACGAGGGCGGGCGGATGATGGCCGACTTCACCGACGTGGCCACGGTCGACGTCGGCACGCCGATGCGCATGGCCTTCCGCATCAAGGATGTGGATGCCGCGCGCGGTTTCCAACGTTATTTCTGGAAAGCGCAGCCGGTGCAAGCCGTGCCTGCGCAAAGCTGACAAGGAGCGCTTCATGGCCACCGGAATCAAAGACAAGGTCGTCGTCCTCGGCATGGGCTGCTCGCGCTTCGGCGAGCGCTGGGACTGCAATGCGGAAGACCTCATGGTCGAGGCTTTCGAGGAGGCGCTGGCGGACGCCGGCATCGAGCGCGATCGCATCGAGGCCGCATGGCTTGGCACCGCGATCGCGGAGCAGCATGTCGGGCTGTCGTCGGTGCCGCTGGCGATGACGCTGCGGCTGCCGTACATCCCCGTGACGCGCGTCGAGAACTACTGCGCGACCGGCACCGAAGCCTTTAGAGGCGCGTGCTACGCCGTTGCATCGGGCGCGGCGGACATCGCGCTCGCGCTGGGTGTGGAGAAGCTCAAGGACACCGGCTACGGCGGCCTGCCGCAACGCGGCCGCGGCGCGCTCAACAACCTTCATTGGGCGAACATCTCCGCGCCCGGTTCGTTCGCGCAACTGGCGAGCGCCTACCGCGCCAAGCACGGTGTCGATGCCGGCGACCTGAAGCGCGCAATGGCGCACATCTCGGTCAAGAGCCATGCCAACGCGGCGAAGAACGACAAGGCGCACCTGCGCAACGCGATCAGCGAACAGGACGTGCTCAACGCGCCGATGATCGCCGACCCGCTGGGCCTGTTCGACTGCTGCGGCGTATCCGACGGCTCGGCCTGCGCCATCGTCACCACGCCCGAGATCGCGCGCAGCCTCGGCAAGAAGGACCTGGTCGCGGTGAAGGCGCTGCAACTCGCGGTATCGAACGGCGAGGAACTGCAACTCGGCAAATGGGACGGCTCGTACTTCGCGACCACCCGCGTCGCCGCCGCACGTGCGTACAAGGAAGCCGGCATCACCCGGCCACGCGAACAGGTCTCGCTGGTCGACGTGCACGACTGCTTCTCCGTGACCGAACTGGTGACGATGGAAGACCTGCTGCTGTCCGACGAGGGCACCGCCATCCGCGACGTGCTCGACGGCTTCTACGACGCCGACGGCAAGGTGCCCTGCCAGATCGACGGCGGCCTGAAGTGTTTTGGCCACCCGATCGGTGCATCGGGCCTGCGCATGATCTACGAGATGTACCTGCAACTCGGCGGCCGCGCCGGTGCGCGCCAGCGCGCCAACCCGACCTTCGGCATGACGCACAACCTGGGCGGATTCCCGAGCCAGAACGTCTCGTCCGTCACCATCGTCGGCGCATACGGCGCTTGAACCCGAGAGCACACATGCAAACACGCCAATCCCCCTGGATGACGGAAGACCTGGAACTGCTGGCCGACAACGCCTCACGCTTCTTCGAGCGCGAGGCCGTTCCCAACGAGCAGCGCTGGCGTGACGAGCACCTGGCCGACCGCCACTACTGGAACAAGCTCGGCGCGGCGGGCCTTCTGTGCATCAGCATCCCCGAGGAATACGGCGGTGGCGGCGGCGACTTCCGGCATGAAGCGGTGATCCTGCGGTCGCAGATGAACGCGATGGTCGGCGGCGGCTCCAACAACGTGCATTCGGGCATCGTCGCGCACTACATCCTGCAATTCGGCACGGAGGCGCAGAAGCGCCGCTGGCTGCCGAAGATGGCGACCGGCGAAATGGTCGCGGCCATCGCCATGACCGAGCCCGGCGCAGGCACCGATCTGCAGGCGCTGCGCACCACCGCACGGCGCGAGGCTTCGGCCGATGGCGACCACTACGTCATCAACGGCAGCAAGGTCTTCATCACCAACGGCTGGCATGCCGACCTGGTCTGCGTGGTGGCGCGCACCGGCGCGGAGAAGGGCGGCAAGGGCCTGTCGATCATCGTCGTCGAGACAAAGGACCAGCAGGGCTTCCGGCGCGGCAAGCTGCACGACAAGATCGGCCAGCACAGCATCGACACCTGCGAACTCTTCTTCGACGACATGCGCGTGCCCTGCGAGCAACTGCTGGGCACGGAAGAGGGCAAGGGCTTCGCGCAACTCATGAACCAGTTGCCGCGCGAGCGCCTCATCGTCGCCACCGGCGGCGTCGCCACGATGCAGCGCGCGGTGCAGGAGACGATGGCCTACGTCACCCAGCGCAAGGTCTTCGGCGAGACCCTGATGAAGATGCAGAACACGCGCTTCAAGCTGGCCGAATGCCAGACCCACGCCACCATCGCGCAGAGCTTCGTCGACGACTGCGTGCTGCGCGCGATGAAGGGCGAGCTTGATTTGCCGACCTCGGCCATGGCCAAGTGGTGGGTCAGCGACACGCTGTGCAAGGTCATCGACGAATGCCTGCAGCTCTTCGGCGGCTACGGCTACATGAACGAGTACCCCATCGCCCGCATGTACGCCGACGCGCGCGTGGGCCGCATCTATGGCGGCAGCAACGAGGTGATGAAGGAGCTCATCGCGCGCAGCATGGAAAGCCAGGCGCTGGGCTGACCGCGACACCACCAAAGAAGACGGGACGAGACATGAGAGACATCAACGGCTTGCGCCTTTCCCGGCGCGACCTCCTGCTGGCCGGCGTCGCCCAGTTGGGCCTGTCGGGGCTGGCCCTGGCGCAATCCGACTGGGCGTCCAAGCCGGTGCGCCTGCTCGTGCCCTTTGCGGCGGGCGGTGGCGCCGACGTCGCGGCACGCCAGTTGGCGGTGAAATTCCAGGAAGCCATCCACCAACCCGTGGTGGTGGAGAACAAGGCCGGTGCCGACGGCGCGCTCGCGCTGCAGGAGTTGCTGCGCAGCAAGCCCGACGGCCACACGATCTGCCTCGCGACATCGAGCGCGCTGTCGTACGTGCCGCACATCCGCCGTGCGCCGGGCTACACGCTCGAAGACTTCACGCCGCTGACCTCGTTCGTGACGTTCACGTTCTTCCTGATGGTGCACGAGAGCATCCCGGGCAAGAACCTCTCTGACGTGCTCGCACACGTCAAGGCCAACCCCGGCAAGTACGCCTACGGCGGCGGCAACTCTGCGTCGATCATGGCGACCGAGCAGTTGATGGCCAACGCCGGCGTCGAGATGATCCGCTCGCCGTACAAGGGCGAAGGCCAGATGACCACCGACCTCATCGGCGGCCGCATCCAGATCTCGTGGGCGACGCCGGCAGTGACGCCCGCGCTGCTCAAGGACGGTCGCACGCGACCGGTGGCCGTGCTGCTGCCGCGGCGCAGCAGCGTGATGCCCGAAGTGCCGACCATTGCGGAAGCGGGCTACCCGCTGGTCGACATCTCGCCATGGGGCGGCTTCGTGGCGCCGGCCGGCATGCCGAAGTCCGTCCTCGCCGGGCTGTCGCGCGACCTGCGCGCGGTGATTGCCAACCCGGATTTCGTGGCGCAGTGCGACAAGTACGGATTGCTGGCACAAGGCAGCACGCCGGAGGAGTTTGGCGGCTTCCTGCGGCAGCAGTATGTGGCTTGGGGGAAGGCGGTGAAGCTGGCGAAGATCCCGGCGGAGGAGGCGTAGGGCGCAAGGTTGGCCATGGGCGCATCGCGCCAACCTTCACGCCGGGTTGCAGACCTCGACTTCCCTCGCGCCGCCGAGACCTGTGGTCCGCTGCTTGCGCCCGACGGACGTATTGCATCCCAAGGTTCCGCGATGGATCACCGCCCCCGAGGGCTGGCAGCCGCGGGGTGCTCGGCGAGGAAGTCGATGAACGCTCGCACCGACGGCAGGATGCCGCGCCGGGTCGGGAATACCGCCTGGACCTCTCCGGTGTCGCAGGACCACGCCGGCAGCACGACACGAAGCGTGCCAGCCTGAATCTCATTGGCGCAGAGCATCTCGGGCAGCAGTGCAATGCCGATGCCATCCGTCGCCGCATGCTTGAGCGCCATCATGTCGTCGGTCAGCAGCCGGGGCCGGTGCACGAATTCCTCGACCGCCTTGCCGTTGCGCAGGCGCCAGGATGCGACGTCGCCGGCCGCAGGCAGTGACAGGGTCGGCCAGGCCGACAACGCCTGCGGGCCGGACGGTTCGCCATGCTTCTCCAGGAGGCCCTGGCTCGCCACCAGGACATCGACCACCTTGCCGAGCGGGCGAACCACCAGGCTGGAATCGTCGAAAGGCGGGCGCCGGACGCGCACCACGACGTCCATCGACTCCTCCAACGGGTCCACTCGCCGGTTGGTGACGGTCAGCGCGACGCGCACGCTCGGATAGCGGTTCATGAAGACCGGCAGCAGCGAGGTCAGCCAGATCTGCGCCAGGGAGATCGGGCAGCTCACCCGGATCAGGCCCTGGGGCTGCGCGAGTGCCTCCTGCACGACCTCGTGTGCAGATTCGCCCAGCGTCACGATCGTCTTGCAGCGCTCGTAGAAAAGCAGGCCCACCGGCGTCACCTTCAACGACCTGGAACTGCGCTGCAGAAGGCGCGTCCCCAGGCGCTCTTCGAGCCGCGAAATGCGTCGGCTCAGGCGTGACTTGGGAATCCCGGTTTCCCGGCTGGCGGCACTGAATCCCTTGTGCTCCACGACCATCGCGAAAAGCGCCAGGTCATTGAGATCGTCCATGGATGTGGCTCCTGCAGTCCCGTGATCGTAGGGGCTTCGTCGTCGCATGGCTTCGTTCCATCTTCAGAACGCTGCGTTCGAGCCCGCCGGATTGTTGCGACACCCTGGCGTGACCATCATCAAGGCATCTAAATCACAAAGAGAGACGACGAAATGAATCTGCTGCAAATCGAGCCCCGGCTGAGCGGCGCAGTCGTGAACACCCTCGAGTTCGTAACCCATGGGGTAACAACATGAAGCTCGCGACCTTTTCCCATCAAAACCGACTGCGCGTCGGCGTGATCGACGGCGATCTGATCGGCGACCTCTCCACGCAGGAAGGCGCGCCCTCCAGCCTGCGGGAGTTGCTGGAGCGCGGCGCCGAAGGAATGGAATGGGCGCGGCGCGCAGCGACCGGTGCGCCTCGACTGCCGCTGGCACAGGTCCGCCTGGAGGCACCGATCCAGGCGCCCCAGAAGTTCCTTTGCCTGGGAGGAAACTACCCCTCGCACCTGGCAGAGGCCGCACGGCTTGGCCTGGTGCGTGGCCCCGGCCAGGTCTGGTTCAACAAGCAGGTCTCCTGCATCGCCGGCCCCTGCGACGACGTCTACCTGCCGCAGGCGTCCCACCAGTTCGACTACGAAGGGGAGCTGGGCGTGGTCATCGGCGAGCGCTGCCGCCACGTCGTGGCCGAGGATGCGATGCAGGTGATCGCGGGCTATGTGGTCGTGAATGACATGAGCGTGCGCGACTGGCAGCTTCGGTCGCCGACCCACACGCTGGGCAAGTCCTTCGACACCCACGGCCCCCTTGGGCCCTGGCTGGTGACGCGCGACGAGATCGCGGATCCGCACGCGCTGCGCCTGCGCACCTGGGTCAACGACGAGTTGAGGCAGGACGGGCATACCGGCGAGATGCTCCATCGCATCGGTGACATGGTGGCGGAACTCTCCGCGGCCTTCACCCTGATGCCGGGCGACATCCTGTCGACCGGCAGCCCGGCCGGCGTGGGCGGGCTGATGCACCCGCCGCGCTACCTGCAGCCCGGCGACCGGGTGCGGGTGGAAATCGAAGGCATCGGCGCGATCGAGAACCGCGTCGTCGCCGAGCCGCTCGCACGCCTGAACAGGCCAACCCGCCAAGGAGTCGCAGCATGAACCTCAAGACCCGCCATCTCCCCGACGCTTCGTCCAATCCGATTCGCCCGACGCAATTGGCCCACGTCGTGCTGCGTGCGCGCGACCTGCAGCGCTCGCGTGCGTGGTACCTCACCGTGCTGGAAGCGCGCCCTTCCTTCGAGAACGAGATGGTGTGCTTTCTCACCTACGACGACGAGCATCACCGCATCGGGCTGATCAGCCGGCCCGAGCTGCACGGCGAGGCCGATCGCCACGCCGGCCTGGAGCACATCGCGTTCACCTACGGCGATCTCGGCCAGTTGCTGGCCACCTACCGGCGCCTGGCCGATCTCGGTATCCGCCCGTTCTGGACGATCAACCATGGGCCGACCATCTCGATCTACTACAAGGACCCGGATGGCAACCGGCTGGAACTGCAGTACGACGTCTTCGAACTCCCCGCTGAGGTGGAGGCCTTCTTCGCCGGTGGCAACTACGAACAGAACTTCATCGGGGTGACCTTCGATCCCGAGGATCTGATCGCGCGCTACGAGGCCGGCGAGCCGCTCGAAGCACTCACCGCCCGGCCGTCATTGCCACCCGGGCGCACGCCCTGGGACATGGTGGTCCAGTGAGCCGCGCATGAATACACCCAAGGTGATCATCACCATCGCCCCCACCGGCGGCATGGCCAGCAAGAAGCAGAACCCGCACCTGCCGACGCAGCCCGGGGAGATTGCGCGCGACGTGATCGATTGCTGGAACGCCGGCGCGTCGGTGGCGGCCATCCATGCCCGCCGCCCCGACGATCAGGCGACCTGCAACCCCGACATCTACCGCGACATCAACACCCGCATCCGGGCGCACAGCGACATCGTGATCAATAACTCTACGGGCGGCGGCGTCGATGGTGATCTGCTGCGGCAGCTGCCTGGCGACGGCTGGGAAATCGCCTGGGACGAGCGCGTCAAGGGCATCGAGGCCGGAGCCGAGATGTGCACGCTGGATGCGACCACCGTCAACCTCAGCTTCGAAGGCCGGGAGATCCTGTTCAACAGCCCGCCGTCGAAGAACCGCGAGTTGGCCGCAGCAATGAAGGTACGGGGCATCAAGCCGGAGTGGGAGGTCTTCAGCCCGACCCACATCCTGCAGGACGTGAGCACGCTGCTGTCCGAAGGGCTCGACGACGGGCCGCCTTTCGTCAACCTCGTGCTGAACGCACACCGCGGCTTTCAGGGCGCGATGCCCTATGCGCCGAAGACGTTGCAGTTCATGGCCGACCTGCTCCCGCGCGGCGCGATCCTTGGCGTCAGCGGCATCGGTGCAGCCCAGTTGCCGGCGGCCATCCAGTCGGTGCTGCTGGGCGGCCATGTGCGCACCGGACTGGAGGACAACCTGTACTACGCCGCCGGCGAGCTGGCGACCAACCAGCGGCTGATCGAGCGGCTGGTGCGCATCGTGCGCGACCTGGGCGGCGAGCCGGCCACACCGATGGAGGCGCGGGAGATCCTCGGGCTTTCCCGCCGCGCGGGTCCCATGCCGGCGTTCGGAATCCGGGAGCCATGACGGGGGAGTGCGAGCATCACGGCCTGCAAGCCCGCCACGATGCTCGTGCGCTTTCGACTCATGCCTCGCGATCCCGATCACGCTTCAGCTGCTGACCCACGACCCATGCAAGCCGGCAGGCACCCGGCGCGGAAGCACGATGCGCGCGAGCGGCGGCGCGTCGAGATTGCGGGCATCGAGCACCACGAAGCTGCCCTGAGCGCTCCCCGCCTCGTGCGTGAAACTCAGGATGAACCCATCGGCTTCGCCACGGCCATGAGGGTCGGCCACGAACAGCGGCTCGCAGACGGTCACGCCCTTGGGAAATCGATGCACGACCTTGGCGCCCGTCGTGAGGTCATAGCGCGCGATGGATTCGAAGGCGCCTGACTGCCAGCGCTCGCCGGGGCGGGGATCGCGCAGGCCGACGTATCCGTAGCGAGCCTTCCGCCCCAGGTAGGCCTCGTTGATTCGCCCGAACTCGCAGGCTTGGTCGTCCAGTGCGTGATCCTCGACCGCGCCGGTCCTGGTGTGGATGACGAGCCGGTGCAGTTCCAGTCGCTTCGACGGCGCGGTGAGGGAAAAGGCGTCGTACCAGGGGAGCACCACCTCGATGCGATCGCCCTGCTCGAATGCGTTGACCGTGTGCCAATTGAAGAACGCGGGGCCCTTGATCCATTGGATCTGCTCGGCCGTTTTCGCATCTCGCGGCACGAGCGCGATCATCGTTCCACGCTGCGGTTCCCAGTCGGCCGGCGGTCCTTTGCGGGAATAGTCGAAGACCAGGGGGCAGAAGATGGCGATGACGTGGCGCTCCGTGATCGCGATGTCGTGGATCATCGCCGGCCACGGTGCTTGAAAGGGCACCGCACGGTCGAGCACGCCACCGGCGGAGATGCGCGCATAGAGCATCGCCCCGGTGTGAAGGTCGTATTCGATCGACAGCAACTCCCGTGTCCTCGGATCGATCTTGGGATGCGCCGTCATGTTGCCGGTCAGCCTGCCGCCGAAATCGAAGGACCCGACTGTGTTGAGGTTGCCGTCGAGCTGGTAGGCCGAGCCGCCCTCGTACAGCGCAAGGTAGCGCCCGGCGTGATGAACGATGTTGGTGTTGGCCAGGTTGGCGTGGGGTGGCGCGGCAAAGCTCGAGTTGTAGATGCGATGGCCCGCGGCCCGCTCCTCCACGAATTCCTTCGTCCTCACCCATCGATTGCGATACCGCGCGCGCCCATCCTGCACGAACAGCGCGTGCACCATTCCGGTCCCGTCGAAGGGGTAGCCGTAGTGCGCGTCGGGTTCGAATTCCGGGTTCGGGCCGTTGCGCATGAAAGCGCCGTTCAGGCCCTTGGGCCATTCGCCTTCGATGTGCAGGTCGATGTCGTCCCGTTCGTCGAAGACGGGCGCGAACGCGCCCTGGAGAAACGGGTTCTGGCTGGTCCACTCGGGCGGCCTGTCGTCGGGCACGACCGATGCATGAGCGCTGGCCACGCTCAAACCGATGGGAACGGACAACGCCATGGCACCTCCTTTGAACAGGAACTCGCGACGATCACGGTCAAACTTGCCAATCATTTCGGCCTCCTGGGTTTCAACACTTGCTGGTTCAGGAATGGTAGGAAGCACCGTTTCGCTTGTCGTTGACTGTGCGTCCCATGTCTGTTCCGTCTGATTCAAAGGTGGGAAACTCCGGCCCTCATGATTGAGCGATCGGCGCCCCAGGACAGGCTCGGTTCGCAGGGTGGCGAAGCGGCACGCGTCGTGTCGGCCATCACTTTCGACGCCAGCCTGCTGGCGCCCCGGGAGCGCTTCGAGCTCTGGCAGGAACGCACCGCGACCTCCTACGAATTGGTGCTACCGGACGGCGTGACGCAAGGCGACTTCGGCAGCCGGACCCGGCTGTGGAATCTCGGGCCTCACGTGCTGTCCACCGGCGACTACACGCCGATGATCTCGAAGCGCACGGCCCGGCTCGCACGGGCCGACCAGTTCAACCACCTGCACCTGCGCATGAACCTGAAGCGCTCCGGCGCCCGGGTCGACGCCGATGGAAAGCGACTGGTGCTCGCCGCCTGCGAACCGGTCTTGACCGACATGACGCGCCCCTCGACCTTCGACTCGCCGGGCGGTCCGGGGATGGTTCTCTTCCTGCCGCGCGATGCCTTCGCCGACGTGCTTCCCAGGGACATCGACCTGCACGGCGTCGTTCCGCGCGGTGCGTCCGCGCAGTTGCTGGTGAGCCACCTCGTGAACCTGTCGGAACGGCTGGCGGAGCTCACCGTCGACGAAGCGCGCGGCGTCGCCGTCGCGACCGCGAGCCTCCTCGCCGTGAGCCTGCTGGCGACGCCGGAAACGCTGGACCGGGCGCGCCCGGCCATCGAGGACGCGCTGATGCAGCAAATCTGCGGCTGGATCGAGTCGACCCTTGGCGAGCCGACGCTGTCGGTCTCGACGATCTGCCGCAGGTTCAAGGTGTCGCGAAGCACGCTGTATCGCCTGTTCGAGACGCGTGGCGGCGTCGCTGACTACATCAAGGAGCGCAGGCTGAAGCGCATCTACGCGGCCATCGTCGCGCCTGAATACGCGGCCCGACAACTGGTCGGCATCGCCGAAGAGTTCGGCTTCGTCAACCCGTCCCACTTCAGCCGCATCTTCCGGCAGCAATTCGGCCACAGCCCGAGCGAGGCGCGGGCGCAGGCGCCGGTCGCTTCCCGGCTGCTTTCAGCGAGTTCGGATGCGCGCGCCTACTACGACCGCCTGCGCGCGCTGCAGCGCTGAGAATGGAAACCGGGAAGACGGCAGGGGTTGCGAGCGGATGAAGGTCGGATGCCAGCAGGGACAGTCAGGCCGCATACAGCACCGCAGGCCTATGCTTCGTCGCCCGGTTCGACTTCGGACAGCGTTCGTGGAAGGAGTTGATATGCATGCCATCAAAGCAGTGCCTGCGTTTCTTATCGCGATGACGCTTTTTTGCGCCGCAACCCGGGTGCAGGCGGAGCATGAGCATTGGTCATACAGCGGACACCTCGGACCTGCGGAGTGGGCGGAAGCCGATTCGTCGTTTGCCACCTGCAAGCTCGGGAAGATCCAGTCGCCCATCGACATCCGCGGCGCCAAGGTGGCGGACTTGCCGGCGATCCGGTTCGACTACAAGCCATCGCCGCTCAAGGTGATCGACAACGGTCACACGATCCAGGTGAACTACGCACCGGGCAGTTCGATCGAGGTGGGCGGCACGCGCTACGAACTCGTGCAATTCCACTTCCACAAGCCCAGTGAAGAGAAGATTGGCGGCAAGGCGCACGCCATGGTCGCGCACCTCGTGCACAAGAGCGCGGACGGCAAGCTGGCGGTGGTCGCGGTGCTGCTGGACAAGGGCGGCGCCAGTTCCCTGATCGACACTGTCTGGAAGAACCTGCCGAAGGAAAAGGAGCACGAGCGGGATGTCGATGCGATGGTCGATGCCACCGCGCTGCTGCCCGGCAACAAGGGCTACTACACCTTCGAGGGATCGCTCACCACGCCGCCGTGCAGCGAGGATGTCCGCTGGTTCGTGCTGAAGACACCGGTGAGGATTGCCGGCAGCGAGATCGCCGCCTTCGGCAAGCACTATGCGATGAATGCGCGACCGACGCAGCCGCTCAACGGGCGCGCGATCGAAGCGACGCGGTGATGTGCGAACAATTTGCAACCCAATTGATGATGACCTTCGACTGAATTTCGTTCTCTTCGGCAGTGATTGGTGCCACCATGAGGCGACCCCGGCAATAGGGGCGCACTCTTGCTGGAGGAGGACTTTTCATCCGACCCCCTGCACGAGCATACGAAGGCGGCTTGGTGCGACAGCCGACCGCCGTCTCAAACCCATCAAATTGGAGAACGCATATGGCCGAATCGAGATACGCACGCTGGCGTCTGACGGGCGGAATGCTGGCCACGGCCGGACTCCTGGCACTGTCGGGAGCCGCCCTGGCCACCGATCAGTCGCAGCAGCGCCAGCAAGGCAGGGACACGAACCAGGGTGCCAAACAGGATGCGCGCTCCGAAAAGGTCGACTGCCGGGCCGAAAACCAGAAGAGCAACGCCCAGTGCCGGCAGGACAAGCACGAGACGAAGCAAGGGGGTCGGCAGGACAAGCGCGACACCAAGTACTGACGGACTATCGGTCGATTGCATTGCCCAGCGGCAATGCCGGTCGCTCGGGAAACGCTCGCCATTGCCACGCTGGCCATCGCGACATCGGATTGCCGGTCATGGGTGCTCGCCCGGCCTGACTTCGGGCAGAAGAAGCTCGGATGAAGTACTTGCTCCTTGCCGTCACGCTCTTGAGCGCGGTGTCCGCCTCGGCGCAGGGCCGGGTCTGGAAATGCGGTGATGAATACACCCGCAGTGCGACCGTTGCCCAGCAGAGAGGATGCAAGTTGTGGGAGGGTCGGCCGTCCTCTGCCATGCCATCGGTGATGACCATCCCGGTCGATCAAGACGGTCACTTTCGCTTGAGGGGCTTCATCAACAATCAGCCGGTCATGTTCCTGGTCGACACGGGCGCCACCTACATATCCGTCTCCGAGGACTTTGCGCGCCGTGCCAATCTGCAAGGCGGAAGCCTCGCGAAGCTCAATACGGCCAACGGGGCCCGTGCCGGCCGGCTGGTCAAGGGCGTCACCGTCATCGTTGGATCGTTTTCTGTGGCGGCAGCAACCGTCGCAGTGGGCACTGCCGGGCAGGGAAGCGAAGTCCTGCTGGGTCAGAGTTTCCTGCGGAATTTCGATGTCACGATGAACGTGGTGGGGGCGTTGCGCATGGGCTGGATTGTAGGGTCCAATTAAATTGTGCGCAATCTAATTGGATTGGCCATGCGCTGCGAAGGGGTAGGCCAAGCCGCGAGGACGTCGGGGTCCCTGCTCTGCCAGGAAACCTCTGCCACGTCGACCTCGGCGGCGCGGTCCGTGCCTGGGCGCGGAATGCACGGAGACCAGCGGCCCCTACAGCATCCACTCGATCGGCAGGATCCGCAGGAAGTCGACCCAGCCGCGACGCATCGCGGTGGAGCCCGGCTCGGTCGTGTAGCGCGTCTCGCCCTGGGGGCCGCGCTCGATCCATTCCAGGCTGTCGCCGTCGGGCAGAAGGCGCACTTCATAGGCTTCGCTCGGCAGCAGGCCGTCCAGCTTGGTGGACAGTCCATTGGCCAGCACCGGGCTGTCGATCACCATCCCCATCTCGGTGTTGAGGCGCGCCGAGCGCGGGTCGAGATTGAAGGAGCCGACGAAGACGCGGTTGCGATCCTTCGAGAAGGTTTTGGCATGCAGCGCGGCGGCCTTCGTGGTGCCGCTGCCGCTGCCGGGAAGCCCGCGCGGCACATCATCGTTGTCCTTGACCGATGGCAGCGCCGCACCGGGCTTGAGCTCGTAGAGGACGACGCCGGCCTTGAGCAGGTCCTTGCGATACCGGGTGTAGCCGGCGTGCACCGGCGAGACGTCCGTCGCCGAAAGCGAGTTGGTCAGAACGCGCACCTTGACGCCGCGCTTCGCCAACGCCATCAGACCTTCCGAGCCTTCCTTGCCCGGCACGAAGTAGGGCGAGACGAGGTCGAGCTGCCGCTCGGGCCGGCCCATCGACTGCTCAAGGTGGGGAAGGAGCTGGAACTCGGTCCGGTCGGAGGTCGACAGCGTCTTGGCCGGGTCGTCATTGATGACGTGCGCCGTCGTCCACTCGAAAGGCACGCGGTCCTGCGACAGTTGCGACACCAGCGCCGTCTTCTGCACCACATCCACGTAGCGCTGCGCCTCTTCGCTCTGGTGAACCTTCTGCCAGCCTTCCCGCAGCATTGCCGGGCCGCCCGCGTTCGATGGCGGAATCACGCTGGCCGCGGGGTAGGCGGAGGGGCTGTTCCAGAACAGGTCGAACTCGTTCGACACCTCCTGCACCACCGCGCCGATGGCCAGCACGTCGAGGTCCTGGAAGCCGACCTGCGTGTTGGCGCCGAAGTACTCGTCGCCGATGTTGCGGCCGCCCACGATCGCCGCCTGGTTGTCCGCCGTGAACGACTTGTTGTGCATCCGGTGGTTGACGCGCGTGAAGTCGAAAGCGAAGTCGCCGAGGCGTGCGCCCCGATTTGCAAACGGGTTGTACAGGCGCACCTCGATGTTGGGGTGCGCGTCCAGCGCGGCCAGGATCGGGTCGAGCCCCTTGGTGTTGGCGTCGTCGATGAGCATCCGCACGCGCACGCCGCGCTCTGCCGCCTCCCACGCGGCCTCCCACAGAAGCTGGCCAGTGGTGTCCGAATGCCAGATGTAGTACTGCATGTCGAGGGTGCGCTGCGCCAACCGCGCGAGTGCGATGCGCGCGGCGAATGCCTCAGGCGCAATCTGCAGGGGATGGATGCCGGATTGCTGCGGATGCGCCGCAACGCGTTGGCGCAGGGCCTGGCCGAGTCGCGTGTCTGCCGTCTGTGTCATGGCCGTAGAGGGCGTGCGCTCCACCGTTCCCGGCAGGGACGAGCAGGCGGACACGAGGGAGGCGATGCACAGGACGGCGAATGCGCGGAAGGCTGACGACAACGTGATCACGGCGACTCCTCTGTGGCACAGAGGCGCATTCTAGGCACGCGTCACAGTCTGCTGACTGACGTTCTCAGCCCTTGCCCGGCAACATCCACATCGGCACGGAACTCTTTCAGGTCCTGGCGACCTCGCCGCACCAATCCTTTGCGGCGAACTTCCGCTGGGCACGCGCAGCGGGCACGCCCACCCAGCGCATGATGAGGCTTACCTGCAGCGCGCCGTCCTTCGAACCCCTGCCGCGCGAGTCGTCGCGTTCGGCAAAGCCGGTGCTGACAGCCCGCCCCTCTGACACAGCGTCCTACCGCCCGGTAAATCGCGAAGGCCGACGCTCCACAAAAGAGCGGACGCCTTCGGCGGCGTCCTCGCTGTTCGACAGCCGCTTCTGCGTCTCGATGAATTCCGCGACGGCAGCAAGCGGCCCGTGCTCCACCGCCTTGATGACGTTGAGCCGGGTCGCCACCACCGCCAGCGGCGCCTGAGCCGCGATGCGCTGCGCGATGGCCAGCGCGGCGTCGAGTTCCTGGCCGGCGGGCACCACCTTCTGCACGAAGTTGAGGCGAAAGGCTTCTTCGCTTCCGAACTCGTCCGCCGTCAGCAGGTGCAGCATCGCATTGCCCACGCCCGCGCGCTCGGCCATGCGCAGCGTGGCACCGCCCGTGGCCATGATGCCGCGCTGCACTTCGAGCTGCGAGAAGCGGCAGTTGTCGGCCGCCACCACGATGTCGGCGCCCAGCATCAGCTCGATGCCGACCGTGAAGCAGATGCCCTTCACCGCCGCCACCATCGGCTTGACGCGCCGGCGGTAGTCCGGCAGGCCGAAGTCGTGCGGCTCCACCAGTCCGGCCGGGATCGCCTTCTCGCCACGCCGCATGTATTCGGACACGGCCGGCAGGTCCAGCCCCGCTGTGAAGTGGTCGCCGAACGCATGCAACACGCCGACGCGCAGTTCGGGGTCGTCATCGAGCCGCGTGTAGGCCTCGGCCAGCTGCTTGAACATCGGCGGCGTCCAGCCGTTGCGCTTGGCCGGACGGTTGATGCCGATGAGCAGGACGTGGCCTAGCACCTGGGTGTCGATGCAGCCTTCGACGGGCGGGGTGGTGGGGATGGCGGTCATTGTGCTGTTGTCTCCTTGGAAGAAAAAATACGAACGCAGAAGTCGCAGAGGTTCCGCAGAAGTCGCAAAAGGACTTCCAGGAAATATTTGGTTTTCCTTCTGCGTCCTCTGCGAAACCTTTGCGCCTTCTGCGTTCGGCTGTCCGATTTCGAATTCAGTACGTATAGACGCCGCGCTTCGTCTTGCGGCCCAGTTGTCCCGCGGCAACCATCTCCTTCAGCAGCGGGCACGGGCGGTATTTCGAATCGCCGAACTGCTCGAGGTAGACCTCCATCACGGCCAGGCACACGTCGAGCCCGATCATGTCGGCGAGTGCCAGCGGGCCGATCGGCTGGTTGCAGCCCAGCTTCATGCCGTCGTCGATGTCCTCGGCCGTGGCGATGCCTTCCGACAGCACGAAGAAAGCCTCGTTGATCATCGGGATCAGGATGCGGTTGACCACGAAACCCGGCGCGTTCTTCACGGTGATCGGCGACTTGCCGAGCTTCACGGCCAGCTCCTTCACCGCGTCGTGCGTGGCGTCGCTCGTGAGGTAGCCGCGGATGATTTCCACCAGCGCCATCATCGGCACCGGGTTGAAGAAATGCATGCCGATGAAGCGGTCGGCGCGAGAAGTGGCAGCGGCCAGTTGCGTGATCGAGATCGACGACGTGTTCGACGCGATGATCACCTCGGGTGCCACCATCTCGTCCACCTGCTTGAGGATCTTGAGCTTGAGCGCGTGGTTCTCGGTCGCGGCCTCGATCACGAGCTGCGCGGACTTCAGTTCTTCGTAGTTCGTCGAGCCCTTGATCAGGCCCAACGCCGTCGCCTTCTGCGCTTCGGTGAGTTTCTCCTTCTTGATCAGCCGGTCGAGGCTGCCCGAGACGGTGGCGATGCCCTTGTCGACCGCCGCCTGCGCGACGTCGACCATCACGACGTTCACGCCGACGACTGCGCAAGCCTGCGCGATGCCGTTGCCCATGGTGCCGGCGCCGATGATGCCGACCGTTTGAATAGCCATTTGAAAAGCTCCTGGTGTTGCAAGAAATAGGGGCGGGCCTGGCGCCCGCGATGGCCGCCATTTTGTGCCACGCGGTGAATTAAAGTCCGTCCCCATGACGACGCTCGGCACACCCCTTTCCCCGTCCGCAACCCGCGTGATGCTTCTTGGCTCCGGCGAACTCGGCAAGGAGGTGCTGATCGCCCTGCAGCGCCTCGGTGTCGAGACCATCGCGGTCGACCGCTACGAGAACGCGCCCGGCCAGCAGGTTGCGCACCATGCACGCACCATCACGATGAGCGACCCGGCCGCGCTCAAGGCCTTGATCGAAGCGGAAAAGCCGATGCTCGTGGTGCCCGAGATCGAGGCCATCGCCACGCCGATGCTGCAGGAACTGGAGGATGCCGGTGTGGTGCGCGTGATTCCCACCGCCCGCGCCGCACGCCTCACGATGGACCGCGAAGGCATCCGCCGGCTCGCCGCCGAAACGCTGGGCCTGGCGACCAGCCCCTACAAGTTCTGCGACTCGCTGGCCGAGTTGCAGTCCGCCATCGACGGCGGCATCGGCTACCCCTGCGTCGTCAAGCCCGTGATGAGCAGCTCCGGCAAGGGCCAGAGCAAGATCGACGGCCCGGCCGACGTGCAGAAGGCCTGGGACTACGCCATGGCCGGCGGCCGCGTGAGCCACGGCCGCGTGATCGTCGAGGGTTTCATCGACTTCGACTACGAGATCACGCTGCTGACCGTGCGCTCGTTCGGCGCCGATGGGCAGGTGCAGACTTCGTTCTGCGAGCCGATCGGCCACCTGCAGGTGAGCGGCGACTACGTGGAGAGCTGGCAGCCGCACCCGATGACGCCCGCCGCGTTGCAGAAGGCGCAAGAGATCGCGCAGGCCGTGACGGCCGACCTGGGCGGGCAGGGCCTGTTCGGGGTCGAGCTGTTCGTGAAGGGCAACGAGGTCTGGTTCAGCGAGGTCAGCCCGCGGCCGCACGACACCGGCATGGTGACGATGGCGACGCAGTGGCAGAACGAGTTCGAGCTGCATGCGCGCGCCATCCTCGGCCTGCCGGTGGACACCACGCTCAAGAGCGCGGGCGCGAGCGCCGTGATCTACGGCGGCGTCGATGCCAAGGGCATCGCCTTCGACGGCGTGGCCGAGGCGATGCGGGTGCCGGGGGCCGACGTGCGGCTGTTCGGCAAGCCGGAAAGTTTCGTCAAGCGCCGCATGGGCGTGGCGCTGGTGCATGCGGACGACATCGATACGGCGCGAAGCCGGGCGCGCGAGGCGGCGGCCTGCGTCAAGCCGCGCGTCGCCGGCTGAACGCCGCCGCCGCAATCCGTCAGCGTGGCCTGCTATTGAAAAGATAGCGCAAGCGCCGCGCAGCGGCCGGCGATTTCCTGGCCTTTGTACGCAGGCGCGCTGACGCATCCTCAATCAAAGGCAGAGCAACCGCGCGCCGAGCCAGTAGACTGCGCGGTCAAGATGCGGGCCGTTCTGGCACCGCACGCGTCAGGGAGTAGAAAAATCATGCACGAAAACCGTGCCGATGCCCATGTCGGGCATTGACGTCGCGGCCGCCTGGGCCGAACTCAGCCAGGCCAACCGCCTTTACCGGCTGCAAGCCGCCAGCGGACAAGACGGCAATAGCAACGCCATCGTCGATGCGCTCCGCGTCGAAGGCTGGGTGCAACGCGAAGCGATCAGCGGCCTGTTCGAACTGCGCATCGTCTGCCTGAGCCTGGACGCGCACCTCGAACTCAAGTCGATGGTGGGCGAATCGCTCACGCTGCTCAGCGTGCTTGCGAACGGCGAACTGGTGCGCCGCAGCGGCATGGTTCGCGCCGCCGAATCGCTCGGCGCCAACGGCGGCCTGGCGCGCTACCGCCTGACCTTGGTGCCCGCCTTGTGGCTGGCCACGCAGCAGGCCCGCAGCCAAGTGTTCCAGCGGCGCACGGTCGCCGATATCGTCGAGCAGGTGCTCGCGCCTTACGCTGACGCGATGCCGTGGGACTACTCCCCGGAGGCCTCGGGTTTCCTGGCTGGCGCGCCTGAGCGAACCTATTGCACGCAGTACCGCGAAACCGACTTCGACTTCCTGTCTCGCCTATTGGCCGAAGAAGGCTTGGCCTGGCGCATCGAAGAGGACGAGGCGGCCCCGCTGGGCCACAAGCTCATCCTCTTCGCTGCCAACGAACAGCAACCGGCCGACCCGTCATCGCCCATCCGCTTCCATCGCAAGAGCTCCCAAGAGCGCAGTGACGCCGTGCAGGCGCTGGCGCGACGCATGCGCCACTCGGTTGCGCAGGTGAACCTGGCCGCCTGGCATGTGGACGCCAAGCGTCAGGTCAGCGGCAGCGCCCCTACCACCTTCCCGGTGGGCGGCCCGCGCGCCGCCCGCCTCGAATACGACGACGTGCAAGGCCTGAACGATCAGGCGCGCAACTGGAGTGACAGCGGCACGGTGGGTCGCTATGCAGGCCTGCTCATGGAGGCGGCCGAATGCCGTGCCGACATGCTGATCGGCCACAGCACCGTGCGCACCCTGCGCGCCGGTACGCGCATCGAAATCACCAACGCCCCGGCACTCGGCCTGACCAAGCCCCCGCACCTGCTGCTCGACAGCATTGAGCACGTCGGCATCAACAACCTCCCGCGCGATACCGCTGCTTCGATCGCGGCGCAGCTCGGAGGCTTGTTGCCGTATCTGGTGTTCGATGCGCAGGCGGTGAGTGCACTCTCGGCCATCACCACGGAAGCTGAGGTGTTCGGCTTGGCACCGCGATCAGGCTCCGCATCGCCGGACGCGACATCTCGCATCGACCCGCAGCCCGACCGCCAGGCCCTCGCGACCGCCCAGTCCACCGGCTACGCCAACAGCTTCGCAGGCGTCCACGAAGTCCGCCCCTGGCGCCCGGCCGTCATCGCAGCCAACGGCGCCCGCCTGCATGCCAAGCCGACCGTGCACGGCATCCAAAGCGCCATCGTCGTCGGCCCTTCCGGCGAGACCAGTCCCAGCGGCGCCGACGAGCTCTACTGCAACGCCCGCGGCGACATCCGCGTGCGCTTCCACTGGCAGCGGCCCGAGGAAGCCCGCGACGACAACAAGACCACCCGCTGGACCCGCAGCGCCCAGCGCCAGGCCGGCCCCGGCATGGGCTGGCAGTGGATCCACCGCATCGGCCAAGAGGTCGCGGTGCGCTTCGCCGATGGCGACATCGACCAGCCCATCGTGGTCGGCGGCCTGTACAACGGCCGGGGCGAAGGTGGCATCGCCCCGACCCCCGGCGGCGAAACGAAGGCGCAGAGCGACACCAGCGTCTTCGCCCAAGCCAGCGACGCTGCCGCCAGCGCCCAGGCCAACCTCGCCAATGGCGAATCCAGCGGCAACGCCCCCGCGTGGCACGGCGCCAGCGCCGACCCCAGGGGCCACCGCAACGCTGCGGCCTTGACCGGCTTCAAGACCAAGGAGTTCGGTGGTGCGGGCTACAGCCAACTCGTCTTCGACGACTCGGACAGCCAGTTGCGAATCCAGCTTCATGCCAGCACCGGGCATAGCCAGTTGAACCTGGGCCACCTGATCCACCAGAAGGACAACTACCGCGGCAGCTTCCGGGGGCAGGGGCTGGAACTCAGGACCGATGCGTACGCATCACTGCGAGGCGGCAAGGGCGTCCTCCTGAGCACGTACCACGGGCAGGGCGGTAGCAGGCTCGAACCCACGGGCGACTTCGCTGCGGGCATGGCGTTGATGAAGCAGGTGCAACAGTTGGGACAAGCCTTGAGCGGCGCAGCAAAGACGCATCTCACGGTTCAGATGGCGGGCCATGTCGGCGCGACCAAGCCGAACGAATCGATCCTGGACAAGGACAAGGCGCCCTACGCAGCGATGCAGCACGCAGTCAGCGGCATGGTGGACGGGCGCGATCTGCAAGACGCCTACTCGGACGCCGCAGACAAGGCCATCGCAGCCGGCAAGGACAAGGTCCCGCACGCCACCGATGCGGTGATCGCCATGGCGGCCAAGGGCGGACTCGCGATGGTGGCTGGCCAGCATGTGCAGGTAGTGGCCGGAGAGACCGCCACGCTTGCCACCGCAGGCGACCTGAACTTCGCATTGGCGGACGCGCTGCGCATCCACAGCGGCCAGGCCATCGGCGTCCTCGCGGGTGCGCAGAAGGCTGATGCGGAAGCGGGCCTGAGCGTCATCGCCAGCAAGGACGACCTGGACTTCCAGGCGCAGCACGACGAACTGAAGATCCAGGCCAAGGACAAGCTGAAGATCGCCAGCACAAGCAAGACCGTCGAGCTTGCGGCCAAGAAGAAGATCAAGGTCGCCACAGCCCAAGGCGCCTCCATCGTAGTGGAGAACGGGGACATCACGTTCCAGTGTCCGGGGACGATCACTTACTACACGATGCAGAGGACGTTGGCAGGGCCAACGCGAGGGAACTTCAAGCTGCCCGAGTTCCCGGACTCGACCACCAGCCCCCTCAAGTCAAGGGCCATGTTCAGCCTTGGAGCCATGCCCGGCCTCATGCAGAACTACGGTGGGGAGCCGTATA
This sequence comes from Variovorax sp. dw_308, assembly GCF_019207085.1. Classification (GTDB taxonomy): domain Bacteria; phylum Pseudomonadota; class Gammaproteobacteria; order Burkholderiales; family Burkholderiaceae_C; genus Variovorax. The sequence goes on along the minus strand of NZ_JAATOM010000016.1, from coordinate 111,485 downwards.
CCCTCTACGCCGATGGTGCGGTCCTTCAGAAAGGCGTGACCGAGGATGACGGCTCCGTGATGTGGGACCACAAAGAGAGCACCCAGCAATACAAGGTGGAACTTGTCACCGGGCAAGTTTTCGAGGTTGATGCGCTTGAGACGTTCGGCTCCGATGCCGCGCGAAAGTTGGCCAATCAAGGCTACCGCGGCTTTGAGCACGAAGCGGGTGACAAGGCTGACTACGGAGCCGAAGGCGACGAATTTCGCAAACGCGCGTGGCGTGGCAAGAACCAAGATTGAAATTTCGATGACCACATTCACACCTCCCGTCGAAAAGACGGCCATTGCGCTGGACGTTAAGCGTGACGTGAATCTGACTCAGCCATGGTTCACTCAAAAAAGCAAGTACCCGCCGCGTGCCGCAAACTTCGTCGAGCCGCTTACTAATGGCGAACAGGCATTCGGCGCAGTGCATGCCGCAGTCTCTGGAGCAACCAAGAGCATCGACATCATCACGTGGGGCTTCGACCCGAGCATGCGCTTACGTCGCCCTGATGGTCTGCGCTACGGAGAACTGCTTCTGCAAAAAGCCAAGGCCGGCCTCCAAGTCCGAGTGCTTGTCTGGAGCGGTGCTTTTCCAGGGACCGAACCCACAGCAGGAGACGGCTTGTTCGGGAGCGGTGGAGGGGCAGCGGGTTTGGGTTCGGGCGTTGGAGCGACCTCCGCCGGCAATGCCAGTGGAGACCGCGACAAAGAAAACAAGTACGGAATCCTGACCAGCAGCGGGGCCATGCTGAAAAATGACCCTGAAGCCATGGCATTCAATCGCCGCTGGTTTGCAGAGAAGAACGGAAACATGTCCTTTCGAAGGCGTGGTTTCGACAGTTCGGACAGTTCGCACATCTGGAATCGGGAGATCGCGAAACACGGCCGGAGCACGATGACAACTGCGCTGGCAACAACCGCTTCGCATCATCAAAAGATGCTGCTCGTGGATTACGAGTTGCCTGATGCAGCGGTTGGCTTCGTCATGGGCCACAACTCGATGAATGACTACTGGGATTCCGACAGCCACGACTACGACAGCGCCCTGCGACTTGGCTTCGGGCCTTGGCAAGATCTTTCGTCCCGCGTTTTCGGCCCAGTGCTGTTCGACTTGAACGAAAACTTCTCGACTGCGTGGACTAAGGCGCAGCCCTGGTTTTGGGGTGATATGCCTATTCCCGAATCAAGAAAAACGCTGAAACCTAGTGCGTTCGAAGCGTCGGCGGCCAAGCGTGGCAAACCACAAATGGCACAAATTTGCCGAACTCAGCCGCAGGAGGGGGATCAGTCCATCCTGGATGTCTACAAGATTGCGCTGAGCAATGCGCGCAGCTACGTGTATTTTGAGAACCAGTACTTTCGCAATCTCGAATTGGCGATGCATCTTCGCGAAGTGCGCAGGAAGCTCAAGGCAGGCGGTTGGAAGCGCGACTTCTACATTTTTGTGGTCACAAACGTTCCGGAGCTGACTGGACGCGTGAGCACCTACGACATGCTCAATGCGCTGGGGAAATCCAATCATTTGCCGAGGATCGAGAAACAGGAGGAAGGCAGAAAATCCGAGTCTGAGGACAGTCGTGCATTGCGAAAGAGGGATCTTGAGGGCGTGAATATTCATGTATGCACCCTGTGCGCGAGTGGGTTCAAGCAAGATTTACCGCAAGCACTTCCCGTGGGTGGCGCAAGCTCGACGGGCTTTCCCAACATCAGCATTTATCAACCGCCGGCTGTTGCCGACTACAAGAACATCTACGTGCACTCTAAATTGCTGTTAGTCGACGACGTGTTCTTCACAGTCGGATCGGCCAACGTGAATGTGCGCAGCATGGAGTCGGACTCGGAACTCAATATTGCGGTGCCTGCGCCTGACATAGCTAGGGAATGGCGTCAGCGATTGTGGGAGATACATACAAAGCGCAAGCCAGGAAATGATTTGAAAGAGGAGTTTCGCGCGTGGCAGACGATCACTGCAAGGAATGGCGAGGCAAAAGCCAATGGAAGCGCACTGTCGTCGGCGCTTATCGAGTTCTATGATGACTCTCCTTCTGGATTCTTTGCCAACCGGCGCCCGGATTGACCTGTGGATTCGCACCGTTGCGTCGCCGTTTTATTGTCTGTTGCAGCCGTTCTCTTCGGTTGCGACACCCGCTCCGGGAGCAAGCCTATGACCACTCTCAGCATCGACTGGAAAGCGCTCACATTCCAATGCGCCCATGAAAAGGACACTTGGCCAAAAGTCGCGGGCGAGCCTGATGCCGAAGTCTGGTTCCAGCGAGGCAGCGGCCTGCATCGAGCGGGCACGGCCAAAGACGATGAGGCGCTCCTGAAAGAGGCCTTTGCACTGACAAAGAGAGCCGCCGAGCACGGGCATGTGCTCGCCATGAATAACCTTGTGGTGATGTATCTCGATGGCGATGGCGTGAAGCCCAGCGACGCGAATGCGGTCGAGTGGGCCGAGAAGCTGATAGCGATGAACATTGGCATGGGGTACTACCACATGGGCACGTTCCTGCAACAAGGCATCGGTGTGACAGAAGACCGCAAAGCAGCGCTTTCGTATTTCCGAAGGGCGGCGGACTTAGGGAACGCACAGGGGCAGCTTTCTGCGGGCGAGACCATACGAAAGGCTGTCGCACAGCTCGGTCCCGATGAGAAGGAGCGAGGCTTCGCCGTTGCTCGCGCCATGTTCCAGTGCGCGCTCGATCAAGGACTTGGCGAAGCAGGCTACGCGCTCGCAAGGCAATACGTGGGCTATGAAAGCAAGCCCAAGGAGGCGTTGATGGCCTATCAGGCAGCTGCAAAGCTTGGTCATGTTCAGAGCCTATTTGATCTATGGGTATTGTTCAGAGACGGTGAGTATGGGTTTGAGAAGGACGTCATTCGCAGCGGGTGCTATGAGCGACTTTGGCGAGAGCGTGAAGACGACAGGACGAAGAAATTCCCAGACATCGACCGCATCTGCCCCTTGCCTCCAAAGCGCATGCCGCGCAACTGACCCGCCTCAGGTGGCGCCAGCGCACGGACGGCAAGCTCGACTACTGACGCGGACCCATGCGGTCAACAGAGCCCCGCGTATCGAGCGGACATCCGGGTGCCTGCTGATACCGCCATCCCGTCATTCGTTCGAAACTGGTCCCTTCCTCAGCCTTTCAAGGGACCCCATGCTCCACCCCCAAGCCCGCGGCCTGCTCGACTTCATCGCATCGCGCAACGTGCCGCCGACGCACACGTTGCCCGCCGTCGAAGCCCGCGCCTTCTACCGCGACCGCCGCGCCGTCACGCAGCCCGAGCCCTCCGCCGTCGCCGAAGTGCGCGAGCTCAGCGCTCCCGGCCCCGCAGGCGCAATCCCGCTACGCCTCTACCGCCCGATGGGCAGCCAGCCCGGCGAGGTGTTGCCCGTGCTCGTCTACTACCACGGCGGCGGCTGGGTCATCGGCGACCTCGACACGCATGACGTGCTGTGCCGCGAGCTGTGCAACGGCTCCGGCTGCGCGGTGGTCGCGGTGGACTACCGGCTTGCGCCCGAGCACCGCTTCCCCGCGGCCGTCGACGACTCGTGGGCGGCCACGCGCTGGATCCGCCAGGAGGCGGCCTCGCTCGGCATCGATGCCAACCGCCTGGCCGTCGGCGGCGACAGCGCAGGCGGCAACCTCGCTGCCGTGATGTCGATCATGGCGCGCGATGCCGGCGATCTGCCGATCGCATTCCAGCTTCTGATCTACCCCGGCACCGACATGCGCCGCGGCCATGCCTCGCACACCACCAACGGCAAGGGCTACCTGCTCGAGGCCGACACCATCACCTACTTCCACGACCACTACATCACCGACGTGGCGCAGGACCTCGACTGGCGCGCGTCGCCGCTGCTGCACAAGGACTTGTCGAAGCTGCCACCCGCGCTCGTGATCACCGCCGGCTTCGATCCGCTGCGCGACGAAGGCCTTGAATATGCCGACACGCTGGCCGCCGCCGGCAACCGCGCGACCTACGTCTGCTTCGAGCGCCAGATCCACGGCTTCATCACGATGGGCAAGGTGCTCGACGAAGCGAATGCGGCCGTCGGCCTTTGCGCGGCCGAACTGCGGCGCGCATTGCGGTGAACCCCAACTAGGGAAAGTCCCGGCGCAAATGGGCCTCTCGCGTCGATTTGCGCCGCTACGATGCCCCGATCGCGAAACGGATGGCGCAGCGAGAGCAGCAACTGCAATCATTACAACAAAAGCGGCAGCCAACCGATTCCACACACACAGGAGGCAACAAGGGCATGCAGGACTCAACCGGCAGCGCACGACCTGTGAAGAGGGGCGAGCGACTCATGTGGATCACGACGCAGCGCGTTTTCTATGCAGGCCTGCTCGGCGCCGCGGGCGAGCGGACGCTTGGCGGGCACGGCGTGTATGTGACGCCGGCCGGCGCGCCACCCAACCGCATCCGCATCGGCGGCGGCGCGTGGCAAAGCGGTGAGTTGCTGGTGGTGCCGGCGCAGGTGCCGCACCAGGTGCAGAGCGAGAGTCCGCTCATCCTCAACCTGCTCATCGAAGCCGACTCCGTGGACGCCGGTGCATTGCCTTCGTTCATGCACCACTGCGGCCCGGTCGACGACGCGCCGGCCTTCGTGCAGCGTGTGCGCGACGGCCATGCCCGGCTGCTTGCGGCGTCGGGCCGCGAATGCTTCAACAGCTTCGACTTCGACACCTTGTTCTTCGGCGCGGCGCTGAAGCCGCGCACCTTCGACGCGCGCATTCGCGAGGTCGTCGACCGCATCAATATCGACCCGGCCGGCACCGCGTCGGCCGAGTCCTGTGCAGCCCTGGTGCATCTTTCCTTCTCGCGCTTCCTGCACCTGTTCAAGCAGGAGATCGGCGTGCCCTTCCGCGCCTTCCGCGCCTGGAAGCGCGCGCGCAGCCTGCTGCGCTACGTGCGCGAGCCGTCCACGCTGACCGACATCGCCCTCGACGCGGGCTATCCCGATTCCACACATTTCAGCCATTCGATCCGGCAGGTGTACGGCCTGCGTCCGAGCGACATTCTTGCCGGCTCGCGCCGCCTTGCGTTGCACGACGCAGGGCGGGTGGTGTTGTGAATTCGGGAGGCCTTTCTTGCTGCAAGTCTTACAGCTGCTGATTTCCGGCATTGCGCAGGGCTGCATCTACGGCCTGATCGCGCTTGGCTTCGTGCTGATCTACAAGGCCACCGAGACGGTGAGCTTTGCGCAGGGCGAACTGATGATGCTCGGCGCCTTCGCGGCCTTCGTCGGCATCTCGATGATGGGCATGCCGTTCTGGATGGCGGCTCTACTGGCGATCGTCGCGATGGCCGCTTTCGGCGTGCTGCTGGAGTTGCTCGTGATCCGCCCGATCCTCGGCCAGCCTCAGTTCTCGATCGTGATGCTGACCATCGGCATCGCCTATGTCGCGCGCGGCGTCATCACGATGCTGCCGGGCATCGGCACCGAGACCAATACGCTGCCCGTGCCTTACAAGGACCAGATCTGGAAGCTCGGCGCGCTGGTGCTCAACGTCGAGCAGATGGTGATCATCGTGGCGACGGCGGTGTTGTGCGGGCTGCTGTTCGCGATGTTCCGCTACAGCAAGCTCGGCATCGCGATGCAGGCCTCCTCGCAGAACCAGCTCGCGGCTTACTACATGGGCATTCCGGTGAAGCGTCTCAACGGGCTGGTGTGGGGGCTGGCGGCGGCGGTGGCGGCGATCGCGGGCATGCTGCTCGCACCCATCACTTTCGTGCACGCGAACATGGGCTTCATCGGGCTCAAGGCCTTTCCGGCGGCGGTGGTGGGCGGCTTCGGCAGCCTGCCCGGCGCGATCGTCGGCGGGCTGGTGATCGGCGTGGTGGAGTCGTTCTCGGGCTTCTACCTGCCGGACGGCTTCAAGGACACGGCGCCGTACATCGTGGTGCTGCTGATGCTGATGTTCAAGCCCAACGGATTGTTCGGCGAGAAGCTGCGCAAGAAGGTCTGATGCGATTCCTCTTCAAGACTTCCTACGCGCAGGACATTGCGTTGGCCAAGCACGGCGGCCATACGTTCTGGTATGGACTGCTGTGCGTCGCGTTGCTGGTGGCTCCCTGGGTGGTGCCCGAGTACTGGATGGCGCAGCTCACCTTCGTGTTGATCTACGGCATCGTCGGTCTGGGGCTGATGCTGCTCGCGGGCTTCACCGGACAGTTCTCGATCGGCCATGCCGCCTTCCTCGGCACGGGCGCGTACACGCAGGCGGTGCTGAGCAACATGGGCGTGCCCGTTCCGATCGCGCTGCTGGGGGCCGCAGCGCTGTCGGCTGCGGTGGGCGTGGTGGTGGCGATGCCGGCGCTGCGCGTGAAGGGCATCTATCTCGGCATCGCGACCTTGTCCTTCGGCTTCATCGTCGAGGAAGTGTTCGCGCGGTGGGAGAGCGTGACGGGCGGCAACTCGGGCTTGCATGTAAAGACGGCGACCCTGTTCGGCCTGGATCTGGGCGCTGGCAATGGCTTCTATTACCTGTGCCTGGTGATCGCGGTGCTGGCCACGCTGGGCATCCTGAACCTGCTGCGCTCGCCGACGGGGCGGGCCTTCGTGGCGATCCGCGACTCCGAGATCTCGGCGCAGAGCATGGGCATTCACCTGGCGCGGTACAAGACGATGTCCTTCGCCATCTCAGCCGCGCTCGCCGGCGTGGGCGGCGGGTTGTATGCGCACAAGCTGAGCTTCATCTCGCCGGACCAGTTCAACATCATCCAGTCGATCGACTTGTTGCTGATGGTGGTGATCGGCGGGCTGGGATCGGTGCACGGCGCCTTCCTCGGCGCGATCTTCCTGATCGCGATGCCGCAGTTGATCTCGATGGGCAAGGATTACCTGCCGGCGGTGGTGGGGCAGGCGCCGGGCTTGCAAGGGCTGGTCTACGGGCTGGTGCTGATCGCATTCGTGATGTTCGAGCCGCTGGGCCTGTACGGCCGCTGGCTGAAGGTGCGGACCTGGCTGCAGCTCTTCCCTTTCTATAGGCGCGGGCTGTTCAAGCGGCAGAAATCCTTCACCAAGTCGGACCGCCTCAGATGAGCAGCGACATCCTTCTCTCCGCCAGGGACCTGAGCGTGCGCTTCGGCGGCGTGCTCGCAGTCAACAAGGTGAGCTTCGACGTGCGGCGCGGCGAGGTGTTCACCTTGATCGGCCCGAATGGCGCGGGCAAGACGACGGTGTTCAACCTGATCAGCCGCATCTACACGCCGACCTCCGGCGAGATCACCTGGCATGGCGAGGGCACGCCGCTCGCGTTGACGCAGCAGGCGCCGCATGCGATTGCCGCGCTGGGCATTGCGCGCACTTTCCAGAACATCGAGTTGTTCGAGTACGCGACGGTGTTGCAGAACCTGCTGATCGGCCGGCACACGCATCGCCAGACGGGCTTCTGGAATGAAGTGTTCTTCACGCCGGCCACGCGCCGCGCGGAAGTCGCGGCGCGCGAGAAGGCGGAGCAGGTGATCGACCTGCTCGACCTGCAGCACCATCGGGACTCGATGGTGGCGGGCTTGCCGTATGGCGTGCGCAAGGTGGTGGAGCTGGCGCGTGCGTTGTGCACGGAACCGAAGTTGCTGTTGCTCGATGAGCCATCCTCGGGGTTGAACGTCGAGGAGACGGCCGACATGGCGTTCTGGATCCAGGACATCCAGCAGGAGCTGGGCGTGTCGGTGCTGATGGTGGAGCACGACATGTCGCTGGTGTCCAAGGTGTCCGATCGCGTGCTGGCGATGAACCAGGGCGAGGAGATCGCGACGGGGACGCCGCGCGAGGTTCAGTCGGATGCGAAAGTGGTCGAGGCGTATCTGGGGACGGTGGATGACGTGAGCAGTTTGCGGAGGGTGGCGTGAGCGGTTTGTTGTCCTTGTCGTCGCGGAGAGCGCCCGGCATGCGATGCGCGCCGGTCGCCTTCACTGTGCCGGTCGCTTCGCGACTTCCCTGCGCTGCTCGCCTTTCGCGGGGTCTGGCTCAAACTCGCTTCGCTCAGACAATCGCCAGCCCTCATCCGCGAAAGGCTGCGCTGCTCGGCGGCACAGAGGCGGCGCCCGTCGCGCATCGCATGCCGGGCTTGGGGGTGATCGATCTTCACGTCCCTTGGGGAGGCGGCGGCCCTCACCCCAGCCCTCTCCCAGAGGGAGAGGGAGCAAGACCGGCCGAGGGCGAAGAATCAGCAGAGGTCGTGATACCGGCGCCGCGTGTCCACGTCGGCGGGTGGCATGCGGTGCGGGGTGGGCGAGCCCTTCTGCGCCGCCGAGCAGCGGAGCGTTTGGCGGATCAGGGCCACATGCTGTTTGAGCGAAGCGAGTTCATGTGGACCCCGCCAAACGTGAGCAGCGCAGGGGAGTCGCGAAGCGACCGGCGCAGTAGGGTCGCACGCGCCGTGCCGCATGCCGCCCGACGACGCACCCCGAACCTGACCTCGACTGCAAGTGCAAGTGCAATCGCGCGCGCCATGGCTACTGCATTCGCGATTGCATTCGCAACAGCGCAAGAAGGACATGCATGAGCGAAGACCAGCCCGTCCTCCAGTTGCTCAACGTCGAAAGCGCTTATGGCCCCATCAAGGCCATCCGTGGCGTCAGTCTCAAGGTGCGCCCCGGTGAAATCGCAACCGTCCTCGGCTCCAACGGCGCCGGCAAGACCACCATCCTCAAGACCATCTCCGGCATCATCGACCCGCGCAAGGGCAGCATCGAGTTCAAGGGCCAGAACATCACCGCGAAAGACCCGGCCTTCATCGTCCAGCAGGGCCTGAGCCACGTGCCCGAGGGGCGCGAAGTGTTCCCGCTGCTGTCGGTCAAGGACAACCTGCTCATGGGCGCCTACACCCGCAAGGACCGCGACGGCGTGGGGCGCGACATGGAGACGGTGTTCAACTACTTCCCGATCCTGCGCGAGCGCGCCACGCAGGACGCCGGCCTGCTCTCCGGTGGCCAGCAGCAGATGCTCGCCATCTCGCGCGCCATCATGGCCGCGCCCGCCTTGATCCTGCTCGACGAACCGAGCCTCGGCCTGTCGCCCAAGCTCACCAAGGAAATCTTCGAGATCGTCGTGCGCATCAACCGCGAGCGCGGCACCACCATCTTGCTGGTCGAGCAGAACGCCAACATGGCGCTCAATGCATCCGACTACGGCTACGTGCTGGAAAACGGCCGCATCGTCATGGAAGACACTTGCGAGCGATTGCGCGAGAAGGACGACATCAAGGAGTTCTATCTCGGCCTCAAGGACGACGGCGTGCGCGGCGAGCGGCGCTGGAAGAAAAAGAAGACCTGGAGATAAGCGCATGCAAGGACTCTGGGACACCGCCGCCATCCAGCCGAAGTTCGACATCGTCGTGCCCGGCGACACCATTCCCGCGGTGTTCTGGAATGCGGTGCGGCAGCGCGGCGACACCGTGTGGATGCGGCAGAAGCAACTGGGCATCTGGCGCAGCTGGAGCTGGAACCAGACCGCCGTGGCGGTCAAGGAGATCGCGGGCGGGCTCATGGCCATCGGCTTCGGCGCGGGCCAGTGCGCGTCGATCCTTTCCAACACCGTCATCGAGTGGGTGCTGTGCGACCTGGCCGTGCTGAGCTGCGGCGGCGTCGCCAACGGCATCTATCCGACCGATGCCGCGTCGCAGGTGCACTACCTCTGCGAAGACTCAAGCACCACCGTGCTCTTCGTCGAGGACGACGAGCAGCTCGACAAGGCGCTCGAAGTGCGCGCCGGCCTGCCGTTGCTGCGCAAGATCATCGTGGCCGACATGGAAGGCCTGCGCGACCTTCATGACCCCGACGTCATGAGCCTCGACGCCTTGCGTGCGCTGGGCCGCGAGTACCTGCAGGCGCACCCCAGCGCAGTCGAGTCGGCGGTGGCCGCGTGCCGGCCCGAGGACCTCGCCATCCTGGTCTACACCTCCGGCACCACCGGCAAGCCGAAGGGCGCGATGCACAGCCATGGCGGACTCGTCTTCACCGCGCGCGGCTACAACACGCTGATCGCGCAGGACGAGCGCGACGAGCGCATGTGCTTCCTGCCGCTGTGCCACATCGCCGAGCGCATGGGCGGCGAGTACTTCGCGATGTACACCGGCTCGATCCTCAACTTCGTCGAGAACCCCGAGACCGTGCCCGAGAACGTGCGCGAGATCGCGCCGACCGTGTTCACCGCGGTTCCGCGCGTGTGGGAGAAGTTCTACTCCGGCGTGATGATCGCGCTGAAGGAAGCGAGCCCGCTCCAGCAGGCCGCGTACAAGTGGAGCATCGGCATCGGCGAGGCCATCGCGGCCAAGGTGCTGGCCGGCGAGGAGGTCAGCGGCGCGCTCAAGCTCAAGTTCCGCATCGCGCGTGTGCTGGCGCTCGACAATGCGCGCAAGCTGATCGGCATCCACCGGGCGCGCTTCCTTGTGACCGGCGCCGCGCCGATCTCGCCGGAACTGGTCAAGTGGTATCTCGCACTCGGCGTGCCGATGCTGGAGGTCTGGGGCATGACGGAGTCCTGCGGCGCATCGACGGCGGTGCCGGCCACGCGCATCAAGCCCGGGTCGATCGGCCCGGCAACGGTCTACAACGAAGTGCGCATCGATCCCCGCAACGGCGAGATCCTGGTGCGCGGGCAGAACGTGTTCATGGGCTACCTCAACCAGCCCGAGAAAACGGCCGAGACCATCGATGCCGAAGGCTGGCTGCACACCGGCGACGTGGGCACGATGGACCAGGACGGCTACTTCCGCATCACCGACCGGATGAAGGACATCATCATCACGGCCGGCGGCAAGAACGTGACGCCGAGCGAGCTGGAGAACGAACTCAAGTTCAGTCCCTACGTCACCGATGCAGTGGTGATCGGCGACAAGCGGCCCTACCTCACCGTGATCATCATGATCGACCAGGAGAACGTCGAGAAGTTCGCGCAGGACAACGACGTGCCCTTCAGCAACTACCAGAGCCTGACGCGCGCCAAGGAAGTGCTGGACCTGATCCAGTCGGAGCTGGAGCGCGTCAACACCAAGTTCGCGCGCGTGGAGCAGATCAAGAAGTTCTTCCTGCTGGAGACGCAGCTCAGCGCGGAAGACGAAGAACTCACGCCGACGATGAAGCTCAAGCGCAAGCTGGTGCAGACCAAGTACGCCGAGCGCATCGAAGCCATGTATTCATGACTCGCCCAGGCGCCGCTGCATCGGCAGCGGCCCTGGCGAGTGATCGCAGTTTTATTGACCAGAGGAGTTCGTGATGAAGACTTTGACAGCAATCGCTCTCGCCGCTTCGCTCGCGCTGGGCGCGGGTTCGGCGCTGGCGCAATCGCAGGGCGTGAGCAAGGACGAGATCCTGATCGGCACGATCCAGGACTTGTCGGGCCCGCTGGCAGCCTTCGGCAAGCAGTCGCGCAACGGCATGCAACTGCGCGTGGACGAGATCAACGAGCAGGGCGGCGTGAACGGGCGCAAGCTCAAGCTGCTGGTCGAGGACTCGGGCTACGACCCGAAGAAGGCCGTCCTCGCGGCGCAGAAGCTGGTCAACCAGGAGAAGATCTTCATCATGGCCGGCCACATCGGCACGGCGCAGAACATGGCGGCGATGCCGGTGCAGTTCGAGAAGAACGTGATCAACTTCATGCCGATCACGGCGGCGCGCGAGATGTACGAGCCCTTCCACAAACTCAAGTATTCATTCGCGGCGACCTATTACGACCAGATCCGCATGGCTTTACCGAAGCTGGTCAAGGACAAGGGCGCGAAGAAGGTCTGCACGATCTACCAGGACGATGAGTTCGGGCTGGAGGTGCAGCGCGGCGCCGAGGCCGGCTTGAAGACGATGGGCATGGAAGTGGCCGAGAAGACCTCGTTCAAGCGCGGCGCCACCGACTTCAGTTCACAGGTCGCCAAGCTGAAGGCGTCCAACTGCGAAGTGGTGGTGCTCGGCACCATCATCCGCGAGACCATCGGCACCGTGGGCGAGTCGCGCAAGACTGGCTTCAGTCCGGTCTTCCTGGGTTCGAGCGCCGCGTATACCGACCTGATCCACAAGCTGGGCGGCAAGCCGATGGATGGCATCTACGCGACGATGACGGTGCAGAACCCCTACACCGACGAGCAGTCGCAACCGCTGCGCTTCTGGGCCAACAAGTACAAGACCAAGTTCAACGAAGACCCGACCGTGTTCAGCGCCTACGGCTACGAGATCATCGACGCCTTCATCCAGGCGGCGCAGAAGACCGGCACCAACCTGTCGACCGACAGCTTCATCAAGACGATGGACTCCACGACCTTCATGCCCGACATGTTCGGCTCGCCGAAGATGACCTATTCGCCGACCAAGCGCCTGGGCAACGACCAGTCGCGGCTGTCGCAGATCGTGGATGGGAAGTGGAAGGTGGTGTCGGACTACGTCGCGCCGTAGTCGTCCCCTCTCTCCTCCAGCGGGAGGGCCTTGTTCCCTCTCCCTCTGGGAGAGGGTTAGGGTGAGGGCAAGTGCCTTTGCAAATTCACAGCCTCATCCATCGCCCGCTGCCCTCACCCCAACCCTCTCCCCGGGGGGAGAGGGAGTGAAGACCCTGTCCCGGCCTCTCCCCGGGGGAGAGGGAGTGAAGACGCCCCGCCTTACTTGGGAGAGGGAAGCAGGATCAAGCCGCCATGATGGAGACGGCCTTCGTCGTGACGTAGCCCTCCATCGCCTCCGGCCCGCCTTCCGAGCCATACCCAGAATCCTTCATGCCGCCAAACGGCATCTCAGGCGTAGGCGCCGCGGGCTGGTTGATCCACAGCATCCCCACTTCGACCTGCTGCGCCAGGATGTGCGCGTTCTTGATCGATTGCGTGAATGCGTAGCCGGCCAGGCCGAAGGGCAGGCGGTTGGCTTCGGCAATGGCTTCCTCGAGCGTGTCGAAGCCGCGGATCGCGGCGATCGGGCCGAAGGGCTCGTTGTTGAACACGTCGGCTTCCAGTGACACCTCGTCAAGCACGGTCGGCGCGAAGAAGTTGCCGTCGGTGCCCACGCGCTCTCCGCCGGTCAGCACCTTGGCGCCGGTCTTGCGGGCGTCGGCGAGGATCTTGTCCATCGCGCCGATGCGGCGTGCATTGGCCAGCGGGCCCAGCGTCGTGTCTTCGAGCAGGCCGTCGCCGAGCTTGAGCTTCTCGGTCTGCGTGGCGAGCGCCTTGGCGAATTCGGCGCGGATGCTGTTGTGCACCAGGAAGCGCGTTGGCGAGATGCAGACCTGGCCCGCGTTGCGGAACTTGGCGCCGCCGGCTGCCTTCACGGCCAGCATGATGTCCGCGTCGGCGGCCACGATCACGGGCGCATGGCCGCCGAGCTCCATCGTCGCGCGCTTCATGTGCAAGCCGGCCAATGAAGCCAACTGCTTGCCGACCGGCGTCGAACCGGTGAAGGTCACCTTGCGGATGATCGGATGCGGGATCAGGTAGCTGGAGATCTCGGCCGGATCGCCGTAGACCAGGCCGACCACGCCGGGCGGGATGCCCGCATCGACGAAGCACTGCATCAGGGCGGCGGGGGAGGCGGGCGTTTCTTCCGGCGCCTTGCACAGGAACGAGCAGCCGCTGGCCAGCGCGGCGCCGATCTTGCGCACGATCTGGTTGATGGGGAAATTCCACGGCGTGAAGGCCGCGACCGGGCCGAGCGGCTCCTTCAGCACCAGTTGCTGCGCGTTGAGGTTGCGCGAGGGCACGATGCGGCCATAGAGGCGGCGGCCTTCGTCGGCGAACCATTCGATGATGTCGGCGCCGGCGGTGGCTTCGCCGCGGGCCTCGACGTACGGCTTGCCCTGTTCCTGGGTCAGGATGCGGCCGATGTCGCCGGCGCGCTGGCGCAGCAGGCCGGCGGCCTTGCGCATGATGATGGCGCGCTCGTTGGCGGGCGTGCGGCGCCACTTCTCGAAGCCGCTTTGCGCGGCGGCCAAGGCGCGGTCGAGGTCGGCGATGCCGGCGTGCGCAACCGTGCCGATGACTTTGCCGGTGGCCGGATTGACGACATTGATGGTCTTGCCGCTGGCGGCGTCGACCCATTCATTGGCGATCAGGAGGCGGGTGTCGGGGTAGCTGGTGGTCGTGGATGTCATGCGTAGTCCTCAAATGAGGCAGCGATGATAGGACGCGCCGAGCGCACCGCCGTGACGGCACGTTTCAAGCCCGCACCCCGTGCGTGGGGTCTACACCTTGTCGGGGTTGACGAGCACCAGCCGCAGGATCGTGTCCATGTTGAACTTGAAGCGCGCGGCGAGCGCGTCGCGGCCGGTGAAGTTGAAGCCGAACAGCACCTGGCCGGTGTGCCGGTTGTTGAGGTAGTAGAAGGCGACGGCGGCGATGGTGATGCACAACTGCGCGGCGTCGATGTCACGGCGGAACACGCCCTCGACCGCGCCGCGCTTGAGGATCGCGTCGACGCTGTCGACGTACGCCTTCTGCAGCTTGCGCAGCTGCTTGTTGCCGGCGATGTGCCGCGCCTCGTGCAGGTTGGCACTGTTGACCAGCGTGATGAACTCGGGGTTGTCCAGGTAGTACTGCCAGGTGAACTCGACCAGCTTCTTCAGCGCCTCCACCGGCGGCGTGTTCTCCAGCCCCAGGCCCTGCTCGCTGCCGCGGATGCCCACGTAGGCTTCTTCCAGCACGGCCTCGAACAGTTGCTCCTTGCCACCGAAGTAGTGGTAGATCATCCGCTTGTTGGCGCCCGACATCTCCGCGATCACGTCGACCCGCGCGCCGCCCAGGCCGAGTTTCGCGAACTCGACCTTTGCAGCCGCGAGGATGTCGGCCTTGGTGGCCGCCGGGTCGCGTGCGCGGAACGGCATCTTTTCGCCCATGGATGGTCGCCTTGTCGTGTCGCTGTGGAAATGGGTGCCGATGTTAGGCCAACGCCAGACAAGTCGCTCGTGCTTTGCGGGACTCGTCGGGCGTCGCCCGGGCGCGCTACTTGACGGTGGCCAGCTTGCTGCGGTCGATGGTCAGGGCGATGGCGACGGTGAGCACGATGCCGAACACGATCTGCTGCGCCGTGGCCGGCACCTCCAGGTACACCATGCCGGTGCGGATCACGGCCACGATCATCGCGCCGATGAGCGTGTTGAGGACGCCGCCGACACCGCCGGTGAGCGGCGTGCCGCCGATCAGCACCGCGACGATGGCCGGCAGCAGGAAGCCCTCCGCCAGGTTGGGCGCGCCGCCTGCCAGCTTGACCGAGAACAGCAGGCCCGCGAAGGCCGCGATGAGCCCCGACAGCGTGTAGACCGCGATCTTGTAGCGATCGACGTTCAGGCCCGACGCGGCTGCCGCGGGCTCGCCGGCGCCGATCGCCTTGAGCGCGCGGCCGAAGGTGGTGCGGCGCTCGACGAACAGCATCACCGCCAGCAACGCGCCGGCGATCAGCACCTCGTGCGGGACGCCGGCCGTGCTCTCCGTCACCCAGCCGAAAGCCTGCTCGCGCATCCCCGCATCCATGAAGATCGCGCGTTGCCCCGAGGCGAATTGCCCCACCGACAGCGCGATGCCGCCGATGGCCAGCGTGGCGATGAACGAAGGCACCTTCAGCCGTGTCGATGCATAGCCCGACACGAAGCCCAGCAGCGCGCCCACGCCGATCACGCCGATGGCCGACCAAACGCCGAGCCAGGGCAGGGACAGCGTGGCCAGCACGGTCGTCATGTTGGCCACCGACTGGGCCGAAAGGTCGATGCCGCCGATGAAGATCACCAGCGTGATGCCCAGCGCCATCACGAACAGCGTCGACACGTCGGCCGTCATCTGCAGCAGGTTCGACGGCAGCAGGAAGCCGGGGTTGATGGCGCTGACGGCCAGCGTGAGCCCCAGCAGCGTCAGCCAGGGCAGGTGGGGGCGGAGTTTTTCGAAGTTCATGGCGGCTCTTCAGGTCATGTGGTGGACGAGATCGAACAGGGAAGGCTTGCTGCCGGGCACGCAGTCGAACCACTGCTGCACCTGGCCGTCGCGCAGCACCGCGATCGTGTGGGAGAGGCCGATCGCCTCCTCCAGCGTGTCGGCCATCAGCAGCACGCCGCAGCCGTCGTCGCACATCTCCCGGATCACGTCATAGATGTGTTCCTTGGCGCCGATGTCGACGCCGCGCGTGGGGTGATCGAGCAGGATCACGTCCGAGCCGCTGCTGCGCCACTTGGCGATGACCACCTTCTGCTGGTTGCCGCCGGAGAGCTTGCCCGCGCTGGCATCGACCGATGGCGTCTTGATCTCCAGCCGCTTGACCCATTGCTGCGCGGTGGCGCGCTCGGCCTTGTGCCGGAGCACACCGCCACGGCTGTACTTGCGCATCTGCGAAAGCGTCATGTTCTCGAACACCGACATGCCGCCCACGATGCCTTCGATCTTGCGTTCCCGCGGGATGTAGCCGATGCCGTGCTTCACCGCGTTGGCCGCGCTGAAGCGGCGCACCGCCTTGCCCTTGATGCGCAGCGCGCCGCTGTGTGGCTTCTCCAGGCCGAACACGGTGCGCATGATCTCCTCGCCGCCGGAGCCTTCGACGCCGACCAGGCTCAGCACCTCGCCCCGGCGCAGCTTGAAGGAGATGTCCTGGTACTTGCCGGGGTGCGTCAGGCCCTCGGCCTCGACCAGCACGTCGTCCGTGCAGGGCCGCTGCTTTTCCTCGCGGTAGTAGGCGGTGCTGATCTCGCGGCCAACCATCTTCTGCTGGATGCTCGTCGCCACCGCGGTCTTGCCGTCGACAACGTCGACCACCGCGCCGTCCTTCATGACGTAGATGCGGTCGGAGATGTCGATGACCTCGTCCATGCGGTGCGAGACGAAGATGAAGGAAGCCCGCGCGCGCAGCCGCCGGATCAGGCGGAACAACAACTGCACCTCATCCTTGGACAGCACCGACGTCGGCTCGTCCAGCAGGATCACCAGGTCGCCCTCGACGCGCTCCTCCAGCGCCATCACCTTGGCCAGCTCGACCAGTTGCCGCTGCGCGAAGGACAGGGCCGACAGCGGCATGCGCGGGTCGATGTCCAGCTCGACCTTTGCCAGTTGATGGCGCGCCGCGACGGCCATCTTCTTCCAGTCGACGATGCCCCATCGCACGAACTGCCGCTCGAAGCCGAGGAAGATGTTCTCCATGACCGAGAGGTTCGGGATCAGCGACTGTTCCTGGAACACCATGCCGATGCCTTGCAGCATCGCCTCGCGCGGGCTGGCGAACGCAGTTGCGCGGCCGTTGATGAGGACCTCGCCGCCGTCGTGCTGGTAGGCCCCATAAAGCACCTTCATCAGCGTCGACTTGCCGGCCCCGTTCTCGCCGACGAGCCCGACGATCTCGCCGTGCTCGATCTTGAAGTCGATGCCCTTGAGCGCATGCACGCCGGGGAAGCGCTTCTCCACTTTCTTGAATTCAAGCATGGCGTTCTCACTTCACCAGGGATTGGTTCTTGCGGTTGACGGCCAGCGCGACCGAGAGGATGACGAGCGCGCCGAGCACGCCGTCCTGCAGGTAGTTGGGCAGGCCGACCACGACCATGCCGTTGTTGATGACGCTGTCGATCAGCACGCCCACGACCGCGTTCCAAACCCCGCCCGAGCCGCCCATCAGCGAGGTGCCGCCGATGACCACCGCCGTGATGGACGCGAACATGAAGTTCGAGCCCGTCAGCGATTCCGCCATGCCGCCGCGCGCCACCGCGAAGATCGCCGCCAGCGCATAGAACACGCCCCCCAGCATGAAGCCCAATATGCGCACACGCTTGACGTTCAACCCGCTCGCATGCGCGAGGTCCTCGCCGCCGCCCACCGCGTAGAAGTGGCGCCCGAGGATCGTCTTGCGCTGGATGAACCAGGCCACGAACACCAGCGCGATCGCGACGAACACCATCAGCGGAAAGCCGCCGATGCGCAGGTAGATCAGCGCGCGAAACACGTCGTCGTCCACGCGCAGGATGTCGCCGCCCGTCAGCACCACCGATAGGCCCATGCCGACGAAGCCGATCGCCAGGCTCGACATGAACGAGGGGATGCTGAGCTTCACATGGACCAGCCCGTTGACCAGCCCGATCGATGCGCCGACAGCCAGCGCCACCGGAATCGCCAGCCAGCCCCATCCGGCCATCTCGCTGCCGAGGAACCTGAACGTGAGCGCGAACAGCACGGCAGCCGTGGAGATGGTGCCTTCCATCGACAGGTCGATGGAGCCCATCACGATGATGAAGGTCACGCCGACCGCGACCATCAAGGCCGGTGCCGCCGAGATCGCGATGCGCGCGAAGTTGGCGAGCGTCATGAACTTCGGGTTGGCCGCCGCGAAGCCCAGCATCAGCGCGCCGAGCACGAGGGCGGGTGCCCATTGCAGCCAGGACGCGGCGCGTGCCGCTTTCACCGAACGCGCGGGCGAGCTTGCCGGCGCGACATCCTTGGCGGCTGCGCGTGGCAGCCCCGAAGCCATGTGCGTGGTCACGCCCGGGCCCCGTACTTGATCTGGCCGCCTGAGGTGCCCCAGAAGTCGGTCCACTCGTACTTCGGCGTGCTGCTGATGTACTTCTTCTTGAAGTCGGCCGCATCCTTCTGCGTGACGACGATGGAGGGGCCGTAGAACTCGCGGTGCCCCTTCGGCTCGGCCGAGGGCTTGAACTTGCCGATGGCCGCGTAGTACGCCAGCGCCGCCGTGATGCCGCCGCACCAATGCGGATTGGTGAAGACGGTAGCGAGCAGGTCGCCCTTGACGATCAGGTCGATCGCTTCCGGGCTGCCGTCGTAGCCGACCACGGGCAGCTTGCGTCCGTCGGCCTTGAGCGCTTCGAGCACGCCGTAGGCCATCGAGTCGTTGGCGCAGAACACGCCACCGATCTTGTTGCCGAAGCGCGTGAGAAAGCCTTCCATCACCTGGTTGGCCTTCTGCGTGGACCAGTCGCCCGGCTGGTAGTCGAGCAACTGGATGCCGGGGAAGTCCTTCAGCGCCTTCTTCATGCCGTTGAGGCGCTCGACAGCCGGGTTGTTGGCAGCAATGCCACCCACGCCGACGATGGCGCCCTTGCCGCCCATGGCGGTGAACAGGGCGCGCGCGGTCTGCTCGGCCGGGCCTTCGTCGGACCAGGTCATGTGCGAGACCCAGGCATCGCCGAAGTCCCAGGGGTGCAGGTCGTCGGGCTTGTTCCAGATCGTCGACACGAAGCCGCCGGCCTTTTTCACGGCTTCGACGATGGGGCGGCAGTTGGGTGCGTCGTTCGCGTCGCAGGCGATCGCGGCCTTGCCGCCGGTCTTCGACAGGAAGGCCTGGATGTCGGACAGTGATTTCTGCGAGCTGCCGTTGTTGAGCAGGTGGACCATGTCGGACTTCTTCATGCCGACGCTCTCGACGAAGGATTCGCCGCCCGAGGCGATGGCGTGCCAGTACGGGTTGTTGCGGTCGCGGTAGCTCCAGGCGACGGCCGGCTTGCCTTGCTGCTGGGCGAAGGCCGCGAGCGGGTTGCTGGCGGCTGTGACGCCGACGAGACCGTAGGCGCTGGCCAACAGGAAGTCGCGTCGCCGCGTGGTTTGCTGGTCGATGTAGTTCTTGATGAAGGCCATGGGTTTGTCTCCTTGAGGTTGGGCTGCCGGTTGCCAATGAAGTAACTAACTGGATGGTTATTGTTGTCCTGTGGAAAGGGTTCGTCCATAGGGTTTAGCCTAGTAACCTATTGGTTATTTGAGGGCGTGGGCGCTTTTGAAGCCCGAGGCGGAACGCAGTCGATGCGCCGTGAAGACGAGCGTTCGCCTAGCCACGTGGGGGACGCGGCCGGGGAATTGCGCGGACCATCTGGCTGGCGATCACGCGGTTCAGGAGGGGTGCCGGACGCAGCCGGCAGCCATCCGTCAGCCTCAGGCGTCAACCGTCAACCGTCAACCGTCGGCCGTCGGCCGTCGGCCGTCGGCCGACAGCCGTCAGCTACGGCCGGAAGTGCGGAATGAATCGACCGAGCACCGCATGCTCATCGTCGGGCGCGATGAAGCGGGACGCGGCGAGGGTGCTCCAGGCAAAGCCCGCCACTTCGCCATGCGATCCGGTGTAGAGCCTGAACACCCCGCGCCCAAGGCCATCGTGGTCATGCCCGTCGGCGCCCCGCTTGTGGCGCGTGTCGGTCGGGCCGTGGCCGGACTCCGAACTGTCGATGACATCGACCGCCCATTGGTCGGTGCCGATCACGAACGGCTTCGTCCCGCTCATCTTCGTCGGCGCGTTCACGACCATCATGATGTGGCCCGTGTTGTCGTGTCGGGTGAGGTACTTGACCGCGATCACATCGCCAGGTTGCAGGTCGCTGACGGCGGCGAGGGCAACGAAGCCGCGGCCCTCGAGGACCGCGTCGTGGTAGCGCTCGGCGGTGGGGCGCCGGCTGCCGAACCAGCGCTTGAAGTCATCGGCCGAGTAGCCATCGACATGCATCAGCAGATGGTCGATGAAGCCCGAGCAATCGGTGTGCGACGCCACGACGCCGGTCCACGACACGCTGCCCTGCCCGTGCGCGTAGTCGGTGTTGGAGAGATCGAGCTGCTGGACCAGATCCACGGCCGCGATGACGCGCTGCGTGGCGCCTGTGTCGCTCGCCGCCTGCGTCGACAAGCCGAGCGTGGCGAGCACGATGCACAGCGCAGCGACCGGCGCGATCCTGTTCATGTTCATCGACGCACTCCTTCCGGCATAAGCAACGACTGGACCTAGCGACAACGACCGCTGAACCCGGGCCAGGTCACAGATACGGGTTCTTCAAGTTTGGATCCTTCTTCTTCGGTGCATCGAGGGAATCCATCGTGTGAAACGTGCCCACGATACTTTCGGCGACCTTGAATTGCCCCTTCGTGGCCGCCAGAAGCTCCTTGTATCCGGTGTCGTCTCCACCGTTCAACTGGAAGTACGGGCCGATCAGCACTTCCATTTGATGGACGATGATCGATTCAAGGTCGCGCGGCGGAGCGCGGCGGGTCACGATGCAATAGCCCATGATCTGGGTGAACCGCACATTCGATGTGGCAATTTCCTTCATGTACTGCCGATTGACGCCGCAGCGAGCGGCGAATTCGTCCACGTTCAGGTAGCGCAGATTGCTGGTGTCCACGAGGTACATGTAGACATGAATCGCCGTCGGTGGAAAGAAACACGCGACCTTCGCATTCCACGTCAAGCTCACGGAGAGGTCGGGATCCGCATCTCCGGTGCCTCCCTTTCTCGCAGAGGGGTTCCCGCGCAGCACGGGGCCGACGAGCGAAAAGATGCGGTTCTGGAGGTCCGCGGGCAAGGCCGCGACGCGTTGAGCCAATTCCGGCTTCTTCCATCCCACCCGCGGCAGGATGCCGCCGAGCGTTCGCAACTCATCCGGTGTTGCCTTCGAGCCATGGAACGCAATGTTGTTCGATTTGCTCATGTTGCAGATACCTCTGCGGCAGGTACGAATGCGCGAGCATAGACAGCCGTGGCCGCATCGACAAGGACCGTGACGCAGGCCCTCAAACCAGCGCGCCGCGGCGAAATCGCCGTGGTCCTAAGATTGCCACCCCGCATCCTCCGGAGGCGACCATGCCCGACGACAACGCGAAGTTCGACAAGGAAGCGATTTCCCTGATCGAGTCTCTCAAGGGGCGGCGCAAGCCTGCCAAGCGAGCACCGAGGACAGGGTCGACGGCCCCCAAGGGCGATAAGGCGGCCGTCAAGACGCCGGTGGTCGTCCGGCGGGCGGCAGGTCGTTTCTAGGCCGAGCAGATTGCGTCACCAGTTGACTTCGCGCTCCGGCGTGGCGCTCACGTGGTGGATCGACAGGTCTGCGCCGTCGTATTCCTCTTCCTGCGACAGCCGCAAGCCCGTCGTGCGCTTCAGCGTGCCGTAGACGGCCAGGCCCGCCACGAAGGCCCAGGCGACGCCGATCGCCACGCCGATGAGCTGCGCGACAAGGCTGACGCCGCCGATCCCACCCAGCGCCCGCTGGCCAAAAATGCCGGCGGCGACACCGCCCCAGGTGCCGCACAGGCCGTGCAGGGGCCAGACGCCCAGCACGTCGTCGATCTTCCACTTGTTCTGCGTCAGTGTGAACATGTAGACGAAGATCGCGCCCGCCACACCTCCGACCACGAGGGCACCGATGGGGTGCATCAGGTCGGAGCCCGCGCACACTGCGACCAGCCCGGCCAGCGGCCCGTTGTAGACGAAGCCCGGGTCGTTCTTGCCGAGCGCCAGCGCCGCCAGTGTGCCGCCCACCATCGCCATCAGCGAGTTGACCGCCACCAGCCCGGAGATCTTGTCGATGCTCTGCGCACTCATGACATTGAAGCCGAACCAGCCCACGCACAGCACCCACGCGCCAAGCGCCAGGAAGGGGATGTTCGAGGGCGGATGCGCGCTGAGCGATCCATCGCCGCGGTAGCGGTTGCGGCGCGCGCCGAGCAGCAGGACCGCCGGCAGTGCCAGCCATCCGCCCACCGCATGCACGACCACCGAGCCCGCAAAGTCGTGGAACGGGTGCCCGGTCGCCGATTCGATCCAGGCCTGGATGCCCAGCGCCTTGTTCCAGGCAATGCCTTCGTACAAGGGGTACACCAAGCCGACGATGACCGCCGTCGCGATGAGTTGCGGCCAGAACTTCGCACGTTCCGCAATGCCGCCCGAAATGATCGCGGGGATGGCGGCGGCGAAGGTCAGCAGGAAGAAGAACTTCACCAGCTCGTAGCCGTTCTGTTGAGCCAGCTCATCGGCGCCGACGAAGAAATGCGCGCCGTAGGCGACCCCGTAGCCGACCAGGAAGTAGACCACCGTCGACACCGAGAAGTCGACCAGGATCTTGACCAGTGCATTGACCTGGTTCTTCTTGCGGACAGTGCCGAGTTCCAGGAAGGCGAACCCCGCGTGCATCGCCAGGACCATGATCGCGCCGAGAAGAATGAACAGCGCGTCTGCGCCCCGATGTAGTGCATCCATTAAAGGCGTGCTCCCAATACTGCTTATGTTGGTGCATTGCCGGCCTTTGCCGGCGCATGGATCAACGCGAAAGCAATATTGGTGCCGGATTGGCCTACTGGTGGTGCAGGCGCTGCAAGTTGGTGCGCATCATTCAGGGCGGGCACCTGGAGCCGACTCGCCGCGGGGGCAGGCCCCGCGCTGCCAGGAACTCAGCCTGGTGCGCCGAAAGCCATCGCGAGGGTGTGGGTGTCTTCGTATGCCTTGACCGAAGTCGGCGTAGATCTGCTGCAGGTTCGCGGCACGTGGATGCGGCGGGGTCGAATCCTGTCTGCGGCTGCACTCCAGCTTCACGCTGCCGGGTGAAGAAGACTGACACTGCTTGCATGGAGTTCGGCGCTGACGCCGTGGCAGGACTCAATTCACCGTCGCCGCTTCACGCGAAACCATCACCACCGGCTGCGCGCGAACCGCGGCCACCCGACGAGCCGCTGACCCACCACCGCGAATCAGTTCCGCCGCCTTCTCCCCGATCACGATCGACGGCGCGTTGGTGTTGGAGCTGACCAGCCGCGGCATCACCGAGCTGTCGCAGATACGCAAGCCTTCGATGCCCCTGACTCGCAACTCCGGGTCGACCACGGAGGCCGCATCACCGCCCATGCGGCAGGTTCCTACCGGATGGTAGGAGGTGCGGCCGAACTGGCGCGCATAGGTCTCGAGGTCGGCCGTGGTCGACACGCGATCGCCGGGAAAGTGCTCCTTGCGGATGTACTTTGCGAGCGCCGATTGCCGGAAGATCTCGCGGCTGATGCGCACGCCTTCCGCGGAGGTCTTCACGTCGCGCTCGTCGCCGAGGAAGTTCGGATCGACGACAGGCATGGCGCGCGGATCGGCGCTGCCGAGCGAGACCGAGCCACGCGCATGCGGACGCACTGCGTAGGAGTTCAGCGTCACGCCCGAGCCGGATTCGATCTTCGGCACGCCCGCCTCCACGCCCGCGCCGACCAGGAAGTGGAACTGCAGGTCGGGCGTGGGCTCGTTCCGGTCGGCGTACCAGAAGGCGCCGCCTTCGACGATGTTGGACGCCACCGGCCCCCTCCTGAACAGCGCGTACTGCAAGCCGGCCCAGGCCATCCAGTGCGGCTTGGCGTACTTGTCGAAGCTGTGCGGGCCGTTGAGTTCGTAGACGATGTCGATGCCGAAGTGATCGTGCAGGTTCTGGCCCATTTCGGGCCGGTCTGCCATTACGTCGATGCCGAGCGCGCGCAGCTGGTCGGCCGGACCGATGCCCGACAGCAGCATCAGCTTGGGCGAGCCGATGGCGCCCGCCGTCACCAGCACTTCGCGGGCGGCTCGCACGATGGTCGGCCGGCCAGCCTCGACCACTTCGACACCCACCGCGCGGCTCTGCTCGATTACGACGCGATTGATCAATGCGCCGGTCTTCACCGAGAGGTTGCGCCGCCCGAGCGCAGGCCGCAGGTAGCCCACCGCCGCGGAACAGCGCTTGCCGTTTCGCGTCGTGGTCTGGTAGGCGCCGGTGCCTTCCTGCGTCGCGCCGTTGAAGTCCGGGTTGTAGGGCATGCCCATCTGCTGGCAGGCCTGCACGAAAGCCTGCGTCATCCGATGCGGCGCGCCGTTGGACACACCCAGCGGTCCGCCGATGCCGTGCAGCGGGCCTGAGAGCGTGTCGTTGTCCTCGGAGCGCCGGAACAGCGGCAGCAGATCCGCGAAGGACCAGCCGGCGCAGCCGAACTCATCGGCCCACGCGTCGTAGTCCTGCGCGCAACCGCGCGTGAACACCTCCGCATTGATCGAGCCGCCGCCGCCCAGCACGCGCGCTTGCGCATAAGGGATCTCGCGGTTCATCGCATGGCGTTGCGGCGCGGTCTTCAGGCCCCAGGTCATGGGGCCGGCGGTCATCTTGTAGAAGCCGACCGGCATGTGGATCCAGGGGCTGCTGTCGCGCGGGCCGGCTTCCAGCAGCAGCACCTTGACGTCGGCGTCTTCCGAGAGTCGTGCGGCCAGCGCGCAGCCTGCGGAACCACCGCCAACCACGATGTAGTCATAGTCCATCGCCCGCTCCAATCCAGTGAGTGCGCGGCTGCAGGTTGATGTGCGCCGTCTTGACCTCGGTGTATTCCTCGATGCCGGCCAGTCCTGCATCCCGGCCCAGGCCAGATTGCTTCATGCCGCCCATCGGCGCTTCGGGGCCATTGTCCAACGTGGTGTTGATCCACACACGGCCCGCCTGCACTTCGCGCATCGTGCGCAGGGCCAGGGTGACATCCTGCGTCCAGATCGAGGCCGACAGGCCGAACTCGGTGTCGTTCGCGATGCGGATCGCGTCTTCGTAGCTGTCGAAGGGGATCACGGCCAACACCGGGCCGAAAATCTCGTCGCGCAGCAGCGGCATCTCCGGCGTGACGTTGGTGAGCAGCGTGGGCTGCACGAACCAGCCCTTGTCGCAGCCGGTACGCCCGCCGCCGTGCACCACGGTCGCGCCGAGCGCAACGCCGCCTTCGACGTATGACAGCACCTTGCGCATGTGGGCCTCGTCGAACAGCGCGCCGACCTGCGTGGCCGGGTCGAGCGGATCGCCGACCACGATGCGGCTCAACTTGGCCGCGAGCTTCTGGGTGAACGCCGCGGCGATCGAGCGATGCGCCACCAGCCGGCTCGCACCGACGCAGCACTGGCCGGCGTTGAAGGACATCGCAAAAGCCACGCCATCGGCCGCATCGTCGAGGTTGGCGTCCGCGAACACGATGTGCGGGTTCTTGCCGCCCAGTTCCAGCCCGAGCTTCTTGATGTTGCCGACCGATGCCTGGATGGCCTTGCGGCCCGTAGCGGTCGAGCCGGTGACCGACACCATGTCGACCCGGTCGCTGTCGAGGATGACCTGGCCCACGTCCGCGCCGTGCCCGCTCACCAGGTTGACCACGCCATCGGGCAAGCCTGCCTGCTGCAGCAGTTCACCGAGGCGAAGCGTCGTGCCGCTGGTGGCTTCCGAAGGCTTGACGACGGCCGTGCATCCGGCGGCCAGCAGGAAGGGCAGGCGCTCGGCGAGGATGAAGAACGGAAAGTTCCACGGCGTGATGACGCCGATCACGCCCAGCGGCTGCCGCAGCACCAGTGCCAGCAGCCGGTCGCCGAGGTTGTTGAGCGTCTCGCCCGCCATGCTGCGCGAGGCGCCGGCCGCGAAGCGCCACACATCCGCCGCGCCACGGATCTCGCCCTTGGCCTGCGTGATGGGCTTGCCGGTTTCCAGGCATTCGATGAGGCCCAGTTCGTCGACGTTCTGCTCGATCAGGTCCGCGACCTTGAACAGCACCTTGGCGCGTTCCGCCGCAGGCATGCGCGGCCACGGGCCGGTGTCGAAGGCGGTGCGGGCGGCGCGGATGGCGTCCTTCGCGTCCTGCGCGGTGCCGGCGGGCCATTGCGCGACTGGGGTGCCATGGCCGGGGCTGTTGCGCGTCATGAGTTGGTCGCCATGGCCATCGGTCCAGTGGCCGTCGATGAACATCCTGAAGCGCCTTGGCGTGGCTGGCAGCGTGGGGCGGTGGTGGTGCATGTTGTCGTGGTGCATGAGTCTGTCTCCTCCTGTTGTTCAAAAGATGGCGGTGGTCTTCGCCTTGAATGCCGCGATGCCGATGGCGGCGTCGGCACTGGCCTTCACGGCGCGTGCCGCCTCGGCGTAGAACGCAGCCGGTGCGTTCTCGCCCACGATCGCTGCCTTGGACCAGCGTGCCGCCGTGGGCGACACGCGGGCCAGCGTGTCGACGAAGCCGGCAAGCCCCGCTTCGAAAGCGGTTGCGGGCCACACCGCATTCAGTGCGCCCCACTGCTGTGCGGTGGCTGCATCGAGTTCGCGGCAGGTCAGCACCGCTTCGAGCGCCCGGCCGCGGCCGACGATGCGTGCGAGACGTTCGCCGCCTTCCCAGCCCGGCATCGCGCCGATGCCCACCTCGGGAAAGCGCAGGCGGGCGGCGGCCGAGGCCACGCGCAGGTCGGTGGCCAGCGCCAGTTCCAGTCCGCCGCCGAAGCAGATGCCTTCGATGGCCGAGACCGTGGGGCAGCGCAGGCGTTCGAGGCGTCGGAAGACGCGGTTGCCATGGGCGATCCATTCGTCGGCGAATTGGGCCGGCGTCATCGGTGCCCACTGCGCGATGTCGGCACCGGACGAGAAGGTGCCGCCGGCCGTGCCGCGCAGCACCACGACGCGCACGCCGGCGTCCTGCTCGACCTGGTCGATGTGGCGGTCGAGTTGGCCCAGCATGTTCAGGTCCAGCGCATTGGCCTTGCCGGGGTTCGACAGCCGCAGCGTCAGCACCGCGCCTTCGCGCGACGAAAGGATTTCTCCCATGGCATTGGCTCCTTCAGCCCTGAACGCCGTAGAACGCGAGGAACTGCCGCATCCGCGACGCGGCGAGGTCGGGGTCGCGCAGAAGGCCGGCCTGGTCGGCCATGCGGAAGATGTCGACGAAGTAGGGCAGCGGGCGCATCGCCTGGTGGCCGGCCAGCATCACGAAGTGCGACTGGTGGCCGTTCAGGTACGCGAGGAAGACGACGCCGGTCTTGTAGAACTGCGTCGGCGCGCCGAAGATGCGGCGCGACAGTGGCACCGTCGGTTCGAGGGTGTCGAGGAAGCGTTGCTTGTCGCCCTGCGCGAGCGCGACGAGCGCATGCGATGCGGCCGGCGCGATCGCGTCGAAGATGCCGAGCAGCGCATGCGAATAGCCCGCCTCGTCGCCGGCGATGAGTTCGGGGTAGTTGAAGTCGTCGCCGGTGTACATCTTCACGCTGGCGGGCAGCATGCGGCGCATGTCGATTTCGCGCTGCTTGTCGAGCAGGGAGATCTTGATGCCGTCCACCTTGGCGGTCGATTCGGCGATCACCTGCAGCGCGACATCGCGCGCGGCGGTGAGGTCGTCGGTGCCCCAGTAGCCAGCGAGCGAGGGGTCGAACATGCTGCCGAGCCAGTGCAGCACCACCGGATGCTCGGCACGCGCCAGCACGGTGCGGTACACCTTGAGGTAGTCGTCGGGCGTCTTCGCGACGCGGGCCAGCGCACGGCTCGCCATGAGGATCAGCCGGCCGCCGGATTGCTGTATCGCATCGACCTGCTCCAGGTAGGCCGCTGTCACGTCGTCGAGCGTGCGCACGGTGGCCGGGTCGAGGTGGTCGGTGCCGCAGCCGTTGTAGACCGGTACGCCGGTGCCGCTCAGGGCCTTCTGCGTCTCGCGGATCAGCGTGAGCGAGTCGGCCCATGAGAGGCCCATGCCGCGCTGCGCGGTGTCCATCGCTTCGGCAATGCCGAGGCCCAGTTCGGCCAGGTAGCGGCGGTACTGCAGCGTGGCCTCCCAATCGATCTTGCCGCCGTTCGACGGCGCCACGTCGGCGAACGGGTCAGCCACCACATGGGCCGCGGAAAACACCACGCGGTTGAAGGCGCAGGCCGGCGCTTGCGCGGTCCGGGGCGTGCCTTGCAGGCGGTAGGGCGTGAGGCGGCCATCGGTGCCGGGGAGCTTGAGTTCGGCCATGTTGTCGTGTCTCCTTGAATGTGTCTTATCGGATTCAGAAGCGCTGGATGAGCAGGCCGCCGTCCACGCGCACCTCTTGCGCGACCGTGTAGGGGAGCAGCCCGGCGGCCATCGTGCGGATCACGCGGGCCACGTCTTCCGGCATGCCCCAGCGCGGCTCGATGGTCATGCCGTTGGCGATGAGGGCGTCGTACTTCGGCTTCGACGGCGCGGTCATCTCGGTGAGGATCAGGCCAGGCTGAACTTCGAACACGCCGATGCCCAGCGGCGCCAGGCGCATCGCGAACAGCCGCGAGGCCATGTGCAGCGCGATCTTCGACATGCAGTACTCGCCGCGCTCCACCGTCGCGGCGGCCGCGTTCGACGAGGTGACGAACACCATGCTGCGGTAGATGTCGTCCTTGCGTTGCTGCGCGACCATGTGCCGGGCCACGGCCTGCGACAGGAAGAAGGTGCCGCGCGTGTTGGTGTCGAAGCAGCGGTCGTAGCTTTCTTCGCTCACGTCGAGGAGGTCGCCGCGCTGCATGACGGACACGCCCGCGTTGTTGACCATGCAATGGATCTCGCCGAATTCGGCGACCACCGCATCGACGAAAGGCTGGTGGCTGGCGCGGTCGGCGATGTCGATCTCGTAGACCTGGCAATGGCGGCCGGTGGCGAGGATGTCGGCCTTGAGCTGCTCGAGCTTCTCGCCGTCCTTCCAGGCCAGCGCCGCGATGTCGAAACCTTCGGCGGCGAGGGCGAGTGCGGTGGCGCGTCCGATGCCGCGCGATGCGCCGCTCACGATGGCTGTTTTCTTCATGATGTCAGGCCTTGAGCAGGTTGCGCGCGATGATCACGCGCTGGATCTGGTTGGTGCCCTCGTAGATCTGCGTGATCTTGGCGTCGCGGTACAGGCGCTCCACTTCGTAGCCGCGGATGTAGCCGCTGCCGCCGAAGATCTGGATCGCATTGGAGCTGTGCGTCACGGCCGCATCGCCGGCGAAGCACTTGGCCATCGACGATGCGGCGGTGGCGTCCTCGCCGGCATCGATCTTCGAAGCGGCCGAGCGCACCAGCAGGCGCGCCGCCTCGGTGTCCTTGGCCATGTCGGCCAGCATGAACTGGATGCCCTGGAACTCGGAGATCGGCGCGCCGAACTGCCTGCGCATCCTGGCCTGTTCGACCGATGCGTCGAGCCCCGCCTGCAGGATGCCCACGGCCAGCGAGGCGATGCCGATGCGACCCTTCTCCAGCACGCTCATCATCATGTGGAAGCCGCGGCCTTCAGTGCCCAGCATGGCGTCCGCCGGCAGCACGACATCGTTGAAGGCAAGCTCGCCGACTTGCGACGAGCGCTGCCCCAGCTTGTGTTCCTTGGGCCCGCGCGAGACGCCGGCCGAATGGCAGTCGACGATGAAGATGCTCATGCCGCGCTTGCCGGCGGCCGGGTCGGTGCGGGCCAACACGAAGGCCACGTCGGCCACCGGCGCGTTGTGGATCCACAGCTTGGCGCCGTTGAGCACCCAGCCGTCGCCCTGGCGCACCGCGGTGGTCTTCACGCCCGACACATCGGAGCCCGCGCCCGCCTCGGTGATGCAGTAGGCGCCACGCTTCTGCGCGCGGATCAGTGGTTCGATCCACTGCGCCTTCTGCGCGTCGGTGCCGTGCGTGCAGAGCAGGGTGGTCAGCAGTTCCACCAAGCCGCACTGGTCGGCGATGGAGCCGTAGCCGCGGCTCAGTTCCTCCATCACGATGCTGTAGGCCAGGCAATCCAGGCCGGCGCCGCCGTAGGTGTCGGGCACCGTGATGCCGAACAGGCCGCTCTCGCCCATCGCGGTGTAGATGTCGCCGGCGAAGGCTTCCTCCCGGTCCAGCCGCTCCGCTTGCGGGCGAATGACCTCGTTGGCGAAGCGCCTTGCCATGTCGGCGACTTGTGTGTGTTCCATCGTCAATTTCATGCTTGTCTCCTGTGATTCAGGGTCAACCCTGATGTATGTAACTGGTTAGTTATTACAATCATGGCAGACGTTTGGCCCGTCGGTCAAGCGCAATCACAAGGAAGTGCAATGAAAAAAGTACGAATCGTTGGCGCGGACCAGATGGTGAGCGAAGTTTTCGACGGCGCGACCGTGGTGCTCAGCGGCTCCGGCGGTGGCTTGCAGGAGGCGGATCACATCGCGCAGGCGATCGAGAAGCGCTTTCTTGCCACGGGGCATCCGTGCAACCTCACGCTGATCCATGGCCTGGGCATTGGCGACGGCGTGCAAACGGGTATCACCCGTTTCGCCCACAAGGGCATGGTCAAGCGCGTGATCGGCGGCCACTGGACCTGGTCGCCCGCCATGCAGGACCTGGCCCGCAACAACGAGATCGAGGCCTACACGCTGCCGGCCGGACCGATCCAGACGCTGTTGCGCGAGACGGGCGCGGGGCGCCACGGGTTGGTCACGCACATCGGCCTTCATACCTTCGCGGACCCCCGTCACGGCGGCGGGCGCTGCAACGAGAAGGCGACCGACGACCTGGTCGAGCTGATCCAGCTCGGCGGCAAGGAACTGCTCTGGTACAAGCCGATCCAGGTCGACTTCGCGCTGATCCGCGGCACGGCTTGCGACCCGCAAGGCAACCTCACGTCGCGAGAGGAGCCGTCGGAGATGGACGTCTTCGCCGCAGCGATGGCGGCGCACAACTGCGGCGGCAAGGTGCTGGCGCAGGTGCGCGACGTGCTCGACGAATCCATCTCGCCAGCGCGCGACGTCAGCGTGCCCGGCGTGCTGGTCGACATGGTCTGCCAGTTCGCCGCGCAGACCCAGACCACGGGGGCCGACTACGACCTCAGCATGAGCGGCCTGCAACGTGCACCTGCCACCTGCGCCGCCATGCCCTTGCCGAAGGGCGTGCGCTACCTCATCGCTCGGCGTGCCACGAAGGAACTGCGCGCCGACGCCTGCGTCAACTTCGGCTTCGGGCTGCCAGACGGTGTGCCGGCGGTGGCGCAAGCCGAGGGCAGGGAGATCGGATGGACCACCATCGAGCAAGGCCCGCACAACGGCGAACTGCTCGGCGGCCACCTGTTCGGCGCGACCCGCTATCCGAGCGCCATCGTCAAGTCGACCGAGCAGTTCGACTTCTTCAGCGGCGGTGGCGTCGACATCGCCTTCCTCGGCATGGGCGAACTCGATGCGGAGGGCAACGTCAACGTGTCATGGCTGGGCGACAACATCGTCGGCCCGGGCGGCTTCGTCGACATCACGCAGCGCGCGAAGAAGGTGGTGTTCTGCGGCACCTTCGAGGCGAAGGGGCTGGTGGTGGAGCACGAGGGCGAGGAGGTGTACATCCGCCGGCATGGCGACGTGTCGAAGCTGGTGAAGAAGGTGCGGCACATCACCTTCAGCGGCGCACGTGCGCGGGCCGAGGGGCAGGAAGTGTTGTACGTGACGGAGCGGGCCGTGTTCCAGCTCACGCCGCATGGGCTGCGGCTGATCGAAGTGCCGCCTGGCGTGGACGTGCAGGCGGATGTGCTGGACCGAATGCCGTTCGAGGTGGAGGTGGGCATCGCCCTTTCGCCATGCACGGAAGGGGCGTCAACAATGATGGAAGCCTGACGAAACGTGGCGAGCGTATCGGTCATGGGGCCTGCTCCGCGATCCTTCAAGACCTTTTGAGCCTCGAAGCCGGATACGTGGCCCGTAGCAAGTCGAGGTGTGCAGCGACTTCCAGGTCCAGCGCGGATGGCTTGTGTCCGACGTCCCAGGTGCTGAGCCAGACGGACACGGTTCGCCAGATGTTTGGCCATCGAGGATGGTGCTGAAGCTCGGCGATCTTCGGAACGGCCGCCCCCATAAACGCCACTGCATCTTCGAATGAGGCGAACTCGTACGACTTGCAGATCTCGGTGCGCTGACGTCCCGCGCCACCAGCGAGATCGGAGACGCGGGAATCCCAGCCTGGGAGGCCTTGCAGTGCGTCGTCCCAACTTACCCATCTGCGCAAGCAAGTCCGAGAGGTCCTTCTCCCAGTGCTCGTCGCGCAGCTCGCATTCTTGGGAGCGAGAAAGATCTCGTATCCCCTTCGGGAGTGCTCCGCGCTCGGGCCTGGATGTGCGAGAAAGCAGCACCGGCAAGATCCGCACCTCTGACGCCAGTGCGTGGCGAATCTCCTGGAACACCCAGTCATGCGGGTTGTCTATTCGTCGGCGGAAATCCTTGTCTTGTGCGGAAAGCCATCGGGGGCCGATGACCGGAATCAACAGCGTTGCGGCCTTGAGAGCCCGGTCGATTTCGTCAGCCCAGTCGTCGGACATTCGGATGGACTCCGTGTCGATGAAGACGCTTTGGGCGCCAAAGGTTCGCGCGAGTGTGTTCGCGAGCCACCTCGATGCAGCCGAACTGTCGGTGCGTCTGTAGCTGACGAAGGCGAGTGGCTGGTTGGCTTGCATGTGTCTCTCCTTGCAGGTCTGTTCGATCTACGCAATCTTCTGAAGCGCGTGAAGAACACCCCCGACAGCATCGGCCCAAATGCTCGATCCACAAAAGATTGCGTTCGATTTCTTCAGTTCAAAGTCGGTCCAATTATTGAGACAGCCGCCCGCCACAAAGGGAATGACGCTAATCCCGTTGTCGCGTGCAAAGCGCACTTCCTTCTTGACGTTGACCGACTCGTGCGTCGAGCCGCCGACCACGAGGACCAGGATCCTGCTGCGGCCAATTGCGCGCTGCAGCGTTGGCTCCCATTCTTCGCCAGGCCTCAGCGCCTCTTGGTCACGGAACACATTGACGCCGCTCGACTGCAGTGAACTGGAAAGACGAGCGGCCACCCTGGTGTCAGTATCAGTCCGCTGGTAGCTGACGAAGACACTCCATCGATCGGCGTCCGCCGAAAAACGCTCCAGCAGCCTGACGTCCGCGGCGTCCAATCCGCGCGGGGTCTGAATGCTCTGTCCGATGACCTTCAGCCGATCGTCCTGATGATCGATGGGCAGGTACGGCTCGAAGCGCAGCGCGAGCAGCAGGAGCCTAGCGTCGTTGGCAGCGAACAAGGTCGAGTCGTCCGGCTCGGCGACGACCCCATGCTTTCCAAAGATCCTGGAATTTAGGAACGTGAAGCGGCGGCAATTGTCCAGCCGGAAAGACAGCGAATACATGCGTTGACCGCTATGCCCCCGGCGAGAGACGACGATCCAGAGCGTCCCGCTATCGCCCACGAGATCCTGGAGATCGTGGCGTCTCGATGTCAATGCGAAGTATTTCCCGTCTAGCCATGCAGCCTGGTTGGACTCCCAACGAGCGATAGCCAGGGCATGGCCAGTTGATGGGGGACGACGGTTGCGAGTCATTGGAATCCTTCATCGCCCGGCTGGAGTGCGGCATCCATTTCAAAGTCATCCGAGGGCGGAGCACGCCGCGAACCAGCCGGAATCAGGTTGCAGGTTATCCAGCCTTTACGCCGGGTGAATCATCACTTTTTGGGAATACCAACGCCGTCCCGGATGGGGTCTCAAATTGCAGCGCCCTCTCGTCTTCTCGGTTGACCGCAAACGCGGCCATGAAAAAGCCGCCCTCAGGCGGCTCCTCTCATGGCGCCGCGAATCCCGCGGCCCCAACACTCACTCACTCCTCCACAAACGCCTCTTCCCGCTTCGCCTTGATCGAAGGCAGCAGCACGATCCCCAGCAACAGCAGCGCCGCCAGCAGCAAGCCTGCCGACAACGGCCGCGTCACGAACACCGTCCACGTCCCGCGCGACAGCAGTAGCGCGCGGCGCAGGTTCTCTTCCATCATCGGCCCGAGGATGAAGCCCAGCAGCAGCGGCGCCGGCTCGGTCTTGAGCTTCAGGAACAAATAGCCGATGAAGCCGAAGGCCGCCACCATCCAGATGTCGAAGGTGTTGTTGTTGGTCGAGTACACGCCGATCGCGCAGAACAGCACGATCGCCGGGAACAGGAACTTGTAGGGCACGGTCAGCAGCTTGATCCACATGCCGATCAGCGGCAGGTTCAGGACGATCAGCATCGCGTTGCCGATCCACATCGAGGCGATCAGGCCCCAGAACAGCTCGGGGTTGCTGGTCATCACCTGCGGGCCCGGCTGGATGTTGTGGATGGTCATCGCACCCACCATCAGCGCCATCACGGCGTTGGGCGGGATGCCCAGCGTCAGCAGCGGAATGAACGAAGTCTGCGCGCCGGCGTTGTTGGCCGACTCCGGCGATGCAACGCCGCGGATGTTGCCCTTGCCGAAGGGCACTTCGCCCGGGCGCATCTTGATCTTCTTCTCCAGCGCATAGGCCGCGAAAGCCGCCAGCAACGCACCGCCGCCAGGCAGGATGCCCAGCGCCGAGCCCAGCGCCGTGCCGCGCAGCACGGCCGGCGTCATGCGCTTGAAGTCTTCGCCGGTGGGCCACAGGCCCTTCACGTTGGCGGTGAACACCTCGCGCTCGTCGTCGGGCTGCGAAAGGTTGCCGATGATTTCGCCATAGCCGAACACGCCCATCGCGATCACCACGAAGCCGATGCCGTCGGTGAGTTCAGGGATGTCGAAGCTGAAGCGCGCCACGCCCGAGTTCACGTCGGTGCCGACGATGCCGAGCAAGAGGCCCAGCACGATCATGGCCACCGCCTTGATCAGCGAGCCCGAGGCCAGCACCACGGCGCCGATCAGGCCCAGGCACATCAGCGAGAAGTACTCGGCCGGCCCAAACTTGAAGGCCAGTTCCGTCAGCGGCGGCGCGAACGCGGCCAGGATCAGCGTGCCCACGCAACCCGCGAAGAACGAGCCCAGGCCGGCGGCAGCCAGCGCAGGCCCCGCGCGCCCCTGTCGCGCCATCTGGTAGCCGTCGATACACGTCACCACCGATGACGATTCCCCCGGCAGGTTGACCAGGATGGCGGTGGTGGAGCCGCCGTATTGCGCCCCGTAGTAGATGCCGGCCAGCATGATCAGCGCCGACACGGGCGGCAGCGCATAGGTGGCGGGCAGCAGCATCGCGATGGTCGCGACCGGCCCGATGCCCGGCAGCACGCCGATCAGCGTGCCCAGGATGCAACCGACCAGGCAATACAGCAGGTTGGTGAAGGTGAAGGCGACACCGAAACCAATCGAGAGGTTATGAACGAGTTCCATGCTGCAGGTCTCCTCAGCCCGTGATGAACGTGGGCCAGACCTGGATCTGGAGTTTCAGCGCCCAGATGAAGGCGATGTAGCTGCCGACGGCGAGGATGGTGGAGAGCACCAGCACGTCGCGCAGCTTGAAGTGTTCGCCGG
This sequence comes from Variovorax sp. dw_308, assembly GCF_019207085.1. Lineage (GTDB taxonomy): Bacteria > Pseudomonadota > Gammaproteobacteria > Burkholderiales > Burkholderiaceae_C > Variovorax. The sequence continues at coordinate 75,785 of NZ_JAATOM010000016.1, read as the reverse complement.
CCAGGCTGGAGATGATCGTCAGCGCGTAGATCGCGATGATCATGCCCATGGCCGGCACGCCGATGCTGGGCAGGCCGCCGAGCAGCACGCCGAACGCCAGGTTGGCCAGGATCACGAAGAACAGCGGCTTCCAGGCCCACTTGCCGATCGGCTCGCCGTCCGCGGTCTCGACGATCAGCCCCTCGGCCATGATGATCACACCGAGGATCGCCAGGATGATGCCGAGCATCAGCGGGAAGTAACCCGGCCCCATGCGGGCGCCGTCTCCGATGTTGTAGGTGGTGGCGCCGATGGCGAAGGCGCCCCCGACGGCGGCGAACATGACTCCCGAGAAGAAGTCGGTCTGACTCTTGATGCGCATGCGGATGTGTCCCCAGTTAGTCAGGGAAGCATCGGCTCCTTATCCTGACCAATGGCTGACCATGCCTCTACGCACTAACGCGTAGCGCTATTTTTGCGCTATCAAAACGATAGCGAATTTCGTGTCACAAACCTGACTACAGCCACTGTCCGCTGCTGGGCATCCGGATCTGCGTGTCCGGCGTGCCGCCCACGAAGAAGCCGCCGATCACGATGCTGAGCACCGAGATGAAGACGCTCGCGAACAGCGCTGTCCAGAAGCCCGAGACGCGAAAGCCGCGCACCAGCGCCGCCACCAGCAGGATCATCAGCGCGTTGATGACCAGCAGGAACAGCCCGAAAGTCAGCAGCGTGAGCGGCAGCGTCAGGACGATCAGGAGCGGCTTCACGATGGCGTTGGCCAGGCCCAGCAGCAAGGCGGAGCCGATCAGCGCGCCGGTGCTGTCGAACTTGAGCCCGCGGAACAGCAGGCTGGCAATCCAGAGGGAGACGGCCGTGATGGCCCAGTGAAGGAGGAAGGGGGTGAGGTTGGCAAGCATGTTGCCGTCACTCTAAGTCATGCGACGGCGACAGGGTGTCAGTCCACGCCCAGCATCTTCTTGTTGGCCGCCGTGTCGATGCCGCCCGCCGCGAAGTCGTCGAAGGCCCGGTCGGCCACGCGGATGATGTGATCGGCGATGAAGGTCGCGCCTTCGCGCGCGCCGTCCTCCGGGTGCTTGATGCAGCACTCCCACTCCAGCACCGCCCAGCCGGGGAAGTCGTACTGCGCCATCTTCGAGAAGATCGCCGCGAAATCGACCTGCCCGTCGCCCAGCGACCGGAAGCGCCCCGCACGGTTGATCCACGACTGGAAGCCGCCGTACACGCCCTGCTTGCCGGTCGGGTTGAACTCGGCATCCTTCACGTGGAAGATCTTGATGCGCTCGTGGTAGTGGTCGATGTAGTCGAGGTAGTTGAGCTGCTGCAGCACGAAGTGGCTCGGGTCGTAGAGCAGGCAGGCGCGCTTGTGGCCGCCGACGCGCTCCAGGAACATCTCGTAGGTCACGCCGTCATGCAGGTCTTCGCCGGGATGGATCTCGTAGCAGACGTCGACACCGGCGTTGTCGAAGGCATCGAGGATCGGCAGCCAGCGCTTCGCGAGTTCGTCGAAGGCAGCCTCGATGAGCCCCGGCGGACGCGGCGGCCAGGAGTACAGGTACGGCCAGGCCAGCGCGCCGGAAAAGGTCGCGTGCGCGGTGAGCCCGAGATTGGCCGAAGCCTTCGCTGCAAAGTGCAATTGTTCGACCGCCCATTGCTGCCGTTTGGCCGGATCGTTGCGGACTTCGGCCGCGGCGAACCCGTCGAAGCCAGCGTCGTAGGCGGGATGCACCGCGACGAGCTGGCCCTGCAGGTGCGTCGAGAGCTCGGTGATTTCCAGCCCGTGCGAGGCGAGCGTGCCCTTCACCTCGTCGCAATAGGTCTTGCTCTCGGCCGCCTTCTTCAGGTCGAACAGGCGCGCGTCCCAGCTCGGGATCTGCACGCCCTTGTAGCCGAGGCCGGCGGCCCAGCCGGCAATGGCGTCGAGCGAGTTGAACGGCGCGGCGTCGCCGGCGAACTGGGCCAGGAAGATGGCAGGCCCCTTGATGGTCTTCATGTGCTGTGTCTCCGTGGGTGGGCGTCGATGATGCGGGGGCGGAAATCCGAAGTCAACGATTGGCCTGACCAGTTGACGCGCGCTGGCCGCACTCCTAACCTCGTCGCCACCTTTGCGACCGCAGGAGACACACGCCATGTTGTTCGGTCAACTCTTCCACACAGCCATCAAGACGGCCCACCTGGAGGCCACGGTGCGCTTCTACACCGAGGTGCTCGGCATGGTGGTCGCCGACCGGCCGCCCATCGGCTTCCCCGGTGCATGGCTCAAGCCCGCGCAGCCGGGTGCGGAGGCCATATTCCATTTCTATGCGGGCGATGCCGCGAAGGAGTCCGACGGCTCGGTGCAGACGGGCACTGCCGCCATCGACCATGTGTCGGTGGTGTGCCAGGGCTACAGCGCCTTCAAGGCCAGGTTCGAGCGCTATGGCCTGGCCTACCGAGAGAACCTCGTGCCCGCCACGCCGCTGTGGCAGCTCTTCATCTACGACCCGAACGGGGTGCAGCTCGAACTCACCTTCCATTCGGCGGCCGAGCATGAAGATGTGCCGGTGATTCCGCAGGAGCGCCGCTACGGCGCGCGCGAGCGGTGGTTCCAGCCGGCGCTCTACCGGCAGTTCGAGGCGGCGATGGCCTGAAGGGGCGCAAGCGTCGGGTCTTGCGTTTGCCGGAACGGTCGCCAATTGGGGAACTTACGGGAACGCAACATGGGCGCACGACCAGACTTCACCGAAGACGACAACCTTCTCGATGCCTACTCCGAGACGGTTGCCTCCACTGTCGAGCAGGTGCAGGACGCGGTCGTCTACATCGCCGCGCACAAGAGCGGTGGCCGCGGCCGGCAAAGTGGCGCCGGCTCCGGCTTCCTGTTCACGCCCGACGGCTACCTGCTGACCAACAGCCATGTGGTGCACGGCGCGTCCTCGCTCGAGGTGGTGCGGCCGGACGGCACGCGCAGCGACGCGCAACTCGTGGGCGAAGACCCGGAGACCGATCTCGCCGTGCTGCGCATCGGCGCCAGTCGCTCGCTGTCGCACGTCGAGCTCGGCGACTCGTCGCGGCTGCGTGTCGGGCAGATCGCCATCGCGATCGGCAATCCGCTCGGTTTCAACCACACGGTGACCAGCGGCATCGTCTCCGCGCTGGGACGGTCGCTGCGATCGAACGCCGGACGCATGATCGACAACGTGATCCAGACCGATGCGGCCCTCAATCCGGGCAACTCGGGCGGTCCGTTGCTCGACACGCGCGGTCGCGTGATCGGCGTCAATACGGCCATCATTCCCGGCGCGCAGGCGATCTGCTTCGCAGTGGCGGTGAACTCCGCCAAGTGGGTCGTGGGCCAGTTGTTCGCGCATGGCCGGGTGCGGCGCGCGTACATCGGGCTGTCGGGCTCGACCGTGCCGATGTCACGCCGCGTCGCGCGCTTTCTCGAAGTCGAGCAGGATGCCGGCGTGCGCGTGTCCGAGGTACAGGCCGGCTCGCCGGCCGCCATCGCGGGCCTCAAGGCGGATGACCTCATCGTCGGCATCGATGGCGCGCCCGCGCGCACCGTGGACGACCTGCAGCGCCTGCTCGACGAGTCGCGCATCGGCAAGCTCTGCGTGCTGCGCATCCTTCGCGGCGCGCAGCCGCTCTACCTGAGCGTGACGCCGTTGGAGTCGCGGCGCGCGTGAGCCGGGCCGGGTCTGGTGCCATTGCGAAACCGGGCCGCTGGCAGTGAAGACGGCAACCGCGCAAAACAATGCGGGCCATGAGGGAGAAAAGCCTGCGGAAGCCGCCCGCTCGTTGGCGACGTTGGCCGCGTTATTCACCAAGCGTCATTTCTCTGCGATCGGCTGCTCGATGGCCCCGTCCATGTGGGACTGAAACGATGCCTGCTGATGGACAGCAGACATAGGCATACGTACAATAACACGTACATACAGGAGTTTTCCAATGGATGCCATCACCTACTCGGCTGCACGCGCCAACCTGGCCAGCACCATGGATCGAGTTTGCAATGATCATGAAGCGCTGATCATCACGCGCAACGGCGAACAGGCTGTGGTGATGCTTTCGCTTGAAGATTTCCAGGCCATGGAAGAAACGGCATACCTGCTGCGCAATCCGGCCAACGCCAAGCGCCTGATTTCCGCATTGACCCAGTTGGGCGCAGGCAAAGGCGTTGAGCGGGAACTGACCGAGTGAAGTTGATTTTTGCTGAAGAAGCCTGGGACGATTACCGCTACTGGCAGAAGCAAGATCGAAAGATGATCGAGCGCATCAACAAGCTGATTCAGGAAATCCAGCGAGATCCGTTTGGCGGCATTGGCAAACCCGAGGCCCTCAAACATGCGCTCGCCGGATTCTGGTCTCGCCGGATCACGGACGAACATCGCATTGTCTATAAGGTCGAAGGCGATGCCCTTCTGATCGCACAACTCCGGTATCACTACTAAGCACGCTCAACGTTGAAGTTAAGGCGTGGACCGAGACTCGCCGGGGGACATCGGCTCGAAGATCAACTGGTGCGCCAGAGGGCGTCTGGCAACACGACGGTGACGCATCAAGTTCCAGGTCCACACCGTTTTCGGCTGCACCGCCTCGTTGCAGCGCAGCAAGCAGCGCACCCGGCCCCAGCGGCTTTCATCCCAGCATCAGCCACCGCCGGCAATGCCCGCAGCCCCCGAGCGCGGCTTCGGCACGCGGGAGGACACGGATGCCTGGCTGATCCAGAACCTCAAGCTGGCGAACGTGAGTTTCGAAACGGGCAGCACCAAGGCCTTCTTGTCGCACCTCGCGGTGGAACACGACGTGGCGGTCTCGATACATAACCGGGGCGTTCGGCGCAGTTGCGCGTCCAGTTTGCGCGAACCAAGCGAGCAGATTGCAACGACACGCCCCACGTTCTCACATGGGGGGCGAGGCATGCTCAGCCCGCTCGCCCTACTCCGGGCAGAACCACTCGCTACCGAACCGGCCGCTTCGCAATCCCCATCGTCTTCGCCAGGATGCCCAACATCACCTCGTCCGCCCCGCCGCCGATCGACCCCAGCCGCCCGTCGCGATAAAGCCGCGACACCCGGTTCTCCCACGTGAACCCCATCCCGCCCCAGAACTGCAGGCAGGTGTCGGCCACCTGGCGCGTGAGGCGCCCGCACTTGAGCTTGGCCATGGACGCCAGTTCGGTCACGTCCTGGCCCTGAACGTGCAGGTCGCAAGCGCGATAGGTGAGGGCGCGCAGGGCCTCCACCTCGGTCTTCAGCTCCGCCAGCTTGAACTGCACCCATTGCTGGTCGGCCAGCGAGCCGCCGAACATCTTGCGCTGCTGCGCCCATTCGATGGTGTCCCGTATGCAATCCTCCATCGGTTCAAGGGAGCTGGCGGCGCACCACAGCCGCTCCTCCTGGAACTGCTGCATCTGGTAGACGAAGCCCTGGCCCTCCTCGCCGATGCGATAGCGCTGCGGCACGCGCACGTCGTCGAAGTAGATGAGACCGGTGTCGCTCGAATGCATGCCGATCTTGCGGATCTTCTTGGCGCGCTCGATGCCCGGCAGGTTCATCGGCACCATCACCAGCGACTTGTTGCGGTGCGCCGAGCCATCGCTGGTGTTGACCAGCATGCACATCCAGTCGGCCTGGAAGCTGTTGGTGATCCACATCTTCTGGCCGGTGATGAGGTAGTCGTCGCCGTCCTTGCGTGCATGGGTCTTGAGACCGGCCACGTCGCTGCCGGCGCCGGGCTCGCTCACGCCGATGCAGCCGACCATGTCGCCCGCAATGGCCGGCGCGAGGAATTCACGGCGCAGCTCGTCGCTGCCAAAGCGCGCCAGCGCCGGCGTGCACATGTCCGTCTGCACGCCGATGGCCATCGGCACCGCGCCGCAGCTGATGTGGCCCAGCGCCTCGGCCAGCGCCATCGCATACGAGTAGTCGAGCCCGCCGCCGCCGAATTCCTCTGGCTTGTTCAGACCGAGCAGGCCCAGCTCGCCCATACGCTTGAACACCTGGTGCGCGGGGAAGGCCTCGGCCTCTTCCCATTCGTCGACGTGCGGGTTGATCTCGTCGTCGATGAATCGACGCATGGTCTTCTGGATCTCGAGGTGCTCGTGGGTGTACTGCATGGTGAGGGCCACTCTAGGGGCGTGGACGCGCGCAAGCTTGCGATAACTGGCTGGGTGGCCAGGCGCTCCTGGTCAGCGTGGCCGCGGCGACAGCATGCGCCGCAGCGCCATCGTGCCGCATCCGGCGGCCGCCAGCGAGACCAGCCAGACCACGGCGACAGCGGCCGCCGACATGTGGGCGGACTGGCTGTCCACCAGGCGCCCCATCGCGACCAGGCCGCTGTTGTAGGCTGCATGCAGCGCGATGCAGGGGATGAGCGAGCGCGTGCGCTCGTAGAGCCAGCCGAGCACCACCCCCATCGCGATGCCCACCACGAACTGGTAGATGTTCAGGTGCGCCGCGCCGAAGAGAACGGCGGAGCCCAGGATCGCATGCCAGCGCGAATACTGCCGCAGGAAGCCGCGCAACACGATGCCGCGGAACAGCATCTCCTCCAGCACCGGCGCCAGGATGCATGCCGCGATGAGCGATGCGATGCCGCTGTCGCCCATGCGCTGGAACAGCGTTTCTTCCCAAGCCGACATGGGCGCGATGCGCACCAGCAGCGCCAGCGCGGTCGAGATCGTGAGCATCAGCGCCGGCACCAGCAGCAGGACCGGCGGCACCACCAGCGCCAGCGTGGCCCGGCGCGATGCCGACGAATGATGGAACAGGCTGCGATAGCTGATGTTCTGGAAGGGCATCACCACCACGAACACGCAGCCGTTGGCGAGCACCAGCGTGAGGGCGCTGATCTGCTCGGGGGTGAGCCGGGTGAGGCTGCGCATGTCGCGCAGGGCCGCACCGACGAACAGCTCGCACAGAAGCAGCGCGACATACAGCAGCACGGCCTGGAATGCCGTGGGAAACGCTTCTCCCTCAGGTGACTGCATGTTGGATGGGGTCTGGAGCCTGGACGCCACGGCATGTTAGCGTGGGCTGCGCCAGCAATTCGTGACGGTCCCGTGCACAAGCGCCGCCGGTCGTGCAAACATTCGAAGGCCCCATCCGAAGAGCGATCATGGAAATCGAATTCAAGTTCCAGGTGCCTGCGCGGCATCTCAAGGCGGTCGAGCAGGAGGTGCGCGCCGCCAAGGCCGTGCGCCAGCACATGCAGGCGCATTACTTCGACACGAAGGACGGCGCGCTCGCGTCGCGCGGCATGGCCTTGCGCTTGCGCAAGGAAGGGCAGCGCTGGGTGCAGACGGCCAAGGCGCTCGGCGACGGGCCGCTGCACCGGCTCGAACACAACGTCGACCTGGGCGGCAGCGGCGGGGCCCGGCCGGAGCCCGACGCGCAACGCCACGCGGGCACGCCGGTCGGCGACTTGCTCGACAAGCTGCTGGACCATGGGGCGATTGCACTGGTCGAGACCTTCGGCACCGACATCTGGCGCCTGGCGCGCCACGAACGCGAAGGCGACACGACCATCGAGCTGGCGCTGGACACCGGCAAGGTCATGACCCCGCCCGGCGATGGCCACGAGGGGCGGGCGTCGCAGGTCTGCGAGCTGGAACTGGAACTGGTCGACGGCCGCGTCCAGGACCTGGTCGCGCTCGCGCTGCGCTGGTCGCAACGGCACGGGCTCTGGTTCAGCACGGTCACCAAGGCTGAGCGCGGGCAGCGGCTGATGGCCGATGAAGAGGGCGAGCGGGCGCTCAAGTCGTCGCCGCCCGTCTTCGGCGCGACAGACGCGATATCCGGCGAGTCGGTGCAACGCGCGGTGCTGGCCGCCTGCCTCGCCCACATGCTCCCCAACGCCAGTGCCATCGCCGCGGGCAGCGAGGACGCCGAGGTGATCCACCAGTTGCGCATCGGCATCCGGCGAACCCGCACCGCGCTGCGCGAACTCGACGCGCTGGCGCCGGGGCGCTTCGATGCGGCCTGGGAAGCGCCACTCGTCGAGGTGTTCCGCGTGCTCGGCGCGCAGCGCGATCGTGCGCTGTTGCTGTCGGACATGCAGCCCCGCCTTGATGCGGCCGGCGCGCCGGCCATCGACATGAAGCCTGCCGGCGACGGCGCGCAGGCGGCCCCGTCCGCAGGCGAGGTCGTGCGAGCGCCGGCGTTCCAGCGCGTGCTGGTGTCGTTGATCGGGTTCACGGCCTCGCCTGCGGAAGAGGACGCGCCGGCCGTGGTCGATGCCGCCGCGACACGGCAGGTCCTGCAAGCGCGGCTGGGCAGGCTTCACAAGCAGGTCGTGCGAGACGGCAAGCGCTTCGAGCAACTCCCGGCCGACGAACAGCACCGCACCCGCAAGCGCCTCAAGCGGCTGCGCTACCTGGCTGAGTTCGTGGCGCCGCTGTTCGACAAGGCGGAGGTCAAGCGCTACGTTGGTAGCCTGGTGCCGGCACAGGACGCGCTCGGCGAATTCAACGACGAGGTCGTCGCCATGGCGGCGTACCGCGAAGCCGCCGCGACCGATCCGCATGCCTGGTTTGCCGTGGGTTGGCTGGCGGCGCAACAGCCAGCGGGCGCACGCGCCTGCCGCAAGGCGCTGCGCCAACTTGCCAAGGCACGACGGTTCTGGCGCAAGGGGGACTGATGCGACTTCGCAATCAATCGCATAACTGCCTTGGATCGCCTTGCCGTGCTACAGCACTGTCTGCGGCGCTCCGCCTTGTTCTGCGCTTGATTGCAAAGTCGCGTGAAGCGGGAACGGGCGCGGGTCACTCACCCTGCTGGAACGCCGCAATCGCCCGGTACTCCGCCGCCAGTTTCTCCGGCACGGCCGCATAGATCGGCAGCAGCCGCTGGTACACCGCCACGTTGCGCGGATTCGGCGTGTGGCGGTGCGTCGCGCCGACCATGCCGGCCACCACCTCGATCGAATCGACCTCGCCCAGTGCATACAGGCCGAGCACGGCGGCGCCCAGGCACGAGCTCTCGAAGCTCTCGGGCACCACCACCGTGCGGTCGAACACGTCGGCCATCATCTGGCGCCACAGGCCCGAGCGCGCGAAGCCGCCGGTGGCCTTGATCGTGGTGCTCGGGCCGATGATCGACTCGACGGCCGGCAGGATGCTGTGCAGGTTGAAGATCACGCCCTCCAGCGCCGCGCGGATCATGTGCTCCTTGCGGTGGTGCATGCCCAGGCCGAAGAACGAGCCGCGCAGGTTGGCGTTCCAGTATGGCGCGCGCTCGCCTGCGAGGAAGGGGTGGAACAGCAGTCCTTCGGCTCCGGCCGGCACGCGCTCCGCAATCCGCGTGAGCACCTCGTAGGTGTCGATGCCCAGGCGCTTGGCAGTTTCCGCCTCGGACGCCGCGAACTCGTCGCGCACCCAGCGCAGGATGATGCCGCCGTTGTTCACCGGCCCGCCGACCACCCAGTGCCGCTGCGTCAGCGCATAGCAGAAGGTGCGTCCGGAAGGATCGGTCATCGGCTTGTCGACCACCGTGCGCATCGCGCCGCTGGTGCCGATGGTGACGGCCACCTCGCCCGGCGAGATCGCATTCACGCCGAGGTTTGACAGCACGCCATCGTTGGCACCGAGCACGAAGGGCGTGTCCACCGCCAGGCCCAATCGGGTGGCGACCGCCGGGGCCAGTCCCGCGACATGCTCGGTCGTCGGAACGGGCTGCGGCAGCTGCTCCGGCTTCACGCCGGCCAGCGCCAGCGCCTCGGCATCCCAGTCCAGCGTCGACAGGTTGAACAGCCCGGTCGCCGAGGCGATCGAATGGTCGACCAGCCAGCGCCCGAACAGCCGGAAGAACACGTACTCCTTGATGCCGACGAAGCGCTCCGCCTTGCCGAACAACGCCGCGCGGTCATGGCGCAGCCACACCAGCTTGGCCAGCGGCGACATCGGATGGATCGGCGTGCCGGTGCGCCGATAGATCGCGTCGCCGTTCCATTCGGTCTTGATGCGCTCGGCCCAGCGCACAGCGCGGTTGTCGGCCCAGGTGATGCTGTGGGTCAGCGGGGCGCCCGCGCCGTCCACCAGGATCAGGCTGTGCATCGCCGCGCTGAAGGAGACGCAGATCACATCTTCCGGCGCCGCGCCGCACTGCTCGACGCAGGAAGCGATCACCGCGAGCACGGCCTGGTAGATCTGCTCCGGGTCCTGTTCCGCCGCGGCCGGCTCGGGCCGCAGCAGCGGGTAGTCGACCGCGTGATGGGACAGCACCTTGCCCGCGATGCTGAATGCGACGGCCTTCGTGCTGGTGGTGCCGATGTCGACGCCGATGGCGATGCGGGTGGTCATGCGGGTCTCACAGTCTCAGTCCTTGCGCCGCACGGCGCAGCGCCGGTCGTCACTCTATCCGCATCCAGCGGTCGTCAAACCACCATGTTCAGCAACAGGATGAAGACCAGCGCGACGACGGACACCAGCGTCTCCATCACGGTCCACGTCTTGAAGGTCTCCGGCACGCTCATGTTGAAGTATTCCTTGACCAGCCAGAAGCCCGCATCGTTGACGTGAGAGAGGATCACCGAGCCGGCCCCGGTCGCCAGCACCAGCAACTCGCGGTTCACGCCCGGCACCAGCGTGGCGAGCGGTGCGACGATGCCGGCGCCGGTGATGGTCGCGACCGTGGCCGAGCCCGTCGCCACGCGGATCACACCGGCCACCAGCCAGGCGAGCAGGATCGGCGAAAGATGCGCCTGCAGCGCCATCTTGCCGATCGCGTCGCCCACGCCGCTGGCGATCAGCATCTGCTTGAAGCCGCCTCCCGCGCCGATGATGAGGATGATCGCCGCCGTCGGCGCCAGGCTCTCGTCGACCAGCTTCAGGATCTGCTTTGCATCGAAGCCGCGCCTGAAGCCGAAGGTGTAGATCGACAGCAGCAATGCCGCCAGCAGCGCGGTAATGGGGTTGCCGATGAAGTCCATCCACTGGCGCACGATGTTCTTCTCGTCGAGCAGGATGTCCGACAGTGCTTTCAGCATCATCAGCCCGACCGGCAGCAGCACGGTGAGCAGGGTGATGCCGAAGCCCGGCAGGTCGCGCGTCTCGGGCTCCTCGCCCAGTTGCGCCATCAATTTTTCCGACGGGTTGCCCGGCACGTACTTCGCAATGAAGCTGCCGAAGATCGGGCCCGCGATGATCGCGGTCGGCAGGCCGATCAGCAGGCCGTAGAAGATGGTCTTGCCGATGTCGGCGCCGAACACGCCGATGGCGATCATCGGGCCCGGATGCGGCGGCACCAGGCCATGCACCACCGACAGGCCCGCCAGCAGCGGAATGCCGACCTTGATGATCGACACACCCGTGCGCCGCGCCACGATGAACACCAGCGGGATCAGCAGCACGAAGCCGATCTCGAAGAACAGGGGAATGCCCACGATGAAGGCCGCGAACATCATGGCCCAGTGCACGCGCTCCTTGCCGAAGGCGTCGACCAGCGTGCGCGCGATGCGGTCGGCGCCGCCCGAGGCCGCCATCATCTTGCCGAGCATCGTGCCCAGGCCGAGCACGATGCCGACGAAGCCCAGCACGCCGCCAAAGCCGTCCTGGAAGGACTTCATCAGCAGGCTGACCGGCATGCCCGAGGTCAGGCCGAGGAAGCCGGCCGCCAGCGTCAGCGCGATGAACGGATGGAAGCGCCAGCGCGTGATCAGCAGGATCAGGAGCACGATGGCCACGAGCGCGTCGGCCATCAGGAAAATGTCTTTGTCGATGCCGAACATGGTGTCTCCGTCTGCGGCGTGACGCCGTCGGTTTTGGGGTCTGGATGATGCGCCTGAAGGGCGTTGGCGACCCGTAATGGGAAACGAATTTTAGCGAAAGCTAAGGGTTAACCCTAGGAACGCCCCGCCGATGGCCACGACTTCCATGAGCGCGCGAAGCGCCCCAGCGCAGCGCCAAGCTCCCAGCGCCCGCAGCCCCCGGCGCCCCCAGCGGCGCTGGCGTCGCGGACTACAGTCGCAGCCATGAGTGTCCAAGCCCTCCGAAGCACCTTCGGCCCCAACTGCCACTGGTGCAAGCTGCCCATGGATTTCGACGCGCCGCACGGCCGGCCCGAATCCGCCACCATCGAGCACCTGAACGACGCGACGCTTGGCAGCGTCCGCAAGCAGCAGCATCGCCGGCTCGCGCATGCGGCCTGCAACCAGGCGCGCAACGCGTTCCGGCTGCAGGCGGAGCGTGGGTTCGCGCAGTGGATCGAGGACCGGGTGCGGGCTGCGCGGGCGGGGCTTTGACGATGCGGAATATCGGTCGCCCCCAAACGACGACGCGAGGGCGGACGCCAGGCCGCGTTCTTGGCGCGCGGCATGCGTTCGCTCGCCGATGCGCGGAAGTCGGGCCGGTACTACGAGGCCGAAGACGTCATTGCACGCTTGCAGGCCAGGCTTGCTGCGGCAAGGGCGCGCCGCGGCGGGTGAGGCGCGATTTGCCGCGTTTTATTCACTGAGGCCGCGCAGGAATCGTCAGCCCCCTGGCCACGGCCGGCCGCGCCACGAACGCCTCCAGCACCCGCGCCACGTTCGTGTACTCCTTGAAGCCCACCAACTCTCCCGCCTCATAGAAGCCGATCAGGTTGCGGATCCATGGGAAGCTCGCGATGTCGGCGATCGTGTACTCGTCGCCCATGATCCATTGCCGGCCGGCGAGGTGCTTGTCGAGCACGCCCAGCAGGCGCTTGGCCTCGGCCACGTAGCGGTCGCGCGGGCGCTTGTCTTCATAGTCCTTGCCGGCGAACTTGCTGAAGAAACCGACCTGGCCGAACATCGGCCCGATGCCGCCCATCTGGAACATCAGCCACTGCAGCGTCTCGTAGCGGCCCGCGTCGTCCCTGGGCATGAACTGGCCGGTCTTGCTCGCCAGGTAGACCAGGATGGCGCCGGACTCGAACAGCGCCAGCGGCTTGCCGCCCGGGCCGTGGGGGTCGAGGATCGCCGGGATCTTGTTGTTCGGGCTGATCGACAGGAACTCCGGCGTCAGCTGGTCGTGCTTGCCGAAGTCGACCAGGTGCACCTCGTAGGGCAGCCCGGTCTCCTCCAGCATGATCGAGACCTTCACGCCGTTGGGCGTGGGCAGGGAATACAACTGGAGCCGGTCGGGGTGCGTGGCGGGCCACTTCCGGGTGATGGGGAAATTGGATAGGTCGGTCATGCGCCGATTCTGGCTGCGACGCGCGATCGTTGCTGGCAACCCGAAATCTCGGGTCGACCCTCTCGCGCAAATGTATCAAAATGTGTAATCTGGGGCCATCATTCACACGCCATGACGAGGAAGTTCATGAAACTGGTTGCCTGCCTTGCCCTGAGTCTTGCCGTTCTCGCCGGTTGCGCGACGGCGCCGAACAAGCTGCCGGTCAAGGCCGCGGGCGGCATGCTGGTCGATGCCAAGGGCCTGACGCTCTACACCTTCGACAAGGACGTGGCGAACTCGGGCAAGTCGGTCTGCAACGGCGATTGCGCACGGAAATGGCCGCCACTCATTGCCGCCGACGGCGCCAGCCCCGGCGGCGAGTACACCCTCGTCACCCGGGACGACGGCAAGAAGCAGTGGGCCTTCCGCGGCAAGCCGCTCTACACCTGGCCCGAGGACCAGGAGCCCGGCGACAAGTACGGCGACAACTACCTGAAGGTCTGGCACATCATCCCCGGCTGATCCCATGAAGACCAGGACACGCGGCCTCGTCGCCGCGGCATTGCTCGCGCTTGCCGGTTGCGCGGCAGCCAACACCTCGCTGCAGGTCAGCGTACTCGACAAGGAAGGCAAGCCCGTCAGCAACGCGGTCGTGGTGGTGGTCAGCGCAGGCCGTTCCACCACGCCCGCCGGCCTGCCGAAGGACGTGGTCATCAGCCAGCTGAACATGCGCTTCGTCCCGGCCGTGAGTGTCGTGGCGGTGGGCGCGAAGGCGCACTTCGTCAACAACGATCCGTGGGAGCACCACGTGCGCGCCTCGGCCGCCGGCATCGCGCAGTTCAACGACGACGCCGCGGGCGGCTTCGAACTGCGCATCGACGGCAAGGCGGATGGCAAGGCCGCGAAGTCCGCCGACGCGGTGTTCGACAAGCCCGGCGCGGTGCTGCTCGGCTGCCACCTGCACAACTCGATGCGCGGCTACGTCTACGTGAGCGATTCGCCCTGGGCCTCGCTGACCAACGCTGAGGGCGTGGCCACGCTCAACGTGCCGGAAGGCGCGGCCATCATCAAGGTCTGGCATGCGGACCAGCTCATCGACATCGCGCCGCAGCAGGCCACGCTGACCGCGGCGCCTGCGACGGCGACGATGCAGTTGAGCGTGGTCCCGCGGGGGCGGCGGCTTTAGCTTGGCGAGTGCTGCGTGGTTGGCGTTCGCCATCCCCACGGCGCTCATTGTCTTCATGCTCGTGCTTGCACTCGTCCTGAAGTAAACGCCATGCGCTCAACCTCGCATTGGAGCGGACTGCCGGAGGCTGCTCGCCTTCGGTCGCCAGTTGCGTCGAGAACGAGCTGCTGAAACCACCGGATTCGAGCTATTCGAACAGCGCCATCAAACGTCCCAAGGCGTCGTCCACGACTTCCTGTGGAACGCGCTCGACCTTGCGCGCCCCACGGGCTGCAAGGTCGAGCATGCGGATCTTGTTGATCAGTGCGACGCCTTGCGTCTTGCAGCCAGTCCCCATGAGGGACGCCGCAAAGCCTGCGTAGCGCGAATAGTCGCCTCCTTGCGTGATGGGTGCCACCAGCACATCTCCAAGGCGGTTGAACTCCTTCGTCGTCAAGACCAACGCAAAGCGCTGACCGCGGGTTTCATGTCCGACGATGGGGTTCAGGCTCACGCTCACGACATCGCCTCGATCGAAGCCGGCCGCTTTCACCATACCTCGTTGCCCGCTGGGTTGGACGCGTCCCACAGCGCCATGTCCGCCGGCGGCGCAGCTTTTGCATCGCATTGACTCAGCAACTCGGCCAACGTGAAACGGCGCTTGGGAGACAGCACGATGCTCCCCTCCGCAGTCGTTTCCAGGCTCATCGTCTGGCCCGACTTCAGGCCCAAGTCGCGTAGCACGGCAGGCGGCATGACCGCCACCGTGCTGTTTCCATATTTCCTCAGCACCACTTCCATCGCGTCACCTCCTTTTGTTTAACACCGTTGAACATTGTATGGACTTCAAGCCTCCTCGTAAAGCATTGCCAAACATTCATCCGGTCGCGATGCCTCGTAGCCAGAACCCGGCCGAACTCGACGTTCAGGACGTCCCGACCGCCCTGCGCAAGGCCGCCCGCGCCAGCAGGCGCGTGGAGTCGAGCGTGGGCAGATCCGCGTTGCTGTCGTCGATCACCAGCGGAATCTCCGTGCAGCCCAGCACGACAGCGTCGCAGCCCTCGTCTTCCTTCAAGCGCTGGATCACGCGCTGGTAGCGCGCCACCGAGCCCGGCTTGAAGATGCCGCGCACCAGCTCGTCCATGATGATGTGGTTGCTGTCGTCGCGCTCGGCGGCGGTCGGGCGCACGTACTGCAGCCCGCGCGACTTGAGCTTTTCCGGATAGACATCGCTGTCGACCAGCCAGCGCGTGCCGAGCAGGCCGAGCCGCCGGAAGCCGCGCTGTTGCGCTTCGGCCGCCACCACTTCCGCGATGTGCAGCCACGGCAGCGGCGAGGCCGGCGCGACGAGCGGTAGCGCCTGGTGGATGGTGTTGTCGGGGCAGACCAGGAAGTCGGCGCCGGCCCGCGCAAGCTTGTGGGCCGAGGCCAGCATCAGGCCGGCGATGCCCTGCATGTCGCCGCGTTCCAGGCAGCGCACGTAGTCGGCGAGCGAGGCCGTGTGCATCGACACCTCGGGGTGCGCATGCGGGCCGAGCAGCAGGGCACCTTCGACGCAGATGGTCTTGTAGCAAAGGGCGGCGCCTTCGGCCGAGCAGCCGACGATGCCGATGTGCAGTGGCGTGGTGGCAGAGATCATCCCGGCATTCCCTTCGTCGTCAGGCGCGAAAGCGCTTGCGCGTGAATGCGAGCGCCATCCAGAACGAGGCCACCGCATACACGACCAGCACCAACACATGTTGCACCCACCCGGCCGGCCATTGGTCCATGAACAGCGGCCGCACCAGCAGCACCGCATTGGTCAGCGGCAGCCAGGCGGCCACCGCGCGCACCACGCCCGGCAGTTGCTCCAGCGGAAAGAACACGCCGCTCAGGAACATCATCGGCGTGAGGAACAGCGTGAAGTAGTAGGTGAAGAAGTCGTAGCCCTTGGCCAGCGCATTGAAGATCAGCGCCATCGACGAGAAGGTGATGCCCGCACCGGCCAGCACCGCCCAGGCCAGCAGCAGCTTCGGGCTGTGGCTGATGCCCAGGCCCAGCATCACGAAGAGGATGGCCGTCACGGTGAAGATCGACTTGAATGCGGCCCAGAGCATCTCGGCCATCACGATGTCGTCCAGGCCGACCGGCGCGTTCATGATGCCGTCCCAGGTCTTCTGCACGTGCATGCGCGAGAAGGCGGAATAGAGCGCCTCGAAGGAGGCCGCGTTCATCGCGCTCATGCAGATAGAGCCGCTGGCCAGGAACAGGATGTAGGGCACCTTGGCGCCGCCGACGTTGACCTCGCCCACCAGCATGCCCATGCCGTAGCCGAAGGCCACCAGCCAGATCAGGGGCTCGGCGATGTTGCCGATCAGGCTCGGCACCGCGAGCTTGCGCCACACCAGCAGGTTGCGCAGGAACACGGGCCACCAGCGCATCGACATGGCCGGCGCGCGCCAGATGGATTCGGGTTCGACAAGGCTAGGCGTCTTCACGGATCTGCCTTCCGGTGAGCTTGAGGAAGAGGTCCTCGAGGTTGGCAGGGCGGTGGAAGGTGCGCAAGCCATGGTGCGAAGCCAGCGCCTGCAGCAGGCCGCGCGCGTCCTGCGTGTAGAAGAAAACCGTCTCGCCGCTGACCTCCACCCGCGCCGCCAGCGCCTTCAGTTCGGGCCGCGCTGCCAGCGACAGCGCGCCGTTGCCGTAGACCTCGACGACATCCGGCTCCAGGTGCTCGGCGATCAGGTCGCGCGGCTTGCCTTCGGCAATCTTGCGGCCGTGGTCGAGCACGATCAGGCGCGAGCACAGGCGCTCCGCCTCGTCCATGAAGTGGGTGGTCAGCAGGATCGACTTGCCCTGCTGCAGCAGCACCTGCAGCCGCTCCCACATCAGGTGCCGCGCCTGCGGGTCCAGGCCGGTGGTGGGCTCGTCGAGCAGCAGCAGCCTGGGGTCGTTCACCAGCGCGCGGGCCAGCGAGAGCCGGCGCCGCATGCCGCCAGACAGCTCGCCGGGCTTGGCATCGGCCTTGTGCGACAGGGCTGCGAACTCCAGCAGCTTCGGCACGCGCGGCAGGATCTGCGCCTTGGCGTATCCGAAGTAGCGGCCATAGACCACGAGGTTCTCGGCACAGCTGAAATCGGGGTCCAGCGTGTCGAACTGCGTCACCACGCCGATCTGCGCCTTGATGGCCAGCGCGTCGCGCGGCATCTGCAATGGCTCGGTGCCGCCATTGCGATAGGTGATCTCGCCGGTGTCGGCCGCCGTCAGGCCGAGGCACATGCGGATCGTCGTGGTCTTGCCCGCGCCGTTCGGCCCGATCACTCCCAGGCATTCGCCAGGCGCGATGTCGAAGGACAGGTCGCTGACCACGGTGGTGTCGCCGTAGCGCTTGCTGAGCTGCGACACATGGAAGAGGGCGGGGGATGTCACCGGCGCATTGTCATGCGTGCCAGCCGCCCCCGGTCATAGCGCGAACCCGCTGAACTCCTGCTTCATCCAGTCGACGAAGGCACGCGTGCGCACAGGCATCAGTCGCGCGTGCGGGTAGATCACGCTCACCGGCCGCGGCGGTGCCTCGAAGTCCTGCAGCACGACCTGCAGGCGGCCCTGTGCGAGCTGCGGCATCACCTGGTACGACAGGAACATGCCGAAGCCCATGCCCGCGGCGCAGGCCTCGACGGCCGGTGCGATGTGGTTGAACGCGAGGCGGCCGTCGGTCTGCACGCGGATCGGCTTGCCGCCGCCCGGGTCGCGAAAGCGCCAGTCGCCGACCGTGCTGCCGTGGATGCGCACGCATTCGGCTTCCTGCAAGTCCCGGGGATGGGCGGGCACGCCGTGTTGCCGAAGGTACGCGGGGCTCGCAACCACGACGGTCCGGAGGGTGCCCAGCGTCTGGGCCACCAGCGACGAATCCTCCAGCGGGCTGATGCGGATGCCCGCGTCGATGCCTTCCTCCAGCAGGTCCACCTTGCGGTCGTGCAGCAGCACGCTGCATCGCATCTTCGGATAGCGCTGCAGGAAGCGCGTGACGGCCGGCGAGACGTACATGTGGCCGAACAGCACGGGCGCGGTGATGGTGAGCTGGCCCGCCGGCTCGCCCGCTTCGCGCGTGAGCACCCGGTCGGCCGCGTCGGCGGCGGCCAGCACCTCGCGTGCGCTCTGAAGGTAGCGTCGGCCTTCCTCGGTCAGCGCATTGCGGCGAGTGGTGCGGTGGAACAGGCGCACACCCAGGTGCGCCTCGAGCGCGGCCAGCGAACGCACCACCGCCGGCAGCGAACTGTCGAGCGCACGTGCCGCGCCGGTGAGGCTGCCCTGGTCGGCAATCTGCACGAAGGTCTGCATGGCCTTGAGGCGATCCATGACTGCATTAAACCGGAAAGTGAAGGAGTGCACTGCGCCCAGAGGGATTCATCCGAAGGGCGAAAGAAAGAAGAATGAGCCCATCTTCTTCTTCTGCGGGGCGATGAACATCATGAACACTGCCGTCTTCGAATCCGACGCGCCATTCCACGAGGGCGAGAAGGCGCTGCAGGCGCATGCCGGTTCGCGCGACAAGCTGGAGGAGGTCGGCTCGCGCGTGATCCGCGAAGCGATGCCGGACCAGCACCGCAGCTTCTTCGCGCAACTCCCGTTCCTGCTGATCGGCCTGGTGGACCCTGAGGGGCAACCGTGGGCGTCGGTGCTGGCCGCGCCGCCTGGCTTCGTGCGCTCTCCCGACGACCGACACCTGGACATTGCGGCGCTGCCGCTTGCGGGCGATGCGGGCGGCGCATCGCTGGCGGAGGGCGCATCGATCGGCCTGCTCGGCATCCAGCCGCACACACGTCGGCGCAACCGGGCCAATGGCATCGTCGATCGCGTCCGGGGCGCTGGCTTCTCGGTGCGCATCACCCAAAGTTTCGGCAACTGCCCCAAGTACATCTGGCCGCGGGAGCCTTCGTTCGCTGCGCGCGCCGGCGCAACGATCCCGCCGGAACACGCGGACCGGCTGGACGCCGACGCCATGCGATTCATCGCGCAAGCCGACACCTTCTTCATTGCCAGCGCGCATCCGCAAGCGCGCTCACCCGGTGCCGCAAGGGCGCATGGCGTGGACGTGTCGCATCGCGGAGGCCCGCGAGGTTTCGTGCATGTCGTCGACGAGCGCACGCTGGTCGTGCCCGACTATCTTGGCAACTACTTCTTCAACACGCTCGGCAACCTGCTGCTGGCGCCGCGCGCCGGGCTGCTGTTCATCGACTACGACAACGGGGACCTCCTGCAAGTCGCTGCCGGCGTCAGGATCGTGGTGGATGAGAGGGAAGTCTCTGCATATCCGGGCGCCCAGCGCCTGCTCGTGATGGACGTCATGAAGATGCATCGGCTGCCGTTAGCACTTTCGTTGCGATGGGGTCAACCCGCATCGTTGCCACTGCACCCCTGAGGTAGATTCCCGGGCGATCCAGAAGCCAATGCCCCGGGAGGAAGTCTTGAGAGTCCAACGTTTGCTGGCGGCGGTCGTGGCCTTGTGCCTGGCCGGCTGTGCCCAGTTCCACAAACCCTTGTCAGCCGAGAACCGCCAGAAGATCAAGGCGGTCGATGTGCGCGTCGTCGTGGCGCAGGACGGGTTCATGTTCAGCGCCACGGCGCCGGGAGCATCCGCCGCGCCGGGCGGGCTGATTGGCGTCCTCATCGACGTCGAGGTCCAGAAGTCCCGCCAGAAGGGCATGGCCGCCGACATCCAGGCAATGGTGGACCCCTTGCTCGACATCGACTTCCGCAAGGAAGCGCGCGTCGCCTTGAAGCAGGCGACGGAAGCCGCCTTCCCATTGCGCCTTCAATCGGCCGAAGTGCTGTCCACGATGCCGGTGCCGCGCGAGCGCGACGAACGCATCGCCGCCACGGCCAAGGGCAATGCCTACATGACCTTGCTGGTGCAGTATTCACTGGAGCCGGGCCTGGGCGCCTTCACCACCCGCACCGGCATCAACCTCTGGCAGGACGGCCAGTCCGAGCGCTCGTACTACGGGAATGCGGTCTACCAGATGCCGCTGCCCGCGGGCACGCGGGCCGAAGTCCTCGGCAAGCTGACGGCGGACGACGGCCGCCTCTTGCGTTCGTACATGCGCGAGTCGATCACCGAGACCCTGCGCATGGTCGCACTCGACATCGATGCGCAAGCCAAGCCAGCCGCCGGCGCGGCGGAGCCGAAGAAGGAGCCGTTCAAGATGGTCGCCAACGGGATGCCGGCCACCTTGTCGGGCGTGCTGGTGGACCGTCGCGGCACGCGCACGATCCGCCGGGTCGACACCGTCGGCATGTATTCGGTCGAGCAGGTGGCCCAACCATGAAGGCGCTGCACTGCCTGACGATGGCTGCCGGAGCAGCCCTCCTGCCGTGCCTCGCGCACGCGTTCGATGCCGCCGAACCGCTCAGCATGGTCTACATGGCGCCGGTCGCGTCCCCGTCCACGCAGCGTCCCAACGGCCCACCGGTTGCGGACGCGCCGCAACCGGCCCGCAATTGCGCGCTCTACCTCGGAAAGATCGAAGACCTTCGATCCAACCCCGCCACGGTGGGCGCGTTGATGTTCGGCATCCACGCGCCGATGTATGTGGAGTCGATCCGCAGCGGTGACGTGGTGAAGTGGACGCACCAGGCACTGGAGTCGACGCGTGCGCTGGGCTTCCAGCCGCAGGACGGGGTCGTGGCTGCGCCCGATGCCGGCAACCAGGTCGGCGCCAGCTTCGGGCTGCGCCTGGCGCATGCCTGGTCCGCCGGCCTGAACCTCGTGTCGCACGTGGTGATCCAGGCCAGTTTCCAGACACCGGACGGCCCCGTCACGCGCCGCTATCACGGCATGGGCACCATCGGCAACTGGAACAACGGCAATGGCGAATACATGAGCGTGTTGAACGCGGCCATGGCCAACGCGGTGCAGAACTTCGCGACCGACGCCGGCAAGCTGTGCACCGACAGGCGCGCGCTCGCCCCGGCGCCGGGGCAGCCGGTGGCGTCGACGAACTGAAGCGTCCTTCGCATGGAGCCAGGCTCAGCGCGCGGCGACGACTGACGCACCGAAGCATGGGATGCGCCCATTGACCGAGACGCGGTAGTTCCATCCCGAAGTGCGGATCGAATTGAGATCGATGCCCTGTTCGATCAGCGCCTGCACGCCGCATGCCGCGAAGGTCTGCGCCAGCGCCTGTCCCGGGCATGCGTGGACGCCCCGCCCGAAGCCGAGGTTGCGTCGCGCGACGCGTTCGAGCCGGAAGGCATCGGGCTCGGCATTCAGCGTGGGATCCCGGTTGGCGGCAGCAAGGATGACGAGCAGCGTATCGCCGGGATGCAGTTCCACGCCGGCTACCGTGCAGCCATCGGCCACGAAGCGGCGCGTGTTCTGCACCGGGGGGTCGTGGCGCGCAACCTCCTGCATGAGCAACTCGAAGCCATCGACCCGCGTGCCGACTTGGGTGGCAAGGCCGGCCTCGCGCGCCAGCGCCACCACGGCCTGGCCGATCAACCCGGCGGTGCTGTCGCAGGTTTGCGAGAAGAGTCCGAGGAGGTTGGCCAGCAGCGTGTCGGCATTCACGCTGGCGTCTTCGTGCGCCTGCGCCAGCACGGCGGCGAACAGGCTGTCGGGGCGAGCCCGCCGGCCGGCCAGCAGCCGGCGGAGGCGATCGCCCAGGGACAAGGCCGCTGCGTCCGCCGCGTCGAACTGCTCGCGCGTCGACAGCGGCGACAGGCAGGCCGAGAAAGCGCGTGCATCGGCCGCGATGCCCGGCCCGTCCTCCCCGGTGAATCCCAGCAGGTGTGCCAACGCGCGCAGCGGCATTGCAAACATCCATTCGTCGAGCGGACCACCGGGCAGGCGACGAGCCACGCGCAGGACTTCGTTGCGTGTGCCTTCCGGGTCCAGCCCTGCCAGCGCCCTTTGCAGCACCCGCCGATGCACGGTGTGCAGCGCGCCATCGTTCATGCGCACCAGTCGCCCGAACACCTCGCCCGCCGGACCGCCGGCGATCCCGCGCGGCACCGGCTCGGTCACCGGGCGTACGCGCAGTGCGGCATGCTCCAGCACCTCGGCCACGACGTCGGCGCGACTCGCGACCCACAGTTGCAGCGTGTCGTCGAAGGCGAGCGGCGGGCCTTGGCGCAGGGTCGTGTAGTACGGGTAGGGATCAGGATGCGTCACCGCATCGATGGCATTGGCAGGACTCATTGGGTAACCTCCGCGCTGCGGTGAGAGCGCCTTCGAAGCGGCCGGGCGGCGCTCACGGCGCGCATGATGCAGTTGTACCGGATTGCATGCTTCGGCTACCATCGAATCATGGATGACGATCCGGACGATCAAGCCGACACCCATCTGGCCCGCGTGGCCGCCGCGATCGCGGAGCCGGCGCGCTCGCGCATGCTGTGCAGCCTGATGGACGGCCATGCCCGCACCGCGACCGAACTGGCCACGGTCGGCGGCGTCGCACCCTCGACAGCGAGCACACACCTTGCGCGGTTGCGCGAGCAGAAGCTGATCGAGTCGGTGGCGCAGGGCAAGCACCGCTACTTCCGCCTGGCCGGTGGCGACGTGGCCGCGGCGCTGGAAGGCCTGCTCGTCGTCGCCGGCGCCACGCGCAGCACCTTCAAGCCCAACACGCCCACGAAGCTGCGCGCCGCGCGCACCTGCTACGACCACATCGCCGGCGCGGCCGGTGTCGCGCTGCACGACCAATTGCTGGCGCAGGGCTGGATCGAGGCGGTAGCGCAGGGCGGCGCCTACGAACTCACCGCCAACGGTGCGCTGGCCCTCGAAAGCCTGGGCCTGGACATCGCCGCCGCGCGCCGGGGGCGTCGCCGCTTTGCCTGCGCCTGCCTCGACTGGAGCGAGCGCCGCCCGCACCTGGGTGGCGCGCTGGCCGCGGCCTGGCTGCAACTGTCGCTGCGACGCGGCTGGGTGCGGCAGGCGCTGGACGGGCGCGAGCTCACGGTCACGGCCAAGGCACATCGGGAGATGCCGGAGTTGTTCGGTGAATGAGCCCCCCTACACTGGGAATGTGTGAACGAATCCGCCACGCCCGCGCATCCCGCCCGGGCACGCCGGCCTCATTCACACCTTCCGACCCAACGCCCTCCCCGAGGCGCACCAAAGGAATCGAATGAAGGTTGTCGTCCTCGGCAGCGGCGTCATCGGCGTGACCGCGGCCTACCAACTCGCAGTAGCGGGGCACGAGGTGACGGTGATCGACCGCCAGCCCGCCGCCGCGCTTGAAACCAGCTATGGCAATGCCGGCGAGGTGTCGCCCGGCTATTCGGCGCCCTGGGCCGGGCCCGGCGTGCCGGTCAAGGCGATCAAGTGGCTGCTGATGCATCACCGTCCGCTGGTGGTGCGGCCGCACCTGGATCTCGGCATGGTGCGCTGGGGCATGTCGATGTTGCGCAATTGCACGGCCGCGCGCTACGAGGTCAACAAGGGCCGCATGGTGCGGCTGGCCGAATACAGCCGCCAGTGCCTGGAAGAACTGCGCGACCAGACCGGCATCCAGTACGACCAGCGCATGCAGGGCACGCTGCAACTGTTCCGCACGCAAGCCCAGCTCGATCACACCGGCGCCGACATCGAGGTGCTCAAGCGCTACGGCGTTCGCTTCGAATTGCTCGACCGCGACGGCTGCGTGCGCCAGGAGCCCGCGTTGCACGGCGTGCGCGACAAGTTCGCGGGCGGCCTGCTGCTGCCGGGCGATGAAACCGGCGATTGCTTCAAGTTCACGCAGGCGCTGGCCGCGATGGCCGTCCAGCAGGGCGTGCAGTTCCGCTATGGCACGCGCATCCAGCGGCTCAAGTTCGCGGCGCAGCAGATCGATGGCGTGGTCACCGATGTCGGCACCGTCAAGGCCGACGCCTATCTGGTCGCGCTGGGCAGCCACTCCCCGTTGCTGCTCGCGCCGTTGGGCATCCGCATCCCGGTGTACCCGGTCAAGGGTTACTCGATCACCGTGCCGATCACCGACGCCACCGGCGCCCCTGAATCCACCGTGATGGACGAGACCCACAAGGTCGCCGTCACGCGCCTGGGCGACCGCATCCGCGTCGGCGGCACGGCCGAGCTGGCCGGCTACACCCTCAAGCTGCACGAGGCGCGCCGGCACACGCTGGAGCATGTGGTGACCGACCTGTTCCCGAACGGCGGCGACACCCGGCGCGCCGAGTTCTGGTGCGGCCTGCGTCCCATGACGCCCGACGGCACGCCGGTCATCGGCGCCACGCGCCTGCCCAACCTCTACCTGGCCACCGGCCACGGCACGCTCGGCTGGACCATGGCCGCCGGCACCGGCCGCGTGATGGCCGACGTGATCTCGGGCCGCAAGCCGGGCATCGACATGAAGGGGCTGACCATCGACAGATATCCAGGAGCCTATCGATGAGACGAGGTGAATTGCGGTTGGCGCTGGCCGCGTTGACGCTGGCGGCCACCGGCCTGCTCGGCGCCTGCGCCAGCGCGCCGCCGCAGTTGACGCCGGAACTGGTGGCCCACATCGGCTACCAGTCGCTCGGCCCGGAGATGAAGCTGAGCGACCAGATGCTGACCGTCTGGGTGCCCGCGCCGGCTCCGCCTGCCGACGGCACGCCGCCGCTGTCGCCAGAAGCCTTTGCCGCGCTCGTGGCCGCGTCGTCGCCGATGGTGTCCGACCTCGCCCTGGTCATGGCGCGCGGCGCCAGCGAGCCGATCAACCTCGCCATCGGCGGACCCGACAGCGCACTGGCCGCGCAGATCCTGCTGCGTGCCTTCCGCGCGCTGCCGGCGCCTGTGCCCTACCTGCGCATCGCCTTCGTCGGCAAGCCGGTGGATGTCGGCGAACTGGCCGCGACGGCGTCGATGAAGGGCGCGGCATTGCGCTTCGAGATGGCGCCGCTGTAGCTTGCCGTTGCGCGCTACTTCCTGCCCTGCGTGAAGTTGATCGGCACGATGAACCAGGCGTTGATGGGCTGGCCATCCGGACCGCGCGCGGGAACAAAGCTCGCACCGCGAACGCCGTCGAGCGCGGCGCGATCCAGCTTGTCGTGGCCCGATGTCTGGAACACCTCGACCTCGCCGGGCGCTCCGTCGCGGCGGACCATCACCCGGATCAGCGCCTTGCCCGTTTCACCCGGACGCAGCGAGGCTGCCGGGTAGTCCACGGCCGGGGGACGTTTGTATTGCGCCGGCGCCATCGCAGCCGAGATCGCCTCCATGCCGGCCTTCAGGCCCTGTTCCCGCGCCACGTCCGCCGGGGTCCGAGGCTTGTTCGTGGTGGCAGGGTGCGCCGCGGCCCCGGGCGCTCCGGCGGCTGGCATTCCGGCGGGTGCGCCAGCCACAGGCCGCTCCGGGGCCTTGGGCGCCGTGAACAACAACAGCACGAACGCAAGCGCCAGCATGGCAAGCAGGATCAGCCCGGGCCTGCGATCCACGATGCGCATCAGCCAATGCTGGGGTTTTTCCGGCGCTGGCGCGGGCCGCGCCGCGATCGCCTGCGCCTCCCATTCCCGCCACTGCTGGATGTTCCGCGGGTTGGTGATCACATGGACCAGGTGGGGGTACGCACGCGCGATGTGCTCGACGAACTGCATGTGCGTCATCAGGAACTGCACCTCCGGACGTTCGGTGCTTCGCAGCAGGCGCATCACCTTGTCCAGCGACAGGCGCAGGTCGGGCGCGTGCTGCTCGTACAGGTCGAGCTCGGTGACCACGCCGTCGACGACCTGCCCCGCCCGGCCGAATCCCTGCAGCCGCGAATGCTCCACGCGCCAGCGAAAGATCTCGATCGCGGCCGGCACGAGGAATTGATGCCCGGGCTGCCAGCCTTCGGCGATCAGCACCGCGATGCCGCCTTCGAACATCCAGCGTGCATCGAGGTCCAGCAAGCGCGGGTCGTCCAGCGCGGCATGCAGGCGGTCCTGCGCCATCCGGAGGTTGACCAGCGGCTGCGCGACCATCGAATGCGACAACGCGTGAAGCATCTCCTGCGCCGTGGCCGACGGGTCGGCGCGGGCCACCTCCGGCGCCATGACGGGCGCCATGACCGGCGGCGCGAACGTCGGCTCTTCGCGCGCGCTGCGGACCCAGTTCAACGCGGCTTCATACGCATCGCGCAGGGCCTGGAAGCCGCGCGGGTCCGCCTCCTGGTCGATCTGCTTGAGGCGTTTCGCATAGGAGCGGCGCACGTCGCGCTCCTGCGCGGCCGGCGACAGTTCGAGTGCGGCAAGAAAGGAGGGAAGCGTTTCGCTGCTCATGCAAGCCTACCTGGCGTCTTCACCGCGCGATGCGGGCGGCGTCTCCTGCGGTCCCTGCACCATCCGACCCTGCGCATCGTCGGCTGGAGGCGCGCCGACGCCCTGCGGCCGCGCCTCGCCTTCGGACAGCAAGGCCCATCCCAGCACGCCTGCCACCAGCAGCACGAGCAGGCACAACCCCACGACGCCGGCCCGCTTCCTGAACCTTTGCCAGGCCTCGGTGCGCGAACGGCGCGACGCCGCGAGACCGTCTTCCTGCCACAGCGTCAGGTTTGCGGTGTGCGTCACGACATGGAGCCAGTTCGGATAGCTTGCGACGACCTGCCGCATGAACTCCGTGCTGTAGCTCGCGTCGCCGCGCTTTGGCGGGGTCTCCCTGCGCAGGTCGCGGATCACGTTGCGCTGTTCCTCGCGCTGCGCGGGCGGCTGCGTCTGGTGGATTTCGAGTTCGCCGATGGCCTTGTCGATGATCGTGCCCGAGTGGCCGTAGGCCTTCAGCCGCGGACGGTCGGTGCGCCATTCGAAGCAGAGCACGGCCGGGCCGAACAGGTGCTGGTGGCCCGGCCGCCAGCCGTCCGCGAGCAGGTTGGCAATGCCGCCTTCGAAGGTGAAGCGCGCGTCCAGGTCCTGCAGCCGCGGATCGTCGAGTGCGGCGCGCAGGCGCAGCCGCGCGTCCTCGGTGTCCCGGGGCGGCTGGCCGCCCATGGAGAGTTTGAATTCCTCCAGCATGGCGCGTGCGGTCGACTGCGCATTGGCATGCTGCGACTGGCGGGCGCCCTCCGGCGTGGCGGGTTCCGCGTGTCGCTCGGGCTGCACGTCCTCGGCCACCCAGTGCAATGCGAACTCGTAAGCCTCGCGCAGTTCCTGGAAGGCCTCGGGCTGCGCCGCGGGCTCGATCTGCTTGAGCTGTCGCGCATAGGCGCCGCGGATCTCGCGCGCGCTGGCGTCGTTGTCCAGGCCCAGCACCTGGAGGAATTCCGGTGTCTCGCCCTCCAGGCGTCGAGTGGCCACGGTCAGTCGACGTCCATGATGTAGCCGTCCCGCTCGATGCGGTTCAGGTGTTCCTCGAGCTGCCGTTGCATCGACGCGATGGCGCGCTGCTGCTGGCCGGCGAGGGCATGCTCGAAGGTCGTGATCTGCGCGCCCAGCCATTCGCGCACCTCGCCACGAAGCTGCTGGTAGATGCGCTCGGCCCTCGCCATCAGGGTGCGGTTCTCCAGCGTGTCGCGCGGGTGGATCTTCAGCTGGGCCAGCGAGCGCAGGCGCTCGGCGATCTCCTGTTCGGTGAGCAGCCCGGGGTTGCCCTCGATCACTAGGCTCGATGTCTTCTGCGTCTTGCGCAGCGTGGCTTCCACCTGCAGCAGGCCGTTGACGTCGTAGGTGAAGCGTACCTCGACGCCGGCATCGTCGGTCGCGCCGCGCGGCATCTCCACGCGCAGGCGGCCCAGATGCACGTTGTCCTTCACCATGCGCGCCTCGCCCTGGAACACGTTCAGGTCGACGAACTGCTGGCCCTGGGTCATGGGCAGGTAGGTCTTCACGCGGCTCACCGGCACCGGCGTGTTGCGCTCGATGATCGGGTCGAAATGGCCATGCGCGGCAATGGATTCGGACAGCCGGCGGCTGATCTCGACGCCCAGGGAGTAGGGCGACACATCGGTCATTACCACTTCCTTGAGCGCCGCGTCCCGCGCCTTCAGGCCGGCCTGCACGGCGGCGCCCAGCGCCACCACTTCGTCCGGGTTGAAGTCGATGGCCGGGAAGCGGCCGAACATGGTGGTGACCAGCCGACGGATCATCGGCATGCGCGTCGCGCCGCCGGCCAGCACGATGTTGTCGAGCTGGCCGCCGCGCAGGTTGGCATCGCGCAGCGCCCGCTCGACCGGGGTGCGCAGCCGCTTGAGCAGCGGCGCGCAGGCCTGTTCCAGCAGGGGCTCGTCGAGCGCCAGCGTGATCGTTTCCTCGTCCACCCGAACCGACATCGACGTGCGGGGCTGGCTGCTGAGTTCCCGCTTGGCCGCCTCGGCCTGAGCGACCATGCGCTGCATGAACAGCGCGTCCTTGCGCAGCGCCGCCGGCAGCGACTTGCGTTCGAAGAACAGGTCGACCAGGCAGTGCACGAAGTCCTCCCCGCCGAGGAAGTTGTCGCCGGCCGAGGCGCGCACCTCCATCACGCCCTCGAACAGTTCGAGGATCGACACGTCGAAGGTGCCGCCGCCCAGGTCGAACACCAGGAAGCGCGTTTCCGTGCCCATCCGGTGCATGCCGTAGGCCAGCGCGGCGGCGGTGGGCTCGTTGAGCAGGCGGTCCACGCGCAGGCCTGCCATCTGCCCGGCCGCCCGCGTGGCCTTGCGCTGGGCATCGGAGAAATAGGCCGGCACGGTGATGACCGCCTCGGTCACCGGCTCGCCCAGCATGGCCTCGGCGTCGGCCTTGAGCGACTTGAGCACCAGCGCCGACAGTTCCTCGGGACGGAAGTCGCGCTGGCCCAGGCGCAGCGTCCTGTCGCTGCCCATGTAGCGCTTGAAGACGGCGGCGGTGCGGTCGGGATGGGTCTGCAGCCGCTCGCGCGCGGCGCGGCCCACGAGCACGGTGTCGTCCTCGTCGATGCTGATGCACGACGGCGTCAGCACCTGGCCAAGACTGTTCGGGATCAGGACGGACTGGCCATCGCGCCACGCAGCCACCAGGCTGTTGGTTGTACCCAGGTCAATGCCGACAATCATCCATCCGTCCCCACATGCGCGTCATGACAGCGATCGTAGGTGCTGCCGGGGAAATCCGTACCTAGCCGAAAGTTCAAAAGCAAGTGCAAACGTGTCTTTTGCTTCGGGCCGGCCGAGTACTGCGACGGAGTCGATGCCGGGTCCGTGGCGCCTTGTCGTTCTTGCTTGCTCGCTTGCGGGCCGGCCAGCCCGCCGGATATGCTGGCCGCCCATCATTGGAAGCATACGCAATCATGCCCAGCCACGACCCTCGCCGGATCGTCATCTTCTCAGGTTCCGGCGTGAGCGCCGAGAGCGGGTTGCCCACGTTCCGCGACTCGGGCGGACTCTGGCGGCAATACGCATGGGAGGAGGTGGCCAGCCCGGAGGGCTGGCGCAAGCATCCCGGGGTGGTCCAGGCCTTCTACAACGAGCGCCGCCACCAAGCCGCCGAGGCACAGCCCAACGCAGCGCACCGGGCCATCGCGGAGTTGGAGAAATCCTTCGACGTGGTCGTCGTCACGCAGAACGTGGACGACCTGCATGAGCGCGCCGG
The DNA here is from genome assembly GCF_019207085.1 of Variovorax sp. dw_308. Classification (GTDB taxonomy): domain Bacteria; phylum Pseudomonadota; class Gammaproteobacteria; order Burkholderiales; family Burkholderiaceae_C; genus Variovorax. The sequence continues at coordinate 46,026 of NZ_JAATOM010000016.1, read as the reverse complement.
CTCGACGAAGGTGGTGCACGTTCATGGCGAGTTGGCCTTTGCCCGGGGCGAGCACAGCGGCCTGCGCCAGCGCGTCGGCGCTGCGCCGATCCACATGGGCCAGCGCTGCGCGCAGGGCAGCCAGCTCAGGCCGGACATCGTCTGGTTCGGCGAGTCGGTGCGGCATCTGGAGGAAGCGAGGGCCTACTTTTCCGAGGCCGGACGCGTGCTCGTGGTGGGCACCTCGCTGTCGGTCTTCCCGGCCGCATCGCTGGTGCATGCCGCGCCGGCCGCGGCCGACAAGGTGGTCGTGGCGCCCGAGCTCGACAGCCCGCCCGCCGGCTTCGACTGGATGCGCGGCAAGGCGACCGAATGCGTGCCGCAGGTGGTGGCCCGCTGGCTGCGCGAGGGCGCTGGCGCGTCGCAGGGCCAGCCGGAGTGAACCGGCCGGCAACTTCCCAACGACCGCGACACGCTCTTCCACCGGCTCGAGCCGCAGTTCGAAGAGGCGCCTATCGCCTGCGCAATGGCGCGAGCAGGCCCTTCAGCCCGTTGTGGTCGATCTCGTGCATCAACTGCAGCAGCCGGCCGATCTCGCCCTTGGGGAAGCCTTCGCGCGCGAACCACGTGAGGTAGTTGCCGGGCAGGTCGGCGATCAGCACGCCCTTGTGCTTGCCGAAGGGCATGGGCATCGAGACGAGCTTCTCGAGGTCTTCGGGGGTCATGTCAGTGGGCTTCGGGTATTGGGTGGGAGCCGGAAATTCGGGCAGCCGAACGCAGAGGGCGCAAAGGTTTCGCAGAAGTCGCAAAAGGAAATCCAGGATTTCTTCCTTGAGAACCTTCTGCGACTTCTGCGTGCTTTTGTCTTTCTTCTGCGTTCGGCAGTCCGCTCCCCGCGCCTTCACGCATGTTGATGGTCAGCCGCCGGCGCGCTTCACCGTCATGCCTTGCTTCTGCAGCGCGGCAATCACGGTATCGCGATGATCGCCCTGGATTTCGATCACGCCGTCCTTGGTCGTGCCGCCCGAACCGCAGGCCGACTTGAGCTGCTTGCCCAGCAGCGCGAGCGCCGCCGCGTCGAGCGCCACGCCCTTGATCACGGTCACGCCCTTGCCTTTGCGGCCCTTGGTGTCCAGCGACACACGCACAATGCCGTCTGTGACGGGAATTGCCGTCTTCAATTTGCACGTGCAGGCCGCAACCGGTTGGCCGCACCCGGGGCAGACCCGGCCGGTCTCGGTGGAGTACACCAGGCGGCTGCCGCTGTCCGATTTGTTCATCGCCATTCATTGCCCTTCATGCCATTTCCATCACTCGGCCTCGCGCCCGCTCTCTCGCAAGCCGCCACTGGCGCGGGCTACCTCGCGCCCACGGAGATCCAGGGCGCCGCCATCCCGGCCATCCTGCGCGGGCAGGACGTGCTGGGACTGGCGCAGACCGGCTCCGGCAAGACGGCCGCATTTTCGCTGCCCTTGCTGCAACGCTGGGCCGAAGCGCCCCGGCACCGATCGCGCCGCACCGTGCACACGCTGGTGCTGGTGCCCACGCGGGAACTGGCGGCGCAGGTGGGCGAGACCCTGCGCATCCTCGGCCAGCACCTGCACGAGCGCCCGAAGATCGCCGTCGTGTTCGGCGGCGTCTCGGTCAATCCGCAGATGATGGCCTTGCGCGGCGGCGCCGACATCGTGGTGGCCACGCCGGGCCGCCTGATCGACCTGCTCGATCACAACGCCTTGAAGATCGGCAATGTCTCCGCCCTGGTGCTCGACGAGGCCGACCGCCTGCTGGACCTGGGTTTCGCGGAGGAACTGCAACGCATCCTCGCGCTGCTGCCGGCCCAACGGCAGAACCTGTTCTTCTCCGCCACCTTCGTGCCCGCCGTCGAGGCGCTGGCGGCGCAGTTGCTGAACGACCCGTTGCGCATCGAGGTCGAGGCCACCGAAGCCACGGTGCCCGACATCGCCCAGCGCGCCATCGAGGTCGACACCAGCCGCCGGACGCAGTTGCTGCGCCATCTGGTGCAGGACCAGAAGTGGACCCGCGTGCTGGCCTTCGTCGCGACCAAGCATGCCGCCGAGATCGTCGCCGACAAGCTGCGCAAGGCCGGCATCGAGGCCGAGCCTTTCCACGGCATGCTGAGCCAGGGCAAGCGCACGCAGGTCGTGGCCGATTTCAAGGCCAGCCGCGTGCAGGTCGTCGTCGCCACGGACCTGGCGGCGCGGGGCATCGACATCGCCCAGTTGCCGGTCGTGGTGAACTTCGATCTGCCGCGTTCCGTCACCGACTACGTGCACCGCATCGGCCGCACCGGCCGCGCGGGAGAAAGCGGACTGGCGGTCAGCTTCGTGCCGGCCAGCAGCGAGGCGCATTTCCGTCTCATCGAGAAGCGCCAGGGCCTGAGCGTGCCGCGCGAGCGCATCGTGGGCTTCGAGCCGGTCGAGGTCGCGATGGCCGCATCGACGACGCCGCTGACGGCGCCCGGCGCGCAGTCGCCCAACGGCGGCATCAAGGGCAAGCGCCCGAGCAAGAAGGACAAGCTGCGCGAAGCCGCCGCACGCGCCGCGGCCGGCAAGCCATGAGCCAGGCGATGCCCTTGCGCTGGCTCGATTTCGACTACAGCGAAGGCTCCGACGAGACGGGGGTGTTCGACGCGATGGCATCGGTCGAGTCGGACAACGCGGCCGAAGTGGAAGCCGAGATCGCCATCGTGCTGGCATGGGCAGAAGCCGCGTTTCCGGGCCAGCGCGCCCCGATGGAAGAGGGCGGCGAGTGGGATTGCGACCTCAGCGTCACGGACGAACCGGGCGCGGTGCCCCGCCGTTGCTTCAGCTTCTCGATCGGCGGCGGCGCGGCCTTCTGCGACGCGTTCCGCGAGCGCTTCGATCCGGAGACCGACTGACCGCAGATGGGGCGAGCAGAAAGCGTCACCGCGCATCGATCACCCCCAAGCCCGGTGTGCGATACCCGACGGCCGCCGCCTCTGTGCCGCCGAGGAGCGCAGCGATTCGCGGATCAGGGCTCGCAGCTGTTTGAGCGGAGTGCAACGCGGCGAGTTCTGCGAGACCCCGCGAATCGTGAGCACCGCAGGGGAGCCGCGCAGCGGCCGGCACAGTGAAGGCGACCGGCGGGTATCGCACACCGGGCGGTCTTCGAAGCGACACCAGCGACCCCTTGAAAGCAGCAACCAGCGCGCCCGTCAAATCGACGACCCGCGCGCCCGTTAAAGGGACGACAAAGCCCGTCGACGCAAGGGCAGCCGGCTACTGAAACGCCACCTCCGCAAAACTGCGCAACTTCCGGCTGTGCAGCCGGCCCGCCCCCTCGCGGCGCAGGATCTCGATGGCCGCCATGCCGATGCGCAGGTGCTGCTCCACCCGCTCGCGATAGAAGTGGTTCGCCATGCCGGGCAGCTTGATCTCGCCATGCAGCGGCTTGTCGCTCACGCACAGCAGCGTTCCATAAGGCACCCGGAAGCGGAAGCCGTTCGCCGCGATGGTCGCGCTCTCCATGTCCAGCGCCACCGCGCGGCTCTGGCTGAAACGGCGTTGCGGGCGGTTGTCCGGCAGCAGCTCCCAGTTGCGGTTGTCCGTGCTGGCCACGGTGCCGGTGCGCATGATGGTCTTGAGTTCGGGCCCGTGGAAACCCGTCACCTCGGCCACCGCCCTCTCCAGTGCCAGCTGGATCTCCGACAGCGCCGGGATCGGCACCCACAGCGGCAACTCCTCGTCCAGCACATGGTCCTCGCGCACATAGGCATGGGCCAGCACATAGTCGCCCAGCTGCTGCGCATTGCGCAGGCCCGCGCAGTGGCCCAGCATCATCCACGCGTGCGGCCGCAGCACCGCGATGTGGTCGGTGATCGTCTTCGCATTGGCCGGCCCCACGCCGATGTTCACCATCGAGATGCCGCTGTTGTCCTCGCGCACCAGGTGGTAGGCCGGCATCTGCGGCAGGCGCGGCGGTGGCGTGCCCTGCGTGCCGTCGAGCAGATGGGCATAGGCGCCGGCTGCTTCCGGCGCCAGCCCGCGCCGGCGCGTGACCACGTTGCCTGGCTCGATGAATGCGATGTACTCGCTGTTCTCGTCCATCATCGCCTCGTGTCCCAGCCGCACGAACTCGTCGATGTAGAACTGGTAGTTGGTGAACAGCACGAAGTTCTGGAACCACTCCGACGCCGTGCCCGTGTAGTGGCGCAGGCGATGCAGCGAATAGTCCACCCGCGCGCCGGTGAACAGCGCCAGCGGTTGCGGCTCGCCGGCGCGCGCCTCGTGCGTGCCGTTGGCGATGCCGTCATCCATCGCGCCCAGGTCGGGCAGGTCGAACACGTCGCGCATCAGGGCGCGGCGCTCGGCGCTCATCGTGCCTTCGATGTGGTCGTTTTCCACGAACGAGAAATGGATCGGTATCGGCTGGCTGCTGGTGCCGACCTCGAGCTCCACCTGGTGGTTCTCCAGCAGCAGGCGGAACTGCTCCGCGTAGTAGCGCGCGAACAGGTCGGGCCGCGTCAGCGTCGTCTCATAGCGGCCGGGGCCAGCCACGAAGCCGTAGCTCAGGCCGGCGTTCTCCGGCGGCGTGTGGCGCGACACCGTGTGCGTGTGCACCCGCACGAAGGGATAGCAGGCGCGCATGCGCCCCGGCAGTGACGCGCCGGCCACGAAGCGCTGCATCGCATCGCGCAGGTGTTCCAGGCCTTCGTCGTAGATGGCGCGCACGCGGGCCAGCGCCTCGGTTGCGTCGCTGAAGCGGGCAGGCGGGGTGAAAGGGGGCATGTAGGGCATGGTTGATTGTGCAGTGCAGGGTGTGTCAGGCAATCCAGCGCTTGATCTGTCGCAGCGGTGCGGCAAGCTTCCAGCTGTTGCTGGAAAGGATCGCGGCGAGCGTTGCATCGGAGGCGCGCCACGTGCTTTCCAGGTTCTGCCGCAGCTGCGAATTGTCGCGTTCGACTTGCGCGCGATGCGCCAGGGCCGCCTCTAGCTCGCGTTGCGCCAAGTCGCGCGCAATCGCTGTCGACTCGGACTCGCTTCGCGCCGCTTGCCTGGCTGCGACCAGTTGTTCTTCCAGCAACCGGATCTGCACGTGCGGCGGCGCGTGCGATGCCAGCGGGCTGCGAGGGCCCGCAAGGCGGTCGCGCCCGGGGACGTGCGGCCAGGTATGGAACCACGACTGCCGGTTGTCGATGTCCCACCGCTGCGGCGTCAGGCCGACGTCGCGAAGGGCGGCGTTGAAGGACAACTGGTCACGCCTCGAATAGCGCAGTACGTGGGACGCCCAGTGATCCATTGCCTTTCGCACCAGCGGGTCCGAGTGATGGCGCAACAGGACGGCCGTCCAGTGCGGCTTTTCGGCCAGGCTCGGTTCGCCCTGCGTCAGGTAGTGGTTGAGCTGCTCGAAGATCCGCGCCTGCTCATCGAGTCCAAGGCGGGCCACCTCGACGAATTCGTCCATCACGCTGTCGCGAAAACTGTGCGTCGGAAGCCCGATGCCTGCCGTGGTTTCGTAGCGGTCGATGATCTCTTCCGGCGTCGCGGTCAGGATGACCGAGTTGTCGATGTAGAGCGAGCGGTCGAAGCCGGCGAGTGCCTCGACCCCGTGCGGACAGATCTTCAGCAGGCGCTGGCTGCGGATGGGGTCCATCGGGAACGCGGTCGGGACGCGCACGACTTTCCAGGTCGTGCTCGAGAGCGTCGGATCGTCCGTCAGGCAAATGAAGGGGATGCGGGACTGCCCGGCAACAGCTTGTTCATTCAGGGCCTCATACCCGCCAACGAGGACGGTGTAAACACAAGTTTTCATTTCGATCGTCGTGGCTGCAAGAGTCATCAATTGCGTCTGTGCATAGTTTGCCCCGACATCGAAAGTGCCTGCGCCGTCCTACCCCGGCGAGGGCTCCCGCATGGTCACGAATTCTTCCGCCGCCGTCGGATGGATGCCGATGGTGCTGTCGAAGCAGGCCTTGGTTGCGCCGGCGCGCATCGCCACGGCAAAGCCCTGGATGATCTCGCCGGCCTCGGCGCCGACCATGTGGATGCCGACCACGCGATCGGTCTTCTTCTCGACGATGAGCTTCATGAACGTGCGCTCGGGGCGGCCCGACAGCGTGTGCCGCAGCGCCTTGAACTCGCTGTTGTAGATCGTGACCTCGCCGAACTTCTGTCGTGCACCGGCCTCGGTGTAGCCGCAGGTGCCGACGTTGGGGTGCGTGAACACGGCGGTGGGCGTGAACTCGTAGTCGACCTTGCGGCGCGACCTGGCGGGCTGCTTCGGGTCGGGGAACAGCGCGTCGACCACCACCATGGCCTCGGCCAGCGCGACCGGCGTGAGCTGCAGGCGCGTCGACACATCGCCCAGCGCGAAGATCGACGGCACCGAGCTGCGGTACTGCGCATCCACCACGATGGCGCCCTTGTCGTCCAGCGCCACGCCGGCGTTCTCCAGCCCCAGCCCCTGCGTGTTGGCCACCCGGCCGGTGGCGCCGAGCACCACGTCGGCCTGCAATTGCATGCCGCGTTCGAGCATCACATCCAGCCCGTCGGCGCCGCGCTTGACCGAACTGATCTGGGTGTTGAAGCGGATGTCGATGCCGGCCTTCTTCATCTCGGCCGCAAGGAAGGCCCGCGCGTCCTCGTCGAATTCGCTGAGGATGTGGGTCTTGCGTTGCAGCAGCGTGACCTGCGCGCCGAGGCCGTTGAAGATCGATGCGAACTCGCACGCGATGTAGCCGCCGCCGATCACGACCAGCCGTTTGGGGAAGGGCTCCAGGTCGAACATCGCATCCGACACCACCACGTGCTCGCGGCCGACGAACGGCGGCACATAGGGCATGCCGCCGGTGGCGATGATGATGTTCTTCGCGCTGTGGCGCTTGCCGTCGACCTCGACCGTGTGCGCATCGACCAGCGTGGCCCAGTCCGGCAGCACGGTGACGCCGGGGCCGTCCAGCAGTGCGCGGTAGGTGTTGTTGAGGCGCTTGATCTCTGTGGAGCGATGCTTCTTCAGTGTTTGCCAATCGAAGCTCGGCTTGGGCACGTTCCAGCCGTAGCCGGGCGCCTCCTCGAATGCCTCTGCATAGCCGGCGGCATAGCTGTAGAGCTTCTTGGGGATGCAGCCGACGTTGACGCAGGTGCCGCCGAGTTCGGCCACCTCGGCCAGCGCCACGCGGGCGCCGCGGGCCGCCGCCATGCGGGCGGCGCGGACACCGCCGCTGCCGCCGCCGATCACGAAGAGATCGAAGTCAAAAGTGCGCATCGGGAACCTCCGCTGCCGACTGTAGCCGGCAGCGGGGCTTGCCGTCGCGCACCTTCAGGGACCGTCGCCGCCGGACTGGCCCGGCAAGCGGCGCTGCCGCGACCCATCCCGTATTTCACCGGGCAGGCCCTGCGGCGACCGCTGCTGTTGCTGGTGTTGTTGCTGTTGCGCGGCCTGCTGCTGTTGCATCTGCTGGGCGCGCTGCTGCATCGCCTGCTGTTGCTGCTGCATGGCTTGCGCCTGCTGCTGGGCCAATGCCTGATGCTGGGCGATCGCCTGCTGCTGCGCCAGGGCCTGTTGCTGCGCTTGCGCCTGCACGGCGCGTTGCTGCATCTCCTGCTGCTGGCGCAGCGCCTGTTGTTGCTGCTGCTGTTGCTGCACCTGGAGTTGTTGCTGTTGCACCGCCTGGTTCTGGCTCGCGCGCTGCTGCAACTCCTGTTGCTGGCGGACCGCTTGCTGCTGTTGCACGGCCTGCTGGTATTGCTGCAACTGCAATTGCTGCTGGGCTTGCATCTGCTGCTGCTGCACTTGCTGTTGTTGCAACTGCTGTGGTGCCGGGCCGGCGAGGCCGCGCTGCGGCGCTTGGCCCAGCTGTTGTTGTTGTTGTTGGAACGCCTGCGGCTGGCGCCATTCCTGCGGCGGACGGTAGCCGGACTGTTGTTGCTGCCGATCCCGTTGCTGCCATTGCGGCGGTGGGATGGCGGCAACGGGGCGGCCCATGAAGCCTGAAGGCGCGCTGCCGATGCCCGGTGCGAAATGCTGGGGCGGTGGTGCCACGCCCGGCGCATTGGCCACCGGCACCCCGGCGAACGCGGCCTCCGGCATGCGGATGTGGTCGCGGCGGGCGATCGGGCCGCGGCCGAACACATCACTCGGCACCACGGTCACGGCCTGCTGGCGCTGGTTGGCATAGAAGTCGCTGCGTTGCTGCGCCCGGTTGTAGAGCGCCATGCGATTGGCCTGCTCCACATAGCGCTGGCTGGCCTGGTAGCCGGGCCGCCAGGCCTCCCCGGGCGCCAGCGGGAACCAGCCGATGCCGTTGCGTCCGCCGCCGATGGGAACCTGCGCCGTGCCGCCTCGCCCGCCGCCGACGAAGCCGACCAGCGCCGGCGAATACACCGGCCGCGACTGCTGCCGCCCCGGCACCCAGCCCCAACGCGTGCCGACCTGCGCCCAGCGCCCGTAGTGGAACGGCGCGAAGCCCCACGGCGCGTTGTCGACCCAGGTCCAGCCCCAGGGCGCGACGCTCACCCAGTAGCCATCGCTGTAGGGCGCCCAGTCGGCGGCGACGTTGCGCGGATACCAGACGGGGCCGAAGTCGCTGTCGTTCTGCCAGTCGCCGAAGCTGTCGAGCTGCTGGTAGCCGACGGTCTCGCGCGACACGTAGCGTGCCGAAATCGACGCGTCCTCGGCCCGGCTGCGTTCGGCGACCCAGCGCTCGAATCCGTCGTCGAGCGGCATCGGCCCGGTGCCGGCATTGGCCAGGTTGCGGCCGTTTACGATGATCTGCTGGCGCGCCGACACGCTCGTCGATTCGCCGTTCTCGCCGTAGGCCACGCCAGCGCCGCTGGCCACCATGACCTGCGTGAGGTCGGCTTGCGGATCGACCTGCACGCGGTAGTCGCCCGGTTGCTGGATGACGAAGGCGAGATTCCCGGTGTCGAGCTCGACCTGCTGCCCGCTCAGGTCGTCGCGCACCCGAAGCTGGGCGGTGCCTTGCTGGATGGTGATGCGGATGGCCTGGTCTGTGACCTCGGTGAACTCGACGGCGGTGTTGCCGTCGAGCCGAAGCGCCGCGGAGCCCACGAACAGTTCGGCGCGGGAATTGCGGTCCGCCCAGAGCCGGTCGCCGGTGGTCAGCGGCCGGTTGGGAATGACGTCGTACCAGGAATCGTCGCCAGCCGGGGAGAAGCTCACGGCGCCCTGCTGCGCATTGAGGCGGGCCACCCGGCCGGGCGGATCTTCCTGCGCCATGGCGTGGAGGCCGGTGCAGGCGAGGGCGAGGGCCAGCAGCCAGCGGGCCATTCGGGAAGGGAAAGATGTGTAAGAAAGGGTCATGAAGTGGACGCCGGTCAGCACGGCGTCATGGATCAACGCGCCAGCATCGCATTCGGCTGGCCGCCGGCGCGCAAAGAAATGTCAACCTGCGGCGGTTTGGGTCACAGGATGTAGGGCGCGTGCCGTGCTCAGCGGCGGGGATGGGCCAGGAAGAAGCGCAGCATCTCGGCGCTGGCGTCGACGCCGCTCGGGTCGGTGAAGCTGCCGCTGCGGCTGCCGCCCGACCAGGCGTGGCCGGCCCCGTGAAGCTGCCAGTGCTCGATGTAGGCCCGGCCATTGGCGCTGGCATGGGTGGTCCGGGTGAATCGCTGGTTGCCGGCGGACTGGCCTTGCGTGACCTGCGGTGCCGCACCCGCGCCGTTGTACCCGCCGCTCGCCGCAGCCACGATGGCGGCGCCGTTCCTCGCATTCACGGTGGCGTCGGCGTCGCCATGGAACACGATCACGGGCAGCGCCTTGCCCTCATGGGGCGCCGTCGCTGCGCCGCCGCCGTGCATCGCGGCGAGCGCGGACATCAGGTCGCTCGCCGCGCCCATCGGCAGGCCCGAATGCACGCCGACCGCCGCGAAGATGTCCGGATAGCGGCGACCCAGGATGTCCGCCATCGCGCCGCCGGCCGACAAGCCCGCGACATAGACGCGCGCCGGGTCGATGGCATGGTCGGCCATCACGGATTGCGTCAGCGCGGCGAGCAATGCAGGCTCGCCGCGGCCGCGTTGCTGGTGCTGCGTCTTGAACCAGTTCCAGCAGCCTTGCGCGTTCTCCCGCTGCGTCTGGGCCGGGTAGAGGACGGCGAAGCCCTGGGCACGCGCCAGGTCGTTCATGCGCGTGCCGGCTGCGAAATCGGCCGGGTTCTGGGTGCAGCCGTGCAGCATCAGCACCAGCGGCATCGGCTTGGTCGCCGCGGCTGCCGTGCGGGGCGGCAGGTAGAGCTTGTAGGCCAGGGTGCGCCCGTCATGCGCGAAGTGGCCATCGGTCCATTGCTCGGGCTCCGGTATGTCGCGGACGATCACCGGTTCGTCGATCTCGTCGATCTCGTTGATCTCGACGGGCTGGACGACCTCGGCCGGCTCCGCACGGGCGAACGCGGTTGACGGCTGCGGGTCGATGATCACGCGGACTTCGGCTTCGATGACATCGCCTTCGGCCGCGGAGGGTGTCGGCGGCGGCGTTGTCGTTTCCCCGGCGGCGGGGCGCGCCTTGCCGATGTGTAGCGCGCGCTGGATCGCCGCGGTCGCCGCCTGCAGGTTGCCACTGCGAGTGAGCCGCGTGGCCTCGTTCATCAGGCGTTGGAGTACGGGGTTCATGGAATGGTCCTTGTTCAGTGGATTCGACTGGCCAAAGCGGCCTTCACGGCGGGACTGGCCTGCAGCGCACCGAGCACGGTGATGGATTGAATGGTGGCCAGCGCGAGTTCGACCGACACGTCGGGCGCGATGCTCGCCAGGCCCAGCACGCGAATGTCGAGCTTCTGGCCGGCCGCGCGCGCCGCCTCGAGTTCCGCCACGCCAAAGTTCTGCAGCCCCAGCACCAGCGTCTTGCGCGCCACCACCTGCTTGACCGCATCACCGTGGGTGGTGAGCTGGTTGCGGATGGCGGTGCGGATGAAGTCGCTGCGATTCGAATAGAAGCCCTCGGCCACCAGCAGGTCGACCTGGCCCAAGTCGATGTAGCCGAGGTTGATGGTGATCTTTTCGGATTCGGAGGGCGGCTTGGCGCGGAGTTGCGTGGAAAGGCTGGAAGAAGGCATGGACGCATCGTACACCATCCATATGGATGGCGAACGGATGTTAAGTGGATGGTTTTTTGTCGAATCACAATTTGCCGGCGAGTGGCAAAATTTGTGCATGACTGCCCCGACCTCTCCTTCAAGTGCAAATTCCACGCCCCTGGGCGACGTCCGGCCCGCGACAGGCTACGCGGGCGACATCAGCCCCATGCTGGCCGCCCAATGGGTGGCCAGCGGGGAAGCCGTATTGGTGGACGTCCGCAGCGACGCCGAGCGCGAATGGGTGGGCTATGTGCCCGGCAGCCTGGGCCTGGCCTGGAAGCAATGGCCCGGCATGGTGCCGAACGCGGATTTCGACGAAGGCCTCCGAGCCGGCGTGCCGCAGGGGCGCAAGGCCGTCATGCTGTGCCGCAGCGGCGTGCGTTCCATTTCCGCAGCGAAGCGCGCGACCGAACTGGGCATCGAGGCGTACAACATCCTCGAAGGCTTCGAGGGCAATCCCGACGAGCATGGCCAGCGCGGGCACGTCGGCGGCTGGCGCTTCCGTGGCCTGCCGTGGAAGCAGAACTGAAGAAGGTGTGAATCTTTCTACTGCGGACGCCGATCTCGGGCCTGCGGTCCTCACCGTACTGGAGTACGGCTCCGGTCCTCGGCCCGACCTCGACGCCCTCGCTACGAAATCTTCACACCTTCTGAGCTTGCGCGGCCTGCCGTGAAAGCAGAACTGAGCAGGCGCTTGGCCGGTCTTCAGCGGGCCGTGAATCCCCTGCCGGGGCGGTCTGCGGCCCGGCGCCCATCTCAAGCGGGGCGCGCCCTCGCGGCGGACTCGAAGCAGTCCGAGGCCGGCTTCAGCCCGCGGTGAGCACGATCTTCCCGGCGCGGCCCGGCACATCGCTCGCGGCGGCGGCCTCGGCAGCCCGCGCAATGTCGAAGGCAGCTTCCACCGGCAATTTCAGGGCGCCGGTCGCCACGGCCTTCATCAACTCGCCAATCAGCCTCGCCAGTTCGGCGGGCGGCGTGCTTTCGCTGCGCTTTGCGCCCCAGAAGCCCTTGACCGTGGCCTGCTTGAAGATCAGGTTGTCCGCGCCGATGACCAGCGGCTTGCCCGACATCGCGCCGAAGGACACCAGCGTGCCGCCAACCGCCATGATCCCGGCGATCTGGTTCGCCGCATCGCCGCCGATTGAATCGACCGCGCGCAGGATCGGCGCATCGCCGGTGATTGCCTTGACGCGCTCCTGCCAGCCGGGTTGCTCGGTGGAGACGGCATTGGCAATGCCGAGTGCTTGCAGTTCGGCGATGCCCGCGTCGCGCCGCACCAGGTTCACGACATGGATGCCGCGCGCCTGGGCCAGCCCCGCGACGGTCTTGCCGACCGCGCCGTTGGCCGTGTTCTGCACCATCCATTCGCCGGGCTTCAACTGCAGGTCTTCCAGCAGCATTGCGGCGCTCAGCGGCATCGCGATGAGCTGGCAAGCTGCCTCGTCGGGCAGGGCGTCGGGCACGGGGATGAGCTTGGCCGCGGGCGCCAGGAAGTACTCGGCCCAGGTCGCCGTGGCGCCGGCCATCATCACGCGCTGGCCCTTGGCCGGTGAGCCGACGCCCTCGCCGAGCGCATCGACGATGCCGACAGCCTCCGTGCCCGGCGTGGCTGGCAGCGGCGGCTTGTAGCCGTACACACCGCGCACAATCGCCAGGTCGTGGTTGTGGATCGGCGACATGGTCATGCGCACGCGAACCTGGCCGGGGCCGGGCTCGGCCAGGGGACGCTCGCCCAGTGTCAGCACCTCGCTGGGGTTGCCGAACTTCTCGATGATCACGCTTCGCATCGCTTGTGTCCCTGTGTGAATCAAAAGGGCTCAGCATAATGCCGCGCATGACATTCCTCGCCATCGACATCGGCAACACGCGCCTCAAGTGGGCCATGTACGATGCGCCGCGTCCCGGCGCCAACCTGCTCGGGCACGGGGCCGAGTTCCTGGACCACATCGAAAGCCTTGCCGAAGGCGCCTGGGCCGACTTGCCCGAGCCGGCCTCGATGCTGGGTTGCGTGGTGGCCGGCGACCAGTTGCGGCGCCGCGCCGAGGAGCAGGTCCACGAGCGCTTCGACTGCGCCGCCCGCTGGGTGGTGTCGAGCTCGGCCGAGGCCGGGATCATCAATGGCTACGACCATCCGACGCGCCTCGGCGCCGACCGCTGGGTGGCGATGATCGGCGCGCGGCATCGCATGCTGGCGGAAGGCCCGGCCCGGCCGATGGTGGTGGTGCTGATCGGCACGGCCGTCACGGTGGAGGCCATCGACACCAACGGCAAGTTCCTGGGCGGGCTGATCCTGCCGGGGCACGGGATCATGCTGAAGGCGCTGGAGTCGGGCACGGCGGGGCTGCACGTGCCGACCGGTGAAGTCACCGATTTCCCCACCAACACGAGCGATGCACTCACCAGCGGCGGCACCTACGCGATTGCCGGCGCCGTCGAGCGCATGGTGGAGCATGTGCGCAAGCACTGCGGCGCGGAGCCGGTGCGCTACATGGCCGGCGGGGCTGGCTGGAAGATGGCGCCGTCGATGGTGTCGCCGTTCGAACTGGTCGAGAGCCTGATCATGGATGGGCTGCTGGTGATTGCGCAGGAGCGGATGCTGGCGAACTGACGGTCAGCCGTCTTGCGCCGACTCGATCCTTTGCTCGCCCATGGCGAAGGTAGCGCGCTGGATGCGACCGTCCGCGACCTCGTAGATGCACAACATCTCGACCGTGCCGCGGCCTTCCGGGAAGTTGCGGGTCACCCGTTCATGGTCCGTGACGAGATTGCCCATCACGATTCTCGATATCAGGCTGGCATGAAGGTCAGTCTCCGATAGCCGTGCGGCGAAGCGCGGGCGCATCTCTTCGTGTCCACGCGCCAGGCACTCGCCATGCAAGGTGAATTGCCCGGCGTCGGGCGCATACGTGTGAAGCAGCGCTTCAAGGTCTTTGGCGTTGTAGGCGTCCAGTTGGGCCTGCACGGTGCTCGCGGCGGTGGCGCTTGGCATTTGTTCTCCCTCGGCAACGGTTGCCGAGAGTGAATGCTAAGGCGTCGAGGCGCTGCCGGCTTCCCTCGGGCTCGCCAAAACCCGCTCAGCCCGCCAGCGAACCGTTGGCCGTGTCGACAGCGGATTGGTCGTTCAGTTGCTGCGATGCCTTGCGCAAGCTCATGACCCAGAGGCGGGCGTGGCGCTGCTCGCGGCTTTCGAAGAACTCGGCGAAGCGCCGGATCGCTGGCTTCTCGATGGCGGCCATCGTCATCCAGTCGGTGCTCCTGAACCCCTCCGATTCCGTGCTGCGGCCGACCAGGGCTGGGCGCAGGGTCACGACCCATTCGGTCGGGATGCGCGGGTCGCCATCCAGCATTCGCAGGGCGATCTTGGCGGCTCGGGGCGTGAGCGCGTCAATCTTCTGAACATGAAAATCCAGGTCCATCGAACAGCCTTTCTCGGACACATAAAGATACACATGTATCTTGTCGTGCGCAATCAGGTCGAAAGTACTGCTTGATCGGGCCGGGTGAGAAGGTGTGAAGATTTCGTAGCGAGGGCGCCTGCCAGGAGGCCGGTTCGCGCAGCGCAGCCGTACACCTGTACGGCGAGCAGCGCAGGGCCGAGATCGGTGGCCGCAGTAGAAAGATTCACACCTTCTTCAGCCGCGCACCCAGTGCGTCACTGCATGGATGACCAGCCCCACGAGCCCGCCGACCAGCGTGCCGTTGACGCGGATGAACTGCAGGTCGCGGCCGATGTGCTGTTCCAGTTCGCGGGTCATCTCGTGGGCGTTCCATTGGCCGACGCGCTCGATGATGTAGCGGCGGATGTCTTCGCGGTAGCGCTCGATGGCCAGCGGCGCGGCGGCTTCGATCTGTTCGTTGATCCACTTCCGGATCTCCGTGTCGGACTGCAGGCGTGTGCCGAGCGCCGAGGTCAGTGCGGCAATCCGCTGGCCGATGATGGAGTCGGCGCGGCCGAGGTCTTCGCGCAGCCAGCCGAGCAACTCGTCCCACAGGCCGTGCAGGTACTCGCCGAGGGCAGGGTGCGCCATGAGCTCGGCGCGGATTTCCTCCCCCCGCTCGTGGAACGCGGGATCGTGCTGCAGCCGGGCAATGAAGCTGGCCATGGCGCCGTCGAAGCGCGCGCGCAAAGGGTGGTCCGGCTCGGCCGCGATCTCGGCCAGGCTCCTGGCGACGGCGGACACCACCTTCTTCGTGCCAAGCCGCGCGGCGACCTGGTCCAGACCGACGAAGCGCAACGACTTGACCTCGCGCGCAATGGCCTCGGTGATCTGCGCCTGCGCGGTCTCGCCTTCGAGCAGTTCGGAGATCTGGGCCAGGGCGTCGTTCAGCAGGGTCTGGTGGCGGCCGCCAGCGGTCAGAGCTTCGAGGGCTTGCCCGGCGGCACGGGCGATGTCGAGTTGGGCAATGCCCGCCTTGGCGATGTTGCCGAGGAAGTCGCGCACCCGCGCGTCATCGAAGGCGGACAGCCCGTAGCGTGCGGCCAGCACGCCCCATTCGCCGAGCTTGTCCGCGCTGGCCGGCCGCGCCAGCCAGTCGGCCAGCCGGCCCGCGGCGTCGAACTCGCGCAGCTTTACCAGCACCTGCTCCGTGCCGAGGAAGTTGTTGCAGATGAAGCCGGCCAGCTTGGCGCCGATGCGATCCTTGTTGCTGGGGATGATGGCCGTGTGCGGTATCGGCAGGCCGAGCGGATGGCGGAACAGCGCGACCACCGCAAACCAGTCGGCAATGGCGCCCACCATGGCCGCTTCGGAGAATGCCGCGACGTAGCCCCACGCGCCCCCTGCCGCACCAGGGTAGCGCGCACCCATCACGCTGGACAGCGCATAGAGCAGCGCCGCGCCGCACAGCAGGGCCAGCGCGACGCGCTTCATGTCACCGGAGGCAGAACCACTTTGCACTCACCCGATCGCCTTGGTGGTCGCCAGGCCGCGCAGGAACTCCTCGCAGCGAGCCAACTGGTCCAGCGTCACGAACTCGTCGGGCTGGTGCGCCTGGTGGATGCTGCCGGGGCCGCACACCACCGTCGGGATGCCGGCGCTCTTGAAGAGCCCGGCCTCGGTGCCGAAGGCGATCTGCGTCACGCGCGATTCGCCCGACAGCCGTTGCGCCAGGCGCGTGACCGGGTCGTTGGCCGAGCCCATGAAGCTGGGCACTTCGCAGATCGTCTCGAAGCTGAAGCCGGCCTCCGGCGCGACCTTCTTCATTGCCAGCTCGGTCTTCGCGGCAAAGGCGAGCACCTCTTTCTGCATCTCCTGCGCATCCGCCGTCGGCAGATTGCGGAACTCGTAGCGGAACTCGGCGTCGCGCGGCACCACGTTGTCGGCGATGCCGCCATGGAACTGGCCGACGCTCGCGGTGCTGTAGGGCACGTCGAAGCCTTCGTAGCGCGGCTCGTGCAGTTCGAAGCCTTCGGCCATGTCGCCCAGCTTGCCGATCACGCGGGCGCCCATCTCGATCGCGTTGACCGAGTTCGGCGTGAGCGAGGAGTGCGCTTCCTTGCCGCGCACGCAGCACTTGTAGCGGTACACACCCTTGTGCGCGATCGCGGGCACCATCCCGGTGGGCTCGCCGATGATGCAGGCCAGCGGCTTGATGCCGGCCTCTTTCATGTCGGCGATCAATTCCTTCACGCCGAAGCAGCCGACCTCCTCGTCATAGCTGAAGGCGAAGTGCACCGCGAACGGCGAGTTGCTTTCGACGAAGCGCTCGGCATTGGCCAGCGCGATGGCGATGAAGCTCTTCATGTCGGCCGCGCCGCGGCCATACAGGCGCGGCACCGTGTGCTGCACCTCGCCATCCTCGGCCACGCCTTCGGGCCATGCCTGCACGATGCCCGAGAGCGGATCTACGCTCCAGTCCTGTCCGTCCCAGGGCACCGTGTCGGTGTGGCCCGAGATGATCACGCCGGCCGGCTTGCCCGCGCCCAGCGTGGCGAACAGGTTGGCCTTGCTGCGGTCGGCATTGCGGGTGATGCGGCTGCGCACGCCGATGCCGGCCAGGTGGTCGCGAATGAAGTCGATCAGTTCGAGATTGCTCCTGCTGCTGACGGTGTTCATCCGCACCAGGGTTTGCGCGATGTGCAGGCTGCGGCTGGAGAGGACGTGTGGCGTGGGCATGGGTTCATTCTCACGGATGTGGGGGCGCTTCGGCGCTCGCCTGGAACGCCCGGCAGCCGCGTGTGAGTTCGTTCTCGAATTCAATGTCGTCCATGTGCCATGTCATCCCCCATGCGGTGGAGATGCAACATGAAAACCCACGCAACAGGTGCGTTGTGACAAGTGCTGACACACGAGCCGGGTAGGCTGGAGATCCACTCAACAGCGAGAGAAGGAGAAAACCATGCACGCGATCCTTTCCCCATTCCCCGCCGCACGCGCGGTATCCATGAGCTTGTCCGCCGCGGCGCTTGCTGCGCTGGGCGCCTGCACCATGGGCGGCACCGGCCAGCGACCCTTGCCCACGCTCGACGGTCGCCCGCCGCTGGTGGTGGCGCACCGCGGCGCCTCCGGCTACATCCCGGAGGAAACCATCGAGGGCTACACGCGCGCCATCGAACTCGGCGCCGACGTGATCGAGATGGACCTGATCTCGACGAAGGACGGCGTGCTGATCACGCGTCACGATCCGAACCTCGCGCTGAACACCAACGTGGCCACGAAGCCGGAGTTCGCCTCGCGCAAGAGGACGATGCAGGTCGATGGCGAAACGCAGACCGGCTGGTTCAGCCAGGACTTCACGCTGGCCGAGATCAAGACGCTCGGTGCAATCTCCACCGACCCCGAGCGCCCGCAGCAGTTCAATGGCCTCTACAAGATTCCGACCTTCCAGGATATCCTCGACCTGGCGGCCGCCAGGCAGAAGGAAACCGGCCGCCCCATCGCCATCTACCCCGAGACCAAGAACCCCACCTGGTTCCGCGACATGGGCCTGCCGATGGAGGACAAGCTCATTGCCATGCTCGACAAGGCCGGCCTCAACAGCAAGTCGGCGCCGGTGTTCGTGCAGTCCTTCGAGCCCGGCAGCCTCAAGTACATGAAGAGCAAGGGTCTGAAGACGAAGCTGATCCAGCTCATCGACGGCGACGGCATCGACCCCAGGACCGGCGCGATGACCTACGCCGTGCCGGTGGAGCGCCCCTATGAATGGACCAAGGCCGGCGACAAGCGCAACTTCGACGTGATGGTGACGCCGGCCGGCCTGGCCGAGATCGCCACCTACGCCGACGGCATCGGCCCGTGGAAGCGCTACATCATCAGCACCCGCGGCACCATAGGCGCGGACGGCAAGCAGGTCGACATCAACGGCGACGGCAAGCTCAACGATGCCGATTCGACGTCGATGGCGCCGACCACCCTGGTGGCCGACGCGCACAAGGCCGGCCTGTTCGTGCACCCCTTCACTTTCCGCAACGAGAGCCGGCGCCTGGCCAGCGACTACAAGGGCGACCCGAAGAACGAGTACCTCGCGTACTACCGGCTTGGCGTCGACGGCCTGTTCACCGACTTCACCGACACCGCGCTGGCGGCGCGCGCGGCATGGCTGAAGGACATGGGCCGCTGAGTTCCTGCGGGGGTTCGAGGCAGGGGCTTTGCGAGCAATCGCCGCAAAGCCTAGACTCGTCCTCACCATGAAACTCATCGATTCCCTCGTCACCCAGGCGGCCGGCATTGCCGCGGTCCGACGCGACCTGCATGCCCATCCCGAACTGTGCTTCCAGGAGGTGCGTACGGCCGACGTGGTCGCGGCCAAGCTCACCGAATGGGGCATCCCGATCCATCGCGGCCTCGGCACCACCGGCGTCATCGGCATCGTGAAGAACGGCACCAGCGACCGCGCCGTCGGCCTGCGCGCCGACATGGACGCGCTGCCCGTGACCGAGCTCAACACCTTCGAACATGCCAGCAAGCACCACGGCAAGATGCACGCCTGCGGCCACGACGGCCACACCGCCATGCTGCTCGCCGCCGCGCAGCACCTGGCGAAGAACCGCAACTTCGACGGCACCGTCTACCTGATCTTCCAGCCCGCGGAAGAGGGTGGCGGCGGCGCGCGCGAGATGATCAAGGAAGGCCTGTTCGAGCAGTTTCCGATGGAGGCCGTGTTCGGCATGCACAACTGGCCCGGCATGAAGGCCGGCCAGTTTGCCGTGAGCCCCGGCCCGTGCATGGCGTCGAGCAACGAGTTTCGCATCGTCATCCGCGGCAAGGGCGGCCACGCGGCGCTGCCGCATACCGGCATCGACCCGGTGCCGATCGGCTGCGAGATGGTGCAGGCCTTCCAGACCATCCTCACGCGCAACAAGAAGCCGACCGATGCGGGCGTCGTCTCGGTGACGATGTTCCACGCGGGCGAAGCGGTCAACGTCATCCCGAACAACGTCGAACTGCGCGGCACGGTGCGCACCTTCACGCTCGAGGTGCTGGACCTGATCGAGTCGCGCATGAAGCAGATCGCGGAGGGCCTGTGCGCGGTGCACAACGCGGAATGCGAGTTCGAGTTCGTGCGCAACTACCCGCCCACCATCAACACGGCGGCCGAGGCCGACTTCGCGCGCCGCGTGATGGCCGGCATCGTCGGCGAGGACAACGTGCTGCCGCAAGACCCGGCCATGACCGCCGAGGATTTCTCCTTCATGCTGCAGGCCAAGCCCGGCGCCTATGCCTTCATCGGCAACGGCGACGGTTCGCACCGCGCCATGCACCACGGCGGCGGCCCGTGCACGCTGCACAACGCGAGCTATGACTTCAACGACGACCTGATCCCGCTCGGCGCGACCTGCTGGGTGAGCCTGGCTGAGCAGTTCCTGAAGCCTGGTGGTGCAGCGTGATTGGAGTGGTCGAGGCCTTTTCGCCCAGCTACGCCGAAGCCCGCCGCAAGTTCCTGCAAGGCTGCGTTGCCGCGGGCCTCAAGGTCGATGCGCATCCGCATCCCCTCAAGGGCCGCAACGGCGAGGACCTGTCGATGGATGTGGCGCTCGACGGTTCTCCCGACGCGAAGCACTTGCTGATCGTCAGCAGCGCCTGCCACGGTGTCGAAGGCCATTGCGGCAGCGGTGTGCAGAACTTTGCGCTGCATGACGCCGAATGGCGCGAGAAGGCCGGCAAGGCTGGCGTGGCGGTGTTGTACCTGCATGCGCTCAATCCCCATGGCTTCGCGCACGGCCGGCGTGTCACGCACGAGAACGTGGACCTGAACCGCAATTTCGTCGACTTCAGCCAGGCGCTGCCGGTGAACGCGGGCTATGCCAGGCTGCATCCGCTGTTATTGCCCGCCGAATGGCCGCCTACGCCGAAGAACCAGGCCGAGATCGGCGCATGGATCGAGAAGCACGGCATTCCGGCCTACCAACTTGCCATCAGCGGTGGCCAGCACCAGTTCGACGATGGCTTGTTCTTCGGCGGCAAGGCGCCGACCTGGAGCAACGCCACCTTCCGCCAGGTGCTGCGTTCGCAAGCGCAGGAGGCCCGCAAGATCGCCTGGATCGACCTGCACACGGGCCTGGGTCCGAACGGCATCGGCGAGCGCATCTTTGCCTGCCGCGACGACAAGGTCGCCTACGCCCGCGCCAATGCCTGGTGGGGCACGGACAAGGCGCCGGTCACCTCGATCTACGACGGCTCATCGGCCTCGGCCCTGCTGACCGGCCTGATGATGAACGCGGTCTACGAGGAGTGTCCGCAGGCGGAGTTCACCTCGATCGCGCTGGAGTACGGCACCTTGCCGTTGCTCGACGTCATGGGCGCGTTGCGCGCGGACCATTGGCTGCACGCCCATCCGAAGGCGGCGCCGGACCTGGCCGACGCGATCCGTGCGCGGATGATGGAAGCGTTCTATACCGACACGGACGCGTGGAAGGGGCAGGTCATCAGCCAGGCGCGGCAGGCGATGTTCCAGGCGGTGGATGGGTTGACGGCGGGCGGTTGAACTGCGTCGTTCGCAGCTGATTCGGCAGTCGTGCCTGTTTGCCTAGGAGCGGGTTGGTTGCTGTTTGGTCGCGGCTTGGTTTGCGGCTGGGTTTGTGGCCGGGGCGCGTCGTCGGGCGGCATGCGGTACGGCGCGTGCGACCCTACTGCGCCGGTCGCTGCGCGACTCCCCTGCGCTGCTCGCGTTTGGCGGGGTCCACATGAACTCGCTTCGCTCAAACAGCATGTGGCCCTGATCCGCCAAACGCTGCGCTGCTCGGCGGCGCAGAAGGGTCACCCACCCCGCACCGCATACCACCCGCCGCCGTGGACACGCTCGTGGTGCATCCATCTTCCTCCCTCTCCCCTCGGGGAGAGGGCTGGGGTGAGGGCAGCAGCCTCCCAAGAGTACGAGGCTCTCGATCGCCCCAAAGCCCGGTACGCGGTACGGGTTGGTCGATCCCTTCTGCGGCGCTGAGGAGCGCAGCTTTGGGCGGATCAGGGCCACATGCTGTCTGAGCGAAGCGAGTTCATGTGGACCCCGCCCAAAGCGAGCACCGCAAGGGAGCCGCGAAGCGGCCGCCGCGGTAGGGTCGGCCGGCCCGTACCGCGTGCCGGGCGCTCTCCGCAGAGGGAATGGGACTGAAGCGAACCCGAGCCGAACCCAATCAGGTCCGAACCCGCCCATCCCCCGTAATCATCGACAGCTCGACAAACTTCGAAGCCACATGGTTCTTCGACGAAAACGACACGTCGAACCCACCGAACTGCTGCTTGTCGATCGCTTCCAGCCCGGCGATCAGGCTCTCGCGCGTCGGCTTGCCGCTGCTGCGCTTCAGGCCCTCCGTCAGCACCTTTGCTGCCAGGTAGCCTTCCATGCTCGAGAAGTTGGCCTTGGTGTTGCCGCCGCTCTTGCGCACCGCCTCGGTGAACTCGCGCGTGATCCCGTTGGCCGGGTTGTACGGGGAGGGCACCACCTGCGACACCACCACGCCCGCACCTTCCTTGCCCAACTCGTCCGCCAAGGCCTGCGTGCCCACGAACGACACGTTGAAGAACGTGCCGCCATAACCCGCCTTGCGCGCTTGCCGGATGAACGCCGCACACGCCTTGTACGCGCCGATCTGCACGATCGCATCGGGCTGTGCCGCGACGATATTCTTCACGGCCGCGGCCACCTCCACCGAATTGCGTTCCACCGTTCCCAGCGCCAGCGGCTTCAACTCCTGCTGCCCCAGCGCCAGCGTGACGCCATCGAGCCCCGCCTTGCCGTACGCGTCGTTTTGGTAGAACACCGCGATCTTCTTCAAGCCCAGGTACGTCAGCTGCCGCACGATCAGCGCCGTCTCGTCGTTGTACGACGCGCGCAGGTGGAACACGTTCTTCTGGAAAGGCTCGCGCAAGGCCATTGCGCCGGTGAACGGCGCGATGAACGGCACCTTGTCCTTCACCGCCATCGGCAGCGCGGCCAGGCTGGTCGGCGTGCCGATGTAGCCGAACAGCGCGAACACGTCGTCCTCGATCAGCTTGCGCGTGTTGGCCGCCGTGCGATCGGGCTCGTAGCCGTCGTCCAGGAAGCGCAACTCCACGTCGCGGCCCGGCTGGGCGTTGTAGATGTCCAGGTACAGCTTGGCGCCCTGGTAGAACTGGATGCCCAGTTGCGCCGCCGGGCCGGTGAACGGCGCCGACTGGCCCAGCAGGATCGGCGTCTCGCCCTGCGCCCGCGCGATCTGGAAATTGCCCAACGCTGCCGCGCCGGCTGCCGCCATGGAAAACTGTCTGCGATTCAACATTCCGGAACCCCTCTGCACGCAGGGTGCGCGCACAAATCACTAGACTCGCCCGATGCTTGATGCCCCGGCGACCACCGAAAAAACCACCAACACCGCCACCGTGCTCGGCGCCTGCCCGCACGACTGCCCCGACACCTGCGCGCTGGTCACCACCGTGCGGGACGGTGTCGCCGTCAAGCTGCAGGGCAACCCGGACCACCGCCACACCGCCGGCGTCCTCTGCACCAAGGTCTCGCGCTACATCGAACGCAACGACCATCCCGAACGCCTGACGACTCCGCTGCGCCGGACCGGCCCCAAGGGCTCCGGCCAATTCGTCCCTGTCTCGTGGGACGAAGCGCTCGACGCCATCACCGCGCGCCTGCAACAGGTGAAACAATTAGAAACTATTCTGCCCTACAGTTACGCGGGAACGATGGGCTTGGTGCAGGGCGAGTCGATGGACCGTCGTTTTTTTCACAAGCTCGGCGCGTCGCTGCTGGACCGCACGATCTGCTCGACGGCAGGAGGCGAAGCCTTAAGTTTTACTTTGGGCGGCAAGGTCGGCATGCGGGTCGAATGCTTTGCCGAAGCCAAGCTGATCCTGATCTGGGGCAGCAACTCGATCGGCAGCAACCTGCATTTCTGGCGTCACGCGCAGGCGGCCAAACGCAACGGCGCGCGCCTTGTCTGCATCGACCCGCGCAAGACCGAGACCGCCGACAAGTGCGACGAGCACATCGCGCTGCTGCCGGGCACCGATGCCGCGCTGGCGCTCGCGCTGATGCACGAACTCATCGTGCACGACTGGCTCGACCACGACTACATCGCCAACCACACCTTGGGCTGGGCGCAGTTGCGCGAACGCGCGCTGCAGTGGCCGCCGTCGCGTGCAGCCGCGGTCTGCGGCGTGCCGGAGGCGCAGATCGTTGCGCTGGCGCAGGCCTACGGCACCACCCGGCCGGCGGCGATCCGCATGAACTACGGCATGCAGCGCGTGCGCGGCGGCGGCAACGCGGCCCGCGCCATCGCCTGCCTGCCGGCGCTGACGGGCGCCTGGCGCCATCGTGCGGGCGGCGTGCTGCTGAGCGCGACAGGTTTCTTCCCGGTCGATCGGGCCGCGCTGCAACGCCCCGACCTGCTCGCGGGGCGCACCCCGCGCACCATCAACATGTCAGCCATCGGCGATGCCCTGCTGGACGCGGCGAGGCCGGTCGACGTGCTCGTGGTCTATAACAGCAACCCCGTGGCCGTCGCGCCCGATTCCGGCAAGGTGGTCGCCGGCTTCGCGCGCGAAGACCTGTTCACCGTCGTGCTCGAACAGTTCCAGACCGACACGGCCGACTACGCCGACTACGTGCTGCCCGCCACCACGCAACTCGAGCACTGGGACATTCACACCAGCTACGGCCACACCGACGTGTTGTTGAATCGCCCGGCCGTGGCGCCGCGCGGCGAGGCGCGCAGCAATGCCTGGGTGTTCCGCGAACTGGCGCGCCGAATGGGTTTCACCGAGCCATGTTTTGCCGATGACGACGAAGCGCTTTGCCGGCAGGCCTTCGCGGCTGGCGTGATCGACTTCGGCGAACTGGAGACGCAAGGCTTCACCAGCCTGAAGCTGCCCGAGGCGCCGTTTGCCGACGGCGGCTTTCCCACGCCCTCGGGCCGCTGCGAATTCTTCAGCGCGCGCCTTGCCGCGATGGGGCAGGACGGCTTGCCCGACCATGTGCCGAACTACGAGCCCGCCGGCAGCTCGCGCGATTTCCCGTTGGCGATGATCTCCCCGCCAGCGCGCAACTTCCTCAATTCGAGCTTCGTCAACGTGCGCAGCTTGCGGGCGATCGAGGTCGAGCCGCTGCTCGAGATCCATGCCGACGATGCGGCCGCGCGTGGCATCGAGGACGGCGCGACGGTACGCGTCTTCAATGCGCGCGGCGAATACCGCTGCCGGGCCGAGGTGTCGCGGCGCGCCCGTGCCGGCGTCGTGCACGGGCTGGGCATCTGGTGGCGCAAGCTCGGCATGGACGGCACCAACGTCAACCAGCTCACCAGCCAGCGCCTCACCGACATCGGCCGCGGACCGACCTTCTACGATTGCCTGGTGCAGGTCGAGCGCGACGACAGGCACGCCGCCGCATCATGACGCGCCGCCGCAAGGCCGCGTGGCTGCTGCTGGCCGTGGTGGCTGCCGGCACGGTGTCGTCGCTCTCGGGTTGCAGCAACCTGGGCTACTACTGGCAGTCGGCCAACGGCCACCTCGACCTGATGCGTTCGGCCAGGCCGGTGCCGCAATGGCTGGCCGACCCGGCCACCTCCGCCGCGCTGCGCGACAAGCTGGCGCTCACGCAACGGATGCGGCGCTTCGCCGTGACGCAGCTCGGGCTGCCCGACAACGCCAGCTACACCGAATACGCCGACCTGCATCGAGGCGCCGCCGTCTGGAACGTGGTGGCCGCACCGCCTTATTCGCTCAAGCTGAAGACCTGGTGCTTTCCCGTGGCGGGCTGCGTCGGCTATCGCGGCTACTACCGCGACGCCGATGCGTTGGCGGAAGCCGAGGTGCAGCGCGCCGAAGGCCTCGAAGCCGGCGTGTACCCGGTCCCGGCCTACTCGACGCTGGGCTGGCTCAACTGGGCCGGCGGCGACCCGTTGCTGTCTACTTTCATCGGCTACCCCGAGGGCGAATTGGCCCGCCTCATGTTCCACGAACTGGCGCACCAGGTGCTCTACGTGCCGGGCGATACGGCCTTCAACGAGTCCTATGCCACGGCGGTGGAGCGGATCGGCGGCGCCCGCTGGCTCGCCACCGAGGCCAATGACGCGGCGCGCAGTGAATACGCGCAGTTCGACCAGCGCCGCCAGCAGTTCCGCCAGCTCACCCTGGAAACCCGCCAGCAACTGGAAGCCATCTACGACGCCGGCGATGCGATCGACGCCAACCCCGCCGGCGACCGCGACAGGCAGGCGCTGGACGCGCGCAAGAAGGCCGCGCTGGACGACTTTCGCGCGCGTTATGCCTCTCTGCGCGCCGGTTGGAGCGGCCCGCAGCAGGGCGCATACGATCGCTGGGTGGCGCGCGCCAATAATGCAATGTTCGGCGCGCAGGCGGTTTACGATGACCTTGTGCCGGCATTCGAGGCGTTATTCGAACGCGAAGGGCGTGACTGGCGGCGCTTCCATGCCGCTGCCGCAAAGCTCGCAGCGCTGCCGAGGAACGAACGCGAGGAGGCCCTTAAAAACATGACTCAACAGAACGGAAAGCCCGGTGTCTGACATCCACATTGAACGCAATCACACCTTGGGGCTGGAACAGGCGCGCGAGGTTGCGCGAGGCTGGCTCGAGAAGGTCGAGAGCGAATACGGCATGGACTGCAAGTACTCCGAAGGCTGGGTGAGCGACATCGCCAGGTTCTCGCGTCCTGGCGCGGAAGGCTCGCTGCGCGTGACGGAGGACAACTTCACCCTGCGCATGACGCTGGGCTTCCTGATGGATTCCTACGCCCGGCAGATCGAGGAGCAGATCACGCGCAACCTCGACGAGCTGCTCGGCGACGCCGACAAGTCCGGCTAAAAAGGTGTGAATATTTCTACTGCGGACGCCGATCTCGGGCCTGCGGTGCTCACCGCACGGGAGTGCGGTTCCGGTCCTCGACCCGAACTCGGCGCCCTCGCTACGAAATCTTCACACCTTTTTACGCAGCGGAGTAGCCGCCCTCGGAAGACGCAGCCGCCTGCATCCTGTGATGCCGCCGGAACTTCGATGGCGGCATGCTTTTCTGCAGGAGGAACTGGCGGTTGAAGTTCGACAGGTTGTTGAAGCCGACGTCGAGGCACACGTCCAGCACCGGTCGCTCGCTGTGGGCCAGCAGTTCGCAGGCGCGGCTGATGCGCAACTCGTTCACATAGCGCACGAAGGACTGGCCGGTGTGCTTGCGGAAGGCCCGCGAGAACGCGCTCGGGCTGCGTCCCACGAGCCCGGCGAGCACCGGCTCGCGCAGTTCGGTGTGCAGGTTCTGCCCGATGTGCGCCAGCACATGGTTGATGGCGTGCGACATGAAGGACCGGGCTTCCGGCTTGTAGTTGGCGCTGGCCAGGCGTCGTCGCTGGGTGTCGGCGTACAGCAGTTCGAACAGCGACAGCAGCAACGCCACCCGGCGCAGGCCGGTCGCGCCGACCAGTTCCTCCATGACCGGCCTGGCCGCCGCCGCGGTTGACGGGCTGAACGCGAGGCCGGCGTTGGCCTCGCCGAGCAGCGGGGCCAGCTTGCGGAACTCCGGAAAGGTGCGCACCATGCCGTCGGCGAGCGAAGCGCCGAACTGCACCATGATGCCGCGCTGCTCCGCGGTGCCTTCCGCGGGCAGGTCGCTGATCCAGTTGTGCGGCAGGTCGGGGCCCATCATCACCAGGTGGCCGGGCTGGAAGCGGCCGATGTGATCGCCTACGAAGTAGACCCCCTCGGTCTCGGCGACCAGGTGGATCTCGAATTCAGGATGAAAGTGCCAGCGCGCGGCTGGACTCGGGTAGTCCACCACCTTCGCGGTGAAAGACTCCTCCCGGGACAAATTCACGATTTCTCTGTCTGGCAGCATGCCGATGTCCTCCCTAAGTGCCTCCGCGTGCGAGCGCGGTATCAAGGAACTGTAGGGATGAGTGCGAAACGTCACAAGCCAGACCTCGCTAGGTGTTTTCCCTTCATGACGACTTTGGGGCTACACGCCGGGGGACTTGCCCGCATGCACACTCTCGACCATGCAAGGTATTGCCACTTTCCCCGTCCCTGTTCCCGCCGCCGGCCCCCTGGCGGGGCTGCGCGTGATCGAACTGGGCCAGCTCATCGCCGGACCTTTCGCTGCCCGCACGCTGGCCGACTTCGGCGCCGAGGTCGTCAAGATCGAACCCCCCGGCACCGGCGATCCGCTGCGCCAGTGGCGCATGCTGAAGGACGGCACTTCCGTCTGGTGGCAGGTGCAGTCGCGCAACAAGCGCTCGCTGGCACTCGATCTGCGCGAGCCGGAGGCGCAAGCCATCGTGCGGCAGCTCGCGACCGAGGCCGATGTCTTGATCGAGAACTTCCGGCCGGGCGCGATGGAGGGCTGGGGGCTGGGCCCGGAATCGCTGCATGCGTTGAACCCCTCGCTGGTCATGCTGCGCATCAGCGGCTATGGGCAGACCGGGCCCTATCGCGATCGACCCGGCTTCGGCGTGGTGGCCGAAGCCATGGGCGGCCTGCGCCATCTGACCGGCGAGCCGGGCCGTGTGCCGGTGCGCGTGGGCGTGTCGATCGGCGACACGCTGGCATCGCTGCATGGCGTGATCGGCGTGTTGCTGGCCTTGCAGCATCGCCACGCGACGACGAGCCCCGCGATGCCGAAGGGCCAGGGCCAGGTCATCGACGTGGCGCTCTACGAGGCCGTGTTCAATTGCATGGAAAGCCTGTTGCCTGAATACAGCGCATTCGGCGCGGTGCGTGAGGCGGCCGGCAGCGCATTGCCGGGCATCGCGCCAACCAACGCCTACCGCTGCAGCGACGGCTATGCCATCGTCGCCGGCAACGGGGACAGCATCTTCCGCCGCCTGATGCAGTGCATCGGCCGCGCCGACCTCGCGGCCGATCCGGCGCTGGCCAGCAATGCCGGACGCGTGGCACAGGTGCAGATGATCGACGCGGCCATTGGCGATTGGGCCGCATCACGGACTGTGGCGGAGGTGCTCGCCGCACTCGAGGCAGCACATGTGCCGGCCGGCCGCATCTACACCGTGGCCGACATCGCGGCCGATCCGCACTACGCCGCGCGCGGCATGCTGCAGCCGACGCCGCAAGCGGATGGCAGCGCGCTCATGCTGCCGGGCTTCGTGCCGAAGTTGTCGGCCACGCCCGCGAGCCATCGGCGCGCCGCGCCGGCCCTGGGCGAGGACTCCGATGCCGTGCTGCGCGAGATGGGGTTGAACGACGAGCAGATCGCGAGCTTGCGGTCGCGTGGCATCGTCGGTTGACAGGAGCCGAGGCCCTTCAGCGCAGCGACTCGATCAGGTCGATGTAGCCCTGCTTCGCGTCGTCCGCGCTCATGCCCTTGCGGGTGGTCCATGCCTCCCACTTGGCGCGGGCCACGAAGTCGCTGAAGGCCGGCTTCTTCTCGACGTTGTCGCCGGCGGTGGCCTGCTTGTACAGGCCGTAGATCTTCAACAAGGTGGGGTTGTCCGGACGTTCGGAGAGCAGTTTGGAGTTGGCGTGGGCGGATTCGAAGCGGGTCTGGAGATCGGTCATGCGGCGCATTCTCTCAGCGGGCCGTGCATCAATCTTCCAGCCCCGCGCGCGCCAGTTCCACTTCCAGCCGCTCGCGCGCATCGATCGGTTCGATCGCGGCGGCCTTTTCGTAAAGGCGAGTCGCCTCAGGCAACTGGTGGTCGCCTTCCAGCATGAGCAGCCCGCGCGCGTACTCCATCAGCCCGACGGCGGAGCCGGGGTGCAGTTCCAGGCCGCGCTCGAACAGCCGGAGGGCAGCGTCGGCACGCACGCCGTAGGTCATGCGCGCGACGAGCGGGCCGACCTTGTCGATGACCTCCGAATGAAAGACCCCGAGCTGGATGTGCGCGTCGGCATGCTCGGGCTGCAGTTCGATCACGCGCTCCAGCATGTGCTTGACCTTGCTGCCCAGTCCCTGGGCCAGGGCCCTGGCCACGCTGATGCCCTGGCTGTAGTGGGCCAGGGCGTAGGCCTGCCAATAGAGCGCCTGGCAGCTGTCGGGCTCCTGCGCCAACTGGGCCGCGGCACGGTCGGCGACTTCGCGGAACAGGGCCAGTCGGGTGCCTTCGCGTGGCTCGACGTAGTTGGCATAGATGGCCGTGGCCTGGTTGGCCAGCGCATGGCCTTCCACGCCATGCGCCAGGCCCACCGCGGCCGCGCGCTCGAAATCACCGCTGTGGTACAGCGCCCAGCCTTCGGCCAGCGGCCCTGGCGCGGGCGGCGGCAAGCCCTGGCCGGCGTGCAGCCGTGACCAGTGCAGGTGCAGGTCGCCGGCCTCGAAGCGCGCGACATCGCTGTAGGGCAATGGCGCCCACGGTCGCGCCGTGGGCCCGGGAGGCGTCAACAACGGTTGGGCGCGGATGTTGGCGGGAGGAGTGGTCAAGCTGTTACAGCCTCGTCTTCGTCGGGGGCATAGGCATCACTCAAGCTCAGAAGATAGCTGCGCTGCAACGGCGCCAGGTAGGGCGCCAGCAGGTGCAGTGTGTGCAGGGCGCCGCGCAGCAGGGCGGCCTGGGCGTGCGCCGGTTCGAGCGCCTCGCGCGGATTGCGCACGTACTCGTAGCTGAGCCAGTACGTCAGCACCACCACCATGCTGCTCGACAGCGCTTCCACCTCGCGCAGGTCGATCTCCAGGTTGTCGGCGCGCGCCATGCCGGCCAGCAGCGTGCGGATGGCACGGGCCTTGTTGTCGAGCACGAGCTGGAAGCGCGTTTCCAGCAGGCGGTTCTTGCTGAGCAGGTCGTTCAGGTCGCGGTACAGGAAGCGATAGCGCCAGATCAGTTCGAACAGGCTGTGCATGAAGAACCATGCGTCCTCCACGTCGTTCACGCCTTCACTGGCATGCAGCAACTCGTTCAGTTCAAGCTCGTAGTCCTCGTACAGGCGGTTGATCAGCGCGTCCTTGGCCGGGTAGTGGTAGTACAGGTTGCCGGGGCTGATGCCGAGTTCGGCCGCGACAAGCGTGGTCGACACATTCGGTTCGCCGAAGCGGTTGAACAGGTCGAGCGACGCCTCCAGGATGCGTTGCGCAGTGCGGCGTGGCGCCTTCTTGGCCATGTCGTAGCCCCGGTTTTTGACTCTGAGGCGACTCTAGCGCAATCCGCCTCGCGCGCGGCACCGGCGCGCCGGGGGAATCCCGGATGCGCCCCGCGCCCGTCCCGTCAGGTGGCGATCAGCGATCGGCAGGACCGCTGCGCTTGACGCGCCGGCGCGGGACTTTCTTCGCGGCCGCCGTGGACGTGCTGGCCGGCGCCTTGCGGCTGGCCAGTTGTGCTTCGAGTTCGGCCACGCGCGCCTTCAGAGCCGTCAACTCGCTGGCCGAGGGCATGCCGAGCTTTTCGAGCGCGCGCGCCACGCGCTCTTCAAAGATGTTCTCGAGCTTGCCCCACTGGCCCACCGCCTTGGCGCCGAATTCGCTGGCAAAGCCGGCCATGCGGGTCTGCGCCTGCGCGAGCGTTTCCTCGGCCGCTTGCTGCGTCTTCTTCTGCAGGCCGGTGCCGTCCTTCACCAGCGCCTCGAACGCCTTGGCGCCTTCCTGCTGGGCCTTGGCAAAGGCGCCCAGGCCAGCCAGCCAGATCTGCTGGGCGGATTCCTTGATACGGTCGGCTGCCTTGTCGTCGTCTTTGGGGGTCGCCATTTGTCCAATTTCCTTCAGGGGCGGTTGTTGCAATACTCAATGAGTTCCGGGCCGCCAGCGCGAGGCCAAGCCATCGTACGCATGCAGCTTGCGCAAGTGGTGGTCGATTGTGCTTGTGCAGTCGTTGTCCAGGGGCGTTTCCTGCCGGCCGATCGGGCTCAGGGGAACGCGAAACATTGTGTTCTCGAACGCATGAACCGGCGGCGATGTGCCGCGAGGAAGCGCATGAAGGGCAGGGATAATCCCCTGCTCGACGGCCGGGAGACGGCCGCTTTCAATTTCTTGCACCCAGGGGATCACATGATTCTGGTTACCGGCGGCGCCGGCTTCATCGGCGCCAATTTCGTTCTCGACTGGGTCGGGCAGGGCGACGAACCCGTCGTCAATCTGGACAAGCTGACCTATGCCGGCAATCCCGAGACGCTCGCCTCACTCGCAGGCAATCCGCGGCACGTGTTCGTGCAGGGCGACATCGGCGACAGCGCCCTGGTCGACCGGCTGCTGGCCGAACACAAGCCGCGCGCGGTCGTGAACTTCGCGGCCGAGTCCCATGTGGACCGCTCGATCCACGGCCCGGAAGATTTCGTGCAGACCAACGTGCTCGGGACCTTCCGCCTGCTTGAGTCGGTGCGCGGGTACTGGTCGGCATTGCCGGCGGAGCAGCAGGCGGCCTTCCGCTTCCTCCACGTGTCCACCGACGAGGTCTACGGCTCCCTCTCGGCCACCGACCCCGCCTTCACCGAAGACAACAAGTACGAGCCCAACAGCCCCTACTCCGCCAGCAAGGCTGCGAGCGACCACCTGGTGCGCGCCTGGCATCACACCTACAAGCTGCCGGTGGTCACCACCAACTGCTCCAACAACTACGGCCCCTTCCACTTCCCGGAAAAGCTCATCCCGCTGATGATCGTGAACGCGCTCGCCGGCAAGCCGCTGCCGGTGTATGGCGACGGCATGCAGGTGCGCGACTGGCTCTACGTCAAGGATCATTGCAGCGCCATCCGCCGCGTACTCGAAGCGGGCCGGCTGGGCGAGACCTACAACGTCGGCGGCTGGAACGAGAAGCCCAACATCGAGATCGTCAACACCGTTTGCGCGCTGCTGGACGAGTTGCAGCCGCGCGCGGACAGCAAGCCCTATGCTGCGCAGATCAGCTACGTGACCGACCGTCCCGGCCACGATCGCCGCTACGCCATCGACGCACGCAAGCTCGAACGCGAACTCGGATGGAAGCCCGCAGAGACTTTCGACACCGGCATCCGCAAGACCGTCGAGTGGTACCTGGCCAATGGCGAATGGGTGCGCAACGTGCAAAGCGGCGCCTACCGCGAATGGGTGCAGAAGCAGTACGACACCAAGGCATCGGCATGAAGGTGTTGCTGCTGGGCAAGGGCGGGCAGGTGGGCTGGGAGTTGCAACGCAGCCTCGCGCCCCTGGGTGAACTGGTGGCCCTGGGCACCGGCAGTACCGGATTTCACGCCGACTTCAGCCGCCCCGACGAACTCGCCGAGACGGTGCGCGCGGTGCGCCCCGACGTCATCGTCAATGCCGCCGCGCACACGGCGGTCGACAGGGCCGAGAGCGAGCCCGAGCTTGCGCGCAAGCTCAACGCGACCTCGCCTGGCGTGCTGGCCGAAGCGGCCGTGCAGGTCGGCGCGCTGATGGTCCACTTCTCCACCGACTACGTCTTCGACGGCAGCGGCACGGCGCCATGGCGCGAGGACAACGCCACCGGTCCGCTGAGCGTCTACGGTAAGACCAAGCTCGAAGGCGAGCAACTCGTCGCCCGGCACTGCGGCCGGCACCTGATCTTCCGCACGAGCTGGGTCTATGCCGCGCGCGGCGGCAACTTCGCCAAGACCATGCTGCGGCTCGCGAAGGAGCGAGAGCGCCTCACCGTCATCGACGACCAGGTCGGCGCGCCGACCGGGGCGGAACTGCTGGCCGACGTCACCGCACACGCCATCCGCGACACCCTGCGCGACGCGTCCAAGGCCGGCCTCTATCACGTTGTGGCCGGCGGCGAGACGACCTGGAACGGTTATGCGCGCTTCGTGCTGGCGCAGGCCTTGGCCGCGGGCGTCGAGTTGAAGGCATCGCCCGAGGCGGTCGACCGCGTGCCGACCAGCGCCTTTCCCACACCGGCGACGCGGCCGCACAATTCCCGGCTGGACACCACCAAGATTCAAGACACATTTGGGATCCGCTTGCCAAACTGGCAGGCTGGCGTGGCGAGAATGCTGCAAGAGACGCTCTGACAAAAAGGAATCGATTCCACCCATGACTTCACAACCACGACGCAAGGGCATCATCCTGGCCGGCGGCTCCGGCACGCGTCTGCACCCGGCCACCTTGGCCGTCAGCAAGCAATTGCTGCCGGTGTACGACAAGCCGATGATCTACTACCCGCTGAGCACGCTGATGCTGAGCGGCATGCGCGACATCCTGGTCATCAGCACGCCGCAGGACACGCCGCGCTTCCAGCAACTGCTGGGCGACGGCAGCCAGTGGGGCATCAACCTGCAGTACGCGGTGCAGCCCAGCCCCGACGGCCTGGCCCAGGCGTTCATCATCGGCGACCAGTTCATCGGCAATTCGCCGAGCGCGTTGGTGCTAGGCGACAACCTGTTCTATGGACATGACTTCGCCCACCTGCTGGACGATGCCAATGCCAACCAGGACGGCGCCACTGTCTTTGCCTACCATGTGCACGACCCCGAGCGCTATGGCGTAGTGGCTTTCGATGCCGACGGCAAGGCAAGCAGCATCGAGGAGAAGCCGAGCCAGCCCAAGAGCAGCTACGCGGTGACCGGCCTTTACTTCTATGACAACCAGGTCGTGGACATTGCAAAGGCCGTGAAGCCCAGCGCGCGAGGCGAGTTGGAGATCACGGCCGTAAATCAGGCTTATCTGGACGCGGGCCAGCTGAGCGTGCAGATCATGAAGCGGGGCTACGCCTGGCTGGATACCGGCACGCACGAAAGCCTGCTGGAAGCGGGACAGTTCATCGCCACGCTGGAGCATCGGCAGGGGCTGAAGATTGCGTGCCCGGAAGAGATCGCCTGGCGCAGTGGGTTCATCGACGATGATCAGCTTGCCAAGCTGGCCGTGCCGTTGCAGAAGAACGAGTACGGCAAGTACCTGACGCGCCTGCTGAACGAAGAGCTGTACTCGTGAAGATTACGCCCACCACCATACCCGAGGTGCTGATCATCGAGCCGAAGGTCTTCGGCGACGAGCGAGGCTTCTTCATGGAGAGCTTCAATCAAAGGGTCTTTGATGAAGCGGTGGGTCGGCACGTCGAGTTCGTGCAAGACAACCATTCGCGCTCGGCGAAAGGGGTGTTGCGGGGCTTGCACTATCAGATTCAGCAGCCGCAGGGGAAGCTAGTGCGGGTGACGGGTGGGGCGGTGTTTGATGTGGCGGTGGATATTCGGAGGTCGTCGCAGACGGTTGGGAAATGGGTTGGGGTGGAGCTCTCCCAAGAAAACCACAAGCAATTGTGGGTGCCCGAGGGATTTGCGCATGGCTTCGTCGTGATGAGCGAGTCCGCCGACTTCCTCTATAAGACGACGGACTACTATGCCCCTGAATACGAACGGGCAATTCGGTGGGACGATCCAGCACTTCGCATCCGCTGGCCCGAGATTGGCATGAAGCCCCAGCTATCGGCAAAGGATCTGAAGGCGCTGATGCTTGAGGAGGCGGAGTTGTTCGGATGACTCAGAGGAAGGACTTTGAAGAAGCGCTCGAGGGCCGCAAGGTCTTTGTCACTGGCCACACCGGATTCACAGGTGGATGGACATGCCTTTGGCTGCGTTCTATAGGCGCCACAGTTGCGGGCTTCTCACTGCCTGCCGACACTACGCCGTCTCTCTTCGCCGCCGCACGCATAGCGGATGAGATGCATGCCAGCACGCTCGGCGACATCTGCCACTACGAATCCCTGTTCGACGCGATGCGCAAGTTCGAACCGGACCTCGTGCTGCATCTGGCGGCCCAGCCCCTCGTGCGTCGTTCGTACCGCGAGCCGCTATGGACCTTCCAGGTCAATGCCCAGGGCACGGCACATGTGCTTGAAGCAGCGCGCAGCACAGCCAGCGTCCGTGGTGTGGTGTGCGTGACCACCGACAAGGTGTACCGCAACAAGGAATGGCCGTGGCCCTATCGCGAGAACGATCCGCTCGGAGGCAAGGATCCCTACAGCGCCTCGAAAGCGGCAGCCGAAATGGTGATCCAGAGCTACGCCGCTTCCTACCCTTTCACCGAGGGGAAAGGACCAGCCATTGCGACGGCGCGGGGCGGCAACATCGTCGGTGGTGGAGACTGGTCGGAAGATCGACTCATTCCCGACTTCGTCCGCAGTGTGGTCAGCGGCACGCAACTCGCGCTGCGCTATCCGGGCGCTACCCGACCATGGCAGCACGTGTTGGCGCTGGTGCACGGCTATCTGCTTCTCATGGCGCAACTGCTGAGCCCGCGGCCGCAGGATTTTGCGCGCGCTTGGAATCTCGGGCCGCAGGAGCTCAGGCATTACTCGGTTCGCGAGGTTCTCGAGCTCTTGAGCAACGAGTGGCAGCGGCCGCAGTTCGAGTTCATGGACAACCCGTTTCCTGAGGCCGGTGCGCTTGCTCTCGACAGCTCGCTGGCGCGCAACCAACTGGGCTGGCAACCTGCCTGGGACACGCAGCGCGTGATTCGAGAGACGGCGGCTTGGTACCGGAACTACTACGCCGCTCCCGAGACGGCAAGGGCGTTCACGCTCGGGCAAATTGACGCTTGGCGCAAGGACATCGCCGCATGATGTACGTCATCGGCGCGCGCGGTCGACTCGGACGCGCGATCCGCGATTCCAGATCCACCGGAGAGATCGTCCCACTGGATCGCTCGATCTACGAGGATTGGTGGAAAGTCGATGCAAGTGCGGCGGTCGCGAGATTTTTTGAGGCCGCGCCTCCGGGCTCGGTGGTCTTGGTCGTGGCGGGCCTGCTCGATCCTGCGTTGCCGCGTAGCGAGCATCAGCGCATAAACGTCGAGCTGCCGGCTCGAATCATCGAAGGGGCCTGCGCAGCAGGTCTGCGTGTGGTTACCTTCGGGACAGTGATGGAACGGCTGCGCGAGCATTCCAACGCCTACATCTCCTCCAAGGCTGAACTGGGTCGACTCGTGGCGGAGCGCGCCGCCGCAGGTGATCCAGTGATGCACTTGCAGTTGCATACGCTCTATGGCGTCGGTGAGCCTGTGCCCTTCATGTTTCTTGGCCAGCTCTGCAACGCGCTGCGCAACGGGCGCCCGTTCGAGATGTCGCCGGGCCGCCAGCTACGCGAATACCATCACGTCCATGACGATGTTGACGCGATTCATGCTTTGCTCGAAATCCGTGCGGCCGGTGTCATGGCATTGAGTCATGGAGCGCCCTGCACGTTGCGCGAGCTGGCGTCGCACGTCTTCACTTCGGTGCAGCGTCCCAATCTGCTGCATATAGGCGCTCGCCCCGAGCCGCCTGACGACAACTACGCCACCGTACTGGAGCGGCCGCCCACGCTCGGTCACATCCACTTTCGTCCGGCCCTGCAGGGTGTGTCCTCCTATGTGCAAGCCGTGTTGGCCGGCCTACCGAAGAAAGAATGAACGACGCTCCGACGCTGGCGCCCGCGCGCCGACCGCTGATCTCGATCGCCATTCCGGTCCTCAACGAGGCCGGCAACATCGACGCCCTTTACATGCGCCTTTCCGCGTTGGCTGATCGCATGGCTGACCGTTGCGATCTGGAATTCGTCTTCACCGACAACCATTCGGAGGACGAGACGTGGCCCATTCTGACCAGACTCGCCGCTGCCGATCCGCGCGTGCGGGCGATGCGGTTCTCGCGCAATTTCGGATTCCAGAGTTCGATTCTCGCCAACTACCTGCATGCGAGAGGCGATGCGGTCATGCAGATCGATGCCGACCTGCAGGACCCGCCGGAGATGCTGGAGCAGTTCTTCGCACTGTGGCAGCAGGGCTTTCACGTGGTCTACGGCATCCGGCGCAAGCGGCCCGAAGGGCGGCTGCTCTACCTGCTCCGCAAGTGCGGCTACTGGGCAATCGACAAGGTCAGCGAGCACCCCATTCCACGCGACGTCGGCGACTTTCGGCTGGTTGATCGCGTCGTGATCGAGGCCATCGCCCGGTTCCGTACGACCAACCCGTACCTGCGCGGAATGATTGCCGGGCTCGGCTTCAACCAGACCGGCATCCCCTACGACCGCGATGCCCGGACGATCGGCGAGAGCAAGTTCAATGTGATGCGGCTGATGCACCTCGGGTTGACCGCGGTGTTCAACCACTCGACGGCGCCGCTGCGCATGGCGTCCTTTCTAGGTATCGTCATTTTGCTGGCAAGTCTGATCGGCGCGCTGTACTACGTAATCCTGCGGCTGGTGCGACCGGACCTGCCTCCAGGCTTCGTGAGCATTCAGTTGCTGATTCTTTTCGGCATCGGGCTCAATGCCTTCCTGCTGGGCGTCATTGGCGAGTACATCCTCCGTATCCATCGAGTTCTCAGATCTGACCCGATCGCCATCGTCGAGCGTAGTCTTAACATGCGACCGGATGATCTCAAGCTTTAGGAGAAGAGAAGCACATGAAGGCAGTAATTCTTGCCGGTGGGCTTGGTACGCGCATCGCCGAAGAGTCCGACACGAAACCCAAGCCGATGGTCGAGATTGGCGGGCGTCCGCTCCTATGGCACATCATGAAGATCTACGCCCACCACGGAATCAACGATTTCGTGATTTGCCTCGGCTACAAGGGCTATGTGATCAAGGAGTTTTTCTTCAACTACTACCGGCACATGTCAGACGTGCGCATCGACCTCAGTACTGGCGATCACCACATCCTCAACACTCATTCGGAGGACTGGCGTATCACGCTGGTGGATACGGGAGCCGAGACCATGACCGGCGGGCGTCTCAAGCGGGCCGCAAAGCATCTCGACGATGAAACGTTTTGCCTGACTTACGGCGACGGGTTGTCCGATGTCGACATCGGCAGCGAGATCGAGTATCATCGTCGACGCGGCAGGCTTGCGACGGTGCTCGCCGTCCAACCTCCCGGACGCTTCGGGGTACTCAACCTGAATGCGGAGCAGGACGTATCCAGCTTCGAGGAAAAGCCTAGCGACGAGATCGGTTGGATAAACGGGGGCTTCTTCGTCCTCGAGCCTCCCGCAATCGACTACGTCGCCGATGACAAGACGTCCTGGGAGCGCGCACCTCTGATGAACCTCGCGCGGGACGGCCAACTTGCCGCCTTTCAGCACACTGGCTTTTGGCAGCCCTGCGACACCCTGCGCGACAAGCGGGAACTCGAAGCCCTCTGGCATGGTGGAAAGGCGCCTTGGCGTGTCTGGTAGCGAAACTCCGGCGAACAAGCCCGCCACTGCCTCGCCCTCGACCCTGGGTGTGTCGTCGGCATCTGACAAGGTCGACTTCGACGACTACTCAGCGAGCTACGACGACTTGCTACGTGAGAGCACGAAGCTCTATGCCGAAGATTCCGAATACTTCGCGCGGTACAAGATCGATCTGATTCGCGATGCGATTCGCGATCCTGTTGCCCGCGTGCTCGAGTATGGCTGCGGCACCGGCCGCAATATTGGACATCTCCAAAAGGCGTTCCCCGATGCCGAAATCGTAGGTAGCGACCTTTCGGCAGCAAGCTTGCGGATCGCATCCGAAAACAATCCCGAAGTACGTTTCGAGGTCGAGCGTACGGATCTTGACCTTGGCCGTTTTGATCTCATTTTTGTCGCCAGCGTTTTTCACCACATTCCACCGGCCGAACGGCCAAGCGTGATGGAGACCCTCGCGCGTCGGCTATCAACGGGTGGATCAATCAACATCTTTGAACACAACCCGTTCAATCCCATAACGCGCCGCATCGTAAACACGTGCCCCTTTGACGCGGACGCAATCTTGCTCAAACCGAGCGAACTGCGCTCCCTGTTTCGTGGCGCTGGCCTGCAAACGCAGCGCCAGACATATTGCCTTTTTGTTCCGCCGCGACTTTCGTGGTTCCTTCCGATCGAAAGGTTTCTTGGCTGGCTCCCACTTGGAGGCCAGTATTGGGTCGGTGCTGGCCATTACCGATGAGGCAGTTGCTCAAGTTCGCCGTGGTAGGGGTGGTCAATACAGCCCTCGGATACGCGGTGATTTTCGCGTGCATGTACTTGGCCGGCCTCGGCCCAGCGACAAGTAATGTGATCGGATACGCGGTAGGATTGATCATTTCTTATTCGCTGAACCGCAGTTTCACATTTCGCAGTGCCGCGCCGCCACGGCGGGAGATTGTTCGGTTTGTTGCGATATTCCTGCTGGCATACCTAGCCAATTTTCTCACGCTCGTTCTACTGATTCGCCACGGTGTTCACGAAGGACTGGCACAGGTGTTGGCAGGTGTCGTGTACTTCTCGTTGTCGTTTGTCTTGAACAAGTACTACGTATTTGTAGGGTCGTAGCAGGCCGCTGAAATACTCCCTTCCGAAGCGAGCCATCTTCGCTGAGCGGGCGGGTCGCATTTCATATGGTGCGTCGACGGTTTTCATGCGTATTTCGTTAATTTGCAATCAGGGAGCGCTCGCCTAGATGCCCTTGCGGACTTGTTCGTGATTGAGTCGCAGTAGCGCCTTGCGGTCCGTGGGCCGCTTCAACCGGGCGCCCCTGTAGATCGGCTTGATGCGAAGCTGGCATGCCTCCGGGGTGCTGGCCGTCCTTTCTGTGGCAAAGTCGCGGCGGCCCGCATGGTTATCCAATGTCATGGTGCGGGGACGCGCGACGCACAGTTACTTTTGACCTGACCTAATCCTAAAGGAGCACACTTTGGGCGGAATAGCACGGATCCTCAATGGAGCGCTCGCTCCAGCAGATGTCGCTTTCACGCGCCGTACCACTCTCGACCGAACACGCGCGCAACTCGCTGATGCAAATTCACAGATTCAGGCCCTGAACGAAGCGCTGGTCGCTGCCAAATCGCAAGGGTCGGGCCTAGAGGCCACCCTGGCCGAAATGCACTCTTCCGTGTTGGCGCTTCAAGGGCGATCTGCCGACCGGTTGCAGGCCGAGCTTGCGCAAACCAAGCGATTGCTTATCCAGCACCAGATCGCATCCAAATGGAGCACCGTTGATGCTCTGGAACGCCTTGTAGCAACACCTCCGTCGGAGAGAACCTGTCCGCTATGCAATTGTCGCGCACAAGAGACACTGTTCAAATTGTTCATCAGCCAATGCAGCTTTGGTGGAGGAGTGCTCAAGCGACACCAATGTCCGAAATGTGATGTCATCTTTGGGGCCGACAAGATGTTCGCGCTTAATGCGAAAGAATTATCGCAGGAATACGAGTGGCACTACATGGTGTACGAGGAGGGTGACTCAACTGCTGCGGAAGTCTTGGCTTTTCATTCACTAGCGCCCCGTAAAGATGGCCGGTATGTCAACTTCGGAGCTGGAGCTTGGTCGAAAAGCGTACAAGTTCTCAGGGCAGAGGGCTGGGATGTATACGCGTATGAGCCGCACAGTTCAGCTGCCTCAAAGGCCGATTGGCTAATCACGAGCGAAGCCGAACTCGCTGCGCGCCCATTCGATGGCCTGTACTCCAACAATGTGCTCGAGCACTTTCGCTATCCCGTAGAGGCGCTCGTCGACATGAAGCGATACCTGAAACCCGGCGCCCTGATGGCGCACGCGACGCCCTGCTACGAATATCTCTATGAGTACACGCGGTTCCACCTCTTTTTCTTTCTGGGCCGATCTAGGCAACTCCTCGCGCGGCTAGCCGGCCTTTCAATAGAAAGTTTTGAAGTAGAGGGGCACTACATGAACTGCGTCTTTTCCAGCGCAGTCGAATGGCCTACTGGCTGAGACGGTGCCTGCGGCAGCCAAGGCGATCTTCGGATGACGGAGCGAACGCTGCCGCTTGGCTCACCGCGCTATTTCCCGTTGTGCACGAACAGTTAGACAGAGCGCTGATTTTTGTCGGTATACAGTGGCTGCCCCTTAAAGTCGGGTCGCGCGCGCAGAGTGTCCAGCAGCCGCCTGACCCTGTACCCGAATTAGGACCGTTCAGAAGTAGAGACTTCCGGCTCCTTTGACATCGCCGTTGCTGCCTGCAGGCAGCAACGGCGGGCGAATTCGGCTGGCGTGGCCCAGTCCAGCGCGGAGTGGGGGCGACTCTCGTTGTAGTCCTCGCGCCAAGCTGCGATCTTGTCCCTGGCGTCAGTCAATGACAAGAACCAGTTCGCGTTCAGGCATTCCTGGCGCAGCCGGCCGTTGAAGCTCTCCACCGCTGCGTTGTCGGTCGGCTTGCCTGGCCGGCTGAAGTCCAGCTCGATGCCGCGTTCGTATGCCCATTTGTCCATCACCTTTGAAATGAACTCGCTGCCGTTGTCAGTCTTGATCGTCTGGGGCAGCCCGCGACGCCCAGCGATGTCATTCAACGTGCGAACGACGTCTTCTCCTTTGAGGCTTTGACCGACATCGATGGCCAGGCACTCGCGCGTGAACAGATCGACCACGGTCAACATGCGCAGCTTCCTGCCGTCAAACAGGTTGTCGGCCACAAAGTCCATGCTCCAGATCTCGTTCATGGCGTGGGTCAGTTGTTTTGGCTGGCGAAGCTTGGCGGCCTTGTTGCGCCGAGGCCGCTTCAGTCGCAGGGACAGGCCTTCTCGTGATTTCATCTGTTGAGGGGGCAGGGCAACGCCACAACGGGGACAAGACCCCTTCAAATGGGTGGCCACCGCTGATCAATACTGTGGAGGTCGAGCGAATCGCGAAACGTATTTTTGCGACAGGACGCTAGGGGCGCTTTTTGCCTTCAGCACCAACTACTCGACGATGGAAAGGGATCGTAGGCCCAGTCCGAGACTTCTATAGTCGTTGCTTTTGCTGACGTCCCTTGGTCTAGTCGGCGCTGGCACCGTCAGTTCGATCAGGTCAGCCGTGTCGGAAAGATCAAAAGGAATTCGGACTCTCGTCATCTCGGTCGTTCCCACGAAGGTCTTGACTTGAGAGCCGACGCGCACGCTGATCTCACGTCCAACGTTCGGCCCAAAGGCGTTCGTCACGAGTTCCAGGGTGAAGCGACGAGGAAGAGGCTTCTTGAGTCGCAGCTTCACGGTCTTGCCGTCTGTCCACGTTCCCCATTCCTCAGGTCCCGATAGTCCGGACGCCGCTTGCACTTGACTGCCTAGCATTGTTGGTGACTCGAAATCGATGTCAAAGGGAGATCTGGTGACCAGCATGCTTCCGCTCTTGGATAACTTCCAGCGATCGAGCCATGCCTTCGCAGCGGGCGACAAGTGCTCCAGCGAATCGGCCTCGGGAAGGGCTTGGAGCGAATAGAAGGCCAGATCCTTGCCCTGATCTTCGATCGGCGAAACACTGCCCAGAAACTCGGATACCTCTGCATCAATTGCTTGGCCGTTGTCGGCGTAGCCTCGCCGGTCTATTAATAACCCGGAAAACCCAAGGAAGTGCGCCACCTCGAGTTGTGTGGCGATCGGCTGATTCGAAAGGTTATCCATGAAGTCCGCGCCTAATCGGCCCACAGCGACTCCGTAGCTCCATTTGAGCGAGCGGGAATGCAGAAACCCCTTAGATAGGTCATACGAGCTCAGCCTTCCTTTCATGGGGGACTCTGGGAAACGCATGAATGGCAACTGATAGACCGCCGCGCCCTCGGATAGCGAGGCTTCAAGTGCGCGGTAAAACAGCGAGTCGTTGCGATATTCGGCCTGCGCCATTCT
Source organism: Variovorax sp. dw_308 (assembly GCF_019207085.1). GTDB lineage: Bacteria > Pseudomonadota > Gammaproteobacteria > Burkholderiales > Burkholderiaceae_C > Variovorax. The sequence continues at coordinate 3,133 of NZ_JAATOM010000016.1, read as the reverse complement.
CACGGGAGTCCGGTCGGCGCTCGACGTCTGGTCCCAGATGCCGAAGATTGCAATGGCCGCGAGGCCTAGCGATGCGAAGGCGGCGGCCCTACGGGTGGAGGCGAATCGATGGCGCGCACCATCGACCGCAATAGCTAAGCCTGCGAGCGACAGAAAGGCTACAACAATACTGACCCTGTTCCATCCTCGTATCAGCGGAGTCACCAGCAGGGAAAACAAAGCGGAGAACCCACCAGTGGTAGAAGTGAGAACCAGAAGCAACGTTGTGGCACCTAGCATGAAGAGCAAGCTGCGCCTCTGTTCTTGAACGCGAGGTGAGTAGACGATCGCGCTTGCGAGCAATAGAAAGAAGCCGATGACGCCTACGAATCCCAGCGCCGAATGCACGTTCTCATTCACATTGGGAAACTGCTGCCCGTAGTCCGCGGCGATGGCGGCGAGTCGCTCCAGGCGATGATCTGGTCTCGGCAGCATCAATTGAGTAATCTTCAGACCATAGACTTCCGACCCCGCTGGCATCCTGCGCGCCAACTCGCTGTTCTTACCAAGCTGCTGAATCAAGTACATGTTCGGCAGGATGTTCGCCGTAACTCCTGCCCCCACGATTGCCACGGCGAAAATTCCCGCAAAGAGGGGCTTCGCGGATTGATGTCTGAGCCGTCCGAGCACTGCGCCCATGAAAAGCACCATGCAACCGAACAATGCATAGTAAACACCGAAGCATGCGAGCACCGCCAGCACCGCTGCCTTCAACGGCCCGCGGTTGGCAAACATCTCAGCCCCTCTGTATAGCTCTACGGCAAACCAAACATAGACAGGTATCACAAAGTACCAAGTGAAATAGAGGTGCGAGATCCGGAGAAAGTGGAATGGGATAATCGCGAAGAGGAGCGAGAAAACCGAGCTGGTTGAGTCTGAGACGCCGAGTTTTTTCAAACACCAAAACGCCGCCAGAGCATTTAGTGGGAACCCCGCCAGAAAGTACACGTTGTTCGCCCACGCCGCAGATTCCGAGAGCTTCTGGAGGGCTGCAAGGACGAGCATATTGCCCCAGTCCGAGCCTACGAAATCGAAGAGTTGAGATCCGAGCGGAAACCCCTGTCGCGAGTTGATCAGGTAACCGGTGTGCTCGCCAAGGCGTTGGGTTGTCATCAGATAGAAGATCGAATCGCCAGCGTAGCTCAGCGGCTCGCGGAGATTGAATCGTGCACCTCCCGCCGTCAATGTGCCAACGATGAGCGCTGAAAGCGCCACGGCGATGGTCCATAGAAGCGATGTTCTATTTATTCTGAGATTGAAAAATTGCATCGCTGATCTGTTTTCGCGCGGCTGCGCCGCGTTGTAATGCGTGATTTTGGCTTTTCGTGGTTTGCTTTTGTCAAGCGACCGGCGCCGGACTTGCTGCGCTATTTTCTGTTGCGCACAAAAAGCCAGACCGACCGATTCTTCGCGTCAGTGAAGGCAGGGCGTCCCGTGAAGTCTCCACCCGTGCGTAGTTCGTCAAGCAGGCGAGTTTGATACTTCAAGCTGGGGAATGAATACCCCAAGGACTGCCCGACCATTCCGACTTCGCTAAGAACGATCACGTCGGCAGAAGATGCGTTTTGCTGCACGCGCTCCCAAGAATCCGAGGTGTATCCGGACATGAACGTCCGAACAAGCCCTTGCTGCCTTGACAGGAAGTCGAGCGTTCCAGCATAGGTCGGGCCCGGCACGGTTACGAGAACGACAGCGTTGGGAGTGGCACGCAAGATGTCGGTCAATGCCGGCAGGACCGCCCGATTGGCTGTGTCCGCCGCCAACATCAATGGATCTTCTCGATGGACTTGGCCTGTCCGCGGAACCCACTGAGTTGCAAACACCACGGCTCCGAAGACTAGGACCACACGTCCGCGGAAAGGGATGCGCGTTGTCAAATAGCCCAAGCTCCATACAACAGCGGCAACGACCGTTCCATACAGGATGCTCCCGATCATGAGCGACTTGACGGGGCTTAACGTCGCAATGAGGTAAGCGGTGACCGCAGCAGCCATGACGGCGGCGAAGGCAGGGAGTGCCCGACTGTCCCTAAACCGAACAATGACCGCGGCGCAGATTGCAAAAAGGGGAAGGGCGGCGTACCAAGCCCAACCAAGCACCAGCGTCCCGGTGGCGCGATTCAGGTAGTAAGTCAAATGACCCAACGCCGATGCCTGTGTCCTCCACATGCTTTCGCTGCCCATGACTTCACGGATGTAGCCTAGGATCGCCGCGCCGTTTATCGCCAGATATGGGACGACGATGCACGCGGCACCCAGCGTCACCCATCCGCTCGCGCGAGCAGCGCGGCCGATGTTCCATGCTTGCATAGTCAAAAGAGACACACCGATCTGCGCGATCCACGCAACTGCGAGCACCATCATGGAAGCCAGTGTGGCTGTCGGCTTGGAGACAATTGCCGTACCAAATAGCAGTCCCAGAGCGACAAGCTTGGCAGGGCGCGCCCAGATCACATCAGCGCTGGCCGACACTATGACGGCAAATCCGACCAGCAAGCCCCATACGGGATCGGGGCGGAACTCAGTGAGCACGAAGCCAAACATCGGCATGGCCAACGCAGCCACCAAGATGCCAATCCGCGTCCACTGATTCGCATGGCGCAGCGCAACCCAGCCAAGCAGCAGAACAAGGACTATCCAACCAGCGCTCAGCATATACGGGCCCCAAGGTGCACCAGCACTCAAGAGCAGACCGAGCAAGCTGGTCAACGCAACCAGCGGTGCGTGTGGCGGGTGTGCATAGACATAGTCGAAGAGGCACCTCACGATGCCCTGTCGATCCAACACGGCCAATCGACTCAGACCATCGATCAGATACACCACATCGTCATAGATCGGCACCATCGACAATCGCCCGTCGCGGAGCAAGTAGCTCATGACGCCGATGACATGAAACAGGAAGAAGCCAAGCAGGACGCAGAGCGCAGTACGGTTGGATCGATTTATCGAGAAGTTCATGCGCTCAGGTCACTGGGCAACAACGGGGAAATAGGCTGGCACTGCGACGATCAGGGAGCCAACGATTGGGATGCCAAAGGCAACGATCTTTTTCATTGCGCAATGCTATCTTCCTCCTGTGCGGATATGACCTGCAA
>NZ_JAATOM010000015.1 GCF_019207085.1 Variovorax sp. dw_308 | reverse complement strand
TCGCAGAACACCACCAGTTCGCGCCCGTCCGCCAGGGGCCCGAGCCGTTGCGGCAAGTGCTTGAGTTCGATGCCGACCGCGCCCGGTATGGTCCGCGTGTCCAGCGCGCGAGCCGCTGCGCCGCGCACGTCGATCACCGACGGCGCACTGGCGCCGGCCAGCGCCGCGCGCAGCACATCGACCGCGATGTGCTCGATACCGTCCGCCGCCAGCGCGGCCCGGCGCAGGCGGTAGCGCCATGCCATGAACAGACCCAGCAGCGCGCCGCAGATCGCAGCCGCGGCAAGGCCGATCTCCGACAGCACCGCCAGCACGTCCTTGATGGCCGCATGGAAGACCACGCCGACCAGCAGGAAGCCCAGCGTCCAGATCAAGGCCCCCGCCGTCTCGTACGACAGGAAACGCGCATTCGACATGCCCAGCGCGCCGGCCATCGGCGGCGCCACCACCGACACGCCCGGCACGAACTTGGCGGCAACCAGCGACAGCCCACCCCAGCGGCCGAGGATCGATTCGCTGCGCTGCACGCAGGTGTCCGCCGAGAGCGATATGCGGCACAGCAGCCGCATCACCCGGTAGCCCCAGCGCCGCCCGGCCAGGAACCAGGCACCGTCGCCCAGGACGTTGCCGACCACGGCGGCCGCCGTCACCGCCGCGAAGGAGACCCCTCCGCCCACCGACAGCCCGCCCGCCACGATCAGGAACGGCACCGCCGGCACCGGCGCGCCCAGGCGAGCCGCGAGCGTGGCGAGGAACACCACGGCGGCGCCCTGGCTGGCGAGGAGTGCGAGGAGATCGTTCATGGTTCGGTACGGAAAAGCGGTTCGCCCGCGGTTATTCGGCTGCGCCCGGTGCCGGGGCCGACTTGGCGCCGACGATTTCCGCCGGCGCATTGGCGCGCAGGTCGATGTCGGAGAAGAAGGACAGGCCGTGGCCCTGCGTGTTGTCCGAATCCGCCGCCACCGCGACCGCCGCCACGTCCGGCACCGTCGTGCCCGCCTCGCGGCCGAAGGCGCGCCGGTAGTCCTCCAGCACATTGCGCTTCTCGCTCACCCAGCCGCCGGACGCGGTGGTGGGGCCGGACTGCAGCACCAGCATCTGCATGCGGTTGGTAAAGGCATTCACGAACTGGCTGCCCTTGGGCTCCCTGGCGTCCCAGACGTAGCAGAGGATCTCGGTCGGCACATCCTCCCCGCTCAGCGCGCGGGCCAGCTTCAACTGGGCGCGCTCGGTCACCGATAGCCTTTCCGACGGCAAGTTGAAGAACAGGCAGAGCTTGGCCGCGCTGTCGTCGCCGGATTTGGCATGGAGGTCGGTGCCCTGCACGAACTGCTCGACGCGCCAGCGCCAGGTCAACGTGGGATCGCGCTGCAGCGGAACCAGCGTGCGATGGACCAAGGTGCCGTAGGACTTGTCGGATTCCACCTTGAGCACGCGCTGGCTGCCCTGCTGCACTATTTCGAACCTGGTCGGCACCTTGTTCGGCAAGCCGCTGAAATGCCAGGGTGCGGGCGGCTGGTCGCCGATCGCGTTGGAGAACGCGCGGATCGATTCCTCCGCCTGCGCAAGGGCGGCGAACCCGATCAGGCACAAGGCTGCCGCCACCGCCGGCCCATGCCGCAGCCCCTGTTGCTGTTGCTGCCGCAGCGGGATACCGGAGGATCCTTCCGTGGAGAACATCGTGATGTGCCTTTCGAGTCTTGCTGCAAGGGTGGACCGGCAAGCGCGCAACGCGGCTGAATCACCGGAGCCTCAGAGTGTGCCGCTCGCGCACCCGGAGATAAATACGTCAGATGGAATCAGTCTGTCACCGCCTTGCGGACAATCGCGCGGCCTGCTCCTGAGTTGATAGCGCATCACGCAAGCCTGGCGCGCCGGGGCCGCTCTTTTGGCCACCCGTGCTCCAGCCCTTCAGCCCAGGTCGCCATCGACGTAAAACCAGCGCCCACCCTCGCGCACGAAGCGACTGTGCTCGACCAGCCGGCTCGCGCGGCCGGAGGCATCGCGCTGGCGCGCCACGAACTCGACCTCGGCATGCGCGTCATCGACCAGCCGCCGCGCCCGCACCTCCAGGCCGAGCCAGCGCGCGCCCGCATCGAAAGTCACCCGCGACGGCCGCCTGCTCGCGTGCCAGGTCGCCAGCAGGTAGTCGGCCCGCTCGCGCACGAAGGCCGTGTAGCGCGAGCGCATCAGCGATTCGGCATCCGGCGCGGGCGTGGCGTCGAAGTCGTCGAGGTAGCGGCCGCAGCACTGGGCGTAAGGCAAGGGCTGCTTGCGCGCATCGGCGAGGCCGCAAGGGCATGGAAGGTCGGCCATTGGGATGGATCGCGGTCAAAGGAAGCGATTCTGGCGCCGTCGCCGGCAGAGGACCACCGGCGTTGGCATCGACGTGGCGGATACCTATCATGTCCTTTTCAGGGGAACATCATCATTCGTCACGGCCGACGTCCCGGCCGCCCATGCCAGGGCAGTCGCTGCCGGCGCCAGGGGCTTGCGGCGCCATGTCCGTTGCCGGGACGGGGTGCTGGTCGAACTCTGCATGCCGGTCGGCCACCGAGGGGCCAAGCCAGCAGGCCCGCGCAAGGCCGAGCCGACCCGCTCCTCAGCCGAACTTTCCGCAGTCGTTCCCGGGCGGCGTCAGGCCAGCGCGCGCTGGATCAACAGCTTCTGGATGTCCGAGGTGCCCTCGTAGATCTGGCACACCCGCACGTCGCGGTAGATGCGCTCCAACGGGAAGTCGTTGACATAGCCATAGCCGCCCAGCGTCTGGATCGCGGCGCTGCACACCTTCTCGGCCATCTCGCTGGCAAACAGCTTGGCCATGGCGGCCTCCTTCAGGCAGGGCCGGCCGGCGTCGCGCAGGCTGGCCGCATGCCAGATGAGTTGCCGGGCCGCCTCCAGCTGAGTCGCGCATTCGGCCAGCCGGAAGCCCACCGCCTGCTGATCAAAGATGGCGCCGCCGAAAGCTTGCCGCTCCTTGGCATAGGCCAGCGCCACCTCGAAGGCGCTACGGGCCATGCCCACGCTTTGCGCGGCGATGCCGATGCGCCCGCCTTCCAGCGCGCCCAGGGCGATCTTGTAGCCCTCGCCCTCCTGGCCGACCAGGTTTTCCGACGGAATGCGGCAAGCGTCGAAATTGATCTGCGCCGTGTCGCTGCTGTGCTGGCCGAGCTTGTCCTCCAGCCGCGCCACGTTGTAGCCGGGCGCGTTGGTGGGCACGATGAAGGCGCTCATGCCCTTCTTGCCGGCGGCCTTGTCGGTCATGGCGATGACGATGGCCACCTGGCCGTTCTTGCCGCTGGTGATGAACTGCTTGACGCCGTCGATCACATAGCCATCGCCATCGCGCCTGGCCGTGGTGCGCAGGGACGATGCGTCGCTGCCGGCCTGCGGTTCCGTCAGGCAGAAGGCGCCGAGCATCTGGCCCTGCGCCAGCGGATGCAGCCACTGCTTCTTCTGCTGCGCGTTGCCGTAGCGCATGAGGATGGCGTTGACCGGGCAGTTGGTGACGCTGATGGCAGTGCTGGTGCCCCCATCGCCGGCGGCTATTTCCTCGAGCACGAGCGCGAGCGTGAGGTAGTCGAGTCCGGCGCCGCCGTCTTCCTCGGGCACGCAGATGCCGTACGCGCCGAGCGCGGCCAGGCCCTGGTGCACGGCCTTGGGGAAGCTGTGGTCGCGGTCCCACGTGGGCGCGTGCGGCCACAGCTCGGCTTGGGCAAAGTCGCGGACGGCGTCGCGGATGGCTTCCTGGTCGGGGGTCAGCAGCATGGCGTTGTATCTCGTGGTAGACCCGGAATCGGCAGCTGTGCCGAAACCAGGTTGTTGTTCAGGGCGCAGTCGTGCGCTCGTCGGCGAGTTGCGCACGGTAGCGCGCGAGCATCTCGGCTTGGGATTCAGGCGCTGCATCGGCGCGCATCTGGTCGTGGATCATCTGGCCCATCGTCGGCAATGCATCGCGCGCGGGCCAGGTGCGCGGCTGCCACAACTCGGAGCGCATGAAGGCCTTGGCGCAATGCAGGTACGCCTCCTGCACGCACACCTCGATCACGAGCTTCGGCCGCTGGCGTTCCTGCGCGAACAGGTCGACGAAGGCAGGTTCGTCACGCAGGCGCCCGGTGCCGTTGACCCGCAGCGTCTCGTCAACGCCCGGGACCATGAAAATCACGCCGATGCGCGGGTCGGCCAGCAGGTTCTCCAGCGTGTCGAGGCGGTTGTTGCCGCCGCTGTCGGGCAGCAGCAGGGTGGAAGCATCCGGCACCTTGACGAAGCCCGGTGCGCCACCGCGTGGCGACGCATCGAGCAGGCAGTCCGAGGTGCCCGCGCTCGCCACCACGCAGAACGGCGACAGTTCGATGAACCGCCTGCAATGCACGTCCAATTGCGCCAATTGCTTGCGCACGGCCCGTTCGCCCGGTGCGGCATACAAGGCGCGCAGTTCGGAGAGCGTGCCGATCATGCCTACTTGCCTTGCCCCAGGTCCATGATCATTCGTGCAGCCATGTAGAGCCGGCGCGGGATCGAATCGACCACCACGTATTCCGCCTTGTCGCTGTGATAGCCGAAGCCCGGCAGGCCCATGCTTTCGATCACCGGCCTGCCGGACAGCGACGCATAGGACGCGTCGGTGCCGCCGCCGGTGATCTTCTCGTCCACCTCGACCGTGCCACCGGCTTCCCTGTAGAAACCCACGGCCTTGTCGATGAGCTTCCGGCCACCCTCGCCGCCGTAGAACGCGGGGCGTCCGCGCGTGACGACGATCGAGACTTCGGCGCCCGGCACCTTCTTCTTCTGCGCGCGCTCTTCCAGCGTCTTCATCGCTGCTTCGAAATCTTCGTTGCGCGCGTAGCGCACGTCGGCGTTCACCGTCGCGCTTTCGGGAATGATGTTGTTGGCCGGGCCACCGCCCTTGATGATGGTCCAGTTGAAGCGCAGGCCCTTCGATTTGTCGTCCAGGTCCATGGTTCGCAGCACCAGGTCCGATGCCTCGACCACCGCGTTCACGCCAAGCTCGGGCGCGGCGCCGGCGTGCGAGGCCTTGCCCTTGACGTTGGCTTGCACGTAGGCGATGCCCGAGGTGCCGCTCGGGAACACCTCCGCTTCGGCCGGGCTGGGCTCGAAGGAGAGCACGTAGTCGGCCTGTTTCGCCTCTTCCTGGATGAGGTCGCGCGAGCCGAAGGAGCCCTTTTCCTCGTCGGTGTTGAACAGCACCGTGATGCTGCCGTAGTCGCGTACGCCGTAGGCCTTGAGCAGCTTGAGCGTGTGCAGGATGACGGCATTGCCGCCCTTGTCGTCCGCGATGCCGGGGCCGTAGGCCTTGTTGCCCTCGATGCGGAACGGCGCCTTGGCCAGCGTGCCCTTGGGGTACACGGTGTCCATGTGCGAGATCAGCAGCAGGTTCTTGCCGCCCTTGCCCTTGATCTTGCCGACGATGTTGTCGCCGACCACGAGGCCCGCGGACTTGCTCCGCGCGACGGTGAAGCCCAGGGCCTTGAGTTCCTCTTCGAGAAACCTGCCGGCGGCGGCGATGCCATCCGCGTCGCCCGTGCCGGTTTCGATGTTGACGAGTCTTTCCAGCGTCTTGAGCACGGCCGGCTGCTCGGCGGTGGCGGCGTCGAACAGCGCGTTGTCGCGCTTGGGTTGGGCAAGGGTGGCCGGGGCCAGGAAGGCCGAGGCAAGCACCATCGCCAGGGTGGTGCGGAAAAAGGTCGGGCGCACGGGATCTCCTCGCTCGTGAATCGTTGTCTGCACAAAGCCCCCTGCGCACAGGCGGCAGTCTGCCTCAAAGCACTTCGAGCGCCACGGCCGTGCCTTCGCCGCCGCCGATGCAAAGCGTGGCCACGCCGCGCTTCAGGCCGCGCGACTTCAGCGCATGGATCAGCGTGACCATGATGCGCGCGCCGCTGGCGCCGATCGGGTGGCCCAGCGCGCAGGCGCCGCCATGCACGTTGACGATGTCGTGCGAGACGCTGAGCTCATGCATCAGCGCCATCGGCACCACGGCAAAGGCCTCGTTGACTTCCCACAGGTCCACGTCCTTCACGCTCCAGCCGGTCTTCTTGAACAGCTTGCCCACGGCGCCCACCGGCGCGGTCGAGAACCATTCGGGCTGCTGTGCGTGCGTGGCATGGCCGACCAGGCGTGCAAGCGGCTTCGCGCCGATCTTCTTCGCATGCGACTCGGTCATCATCACCAGCGCGGCGGCGCCGTCGTTGATGGAGGAACTGGATGCGGCCGTGATGGTGCCGCCGTCTTTCTTGAACGCGGGCTTCAGCGTCTTGATCTTGTCGAGCTTGACCTTGCCAGGGCCTTCGTCGATCGAGACGACCGTGTCGCCACCGCGGCCCTTCACCGTGACCGGCGTGATCTCGTCCTTGAACAGCCCGGTGTCGGTCGCCTTCTTCGCGCGCTCGACGCTGGCGATGGCAAACGCATCCTGCTGCTCGCGCGTGAAGCTGTACTTGGCCGCGCAGTCCTCGCCGAAAGTGCCCATCGAGCGGCCCGGCTGGTACGCGTCTTCGAGGCCGTCAAGCATCATGTGGTCGAAGATCCGGTCGTGGCCCATGCGGTAGCCGCCGCGGCCCTTGAGCATGAGGTAGGGCGCATTGGTCATGCTCTCCATGCCGCCCGCGACCATCACATCGTGCGTGCCGGCCAGCAGCATGTCGTGCGCCATCATCGCGGCCTTCATGGCCGAGCCGCACATCTTGCTCAACGTGACTGCCCCCGCGCCGTCGGGCAGCCCGCCCTTGTAGGCCGCCTGCCGTGCCGGCGCCTGGCCCTGCCCCGCCATCAGGCAGTTGCCGAACAGCACCTCGCCGACCGAGTCCGGCGCAACGCCGGCGCGCTCGATGGCGGCCCTGATTGCCGCGCCGCCGAGGTCGTGCGCGGCCAATGAAGAAAAGTCGCCCTGGAAGCCGCCCATGGGGGTGCGCGCGGCGCCGACGATAACGATGGATTCAGACATAGACGGTCTCTTTCAAGGTTGGGAAATTGGCGCAGCCGAACGCACGGTCGCAAAGGTTTCGCAGAAGTCGCAAAAGGAATTCCGATTGGTCGTCTTCTGCGTTCGGCTATCCGTGTTCGGCTGTTCGTGTTCGAATTTCAAAAATACGGCGCGTGGCCATCGTGCTCGAATCGCTGCGCCTCGTCATAAGGGAAAACATCCAGCATCTGGCCCGCCTGGATGCGCTCCTTGTGGCTTTGCCAGAAGGCGGCATCCAGCAAGTCGGCATGGTGCGCCATGAATGCCTTGCGCACCGAATCGTTGCCCAGCAGGAACGGGCCGAAGGTCTCGGGGAACACGTCCTTCGGGCCGACGTTGTACCAGACCTCGCCACTCATCTCGTCTTCCTCGTTGCGTGGCGTGGGCACCTTGCGGAAGTTGCAGTCGGTGATGTATTCGATCTCGTCGTAGTCGTAGAAAACGACCTTGCCGTTGAGCGTGACACCGAAGTTTTTCCACAGCATGTCACCCGGAAAGATATTGGCCGCCACCATGTCCTTGATGGCGTTGCCGTATTCGGTCACCGCACGCTCCAGCTGGTCCCGGGCCCGCTTGCCCATGGTCGCGCTGTCGGGCGAGGCGATCTGGTCGAAGGCTTCCTGCAGGTAGATGTTGAGCGGGATCATCCGGCGCTCGATGTAGACGTGCTTGAGGACGACTTCCAGTTCCCCGTTGGCGTCGCGGTCCCCGATTTCCAGCTGGCTCGGCGCGAACTTCTCGATCTCCGCAATCAGGTCGGGCTCGAAGCGGTCCAGCGGGAAGCCAACGTCGCTGTACTCCAGCGTGTCGGCCATGCGACCCACGCGGTCGTGGTGCTTCACCAGCATGTACTTGCCCTTGATCTGCTCGCGCGTGGTTTCCTTCTGCGGCGGGTAGTAGTCCTTGATCACCTTGAACACGTACGGGAACGACGGCAGGTCGAACACCAGCATCACCATGCCCTTGATGCCGGGCGCGATGCGGAACTTGTCGCTCGAGTAGTTCAGGTGCGAGAGGAAGTCGCGGTAGAACAGCGTCTTGCCCTGCTTGGCCAGCCCGAGTGCGTTGTAGATCTCCGCGCGGGGCTTGCGCGGCATCAGCGATCGCAGGAACTGCACGTAGGCCGATGGCACTTCCATGTCGACCATGAAATAGGCGCGCGCAAAGCTGAACAGCATCTGCAGGTCGTCTTCGCCGAACAGCGCCGCGTCGACGTAGAAATGGCCCTTGCGGTCGTGCAGGATCGGCAGCGCGAAAGGCAGTTCGACGAAGCCGTTGATGATCTTGCCGACCAGGTACGCCCCCTTGTTGCGATAGAACAGGCCCGAGAGCACCTGCAGCTGGAAGTTGGCACGCAGCTTGACCTGGTGGAAGCGCCCGAGGATCGCGGCCGCCACGCGCTCCGCGTCGCGCCGCTTGTTGGCAAAGGTGCCCAGCAGCGCATAGTCCTCGATGATCCGCTCGACCGTGTCGGCCAGCCCCTCGTGCGTGGGGTAGTAGGCGCGGAAATGCGGCGCGCCGCGCGGCTCAATGTACTCGGTGCTGATTGCGGGCCGCACGAAGATGAAGTCGTTCTGGAAATACGCGCGGTGCAGGATCTTGGTCGTGACCGAGTTGAAGAAACTCTCGGCCAGTTCGGGCTGGTGATGGTTCACGAGCAGGCCGATGAAGTGCAGCTTGATCTGGTGCCACACGTCCATCGGCTGGTCGCCCGCCTTGAACTCCTTCTCCAGCCGGGCAACGGCCTCGTTCACCCGCAGGTCGTAGAACTCGATGCGCTCGCGCTGGGCGCGTTGCTGGCCATGCCAGTCCGCCGTTTCGAACCGATGCTTGGCCCGTGACGACTCCGCGCGAAACAGCCGGTAATGTCGGTTGAAGCCGTCGATCAGCGCCTTGGCGATGTCGTACGCGAGCGGGGAATCCAGACGTTGCGGGAACATTTGTTCTTATGCCTCCTTGGTGACCTCCGGATTGTGTGTGCCGTTGCCGTTCCCATTGCCGTTGCCGTTCCCATTCCCGTTGCCGGTCCACTTGTAGCGGATGCGCTGCACCGCGGCCTTGTACTGCGTCTCCAGCGGCTTGGTGTTGTCGGCCGTGATTCCCAGGTCCTGCAGCAGGCCGTCGTGCACGCCGAAGGCCCAGCCATGGATGCTCACGTTCTGGCCGCGGCTCCAGGCATCGACCATGACTGTGCTGACCGCCACGTTGACCACCTGTTCGGCCACGTTGAGCTCGCACAACGCATCGGCGCGCGACTCGGCCGGCACGGACTCCAGCAGCACGCGATGGCGGTCGCGCACGTCCTGGATATGCCGGATCCAGTTGTCGGCGATGCCGATGCGGGCGCCCTCCATGGCGGCCTGCACGCCGGAGCATCCATAGTGGCCGACCACCATGATGTGCTGCACCTTCAGGCGCTCGACCGCGAACTGGATCGCCGACAGCGCGTTCAGGTCGGAGTGCACCACGATGTTGGCCACATTGCGGTGCACGAACACCTCGCCGGGCTCCAGCCCGGTGATCTGGTTGGCCGGCACGCGGCTGTCGGAGCAGCCGATCCACATGTACTTGGGCGTCTGCTGCTTCACGAGGCTGGTGAAAAAGCCGGGGCGATCACGTTCCACCTGGGCGGCCCAGTGACGGTTGTGCGCGAAAAGGTCGGGGAGGTTGTCTGACATGGCGGATATTGTCCGATGAGCGTTAATGAACGGGATTGAACATTTCTTGCGGCCGGTTCATTCGGCCTTGGCCTTGAGCGCCCGGGCCAGGGTGGCGCGCGTCTTCTTCTCCTGCTCGCGCACCTCGTCGAGGTTGGCCTGCAACTCGGCGTGCCGACTCTCCAACTGTGCCCGGTGCGCGCCCAGCACGCCCAGGAATTTTTTGAGTTGCAGCACCGTGTCGCGCGGACTGTCGTACATGTCGAGGATGTCTTTCGCCTCGGTCAGGCTCAGGCCCAGGCGCTTGGCACGCAGGGTCAGCAAGAGGCGCGCCCGGTCGCGCGCGGTGTAGACGCGCTGCCGGCCGCCCGGGCCGCTGCGCATGGGCGCGAGCAGGCCCATGTCCTCGTAGAAACGGATGGCGCGCGTGGTCAGGTCGAATTCCCTGGCAAGGTCGCTGATGGTGAAGGTCTGCGGATCCATCCGGTCGAAGTGAGGGGCGTTGCGGGCGTGACAGCGCGATCAGGCGGCTGTCTCTACAATGGGCGATTCACCCATGACGTTTACGTAAACGTCAATCGTACATGAACTTGCTCGAACGCGAACTCCATTACCCCCTGGGCGACCTTCTGCCGGCCCCCGGCACCACCCACGAGGTCCTGCCCGGCGTGCGCTGGATCCGCATGGCGCTGCCCTTTGCGCTCGACCACATCAACCTCTGGCTGCTGCGCGACACCATCGATGGCGTCGAGGGCTGGACCGTCGTCGACTGCTGCATCGCGCACGACGCATCGCGCAAGCAATGGGAAGACATCTTCGCGACGCAGCTGGAGGGCCTACCGATCCTGCGCGTGATCGTCACGCACATGCATCCCGACCACATCGGCCTGGCCAGTTGGATCTGCGCGCGCTGGAACGCGCCGCTGTGGATCAGCTCCACCGACTACCACGTGGCGCGCTCGCTCACCAGCCCCGGCGCCAGCGACAGCCTGGCCGGGGGCGACGGCGCCGCCGACTTCTTCGCCGCGCATGGCATGACGGATCGCGAGGCCATCGCAAAGATCCGCGGCCGCAGCAACTACTACGCCAACATGGTGCCGGAGGTGCCCGACAGCTTCGTGCGCATGCTCGACGGCGACACGGTGCGCATCGGCGGCCGCGACTGGCAGTGCATCAGCGGCTACGGCCACGCGCCCGAGCACATCGCGCTGTATTGCGACGAGCTGCACGCGCTCATCGGCGGCGACATGATGCTGCCGCGCATCTCGACCAACGTGAGCGTGCATTCGGGCGAGCCGGATGCCAACCCGTTGCGCCTGTTCCTCGACAGCATCGAGCGTTTTCTCACCTTGCCAGAAGACACGCTGTGCCTGCCCTCGCACGGCAAACCTTTCACCGGCGTGCATCGCCGCGTCGGGCAGTTGCAGGAACACCACCGCGACCGGCTTGCCGAGATGCTGGCGGCCTGCACGGAGCGCCCGCACACCGCGGCCGAGGCGATGCCGATCATGTTCAAGCGCCCGCTCGACTTCCATCAAGTGACCTTTGCGATGGGCGAGACGGTGGCGCACCTGCACCTGCTGCGCTTCGCGGGGCAGCTCAGGCGCACGGTCGATGCACAGGGCGTCTACCGCTTCGGCGCTCCCTGAGCAGTGGCGAAGGGGCACACACTCGCCCAGTTCCGCAGCGGTGAACTGGCGGGCCACCGCGCGCTCGACCTCGTCTCCTGCGGGCTGACCGAGTTCCCGCGGGAGATCTTCGAACTGGCCGACACGCTCGAGGTGCTGAACCTCTCGGGCAATGCGCTGCAAACCCTGCCCGACGACCTGGGCCGGCTGCACCGCCTGCGCATCCTGTTCTGCTCCCAGAACCCCTTCACCGAATTGCCGGCGTCGCTCGGCGCGTGCCCAGCGTTGGAGATGATCGGCTTCAAGTCCTGCCGGATTCGCGACGTGTCCGCCGGCGCCCTGCCCGCACGGCTGCGCTGGCTGATCCTGACCGACAACGCCATCGAATCCTTGCCGGATGGCTGGAACCGCTTTCCACGCCTGCAGAAGCTGATGCTGGCCGGCAACCGCCTGCGTTCGCTGCCCGATGACATGGCCGACTGCCAGCGTCTCGAACTGCTGCGTATCTCGGCCAACCGATTCGAGCGCCTGCCGCACTGGCTGCTGCAAATGCCGCGGCTCGCCTGGCTGGCCTGCGCGGGCAATCCGTTCAGCGATGCCAACGAGGCCGCCGCACTGTCGCGGCAAGCGGTGCCGGTCATCGACTGGTCGCAACTCACGCTCGACGACCTGCTCGGCGAAGGCGCGTCCGGCGTCATTCACCGGGGCACGTGGCAGCGCGCGGCCGATGCGCACGAGGCGGTCGCGGTGAAGCTGTTCAAGGGCGCGGTGACCAGCGACGGCTGGCCGCACAGCGAGATGGCAGCCTGCATGGCGGCCGGCGAGAACGGCGGGCTGATCGCGGTGCATGGCCGCATCGCCCACCATCCCGAGGACGTCGAGGCCCTGGTGCTCGCGCTGGTGCCGCCGCATTTTCGCAACCTGGCCGGCCCGCCGAGCTTCCGATCGTGCACGCGCGACGTCTATGACGAGCACGCCCGCTGGCCGCTGTCCACGGCGCTGGCGATGGCACGGCAGGTGGCTTCAGCCGCCGCGCAAATGCATGCGCGCGGCATCCTGCACGGCGACCTCTACGGCCACAACATCCTCCACGACGGAACGGGCCAGGCGCTGCTCGGGGACTTCGGCGCGGCATCGTTTGTCGGTACCGGTGCGCAAGCCCCGGCCCTCGAGCGCATCGAGGTGCGTGCCTTCGGCTGCCTGCTGGAAGAACTGCTCGATCGCTGCATCGACGCGGACGAAGCCGCACTGGCGCCTTGGCGGGCGCTTCAGTCGCGCTGCCTGGAGGACACCGTCGCCCTGCGTCCCGACTTCGCCCAGGTCAGCGCTGCGTTGTCGACCTGCTGAAGGGTGCGTCCAAAGCGAGCGCGGTCTCCAGCCAGCGCAGCGCCCGCGCAAACGGGTTGGGCCGGGGCGCCGAGGCCCAGGCCAGCAAGGCACGCGGGCGTGTCTCGGCATGCACGATGTCGCCGTCGCTGCGATCGACCGCGCAGCAGAAGCGATGGCGCCGCATCAGCGCCAGCATCGGCGCGTTGTCGGCCAGCACGTCGCAGCGAATCCAGTTGACGCCGGCCATGCAGGCTGCATGGCTCAGGGCCTGCAGCGCCCATGTCGCGATGCCGCGGCGTTGCCAGGCATCGTCCACCATCAGCATGAACTCCGCGGACTGGCCATCGGGATCGATCAGGTAGCGCGCTTCCGCCACCAGGTGCTCGCGCCCGCCTTCATGCAGGGCCACCACCAACGCGAGATGGCGGCGGTAATCGATGCAGACGAGGCTCGCCAGCTCGTCAGCCGTGGCGGGCAGTTGCGCGTTGGGAAAGCGGTGTGAAAGCGAACGCTCCGACATCCGGTTGATCAACTCCGCCAGCAGCCGATTGTCCTGGGGCATCACTGGCCGCAGTGTCAAGCGATGGTCGCCATTGAACCGGCGCACGTCGATCAGGCTCGTCGGATATTGGCTGATCAGGTAGGAATCGACGAGGCCGGCTCTAGACCGCATGGGCGGTGGGGTTATAGGCCTGTCGGAACTCGAATTCATACCCAAGCATACGAGTGGCGTGCTGCAGTTTCCCCATCCATGGGGGCGTTGACAGTACGACCAAAGTATGAGTGAGCACTCGCACAATGCGAATCTGGTGAATACTGCGGTTGGGGGGATACAAAAATGAACTTGCTGATGGTCGACGACCACATGATGTTTTTGCAGGGCATGAAGAACCTGCTCAACGTACTGGTGCCCGAGCTTCGCGTCGAAACCACCGGTGACATGGCCCATGCGGTCCAGTTGGTGCAACTGACCGAGTTCGACGTCGTCTTGCTCGACTGGCACCTGAGCGATTGCGAAGGCACGGAATCGATCCGCTGGCTGCGCGACGCGGGATGCACGGCACGCATCGTGGTGCTGTCGGGCGAAACGAACGCCACCCTGATACGGCACTCGATCGAGCTCGGCGCCGCCGGCTTCATTCCCAAGAAATACAGTTCCGAGATGATGGTGGCAGCCCTCAGGCACGTGCTCGCGGGGCGCGTCTTCCTGCCATCCGAAACCTACCCGGCGCGCGGCATCGGTAGCGCAGCGGGCGCGGGCGCGCCAGCTGCGGCCAGCGGGCCTCATTCGGAAACGGCACTCGACCCCCGCCTGGCAGGGCTGACCGCGCGGCAGATGGCCGTGTACCGCGCCGCCACCCGGGGCCTGTCCAACAAGCTGATCGCGCGGCAGCTGGACATTGCCGAATCGACTGTCAAGGCGCATCTCAGTGCGGTCTACAGCGCGCTCGGCGTGCGCAATCGCACCGAGGCCGCCTACCAGGCATCGCGCGAGGGCATGCACATTGGTTGAGGTGCCAATGCACGACCCGATCCCTCGTGCGGAGCGGATCGAGCGTCGGATTGCCGAGCGGCGTGTCGAGTTGATGCTGCGCTACCTGAAGCGCTTGCCGGCGTTGTTCGTGGGTTACGTCATCCTGGCGGTGGTCGCCATGCGGCAAGGGCTGGTGGTGTGGCCATGGGTGTGGCTGGCCCTCACCGGCGTGATGATGTATTACCGCTGGACGTTGGCGCGCCGCGTGGAAAAGCAATCCGCGGTCGAGAAAGCCGCCGCCCTGCCCCGGCTCAACCGCGGATTCGCCTTGAGCGGGCTGGTGACCGCGCCGATCGTCCTGCTCGCCTACTCCGCTCCGAACGACGAGGCGCCCTTGCTCATGGGCATCATGCTGGTGACCGGCTGCACGGTGGCGGCCGCGTCGATGGCAGGCTCGGTGCCCGCCTTCCTGGGCTTGTGCACGCCGACATTCGGGCTCATCGCCGGCGGCTGGTTCCTGCGCGGCGGAACGCTGGGCATCTCGTTCGGCATCGGCGTCCTGATCATGTACGTGGTGCTGCTGGCCAGCGTGCGCGACCATGACCGCAACCTCAAGGAACTGATGGCGCTGGTGGAGGACAACGCCAAGCTCTCGGAGTCGGTCGAACTCGAGCGCGACCGCGCCGAGGCCGCCAGCGCCGCCAAGACGCGCTTCTTCGCCGCCGCCAGCCATGACCTGCGCCAGCCGCTGCACGCGCTGTCGATCAATGCGACCACGCTGGAGATCCTCGCGCAGCGCGGCAACGACGTCCTGCTCAAGGAAATCAGCCGCGGCATCGGCAGCGCGCTGCGCCAGAGCAGCGGCCTGCTGGACACCCTGCTCGACATCTCGCGGCTGGAAGCCCATTCGATCGAGCCCAGGCTCGCGGCGCACGACATCGGCACGCTGCTGCGCGCGGTGCATGACGAATACGCGGCGCTCGCGGCCCAGCAGAGCTTGCAGCTCCAGGTCGACCTGCCGGCGGAGACGCTCTGGTGCCTGACCGACAGCGACCAGCTCCTGCGCATCCTCGGCAACCTGGTCAACAACGCGATCAAGTTCACCGAACGCGGCGGCGTCACGCTCTCGGCCCGGCGCGGTCCGCGCGGGCATGTGCTGGTGCAGGTGGCGGACACCGGCTCCGGCATACCGCTCGACCAGCGCGAGCGCGTGTTCGAGGAGTTCTACCAGCTCGACAACACACCGCACGACCGTGCGCAGGGACTCGGCTTGGGCCTGGCGATCGTGCGGCGCACGGCGGCCCTGCTGAAGCACAAGCTCAGGCTGGACAGCATTCCGGGCCGCGGCACGACCTTCGAGCTTCGCATCGCATCCGCCATGCCGCCCAGCCAGCCGCCCGCGCGGGCGGCTGCGCGGGCGCGCCCGGCCGAGAGCCTGCCGCTCACGGTGCTGCTGATCGACGGCGAATCCGAAGGACTGGCCGCGCTGTGCACCTACCTCACCCAGCTGGGGTGGACGGTCGAGGGCGTGGAGAGCGGCGACCAGGCGGAACTGGCGCTGGCCAACGGCTACGTGCCCGATGTGCTGGTCATCGACTATCGACTGCGCGGCGAGACCGACCTCGACGTCATCGAGCGCGTGCGCCAGCGCCTGCCCGGCGTACCGGCCGTGATCGTCACAGGCGAGACCGCGCCCGAGCGCTTCGCCGACTTGTCGCGCGCCGCCGAACGCGTGCTGCACAAGCCCTTGAGCGGCGACGTGCTGGCGCGCACGCTGCAGGAAGTGGTGGCCCGCGCTGGCGCGTTGGTGACCGAGTCCGGCAGCGCCCGGTACTAAGCTGCGCGCTCTTTCCCGGAGCAACGCATGGACACCACACAACTCTTCTCACTCAAGGGCCGCACCGCCCTCATCACCGGCGGCTCGCGCGGCATCGGCCGCATGATCGCCGAGGGCTACCTGGCCCAAGGCGCCCGCGTCTACATCTCGGCGCGCAAGGCCGATGCCTGCGACCAGACGGCCAGGGAACTGTCGGCCTTCGGCCATTGCGTGTCCCTGCCCGCCGACGTGTCGACCGTCGAGGGTGCGCAGGCACTGGTCCAGGCCTATTCGAAGCATGAGAAGACGCTCGACATCCTGGTCAACAACGCCGGCGCCGCATGGGGCGCGCCGTACGACGACTTCCCCGAAAGCGGTTGGGACAAGGTCGTCGACCTGAACCTCAAGACGCCCTTCTTCCTGACGCAAGCGCTCACGCCGATGCTCAAGGCCGCCGCCACCGACCACCTGGCCAAGGTGATCAATATCGCGTCGATCGACGGCGTATCGGTCAACCCGCAGGAGACCTATTCGTACGCCGCCAGCAAGGCCGGCCTGATCCATCTCACCAAGCGCATGGCGCTGCGCCTGGCGCAGGAACGCATCGCGGTCAGCGCCATCGCCCCGGGCGCATTCGCTTCCAGCATGAACAAGGAAGCGCGCGACCACGCCGACGAGGTCAAGGGGCACATTCCCGCCGGCCGCATCGGCACGCCCGAGGACATGGCCGGCGCGGCGATCTACCTCGCGTCGCGCGCGGGCGACTATGTGATGGGGGCCACGCTGGTGGTAGACGGCGGCGTAGCCTGGGCTCGCTGACGAAGGTGTGAATCTTCCTGCTGCGGACGCCGATCTCGGGTTTGCGGCGCTCACCGCACGAGAGTGCGGTTCCGCTCCTCGACCCGAGCTCGGCGCCCTCGCTACGGAATCTTCACACCTTCGCGGCGCAAGTCAGGCAGCTTGAATTCCAAGAAGCATGTTGGCCGGTTCTCGTGGGGCCGAGATCATGGCGTCGTGGCCGGTCTTGAGTTCGCGGTAGTCCCATCCGGGCTGCGCCCTGGCGAACGCCGCGCTCGGTGCAACGTTGTCGTACAACGGATCGGTACAGCGGATATAGGTGGCGGGCACGCCATTGCCCACCGGGTGCGCCAGCGTCAGGCTCGTGAGGTAGGTCTTGAGCGGTTGCGGGGTGAGCCGGCGCTGCACCCAGTCCACGGTCGCATCGCCTTCGTGTTCGCGCGACAGGCCGAAATTGGTCGCCGGTGGTACCGGTGTGCAGAGGCCGCCGCTGAATGCGTCGGCGGCCGCGAGCCTGGCTTCCCGCACGTCCGGGGGAAAGCCGCTCATGATGCTCTTGCCCGACATCGGGATCAGCGAATCCAGGAACACGAGGTGGCGCAGGCGCCGCGGCATGCGCTCGGCCACGCCCACCACCGCGCAGCCACCGAAGCTGTGGCCAACCAGGAATACGTCCTCCAGTTCCTCCGCCTCGATCACGTTGGCGATGTCGTCGACATAGGTTTCCAGCGTGATGTCCGGGCTCAACAGGTGGCGCCGCTCGCCCAGGCCGGTCTGCGTCGGCGTCTGCGCCGCGTGGCCGGCAGCACGCAGATACGCCGCCACGTCGCGCCAGCACCAGCCGCCGTGCGATCCGCCGTGGACCAGGAGATAGGTTCGTTTTTCCATCGGGCGAGCATAGCCTCGGGAATGCGTTTCACGACCAGCGTGGGATCGTCTCGTCCTTGAGTTGCTTGCGCAGCACGCCGTAGTCCGGCACCACGCTCTCCACCGTCTCCCAGAAGCGCGGGCTGTGGTCCATCACGCGCAGATGACTCAGCTCGTGCGCGACCACGTAGTCGATCACCGGCAAGCGGAAATGAATCAGTCGCCAGTGCAGGCGGATCGCACCGTCGACGCTGGCGCTGCCCCAACGCGTCGAGGCATTCGAGAGCGACAGCTTGGTCCAGCGCACGCCGAGCCGTTGCGCGAAATGGTCGAGCCGCTCGATGAAGATGCGCCGCGCCTGCCGCGAGAGCCAGGCCTGCGCGGCATCGCGGATCTGCTCCGGCGTCGCGTTCTGCGCGAGCGCCATGCGCAAGGTCTTCGGCATCGCAGGGTCGCCAGCTTCGAGCACGGCGCCCACGCCCTTGAAACCATGGCGGGGGTCCAGTCGCACCACCACGGGCTCGCCGAGAAACGGAAAGCTCACGCCATCGCGCCATTCGATGCGCGCGGCTTCGAGCCGTGCATAGCGCTGGTCGGCTTCCGTGAGCTTGCGCAGGATCCAGGCGGACTTCTCCTGCAGCGCCGCGTCGACATCCCGCAATGCAACCCAGCGCGGCGCCCTCACCGACAGCCCCTGCGCACCGACCACGAAGCCGATCGTGCGGCGTTGGCCACGCGTGAACTCATAGGCCACGCGCGCATTGCCGAGCGTGGCCTCGCGCGTGGCCCGCGGGTGCACGAAGCGCGCCGGCGTGAGCGAATCGGCCAGCGATATTTCAGGCGCCGATGTGCGTGGTCCGGCATCGGCGGCGAGCGCAGCCGCGGCCTCTGGCGCCTCGGGAACCACCGGCGCGACCGGGCCGCGACGCGGGCCCTTCGGCTTCGACGGCGCGTTCGATCCGGACGCGTCCGTCGACAGTCCGTCGAACAGGTCCAGCGTGTATTGCAGCAGCCCGCGCATGCTTCAGGCCCCTGGCCTTTGGGCCCGTGTCATCGATACGCCTCGGGGTCCAGCCGGCGCATCTCGGCCTCGATCCAGGCTTCGACTTCGCGCATCAGCTCGTCGGGCTTGCGGCCCGCACTCGGGATCGCAGGCCCGATCGACACGTCGACGATGCCAGGCCGCTTGATGAAGGCCTTGCGGGGCCACACCTTGGCCGAGGTCACGGCGATCGGCACCACCGGCGCGCCGGTCTCGCAGGCCAGCCGCGTGCCGCCCGACTTGTAGGTACCCTTCTGCCCGCGCGGAATGCGCGTGCCCTCGGGGAACATGATGATCCAGATGCCTTGTTCGAGCAGCTTGCGTCCCTGGCTGACCACCTTGTTGAAGGCCTGCGCCCGCTGGCTGCGGTCGATGTGGATCATGTCGAGCCGCGCCATGGCCCAGCCGAAGAAGGGCACGTAGATCAGCTCCTTCTTGAAGACGAAGGCCAGCGGATGTGACATCAGCGTCGGCATCAGGAAAGTCTCATACGTCGACTGGTGCTTCACCAGCAGCACCGCGCCGGCGCGCTTGTCCTGCGGCAGGTTCTCCATGCCGGTGACGCGCGTCTCGATGCCGCAGATGACGCGCGCGCCGCCAATCGCCCAGCTGAGCCAGCGCACGGCCATCCACCAGAGCGGCTCGCCACGGCGCCAGATGGAGGCGACCACCATGATGAGGCCCCAGGGGATGACGGTGACGAGCATCCACAGCATGTGAACAACGGAACGAAGAAATGCCATGGAATCGGTCTACTTGTGCGATGGAAAAAGTCAGTCTTGTGGCGCCGCGAGCGCAGCCTTCGCTTCGCGCTCTTCGCGCGCCAGCAGGAAGTCGACGAAAGCCGCGAGGTCGTTGTGGACCTGCGTGCCGGGCGGGTACTCGGGCGGCAGCGGCAAGACGCCGCGGCACGCTTCGCCCATGCCGGTCAGCAGCAGGTGCGGCTCGCAACCCGCCGCAGCGCCGGCCTGCACGTCGCGCAGGCTGTCGCCCGCTGTCGGCACGCCATCGAGGTCGATGCCGTAGCGCTCGCCGATCTGCAGGAACAAGCCAGGCTTCGGCTTGCGGCAGGCGCAGTTCTCATCGGGGCTGTGCGGGCAATAGAACACCGCGTCGACCTTGCCGCCCACGGCGGCCAGCATCTTGTGCATCTTGGCGTGCATCTGGTTGAGCGAAGCCACGTCGAACAAGCCGCGACCGAGCCCCGACTGGTTCGACGCGATCACCACATGCCAGCCTGCATGGTTGAGCCGCGCAATCGCTTCGAGCGCGCTGGGCAAGGGCGTCCACTCGACCTCGCTCTTGACGAAGTCCTCGCGGTGCACGTTGATGGAGCCGTTGCGGTCGAGGATGACGAGCTTCATGGTGTGCCTTTGGCTTCGAGGGCGCGACGATCGATCCATGCGAGATGCGCATGTGGATACTTGGCGTCGTCCAACATGGCGACGCGCTCTCGCAGTGACGTTTCCTTTGCAATGGCGGCAGAGGCGCGCAATACATGTTCAAGCTCTTCGCGTGTCATGGCACAGCAACCTGCCCACGCGCGAGCTTGAGCAATCGCGCTCGCTCGTGCTGGTCGATCAGTCCACCCATTGGTGAAACACTGCGCATGAGCTGCCCGTGATCCGGCTCGGCAAGGGCCGGGTCTTCCAGCGCCTCGAAGCCATCATTGCCCAGCAGGTGTTCCCATTCGTTCCAGAGCAGATCGGAACGCGTTGCGCCGGTCTTCAGCCGCCAGCGTGCAATTGTGTCGAGCGCGCGTGTACGAAGCGCAGGGTCGCGACGCAACACTTGAATCGCCCTGCGATGCAGGGCGAGCGAAAACTGATCCAGTTGTTGCTGCCGGTTCATTGCAACGATTATTGAGCGCCGGACCTCACGACGCCAGCCGCTCCAGTTGCGCCACGCGGTTCATCGACTCGTGCAGCGACTTGAGCAGGCCCAGCCGGTTCAGCCGCAAGTCGGCCTGCTCGGCATTGACCATCACGCCATCGAAGAAGGCATCGACCGGCGCACGCAGCGCGGCGAGGCTTTGCAGCGACGCGGTGTAGTCGCCGGCGTCGAAGCGGGCGTCGGCCGTCGGGACGATCTGCTGCATCGCGGCGTGCAGCGCCTTCTCGGCGGGCTCCTGCAGCAAGGCCTCCGTCACAGGCGCGTCCGCCGATTCAGGCGACTTCTTCAGGATGTTGCCGATGCGCTTGTTGGCCGCGGCAAGCGCGGGCGCCTCGGGCAGCGCGGCGAAGGCGCGAACTGCGGCCAGCCGCTTTGGCAGGCTCGACCATTCGGTGAGCTTGCGCGCATACACCGCGGCATCGACCTCCGGCACCGAGTAGCCGGTGTCCTTGAGATAGCCCTTCAGGCGTTCGATGAGGAACTCGTCGAGTTCAACGGAAGGGTCCTTGGCCAGCAAGGGCCCGAAAGCCTGGAACGCCAGCCGCGTCAACTCATGGAAGTGCAGCGGCAGGGCACGCTCGACCAGCATGCGCACCACGCCCAGCGCATGACGACGCAGCGCGAACGGGTCGCGGTCGCCGGTCGGCAGGTTTCCGATGCCGAACATGCCGACCAGGGTTTCCAGCTTGTCGGCCAGCGCAACCACGATGCCCACGTTGCCGCGCGGCAGCGTGTCGCCGGCGAAGCGCGGCTTGTAGTGGTCTTCGATGGCATCGGCCACCGCAGCATCGAGGCCGTCGTGCAGCGCGTAGTAGCGGCCCATCGTGCCCTGCAGCTCGGGAAACTCGCCGACCATGTCGGTGACCAG
This sequence comes from Variovorax sp. dw_308, assembly GCF_019207085.1. GTDB lineage: Bacteria > Pseudomonadota > Gammaproteobacteria > Burkholderiales > Burkholderiaceae_C > Variovorax. The sequence goes on along the minus strand of NZ_JAATOM010000015.1, from coordinate 129,716 downwards.
GTCGGCCTTGGCAAGCTGCGCGGCCTGCACGGCTTGCTGCCCCAGCTTCGCATCGCCCAGCTTCGCCGCAATGGCCTGCGCGATGCGCATGACACGCTCGACGCGCTCGCCCTGCGTGCCCAGCTTGTTGTGATAGACCACCTTGCCCAGCGATTCCACGCGCAAGGCGAGCGTCTTCTTGCGGTCCTGGTCGAAGAAGAACTTGGCATCGGCCAGGCGCGGGCGGACCACGCGCTCGTTGCCCTGGATCACCGCGCTCGCGTCATCGGGCGTGATGTTGCTGACGACGAGGAACTTGTTGGTGAGCTTGTCCTGTGCATCGACCAGCGGGAAGTACTTCTGGTTGGCCTTCATCGTGAGGATCAGGCACTCCTGCGGCACTGCGAGGAACTCCTCCTCGAACGTGCAAGTGAGCACGTTGGGTCGCTCGACCAGCGCCGTCACTTCGTCGAGCAGCGCATCGTCTTCGATTGGTTTCGCGCCGCCGCCCACGTTCGCCGCCGCGGCACCGAGTTGCCGCGCGATCTCGCCACGGCGCGCATCGAAGCCCGCGATCACCGCGCCTTCATCGGCAAGTTGTCGCGCGTAGCTGTCCGCGTCGCGCAGCACGACCGGGTCGACCTTCGCCTCGAAGCGATGGCCGTGCGTGTCGCGGCCCGACGCCAGGCCGAGCGCCTCGACGTCAACGATGTCTGCGCCATGCAACGCGACGAGGCCATGCGCAGGCCGCACGAAGCTCACGCTGCTCCAGCCCGGCAGTTCGCAGCGGGTCTCGAGTTGATAGCTCATGACCTTGGGAATCGGCAGCTTCGCAATGGCTTCGGCCAGCGCCTTCTGCAAGCCCTCGGCCAGCGTCGCGCCCTTCACCGTGCTTTCGTAGAACAAGGCTTCAGCCTTGCCGTCCTGTGCGCGCTTGAGGCCCGCCACCGCCGAGGCGTCGGCACCCAGCGCGGTCAACTTCTTCAGCAATGCAGGCGTCGCGCCACCCGAGGCATCCAGCCCGACCGCCACCGGCATCAGCTTTTGCGAGACGGCCTTGTCGGCGGCTTGCGAGGCAATGTGCGTCACATGCGCTGCCAGCCTGCGCGGCGATGCAAACGCCGTCAGCACCGAGCCGCCACCCGCCAGCCCTTGCGCCACCAGTTGGTCGCGCAGCACGCCCGCGAATGCGTCGCCCAGCTTGCGCAAGGCCTTCGGCGGGAGTTCCTCGACGAACAGTTCGACCAGCAGGTTCTTGTTGTGATTCATGCTCATCGCTCAGGCAACCTTCTTCGGAATTTGCGCGACCCACTCGCGCGGTGCGAGCGGGAAGCCGAGCCGCTCGCGGCTCTCGTAATAACTTTGCGCAACGCTGCGCGCGAGGTTGCGGATGCGGCCGATGTAGGCCGCGCGCTCGGTCACGCTGATGGCGCCACGCGCGTCCAGCAGGTTGAAGCTGTGCGCCGCCTTGAGCACCTGCTCATAGGCGGGCAGTGCCAACTGTTGCTCCATCAGGTGCCTGGCCTGCTTCTCGTGCGCTGCGAAAGCGGTAAACAGGAAGTCGACATCGCTGTGCTCGAAGTTGTAGGTCGACTGCTCGACCTCGTTCTGCTTGTAGACATCGCCATAGCTGAGGCCATCGGTCCACGTGAGGTTGTAGACGTTGTCCACGCCCTGCAGATACATGGCGAGGCGCTCGAGCCCGTAGGTGATCTCGCCGGTCGCCGGCCTGCAATCGATGCCGCCGACCTGCTGGAAATAGGTGAACTGCGTGACTTCCATGCCGTTGAGCCAGACCTCCCAACCCAGGCCCCATGCACCGAGCGTCGGGTTCTCCCAGTCATCCTCGACAAAGCGGATGTCGTTCTTCTTCAGGTCGAAGCCCAGCGCTTCGAGGCTACCCAGGTACAACTCCAGGATGTTCGAAGGCGCGGGCTTGAGTACCACCTGGTATTGGTAGTAGTGCTGCATGCGGTTCGGGTTCTCGCCATAGCGGCCGTCCTTGGGACGGCGGCTCGGCTGCACATAGGCGGCCTTCCACGGCTCCGGTCCGAGCGCGCGCAGGAAAGTGGCCGTGTGCGATGTGCCCGCACCCACTTCCATGTCATAGGGCTGCAGCAACGCGCAGCCCTGGTCGGCCCAGTACGACTGCAATTTGAGAATGATTTGCTGGAAGGTCAACATGAGACTGGCCGGCGTAGTCCGGTCAAAGAGCACGAACGCGCGGACGAGGTCCGCGAAAGCCGGTGATTTTACGGGGGCGGGGCCGGCGCCGCGGCGGTTAGGCTCCCGGGCCCAGGAGATCGCTTTGAGCGCACAACAATTGATATTGAGCGTGGTCCTTGCCACGATGGTTTTTTCGGTCGCGCTGGAGCTGAAGGTCGATGACTTCAAGCGGGTTGCCCAGACGCCCCGCGCCGTCATCTGCGGATTGATTCCCCAGTTCATCCTCTTGCCGGTCGGCACGTGGGCGGCGACGCTCGCGCTCGACCTGCCGCCGGACATCGAGGTCGCGATGATCCTCGTCGCGGCCTGCCCCGGCGGCTCGCTCAGCAACGTCATCACGCACTTCGGCCGCGGCAACACGGCCTTGTCGGTGAGCGTGTCGGCAGTCGCCAGCGTCATCGCGCTGGTTGCCACGCCGTTCAATTTCAGCTGGATAGTCGCCAACAACCCGGCCACTGCGGGCTGGTTGCGCACGCTCTCCATCGACCCGTCCGACATCTGGGTGAGCCTGCTGCTGTTGCTCGCGATCCCGATGGCGCTGGGCCTGTCGCTGACGCACTTCAAGCCCGCGCTGTCGAAGAAGCTGCAGAAGCCACTGGCCAACTTCTCGCTCGTGGCGTTGCTGGCCTTCATCGTCATCGGCCTCATCGTGCAACGGCAGCTGCTCGCCATCGGCCTGCTGCCCTTGCTGGTCATCGTGATCCTGCACAACGCCAGCGGCCTGTTCTTCGGCTTCATCACCAGCGTCGCGATGCGCGTGAGCGAATACGATCGCCGCGCCGTGATGATCGAAGGCGGCATGCAGAATTCGGGCCTGGCGTTGGGCATCATCGCGGTCCAATTCAACAGTGACCTGGGCATGGTGCTGATCGCCAGCCTGTGGGGTATCTGGCACATCGTCAGCGGACTCTCGCTGGCATTCTTCTGGAGACGAAAAAATGCAGCACGACCTGCTTATTGAGAACGGCACGCTGGTCGACGGCACCGGCGCCGCCCCGTACACCGCCGACATCGCGGTGCGTGACGGCAAGATCGCGGCGATCAGCCGCACGCCTGGTGAACTCGCCGGCACCGCACGTGAAACCCTCGATGCCCAGGGCGCCTGGGTCACACCCGGCTTCATCGACATCCACACGCACTACGACGGCCAGGCCACCTGGGACGACTGCTTCTCCCCGAGCATCCATCACGGCGTCACCACCGTGGTGATGGGCAATTGCGGCGTCGGCTTCGCGCCCGTGCGGCCAGGCCACGAGGACGACCTCGTCAAGCTCATGGAAGGCGTCGAAGACATCCCCGGCGCCGCGCTGCACGAGGGCATCCGCTGGAACTGGGAAAGCTTCCCGCAGTACATGGACGCGCTGGCCGCCACGCCGCGCAGCCTCGACTATCTGGTGCAAGTCCCGCATGACCCGTTGCGCATGTACGTGATGGGCGAACGCGCGGTCGCACAGCAAGCCGCCACGCCGGAAGACATCGCGGCAATGCGCACACTGCTGCGTGAAGCGCTTGAAGCGGGCGCCGCCGGCTTCAGCACCGGCCGCAGCGACAACCACCGAACCTCCGACGGCCTCGAGACGCCCGCGTCCGAAGCCAGCGCCGCCGAACTGATCGGCATCGCCTCCGCCTTCGACGGCTTGCAACACGGCGTCGTGCAATGCGTGAGTGATTTCGACCTGCTGCGCGGCCCCGAGAACTTCGATCAGGAGTTCGCACTCGTCGAGCAGATGGCCCGCGCCTGCGGCCGCCCGCTGTCGATGACCTGGCTGCAGCGCGACCCCGGCGGGGAACAGTACCTCGCCATCCGCGATCGCGTCGAAGCTGGCGTGGCCCAAGGCCTGCCGCTCTACCTGCAGACCGCCGCGCGCGGCATCGGCGTCATCAACGGGCTCGACGCCAGCTTCCACCCTTTCATGGGCTTCCCGGGCTACAAGGAAATCGCGCACCTCCCGCTGGCCGAACGCGCGGCTGCGATGCGCGAGCCCGCACGCAAGGCGCGCATCCTCGGCGAGAAATCAGCACGGCTCGCCGGCGACGGCACGGCCATCCCGCCACTCGTCGACGAACTGCTGGCCCGCATCGACTTGATCAGCGGCCGGATGTTCCCGCTCGGCCCGTCGCCGGACTATGAACCCTCGGTAATGCAGAGTTTCCTCGTGCGCGCGAAGCAGGCCGGCATCAAGCCACTGGAGGCGCTCTACGACCACCTGTCCGGCGGCGACGGCGACCATCTCATCTACTTCCCGATCTTCAACTACAACGGCGGCTCGCTCGACGTGCTCGGCGAGATGCTGCAGCACCCGCGCGCGCTTGCGGGCCTGAGCGACTCGGGCGCGCACGTGGGCACCGTGTGCGACGCGAGCTTCACCACCTTCATGCTCACGCACTGGGCCCGCGACCGCGAGCAGGGCCGCCTGCCGCTCGAGACCGTCGTGCAGATGCTGACCCAGCGCAACGCCCGCTACCTCGGCCTGCAGGACCGTGGCACGCTTCAAGTCGGCATGCGAGCAGACCTGAACGTGATCGATCCGCAAGCGCTCGGTGTGGGCGCCCCCAAGCTCGTCGCCGACCTTCCGGCCGGCGGCAAGCGCTTCATGCAAAAGGCCACGGGCTACCGCGGCACCTGGGTTGCCGGCCAGGCGGTGCAGCGGGACGGCACGATCACCACCGCCCGGCCAGGACGCCTCGTGCGGCTCGGCGCCTGAGCTGACGAAGCAAGCGGCAACTGCCGTCGCCCGGCCCCTCGCTTCGATTCGGCTTCTCCATCTCGACGATGCAGCACGCGGCCGGCCAGGCGTAGCTCGGTCCGGCGAGCCTCGAAGCGCCTGAGGAAGCGATGTCGCCTTGCCCTGTGACTGCGTCTGCGTCGGGTAGCGAAAACCTGGCGGGGCGCGATCCTGCAGGCGCTGGAATCAATGCTGCCCGATCATCTCGATGGCCCCCTCAACGGCCGTCGCCGAAGCACACCAGGCAGCACTGTGATCGCGATCACGAGCATGGCCGCAAGCCACAACGGCACCAGGCCGAATCGCGAGACCCAGGCTGCATAGGGCGTGATGCCGTTCCGCCCTTCCACCGTCGCCACCAGCACACCGCGCGTGAGTCGCGGCAAGGATTGCGTCACCACGCCGTGGTGATCGATCACCGCCGTGGTGCCGGTGTTGGTGGCGCGCACCATCGGCCGCTGGAACTCCAGCGCGCGCATGCGCGAGATGGCCAGATGCTCGTCGATCGCCACCGAGTCACCGAACCACGCGATGTTGCTGACGTTCAGCAGGATGGTCGGCGCGAGCGCCTCATCGCGAAAGTTGGCCCCGATCTCCTCGCCGAACAAGTCCTCGTAGCAGATGTTCGGCGCGATGCGCTGCCCCAGCCACTCGAAAGACGGCTGCGCCAGTCCGCCGCGCGCGAAGTCGCCCAGCGGAATGCTCAGCATGTCGGTGAACCACCGGAACATGCCCGGCACGAATTCCCCGAATGGCACCAGGTGGTGCTTGTCATAGCGATAGGGCTCGGCCTGGCCGACCTTGAATCCAAGCACCGTGTTGGTGTAGCCGCGCCCGTCACCCATCGGCAAGCCGACAATCGCAGCTTGCGATCCGCTCCCGTAGCGCGACGCGATCGCAGGGAGATAGCCCGGCGGCAACTGGCTCGGGAGCAGGGGCAGCGCGGTCTCGGGCGTGACGACCAGCGAAGCGCTCGCATCGCGCAACTGCATGCCATACCAGTCCAATGCGGTGGCGATGCCGCCGCCGGGAATGAACTTTTCGTCCTGGGGAATGTTGCCCTGGAGCAATGCGATCTGCAGCGGGGGCGGCGGCGCTTTCGCCGCCCCCGCGGTGACGTCGGTCACACCCAGTGTGCCCAAGCCGCCCAGCATCAGCACCACGCCCGCCGGCGCCAGCCATGAGCCCTTGCCGCGATAGTCGAGCCGCAAGCATTGCGCCATCATTGCGGCAGCCAGCGCAGCGATCGCCACGATGCCGTACACACCGACCAGGGGTGCCAGCATCGCCAACGGCCCCTCGACATGCGCATAGCCGCCCGCTCCCCAGGGAAAGCCTGTGAACCAATAGCCACGAATCAGTTCGGCCACTGTCCAGAGCGCTGAGAAACTCACGGCCCGACACAACCAATGGCGGGGCCCCCAGCCGACAAACACGGAACACGCCACGGCGTAGTACAGCCCCAAGGCCGCTGCCAGCGCCAGCACCGCCAGCGCAGCGAGCGGGGCCGCCATGCCGCCGTAGGTGTGCATGGAGATGAAGAGCCACCAGAAATTGCCGCACAGCCACGCGGTGGCAAAGGCCCAGCCAAGACCGAAGCCCCTGCGCCACGGTTTCGGCGCCGCATCGAGTCGCAAGCCTTCCAGAAGCCACACCAATCCGGCCAAGGACAACAGTTGCAGCCACCAAAGCGGATGACCGCTCCACGGCCAGGCAATTGACGCGGCCTGCGCCGCACCTGCCAGCGCGAAAGCAAGCAAGCGAAGCAGCGTGGCGTTCAATCGGCCGCGTCGTCGCCGCGCGCCGGCGACACCTTGAACCAGCGCACCGCACCGCCCTTGGTGTGCAGCACGACGAAATCGAAACCGCCCAGCGCATGGTGCTCGCCCCGCTTTGGGACGTGACCCATCTCATGGGCGATCAGCCCGCCAATGGTGTCGAAATCCTCGCTCAACGCTTCCTCATCGAAAACGATGCCGAAGGCCTCGGCCACCCGCTCGATCGGCGTGTCGCCCGACACCCGGTAGGTGTGATCGGCCAGGCCGAAGATGTCGCCCTCTTCCTCGGCGATGTCGAACTCGTCCTCGATCTCGCCGACGATCTGCTCGAGCACATCCTCGATGGTGATCAGCCCGGCCACGCGGCCGAATTCGTCGATGGTGATCGCCAGGTGATTGCGGTTGCCGCGGAACTCGCGCAGCAGGTCATTGAGGCCCTTGCTCTCCGGCACGAAGGTCGCGGGCCGCAGGAGCGCGCGAACGTTCAATGCCGGCGCACGCTGCAGCTTGAGCAAGTCCTTCGCGAGCAGGATGCCGATGATGTTCTCCCGGTCGCCCTCGAAAACCGGAAAGCGCGAGTGCGCCGTGTCGATGACCACGTGAATCAGCGAATCGAGCGAGGCATCGATGTCCAGCAGGTCCATCCGCGGCGCTGCAACCATCACGTCTGCAGCCGTCATGTCAGCCATGCGCAGAACGCCTTCGAGCATCACGCGCGACTCTGCGCCGATCACGTCGTTGTCCTCCGCGTCGGCCAGTGTTTCGATCAGTTCGTCGCGCGAATCCGGCCCGGGATGGATGAATTCGGCCAGCTTTTGCAGAAAGCTTCGTTTGTCTTCCCGTTCAACGGGGGTGCGCTCAGGGTGAGGGTCGGCCACTGCGGGAGGGCGTAGTTGGGGAAGCGCAAGGATACCGGAAAGGGGAGCGCCTCCCGGGCATTGCAGCGCCGCTGGGGCGAATGCAACTGGTCGATCGACTATGGGGCGGCGTGGTCGCTCGCCGGTCGCCCGCCGCGTCGGATCTCCTGCATGACGTGCAGGAAGTTCCAGAACCGCTTGGCTCGGGTCTTGAGTTGGTAGTCGACTTCGCCAATGTTGTCGAGCGCGATCTCGGCCATGCGGCTGTCGAAGTCGGCCTTTGGCAACTCCAGATGCGCCTCGGCTTCCGAGCCCGTGCGCACGACCGTGGCGCCGGCATTGCGCGCGATCTTGATCATCGCTCCGTTTTCACTCAGGGCGTGAATGAAGAGCATACCAATGCCCTCGTTTCGCGCGGTCACGATGGTCCGTTCGAACAGGCGTGCGCCATAGCCGCGCCCACGGGCGTGCTTCGACACCGATCCGCCAAATTCGGCGCAATCCATCGGTTGGTCCGCAGGCGGGAACGCCAGGTGCGCCAGGGCGATGATCTCGAGCCGGCGGTTGTAGATGCCGAATATCTCGTCCCGGTCGAAGTCGAGCGCGTCGACATATCGCTGCACTTGCTCATCCGAAGCGGCATAGCCGAACCGCAGATAGCGGTCATGCAGGTCAAGGTCCAGCAAGTGCCGCGCGATGCGCTCGCGCTCACCCGGACCAATGGAACGTATGGGCACAAGGACCGGCTGCTGACCTGGGTCATCCGGCAGGCGGGGCTCAGTGGCAGGCACTTTGAAAAAAGAACCCGCGCCGAGCGACGCCTTGAATAGTGAACTTGCGTTGAGCATGGTTCCAATATAAGGGTTTTCCCCAATAATGGAAGTCGGACGCCATCGATAAGTGCCGATCCAGTGACGTATTACGAGGCATTGCGTGGAAAATATGCGAACAAGCCAGTTATACCGGGACCGCGGTCGTTGTCTTGACGCGATCGAGCACGAAGCTCGTCTTGCAGTCTTCCACGCTCGGGTGCTTGAGCAGGGTGTCCATGATGAAGCGGCTGTAGTGCGCCATGTCGGCGACGACAACGCGCATCAAATAGTCCATGTCGCCCGTCAACGCCGCGCATTCCACTACTTCCGGCCAGGTCTGGACGCTGGCGCGAAAGAGGTCCATCGGATTGCGCTTGTGACTTTCGGTGTGCTTCTCGAGCCTGACGTTGATATAGGCGGTGAGTCCCAAGCCTACGGATTCAGGCTTCACGAGCGCCACGTATCGGTCGATGACGCGACTTTCCTCAAGACGCTTGACCCGGCGCAAGACCGCGCTGGGCGAAAGGCTGACCTGTTCAGCAAGCTGCTCATAAGTCGCCCGCCCGTCTGCTTGCAGCGTGCGCAATATCAGGCGATCCAGCTTGTCGAGTGCCTCCATAGGCGGATTCTCACAGCTTTATTGCGCCTTCGGGTCGAAGTAGGCAAGGGAAGCCCGCTGCGCTGTGATGTGCTGCACAGGTGAGGTGGTTTCGTGCGCCTGATCGGCAATGGTCAGCTCTCCCCTTCTACTAGGAGATCAATCTACATCCGGCAGTTACCCTGTCCCCCCGAACCGATACGGGAGCCTGCATGAACTCATGGTCGAGCGGTACGAGAGTGCGCCGCCATGTGACCAGCAACCTTGATCTCATCGAATGGCACCAGGCCTTCCCGGCCAACAAGCTGCTGGCCAGCGCGACGCTCGATCGCATGCGCCACAACGCCTACTGCCTGGTGCTCGAGGGCAAGAGCTATCAGGCCCGCGTCAACTTCCGGCGGTGATCCGCCAGCGTCTTGCCAGTGAGTCTAAACCGCTCAAGCTTGAGACCTTCGATGGTGTCTTTCAACCTCGTTGGTCCGCGCTCAACAAACCGGTTTTCGAGCCCGAACTACATGAGCGCGAAGCTGCCGGGACGGGAGTCCCGCCAACTGCGAGCGCAAGTCCAGGCCGAGATGGGCGGAAAAAACCCGCAGCCGGGCAGGATCAGCCGCAGGCTGTGGCCCGCGCCGCACATCACCGCATGCAGCGCCTCACCCAGGGCGCCCTTGAGCGGACTTCGCGCGAGTCTGTCGTGCATCTTCATGTGCCCGCTCGCCGGGTCGATGGCGCTGCGCCTGTGGATCATCGCCTTGAGCGTTCGGGTGACGCTGCGCTTCTGGTCCGAGCGCAGGATGCGCACCCCCTCGATCTCCACACCCCGATAGCCCTTGTCCACGATGGCCGTTGTCGGCCCGCGCTCGGCCAGGATGCCCACCTGCTCCAGGGTCTCGGCCAGCGTGTGGCCGTCATAGGGGTTGCCCGGCATGGAGCGCATGTCCACCACCAACCCTTCCTTCAAGGTCGTCGCGATGCTCACCTTGACGCCGAACTCGTATGGGGTGCGTGCCTTGCCCTTGGAGATGCATGACCTTGCCCCCGAAAAACGTATCCCTTGCTGAGTGTTTCAATGCAAGCAAGGAGAACGGTAATGACGAAGACGATGAGAGCGCGCTACACGCTGGAGTTCAAGAAGGAGGCTGTGCGGCTGGTCGAAGGTGGCCAGAGCATCGCGGCGGCGGCGCGCACGTTGGGCCTGGTCGAGCAGACTGAGCTGGCCCCTTGTATGACAGGACACGGTCCATCGCTTATCTTTGAAGATAGGAGTAGGACTGTGAGTACGAATAGTAATACGGATACCGTCGAAGTGATCATGAGGGACCAGCGCCGCAGGCGCTGGTCCCTCGCGGAAAAGTCTGCGCTCGTCAAGCGCACCTACGAGCCGGGCATGAGCGTGTCGCTCGTGGCCCGCCCAGGAAGGCGTTGCGGCCAGCCTGCTGTTCCAGTGGCGCAAGCTCGAACGCCAGGGTGCGTTGATGGCCGTGTCCGCCGGCGAATCTGTGGTGCCGGCCTCTGAACTGGCCGCCGCACGCGCCGAGATTGCCAAGCTGCAGCGCGTACGTTGACCTCATCGATGAAGAGGTCGTCCGACCAAGCCATCCCGATCGCCTTGTCCAGGCGCTTGAGCAGTGCATTGAAGGTCTCGCCATCACGGCGCACGAGCATGGCCAGGCAGTTGCTTGCGTCGGCCGCTGTGGCAGCGCACTCGTGAGGCGGCAGCGCGCCGATGTTGATGTCACCACCATCGGCGATCAACGCCTCGATGTTCTTCGTCGCTTGCACCATGGCAGCGTCAGAGCTTGATCGCGGTCAGGCGGTCGTTGACCTCTGTGGAATCGAACGCCTTGGGATTCCAGGTCTCTTCACCGATCCATTCGGTCAAATTCTCGTGCTCCGGGTCTTCGGGATTGGCCATGGCCTGGACGAAGTCGGCATAGCCCGGAATGCCGCCGCAGTCCTCGGGCGGCGTCGCGCAGGCGCCGCCGACGCAGAACGGCAGGGGCAGCAGCGGATCCGGTGCGAGCTTCTTCTCGACCTTGATGCGGTGATCCCAGTAGTCTCCGAAGTCGTAGACGTAGCTCAGCGTCGACCGGTTCAGGGCGGTGGTCAGTCGCGTGCTCTCGCTGGTGATCGAGCCAGGATCGTCGTACAACGGATCGGGCGTTCCATAGCGCTCGCCGTCGCCGGCGATGAACTCGTGCAGGTGCGAGTGGCTCCATCCGAAGGCGGCCTGGATGACCAGATGAAGCTTGAGCAACGTGATCGTCTCGGGCACCAGCACGCGGCGCCAGACCTTAGGCTTCGTGCCGCGCAATTCGATGTGAAGTTGGAGGATTGCCGGGGACGTCTTGATCCTATGTACCTTGGTCGCCATGCTCAGGCTGCTTCTCGTTGGTCGCCGGCGCGTCGGCCGATGTTCCACGGCAGCAACTCGTCGATGCGGTTGATGGGATGGTCGGCAATTCGCGTCAGCACATCGCGCAGATAGGCCTCGGGATCGATCCCGTTGAGCTTGACCGTCTCCACAAGGCTGTAGATCGCCGCAGCGCGTTCGCCTCCCGCGTCCGACCCCATGAAGAGGTAATTCTTGCGGCCGAGACTGACGCCTCGCAGCGCGCGCTCGGCGGCATTGTTGTCGATCTCGATGCGGCCGTCGTCGACGTAGCGCGTCAGCGCCTTCCAGCGTGTGAGCGAGTAACCGATAGCCGCGGCGATCTCCGACTTCGCCGACACGCGGCCCACCATGGCGCTCAGCCAGGCGTGCAACTCGTCGAGCAACGGGCCTGCGCGTGCCTGGCGCTGTCGTCGTCGCTCGTCGGGCGGCTGGCCACGGATGTCGGCCTCGACAGCGTACAAGGCAGCGATGCGCTTGAGCGCCTGCTCGGCCACCGATCCCGGTGCTCGTCCCAGACTCAGGTGCAGATCCCACCACGGCCGTCTCGCATGAGCCCAGCAAGCGGCTTCCTTGACGCGGCCACTACCGTACAGCTTGCCCCAGCCACCGTAGGCGTCGGCCTGCAGGATGCCAGTAAAGTTCTTGAGGTGCGTCTGCGGGTGCTCGCCCTTGCGATCGGGAGAGTATTGGAACCAGACCGCCGGTGCGTCTTGGCTCGCTGCCGGGCGATCGTCTCGCACGTAGACCCACAGCCGCCCTGTCTTCGTGCGCCCGCGCCCCGGGTCGAGGACGCCCACCGGCGTGTCGTCGGCATGCACCTTCGCACCTGCCAGCGCGTAGCGCCCGAGTGCGGCTACCAGCGGGTCGAGCAACTCGTCGCCCTGGTCGACCCATCCGACCATCGTGGAGCGATCGATGCACACGCCGTCGCGGGCGTAGATGCCGCTCTGCCTGTACAGAGGGACGTGGTCGCAATACTTCGAGACCATGACATGCGCAAGGAGCCCCGGCCCGGCGACACCACGCGCGATCGGCCGGCTCGGCGCGGTGGCCTGGAAGATCGTCTCGCAGGCCACGCACGCAAGCTTCGGCCGCACATGGCGAATGACCTTGAAGCGCGAGGGCACGTACTCGAGTTGCTCGGAGACGTCGTGTCCGATCAGGCGAAGACGACCGCCGCAAGCGGTACAACCACAGGCCTGACCGTTTGCGTCATGGTGATCGGAGGTTGCTTCGGGCCGATACACCTGGGCCTCGCGCGGCAGGTGAGCAGGCAGCTTGCGATCGATCTCCGGCGCATTGGCGGCATCGGGCTCAGCCACAGCGATCGGCGTCGGGCGCTCATACAGTGGTTCGCCTTCCAGAAGAGCGATTTGAGGGTCATCGAACTGTTCGCTGGACGATCCGAAGCGCGCCCGAAGGCTGCGCATCAACTGCAGCTTGAGCTTGTCGACCATCAGCTTGAGGAACACCACTTCGGCATTTCTCTCCTCGACCACTCGCAGCAAACCTTCAACGGTATGGGGTGTAGTGGAGTCGTTGATCGGGGGCGTCACGTCATCTACTGTGCCCGGCCGGCGGCACGTCGAACATCGGTGCTACACCGGAGAAATTCTCATCCAGTAGGCGCGCTCGTTCGCGCGCCGGAAATCAAGCAGCCAGCAACGGCTCGTGCGTGCGCACCGGCATGCGCCAGTCGATGCCTTCGAGCAACATGGAGAGTTGCGCCGGCGTGAGCGAGACACCGGAGGCGGCCTGGGGCCAGACGAAACGACCGCGCTCGAGTCGCTTGGCAAGCAGCACCAGGCCCTGGCCATCGAACCACAGCAACTTCACGATGTCGCCGCGCTTGCCGCGGAAGACGAAGACGTGGCCGCAGAACGGATTGGTTGCGAGTGCCGTCTGCACCATGGCGGCCAGGCCGTCGAAGCCCTTCCTCATGTCCGTGTGACCGGCCGCGATCCACACGCGCGTGTTCGAGGGAAGACCGATCATGTGCGCCGCGCCAACGCGTCGAGCACGACGCCCGGCCGTTGCGCATCGACCTGACCAAGCAGGCGAACACGAACGCCGTGAATCTCGATCTCGATGACCTGCGGCTCCGAGGGCACCGCGCACGGCGGCGGCGTTCTCGCAAGGCGATGCTTGAAGCGTCACCTGCAACAACGCCGGTGCGGGGGCAGCGGCATGCCCGTGCATAACAATCCAACGACGCAACAGGTTCGCATTGACTCCGTGCGCCATGCCGGTGGCAGCCACCGAAGTCCCCGGCACCAGCCATTGTCGAACCAGCTGCGCCTTGAAATCGTCGGCGTACATGCGCTTGCAATTGCGGAGTATGCGCACCACGCCATGCGGCAGTTGGCCTGCGGGTTCTCTCTCGGTTGGGGTTTCCATGCTGCGTCCACTACTCAAGTCAGTGTGACCAAGGCAGCCGACTCGCCAACACCGCCAGCGGGTGGCGTAGGTCAATCATCTCGACCAGTCGGGGGCGGAAGAAATCGGGTGTGTCAAAGGGCTCGGGCATCGACGAAATTTCCCAGAAATCAATTCGATGTTCAACGCTTCCCGGGGGATTCGGTGCACCAGAAACGCCGTCAAGACCCAATGCTCATGCGGGCTGCGGGCCATTTGCAGGGCCGACTAATTAGAAAAGCCCAACCTCACTGAGGTTGGGCTTTCTGGGCTGTAAGAGCCTGACGATGACCTACTTTCACACGGGAACCCGCACTATCATCGGCGCTGAGTCGTTTCACTGTCCTGTTCGGGATGGGAAGGAGTGGGACCAACTCGCTATGGTCATCAGGCATAACTGGTTGCCTGGCTGATCACACGATCAACCAGGCGAATTCATAGAGTTTGGAATCAGCGCCCAATTGTCTTGGGCTGCTTTGAATGTACTTTGAATGCGTCAACTTGGCATAACACCCTGATTCGATTGAATCAAAGTTATAGGGTCAAGCCGCACGAGCAATTAGTATCAGTTAGCTTAACGCATTACTGCGCTTCCACACCTGACCTATCAACGTCCTGGTCTTGAACGACTCTTCAGGGGGCTCAAGGCCCCGGCAGATCTCATCTTGAAACGAGTTTCCCGCTTAGATGCTTTCAGCGGTTATCTCTTCCACACTTAGCTACTCGGCAATGCCACTGGCGTGACAACCGATACACCAGAGGTGTGTCCACTCCGGTCCTCTCGTACTAGGAGCAGGCTTCCTCAAATCTGCAGCGCCCACGGAAGATAGGGACCAAACTGTCTCACGACGTTTTAAACCCAGCTCACGTACCTCTTTAAATGGCGAACAGCCATACCCTTGGGACCGGCTACAGCCCCAGGATGAGATGAGCCGACATCGAGGTGCCAAACACCGCCGTCGATATGAACTCTTGGGCGGTATCAGCCTGTTATCCCCAGAGTACCTTTTATCCGTTGAGCGATGGCCCTTCCATACAGAACCACCGGATCACTATGTCCTGCTTTCGCATCTGCTCGACTTGTCAGTCTCGCAGTTAAGCACGCTTATGCCATTGCACTATCGTCACGATGTCCGACCGTAACTAGCGTACCTTCGAACTCCTCCGTTACGCTTTGGGAGGAGACCGCCCCAGTCAAACTGCCTACCATGCACTGTCCCCGATCCAGATAATGGACCTAGGTTAGAACCTCAAACACACCAGGGTGGTATTTCAACGTTGGCTCCACAAGATCTAGCGACCCTGCTTCAAAGCCTCCCACCTATCCTACACAGATCTGTTCAAAGTCCAATACAAAGCTACAGTAAAGGTTCATGGGGTCTTTCCGTCTTTCCGCGGGGAGATTGCATCATCACAAACATTTCAACTTCGCTGAGTCTCAGGAGGAGACAGTGTGGCCATCGTTACGCCATTCGTGCAGGTCGGAACTTACCCGACAAGGAATTTCGCTACCTTAGGACCGTTATAGTTACGGCCGCCGTTTACTGGGACTTCAATCAAGAGCTTGCACCCCATCATTTAATCTTCCAGCACCGGGCAGGCGTCACACCCTATACGTCCACTTTCGTGTTTGCAGAGTGCTGTGTTTTTAATAAACAGTCGCAGCCACCGATTTTTTGCAACCCATTCATGCTCCGTTGTTCACTTCACACTAATAGGGCACACCTTCTTCCGAAGTTACGGTGTCAATTTGCCGAGTTCCTTCTCCTGAGTTCTCTCAAGCGCCTTAGAATACTCATCTCGCGCACCAGTGTCGGTTTGCGGTACGGTCGTTGTTAGCTGAAGCTTAGTGGCTTTTCCTGGAACCTCGTTCAGTCACTTCACGGACAAGTCCGCTCGATCGATGGCCTCGGTATATGTGCACCGGATTTGCCTAATGCACGCCTACTTCCATCTAAACCGGGATATCCAACACCCGGATGACCTATTAAGATCCGTCCCCACATCGCACTAACAATCGGTACAGGAATATTGACCTGTTTCCCATCAGCTACGCATCTCTGCCTCGCCTTAGGGGCCGACTCACTCTACGCCGATGAACGTTGCGTAGAAAACCTTGCGCTTACGGCGAGGGGGCTTTTCACCCCCTTTAACGCTACTCATGTCAGCATTCGCACTTCTGATACCTCCAGCACGCTTTACAACGCACCTTCACAGGCTTACAGAACGCTCTCCTACCACTTGCAATAAATTGCAAATCCGCAGCTTCGGTAACTGGCTTAGCCCCGTTACATCTTCCGCGCAGGACGACTCGATCAGTGAGCTATTACGCTTTCTTTAAATGATGGCTGCTTCTAAGCCAACATCCTGACTGTTTTAGCCTTCCCACTTCGTTTCCCACTTAGCCAATTTTAGGGACCTTAGCTGGCGGTCTGGGTTGTTTCCCTCTTGAGTCCGGACGTTAGCACCCGGTGCTCTGTCTCCCAAGCTGTACTCATCGGTATTCGGAGTTTGCCTTGGTTTGGTAAGTCGCCATGACCCCCTAGCCAAAACAGTGCTCTACCCCCGATGGTAATACTTGAGGCACTACCTAAATAGTTTTCGGAGAGAACCAGCTATTTCCAAGTTTGTTTAGCCTTTCACCCCTATCCACAGCTCATCCGCTAGTTTTGCAACACTAGTCGGTTCGGACCTCCAGTACCTGTTACGGCACCTTCATCCTGGCCATGGATAGATCACTTGGTTTCGGGTCTACACCCAGCGACTGATCGCCCTATTCGGACTCGATTTCTCTACGGCTTCCCTATTCGGTTAACCTTGCCACTGAATGTAAGTCGCTGACCCATTATACAAAAGGTACGCAGTCACCCCTTTCGAGGCTCCTACTTTTTGTAAGCACGCGGTTTCAGGATCTATTTCACTCCCCTCCCGGGGTTCTTTTCGCCTTTCCCTCACGGTACTAGTTCACTATCGGTCAATGATGAGTATTTAGCCTTGGAGGATGGTCCCCCCATATTCAGACAGGATTTCTCGTGTCCCGCCCTACTTGTCGCAAGCTCAGTACCACACAGGTCATTTCACGTACGGGGCTATCACCCGCTATGGCCAGTCTTTCCAAACTGTTCCGTTATGTCTTGTGCTATCACTTGCAGGCTCTTCCGATTTCGCTCGCCACTACTTTCGGAATCTCGGTTGATGTCTTTTCCTCGAGCTACTGAGATGTTTCAGTTCACCCGGTTCGCCTCGCATGACTATGTATTCATCATGCGATACCTTTCGGTGGGTTTCCCCATTCGGAAATCTCCGGATCAAAGCTAATTTGCCAGCTCCCCGAAGCTTATCGCAGGCTATCACGTCCTTCGTCGCCTATCATTGCCAAGGCATCCACCACGTGCTCTTATTCACTTGACCCTATAACTTTGACTTCTCTTGCGAGAATCCAAAATCGTTTCAAGGAATTGCCAGGTCTCTCACCTGGCGCGTTATGCCGTACTTCCAATTATCGATCTGACTCGAAATTGAAGTTTCTTTTGACGCAATCAAAAATTCTATGTTGCTGATGGCACGGTCCGCACTAAACCTTTACGAATGTGCGGTTTCCATCAGCAACGCTGATTCGACTCTATGAATTTTTAAAGAACAGCCGATTGATCAAGAGATCTTGATCAACAACAAAACAGCCTCGTTAAAAGCCGCTTTGGTGTTGAACTGATAAGTGCCAGGTACTGGTTTCTGGCAATCTTTGGTGGAGGATGACGGGATCGAACCGACGACCCCCTGCTTGCAAAGCAGGTGCTCTCCCAGCTGAGCTAATCCCCCAGGATTAGATGGATGGTGGGTCTGGTTGGATTCGAACCAACGACCCCCGCCTTATCAAGACGGTGCTCTAACCAACTGAGCTACAGACCCAAGCCGGAACGCTTTGGACTCAAGCCTGTGCGCTCAAGTCGCTGGGCGACAACCTTCCAACAACCGATAAGTGTGGGCGTTCAAATGAACTTGCTGTTTCCAGAAAGGAGGTGATCCAGCCGCACCTTCCGATACGGCTACCTTGTTACGACTTCACCCCAGTCACGAACCCTGCCGTGGTAATCGCCCTCCTTGCGGTTAGGCTAACTACTTCTGGCAGAACCCGCTCCCATGGTGTGACGGGCGGTGTGTACAAGACCCGGGAACGTATTCACCGTGACATTCTGATCCACGATTACTAGCGATTCCGACTTCACGCAGTCGAGTTGCAGACTGCGATCCGGACTACGACTGGTTTTATGGGATTAGCTCCCCCTCGCGGGTTGGCAACCCTTTGTACCAGCCATTGTATGACGTGTGTAGCCCCACCTATAAGGGCCATGAGGACTTGACGTCATCCCCACCTTCCTCCGGTTTGTCACCGGCAGTCTCATTAGAGTGCCCAACTGAATGTAGCAACTAATGACAAGGGTTGCGCTCGTTGCGGGACTTAACCCAACATCTCACGACACGAGCTGACGACAGCCATGCAGCACCTGTGTTACGGCTCTCTTTCGAGCACTAAGCCATCTCTGGCAAATTCCGTACATGTCAAAGGTGGGTAAGGTTTTTCGCGTTGCATCGAATTAAACCACATCATCCACCGCTTGTGCGGGTCCCCGTCAATTCCTTTGAGTTTCAACCTTGCGGCCGTACTCCCCAGGCGGTCAACTTCACGCGTTAGCTTCGTTACTGAGTCAGTGAAGACCCAACAACCAGTTGACATCGTTTAGGGCGTGGACTACCAGGGTATCTAATCCTGTTTGCTCCCCACGCTTTCGTGCATGAGCGTCAGTACAGGTCCAGGGGATTGCCTTCGCCATCGGTGTTCCTCCGCATATCTACGCATTTCACTGCTACACGCGGAATTCCATCCCCCTCTACCGTACTCTAGCTATGCAGTCACAGATGCAGTTCCCAGGTTGAGCCCGGGGATTTCACAACTGTCTTACATAACCGCCTGCGCACGCTTTACGCCCAGTAATTCCGATTAACGCTTGCACCCTACGTATTACCGCGGCTGCTGGCACGTAGTTAGCCGGTGCTTATTCTTACGGTACCGTCATGATCCCCCTTTATTAAAAGGAGACTTTTCGTTCCGTACAAAAGCAGTTTACAACCCGAAGGCCTTCATCCTGCACGCGGCATGGCTGGATCAGGCTTGCGCCCATTGTCCAAAATTCCCCACTGCTGCCTCCCGTAGGAGTCTGGGCCGTGTCTCAGTCCCAGTGTGGCTGGTCGTCCTCTCAGACCAGCTACAGATCGTCGGCTTGGTGAGCCTTTACCCCACCAACTACCTAATCTGCCATCGGCCGCTCCATTCGCGCAAGGCCCTTGCGGGTCCCCTGCTTTCATCCGTAGATCGTATGCGGTATTAGCACAGCTTTCGCTGCGTTATCCCCCACGATTGGGCACGTTCCGATGTATTACTCACCCGTTCGCCACTCGCCGCCAGGATTGCTCCCGCGCTGCCGTTCGACTTGCATGTGTAAGGCATGCCGCCAGCGTTCAATCTGAGCCAGGATCAAACTCTATAGTTCGATCTTGATTTTTGCACCCCATCTCGCGATGAGGCAAAACTCATAAAAAAAGAAATTGAAGTGAACTTCACTTCTATTCTCATGAGCGTTTAAAGTCTTGCGACTTTGTTCCGAAGAACTTGGCAAGTTGCCTTCAAACGCCCACGCTTATCGGCTGTAAATTTTTAAGGATCCAGACTCGAAAACATCTCTGTCTTCTCGCCTTTTGCTTCGTTCGCTGCGATCAGCGAAGCCCGCCAGTCTAACACGATTTTTTAAGTTCGGTCAAACTTTTTTCGCTTCCTTCCACCCCTTCCGCATCCAACCGCTTGGCAGTCAGTGCTGAGGCCAGTTCAGCGAAGCCTTCGATTATGACTCGGTTTTTGCAACTTCGTCAAGTCCGAGGGACTTTTTCTTCTTACATCACGACCCCTGGGGTCGACCGCTTGAAGCCTCGTGACTTCCACAGTAGGGGCTTGGGACGCCTGCTGCTTCGTGCCACTTGGTTCGCACTTTTAGAGTGCTTACATAATTAGAAAAGCCCAACCTCACTGAGGTTGGGCTTTCTGGGCTGTAAGAGCCTGACGATGACCTACTTTCACACGGGAACCCGCACTATCATCGGCGCTGAGTCGTTTCACTGTCCTGTTCGGGATGGGAAGGAGTGGGACCAACTCGCTATGGTCATCAGGCATAACTGGTTGCCTGGCTGATCACACGATCAACCAGGCGAATTCATAGAGTTTGGAATCAGCGCCCAATTGTCTTGGGCTGCTTTGAATGTACTTTGAATGCGTCAACTTGGCATAACACCCTGATTCGATTGAATCAAAGTTATAGGGTCAAGCCGCACGAGCAATTAGTATCAGTTAGCTTAACGCATTACTGCGCTTCCACACCTGACCTATCAACGTCCTGGTCTTGAACGACTCTTCAGGGGGCTCAAGGCCCCGGCAGATCTCATCTTGAAACGAGTTTCCCGCTTAGATGCTTTCAGCGGTTATCTCTTCCACACTTAGCTACTCGGCAATGCCACTGGCGTGACAACCGATACACCAGAGGTGTGTCCACTCCGGTCCTCTCGTACTAGGAGCAGGCTTCCTCAAATCTGCAGCGCCCACGGAAGATAGGGACCAAACTGTCTCACGACGTTTTAAACCCAGCTCACGTACCTCTTTAAATGGCGAACAGCCATACCCTTGGGACCGGCTACAGCCCCAGGATGAGATGAGCCGACATCGAGGTGCCAAACACCGCCGTCGATATGAACTCTTGGGCGGTATCAGCCTGTTATCCCCAGAGTACCTTTTATCCGTTGAGCGATGGCCCTTCCATACAGAACCACCGGATCACTATGTCCTGCTTTCGCATCTGCTCGACTTGTCAGTCTCGCAGTTAAGCACGCTTATGCCATTGCACTATCGTCACGATGTCCGACCGTAACTAGCGTACCTTCGAACTCCTCCGTTACGCTTTGGGAGGAGACCGCCCCAGTCAAACTGCCTACCATGCACTGTCCCCGATCCAGATAATGGACCTAGGTTAGAACCTCAAACACACCAGGGTGGTATTTCAACGTTGGCTCCACAAGATCTAGCGACCCTGCTTCAAAGCCTCCCACCTATCCTACACAGATCTGTTCAAAGTCCAATACAAAGCTACAGTAAAGGTTCATGGGGTCTTTCCGTCTTTCCGCGGGGAGATTGCATCATCACAAACATTTCAACTTCGCTGAGTCTCAGGAGGAGACAGTGTGGCCATCGTTACGCCATTCGTGCAGGTCGGAACTTACCCGACAAGGAATTTCGCTACCTTAGGACCGTTATAGTTACGGCCGCCGTTTACTGGGACTTCAATCAAGAGCTTGCACCCCATCATTTAATCTTCCAGCACCGGGCAGGCGTCACACCCTATACGTCCACTTTCGTGTTTGCAGAGTGCTGTGTTTTTAATAAACAGTCGCAGCCACCGATTTTTTGCAACCCATTCATGCTCCGTTGTTCACTTCACACTAATAGGGCACACCTTCTTCCGAAGTTACGGTGTCAATTTGCCGAGTTCCTTCTCCTGAGTTCTCTCAAGCGCCTTAGAATACTCATCTCGCGCACCAGTGTCGGTTTGCGGTACGGTCGTTGTTAGCTGAAGCTTAGTGGCTTTTCCTGGAACCTCGTTCAGTCACTTCACGGACAAGTCCGCTCGATCGATGGCCTCGGTATATGTGCACCGGATTTGCCTAATGCACGCCTACTTCCATCTAAACCGGGATATCCAACACCCGGATGACCTATTAAGATCCGTCCCCACATCGCACTAACAATCGGTACAGGAATATTGACCTGTTTCCCATCAGCTACGCATCTCTGCCTCGCCTTAGGGGCCGACTCACTCTACGCCGATGAACGTTGCGTAGAAAACCTTGCGCTTACGGCGAGGGGGCTTTTCACCCCCTTTAACGCTACTCATGTCAGCATTCGCACTTCTGATACCTCCAGCACGCTTTACAACGCACCTTCACAGGCTTACAGAACGCTCTCCTACCACTTGCAATAAATTGCAAATCCGCAGCTTCGGTAACTGGCTTAGCCCCGTTACATCTTCCGCGCAGGACGACTCGATCAGTGAGCTATTACGCTTTCTTTAAATGATGGCTGCTTCTAAGCCAACATCCTGACTGTTTTAGCCTTCCCACTTCGTTTCCCACTTAGCCAATTTTAGGGACCTTAGCTGGCGGTCTGGGTTGTTTCCCTCTTGAGTCCGGACGTTAGCACCCGGTGCTCTGTCTCCCAAGCTGTACTCATCGGTATTCGGAGTTTGCCTTGGTTTGGTAAGTCGCCATGACCCCCTAGCCAAAACAGTGCTCTACCCCCGATGGTAATACTTGAGGCACTACCTAAATAGTTTTCGGAGAGAACCAGCTATTTCCAAGTTTGTTTAGCCTTTCACCCCTATCCACAGCTCATCCGCTAGTTTTGCAACACTAGTCGGTTCGGACCTCCAGTACCTGTTACGGCACCTTCATCCTGGCCATGGATAGATCACTTGGTTTCGGGTCTACACCCAGCGACTGATCGCCCTATTCGGACTCGATTTCTCTACGGCTTCCCTATTCGGTTAACCTTGCCACTGAATGTAAGTCGCTGACCCATTATACAAAAGGTACGCAGTCACCCCTTTCGAGGCTCCTACTTTTTGTAAGCACGCGGTTTCAGGATCTATTTCACTCCCCTCCCGGGGTTCTTTTCGCCTTTCCCTCACGGTACTAGTTCACTATCGGTCAATGATGAGTATTTAGCCTTGGAGGATGGTCCCCCCATATTCAGACAGGATTTCTCGTGTCCCGCCCTACTTGTCGCAAGCTCAGTACCACACAGGTCATTTCACGTACGGGGCTATCACCCGCTATGGCCAGTCTTTCCAAACTGTTCCGTTATGTCTTGTGCTATCACTTGCAGGCTCTTCCGATTTCGCTCGCCACTACTTTCGGAATCTCGGTTGATGTCTTTTCCTCGAGCTACTGAGATGTTTCAGTTCACCCGGTTCGCCTCGCATGACTATGTATTCATCATGCGATACCTTTCGGTGGGTTTCCCCATTCGGAAATCTCCGGATCAAAGCTAATTTGCCAGCTCCCCGAAGCTTATCGCAGGCTATCACGTCCTTCGTCGCCTATCATTGCCAAGGCATCCACCACGTGCTCTTATTCACTTGACCCTATAACTTTGACTTCTCTTGCGAGAATCCAAAATCGTTTCAAGGAATTGCCAGGTCTCTCACCTGGCGCGTTATGCCGTACTTCCAATTATCGATCTGACTCGAAATTGAAGTTTCTTTTGACGCAATCAAAAATTCTATGTTGCTGATGGCACGGTCCGCACTAAACCTTTACGAATGTGCGGTTTCCATCAGCAACGCTGATTCGACTCTATGAATTTTTAAAGAACAGCCGATTGATCAAGAGATCTTGATCAACAACAAAACAGCCTCGTTAAAAGCCGCTTTGGTGTTGAACTGATAAGTGCCAGGTACTGGTTTCTGGCAATCTTTGGTGGAGGATGACGGGATCGAACCGACGACCCCCTGCTTGCAAAGCAGGTGCTCTCCCAGCTGAGCTAATCCCCCAGGATTAGATGGATGGTGGGTCTGGTTGGATTCGAACCAACGACCCCCGCCTTATCAAGACGGTGCTCTAACCAACTGAGCTACAGACCCAAGCCGGAACGCTTTGGACTCAAGCCTGTGCGCTCAAGTCGCTGGGCGACAACCTTCCAACAACCGATAAGTGTGGGCGTTCAAATGAACTTGCTGTTTCCAGAAAGGAGGTGATCCAGCCGCACCTTCCGATACGGCTACCTTGTTACGACTTCACCCCAGTCACGAACCCTGCCGTGGTAATCGCCCTCCTTGCGGTTAGGCTAACTACTTCTGGCAGAACCCGCTCCCATGGTGTGACGGGCGGTGTGTACAAGACCCGGGAACGTATTCACCGTGACATTCTGATCCACGATTACTAGCGATTCCGACTTCACGCAGTCGAGTTGCAGACTGCGATCCGGACTACGACTGGTTTTATGGGATTAGCTCCCCCTCGCGGGTTGGCAACCCTTTGTACCAGCCATTGTATGACGTGTGTAGCCCCACCTATAAGGGCCATGAGGACTTGACGTCATCCCCACCTTCCTCCGGTTTGTCACCGGCAGTCTCATTAGAGTGCCCAACTGAATGTAGCAACTAATGACAAGGGTTGCGCTCGTTGCGGGACTTAACCCAACATCTCACGACACGAGCTGACGACAGCCATGCAGCACCTGTGTTACGGCTCTCTTTCGAGCACTAAGCCATCTCTGGCAAATTCCGTACATGTCAAAGGTGGGTAAGGTTTTTCGCGTTGCATCGAATTAAACCACATCATCCACCGCTTGTGCGGGTCCCCGTCAATTCCTTTGAGTTTCAACCTTGCGGCCGTACTCCCCAGGCGGTCAACTTCACGCGTTAGCTTCGTTACTGAGTCAGTGAAGACCCAACAACCAGTTGACATCGTTTAGGGCGTGGACTACCAGGGTATCTAATCCTGTTTGCTCCCCACGCTTTCGTGCATGAGCGTCAGTACAGGTCCAGGGGATTGCCTTCGCCATCGGTGTTCCTCCGCATATCTACGCATTTCACTGCTACACGCGGAATTCCATCCCCCTCTACCGTACTCTAGCTATGCAGTCACAGATGCAGTTCCCAGGTTGAGCCCGGGGATTTCACAACTGTCTTACATAACCGCCTGCGCACGCTTTACGCCCAGTAATTCCGATTAACGCTTGCACCCTACGTATTACCGCGGCTGCTGGCACGTAGTTAGCCGGTGCTTATTCTTACGGTACCGTCATGATCCCCCTTTATTAAAAGGAGACTTTTCGTTCCGTACAAAAGCAGTTTACAACCCGAAGGCCTTCATCCTGCACGCGGCATGGCTGGATCAGGCTTGCGCCCATTGTCCAAAATTCCCCACTGCTGCCTCCCGTAGGAGTCTGGGCCGTGTCTCAGTCCCAGTGTGGCTGGTCGTCCTCTCAGACCAGCTACAGATCGTCGGCTTGGTGAGCCTTTACCCCACCAACTACCTAATCTGCCATCGGCCGCTCCATTCGCGCAAGGCCCTTGCGGGTCCCCTGCTTTCATCCGTAGATCGTATGCGGTATTAGCACAGCTTTCGCTGCGTTATCCCCCACGATTGGGCACGTTCCGATGTATTACTCACCCGTTCGCCACTCGCCGCCAGGATTGCTCCCGCGCTGCCGTTCGACTTGCATGTGTAAGGCATGCCGCCAGCGTTCAATCTGAGCCAGGATCAAACTCTATAGTTCGATCTTGATTTTTGCACCCCATCTCGCGATGAGGCAAAACTCATAAAAAAAGAAATTGAAGTGAACTTCACTTCTATTCTCATGAGCGTTTAAAGTCTTGCGACTTTGTTCCGAAGAACTTGGCAAGTTGCCTTCAAACGCCCACGCTTATCGGCTGTAAATTTTTAAGGATCCAGACTCGAAAACATCTCTGTCTTCTCGCCTTTTGCTTCGTTCGCTGCGATCAGCGAAGCCCGCCAGTCTAACACGATTTTTTAAGTTCGGTCAAACTTTTTTCGCTTCCTTCCACCCCTTCCGCATCCAACCGCTTGGCAGTCAGTGCTGAGGCCAGTTCAGCGAAGCCTTCGATTATGACTCGGTTTTTGCAACTTCGTCAAGTCCGAGGGACTTTTTCTTGGCTTTTTGCAAACCGGCCTGGAGCCGTTCTGCTGATCCGCGGTTTGCGTTTCTAGCCGAGCCCACGAGTATATGCCATTTTATGCAGTGCGCAACCGCGGCTGCAAAAAATCACTAGCAAGTCCGGGTCTTGCGTCGCACACATCCTTTGCTCGGGGAGCAAGGAGCGCGCACTGTACTCCAGCGCAGTTGCTGCCTGCGTCCGGTGCGGCTCACTTATAGATAGAGAAGGGAGCGCAATCCAACCCATGTACGCCCCGCGTCGCTTGGGGGCATTAGGTGCAAGGGCTCCCCCGGATAATCGGCGTCACATGGCACTCATCACACTCCTCGACGCGCAACTCGCGTTCGGTCACGTCCCGCTGCTGGATCATGCGGACTTCTCGTTGCTCGAATCGGAGCGTATTGGCCTTATCGGGCG
The DNA here is from genome assembly GCF_019207085.1 of Variovorax sp. dw_308. Lineage (GTDB taxonomy): Bacteria > Pseudomonadota > Gammaproteobacteria > Burkholderiales > Burkholderiaceae_C > Variovorax. The sequence goes on along the minus strand of NZ_JAATOM010000015.1, from coordinate 103,736 downwards.
AAACGGTGCGGGCAAGTCCTCGATGCTCAAGATCCTCGGGGGGCTGGAGAAGGCGGACGATGGCACGCTGCAACTCCAGCAGAACCTGCGCGTCGCCTATGTGGCGCAAGAGCCTGCCCTGGACATGGAGGCCACCGTCTTCGCCGCGGCGAGCGAGGGCCTGGCGCATGTGATCGCCTCGCGCGAGATGTACTTGAATGCAGCGGAGGGAGCGGACCTGGACGCACTTCAGTCTGAAATAGAAGCCTACGACGCGTGGAACTGGGAGCAACGGGTGGAAGAGACGCTGCACCGTCTGCACCTGGACCCGGAGGCCCGTGTGGGGTCACTTTCCGGTGGTACGCGCAAACGTGTCGCCCTGGCCCAGGCGCTCGTGACCGCGCCCGATGTGCTGTTGCTGGACGAGCCGACCAACCATCTGGACCTCGATTCAATCGAATGGCTGGAGCAGTTGTTGATCGATTTCAAAGGCAGCGTGGTCACGATCACCCATGACCGGAGCTTCCTGAACCGCGTGGCGACCCGCATCATCGAACTCGATCGGGGCAAGCTGAGTTCGTACCCTGGCAATTTCGAGCAATACCTCCTGCAGAAGGAAGAGCAACTTGCGCAGGAGGCGGTGATCAACGCCAAGGCCGACAAGCTGCTTGCGCAGGAAGAGATCTGGATCCGAAAGGGTGTGGAGGCACGGCGCACGCGCAGCCAGAGCCGCATCAGCCGCTTGCAGGAGATGCGTGCGAGCCATGCGGCCCGTCGCAACGTGCAGGGCAGCGTCAACATGGACGTTGTTTCGGGACAGTCGAGCGGAAAGATCGTCGCGGAGCTGACGCATGCGTCCAAGTCCTTCGGCGCCAAGACCGTGGTCCGCGATTTCAGCAATACCATCCTGCGTGGCGACAAGGTGGGCCTGCTGGGGCCCAACGGCGCGGGCAAGACGACGCTGCTGAAGCTGATTCTTGGCGACCTGGAGCCGGACAGCGGCAAGGTTCGGCGTGGCACCAACATCGAGGTCGCCTATTTCGACCAGATGCGCGAGAAGCTCGACCTTGACGCGACGCTGGAGGACTTCATCAGCCCGGGCAGCGAGTGGATCGAGATCGGCAAGCAGCGCAAGCACGTGAAGAGCTACCTGAGCGATTTCCTGTTCTCGCCGGCGCGTGCCAACTCGCCGGTTCGATCGCTGAGCGGCGGCGAGCGCAACCGCTTGCTGCTGGCGCGCCTGTTCGCGCGACCGGCCAATGTGCTGGTGCTGGACGAGCCGACCAACGACCTGGACATCGACACGCTGGAGTTGCTGGAGGACCTGCTGCAGAACTACGACGGCACCGTGTTCCTGGTCAGCCATGACCGCACTTTCCTGGACAACGTGGTGACGAGCACCATTGCCTTCGAGGGCGACGGCAACTGGCGCGAATATGAAGGTGGCGTGCAGGACTGGCTGGTCCAGTCGAAGCGGGCGAGGGAGATCAACGCACAGCGTGCGGCCGCCGCGCTGACTCTCGCACCTGCAGTCGCCCCAGCACCTGCACCCGCTCCTGTGCCGGCGCCGGCTGCCGCGACAGCCGCGATGCCGCGCAGGAAGCTGAGCTACAAGGAGCAGCGCGAACTCGACGCCTTGCCGGGCCGGATCGCGGAGCTGGAAGGAGAGCAGAAGGAGATTGCCGAGTTGCTGGAACGTGATGGCGGCGCCATCTATTCGACGGAGGCCTCGCGGGCGGTGGAGCTTGGCGAGCGCCATGCGCACATCGACGACGAACTGATGGCGGCGCTGGAACGCTGGGAAGAATTGAGCGCCGCAGCCCGCTGAGGACGTTGAGTCTGTCTGACGCGGCGGCTCGCGGCTTCAGGCTATACACGGTGCCAATTCAACTTCGACTGGCACGCCATGCTTCGTCCACTGCGCTGGACCCTTGCCCTTCTCATTGCCATCGGCCTCTTGACGGCGGGAGGTTGCGCCGAGCTTCCAACGCAGGTCGACCGGCCGGTGTCGCATGCGCTGGCCTCCGCGGCAGGGACGCCGTTTGCGACGCTGGTGAGGCAGCGGCATGACGCGGCGAATGCCCGGTCCGATTCGGGCTTCCTGCTGCTCGATGGCCCGCAGGCTGCCTACGGCAGTCGGCTGGCCCTGGTGGACGGCGCGCAGAAGACGCTGGACCTGCAGTACTACGCCATCCATGCCGATGCGAGCACCCGCCGACTGATGCGGGCGGTGCGCGAGGCAGCGGCGCGCGGCGTCCGGGTGCGCATCCTCATCGATGACTTCCACAGCACCGGGCGCGATGCGCTGGTGCTGCAACTGGCCTACGTCGAGAACATCGAGGTGCGGCTGTTCAATCCGTTGGCCGGTGCGCGCGGTTCGACGATCGGGCGGCTGTTCAGTTCGATCGATGACGCATCGCGCATCCAGCAGCGCATGCACAACAAGCTGTTCCTTGCCGACAACGTGTTCGGCGTGGCGGGCGGGCGCAATCTGGGGGATGCGTATTTCGGCGTCGGGGAGAGCGGCAATTTCGTGGACCTCGACGTGCTGGCGGCCGGGCCGATCGTGCAGGACCTGTCGCGCAGCTTCGACACCTACTGGAACAACGAGCGCGCCTATCCGGTCCAGTCGCTGGTCAAGCGGGAGGAACTGGACAGGATCCGGGACGAGGCCCGGGCCGACGATGCCTCGAAGCCGGAGGCGGAGAAGCAACCAGCCGGGGCGCGGCGGGCCGTCGTCTGGGACGAGCAGCCGATCGACCTCGCGCAGGCCGACTTCACCTGGGCGCCGGCCGTGGTACTGGCCGACAAGCCCGGCAAGATCGCTTCCAGCGCCGAGGAAGCCGCCAGCGCGAGCCCCGCAGCAGCTCGCGCTTCCGGCAGGGAGGCAGTTGGACTGCAGGTCAGCCTGCCGGCCGGCGGGCAGCGCAAGGGCAACGACGCTTCTGGCAGTCGAGGGCAGGCGGCGATGCAGGACGTTGGCGGCGGGCGGCAGGCCACGGTGCAAGACGCGGCCCACGCCGCGGCAGGCGGCGACACGCTGGTCGAGGGCCTGCTGCAACTGATCGGCCAGGCGCAGAGCGACCTGCTGATCATCTCGCCCTACTTCGTGCCCGGACCGGACATCACGCAGGCGCTTTCGGCACTGCATGCGCGCGGCATCCGCGTGCGCGTGCTGACCAATTCGCTGGCTTCTAACGACGCGCCGGTCGCGCACGTCGGCTATGCGCGGCATCGGGAGGCGCTGCTGAAGCTGGGTGTCGATCTCTATGAATTGCGCAGCGAGCAGGCCGGCATCAACAGCGCCTTTGGCTCCTCGGGCTCCGTCACGGGTCAATCGCACTCGATGCTGCATTCCAAAGTGCTTGTGATGGACAAGCGGCTGGTGGTGATCGGGTCGATGAACCTGGACCTGCGTTCGCAGAAGCAGAACACCGAGGTGGCGTTGCTCATCGGCAGCCGCGGGCTGTCGGGCGATACCACTGAACTGATTGAAAAGACCTTGCGCGAAGGCGCGTGGCATGTGGAACTGGTCGATGGCCGCCTGACGTGGCGCGCGCCGCAGGGCAGCGGGCTTCAAGACACCACGACCGAGCCGGATGCCAGCCCCGGCCTCAGGCTGATGCTCAAGGTGATCGGGCCGCTGGCGCCGGACAGCATGCTGTGATGCGGCATTGCCGAGCAAAGCGCCATGCGCATGCCTGCGGCGAGCAGGTCATTGGACTGGCCGTCCATGCGGGTGGACTGGACGATGGTCAGCCAGCTCCGGGCGTCGGCCTGGCTGGTGAATGTGACAGCACTGCCGGTTGCAAGGCATGGGGCGGCTGCACCCAGCGCGAGGCGGGCGGTCTGGAGTTCATGAGGCTATTCGGCTTCGATGCCGGCCTCCTTCACGATGCTGCCCCACTTGCGCGATTCAGCGGCCTGAAACCTGGCCATATCCTCGGGCGTGTTGGTGAAGACCTCGGTGCCGGTCGGGTCGTAGAAGATGGTCCTGGCGGCCTCGCTCTTCGCGGCCTTGACGAGCAACTCGTTGAGGTGCTTGACGACGGCGGGCGGTGTCTTCGCGGGCGCATACGCGGCGAACCAGTAGCCCATCTCGTAGCCCTTGACGCCGGCCTCGGCGATGGTCGGCACATCGGGTGCAAGCGGCGAGCGCTTGCTGCCCGACACGCCGAGCGCACGCAGCTTGCCCGACTTGACCTGCGGCAGGCCGGTGGCCGTGTCGGTGATCATCATGCTGATCTGGCCGCCGAGCAGGTCGGTGACGGCGAGCGTGTTGCTCTTGTAAGGCACGTGCAGCAGCTTGATGCCGGCCATCTGCTGCAGCAACTCGCCGGCCATGCGGCTCGATGAACTGCCGCTGCCGAAGCTGTACTTGCCGGGCTCCTTCTTCGCCATCGCGACGAACTCGGCCACGGTCCTGGCCGGGAAGGACGGGTTCACGACCATGATCTGCCCGCCCTTGCCCAGGGCGGTGATGGGCGCGAAATCCTTGACCGGGTCGTAGGGCATCTTCTTGTACAGATGCTCGTTGGCCGCGTGCGTGGTGTTGGTGGTGATGAGCACCGTGTAGCCGTCGGGCGCGGCCTTGGCCACTTGCTGCGAAGCGATGAAGCCGCTGGCGCCGGCCTTGTTGTCGATGACCACCGGCTGCTTGGTCTCGGCGCTGACGCCGTTGCCGATGGCACGGGCGATCTGGTCGGTGGCAGTGCCGGCGGCGAAGGGGACGACGAAGGTGATGGGCTTGTCCGGGAAGGTGTCGGCCTGGGCCAGCGCGGGGGCAAGCGCCAGGGCGGCGATCGCGAGAGCGATTGAATGGATCGGGGTCATGGGTTTTGTCTCCGGATGGTTGGAAGTGGAATCTGATGGGGGTCTTTTCAGTCTTCGGCTGGGCCGGCGAGAAGATGCTGGAGCCCGGGCGGCACGCGGATCGGCATGTCGAGCAGCAGGAAGGACAGCGACTTGCCGTGCGTGTCGAGGTTCAGCGCATCGTTGACGCCGCCGTCGAGCACTGCGTCGAGCACGAAGTTCATGGCATGCAGCCTGGGCAGCACGAAGCGCAGCACGCGGCTGGGGGTGCGATGGCGGAATTGCGCGGCGACAGCCTCGGGCGTGACCTGTTCGACGAGCAACGGGAACAGCTCGGGGTGCCAGGCGATCACGCTGATGTTGGAGCGGTCGCCCTTGTCGCCGGTGCGGCCGTGTGCGGCCCTGTAAAGACGAACCGAGGTCATTGGATGCCTTTCGCACTGGGCGCCGTGGAGAGTGCGCCCTCCACCATCTCGAACCCAACCGGCACCGCCTCGCGCGGCAACAGGCACGAGATCGTGTTGAGCCGGGGCGTGAGCGTGCTGCGGACGCCGCCGCCCCCGGCCGGGCCGCAGGTGTAGAGGGCCATCACCTCACGGCCGAGGCGTTCGGCTTCGGCGCGGTCGTCGTGCGTGGCGGCGACGCGCAGGCGGATGTCGCGCGCGCCGCCATCGGGCGTGGCGGCGAGCGCGCGGCCCGCGTCGTCGGCCAGGATGCTGACGGCGCCGATGAGGTCGACGCGCAGCTTGAGGCTGCCCAAGCGGCTGCGCAGTACCTCGGCGGCCAGACGCGCACGCGCTTCGGCTCGCGGGCCGGCGTAGGAGATCTCTCCTTCGGCCAGCCATCCGCCTTCATGGCATACGTTGACCTTGTAGTGCGTCGGGCGAGCATGGCCGCGAACGCCCGTGAGCGCGACGCGGTCGGTGCCGGCGGCATGGACTTCGGCGTCGCCGATGTCGGCGATGACGTCGGGCGTGAGGTAGGCCTCGGGGTCGTGCACTTCGTAGAGCAGTTGCTCCTTGACCGTGGCCTCGGTGACGAAGCCGCCGGAGCCTTCGGACTTGCCGACGGTGCAGCTTCCGTCGGACTGGATTTCAGCGATCGGGAAGCCGACGTTTTCGAGCCCCGGCACATCCTTGAAGCCGGGGTCCGCGAAGTAGCCGCCGCAGACCTGCGCGCCGCATTCGAGCAGGTGGCCGGCCATCGTCGCGCGGCCGAGCTTCTCCCAATCGTCGGCGCGCCAGCCGAAGTGCGACATGGCCGGGCCGACAGCCAGCGACGGGTCGGCCACGCGGCCGCACACCACGATCTGCGCGCCGGCGTCGAGCGCGGCAGCGATGGGTTCTGCTCCGATGTAGGCGTTGGCGCTGACGATGCGCAGGCCGTCGATGCGCTCGCCGAGTTGCTCGCGCAGCAAGGCGCGTTGCTGCGGCGCGGAGAGGTCGTCGCCCTCGACCACGGCGATGCGCGGCAGGGGCGCGCCGAGTTCCCGGGCGATGCGTGCGATGTGCCGTGCGGCCGCGCGCGGGTTGGCTGCGCCAAAGTTGCTGACGATGCGGATGTCGTTTGCAAGGCAGCGCGCCAGCACCGGTCGCAGCATGGCGTCGAGCAGGGGCTCGTAGCCTGCATCGGGATCGGCACGGCGACGCAATTGCGCGAGCGCGAGGGTGCGTTCGGCCAGCGTCTCGAAGATGAGGAACGCGCGCTGCCCGGCGGGGCCGGCGGCGAGCCGGGCGATCAGCGTGTCGACCACGGGGCCGGCGGCATCGGTGCGGTCGCCTGAGAAGCCGGCGGCGCAACCGATCAGCAGCGGGGGCGGGTTGGTGGGGTTCATTCGGCTAATCGTCTCGTACGGAGGGTGAATGTAGGACGCGGGTCTTCATCCGTAAAATCGAATGTTCAGATCGATTCATCCAAATTACAGATCGATGGCCACCCCCGACCTTTCCACGCGACAACTGCGCGCGTTCGCCGCGCTGGCCGAGCAACGCAACTTCACGCGGGCGGCGCAGACCTGCCATTTGTCGCAGCCCGCGTTCAGTGCATTGATCCGCACGCTGGAAGAGACGCTCGGCGCACGCCTGTTCGACCGCGACACGCGCAGCGTTCAACTCACGCCCGAGGGCCGGCTGTTCGAAGCCTCGGCGCGGCGCCTGCTCGACGACATGCAAGGCGCGGTCGGCGAACTGGCAGATCACGTGGAGCGACGCAAGGGCCGTGTCAGCGTGGCTGCACTGCCCTCACTCGCGGCCGGCTGGTTGCCGGGCATCCTGGCCGAGTTCATGAAGGCGTGGCCCGGCATCACGGTCGAGTTGCACGATGCGTTGTCGGACGCATGCATTGCGCAGTTGCGCAGCCATCAGGCGGACTTCGCTCTGGCTGCGACAGGCGCGGGCGCCGCCTCGGCGAGCGACCTGCGCGGGCGCAAGTTGTGCAGCGATGGATTTCATCTCGTTTGCCAGAAGGACCATCCACTGGCCAAGGTGCCGAAGCTGACGGCCAGGCAGTTGGCACCGTGGCCCTTCATCCAGATGGCACGCAACAGCAGCGTGCGGCAGTCACTCGATGCGGCACTGCATCCGCTGCGGCTGAATGCGGTGTTCGAAGTGGAGCACCTGGCGACGGTGATGGGGCTGGTCGAGGCCGGGGTGGGGATCAGCGTGGTGCCGGCATTGACGCTGTTCCACTTCCGGCGCGAGACGCTGGTGACGCGGCCCCTGCCGGTGCCGGGGCTGACGCGGACGATCTATCTGGTGCAGCGGCGGGAGGGAAGCTTGTCTGTGGCTGCGCAGACGCTGCATGACTTGATCGTGGAGAGGATGGGGGCGTTGCGGTTTGAATGAACGCGAACGTGTCGAATGGTCCGAGTCAGCACACACCAAGCGCGGCATGCGGTGCGGCGCGGCCGACCCTTCCGCGCCTCCGAAGCGCGCAGCGTTTGGCGGGTCAGGGCCATGTGCTGTTTGAGCGAAGCGAGTTCACATGGACCCCGCCAAACGCGAGCACTGCAGGGGAGCCCCGAAGGGGCCGGCGCAGTAGGGTCGGCTGGGCCGTGCCGCGTGCCGGGCGCTCTCACCACTGGGCGCAAGGCAAGCAGCGTCACCCCCGCACCCGCCCGAACACCTTCCAGAACTCCGCATCCTGCGCCGTCGCGAAGTTGATCCGCATCAGCGTCGACGGCGGCCGTCGCGCGTGGAACAGCGAACCTGGCGCCAGCAAGTAGCCCTCATCCAGCATGCGCTGCGTCAACGCATCGGTATCGACACCGGTATCAACCCAGCCGAACAGCCCCGCCGGTTCCGACACGAACGTGCAGTCATGCGACAACGCCAGCTTCACCGTCCGCGCACGCGCCCCATCGAGCCGCACGCGAATGCGATCCGCATGCCGGCGCAGTTGCCCCTGGTCGATGCACCATGCCAACGCGCGCTCGAACAGCGCGGGCGTGGTCAAGGTCGCGAGCAGCTTGGTTTCGAGCAGGCCGCCCAGCAACCCCGGCGGCGCGGCCAGAAACCCGATGCGCCAGTTCGGCGCCAGGATCTTCGCGAAGCCGCTCACGTAGATCGTGCGCTGCAACCCGTCGAGCGCGCACAGCCGGGTTGCATGCTCGGGCGCGAGATGGCTGTAGGTGTCGTCCTCGACGATGTGGAAGTCGTGCTTGTTGGCCAGTTGCAGCACCCGGTGCGCGCTGCCCGGCGAGAGGCTGTAGCCGGTCGGGTTGTGCAGCACGCTCACGCTCACGAACAGCTTGGGCTTGTGCGCCTCGCAATACTTCGCCATCACCTCCAGGTCGGGCCCGTCGGCGCGGCGCGGCACCGGCAGGATGCGCATGCCGAGCGACTCCAGCCGCGCGAACTCGATGGCCCAGCCCGGCTCCTCGACCATCACCGGGTCGCCGGCGCGCAGCAGCGTGCGGCTCACGATGTCCAGCGCATGCGTGGCGCCGATGGTCGTGATGATCTGGTCGGGCGCGGCGGGCACGTTGATGCTCACCAGCTTCTGCGACAGGCTGCGGCGCAGGGCGGTGTCGCCCAGCGGTTCGCCGTATTGCAGCGACAGGTCCTGCAGCGCGCGTGTACTGGTCAGGCGGCGCAGCGAGGTCGGCATGAAGGTCGACTCCATCCAGTCCGGCGGAAACACGCCCATGCCGGGCTGCGGCTTGTCGCTCTGGCGGTGGAACATGCCACGGATCAGGGAACTGGCATCGGCCGGTACGCCTGAGGCCGGCAGCGGGCTCGCGATGGCATGGACGACCGGACCCGGCGTCCGGGCGTCCTGCCCCGCGGCCGAGTCGCGCACATAGAAACCACGCTGGCGTCGCGCCTCGACCAGGCCTTGCGCCAGCAGCTGGTCGTACGCTGCGACGACCGTGTGCGGGCTCACGCCCTGTTGCCGCGCGCACTCGCGCACCGAAGGCAGGCGCGCGCCGGGCGCGAGCAGGCGCGTGCGGATGCGTTCGGCAAAGCGGCCGGCCAACTGCTCGGTCAGCGACTGTGTGGAAGTTCTCGTCAGCATGCGCAGTTTTGATCTGTGTCGATGGATGAACCAATACAGAGCCAAATCATGTTCGCCAATCTGTATTGGTACTGTAATGGTCCTCAGTTTAGAGTCTGTGTCATGAACTGGCAAGAATTCACTGCGCTGCTGGTGTTGGCCACGGCGATGAGTTTTTCGCCCGGCCCGAACACCACGCTCTCCACCGCCCTCGCGGCCAACGGCGGCTTGCCGCGCGCGATGCGCTTCATCGTCGCCGTGCCGGTGGGCTGGACGCTGTTGCTCGCGTTGTGCGCGGCCGGCGTCGGCGCGCTGGTGACGGCCGCGCCCATGCTCCGGCTGGCCATCAAGGGCCTGGGCATCGCCTACCTGCTGTGGCTGGCTTTCAAGCTGAGCAACAGCGGCACGCTGGGCAGTGCCGATGGCAAGCAGCTTGACGTTGGCTTCGGTCAGGGCGTGATGCTGCAATTCCTCAACATCAAGGCCTGGCTGCTGGCACTCACGCTGGTGGCCGGATGGATCGCCGGCCGGCCCGACGCACTGAGTCGTTTTGCGATCGTCGCGCCGGTCATGCTGATGTATGCCTTTGCCAGCAACTTCGCCTATGCGCTGGTCGGCGCGCTGCTGCGGCAGTGGCTGGCGCACGGCAAGCGCCTTTTGTGGTTCAACCGCGCGATGGCGGCGGTGCTGGTGCTGACGGCTTTCTGGATGTTCGAGACATGAAGAAGATCAAGGACGAAACCCTCGGGATGTGGCTCGGCGTGCTGGGCGTGGCCTTCTTCGCGGTGACGCTGCCGATGACCCGGCTGGCCACGGGCACGGTCGATGCGCCGCAACTCTCGCCGTGGTTCGTGACGGTCGGCCGCGCGGCGCTGGCGGGCATGTTGTCGCTCGTGTTCCTGCTGGCCACGCGCTCGTCATTGCCGCAGCGCCACCAATGGAAGCCGCTGGGGATGGCGGTGCTGGGCAACTGCCTTGGCTTTCCCCTGCTGCTTGGCTATGCACTGCGCATGGTCACCGCGAGCCATGCGGCGGTGATCACGGCGCTGTTGCCGCTGGCGACGGCGGCCGTCGCCGCATGGGTGCTGCACCAGCGGGCGCGCTTCGGCTTCTGGGTGTGCGCTGTGCTCGGCAGCTTGCTGGTGGTCGCGTTCTCCATGCTGCGTGCGAGCCAGCATGGCAACGGCTTCGGGTTCGAATGGGCCGACCTGTTGCTGGTCGGCGCGGTGGTGGCGGCTTCCGTCGGATACGTCTATGGCGCACAGGTCACGCCGTCGCTGGGGGCCGAGCGGGTGATCTGCTGGGTGTGCGTGATGGCACTCCCGTTCAGTTTGCCGGCCACCCTGTTGCTGTGGCCGCAACAGCCGATAGCGACCTCGTCCTGGGCCGGCTTCGTCTATGTCGGCGTGTTTTCGATGTGGATTGGCTTCTTCGCCTGGTACCGCGGGCTGGCACTCGGCGGCGCGCTGCGGGTGAGCCAGACGCAACTGCTGCAGCCTTTCCTCTCGATCCTTGCCGCCGTGCCTTTGCTGGGCGAGGCGCTGGATGTCGTGACGCTGGGCTTCGCGGCTGCCGTCGTGGCGACGGTCGTGGTCGGCAAGAAGCTGTCGCAACCGCGTGCCGTTGCGCGCCCCGTCACCGCTGGAGGAACAGCATGACCACGGAAACCTGGCTGGCCTTCAGCCTCTTCGCCCTGGTGAGCTCGATCACGCCGGGCCCCAACAACACGATGATGCTGGCCTCCGGCGTCAACTTCGGCTTTGCCCGCTCGGTGCCGCACATGGTGGGCATCACCGTCGGCTTCTGCTTCATGATCCTGCTGATGGGCATGGGCCTGGGCGCGGTGTTCGAACGCTTTCCCGTGCTGTACACCGCCATGCGCTATGCCGGCGGCGCCTACATGCTCTACCTGGCCTGGAAGATCTTTCGCAGCCGCTCCGCGAGTGATGCGGTGCAGGACGGCGCGCCCGAGGTGCGGCCGATGGGCTTCACCGCGGCGGCGGCCTTCCAGTGGGTCAACCCCAAGGCCTGGGTGATGGCGCTCGGCGCAATCACCACCTATTTGCCAGCCGGCCATTCGCTGTGGCAACTTCTCGCCTTGACGGGCGTGATGGCGGTCATCAACATGCCAAGCACCGGCTCCTGGGCGCTGTTCGGCAGCAGCATGCGCCGCTACTTGCAGCAACCGGCCTTTCTTCGCGCCTTCAACACCGTCGCGGCCCTTGCGCTGGTCGCCTCGCTCTACCCTTTGCTCACCCACTGAATCCATATCACCGAACGGAGAACAACATGACAACCACCTGGAAACTGGCCACCCGCGCCGAGAAAATGAACCCTTCGGTGCTGCGCGAGATCCTCAAGGTCACCGAGCGCCCCGGCATCATCAGCCTGGCCGGCGGCCTGCCCTCGCCCAAGACCTTCCCGATCCAGGAATTCGCCGACGCCTGCGCCCACGTGCTGCACACCGACGGCCAGGCCGCGCTGCAATACGCCGCGAGCGAAGGCTACGGCCCGCTGCGCCAGGCAGTGGCCGACATGCTGCCGTGGAACGTCGACCCGGCGCAGGTGCTGATCACCACCGGCTCGCAGCAGGGCCTGGACCTGGTGGCCAAGGTGCTGCTCGATCCGGGCAGCCGCGTGCTGGTCGAGACGCCGACCTACCTCGGCGCGCTGCAGGCCTTCGCGCCGATGGAGCCGGTGCCGGTCAGCGTGGCCAGCGATGACGACGGCGTGATCGTCGATGACCTCGTGGCCCAGGCCCGGGGCAGTGCGGGGCAGGAGGCGGCGCGTTTCGTCTACCTGCTGCCCAACTTCCAGAACCCGACCGGCCGCACCATGACCGAGGCGCGTCGCCAGGCCGTGACGGAAGCTGCCGCAAAGGCCGGCCTGCCGATCGTGGAAGACAACCCCTACGGCGAACTCTGGTTCGACGAAGCCCCGCCGCTGCCGCTGGCCGCGCGCAACCCCGACGGCGTGATCTACCTCGGCTCCTTCTCGAAGGTGCTGGCGCCGGGCCTGCGCCTGGGCTTCCTGATCGCGCCGAAGGCGGTCTACCCCAAGCTGCTGCAGGCCAAGCAGGCGGTCGACCTGCACACGCCGATCTTCACGCAGCGCATGGTGTCGGCGGTGATGAAGGACAACTTCCTCGCGCGTCACGTGCCGACGATCCGCGCGCTCTACAAGCGCCAGCGCGATGCGATGGTCGCCGCGTTGAGGCGCGAGATGAAGGGCCTGGACGTGCAGTTCAACGTGCCCGTGGGCGGCATGTTCCTGTGGGCGCGCATGCCCGAGGGCATCGACACGGTGAAGCTGCTGCCGCGTGCGGTGGAACGCAACGTGGCCTTCGTGCCGGGCGCGCCTTTCTATGCAGGCCCGGGCGACTCGCGCACCATGCGCCTGTCGTTCGTGACGGCCAATGTCGACGAGATCGATACGGCCATCGCCGCGCTGGCGGCCACGGTCCGCGAGGAACTGGCGGCGCAGGCGAAGGCCCAGCCCGCAGCCGCCCTGGGCTGACCGACCTTCACAGGACTGAAGCATGCACATCGCCATCCTCACCTTCGACGGCTTCAACGAGCTCGACTCGTTCATTGCGCTGGGCATCCTCAACCGCGTGAAGAAGCCGGGCTGGCGCGTGACGCTGGCCGCGCCGACGCCGTCGGTCACGTCGATGAACGGCGTCACGGTGCAGATCGCTTCCTCGCTGCAGGAAGCCTGCGCGGCCGAGGCCGTGATCGCCGGCAGCGGCATGCGCACGCGCGAGGTCGCGGCCGACGCCGCGGTGATGTCCGCGCTGCGGCTCGACCCCTCGCGCCAGTTGATCGGCGCACAGTGCTCGGGCACTTTGCTGTTGGCGAAACTGGGCCTGCTCGGCAGCGTGCCGGCATGCACCGACCTCACCACCAAGCCGTGGGTTCAGGAAGCCGGCGTGCAGGTGCTGGAGCAGCCCTTCTTCGCCCGCGGCAACGTGGCGACGGCCGGCGGCTGCCTGTCGTCGACCTACCTGGCGGCCTGGCTCATCGCGCGGGCGGAAGGCGTCGACACGGCAGCCGCCGCCATCCACTACGTGGCGCCGGTCGGCGAGAAGGACGAATGGGTCGCGCGCACGCTGCGCAACATTGCGCCCTATCTGCCGACGAGCGCCGCTGCCGCGGACCTCGCGCTCACCTGACACGGCGGCCGACATGATCGACCTCGCGACTTGGGGCTTGTTCGGGGTCGCGGTGCTGGCACTGTTCGCGTCGCCGGGGCCGAACATGGCGTTGCTCGCGGCGGTGATGCTCGGGCTGGCCGTGCGCCTGCTCCTGCTCGACCGTCCCGCCCGCTGACCTTCTTGCCGACCTTCAAACCCGAAAGAACCGACGACATGCTCAACATCTGGGGCCGCATCACTTCGATCAACGTGCGCAAGGTGGTCTGGTGCGCGCAGGAACTGGGACTGGACTTCCAGCGCACCGAAGCCGGCGGCAAGTACGGCGTCGTGCAGACCCCCGAGTACCGCGCGCTCAACCCGAATGCGCTGGTGCCGGCCATCGACGACGGCGATGGCGACGACGCCTCGCATGTGAAGCTGTGGGAATCAAACGTGATCGTGCGCTACCTCTGCGCCAAGTATTCGTCCGGCCGGCTGTACCCGGAGCCGCTGCCCGAGCGCTTCGACGCGGAGCGCTGGATGGACTGGCAGCAGACCACCTTCAACCGGGCCAGCGCACCGGCTTTCGTGCAATGGGTGCGCACGGCGCCGGCCGATCGCAACCCGGACGTCATCGCGGCGTCTGTCCACGCCACCGAGCCGCTGTTCGCGATCCTCGATGCACACCTGGCCACGCGGCGCTTCATGCTCGGCGAGAGCTTCACCATGGCCGACATACCGCTGGGCTGCGAGGCGCACCGCTGGTTCGGACTGCCGCCGACCGAATACACGCGGCCGGCCTGGCCGCATGTCGAGCGCTGGTTCGGGGAACTGCGGTCGCGCTCCGGCTCGCGCGGTGTGCTGGACCTGGCGCTGGAGTGAAACCCACATGAAAACCCGTGCCTTCCAGCAAGTCGATGTCTTCACCGCCGTGGCGTACCGGGGCAACCCGGTGGCCGTGGTGCTCGATGGCAGCGATCTCGACGATGCCCAGTTCCAGCGCTTCGCGCAATGGACCAACCTGTCGGAGACCACCTTCCTGCTGCCGCCGACCGAGCCCGGCGCCGACTACCGCATCCGCATCTTCACGCCCGGCGGCGAGATGCCCTTTGCCGGCCATCCGACGCTCGGCAGTTGCCGTGCCTGGCTCAAGGCCGGCGGCAAGCCGAAGTCGACAGAGTTCATCGTGCAGCAGTGCGTGACCGGGCTGGTCACGATCCGCCGCGACGGCGCGCGCCTGGCCTTTGCCGCGCCGCCATTGAAGCGCACTGCGCCCAGCCCGACGATGCTGGCCAAGATCGCGCATGCGCTGGGCCTGAAGGCAGCGCAGATCCTGGCCGCGCAGCAACTGGACAACGGGTCGAACTGGTTGGGCCTGCTGCTGGACGAAGTCGACAGCGTGCTGGCGCTGGTGCCGGACCATCGCGCACTGAAGGAACTCGGCGTCAAGGTCGGCGTCGCCGCCATTGCGCAGGCACCCTCCCCCACGCAGTTGATCGCACGCTCGAACCGCGAGGCCAGGGCTTTCGGCGGCAGCGCCCAGGGCAGCGTCGACCTGGAGGTGCGCGCCTTCGCTGCCGCCACCGGCATCGAGGAAGACCCGGTCACCGGCAGCCTGAACGCCGGCCTCGCCCAGTGGCTCATCACCGACGGGCACATGCCCGAGCGCTACCTCGTCGGCCAGGGCCAGTGCCTCGGCCGCGACGGGCGCCTGAGCGTCGAGCGCGATGCCGAAGGCCGGATCTGGATCGGCGGCGACACGGTGGTGTGCATCGAGGGAGCGGTCACGCTCTGATGGCATGCGCCCTGCCGGCACGACCGCCCTGCTCGATCACCTCGTGATCGCCGCGCGCACGCTCGACGAAGGCGTGCAGTGGTGCGAGGCGACGCTGGGCGTCACGCCGGGGCCGGGCGGCGTGCATTCATTGATGGGCACGCACAACCGGCTGCTCAATGTCGCGTCGCTGGCCTTTCCCCTGGCCTACCTCGAGATCATCGCCATCGACCCCGAGCGGCGCCCCGCGCGCACGGGCAAGCTGCACCGCTGGTTCGACCTGGACGACCCGATGCTGCAACTGGCGCTGGCGCGCGGCGGCCCACAGCTCGTTCACCTCGTCGCGCGTGTGAGCAACGCCGCCGCGGCGGTGCATGCGCTGGCACACATGGCCACGCACATCGACCGCGGCCACCTCATCGAAGCCTCGCGCGACACCGCCGCCGGCCGGCTCGACTGGCGGATCACCGTGCGCGACGATGGCCAGCGCCTCTTCTACGGCGCCCTGCCGACGCTGATCCAGTGGGGGCCGGTGCACCCGATCGACACGATGCCGGCGTCGGGCCTCCAACTGCTCGGGCTGGCCGCTTCGCATCCGCGCGTGGACAGCCTGCGCAGTGCACTCGAGGCCATCGGCTTCGATGCGATGACCTTGAAGCAGGGACCGCCCAACCTCACCGCCACCTTGACCACGCCGCGCGGCGTGGTCACGCTCGAATCGAAAGGACACTGAACATGCTCGCCCTCCACGAACTCGCCTGGTTCGCACTCGCCTCCCTGCTGCTCGCACTCACGCCGGGGCCGAACATGATCTATTGCGTCTCGCGCACGCTGGTGCAGGGGCGGCGCGCTGGATTGATCTCCCTGGGCGGCGTGATGCTGGCCTTCCTGGTGCACCTGGTGGCCGCCGCGCTCGGACTCACCGCGGTGCTGCTCGCGGTGCCGCTGGCCTTCGATGCGATCCGCCTGGCCGGCGCGGCCTACCTGCTGTGGCTGGCCTGGCAAGCCGTCAAGCCCGGGGGCACCGCGCCCTTCGAGCCGCGCGCACTCCCGGCCGACCCGCCGGGCAAGTTGTTTCGCATGGGCTTCGTCACCAACCTGCTGAACCCCAAGGTCGCGATGTTCTACCTCTCGTTCTTTCCGCAGTTCATCCATCCCGACCGCGGCTCGGTGCTCTGGCAGAGCGCGCAGCTGGGCGCGGTGCAGATCCTCGGCAGCGGGTTGGTCAACAGCATGATGATCGTCTTCGCTGCGGCGATCACGGCAGTGCTGTCGCAAAGCTCGGGCTGGCTGCGTGCGCAACGCTACGTGATGGGCAGCGTGCTGGCCGCGCTCGCAGTGCGCGTCGCACTCACGGAGCGCAAATGAACTTCACACGCGAGGAGATCGAGGCCGCGCAAGCCACCGTCCATGCGGCCATGCCGCCCACGCCGCAGTACGTGTGGCCGCTGCTCGGCCAGCGGCTCGGCTGCACGCTCTGGGCCAAGCACGAGAACCACACGCCGGTTGGCGCCTTCAAGATTCGCGGCGGCCTTTGCTACCTCGAATCGCTGGCGCGCGAACAGCCCGGGGTGCGCCATGTGATCAGCGCCACGCGCGGCAACCACGGCCAGTCGATCGGCTTCGCGGCGCGACGCCACGGGCTGGCCGCCACCATCGTGGTGCCGCATGGCAATTCGGTCGAGAAGAACGCGGCCATGCGCGCGCTGGGCGTCACGCTCGTCGAGCATGGCGACGACTTCCAGGCCGCCTCCGAGCATGCGGCCCTGCTGGCCGAACGCGATGGCCTGCATCGCGTGCCCTCGTTCGCGCGCGAACTGGTGCGTGGCGTGGCCACATGCTGGGTCGAGTTCTTCGAGGCGGTGAAGCGCGCCGGCGATGTGCCCGACGTGCTGTTCGTGCCCATCGGCCTGGGCTCGGGCTTTGCGGCTGCGGCCGCGGCACGCGCGCATTGCAAGGTATCGACGCGGCTCATCGGCGTGGTTTCCGCGCATGCGACGGCGTATCGCGATTCCTTCCTTGCAGGCCACGCCGTCGATGCGCCCGTGACCACGCTGCTGGCCGATGGCATGGCCTGTCGAACGCCGGTGCCCGAGGCGCTCGAGATGTTGCGCCGCGAGGCCGAGGACGTGGTCACCGTCACTGACGGCGAAGTGGCGCAGGCCATGCGCGCCCTCTTCACCGACACGCACAACGTTGCCGAGGGCGCTGGCGCCGCAGCGCTCGCTGCAGCCATGCAGCAACGAGAACGCTGGCGCGGCAGGACGGTCGGCATTGCCGTGAGCGGTGGCAACGTCGATGCGCCGCTGTTCGCGAACGTGCTGACGATGCCCGCTCCAACCGGGAATATTTGACCCTTTGGCTCGGGCGTTTTTGCCTACGACTTAAGTTATATACCTGAACTAGTCCCTACAATATCTTTGCCGGACAGTGATTCGTGTCAAAACGAACCCTGGTTTTTTTCTCTACCTCCCTGGAAGAAAGCCGCCGGACTTCGCGGCCGCTTCGTGCGGCCGCTTTTTCTTTGGGGGTCGCAAAACGCTTTGCGAGCCGGTCGCAGCCGGGACAAGCACCCCGCCCGCCCTTTGCCAGAATCGTCGGCATGGGAACCCTCTACCTCGTGCGCCATGGGCAAGCTTCATTCGGCGCGGCCGACTACGACAACCTCAGCGAACTGGGCCACAAGCAGGCGGTGCGGCTCGGCGAATACTGGCGCGAGCGCGGCATGCAGTTCGACGCCGTCATCACCGGCACGCTCAAGCGCCATCGGCAAACCTGGGAAGGCATCGCAAAGGGGCTGGGCCTCGCCAACCAGGACGTGCTGCCGTGGCCCGGCCTCAACGAGTACGACAGCGAGGCGATCGTCGCGACCATCCACCCCGGCGAGCTGCCGAAGGCCGACACGCCAGAGTTGTACCGAAAGCACTTCCGCCTGCTGCGCGACGGCCTCAGCGCCTGGATGCAGGGCAAGACCGAGCCGGTCGGCATGCCGAACTACATCGACTTCCTCGCGGGCGTGACGACCGCGCTCGACCATGTGCGCGACAAGCACCACGGCGCGAAGGTGCTGGTGGTGTCGAGCGGCGGCCCAATCTCCACTGCCGTCGGCCATGTGCTCGGCACCAGCGCGGAGACCACCATCGAACTCAACCTGCGCATCCGCAACAGCTCGATCACCGAGTTCGCGTTCACGCCCAAGCGCCACATGCTCGTCACCTACAACACGCTTCCGCACCTTGACGGTCCGGCGTACGAGGACTGGATCACCTACTCCTGAAGACGTAGGTGCCGCGGCGGCCGAGGATGGGCGCATGATCGGCCGATGCTCTCCGCCTTCGACATCTTCAAGATCGGCATCGGCCCGTCGAGTTCGCACACCGTCGGCCCGATGCGCGCCGCGCAGCAGTTCGCCAGCAGCCTGGAACGCGATGGCCTCCTTGTCGACACGACCCATGTGCGTTGCGAGTTGTTCGGCTCGCTCGGCGCCACCGGCGCGGGCCACGCGACCGACCAGGGCGTGATCCTCGGCCTGTTCGGCGACACGCCGGACGGCGTCGACCCGGCCACCGTGCAGCCCCGGCTCGCGGCCTTGCGCAAGTCGGGCCAACTCCTGCT
The DNA here is from genome assembly GCF_019207085.1 of Variovorax sp. dw_308. Classification (GTDB taxonomy): domain Bacteria; phylum Pseudomonadota; class Gammaproteobacteria; order Burkholderiales; family Burkholderiaceae_C; genus Variovorax. Next base: position 84,930 of record NZ_JAATOM010000015.1, on the reverse strand, counting down.
GCTGGGCCGGCATGCGATCGCTTTCGACAGGGTGCGCGACATCCCCTTCCTCGGCGAGCAGTCGATGCCCGAGCATCCGAATGCGATGCGCTTCACAGCGTCGGCGGCGGATGGCTCGACCCTGGCGCAGCGCTGCTATTTCTCGGTGGGCGGCGGCTTCGTGGTCGAGGGCGGCGCACATCCGGACGCGGTGCCCGAGGTCGCGCGCGACTGGCCCTGGCCCTTCCGCACCGGCGACGAACTGATGGCCCAGGCCAACGCCAGCGGCTTGTCGGTCGCGCAACTCATGATGGCCAACGAATGCGCCTGGCGCCCCGAGGCCGAGGCGCGCGCCGGACTGCTGCGCATCTGGGCCGTGATGCGCGAGTGCGTGCAGCGCGGCTTCGGCATCGACAACCCGATGGCGGCCTTGCCGCTGCCCGGGCCGCTGCGCATGCGCCGCCGCGCGCCTGAACTGCGGCGCGAACTCGATGCGCAACAGGGCGCGGCCGACCCGCTGGCAGCGATGGACTGGGTCAACGCATTTGCCATGGCGGTGAACGAGGAGAACGCGGCCGGCGGCCGGGTGGTCACGGCGCCGACCAACGGCGCCGCCGGCGTGGTGCCCGCGGTGATGCACTACTACACGCGCTTCGTGCCCGCGGCGAGCGACGACGGCATCGTCGACTTCCTGCTCACGGCGGCCGCGATCGGCATGCTCTACAAGGCCAACGCTTCGATTTCAGGGGCGGAGGTCGGCTGCCAGGGCGAAGTCGGCGTGGCATGCTCGATGGCGGCCGGCGCGCTGGCCGCCGTGATGGGCGGCACGCCCGCGCAGGTGGAGAACGCGGCCGAGATCGGCATGGAGCACAACCTCGGCCTGACCTGCGACCCGGTCGGCGGCATGGTGCAGATCCCCTGCGTCGAACGCAACGCGATGGGCGCGGTGAAGGCGATCAACGCGGCGCGGATGGCGCTGCGCGGCGACGGCAGCCACTATGTGTCGCTGGACGCGGTGATCCAGACCATGAAGCAGACCGGCGAGGACATGAAGTCGACCTACAAGGAGACTTCGCTGGGCGGGCTCGCGGTGAACGTCGTGGAGTGCTGAGCAGCCTCACTCGACCGCGGCCGCATCGCTCAACTCGCGCAACAAGTCCGAAGGCCACGCTCGTGAACGCACGCTTGAACGCGTGGCGCTTGCGTGAACCTGACCGGCCTTGCAGCCGAAGTTCAGCGCGTCTTGAGCGCGCCAGCGGCGTGCGCAGGCGCCTGCACCGAGACCGGTGTCACGTCCTGCCGGGCGCCCGCAGTCGTCGGCCGATAGGTCTCCTCTTTCCACCCCTTGGCCGAATTCACCGCGCCGAAGGATTTCTCGGCCCGAACGCCATTGCAGACGGTGTCGGAGAAAGTCACCTTGCCGTCGGCGTCGATGCAGCGATGAACGCCGGCCATCGCAGGCGCTGTGGCCAGCGCGAGCAGCGCGGCCAGGACGGGCATGGAATGCATGTTCATGGAAGAAGTCCTTGTCGGGAGGGTGTTCATCAACGCAGCACGCGGCCTTCGGCCGTGATGTAGACCAGGTCGACGGTGCGCGCCGTGTCGTGCAGGGGCGGTCGCAGGTTGACTCGAAAGCCGCCCACGTCGTAGTCGTTCATGCCCGTCATCGCTTTCTGCAGCACGGCCCGCGTGGGCGCGGGCCCGGCGCGGCGCACGGCCTCGGCGAGCGACTTGGCAGCAATGAAGCCTTCGAGTCCTTCGTACGAGGCGGTCTGGTCGGAGTCGGCCAGTGCCGCGAGGTATTCCTTGACGATCGGCGTGCGGCTGTTGTCGCGTGGGGCCGGCACCACCTGCGAAATGATCACGCCCCGGATGTCCTTGCCGAGCGCGGTGTAGAGCGGGTCGATGCCGACGACGGAAAAGGTCATCAGCGCGCTGCCGTAGCCGGCCTTGCGCATCTCGCGCACGAAAGCAGCGGTGGTCTGCGAGAGCGAGGCCTGCACCACCGCCTGCGGTTGTGCCTTCATCACGCTGGCAACGGCCTCCGCCACCTGGGTGCCCCCCGATGCCACTTTCGCCACGGCGACCGGCGGCGCCAGCTTGAGCTCGACCGCGGCGTCCTGCAGCGCCTGCAACGCCGCGCGGCCCATGGCGTCGTCGTCCACCACCACGGCGATGCGCTTCTGCCCCAGCGTGTCGCACTGACGCAGCATCGCGTAGGCCTCGTCGGCCATGCTCGGGCGGACGTGGAAGACGTGCCCGTGGGCCTTGTCGCGCAGCGCGTCGGCCGCTGCAAAGGGTGCGAAGAAGGGAGCGCCCTGCTTCTGTGCGACCGAGGCGCCGGCCTCCGCGCTGGCAGTGCCGACGAAGCCGAACAGCACATCCGCGCCCTCGGCCAGCAGCTTGGTGGCGTTGGCGCCGGCCTTGTCGGCGTTATAGGCGTCGTCTAGCTGCCGCAGTTCAATCGTGGGGCCGCCTGCAGTGGCAACGCGGTCGTTGTAGCCGCCCACGAACAGCTTGGCGCCGCCCGCAAAGGCCATGCCGATTTCGCTGGCCGCCCCCGTCATCGGGATGGACTGCCCGACGATCAGCTTGCCCGCCGCCGCGCCTCGCCTTGCGCCGGTGGTTTGCGCGTGCAAAGGGCCCGCCAGTCCCAGCAGCGCCCATGCGCCTGCTGCGTGGCCGAATCGTCTGCGCGAAGCCTGAAGAGACATTGAGAGACCTTTGCAACAATATTTTACAAAGGTGAATCATAGGACTTCCGATCGGCTCATGCCCCAAGCCGCGCGCATGTAACGACGACGGCAAACGTGCAGTTCAGCACGCTTCGAGCCGCCGGAGGGGCTCCGGCCGACTCAGGCCGTCGCGGGCGAAGGCGAGCGCATGCCGCGCGCGCCGGCGCGGGGACGTGCGTAGCGGTCGATGGCCAGCCCGTCGGTGCTGATCTCCGGCCGCTGCCCGGTCACCATGTCCGCGACCAGCTTGCCCGACCCGCAGGCCATGGTCCAGCCCAGCGTGCCGTGGCCGGTGTTCAGGAACAGGTTGGGGAATTGCGTGGCGCCGATAACCGGCGTGCCGTCCGGGGTCATGGGGCGCAGGCCGGTCCAGAACGATGCGCGCTTGACGTCGCCGCCGGGGAACAGGTCGTTGACCACGAGTTCCAGCGTGGCGCGGCGGCGCGGGTCGAGCCGCAGGTCGAAGCCGCCGAGTTCAGCCATGCCGCCCACGCGGATGCGGTCGTCGAAGCGGGTGACCGCGATCTTGTAGGTTTCGTCGAGCACGGTCGATTGCGGCGCGAATGCCGGATCGACCAGCGGCACCGTGAGCGAATAGCCCTTCACCGGATAGACCGGCAGGTCGAGGCCCAGTGGCGTCAGGAAGTCGCGCGAATAGCTGCCGAAGGCCAGCACGAAGCGGTCGGCGGTCAGCACCTGGCCGTCGACGCGCACGCCGGTGACGCGGCCGCCCTCCGTCACCAGGCCCTCCACCGACGGGCCGAAGCGGAAGTCCACGCCCAGGCCGCGCGCAAGCTCGCAGAGCGCATTGGTGAAGCGATGGCAGTCGCCGGTTTCGTCGTTCGGCAGGCGCAGGCCGCCGGTGAGCCGGTCGCGCGCCTGCGCCAGGCTGGGCTCCACCTGCGCCAGCTGGTCGCGGGTGAGCAGTTCGAAGGGCACGTTGCATTCCTTCAGCACCGCGACATCGCGCTGCACAGCGTCGAGCTGGGACTGCGTGCGGAACAGTTGCAGCGTGCCGCCGGTGCGCTGCTCGTACTGGATGCCGGTGTCGGCACGCAGTTGCTGCAGGCAGGCGCGGCTGTATTCGGCCACGCGCATCATCCGTTCCTTGTTGACCGCGTAGCGCTCGGGCGAGCAGTTGCGCAGCATCTGCGCCATCCATTGCAACTGGAACAGGCTGCCGTCGAGGCGGACCGCGAGCGGCGCATGCTTCTGGAACATCCACTTCATCGCCTTGAGCGGGATGCCGGGCGCGGCCCATGGCGTGGAATAGCCGGGCGACACCTGGCCCGCGTTGGCGAAGCTGGTTTCCAGCGCCGGGCCGGCCTGCCGGTCGAGCACCGTGACGCTCGCGCCCGAGCGGGCCAGGTAGTAGGCCGTGCTGACACCGATGACGCCGCCGCCCAAAACAATGACTTTCATTGCAGATCCCGAATGTGGTGAGGAATCCGGTAAATTTATGCGGCCTGCTGCCGCTGATTTGATTGAAATTTCTGCAAATTGCAGTGAATATTCCTGTGGCAGTTCCCGTTTCTGACCTGCTGGAAGTGAAATGACCGAACTCGACCGCATGGACCGCAAGATCCTCGACATCCTCCAGCGCGAGGGCCGCATTTCGATGACGGATCTGGCGCAGCAGATCGGGCTCTCCACCTCGCCCTGCTCGGAGCGCGTGAAGCGCATGGAACGCGCCGGCGTCATCACCGGCTACCACGCGCGCGTGTCGCCGCAGGCGCTGGGCAAGTCGCTGCTGGTGTTCGTGGAGATCACGCTTTCATCGAAATCCGCCGAGGTGTTCGACAAGGTGCGCGAGGAGTTGCTGCACGTGCCGGACGTGCAGGAATGCCACCTGGTCTCAGGCAGCTTCGACTACCTGGTGAAGGCGCGGCTCGGCGGCATGGACGAGTACCGCAGCCTGCTGGGCGACGTGCTGAAGAAACTGCCCGTGACGGCGCAGTCGCACAGCTATGTGGTGATGGAGGAGGTGAAGGAGAGCCTGTCGGTTCGGACGGATAGGTAGGGCGCCTGGGCAGGTTGCGCTCGGACAGAGGCTGTCGGAATGCGGACTTGGCCGTACGCGAAGGACGCGACGGTTTCGCGAAAGAACGCGAAAGGACTTCCAAAGAAATTTCTTGGCTTCTTTCGCGTCCTTTGCGTTCCTTCGCGCCCTTCGCGTACGGTCAAGTCCGATCCCGCAATCAGCGACCGTGGATCAGGCCTGCCAGACCCCATATCCCAGCGACCGCAACCGGATGCCGAGTTCGACCTCCATCAGCGCCGCATCGTCGCGCTTCATCGGGTTGTAGCGCTCGTACAGCGTGGGCAGCAGACGCAAGCCATGGTCGCGCACGAACACGTTGGCCTGGATGCCGGCCTTGTGCTTGTCGAAGCGGATGTCAGGGTCGAGCCCCGTCATGCCCACATAGACGAAGGGCTTGCCGAGTTGATAGTCCGGGTTGGCGCGGCGGAAGCGTCCGCTGTTCCAGACCTGGTCGTCCAGCTCGACGACGTAGACGTGATAGCGGGGCTTGCCCAGATCTCCCTCCCCGGCGCTTGCGCGCGCTCAGCCTCGGTCGCCGGCGTGCTCTTTCATCTTCGCCAGCGCCACCATCAAGGCGGCGCCGCCGAGCGTCTTGATCAGGCCCGAATGCTCGGCATAGAACTGGCTCACCTGGTCGACCACGCCCGGATGCGCCTGCTCGGCATGCGCGGCGATCTCGGTGACCTGCGCCGGCGAGAGCTGCGAAGCCTGGTCGGGCGTGATCTGGGTCTGGCCGGGCGCCAGCACGCGGCCCAGCGCGCCACCGGCAATCGCGGCGGCCGCGGCCGGGCCGAGCGTGGCGAGGATCTGGTTCAGCACGCCGGCCTGCTGGTTCGGCGACGAGTTGCCGAACATCTGGCCAACCATGTTGCCGAAGGGCGGCGTCTGGTCGGAACGCATCGCGGCCGCGAGGCCGGCGCCGACCTGGTCTGTCGTTGCGTGTTGCGTCACCTGGTCGAAATGCGCCTCGGCGTTGCCGCCGCTGCCCGCACCCGACATCACTTGTTGCAGGATGTCCAGCAATCCCATGATGTGCTCCTTTGGCCCCGGCAACATGCCGGGAGCCTGACATTCTCAGGCCTTGCGCTTGATCATGCCCCACACGAAAAGCAGCACGATCGCGCCGACCACCGACATTATGAATCCCGCGGTCTCGCCCGGGCCGTACCAGTGCAGGGCCTGCCCCAGGTAGGTGGCGCCCAGCGCGCCGGCAATGCCGATGATGGTGGTGAAGATGAAGCCGCCGGAGTCGTCGCCCGGCTTGAGCGCACGCGCGATCAGCCCCGCGATGAAGCCGATCAGGATGGTCCCGAGGAGTGAGAGCATGGATTCCCCCGTGAAAAGGTGGATGGATCGAGGTGCCGCCGACGGGCCGGGCCATGATAAGCCGCACCGGCCCCGAACGGACCGGGCAGGCGCACCGCGTCGAGGGCGTCCTACAACCGGTCGCGGCAAGCGGCGCTAAAAGGGTTCATGCTCGAAAAACTCCCCGACGCCATCGGCCATGCCCTGCAAGAGGTGCGCGCCGGGCTGGACCAGATCGTCTTCAACACGCTGGGCTTGCGCAGCGGCATGGCCACCATCGAGGTCAGCAGCCTGGCCTTTGCCGACCACGCCCCGATCCCCGCGCGCTACACCGCCGATGGCGAGGGCTGTTCGCCGCCGCTGGCCTGGCGCGGCCTGCCGACGGAAGCGACATCCGCGGTGCTCCTGGTGGAGGACGCCGATTCGCCGACGCCCCATCCGCTGGTCCATGCCATCGTCGTGGACCTGCCGGTGGCGGACGGCGCACTGGCCGAGGCTGCGATGCCCAGCACCGACGTGGCCGGCGTGGGCTTGCACATCGGCCGCAATTCCTGGCTGCAGGCCGCATGGCTCCCGCCCGATCCGCCACCCGGCCACGGCGTGCACCGCTACGCCTTCCAGGTGTTCGCACTGCGCGACGGCGAGGCGTTTTCGGAGACGCCGGGCCGCGATGAGGTGATCGACCGCCTGCGCGAGCGCGCCATCGCGAGCGGACTGCTGATCGGCACCTGCGAGCGGGCGGATACGTCGATCCAGGATCCACTCACGGAGACGGTCGCTTCGGTCACGCAGCTCGCTGGCTGAATTCACCCACCACGATGCGCCTGCGGCGCACCCTGCGGCCTGGCAAAAGCCAATTCCGCGGGTGCCCGCGTGCAGGCAGCGGGGTGGGACTGCTTACGCGTTCGGCAGCATGCGGCCGACTTCGCGCGGGTCGAGTCCGTACATCTCGGCGAATTCCGCCACCGTCTTGCCGCTGGCAGCGAAGGCGCGCTGCAGCGCCTCGCGCTTGGCCGTCTGCGCCGAGAGTTCGGCGAAGGCTTCGTCGGTGAGTTCGTTGCTGGCCGGGTCCTGGCTGCGCACGAGTGCCTGGTAGTCCTCGCGCGAGAGGCCCGACTTCTCGAAGGCATCGAGGATGCGCTTGCGCGTCTGCGGGCGCAGGTCGTCGCCGGTGCGGGCCTGGCGGCGCTTGAACACTTCGAGGATGGCGTGGTGCACGTGCTCCGGCGCTACGTCTTCCACCGGCTGGCCGTCGAGGCCGTGGCGCTTGTCGCCGGCAGCCACGCGCTCCAGGTATTTGGTCGAACGGGTGTGCAGCGCAAGCGCGACCTTGAGTTCGTCCTTCTTCAGCACCTCCGGGTGCTTTTCGAGCAGCGCCTGGAACACGCCGCGCTGCAGCGGCAGGAAGCGGGCGCCGAACAGGTCGGGATAGAGCCCGAACAGGGTTTCAAGCGCGGGGTGCGTCTTGCGCGGGCCCTTCTGCGCAGGCCTGCCTTGCTGGGGCTGTTGCTGCGGTTGTTGCTGTTGTTGCGAAGAGGGCTGTTGAGCGCCTTGCGCCTGCGGCGCGCGGCCAGCCGGGCGCGGATTGCGCTTCTTCCTGGGCGCGCGAGGCGCTTGGGGTTCGGGGGTGTCGGTCATCATGCGGCCCCGATTGTCGCCGCTCGCGCGTCACCGCACGTCGTGCACGAATTGGCCGGCGCTCAGGGTGTTGACCGTGTCGCCCGGAATGTCCATCAGGATGCGGCTGCGCTCGGGTGAAAGATAGGCCGTGAGGTGTTGCACCGGCCGCGCGTCGGCGTCGTGCATCACGCGCACCAGCTTGATCAGCGGCGCGCCGACCTCGGTCTTCAGCAGGCCGGCCCGCACCGGGTCGGCGGCCACCGCCGTGATCTCCTGCACCACGCGCCCGAACTTCACGCCCTGCGCCATCAGCAGTTCGTAGAGCGCCTGCTTGCGCAAGGCGGCCGGCGTCACGCGCTTGCCGAGCGGGGCCGGCACCCATGCGTCGGTGAGCATCACCGGCGTGCCGCTCATGCTGCGCAGGCGCAAGGCGTGCACGGCCTTCTCGCCGCGCTGGATCTGCAGCAAGGCCATCACGTCCATGGGCGGTTCGGCCTGCGCCACCTCGAGCACCTCGACATCGGTGTCCGTCGCCGTCTTGCGCAGGCTGTCGAGCACGGTGAGGCTGGGCGTCGTGCGCGCCACCGGCACATCGGCCCGCACGAAGGTGCCGAGCCCGTGGCGCCGCTCGACCAGCCCCAGCGCGGCCAGGTCGGCCAGCGCACGGCGCACGGTGATGCGCGAGACGCCGAAGCGCTCGCACAAGGTCTCTTCCTTCGGCAAGGCGCCGTCCGGAAAGAGGCCGCGCGAGATCTGGTCGCGCAACACGAGGAACAACTGGCGGTGCAGCGCCGTGCCCTTGGCGAGCGTGAAGGGGGGTGGGTCGGCCATGGTCTTCATGGGCGCCAGCATAGCTGCTTGACTTGTTGTTATGTTGTGATAGTCTTATAACAACTCAAGGCAAACCAGACAACCAGGAACTTCGACGATGAGCACGCACCCTTCGCTTCGCCAGCAACTCGCCGCCCCCGGCATGGTCATCGCCCCCGGCGCCTACGACGCCATCGGCGCCAGGCTGATCGAGCAGGCCGGGTTCCGGGCCGTGTACATGACCGGCGCCGGCACCTCGGCCGCGCGCGGCTTCCCCGATTTCGGCCTTCTCACCATGAGCGAGATGGTCGAGAACGCGGCCGTCATGGCGCGCGCCTGCAGCCTCCCGCTGATCGCCGATGCCGACACCGGCTACGGCAACGAACTGAACGTGACCCGCACCGTGCGCGAATACGAAGCGCGCGGTGTAGCCGCCATCCACATCGAGGACCAGGTCTCGCCCAAGCGCTGCGGCCACCTCGACGGCAAGCAGGTAATCCCGTGCGCGGAGTTCGTCTCGAAGATCCGCGCCGCCGTCGAGGCGCGCCGCACGAAGGACTTCCTCGTCATCGCCCGCACCGACGCGCGCGCGATGCACGACCTCGACGAGGCGGTCCGGCGCGCCAATGCGGCGCTCGAGGCGGGCGCCGACATGGCATTCGTCGAGGCCACGCAAACCGTCGAGGAGATCGCCGCCGTGCCGAAGCGCGTGCAGGGGCCGTGCCTCCTGAACGTGGTGCCGGGCGGCCGCACGCCGCTCATCGACCTGAGGGAGGCGGAGGCGATGGGCTACAAGCTCGCCATCCTCCCGGGCCTGATGCTCAAGGCCACCATCGAGGCCGGCGACGCGGCGCTGGCTGAACTCAAGGCCACGCACATGGCGCCGAAGGTCGCGCTGAGCGTGGCGCAGACCTTCCGGCGCTTCGGCGCCGACGAATGGGATGCGCTGCGCGCCCGCTTCAATGCCGGCGCAACGATGGAGGCGCGCTGAAATGGAACCCACCCCCGAATGCGCCTGCGGCGCTCCCCCTCAAGGGGGCGCACCCAGCGGCCCGGCAAAGCCGGTTCCACGGGTGCCCACGAACAAGCGGTGCTCACCCTCGTTTCATGCGCCGCGGCCACGCGAAAGCATTGTGGAAAACTGATATGACCGCCACCACCGCCGCTGCCTCCGTGCACCGGCCCCGCACGCTCTTCGACAAGCTCTGGGACGCGCACGTCGTCCGCGACCTCGGCAACGGCTGGGCGCTGCTGCACATCGACCGCCATCTGCTGCACGACCTGTCGGGCCCGCCGGCGCTCGGCGAAGTCGCGGCGCGCGGGCTGCGGCTGCACAACGCCGAATTGGTGTTCTCGACACCCGACCACGCCGTGTCCAGCCAGCCCGGCCGCGTGGCCACGACCTTCCCGCTTGGCGGCAAGCTGCACGCGGCGCTGCGGGAACGCAGCGCAGAGGCGGGTGTCCACATGTTCGATCTCGGCCAGCCGGGCCAGGGGATCGTGCATGTGATGGGGCCGGAACTCGGCATCGTGCTGCCTGGCCTCACGGTGATCTGCGGCGACAGCCATACCTGCACCAACGGTGGCCTCGGGGCGATGGCCTTCGGCGTTGGTTCCTCCGAGAGCACGCACGCGCTCGCGACACAGACGCTGCGCCAGCAGAAGCCAAGGCAGATGCGCATCCGCTGCGACGGCCGGCTGCGCGCGGGCGTCACGGCGAAGGACCTGGCGCTGCACATCATCGGCAAGCTCGGCGCCGCGGCCGGCGTCGGCTCGGCGATCGAATTCGCGGGGCCGGCCATCGATGCGATGGAGGTCGAGGGCCGCCTCACGCTGTGCAACCTGTCGGTGGAACTCGGCGCACGCTTCGGCATGGTCGCGCCCGATGCGCGCACCTTCGACTACCTGCGCGGCCGGCCGTTCGCGCCGCAGGGCGCGGACTTCGATGCGGCGGTCGCGCACTGGCGCACCTTGCCCGGCGATGCCGGCGCGGTGTTCGACCGCGAAGTCGTCATCGACGCCGCCGCGGTGCGCCCGACCATCACCTGGGGCACCAGCCCCGAGCACGCCATCGCCATCGACGGCCGCGTGCCCGACCCGCGCGACACCGCCGACGCCACGCAACGCGACACGCTGATCGCAGCGCTCGACTACATGGGGCTCAGCGCCGGCCAGGCCATCGCCGGCACGCCGATCGACTGGGTCTTCATCGGCTCCTGCGCCAACGCGCGGCTGTCGGACCTGCGCAAGGCGGCCGAGGTGGTGCGCGGGAAGCACGTTGCCGCGCGGGTCACGGCCTGGGTCGTGCCCGGGTCGGAAAACGTCAAGCGCGCCGCCGAGGCCGAGGGCCTGCGCGAGGTGTTCGAGGCCGCCGGCTTTGCGTGGCGCGAGCCCGGCTGCAGCATGTGCGTGGCCGCCAATGGCGAACAGGTGCCGCCGCGGCAACGCTCGGTGTCGACGTCCAACCGCAACTTCGTCGGGCGGCAAGGCCCGGGCGCGCGCACCCACCTCGCCAGCCCGGCGACGGCAGCCGCCTCGGCCATCGCCGGCGTCATCACCGACCTCGAAGCCCCCTGAACATGCAAGCCTTCACCACCCATACCGGTGCCGCCGCCAGCCTGCCGCGCGCCAACCTCGACACCGACGTCATCATCCGCATCGAGCGCCTGACCGCGTTGACGCGCGACCAGTTGGGGCGCTACGCCCTGGAGGCGCTTCGCTACCGGGACGACGGCAGCGAAGACCCCGCCTTCGTCTTCAACCAGCCGGCCTTTCGCGGTGCGCCGATCCTCCTGGCCGGCGACAACTTCGGCTGCGGCTCCTCGCGCGAGGGCGCCGTGTGGGCGCTGCGGGGCATGGGCGTGCGCTGCGTGATCGCGCCGAGCTTCGGCGACATCTTCTTCAACAACTGCCTCCAGAACGGCGTGCTGCCGATCCGCCTGCCGGCCGCCGACGTGCAGCGGCTGGCTCTGGCGTGCGCCGACGGCGCGCCGCTGACGGTGGACCTCGAGCAATGCACGTTGCTCACCGCGGACGGCAAGGTGACGCCCTTTGCCATCGATCCGCTGCGGCGCGAGGGCCTGCTGCAGGGTCTCGACGACATCGGCCTGACGCTGAAGGACGACGCGCTGATCCGCACATGGCAACAGGCGGATCGTGCACGCCGCCCCTGGGCCTGGCCCGTCGCGCGAAGCACGGAGCTTCCCCGATGAACCCCCTTGTGTTGCGCTGGATCGGCCTGCCGCTGCGCGGTCGCCGCGCGGGCGACGCCACACTGGCCTGCAACGACCCCGCGTTGGCGTCGTTGCCCGACACGCTCGCATTGCGCAGCGACTCTTTCACCCACAACGGCGCGCTGGACCTGCGCCAGGCCGGCGAAGGCGTCGGCGGCAACCTTTCGCCGGAACTGCACTGGAACCCGCTGCCGCCAAGCGCGACGAACTGGGCGCTGATCGTCGAAGACCCCGACGTGCCCTTGCGCCACGCGTACCTGCACGGCATCGCCACCGGGCCGGCCAGCGTGCGGCGCATGGCGGAAGGCGCGATGCCGGGCTATGCCGGCGCCCGGCCACTGCCCGGCCACGGCACCCATCGCTATGTGTTCCAGCTGTTCGCGCTGACACGCGCGCCCGGCACTGCGGCCACGCGCGAAGAACTCATGCCCCTGCTGCGCGGCAACGCCATCGCCTGCAGCCGTCTCGTCGGCCTGTTCGAACGCGATTGGCTGCGGGCGCGCCCCGTGCCGCCGAGCCCATCCCATTCCCACGAAACGGAGACAACCCGATGACCCGAAGACTTCAGCGATGGATTTCGCCCACTGGCGCGGCCTTGATGGCCAGCGCCCTGCTCGCCGCACCAGCCACGCATGCCCAGACCGCCTGGAAGCCCGACCGCCCGGTGACCCTGGTCGTGCCGTATTCGCCCGGCGGCGGCACCGATGCCACCGCGCGCGCCGTGTCGAAGCAGCTCGGCATCCTGTGGGGCCAGCCGGTGGTGGTCGAGAACCTGGCGGGTGCCGACGGCCTGATCGGCACCCGGCGCGTGATGGAGGCCAGGCCCGATGGCTACACCGTGCTGCTGCAGGTGCCCTCGATCGTGGTCACGCGCTACACGCCGGGCCTCAAGGGCATCGACCCGCTCGCGCGGCTCGAGCCGGTGACCGCCGTATCGCAATCGCCGGCCGCGATCGTGGCCAGCGCCAAGGTGCCGGCGAGGACGCTGGCCGAATTCATCGCCTACTGCAAGACGTCCGCGCAGCCCTGCTCGGTCGCCAGCGGGGAAAGCGTGTCGCGCATCTCGGCGCGGCAACTCGCGGCGGAAGCGGGCATCCCGAATCTGATCTTCGTCAACTACCGCGGCACCAGCCCGATCGTCGCCGACCTGCTGGCCAACAACGTGAACATGGCGTTCACCGGCATCACGGCCGCGCTGCCGCACTACAAGGCCGGCACGCTGAAGATCTTCGCTACCCAGGGCCACCAGCGTGCCGCCGCATTGCCCGAAGTGCCGACCTCGGCGGAGGCCGGGTATCCGCAGTTCCAGTCGGTCACGTGGTATGGCCTGTTCGCGCCGAAGGGCACGCCGGCACCGGTGCTGCAGGGCTACGCCACGGCACTGCGCGAAGCCGTGAAGGATGCCGACGTCAGGAAGGCCATCACCGCAGCGGGCGCCGAACCGGTCGTCAATTCGCCGGCCGAGTTTGCGATGCAGATCCGCGAGGAGAGCGAGCGTATGGGCGCGCTGGTGAAGCGCTATCCGCTGGAGTGACGCCTGAGCGTCAGCGCGTCGTCGATGAAGCCGGCGTAGCGCCCCTCACGCAGGATCAGCGCCCAGCACCGACAGCGGCAACGCGACCACTTCCGCGAGCAACAGCGCCAGCTGCCGCGCCGCCGCATCGACCACCCTGCGCCCCTTGTCCGCGCTGGCCGCAGCCGCATTGCCGGCGGCGCCCTGCGGGTTGTAGTCCTGCATGGCCCAGCCGAGCTTGGCGCTCTTGCCGTTGCCGAGGATGGCGTAGTCGGCGGCGCGCTGCTGCGACGCGGACTTGAAGTCCTGCAGCGCCCCGGTGCGCACCAGCGGGGCATGCAGCGCCAGCATCATCGAGGTCTCGATCTCGCCGGCGTGCACGCCGAAGCGGTGCTCCTGCGCACTGAACTGCGCGTCGACCTCGCCCAGCGGCAGGTTGAACCAGCTCACGCTGTAGACGATGAGGTCGTGCGCCTCGCGCAACTCGCGCGCCACGATGTCCATCGCGCCGACATGCCCGCCATGCGCGTTGAACAGCACCAGCTTGCGCACGCCCGCGCGCGCCACGCCGGCGCCGATGTCCTTCCACAGCCGCATCAGCGTCTCGGCCGACAGGGTGAGTGTGCCGGCGAAGCGCGCGTGCTCGGGGCTCAGGCCGATGGCCTGGGTTGGCAGGAACAGCACGGGCAGATCCTGCGGCAGTTGCGGCAAGGCAGCGGCGACGATGCCATCGACCAGGCAGGTGTCCACGCCCAGCGGCAGGTGCGGGCCATGCTGCTCCGTCGCGCCCAATGGCAGCACCGCCACCGTGCGCGCCGGGTCGAGCGCAGCGAAGTCGCGCGTCGTGAGCTCGGCCCAGAAGCGATGGGGCGCAGGGGTGGGGTCCGTCATGCGGCGGATCTTAGGCGACGCTGGCAAGCACCTTCAACGCGAGGGCTGTCGCGCGCCAGCGCTGCGGCGGCCGCGGCGGGCCGGTCGATGCGGCCGGCAGCAATGAGGGGGCATGCCATGTACGCGCAGTGCCATTTCAAGGTTCAATAGGCCCCATGGACCTCCAACTCACCCACCAACACGTTCTCATCACCGGCGGCAGCAAGGGCATCGGGCTGGCTTGCGCGCTGGGTTTCCTGCGCGAAGGCGCGCGCGTGAGCCTCGTGTCGCGCGAACTGGCCAACCTGCAGCGCGGCGAGCGCGAGCTGGTCGGGCAGTTCAGCGAGGCGGGCGGCCATGTGGCGCTGCATGCGGCGGACCTGCGGCAGCCGGCCGGCGCCCTCGCCGCGCTGGATGCGGCCGAGCTGAACTTCGGCCCGGTCGACGTGCTGGTCAACTCGGCCGGCGCCGCCAGGCGAACCGCGCCCGAAGACCTCGACGCAACGGCCTGGCACGAGGCCATGGACGCCAAGTACTTCACCTACATCCACATGCTCGACCCCGTCATCAAGCGCATGGGCCGGCGCGGTCGCGGCGCGATCGTCAACGTGATCGGTGCCGGCGGCAAGGTGGCCAGCCCGATCCACATGGCCGGGGGCGCTGCGAATGCCGCATTGATGCTGGTGAGCGCGGGCATGGCGGCGGCCTACGCGGCCAAGGGCGTGCGAGTGAATGCGGTGAACCCCGGCCTCACGCTCACCGCGCGGCTGCAGGAAGGGCTCATCGCAGACGCCAAGCTGCAGGGCATCGGCACCGATGAAGCATTGCAACGCGCCACGACACGCCTGCCGCTGGGCCGCATCGCCACGCCCGAGGAAATCGCGAATGCGGTGGTGTTCCTCGCCTCGCCCAAAGCCAGCTACATCACCGGCGCGGTGCTCGCGATGGATGGCGCGGTGACGCCGATGATCTGAAGGCGGCGGCGATGTTCTCGCACGTCTACGTCAGCGTCGGCGACTTCGAACGCGCACTGGCGTTTCACGGCGCGGTCATGGACGGCCTTGGCCTGGCGCTTCGCTTCTGCGAGCGCGAC
The DNA here is from genome assembly GCF_019207085.1 of Variovorax sp. dw_308. GTDB lineage: Bacteria > Pseudomonadota > Gammaproteobacteria > Burkholderiales > Burkholderiaceae_C > Variovorax. The sequence goes on along the minus strand of NZ_JAATOM010000015.1, from coordinate 69,731 downwards.
AAGCCCTGGGCCGGCTGGCACAGCGCCGGCGATTCGCGTCCGTTCTTCGTGATCTGCAAGCCCTTCGACGGGCAGCCGCACGACCCGGGCAACGGGCAGATGGTGGCCTTCGCAGCGGCGGACCGCGCCACCGTGCGCGCCGCGTACCAGTCGGCGCTGGCCCGTGGAGGCACCTGCGAGGGGCCGCCCGGCTTGCGACCGCAATATCACGCGAACTATTACGGTGCGTACTTTCGCGACCCGGATGGCAACAAGTTCTGCGTCGCGTGTCACGCGCCCGAGGACGAGGACTCCGGCGCCGCCTCCTGATCATTCGTGACTGGCGCCAGCATCGTTCCGCGGCAGCTCGGGGCGCCGCAGCGGCATGGATAGTCTTCCGGCGACGAGCCATCGTCGGCCGTCAGGCAGTAGTCGATGAACAGCTCCTCGCCCGCCTCGATCGGCTGCAGCGTCTGGAACTTGAGGATCAGCTTGCCCGCGTCGTCGTATTCCTCCACCGCCTCGCAGTTGGGTTCGCAAGAGTGGTTGAGATGCCGCGTCGCGTTGCCACCCTTGCCGCCGTCGATGGTCTCCTGGTTGGAGAGCGTGAACAGGTAGGTGAGCTGGTCGTTCCAATCCTTCGCCGCGATCTGCTTGGGCGTGTAGCGCCGGCCCTCGTAGAGGCCGATCAAGGCAAGGGCCGGCAGCGGCCGGGTTGCGAAGGCGCCGAGGCCATGCACCCCACTGGGTGAGACGCGGATGCAGGGGGTGGCGGAAGGATCGTGCTTGGACATTTGCATGGTTCTCGGGACATGCAAGTTTCGCGCACATTGCCCCACCCCAGAAGCTCGACCAATGGACTACTTGCCCTTCGACACCCGCCACACCGCATTGCCCACGTCGTCCGCCACCAGCAGCGCCCCAGACTTGTCGAGCGCGACGCCGACGGGCCGGCCCATGGCCTTCTCGTCCGCATCGAGGAAGCCGGTCAGGAAGTCCTTCGGCGGACCACTGGGCTTGCCGCCGATGAAAGGCACGAACACCACCTTGTAGCCCGACTTCGGCTTGCGGTTCCACGAGCCGTGCTCGCCGATGAAGGCGCCGTTGGCAAACTCGGGCGGCATCCGCGCATCGGAGAACGCCAGGCCCAGCGGCGCGACGTGGGTGCCGAGCGCATAGTCCGGTGCGATCGCCTTGGCCACGATATCGGGCCGCTGCGGCTGCACGCGCACGTCGACGACGCCGCCCCAGTAGCTCCAGGGCCAGCCATACGAGGCGCCATCCTTCACCGAGGTGAGGTAGTCGGGCACCAGGTCGCTGCCGATTTCGTCACGCTCGTTGACCACGGTCCACAGCGCCTGGGTCTCCGGCTCGAAGCGCATGCCGTTCGGGTTGCGCAGGCCGCTGGCAAACAGGCGCTTGGCCCCGGTCTTCGTGTCGACCTCCCAGATGGCAGCGCGACCCTCCTCGGCGGGCAGGCCGTTCTCGCCGATGTTGCTGTTGGAACCCACGCTCACGTAGAGCTTGCTGCCGTCCTGGTTGGCGACGACGTTCTTGGTCCAGTGGTGGTTGATGCCGGCCGGCAGGTCGGTCACCTTCACAGGCGCGGCGCTCGCAGTGGTCTGGCCGTCCGTGTACGGCACCTTGACCAAGGCATCGGCGTTGGCGATGAACAGCTCGTTGCCCACCAGGGCCATGCCAAAGGGCGACGTCAGCCCCTGCAGGAACACCGTGCGCACCTCCGCCACACCATCGCCGTCCGCGTCGCGCAGCAGGGTGATGCGGTTGGCGCTCGGCACCTCGGCGCCAGCGCGCTTCATGATGATCGACTGCGCCTTGCCCTTGACGCGGGCGACGAGGCCGTCGCCACCATCGTGCGCCCCTTCGGGCCTGGGCGGCTTGTTGCTCTCGGCCACGAGCACATCGCCATTGGGCAGCGTGTAGACCCAGCGCGGGTGGTCGAGGTTGCGCGCGAACGCCGCGACCTTGAAGCCGGGCTGCGCCGCGACCGGCCCCTGCGTGTCGGTCCAGCCGGTGGCGGTGGCCACGTTGACGGTGGGGAACATCGTCTTGTTCGGCGGCGGCAACTCGGGCCGCGTGCCCACGCCGGCCTCGAAGGGCAGCCTCGCGGTTTCGCCGCAGCCGGCCAGAAGCAATGCGGCAACGAGCAAGGAAAGTCGGGGTCGGGCCATGCGGTGTCTCCAGGAATGCGTGGGCGCAAGAGTGGAATGTCGGCGACGCGGCTCAGGGCGCCTGTCGGCTGCGGGCGCATTCTGGCGTGGTCGCACCCCGAAACGGCCGCGCCGCTACCATCGAGACCATGACCGACGACTTGTTCCGCACCGATGCCTACCTGCGCGAGTGCGAAGCGCGCATCCTGCGCATCGATGAATCCGGCATCGTGCTCGACCGCACGGTGTTCTATCCGCTCGGAGGCGGGCAGGCCGGCGACAGCGGCGGGCTGGCCCAGGCCGACGGCCGCATGCTGGCCATCGCCGACACGCGCAAGGCGAAGGACGCCGAGGGAAAGCCGACCGACGAGATCCTCCACGTGCCCGCGCCCGACCAGGCCGACCTGCTCGCCGCGCTGAAGCCGGGCGACACCGTCACTGCCCGCCTCGACTGGGAGCGCCGCCACAAGCTGATGCGCTTCCACACCTCGACGCACCTGCTGTGCCACCTGGTGCCGTGGCCGGTCAATGGCTGCTCGATCACGCCCGAGTACGCACGCCTCGATTTCCACATGACCGACCCGCTCGACAAGGACGCGCTGACCGCCGGCCTCGCGCGACTGGTCGGCGCAGCGCATCCGCTGGTGGTCGGCGCGATCACCGACGCGGAACTCGACGCCAACCCGGCCCTGGTCAAGAGCATGAGCGTGCAGCCGCCGCGCGGCACGGGGACGGTGCGCACCATCCGAATCGGCAGCGATGAGCAGATCGACTTCCAGCCCTGCGGCGGAACGCACGTGGCGAACACCGCGGAGATCGGCTCGGTGGTCGTCACGAAGATCGAGAAGAAAAGCGCCAGCAGCCGCCGCGTCGTGCTCGGCTGGGCCTGAACCCTGTCCGCACTTCCGGAACTTGCACGCCACAGCCCGGCTCCCATTGAGCGCATGATCCTTTCCCGCCTTTCCCTTGCCGCGCTGCTGGCGGCGTCTTTCATCGCCGCGACGCCGGCCGTGGCCCAGCTGGCGCCGAAGGTCGGCCCGGTGGTCACCACGCCCCACGTCCGGGCCGAACTGGTCGCGCAGGCGCCCGAGGGTATCGCTCCCGGCGCGCCGGTCCGCCTGGGCCTGCTGATCACGCACCAGCCCGAATGGCACACCTACTGGAAGAACGCCGGCGATTCCGGCCTGCCGACCGAGTTGGCCTTCACGCTGCCGGCCGGCATGAGCGCAGGCGACATCGCCTGGCCGGTGCCGAAGAAGATCCCGGTCGGCACCCTGGCCAACTACGGCTATGAAGGCACCGTCCTGCTGCCGGTGGCGGTGACCGTCGCGCCGGACTTCAAGCCGCCCGCTTCGCTGACCGGCGTGGCCGGCGCCGACATCCGGCTCAAGGCCTCCTGGCTGGTCTGCCGCAAGGAATGCATTCCCGAGGAAGGCGAGTTCGCGCTGTCGCTGCCGGTGCAGGGCTCGACCGCGCTGCACAGGGCCGACTTCGATGCCGCGCAGGCGGCCGAACCGGTGGCGCTCGGCAAGCCCGGCGTCGTCGAGGTGGTCGGCAACACGCTGAAGATCAGGATCGACGGCTTGCCGGCTGCCGCGCGCGGCAAGACGCTGGAGTTCTTCCCCGAGACCACCGACGTCATCCACACCGCCGCCGTCTCCGGCAAGGACTGGACGCAAGCCTGGCAAGGCGAGGCCTGGACTGCGACCGTTCCGCTGGCCGACCAGCGCAGCGCCAGCCCGACCGACCTGCCGATGGTCGTAGTGCTCGCCGAAGCCGACCGGCAAGCCGGCCAGCCGGTCGCCTGGCGCGCGGACGCGCCCGTTTCGGGCAAGTGGCCCACGCCGGCGCCGCGCGCCGAGGTGTCGCCCGCCCTGCAGGCCGCCCTGACCGCCAATACCGCGACCGCCCCGGCGCCGGCCGCGGCCCTCGCGCCGCCTTCGGCCAGTTTCTGGATGGCGCTGGCGGGCGCGCTGCTCGGCGGCCTGTTGTTGAACCTCATGCCCTGCGTGTTCCCGGTGCTGGCCATCAAGGTGCTGGGCTTCGCCCGGCAGGCCGGCGACCGCGGCGCGCACCGTCGGGCGGGCTTGGCCTACACGGCGGGCGTCATGGTGTCGATGCTGGCGCTGGGCGCCGCGATGCTCGCCCTGCGCGCGGCCGGCTCACAGCTCGGCTGGGGTTTCCAGCTCCAGTCGCCGGCCGTGGTGGCGGCGCTGGCCGCGCTGTTCACCGTGATCGGGCTCAACCTCGCCGGCGTGTTCGAGTTCGGCAGCATGGCGCCGTCGCGCATCCGGTCGGCCGAAGCCAGGCATCCGGTGACCAATGACTTCCTCTCGGGCGTGCTGGCCGTGGTGATCGCATCGCCCTGCAGCGCGCCTTTCATGGGCGCATCGCTGGGCCTCGCGATCGCCTTGCCGGCCGTGCAGGCACTGCTGCTGTTCGCCGCGCTGGGACTGGGTCTTGCCCTGCCTTACCTGCTCGCCGCCTTCGTGCCGGCGGTTGCGCGGCTCTTGCCCAAGCCCGGCCGGTGGATGCAGACGCTGCGCCGCCTGCTCGCCTTCCCGATGTTCGCAACCGTCGCCTGGCTGGTCTGGGTGCTGGGCCAGCAAAGCGGCATCGACGGCGCGGGCGCCCTGCTCGCCCTGCTGGTGTGCCTGGCCTCTGTGGTGTGGGCTTTCACGCTGCGAGGCCGTGCCCGTGCGATCGTTGCCACGCTGTTGGTCGCGGTCAGCGCCCTTCTGACGGGCGCGATCGGCCCCAACGTGCTGCAGGCCGTGGAGCCGATGACGCAGGCTTCGGCTGCTGCGCCCGGCGAGAGCGCCCGTTGGCAGAAGTGGTCGAGCGAACGCGTCGGCGAACTGCACGGCAGCGGGCGGCCGGTGTTCATCGATTTCACCGCCGCCTGGTGCGTCACCTGCCAGTACAACAAGCGAACGCTGGCCGATGTCGAATTGCTGGCGGACTTCGATGCCCGGAAAGTAGCGCTCCTGCGCGCCGACTGGACACGGCGCGACCCGGCCATCACCGCCGCGCTCGCGGCGCTGGGCCGCAACGGCGTGCCGGTCTACGTGCTGCAGGCGCCCGGCAAGGCGCCCGTGGTGCTGACGGAAATCCTCGGCAAGGACGAAGTGCGCGCGGCCTTGGCAGCGTTGTAGCCGCTGGCGCAGCGAGTCAAGCAGTGGCCCATCACCCCGCTGGTCTACGGGTTGTCACAACCACATGAATAAAACGTTCTAAGCTGCGGCCGTTGTTCAATTTTCACTCGGGAGACCCGCAGACGATGTCATCCCTTCCAGGCTCCATTTCCTCGCGCTCGGCCAGCGCCGCCCGACGCGCCCGCGCAGCCCTCGACCGCGCTTCCCGCCGCGCCATCATGGCTGCCGCGGTGGCCCTCGGCGCTACCTTGCTGATGGGCACCGGCGCCCATGCGGCGCCGTCCCTCGGCCAGCCAGCACCCGATTTCGTCGCCGTCGACACCGCCGGCAAGCAGCATCGGCTCTCGGATTTCGCCGGCACGTTCGTGGTGCTGGAATGGACCAACCCCGGCTGCCCCTTCGTTCGCAAGCACTACGGCAGCGGCAACATGCCGGCCACGCAGAAGGCGGCGACGGCCAAGGGGGCGGTCTGGCTTTCCGTCAACTCGACCGAGCGCGCCGCCAGCGACTACCTGAAACCGGCCGCGCTCGACAAATGGATGAAGGACCAGGGCGCCGCGCCCACCGCCGTGTTGATGGACGAGGACGGCGTGATCGGCCAGGCCTATGGCGCTCGCACGACGCCGCACCTGTTCATCATCGATCCCAAGGGCGTGCTCGTCTATGCGGGCGGCATCGACAGCATCGCGTCGTCGCGTGCGGACGATATCGCGCACGCCACCAACTACGTGAACCAGGCGCTCGGCGAGGCCTTCGGCGGAAAACCGATCTCGGCCGCGGCGACCCGGGCTTATGGCTGTTCGGTGAAATACAAGGCATGAAATAGGCCCAGCCCCGTGGCGCCGCGGGCGCTTCCCCCGAAGGGGGCGCACCCAGGGGCCCGGCAAAAAGCCGGTTCCCCGGGTGTCCAGGAACAGGCTTCGCTGTGCTCGCCCTGAGGGATTGATGCGTGGTCCGGGTTGGCCTCACGGGAAGCCGACAGGCGTTCCGCGTAGGCGAGCACCGGGGGCTTTTCGCGCGAGCCGGCGATGCGGGGCCTGGCGGCCTCTGCCGCATCCGCTTGCATTGCGCCACCTGGATCCGCCCCGGCGTGGCCGGCAGCGACAATGGGGCCATGCCTTTCGCCTCCCTGCAAAACGACACCTTCCTGCGCGCCTGCTGGCGACAGGCTACTGACCACACCCCCGTCTGGCTCATGCGCCAGGCCGGACGCTACCTGCCGGAATACCTGGCCACGCGGGCCAAGGCCGGCAGCTTCATGGGGCTGGCCACCAACGTCGACTACGCCACCGAGGTCACGCTGCAGCCGCTGGAGCGCTTTCCGCTACTGGATGCAGCCATCCTCTTCTCCGACATCCTGACCGTGCCGGATGCGATGGGCCTGGGCCTCTCGTTCGAAGCCGGCGAGGGCCCGCGCTTCGCCCGGCCGCTGCGCGACGAAGCCGCCATCGCGGCGCTCCGGGCGCCGGACCTCGACAAGCTGCGGTACGTGTTCGATGCCGTCACGTCGATCCGCCGCGCGCTCGACGGGCGCGTGCCGCTCATCGGCTTTTCCGGCAGCCCGTGGACCCTCGCCTGCTACATGGTCGAAGGGGCCGGCTCGAGCGACTACCGCTTGGTCAAGACGCTGATGTACAGCCGCCCCGAGCTGATGCACCAACTGCTCGCGGTGAATGCCGATGCGGTTGCGGCCTACCTCAATGCGCAGATCGATGCCGGCGCGCAAGCCGTGATGGTCTTCGACAGCTGGGGTGGCGTGCTCGCCGACGGCGCGTTCCAGGAATTCAGCCTTGCCTACACGGCACGCGTGCTGGCAGGCCTCAAGCGCAACGGTGTCGATGGCCAACCCGTGCCCCGCATCGTCTTTACCAAGGGCGGCGGCCTATGGCTCGACGCGATGCGCGGGCTGGACTGCGAGGTACTGGGCCTGGACTGGACCGTGAACCTGGCCCGCGCACGCGCGCTCGTCGGTGAAGGCGGCGCTGAGGCGAAGGCGCTGCAGGGGAATATCGATCCGAATGTGCTGTTCGCGCCGCCCGCCCGAATCGAGGCGGCGGTGGCCAAGGTCCTGCAGGATTTCGGCATGCCGCACACGGATCGCAGCACGACCGGGCCGACGCACATCTTCAACCTCGGCCACGGTATCAGCCAGTTCACGCCACCCGATCATGTCGCGGCGCTGGTGGGCGCCGTCCGCAGCCAATCCCGCGCAAGCAGGGCGGCGAACCGCCCCTGATTGTGTATAAATGTAACTCTGTCGTGTGCAATATTTGCGTTTGTCAAGCCACTTTCGGCGTCGGTGACAGACTTATGCACAAAAGATGTCTTGCGGTACGCGCCAGCGTCACTTCGATGTGGCACCTTGCTAGCAAAGCGATAGCACACGTAAGTTATTGATTTCTAAGGAAATTGCATTTTGCTTTTTTTGCAGGCATTCCAGTGAAAGCCTTGATTGACGTGGGTTTGGAGCGTGTCGGGCAGGGATATCAACAAAGTTATCCACACAATCGTTGGACACCGTGCAAAGCGCAAGAAAATCAACGACTTAACTCGTTTTGCTCCAAGCTTCTTTAAGAGCGCCCACGGCAGGCGCGCCGCCATGACGACAGACCCGGTCGATTCCGGAACTGGGGTTTCTCCTGCCCAGGACTCGCAGATTTGCAACACTTTGCAACACATCTGGCGGCTGGAGGCGGCCGTCCAGACTCCGGCGCACAGCGCGCTTGGAAACCTTTTGTCTTACGCAAGCACCGTGCCGCTGGCGCCGGGCACCCTGGTGCGGGTTCCCCTGGGCCGGCGCGAGGTGCTGGGCGTGGTCTGGGCGTGCGCGCAGCGGACTGACGACGAAGACGCGCGAGATCTCAAGGCCGTGGCCGGCGCGCTCGACGCCCTGCCGCCGCTGAACGACGGCTGGCGCGAGCTGGTGGCGTTCGCGGCGCGCTACTACCAGCGCTCGCTCGGCGAAGTCGCGCTGGCGGCACTCCCCCCGCAGTTGCGCGACCTCACGAGCCAGCAGCTCGCGCGGCGCCTGAAGCGCCGGGCAACGACAGAAGGAAGGCCTACTGCCACCGCTACCGCCGCTGCCACCGACACCGACACCAGTACCAGCACCAGCACCGGTCCGACCATCCTGAGCGCCGAACAAGCCGCCGCCCTGACCCGCTTCGAGGCGGAAAGCGGCCCCTTCCTGCTGTTCGGAAGCACCGGCAGCGGCAAGACCGAGGTCTACCTGCGCGCGGTGGCCGCCCTGCTCGCGCGTGACGACACGGCCCAGGCGCTGATCATGGTGCCCGAGATCAACCTCACGCCCCAACTCGAGGCGCGCGTGCGCGACCGCTTCGAGGCGCGCTTCGGCGCTGGCGCCGTGGTGTCGCTGCACAGCGGCATGACCAACCCGCAGCGCCTCGCGAGCTGGCTGGCGGCACATGCCGGGCAGGCTCGCATCGTCCTGGGCACGCGCATGGCGGTGTTCGCCTCGATGCCTTCATTGCGGCTGATCGTGGTCGACGAGGAACACGACCCCAGCTACAAGCAGCAGGAAGGCGCGCGCTATTCGGCGCGCGACCTGGCCGTGTGGCGCGGCCAGCGCGAAGGCGCCAAGGTCATCCTGGGTTCGGCCACCCCGTCGCTCGAAAGCTGGCACCACAGCCGTCCCGCCGAGGGTGTCGATCCGGGCGGTCGCTACGTGCGGCTGGCCATGCCGGGGCGCATCGGAGACGGCGCACTGCCGACGGTGCGCGGCGTCGACATGAACCTGCAGCCGCCGAAGACAGTGCTCTCGGGCGCGTTGCTGGACGCCATCGGGCAACGCATCGCGCGCGGCGAGCAGAGCATGGTGTTCCTGAACCGCCGCGGCTATGCGCCGGTGCTCGCCTGCGCCGATTGCGGCTGGAAGAGCGAATGCCCGCACTGCAGCGCCTACCGCGTATTCCACAAGATCGACCGCACGCTGCGCTGCCACCACTGCGGGTTCACAGAGCGGGTGCCCCGCGCCTGTCCCGCCTGCGGCAACCCCGACATCGCGCCCGTCGGACGCGGCACGGAGCGGCTGGAAGAACACCTGGCCGAGTTGTTCGCAACAGTGAAACGACCGGACGGCAGCGCCGTGCACATCGCGCGCATCGATGCCGACAGCACCCGCAAGCAAGGCGCGCTCGCGCAGCAGCTTGCCCAGGTGCACAGCGGCGAAGTGGATGTGCTGGTCGGAACACAGATGATCGCCAAGGGCCACGACTTCCGCCGCGTGACGCTGGTGGCGGCGGTCAATCCGGACGGGGCGCTGTTCTCCAGCGACTTCCGCGCGCCGGAGCGCCTGTTCAGCCTGTTGATGCAATCGGCAGGCCGCGCCGGCCGCGACGCGAACTATTTGGCGGCGCAAGGCAGCACGGCCGAGATGTGGATACAGACACATCACGGTGGCCACCCGCTGTTCCAGGCGCTCAGGCGACACGACTATCCGGCCTTCGCCAGGCAGCAACTCGACGAGCGGCGCGCCGCAGGCATGCCGCCTTTCGCGTTCCAGGCCCTGGTGCGTGCGGACGCCCGCACGCAACAGGCCGCGCAGGACTTCCTCCATGCGGCCAATGCCGCGGCAGACGCGCTGCCCCAGGCGGCGCAGGTGATGCGCTACCCGGCGGTGCCGCTCGCCATCCAGCGCGTGGCCAACGTGGAGCGCGCACAGATGCTGGTCGAAAGCGCGTCGCGCGTTGCGCTGCAGCGCTTCCTGGCCGACTGGCAACCGCTGCTGCACGCCCTGCGCCGGGAGCCGGTCGGCAAGGGCGTGATCCGCTGGCTGATCGACGTGGACCCCCACTCGATCTGAGCCTCCAGGGCCGGGCTACGCGGCGCGCCCCCGCGGGGAATCAAGTCGAGATCGCAGGCCACATCGACTTGAGCAAGGTACTAGCAAGGATTGACCTTGAACTCGACACGACGGTCCAGGGCGTCGACCGCGTTGTCGGTGCCGCTGCCGACGATGTTCTCGCGGTAGCCCTTGCCATCCGGCCTGGTGCGGTCGGCGAGCACCGCAGACTTGGCGATCAATTGCTCGCGGATGAAGGTGCCGCGCTGCAGCGACAGCGTGTCGTTGAATTCCTGCGAGCCCGTGCGGCTGGTGTGGCCAACCACGCTCATGCAGACCTTGGCCGCGGTGGCCTTGGTGGCCACCTGGTCCAGCCACATGCCGTATTGCCCGCTGACTGCCGGGTCCGGCCAGAACGCCGTGCTGCCCGGCGTGAACAGGAACTTCACGCCCAATTGCTTGGTGTCGATACCGTAGGAAACGACCTTGCCGAATGCGGCCTCGGCCTCCGGCATGCGGTTGAGCTTGACCAGCGAAAGATAGACGCCGGTCAGCACGCGCAACTGGTCACCTGCGGGGAGCGCCGCGGCGGCGCTGTACTGGGCCAGGGCGTCCGCGTAGCGGCCGGTGGCATAGGCCTCGGTGGCCGTGTTGATGGCGGGCGCCACCACGACGTGCTCCATGTAGTAAGGGTCGGCCTTCTCGCCGGGGAGCGTTGAAGTGGTGCGAACGTAGCCGTCGACCACCTTGTCCTTGGCCAGCACCGGGCTGTCTTGGTCGGCTGCGAGCGGCGTGCCGTCCAGGCCGTCGTCGCGCGCGATCGTGGTGGCTTGCGCCGCGACCTTGCCGTTGCGCAGTTCCGTCAGCGCCAGCTTGATCTGCACCGGCGTGCCGGGCTTGCCGACGGTGCGGACGACGGTGCCGGTCAACAGGTAGGTGGCCCTGGAAAGATTCAAGCCCTCGAAGGGAATCACTTCGACCGTGTCCTTCGCCACGCCCAGCCGCTCGATGACGCGCTTCTGCATGAGCTGCGTGGTCTCGGTCCGCGCGCCGCTCACGACGTCGATCATCGGGTCGACCATCACGGTGCGCCTGGGCTCCAGCCTGGACAGGAAGCTCGGCAGCGCGTGCGTCTGCGCCACCAGTGCGTCGGTCGCCTGCGCGATGGCCTGGTCGAACGGCTGCACCGCGCTGGAGGTGCTGGCCTTGGGTGCGGCGCAGCCGGCGAGGGCCAGCGACAGCAGCACGGCTGCCGATGTGAGCGCGACCTGCTGAGGGCGCACGGGGGTCCAGGTTGTGGTCTTGGTTTTGGTTTTGGTCATCTATGACATTCCCTTTTTAGAAAAGCGGTCTCCCCCGCATTGAGCGGGCCGAGCGAAGCGGATTGGAGGATTTCGGTGCAGCGCGCGCGGTTGGCCGCGCCTCTGGCAGGTCCGGCCTGCGCGACGTGCTCGGGCCGGCCAGGCGGGGGTGGGGCTGCGCCATGGGACGGCGCTGCGGGCGCTGCGGGCACGGCGGCGATAGCGGGCGAGTTGCCATGGCTGTCATCGCCAGCGAGTGGGGCGGCCGTCGCCGCATGGTTCGGCGCGACGGAGGTGGACCGCGCGCCGTCATGCGACGGCTTTGGCGAAGTCGCCGACGGTGCGGAAGCGGATGCTTGCGTGTGCGCCGCGGCTGGCGGCGCGGGTGCCGGCGGGCGCGCGGGGGCCGGCATCGGGGATGCGGAGGCGTGCGCCGGAGGTACTGCTGCTGGCGACGTGGGGATCCGGATCGGCTGTGTCGCTGCCGGGGCAGGCGTCGCTGCAAGGGGAACGGATGGCGCAGCCGGCGGTGCGGGTTTGGGTGCGGGTGTGCTGCGCGCCGGGGCGGTCGGCTGGAGCTTCGACACCATCGGCGGAGGCGTTGTCGAACCCAGTCCATAGCCGATGGCGGCCAGCATCAGCACGAAGGACATGCCCAGCAGCACGTACAACGGCGTCCTCCAGCGGCGCGGCTTCTCGCGTGCCCAGCTCGGCAGCGCTTCGGCGGCGGCGCCAGTGTCCACGGCGACGATGGCGCCGACAGGCGCTGCCGCGGGCGGCGGCTCGGTTGGAGGCGCCGCACCGGCTTCCACTTCGAACTCCGATTCCGACTTGGACTCCACAGCCGAAGCCCCGATCGGGGTCGATGTCGATGTCGAGGCCCGGTACGGCTTCGACGCCGGGACCGATGCCGATGCCGATGCCGACACCGATGCCGCGGACTCCCTTGCGATCGTCGGCGCGGCGGCGTGTGCCAGGGCGGGCGCTGGCGCCGGCTTCACAACGCCAGCGCCGAGGAGCGGCGTCACTTGCAATGGCAATGGCGCATCCGCGAACTCGAAGGTCGGCGTGAACTCCGCGTCCAGCAGTGCTGGGTCCACCGGCGATTCCAGGGATTGCGGTACTGCCAAGTCGAAGGCCGGCTCCCTCCGTCCATCCTGCGACAGCGCCATCTGGAAGCGGGCCTCGCGCGGCGCGTCCACAGCCCCCGGGCCGGCCGCCTCGCCATCCAGCCGGGCCAGGAACCCGGCCACATTCTTGGGCCGGTCGGCCGGTCGAACGGCAAGCGCGCCGTCGATGGCGGCAAGCAGTGCAGGACTGAACCGGCCCCTGGCCACCTCGGAGAGCGGCTTCAGGCGATCGTCCTTGAGGCGGTCTACCGAGGGCTGCGGCGGCTTGCCGGTCACGGCGGCATAGGCCACGGCGGCCAATGCATACAGGTCGGTCCAGGGACCCTGCTTCAGCGATGGGTCTTCCGCGTACTGCTCGATGGGGGAGAAGCCCGGCTTGACCACCGCGCTCAGGTCGTTGGTGAGGTTGCCGATCACGCGTCGCGCAGCGCCGAAATCGAGCAGCATGGGGCCGTCATCGGTCAGCAGGATGTTGTCGGGCGCCACGTCGCGGTGAAAGCAGTTGACCGCGTGCATCGCGGCCAGCCCGTCGAGCAACGGGCGCAGCAGTCGCCGCAGTTCGTCTTCGTCAGGCGAACGGCCCAGCGCCGCCAACTCGTCCGCCAGCGTCGGTCCCTGGCAGTAGGGCATGGCCATGTAGGCCGTCCCGTTGGCTTCCCAGAAGCGCAGGACCTTGACCAGCGACGGATGGTTGAAGCGCGCGAGCAATCGTGCTTCGTTGATGAAGCTGCGCAGGCCCGCGCCGAACGCCTCGCGGCTGCGATGCGACCGGGGCGTGACATAGGGCGACAGCGGCGCGCGGACGCCCAGGCTCGCCGGCAGGTATTCCTTGATGGCGATGTGCCGCTCGAGCAGGTTGTCGAAGGCGAGGTAGACGATGCCGAAGCCGCCGCGCCCGATCACGTCGATGATTTCGTAGCCGGCGAGCCGCGTGCCCTCGCGCAGCGCGGCATCATCGGCCGGCGCCTCGGCGGGGGCGCCGGCACCCGCTGTGCCATCGACCCCATCGACGCCACCGGCAAGCTCGCCGACGCCCGCCCGGCCGAGATCCTCGTCCCTGGCCAGCGTGTCGATGGGCACGGTGTGCTGATGCATCAGGTTCGGCGTCTTCATGACCCCGCCCGTCGATGACGCTTGCGCACCCTGCTCTTCCGAGCGAACTTCCGCCGCTTGCATGTAGCTCCCTGTTGATCGAGGGCACTCTAGCAGTGAGCGCTAACCAAAGTACTCGCTGTTTGTCACGCTTGGACGCTGAATCTGATGCAGGGACCCGCCGTTCGGCCGATGCGTGAACTTTGTCTGTCCTACAGACGCCGGCCTTGCAGAAGAAGAAGATGCGACCCATGCCTGCTCAATTCCGCCGGATGGTCTTGCTGTTGTGCCTTGCGTTGCTGCCGTGGGCGACCCATGCGCAGGATGCGGCCTCCCTGCAGCGCAAGCACGGTTCGATTGGCGCGCAACTCGCCAACAACCCGTTCAAACGCCCGCTGGCGCTGGAGTCGTCGGAAAGCTCGAGCCGCCTCGCCGGTGACATCTACGCGGTGATCGATCATCCGTTCGCCGAGGTGAGCCAGACCCTGCAATTGCCATCTACATGGTGCGACGTGCTGATGCTGCACCTGAACACCAAGTACTGCGCCGTTGCCAAGGCGGGCGCCGACACGTCGTTGTCGGTCGCGCTGGGGCGCAAGTTCGACCAGCCGCTGGCCGATGCGCAGCGCGTGAAGTTCGTGTGGCAGCCGGTGGTGTCCAGCGACGACTACCTGAACGTCGGCCTGGCGGCGGCCGAGGGTCCGCTGTCGACGCGGGACTACAAGATCGTGCTCGAGTCCGTGCCGCTCGATGGCGGCAAGAGCTTCATCCACCTGTCGTATTCGTATGCCTACGGCACCGCTGCTCGACTGGCGATGCAGGCTTACCTGAGCACCATCGGCAGCGACAAGGCGGGCTTCACCGTCACCGGAAAGGACGACAAGGGCGCGCCCAAGTACATCGGGGGCGTGCGCGGTGTCGTGGAGCGCAACACGATGCGCTACTACCTGGCGATCGACGCGTTCCTCGATGCGCCCGCTTCGACGCAGCTCGATTCGCGCCTGGGCGCATGGTTCGATGCGACGGAGCGCTATGCGCTCCAACTGCACGAGACCGAGCGCAACGATTACCTTGCCATGAAACGCAATGAGTACCAGCGCATGAAGAGTGGGGGATCCTGACTGGAGGCAGGGAATGCGTGCGCGGTGAAGGGCTTGGGGCCTTTACTCATTCGCTGTGCTCATCCAGGCCTGGGGCCCGTACTCGTTCGCTTTGCTCGTTCAGTGGAAGCCCAAGCGGGCTTCCTGAAGGGGTGAAGATTTCGTAGCGAGGGCCCCGAGGTCGGGTCGAGGAGCGGAACCGCACTCTCGTGCGGTGACAACGAAGTTGCGGCATAGGCTGACAACTGCGCGAAGCGCTTGTCACGCCGGAGCCAACACCGCAGGCCCGAGATCGGGGCCCGCAGTAGAAAGATTCACCCCTTCAGCAGGGTTCCTTGGTCATGTGCACGTACTGAAGAAGATGGTCGCCCCGCCGACGACGCGACGATGGCCATGCCAAAAGTACTATGACAGGAACGGCCAGCGCCAATGCCCAGCCGGCCCGCAGTGCGCCTTCGTGCCAAAGCAAGCCTGCGGCAGCAACCCAGGCAAGGCCGAAGAACCAACGAAGAAGCGTAGCCATATGTTTCTCCAAGGAGCATTCAATCCATTCTGACAGTCCGCCTGTGAACTTAGGTACTCGCCAAATGGACGATGTTGGACTATTGCAGCAGGTGGTGCGCGCCGCGTGTAGGAAATTTTCTGAAACATCGATTGACGCCGGCCTACCGCTCAGCAAGCTGTCAGTATGCACGTATCTCATTGGTTCAAAATCCGGCGGAAATGCACTTGAAATTGCCGAAACTCATCGTCTTCGCCCTCGCTGTCGGGGCAATGAGCGTTGCCGCGCTGGCGGCGGAGATCGAAGTCGAGGGCACCCGCATGGTCGTGTCGGGGATGCTGGACGGCAGCGCCTTGCCGGAATTTGTCGAGCATGCCAGCAACGGACGCGTGCGCACCGTGATGTTCGAGAACTCGACCGGCGGCAGCGCTGAAGTGGCGGAGGCCTACGCGCAGGTGATTCGCAGCAAGGGGCTGATGACCGAGGCACGCGGCCAGTGCCAGGCCGCCTGCGCCTACGCCTTCCTTGCCGGCAAGGAGCATCGTTTCGGGCGCGGCGGACAGGTCAATGCGCTCCTGATCCCGCTGCCGCGCCGGCCGACTGCTGCCGAGCTGGCCGCTGGCGGCTGGCGCAGCGACGAGGCGCGGGCCGCGGTGCCACCGGCGCCCGCGGCGGGGCCAGTGAACGTCGCGTCGGCTGCGTCCCCGAGCGCCCCCGCCGATGCACCGGCCTCGGATGCCGGCCCCGGGGCAAAGGATGCCTGGCTGCCGGGCAAAGGCATGCTGTTCACCTCGACGCCGACCTTCTTCGGACGGGTCTACAACACCTACTACTGCGACGGCAACCAGGGCTCCGACCTGTCGCGCTGCGATCGGGTGTCGGATGCCGATCCCTACAAACTCGGTGTCTTGACGCAATAGTCGGGCCGCGGCCCGCAGCGATACATTGCTTGCAACCGGCAACGCGGCCGGCAGCGCCCTGCGCAATCATTGCCAAATGTAACCAGACTGCGAGGGGCCGGCCGGTATCATTGCGCGCTTTCCGTCTGGTCCCCCCTCCCCCCATGTCTTCCGGTCTCAATCTTGCCCAGCAGGAAGCCGTCAACTATGTGAGCGGTCCCTGCCTCGTCCTCGCGGGCGCGGGGTCCGGCAAGACGCGCGTGATCACGATGAAGATCGGCCGGCTGATCCAGATCGGGCTGGAGCCCAAGCGCATCGCCGCCATCACCTTCACCAACAAGGCCGCCGCCGAGATGCGCGAGCGGGCCAAGCACCTGATCGGGCGCGACGCGAAGCATGTGATGGTCTGCACCTTCCACGCGCTGGGCGTGCGCATGATGCGCGAGGACGGCGCCGTGCTCGGCCTGAAGCCGGCCTTCAGCATCCTGGACAGCGACGACGTCACCAAGATCCTGAAGGACGCCGGCGGCACCACCGATGCGGCCACGGCCCGCATCTGGCAGTGGACCATCAGCAAGTGGAAGAACATGGGCCTGAACTCGGCGCAGGCCGAGGCGCAGGCCGCCGACGACAACGAGCGCGTGATCGCGCGGATCATGGCCCGCTACGAGGAGCGGCTGGTGGCCTACCAGAGCGTCGACTTCGACGACCTCATCGGCATGCCGCTGAAGTTGCTGAAGGACCACGACGACGTGCGCGCCAAGTGGCAGGCCGCGCTGGGCCACGTGCTGGTCGACGAATACCAGGACACCAACGCCACGCAGTACGAGGTGCTGAAGGCGCTGGTCGGCGAGCGCGGCCGCTTCACCGCCGTGGGCGACGACGACCAGTCGATCTACGGCTGGCGCGGCGCGACACTCGACAACCTGAAGAAGCTGCCGGTCGACTTCCCCAACCTGAAGGTCATCAAGCTCGAGCAGAACTACCGCAGCACCAGCGCCATCCTGCGCGCGGCCAACAACGTGATCGGGCCGAACCCGAAGCTGTTCCCCAAGACGCTGTTCAGTGAACTCGGCGAAGGCGAGCCGGTGCGCATCGTCGATGCCGACAGCGAGGCGCACGAGGCCGAGCGCGCCGTGGCCCGCATCCAGGGCCTGCGCGAGACTTCGCAGCACAAGGAGTTCCGCGACTTCGCGATCCTCTACCGCGCCAACCACCAGGCCCGCGTATTCGAGCAGGCGCTGCGCAAGGCGCAGATTCCGTACAAGGTGTCGGGCGGGCAGAGCTTCTTCGACCGCGCCGAGATCAAGGACCTGTGCGGCTGGTTCCGCCTGTGGGTGAACCAGGACGACGACCCGGCCTTCCTGCGCGCCGTGACCACGCCCAAGCGCGGCATCGGCCACCAGACGCTGCAGGCGCTGGGCGGGTTCGCCTCGCAATACAAGATCAGCCTGTTCGAGGCGCTGTTCAGCTCCTCGCTGCCGAGCGTGATGGCCAAGCGTGCGCTCGAAGGCCTGCACGAATTCGGCCGCTACATCAACGAGCTCGAATACAAGGCGCGCCACACGCACGGCGCCGAGGACTCCCGCGCCTTCATGATGGAGTGGCTCAAGGAAATCGACTACGAGAAGCACCTCTACGACGGCGAGGACAGCGAGCAGGCCGCGGCCGCGCGCTGGACCAACGTGCTGGAGTTCGTCGATTGGATGACGCAGCGTGCCGGCGGCACCATCGACGACACCAGCGGCGCCAATGTCGTGAGCGAGCGCAAGAGCCTGCTGGAAGTGGCGCAGACGATCTCGCTGCTGTCCACCATCAGCGAGCGCGAGCAGGACCAGAACGTGGTCACGCTCTCCACGCTGCATGCGTCCAAGGGCCTCGAATGGCCGCACGTGATGCTGATCGGCGTGACCGAAGGGCTGCTGCCCTTCAAGCTCGACGACGACAACGGTCGCCAGGAGAAGATCAGCGACGACACGTTGACACGGCTTCAGGAAGAACGCCGCCTCATGTACGTGGGCATCACGCGCGCACAGCGCACGCTGGCCGTAAGCTGGACCAAGAAGCGCAAGAAGGGCCGCGAGATGGTGCAGGCCATCCCGAGCCGCTTCATCGCCGAGATGGCGCTCGACAAGACCACCGCCAAGGAAGACCCGCGGGAAAAGCTCAAGGCCCTGCGCGCCGAATTCGCCAAGCGCGCGGCGGATGGCGCCGCAGCGTCGGCTGCCGCCGCCGCGCCATGACCGGCGTGCGTTGGTTGGCGATCCTCGCGATCGCCTGCGCTGGATGGACGGGCGCGGCGGCACAGGTCGATGCGCCGATGCCGTCGGCACCCATTCCCCCCATGTGTCCCCCGGACACGCAATCACTGCCGCTCGAAGCCCTGTTCGGCCGCTGGGAACTGCAAATCGACGGCCAGCTTGGCACAGCCATCGTCGAGATGGCGCGGCACCCGGACTATGCCGGCGTGCGCGGAACCGTCACGCGCGAAGGCTCGCAGGCGCCCTCGCAGATTGCCGGCGACATCGACGACGAGGGCCTGCTGAGCATCGATCAGTCGGACGATGGCCATGCCATAAACGCGGTCTGGTCCGGCAGCATGCAGCCGGGGTCGTGTGGGAGAGTCTTCGAAGGAACGTGGCGCAAGTCCGCCGACGAGAGCAGCACGCATTTCGTGCTGCGCAAGCTTTCATCCGCGCGTGGCAACACGTCGCCTTCGACTCAACAATGACCAAGCCTTCAATGGCCCTGCCCGCGTTCTTCGCGGTGCTGGGCCTCAGCTCTATTTCATCGCAGGCCGCAGAGCAACCGCCCAGCCCCCTGTCTGAATCGCAATTGACCTGGCAGGCCTGCCAGCGCCTGGCCAACAACAACGACGCGCGCCTGGCCTGCTTCGACCGCTGGGCCCAGCAGCAGACGCTGCCGGCCGCGGCCGTGCCCGCCGCGCCACCGGTGCTCGAGGCCACGCAGCCCGCGCCGGTCGATGCCAGCGTGCCGGCCACCCGCGTGGTCAGCGTGTCCTCCGAGGAAGGCTGTCGCGACCGGCAGTACTCGACCTTGTCGCGCTTCTGGGAACTGGAGAAGGGCTCGGATTGCGGCACCTTCACCTTTCGCGGCTACCGCCCGCTCGATGTGTCCTTGGCCATCGCCGACGGCAAGCCCAAGATTCCCACGTCGCCGGCCGAGGGCCACACCGGCACCTTCGTCCCCTACCAGGCGCAGGAAATGCGCATCGGCCTGTCGATGCGGACCAAGCTGGCGCAGGGCCTGCTCACCGGCAACGATCCCGAGAAGAAGGACTCGCTGTGGTTCGCCTACTCGCAGCAGTCGACCTGGCAGGTGTTCAATGCCGACATCTCGCGCCCCTTCCGCACCACCGACCACGAGCCCGAGATGATGTACGTCTATCCCACCGACGTGGCCTTGCCCGGCGGCTGGCGCTGGCGCTATGCGGGGCTGGGCCTCGCGCACAACTCGAACGGCCAGAGCCTGCCCCTGTCGCGCAGCTGGAACCGCTACTACCTGATGGCGGGCGTGGAGCTGGACCAACGCTTCACCCTCACCGGCCGCATCTGGAAGCGCATCAACGAAAGCGTCGCCACTGACGACAACCCTGACATCGAGGACTACATCGGCCGCGCCGAGCTCACTGGCAGCTGGAACATCAACCGCGACAACCTGGTGTCGGCCACGCTGCGCAACAACCTGCGCAGCGACGGCAAGGGCTCGATCCGGCTCGAATGGTTCAAGGTGATCGGCGACCCGGCCAAGAGCAACCTGCGCTTCCATACGCAACTGTTCCACGGCTATGGCGACACGCTGGTGGACTACAACCGCAAGCGCACGGTGTTGAGCGTGGGGTTGAGCCTGGTGGATTTCTAGGTGTAGGGGGCTCGCCTTTCGGTCTACCCTCCGCAGGGGACGCTACGCTTTTCGGCAAATTGCCAAGTGCCGGGGGGCCCGCTAACGTGGCGTCGCCAGACGAGGGAGGCCAACCCGGTCCCGGAGGGTCCCATGCCCCTGTTTCTCATCGAGCGCAACTTCGCCGAGCAGCTCGAACTCGACGTCGATGGCGTCACCGCGATCACCAAGATCAATGGCGAGGAAGGCGTGAACTGGCTGTTCTCGTTCCTGAGCGCGGACAAGCGCAAGTCCTATTGCCTGTACGAGGCCACCAGTCCGGAAGCGATCCGTGATGCGGCGCGGCGCGCGAACGTGCCCGCCGACGTGATCATCGAGGTCTCGCAATTCCATCCGGAGCGGATGCTCGCGGCAGCGGCCTGAGCAGCCCGATAGTTCGCTCGACCGCCCCCGGTGGTCAGAACTGACTATTCCGGCGCTGCGGCGTGATGCGTACAACGGGAGCGTGGTCCAGCGTTCAGACGAACGCGCCATCTACCGGAGAAACATCATGCTCAACCCCGAGTCCATCGCCCAGTTTTCCGCCACGCTGCGCGGACGCGTCGTGCAGGCCGGCGACGCCGACTATGACGAATCGCGCAAGGTCTACAACGCGATGATCGATCGCACCCCGCGCCTGATCGTGCAATGCCGCGATGTGGCGGATGTCATCCACAGCGTCAACTTCGCGCGCGACCATGCGCTGCTGCTGGCGGTGCGCGGCGGCGCGCACAACGGCGGCGGGCTCGGCACCTGCGACGACGGGCTGGTCATCGACCTGGCGGGGCTCAAGGGCATCCGCGTCGATCCGCAGGCGCGCACCGTGCGCGTCGAAGGCGGCTGCACCTGGGGCGACGTGGACCATGCGACGCACGCCTTCGGCATGGCCACGCCCTGCGGGATCATCAGCACGACCGGCGTCGGCGGGCTTACGCTGGGCGGCGGCATCGGGCACCTGTCGCGCAAGTGCGGGCTCACCATCGACAACCTGCTCGAGGCCGACGTGGTGCTGGCCGACGGCTCGCTGGTCACGGCCAACGCCGAATCGCATCCCGACCTGTACTGGGCGCTGCGCGGCGGCGGCGGCAACTTCGGCGTGGTGACCTCCTTCGTGTTCCGGCTGCATCCGGTGTCGATGGTGGTCGCGGGGCCGACCTTCTGGGACCTGGACAAGTCCGCCGAAGTGCTGCGCTGGTATCGGGACTTCATCACCTCGGCGCCGGAAGACCTCAACGGCTTCTTCGCCTTCACCTCGGTGCCGCCGGTCCCGCCATTCCCCGAGGCGCTGCACGGGCGGCCGGTGTGCGGCGTGATCTGGTGCTACACCGGTCCGCTTGAACAGGCCGACGCGGTGTTCAAGCCGGTGGCCGAGTTCAATTCCCCCTTGTTGCACGGCGTGCAGCCGATGCCCTTCCCCGCATTGAACGGCGCCTTCGACGGGCTCTATCCGCCAGGCCACCAGTGGTACTGGCGCGCCGACTTCGTCAACGAGCTGTCGGACGCGGCCATTGCCGAGCACGCGTGTTGGGGCGCGCAGATGCCCACGGGGCAGTCGACCATGCACCTCTACCCGATCGACGGCGCGGCGCACCGTGCAAAGTCGTCCGACACGCCCTTCGCCTACCGCCATGCCAACTGGGCCGAGGTGGTTGTCGGCGTCAGCCCCGACCCGCAGGACGCGCCGAAGATCACCGCCTGGACCAAGAACTACTTCGACGCGTTGCATCCCTACTCGGCCGGCGGCGCCTACGTGAACATGATGATGGACGAGGGCGACGAGCGCATCCGCGCGGCCTACCGCGACAACTATCCGCGGCTGGCGCAGATCAAGCGCCGCTATGACCCGGAGAACCTGTTCCGGGTGAACCAGAACATCCATCCCGCCGAGGAGGCCGTGGCCGAGGCTACTCATTGAGCAAGCCCTCCCGACGCGCGAACGCAGCCGCCTCCGTCCGGTTGGCCGTATAGGTCTTCTCGAGGATGCTGCGCACATGGTTGGCCACGGTGTTCGGGCTGATCTGCAGCACCTGGCCGATCTCGCGGTTGTTGCGGCCCATGGCGATCAGCCGCAGCACGCCGAGCTCGCGTTCGGTCAGGCCGCAGGGCAGGACGGGCGGCGGCGCGGCGAAGGTGTCGGCCAATGCCGCAATGCGCTGTTTCAGCGCCTGCATGCCGAGCGCGGTGGCCTCCATCTGTGCCTCGGCCAGCAGCGTTCGGGCGCGGTCGGTGTCGCCGGCCAGCGCCCGCCGGTGCAGCATGACCGCATACGCAAAGCGGCTGTGCGCGAGCCAGGTGCGCGAGCCGGTCTGGCTGTCCATCGCCAGCGCGGCCTCGAAGTGGCGCTGCGCCACCACCCATTGCCGCATCACCATGGCCAGCCCGCCGAGCAGGCGGTCGGCCGAGCCGAGGCAGGGCCCGCCCGAGTCGGCCACCAGGTTGGCGCCGGCATAGCCCTTCAACACCGGGTACAGCACCGCGGCGCGCGCGGCGTCGCCGAGGTAGACGCACACCTCGGCCGCGAACATCATCACCGTCATCGTGCTGGCATCGATCGCACTCGTCAGCGCGCGGTCCCATGGCAGGCTTTCGAACTGCGCCTCGCATTCGGCGCGCATGTCGAGCTCGGCATACAGCACGGCCAGGCCGGGCACCCAGGTCTGCGCCTGGGGCGTGGTGCGCACGAAGTGCTGCAACAGCGGCAAGGTCTCGCGCAGGCGGCCTTGCTCGCGGCGCAGGCAGAACATCTGCATCCCGTAGACGCCGACTGCCAGTGCCTCGTTGGCGCGGCGGCCGATCGCCAGCGCCTTGCCGGCCCAGGCTTCGGCATCGGCAAAGCGCCCTTCGCTGATGGCGATCACGCCTTCGACGTAGTTGCAGATCGCCTGCTCGTGCAGCGCCCCCGTTGCCTGCGCCCTGCGCAGGCCATGCGCCCGCACGCGGGCCAGCGTTGCCACGTCGCCGATGCGGATGAGGTCCATCAGGAAGTACGGCAGCAGGCGCAGCAGGTGGCGCGGCAGGTTCAGGCTGTCGGCGATGCCCCAGGCCTCGCTGGCAGCGGCCAGGTGTTCGCGCAACTGGTCGGGCCAATAGACGCCCGCGGCGATCGAGGTCAGGGCCAGGCACAGGCCCTGCCGGTCGCCGATCTGCCGCGCGAGCGCCACGGCGCGGCGGTGCGCGTCCTTGGCCTCGTCGGCGAGGTTGCAGTAGACGTAGGCGCGGCAGAGGTGCGCCAGCAGTTCGACGCGCAGCGGGTCGTCGGCACGGTGCAGCGCGAGCGCCTCCAGCAGCAGCGCCACCGACAGTTCGCCCGATCGCGCGGACTCGACGTTGCTGAGCTCGAAACCCATGGCCGCCTGCGCGAACAGCGTGGCCAGGC
This sequence comes from Variovorax sp. dw_308, assembly GCF_019207085.1. Taxonomy (GTDB): domain Bacteria; phylum Pseudomonadota; class Gammaproteobacteria; order Burkholderiales; family Burkholderiaceae_C; genus Variovorax. Next base: position 46,325 of record NZ_JAATOM010000015.1, on the reverse strand, counting down.
CATGGCCGCGCGCCAGGCCGGCGGCCTCCAGGCAGGCGGCACGCGCGGGCTCGCCGGCGCCGAGCAGCATCTCGACCTCCGCCAGCTTCAGCAACAGGCCGCAACGCTCGGCCGCGTCCTTGCCGAAGTGCTGCTGTTGCAGGTGAAGGGCCAGCCGGTAGAGGCGAGCGGCTTCCTCGAAAGCGAGCAGCTGCGCCGCATGTTCGGCCGACTGCCGGGCATAGGCGAGCGCCTTTGCGGCGGCGCCCGGTCCGGCTTCGCTGAAGTGGTAGGCCAGTTGCGGCAGCACCGCCGGGCGGTCGGCGCCGTCCCGCGCTTCCAGGATCTCCGCGATGCGCAGGTGGAGCCGCGCACGGCGCAGGCCGAGCATCTCGTCGTAGATGCATTCGCGGATCAGGGCATGGCTGAAGCGGAACCGCCGGGAGTGCGGCACCGGCTCGATGAGGTGCACGGCCAGGGCCTCTTCCAGCGCCACGAGCACCTCGTCCTCGGACTTGTCGGTGTCGAGTCCGGCCAGCAGGTCGAGCTCGAAGACGCGGCCGATGCAGGCGGCGATGGAGAGCAGCCTGGACGCCGGCACGCTGAGGCGGTTCAGGCGCTTGCCGATCACTTCCCGCACGCCGGTGGGAATCTTCTGCAGCAGCTCGGCCATCGACCCGGGGGCATTCGGCGTGCGCGTCTCGGTCATGAAGCGCATCGTCTCTTCGAGGAACAGCGGATGCCCCTCGGTGCGTGCGTGGATGGCGTCCGCCAGCTGCGCGCCGGCCAGGCCGCCGCTCGCCGCCGCGATGAACTCCTGCGTCTCGCGCTCGCTCAGGCCGGCCAGCTCGATGCGGCGCAGCACCGGCGAGCGCGCGAGTTCCCCGAGCGTGTCGAACAGCGGATGCTGGCGCGACAGCTCGGTGTCGCGGTAGGTGCCGATCAGCAGCAGCGCGCTGTCCTCCAGTTCCGTCGCGAGGAAGGCGAACAGGCGCAGCGAGGTCGCATCGGCCCAGTGCAGGTCCTCGAAGATCAGCACCTGCGGCATGCGCCGGGCCGCGCGCCGCCAGAAGCCGGCCACGGCGTCGAACAGCTGGAAGCGCGACTGCGCGGTGTCGAGCGCCTCGGCATGGGCCGCGGCGGGCCGCAGCGGCACGGACTCGGCCACTTCCGGCACGATGCTGACGATGTCGGGCAGGCCGGCGCCGAGCGTCTCGGCCGGGCGCGGATCGCCGCCGGCGCGCAGGTAGCCACGGATCAACTGGCGCCAGGGCCAGTACGGCGGCGCGCCGGGCTCCTCGAGGCAGCGCCCCCACAGCACCGACACGCCCTGCGCTTCCGCGCGCGCGGCCATCTCCTGCGCCAGGCGCGTCTTACCCATGCCGCCGGAGCCGGCCAGCAGCACCACCTGCCCCTGTCCGCGGCGCGCGCTGTCGAGCGCCTTGGCAAGCTGCGCGATTTCCTGGCTGCGGCCCACGAACAGGGCGGCGGCGCGGGGCGGCGGGCGCTGCGCAAGCGGTGGCGCTTCCCTGGCTGCAACCCGGGCCGGGTCCGCAGCGGCATCGACCGTTCCCAGCGCGACGGCATACGCATGGACCGGCATGGCGATGTTCTTGAGCTGCTGCTCCCCCCGGTCCCTGAAGCGCGCATCGACCCGACCCAGCACCACCCCACGCACGGCCTCCGACACCGTGATGCCGCCAGGGTCCGCCAGCGCCTGCAGCCGCGCGGCGACGTTGACGCCGTCGCCATAGACCGTTCCGTCCGCCTTCTCGACCACGTCGCCCAGGTGCACGCCGATGCGAAAGCGCATGCGCCGGTCTTCCGCCACAGGCTGCGTCGCCAGCGCCAGCGCCTGCTGCACGGCCAGCGCGGCATCGACCGCGGCGGTGGCCGCATCGAACACCGCGAGCACCGAGTCGCCCGCCATGTCGACGACGCGCCCATGGTGCGCGCCGACGTGCTGCCGGAACAGCGCGCGTGCCGCATCGAGTGCCGCGACGGTGGCGCCCTCGTCCATCGCCATCAGGCGCGAGAACCCCACGGCGTCGGCCGCGAGGATGGCTGTGAGCCTGTGCTTGACGGGGGGATCGGTCATGGCATCGGCGGCGACTCCGCATTGGCATGGCCATGGGATAGGTCCGGGTGCGGGCGCAGGGCCAGTATCAGCATCCACACCCTCACGGTCAAACGTCCGCCTGTGGCACATTTGAAGTGCTCAACGAGGAACTCGCATGGCCATGCCTGACCTGTACGCGCTTGCCACCAATAGCCTGGAGACCGCGCTCGCTACGACCTCGGGCACCATCGCGCTCTTCGCGGCGGGCATCGCCGGGCTGCTGGTGGTGGTCAGCTCCTTCGTGAAAACCATGATCCCGCTGCGCTACCTGGCCGTGGCGGGCAATGTCGGCTTCCTGGTCTACGGGGCGCTGCACCCGGCCTTCATCATGATCCTGCTGCACGGCGCGTTGCTGCCGATCAACATCTGGCGCCTCGCTGAAATGGCGCGGCTCACGCGGCAGGTGACGAAGGCGGCCGAGCAGAGCGACCTCTCTGGCGTCTGGCTGCGGCCCTACATGCGCAAGCAGCGCCTGCGCGCGGGACAGGTGCTGTTCCGCAAGGGCGACGAGGCCTCGCACCTGTACTTTCTGGCCGACGGCCGCATGGAGTTCGTCGAGATCCGTCAGGAGATGGAGCCCGGCCGGCTGTTCGGCGAGATCGCCTTCTTCGCACCCGACAAGCGCCGCACGCTGACGGCGCGCTGCGTCACCAAGTGCACGGTGCTGCGCATCGACGAGCACACCTTCCGGGAGCTGTATTTCCAGAACCCGGCCTTCGGCTTCCAGGTCGTGTCGCTGGTGGCCGGCCGCCTGATCGCCGACCGGCAGCGGCTGGAAGCGATGGTCGCGGCCAGCACCCGGCCGGCGGGGCTGGCGGCGGAAGGCAGCGTGCAGTGAGCGAGCTCAGTGCAGCAGCGTGCGTGCCGCCTCGATGATGGACTCTTCCGACGACAGCTTGCCGATGCCGGCCAGCCCTTCGTCCTGGCACTCGATGCAGGCCCAGCGCACGATGCCCTCGCGGTCGATCATGAACAGCGCCTTCAGTTGCGGCCATTGCCGATCGACATCGCCCTGGTCGCTCGGCGTGGGGACGTAGCCGTCGATCCGGTCCATCGCCTTGGCGGCAGCCACGATGGGCATCGGCTCGGGCAGGTCGCCAAAGGGATTGACGATGATCTGCTCCAGCGCTTCCAGCATCTCCGGGCTCGGCTCGGGCTTGGGCACGCCGAAGGCGCGGTGCGTCGACAGGAAGGGGTCGGACGCGAGGCGCAGCCTGGTGGGCCGGAACTTGAAGTACATGCGCGCGTTTTCGGGGTCGGTGGCGACGACGGCCAGGCTTTCGACGCCCAGCGCCTTCAGCTTGCCTTCGTAGCCGCTGATCTGGGCCAGTTGCCGTCGGCAGAAGGGGCACCACAGGCCGACCATGAGCGCGAGGAACACGGGGCTGCGCCCACGGTAGTCGGCCAGTGAAATGGTGTCGGAGCCGGCCACCGCCGGGAGCGAGAAATCGGGCGCCGGCTGGCCCGGCCCCACGGGTTGCGTCATTGCAGCAGTCATGTCGACTCCTTTCGCAAATTCGGCAGAGGAACGTCAGCAGAGGAACGGAAGCACCATCAGCGCATCGGGCTCCAGGCCGGCGCGTTCGCAGACCGCCTGGGCCTTCTGGAACCAGCCCTCGGCCTGGGCCGGGCGTCCCGCGTCGAGGTACAGGGTAGCCAATCCATCGTAGCAAGGGAAGAGCAATTGCGGCTCGTCGATCTGCTCGGCCAATTGCAACGCTTCCGTATAAGACGTGAAAGCCTTCGCCGAGTCGCCGTGGCACTGGTAGATCTGGCCCAGCACGATCAGCGGCACGGCCAGGTGGTCGAGCAGGCCGAGGCGGCGGTCCAGGCTGGCGGCGGCGCGCGCGGCCTCGATGCCCTCGTCCTCGCAGCGGTTGGTCAGCGCGCAATAGGCGACGGCCAAGTTGGCATACAGGCGCGACTGGAAGCCGAGGTCGCCGACCTTCTTCGCGGTCGCGAGGCCGCGCAGGCAGGTGTCGATGCTGCGCTGCGGGTCCAGCGTCGCATAGAGCACGCCGAGGTTGGTGTAGCCGCGGCAGGCGGCCTGCAGCAGGTTGTGGGCCTCCGCCTGCGCGACGCTGAGCTCGATCTGTTGCACGGCTTCCGCCTGCCGACCGAGCCGCGCGAGCGTGACGCCCAGCGTATTGCAGGCCGCGGCACGGACCACGATCGCTTCGCGCGTGCGGCCCGCGCCGTCGGTGTCGGCGTCGGCGGGAACCTCGGCCAGCGCGCGTTGCGCGAGCGTGAGGGCGGTGGCGTTGTCGCCGGCGCGGAAGGCGAGGCGGCCCATCTCCTGGAACAGGTGAGCGCGCTCGATGGGGTCGCCGCCCTCGCCCAGGCGCGCCAGGCCGGCGCTGAAACAGGCGCCGGCGCGTTCGCGTTCGCCGGCCTCCCAGTGCAGGCCGCCGATCTTGCGCAGGACGCGCGCGCTGCGCACGGGTTCATCGCGTGCCTCGATGGCCTGCCTGACCGCGTCGTAGTGCGCCAGCGCTTCGCTGCGCCGGCCCTGCAGGCCGAACAGGTCGCCCAGGCGTTCGCGCGCATCGAGCCGGGCGGCGTCAATCTGCGCGATGGCCTGCGGCGTTTCCGGCAGCGCATCGGCGAGGGTGGACAAGGCGCGCTCGTAGTGGCGCAGCGCATCGTCGTTGGCATACACGCCGCGCGCCCAGTCGCCCGCCGCCAGCAGGTAGTGCGCGCCGCGGGCCTTGTCCGGCGACAGGCTCCAGTGATGGCCGAGCGCCTCCAGTTCGGCGAGCCGGCGCGGGCTGCTGCTGCGTGCTTCATCAGGCGCGCCCGCCGTGGCATCGGCGTCTTGTTCCGCCGCGATGCGGGTCACGGCTTCGAGCGCGCGGCCGGCGCGGTGATGCAGTTCGGTGCGCCGCGTGAGCAAGAGGTTCTGATAGGCCACGTCATGCAGCAGCGCGTGAGTGAAGCGCCAGTCCGCGGCCTCCGTCGCGCCGGCGCGGACCAGGTCGGCGGCGGCGAGCCGGGCCAGCGCCGCATCGATGAACACCGGTTCGCTGGCGATGCGCCGCAACAGCGCGGGGCTGAAGCGGGCGCCCAGCACTGCGGCCTCCTGCAAGGCGCGGCGATCTTCCGCGCCGAGCCGGTCGATGCGCGACAGCAGCAGGCCGTAGAGCGTCTGCGGCACGTCAAGCGCATCGTGCGCCGCCTCGCAGACCCACCGGTCGCCCTGGCGCGCCAGCACACCGGCACCGGCCAGGCTGCGGACGATCTCCTCGACGAACAGCGGATTGCCACCGGCGCGCGCCGCGACCAGGTCGCGCACCGCCGCGAGGTCGTCGCCCTCTGGCGCGCCGAGCAGATGGTTCACCAGTTCGCGGGCCTCGTCGTCGCGCAGCGGACCGAGTGCGACCGCTGATGGCTCGGCCCGCGCGACAAGCAGCGCTCGTGCGTCGGGGCGCTGCGCGACCAGCAGCATCAGCGGCCGGTCGGCGAAGTGGTCCACGACTTCGCGCAGCAGGCCGAACGATGCGGCATCGGCCCATTGCAGGTCGTCGATCACGAGCAGGAGCGGCTGCGCCGACAGCCGCCGTTCGATCAAGGCGCGCGCGGCCAGCGAGATCTGGCGCTGCAACTGCTCGGGCTCGATATCGGGCGGGCGGCCTTCCTGGATGCCGAGCAGGTAATGGATGACCTGCGCGACCGCTGCGGCCTCGTCGGCATCGGCGCCGAGGGCCAGCAAGCCTTCCTGCAGCTTGCGCCGGGCCACGTCCAGCGAATCGCCGGCCTCCACGCGGTAGGCATCGCGGAACAATGCGCCAAAGGCGCCGTAGGTCGGTTCGCCCAGTGGCGAGCAGGTGGTTCGGCGCACACCTGTGGCGGCCAGGCGCGGGTCATCCGCGAGCCGCGCGAACAGTTCGGCGAGCAGTCGAGACTTGCCGGCCCCCGCCTCACCGGTGAGCGTCACCAGTTGCGCCCGGCCCTGCTGCATGCGGTCGAACGCGGCCAGCAGGCCTTCGATGGCATCGCCGCGCCCGACCATCGGCGCGGCCAGGCCCAGGTCGGCCAGGCCGCGTGCGGAGGCCTCGTCCTTGCGCAGGCCGACCAGTCGATACACCCGCATCGGCTGCGCCTTGCCGCGCAGCGCCAGTTCGGCGGGCGCGTCGAAGTCGAAGCGGTGCCGCACCATGGCCTGCGTCGCCTCCGACACCAGCACCGTACCGGGCTCCGCGGCCGTGAGCAGGCGCGATGCGGTGTTGACCGTGTCGCCGGTCACGGCATAGGTGCCGCCCGCACCGCTGCCCAGGCTGCCGGCGACCACGGCGCCGGTGTGCACGCCGATGTGCAGCGTCACGCCACGGCCCAGTCGCGCGGCCCAGCGCTGGCTCAGGCGCTCCACCCCCTGCAGCATTTCCTGCGCGGCCTCGATGGCGCGCAGCGGGTCGTCCTCGTGCGCGCGCGGCGCGCCGAACACGGCCATCACCGCATCGCCGACGAACTTCTCGACGAAGCCGTCGTAGTGGGCGATGGCCTGGGCCATCGTCTCGAACAAGGCGTTCTGGAAGCTGCGCACGGTCTCGGGGTCGAGCCGCTCGGCCAGGGAGGTGAAGCCGGTGAGGTCGGCAAAGAGGATGGTGACCTGGCGGCGGTCGGCCTCGTGGTCGGCGGTCTCGGTCGCTGGCGCTGCTGCGGGCGTTGTCGTAATTGCTGCTGGCGATGGCGGTGGTGCGACCAGCGGCGCGGCGTTGGACTCGCGTCGCGCACCGCAGCGCGGACAGAACGCGAAGTCCGGGTCGCATGCGCAACCGCACGCCGGGCACAGACTCGCCAGCCGACGGCCGCAGCGCGGGCAGAAGGAAGCGTCAGGCGGCGCCTGGGCACCGCAGCCGGTACAGGTCTGGGTCATCGTGCGTTCGTGCCCCGATGCTGCGCCGTTTCCGCCAGCCGCGCCATGGGGCCGGCCGCCAGCCAACAGACGCCAACGCCGCGCGCAAGGGGTTCCGCTGCGCCGGTGCGCGGTTTACATTCGGTCATGCAGCCCGGCGCCTACCTCTCCCAATTGCTGAAGACGCAATTGCAAGCAGGGGCAGCGGAACAGACCTCCTGGCGCGAAGCATTCCCCGCCGTGGTCCTGCTGGTCGACATCGCCGGGTCGTCGCCGCTGACCGAGCGCTTCGAGGCGGAGGGCCCGCATGGCGCCGAGCGCCTCAACACCGTGCTCGATCGCTACTTCGGTGAGGTCTTCGACATCGTGGCCGCGTACGGCGGCGACGTGGTGCAGGTCGAAGGCGATGCGGTGCTGGCCGTCTGGCGCGATGACCCAGTGTCGGACGACCCTGCGAGCCGGGCGGCCCGCGCGGCGATCGCGCTACGGGACGCGTTCGACGGACGGCCGCTCATGTTCGATGTGGTGCTGCGTCACCGCATCGCGCTGGCGACGGGGCCGATCACGGCCATCGGCTTCCAGAACCAGGGCGAGCGCGGCTTCCTCCTGGTCACCGGCGCGCCGATCCACGAGCTCGCGACGCTCGCGCATGCCGGCGACCCCGGCGAAATCGTCATGACCGAGGGCTTTGCCGAGCGCGTCGGCCCGATCGCGAGCACCGAAAGGAAGGGGAATACGTTCCGGCGTCTCGTCTCGTTGCGAAACGCCGTGGCGACGATTGGCATGCCGTCCGCCGGTTGCGACGAGCCGGTGGACGCACGCGCCCACCGCTACGTGCCGCGCGTCGTCATGGAGCGCGCCGCCGCTTCCGAAGCAGGCTGGATGGCGGAGTTCCGCATGCTCAGCATCGTCTATACGCATCTGAGCGACCTGGACCTGGGCGCCGAAGACTTCGCCGACCGCATTCGCCAGGCGATCGACGCGATGCAGTCCGCCATCGACCCGCTGCGGGCCGGGGTGTTCGAGCTGGCCGTCGGCGACAAGGGCGTGATCGTGCTGGTCGCCTGCGGATTGCCCGGGCAGGCACGCGAGAACGATGCCGCACGTGCGCTCGAAGTCGCGCGCCGCATCCACGACGGCCTGCACGCGCAGGGCCACGCATCATCGATCGGCGTTTCCACGGGGCGCGCCTTCTGCGGCGACGTGGGCAGCCGCACGCGGCGGCACTTCCTGGTCAACGGACCCTTGATGTATCGCGGCGCGCGGCTCATGCAGGGCGCCCAGGGCGGCATCCTGGTCGACGACGCGACCGTGCGTGCGGCCGCCTCCGCCTCGCACTTCCGCTTCGCCACGCCGCTGCCCGTCGTCATCAAGGGCATGCGCGAACCACTGATGGCGCACCGTTTCAACCCAGGCCCCGATGCGGGCGCACCGCAAGCGCGCGGACCGAAGTGGCTGCATGGCCGCGACAGCGAGGTCCATGCCTTCGACCGGGCGCTCGATGGCCTGGGGCAAGGCCAGGGCGCGGTGGTCGCGATCGAGGCGGAGTCCGGCGGCGGCAAGTCGCACCTCCTGCGACAGGTCGAGATGGCTGCGCGCGCGCGCGGCTTCAACGTCATCCTCGCCACCGCCTCGGCGTTCCAGACGCTGGAGGCGTATGCGGCGTGCCGCGGCCTGGTGAGACGCCTTCTATGGAAGCCGGGCGACCCACCCGATGCGCCGCCTGTGCTGCTGCAGGAGCGGCTGGCCGAGGCGCTGCGCGGCGACCCCTCGGAAGCCAGAGTCGCGCTGATGGAAGACATCCTGCCGCTGCATTTCGAGGACGACGGACTGGCGGCCCATATCAGCGGCCAGGCCCGGCTCGCCGGCCTGGAGGACCTGCTCGCCGCGCTCCTGCTCCGCGCAGCGGCCGACGCCCCGCTCGTGCTGGCCGTCGATGACCTGCACTGGATCGACCAGCCCTCGGCGCAATTGATGCTCGGCTTGTGCAAGCGCTTGCCCCAACTGCTGTGGGTCCTGGCATCGCGTCCGCTGGATGGCAGCGCCGCACCGCACGGCGTGCAACTGTTCGAGCTCGCGCGCCCGCGGCTTTCGCTCGCGCGACTGCCGATGGATTCGATCCAGGCCATCGTCGCCGACCTGCTCGGCGTGCCCGTGGTCGCGAAGCGGCTCGTCGAGTTCATCCACCGGCGTTGCGAGGGCCTGCCTTTCCACGCGGTGCAGCTGACGCTGGCCTTGCTGGAGCGCGGCGTGCTGGCGGTCAGGGACGGCAAGATCCGGATCGTGGAGTCGGACCTCGAATCGGGCATCGTTCCGACGAACGTGCGGGACCTGGTCGTCAGCCGGCTCGACGGCCTGGCCCCCTCCCACCTGATGACGGCCAAGGTCGCCAGCGTGATCGGCCGCTCGGTGTCGGTCGAGGTGGTGCGGGCGATCTATCCGCTTCCGGTAGAGGACGCCGGGATCGACGCCATGCTGAAGGACCTGGTGACGGCCGCCATCCTCGAACCCGACGCGCAGTCCGTCGGCGCCTATGTCTTCCACCACGCCATCATCCAGGAGGTCACCTACGACCTGCTGACCCTGCGGCAACGCCAGCCGCTGCACCGGCAACTGGCCGAGTTCATCGAGCAACGCCATGCCGGCGAACTCCCACCGCATTTCGCCGAACTGGCCCACCACTGGGAGCACGCCACCCAGTTCGACACGGCCATCCGCTACCGCCAGCTGGCGGCCACCTTCGCTATCGAGCGCAGCGCCAACCATGATGCGTTGAACCACGTCGGCCACCTGCAGCGCGTGGCCGCGCAGGCCCGCATCGTCCTGCCGACGCAGCAGGAGGCCGAGCTCGCGCGACTGCAGGGCGACGCCTGCCACGAACTCTCGCGCTTCGAGGAGGCCCACAGCTGGTTCGGCGTGTGCGCCACGCTCAACGAGATCCACGTTCCTGCCAGTCGCGCGGCCGTCACCGCCAGCCTGGCCGTGGAAGCCACGCGCCAGTTGCTCCATCGCTCGGGCCTGATGCGGCGACACAAGGACGAGGAGGCCCGCGCACGAGACCGGCTGAGCGCGCACATCTTCACCCGTCGCGCCGAACGCGCCTACTTCCGGGGCGATGCGATCGGCCTGCTGCACGACACCCTGACATCGCTGAACCGTGCCGAGCGAGCGGCATCGGTCGGCGAGATGGTCGAGGGATTCGGCGGACTGGCCATCGGCTTCGGCACCGCCGGGTTCCACCGCGTCGCCGGCTTCTACGGGCGGAGGTCCATCGCACTCGCGGAACAGGCCGGGTCGCTGCACGACCAGGGCTTCGCGCACCTGCTGTCCGCGGTCTATACCTTCCAGGCCGGGCATTGGGCAGAGATGGATCGTCACTGCGACGCGGGTGCGTCGATCTACCAGCGCATCGGCGACCGCTTCCGCTTCCAGTCGTGCCGCGTCATCCAGGCGTACAGCGATCTGCTGAGAGGCGACTATGCCAAGGCCGAGGCGACCCTGCGCGCCTTCGGCGATGAGGCCGAACAGGTCGAGAACGTGCCGGTGCGCGCCTGGGTGCTGTGCGGAGTGGCATTGATCGACATGCTGTCCGGAAGCGATCCGGCCCAGGCCCTGCGCCGCATCGCGCTGGTGCGCAACGAAGCCCTGCATCGCGCCGAGCGACTGCTGTGCGACGGCATCGAGGCAGCAGCGCACCTGCAGGCCGGCAACGCCGTGCAGGCCCTGCGCGCCGCCACGACGGCGCTTGACAACATGCTGGAAAGCGCGCCGACGATGGGCATCGCCCTGCTCAGCGTGGCGGCCGTGGCCGAGGTCCACCTGGCATTGGCCCAGGGCCCGGCGCAAGCCCACGTTGCCTTGAACACGCGCATGGACCCGGCACGCATCGCCTGCCGCGCGGCTTCTCGCTTCGCCAGCAAGATCGTGATCTTCAAGCCCCGCGAAAGGCTGCTGCGGGGCCGCCTGGCGCTCGCGTCGGGGCAGCCGGACGAGGCGGCCGCGCACTGGCACAAGGGCATCCGCGAGGCCGTCGATTTCTCGCTGCCGCTGGAGGAAGCGCTGTGCCACCTGGCGCTGGCCGGCGTGGAGAAATCGCCGACGCAGCAGCGCGAACACCAGCAACGCGGCGGGGCGATCCTGGACAGGCTGGGCGCCAACCCCTGGACGCTCGGGCCGCTGCTGCCCGCGTCGAACGACGGCAAGACCACCGCGCACCGCGGCGCACTCGAATCGCAAACTCAACCACAAGGGCATGCATGACGACCCCGAAGAAGATTGCCATCCTCGGAGGCGGCATGGCCGGCCTCAGCGCCGCGTGGGAACTCACGCGCACGCCCGAATTGCGTGCTCTCCACGAGGTCACGCTGTACCAGATGGGCTGGCGACTCGGCGGCAAGGCGGCCAGCGGGCGCGACGCGCTCGGCCGCAATCTCGAGCACGGCCTGCATGTCTGGTTCGGCTGCTATGCCAACGTCTTCCACATGGTCCAGGAGATCTACGCGAACCGCACGCCGCCGCCGGGATGCCCGCTGCAGCATTGGACCGACGTGGCAAAGCCTCAGATCTACACGCCGATCGGCGTCAGGACCGCGAGCGGCTTCAGCTACTTTCCGCTGACCTGGCCGACCAACCAGGGCACGCCGGGCCAGGGCGGTGTCGACATGACGCCGGCCGAAGCCTGGACCACGATGTGGAACCTGTTCGTGCTGGTCGTGAAGAATGTGATCCACGGCCTCGGGGCTGCGCCTGTCGCCGCAGCGCCTGTTGCCGCAGCGCCCGCCACCGCAGCGCCTGCAGGGCCGGCCGCGCAGACACTGCCGAGCGGCTTTGCCGCATCGACGCTCGCGCAACTGGCCGGAACCGAACTGGAACGCGCGAAGGAACTGTTCTTCGGCTCGCATGCGGCGGGGATGGCGCTGCACGAACTCGTCGATGCCGGCAACCTGTGGATGAAAGCGCTGCTCGCCGAGCCGGCGCTGGTCGATGCACGGCAGGTCGCGGACCTGCTGGACCTGCACCGCCAGATGCAGGCAAGCTTCCACGACGCCGTCGTGCGCGCCGGCCCCGCCGTGGCTGGCAGCGCGTCGGCGATCGAATGGCAGGTGGTCGAGGAACTGATCGACATCGCGATTGCCGCTGCGGCCGGGTACTTCATCGACCTGGTGCTGCCCGATCGGCCCTTCGAATCCCTCGACGAAGTCGACTTCCGTGCCTGGCTCATCCAGCATGGCGCCAACCCGGGCATCGTGGCGACTTCGACGGTCACCCGTATCGTCTACGACACCCTGTTCCAGTACGCCGATGGCGACGTGCAGCGCCCGTCCTATGCGGCCGGCACGGCCCTCGGCGTCTGCGCCCGGCTCATCGGCACCTTCAAGGGCTCGATGATGTGGGACATCCAGACCGGCATGGGCGAGGCAGTCGTGGCGCCGCTCTACGAGGCCCTGGTGGCGGCCGGCGTCAAGGTTGAGTTCTTCCACAAGGTGACCAAGCTCGAACTCTCGGCCGATGGCCAGCAGATCGAGACGGTGCGCATGGCCCGCCAGGCGGACATCGCCCAAGGCGACTACCGCCCGACCTTCGTGCTCGAGAACCTGGTCTGCTGGCCCAGCGAGCCGGACTGGGACCAACTCGTCGACGGCGCGAAGATGAAGGCCGCCGGTGTCGACTTCGAAAGCCACTGGTGCAACTGGCCGCCCGTGGGCCAGGAAGTCGTGCTCAACCGTGGCAGCGAATTCGATACCGTCGTGCTCGCGATCTCGATGGGCGCCTACAAGCCGCTCAACGACGAGCCGACCATGTGCAATGCACTGCTCCAGCGGGGCGGCCGGTTCGCGGACTTCGTCAACAACATCGGCATCGTCCCGACCCAGGGCTTGCAGCTCTGGTCCAACCAGACGCTCGATGAACTCGGCTGGACCAGCGGCAAGCCGGCCACCGTGTCGGGGCCCGAGTACCTGAACATCTGGGCCGACATGACGCAGGTGCTTGCGGTCGAGCCTGCCGTCGGCTTCCCGAAGCCGAAGTCGCTGCACTACTTGTGCGGCACCTGGTCGACGACGCTGTACCGGCAGCCGTCGACCCAGGCCGGCGTCCCGGCGCAGGCGTGGAACGAACTGCGCTCGCAGGCAGTGGACTGGCTCAACGACGCCTCGGCCTGCATCTGGCCCGCGGCCCGCACGCCCGAGGGCAAGTTCCGCTTCGAGGTCCTCTCCGATTTCAGCGGCGCGACCGGCGGCCCACCCAGCGGCACGCCGCGCTTCGACCAGCAGTTCCTTCGCGCCAACATCGACCCGACCGAATGCTGCGTGCTCTCCGCTGCGGGCACCACGAAGTACCGCTTGCACCCGGCCGAAAGCGGCTTTGCCAACCTGATCCTCGCCGGCGAGGCCACGCGCCACGGCTTCAACACGACAGCGATCGAAGGCGCGGTGATGTCCGGCATGGCCGCGTCGCGCGCCATCTGCGGCCAGCCAGCGACGATCGTCGGCTACGACTTCCTGCAACGCAAGCCTTCGCAAAAAAGCTGAACCACCATGGCCACCCTTCCTCCCTTCATCTCCTGGATCGGGCACGGAGCGGCAAGCCTCGCGCAGCCGGCAGTGTTCACCGGCGCCAGGAGCTTTGCGTTCGGCTTCAAGACCCAGGTCGCCGCGACCCAGCAACTGGTCGATGCCTTGTTGAACCCGGTGGGCGGCAGCCGCGTGCACTACCGGGTGTTGGCCGGGCTCTCGATGATCAGCTTCATGACGGTCGATCGCTGCACCTCGCAGGTCGATGCGATCGGCTGGGAACCGGGGCGCGAGTGCGCGCTCTGGGTGCCGCTGCTCGAAACCAACCATGAGCGCGGCACGCTGCGCATCGTCCTGTGGACGCCCTACATCTTCATCAACTACACGATCGGCCTGCTGACCGGGCGCGACGTCTGGGGTTGGCCCAAGGTGTGGGCGCGCATCGCGGTGCCGGCGGATTCACCGCACGGGGCCGGCGCTTTCACCTGCTCGACGACGGTGTTCGATACCCTCGGTGCCAATACCGAGGCGCAGCTCCGTCCGCTGTTGACGGTGACGAGCCGATCGGCACTGCCGGCCGCCGGCGCGACCGTGCAATGGACCGATGGCCACGATGCGGCCCGGGCGATCGCCCAAAGCCTGCTGGGGGGCTTCGCCGGCGAGCACCTCGAAGCACTCATCGCCGGCCCCACGATACCGACCGTGCAGATGAAGCAGTTGCGCGATTCGCTCGACCCGGGCCTCGCCTGCTTCCAGGCCATCGTCGATTCACCGGCGCAGCTGACCGGCTTCCATGGGGGCGGGCTGTTGCATGCGTCCGACTTTGCGCTCGAGATCGCGACTTGCGAGAGCCACCAGGTCGTGCGCGACCTGTTGGGCACCGCACCGACGCCCGGGCAGACGACGCTCCCCATCGAGTTCGCCGCGTGGCTGGCATTCGACTTCACGGCGCAGCCGGGCGCGGTCGTGGTGTCGACGACTTGACGACTTTGCAATCAAACGCATGACTGCGTTGGACCGCCTTGTTCTGCGCTTGATTGCAAAGTCGTATCAGGGGTTCTGCGCGGCGATCGCGGCCGCGGCCAGCGACCCCGACTCGATGGCCGATTCGAAGCAGCCGCCGCTGAACCGAGTCAGCGTCCAGTCGCCCGCGAGATAGAGGTTGCCGAACTGCGCGGGCCCCGCTGGCAGCCGGTACTGCACGCTGCCCGCCGGCGTCTGCACATAGCGCTCGAAGCCCTCCCAGTTGGCGCGGCAGTAGCGCGACATTTCCGTGCCGGGCTTCATCGGGCCGCCTGGCACGGCGACCGAGGGCCACAGGCCTGCGATCGACGCATCGAGCCAGGCCTGCGCGTCCTGGCAGGGGTCCGCGGGCGGGGCATCCTCGGGCATGCAGCCGCAGAAATACTCGATCGCCTGTGGTGCACCGGCTGCCGGCCAGTCCTCGAGTGGCAACTGTTGCGACATGTCGGCCCACGAGTCGAAGCGCTCCGCATAGGCCGACACGATCGTCGCATCCGATGTCCATCCGAGCTTGTCCAGACCCGGCGCAAGCCAGAGCTGAAAGGCCTCGGTGGCCACCGAGACGCTTTGCGCGACCATGCTCGACCAGCGTGCATTCGCGGCCGCAAGCTGCGGCGCGACAGCCTCGATCACATCGGGTGGCACGGCCAGCACGACCATGTCGAAATCCGTGCCGAGCAACAGCTCGACCTGCCCCGCCGATGTCGTATCGCTGCTCGATTCGAAATTGACACCGTCCGCGCGCAGTCGAGCGCCGTTCACGAGCTGCTCCCACAGCGGCTGGTCCGGCCAGCAGTCGAGGCCTTTCACGACCACGAAGGGCTGATAGCTGCCGCCGACGACTTCGGCCTGCTGGTCGATCTGGATGGCGCCGATGCGCGACTTGTCGGCGCTCAGCTCGATGCCGGTCACGCGATGGAAGAAATCGATCTTCACGCCGCGCGCTGCAAGGACCTCGTAGAGCGGCGTGAACAGCGCGTCGCCTGTGCCGGCGTTCATCTTCCAGAACGGCGCGTGGCGATAGCCCAAGGCCAGGTCCATCACGAAGCGAAAGGTCACTCCGGCGGCCATCGAGCCGTTGGCGAGCGTCGTGGCGTCTCCGTTGCGATAGGCGAAGGTCAGGTCGTAGAGCGCACGGATGGGCGCCGAGTCCAGCGCTGCCTGCGTCGCGCCGTGGCCGCCCAGCCAGCCGCGGAAGTCCTGCGCGTTCAACGTGTCGTAGGCAGAAGGCCCGCGCCCGCACAGGTCGAAAAGCCAGCCGAGCCCGACTGACATCGCCAGGTCGGCCAGGATCAGGACGTGGGTCACCAGCACGGGAAGGCTCGCCGCCGTCGCAGCCGACGTGGCGCGGTCGCTCCTGTCGGGGCAGCCCGCAAGCTGCGCGCGGACGCGTTCAGCCGCCTCCTGCAGTTCGACGCGGGTGGCATCGATGCCCGCGGTGGGGCCGTCCTGCAAGACCGGGGAGGACGCGAGCCGGCGCAGCAGGGCCAGCGCCGGTCCGTAGTTCAACTGTGCGGCCAAGGCCGGATCGAGGTTCTCATCGAGCAGCGCCTGCACCGATTCGGCCATGACGCCCACCAGGGCCTCGGTAGCGGCCGGGGAGACGGGGTCCCCGGGCAGACCGGCGCGCTCGGGCAGCGTAAAGGTCCAGGGTGCCCACAACGGCGGCGTAACGCCGGTCGCCTGCTCCTCGGCCGCTGCCTTCCACTGCGGGGTCACGGCGTCGGTCCAGGCCTTGAAGGGACTGGACGCGCGTGGCGTCCACTCGGCATAGCATGCGCGAATCGTCTGGAACGCTGTCTGATAGCAACCCATGAGGATGTGCAGGCCATGCTCCTCGATGCGCCCGTGGACAGCCATGTTGCGCCCGCTCGCGCACTTGCCACCGAGTCGCCAGCCCAGCGTATGCACGGTGACCTCATAGCGCGCCCGCAGTGCGGGCGTCGCACTCAGCCAGAACGCCGCCGAGATGCCGCCGGGGCCGCCGCCAAGAACCGCGACCTTGATCCTTGCGCCAGACGCGGTGTCCTGCGCTGCCGATTGCTGCATGGGAAGTCCCTCCTCATGGCAGCGTACAGCAGCGGGGTGTTTGCGACGAAGAGAAATTGCGTCGCTGCGCCGGCAAGCCCTACCAGGCCGACGGCAGCTTGCGCAAGATCACCAGCCGCCCGTTGCGCTGCGTCACGTAGCCGCCCGCCGTGAGCTCCTTCATCACGCGATTCACCATCTCGCGCGACGCGCCGACGCGGTCGGCGATGTCCTGCTGCGTGAGCTTCTGCCGCAGCACGCGCTCGTGCCCGATCTGCTCTGACAGTTCATTGAGCACGCGCACCATGCGGCCATAGACGTCCTCCGTCGCGATGCTGCGCACCTGCTCGGTCAGGCGCCGCACCATGCGGATCAGCTTGCGCGTGAGGTGCATCGCGAAGTCGGGATAGTCGATCAGCAACTGGCGCATCTCCGAGCCCTGCACGACGCGGCAGGTGCAGGGCTCCATGGCCTTGATCGACGCGGAACGCTTGGCGCCGTCGAGCGAGAGTTCGCCGAAGTACTCGCCCGGTCCGTATTCGGTGAGCACCACGTCCCGCCCCTCGTCGGAGCTGGCATAGACCTTCACGCGCCCGCTCAGCATGATGTAGAGCGAATCCGTGGCGTCGCCTTCGTTGATCAGGATGGTCTGCGCCGGGAATGCGCGCGTGGCGCCGCGCAGCGCGATGGCTTGCAGCAAGGCTGGCGGCAGTTGATCGCTCACTCCCTCGTCGTCGGGACTCATCGGGCACTCCGTTTTTTTCTGGCATGGCGCGCAACCCGGGGCCACGCGCGACGTTCGTGCGTGGCCCTTGTTGCCGTGCAGCAAATTATCTGGTCTTGTCTGGCTGTGATCAATGTCACATCCGCGATGCGCATTGGGCACTCGTGCGTGGGCGCCCGACTGTCTAGAGTAGCGCGAACCTCCCACAACCGCACCCTTTTGGAGCCTCTCGATGTCCGCGTTGCCGAAGCAGCTGGTCCGCCTGATCGCCCTTTGCCTCGGCATCGTGCTGTCCGCGCTGATGACCGGGTGCGCCAGCCTGCCGGGCGACGTGACGCGCCTGCCTTCGCAGAGCCTGGATGGCGCGACGCCGCTGACGGCGGTCGCGAGTGCCTCGCTGCCCGCGAACGAGGACGTCTCCGGTCTTCGCCTGCTGCCCGACGGCGGCCAGGCACTGGAAGCGCGCATGGCGCTGGCCCACGCCGCCGCGCGCACCATCGACGCGCAGTACTACCAGATCGCCAACGACGCCTCCGGCCGCGAGTTCCTGCATGCGCTGGCCCGCGCGGCCGATCGCGGCGTGCGTGTCCGCCTGCTGATCGACGACCTGCACGCTGGCGGCGAGGATGAACTCTTGGCCGGCCTGGCCGCCGGGCCCAACGTCGAGGTGCGCATGTTCAACCCGCTGGCGGTGCGCGGCGGCGCCGTGCCCTCGCGCGTGCTGCGCTCGCTCAACGAATTTGCGCGGGTCAACCGGCGCATGCACAACAAGCTCTTCATCGTCGACAACGCTTTCGCGATCAGCGGCGGGCGCAACATCGGCGACGCGTACTTCGGCCGCAGCCAGCCGGCCAACTTCATCGACATGGACGTGCTGGCCGCAGGCAAGGTGGTGCGGGAGCAATCGGCGGTGTTCGATGCCTACTGGAACAGCGAGCACGCCTATCCGATCCAGAGCCTGGTGGCGACGGAGCGCTTGCCCCAGGTCGCCCGCGCGCAGTTCGATGCATGGGCACAGGGTGGCTCCGACGCCGGTGCGCAGGCGCTGGCCGGGCAGGACCTGCTCGGGCAAGGTCCGGTCGGCGCGGAGCTGGCCAGCGGCCGGGTCGAACTGCACCTGGCCACGGTTCGCGTGATGGCCGATGCGCCGGTGAAGGCGACGCACGAGCAGAGCCTGGCCGATGGCGCGGTCATGAGCGGCAACCTGGAACTGCTGCAATCGGCCCGCTTCGACGTGCTGGTGACATCGCCCTACTTCATTCCGGACACGCGCATGCTGGACATCCTGCAGGCCTCGACCGCGAGGAAGGTGCGCGTGGCGGTGCTGACCAATTCGCTCGCCACCACCGACGAGCCGCTGGTGCACGTCGGCTACTCACGCTACCGCGACGAGTTGCTCGACATGGGCGTGGCGCTCTACGAGATGATGCCCGGCGTGGATGCGCCGCAAGCCGCCGCATCCCTCTCGCAGGGTTCGCACGGCTCGGTGGGCCGCCTGCATGCCAAGCTTGCTGTGGTCGACCATCGCTGGCTGTCCATCGGCTCGATGAACATGGACCGCCGCTCGGCGCACTCCAACACCGAGATGGGCCTGGTCATCGACAGCCCCGAGCTGGCGATGCAGGTCGCGACGCTGCTGCAGCGCGAGCAGTTGCCGCGCAGCTACCAGTTGCGGATGCAGCCCGGGACCGGGCGGCCACGGCTGCAATGGGTCGCGCCGTCGGACACCACGCAGCCGCTGGTGTTCAGCGCGGAGCCGAGCCGCAACTGGCGGCGGCAGCTGGGGATGTCGTTCACTTCGTTCTTTGTGAGTGAACAGTTGCTGTGAGGGCATCGCGTCGGCCCACCGCGTGAGATGCGACTGGGATGCGTGCCGAGGACACCGGGTATTCCCCTCCGCGAATGTCCCCCGCCTTCGGCTCCTCCTTTATTTCGCTGCGGGGAACACCCGATGCCCTCGGCACGTGGAAGGGTCCGTTGTGTTCCGAAGAGCGTCGAGCAACGACGGCGCGTCATGATCACGTCGATGGTGTGCTCTGCGCAGCGAAATGAAGGAGGAGGCCGAAGGCCGGGGGACATTCGCGGAGCAGAGTACGCCGTCGGCGTGATCCCGCCCCGGATACGGACCCGCGATCTCGCAATCTCGCGATCGTCAGCGGAGGTCGTGCCTGGAGACCGGACGCTACGCCCGCTTCGACACCAGCGTCAGGATGTCATAGCTCGCCACCACCTCGTCAAGCTGGTTGGTGACCTCCACATCCCACGCGACCACGCCCTGGCCGACGCCGTTGGCGTCCTTCTTGTTGCGGTCGATCTTGCGCTTGGCGGTGAGGCGCGCGCGGATCGTGTCGCCGATGCCCACGGGCTTGACGAAGCGCAGCGTGTCCAGGCCGTAGTTGGCCAGCACCGGTCCGGGCGCGGGCGACACGAACAGTCCGGCCGCGGCCGACAGCACGAAGTAGCCGTGCGCGATGCGCTTGCCGAAGGGAGATTCCTTGGCCGCCACCTCGTCGAAGTGCATGTAGAAGTAGTCGCCGGAGATGCCGCCGAAGGCCACGATGTCGGCCTCGCCCACCGTGCGCCGATGGGTCAGCAGCGAGTCGCCGATCTGCAGGTCCTCGAAGTGCTTGCGGAAGGGATGCGATTCGCTCTCCTGCCGCGCGGCGCCGCGCATGTATTCACCGGTGATCGCCGCGATCATCGTTGGCGAGCCCTGCACTGCCGTGCGTTGCAGGTAGTGCTTCACGGCGCGGATGCCGCCGAGTTCCTCGCCACCGCCAGCGCGGCCCGGGCCGCCGTGCTTGAGTTGGGGCAGCGGCGAACCATGGCCGGTCGATTCGGCGGCGGCCTCGCGGTCGAGCACGAGGAAACGGCCATGCAAGGCGGCCACCGCGGGAATGACGCGCGCCGCGATCTTCGGGTCGCGCGTGACCAGCGTGCCGACCAGGCTGCCGCGTCCGCGTGCGGCCAGCGCCATCGCTTCGTCGATGCCGTCGTAGGCCATCAAGGTGCTGACCGGGCCGAAGGCTTCGATGTCATGCACCGCGTCGTGCTGCAGCGGCTTGCGGCTCAGGAGCAGCGTCGGCGAGAAGAACGCGCCGTTGGCCACGCCCTCGCCCACGGGCGCGAAACCGTCGCGCTCGCCGTAGACCAGCTCGGCGCCTTGCATCAAGGTCGCGACGCGTTCCGACACGTCGTCGAACTGCGCGCGCGAGGCCAGCGCGCCCATGCGCACGTCCTCGCGCGACGGGTCGCCGATGACGGTCTTCGCAAGCCTTGCACGCAGCTTCTCCGCCACCGCATCGACATGCTGGCGCGGCACGATGGCGCGACGGATGGCCGTGCATTTCTGGCCGGCCTTGGTGGTCATCTCGCGCGCCACCTCCTTCACGAACAGGTCGAACTCCTCGTCGTCGGGCGTCACGTCGGGCGCGAGGATCGCGCAGTTCAGCGAGTCGGCCTCGGCGTTGAACGGGATCGAGTTGCGCACGACGTTCGGATGCACGCGCAGCTTGGCCGCGGTGTCGGCCGAGCCGGTGAAGGTGACGAAGTCGGAGCCATCGAGCCGGTCGAGCAAGTCGCCCGTGCCGCCGATGACGAGTTGCAGCGCGCCTTCCGGCAGCAGGCCTGATTCGTTGACGAGGCGCACCAGCGCCTCGGTCAGGTAGCTGGTGGCGGTGGCGGGCTTGCCGATGCAGGGCATGCCGGCCAGGAAGCTGGGCGCGAACTTCTCCAGCAGGCCCCACACCGGGAAGTTGAAGGCATTGATGTGCACGGCCACGCCGTGGCGCGGCACCAGGATGTGCGTGCCGGCGAAGCCGCCCTTCCTGCCGAGCGGCATCGCGGGGCCTTCGTGCACCAGGTTGCCCGAGGGCAATTCATTGCTGCCCATGCTGGCATAGGCCATCAAGGTGCCCGCGCCGCCTTCGATGTCGATCCAGCCGTCGGCACGCGTCGCGCCGGTGTGGGCCGAGATGGCGTAGAGCTTTTCCTTGTGCTGCGCCAGGTACTTGCCCAGCGCCTTGAGGCGCTCGGCGCGCTGCTGGAAGTCCATGGCCAGCAAGGCGGGCAAGCCGACTTTGCGCGCATGCGCGACGGCCTCGCCGAAATCGAGCGCCTCGGCATGCGTGCTGGCCACTGGCTGGCCGTTGATGGCGCTGTTCAGTGTCTGCGCAGCCTGGCTCCCGACCCAGCGGCCGGCGATGTAACTCTGGAGAACGGTGGTCACGTGCAATGTCCCTTTGTGTGTTGGGTTGAAGATGAGGCGTGGGCTGGCGCCGCGTCGCTACGCTGCGCGTTGCCGATGCCCAGGTAGGTATCGATGATTCGCCGGTCGTGCAGCAGCTCGCTTGCCGCGCCGGAGAGCGCGACCGCGCCCGTCTCCAGCACGTAGCCACGGTCGGCCACTTGAAGCGCCGCGCGTGCGTTCTGCTCGACCAGCAGCACCGACACGCCGTGGCTGCGCAGCGAGGAAACCACCTGCAAGACTTCGCGCACGATCAGCGGCGCGAGGCCGAGCGAGGGTTCGTCGAGCATCAGCAGGCGCGGACGCGCCATCAACGCGCGGCCGATGGCCAGCATCTGGCGCTCGCCGCCGGAGAGCGTGGACGACATCTGCTCGCGCCGCTCGCGCATGCGCGGGAAGATCTGGAAGACCTCCTCCATGCGCGCCTTCTGGTCGCGCTGGCCCTTGCGCCAGCGGTAGAAGCCGCCGAGCAGCAGGTTGTCTTCCACCGACATCTCGCCGAACAGCTCGCGCTTCTCAGGCACCAGCGCGACGCCGCGCGCCACCATGGCTTCCACCGTCGGTCGCGCGATGCGCTCGCCGGCCAGCGTGAGTGAGCCGCTCGACGGCAGCAAGCCCATCGCCGCGCAGAGCAGCGTGGTCTTGCCGGCGCCGTTGGGGCCGATGACCGTGACGATCTCGCCTTCGTTGACGTCGAGCTGCACGCCGTGCAAAGCCTCGACACTGCCGTAGGCGACGCTGAAGGCGTCGAGTGCGAGTAGCTTGTTCATCATTCCGCCCCACCCAAATAGGCATCGAGCACACGCGGGTTGGCCTGCACTTCCGCCGGCGTGCCCTCGGCGATGACGGTGCCGAACTCCAGCACCGTGATGCGGTCGGCCAGGTTCATGACGAACTCCATGTCGTGTTCGACCACGAGGATGCCCAGGCCTTCGGCGCGAAGTTGCGAGAGCAGTTCGGCCAGTGCGCGTTTCTCCAGATGGCGCAGACCGGCCGCCGGCTCGTCGAGCAACAGCACGGCCGGCTGGCTGGCCAGCGCGCGCGCGATCTCGACCACGCGTTGCTGCCCCAATGCCAGCGAGGCAGCCGGCGTGTCCGCATGCGCGCCCAGTCCGCAACGTTCGATCTGGTGCCGCGCTTCTGCCAGCAATGCTGCCTCTTCGCCGCGGTCCAGCCGCAACATCGATGCGACCCAGCCGCGCTTGGCGCGCAGGTGCGCGCCCAGCGCCACGTTCTCGATCACGCTGCGCTGCCCCAGCAGGCGCACGTGCTGGAAGGTGCGGCTCAGACCCAGCGAGGCGAAGTCACGCGCGGGCAGTTCGTGCATGGGCTTGTCCATCAGGCGAACCTCGCCTTCGGTCGGGTCGTCCACGCCGGAGATCATGTTGAAGAAGGTGCTCTTGCCCGCGCCGTTCGGTCCGATCAGCGCATGGATCTCGCCGGCCTTGACGTTCATCGTCACGTCGTTGTTGGCGACCAGTCCGCCGAAGCGCTTGGTCACGCTGGACGACTGCAGCAGCACCGTGCCGCGCGCCGGCAACACGCGCCGCGCCAGCGTCGCCATGCCGCGTGGTGCGCGTGCCGCTTCGGCGCGCAGGAAGCGCTGCCCCAGGCGCTCCAGCGCCGGCCACAAGCCTTCCGCGAAGCGCTGCAGCACCAGCAGCATCAGCAAGCCGAACACGATCACCTCGAAGTTGCCGCTGGTCCCCAGCAGCCCCGGCAGGATGTCCTGCAGCTTCTCCTTCAACAAGGTGATCAGCGCCGCGCCCAGCACCGCGCCCCACAGGTGTCCCGCACCGCCGACCACCGCCATGAACAGGTATTCGATGCCGATGTTGAGATTGAAGGGCGTCGGGTTCACGAAGCGCTGCATGTGCGCGTAGAGCCAGCCGGAAATCGCCGCCAGCAACGCGGCCAGCACGAACAGCTTGATGCGGTAGCGGGCCGTGTCCACGCCCATCGACTCGGCCATGAGCCGGCCGTTCTTGAGCGCACGCACCGCGCGGCCTTCGCGCGAATCGAGCAGGTTGTGCAGCAGCCACAAGCCGATCAGCAGCACAGCCCAGATCACCACGCCGAGCGCGCGCGGCGATGCCAGCGACCAGCCCGCGATGACCAGCGCCGGCACGCCGGTGATGCCGGTCTGCCCGCCGAGGAACTCCATGTTGCCGAACAGATAGTAAAGGCTCAGGCCCCACGCAATGGTGCACAGCGGCAGGTAGTGGCCCTGCAGCTTGACCGTGACTGCGCCCAGCATCCAGGCCAGCGCGAAGGTCAGCACCAGGCCGAGCACCAGTCCGACCCAGGGCAGCAAGCCGGTGCCCACCACCGCGCCGATCGTCGAGGCGGCCGTCGGCGAGGTACAGGTCCACGCCGTCGCATAGGCGCCCATGCCGACGAACGCAGCCTGCCCGAAGGAGGTCATCCCGCCGACCCCGGTCAGCATGGCCAGGCCCACCGCGACGATCGCGTAAAGGCCGATGTAGCTCATCACCACGACGGTGAATTCAGGGAGCCAGTTCCAGACCACTGCGAGCACCACGATCGCGGCGAGCGTGAGATGGCGCCGCGTGAGAAAGCCGCCAGAGCTTGGCGCTGGCATCGGCGTGTTGTTTGTCGATGCGCTCATACGTTTGCCTCGATGCAAATGTGGAAGCCGAACGCAGAAGTCGCAGAGGTTTCGCAGAGGTCGCAAAAGAAAACCATCAAAGAATTCGTTGGATTCTTCTGCGACTTCTGCGTACCTTTTGTATTCCTTCTGCGTTCTGCACCCGAACCCGTTCCCGCTCCCGATCCCGTATTCATGCGCTTCATTCCTCTTCCTCCACGTGATGGCTGCGCAAGGAGCGCCACCACAGCACCGGGATGATCAGCGTGAACACCAGCACCTCCTTGAAGGCGCTGGCCCAGAAGGAAGAGAACGATTCGAGTTGACCCACCAGCAGCGCGCCGAGCAGCGCGGCAGGATAGCTCGCCAGCCCGCCGACGATGGCGGCCACGAAGCCCTTGAGACCGATGAGAAAACCCGTGTCGTAGTAGACCGTGGTCAGCGGTGCGATCAGCAGCCCTGACACGGCGCCGATGAGCGCGGCCAACGCAAAGCTCACGTCGCCTGCCAACTCGGTCGGGATGCCCATCAGCCGCGCGCCGACGCGGTTCATCGCGGTGGCGCGCAGCGCCTTGCCGACCATCGAACGGCCGAAGAACTGGAACATCAGCACGACGAGCACGAAGGTCACGCCGATGACGACGAGCGACTGCCCGCTCACCTGCAAGCCGCCCACTTCGTAGCGCGCTTCCGAGAACGCCGGCGTGCGCGATCCCTCCGCGCCGAAGAACAGCAGGCCGAGCCCGACCAGCACGCCATGCAGCGCGACCGAGACGATCAGGAGGGTCAGCACCGTGGCATTGACCATCGGCCTGAACGCGAGCCGATAGAGCAACGGCCCGAGCGGCATGACCAGCACCAGCGTGGTGAAGGCCTGCGCCGCGACGCCCGTGGGCCGCCATGCCAGTGCGAGCGCGCAGGCAAGCACCGGGAACGCGACGCACCAGAGCAAGGCCGATGTCCACTCCACGGTCGCGCCGCGCTTCCAGCGCCATGCTTCGACGATCAGCGCCGCCGCCGCCAGCACCAGCAGCAACCACAGCGTCGGAGGCACGCGGCCGGCCTGCATCATGGCCATCGACAACGCGCCAAAGGCGACGAACTCGCCCTGCGGGATGAAGATGACGCGCGTGACCGAAAACACCAGCACCAGGGCCAGCGCCATCAGTCCGTACACCGCGCCATTGACGAGGCCGTCCTGCGCAAGCAGCAGGGCGATCTGTGCGTCCATAAATAGGTTCCTGTAGGGAGAAGGTCAGAAGATTTCGCAGCGAGCACCGAGCTCGGGCCGAAGTGCAGCGCCGTATTCAAGGACGGCGTCATTGCCGTTGGGCGCAGGCCGACAAGTGCGCGGAGCGCTTGCCATGCCGCACTCGACATCGAAGGCCCGGGATCGCTGCGCGCAGCAGAAGATCCCTAGCTTCTCAAGGCTGGTATTTCCAGGCGCCGCCTTCGATCTTGACCATCACGCGTGCGCGCTGGTCCAGGCCCAGGTGGTCGGTCGGCGACATCGTGAAGATGCCGTGCGCGCCCGGCACTTCCTTGATCTGCTCCAGCGCATCTCGCAACGCGGCACGGAACTCCGGCGTGCCGGGTTGCGCCTTCTTCAGCGCCACCGGAACGGCGGTCGCCATCAGCAGGCCCGCATCCCATGCATGGCCGCCGAACGTCGAGACGCTGCCCTTGCCGTTCGCCGCTTCATAGGCCGCGATATAGGCCATCGCGCTCTTCTTCACCGGGTTGGCGGCGGGCAACTGGTCGGCGACGAGCACCGGGCCCGAGGGCAGGAAAGTGCCTTCCACATCCTTGCCGCCCACGCGAAGGAAGTCGCCGTTCGCCACGCCGTGGGTCTGGTACATCTTGCCCGCATAGCCGCGTTCCTTCAGCGTCTTCTGCGGCAGCGCGGCGGGCGTGCCCGAGCCGGCGACCAGCACCGCGTCGGGCTTGGCCGACATGATCTTCAGTGCCTGGCCGGTGACCGAGGTGTCGCTGCGGCTGAAGCGCTCGTTGGCGACGATGGTCAGGCCCTTGAGGCCCGCGGCCTTGCCGAACTCCTGGAACCAGCCCTCGCCGTACGCGTCGGAGAAACCGATGAAGCCCACCGTCTTCACGCCCGCCTTCTGCATGTGCTCGGCAATGGCGAGCGACATCATGATGTCGTTCTGCGGCGTCTTGAAGACCCACTTGCGCTTGTCGTCCATCGGCTCCACGATGCGCGCCGAAGCGGCCATCGAGATCATCGGCGTCTTGGCTTCGGAGATCACGTCGATCATCGCCAGCGATGCCGGCGTCACGGTCGAGCCCAGCACCACGTCGACCTTGCTTTCCGTGATGAGCTTGCGCGTGTTGGCCACCGCCGCGGTCGTGTCGGACGCATCGTCGAGCACGATGTAGTTGACCTTCTGCCCGCCGATGGTCTTGGGCATCAGCGCGATGGTGTTCTTCTCCGGAATGCCGAGCGACGCCGCCGGGCCAGTGGCCGACAGCGTGACGCCGACGTTGATGTCGGCCTGTGCGGCCAGCGCTGCGCCGAGCAGGGCGATCAGCAGCAGGGGTTTGAACGATTTCATGGTCTTCTCCGGAGTGGATGTGGGAAAGGAATATGCGAAAAAATTGCGGCAAGACGCCGGGCGTTAGTGGACGGTGTCCAGAGGCTCACCGTCATCGGGATGTACCCGCGCGCCCGGATGCGCCACTAGCGTTCGTCGAAGGAGAGGACAACCCGCTCGGTCAGCGGATGCGCCTGGCAGGTCAGGATGAAGCCGCTGGCCACTTCCTTCTTGTCCAGCGCGAAGTTGCGCTCCATGCGCACCTCGCCTTCCATGAGCTTGGCGCGGCAGGTGCCGCACACGCCCGACGTGCAGGAGTACGGCACTTCGAGGCCCGCGGCCGATGCGGCGTCGAGGATGCTCGGCTGGTTCTTGGTGAACGAGATCTCGCGCTGCAGGCCGTCGCGGATGATGACGATGCGCGCCGTCTCGGCGTCGCCGGGCTTGGCCTCGTGCACCACCGCGCCGACCGGGCCGGTCGATGGCAATGCGACGCCGAATCGCTCGATGTGGATGCGCTCCTCGGGGACGCCCGCGTCCAGCAGCGCGGCCTCGGCCTCGTCGTTCATCTGGAACGGGCCGCAGACATACACATGGTCGATGCCGCCCGCAGGCACCACGCTCTTGAGGAACTCGCCGATCTTCACGCGGTCCATCACGCCGTGGTTGAGCGGTGCGTCGGTGTGCTCGTCGGAGAACACATGCTGCAGCGACAGCCGCGTCATGTAGCGGTTCTTGAGGTCCTCGATCTCTTCCTTGAACATCGTCGACTGCAGCAGCCGGTTGCCGTAGATCAGCGTGAAGCGGCTCTTCGGCTCGCGCGCCAGCACCGTCTTCATGATCGACAGGATCGGCGTGATGCCGCTGCCGCCGGCAATGCCGACGTGATGGCGGTGCGATGCCGGATCGAGCGGCACGAAAAAGCGGCCTTGCGGCGCCATGACCTGCACGGTGTGGCCCGGCTGCAGGTGCTCGTTGATCCAGTTGGAGAACACGCCGCCGCGCACCTTGCGCACGCCCACGCGCAGTTCGCCGTCGTCGACACCGGCGCAGATCGAGTACGAGCGGCGCAGGTCCTGCCCGTCGATGTCGGTGCGCAGCGTGAGGTACTGGCCCTGCGTGAAGCCGAACACTTCGCGCAGGTCGGGCGGCACGTCGAAGGAGACGATGACGGCTTCTTGCGTATCGGGCTCGATGGCGCGCACACGCAGTGGATGGAACATGACGGACATGGTGTTCTCGGTCAGATCGGCTTGAAGTGCTCGAAGGGTTCCTTGCAGGCCAGGCAACGGTAGATCGCCTTGCACGCGGTGGAACCGAAGGCTGCGAGCCGCTCGGTGTGGAAGCTGCCGCAACGCGGGCAGGCGAGTTTCTGCGCCTCGCTGTGGCGGCCGAAGAAACGGATGGGCACGGCCTCGTTCGATGTCGCCGGGCCGGGTGGCGCGATGCCGTATTCGGTGAGCTTGCGACGGCCTTCGGCGCTGATCCAGTCGGTGGTCCAGGCGGGCGCGCGGCGCAGGCTCACGCGGGCCGGCCCCAGCCCTGAGGCATCGATGGCCGCAAGGACGTCGTGCTCGATCACCTCGGTCGCCGGGCAGCCGGAGTAGGTCGGCGTCAGCACGATCTCGAGGCCGTCGTCGTGCTCGATCACGTCGCGCACGATGCCGAGGTCACGCACCGACACGGCGGGCACCTCGGGGTCGAGCACCGTCGCGAGCACGTCCCAGGCCGCGCGTGTGCGCTCGCTGCGTGCTTCGGCGACGCACAGTTCCAGCGTCACCACACGCCTCCGGGAAAGCTGCGCTGCAGGTACTGCATGTCGGTCAGGATGAAGCCCATGTGCTCGCTGTGCAGGCCGCGCTTGCCTTCGCTGCGGAAGGCGGAATCGGCGGGCAGCGCGAAGCCGGCTTCCTCGAGGATGGCTTGGATCTCCGCCGTCCACGGTGCCTTCAGCTCGGACCACAGCGGGCCCATGCCGGCGGCGTGCGCCTGCTCGTCGATGGCATCGGTGTCGAACAGCTCCGCGGCATAGCGCCACAGGTGTTCCAGCGCGGCCTTCATGCGGTTGCGCGACTCGTCGGTGCCGTCGCCCAGGCGCACCACCCAGTCGCCCGAATGCTGCTGGTGGTACCGCGCTTCCTTCAACGCCTTGCCGGCGATGGCCTGGACCTCCGCGTCGCTCGAATTCGCGAGCCGCTCCCACAGCAACTTGAGCCAGGTCGAGACCATGGTATTGCGCAGCACGCTGACCGCGAAGTCGCCGCGCGGCAGCTCGACCATCGTCAGGTTGAAGTAATCGCGCTCCTTGCGCAGGAAGGCCAGCTGGTCTTCGTCGTGCTGCCGGCCTTCGATCTCGCCGGCGCGCGTCAGCAAGGCCCGCGCCTGGCCGATGAGGTCGAGCGCGATGTTCGACATGGCGATGTCTTCCTCGAGGATGGGGGCGTGACCGCACCATTCGCCGAGGCGCTGGGCCAGGATCAGGCAGGTATCGCCGATGCGCAGCAGGTACTGCGCGGAGGGCGTCAGATCGAGTTCGATGGAGGCTTGCATGTCAGAACCCGGTCACATGTGGTCCACGGCTTTTGGAAGCTCGTAGAAGGTGGGGTGGCGATAGACCTTGTCCTCGGCCGGATCGAAGTACATGTCCTTCTCGCCGGGGTCGCTGGCGACGATCTGCTCGGAGCGCACCACCCACACGCTGCAGCCTTCCTGGCGGCGCGTGTAGACGTCACGCGCCATCTGGATCGCCATCTTCGAGTCGGCGGCATGCAGGCTGCCGCAATGCTTGTGGTCCAGGCCCGCCTTGGAGCGGACGAACACTTCCCACAATGGCCATTCGTTTTCCGTGCTCATGCTGCTTCCTTCAATTTGGTTTGCTTGCGGGCATGCGCCAGTGCGGCTTCGCGCACCCATGCCCCGTCTTCCCATGCCTTGACGCGCGTCGCAAGGCGTTCGCGATTGCACGGCCCGTCCCCGGCGATCACGCGCCAGAACTCGCTCCAGTCGATCGTGCCGTGGTCATGCGCTTGCCGCTCCTCGTTCCACTTGAGGTCCGGGTCGGGCAAGGTCACGCCGAGGATGCGCGCCTGCTCCACCGCCGCGTCGATGAACTTCTGGCGCAGGTCGTCGTTGCTGAAGCGCTTGATGCCCCAGCGCATCGACTGCGCGCTGTTGGGCGACTGGTCGTCCGGCGGGCCGAACATCATGATCGACGGCCACCACCAGCGATTGACCGCGTCCTGCACCATCGCCTTCTGCGCATCGGTGCCCTTGGTCATCATCGTCAGCAAGGCTTCGTAGCCCTGGCGCTGGTGGAAGCTTTCTTCGCGGCAGATGCGGATCATCGCGCGCGCATAGGGCGCATAGGAGCAGCGGCAGATCGGCACCTGGTTCATGATCGCCGCGCCATCCACCAGCCAGCCGATGGTGCCGATGTCGGCCCAGGTCAGCGTCGGGTAATTGAAGATCGAGCTGTACTTGGCCTTGCCGCTGTGCAGCGCGTCGAACATCTGGTCGCGCGAGGTGCCGAGCGTTTCGGCAGCGGCGTAGAGGTAGAGGCCGTGGCCGCCTTCGTCCTGCACCTTGGCCAGCAGGATGGCCTTGCGCTTCAACGTGGGTGCGCGCGAGATCCAGTTGCCCTCGGGCAGCATGCCGACGATCTCCGAATGCGCATGCTGGCTGATCTGCCGCACCAGCGTCTTGCGGTAGTGATCGGGCATCCAGTCCTTCGCCTCGATGAAGTCGCCGGCATCGATGTGCGCGTCGAAGTTCTCTTCGAGACGCATCTCGTCGGCGGAGCGCACGGCCTTCTTGCCGTCGCCGGGCTCCTTGCCCATCGTGTCCATGGCTTGCGTGTACATGAGGTGTTCTCCTTGTTCAGCGGGGACGTTTGTCGACCACGCGGCGGGCCTTGCCGGTCTGCGTGCGCTCGATCGTGTTCGGGTCGAACACGCGGACTTCGGTCGAAATGCCGACCAGCGTCTTGATGCGATGCTGCACCCATTTCGCCACCGCGCCGCGATCGCTTTCTGAAATGACGCTGCCGGGCTGCAGCTCGCAATGCACCTCGACCTGGTCGAGCAGCCCTTCGCGGCTGATGTGCATCTGGTAGAGGCCGGTGAGCGCCTCGTGCGCGAGCACGATCTCCTCGACCTGCGTGGGGAACACGTTGACGCCGCGGATGATCATCATGTCGTCGCTGCGGCCGACGATCTTGCCCATGCGGCGGAACGAGCGTGAGGTCGGCGGCAGCAGTCGCGTGAGGTCGCGCGTGCGGTAGCGGACGACCGGCATGGCTTCCTTGGTCAACGAGGTGAAGACCAGCTCGCCCTCCTCGCCGTCGGGCATGAGCTCGCCGGTGTCGGGATCGATGATCTCGGGATAGAAATGATCCTCCCAGATCACCGGGCCGTCCTTGCTCTCGATGCATTCGCTGGCCACGCCCGGGCCCATCACTTCGGAAAGGCCGTAGATGTCGACCGCATCGATGCCGGCCTTGTGCTCGATGTCGTGGCGCATCGCCTCGGTCCAGGGCTCGGCGCCGAAGATGCCGAGCTTCAGCGAGCTTTCGCGTGCATCGATGCCCTGCCGCGCAAACTCCTCGATCACCACCTGCATGTAGCTGGGCGTGACCATGATGATGGAGGGCTGGAAGTCCTGGATCAGCTGCACCTGCTTCTCGGTCTGCCCGCCACCCATCGGCACCACGGTGCAGCCGGCGCGTTCGGCGCCGTAGTGCGCGCCGAGGCCCCCGGTGAACAGGCCGTAGCCATAGGCGATGTGGATCAGGTCGCCCGGGCGTCCGCCTGCGGCGCGTATCGATCGCGCGACGAGATCGGCCCAGGTGTCGATGTCCTTTTTCGTGTAGCCGACCACGGTCGGCTTGCCGGTCGTGCCCGACGATGCATGCACGCGCGAGAGCTGTTCGCGCGGCACCGCGAACAGGCCGAAGGGGTAGTTGTCGCGCAAGTCGGACTTCACCAGGAACGGGAACTTCGACAGGTCGCTCAACTGCTTCAGGTCGCCCGGCTTCACGCCCTTCGCATCGAAGGACTTGCGGTAGTGCGACACGTTGTCGTAGGCGCGCTGCAGCGTCTCCTTCATGCGCGCCAGTTGCAGCGCGGCGATCTCGTCGCGGCTGGCCGTCTCGATGGCCGACAGGTCGCCGGGGGCGGGTTGTTTCACGGGCATGTTCTTGTCTCCTCTGGGGTCTCGCAGGGTTCAGGCGGGCGTATGGGCGTCACGCAGGCGTACAGGCGTCACGCAAGCGTGACGGCCGGCTTGCCCCTGGCGGTGTACGAGCGGCCGCGGAACACCGCCAGGCGCTCGCCCCGCTGGTTGGTGACTTCCGTGTCGTAGACACCGGTACGCCCGGCCTTCGAAACCTCTTCGCAACGCGCATTGAGCACATCCCCGAGCTTCGCCGGCGCAATGAAGTCGATGCCGAACCCTGAAGCGACGGTGAGTTCGTTGTACGAGTTGCACGCGAAGGCGAAGGCCGAATCAGCCAGCGTGGCGATGAAGCCGCCGTGGCACGTGTCGTGGCCGTTGAGCATGTCTTCGCGCACCTGCATGCAGAGCGTTGCGCTGCCGGGCGCGATCTCGAGCACGCGCATGCCGAGCGCGCGCGTCGCGCGGTCGTTGCGCAGCATGCCTTCGCGGACGTATTCGGCGGTTTGTTGTGGAGATGAGAGTTCGGTCATGTGGATTGGCGCGGGCTGCAAGTGCTCAGCGATCGGTGAAGGTCGGCGCGCGCTTGTTGCGGAACGCATCGACGCCTTCGAGATAGTCGTGCGCGCTGCCGAGTTCGGATTGGAGCGCGGCCTCCTGCTGCAGGGCCTGGCGCATGTCCATACCCTGCGCCGAGGTCAGTGCCTGCCGCGTGGCCACCAGCGCGCGCGTCGGCATGCCGGCCAGCCGAGTGGCCAGGGCGTTGGCGGTATCGAGCAGCGCGGCGTCGTCGACGCACTGCCAGATCATTCCCATCTGCGCCGCGTCGGCCGCAGGCACCTTGTCGCCCAGCATCGCCAGCCCGAGGGCGCGCGCCGAACCCACCAGCCGCGGCAGCAGCCACGTGCCACCTGTGTCGACCACCAGTCCGATCTTCGAGAAGGCCTGGATGAAGGAGGCGGACCGCGCGGCGATCACCAGGTCGCAGCACAGCGCGAGATTGGCGCCTGCGCCCGCGGCCACGCCGTTGACGGCCGCGATCACAGGCACCGGCATCGAGCGCACGCGCTCGACCAGCGGCGCGTAGTTGGCCTCGATCAGCTTGCCCAGGTCCTGCCCCGGCGCGGCAGCCGGATCGCTCAAGTCCTGGCCCGCGCAGAAGCCGCGTCCGGCGCCCGTGATGATCACGCAGCGCACCGATGCATCGGCCGCGGCGCCGTTCAGCGCGGCCAGCAACTCCGCATGCATCGCGCTGGTGAAGCTGTTCATCGCCGTGGGGCGGTTGAGCGTGAGCGTGGTGACGCTACCCGTCTGCGCAACCGAAATCGTGGGTTCTGACATTGTTCTTGTCTCTCAAAACATTATTGACCGACCGTTCGGTAGAGTTTATTATTTCCCGACTTCGCCGCGCAAGATGTTTGGCCTAGTGCAAACCCTTAGTCAAAAGAAAAGAGGACGAGACATGCCCTGCTACTCCATCGAAGGCGTCGTGCCGGTGGTCGACCCGAGCGCCTACGTGCATCCCACCGCCGTACTTATCGGCGACGTGATCGTCGGCCCCGACTGCTACATCGGTCCCAACGCCAGCCTGCGCGGCGACTTCGGCCGCATCGTGCTCCACGCCGGCGCCAATGTGCAAGACACCTGTGTGATGCATGGCTTTCCGCTGCAGGACACGCTCATCGAGGAGAACGGCCACGTCGGCCACGGCGCGGTGCTGCACGGCTGCATCGTGCGGCGCGATGCCCTGGTCGGCATGAACGCAGTGGTAATGGACGAGGCAGAGATCGGCGCGAGTTCCTTCGTCGCGGCCTGCGCCTTCGTGCCGGCCGGCATGAAGGTGCCGCCGCGCAGCCTCGCCGCGGGCATGCCTGCCAAGGTCAAGCGCGAACTCAGCGACCAGGAGATCGCCTGGAAGCTCGACGGCACCCTCACCTACCAGGAGCTCACGCGGCGCTGCCTTGCCAGCCTGGTCGAGGTCGCGCCGCTCGCGGCCGTCGAGGCAGACCGGCCGCGCGTGCAGCATTCGCCGGTGCGCACGCTGATCGCCACCAAGCGCGACGACGAATAAGGCAGGAACAGTTCGACATGCCGCGCGGACGAGCTGCCACCTACGAAGACCAGCGGGAGATGATCCTGTCCCGCGCCGCGGCGCTGTTCGCCAGGCGGGGCTATGCATCGGCGTCGATGAACCAGGTGGCGGAGGCCTGCGGGCTGTCGAAGGCCTCCCTCTATCACTACTACAAGGACAAGTACAGCCTGCTCGTCAGCATCGCCGAGGGTCATGTGTCGCGCTTGCAGGCCTTGATCGACGACGAGGCTTCCGCTCACTTGCAGGGCGAGGCCAGGCTGCGCCACCTGATCCATCGCATCGTTGCCGAGTACGCCGACGCACAGGACGCGCACCGCGTGCTGACGGAAGACGTCAAGTTCCTCGAGCCCGACGATCGCGAGCGCGTGCTCGACAAGGAGCGTCACGTCGTCGCCGGCTTTGCCCGCGCGGTATCGGAAATGCGCGAAGGCCAGCCCAGCGCCCACCTGTCCAAGCCGCTGACCATGCTGCTGTTCGGCATGATCAACTGGATGTTCACCTGGATGAAGCCCGACGGCGAACTTGACTACGACGCCATGGCGCCGATCGTCGCGGACCTGTTCCTGGGCGGCATTGCGAAGGTGCGGTTGCCGGAAAGCGCGGACGCGCCGACCGTGCACAACGACACGTCGGCGGCGCGCTGATCCAGGCGCCAGGCACCGCGGCCTCGGCGTCGCCCGGGACGCACCGGCCCTTGGCGCTGGCATCAGCTTGCGCATGACTGCCCCCGTCACTCCGCGAGCACCTGGTTCAAACTGAAGCTCGCGGTCCTCTGCCTCGGCGGGAAGTCCTTGAAGGTCGACGAGGAACTCACCGACGCTGCCTGCGCCGGTGGCTGCAGGTAGATGTCGCGGAACATCCAGTCGCAAAGGGCGTACGACGTGATCTGCGCGCGCTCGTACGAGTCCGATCCGGAGGTTGAAGATGCGGGGCACGCCCAGCACCAGACGTCAAAAAGCCCCTGATTTCGCAAAGAATCAGGGGCTTGGAAGACTGGTGGCTGGGGCTCTACCGAAAGAACTGCCGCAGGCCGCATGAAATCTACATGCAGCCCAATCAATCAACCTCTTTACCCCGTACATTTACCCCCATTCCAACTTGGCGGGGGGCGAATGGCACTTACTGAACTGAAGCTGCGGGCGCTCAAGGCGAAGCCAGCGCCCGGCAAGCATACCGATGGTGATGGCTTGTACTTGCGCATCACGCCGGCGGGCGGCATGTATTGGCAGTGGCGCATCCGCACGTCCAATGGCGAAACCGTGGTGAGCTACGGCAGCTATCCAGAGGTGACCCTGGCCGAAGCTCGGGAGAAGCACATGGACGCCCGTCGACAAAAGCGCTCCGGCATCAATCCGAACGAGGCCAAGAAAGCCGCAAAGCTGGCCGCCATGGTGAGCGGCGCCAGCAACTTCGAGGCCGTCACCAGGGAGTGGTTTGCCACCCGCAAAGATGAATGGGCGCCGAGTTACGGCGACAAGATCATGCGGCGGATGGAAGTAGACCTGTTCCCCTATCTCGGCCGCCTGCCGATCGCCGACATCGATGCGCCCACCCTTCTGGCCGTCCTGCGCAAGATCGAGTCACGCGGCGCCATTGAGACGGCCCATCGAGCGCTGGAGAACTGCGGGCAGGTGTTCCGCTACGGTATCGCCACCGGCCGCTTGCGTGCCGATCCGTCGCGTGACCTCAAGGGCGCACTGCGCAAGCCGGTGGTGAAGCACATGGCCGCAGTTACCGATCTAGACGACCTGGCGGCGCTCCTGCGCGCGCTGCACGGCTATTCCGGCACGCCGGTCGTGCGTGCGGCTCTCCAACTCGCACCGATGCTGATGCTGCGCCCTGGTGAGCTTCGCTTTGCTCGCTGGGAAGAAATGAATCTGGACGTGGCCACATGGACGATTCCGCCCGGGCGCATGAAGCGCCAGCGCGCCGGCAAGCTCCACGGCGATCCGCACATCGTTCCCCTGCCGAGCCAGGCAGTCGATCTACTGCGAGATCTGCAGCCTCTGACCGGGTCCACCGGCCTCGGTCTGGTGTTTCGCGGCGAGCGCGACCACGAGCGAGCCATGAGCGAGAACACCGTGAACGCGGCCTTGCGCCGGCTTGGCTACGACACACAAAAGGAAGTCACCGGCCACGGATTTCGCGCGACGGCGCGGACCATCCTGGATGAGCATCTGGGGTTCGACCGGGCGGTCATCGAAGCCCAGCTTGCGCACAGCGTGGCCGACAGCCTCGGGCGCGCCTACAACCGCACCGAGTTCCTCAAGCAGCGCCGGGAAATGCTTCAAGCGTGGGCGGACTACCTCGATAGGCTTCGTTCGGCAAAAAACTCTCGGCCGACTGTGCAGATGGCCAGGGACGCATGAACTGTTCTTCCGCGCTAGGCGCCACCTGCCGAGGCGGCCACAACCGGCGCAATACCTGCACCAGATGCAGATGCTCAACATCCACGGAGGCTTCGACGACATGGACGACGACATCCCGTTCGGCCCCCAAATGAAGCACAAGAAATATTTCACTGGTGGATGGATTGACGAGACGGTGCCGGACCTCGGATCGCTACTCGCACCGCACGGGATCGACATCGCCGAGTTCAGTGCGTGGCTGGGAAGGGAACTGGGGAACTACCGACTCAATGACGAATACGCCCGCTCCATGCCCACACGAACCGAGGAAATCCAGTACCTGGAGAACCTCAAGCGGAGAGTGCGTGCCGTGCGCACAGCGCTAGGCCCGGCGGCTGTTCCCCCGCAAGTTGGCGCGTACTTGGCGACCCATGCGCTGCGACTCGAGATGAACTTTCACGAGATCGAGAAGACCGTAACTGAAGGTCTACTGATGGTGGAGTTCTTGGCATCGCAGGTGGCGTCCGGCCTCAAGAAAACCTCATCCAAGGCCGGCCGCAAGAGCACCCGGCCGAGAGACATCTTGCTTGCCGAGATCATCAAGAAGCTTCGCGCTGCAGGGACCAAAGCGGCTTTGGCTCCAAAACTCGCAAACGAGATCCTTGTCATGTGCAAGCTTCCGAGCGCCGGCTCACCGGAATCGGCAGAGAAGGCGGCCCGCAGGGGGAAGAAATAGCCCGTGCCTGACCATGTATTTCTTACCACCCCTAGATGTGCTCGCGTGGAGTGGACATCTTTTCGCTCCCATATCATTACCCCGCGCTCTGGACAAATAGATCGACAAATAGTCGACTGATGGTCCAGAAAGCAGAAAGCCCCGGGAGCCTAGGAACTCAAGGGGCCTTCTTGGACACCAGGCCGAAACCCAGAGCCCACTCTTGGACGAGAGGACTCAAAGTTTAAGGCGGAAATCAAGTATTGCTAGATGCTTGACCCTATGCCCGGCGCTGGTGGCTTTTTTGTATTGCAAAAACAAGGCAAGCAATGGCCACTGAAGTTATCGCCACATCGGCACCCTCCACCGACGCGCTCCTGCGTCTGCCCCAAGTCTTGCAACGCGTTCCCGTGTCTCGCGCGACTTGGTGGAACGGCATCAAGGACGGTCGTTTCCCGCCTGGCATCAAGCTCGGCCCGAAGACGACCTGTTGGCGCAAGTCCGACATCGACAAGCTGATCGCGGCCCTTTAACCGGGAAAGCGTCATGCACAAGATCGCTCAACAAGACGCGGTCGGTTCGACCGCACCTGACGCGTCGACTGTCAATGTCGACAAGGGTCTCGCCACGCTGAAAGCCGAGTTGGCTCTACGCGGCTTCTCGGTCCATGACACCGTGACCGACGGCTGGCTGGTGGCCCGCTGGAACCTCTCGCATTTCTGCACCCGCATCGAAGACCTTGAGGCGTTTCTGCGTCGCGTGGGAGGTGCCGAATGATCATTTGGACCGATCTCCCCATCGGCGACCATCGCACCATCTGCCCCGCATGCGGTCGTAAGCCCAACGACAAGACGATGGGCGTAACGATTGCCGCCGACGATCACGGTGTCGCCCATTGCTTTCGCTGCGGCTACGTCGAGACCCGCCATCACCAGCGCGAACTGACACCGGCCGAGCGCAAGGCATTTGCCCGCCGCATGGACGCGTTGCGCCGTCAGCACGACGCCGAGCAGCTCCAGCGCCACGTGGACGCTGCCGCCGCCGCTGCGATCCGCTGGGCGGCTGCCGAGCCTGCTGCCGAGCATCCCTACCTCACTGCCAAGAGCGTCCGTGCTCACGGCATCCGCATTGAGGCCGGCCACACCTTGTTGATCCCGCTGCGCGACGCCGTGGGCCACCTCCACGGCCTGCAGAGCATCGCGCCGGACGGTTCCAAGCGCTTCATGCCCGGCGCGCGCGTGAAGGGCTGCTACCACGCCATCGGCAGGCCCAGCGGCCGCCTGGTGATCTGCGAAGGCTATGCAACGGGCGCCACGATCCACGAGGACAGCGGCGACGCGGTCGCGATCGCCTTCAACGCCGGAAACCTGCAGCCGGTGGCCAAGGCGCTGCGCACGAAATTCCCGTGCATCACCCTGGTGGTCGCGGCCGACGACGACTGGAAGACCGACGGCAATCCAGGCATGACGGCAGCGACCGAAGCCGCGCGTGCTGTGGGCGGCCTGCTGGCGGTCCCCGACTTCACTGATCTGCCGCGCGGCGACGACGATACAGATTTCAACGATCTGCATCGCCTCGACGCCACGAGGGAGGTGCAACCGTGAACGCCGTCGTGAAGAACCTCGACATGGCTCAGCCGGTGGAAGACGATTCGATCGACGACCACCGCAACGCTCCCCAGCCATCGCCGGATTGCCTCTACGGGCTCGTCGGCGAGATTGCCAAGGCGGGCAGCGAGACCACCGAAGCCAACCCCTACGCGATCGCCGCGAACGCCATGGCCTACCTGAGCTGTGCTGTTGGCCGCGGCCCGTACATGCCCATCGGCAACACCTGGCACCACACGCGCCTGTTCACCCAACACATCGGCCGCTCCGGCGAAGGCCGCAAGGGCGATGCCGTCGCCCTGGTGAAGCGCATCGCTCACCGCGTCGAAGAAATGGACGAGAACGCTGCTCCGCAGATCCATGCGGGCGGGCTGTCATCGCGCGAAGGTCTGGCCTTCATGATCCATGACGGTTATCGCGAGGGCAAGGAGGAAGTCCCGGCCATCGAAGACAAGCGCCTGCTGGTGATCGAGAGCGAGTTTGTGAACATTCTTCAGCAGGGCAAGCGTGACGGCAACACACTGTCTTCCGCCTTGCGCGACTGTTGGGATGGCGGCTCGCTGCGCCCCGCGACGAAGAGCAACCGTCTGTGGGCCAGCAATCCGCATGTCTGCCTGTCGGTCGCCATCACGCCGAGCGAGTTGATCTCGAGCATCGCGTCCAAGGACCTGACCAACGGTTTCATGAATCGCTTCCTGCCCTTCTGGGCCGAGCGCACGAAGATGCTGCCCTTCCCAAAGGCGACATCCAAGGAGGAAGTGGATCGCCTCGCCGGCAAGGTGCTCGAAGTCCTGAACTTCTGCCAGGCCGCGCGGTGGGTCGAGCGCGACACACTGCGCGTTGAGCTGTCATCGGATGCCGCCAAGCGTTGGCGCACCCTGTACATGGGCGAACTGAACGACCGCCGCCACGGGGAGCGGATCAACGCCCTCATTGAGCGGCGAGCACCGATGCTCCTGCGCATGGCGATGCTGTTCGCCCTGTGCGACCTCAGCACCACGGTCGAAGTGCCGCACTTGGATGCGGCGGTGGCCTGGATCCGGTATTCGGTCGAGTCGGTCAAATTCGTCTTCGCCAGCGCCGCCGACGAGGTGGAGGTCGCGGAGACCAACGAGACGGCCGCGAAGATCGTGGAGTTCCTTGAGGCGAAGGGTCGCGTCACCCGCTGGCAGATCACCAGCGATTGCTTCAAGGGCCACGCCAACAAGACCCGCATCGATGCCGCTCTCGACGAGCTGCTGACCACCACGCCACCGCGCATCGTCGTCGAGGAAGAGCGCACCGGCCACGGTCGCCCAACCAAGTTCTATGAACTGGCCGCGAAGAAAGCTAAGAAAGCGAAGAATGAGCAACCACGCGGGAATGCACGTGATTCTGACCCTCGCGAAGTAGGCGAACAAAGCGAAGTAAGCCCGGCGCCGGTGCCCCCCAATACTTCGCAACTTCGCAAACTTCGCGAGCATCAGAATCAGGCGGAAAGCCCCGCCATTGCTTGTTCTTCGCTTACTTCGCTTACTTCGCAGGGTGATGAGGAAATGGATGCGGAGGCCCGGCTGTGAGCCCCGCAGAGGTCTGCCGCGCAATCTACGCGGCCGGCATGACGGTCAGGGCTGATGGCGTCGACTTGGTGCTCAAGCCCGCCGATCGTCTGACGCCTGCGCTGCGCGAGCTGCTACTGGCCCACAAGCCCGAACTGGTCG
Source organism: Variovorax sp. dw_308 (assembly GCF_019207085.1). GTDB lineage: Bacteria > Pseudomonadota > Gammaproteobacteria > Burkholderiales > Burkholderiaceae_C > Variovorax. The sequence continues at coordinate 6,054 of NZ_JAATOM010000015.1, read as the reverse complement.
AGTTCCTGCACGATGCCGCTGACACCGCGGCCGATCTGCTCGAGGCGGCCATGCGCGTGTGCGATCTGCACGGTGACGGCGATGAAGCCCGCGAGGAGATGCGGCGCGACTGCCTGGCGCTTCCTCCGCACTTGCAGGCCGATCTTCTCGGCCATTGGCGCGGAAAGCGGGCCGGTATTGGCCAAGAAAAGCAGGCGAAAGCCGGTATTTCCGCCCCCTCGCACCCGCGTGCGCGGGAGGACGCAGGAACCCAGCCGAGGGAGGACGCCCGATGAGTACAAAGAAACCGCACCGCGTGCCCGGCTGGGACCGCGTCATCGAGCACGCGCAGTACCACACCCATGACGTCGTGAACGGCAAGGTCGGGGAGCGCGTCAAGTACGGCGTCGACTATCCGGATGGCAAGTCAAACTGCCGTGACTGCGGCGTCGAGTTCGGCCAGTACCACGTCTACACATGTTGCGTGGAGCGCTGCGCCTTCTGCAAGGTTGGCCAGGCGATTGGCTGCAGTTGCTGGGAAGCAGCGGAGGTGCCGACGCAATGAAGCCGCCGCGCCTCAAGACCCTCAAGCCTCGCCTTGCGACGGCGAACCTCAATCAATTGAAGTCGATCGACTCCGATTCCTGGCGTGCAGGCAAGACGACAACGGAGCGCCTCTATGGATACGCCTGGCAACGGGCGCGCCTCCGCCATCTCTCCAGCAGCCCCCTGTGTGTGTTGTGCGAGGCTGCGGGCTTCGTGAAGCTCGCCACGGTGGTCGATCACAAGACCCCGCACCGCGGTGACGAGACGCTGTTCTGGGATGAGTCGAACTGGCAGAGCCTCTGCGCCACTCACCACTCGAGCGACAAGCAGCGTGAGGAGAGGTCGGGCCGCAAGCGCAAGGCTATCGGGCCTGATGGGTGGCCGGTGTGAGGGGGGCTTCAATCTCCAGCGGTTCGCCAGCCTCGACCGCTCGGTTCCCCTTCTTCACGCATCTGCAATTCATAGGACGACCCTGTTCTGCGGTGGTCAGTCCACCCCACCGGGGGCCGATCAGTTCCCTGCGCGAGCCATCCTCTAGACCGCTCGGTTCGCCTTCCTTCGCTAAACGTGGACAGAAAGTGTCAATTGGGTGCGTGCGCACGCCCGCAAGGGGTGGGGCTCTGCAATGACCTGGCGGCCGGAGTCCAACAAGAGCGCGCGCCCCGCGCACGCAAATCCTGCCGCGCGTGTCACTGTCGCGTTCGACCCCTGGGCCTCGTCCGCAGAGGACGCTTTGCGGGCGCGTGCTCAGATCGCAGCGGGCGCGCCCGACCCTCTCACCCAGCAGGAAGCCGCGCGAACCATCACCGCATTGCGCGACGCTTTCGACGGAGATGCCGGAGGGTGCTCAGTGCTCGAAGCCGTCAAGCTCTGCCTGCTCCACCAACTCGCGGCGCCTCAATGGCTCACCGACGCCTTCGCCAGTCGTTACGCGAGTGTGACCGAGGCGGCAGTCAGAAGTTGGAGCGACCCCCAAGCATTCGGGGAGTACTGGCCGGCTGGCACGCACCTGGCTGCCGAGCGCAAACGCCGGCGCCAACAGCGGGCGATCTACGCAGAAGTCTGGCGCCTGGTGACCACTGACCCGGAGCGGAAGGTCAATCACGATCTATTCGAGGAAGTCGGCGAACAGCGCGCCATCAGCTGTAGCGGCTCTCAGGCCGATCGCCTGTACTACGCGTACCTGGCAGAGGGGATGCCGAACCCGCTCGACGCCCGCGGCTGCTTGATGGGAGAGGCCGCTGCACCCAGTGCGCTCGCCGAGTCCCCAATCCTATGAAAAACCCAAAAAGTCTATGACGCCAATTCGCCGTCTCTCTCCGAACATGAACACATGGCGCAACCACCTTCGTCGATCAACAGCCCGGCTCTTGGCCTGGCCCAGCGTGAGCGCGACCGCATCGCTTCTTCGGTAGGACGCATCGCCAGCCGTATGGCGGAGATCGAAGCGCTATGGCGCGCTGGCCAGCATCACCCGATCTTCTGCATGGCCATGGATCTGCACGCCGAGCACGAGGCACTCGGGTTTCAACGCGCCGCCCTCGAAGTCGCATTGCACAAGCGCAATCAGCATCTCCGCCACCTGGCATCAACCACCTCTGTGAAGGAATCTCAATGAACTACCGTCGTCATATCGAAAACATGGAGTTGCGTGCGCGCGCCCTCGGCTGCGTGCCCACTCGCAGTGTCCCGCCTGCGCACGTCGCTGGCATGCTTCGGCATCGCAGCCGTGCGGCCAATTTCGCGCGACATCCTGTGTTGCTCAATCCCAAGGCATTGAGCGGCCAGATCTGGGGCCTCTCTACGCCACTTGTGCACGGCCACGCACTGCTCCGCCTCGCCGGAAAGGTCATCGCATGATGGCCGACTTCGCCACGCAAGACCGCCAGGCGCTCAACGCTCTGCTGAGCTCGGGAGTTGTCGCCGCGGCCCGCAAGACGCTGCGCGCCGAACAGGCAGAGAAGCGCCGTGTCGCGCGCTCCAAGTTGAGCGGCGCCCGTGACCTGGACGACCCGATTGCCAACGCCCTGGCGAAGGTGGTCGCTGCCACGAAGGTGCGCGATCAGGCAGAGCTGGCGCTGACCAACGCACGCCGGGACTACAACGAGGCGTACTTCGTGCTGGCCGGCCTCGAGCAGGCGCGGGAGAACATCCAGAACTCGGTTGAGAGCGCTCTTGGCGCACTGGCCGATGAGCGGTGCCAGGCCGTCGACTTCTGGCTCGCCGGCATGCGCACGCTGGCCAACAGCGCCGTCCGTACTTGGCAGGAGCCTCGCATGCTGCCGATGACGATTCGCGGCTTCTTCGACATGCAAGTGTCCCAACTCGTCGACGTGTCCAACATCGAGGAAGTGAAGCAAGCCACCTCCGCCCTTGGTGCACTGCGGGCCGAAGTGGTTGCCTTGGTCCGCGAGTTCGAGGGTGACGATGTCGGCCCCGAGCTTCGCCGCATCAAGGCCTCTGCGCTCGCTGCGCTCAAGCCCTTGGTTGATGCCCGGCATATCCGCGAAAGCGACATCCCGGCCATCGAGATCGCCGAGTGATGGCTTGCCCCTCGCGCGTCGCGATCGCGTCACCTGCGCCCGCCTGGTGCGACGGCGGGGCATCGTGGAGCGAGACGGGGCAGGGGGCCTTCCGATCCCCGGCGGTCCTCGACTTTCTAGACCGCTCGGTTCCGCACGCGGACAAAAAATCCCCCTATGAAAACAATCAAACGGGCAATCAAACCCTTTGGCCCCGAAATCCAGCATCCATGCGGGTTTCCTGGCCGTTTTGATTTGCTGCTGATTTGCTGAATTCCTGGCCGCATCAACCTCGAAAGCCCAAGAATGACCGAAGAACAATTCGCTGAGTTTGCAAGTGCCGCCAACCAGATGGCCATGATCCACACCGGCCAACTGGCGGCGCTTCAAACGGTTGTCGATGCCCTCGTGGCAACCGTCGTCACCTCCTTGCCACCGTTGACGGAAAAGATGCAAGAGACCCTCAAGGCCTTGGCGGCGGTTCAACGCGAAGCACACAACTTGCAGCCGATCGAGGCTCAATTCTTCGATTCGCTGATCGAGGCCACTCAAGCCAATCTCGACATCCTCCGTCGATAGCGAGTTGCCGCGCCATCGCACCCCCCCTCCACATCACCAGATTCACCCATGACCACCGACAGCAGAAAAGTCCAACTTGAGGTAGGCGTAGACGCGACCGACGCCAAAACCGGCTTCCAGCAAGTTAAAGACTCTGCCAAGGACATGGCGCAGTCCGTCAAGAAGTCGGGCGATGACGCGGCAAAGGGCCTGGATGGCATTGGCGATGGGCTCAGCAAATCGACCGAGAAGTTCACGCGCGATGAGGGGCGCCTGCGTGCGGCAATCCAGCGCTCGACGTTGGAACTCCAGAACCTGGGCAAGACGGCCTCACAGAAGTTTGAAGCGAAGGTCGACTTCCTCGGCTTTGATCAAGGCAAGTTCGCGCCATACATCGCCGAAATGAAGGCCGCGGAGATGCAGGCGAAGGCAGCGGCCAATTCGCTCAACACCGCTGCTGTCCCAGCGCTACAAAAGGTCGGCGTCTCTGCCGCTCAGACCGCCGCAGCCCTTCGGGGCGTGCCGGCGCAGTTCACGGACATCGTGACTTCGCTTCAAGGCGGGCAGGCGCCCTTGACGGTGCTCCTGCAGCAAGGGGGTCAGCTCAAGGACATGTTCGGCGGCGTCGGACCCGCTGCGAAGGCGCTGGGCGGCTACATCGCCGGACTTGTGACCCCTCTGACGCTCGCGGCGGGCGCCGTGGGCGGCCTGGCGGTCGCGATGTACCAAGGCAGCAAGGAATCGGAGGCTTACGCCAAGGCTCTGATCCTGACCGGCAACAGCATCGGCAAGACGACCGACCAGCTCAAGGACACTGCGACCGCCATTTCCAAGATCACCGGCACGCAGGGAGATGCCGCCGAGGCGCTTGCGGCGATGGCGCAGAGCGGGAAGATCGCAAGCGCATCCTTCCAAGACGTTGGCGCGGCGGTCGTCTCGATGAGCCGTGTCATGGGCACGTCGATCGACGATGCGGTCGGGCAGTTTGCAAAACTCGCGGACGCGCCGGCGAAGACATCCGCAGAACTGAACGAGAAGCTCCACTACCTCAACCTGGCGACCTACGAGCGCATCCGTGCGTTGGAGGAACAAGGGCAGAAGGAGGAGGCAACCGCGCTGGCTCAAAAGACGCTTGCCGATGCCACGACCACCCGCATGGCGGCCGTGGAGGCGCAGGCTGGTGTGCTTGCGCGTGCATTCCGGTTGCTGACCCACGACGTCAAGGAAACGTGGGATGCGGTGGCTGGGCTTGGCCGGCCCGAGACGACCGGCGAGAAATTGGCCGGCCTTCAAAAGCAACTCGCAGACCGCCAGGCGCGCGGGTCACTCAATTCTCTGACCGGCACCGCGTTTGACAAGGGAAATGCGCGGCTTCAAACAGACATCGCGGCGCTGTCGCGTCAGGCTCTCCGCGAGCAAGACAACGCCTATGCCGAGGGCGAGAAGGCCCGCGCCGCCTCGGCTCAGATCGATGCATCGGATCGCCTGAAGAAACTCACCAACGAGATCCAGACCAACGCCGACAAGCGAAAGAAGGCGATCGCGGACCTGAACCGGGACTATCAAACGCTCGGCAAGGCGACGAGCGGCCCGGAGTACGACAAGCTCGTTTCCAACATCAACGAGAAGTTCAAGGACCCGAAGGGCGCAGCACCGAAGGCTTACCAGGACGACGCTGCAACCCGCATGCTGGAGAGCCTGCGCCAGCAGGAGGCATCCCTCAAGGAGCAACTGAGCACCGACGAGAAGTTGACCGCCTCCGAGAAGGAGCGCGCCAAGTTCGCGCAACTCATCGCCGATCTGAAGGGCAAGAAGCAACTCACCGTCGAGCAGCAGAGCCTGCTTGCGAATCAGGACTTGATCAAGGCCGCCTACGACACAAACGTCGCCCTTGAACAGCAGATTGTGCTCAAGGAGAAGGCGGCCAAACTCGCGGAAGTGCAACTCGGCTTCGAGAAGCAATTGCAGGGCATCACACTGTCCTACGAGTCAGCCAACGAGAGCCGCTCGGAGCAGTACGACCGCATGCTTTCTACCGTGGGCCTGGGCACGCGCGCCCGTCAAGAGGTCGAGGCGCAGAAGTCGATCCGCAAGGAGTACGACCGCTACATCCTGCAGGTCAACAGAGACGCGGCCCAAGCATCGGCGGATGCCGCAAAAAATGGGTTGCCGTTCGACGCATTCGCATCCGACGACTACAAAAAGAAGATCGTGGAACTTGATGCTGCTCGCGAGTCCGAGATCCAGAAGCAGAAGGACGCTTTCGCAGAGGACAAGAAGAACCGCGAGAACTGGGTGAACGGCGCGCGCGAGGCCTTCGCGAACTATTCGGACTATGCGAGCAACGCGGCCGCGCACACCGAAGAAGTGTTCGGCAACGCGCTGAAGGGCATCGAGGACCAGCTCACGAATCTCTTCACCGGCAAGAAGTTCGACGCCAAGAAGCTGC
>NZ_JAATOM010000014.1 GCF_019207085.1 Variovorax sp. dw_308 | reverse complement strand
AGCGCCAGTTGCACGCGGGCGCGCAGGGTTTCGTGGTCGCGGTTGTCGGGGCCGATGCGTGCGCGCAGGCCCAGGCTCAGGCAGGTGTGGAACAGCTCGAGCAAGGCGCGGTGCTCTTGCGGCTTCTCGGCGAGGCGCGACAGCAGGCGCAACAGCTTGTCGCCGCCGCTGGCATCGCCATGAAAACGCTGCAGCAATCCGGCGCCGCCCGTTCCCCACGGGGCAGCGGCAAATTGCTCGTCGCCCCAGGCGCAGAGCACGTAGCTCGCGGCCGCGACGCTGGGCTCGTCGACGCCCGCGACGCGCGCATCGGCCTCGAAGCCGGCCACCGCCGCGGACAGCGTGCGGCGCAGCTCGGCGGTGTCGGCAGGCGTCCCATCGCGCAGGCGTGCGATCAATGCGACGAGCGGAAGGGCCTCGACGCGCAGCGCACGCACGGTGGCCGGCTCATCGACGGCATCGACCTCATCGACCCCATTCGCCGCGCCGTCAGCCGGCGACGCGAGCGCGGCGCCGGATCGGCTCACCGGGCCCACTCCAGTTGCAGCTGGCGCGCCTGCGCGTCGATGCGTGCGCGCGGCGCCAGCGTGCCGGCCGGCAAGGGCAGGATCGCTCGCCATCGCGATTGCTCGATCTGCCTGAATGCGCCGAACACGGCGACGGCACGCGCATCACCGGCGATCTCGAGGGCCAGTTCGCGTGCTTCACCGGGGCGCAGGTACAGCTTCTCGCGCACCAGCACGTTCGAGCCCAGCGTGGCCTCGTCGTCGTCGTAGAGGCTGTCGAAGCTGGCCTTCTCGAAACTGCCCGCGTCGCGCAGCACATAGATCCGCAGCGCCAGCGACGCCGACGCATTGCGGTCATCGGTGTTGAGGCTGCGCTGCGCCTGCACCAGCAACTGGAGATTGCGCCGGGGCCCGGCCGATGCCGGCGCCGGCGCCGGGTTGAACATGAAGTTCACCACCATCGAGGTGTTGACCCACGGGATCTGGCGCTCCGCCGTGTCGCGCAGCACCTTGATGCGCACCGCCTTCATCATTTCCTCGACATCCACGCCCGGCGTGCGCAGCTCGGTGGCGAGGTGGCGCGTGTAGACGCTGTTGCCGCCGATCGGGCCGTCCTCAGCGACGCGGCCCGGCGCCGCGGAAAAGGCGATGAGCGCCCCCGGCGCCGCCATCTCGGCCAGGCCGTTGGTATTGCGCGGACCGCGCCCGCGGGTCGCGAAGGGGTCGTTGCGGCAGGCGTCGATGATGAAGATGCGGGCGCGCGGGCGCACCCGCTCGACATGCGACAGCAGCGCCTCCTGCATGTCGATCGCCTCGTCGCGCACCTCGGCCTCGTCGCGCAGCGCGATGTCCACCGGCAGCAGGAAGTTGCGCCCGCCGATCTGCACGCCATGGCCGGCGTAGTAGAAGACCGAAGCGACCTGGTCGTCGTCCATGCGTCGCGCGAATTCCCGCAGCACCCGCTTGAAGTCGCGCGCATTGAGGTTGAGGTACTCGCCCACCTCGAAGTCGAGGCTGCGCAAGGTCTGCGCGACCAGGCGGGCGTCATGCTCGGGGTTGTTGAGCGGCATCTCGGGATAGCGCCCATTGCCGATCACGAGTGCGACGCGGCGTTGTCCGGGAGCGTCGACCTTGGCCTTGGGTGGGGCTTGGACCTGCGCCGGGCAGGCGGCGCTCCATCCCAGGGGCAGCAGGCCGAGGCCAAGGCAGGCGAGCAGGCGACGGCGACTCATGGTGCGGCGGGAGGAGTGTGTGCTGCGGACCGGCTGGACTCCCTGACAGATCGCGTGCCATTCTGGGCTGTGCACCGCGGTGGCACAAGGGGAGCGGGCTGGCCCCATGGTCTATGCCATGGGGCAGCCCCGGCCGGGCTTTTCAGGCGCCGCGGAATTGCACGCGGCGGTTCACGGCGGCGTTCGGGTCGGAGCCCTCGATCGGGCGTTCCTTGCCGTAGCCGACGGTCTTCAGGCGTGCGGCGTCGATGTCGTGGTGGTTGACCAGGTAGTCGCGCACGGCGTTGGCGCGGACCCGCGACAGTTGCAGGTTGTAGGCCGGGCTGCCGGCGGCGTCGGTGTGGCCCTCGATCATGATGATGCTGCCCGGAGCCAGCAGCTTGATGCCTTCGGCGAGTGCGTCGAGCTGGGTGCGCGCGATCGGCAGGATCTCGGCGGAGCCGAAGCCGAACTGCACCGGCAGGGAAAGGGCCGCAGGGGCTTCGGAGCTGGGGTCCTCATGCGCGACGGCGGCGGGGCGTGCGGCGTGTTCGGCGCGTGCAGCTTGCTCGGAGTGTGCAGCTTGCTCGGGGCGCGCAGCCGCCGCGGGGGCGGCGGGACGCGCCGAGGGCTTGGGCTTGGAGGCCGAGGCCACGAGGGTGGGCTTTGCCGAGGCGGAAGCGGAAGCTGGGGCTGACGCTGCGGCCGGGGCCGAAGCCGGGGCTGCGGGCGCATCGTCGAGCAGGCGGATGGAGCGGGTCTTGCCCAGCACGTCCGCCACTTCCTGCGGATTCACGATCTGGCCCTCGCGGTAGACGATGACCTTCTCGGCCTTCGCCGGGATAGCGACCAGAAGGCCGGCGGCGGCAAGGGCGAGGGTGAGGGTGCTGAGGTAGCGGAACATTGCGGACTCCTTGGGGGGTGGTTTCGTCAACACCCATGGGTTGCGCGTGCCGCCTGGCCGGTTCAATCTTTTTCGATCGAGCCGATGCCCTGGACCGAACGTGTCACGGCCGGGTCGCCGTGGTAGCGCACATTGCCGATGCCGCTGATGCGCACGGCCAGCGTGGCGCTGGCGGCGAGCTGCACTTCGCCGTTGCCGCTGATGGTGACGTCGGCCTGCTCGCTGGCGAGCCGCGGCGCCGAATAGCTGCCGTTGCCGGTGATGGAAAGTTTCTGCGCCGTCACTTTGCCGCCGCCGATCGTGACCTCGCCTGAGCCCGAGATCCGCACATCCAGGCTGCGCGCGTTCTCCAGGCGGTCGACGCGGATCGAGCCGCCGCCCGCGAGCACCAGCGAAAGCGTGTCGCCGCGCAGCGCGCCGATGCCGATCGTGCCAGTGGTGCGCGACTCGAAGGCGCGCAGGTTGCGCACGCTCAGCTTCATGCGGATCGGTTGCTGCGTCTCGACCTTGCCGGGCGACAGGCCGATGACCAGGCGCCGGTCGTGGATCTCGGCCGTGATCTTGCGCAGCACCTTGGGTTCGGCTTCGATGGAGAGCGATTCACCCGCGCCCTGTTCGATGCTGACCTCGCCGGCCACCGCGAACACCACCTCGTCGAAGTCGGCGACGTTGCGGCTTTCGGTTTCCGCCTTCGCCGGCCCGGAAAAGGTGGCGGCGATCACCGTGATGCAGGCGGCCGCCAGGGCCACGGCTCGCGGCAAGCGCCGCACCGGGAACGCGGGAGAAAGATGGTTCATGGTGCGGCTCCTTTCGAGGTGGGCGATGCCCGAACAAAGGTGTGAGGATTTCGTAGCGAGGGCGTCGAGGTCGGCGTCCGCGGTAGAAAGATTCATACCTTCCTTCAGCGGGGCATGGCGAGGTTCGGGGGCGGGGGCGAGGGCCGCGCCAGGCAGGTCGTCCCGCCCAGGTCGGCGGTGACGAACAGGGCCCCGCCATTGCGATCCGTCCCCACCATCTTCGCGCCTTGCCGTGCCTCGGCGCCCAGGGTGACCGGACCTTCGTCGAACAGCAGGCGGCCGTACTGCCAGCAGCGCAGCTGGTAGGTGCCGGCAACCTTGCGGCTCGGCGCCGCGGGTGCAGGGGGCGGCGGGAGCGGGGCAGGCGGAACCTGGGTCACGACAAGGTCGTCGCCGCGGGTGGTCGCGATGCCTGCCGTCGCGCCGGGATGCCATTGCAGGGCGATGCCTGCCGCGGCGACCACCGCAACCCCGGTCAGTGCGGCCACGAGACCGCCGTGCTGCTTCCGACCGTTGATGAAATCACTTGGCTTGTACATGGAAGTTCTCCTGGGCGAGGGTGCCGCCGCTGGCTTTCTCGAAGGCGGCGCGGATCATTTGGAGCGAGGCGCCGGGCAAGGGTTCGAAGTCGGTGCCGACCAACTGCTGGGGCAGCGAGGCCATCACGTCCTGTTGGGTGGCGAAGCAGGAGATGGTCTCGGGCACGCCCTTCGTGTTCATCGAGAGCTGGAAGCGCATCGCCCCCGGCAAGGTCAGCGGCTGGGCCGCGGCGATCCGGGAATCACGAGCGAACCGGTTCGGGAAGAAGCGGATGACCTTGGCATCCTCGTCCTGCAGGTAGCAGTAGACATGCGCGTCCTGCGACGGTTGCAGTGCGAGGCTGATGGTCTCGCCGCGGGCAAAGCGTGTCTGCTGCTTCGGGGCCGACACCGACAGCTTCAGCGGCGCCGCCTTGGGTGCGGGGGCCGGGGTTGGGGCCGCTGGCGATCCTGGCCCTCCGGCAACCGCGGCGGGCGCAACGTAGCGCGCCGGTTGCGCGGGTCGCTCGATCTTCGTGTGGTCGGCCGCGAGGAAGGCGTAGAAGAATTCCTCGTTGAGCAGTGCCTCGCGGCTGAGTCCGAGCGCGGCGCGGTAGTTGGAGATTGCCTCGTCGATGGCCGGATTGAATTGGCCGTCGATCGGGCCGTCGTAGAAACCACGGCGGCGCAGCTGGTTCTGGAAGTAGGCGATCAGCTCGATGCGCGTCGCGGCCATCGAGTGATACCAGTCGAACATCTCGAGCTTGGTCTCGTCGTTCGCCTTCGGGTCGGTCACGCCCAGGCAGCTCCAGTAGGGCGTCTTGGTCAGCTTGCCGATGAGTTCCACCGCCGCCAGTTCGACCAGCCCGCGCAGCGCCTGCGACTGGCCTTCGGAACGGGCCAGGTTCATGCTGTAGTTGATGCCGAACTTGTGATACGCGGCATCGCCGTCGAAGCCGCTGCCCTGCTTGAGGATCACCACCGAATTGCGCGAGGTGACACCGGGCAGCACGCCCATGTCGCTGGTCGTCAGCACGCTGAGGTCGAGCGCCAGCATGCTGGAGGCCGCGTCTCGCGCCACGCCGAGGTTGAGGAAGGGCGAGATGCCGAAGCCCAGGTCCTTCTGGTTCTTGATCAGGTTCTCGTCGAACTGCGAGACGGAACCCTTGATGTCGTATTGCGGGACCGCCTGGTAGGCCGCCGTGGTCTGTGCCGTTGCGAGGAAGCTGACCACGTTCAGCGTGTCCTTGCCGAAGGCGACCAGGCGCACCGCCCGGCTGCGGCGGGACATGTCGGACACCGACGAGATCAGCATGTCGCGCGTTCCGGCGTTCAGCTTCTTGGTTTCGTCGGTGATTTCCTCGGTCAGCATGGTGACGTCACGAACGCCGTAGTCCAGCAGCAGCGTGTCCATGCAGCGCAGCGCATGGGAGAAGCCGGTGATGGAGCGCTGCGGCCGGTCCTCGGGGCCCTTGCGGACCTCGGCGGTCTGCTCGACCGTGGGCTTCTTGACCTCGAGCGTCTGGCAGCCTGCGAGGGTCGCGACGGCGGCAAGGGCGAGGACGCGCACGAAAAGGGGCGAGTTCATGACATCTCCGTTGTTCAGAAGGGTTGGGGATCAGTTGCAGCCGCCGCGGCCGACGAGGTTGATCGCGTTGGGCGCGAACACGAACACCTCGCGCGGTTGTGCGCCAATGCGCCCGCCGGTGTCAACATTGCCGATGTTCTGGCTGCCGCAGGTGCTGGTCGGGTTCTGGCCGAAGCCCTGGTTGTCGTTGTTGATGCCCAGCTTCTTCTGCTGTTCGTCTTGCCTGCGCTCTTGTGCGCTCGCGCGGATCTTTTCCTTGGCGATCCGCGCGCGGAAGTTCGAGTCGACACCCAGCAGCTCTTCCCCGGCGAATGCACTGGCGCAGGCGCCCAGCGTGACGGCGACGAGGACGATGCGGGTGGTGCGTGCGAAGGTGGCGTTCATGTTGGATCTCCTGGGGGGAAGGCCGCCGGCGCGGGTGGCGCCGGCGGGGAGGGGACGAAAGACGAGGGAGCTGGCTTACTTGGCGACGCCGATGCTCTGGTTCGCGCTGGACAGGAAGCCGGAGGCCGAGTTGGTCGAGTTGGTGGCGATGACGGTCGAGTTGGTCAGCTTGCCGTTGCCTTGCGCGCCACCGATCTGCTGGGTCGCCGAGGACAGGAAGCCGGAGGCGCGGTTGGTGGCGCCGTTGGCGATCACCGTCGAGTTCACGACCTGGCCGTTGTTCTTGGCGAAGCCCACTTCCTGGGTGGCGCTGCTGAGGAAGCCCGACGCCGAGTTGGTCAGGTTCGTGCCGATGACCGTGCTGTTGGTGATCTTGCCGTTTTGCGTGGCGTGACCGACGTTCTGCGTGGCCGACGAGAGGAAGCCGGAGGCGCTGTTGTTGGCGTTGGTCGAGATCACCGTGCTGTTGGTGATCTTGCCGTTTTGCTCGGCCACGCCGATGTTCTGGGTGGCGCTGGACAGGAAGCCCGAGGCGGCATTGGTCGAGCCGGTCGACAGCACGGTCGAGTTGGCGATTTCACCGGCCATCGCGCCACTGAAGGCGAAACCGAGGGCCACGAGGATGGAAGCTTTGCGAACGATTTGCATGATGATCTCCAGAAGGGTGATGAGTGATGACAGGGGATTGAAGGTGGGGCTTGCGGAACTGCTTGCCTTCCCGTTCATGGGTTGCGGCTGCTGCGGAATCGGTTCAAGGAAATTTGCAGCTGCTGCCTCGAAAGAAAAAAAACCCGCCGGCGCGGATGCGCAGGCGGGCAGGTTGGTGGTCGAGCGGGCCGGAGTGACCGGCGCGTGCTTACTTGGCAACGCCCACGCTTTGGCTTGCGCTGGACAGGAAGCCGGAGGCCGAGTTGTTCGACGTCGTCGCGATGACCGTCGAGTTGGTCAGCTTGCCGTTGCCTTGCGCGCCACCGATCTGCTGGGTTGCCGAGGACAGGAAGCCGGAGGCGCGGTTGTTGGCGCCGTTGGCGATCACGGTCGAGTTCGTCACTTGGCCGTTGTTCTTGGCGAAGCCCACTTCCTGGGTGGCCGAGCTGAGGAAGCCCGAAGCCGAGTTGTTCAGGTTCGTGCCGATGACCGTGCTGTTGGCGATCTTGCCGTTTTGCGTGGCGTGGCCGACGTTCTGGTTGGCCGACGACAGGAAGCCCGAGGCGCTGTTGTTGGCGCCGTTGGAGATCACCGTGCTGTTGGTGATCTTGCCGTTTTGCTCGGCCACGCCGACGTTCTGTCCAGCCGAGGACAGGAAGCCGGATGCGGCGTTGCTCGAGCCGGTCGACAGCACGGTCGAGCCGGAGATTTCGCCCGCCATCGCGCCGCTGAAGGCGAAACCGAGGGCCACGAGGATGGAAGCTTTACGAACGATTTGCATGATGAACTCCAGAGGTTGATGAGTGACAGGATTTGCGGTGGGGCTTGCGGTATTGCTTGCCTTCCCGCTCATGGGTTGCGGCGCGTTTGGAATCGGTTCAAACAAATTTCAATCAAATGAAACGCCGGGGTAGCATCGCCCGCGATGCCCGACAGCGCTCCGCCTGACCCGCCTCCACACCCATCGCACCTGACGGGCTTGCGTGGCACCTGGCGCGCGCTGCGCAACTTCGGACTGATGGGTTTCGGCGCGCCCGGTGCGGAGGACTACGACACCTTCACCGCCAGCGACGGCCAGGTCGTTCCGGTGTGCGTGCTGGGCAAGGGTTCGCCGCTGGTGCTGGTGCATGGCGTCGGCTGCTCGCACCGTGACTGGCTGCCGGTGGCTCGCCAGCTGGCCCGGCGTCATTGCGTGCTCGCATGGGACGCACGCGGCCATGGCGGTTGCCGGCCCGTGCTCGGCAGCATCACATTGGCCCGATTGGCGATGGACCTCGCCGAAATGCTCGACCACTTCGGCCTGCAACGCTCGGTGCTGGTGGGGCATTCGATGGGCGCGCTGACGCTGATGCAATACCTGCAGGGGCACGGCACGCAGCGGGTGGCCGCGGTGGCGCTGGTCGACCAGTCGCCGCGCATCGTGACGGACGACGAATGGCGCCTGGGGCTCTTTGGCGGCTGCAGCGCGGCGATGCTCTCGGGGCTGATCGCAGGTGCGCGCCAGGACCTGGCCGAGACGCTGTTGAACGAAATCGGCGCGTTCGGAGGCGCCTGGCTACGGCGCCAGCTCGGAGTGGAATCGGCGCTGGGACGGATGCTGCGGCGCCGCCTGGGACGCATCGATGTCAGGCCCTTGCTCGACCTCGCCGAATCGATGGCGCAAGCCGACTTTCGCGCGTCAATGTCCCGGCTCGACGCGCCGCTGCTCGTCGTGCTCGGGGCGCGCAGCCCGCACTATGCGGGCGTGCCGCTCGATGCCTGGTATCGCGACACGGTGAAGCATGCGCAGGTCTCGATCTACCCCCACGCCGGCCACTCGCCGCATGTGAGCGAGCCGCAGCGCTTTGCGCGCGAGCTGGAGCGATTCATCGCCGACCACGCGTGAATGAAGCAGCCTCCGAAACCGTGCGCCTACGGCGTGGCAGTGCGGGCAACTCAAATCCCGCAACGCCCCTTGTCATCCGACTTGAAGCAGAAATCAGCCGTCAGGCTCGACGACTCCCACGGCACCTGCACGCGGCCGGTGTCCTCGGCCACGCCGATGCGCACCCGCTTGAAGAGTTGCTCGATCTGCAGCCCCGGCGTCGACATGTTGGCCAGCAGGTGCCGCGCATAGACGCTGTGTTCGCTGTTGGCGCCGTCGAGCGCGACGCCGTTGGGTGCGGTCGAGAAGGCCACCAGCGTGCCCACGGGCGCATCGAGCGTGGCCAGGCCGCCCGGCGTCGCGCCGCGGAATTTCAGGCGCCGTCCGTCCGGGCCGACGATGACGCCGCCTGCAAACGGGTTCACCCGGCAGGCATCGAGCACCACGATGTTGGTGCCCGTGCGGATCGCGCTGAGCCGGTCGACGAACTCACCGACATCGGCACTTTGCTGCTGGATCTCGTCTTCCGACTTCGGATCGGCGTCGACCGGCACCAGGTAGTTGCGGCCCTTCACCTGCACCCCGTGGCCGGCGTAGAACAGCATGCGCACCGATGCCTTCGGCGCGCGGATCGAGAACTCGCGCAGCGACTCGATCAGCTCCGGCAGCCGCGTGTTCTGGCGCAACGTCACGTCATAGCCGAGGCCACGCAGCGCGCCCGCGACGGCGCTGGCGTCGCCGGGCGGGTTCTTGAGCGGTGCGGCCTTGTAGGTGCCGTTGCCGATCACCAGCGCGATGCGCGAACCGGCATCGCTGGCATTGGGCGCCGCAGCCATGGCGCGAGCGAAGAAGGGCAGGGCTGCGGCACCCAGGGCGCCGCGAAGCAGCAGACGACGGGTCGGCAGGGTGGCCATCGCGGCTACTCCTTGGGCGGCACGCCCGGGGCCAGTGCAGCCTCCTGCACGATCGGGGCGGCCTTCGCCTTGGCGAGCGCCGCGGCTTCGCTGCCGGCCGGCACGCGCAGGTAATAGTCGCCAAGCTGTCCAGGGCCGCCAGCCAGTTCGCCGCCCACCTGCACCAGCAGCATCCGGATGTCCGCCTCCTTGGCGTCGGGCGTGAAGCTGATCTTGAGCATCGGGCCTTCCTCGACGCGGATCGAGTGCAGCGCGCGGATCTCGTCGGCGCTGTCGCGGGCGTCGCCCAGCAGGCTGACGATCACGCCGCCTTGCACCGCCACGACCGCCAGCGCGGCCAGCGCATAGCTCGGGCGCATGCCGAAATTGCCGAAGAAGGCGCCGATGCGCTCCGCAATGGTCGGCCGGTCGCCCTGGATCAGGCGCATGGTGCGCGCCAGGCCGATCGTTGCCGGCACCGCAGGCGCGTTTTCCTGCACTTTGGCCTGCAGCGAGTGGTACCACTCCAGTTCGCTGCGGGCCTCGGGATGTTGTTCAAGGTAGGCATCGACCCAGGCCCGGTCTTCGGCGCCCAGCGTGCCGTTGGCATACCAGGGGAGCAGTTCTTCGAAGCGTTCGTTCATGACTGCGCTCCGGTGGCGCCGCTCGGGCGCCGCAACGATGAAAGGATCTCGACCATGGTGACCACCAGAATT
This sequence comes from Variovorax sp. dw_308, assembly GCF_019207085.1. Lineage (GTDB taxonomy): Bacteria > Pseudomonadota > Gammaproteobacteria > Burkholderiales > Burkholderiaceae_C > Variovorax. The sequence goes on along the minus strand of NZ_JAATOM010000014.1, from coordinate 148,130 downwards.
CTTCGGCCCTTGCGGGCGTGTGACTGACCCGATCGGCACCCCTGACGGCGGAGTGTCGGCGCAATATAGCGCGCGAGACCGACCGCATCGAGATACCGATCTACCTGCACGGGATATGCCCGTGTCGCCCCTGGGTTGCGGGAGTCGGTCGAAGGGTTCAATTTATTTTCAGGATGCGAGCGCACCCTTGCCGCCCGGCGCCCCGCCTTCGCTGCGCAGCAAGGCCTGCAGGCAATTCTTGATTTTCTGGCGGGCGTGGAAAAGGCGGGTCTTGACCGTGCCCTCGGGGCAGTTCTGCACGTCTGCCACTTCCGCCAGGCTCATGCCCTCGTAGAAAACGAGGTGCAGGCATTCGCGATGCTCGTCCGACAGCTTGCCCATGCAATGCTGCACGCCGTCACGCCTTTGCTTTTCGGCCAACTCGGCGTAGCCGTCAGGTGTCTCGGAGGCGGTGGTTTCGGCGATGTCGTCGAGGTCGCCATGCACTTCGTCGGGCCGGCGCGCACGGTAGACCATCAATGCCTTCCGGCGCGCGATGCCGATGACCCAGGTCGAAAACTGCGAATCGCCGCGAAAGCGATCGGGATGGCGCCAGACTTCGTAAAACGCGTCCGCCAGTACTTCCTCTGCGCGGGCGTGGTCGTTCAGCATGTTGAGGACATAGGCGTACACCTTGCGGCTGAACGCCTTGTACAGCTGGCGAAACGCCGCCTGGTCTTCGCGACCGATGCGAACGAGCAGCTGGTTGACCTCGTCGTTGTCCATTCGGGCGGTGGGCGGTGCGGTGGCGTTGACGAAATATAACGTTTATGTCCTGCGGTACCACGCACAACCGTTGTCGTCGATCGTCTTGACCGCGCGGCCGGCGTGCACGAGGTAATTGAGGCAGGCGATGCCTTCGCCCGTTGCCATGCCGAACACGGCCATCTGCGATTCGTCGATCGGCCGTCCGAACAGGGCGGTGAACACATCCACCACGCGCTGGGGCGTGGCGAGCGCGGCCTCCAGCCTGTCCAGGGCGCGGTCCTGCGAGGACTTCAGGTAGTCCAGGCGGGCATGCAGGCCGTAGAAGCACTCGTTGTGCGCGGGCAGCACCAGCACGTCATCGGGCACCTCCCGACGCAGCTTGGCGAGCGAGGCATACCAGTCGGCCATCGGGTTGGCGTCGGGTTCGGTCGGAATGACGGACACGTTGGACGAGATGCGGGGAAGCACCTGGTCGCCCGAGATGAAGACCTTGAGCGCCGGGCAATAAAGGCACGCGTGTTCCGGTGAATGGCCGTTGCCGGTGACCACGCGCCAGGTATTGCCGTTGATGCGCAGTTCCATGCCGTCGCTCAGGCGCTCGAATGCGTCGGGCAGCTTGTGAATCTGGTTTCCGAACCTGCCGAAGCGCGCGCGATAGGACTCGATGGCGTGCTCGCTCCAGCCCGCCTCGCGATAGAAAGCCAGGGCCTCGGGCGGCGCCTCTCGCCCGCTGTCGGATGCCATCACCCGGCATGTGAGGTATTCCAGGCGAGTCATCCAGAGGCGTGTTCCCAGCTTGCGCGTGAGCCAGCCGGCCATGCCGACATGGTCCGGATGCATATGGGTGACGAAGATCCTCTTGAGCGCACGGTGCTTCGGATAGTTGGCGAACAACTCGCGCCAGACGCTGGCGGTCTCGTCGTCGCGCATGCCCGTGTCCACCAGCGCCCAATCGTCACCGTCGTCGAGCGCCCAGAGGTTGATGTGGTCGAGCTTGAAGGGCAGCGGCATGCGAATCCAGTGCACACCCGGCGCCACTTCGAGCAGGGTGCCGCGCGCGGGCGCCGACTTGAAAGGGTATTTCAGGAGGGGTTTTTCGTCGGTCTGCATGGGGGTGTGGGCGTCCTGGGATGTCATCGCCGGGGTCGGCGCTTGCGCTTCCCATTTTGACTTCGGCGGGGTTCGCCTGGGCGACCGGCAGCTCGACGACCCCGCCGTCCGCCATTCACCGGCAGGCACTGGCGAATCGGCGACTACAGGCTACAGGTCACTCGGCCGCGCTCTCCAGCGAGAACAGCGGCACGTCCGAGCGCCGGCTCAGCCACAGGCCGCCGCCTAGTTCCCTGAACTGCCGGGAGAGGCCGTTGCGGTAGACCTCGGCACGGTGGCGAAAAAGGTGCGGATCGGTCAGGTCCTCGTCCACGATGTCGCGCTCGTAGTCCTCGCGCGCCACGACCTCCAGGTAGAGGGCGCCCTTGCTCAGGGTGCCGAGGTTGCGCAAGGCGCGTTTCAGGTCCACCGGGTTCAGGTAGGCCAGCACGCCCTGGCAGATGACAAAGTCGAACGGCTTCCTGGCCTGGTAGTCGACCACCGATCCGCGCTCCCACCCGAAGCGTTCGCACAGGTACTCGCTGAACTCGACGCCGTGAAAACTGGCCTGCGGGAAATGCCGCGCCACGATGTCGCGCCAGAGCCCGACACCGCAACCCACGTCCAGCACCCGGCGCAGCGGCACGCGCAGGTACTTCAGGTAGGCGCACACGAAGGCCCCCAGCCGCTCCACGTGCTGCGGATCCGCCACCTTGGTCTTCTTGTCGAAGTAATAGCGCTGGTAGTAGGACGCGTCGAAGGCGGCGGCGCTGACGGATTCCATGGGTCGGGGTCCTTTTAGAAAGCGACGAGGCTTGATCGGTCCTGGATTGTGCGGCCTTCCGATCTGGCGCAAGAGTCCTCGATTCACCCTCCTACTGGCCGAAGAGGCGGGAGATGCCGCCTCTCAGGTGCGCCTCCATCGCCTGCCGCGCGGCCGCCGCGTCCTGGCGCTCGATGGCCAGTTCCACGGCCATGTGCTCCTGGCACACGCCGGCCCGACGCTCACCCTGCGGCCGACCGGCCAGGCTGCGCGAGAGCCCGATGCTGAAGCGCGTCTGGGGCGCCAATGCATTCATCGTCATGCCGAAGAAGCGATTGCCGCAGGCCTGCGCCACGGCGTCGTGGAATGCGATGTCTTCCTCGACCGCATCGCTGCCGACGGCAAGGGCCTGCTCGAAGCGCTCGCGGCACAGGCGCACATGGTGCATCTGGTCGGTGGTGCGCGCCAGCGCCGCGCGCGCCGCGGCCTCGCCTTCCATGAAGCATCGGAATTCCAGGAAAGCGCGGATGTCGGCGATGTTTTCCAGCGTGCTGAGCGAGATGGGTTTGGCCTGCGGCAGCGCATCGGTGACGAAAGTGCCCGAGCCCTTGCGCACGTAGACGCGCCCCTCGTCGCGAAGCCGCGCCAGCGCCTGGCGCAGCACCGGACGCGACACCCCCAGCCGCTGCGACAAGGCCGTCTCGCCGGGCAGGCGTGCCCGCGGCTCGAAGCCCGGCGTGCCGAGCAGCTGCATCAGGTCTTCGTAGACCTTGTCGCCCAGCAGGCGGGCCGCGCCGCTTGCCGTGGAGGGGGAACCGAGTTCGCCAGGTTGGGATGTATTCATATGACAGCAATTGACAGGGAAAACACAAGTCTTGTCGCATTGACGCGCCAATGGCCCGTAAGGACAATCCTTTTCAGACCTCGAAAGCCATCGCTTCCACCCCAAAGATATAAAAAGCTGTAAATAATGTCAACCATCCGATCCCTCCGCACCTACCGCCTGCCGGACCGGCCCAGCCTGATCTGGCTCGAACTGGAAACGAGCGACGGCCTCGTCGGACTGGGAGAAACCTTTCGCGGCGCCGCGTCGGTGGAGACCTGCCTGCATGAGGAGCTTGCACCGTGGCTGCTGGGGCGCGATGCGCGGCAGATCGAAGGCATCTCGCGGCACCTGCTCACGCCTTACGTCGGCTACAACAGTTCCGGCGTCGAGGTGCGGTCGGCCAGCGCGGTCGACATCGCGCTGTGGGACCTGGCGGGCCAGCGCCAGGGCGTGCCCGTCTACGAGGCGCTCGGCGGCGGTGCACGTCTGAGCGTGCCGGTCTACAACACCTGCGCGGGCTACAGCTTCAACACGGCCGGCAAGCGTCGCGACATCGGTGCGGACGACCAGGCCCAGGGGCCCTATGACGACCAGGTGGCCTTCATGCGCGACGCCGGCGGCCTTGCGAAGAGCCTGCTCGACGAAGGCTACAAGGCCATGAAGATCTGGCCCTTCGACATCTACGCGCCTGCCAGCGGCGGCCACCTCATCAGCCTGCCCGACCTGGAGAAGGGCCTGCAGCCGTTCCGCCAGATCCGCGAGGCGGTCGGCAATCGCATCGAGGTCATGTGCGAGCTGCACAGCCTGTTCGGCGGGCATTCGGCCCTGCGCATCTGCCAGGCGCTGGAGGAATACAACGTGTTCTGGGTCGAGGACCCGCTGTGCAAGATGGACGACGCCGCCGGCTTGGCCGACCTGCGGCGCCGCACGCGCGTGCCGATCTGCGGCAGCGAGACGCTGGGCGGCCTGCGTCCCTATCGCGACCTGCTGGCCGCCGATGCGCTCGACGTGGTGATGCTGGACCTGGCCTGGTGCGGCGGCTTCACCGAGGGGCGCAAGATCGCCGGCCTGGCCCAGGCCTACAACCGGCCGCTCGCCCCGCACGACTGCACCGGTCCCATCACGCTGATGGCGGGGCTGCACATGGCACTGCATGCGCCGACCGCCATCTACCAGGAAGTGGTGCGCGCCACGCTCGCCACCTGGTACCGCGACATCGTGACCGAGCTGCCGGTGATCCGCGAGGGCATGGCGCAGCCGCCCGTCGCGCCCGGCATCGGAAGCCGGTTGCAGGACAGCTTCAGGCAGCGGCCGGACCTCATCGTCCGGGAAAGCCGCTAGGGGGCTATCCATGCACATCCAGATCGTCGGGCTCCATGCGCCGAACGCACCCCGGTTGCGCGAGCTTCTCGGCCCCGGGCACGAGGTCGAAGCGTTGCAAGCCTTCCCCGCATCCGGCGCGATCCAGGCGGACGTCGTCATCGCCAACAGCATCAGCGCCGACGAGGCCGCGCGCCTGCGCTGCCGCCTGGTGCACGTGCCGGGGGCCGGGTCGGAGCAGGTCGCCGTGGCCACGTTGCCATCGGGCACCACGGTGTGCAACGTGCACGGCCACGAGGTGCCGATTGCCGAGTTCGCCCTGCACGCCATCCTGGAGCACTTCCTGCAACTCTGGCAGTACCCGGCGCGCCTGGACGCGGAGGCCTGGGCGCAGTCGTATGCCCATCGTGCACAGCACGACGAGGCCGATGGCAAGACGGTCGCGATCCTGGGCTTCGGCCACATCGGACAGGAGATCGCGCGGCGCGCGCGCGCCTGCGGCATGCACGTGATCGCGGTGACGCGCAGCGGCAGGCACGGTTCCGCGGAACTGGCCCATGAATACGTTGCCGTGTCGGCGCTAGACGAGGTGCTGCCACGCGTCCATGTGCTGGTGATCTGCTGCCCGCTGGACGACAGCACCCGTGGCCTGATCGGTGCGCGCCAGCTCGCGCTGCTGCCGGCACGAGCCCTGCTCGTCAATGTGGCCCGCGCGGAAGTGGTGGACGAACAGGCGCTGTATGAAGCCCTGCGCGACCACCGGCTCGGCCGGGCGGTGCTCGACGTCTGGTACCAATACCCGAAGAAGGGGCAGCCGCCGGTCGACCCGTCGCGCTGGCCGCTGCACGAGCTGCCCAACGTGCGCGCCACGCCCCACATCTCGGCCATCACGCCGGCGCTGCTCGATCGGCGCTACCGCTTCATGGCCGGGAACATCGAACGCCTGCAGCAAGGGCAGCCGCTGCTCAACGTGATCCATCCCGCAGCCTGAACACCTCCTTCCGGCGCTCGCTGCCTTCCCGTCCACACATCCACGGAGATACCCATGAAAGCCCAGACCTCGAACACCCCGTTTCCGCGCCCGCTGGCCAGGCGCGCACTGCTCGGCATGGCGGCCGCGGCGATGCTGGCGGGCGCATCCCTGCCGTCGCTTGCGGCGGAGGACGCCGCGAGCTACCCCAGCAAGCTGATCCACATCACGGTGCCGAATCCGGCGGGCGGAACCTCCGACGTGCTGGCGCGCCTGCTGGGCAAGGAGTTGAGCGAGATGTTCAAGCAGCCGGTCATCGTGGAGAACAAGGCCGGTGCCAACGGCCAGATCGGCGCGGCCTCCGTGGCCAAGTCCGCGCCGGATGGCTACAGCCTGCTGCTGCTCGACATGAGCGTGCTGACCATCGGCCCGAGCGTGCTTCCGCAACTGCCCTACAACCCGATGAAGGACCTGGCGCCCATCGCGATGCCGGCCTTTTCGCCGCACCTGCTGGTGGTCAAGAAGGATCTTCCGGTGAAGAACATCGATGAGCTGGCCGCCTATGCCAAGAAGAGCGGCAAGCCCGTGAGCTTCGGCACCCCGCTGGCCTCCATCAGCCAGCTCGCGGGCATCCTGCTGGCGCAGGATCGTGGCTTCGAGTTCAACATCATCGGCTACAAGGGCGGCTCGCAGGCGCTGGCCGACCTCGCGGGCGGCCAGATCGACAGCGCCATGGCGAGCGTGATCGCCACCAACCAGCTCGTGCAGGGCGGCAAGGTCAAGGCCATTGCGGTCACCAGCGCCAAGCCCTTCGCGGCCACGCCTGGCGTGCCGACCGTGGCCTCGCAGATTCCCAACTTCGTCACGGGCTCCTGGCAGGGGCTGCTGGCGCCCGCCAACACGCCGCCGGCCGTGCTCGACAAGCTGCAGGACGCGGTGCAGAAGATCGTGGCGCGCCCCGAATTCAACAAGCGCCTGCTGGAACTCGGCTCCGAGCCGACAAGCATGACCCGCCAGCAGATCGCCGAATGGATGAAGACCGAGACCCAGCGCTGGGGCAAGGTGGTCAAGGACAACAACATCAAGGCGGAGTAGGGCGCGACGCTCCGGCACCGACCGCGCGCAACAGCGCGGCCAGTCCGAACGGCTTGACCAGCCAGGTGCGGCCTGGCCTTATCTCGCCAGCAGCCCCCGCCCGATCACCTGCGCCTGGATCTCTGCCGCACCCTCGAAGATGTTGAGGATGCGCGCGTCGCAGAGCACCCGACTCATCTCGAACTCGAGCGCATAGCCGTTGCCGCCGTGGATCTGCAAGCCGGCATCCGCATTGACCCATGCGACCCGCGCCGCCAAGAGCTTGGCCATGCCGGCCTGGATGTCGCAGCGATGGCCCTGCTCCTTCTCCATGGCGGCAAACGAGGTCAGGTGGCGCGCAAGCACCGTCTCCGCCACCATCATGGCCAGCTTGTCCGAGACGCGCGGGAATTCGACCAGCGGGCGACCGAACTGCCGCCTGTCATTGGCATAGCGCCAGGCCAGGTCGAAGGCGCGCCAGGCCACGCCGACGGCACGCGCGGCCGTCTGGATGCGCGCGCCCTCGAAGGTCTGCATCAGTTGCCGGAAGCCCTGGCCGCGCTCGCCACCCAGCACGCCATCGGCGGCCACCTCGAAGCCGTCGAAGGCGATCTCGTATTCCTTCATGCCGCGATAGCCCAGCACCGGGATTTCGCCGCCGCTCATCCCTTCGGCGGGAAAGGGCAGGGCATCCGCGCCGCGCGGCTTCGCCGCCAGGAACATCGACAGGCCCGCATGTCCTTCGACGCCCGGCTCCGAGCGCGCGAGCAGCGTCATGAGGTCGCTGCGTGCCGCATGCGTGATCCAGGTCTTGTTGCCGTCGATGCGCCAGCCCCCGCCGGGTTGCGGCGTCGCACGCGTGCGCAGCGAGGCCAGGTCCGAGCCGCTGTCCGGCTCGGTGAACACCGCTGTCGGCAGCACAGCGCCGGATGCGATTGCCGGCAGCCAGCGTACCTTTTGTTCCGGCGTTCCAGCCGATGCGATCAGGTCGCCCGCGATCTCCGAGCGCGTGCCGAGCGAGCCGGCTGCGATCCAGCCGCGGCTGAGTTCCTCCGTGACGATGCACATCGCCCGCTTGCCGAGGCCCATGCCGCCGTATTCGGTCGGGATGCAGATGCCGAACACGCCCAGTTCAGCCAGCCTGGCGACCAGCGCATCGGGAATCAGTTCGTCGGCCAGGTGCCAGCGGTGGGCATGGGGCGTGATTTCCTGTTCGGTGAAGCGGCGGAACTGGTCGCGGATCATGTCCAGCTCCTCATCCAGCGCCGATTCGCCGAGCTGCTCGCCACTGCGCAGCGCATCGACCAGCGCCGCGCGGGCTGCAGGCGTTCCACCGCGTGCCTGCATCTCGCGCACCGAGGCGTCCGCCATGAGCCGCGCTGCTGCGTCATGCAGGCCGAGTTCCTGCGGACGGAAGATCTCGTTCTGGCCCATCGGGATGCCGCTGGACAACTGCGCCAGGTACTCGGCCAGGCCGACCGCCAGCACCTGCGCATCGAGCGGGCCGAGGCGCGCCTCGTCGGCCAGCCGCAAGCCCCATTGCGCGGAGCGCACCACGGCTTCGACGAGGGTCGCGCTCCATGCGAATCCATGGAGCGCGCGTTGCTCCCGGTGCAGGACAGTGGCGTCGGTCTGGCCGTCGCGGCAGAAGATGCGTTCGGCGGCGCGTTGCGCTTCGTTGCCGTACTGCCGCGCTGCGTCTGCAACCTCCTGGAATTGCGCGACAAGCGGTGACGCGTTGGCGATGGCGTTCATGGTTCGGGTCTCTGATTTGTTGAGGTCAGGCCACCAGCTTGGCGTCATGCAATTCGCCGATGCGGGATGGAGACAGCGAGAGCACGTCGGCCAGCACGGCGTCGGTGTGCTCGCCCAGGCGTGGCGCGCGCACGCCGGGCTCGCGCACGGCGCGTGACAGCGTGGCGGCTGCGCCGGGCGCGGGGTAGCGTTGCCCGCTCGGATGGTCCAGCTCGCTGAACATCGACGATGCCAGCGACAACCTGGGGTCTTCCCGCAACGCGCGGCTCAGTGTCATGTAGGGGCTCCAGCAAACGCCCGCGCCATCGAAGCGTGTGCGCAGCGACGCGAGGGGCAGGGCGCCGATGGCCTGTTCGACTAGCGGGAACAACGCATCGCGGTGCACGAAGCGCAGGCCCTCGTCCTTCTCGAACGACACGCCAAGTGCGGACTCGAGCCGGGCAACCGCCTGCTCGAGCTGCAACGCGGCGAGCAGGCCGGTCCATTGGCGGCGCGTGATCGCGGCCACCATCACGCGCTCGCCGTCCGAGGTCACGAAGTCGCGGCCGAAGGCGCCGAACAGCGCATTGCCGTGACGCGGACGGTCGCCGCCCGCAAGCACCTCGGCGATCTGGCCCATGTTGCCCAACGCGGCCAGCGCGACGTCGGACAGCGGCACGGTCACTTCCTGGCCGCGGCCGGTGCGCAAGCGGTCGCGTTCCGCGGCCAGCGTCACGAAGGCGGCATAGGCGCCGGTCAACAGGTCCCAGGCCGGCAGCACGTGATTGACCGGACGCTCGCCGTTGTCCGCGCCGCCGGTCATCAACGGGATGCCCAGGGCCGCGTTGATGGTGTAGTCCAGCCCCGAGTCGCCGTTGCCCCATCCCGTCACGCGCACCGTGATGAGGTCGGGGCGCAACGCGCACAGGCGTTGATGCGCAAGAAAGCCGTCCTTCGGAAAGTTGGTCACCAGGATGCCGGCGTCTGCGCCGGGCGCCGTGACGAGGTCCGCGACGATCTGGCGGCCTTCAGCGCGGGACAGGTCGACGGCGATCGACTTCTTGCCCTTGTTGAGTCCTTCCCAGTAGTAGCTGTGGCCGCCCTCCGACAGTGGCCAGCGATGGAAATCCGGACCGCCGCCGATCGGGTCGATGCGGATCACCTCGGCGCCCATCTGGCGAAGGTGCAGCGCGCACGAAGGCGCGGCGATGAACGAGGCGCATTCGACGATGCGCAGGCCTGTCAGCAATGGGTACACGGGCGAGGTCTCCTCCTGGCGCCGCAGTTTGGCATGCCGCGCGATCGGAGAGGGCTGCGGGGACACAGCCGCGTGCGACGCGACTGGCCCATGGTTGCACCCCGATGTCCGTGATGGGCCGGTTGCTCATGCGCCAGCCGCGTGGCGACCCGCGATAAAGCCGAAGGTCATCGCAGGCCCAAGGTTGATGCCGCCCGAAGGGTAGAAGCCGCCCATCACGCTCGCCATGTCCGTGCCAACCGCGTAGAGACCGGCGATCGGCTGGCCGCTGGCGCGCGTGACTTGCGCATGCTCGTTCGTCTTCAGTCCGGCAAAGGTTCCGAAGCTGCCCGGGAGCACTTTCACGGCATAGAAGGGGCCTTGCTCGATCGGCGCGACGCACGGGTTGGGGCCCTCGTGCAAGGGGTCGCCCATCTTGCGGTTGTAGGGGGTGGAGCCGCGCCCGAAGTCCGGGTCCGTGCCCTGGCGGGCGTTGTCGTTGAAGCGCTGGACCGTTGCGGCCAGCGCCGCTGGTGGAATGCCGCACGCCCTGGCGAGTTCCGCGATGGTCGCGCCGCGTCGGAGGTAGCCATTGCGCACGAAGCGCCCCACGGGAACGGGAAAGGGCCGCGCGTAGCCCAGCCCGTAGAGACGCTGGAAGCGGTGGTCGCAGATGAGCCATGAATGCACTTCCTCACCCTGCGGCGCCTGCGCCACCATCGCCGCGACATAGTCGTAGTAGCCGTCGGCTTCGTTGACGAAGCGGGCGCCGTTCGACAGCACGCCGATCAACCCAGGTTTGCCGCGTTCGATGATGTGCGGGAAGTGACCAATGCTGCCGTCCGGGTGCGGCACCCGCGAGACGGGCGCCCATGCGGCCGGCGATGCCACGCTGGTGTCGAGGAAGCCGCCCGCCGATTCGCCCAGGGTGATGCCGTCGCCCGAGCAACTGTCGGGTGGCAGCGCGAGATGCTCGTTGCCGGTCGGGGTGCGGGGGAACAACGCCTTGCGCCGCGCGATGTCGTTCGGAAAGCCGCCCGCCGCAAGGACCACGCCCCTGGCAGCACGGATCTCAACCTCGCCGATGGACGTCCCCACCACGGCGCCGCGCACCACGCCGTTCTCCAGCAGCAGTCGCCTGGCAGGCGCGGATTCGATCATCTGCACCTTCAGGTCGTCGGCAGACTTCGCCAGCCGCCCGATGAGCGCAACGCCATTCACCAAGTGCATCGCACGGCCATGAAGCGCGAGATCCCGCAGGTGCCGAAGGAAGCGCTTCGTCACGTGGATGAAGGACTTCGGCGAGCGCGTCATGCTGAGGAACGCGCCGAGGTCCGCGCCCGCCATGATCGGCATACCGAGGAAGGACGTTTCCCGCATCGTCTTGCGCAGCCGCTTGTTCAGCGCACCCAGCTCGCGGGCATCGTAGGGCGCGGCGATGACCTGGTGGCCCTCCGTGCCGGCGCCGGCCACCTTGCCGTGCACATCCGGGATCGCATTGCCATCGGCGAACTGCAGCGCGGTGTTCTCTTCGAAGAACGCGACCATCCGGGGCGCGTTGTCGAGGAAGGCATCGACACGCGCGGCGTCGTAGCGGTCACCGAGTTCGTTCTTGAGATAGGTGCGTGGCTGCTGCGGGTCTTCATGGATGCCGGCGCGCTTCGCCAGCGGATTGCCCGGGGCCCACATCCATCCGCCCGACCAGGCGGTGGCGCCGCCCAGCACGGGCGCCTTTTCCACGACCACGACCTTCAGGCCGTGGAAGGCTGCGGTCACCGCGGCGGCGAGGCCCGCGGCGCCGGAGCCGACGACGAGCAGGTCGCAGTCGATGCTGCTGCGGGGCAGGGTGGCAGGGGAGCTCATGTCCGTCCCGCTCACGCGTCGAGCTGGGCCAGCACGCGTCTTGTCGCGGCCAGTGCGCGGCGTGCGCGTTCGGTCGCGCCGACCGTGCGCGCCAGGGTGTGCATCGGGATTTCGAGGCTCAGCGGAATGTCGCGCGGCACGGCGCGCAGCAGGCCGACCAGGTCGATGCCGCCGTCGCCGGGGAACAGGCGCTCGGCGCGGGCCTGGTCGAGGATTTCTTCCATGCTCGCCGGTATCGCGGCCGGCGCGTCGCAGAGCTGCAGGTAGCGCAGCCGCGAAGGTGGCACCGATGCGATGTCCTCGATGCGGCTGCGCGAGCGGCTGAAGTGGAAGGCATCGATCAGCACGCCGGCGTTCCTGCTGCCGCAGCGTTCGACGATGCGTGCCGCCTGCGCCAGGTCCCTGGCTTCGGTCCACGGCATGAACTCGAGCACGGCGCCCAGGCCATAGCTGTCGGCCAACTCGCAGAAGGCGGCGAACGACGCGACCTGCCGGGCGTCGTCCGGGTCGTTGCCCGCGACCAGCAGCTCGCTCGCGCCAAGCCGCGCGGCGGTGGCGATCGCGGCCTCGTACTGGGCGACGGGCACATCGGGCTTGATGCGAAAGATCTCCACGTCGAGCACCTTGATACCGGTGTCGGCCAAGCGGGCCTCGACTTCGCGCAGCAGGGGCGTGTCGCCCACGATGTCGTACTGCGGCTCGGTCGGCGTGGCAGGCAGCAGGCGGATGCCGACATGGCTGTAGCCCGCGTCGGCGGCGCAGGTCACCATCTCGGGTGGCGTGAGCTCGAGGACGGTGAGGGCGGCGAGGGAAATGGGGCGGGTCATCTGTTGCTTGTCTCCTGGTACTGGGTGCATCGGCGTGCGGCCCGGTGAATTTAAGGAAAACACCGTTTGCGAACAACGCGCCAGATGTGGTGGCACGATTCACGCATCGTGAACCTCAAATTCCAGTTGGACGACCTGCGCGTCTTTTGCCTGGCGGCACGCAAGGCCAGCTTTGCGGCGACCGCCACCGAGCTGGGCACCTCGCCGGCCTACGTGAGCAAGCGCATCGCGATCCTGGAAAAGGCGCTGGGCGTGACGCTGTTCCATCGCGCCGCGCGGCGCGTCACGGTCACGGAGGACGGCGAGCGGGTCTACGCATCAGCCCAGCAGATCTTCCAGGACGTGGACCACATGGGCGAAACCGTTGCCGGCGGCAAGCTCGACCCGCGCGGCCTGCTGCGCGTGACGACCAGCGCCCGGTTGGGGCGCATGCACATTGGACCGGCGCTGTCCTTGCTGGCCAGGCGCTATCCGGCGCTCGACATCACGCTGGACGCCGTGGATCGCCGCGTCGACCTGGTCGGGGAGAACATCGACCTGGACGTGAGAGTCGGGGAAGTGGACGAGCCTCACCTCGTCGCGCACAAGATCGCCACCAGCGTGCGCTTGCTGTGCGCCGCGCCCACCTACGTGGCGCGCCGGGGCGCCCCTGAAAAGGTCGCCGAGTTGAGCCAGCACGATTGCCTGGTGCTGCGGGATCGCAACCAGGCCTTCGGGGTGTGGCGCCTGACGGGTCCAACAGGCACGGAGAAGGTCAAGGTCACGGGACGGCTGTCATCCAACAATTCGGAGATCGTCCGGGGATGGGGCAATGACGGGCACGGCATCCTGCTGCAGGCGCAGTGGGATCTGCATGACGACATCAGCGCGGGGCGACTGGTGCCGGTCTTGCCGCAGTGGTGGCAGCCCGCCGACATCTGGGCCGCAAGTTCGGTGCGGCTGAGCCATTCGGCCAAGGTGCGCGTGTGTGTCCAGTTCCTTCAGGAGCAACTGAACGGGAAGGGGCCTTTCGCGCTCAAGCGTGAGCTTTCGGGCACGGCGGGATTCGGCGCGTGAGTGGATCGGGCGCCTTCGATTCCCTCACATCAGGTGCAGGTGGGTGGAGTTCTTCACCTCCTCCATCACGGCGTAGGTCCGGGTCTCGCGAACGCCGGGCAACTGCCACAGCACGGAGCCGGCGAACTGCCGGTAGTCGCTCATGTCGGCGCTGCGGGTCTTGAGCAGGTAGTCGAAGCCACCCGCGACCATGTGGCATTCCATGATGGCTGGCTGCACCTGGACGGCGGCCTTGAACGCGTCGAAGACGTTCGGCGTGGTCCGATCCAGCAGCACCTCGACGAAGACCAGCATTCCCGCGCCAAGCTTCAACGGGTTGAGGCGCGCCTCGTAGCCCAGGATGTAGTTGTCCCGCGTGAGGCGTTGCACCCGGGCCAGCACCGCCGTTGGCGACAGACCCACGGCGTCCGCCAGCTTGAGGTTCGACATCCGGCCATCCTCCTGGAGGAATTTGAGAATCCTCAGGTCCAGCCGGTCGAGTTCAGGGATTCGGTCGCTTGCACTAGTGTTTTGTTCTGCCATAAGCTTGATATTCGAACAAATATGCATCGGGAAGGGCGGCATTATTGGTCAATTCACCAAAAACGCAGCGCCATGACCACCAATCCACTCTCCAGCCAGCCAAGCTCGCCGCCAACCCTGCCGTCAACCTCGCCGTTTGGCGCGTTCGCAGACGGGCTGGTCGAATCCGGCACGCTTCGCGCCGGCATCACGGCGGCGTATCGCCGCCCGGAACCGGAGGCGCTGCCGCCACTGCTGGAGGCTGCACGGCTGGCGCCGCCGGTTGCCGACGCGGCGCACGCGCTGGCGCATCGCATCGCGAGCCAGCTTCGCAACCGCAAGAATGCGTCGGGGCGGGCCGGACTGGTCCAGGGCCTGCTCCAGGAATACGCCTTGTCTTCGCAGGAAGGCGTGGCCTTGATGTGCCTGGCCGAAGCCCTGTTGCGCATCCCCGATGCCGCAACCCGCGACGCGCTCATCCGCGACAAGATCGCCGACGGCCAATGGCAGACGCACGCCGGGCGCAGCCCGTCGATCTTCGTCAATGCCGCCACCTGGGGATTGCTGCTGACGGGCAAGCTGGTCGCGACGCACAGCGAATCGGGCCTGTCGACCACGCTGACGCGCCTGATCGGCAAGGGAGGGGAGCCGCTGATCCGCAAGGGCGTCGACATGGCCATGCGCATGATGGGCGAGCAGTTCGTCACCGGAGAGACCATCCGGCAGGCGCTCGAGCACGCACGCAAGCTCGAAGCGGAAGGCTTCCGCTACTCCTACGACATGCTCGGCGAAGCCGCGCTCACGGCCCAGGATGCGCACCGCTATCGCGTGTCCTATGAGCAGGCGATCCACGCGATCGGCAAGGCATCGGCAGGCCGCGGCGTGTATGAAGGCCCCGGGATTTCCATCAAGCTGTCGGCCTTGCATCCGCGCTACCAGCGCGCGCAGCATGCACGCGTGATGGACGAGTTGTACCCGGTGTTGCGCGAACTCACGCTGCTGGCCCGGCGCTACGACATCGGCTTGAACATCGATGCCGAGGAGGCCGATCGCCTGGAGTTGTCGCTGGACCTGCTCGAGAAGCTCTGCTTCGAGCCGGCGCTGGCGGGCTGGAACGGCATCGGCTTCGTGATCCAGGGCTACCAGAAGCGCTGCCCCTTCGTCATCGACTACGTCATCGACCTGGGGCGCCGCAGCCATCACCGGCTGATGATCCGGCTCGTGAAAGGCGCCTACTGGGACAGCGAGATCAAGCGCGCCCAGGTCGATGGGCTGGAAGGCTATCCGGTGTTCACGCGCAAGGCCTACACCGATGTGTCGTACCTGGCCTGCGCACGCAAGCTGCTCGCGGCGCCCGAGGCCATCTACCCGCAATTCGCCACGCACAACGCGCACACGCTCGCCGCGATCTACGAGATGGCCGACCCGGCCAGCTATGCGCCCGGCCAGTATGAATTCCAGTGCCTCCATGGCATGGGCGAACCCTTGTATGAACAGGTCGTCGGCCCGGTCGCGGATGGCAAGCTGGGACGCCCCTGCCGCATCTACGCGCCGGTGGGCACGCATGAGACACTGCTGGCCTACCTGGTGCGCCGGCTGCTGGAAAACGGCGCCAACACGTCCTTCGTGAACCGGATTGCCGACCCGAGCATCGCCATCGACCTGCTGGTGGAAGACCCCGTCGCCACGGTGGAGCAGATGGCCGCGACCGAGGGCGCCGTCGGACTGCCGCATCCCCTGATTCCGCTGCCGACGGCGATCTACGGGCAGGCCCGCCGCAACTCCAGGGGCCTCGACCTGTCGAACGACGACAGCCTGCGCGCGCTTCGCGATGTGCTTCAGGCGAGCGCCACCGAATCGTGGACCGCCGGGCCCTTGCTCGCCGAGCCGTTGGCGGATGCTTCGTCGACGCGCGCGGCCGAACCGGTGCGCAATCCTGCGGACCTTCGCGACATCGTCGGCGAAGTGCAGGAAGCCACGCTCGCGGACGTCGACATGGCCCTCGCCAGCGCGCAAGGTGAAGCGCCCGGCTGGGCAGCGACGGCGCCCAGCGAGCGGGCCGATCGGCTGGACCGTGCCGCCGGTTTGCTGGAAGAGGGCATGGCGCGCCTCCTAGGCCTGCTCTCGCGCGAGGCCGGCAAGACCTACGCCAACGGCATCGCCGAGGTGCGCGAGGCCGTGGATTTCCTGCGCTTCTATGCAGCGCAGGCCCGCAACGGGTTCGCTGTGGAAACCCATCGCCCGCTGGGGCCGATCGTCTGCATCAGCCCGTGGAACTTTCCGCTCGCGATCTTCGTGGGACAGGTCGCGGCGGCGCTGGCCGCCGGCAATCCGGTGCTGGCAAAACCGGCCGAGCAAACATCACTGGTTGCAGCCGAAGCCGTTCGCGTCCTGTGGCAAGCCGGCGTTCCGCGCGGCGCGGTGCAGTTGCTGCCGGGTCGCGGTGAAACGATCGGCGCGGCGCTGGTGGGCGATGCGCGCGTGCAGGGCGTGATGTTCACCGGATCGACCGAGGTCGCGCGCATCCTGCAGAAGACGCTTGCGGCAAGGCTCGGCGCAAACGGGCAACCCGTGCCGCTGGTCGCCGAGACCGGCGGGCAGAACGCGATGATCGTGGACTCATCGGCCCTGGTCGAGCAGGTGGTCACCGATGTCATGGCGTCCGCCTTCGACAGTGCGGGCCAGCGCTGCTCCGCGTTGCGCGTGCTGTGCGTGCAGGAAGACGTGGCCGATCGTGTGATCGAGATGCTCAAGGGTGCGATGGCCGAAAGCCGGATCGGCAATCCCGCCACGCTGGCGGTGGACATCGGGCCCGTGATCGACGCCGAGGCGCGCGATGGCATCGAGCGACACGTCGCCGCCATGCAGCAGCGTGGCCGGAAGGTGCACCGCCAGGCGCGGGAAGTCGCTCGCGCGACAACGCTTGGAACTTTCGTCCTGCCGACCTTGATCGAACTGGACAGCCTGTCCGAACTGCAACGCGAAGTGTTCGGTCCGGTCCTGCATCTCGTGCGCTACCGCCGTCGGGACCTGGGAACGCTGATCGGCCAGATCAACAGCACCGGCTACGGATTGACGCTGGGCGTGCACACCCGCATCGACGAGACCATCGCGCAAGTCGTGGAGCACGGCCGTGCCGGCAATGTCTACGTCAACCGCAACATGGTGGGCGCGGTGGTGGGCGTGCAGCCCTTTGGCGGTGAAGGCCTGTCCGGCACCGGACCGAAGGCCGGCGGTCCGCTCTACCTGTATCGCATGCTTTCATCGCGGCCGGACGATGTGATGGCGCGTGCGCTTGCCGCGGCCGGCCCCGGCAACGACGGTGCGCAAGGCTCGACGCCCGACATGGGCCCGGCGCTCGCCGCGCTGGCGGGATGGGCGCCACTCGTCGGAATGGCAGGGCTCGCCCGACAGTGCCGGCAATTCGCCAGCCTGTCCCGCAGCGGCCATGCACGCACGCTGGTCGGACCCACCGGCGAGCGCAACGTCTATACGCTGCTGCCGCGCGAGGCCGTGTTGTGCCTCGCCGAGAACGAAGAGGATCGCCTGATGCAACTCGCGGCGGTGCTGTCGGTGGGAAGCACGGCGGTCTGGGCCGCCGGGGAAGGAACCGAGAGACTCCGTGCGTCCTTGCCGCTGGAGGTGCAGCAATCGATTGCCATCGCGCAGGACTGGCGTGCCCCGACCGTCAGCTTCGATGCGGTGCTGCACCACGGCGACGCGGCCTCGCTGCGGGATGTGAACCTGGCGCTGGCCAACCGCGCCGGCCCGATCGTCGGCGTGCGGGCTTTCGCGCCGGGCGTCACGGACATCCCGCTGGAAAGCCTTGTCGTCGAGCGCTCGCTGAGCGTGAACACCGCGGCTGCGGGCGGGAATGCGAGCCTGATGACGATTGGCTGAGCCCGCCTGCCGTCGCGCCCGGGGGGCTCAGAACCAGAACGCACTCAAAGTTCCAGGTACTGGCGTCAACTACCAAGCGGGGGACGCGCACCTCCGTTTGCTCCGATAGCCTCATGCAGCGCCTGGAACCCCCGGGCGATGGCAAGGAGCCATCGAAATGAACGCAGGTCCAACCAGATTCGCGTCGAGCACCCTATTGGCTGCACTGCTTGCGGCATGCGGTCCTCCAATGCCCAGGGAAGATCTCGCCAACACCAAATGAAGTCACGGTGATCAGTTCACCTGTTCAGGTTGCGGAAACACCCACTTGCCGTTCAACAGCTCCGCGCGCGGTCGATACAGCCGCGCGGTGTAGTTCCAGCCCTTCATGATCGGCAGGCAGTTGGGCACCTTGCCGTCGCAACCCCCGAACTGGATGGTGACCGAACCGTCGGTGTTTAGTTTGGATGTGAGGTTGTTCAGCGAGTAGGCGTTCAGGTCGTTCTTCTGGAAGTAGCCCTCGGCGTTGTAAAGGCTGATGGACCAGAAGCCCTCGACCGGCACGTTCTTGAGGTTCAGCTTGTGGACGGTCGTGCCGTCGTTCTGCTGCGGCGTGAAATTGAGGTAGATCGCATCCTTGCGGGGATTGCCACCCCAGGTGGTCGCAGCCGCGATCAGGCGCTGCACCGGGTCTACTTCGCCCTTCAGTCCGAAGGCATGGCTGGTGTCTGTCATCGTCGTCCCCAGCACGATGAGCGCATCGCGCACCTTCTTCTGGCTGACGGGATCGAACTTCGGGACTTCGAATTTGCCGACGGATTGCTGCTCGACCTTCAAGGCGTCCTGGAGTGCGTGGACCTTCTCGAGGTCGCCGGGCACGGAAGGATCGACCAAGGTGCGCACGCCCACGATCACATAGCGCGTGCCGATCTGCTTTCGTGTCAGTGTGTGCCTGCCGGGCTTGTAGATGGCGGGCTGCGAGTACTGGTCCTCGCTGATCGCCTGCAGCGACATGAAGCGCCGGCCGGCGTCGGGCAGCGTGATCGTGACCGGGCCTGCATCGAGGTCGAACACGGCTGCCGAATACAGGGTGTCGCGGTTCTGGCGAATGATGGTCTGGCTATCGATCGGAGACAACTCGCGATGGTGCTCGAACTTGCCGAAGCCGCCCTCTTTCAGCGCGACGGCGCTGAGGTAAAGGTCTGACTCGGCACGGATGAAGTTGTCGACGGTCACGGGCACCAAGGCATCACGCGCGGGTGTCTGCGCATGTGACCAGCCACCACCGATGGCAAGTGCGGCCATGAGGGTCGATGCGTATGCTTTCAAAGTCAGCTCCTTGAGTTGTGAGGTCGGCCCACCAGAGTCCGTCGAAGATCACTGGCATTCCAGATTACCCCAATCGATTGAAAATCCGGGACAAGAAACGAACCTTCGCTACTGGGCCAGAAACGTCCAGACAGTCACTCAAGCAGCTTGTGCTTGCGCGCGATGCTCGCCGCCTCGGTGCGGTTGTGCGCGCCCAGCTTGGAGAAGATGTTGCGCAGGTGGGTGCGCACGGTGTTCTCGGACACGAACAGCGCCTCGGCGATCGCGCTGTTGGCCTGGCCGCGAGAGAGCAGCTTGAGAACGTGGATCTCGCGGAAGGTGAGCGCGTCGAAGCTCGCCCCTTCCGCAGCTGGGGCCGCGAAGACGCTGTCGTCTTCCTCGTCATCCGCCGTCACGCCGGCACACGCCCGCTCGAGGCGTTCGACGAAGTTGGCGGCGACTCCCGCCGGCAGCTTCTTGCTCGCGAACGTGCGGCACCACCATTGCGCCAGCCCGGCCACCACCGGGCCTTCGTCGGCGAAAGGCTGAACGATCCCCTCTACCGCGACGGCTTCCAGCGTTCGCGAGATCGCGGCGCGGGCCTCGACCGACTGGCCGGCGCGCTGCAAGGCTTCGGCATGAAGCAGTTCCAGCACCAATGCGAGGCGGTGGTTGGCCTCGTCGCGCGCGCTCGTGATCGCTTTCGCCAACTCGCCGATCGCATCGACCGCCTTGCCGCTGCGCAAGCGCAGGCGCTGCCCAGCAAGCGCGGGCGACTCCACGTCATGCAGCGGCACCAGATCTTCCGGGTGTGGCGGCAGCAGCTTCGGGTCTTGCGCACGCCCCAGGTAGTGGGTGGCGCCCTTCACATCGCCGCGCAGCAGGGAAAGGCGCGAGCGCTCCAGTTCGGCGCTGGAAGCGAGGCGAGGCGCCTGGTCCTGATGGCCCAGGTATTCGAGTTCGCCGAGGATGCCGAAGGCGCGCTCGGCCTCGCCGCGATGCCATGCAATGCGCGACAGCGTGATGTAGCCGACGACGATATGGGCGAGTTGGCCCACCTCGCGCAGCAAGGGCAGCGACGAGACGAGCGCCCGCTCGGCCTCTTCGAGCTGCCCGGCTTCGTACAGGGCGGCGGCAAGATACACGGCCGCATTGGGGTTGCCGTCGACACGGCCAGACGCCTCCAGCGTCATGTTGTTCATCGCGATGCGAAAGCGCGCCAGAGCATCCTGCAGGTGCCCCTGGCGCCAGCGGATGGTGCCTTCGATGCATTCGCTCACGACCAGGCTGAAGGTGCTGTCGATCCGGTGGTGCGCGCGGCGCGCCTGTTCCAGCAGGACCCGGGCCTCGTCGACGCGGTTGAGCGCCGCGAAGAGCATCGCCAGGGTGTTGGTGAGGGCGCCATAGGGAAAATCGTGGCGCGGGTCGATCAAGGCATGGTTGTGGATGGCCAGCGGCACGCCTTCGCTGTTGTCCATCATGGTCAGCACCATGGGGCGCAAGGCCAGCAGATGGGCTTGCAGGCTCTCGGCCTCTTCCTTGTCGGCGGGCGGCGTCCAGTTGCGCGGGTCCTGCAACAGTGCCAGTGCCTCGTGGTGGCGATGCGTGAAGGCCAGTGCCCAGGCGTAGACCACCAGGAGCCCGGGCTGCGCCTGCAGCTCCGTCGCGGGAAGGCCGCCCAGCCACCGCGACAGGAGGCGGAAGCGGGCCTTGTGCAGCAGCATCGGGCCGTGCACCTTCAGCAATTGCACGGCAACGGCGTGATCGCGTGCACGCAAGGCGTGGGCGATGGCCGGCACTGCACGCCCCTGCGCTTCGAAATAGCGCGCTGCGCGCAGGTGCAAGGCGGACGCAGCCTCCGGATCGCGCTGCGCCAGCTGCGTGCGCAGGAACTCGGCGAACAAGGCATGGAATCGAAAGGTCTCGCGCTGCGCATCGGCAGGCATCAGGAACAGGTTAGAGCGCTCCAGTTGCGCCAGCATCGCGTGGCTGTCGTCGCGTTCGAGCACGGCGTCGCACAGGGGCGCGCTCAGGTAGCTGAGAACGCTCGTGCGCAGCAGGAAGTCGCGCACGGGTTCCGCCTGCCGGGCCAGCACGTCCTCGGCCAGGTACTCGGTGATGGCGGCGTGGTTCCCCGAGAAGGCTTGCAGGAAAGCCTCCGGATCGTCGTGGTCCTGCAGCGCGACCGAGGCGAGCCACAAGGCGGTGATCCAGCCTTCGGTCGCCTGGTACAGCCGATCCACCAAGGCGTCGCTCAGCACGAGCCCGCGCTGGGTGCAGAGGAAGTCGTGCGCCTCTGCGCGGGTGAAGCGCAACTGCTCCAGGCCGATCTCGAGCACGCGGCCGTGGGCGCGCAGCCTGCCCAGTCCCAGGGAAGGCACGGTGCGCGAGCCGATCACGATGCGCCATTGCGGGGGCATGTTGTCGAGCACCTGGCGCAGCAGGTCGAGCACGGTCGAACTCTGGATCACCTCGAAGTCGTCCAGGAAGAGCGTGAACTCGCGCCGCGAACCACCGACGCGCGCGAGCATGCCGAACACGCTCGCGTCGTGCGCGTCGGCGGCCGCGATGGCCCCTGCGCTGGTGATCGCCGCCTCGAAGTGCAGCAGGAAGCGCGTCAGGTCGTTGTCGGATTCATCGAGATTGAGCCACGCCGTGGTCATGCCAGCCGCAGCGCAGCGCGCGGCGTGCTGCAGCATCGCCGTCGTCTTGCCGAAGCCGGCCGGCGCCCGAAGCACGATCAGCCGCACCGGCCCGGCGCTGCCGATGCGATCGGCCACCTCCAGCCGCTCGAGCTGGGCGCGGGAGAGGGTCGGGGCACTCAGCTTGGCCGGTAGCACTGCGTTGGGCGTGGATGGCATCGAACTGGGTCGTGGTCGGCATCGGCTCGGAGGCACGCCGGAGCTTACGCCGACTCCGCCAGCCCGTGCCGGCGGTCTCAGTCCACGCGCTCCGACGGGCTCGCGCTCTTGCGAAGATCGGTCTTGAGCACCTTGCCGACGCCGGAAACCGGCAGGCTCGTCCGGACCTCCATGCTGCGCGGCACCTTGTAGGTCGCGATGCGTTCGCGGCAATGCGTGCGCAAGTCGTCGAGCGGAAGCGTTGCGCCCTCCTTGAGCACGAGCACCGCGTGCACCGACTCGCCCCAGCGCTCGCTGGGAATGCCGATCACCGCGCACTGCGCCACGCCCGGATGGGCAGCCACTGCGTTCTCGACCTCGGTCGAATAGACGTTCTCGCCGCCGGTGATGATCATGTCCTTGATCCGGTCGCCGATGTAGACGAAGCCCTCGTCGTCCATGTGCCCGCCGTCGCCCGTGTGCATCCAGCCGTTGCGCAGGGCCTTGGCGGTTTCCTCGGGCTTGTTCCAGTAGCCGAGCATGACGTTGGGCCCGCGCGCGACGATCTCGCCAGCGGTGCCACGCGGCACTTCGACGCCTTGCGGGTCGACGATCTTCATCTCGACGGTGGTGGCCGCGCGCCCCGCCGCGCGCAGCAGGTGGCCATGGTGGTGCTCGGGGAACAGCAGCGCGCCGACGGGCGCCAGTTCCGTCATGCCATAGCCCTGGTAGAAGGCGACGTTGGGGAAGGCAGCGCGGGCGCGCTCCAGCAAGGTCTGCGAGATCGGCGAGGCGCCGTAGGTCAGGTGGTTCAGGGACGACAGGTCGAGCTCGGCCGCCTCGGCCGGATGCTGATCGATCCAGTCTAAAGTCATCTGGATCAGGGTCGGCGCCATCAGCGTTTCAGTCACGCGCTCGCGCGAAATGGTTTCCAGCATGAGCTTGGGCTCGAACATCGGAATCACGATGTGCGTGCCACCGCTCATGAAGAGGGACACCGTCGGCGCGAAGTCGGCCAGGTGGAACATCGGCATGGCATGCAGGTAGCGAACCTTCTCGATGCACGAACCGATGATGAGTGCGTTCACCGCCGAGACGCCGAGGTTGTCGTGGCTCAGCATCACGCCCTTGGGAAAGCCCGTGGTGCCGCCCGTGTAGAAGATGCCGGCAAGGTCGCCGCCATGGCGCCATGCGTCTTCGATCGGCTCGCTTTCGGCTATCAGCGCTTCGTAGTTCAGCATGCCTTCGGGCGTCTCGCCGTCACCGGCGTAGACCAGGTGGCGCACGGTCTTCGCCTGGCTGACCATGCCCGCGGCCGCCGCCTTGAAGGCATCGTCCACGATCATCACGGTGGTGCCCGAGTCGTCCAGCGAATACAGGATCTCGGCCGCGCTCCAGCGGATGTTGACGGGGTTGAGCACGCCGCCGGCCCACGGCACGGCGAGGTCGTATTCGATGTAGCGCAGCGAGTTGAGCGAATACATCGCGACGCGATCGCCATCGTTGATGCCGAGCTTGCGCAGCGCGCCGGCCAGCCGCGCGACGCGGTCGCCGAGTTGGGCGTATGTCAGCTCCTTGTCCATGAAGCGAACCGCGGTGGCGTCGGGGCGCACATGCATCGACTTGTGCAGGCCTTGGGTGAGGTACATGTCTTGTCTCCTTTTTTGGGTGTGTCGGGTTGCTTAGAGCGAGCGTCCGACCAGCTCGCGCTGGATCTCGTTGGTGCCGCCGTAGATGCGCTGCACGCGCGCGTCGGCGTACATGCGGGCGATGGGGTACTCCAGCATGTAGCCGTAGCCGCCGAACAGTTGCAGGCACTTGTCGATCACTTCGCCCTGGCGCTCGGTGAGCCAGAACTTGCCCATCGACGCCAGCGATGCGTCGAGGCGACCTTCGATCCACTCCTGCACGATGTGGTCGACGAAGGCGCGCGATGCGAGCGCGGTGGCCTTCACTTCCGCGAGCACGAAGCGGGTGTTCTGGAACTCCAGGATCGGCTTGCCGAAGGCGCGGCGCTCGCGCGCGTAGTCCAGCGTGAGCACGAAGGCACGCTCCATGGCGGCTGCGGCGCTGATGGCGATCTGCGCGCGCTCGTAGGGCAGTTGCCCCATGAGTTGAAAAAATCCCTGGCCTTCCTGGCCGCCCAGCAGGCAGTCGGCCGGCACCACGCAATCGTCGAAGAACATCTCGGAGGTGTCGCCACCGTCCTGTCCGATCTTGTCGAGCACCTTGCCGCGGCGGAAGCCCGGGTTGTTCACGTCGACGATGAAGAGCGAGATGCCCTTGGCGCCCTGCGTGGTGTCGGTTTTCGCGACCACGATCACCACGTCGCACAGCTGGCCGTTGGTGATGAAAGTCTTGGCGCCGTTGATCACGTAGCCGTCGCCGCGCTTCTCCGCCTTGGTGCGCACGCCCTGCAAATCAGAGCCCGTGCCCGGCTCGGTCATCGCGATGGACGTGATGACTTCGCCGGATGCGATGCGCGGCAGCCAGCTCAGCTTCTGCGCCTCGGTGCCGTAGGCCATGAGGTAGTGGCCGACGATGTGGCTGATGCCCTGGCCGAAGCCGGTGTTGCCGGCATAGCCCAGTTCACGCACCACCACCGCAGCATGCGCGGGCGTGCCGCCCGAGCCGCTGTATTCCTCCGGCACGTCAGGCAGGATCAGGCCCAACTCGCCGGCCTTGCGCCAGACCTCGCGGCCACTCTGGTGGTCCTCGCGCCATTGCAGGTCATGGGGTTCGACGAATTCCTTGCAGAAGCGCCGCACCGTGTCGGCGAAGGCTTCGAGGTCTTCGTCCATCCACGGGGATCGAATCTTGTCGAGCATGTCGAAGCGCTCCGCGTCAGATGTTGCCGAGGCCGCCGCCGCAGATCAGCACCTGGCCCGACACGTAGTCGGATTCGGGCTGGCAGAACAGGTAGATGGAGCCTGCTGCTTCGTCCGGCGTGCCGGGACGGCCTGCAGGGATGCCTTGCTTGGCGGCTTCGAGCAGTTGCGGGTTCACGCCGACCTTGATGTCGCGGCCTTCGATCTTGACCGAGGCATTGCCGTCGGCCGAGGCTTCGGTCAGGCGCGTCATGATGAAGCCGAAGGCGACCGCATTGACATTCACCTTGAGGCGGCCCCATTCCTTGGACAGCGTCTTGGTCAGGCCCAGGATGCCGGACTTGGCCGACGAATAGTTGCTCTGGCCCGGGTTGCCGCCAGCAGCGACCGACGAGACGTTCACGATCTTGCGGAACACCTCGCGGCCTTCGGCCTTCTCGGCCTTGGCTGCTGCGCTGATGACCGGATAGGCCGCGCGCAGGATGCGGAATGGCGCAGTCAGGTGGCAATCCATGATCGCGTACCACTGCTCGTCCGTCATCTTCTGGATCACGTTGTCCCAGGTGTAGCCCGCGTTGTTGACGATGATGTCGATGCCCTTGTAGTTGTCCACCGCGGTCTTGATGAAGCGATCGGCAAAGTCGGGCGCGGTGACGCTGCCGACGCAGGCGACAGCCTCGCCGCCCATGCCACGAATGGTCTCGACCACTTCGTTTGCTGGCTCTGCGTCCAGATCGTTGATGACGAGGCGCGCGCCTTCGCTGGCGAGCTTGAGGGCCAGTGCGCGGCCGATGCCACGGCCAGAGCCGGTGATGAGTGCGGTTTTTCCGGTGAGCTTGCTCATGTGTATTTCTCTCGATGTGTTGGGGTGAAAGTTGGGGTCAGCTCAGGGCGACCACGGCTTCGGCGACGATCTTGGGTTCGCCGTACTGGCTGGCGCACAGCATCTCGACGCGCACGCGCTTTTCGCCGTTCGCTTCGAACTTCTCGGCCACGCGGCCGGTCAGCGTCGGCTGGTTGCCCAGGTGCGTGATGCCCGAGAAGCGCATCGACAGGTTGCGCACCTGCTCCTGCGGCACCCAGTCGGTCAGCAGGTTGGCCACGTAGGCGGCCGACAGCATGCCGTGCGCGAACACGTCGGGCATCCGCGACTTGCGGGCGAAGTCGATGTCGATGTGGATCGGGTTGTGGTCGCCCGATGCACCGGCATACAGCGCGAGCGTGGTGCGGTTGATGGCTGGCAGCGTGAGCGGCGGCAGCGCGTCGCCGACGTTGAGGTCTTGATAGCGGGGGGATTGCATGATGTCTCCTCTGGTTCAGCCGTTGCGCTGGACGATCGTGCCGCGCAGGTCGGCCACGTGTTCGCCCTTCTGGTTGGTCACGCGGGTCTCGTTGACGACGAAGCTCAGGGCGCCGCCCTTCTTGTCGTAGACGTCCGCGACCTTGGTCTCGAAGCTCAGCGTGTCGCCGGCGTAGGCCATGCGGTGGTACTCGAAGGCTTGCTCGGCGTGCAGGATGCGTCCGAGGTCCATCTTCAGCGTGCGCAACGTGTATTCCAGGTCCTGCACTTCGCTGTTGAGGCACATCAGGAAGGTGGGCGGCACCGGCAAGGTCGGATGGCCGGCATCGCGTGCAGCGGATTCGTCGCTGTACACCGAATTGCGCTGGCCCGTGGCCTTGGCGAAGAAGCGCAGGCGGCCTTTCTCGACCTCGACACTGCCGCCGCCGAGCGACTGGCCGATCAGGTTCTTGTCTGTCATGGGGATGTCTCCTTGGATATCGGGGAAAAGGATCAGGCGCGGCCGTACAGGGTCACCACGCAGGCGCCGCCGAGGCCGAGGTTGTGCGCCAGTGCGAGGTTCGCGTTCGCGACCTGGCGTTGGTCTGCTGTGCCACGCAACTGATGCGTGAGTTCGTAGCACTGCGCCAGGCCCGTGGCGCCCAGCGGATGGCCCTTGGACAAGAGGCCGCCCGAGGGGTTGGTAACGACCTGGCCGCCGTAGGTGTTGTCGCCGTCGAGGATGAACTGCTCGGCGCCGCCTTCGGGGCAGAAGCCGAGGGCTTCGTACGTCAGCAGTTCGTTGTGGGCGAAGCAGTCGTGCAGTTCGGCGACCTTGATGTCCTCGGGCGCGACACCAGCCTTTTCGTAGACCTGCTGTGCGGCGGCGCGAGTCATGTCGGCGCCGACCATCTTGATCATCGATTGCGGCTCGAAGGAGCTCGGGAAGTCGGTGGTCATCGACTGCGCGAGGATCACGACGTCGGTGCGCAGGCCGTGCTTCTTCGCGAAGCGCTCGGACACGACCACGGCAGCGGCCGCGCCGCAGGTGGGTGGGCAGGCCATCAGGCGCGTCATCACGCCGGGCCACACCTGCACGTCGTTCATCACGTCATCGACCGACACGACCTTGCGAAACAGCGCCAGCGGGTTGTTGGCAGCGTGACGGCTGGCCTTGGCGCGGATGGCCGCGAAGGTCTCCATCTTGGTGCCGTACTTCTGCATGTGCTCGCGGCCCGCACCGCCGAACATCTGCAACGCGACCGGCATGCCAGCCACGTCGCCCGCCAGCGCTTCGGTCACAGCGATGCTCTTGCCCATCGCCGCCGGGCGGTCGTTCCACACCGAGCCCAGCGCGCCGGGCTGCATCTGCTCGAAGCCCAGCGCCAGCGCGCAATCGACCATGCCGCTCTCCACGGCCTGGCGCGCCAGGAAGAGCGCGGACGAGCCGGTGGAGCAGTTGTTGTTCACGTTGACCACCGGAATGCCCGACAGGCCGACGTCATACAGCGCCGACTGGCCGCTGGTCGAGTCGCCATAGACATAGCCGACGTAGGCTTGCTGGATCAGCTCGTAGCCGATGCCGGCATCGGCCAAGGCCTGGCGCGTGGCGTCGGCTCCCATGTCGATGTAGCTGGCGCTCGCACCCGGTTTCTTGAAGGGGATCATGCCGACCCCGGCGACGACGACTGGTTGCGTCATGTGGTTCTCCTGGTTGTATCTGTGGACTTGAAATGAATGGACCCGACGGGCCCGGTGCGCGCGTTCAGCTCGCCTCGGGTTGCCACTGGGAAAGAAGTTCGGCGAGATCGACGTGCGGCTGCCCCGGCGCGTGGCGCACTTCGGGCACCGTGCGGCTGAAGCGCGGCGCCGGCGCGGGTTGCGTCACGCCATCGATCTCGATGAAGGTGCGGCGAGCCACGTTGTGTGGATGCAGGGGCGCCTCGTCCATGTCGAGCACGGGCGCAAAGCAGATGTCGGTGCCTTCCATGCGCGCGACCCAATCGGCGCGTGTGCGCGTGGCGAGCACCGCCGCGACGCGGCGCTTCAGCTCCGGCCACTGCCGCTTGTCCTGCTGGCGCGCGAAGGCAGGGTCGTCCGCAAGGCCCAGCGCCTCAAGCAGTTGCGCATAGAACTGGGGTTCGATCGAACCGATGGCGACGTACTTGCCGTCGGCGCATTCGTAGGTGTCGTAGAAGTGCGCCGAGCCGTCCAGGAAGTTGCTGCCGCGCCGCGCGCTCCAGGCGCCGTGGCCCCTCATGCCGTAGAACAGCGAGCCCAGCAGCGCGGTACCGTCGGTCATGGCGGCGTCGATCACCTGGCCCTGGCCGCTGGCGCTGGCCTCGACCAGCGCGCAGGCGATGCCGAAGGCCAGCATCATCGCGCCGCCGCCGTAGTCGCCCACGAGGTTGAGCGGCGGTGCCGGCGGCTCGCCGTGCCGGCCCATGGCGCCCAGCATGCCGCTGAGCGCGATGTAGTTGAGGTCGTGGCCTGCAGCGTGCGACAGCGGGCCGAACTGGCCCCAGCCGGTCATGCGGCCGAACACCAGGCGCGGGTTGCATTGCAGGCAGACCTCCGGGCCCAGGCCCAGCCGCTCCATGACGCCCGGGCGAAAGCCCTCGACCAGCACGTCGGCGTTCTCGATCAGTGCAAGCACCTGCGCGACGCCTTCACCGGACTTGAGATCGACGACCAGCGTGCGCTTGCCGCGGCTGTTGACGTCGCAGTTGGCGGGACCGAAGGGTGCATCGCCGGGACGGGTCACGCGCACCACGTCGGCGCCCATGTCGGCCAGCATCATGGCGCAGAACGGGCCCGGCCCGATGCCTGCCATCTCGACCACCTTGACGCCTTCTAAAGGACCACTCATTCGCTTTGACTTCCAGATTTGAACGGCCTTGACGGGCCGCGTTTCGGGGGCAGGGACCCGGCCCTCGATCGATGCGTTGATTGTTCGGCTCATCGCCTCGAGGCCCATCGTCCGAACGGGTGATTTGCAGCGGCGATCAGCGGTCCAGCGCCTCTTGCACGCCGTACGTGTGCATGCGCGCCTGCACCTCGGCCACGTCGTGGCTGAGCAGGGCCATGTCGTGCGCATTGCCTTCCCGGTCCTTGACGTGATTGCGCAGCACGGCCTCGGCGCGAAAGCCGAGTTCCTCGAACAGCGCGATCGCCGCGTGCTGGTCGACCGTCATCTGTGCCGTGAGCTTCTCCAGGCCGAGGCTGAGCGCCACGGCAAAGCTCTCCTGGATCAGCGCTCTGCCAAGCCCACGGCCGCGCCATGTCGGCGCCACCAGCAGGCGCAATTCGCCCACCTGCGGGGACCACGACAGCGAGTCGACCACGATGGCGGCGCAGCCAACGATTGCATCGTCTTCCCAGGCGGCCAGGCTGACGAAGCGCCGGTGTTCGAGGGCGTCCATCCAGGCGGCGATCACCTTGGGGTGCCGGATGTCGCGGCGCACGAACAGCAGGTCGTGCTCCGGCATGCCCTGGATGAACCGGCCGAACGCGCCGGCGTTGGCAGCTGTCATCGGGCAGATCTCGACGCTCGCTGCGCCGAGGGACAAGGTGCGCGGGTACGGGCGCGAATAAATGGGGGTATTCATACGGATCTTTCTCCAAGCCATTGATCGAGTGCGGGCCACATCCGCTTGACGGCGTTCGGGCCGGCGACCAGGCTGACGTGGCCGCCCGGAAGGATGACTTCCTGCTTGTCCTGCGAGCTCACCGCGGCGGCCAGCGGCTGCGCGCAGGCGGGCGGCACGAGGTGGTCGTGCTGCGCGATGATGTGCAGCAGCGGCACCTTGATGTTCTTCAGCAGCACCGGCTGGCCGCCGATGCGCAGGGTGCCTTCGTGCAGGCCGTTCTTCCACACAAACTCCTTGATGAGCTGGCGGAAGTACTCGCCTGCCATGGGCAAGGTGTCCGCGCCCCAGCGGTCCATCATGCGGTAGCCCTTGACGTAGTCGTCGTTCCACATGTTGTCCCACAGCCGGATCTGGCCGACGACCCGGCTCGCGGGGCGTTGCAGGTCCATGGCGGTGATGATGGCTTCGGGCGGAATCAGGCCGAGCGAGTTGACCAGACGGTCCACGTCGAAGTGGCTCTTGTCGGTCATCGACATCGACATCTGGGTCTTGCGCCAGTCGGTGGGCGTGGTGAAGAGCACCAGGTTCTTCAGCGGCCCGTCCGGATGCAACGCCGCGTAGATCGTCGACAGCACGCCACCCATGCAGTAGCCGATCACCGTCACGTCGTCCTCGCCGCAGTCCTGCTGCACGCGGCGGATGCAGTCCGGGATGAAGTCCAGCACGTAGTCCTCGATGCGCAGGTGGCTTTCCTCGCGCGTGGGCGCGTTCCAGTCCATCACATAGATGTCGTAGCCGCGCGCCAGCATGTACTGGATCAGGCTCTGGCCCTTGGCCAGGTCGAAGACGGCAGCCTTGTTGCTCGTGGCCATCACCAGCAGCAGCGGGACGCGGTAGGTCTCGGCGCTGGTGGCGTGGTAGTGGTAGAGGCTGAGCGTGCCGCGGCGATGCAGCAGCGTGCGCGGGCTCACGCCGACCGCTGGCGAGGGCGAGCCCAGGAAGGCGAGGCCCTTGAGGCTGCGCTGGATCATGCGATCGACTTCGATGCGCAGGCGCTGGCCCGGCGCCGGATCGGCAGGCTTGGCCTGGCGTTGTTGTTGTTGCTGTTGTTGGGCAGCCATCGTCAGGCTCCCTTGCGTGGCTGCTCTGCGGCCGGTTGGCGCGCCGGGGCATTGGCGGTCTTTGGCGCCTGCGCTGGCTTCACTCCGTCGAGCGCGAGGGTCGCAACGGCTGCAACCGGCGCAGGGCGGCGCGTACGCGGCGGGCGCGCCGGGCGGGAGGCTGTTGCAGGCATCAACTGGTCGAGCTTGTCCTCGACGCGCTGGACGGCCGCGGCGAGCGCCTGCACTTCGCTGCGACTGGGCAGTTCCAGCCGGGCGAGTGCCTTCGCATGCGCCTTGTCGGTCACGTGCTGGAGGCCGAGCGTGACCTTGGTGGAGCGGTCGAGCACCTTGGCAATCTGCGGTGAACTGGAGACCTGGCGGGCGAACATTTCGTTGACGGTCGCCTCCATCCGGGTGAGCGCGCTGCGCCACATTTCGAGGGGATCGGGAATCTTGGAACTCACCATGGCGGTGACCTTTCTTGTGAGGAGTGAGTCGTGGATCAGAGCGAAGCGGCGAGATGCCCGCCGTCGACGGTGATCAGCCCACCCGTCATCCACGAGGACGCGGGTGTGGCCAGTAGCAGGAGCGCACCATCGAGGTCTTCGGCCTGGCCCAGGCGCTGCATTGGTATGCGCTGCACGAATGCGATCTGTTCGGGCGTCTGTCCCACGCCTTCGGCGATGCCGGCGTCGATGTAGCCCGGCGCCAGCGTGTTCACCCGAATGCCGAAGCGCGCCCATTCGAGCGACAGGGCACGCGTCATGTGGATGACGGCCGCCTTCGAAGCCGCATAGGCGGCGGTGCCCGGCAGTACGCGCTGGCCCATGACGGACGCGATGTTGACGATGACGCCGCCGCGACCTGCAGCCTTCCAGCGTCGCGCGGCTTCGGTGGAAACCATCCACACGCCGCGCACGTTGGTCGCGATCGTGTCGTCGAACGCTTGCATCGACTGCTTCATGGCCGCGGTGTGGGCCGCGATGCCGGCGTTGTTGACGACGACATCCGGCAGCACGCCTGCCTCGGCCATCTCTGCGTAGGCTTTGGCCACCGAGGCCTCCGAAGCGACGTCCAGCTCGATCGCCGTCGCCTGCGTTGCGCCCAGGGCGCCCAGCTCTGCAGCCAATGCGTCGAGGCGATCCTTGCGACGTGCGGCGATGACCACGCTGGCGCCGCAGCGCGCGGCAAGCCGGGCAAAGTGCTGCCCCAGGCCGGACGACGCGCCGGTGACGAGGACATGCTGTCCATTGAGCATTGCGCCCATATCCATATCTTGTCTCGCTTTCTTTGATGGCCGTTCTGCAGCAGGCCTGTTGCTGGTGTGGCGCGTCCCGCATGGGTCGCGTGAGGATTTCGTCGTCAGGGTCGCGGGTGCGTCTGGTGCGCCGCGAGGCGATCGATGCGCCGGGCCACCGTGTGGCGCACCAGTCGAGCGGGCGCGAACAGGGGCCGCAGCATGTGTCGCGTCGCCCGGGTTGTGCGTGGCGCCAACAGGCCCAGGAAGGTATCGGCGTAGCGCTCGAGGGCGATCCATGTGAAGCGCGTCGTGCTCAGCACTTCGCTCACCGTGCCTGTGAGCGCGGATGGCTGTGCCGCTGGCACGTCGGCGATCTCGACGGTGCGGTCGACCGCTGCGTCGTCACGGAATGCTGCGGCGAGGGCGTCGCCGATGCGCTGCAGTGCATCGCGGCTCGCATCGATCACCGCGTCGAAGTTCAGGAAACCATGGAACTGGCCCGCGTAGTGCAGCAGTTCCACGGGCACGCCCGCGGCGCGAAGCCGTTCGCCGTAGTCCAGCCCGTCGTCGCGGATCGGGTCGAAGCCGGCGCTGACGATGAGTGCCGGCGGCAAGCCGCGCAGGTCGCGGCTGTGGCTGGGAGACAGCCAGGGATCGTCGCCCACTTCGATCCTGTTGCCCAACTGGCGCTTGATCTGTTCGATCGTATCGAGCGTGAGGAAGTACCCGTGCGCGTTCTCCACCAGCGAGGGGAACTCCTTCACCAGGTCGGTGGCCGGGTACGCCAGCACCTGCAGGCGCAGGGCCGGGCCACCACGGCGCAAGGCCTCTTGCGCCACCGCGGCGGAGATGTTGCCACCCGCCGAGTCGCCGCCGATGGCAAGGCGCGTCGTGTCGATGCCGAACTCGGCGCCGTTGCCTGCGACCCATTCGAGGGCGGCCAGGAAGTCCTCGCGGCAGGCGCGCAGATCGTGCTCGGGCGCAAGGCGATAGCGCACCGCGATCGTGATGCAGTCGGCGGCCAGTGCGACATGGCGGCAGATCGAATCGCCGGTGTCCAGGCCACCGACGATGAAGCCGCCACCATGGCACCACAGGAAGGCAGGCCGTCGTGATTGAGCGCGCGTCGGCACGAAGACGCGCAAAGCGATGGGCCCGCCCGGCCCGTCGATCGTGCGTTCGATGACACGCAAGACCGGGGGCCTGCGCCCCATGGCCAGCGCCACGATGCGCCACACCTCGCGCTGCCGGCGCAACGACATGCCGTCCGCGCTTGCGGCACGCTGGGCCATGTTGACGAGTCGCAGCACTGCGCGCGCCGCACGGTCCGGCCGACTCGCACGCAGCATGCGCGGCATGCCTGAATCGGAAGCAGTTCGAGGGCTCTCGATGGCCGTGGCTTGCGCCGGTTGTCGTTGTAGATCTGGATGTTGTGGAGTCATGGGGCTACCTGCGGGCGACGTGTGCCGTTCGAATGCCGCAAGAGGCGGCAGTCGCGTTCAGTCAGGTCGGAATTGTTCGACGCAGGTGATCCCCGGGACATCGTCTTAACGGGTGATTCGTCGGATTCGTCCCGTTTGGCCCACGGGGTTCAGTCCCTCGTCCGAACGGGTGATTTGCAATTTGCCGGTGCGCCACGAGGCCGCTTCGCGCTCTACGATCCGCCGCCACGAAGGAGACCAACCACATGAAGACCACGACCGCAGTCATCGCCACCATGGCCTTGCTCGGTGCCTCGGCGCACGCGCAAGGCAGCAACGAAAACCCCAAGGCCGCGCTCGTCACGGTCGACAACTTCATCCGCGCCGAAAGCGATCGCTACTTCGCCAGCGTCGCCGGCCGGAACGGCTTCGGCAAGCTGCAGTTCACCCGCGCGCTGGCACCGATCGGCCGGCAGACCGTGATCCGCATGAACCGCGACACGCTGTACGGCGCAGGCGTCTTCGACCTCGATGCGGGCCCGGTGACAGTCACGCTGCCGGATACCGGCGCGCGCTACCTGTCGATGCAGGTCGTGAGCCAGGACCACTACACGCTGCCGGCCTTCCGCGCGCCGGGCACCCACACCATCACGCGCGAGCAGGTCGGCACCCGCTACGCCGTGATCGGCATTCGCGTGCTGGTCGACGCGAACGATGCGGAGGACATCCGCAAGGGCAATGTGCTGCAGGACGCAGTGCAGGTTTCCCAGAAGGCGCCGGGCACGTACGACGCTGTGTCCTGGGACGCCGAGAGCCAGAAGAGGGTTCGCGACGCGCTGCTGGTGCTGGGCTCGGCGATCCCGGACTCGCGCCGCATGTTCGGCGGTCGCGCCGCCCAGCTGGACCCGGTGCGCCACCTGATCGGCTCGGCCACGCTGTGGGGCGGCCTGCCCGAGCAGGAAGCCCTGTACCTGAACTTCATGCCGTCCAGCAACGACGGCAAGGCGGTCTACCGGCTCGATGTCGGCGATGTTCCCGCCGATGGCTTCTGGTCGATCAGCGTCTACAACGCCAAGGGCTACTTCGAGCCCAACGCGCGCAACGCCTACGCCATCAACAACGTCACCGCGAAGAAGAGCCCCGAAGGCCGCGTGGTCGTCCAGTTCGGCGGATGCGCGGACGACACGCCCAACTGCCTGCCGACCACCGACGGCTGGAACTACACCGTGCGTCTGTATCGCCCGCGCGCCGAGGCCATCACCGGTGCGTGGACCCTTCCCAAGCCGCAACTCCTCGGCTCCCCCTGAACACTACCCAATGAAAGTCAACATGAAAGAGAACAAGAAAGTCGCCATCGTCACGGGCGCAGGCTCGGGCATCGGGCGCGCAACCGCGCTGCTGCTGGCGGCATACGGCCACCAGGTGGTGGCCAGCGACGTCAATGAAGTTGGCGCGGCCGAAACGGCGCGACTGGTCATCGACGCTGGAGGGCAGGCCGTGTCCATGCGCGCCGATGTGTCGCATGACTCCGATTGCGAAGCCCTGGTGGCGCGCGCGCTCGAGCACTACGGACGCCTGGATGTCGCCTTCAACAACGCGGGCATCTTCGGCGCGCCCGCGATGACGGCGGACCAGACGCCCGTGGAATGGCAGCGTGTGATCGACATCAACCTCAGCGGCGTCTTCTATTGCATGCGCCACCAGATCCCGGCGATGAAGCGCTCGGGCGGCGGCGCCATCGTCAACACCGCGTCGATCATGGCCACCAAGGGCGGCGTGGGCACGGCGGCTTACTCCGCATCGAAGCACGGCGTCATCGGGCTGACCAAGTCGGCGGCGCTCGAGAGCGGCCGCGATGGCATCCGCATCAATGCCGTGTGCCCCGGCTTCATCGAGACGCCGATGATCCGCGGCGAGAAGACCATCTTCACCGACAAGACGGTGCAGGCCGCCATCGACGGCACGGCAATGCGCCGATTGGCCCAACCTGCCGAAGTGGCAGAGATGGTGGCGTGGCTGTGCTCCAGCGGCGCCTCCTACGTCACGGGCGCGAGCTTCACGGTCGACGGCGGCCTGACCGCGCGCTGAAGGACGAGACGATGAACTTCACAGAGCCCGATCACATCCGGCAACTGCGCGACACGCTGGAGCGCTTCGTCGAGAAGGAAATGCCACGCGCCGCGGCGGCCCAGTGGGACAAGAACAATCACTTCCCGCGAGACGTGTTCGACAAGCTGGCGGGCCTCGGCGTGCTGGGCCTCACGGTGCCGGAGGAATACGGCGGCGCCGGGCGCGACATCCTCGCGACCATGGTGGTCATCGAGGAACTGTCGCGCCGCAGCCTTGCCGTTTCCGTGCCCTACATCATGGGTGCCTGCTATGCCGGCATGAACATTGTGGAATGCGCGACCGAGGAGCAGCGCCAGGCGCTCTTGCCCAAGGTGGCCGACGGCACGCTGATCTTTGCCTATGGCCTGACGGAGCCCGACGCAGGCGCCGACCTCGCCAGCGTCAAGACGCGCGCCGAGCGCGTCGGCGACACGGTGCGCATCAACGGCGCCAAGCGCTTCTGCTCGGGTGCCGCGATCTCCGACTACATCTACGCGTTGGTGCGCAGCGGCCCCGAAGGCGAGCGGCACAAGAACCTCTCGATGGTCATGATTCCGTCGACCGCCAAGGGAGTTCTCATCACCCCCATCGAAGGGATGGGCATGAAGGGCGCGGCCACCACCGACGT
Source organism: Variovorax sp. dw_308 (assembly GCF_019207085.1). Taxonomy (GTDB): domain Bacteria; phylum Pseudomonadota; class Gammaproteobacteria; order Burkholderiales; family Burkholderiaceae_C; genus Variovorax. The sequence continues at coordinate 111,898 of NZ_JAATOM010000014.1, read as the reverse complement.
CAGCTTCGACGACGTGGAAGTGCCCTTTGCGAACGTCATCGGCGGCGAAGGTGGCTGGAACAAGGGCTGGCCGATGCTGGTCGGTCCGGGCCTCGATGTCGAGAAGCTCGAAGTGGCCGCCATCGGCGTGGGTATCGCACGCGCCGCGCTCGACGACGCCTGGGCCTATGCCTTCGAGCGCCGGCAATTCGGCAAGCGGATTGCCAGCTACCAGTCGATCCAGCACAAGCTGGCGGACATGAAGACCCAGTTGCATGCGGCGCGGCTGGTGCTCTACCACGCGGCCTGGCTGGCCAACGAGCATCAGCCCTGCCAGGTTGAGACCTCGATGGCCAAGCTGTTCGCGACGGAAGTCTGCAAGGCCGTCGCCCTCGAATGCCAGACCATCTTCGGCGCCTATGGCTACGTGAAGGACTTCGACGCCGAGCGCTATGTGCGCGACGCCTTGCTCATGCCGATCATCGGCGGCTCCTCGGCCGTCCAACGCAACAACATCTTCAAGGGAACGTTGGCGAGGGCCTGAGCCCCGTCTTTCCCCGATCAACTGCAAGGAAAACCATGCCTGAATTCAAGTACCTGACCGTCGAGCCCCAGGGCGACGGGGTCTATCACGTCCAGCTCGCGCGGCCCCCGGCCAATGCAGTGCATCGCGACATGTACATCGAGCTCAAGCAACTCTTCGGCAACGTGGACCAGTTGGGCGACGACGTGCGCGCCATCGTCCTGAGCGGACAGGGCAAGCATTTCTGCGGTGGCAACGACCTCGAGGAATTCGCGACCATGACCCCGGACAACGCGGTCGAGCGCATGTGGCGCGTACGCGAGGCCTTCTTCGCCATCTCCGAGTGTGCGGTTCCGGTGATTGCCGCCGTGCACGGTGCCGCGATGGGCACCGGGCTGGCCATCGCGGGATCCTGCGACTTCGTGGTGGCGGCAAAGGACGCCAGGCTGGGCTTGCCCGAGCTGACCGTAGGCGTGATGGGCGGTGCGCGACACCTGGCGCGGATGGCGCCGCAGCCGGTGGTGCGACGCATGTATTTCACGGGGGACCCGATGAGCGCACAGGACCTTGCCTCGGCAGGCGCGGCGATCGTGGTGTGCGAGGGCGACAAGCTCATGGACGAGGCGATGCGCTTCGCGCGGCGGATCGCCCAGCACAGCCCGACGGCGGTGCGTGTCAGCAAGCGGGTGCTGGACCGTATCGAATCGATGGACCTGCGCACCGGCTACGAATTCGAGCAGGGCGCGACCTCCCGCATGAGCGGCCATCCGGATTCGAAGGAGGCTCTGGCAGCCTTCAAGGAAAAGCGCCCGGCGCGATTCATGCCGCGCAGCGGCGAAGGCCATTGGTTCGGCATGTGACGCGCCGTTTCGAGCGTCGCTGGCGCGACGATGCGCAACAGCAGTGGCAAGTCGCAAGGGCGGTGGGCCACCAACACCCTTTCGCGACAATGCAAAGCGCCGCCTGGTTTGGATGGCTAGTTGTTGCCGCCGCGAATGGCGGTGTTATCCCTGCCCAGCTCGAGGTCGCGCAGGCGTGCCACGGCCTCGTCGCGTTCGCTGCGGCCAGCACGCGCCGGGCGTAGAAGGCCAGCACCGGGTCGACCGGTGCGTCGCGCAGCAGGGCTCCGATCTGTTCGGGCACGCGGCGGTCGGCATCGAGCAGGCTGCGCGAAAGCCCCAGCCGGTGGCCCAGTCGCAGCGCTTCCAGTGGATGGCGCCTGGCCGTCTCGGCATTGCCGCGGCCGGCCTCGGCGCAGGCAAGCTGCGCCTGCAGGAGGACCACGGTGCGGTAGCGCCCGCAGGCCTCGCATTCGGTCATCACCGGCCCGAGCCGCGCGATGGCGGCGTCGAAGTCGTTCCAGTTCAGGCTCATCTCGGCGCGGGCCCGCTCAGCGATGCGGCGCACCTCGGCCGCGGCGGTCGAGGTGCGGCCGGCCTGGCGCGCGCCCAGTAGCACGATGCGCTCCAGCGTGCCCTGCGCCTGCACGGTCTCGCCGCGGCGCAACTGCCAGCGCAGGCGCATCGCCAGCGCGTAGCCCAGCGGCCGATCCAGGCGATGCTGGGTGCCGTAGTCCTCCAGCCAGCGCATCGAGATAGCGGCCCTTCTCGGTCGCCGCCGGCCTGCTCGGCGCTGGCGACCGTTACCTGGGTGCCACGCAGAACGTGGCAGAAATGCTCGTCACCTGGATGAAGGGCATGTCAGCCGACGCGCCGCAGGACCTGTTCGACGCACGCGCCCGTGAGCTGCTGCAGACCTACCGAAGCGAGAAGAAGCGCATCCAGGGCGTCGGCCATCCGATCCACGTGGAGGGCGACCCGCGCGTGCCGTCGCTGCGCGCCATCTCGAAAGACAACGGCTACTACGGCGCATGCTGGCGGCTGCTCGACGCCATCGAGACGATCCAGGCCAATGAGTTCGGCCGCAAGCTGTCGATCAACGGCGCCGGCGCCATGGGCGCCATTGCCGCCGACCTGGGGCTGGACCCGCGCATCGCGCGCGGCCTGGCGCTGGTGGGGCGCACGGCCGGCCTGGTCGGCCACATCATGGAAGAGGCGATGAAGCCGAGCGGCCCCCAGATCTGGGACGTGGTGCTGAAGGAAGAGGCGAAGGGGCTCTGACATTCGCGGGCCCACAACCGGTTCGAATGACGCATGAACGGCGAGAGCAGGTCGAAGTCGGCGGCGCGGACCTCGGCGTTCGCGCGCTCGTTGTTGCGCAGGCCTCGTTCTCCGGGATCAGGCCGGTACGAATCCGCCCACGCGCAATCAGTGACCCTGCGATTCGCCAACGGACTCGCCGGAAACTACCCAATAAGGGTAGTGGCTTCGCGAGCCCTTGCTGGTCTACTGCCTCCATCAAATTGATGGAGACACTCCAGTGAAAGCATTGGTCGCAGTCAAGCGCGTCGTGGACGCCAACGTCAAGGCGCAGGTCAAGTCGGATGGTTCCGGCGTCGATATCGCCAGCGTGAAGATGAGCATGAACCCATTCGATGAAATCGCCGTCGAAGAAGCGGTTCGCTTGAAGGAGAAGGGCGTCGTGACGGAAGTCATCGCTGTCTCTTGCGGCGACGCCAAGTGCCAGGAAACCCTGCGCACCGCCATGGCCATCGGTGCCGATCGCGGCATCCTGGTCGAGACCACCGAAGAGCTGCAACCCCTGGCCGTGGCCAAGCTGCTGAAGGCGCTTGTCGACAAGGAACAACCTTCGATGGTCATCCTCGGCAAGCAAGCCATCGACGACGATGCCAACCAGACCGGCCAGATGCTGGCCGCGCTGGCCGACCTGCCGCAAGCCACCTTCGCCTCCAAGGTCGAACTGGCCGGCGACAAGCTCAACGTCACGCGTGAGGTCGACGGCGGCCTGGAAACCATTTCGCTGAGCCTGCCCGCAGTCATCACGACCGACCTTCGCCTGAACGAGCCGCGCTACGTGACGCTGCCCAACATCATGAAGGCCAAGAAGAAGCAACTCGACATCTTCAAGCCCGAAGACCTCGGCGTCGACGTCAAGCCGCGCCTGAAGACGCTCAAGGTCAGCGAGCCGCCCAAGCGCGGTGCCGGCATCAAGGTGCCCGACGTCGCCACGCTGGTGGACAAGCTCAAGAACGAAGCCAAGGTTATCTGAGGAGACACAAGAACATGACCGCACTCGTCATTGCCGAACACGACCACGCCACCGTCAAGCCGGCGACCCTCAACACCGTGACCGCCGCGCTCGCCTGCGGCGGCGACGTCCACGTGCTGGTGGCCGGCGCCAATGCCGCCGAGGCTGCTGCTGCTGCCGCCAAGATCGTCGGTGTCTCCAAGGTCATCGCCGCCGACAGCCCGTCGCTCGCCGAGAACCTCGCTGAAAACGTTGCAGCCCAGGTGCTGGCCATCGCCGGCAACTACAGCCACATCCTGTTCCCCTCGACCGCCAACGGCAAGAACGTCGCCCCGCGGGTGGCCGCCAAGCTCGACGTGGCGCAGATCTCCGACATCACCAAGGTCGTGAGTGCCGACACCTTCGAGCGCCCCATCTACGCCGGCAACGCGATCGCCACCGTGCAGAGCAGCGATGCGACCAAGGTCATCACCGTGCGCACCACGGGCTTTGATGCCGCGGCCGCCACCGGTGGCAGCGCCAGCGTCGAGAACGCCGAAGGCGTGGCCGACAGCGGCAAGTCGAGCTTCGTCGGCCGCGAGGTCACGAAGAGCGAACGCCCCGAACTGACCGCCGCCAAGATCATCGTCTCCGGTGGCCGCGCGCTGGGCAGCGCCGAGAAGTTCCAGGAAGTGATGGCGCCGCTGGCCGACAAGCTCAACGCCGGCCTGGGCGCCAGCCGCGCCGCCGTCGACGCGGGCTACGCCCCGAACGACTGGCAAGTGGGCCAGACCGGCAAGATCGTCGCGCCGCAGCTCTACATCGCCGCCGGCATCTCGGGCGCGATCCAGCATCTGGCCGGCATGAAGGATTCCAAGGTGATCGTCGCGATCAACAAGGATGAAGAGGCACCGATCTTCTCGGTGGCCGACTACGGCCTCGTGGCCGACCTGTTCACGGCGGTGCCTGACCTGGCCGCCACGCTCTGACACACAAAGGAGGCGCGACATGGCTCTTCTTCGACAATGCCTGATGGAAGTGCGTGCCGCCGCCGAGGCGCGTGCCTCGCAGTCGACGCGACGCGCTGGAGTATCCAGCCAGCCCGTGGGGACGCCGTCGCAGCGAGACGAGGCTTTCTACACCTGCCGACCCGACACGCGATCGCTTCGGCCGCACGCGCTCAATCGAACCAATTGACAACAGGAACTCGCATGCTTTCAGGAATCAGGATCGTCGAAATCTGTGGCATCGGCCCCGGGCCGTTCTGCGCCATGCACCTTGCGGACCTGGGTGCCGATGTCATCGCGGTCGAGCGCGAGGCCGCTGCCGGCGCGCCGTCCAGCCTGCTCAACCGCGGCAAGCGTTCCATCGTCGCGGATCTCAAGACGCCGGAAGGCCGCGAACTGGTGCTGAAGCTGATCGAGGACGCCGACGCACTGATCGAAGGCATGCGCCCCGGCGTGATGGAGCGCCTGGGCCTGGGCCCTGCGGAATGCGCGGCGCGCAACCCGCGCCTGGTCTACGGCCGCATGACCGGCTGGGGCCAGACCGGCCCGCTGGCGCAGGCCGCGGGGCACGACAACAACTACATCGCGACCTCGGGCGCGCTCTACTACAACGGCACGCCGGCCGAGCCGCCGCAATCGGCCATCACGCTGATCGGCGATATCGGAGGCGGCGCGTTGTACCTGGCGGTCGGCCTGCTGGCCGGCATCCTGAAGGCACGCGAGACGGGGCAGGGCACGGTGGTCGATGCCTCGATCGTCGACGGCTCGGCGCACATGATGCAGCTCATCCTCGCGTCGCGGCAGAAGGGCCTGGTGACCGGCCCGCGCGGCGAGAACATGCACGAGCGCTCGCACTTCTTCGCGACCTACCGTTGTGCCGACGGCCACTTCATCACGCTGGGTTCGCTCGAGCCGCAGTTCTATGCGTTGCTGCTGGAAAAGCTCGGCCTGCGGGACGATCCGCGCTTCGCCGGCAAGCAGTGGGACCGCGCGCGATGGGGCGAGATGCAGGCGCATTTCACCGAGCTGTTCGCGAGCCGCACGCGCGACGAATGGTCGGCGCTGCTGGAGGGAACCGACGTCTGTTTCGGCCCGGTCCTGAGCCCGCCCGAGGCCGCTGCGCACCCGCACATGGCCGCGCGCGACATCTACTTCGAGCGCGACGGACTGCTGCAGACGCGGCCGGCCCCGCGCTTCGATGGCCAGGCTGTCACGCCACGTCCGCTGCCGCAGCGGGGCGAGCACACGGGCGCCATCCTTGCGGCGCTGGACGCGCAAGCCGCGAGCGTCTGGGGCTGAAGAGCCTGGCGAGTATTCGCGAGGGCCGGCGCGCCGGGCGCGTCGGCCAGGATACGGAGGGCGGGATGCTCGTGCTTTGCCACGCATATGGCTTGCCCCCTCGGCGTCAAGGCGCGCGCTCCGGTCATCCCGGGCTGAGTTCAAAGATCTTGTCGAAGTAAGCCGGGAGCTCCTTGCCCAACTGTTTCAGGAACGCTGGCCGATCAAAGCCCGGTGGATCGGCGCCGATGTCGCCATCGGGCGTCGAGATGGGCATGGCGGGGATGTCCATGAATGCCCAATGCCATGCATTGGAGACGCGGTGCAGTTCGACCCCGGACACGTTCTGCGCGATCCACTCCGCATGAAAGCGTGGGACGAGATAGCGGTCCAGTTCGGCTTCGTAGACCAAGGTCGGAATCTGGATCGAGGCGAGCGATCGCGCCGAAAAGACGGCGCCCAGCGGCGCCAGTGCGACGACAGCGCGAACGCGGCTGTCCGCCAGCGCCGGGACCGCTTGATCCAGTTGCCCACTCGGGGTCACTGCTGGCTCCCCCGTGGGCGCTACGCTGCAGAGGATCGGATCGGCAGCACGGTTGTCCGAGCAATGCGTGGCGAGCCGTTGCAGTTCGGGCCGGCCCCCGGCCAGCGCCAATACCGTGTAGCCACCCGCCGAATGCCCGACCGCGCCGACGCGTGGTCCCTTGGCGTCGCGCGCGATGCGGTCCTTCCAGGCGGGGTCCTGCAGCAGCGCATCGATCACACGCGAAGCCTGTTGCGGGCGCGCACTGAAGTAGCGAGCCGGGCCATTCGCGAGCAGCGATTGGTCTTGCCAGTTGTCGCCGGGATGGCGCAGCGCGGCAACCAAAAAGCCGTCGCGCGCCAGCGCTTCAGCCAGGCTGGCGTGTCCCAGCTCGGACCCCCCGTGCCCGTGGCTCAGGACGATCAAGCCCTTCACTTGCGCTTCAGGCACACCGCCCATGGCGGCATGGACCGTGAACGGCCCCATCGCGATGGTTCGCTCGGGCGACTGCGTGGGGTAGAACAAGGCGACAGGGACAGGTTCGGGGTCCGCGGGCAGACCGGGAACGCTGACGGTCCGGAACCCGGCCTGGCCTGCCAGGACGTTGACCGATAGGAACAGACCAAGGGCCAGGGGCAAGGCACGTTGTCTGATGCGCATGAGCGGGATCCTCGAAGGAAGTTGCACGGGGGTGCGGTTGTCGGAATCGCCATCGTCGTGGCGCGACATCCTCCCTGCCACCGCCATGAGACGGAGCGCCAGGAAACCGGCGTCAAGTGCATGTGAGAAGCGCGATGCGCATCCGCCGATCGCTTTCGCTGGCAGCCACCGTGCGCTATGACACCGCGGCTGCCTCAGCACCCCTCAACTCACAGCGGAGGCAGGGCGGTCCGAGCAGACATCCCGAACGCAACGGCGCAGCCAGCGGTGCGCAAGGTCCCCATCCATCCTCGGATGCCAGAGCAACGAGACGGTGATCTCCGGCGCCGGCATCGGCAACTGGAAGCTGTGCAGCCCGGCACGCAAGCCTTTGGTGTGGCGCTAGAGGGAACGCTGGCGATCAAGTCGGAATCGGAAATTAGCACGTTCGGGCTGACATGGCGTTTGACGCACGAATATGTTGCAACTGCTGCGCCTTCCGCAATTCGGGGCGAAATCCTATCGTTGGGGCACTGCTTGAACGGAGGTCGTCCAAGCGCAACTCAAAGGAAGAAATCATGGCCAGCAATACGCTCGACGCATCGATGCAGGGAATCAGGTCGGTCTGGGGACCGCTGGGCGACACGGTGGTCGCCGGTTGCCAACGCCACCTCGCGGACCTTCTCCGGGCACCCGCGACGGAAGATTGGTTGGCTGCATTGCACCGCGAAGCGCCGGCGAACAAGGAGGTCTATCGCGATCCGGCACACGGGTTCGTACTCCTGGCGCATTCGGAGTACGCCGGCCTCCACAGGCCACCTCATGACCATGGCCGAGCCTGGGTCATCTACGCCATCCAGCAAGGCGAAATCGAGATGAGGACCTATGCGCGGGTCGAGAACACCGACGGCAGTGTTGGACTGGTGAAGCGGGACTCCACCGTGATGCGACCCGGGCAGGTCCAGGTCTATCTGCCCGGAGATATTCATGACACGCGGTGCATGAAGGGGCCGGCGCTTCTGTTCCGCTTCACCGAGCGCGACCTCAAGAAGGAAGACAAGGACGAGCACCGGGTGAAACGGTACGTCGAGAAGGACGGCGTCTGGACTTTCGGCACACCATGATCAGACCTTCAGCTGCGGTCATGGCGCTTGGCGTTGCGCTGTTGCGCTCCGTCGTTCCGCGGCAACAACTCGGCGCCGCCATCGGCTGGAACGCGCTGGCCGTTGCGCTGTCCTCTGCGGCCGGTCCCACTATTGGCGCCCAGCCATCGGTCTGCGCCGTGTTGATATGCTGTGGCTTGAAGACTTTGGCGGCGAGCCACTGGACGTCATCCTTGAGCGGGCGAGAGACCGACCACTCGGGCAGAAGCGCGAACTGGAGCTTGCCTGCGGGCTGGCAAGATCGATCGGCCTGGCTCACGGGCGGGGCTGGTCCACAAGGATGTCAAACCCGCCAACGTGCTTGCCGGCGATGTACGCCCGATGGGGTTCGCTATCGCATCGCGCTTGCGTCGCGCACGGCAGGCGCCCGAGCCGCCCGAAGTCATCGCCGACACCTTTGCGTACATGGCGCCGGAGCAAACCGGGTGGATGAATCGCTCGATGGACGCGTCCAATCCGATGGACCCATTGCCACGTCGCCCGTCAGCCGCCGGCGCCGAGTTCCAGGATGGCGAGTCTTCCCGATGCGGTCGACATGATCATCCTGAAGTTGCTTGCCAAGGACCTGGAGGATCGCTATCAGACCGCCAGGGGTGTCGAGGCGGATCTGCGAAGCTGCCTGGCCGCTTGTGAGGCGCATCGTGATGTCGACAACTTCACTCCGGGCCACCGCGACGTTTCGGACTCCCTCATCGTTCCCGAGAAGCTGTATCGTCGCGAGGCCGAGATCAATGTCCTGCTCGCGGCGTTCGATCGCGTGGTCCGCCTGGGCGGCACGAAGCCAGGCGGCATGGGAATGGGCCTTTCGGTCAGCCGGTCCATCATCGACAGCCATCGCGGGCGCCTCTGGGCTGAACCAAACGATGGTCCAGGATCGACCTTCTCGCACGTCAATCCCGTGTCCGTCCCTTGAGACGCGAAGTGCCTCGATCGAGCCGCTGCGCTCCCTCAACTGCCTGTTACCCGAACGTGAAAGCGTAGGCCTGCGCGCCGGGGTCCAGGAACTCGATCTCGAACAGCCTGCTCTTCCTGCTCGCCACCTGGCGCACCAGCTGGTAGAGACGCTGCGCGTCGATCGTGCCGTTGCCCTCGGCGTCGGTGTCGTAGCCGTGGTCGGCAAGCGGCGCCTTGCCGTCGATGCGCACCCTGAAGCGCACAGGCTTGCCGTCCGCCGACGGTCCCAGCACCAAGTGCAGGTCGCGAGCCTGAAAGCGATAGGCGATGCGGCCGTTCGCGCTGCCGACGACTGCGCGCTCGCCTTCCACCGTCCAGTCCCCGCCGAGCGACCACTGGTCGGTGCGCAGCGACGTGGCGAGCTGGTAGGCGTTGGCGCGGTCCCGCACGATCCCGCCCGGCGAGGCGAAGTTGTGCGCGCGCTCGTGACCGAGGTAGCTCTCTTGCGACAGCGGCGGCGCAGCATCGGCCGCGGCCTGCGTGCCCACGCCCTGCGGCGCGACCAGCTTCGACGGCACGCTCGCCTGGCCGGCCTCGGCCAGCAATTGCTGGATGACTTCTTCCGCCTCCTCGTACTGGTTCTCGCCGAACTGGTGATGGCGGATCTGCCCCTTCGCGTCGATGAAGTAGAACGCAGGCCATGCCCGGTTCCTGAACGCGCGCCACACCGCGAAGTCGTTGTCGATGGCCACGGGAAAGCCGATGCCCAGGTCCTTCGTGGCGTTGACCACGTTCGACCTGCGTTTCTCGAAGGCGAACTCGGGCGTGTGCACGCCGACGATCACGAGGCCCGCGTTCTTGTACTTCTCGGCCCAGGCGCGAAGGTACGGGACGGTGCGCAGGCAGTTGATACACGAGTAGGTCCAGAAATCGACCAGCACCACCTTGCCGCGCAACGCTTCGGCTGTCAGCGGTGCCGAATTGAGCCATTCGGTCGCGCCGGCGAGCGATGGAAAGGCGCCTTCCGGCGGCAGCGTGCGCTGGGGCATGCGGTCGGTGGTTGCCGCGGTGAGGACGAACCCCGCCCTGTCTGGGCGAGCGACAGAGCTGGGGGAGGGCGCTGGAGGCCGGCGCATTTCGATCCTTTCCACCAATGATTTCTCGAAGCGCGTCGTGGAGCCAAAGGAGATCCGGCTCAGCACGTCGGTGTCGAAGCCGAGCGCGATGGCCCCCACGCCGACGAGGACGGCGGCGCCGGCGCCACGCCGGACCATGGCGCCCGTCGCCAGCGTTCCCTTCATCAGCGAGAAAACCCGTCCGCCGAACAGCAGCGCGGCCGCCAGCGAGGTACAGGCGCCTGCCGCGTAGACGAGCAGCAGCAACGAGGTGCCGACGCTGGCGCCATTGAGTGCCGCGCTGGTCAGGATCAAGCCGAGGATCGGACCGGCGCAGGGCGCCCACAGCATGCCGGTGCCGACGCCCAGCAGCAGCGGCGACAGCAAGGACGGGCGCGCCGACGCCGCATCGGCGCGCGGCTCGGAAAGCCGGTAGCCGAAGGCCACCAAGGGCTGGCTCCAGCGGTCCGCCAGCGAGGGAGAAAGCAGCGTGACACCGAACACCGCCAGCAGGCCGATGGCGGCGTAGCGCCCGTACTGGTTCAGCTCCACCACCCATCCGCCGCCGACGGCGGCCAGCGTCGCGATGCCTGCGAACGCCACCGCCATGCCCAGCAGCAAGGGCAGGCCATGCGAGCGGAAGGGACGGTCGGCGCGCGCGAACACGAAAGGCAGCACAGGCAGGACGCAGGGGCTGAGGATGGTGAGCACCCCGCCCAGGTAGGCAGCAACCAGGATGAACATGGCGTGCCCGCTCAGTGGCGCGCCGATGCCAGCGACCACACCGCATCGGCAAAGACTTGCGGCGTTTCCTGCGGGACGTTGTGGCCCGCCTGGACGACCTGGTGCGTGCGCGGGCCGCTGAACTTCGCCGCCTGTGCCTTGCCGTCGGAGGGTGGCACGATGCCGTTGGAGTCGCCATCCATCGTGATCGTGGGCACGGAGATCACGGGCAGCGTGGCCAGTTGCTTCTCCCATTCCGCATACTTCGGGAAGCCGTCCGCCAGGCCGAGGCGCCAGCGGTAGTTGTGGATCACGATCGCCACGTAGTCGGGGTTGTCGAAGGACGCCGCGCTGCGCTGGAAGGTCGCCTCGTCGAAGTTCCACTTCGGCGAATTCGTCGTCCAGAGAATGCGCGCGATGTCCTTGCGGTTGGCCTCGAGCCCGGCGCGGCCGCGCTCTGTGGCGAAGTAGAACTGGTACCACCACTCGTGCTCGGCCTTGGCCGGCAGCGGCATCCTGTTGGCCGGCAGGTTGGTCATGATGTAGCCGCCGACCGACAGCAGCCCCAGGCAGCGCTCGGGCCACAGCGCCGCGATGATGCAGGCCGTGCGCGCACCCCAGTCGTAGCCCACCATCACGGCGCGGTCGATCTTGAGGGCGTCCAGCAATGCGATCTGGTCCAGGGCCACGGCGGATTGCTGCGCGGAGCGCGGGTTGGCGCTGTCAAGAAAGCGCGTGCTGCCATGGCCGCGCAGGTGCGGCACGATCACGCGGCAGCCGCGCGCTGCAAGCAGCGGGGCGACGTCCGCGTAGCTGTGGATGTCGTAGGGGTAGCCGTGCATCAGCAGCACCGGGATGCCGTTCGCGGGGCCGGCTTCGTAGTAGCCGACATCCAGTTCACCGGCCTTGATCTGCCTGATCGGCCCGAGCTTCTGCGGCGCGCCGGCGGGTGCAGCGGCGGGCGTTGCAGGAGATAGCGTCTGGGCATGGGCCGAGCCGATGAAGCCCAGCTCTGCCGTGGCGATGCCGGCGACTGCGCTGCCCAGGAAGAAGCGGCGCTGGTGGTTGATTGGGTTGGACATGGCGTTCCTTGGTGCGTGTCGAGCGATGTGGCTCATTGGATGCTTCGCATGTATTCGGCATGTGTCGGCGAAGGGGCGTTTTGGTATGGGCGTGTACCTTGGCTGCCGCAGATACACGGGAATACAAAACGCCCCCGGGATGCCTCAGCCCAGTGCATCGGCGTGCGTTGACGCGCCGACCTGCACCGAGACTTCTTCGCCCCTCAGCCTGGCCTGGACCGCCTTCACGGCCGTCTCGACCCGCGCGCCGAAGTCGGCGTCGGCCTGGCGGAAGTGGCCGATGGCCCGGTCGATGATCTCCTGCCGCGTCACCGCGCCGAGCCCACTGGCGATGCTGCGGACGAGACGCCGCTTCGCCGGCTCGTCCATCAGGCGGTAGAGATCGCCGGCCTGCACGAAGTCGTTGTCGTCGGGATGCTTCGTCCACGCATGGCTGCCGGTCCAGCCGTGGATCTCGAGCGGGGCATACAGGGGCTGGTTGTTCTGCTTCGGTGCGTCGCCGAAGCTGTTCGGCTCATAGTTCGGGCCGCGTCCGCCGTTGTCGTGGCGCATGGCGCCATCGCGGCCGTAGTTGGAGGCCCGCGTGGCGTGCGGGCAATTCACCGGCAGTTGGGTGTGGTTGACGCCGAGGCGATAGCGCTGCGTGTCGCCGTAGCTGAACAGGCGCCCTTGCAGCATCTTGTCCGGCGAGGGTCCGATGCCCGGCACGAAGTTGGCCGGGTTGAACGCGGCCTGCTCGATCTCGGCAAAGTAGTTGCCGGGGTTGCGGTTGAGCGTCAGCACGCCGACGTCGATCTTCGGATAGTCTTTGTGCGACCACACCTTGGTCACGTCGAAGGGGTTGAAGCGGTAGTGCTGCGCCTCGGCCACCGGCATCACCTGCACCTGCAACGTCCACTTCGGGAACTCGCCGCGCTCGATCGAATGCAGCAGGTCGAGATGATGGTGATTCGGGTTCTCGCCACCCACGCGCTGGGCCTCTTCCGCCGTGAAGCATTCGATCCCTTGCCGGGTCTTGAAGTGGTACTTGATCCAGAAGGCCTCGCCCCCGGCGTTGACCCACTGGAAGGTGTGCGAGCCGAAGCCGTCCATGTGGCGGTAGCTTCGAGGAATCCCACGGTCGCCGAACAGCCAGGTGAACTGGTGCGTCGCCTCGGGCGAGTGCGAGAAGAAGTCCCAGGCGTTGTCGGGCTCCTGCACGTGGCTCCAGGGATCGCGCTTCTGCGAGTGGATGAAGTCCGGGAACTTGATGGCATCGCGGATGAAGAAGATCGGCGTGTTGTTGCCGACCAGGTCGTAGTTGCCTTCCTCGGTATAGAACTTGAGCGCGAAGCCACGCGGGTCGCGCACCGTGTCGGCCGAGCCCAGTTCAAGGGCCACCGTCGAGAAGCGGATCAGCACCTCGGTCTTCTTGCCGACCTGCCCGAGGAACTTCGCCCGGGTCCATTTCGACACATCGGCCGTCACCTCGAAGCTGCCGAAGGCGCCCGAGCCCCGGGCATGCACTACGCGCTCGGGGATGCGTTCGCGATCGAAGCGCGCGAGCTTCTCGATCAGGTGGTGGTCCTGCATCAGCACCGGGCCATCCGCGCCGGCGGTCTGGGAGCGCTGGTTGTCCTCGACGGGGGCACCGGATTCGGTGGTGAGTCTGTTCGTTGGGTTCATGGAATTGCTCCGGTGTGGGTAGATCAGGCGGGTTGCTTCGCTGACGCGAGCTCCCAGACGGCGTCGGCAAACGCCTTGGGAGCTTCCTGCGGCAGGTTGTGTCCGACCCTGGGCACGATGCGGTGCGAGCGCGGCCCGCTGAAGAGGTGCGCGGAGCCCTTGCCATCCGTGGCCGCGATGACGCCATCGCCACCGCCATCCAGCGTGATGGCAGGTACGCTGATCACGGGTTGCGCGGCCAGGCGCTTCTGGAGCCCGGCATAGGCCGGGTCGCCGTCGACCAGTCCGAAGCGGTGCCGGTAGTTGTGGATGACGACCGGCACGAAGTCCGGGTTGTCGAAGGAGACGGCGGCGCGCTCGAAGGTGGCGTCGTCGAAGTTCCAGTTCGGCGACCAGTCCTTCCACAGCAGCCGGGTCAGTTCGCGCCGGTTGGCGGTGAGGCCTGCCACGCCGCGTTCATTGTGGAAGTAGTACTGGTACCAGATCGCCTTCTCGCCCGCGGGCGAGGTGGGCACCATGGCCCGGGCGATGTTCTGGATCAGGTAGCTGTTGACGCAGACCAGCCCCGTCACGCGCGCCGGCCACAGCGCGGCTGCCACGCAGGCGGCGCGCCCGCCCCAGTCGTAGCCGGCGACGACGGCGGTGCGGATCTTCAATGCGTCCATCAACGCGATCAGGTCCGCGCCCAATGCGGCCTGCTCGCCCGATCGCGGTGTTGCGCCGTCGAGAAAGCGCGTCGGCGAGTAGCCGCGCAGGTACGGCACGATCACCCTGCAACCGCGCGCCGCGAGATCGGGTGCCACGTCGACGTAGGAATGGATGTCGTAGGGATAGCCATGCATCAGCATCGCCACCGGTCCGTCCGCGGGGCCGGCCTCGTAGTACGCGATGTCGAGCACGCCGGCGTCGACATGCCGCAGCGGCTCGAGTCGCTTCAGCGGGCCCGCGAGCGTCTGCGCATGGCTGGTGCCTGCGACGCCGAGGTTCGCCACGGCGGCCGTCGCCATGGCTGCACCGAGAAAGCTGCGGCGCTGCTGGTTGATGTCATGTGTCATGGGGTCCTTCGCAAGCATGGGTGTGTGTCGAAGGGCCATTGAAGTCCGATGCTGTATCCCGCGTGTGTCATGGACAGGCGTTCTTGCATCGCCGTGTACGCACATCGCGGCCAGACACGTGGCCATACAAAAGGGTGCCCGCGGGACAGGCGCCGGCAGTCGGGACTGCCGCCTGCGGCTCAGCCTTGCGCGTCGGCGCGCGTGCTCACGCTCAGCCGCGCCTGCAGGCCGCCTTCGTCGCGATTGCTCAGCGTCAACTCGGCCCCCATGGCGTTGGCAAGCTGGTGCGCGATGGCGAGGCCCAGGCCCGTGCCGCCGGTGCTGCGGTTGCGCGAGCCTTCGACACGGTAGAAGGGCTTGAGCACCGACGCCAGGTGCTCGGGCGGGATGCCGGGCCCGTTGTCGATCACCGCCACCGTGAGCTGGTCCCCGGCGTAGTGCACGAGAACGCGCACCTCGCTGCCGAACTTCAACGCGTTGTCGATCAGGTTCGCCAGGATCCTGCGCAGGGCATTGGGGCGCGTCACGACGGGCTCGCCGATCTGGCCTTCGAGCTGCACCTGCTGGCCGGCGTCCTCGTAGTCCGCCACCATGCTCTCCAGCAGCGCATCGGCATCGATGCGGCAGGGGGGCTCCTTCGTCCCGTGCAGCGTGCGCGCATAGGTCATGCCTTCCCGCACCAGTGCATTCATGGCGTCGAGGTCCTGCCTGAACTTGACCTGGTCCTTCTCGTTGTCCATCAGGTCGGTGCGCAGGCGCATCCGCGTGATCGGGGTCTGCAAGTCGTGCGAGATCGCAGCCAGGATCTCGACGCGCTCAGACATGTAGCCCGCGATCCGGCGCTGCATCGCGTTGAAGGCGCGCGCCGCGTGCGCCACTTCGGTCGGCCCTTCCTCGACGAGCATCCTCGGCTTCAGGTCCGGGCCCAGTTCGTCGGCCGCCGAGGCGAGCCGGGCGAGAGGGCGGGTGACGAGGCGCACCGCGAACCAGCCGCAGGCCGCGAGCACGGCCAGTTGGACCCACAGCATCCACATCACCCAGTCGGACACCGGCATCGGCACGCGCCGCGCGTCGACCGTCACCGGACTGCCGTCGCCCAGCCTGACCTGCATGCGAAGGCTGTCCTGACCATCACCGGTCTGCGCGACGTGCACGACGGTGAACGGCTTCAGCGCCGTGGCGATGGCTGTTGCGAATTCCTGCGACGAAGCTGTCTCCGGGGCCGGGCCTGCCACGTCGTCACCGCCCAGGATGAACTTGTAGTTCCGGCGCTCCAACCGTCCCAGCCAGGACCGGCGCTCATCGGCCGGGAGCCGGTCGAGGATGGCGATGGAACTGGCGATGTCCAGCTCGATGCCGCTCATCATCAGCTCGCGCATCGCATTGCCGCGCTCGTAGCGGATCGAGGCGAAGGTCAGGAGCTGCGCAAGCGCCAAACCCGCCACCATGATCAGCATCACGCGTGCGAACAGCGAGCGCGGCACCAGGCGACTCCGCCCCTCGGGTGTCACGCCGGTCTCGGGGCCACTGGCTGGAGCGCGTGAGGTTGACCGGGTCATGGCCCGTTTATAGGCCCCTGCGCTCGTTCGAGGGCGCCTCGTGTATCCCAATGTGTTCGGGCGACAGCGTGAAATAGAACATTACCCATGCCCGGCTTCCGAGGCACAACGGCCCGCCCGTTCGCACGAGCGGGCCGTTAGTTTCCGCGATGCTGACTCAGACGACGTTGATCGTCACGTCGATGTTGCCGCGCGTCGCCTTGGAGTAGGGGCAGGTCTGGTGCGCGGCGTCGGCGATGGCGCGGGCGATGCCGGGCTCGATGCCCGGCAGGCTCACGTTGAGGCGGGCTTGCAGCGAATAGGCATCGCCGGTCAGGACCAGGTCGACTTCGGCATCGACGGCCGCCTCGGCCGGCATCGCGACCTTCATCTTGCGGGCCGCGAGCCCCATCGCACCGATGAAGCAGGCCGACCAGCCTGCTGCCAGAAGCTGCTCCGGGTTGGTGCCGGTGCCGGGCGTTCCCGGCACCGAGAACTTGATGTCGAGACGGCCGTCGGAGCTGCGCGATGCGCCGCCGTCGCGTCCACCGGTGGTGTGTTCGTGGGCGGTGTAGAGAACCTTCTTTTGGACCTGCGCCATGGTTGCTTGCGTCATGTTGAATCCTTGAATGGGGAATGAAAGAAACTGACGCGCGGATTCTTGGCCGCCGGGACACCCTGCGGCCCGCTCACCGTATGCCTGTGTATCCGGGGGCGCTTTCCCGACAGTAAATTTCATTCGGCCGGCGATTCGGCCGGTCATTCGGCGATCGCGCCGCAGCCGGTGTTCGCATCAGAGTGTCTCGGGGCAGGGCGCCGGATACCTGGGCATACAAAGCCCGGGACGATTCCGCGCCGGAGGGCTACATTGCGGGCCATGAACACACGTCCTGCCGATCACGTGCTCATCGTCGACGACGATCGCGAGATCCGCGAACTGCTCACCACCTACCTGGTCAAGAACGGCTTGCGCGTGGCCGCGGTACCCACCGGCCGGCACATGCGTGCGGCGCTCGAGTCGTCGGGCCCTTTCGACCTCATCATCCTGGACCTCATGCTGCCTGGCGAAGACGGGCTCACGCTGTGCCGCGACCTGCGCACCGGCAAGTACAAGACCACACCCATCCTGATGCTGACGGCGCGAAGCGAGGAGGCCGACCGCATCCTGGGCCTGGAGATGGGCGCCGACGACTACCTGGCCAAGCCCTTCTCGGCGCGCGAACTGCTGGCACGCATCCGGGCCGTGATGCGCCGCACGCGCATGCTGCCGCCGAACATGCATTCGACCGAGTCGGCGCAGGTGCTGGGCTTCGGGCCATGGCGCGTCGATACCTCTGCACGCCACCTGCTCGATGACACCGGCACGATGGTCGCGCTCAGCGGCGCGGAGTACAGGTTGCTGCGCACCTTCCTCGACCATCCGCAGGTGGTGCTCAGCCGCGACCAGCTGCTCAACCTCACGCAGGGCCGCGAGGCCGAACTCTTCGAGCGGTCCATCGACCTGCTGGTGAGTCGCCTGCGGCAACGCCTTCGCGACGATGCACGCGAGCCGCGCTACATCAAGACGGTGCGCAGCGAAGGCTATGTCTTCGCCTCGACGGTCGAGGCACGCGACTGAGCCTCACGCAACAGGGGCGTCGCGTCGCTTCCCACCGGCGATGTGGCGCGATGCGATGCACTGGCAACGGACGGGATTGCGCAACTCGTGCGAGATTCCGCCGGCCAGGAACAGCAGCGCGAACCAGAGGCTTCTCATGGTCGCTCAAGACCCCGCCGCGGCGGGTTCTGCCAGCAGGGCCTGGATCTTCTTCTCGGTGGTCTCGTAGCTGCCCTCGCCGAAGTGCGAGTAAACGACGCGCCCCTGCTTGTCGATCAGGTAGACCGCGGGCCAGAACTGGTTGCCGAAGGCCTTCCACGTGGCGTAGTCGTTGTCTTGCGCCACGGCGTGCCGGATGCCGAGCTTCTCGATGGCGGCCTGCACGTTCTTCGTCGACTTCTCGTAGGCGAACTCGGGCGTGTGAACACCGATCACGACGAGGCCCTGGTCCTTGTACTTCGCATGCCAATCCTTGATGGAGGGCAGGTGGTTCAGGCAGTTGATGCAGGTGTAGGTCCAGAAGTCGACGAGCACGACCTTGCCGTGCAGTTCATCGAGCTTCAGTGGTGGCGAATTGAGCCAGGTGCCGATGCCCTGGAGGGCGGGGGCTTGCTGCTGGTCGGCCACTGGCGTATCGCCGCCGCGCGGCAGGGCCGCCAGGCTGAGGGCAGCCAACGAAGCTGCGAGAGCAACGGCGACGAAGAGGGCGCTGGCGCGAAATGTCATGTGAACTCCTGGTCGGATAGAGGCGATTACGGGAACGATCGCATCTTCGTGTGCGGGCCGGGCTGGCATCACGTTGTTCGTACGCGCATGTATCGGCACGACGAAGTCCACACACTACGTTTCATGCCGAGTCGGTTCCGGGCGCGTGATACGAAGGTGTAGGCGACACCAACGTCCAATGGATCGGGCGCAACGGCTCTGGTTTGATCGGTTCCATGTCGGGCGAGCTGCTCGACCCGTCGCCGAGGCCTTGCCCCGCGGATCGAGCTCCCATTTTTCTGAAGGGTCCGAATGAACAATCCCCTGATCGGCGTCATCGTGGGCTCTTCTGGCCAGGGCGGACGCTTTGGCGAGGTGCCAGCGCACTGGATCTACCGCGTGGCCGAGCAGCGGTCTGACATGAGGATCGAACTCATCGACCTTGGCCGCCATCCTCTGCCTTTCTTCGGGGCGCCTGTGCTGCCTGCGTCGCGCCACGACGAGGGCTCTGTCGCCCAGCGCTGGATGGCCGTGCTCGACCGCCTCGACGGCTTCATCGTCGTGGCGTCCGAGGAAGACCCGAAGCGCAGCCCGGGTGCTCCGACAGACGCGGAAGCGCGACTCGGCGCATTCGCAGACAAGCCGATCGCGTTCGTCGGCTACGGAAGGCACGCGGGCGATGCCGACAGTGATCCGTTGCGGAACGTGGCGCTCGCACTGCAGATGGCACCCGTGACCCGCGCGGTCCATGTCAGCCGGAGCGAAGTTGTTGGCATCTGGCAGCAGGGGAAGACCTTCGAGGACTTTCCGCACCTGGACCTGGCGGCCGCTGCCATGCTGGATGACTTGGCCCGGTCTGCGCGGGCGTTGATGATGGCGCGAGACGGCGGGATCGAGGCCGTAGCTGCCTCGCCGCTGCCGGTCGCCCCAGCGCGCGCGGCACGGCCGGCGAGGACCGGATTCGTGCGTGCTTTCACCCATCGCCTTCGCCTTGTGGCGTCGCGCGTCGTCGGCGCGAGCGACGCAGCCGCCACCGCGCTGGCCAATCGCCGGACCTCCGACTTCTTCGGCCTGCACCTGCGGTAGCCGGTGCCACGGCGCAGGCATCCGCTTTTCTTTTCCACAGGAGAACCCATGACCATTCACACACACGTCGACGTCCCCACGCAGTTCATCGAGGCCGGCGGCATCCGCTTTGCCTACCGCCGGTTTGGCGCCACCACGGGAGTTCCGCTGATCTTCCTCCAGCACTTCCGGGGCGGCATGGATCACTGGGATCCACTGCTGACGAATGGCCTGGGCCGCGACAGGCCGGTGATCCTCTTCGACAACGCGGGCGTCGCCGCGTCTGGCGGCAAGACGCCCCAGACCTTCGAGGCCATGGCGGAGCACGTCGCCACCTTCGTCGCGGCCATGGGCCTCCAGACGATCGACCTGCTGGGCTTCTCCATCGGCGGCTTCGTTGCCCAGGCGCTCACGCTCGCCCACCCGAAGCTGGTGCGCCGCCTGATCCTCGCGGGCACCGGCCCGCGCGGCGGCGTGCCCGGATCGGACGCGCGCGTGGGGCCCGCCGCCACGCATGACGTGCCGACCATCGACGACTTCCTGCTGCTGTTCTTCTCGCCCTCGGCGGAAAGCCAGGCGGCCGGGCGCGCGTTCTGGGACCGCCGCCAGCAACGCACGGAGGATGTCGATCCACCGAGTTCGCAGGAGGCCATGCTTGCGCAACTCAGCGCGCTGACGGATTGGGGGCAGGCCAGGGGCGTGCTGTTCGCAGATCTGCGGCAGATCGGCCAGCCCACGCTGGTGGTGAACGGCAGCAACGACATCATGGTGCCGACGATCAACTCGTGGCACCTCGCGCAGGCGATCCCCAACGCGCAACTCATCATCTATCCCGATGCCGGCCACGGCTCGCAGTACCAGTATCCGGAGCGCTTTCTCGCGCACGCGCGAAGCTTCCTCGATTCGGCAGAGCCAGCGGGTGTCGCACCCGCGGCAGGGGCGGTGACGGCGGCCCTGTCCGCCAGCCAGCCGGCAGAGGCCGTGGGAAGCTGGCCACCAGCGCACTGACGCAACGTCGAGGCCGGTGTCCGCGGCCTCGGCAGCCTCAGCGGCCTCAGTGGCTTTGCGGCGCGCGCAGGCCGAGCCGCGCGGCCATGTTCACGAGGTCTGGCAGCGAGCCGGCGTTCATCTTCTGCATGACCCGGCCGCGGTGCGCCTTCACCGTGATCTCGCTGATGCCCAGCTCACCGCCCACCTGCTTGTTCAGGAGGCCGGAGACCACGAGTTCCATCACCTCCCGCTCGCGGCGGCTCAGTGATGCATGGGCAGCCCGCAGCGATCGCAGTCGTTCAGTCTGTGCCAGCGCCGCGCGGCTGCCCTCGATGGCGTTGCCGATGGCGGCCAGCAGCACGCCGTCATCGAAGGGCTTGGTCAGGAACTCCACGGCGCCGGCCTTCATGGCCTGCACCGTCATGGGCACGCTGCCGTAGCCGGTGATGAAGATGATCGGCATGTCGGCGCGGTCGATGCCTATCAGTTTCTGAAGGTCGAGGCCGTTCAGGTCCGGCAGGCCGACGTCCAGGATCAGGCAGCACGGCGATGTCGACCTGTCGCGCGCCAGGAACGCCTGCGCCGACGCGAAGGTCTCCGGCTGCCAGCCCGCGTGGGCGATCAGGGACTCCAGTGATTCGCGTACCGAGACATCGTCATCGACGATGAAGACAAGAGGCGTGGTGTGTGTCATGGGATGGACGCATCGATTACGGATCATGCGCTTTCTGGAACAAGTTTCAGGGCGTCCGCAAGGCGGTGTGGAGCGCGCCCAGCAGGGCACTTTCGCTGAACGGCTTGAACAGGCATTCCACGGCGCCTTGCTCGAGCATCAGCGGACGGATCGCCTCATCCGCGTGCGCGGTGATGAAGACGATCGGTACGGACTGGCCTCGGCCTTTCAGTTCCCTCTGGAGTTCCGGGCCCGACATGCCGGGCATCGCGATGTCGAGGATCAGGCACTGCGTCCGGCCGATGCAATCGGACGCAAGGAAGGCTTCCGCCGACGCAAAGGCCTCGACCGCATAGCCGAACTCCTTGAGCAGATCCGGCAGCGACTCGCGCACGGATTCGTCGTCGTCGACGATGGAGACGAGCGCGGGCAGCACCTTCATTGCGAGGCCCCCGCGCGTTGTCGCGGCGCGTCCATGGCCATGTCCATGCGGATCGCGGCCGAACCTTGGAAGCGCGCGGCGCTTTCGGGATGAGTCGGGATGGAGAACGCGAAGGAAGCACCCGGGCCGTCATTGGCAGCGGCCCACAGCCGGCCCTGGTGGCTTTCGATGATGGAACGGCTCACCGACAGCCCGATCCCCATGCCCTCGCTCTTGGTCGTGTAGAACGCGTCGAAGAGACGCTCCATGTTCTGCGGATCGATACCGATCCCCGCATCCTTCACTGTCAATCGCACGCAATCTCCTTCGTCCCGGTTGGTCTTGACCATCAGTTGCCGTGGTCGATCGACCACGGTGCGCATCGCCTCCAGGGCGTTCAGCAGCAGGTACAGGATCACCTGCTGCAACTGCGCGCGGTCGCCCGACACGCTAGGCAAGTCGTCCGCCAGCTCGGAACTCGGAATCACGCGTTCGCGATGCAGTTCGCTTGACGACAACGCCATCACCTCGCGCGTCGCCTCGTTCAGGTCGACCCATTCGGCCGGCGGACTGTGCCGGCCGAAGAGTGCGCGCAGGCGGGTGATGACGTCGGACGCGCGATGACCGTCGCGGATCGTGCGCCGTGCGGTTTCGCGCGCGCCGTCGATGTTGGGCGGGTCGGTGCCGAGCATCCGAAGGCAGGTGCTGGCATTGGTGATGATGCCCGACAGGGGCTGGTTGACTTCGTGGGCGATCGATGCGGTCAAGGCGCCGAGACTCGTGACACGGGCGACCTGCGCCAGTTCCGACCGGAGCTTGCCCAACGCTTCCTCGGCACGCTTCGCATGGTCGATGTCGGTGAGCACGCCGCACCATTTGACGATGGCGCCGCCGGCGTCGCGCCATGCGGCGGCGCGAAACTGGAACCACCGGAAAACGCCGTCGTGCCGGCGCAAGCGCACGTCCATTTCGCATGGCTTGCCCGCCAGCATGGCACTCCATCGCTGCATCCATTCGGCGAGGTCGTCGGGGTGGACGGACGCCGTCCAATCGTGGCCGAGTGCGACGTCGTGGCGCTGGCCGGTGTACGCATGCCAGCGTTGGTTGAGGAAATCGACATGCCCGTCGGGAAGCGCAGTCCATACCAGGCCGGGGAGCGCATCTGCGAAGCGGGAGTACCCGTTTTCCATTCCGGCCCTTTCGTGACGGTCGCCGTGTCACAAGGATGCGCTGGCGGGGTGCATACGTCCATGAGACTTTGGTGTTGGTCGGCATCTCACGGCGCCGCACCGAAGTGCTAAAGGAGTATCGTCGCGCGCGCAGCCGCTGCTGCGAAGGTCGACACGATGCCAAAGCAAGTCGCCAGCCCGCCCGAGGGTGGAGATTTCATTTTCTCGGGCCTGCCGCCCAGTCCGGCACAGAAGCGATTGGCAGGCGTGGTCGTGCTCGCCCTGCTGTCGTTCTTCCTGCTGGTGATTGCGGGGCCCTTTTCCGGAATCCAGTTGGGGCGCATCTCGGCCTTTGTCCCTGCCTATGTGATGGCGATGTTCGTGAACGACCTGATCACGTCGATCCTGCTGTTCTCGCAGTTCTCGATCGTACGCTCGCGCGCCATCCTCGTCATCGCAAGCGGCTACCTGTTCACGGCGCTGATCGTGATCGCGGTGTTCCTGACCTTCCCGGGAGCCATCGCCACCGACGCGCTGCTGGGCGGGCTGCAAAGCACCTCGTGGCTCTATTTCTCCTGGCATGCCGGCTTTCCGATGTTCGTCATCGGCTACGCCCTGACCAAGGATGCGGACGGCAACAAACGCCTCTGGGGCGGCACCGTGCGCGGCGGAATCCTGCTGAGCGTTGCGCTGACGGTGGCCGTCGTCGTCGCCCTGGCCGTCATCTGCATGGCCGGCGAACCGTGGTTGCCCCGCATGCGGCTCGATTCGGTTCGCTTGGGCCCGCAGTGGCCTTATGTGGGCGTACCCGTCTCGTTGCTGAGCGTCGTGGCCATCATGGTGTTGTGGACGCGTCGCCGCTCGATGCTCGACCTGTGGCTGATGGTCGTGCTCTGCGCGCATGCGTTCGAAGTGCCGCTGACCTATTTCCCGGCGCAGATCATCTACGGCGTCGGCTGGTATGCGGGCCGCGTGTTCGGCTTCCTCTCCAGCATCCTGGTGCTGATCGTCCTGCTCTACGAGATCACCACGCTCTATGCCAAGCTGCTCGCCGCGGTGCTCGCCCAGCGCCGCGAGCGCGAGGCGCGGCGCATGACCGGCGATGCCGTCGCGGCAACGATCGCGCATGAAGTGCGGCAGCCCCTGAGCGGCATGATCACGAGCGCCGAGGCGGGCTTGCGCTTCCTGGATCGGGCGCAACCGGATGCCGGCAAGGCCGGCGATGCCTTCAGGCGGGTCGTCGCCGACGGACACCGGGCCGCGGCGGTGCTCCAGAGCATTCGCGCGATCTTCAGGAACGAGGTGCGGCACAGGACAAGGCTCGATGTCGAAGCGCTGATCCGGAAGTCCCTGGCGCTGGTGGTGGGCGACTTGCAGCGCCACCAGATACTGGTTCACAGCGCGCCGGGCAAATCGCTCCCGGAGGTGCATGGCGACCGCATCCAGCTCCAGCAGGTGCTGCTGAACCTCATCATGAACGCCGTCGATTCAATGAGCGCGCGGGACGAGCCGCGGGTCCTGCAAGTGAGCTCCGAGCCCTACGAGGGCGACGGCATCAAGGTGTCGGTGGCGGACACGGGCGCGGGCGTCGGCACGCAGGATGTCGAACGCATCTTCAGCCCGCTGTTCACGACCAAGCCGGACGGCATGGGCATGGGTCTTTCGATCTGCCGCTCGATCGTGGAGGCGCACCACGGGCGCTTGTGGGTCGACCCGAACACCCCACGCGGGGCCGTCTTCCAGTTCACCTTGCGTCCGGGCGTTCCGGCGGCCGCCTGAGCGGCGCATTGCCCGGGGAACTTCAACAGGCCGTGTTCATGGCCTGCTGGATGGCGTGCAACAGTGCGTCTCCGCTGAAGGGCTTCGTCAGGCACTCAATCGGCCCGGGCTTCATGGCCCTCACGCTCGCCGGAACCTCGTCGTAGCCGGTGATGAAGAGAACCGGCATGCGGGCCGGTTCGCACGCGAACACGGCCTGCAGATCCAGCCCGGCAATGCCGGCCAGCGTCACGTCGAGCACGAGGCAACCGGGTGCGAGCGCCGAAGGTCGCGTGCGGAAGTGCTCGACCGACTCGAAGGTCTGGGCTTCCCAGCCCGCACTGTGGATCAGCAGTTCCAGCGATTCGCGCACGGAGATGTCGTCGTCGATCACCGCGATGACGGGCACGTCGATCGCGAAGTGGGGCAGGGCGGTGTCGTCATCACTGGCGGACGCTGTGTTCATGGTTCTTTCGTGTCGGGGACACCATCGTCCAATGGCTCGACGGGCATGCATGCGGTGTGATCGCATCTTTGGGACAAGGCGATGACACTGGCCCGATTTTCTGCGGGACGCATTCTTCTTCACTTGCTTGCCATGCTGGGCAACGGATGCGTGCGCTTTCACATGGCCGGGATCCTGCGGGAACTCCCCCAGCGGGCCCGCTGAGTCGCCGAGGTGTTCCGGTGGATTTTCCAACAAGGCGAGTGTATGAACTTTCAAGAAAGAGCCGATGCGCGCCGCACGGCATCGGTGCTCACGGTGCTGCTGATGGGCGTCTTCATCGCGAACGTCGATGTCGCGGTCGTCAATGTCGCGACGCCGTCGATCCGCGAGGGACTGGGCGCATCCGACAGTGAATTGCAGCTGGTCATCTCTGCCTACACACTGTCCTACGCCATGCTGCTGGTCACGGGTGCGCGCCTCGGCGCGACCCACGGCTACCGGCGCCTGTTCATGGTGGGCCTGGGCCTGTTCACCCTGGCCTCCGGCGCGTGTGGCCTGGCCTGGCGCGCGGACGTGCTGATCGGCACCCGGGTCGTGCAGGGGATCGGCGCGGCCCTGCTGGTGCCGCAGGTGCTGACCGGCATCCAACTGAACTTCACCGGCGCCGCACGTACGCGGGCGATCGGCTACTACGCGCTCGCCCTGTCGATCAGCGCCGCGCTCGGGCAGGTGCTGGGCGGCGCCCTGGTGGCTGCGAACCTGTTCGGTTCCGGGTGGCGCCCGATCTTCCTGGTCAACCTGCCCATCGGCGCGGTTGTCATGGTGGCGGCCTGGCGGATCCTGCCGGTGCATCGCGAAGTGCGGCCGCAACGCCTCGACCTCCTGGGCATGGGCACGCTCTCGCTTGCCGTGCTGCTGGCCGTGTTGCCGTTGATGCTGGGGCACACGCGCCACTGGCCGGCATGGACCTGGCTCAGCCTCATCGCGAGCGTCGCGCCTTTCGTGGCCTTCATCATCGTCGAGCGACGCATCGAACGCCGCGGCGGGCACCCCTTGGTCAACCTGAGCCTGCTGGCGCAGCGCACGATCGGCTGGGGACTTGCTGCGTACGGCGCGGCGCTGTCGACGTACTTCGCCTTGCTGTTCACGCTGGCCCTCTACCTTCAGGAGGGACTGGGGGAGAGCGCGCTGATGTCGGGCATCGCGTTGGTGTCCTGGGTGCTGGCCTTCGGTGTGGGAGGGCTGGCCCTGTCACGACTGCCGCGGCGCATGCTGCCCCAGGCCGCACCTTTCGGATTCGTCATCCTGGCGGCGGCCTACGGCGCCGTCAGCGTCAGCATGTTCTCGGCGCAGTCGAGCGCGGCACTGCTCTTCGTGACACTGGGCTTCGGTGGGTTCGGAACGGGCGTCGGGCTCACCGCGATCATCCGCGCCGTCACGGCCGCGGTGCCGCCACGACATGCCTCCGACATGAGCGGGCTGATCTCCATGACGGCGCAGATCGCCGGGGTCGTCGGCGTCGCGTTCTTCGGCACGGTGTACTTCAGCGGCGCGGAGGCCGCCGGGCGCGCCGGTGCCACCGGTGCGATGCATGCCTTCGGCATCGTCGCGACCTTCTTTGCGCTCACGGCATTGATGGCCGCGGCGGCGGCCTGGTGGTCCGCCGGCTACAGCAGCGCTTCCGGAACGATGGGTGCGATCAGCGAGTTGTAGAAGCGCAGCAGCCAGGTCGACTCCGGTTCATGCGTGAGCACGACTTCCTTGTCGCCGTCGTTCGTCAACCATTCCAGCGTGCCGTCGTCCTTCGAGAGGCGCAGCCGGTACGCGCTCTGGAGCTTGCCGATGCGGTTGATCCGCATCAGCTCGCGCGCAAGCTCGGGGCTGTCGATCGCAATCCCCATCTCGGTATTCTGCGTGGCCGAGCGGGGATCGAGGTTCATGGATCCGATGAAGAGATGACGGCTGTCGACGACGACGGTCTTGGCATGCAGGCGACCGATCGACTTGCCGAACATGCCGAGGCGCTCGTGGGACGTGGCCCGCCGAGGGCTGACCTCGTACAGGTCCGCCCCGCCTTCGAGCAGCATGACGCGGTAGCGCACATACCCGGTGTGCACGAGCGGCTCGTCGTTGGCGGCGAGCGAGTTGGTCAGCAGCGTCAGCTTCACCTTGCGCCGGCCGAGGTCGGCGAAGGCGGCCATGCCGCGCACGCCGGGCACCAGGTAGGGCGAGGTCATCTGCACGTCGACCTCCGCGCGCATGAGCATCGACCAGACCTTCATGGTGACGCTGCCCTCATAGGCTTCGGCCTCCGTCATGGCCGCGGGCTTGGTGGGTGGATCGGCAACCACCCGGGCTTCGCCCCAGAGCAGGCCCATGCGTCCGCTGTCCAGTTCCTCCGCGACGGTGCCGTAGCCCAGGAAATCGACCGAAGGCAGTTCGATCTTCGGGGCCTTGGCGGCCATCTCCATGGCCATGCGCATCGATGCCTCGTCGCCCTGCACGATGTCCTTGATGGGCCAGACCTGCCGGGCATTCCAGTAGGTGTCGAAGATCGCCTCCAGCTGGGCGATCGCCTTGCCGACCACGAGGCTGTCGAGGTCGATGAAGTTCTGCATTTCGCCGAGGGCGAAATAGTCGTCGGCGATGTTGCGCCCGCCCACCACGGCCATCACGCCATCTGCAATGAACAGCTTGTTGTGCATGCGGCGGTTGAGCCGCACGATGTCCGCGGGCGATGCGATGAAGCGCGACACGAAACCGCTGCGGCCACAGCAGAACGGGTTGAAGAGGCGCACCTCGATGTTGGGCAGCCTGGAGACCGCGAGCAACAGTTGCTCGCTCTTCGCCGTGTACAGGTCGTCGACGAGGATCCGGACTTTCACGCCGCGCGCGGCAGCCTCCATGAGGGCGCCGACCAGCAGCCTGCCGGTGGCATCGTTCTCCAGCTGGTAGTACTGCACGACGAGGGACCGCTCGGCCCGCCTGGCAAGCTGCAGCCGGGCATCGAGCGAAAACACCCCCAGCGGCAGCAGGCGAAAGCCCGAATGCTCGCCCGGGGGCGTGGATGCCGCCACGACCGCAGCCAGTGCGGTGGAAGGATCGGCGGCGGCGGACACGCCCGCAGGGCGATCCCGCGCCGCGGGAAGCACGCCGCAGGCCATGAGTCCGACGGCGGACGCACAGCACAGCAACGTCCGCAGCAGCGTGTGGACCACGGCTTCAGTCCGTCACTTGGCGCCGTAGTTGTCCCCGAACGACGGCAGCTGTCCCGCCTTGTTCAGATTGGCGACCTCGGCGCGGCTCGCCTTGCGGCCCGCCGAGCGTTCGGCGCCCGACAGCTTGACCCTGGCCTCTGGCTTCGGATCACCTTCGCCAGGCGTGAACTCGCGCGCGGCTTCGGCACCTTCCGGCCTGCGCGCCTGTCGGGCGGCGGCGCGGTCTGCCTTCGACACCTTGGCGTGAGCTTCCGGTTTGGGATTGCCTTCACCGGGCACGAAGGTGCGCGCAGCTTCGGCGCCCTCGGCCTTGCGTTCAGCGCGGACCGCCGCCTTGTCGATGGGCTGCGTCTGCGCGTACGCAGTGGATGCGATGAGCTGGGTTGCGAGGAGGGCGGATGCCCAGACAATATTGTTCATGTCGAACTCCATGGAAGTGAGTGGGAGAGGATGGGGAGCCGGAACTTCGGATGAGCACCGGCCGGGAACGGTGTAGGTGTCGCGACACGCTGCGCGCGAGACAAGCAGGCTCAGCGCAACGGCCGGAACGCGGCCCGAACCTCCGCACTGAAGAGTTCCGGCTGCTCCCATGCGGCGAAGTGGCCACCCTTGTCCACTTCGTTGAAGTAGACGAGGTTGTGATAGCTCTTCTCGGCCCAACTGCGTGGCGCCCGATAGATCTCGCCCGGGAAGACGGTGATCGCCGCCGGCAGCGAGATGCTGACGGCATTGAAGTTGTTGGCGTTGTTCTCCCAGCAGAGCTGCGCCGACGATGTGGCGGTCTTCGTCACCCAGTAGAGCGTGATGTCGTCGAGCATCTCGTCGCGGCTGAATGCCTTGTCCGCGTCGCCGCCGCTGTAGCTCCACTCCGTGAACTTGTCGTAGAAGAATGCGGCCAGGCCGGCTGGCGAATCTTCCAGGGCATAGCCCAGGGTCTGCGGCCGGGTCACCATCAAGGCCGCATAGCCGCCGCCTTTCCGGTACAGATGGTTCATCGCGTCGAACGCGGCCTTCTCCTTCGCAGACAACCCAGCCGGCGCGGGCTCGCCGTTGTTGAGGGCCTTTGCGACGTCGGGTGGCACGGTCGCGGGCATGTTGACGTGGATGCCCAGCAAACCCTCCGGCGCCTGCAACGCCATCTTGTCGGCCACGACCGAGCCCCAGTCGCCGCCCTGCGACACATAGCGCTTGTAGCCCAGGCGCTTCATCAGGACGTCCCACGCTGTCGCGATGCGGTCGGCGTTCCAGCCGGTGCCGCGTGGCTTGCCGGAAAAGCCATAGCCCGGCATCGACGGCAACACCAGGTCGAACGCGTCTTCCGCACGGCCGCCGTGGGCCGTGGGGTCCGTCAGCGGGCCGATGACCTTCAGCAGTTCCATGATCGAGCCGGGCCAGCCGTGCGTCATCACGAGCGGCATCGCGTTGGGATGTCGAGACCGCACATGCACGAACTGGATGTCGAGCCCGTCGATCTCGGTCACGAACTGCGGCAGGGCGTTGAGCTTCTTCTCCGCCTTGCGCCAGTCGTAGCCGGTGCCCCAGTACTGCACGAGCGGCTGGAGCCTTTGCAGCGGCACGCCCTGCGACAGGTCGGTGACGGTCTCGCGGTCAGGCCAGCGCGTGGCGCGCACGCGGCGACGCAGGTCGGCAAGCACCGCCTCGGGCACCTGGATGCGGAAGGGGCGGATCGATTTGTCGCCCGTGGGCGTGCGTTGCACGGGGAAGGCCTCGTCTGCAGATGACTCGGCGGCCGCCGAGCCTGGCTTGGCCAGGACGCCGCCACTGCCCAGCAATCCGAAGCCGGCAGCACCGGCTGCGGCTGTTGTCGCAAAGAAGGTGCGCCGCGTGGGTGGCACCGCAAGGGAGAGGGACATGATGGCTTTCCTTCTGGAGTGAGTGATTCGGCAGTTGCGCATCCATTCAGACGCAAGCGAATCAAATCAGAGGCCTCGTCGCGAGCCCATTGGACGATGGTGTCGGCGGCACCAAGGTATGCCCGACACCATCGTCCAATGGCTATCGGTGCAGAGCTCTGATGCAGTGAAGTCCCGCACTCAACCAAGGAAACGAATCATGAACGACCTGCTCGAACTTGCGATCGAGGGCCACGGCGGCATGACTCGCTGGAAGATGGTGGAGCGCATCCACCTCCAGCTCAGCGTCACGGGCTTTCTCTTCGCCATCAAGGGCCTGCCGGACGGTATGACGGACATCCTCATGTCGATCGATACGAGAAACCAGGCGGTGGTCATGGCACCCTACGCGCGCTCCGACCTGCGTGGCCGTTTCGCGGCCGATCGCGTATGGATCGAAGACCGGGCCGGCAAGTGCATCGAGGAACTCAAGGCGCCGCGCGAGAGCTTCGAGGGACACAAGCTGATGACGCCATGGACGCAATTGCAGCGGCTCTACTTCACCGCCTACGCGTTCTGGAACTACCTCGGCACACCGTTTCTCTTTGCCCAACCGGGCTTCCAGACCGAAGAGCTGTCGCCGCACCGGGAAAGCGGTCAGACGTGGCGCCGCCTGAAGGTGAGTTACCCGCCCGGGATCCACACTCATTGCCGCGAGCAGATCTTCTACTTCAATGCCAAGGGCCTGCTCCAGCGGGTTGACTACGTGACTGACGTCGCTGGCGGCGTGGCATCGCACTACTGCTTCGACCACATCGACTACGACGGCATCGTGATACCCACACTGCGGCGCGTGGTTCCGCGTGTTCCCGAGCCGGACATCTTCGGTGCCTCCGCCGTGTTGATCCGTATCGCCAACGCCGTGGTCGAGTGAGTCGGGCCGCACCGATACCAAGGTATTCCTTACCGGGGGCGTGCAGGAGCGTAGCCTCAACAGGGCCGTTCATGGGCGTCGCAGAATGCGGCGCCGAGCGCTACTTATTCATTCACGATTCCAGCCTGTGCCGGTGAACTCGCGGGGGCGCGCAACAGGTCGCCGTGAACCGCGTTCGAGCAACTCCGGGAGAATCACCGTGATGCCACCACGTTCGCTGGTATCGGTCGTGGACGACGACGAGTCCGTCCGCGAATCGCTGCCGGACCTGCTCAGGGAGTTCGGCTTCACAGCCGAAGCCTTCGCCTCGGCCGAGGCGTTCCTGGCATCGGACAGCATCCCGTACACGCGCTGCGTGCTGCTGGACGTCGCAATGCCCGGCATGTCCGGCCTCGAGCTGCAGCAGATCTTGAACAGCCACGAGCCGCGTATTCCGATCGTCTTCATTACCGCCGAGCGCGACTGTGCCATGCGAGCGCGCGTACTCGGCCAAGGTGCGGTGGAGTGCCTGTTCAAGCCTTTCAGCGAGACCGCGCTGATCGAGGCGCTGCACGCCGCACTGCGCACTGGCTGACCCTGTTCGCGCATCGGTCCAGCAATTGACGCTCGATAGTCAAAGGCATCCAATCGGGCACGCACACAGGGACACGTGGCCACACGCAACCATGAATCTTCGGCGGCGCTGGGCGCCGCGGGCAAGAAATCCTGAAAGGATCCCTGTCGTGACAACCCGTTTCGCTGCCGCCTGCTGGTCTCTGCGCCTGGCGCGTGTCGCATCGGCATCGGTGGTGCTGCTGGGGGCAGTGGTGCTGACGGGTTGGATGTCGGGATCTGCGTCGCTGATCCAGCTCCTGCCCTCGTGGCCGCCGATGCCGCGCAACGTGGCAGCTTCCTTCATGTTGATCGGCATCGGCTTGCTGGCGCTCGCATCCAGGGGACCGCGCTGGCTTGTCGGACTCTGCGCGGGCCTGGTGGCAACCGTGAGCATGCTCCGCATCGCCGAGATCGTGCTGCGCGTCGACGCTGGCATCAATGAACTGCTGGGGCCTTCGTACATCAACGTAGGACTGGTGCGGCGCGGTGGCATGTCGCCCCTTGCCGCGACCTGCTTCGCGATCAGCGCGGGCGCGATGCTCATTGCGATGAAGCAGGCGCCGCACCGGTTCGCCATGATCATGGGTATCTCCGGCTCGGTCGTGGCGGCGCTCGGCATCGTGGCGGCGCTGGGATTTCTCGGCGGCATCACGCTTGCTGCGCTTCACACGGCCTTGGGCCTTTGTTTGCTGGGTACCGGCATGCTTGCGTTGGCATGGCGCACCGAAGGCCGGCCGGCCGGTTCTCCGCGCTGGCTGCCCGCCAGCGCTGGATTGGCTGTGGCGATGCTTACCGCAGGGATGTGGCGCGCGCTCGTGCTGGACGGTCATGCGCCTTTCGCGTTGCTCAACACGGTCGCCCTGGGCGGCGGTGTGTTGCTGGCGCCAATCTTTGCATTGACGGTGTACCTCGCGCAGCGCGGCCACGCCCAGGCGGCGTCGCTACGCCGCAGCGAAGCGCTGTTGGCGGAGGCGCAGCGGTTGAGTTCGACCGGAAGCTTCTCGTGGCGGGTAGCGACCAACATGGTCGAGTATTCGGAACAGACTTATCGCACCTATGACTTCGATCCGGCTGCGCCCGTGACGCTGGCAATGATCGCGACGCGGATCGATCCCGATGATCTGCATCTCCTGGAGGAAATGATCGGCGTGGCTCGCGGCCCCGGCACCGACCTTGACTATGAATACCGTCTGCGCATGGCTGACGGCAGCGTGAAGCATCTGCACCTCGTCGCCCGCGGTACGCGCGACCGGGATGGCCTCGAATACATAGGCGCGATTCAGGACGTGACACCGCGGCGGCTGGCCGAGGAGGCGCTGGGCAAGGTGCGGTCGGAGCTGGCCCATGTGGCGCGCGTGTCGAGCCTCGGCGCACTGACTGCTTCGATCGCTCACGAAGTCAACCAGCCGCTGTCCGGCATCCTCACCAACGCGGGCACATGTCTTCGCATGCTCGCATGCGACCCGCCCAATATCGACGGCGCGCAGGAAACAGCGCGCCGCACCATTCGCGACGGACACCGCGCGTCGGACGTGATCGCTCGGCTGCGAGCTCTCTTCGCACGGCAGCCCGCGATGACGGAAGCAGTCGACCTGAACGAAGCGACACGCGAAGTGCTTGCGCTCTCACGCAGCGAGATGCAGCGCCAGCGGGTCATCGTTCGCGCCGAACTCGGCACCGACCTTGCGCAAGTCTCCGGCGACAGGGTGCAACTGCAGCAGGTGATCCTGAACCTGCTGCTGAACGCCGCCGATGCCATGAGCGAACTCGACGACCGGCCGCGGCATCTGCTGATCCGCACCGTCGGGGAGGGCGACGATGCCGCGCGGCTCGATGTCTGTGACGTGGGCACCGGACTCGACTCGCAGTCCATGCACCGGCTGTTTGAGGCGTTCTATACCACCAAGGCGAAGGGCATGGGCATTGGCTTGTCAGTGAGTCGTTCG
Organism: Variovorax sp. dw_308; assembly: GCF_019207085.1. Taxonomy (GTDB): domain Bacteria; phylum Pseudomonadota; class Gammaproteobacteria; order Burkholderiales; family Burkholderiaceae_C; genus Variovorax. The sequence goes on along the minus strand of NZ_JAATOM010000014.1, from coordinate 78,256 downwards.
ATCATCGAGCGACACGAGGGGAGGCTGTGGGCAACGCAGAACGAAGGGGCCGGTGCGACGTTCTCATTCCGCGTGCCTGCCGCAAGGAGGCTCATGCCAATGCCGGCACATTGAGGTAGTAGGCGGCGTTGCCCGATGAAAGGCTGCCCTGAACTTGACGTGTGTTTTCGTCGACGAGGGCTTCATGCGCACCGCGTTCCAATTCGCCGAGCGTGTACGACGCAGCCTCGCGCGGGTTTGTCTTCTTCAGCTCGTAGCCCTTGGTCATGTCGGTGTCCAGGAAGCCGACATGCATGCCGAGCACATGGATGCCGTGCTCACGCAGCTCGATGCGCGAGGCGTTGGTGAAGCTCCAGGCGGCCGATTTGGAGGCGGCATACGCCGACAGCATCGGGCGTGCGAACCACGTCGTGTCGGACAGCACGTTGACGATCGCACCGTTGCCGTTGGCTGAAAGCACGGGCGCGAAGGCCTGCGTGGTTCTGACGATCCCGTAGAAGTTGGTCTCCATGATCTCTTGCGAACTGCCGATCCAGTCGGGGTCGAGCAGGCTCGGCAAGACCCGCGCAATGCCCGCGTTGTTGATGAGCAGCGTGATGTCGGCACAGCGCGCCGCGGCAGCCGCGACCGACATCGCGTTGGTGACGTCGAGTTGCACTGGCACGATCGCAGGGTTGCTGGCATCGATGCTGCCGATGTCGCGTACGCCGGCGTACACCTTGGCAGCGCCACGTGCCAGCAGTTCATGGGCAAAAGCCAGGCCAAGCCCCCGGTTGGCACCAGTGACGAGTGCGACTGAATGGCGGGTGTTCATGTGCTGTGTTCCTGGATGTCGTGGTGGATGAGCAACCGTTTGTAGGTCGGACCCGCCCGCGTGTACGAGGACTGTGTATGCCAGTGTGTGCAAGGGCCATCGGGACACACAACATTGCCTGCCCAGCCGCCATCGATGACGACGCCATCGTCCAATAGTGACCCGCGCGTATGGTGGACACCTTGTCCGTCGAGCAGGTCACCCGGTGGCGTCCTGCTCGACCCGATCTTCAGAGCGTCCGGCGCGTTTTCACAAGCGCCCCAATTGAGTGGCGTCGCCAGGGCGGTTGCCCGCGCGATCTTGTCTGGTCCCGCGCTCCGGTTGCCTCAACGATCAAGTTCCGGCGTGACGGGCCTGCGTCCAGCCGTCATGCCTGCTTCACTTGCCAAACCACTTGAGAATGTGCTGCCACATGCGCAGGAAGAAGCCGGAGCGCTCCACATCGGCCTGCGCAACGAGCGGCGCTTCACCCACCGGCTTGCCGTTCGACTCCGCGACCACCTTGCCGATCACCGCGCCCTTGGCCACCGGCGCCTCCAGGTCTGGCTTGATCTGGACCGACGTGCTCACTTTCTGGCCCCGCGGCACCGTCAGAGCCCAAGTCGAACCCACGCCCGCCGCAACCGTATCGGCCTTCCCGAAGCTGACCTTGGCCGTCGTGACGACCGCGTCGGGTTGAATGGGCGTGGCCTTCTCGAAGTTGCCGAAGCCCCAGCCGAGCAACTGGCGCGTCTCGTTGGCACGCGCCTGCGCGCTGTCGGTGTTGAGGATCACCGTGATCAGGCGCATTCCGTTACGCTTGGACGAGGTGACGAGGCAGTAGCCCGCCTCCTGCGTGTGGCCGGTCTTCAGGCCGTCCACCGTGGGGTCGGTGTAGAGCAGGGCATTGCGATTTCCCTGCTTGATCTTGTTGTATGTGAACTCGCGCTCCGCGTAGATCGGGTAGTAGTCGGAGCTGTCGCGGATGATCGCGCGCGCCAGGATCGCGAGGTCGCCCGCAGACGACTTGTGGTCCGGGTCGGGCAGGCCGGTCGCGTTGACGAAATGCGTGTGCGTCATACCGAGGCGCTGGGCTTCGGCGTTCATGAGCTTGGCGAAGCCTTCCTCAGAGCCCGCCATGTGCTCGGCGATCGCCTTGGACGCGTCATTGCCCGACTGGACGATGATGCCGCGCAGGATGTCAATCACCGTGGCCTGGCTGTTGAGCGGCAGGTACATGCACGATTCGGTGCTCGAACCGCGGCACCAGGCGTTCTGGCTGACCGACACCAGGTCGTCCTTCTTCAGCTTGCCCGAGCGAAGCGCCTGTTCGACCAGGAAGCTGGTCATCATCTTGGTCAGGGACGCTGGCGGCAGCGGTTCATCAGGATTGGCCGAGGCGAGCACCTGGCCAGAGTCGAAGTCCATCAGGAGCCATGCCTTGGCGGGGAGCGTCGGCGGCCCGCTGTCGACAGCCGTCTGGCCAGCGACTGGCGCAGGCGCGGGCGCGGCGACAGTGGGTTTCTTGGGCGTTGCGGCCTTGGCGGCGTGCGTGGCCGCGAAGGAGATTGAATTGGGAGCGAACGCGGTCGTGGCAATCGCGAAGACGATCGGAAGGAGGGAAGAAGTATTGCGCTGCATGGGAGTTCGGGAGGCGAAACCGGAATTGTGGCCGATCTGATCGAGGCAGAAAGCGCGCAGGGCTAGGGCAGCAACGGCGGCAAGGACAGCACAGCCTCAACCAACGCAACCTTTATTTAACATAATATACATTGTATTTTGTCGCCATGGGGAAGGCGCCGCGCCGGGCAGTCCCATGCGCCAACGCTCAGCAAGGGCCCTCGGCCCGCACACGACACGCCGCAGGGCCATCTGTCGCCACGTTGACCGGGCTACGCACTTCCGTATTCGATCGTCCCGCTCGCCGTGCGAAACTTCCATTTCACACCACAAGAATTTACGGGAGGCATATCCAATGAGCACGCCTAACAGCGCGGCCGCGTCGCGGACCGTGGGCAACCACAAGACATCCACCAGATCCACGGCCTCGAAACCGGGCACCGTCAAGGTCATCACGGCCATTTCCATCGGCAATGCGCTGGAATGGTTCGAGATCGTGATCTACGGCTTCCTGGCCGTGACCATCTCGAAGCTGTTTTTCCCCGCGGACAACGAGAACGTGTCGCTCTTGATCGCGCTCGGCACTTTCGGCGTCACCTTCTTCATGCGCCCGGTGGGTTCGATCGTCCTCGGCGCCTATGCCGACTCTGCCGGCCGCAAGGCCGCGCTCACGTTGTCGATGGCACTCATGCTGGGCGGCACGCTCCTGATCGCCGTGGCGCCGACTTTCTCCAGCATCGGCATCTGGGCGCCGGTGCTCATCATCGTCGCGCGGCTGCTGCAGGGCTTTGCGGCAGGCGGCGAGTTCGGCAGCGCCACGGCGCTGCTGGCTGAGCAGGATCCCAAGCGACGCGGCTTTTTTGCCAGCTGGCAGTTTGCGAGTCAGGGCATCACGACCTTTCTCGGCGCCGCGTTCGGCATGGCGCTCAACAGTCTGCTGACCCCCGAGCAGCTGCTTGCCTGGGGCTGGAGAATCCCGTTCTTCTTCGGCCTGTTGCTCGGGCCGGTCGGCCTCTACATCCGCCGGCACCTGGAGGAAGGCGAGGAGTTCGACAAGAACGCCGCCGCCAAGGCTCCGCCGGTGCGCACCGCCCTGCTCGACCAGCGCGGCCGCACGCTCACGTCGATGGGGTTGATCATCCTGGCAACCATCATCTCGTACACGGGCCTGTTCATGCCGACCTTCGCGGTCAAGCAACTGGGCCTGCCGCCCGCGATGTCCTTCGTGGGCACGATCTGGCTGGGCATCCTGCAACTGGCGCTGGTGCCGTTCTACGGCGCCTTGTCCGATCGCATCGGGCGCCTGGCGATCATGCGCACCGCGGCGCTCATCATGGGGGTGATGATCGTTCCGCTGTTCTACATGCTGGTCTCGTATCCCTCGGTGACCACGCTGATGATCGCGCTGACCGCGATCGGCCTGGTGGCCACGGCCTACTGGGGCCCGATGGCAGCCACGATGGCCGAATTGTTCCCGTCGGGAATGCGCGGCACCGGCCTTTCGGTGAGCTACAGCCTGGGCGTGGCCATTTTCGGCGGCTTTGCGCCGTTCATCAGCGCCTGGCTCATCACCGCCACGGGCAGCAAGATCTCGCCCGCGTTCTACATGCTGCTGGGCGTGCTGATCAGCCTTGTGGCGTTGCGGGTGGCGCCGCGCTACGGCATCAGGTAGACCGGCTGCGGCATCTGTGTTCGGCGGTCCGGGCCTGCTAGGCTCGGGCCTTCAATTTTTTCACCCGCGGGTGCCATTGATGAAGACCGACGACAAGGGCAAGGGCTACTACGGGCGCTATCGCCAGCGCGGTTCTTCTCGCCGCAAGGGATGGCGCGCCTATGTGCCGCCGCTGCTCGCGGTCGTGGTGGTGCTGGCGGTCGGCCTGTACTTCGTCCAGATGTCCGACCGTGAGCCGGCCACGGCGCCATCGCTCGCATCGGCCGACGCGCCTGGCAAACCGATCGAACGCACCGCCGCCCTGCCCCCGCTGAACCTCCCCGCCGATGACGCACCGCACGCGTCCGGCATGGAATGGTGGTACTACAACGGCATCCTCGATGCGAAGACCGGTAATCGCTACGCGTTCCATGTTGCCGTCTTCGTCGCCAATGGGCTGGTCAAGCACACCGTCATGCACGTGGCGCTGACCGACCTGCAGACCGGCCGGCGCTTTTCCGGGCAAAGCCGCACCGGCGGCCTGCCCGCCAAGAGCACCGCCAGCGGATTCGACTTTCGGCAGGACGGATGGCAAGTCGCGGCCGATGGCAGCGCGCACGTCGTGCAGGCCGAGTTCGAAGGCGTCTCGCTGGCCCTCAAGTTGAACGACGCGGGCCCGGTGGTCGCGCACAAGGCAGCCGATTCGGCCACGCCGGGACTGCTCGACTTTGGCAAGAGCGGCATCAGCTACTACTACTCGAGGCCCCGGATGGCGGCGCAAGGCGAGATCCAGGTTGCCGGACGCCAGATCCCGGTGAGCGGCGACGTCTGGTTCGACCACCAGTGGGGCGATTTCGATGTCCTGAGCTTTGGCTGGAACTGGTTCGCCCTGCACCTGGCCGACGGCTCGGACGTGATGCTCTATGACCTCTTCGATTCCGATGGCCACAAGGTGCTGACCTCCGGCACCGTCTCGACCGCCGCCAAGGGCGCCGTTCCGCTCAAAGCCGGGGAGATCGAACTGACGCCCATCGGCAGATGGACGAGCCCGGATACGAAGATCAACTATGTCGTGGAGTGGAAGGTCAAGCTGCCTTCCGGCACCTACGACATCAAGCCTTTCGTCGAGAACAGCGAGTTCGACGCGCACCAGACGACTGCGAACATCTACTGGGAAGGCCCGGTGAAAGTCACCGGCAGTCTCGAGGGCCAAGGCTTCATGGAATTGAGCGGCTACGACCGCCTGGCCGCCGCGCCGGGCCGCAAGTAAGGCCACAGTTCACGGGCCTGTGGCGAGCCAGCGCCACGCTGGGGCTGCGCCCTGCGCCTTGCACTCACACGGGGAGATTTGCAGGCGTGGACGAGCGACGCGCTCGTCCTACCACTTGCCTTCCTTGGGCAGCGCCTGAGGCTTCTTCTGCGCAGCCGCGGCGATCATCGCAGCGTCGCTCTCCCGGTGCGCGCGCTTGGCGAAATCGACGGCGGTCATGCCCTGCTCGTTCTTCATCGCCGTGTCGGCGCCCTCTTCCAGCAGCAGCTTGACGGCATCGCTGGAGCCGTACATCGCGGCCATCATCAGCGGCGTGGTGCCATTGGGCGATTGCGCGTCGATGAAGGCGAACTTGTCGAGCAGCAGCTTCATGATCGAGATCTGCCCGCTGGTGGCGGCATAGTGCAGCGGCGTCCAGCCCGTCTTGTTGACCGCGGCGTCGCGCGCGAGAAGCTTTGCCACGATGTCCTGCTGGCCCTTGAGGCAGGCCATCATCAAGGGGCTTTCGCCGCTCCCGTTGACCGCATCGACGTCGGTCTTCGGCGAATCGACGAGCACTTGCACGACCCGGGGCGAAGGCTCGCGCAGGGCGATGAGCAGGCCGGTCTGGTTCTTCTCGTCGCGCGTGTTGGGATCGAAGCCGCGCTCGATCAGGCTGCGCACGCCACTCGCGTTGTCACTGCGCACGGCGCGGAAGAAATCGTCGTACGAACCAGCACTGCTTGCGCAGGAAATGATTGCAAAAACAAATAGATAGCTGAACTTCCTCAGAAAATACTTCATGTCTTGATCGCGCTGAAAAGGGTTTCGAAATTGCGACTCGTGGCCTCTGCCACCACCTCGACCGGCATCTGTCGCACCTGGGCAATCTGCTGCGCCACATACGGCACGTAGGAAGGATTATTGGTCTTGCCGCGGTACGGAACCGGCGCCAGGTAGGGGCTGTCGGTCTCGATGAGCATGCGGTCCATCGGCACGAATGCCGCCACGTCGCGCAGGTCCTGGGCTTTCTTGAAGGTGAGGATGCCCGAGAACGAGATGTAGAAGCCCAGGTCGAGCGCGGCGCGCGCCACTTCGGTCGTCTCGGTGAAGCAGTGGAACACGCCGCCAGCAGCGTTGCCGGTGCCGGTCTCGCCCTCTTCCCGCAGGATGGCCAGTGTGTCGGCCGAGGCTTCGCGGGTGTGGATGATCAGCGGCTTGCGGGTTTGCTGCGCCGCGCGGATGTGGACCCGGAAACGGTCGCGCTGCCATTCCATGTCGGCCACGCTGCGGCCGCCCTTGCGCTCTTCCATCTGGTAGTAGTCGAGGCCGGTTTCGCCGATGGCCACCACCTTGGGCAGCGCGGCAAGCCGCACGAGATCGTCGAAGGTGGGCTCCCGGATGTCTTCTTCGTCGGGGTGCACGCCGACGCTGGCCCAGAAGTTGTCGTAGCGCGCTGCCAGCGACTGGACGGCATCGAATTCCTCCAGGCGGGTGCAGATGCACAGCGCCCGGTCGACCTGCGCCGCCTGCATGGCCGCGCGAATCCGCGGCATGTCGTCGATCAACTCGGGAAAGGTGAGGTGGCAATGGGAGTCGGTGAACATCCCCTATTGTCGCCAACCCGCCGACGCCTCCCTTGCGCCGGGCTGTCAGTTCGTGAGATACCGCGGAACCGGCTTCGCCGGGCCGCTGGTATTGCCCCCGGTCGGGAAGGAGAGCCGCAGCGCGGCGACCTGGGGGCGAGCCTCAGATAGTCTGCGTCGGCCGGTCCGAGCCCATCGTGCCGCCGAGCGCCTCCTCGATGCGGGCCTTGAGCTGACGGGACTTGTCGTCCGAGGGAAAGCGGATGCCAACGCCAGGTGCACGATTGCCTGCGGCGCGCGCCGGGGTGATCCAGGCTACCTTGCCCGCGACCGGGTAGCGCTGCGGATCCTCGGGCAGCGTCAGCAGCACATAGACATCGTCGCCGAGCCGGTACTCGCGCGCGGTGGGAATGAAGATGCCGCCTTCGGCGAACAACGGGATGTAGGCCGCGTACAGCGCACCCTTTTCCTTGATGGCCAACTGGATCACGCTGGGCCGGGGCGTATTGGCGGCTGGGAGGGCGGTGGTGATGTTCATGGGCGAGGTGGGGCCGAGTGTAGGGTGCTTCGGGCTTCGCTTACAAGCGCCTCCAGCATGAGTCCCGCATTGAAGGGATGCTCGGCGGTGCGCGCCGCGGCCGCAAGCGACTTCGACCAGCGCGCCAGCGCGCGGCTGGAGGGCGGCTTCGGCAGGTCCGCCGGGTCGAAGAAGCGTGGCGCGGCCCCCTGCCCCACCGCCATCAAGTCGTGGCAGAGCTTCTGCAGAGCATCGATGGCCTGGCTCGGCGTCTGGCCGGACAAGGCGGCGACATCGCCCTTGGCCATGGCCTTGGGCAACAGGGACCACGCTTTCGGCGAGCCACCGTTGCGCGCCTGGCGCAGCGCGTCGCTGGGCCTGCCGCCGGCCGCGCGCAGCAACCCCCCGGCGTCGGCTGCGGGAACGCCTTGCGCCACCAGCCAGTCTTGCGCCTGCCCGGATGCCGGCCAGGGCAAGGTGTAGCCGATGCAGCGGCTGCGGATGGTGGGCAGCAATTGCCAGGCCGCTTCGCTGGCCAGCACGAAACGCACATCGCCGACCGGCTCTTCCAGGGTCTTGAGTAGCGCATTGGCCGTGATCGCGTTCATGCGCTCGGCCGGATACACCAGCACCACCTTCCCGCGCCCGCGCGCGCTGGTGCGCTGCGCAAAGCCGACCGCGTCGCGCATGGCCTCGACGCGGATCTCCTTGCTGGGCTTGCGCTTCTTGTCGTCGATGTCGGCCTGCGACTTCTCGTCGAGCGGCCAGCCCAGCTCCATCATCGCGACCTCGGGCATGAGCACGCACAGGTCCGCATGCGTGCGGACCTCGATGGCATGGCAACTGCCGCAGTGGCCGCAAGCGCCCTGCGCGGAAGGCTCTTCGCACAGCCAGGTGCTGGCAAGGGCCAGGCCGAGTTCGTATTGGCCGAGCCCGGACGGGCCTTGCAGCAGCCACGCGTGGCCGCGCTGGCGCAGCAGTTCGGCGAGCGGGGCGTGCAGCCAGGGCAACAAAGTGCTCATGCCAGTCCCCGCGCCTGCAATGTCGACTCGATCTGCTGCCAGACCTGTTCGCGCGAACAGTCGGCGTCGATGCGCGCGAAACGCGACGCGCCCGCCGCCCTGTCGGCGTAGCCTTGGGCGACGCGTCGGAAGAATTCGACCGGCTGGGCCTCGAACTTGTCCGGCAGCCGAGCGCCCGCCAAGCGCTCGGCCGCGATCTCGGGCGGCAGGTCGAACCACAGCGTGAGTCCGGGTTGCAGCAGCCCATCCGCATGCGCCGGATCGGCCTGGACCCAGCGTTCCAGCATGGCGAGCACGCCCAGTTCGAAGCCGCGGCCCGCGCCCTGGTAGGCGAAGGTGGCGTCGGTGAAGCGGTCGCAAAGGACCACGTCGCCGCGCTTCAAGGCCGGCAAGATGACCTGCAAGACGTGCTCGCGCCGGGCCGCAAACACCAGCAGCGACTCGCTAAGCGTATCCATCGGCTCGTTGAGCACCAGCGTGCGCAGCGTTTCGCCAAGGGGCGTGCCGCCCGGCTCCCGCGTTCGGGTCACTGCGCGGCCCTGGGCGCGAAACAGGGCTTCCAGCGCGTCGATATGGCTCGACTTGCCGGCGCCGTCGATGCCTTCCAGCGAGAGAAAAAGCCCGGTGCTCATTGAAACCCGCTCATTGTCGATTCCGTTGATAGCGGTTGACCGCGTTGTTGTGCTCTTCGAGCGAGTTGCTGAACTGGCTGCTGCCGTCGCCACGCGAGACGAAGTACAGCGACTTGCCTTGCGCCGGCTGCACGGCCGCCAGCAGCGCGGCCTTTCCGGGCATCGAGATGGGCGTCGGCGGCAGGCCGTTGCGGGTGTAGGTGTTCCAGGGCGTGTCGGTCTGCAGGTCCTTCTTGCGAAGGTTGCCGTCGAAATGCGTGCCCAGCCCATAGATCACGGTCGGATCGGTCTGCAGCGGCATGCCCACGCGCAGGCGGTTGACGAAGACCGACGCGATCTGCGCCCGCTCGTTGGCCTTTCCTGTCTCCTTTTCGACAATGCTGGCCAATATCAGCGCCTCATCGGGCGACTTCAGCGGCAGGTCGGATGCCCGCGCGGCCCAGGCTGCCGCGAGCTTGCGGTCCATGGCCCGCATCGCCCGCTGCAACAAGGCGAGGTCGGTCGAGTTCTTGGAGTAGGTGTAGGTGTCCGGGAAGAAGCGGCCTTCAGGGTGCTGGCCAGCGTGGCCGAGCTTTTCCATCAGGGCCTCGTCCGTCATGGCGGCGGTCTCGGGTTTCAGCTGGTCGGCCTTGGCCAGCGCGGCGCGCACTTGGCGGATGTTCCAGCCTTCGACCAGCACGACGCTGCGCGTGGCCTCTTCGCCGCGCACCAGCACGTTCAGCAAGATCTTTGGTGTCACGCCCGGCTCCAGTTCATAGCTGCCGGCGCGCATCTGCCGGGTCTGCCCGGAGACGCGAAACCACCAATACAGGAGCCGCGGCTGCACGTCGACACCTGCATCGACCACCGCCTGCGCGATGCCGCGCGGCGTGGTGCCGGGCTCGATCGACAGGTCCAGGGAGGGCGCCGAAAGCTTCAGCGGCTGGTGCACCCACCACAGGCCCCAGGCGCCGATGGCCACCGCGATCAAGGCACCCAGCAGGAAGACATTCAGAAAAAATCGGCGCACTTGGAGCAGGTTGGAAGGGTGAAAAGCGCTTGGCCCTGCGAACCGGAAGGATGCGGGCCGGCCATGATAATTCAGCGATGAACCCTGTTGTCCTCAATGGCGTCGCTGCCCTCCCCCACCTCGGCGTGATCCGCGCGGAAGGCCCCGATGCCGCCTCTTTTCTCCATGGCCAACTCACGCAGGACTTCGCGCTGCTCGATGCGTCGCAGGCGCGCCTGGCCGCCCTGTGCACTGCCAAGGGACGGATGATCGCGAGCTTCGTCGGCATCCGGCCGCAGCCCGAAACGATCCTGCTGGTCTGCAGCCGCGACATCCTTGCCGCCACGCTCAAGCGCCTGTCGATGTACGTGCTGCGCGCCAAGGCCAGGCTCACCGATGCGAGTGCGGATTTCGCCTTGTACGGCGTCGCCGGAACAGCGGTGGCTGCCAATGGCCTCGACACCTCGACGCCGCCAGGCCGGCGAATCTCGATCGGAGAAGCGAGCGTCGTCTCGCTGTATCCCGCCGACGGCATCCCGCGCGCCCTGTGGATTGCGCCCGCGAATTCGCCCCCGCCCGCGGGCAACGCGCTGGAAACGGATCTCTGGCAGTGGGGCGAAGTGCGCAGCGGCGTTGCCACCCTGACGACGCCAGTGCTCGACGCCTTCGTGCCGCAGATGCTGAACTACGAATCGATCGGCGGCGTGAACTTCAAGAAGGGCTGCTACCCGGGCCAGGAAATCGTGGCACGCAGCCAGTTCCGCGGCACGCTCAAGCGCCGCGCCTACGTCGTGCGTGCCGATGCGCCGCTGAAGGCTGGCGAAGAAGTATTCGCCGCCAACGATGCGGAGCAACCCACCGGCACCATCGTTCAGGCAGCGTCGGCCAACGGCGAATGGTCGGCCATCGTCTCGATGCAGATCGCGGCGCTCGATGCCGGCGGCCTGCGCGCCGGTGGGCCTCAGGGTGTGGCGCTGACGGTCGACCCGCTGCCCTACCCGCTGCTGGCGGACATCTGAGGCGCAAGAAAAAGCGGCCCCTGCGTACAGACGCAGGAGCCGCTTTTCAGGTGGACCAAGTCGGTTCAGGCGATCAGTTCCACTTCCAGCCCACGCCGGCGTTCACGCCGATGTCCTTGCCGGTCGATGCCACCCCCACACCCCAGGACATCTTGCCGTCCTTTGCCATCTCCTTGAAGCTGATGGCCACCGCGGAGTAGCCCTTGTAGCTGCCGATGCCGGCGCCGATCGCTTTTTCACCGGCGTTCAGGGTCGGCATGTACGTGCCCGACATCGCCATGCCCATCGCCACGCCCGAGTAGGCGCCCTTCTGCACGTCCGCGACCTGGTTCTGGATCTGGTTCATCTGCGAAGAGAGCGCGTTGACCTGGTTCGAGACCTGGCTCACTTCGCCGCCCACTGCCTTCACTTGGGCCACGTTGGCCGCGTCGCTGTCTTCCGAGCCGGCTGCAACGTTGGTGACCTGGCGCGTTTCACCGCTGCTGCCCACGGACACCGCTGCGCGGGTGCTCGTCGTGGCCTGGACGGCCGCCTTCTGCTGGTCCGTCGCGCCCTTGCCCACATAGCCAGCCACGCCGGCTTCACGCGTGGCCACCGAGCCTGCGCCCACGGCCACGCCGCCGTTGACCTGCACCAGCGCGCCGAAGCCGACAGCGGTGCCTTGCGAAGCCGTTGCCGCGGCACCGTTGCCGATGGCGACCGCACTGCTCGCGCTCGCTTGCGCGCCCTGGCCCATGGCCACCGCGCTGTCGCCGCTGGCAACGGCCTGCGGGCCGACCGCGATGGCGTTGGCGCCGGTTGCCGACGAATCCGCTTGCGTGGAGTTCGTGTGGAAGTACTTGGTGCCGTTGTTGTTGATGCTGTTGAGCGCATCGCCGACATTGCTGACCTTCGAGACCGTGCCGTCCGCATTGCTCACGCTGTACGACGGTGCCGACCAGGTGCCGGTCGCAGCGTCGTAGCTCGAGCCGCCGCCGAGGCCGGCAGCTGCACCGTTGCCGACGGTGGCGACATTGGTGTTGGTCGTGCTCAGGCCGGTCGAGAGCGAGCTCATGTTGGACGTGAGGTTCGCGACGCCGGTCGACAGCGAACCCACGCCCTCAGCCGACTTGCTCGCGTTCGATGCCAGGTCGCCCAAGCTGGTCGACAGCGAACCCAGGCCGTTCTCCAGGCCGCCAACGCGGTTGTCGAGGCCGTCGACCGTGGTCGACAGGCTGTTCAGGCCGGTGGACAGGCTGCCGAGGCCGGCGGCCGTGGAGGTCGACAGGCTGTCGAGGCCTTTCGCGGTCGAGGTCGACAGCGAAGACAAGCCGTTGGCCGTGGATGTCGACAACGAAGCCACGTCGCCCGACAGGTTGCCCACGCCCGTGCTCAGCGAGCTGAGGTTGGTGTTGGTCGCATCGAGGTTCGATGCCACCTGGTAGAGCTGGCTGCCGTTGACCGCATCGGTGCTGCTGGCCGACATCTGGCCGGCTGCCACGTTCTGCACCTGGCGCTCGGCACCCTTGTCGCCGACGCTGAAGCTGCCTGCGGGCGTGCTGCCGGCGAAGTTGTTGTACGTGGTGTTGCCCACGGTCACGTTGTTCACGAACACGGCGGCAGCCGACTTCGAGCCAGCGCCGATGGCCACCGAGTTGTTGAAGCTGGCGACTGCGTTCGGGCCGATGGCCACGCTGTCGGTGCCGCTGGCAATGCTGTCGGCTGCGGTCGAGTTGGCGTGGAAATACTTCGTGCCCTTGGTGTTGATGCTGTCGATGGCATCGCCTACGTTGTTGGCCGTGCTGATCGTGCCATCGGCGTTGTAGACCGTATAGCTCGGCGCGCTGACCTTGCCCGTGGCTGCGTCGTACGCAGCGCCACCGCCCAGGTTGTCCGCTGCCGACTTGCCAAGCGCATCGGTCTTGGCGGTGAGGTTGCCCAGGCCGGTCGAGGTCGAGGTCGACAGCGAGGCGATGTTGGACGCGGTCGAGGTCGACAGCGAATTCAGGTTGCTGTTGACGTCCGCAAAACCGGTCGAGGTCGAAGTCGACAGCGACTGGATGCCGGTCGACAGGCTGCCGAAGCCGACCGACATCGAGCTGGTCAGAGAGCCGAGGTCGCCAGTGGCGCCGTCGAGCTTGCTGGCCACCTGATAGAGCTGGCTGCCGTTGACGGCGTCCGTGCTGGCATCGGTGATCTGGCCGGCGGCCACGTTCTGCACCTGGCGCTCGGCGCCCTTGTCGCCCACGCTGAAGCTGCCCGTGGGCACGCCGCCGGCGAAGGAGCCGAAGCTCGTGCCGCCGACCGTGGCGGTGTTGACGTTCACCGCGGCGTACGTCTTCGCGGCCTGGCCAATGGCGACCGAGCGTGCATCGGATGCCACGGCGTTCGGGCCGATAGCAACGCTTTCCGCGCCGCTGGCGACACTGTCCGCGCCGGTCGAGTTGGCATGGAAGAACTTGATGCCGTTCTTGTTGATGCTGTCGAAGGCATCGCCCACGTTGTTGGCGAAGCTGGTCGTGCCGTCGGCGTTGAAGGTCTTGTAGGCCGGGGCTGTGAAAGTGCCCGTGGTCGGGTCGTACTGCGCGTTGCCGCCCAAGACCGAGTAGGACGGAGCGCTCATCGAACCCGTCGCCACGTCGTACGCCGCGCCGCCGCCAAGGGCGGAAGCCGTCGCCTGGCCGAGATTGTTCGTTGAGGTCTGGACATTGCCAACGGTGGTCGACAGCGATGTGAGGCCGCTGGCCAGGTTGGAATTGCTCGTCGAGAGGCTGTTGACGCTGTTCGTCAGCGTGACCTGGCCGGTCGACAGGCTGTTCACCGCCGACGACATGCCGGCCACGCTGGTCGACATCGAGTTGTTGGCCGCCGTGAGGCCGGACACGCTGGTGGCCGTCGAGGTCGACAGTGAATTGAAGGCGGTGTTGACGCCATCGAGCTGCGAGCCGTTGACGGCGTCGGTGCTGGTGGCCGAGATGACACCGGCTGCAACATTCTGGATCTGGCGTTCCGCGCCGGGCTTGCCAACGCTCACCACACCGGCTGAGGCGCTGGCGATACCGGCAGCCGTGCCGCCAAACAGTGCCGTGGTGCCGGTGTGCACGGCCGAAGTGGTCGAGCCATTGCCCAGCGCGACGTCATTGGCGTTCGAGGCGATGGCACCCGCGCCGACCGCGACAGCGCTGGCGCCGCTGGCATTCGCGCCGTTGCCCGCAGCAAAGCCGTCGTTGCCGCCGGCCACTGCCGATTGGCCGATCGCCACGCTGTTGGCGCCCGTGGCCTTGCTGTCAGCGCCCGTGCTGTTGGCGTGGAAATACTTGACGCCCTTGGCGTTGATGCTCGCGAGCGCTGCGCCCACGTCGTTGGCCGTGCCGGTCGTGCCGTCGGCGTTGTAGGTCGTGTAGGTCGGGGCAGTGACGGCGCCCGTCGTCGCGTTGTACGTCGCACCGCCGCCCAAGGCCGATGCCGTGGTCTGGCCCAGCTTGTCCGTTTCGACGCCCATCGAGTTCACGTTGGTCCACAGCGAGGCGACGTTCGACATCGCCGTGCTGAGGCCGGTGGAGGTCGACGTCGACAGCGAACCGATGCTCGTCGACAAGCTGGTGTTGCTGGTGCTCAACTGCGACACCGTGACGGCGTCTTGCGCGGCGGAGCCATCGGCGACGTTGGTGATGCGGCGCTTCGCGGCTGAGGTGCCCACCGACACTTCGGAAGTCGGCGCTGCGGTGTTGGTCAGGTAGCCCGTGCCCGTCGGAGCCGCAGACCCGGTCTGGCTGCCGGCACCCAGCGCGACGCTGTTCGCATACAAGGCCGTGGAGTTCTTGCCCAATGCCAGGCTCGAGTCACCCGCGGCGGTGCTCGCGTAGCCTAGCGCCGAACTCGACGGGCCGTTCGCGGTCGAAGCCGCACCGATGGCTATAGCGTTGTCCGAGACGGCGTTGGACTGGTTGCCCATGGCCAGCGAGTTCTGGCCCAGCGCATCGGCGCGCGCCCCGATGGCCACCGCGCGAATTCCCTTGGCTTGCGCACCACGGGTGTCATCGCCGCCGATGGCCACGGAACCGATGGCCGAGGCCAGCGTGCCCATGCCGGAGGCCGTGTTGCCTGCGCCGCCGATGGCGGTCGCAGCTATGCCCGAAGCGGTCGAGTTGTAGCCCATTGCCGTGCTGGAGTTTCCGCTGGCCAGGGATTGCAGCCCATAGGCAGACCCGAATCTACCTGCGGAAGCGCCCATGCCAGTCGCCACTGCACCGTCGCCCGTGGCCTTCGAAAATGAACCCAATGTGGTGACGCCCAGCAGGTTGTTACCGTTGGCGTTGCAGCCGAGGACCGACGACCAATAGCCGTTGCCGTCGGTGCCCATGCCTGTGGTGCCGCCGTAGTTGTAGACACCGTCGGGTCCCGCGTATGCAGGGACCCCCGCGCAGTTGGTGGAAGCCTGGTTCCAGACCGTCGCCTGGCTTGGGAAGGCCATGAACATCATCGTCGCGGCAGCGCTCAGCACCATGAGCCGGCGAGTGCCGAAGGCCAGGCTGCTTGCGACAGAGCCGGACTTGCTGCGCTTGCCACGGGCATGGGTCAGTTCCGAGGCTGCGACCCAGGCGCCGAGGGATTCGTTCCAGATGCTCTTGTGTGACTTGTTCATTGCGGTTCTTTCAAAGTGCCGGGGAAAGGATTTGCGGTGTGGCCGGTCCGACTGCTTGGCGCGTTCACCTAAATTGCTATGCAATTTCAAAGAAAATTGCTGGCTCTTCGGTGGCTGGCAACATTCATTTGCGATGTATCAATTAGACCTTTTTAGGGTTTTCCCGTATGCAGGTTCCGTCGCACACGCGGTGGGAAATTTCCTCATCGGCCATAAGAAATTGCTGAAGCCCGACAGGCCGTTCACATTGCGTGAAAGGCAATTTGCTGAATTCCCAACAAGTCAGGACGAAAAAAATCCCCGGAAGCTTTCGCTTCCGGGGACAGGTCCTCTCCCAGCGCACCCTCGAAGAGTGCTTCTTGTTCTACCCTCTCTCCCGTGTGCTTCTTATTCGTATCGTGTGACAGCCGATAAATGTATTGGAGCACCTCCGCGGGTTTTGCGACGCAGGACGGGTCCGTCCGGCGTGCAGAATTTTCCGATTGCGCATGCAGTCAATTCAACAGTGCGACAAATAGCACAAGCTAATTGTCACTATTGTCTATATCAGCGCCAATATCAGAGCACACGCCGCATTTCGATGTGCGCAATACCTGCCTCGTCAAAAGGCTCGCCGCTGGCCGAATACCCAAGGCGCTTATAAAAGGCCTCGGCACTGCGCTGGGCATGCAGCGTGACTTCCGTGTCGCCCCGCGCCTTCGCCGCGTCCTCCAGCAGTCGCAGCACCGCCGCGCCGTGGCCGCTACCACGCAAACCCCGGTGCACCGCCATCCGGCCGATGCGCGCAATGCCGGGCGATTCGGACAGTAGGCGCCCGGTGGCGACCACCTTGCCGAGGCGGTTGCGCGCGACGCCGTGCAACGCGACGGCATCGTGCTCGTCCCATTCCATCTCGGCCGGTACGCGCTGTTCCTCGATGAAGACCTCGCGCCGCAGCGCGCCCGCGCCCTCGCTTACGTCAGCCCAGGTGCCCGCCGCGAGTTCGTACACGCGCTCGCCGCGTTCGAAAGCCTGGAGAAGTTCGCGCAGCACCGGAGGCACGGAGCGAGAGGTCTGGGTTGCCGGATCGGCGAAAACGTAGACCAGCTCGCTCGACACCAGCAGGTCGTCCCCGCGAAACAGGCCGCCCTCGAACACGATCGACGAGTTGCCGATGCGCGCGCAGCGCATGCCGACGTCGAGCATGTCGTCGATGCGTGCCGAGGCATGGAATTCGATGGTCGCCTTGCGCACGTAAAGGTCGCCGCCCATCGCCACCATCGATTCCTCGTAGGGCAGCGACAGCGCGCGCCAGTAGTCCGCGATGGCGGTGTCGAAGTACATCAGGTAGTGCGCGTTGAAGACGATCTTCTGCATGTCGACTTCGGCCCAGCGCACGCGCAGGCGGTGGAAGAAGCGGAAATCACTGCGGGCGGTCATGGGATGTCTCCAGGGTTCGTTGCGGTTGTCGGAAAGCGGCCGATTTTCGTCGCGACAATCGCAGCCAACGACAACATCGGAGACGCTCGCGCATGCTGAAGAAACTGCTCGCCGCCCTTGGGCTGGTCGTGCTGCTGGCAGGCAGGTCACGGTGCTGGCCGACAAGGTCGGCGGCCAGCCGATCCGCTATGCAGACGCCGTGGTGGTGGCGCGCGACGGCACGGTGTACTTCAGCGATGCGTCCACGCGCTTTGCGCCGGCGGACTGGGGCGGCACCTTCGAGGCCAGCGTGCTCGACATCATCGAGCAGTCCGCGACAGGGCGTGTGCTCGCGTACGACCCGGCCACGAAAGCGACGCGCATCGTGGCCCGGGGACTCGCGTTCGCGAACGGCGTGGCGCTGAGCGCGGACGAGAAGAACCTGTTCGTGGCCGAGACCGGCAAGTACCGCATCTGGAAGATCGACGTGCAGGCGCGCGACCTCGATGTGGGCAACGCCACGAGTCCGCAGGCAAGCGTCCTGTTCGACAACCTGCCCGGCTATCCCGACAACCTGATGCGCGGGCTCGACGGCAAGGTCTGGGCCGGCCTCGTGAAGCCGCGCAACCCGGCCGTCGACAAGATGGCAGGAATGCCGTTCCTGCGCAGCGTCACATTGCGGCTGCCGCGCGCGCTGTGGCCGGTGCCCCGGCCCTACGGCCACGTGTTCGCGTTCAGCGAAGAAGGCAAGGTCCTGGCGGACCTGCAGGACGCGACCGGCGCCTACCCCGAGACGACAGGCATCACCGAGACGCGCGATCGACTCTACGTGCAGAGCCTGCATGCCAGGGGGCTGGGCTGGCTCAAGCGCATGCCCTAAGGATTCAGCGCCTCGCGCAGCGCTCGCGCCGCATCCGCCTGCGCGGCCAGCGCCTCCGGAATGGCGCGGCCCATCTTGATGAATTCGTGGATCACCCCGCGGTAGATCTCCAGGTCGACCGCGACGCCGGCGGCGCGCAGCTTGTCGGCGTAGGCAATGCCTTCGTCGACCACCGGATCGCATTCGGCCAGGCCGATCCATGCCGGCGCCACGCCCTCGACATCGTCGGCATGGAGTGGTGCGAAGCGCCAGTCGTCCCGATCTGCGGGCGTGCGCACGTAGCCGGCGAAGAACCAGCTGATCATGGCCTCGGTCAGCAAGGGGCCGTCGGCGAAGACGCGGTGCGAATCGGTGTCCTGGTGTGCCGCCATGCCGGGGTAGATCATCAGTTGCAGCGCGATGGGCAATCCGGCGTCGCGCGCCATGATCGCGCATACCGCGGTGAGCGTGCCGCCTGCGCTGTCGCCGCCCAGTGCAAGCCGGCCGGCGTCGATGCCGAGCGCCTCGCCCTCCTTGGCGATGTGCTGCACGGCGTCCCACGCATCGTTCGATGCAGTCGGGAACTTGTGCGCGGGCGCGAGACGGTAGTCGATCGAGATCACCGCACAGCCGCTGTCGCGGCTCAGCACCCGGCACAGCGTGTCGTGCGTGCGGATGTTGCCGACCGTGAAGCCGCCGCCATGGAAGTACACGAGCACCGGCAGCACGTCATGCGAGGGCGCATACAGGCGCGCAGGCAGCGGGTAGCCGTCGCGCGCGGGGATCGTGAAGTCCTCGACGCGCACCAACTGCGGCTTCGGCACCTCCAGCATGCCGGCGCCCTTCTCATAGGCGGCCTTGGCCTCATCGGGCGTCATGGCGTTGAGCGGTGGATGACCGGCGCGCGCCATGCGCTCGACCACGCCGGCCATCTTCGGCGTGAGCTGCGGCTTGCGCCCCATCATCGGAAGTTGACGGCCACCGATTGCGCGCCGGGCAAGCCGTCGTAGCTCACCTGCACCGACTGCCCCGCCCTCGGCGTCAGCAATGGCGAGAAGGAGCCCAGGCTGATCAGGTCGCCGGGCCGCATCGCAAGGCCTTCCCTGGCCAGCGCATCGGCGAGCCAGACCACCGACTCGAGCGGCTGGCCCAGGATGTCACTGCCCTTGCCGCGTGCCAGTTCCGCGCCGGTGCCGCTGTCGGTGATGCGCACCGTCATGTCGCGCAGGGCGTCCAGCAGATAGGCCTGCGCGAAGTCGGCTTGCGGCACGAGGACGGCAAGCCCTTTCACGCCGAGCCGCGCACCCGCATTGATGGCCGTGACGCCCGGACCATTCAGCGCGGTGGTCGACTGCACGGTGAGATCGGCGAGTTCGATGAAGGGCACGATCTGGTCGATGGCGGCCATCACGTCCGCCGCGGTCTTCGCACGGTTGATGGCATCACTTCGCACGCGCACCAGCAGGTCGGCTTCGTAGAGCGGGCGCGCGCCGAAGGCCGCGTCCACGGTGGCGCCGTTGTCCAGCACCATGCCCTGGTACAGCACGCCCCACACGGGCTTGTCATAGCCGAAGCGCTTCTGGATGCTGGCATTGGTCAGCCCCGCCTTGTAGCCGATCGGCGTGCCGTACCTTGCGAGCAGCAGCTTGTTGAGCTTGGCGCGTGTGCAACTGGCGTCGGCCTCGCTGAAGTCCTGGGGCGGATTCGGGGCCGGGGTCCTTGCCACCATGGCGGCGGCCATTGCAGCCACGTCGGCATCGCTCATGCACTCGGCCTGCGCGCCTGAAGCCAGGGCCGTGCCCAGTGCAACAGCCACGGCGGCGGCAAGGGTATGTTTCATGTTCAAGGAGATATGCGCTTTGTTAGATTGGCGGTTCGCATCCTACCGTTGCGCCACTGACCACCACCCCACATGGCCCTCATCCAATACCTCACCCAAGTCCAGTTCGAGTTCGGCGCCATCCGGTTGCTGTCGGCGGAATGCGCGCGCATCGGCATCGACCGGCCGATGATCGTCACCGACGCGGGGGTGCGCGCCGCGGGCGTCCTGCAGAAGGCGCTCGATGCGCTGGGCGATCTCGAGGTGGCCGTGTTCGACCAGACGCCTTCCAATCCGACCGAGGCCGCGGTGCGTGCCGCAGTGGAGGCCTATCGCAGCCATCGCTGCGACGGCCTGATCGCCGTCGGCGGCGGCTCGGCCATCGATTGCGCCAAGGGCGCGGCGATCCTCGCCACCCATGAAGGGCCCCTTACCACCTACGCGACCATCGAGGGCGGCTCGCCCAAGATCACCGATCGCGTGGCCCCGCTGATCGCCGTGCCCACCACCAGCGGCACCGGCAGCGAGGTGGCGCGCGGCGCCATCATCATCGTGGACGACCACCGCAAGCTCGGCTTCCACAGCTGGTTCCTGATGCCCAAGGCGGCGATCTGCGACCCGGAACTGACGCTCGGCCTGCCGCCGCGGCTGACGGCCGCCACCGGCATGGACGCGATCGCGCACTGCATGGAAACCTTCATGTCGGCCGCCTTCAATCCGCCGGCAGACGGCATCGCGCTCGATGGCCTGGAGCGCGCATGGGGCCACATCGAACGCGCCACCCGGGACGGCGCCGACCGCGAGGCGCGCCTGAACCTCATGAGCGCCTCGATGCAGGGCGCGATGGCGTTCCAGAAGGGCCTGGGCTGCGTGCACAGCCTGAGCCACAGCCTCGGCGGGGTCGACCCGCGGCTCCATCACGGCACGCTGAACGCGCTCTTCCTGCCCGCGGTGATCCATTTCAACGCCGGCGCGGAGTCAGTGCAGAAGGACCAGCGCCTGCAACGCATGGCGCAGGCGATGCACCTCGATTCGGCCGGCGACCTCGGCGACGCCATCCGCGACATGAACGCCCGCCTGGGCCTGCCTGCCGGCCTGGCGGAAGCCGGCGTGACGAGCGACCTGTTCGAGAAGATCATCGACGGCGCCATGGCCGATCACTGCCACAAGACCAATCCACGGCTGGCAACACGGGAAGACTATCGGGCGATGCTGGAAGCGTCGATGTAGGGAGGCGAGCATGGCCCACGACCCGCATCACGACCACGACCACGATCACGACGGCGATCACAGCGAGCTCGGCCCGATGGACCTTCGCGTCCGCGCACTGCAAAGCGTGCTCTCGCAAAAGGGCTACATCGATCCCGCCGCCCTCGACGTCCTCATCGATACCTACCAGACCAGGATCGGCCCCCGCAACGGGGCGCGCGTGGTTGCAAGGGCCTGGCTCGATCCGGCATTCCGCGACTGGCTGGGGCGCGATGCCAGCGCGGCCATTGCATCGCTCGGTTTCGCCGGCCGCCAGGGCGAGCACATGGTCGCCGTCGAGAATACTGACGACCAGCACAACATGGTTGTCTGCACGCTCTGCAGTTGCTATCCCTGGCCGGTGCTCGGCTTGCCACCCAGCTGGTACAAGAGCGCGCCCTACCGCTCCCGAGCCGTGAAGGATCCGCGCGGGGTGCTCGCCGAGTTCGGTGTCTCCCTGCCTGACACGACGGCAATCCGCGTCTGGGATTCGACCGCCGAGGTGCGCTACCTCGTGATTCCGCAACGCCCGGACGGCACCGAGGGCTGGAGCGAGGAAAGGCTTGCGGAACTGGTCACGCGTGATTCGATGATCGGCACCGGACTCGCGCGCACCCCGGAGGCCGAGCGTCGGAGCAGGCCATGACCGCCACGGCAACGATGCCCTACACCAGCCACGCGGACCTCGGCGGCCGGGACACGCCGGGCCGCGTCTTGCCCGAGCCCGAAGGCGCCCTCTTCCATCACGCCTGGGAGCCGCGCGTGCTCGCGCTGACGCTGGCGATGGGCGGCACTGGCTCCTGGAACATCGACCAGAGCCGAAGCGTCCGCGAGACCCTTCCTGCCTATGCCCGCATGTCCTACTACGAGATCTGGCTGGCCGCGCTGGAGCGCCTGATGGCCGATCGCCTCCAGGTGATGCCGGATGAAATCGAGGCTGGCCGCATGCTGTATCCGCCGCGTGCGACGAAGCGTGTACTCCAGGCATCGGAGGTTGCCGCCGCGCTGGCCAGGGGCTCGCCCACCTCGCGCCAGGTCGATGCGCAGCCGCGCTTCAAGGTCGGCGACCGGGTCCGCACGCGAGCCGCCCACGTCGACCACCACACGCGCCTGCCCGCCTATGCCAGCGGCAAGACAGGCACCGTCGAGCACCTGCACGGCGCCCACGTCTTTGCCGACACCAACGCACAGGGGCTGGGGGAGCAGCCGCAATGGCTCTACACGGTCGTGTTCGACGGGCATGCGATCTGGGGTGCGAATTCCGCGCCGGGCCTGCGCGTTTCCGTCGACGCCTGGGAAAGCTACCTGGAACCGGAGAACACCCAAGTGCCTCGTGTGGGGGCCTCATGACTGACGCCCAGCCCCCTCTTCTCGACGGCATGCCCCGGCAGGACGACAAGCCGGTGTTCCGCGAACCCTGGGAGGCCCAGGCCTTTGCCATGGCCGTGTCACTGCATGCCCGGCAACTGTTCACCTGGCCCGAATGGGCTGCGGCGCTCGCCGCGCAGATCCGCGCCGCGCAAGCGGCCGGCGACGCCGACCTCGGCGACACCTACTACCACCATTGGCTCGCCGCGCTCGAGTCGCTGGTCGCAAGCAAGGGCGCCGGCTCGGCCGAAGAACTGGAGCGCTATCGGCTCGCCTGGGACCGTGCCGCGGACCGCACCCCGCATGGCCAGCCCATCGAGTTGCGCGACGAGGATTTCTGAACCCCCGGGGCCGGGCCGCCCGGGCCGCCCGCCCTACTTGACCTGCTGCTTGCCCAGCTTGCGCGCCAAGGTCCTGCGGTGCATGCCCAGCCGGCGCGCGGTTTCCGAGATGTTGAAGCCGGTGTCCGCCAGCGTCTCGTGAATCCGCTCCCATTCGAGCGTCTTGATCGATGACGAACGATTGGTCAGCGCCACCTGCACGTCGCCCATCGAACGACCGAACGCAGCCTCGATATCGTCCGTGTTCGACGGCTTGGCGAGGTAGTGGCAGGCGCCGAGCTTGATCGCCTCGACCGCTGTCGCGATGCTCGCGAAGCCGGTCAGCACCACGATCAGCGTGTCCGGGTCCCGCGCATGCAGCGCCTGCACGCAGGCCAGCCCGGAGGCCTGGCCGTTCAGCTTCAGGTCGACCACCGCAAAGCCCGGCGAACAGGTCCGCAACAGAAGCTCGACCTCTTCGAGACTGGATGCAAGGACCACCAGGTAGCCGCGGCGCTCGAACGAGCGGCCGAGCGTCCGGGCGAAAGCCGCATCGTCCTCCACGATGAGCAACAGGCGTTCGTCAGCCTTCATTGAAATTGTCTTCCTCAAGCGTAATGGCGGCGAGCGGCAAGGAGATCGTGACAACCGCCCCGCCGACCGCCCGATTGTGTGCGTGGACGCTGCCGCCGAGGGTCCGTGCCACGTTCAGCGACAGAAACAAGCCAAGGCCACCGCCGGGCCGACCTTTGCTGGATTGATAGGGCTTGCCAAACTGTGCCAGCATCTCCGGGGCGAATCCGGGGCCGGTGTCGGTCACCATGATGACCAGCGCGCCCCGCGCGCGGGTGGCTTCGAGACAACACCAGTGCGGCGACGCCTCGAGCGCATTGTCCAACACATTGCAGATCATCTGCTTCACGGTCGAGTCCGACACCATCGGTAGGTGATCGGTGAAGCGATTGTCGTAGGTGAACCATTGCACCGAACGTGTGTTGCGCCATTCGGCAATCAGTTCGTCGAGGAAGGTGCACACCGTTGTCTTGACCGATGATTCGCCACGCGCCTCACCCGCCGACAGCAGGATGCCGGTCACGATGGTCTTGCAGCGTTGCACCTGGGCCTGCATCTCCGCGAGTTCCTGGAGCAACTCATGATCGGCCACGAACGGACTCATGCGGCGCCAGTCGCCCAGGATCACGGCCAGCGTGGCAAGCGGTGTTCCGAGTTCGTGCGCCGCGCCGGAGGCCAGCAAGCCCATGCGCACCACATGTTCCTCTTCGGCCGCGCGTTGTCGCAAACTCGCCAGGCGCGCATCGCGTTCACGCAGATTGCCGCCGATGCGGGTGATGAAGATCACCAGCAACGCACCATCGAGAGCGAAGCAGATCAACATGCCTTGCACATAGGGGCTCGACAGTCCGCCGGCCTGGTCGAGCGGCAGCGCCAGTGGCCTGCCGTACAGGGCCAACCCGCCAAAGCAGGCGATGGTGACTCCCACCAAAGTCCAGGTCGCGCGGGGACTCAGCAGCACCGCCCCCAGGTTGACCTGCAACAGGTACAGGAAGACGAAGGGGTTGGAAGCGCCGCCACTCAGGTACAGCTGCGCAGTGAGCGTGGCCACGTCGACCAGCAACGCGACGAACAGGCGGCGGTTCGTCACCTCCTTCGGGCTGCGCCAACGCACCGTGCTCGCGATGTTGAACACCGCCAATGCAGCCAGCACACCCAGCATCGTCTCGATGGGCAGCGGGATATCGAAGCCGAAGTGGACAACCCCGATGGTGAAGAACTGCCCGACCACGGCGATCCAGCGAAGCTGGATCAGCTGCAGCATGTTCTTGTGGCCGGTGACGTTGACTACGCCCGCGGCGTCAATGATGATGGACTGGGTTCCCATCCCGCTATCTTGCCGCCGCTTTGCCACCCGTCCGCTTCGGCTTGCGTCGTGCCATCTCGACTCAATCCCCCACGGATGGCGAGCCGGGGTCGGCCCGGCCCTCGGGCCCCTGTCGCAAGAAGCGCCACGCGGCGGCGACCACCATCAGCGCCAGCGTGTACCAGGTCAGCGCGTAGACCAGGTGGTTGTTCTGGAAGGTGACGACGGTAAGCCCGCCCGCGGGCCATTCGCGCTCCCCCATGGAAGGCGTCGCATCCGCGTCGATGAAATACGGCGCGACTTCGGCCAGCCCCCTGGCGGCGGCCATGGCCTGCACGTCGCGCGAGTACCAGCGACCGCTCGCCGCGTCATTGCTGCGCAGGAACCCGCCCTTCGGCTCGGTCAGCCGCAGCAAGCCGGTGACGGTCGTCTCGCCTGCGGGCTCCGACCCATTTCGTGTCGCGCGCTGCCGTGCTTCTGGAGGAACGAAACCGCGGTTGACAAACACCACGCGGCCATCGGGCTGGCGCAGCGGCGTCAGCACCCAGAAGCCGCTTCCCAGCGTGGTCACGGCCTGGACCAATGCCTCGCGATCATGGAGAAAAACACCGGTCACACGCACGTGCCGGTATTCGTCGCGCGCCGCGCTGACCTCCGGCCAACTCGCCGGTCCCGGCGCGGCGACTGCGGGTGCATGCACGCGCTGGTCGACCCGTTCAATGAGATCGAGCTTCCAAGCCCTGCGCTCGACCTGCCAAGTCCCGAGCGCGATGAATCCTGCAAGAAGAAGAACTGCAACGGCGGCGGCAGCCGCCCGCGCTCCACCCCTCAAGGCATGTTCTTCATTTCATGCGCTGACATCGGCATCATGTTGTGGTTCAGGTGGAACATTACCCAGATCGAACCGGTCAAGGTGATGACGACGAGGATCAACGTGAAGGCCAGCGCGGTCATCGACCAGCCACCTTCGACCTTCGTGTTCATGTGCAGGAAATAGATCATGTGCACGAAGATCTGCACGATGCCGAACGCCAGGATCACGAGGATCGTGGTGCTCTGCTTGTCGAATACCTTGCCCATGACGAGCCAGAACGGTATCGCGGTCAGGATCACCGACAGGAAGAAGCCCTTGAGGTAGCCGCTGAGCGTGCTGTGCGGTGCACCACCGCCGTGTCCGTGGTCGTCGTGGGCGTGATCGTGGGCGCTCATCGTGAAATCTCCGTGCAGCGCATTGCGGTGCGAGCTTGCTTGGGCGCGCCGCTCATGGCAACGACCCCATCAGATAGACAAAAGTGAAGACACCGATCCAGACCACGTCCAGAAAGTGCCAGAACATCGACAGGCACAACAGGCGGCGCTTGTTCGCTTCGATGAGGCCGTGCTTTCCGACCTGCACCATCAGCGTCACCAGCCAGATGATCCCGCAGGTCACGTGGAGCCCGTGCGTGCCCACCAGCGTGAAGAAGGACGACAGGAATGCGCTGCGATGCGGCCCGGCGCCTTCATGGATCAGGTGGGCGAACTCATACAGTTCGATGCCGAGGAAGGCCGCACCGAAGAGTCCGGTGACGAACAACCATCGTTGCATCGAAGCCACATTGTTCTTCTGCATCTCGAGGATGGCGAAGCCATAGGTGATCGAGGAGAACAGCAGCATCGAGGTATTGAGCGCCACCAGCGGCAACTCGAACAAGTCGGCGCCGGTGGGGCCGGCGGCATAACTGCGGCCGAGCACGCCGTAGGTCGCGAACAGGACCGCGAAGATGAGACAGTCGCTCATCAGGTAGATCCAGAACCCCAGCATCGTGCCGTTCTCGACGTGGTGCTCCTCCCTGAGGTAGAAGCTCACGTCACCGGACGCCGTCGCGTTGGCGATTGAAGAAGATGCGGTCATGTCAGGTAGTGCTGGCGAGCATGCGGGTGCGGGCGGCTTCGGTCCGGACGACCTCTTCGACGCCGACGTGGTAGTCGCGCTTGTAGTTGAAGGTATGGACGATCACGGTGACGAACAACGCGAAGAACGCGACGCCTGCAATGAGCCACATGTGCCAGATCATTGCAAATCCGAACACGATGCTGAGCGCAGCCAGGATGACCCCGGCGCCGGTGTTCTTCGGCATGTGGATAGGGATGAATCCTTCCAACGGCCGCACATAGCCACGCTGCTTCATGTCATACCACGCGTCGTTGTCGTGGATCACGGGCGTGAAGGCGAAGTTGTAGGCAGGCGGCGGCGACGATGTCGACCATTCGAGCGTGCGGCCATTCCACGGATCGCCCGTCGTGTCGCGCAGCTGTTCGCGACGCATGAAACTCACGACAAGCTGGATGAGGAAACAGGCGATGCCGATGGCGATCAGGAAGGCGCCGAAGGCCGCGACCTGGAACCAGATCTGCAGCGACGGGTCTTCGAAGCGGCTCAGGCGCCGCGTCACGCCCATCAGGCCCAGCGCATAGAGCGGCATGAACGCGAAGTAGAAGCCGATCAGCCAGAACCAGAACGAGCACTTGCCCCAGAACGGATCGAGCTTGAAGCCGAACGCCTTGGGGAACCAGAAGGTGATGCCCGCCATCAGGCCGAACAGCACGCCGCCGATGATCACGTTGTGGAAGTGCGCGATCAGGAACAGGCTGTTGTGCAGCACGAAGTCGGCCGGCGGCACCGCCAGCAGCACACCCGTCATGCCGCCGATGACGAAGGTGACCATGAACCCGATGGTCCACAGCATCGGCACCTCGTAGCGGATGCGGCCGCGGTACATGGTGAAAAGCCAGTTGAAGATCTTCGCCCCGGTCGGGATCGAGATGATCATGGTCGTGATGCCGAAGAACGAATTCACGCTGGCGCCCGACCCCATCGTGAAGAAGTGGTGCAGCCACACGAGGTACGAGAGGATCGTGATCACGACCGTGGCATAGACCATCGACGAATAGCCGAACAGCTTCTTGCCCGAGAAGGTCGAGACGACTTCGGAGAACACGCCGAACACCGGCAGGACCAGGATGTAGACCTCCGGGTGGCCCCAGATCCAGATCAGGTTCACGTACATCATGGCGTTGCCGCCAAGGTCGTTGGTGAAGAAATTGAAGCCCAGGTAGCGATCGAGCGACAGCAGCGCGAGCACGGCGGTGAGCACCGGGAATGCGGCGACGATCAGCACATTGGTGCACAGCGCGGTCCAGGTGAAGACCGGCATCTTCATGAGGCCCATGCCCGGTGCGCGCATCTTCAGGATGGTCACGACCAGGTTGACGCCCGATAGAAGCGTTCCTATCCCCGCCAGCTGCAATGACCATATGTAGTAGTCGACCCCGACATCAGGACTGTACGCAAGCCCCGACAGCGGCGGATAGGCCAGCCAGCCGGTACGTGCGAACTCGCCGACGAACAGCGACGCCATCACCAGCACGGCGCCCGTGACGGTCATCCAGAAGCTGAAGTTGTTGAGGAATGGGAATGCCACGTCGCGTGCGCCAATCTGCAGCGGCACCACGAAATTCATGAGGCCCGTGACCAGCGGCATGGCCACGAAGAAGATCATGATGACGCCGTGCGCCGTGAAGATCTGGTCGTAATGATGGGGGGGCAGGTAGCCTTCATTGCCGTTGAACGCGATGGCCTGCTGCAAGCGCATCATGACGGCGTCGGCGAAGCCGCGCAGCAGCATCACGATGCCGAGGATGACGTACATGACACCGATCTTCTTGTGATCGATGCTGGTGAACCATTCGCGCCAGAGGTAGCCCCAGAGCTTGAAATAGGTCAGCGCGCCCAGCACGACGACGCCGCCCAGAACGACGGCCGCAAAGGTCGCGAGCAGGATGGGTTCGTGGTAAGGGATGGCCTCCAGCGTCAGTCGGCCGAAGATGAGCTTGGTGAGATCCATAAGGATTGCGGACGCCTGATCAGTTGGAGCGGGGAGATGCGGTCGACACGACGGGATCTGTCGGATCGTTGATGCTGCACATGGCGGCGACGAAAGTGCGAGCTGGCTTTCCGCCGGGCACGGCCGGTTCCGAGGTCAGGTTGAAGGCACTTGGCTTGCCGAGTCCGCCGCCCTGGTCGATGGCCACCATGTCCTTGATGCACATCTTGCCGGCTTCGACGCAGCGATTGAGGATGGCCTCATAGAGGTCCGGCGCCACGGTCGCGTAGCGCTTCACCGGCACGGCCTCGCTGGGCTTTTCGAGCTGGAGGTAGCCCGGCCTGTCGAGCGCGCCGCCACCGCCGTCCTTGATCTTCTGCACCCAGCCATCGAAGCCATCCGCAGCCAGGCCATGGAACTTGAATTTCATGTGCGAGAAGCCGGCGCCGCTGAAATTCGCGGAGAAGCCTTCGAATTCGCCCGGCTTGTTGATGACGGCATGAAGCTTGGTTTCCATGCCGGGCATGGCGTAGATCTGGCCAGCCAGCGCCGGAATGTAGAACGAATTCATGACCGAGGAAGCTGTGATCTTGAACTGGATGGGCCGATCGACGGGCGCCGCCACCTCATTCACAGTGGCGATGCCTTGCTCCGGATAGATGAACAGCCACTTCCAGTCGAGCGCGACCACTTCGACAACCAGTGGCGTGAGGTTGGGCGCGATGCCGCGCTTCTTGTCGAGGCGCTTGAGTTCGCGGTAGGGGTCGAGCGTGTGCGTGCTGATCCAGGTGATGGCGCCGAGCGCGATGATGATCAGCAGCGGGGCTGCCCAGATCAGCAGTTCGAGCTGGGAGGAGTGATCCCAGTCCGGCTGGTAGTCGGCATCCTTGTTGGACGCACGGTAGCGCCATGCGAAGACCAGCGTCAGCACGATCACCGGGATGATGATCAGCAGCATCAACACGGTCGAAGCGATGATGAGGTCTCGTTGCTGCAGTGCGATGTCGCCTGAAGGGCTCATCGTCACCCAGTCGCAACCGGCCAGCAAGGCGCCGGCCGGGAGCAGAAGGAGACCACGAAGGTACTTGATTGAAGGCATGCCGTGCGGAAGGGTGGTAAGCGTGGGCCAGAACGCGCAGAATCTAAGTCCAATGGCGCGCGAAGGGCATTGGACGTTTTGTCCTATGGCAAGATTTATCAAGCAATGCGACCCTCCGTATTTGAGTGACCACACCCTAATCACAAGCGAGCACGATGTCCAGCATCAGCCAACAACAAAATGACTTGTCGCCCCGTGGCATGGAGCACGACGTGAGCAACCTCAATGCCAGGCATTCCGGCGTTGCTCCGAGCGAAATCGCCGTCGGGGTGATCGTCGGCCGGGCCTCGGAATACTTCGATTATTTCGTCTACGGCATCGCCTCGGTGCTGGTGTTTCCGGGCGTGTTCTTCCCGTTCGAGGAACCGCTGGAAGGCACGCTGTATTCCTTCGTCGTGTTCGCCCTCGCGTTCATTGCGCGGCCGATCGGGACGATCGTCTTCTTCGACATCCAGCGACGCTGGGGCCGTGGCGTCAAACTGACGGCGGCGCTCTTCATGCTCGGCTTCGCGACAGCGGGCATCGCCTTCCTGCCGGGCTACGAAAGCGTCGGACCCTGGTCGATCGTGCTGCTGTCGATCCTGCGATGCTTCCAGGGTTTCGGCCTGGGTGGCTCGTGGGACGGCCTGCCGTCGCTGCTGGCCCTCAATGCGCCGCCCAAGCGCCATGGCTGGTACGCCATGATCCCGCAGCTCGGCGCGCCCATCGGCTTCGTCATCGCAGCGGGCCTGTTCCTGTATCTCTATTCCGAGCTGACCAGTGCCGACTTCATGGAATGGGGCTGGCGCTATCCGTTCTACGTCGCCTTCACGATCAACGTGGTGGCCCTGTTCGCACGCCTGCGGATCGTGGTGACCGACGACTATGAAAGGCTGCTCGACAAGTACCAGTTGCACCCGGTCGAGAATGTCAGCGAGCTTCTGGACACCAGCGGTGGCAGTATCGTTATCGGTGCCTTCGCCGCGCTGGCCAGCTATGCGCTGTTCCACCTCGTGACGGTGTTCCCGCTGTCCTGGCTGATCGTGCATTCTTCCCAGGCCATCGACGACATCCTGATCGTGCAAATCTGTGGCGGCGTGCTGGCCTTCTTCGGCGTGATGGCTTCAGGCTGGATTGCCGACCGCATCGGCCGCCGCAACACGCTCGGCACGATGGCCGTATTGATCGGCATCTTCGCTGCGCTCTCTCCCCTGATGCTTGGCGGCCAGATCATCCACCAGAACATCTTCATCCTGGTCGGATTCGCTCTGCTGGGCCTGTCCTATGGCCAGTCCGCGGGCGCCGCGACCGGCAATCTCGAACCCAAGTACCGCTACACGGGTGCAGCCCTGACGTCTGACATGGCATGGCTGATCGGGGCGGCATTCGCGCCGCTTGTCGCAATTGGACTGTCGTCCCGCTTTGGCCTGGTTGCCCTGAGTGGCTACCTGCTGTCCGGTGTGATCGGCACGCTGTTGGCGCTGCGCATCAATCGCTCACTCAACAAGGATTGAGCAGACTCTTTCCGGGCCCAGGCCCGGGCCGCCGCCCGAGGGGTCAGGCGAAGTGTCAAGGCGAGCTGCCGAGCCGCCTCGACCTGGAAACCGCTACAGCGCGCCGACCTCGGCCAGGTCGGGCCGCGCGAGCCACTCCTGCCATTCGTCCGCAAGCCGGTGCGCCTCGGCCGCGGCCTTGCGCCAGGCCAGCACCCTGCCCTGTACGTCGTTGCCGTAGCGCAGGAAGTCATTGCGGTCGGGCAACTTGCCGTTCGGCAGCCTCCTGACCCAGTCCGCGTCGGGCGCGAGCAACACCATGCGGTCGAGAAAGTGTGTCGACTTGTGCCGCCACTTCAGGCCCTTGTCGAGCCAACCTGGCACCACCGCCTTCTGGAAGTGCGGATACAGCACGATGCCCTCGGCATTGCTGTAGTTCAGGTGCAGGTGGTAGTCGGTGATGCCGCCGTCCCAATAGGCCCCGGGGGGCGCGCCAGGGATGTCATGCACGGCTTCGAGCATGAAGGGAATGGAACACGAGGCCTGAAGTGCCGGCGCGAAGTTGGCGTCGTCCAGCGGCACCTGGCGCGTTCGGAAGTCGCGCGTGGCAAAGGGCAGCGTTGCACCGGGGCTGGAGAACACCACGCGCTCCAGCCATGCGCCGAGGCTGCGCCGATGCACGCTGTTGGTGACGAACGCGCCGAGGTATCCCACCGGCGTTCGCGCACGGCCTTCACGACCGAGGATGTGGCGACCGCGCGACGTGATGACGTGCAGCCTGTAGCGCGAATGGTGCGTGACTTCGGCCACGCGGCCCGCGAAGAAGCCGCGCAAGTCATTGCCGAACTGGCGGCTCACCTGTTGCGCGGTCATGCGCTTCTGCCCCTCGGGCACGTCGAAGTGCTGGTGGATGTAGCCGTGTTCGAACTGCTCGAAGGCGGCAACCGGGTCGTCGAGGCACGCATTGGCCAGGCGCCAGGCGCCGATGGAGGCGCCCACCAGGTCGACCGGCTGTGTCGAGCGGGGCAGCCATTCGCCGAATGTGAAGCGGTCGAGCGGCCCCAGGATCAGGCCCTTCGGCCCGCCTGCCGCGCCGGGGATCGTGCGCACATGTTGAGGCAGCATGCCGTGCCGCGCGATGTGCTCGCGTGCGAGGGGGCCGGCATGAATACGCAGCGCTTTCATGCCGGGAAATCAAGCAAAATCCGTGCGCCCACAAGCATCAAGACAGGCACCCGGCAGCCTACTTGCGCAACCCCTGCAGCTTGGCGAAGGCATTGGCCATCTGGCTGGAGGGCTGCGGCGTGTTGTCGCGGCGCGAACCGTGTTGCTGCTGGCCGCGGCCGGCGCCTTCGAAGCGGTTGTCGCGCGCGCCATCGCGGCCATCACGGGACTTGGGCGCGGCGTCGAGCTTCATCGACAGGCCGATGCGCTTGCGCGCCACGTCGACTTCCATCACCTTGACCTTGACGATGTCGCCGGTCTTCACGACCTCGCGTGCATCGTTGACGAACTTGTGGGAGAGCTGGCTCACGTGGACGAGGCCGTCCTGGTGCACGCCCAGGTCGATGAAGGCGCCGAACTGCGCGACGTTGCTGACGGTGCCTTCGAGCACCATGCCTTCGACCAGGTCCTTGATGTCTTCGACGCCGTCGTTGAAGCGTGCGACCTTGAAGTCCGGGCGCGGGTCGCGGCCGGGCTTCTCGAGTTCGCCGAGGATGTCCTTGACCGTGATGACGCCGAACTTCTCGTTGGCGAACAGCTCGGGCTTCAGCGACTTGAGCATCTCGGCGCGGCCCATCAGCTCGGTGATCGGCTTGCCGGTCTTGACCATGATCTGCTCGACCAGCGGATAGGTCTCGGGGTGCACGCCGGTGATGTCGAGCGGATTGCTGCCGCCACGCACGCGCAGGAAGCCGGCGCTCTGCTCGAAAGCCTTGGGACCGAAGCCGGTCACTTCCAGCAACTGCTTGCGCGTCGAAAAGGCGCCGTTGGCCTCGCGCCAGCGCACCACGGCCTTGGCCACGCTGGCCGAAAGACCCGACACGCGGCTCAGCAGCGGCACGCTGGCGGTGTTGAGGTCCACGCCGACGGAATTCACGCAGTCTTCCACCACCGCATGCAACGTGCGCGTGAGTTCGCTCTGGTTCACGTCGTGCTGGTATTGGCCGACGCCGATGCTCTTCGGGTCGATCTTCACGAGTTCGGCCAGCGGGTCCTGCAGGCGGCGCGCAATGCTCGCGGCGCCGCGCAGGCTCACATCGACATCGGGCATCTCCTGCGACGCGAACTCGCTTGCCGAATAGACCGAGGCGCCGGCTTCGCTGACGACGACCTTGTCGATGGCCAGGGCTGGTGCGCCGGCTTGCGTGGCCATCTTTCCGAGCAGCTTGATAAGGTCTGCGGCCAGCTTGTCGGTCTCGCGGCTGGCGGTGCCGTTGCCGATGGCGATGAGGTTCACGCCATGCTTTGCACAGAGCTTGCCGAGCGTGTGCAACGAGCCTTCCCAGTCCTTGCGTGGCTCGTGCGGGAACACGGTGGCCGTTTCGACCAGCTTGCCGGTCGCATCGACCACGGCGACTTTCACACCGGTGCGAATGCCGGGGTCCAGCCCCAGCACGACGCGCGGACCTGCCGGCGCGGCCAGCAGCAAGTCGCGCAGGTTATCGGCGAAGACCTTGATCGCGACCTTCTCGGCCTCTTCACGCAGCCGGGTGAACAGGTCGCGCTCCGTCGAGAGCGACAGCTTGACCCGCCAGGTCCAGGCGACCGCCTTGCGGATAAGGTCATCGGCGGCGCGGCCCGCATGGCTCCATCCGAGGTGCAGCGCGATCTTGCCTTCGGCGATCGACGGCTTGCCCGGCTCGGGCTCCACCGGGAGCACCAGCTTGGCGTCGAGGATCTCCAGCGTGCGGCCACGGAACACGGCCAGCGCGCGGTGCGAAGGCACGCGGCCGATGGGCTCGTCGTAGTCGAAGTAGTCGCGGAACTTCGACACATCGGCGTTGTTCTCGTCCTTGCCTGCCATCAGGCTGGACTTGAAAAGGCCTTCGCTCCAAAGCCATTGGCGCAGCGACTGCACGAGCGCAGCGTCTTCGGCCCAGCGCTCCGAGAGGATGTCCCGCACGCCATCCAGCACGAGTTGCACCGTCGAGAAGTCGAGCCCGTCGGCGGACGGCTTGACGAAGGCCGCGGCCTCCTCCTGCGGGTTGAGCGTGGGGTTGGCAAAGAGCTTTTCGGCCAGTGGTTCGATGCCGGCCTCGCGCGCCATCTGGCCCTTGGTGCGGCGTTTCGGCTTGAAGGGCAGGTAGAGGTCTTCCAGTTCCTGCTTGGTGGGTGCGAATTCGATGGCCGAGCGCAGTTCGGGCGTGAGCTTGCCTTGCTCCTCGATGCTCTTGAGCACCGCGGCGCGGCGCTCTTCCAGTTCGCGCAAGTAGCTGAGGCGGGCTTCGAGTTCGCGCAACTGGATGTCGTCGAGGCCGTCGGTGGCCTCCTTGCGGTAGCGGGCGATGAAGGGAACCGTGGCGCCGCTGTCGAGCAGATCGACGGCGGCCTTGACTTGGTGCTCGCCGACCTTGATCTCCGCAGCCAGCTGGCGAATGATTTTCTGCATGTCTGAACCGTGTCTCCGGCAGCGCCGCCGAGGGCGGCGCGAATAAAGCGGCGAAGTTTGCCACAGGGTCCACGGTCGTCCTGGACGGTAATCCACAGCGCAACAGGGCTATGCTGCCCTCGATGAACGCCCCTCTCCGTCCACGACTGCGCATCCTGCTGCGCGGCATCGTCACGGCGTTGCTGGTACCCGTCTTGCTGTTCGAGGAATGGGGCTGGGGACCGCTGGCGGCGCTGGCGGCCCAACTTGGCCGGCTGCCGCAGTGGGCCCGGCTGGAGCGCAAGGTCAGCGCTTTACCGCCGTGGGGTGCGCTGGTGGTGCTTGTCGTGCCGATGGCTGTGCTGTTTCCGGTCAAGCTGATGGCCCTTTACCTCTTTGGCGAGGGTCACTTCACCACCGGGTTTGCCTTGCTGATCGGCGCCAAGATCGCAGGCACGGCCATCGTCGCGCGCCTGTTCCAGCTCACCTTGCCGGCGTTGATGGAAATACCGGTTTTCGCCACCTGGTATCCGCGATGGAAGGCATGGAAAGACCGCGTCTTGTCGCATGTCCGCCAGAGTGCGCCGTGGCGCGCCGTCCGCGCGTTCAGGGTTGACATGCGGCGTCGGTGGCGTGCCTTGCGGCAGCGTGCCGAGTAAGTCTGCTATCAAATTGGTAGCTGACGGTGGCTGCCACAGCGGGCACGGTGCGCTGAATATTTTTTATCCGGGTAATATGCGAATATTGGATTTTGCCCGGATAGAATGCGGGAATGCCACATGTTGACACTGACAGCCCTCCAGACTCCTTGACCGTTTTCGCGGGATTCCACCGCATTGCGGCAGGTCCGCGCGCCGAGGTCATCGCGCAACTGCGATCCCGCACCGACTCCCAGCCGCTGTTCGTCTTCGACGACACCACCGGCGAGCCGATCGATCTCGACCTTCGCGACGACGCGCTCCCCCATGCGACCGCCCCGGAGCCACCGACGCGTACCGTCGGCCGACCGAAGCTGGGTGTCGTGGCCCGCGAGGTCACGCTGCTTCCCCGTCATTGGGACTGGCTCAATCGCCAGCCAGGCGGCGCCTCGGTCGCGCTGCGCAAGCTGGTGGAAGACGCGCGCAAGGTCAACGCCGAGCGCGACACGGTGCGCGCCTCCCGCGAAACCGCATACCGATTCATGAGCGCCATCGCGGGTCATCTGCCTGATTTCGAGGAAGCCAGCCGTGCGCTGTTTGCCGGCGAGCAGGTCCGCTTCGAAGGGCTTGTGGCTGGCTGGCCCCAGGACGTCAAGGCCCACCTTGCGCGCCTGTCGGCGAATGCCTGGGTGGTCGCATGAACCGGCGCGACGAACTGGAGCCGGAAGACGTGCGCATCGCCGGTGAGATCGCGGCGCCACCCGCCGCCGTGGCCGATCCGGTGCCCGCGCCCGTGTCGCCACCTGTCGCATCGGCGCGAGGACGCGGCTACGTCGAGGGCAAGCCGCTCTGGAAGATCTTCGCGGCCTTCCTCGCGCCGATGCTGCTCAGCAACATCCTGCAGTCGCTGTCGGGCACGCTCAACAACATCTACGTCGGCCAGCTGATCGGCGTCGGCGCCATGGCGGCGGTGTCGAGCTTCTTCCCGGTGATGTTCTTCTTCATCGCCTTCACCATCGGCCTGGGCGCGGGAGCGTCGGTGCTGATCGGCCAGGCCTGGGGCGCGCGCGACACCGACAAGGTCAAGACCGTGGCCGGCACCACCTTGTCGGTGGGGATCGCCTTCGGTCTGGTCATCGCCGTGTTCGGCGGCGCCTTCACGACCCACTTGCTGGAGGCGCTCGGCACGCCCGCGGACATCCTGCCCGAGGCCACGCGCTATGCCCGCATCATGTTGATCGCGATGCCGGGGCTGTTCGTGTTCCTCTTGTCGACAGCCATGCTGCGCGGCGTGGGCGACACGGTGACGCCGCTCTTCACGCTGCTGGTATCGACCTGCATCGGCCTGGTGCTGACACCGGCGCTCATCCTCGGCTGGGGCGGACTGCCAAGGCTCGGCGTGGCCAGCGGCGCAGCGGCGACCGTGGTCTCCTTCGTCGTGTCGACGGTGTGGCTGGCGTTCCGCCTCCGCTCGAAAAAGA
Source organism: Variovorax sp. dw_308 (assembly GCF_019207085.1). Lineage (GTDB taxonomy): Bacteria > Pseudomonadota > Gammaproteobacteria > Burkholderiales > Burkholderiaceae_C > Variovorax. The sequence continues at coordinate 41,516 of NZ_JAATOM010000014.1, read as the reverse complement.
GTCCGCTGGCGCCCGACGCGGAGTTTGCGCGACACATGCGCATCAACCCGAGGGTGTTGAAGACCGTCTTGAAGGTCGGCGTGCCGACCGGTGTGCAGATGATCGTGATCTCGCTGGCAGAAGTCGCCCTGCTCTCGTTGGTCAACGCCTATGGCTCCAATGCCACGGCCGCGTACGGCGCAGTGAACCAGATCGTGGCCTACGTGCAGTTCCCGGCCATCTCTATCGCGATCACCTCGTCGATCCTCGGTGCGCAGGCGATCGGCGCCGGCCGCTCCGACAAGCTCGGCGCCATCGCGCGCACCGGCCTGCTGATGAACCTGGTGCTGACGGGCTCGCTGGTGCTGGTCGGCTACCTGTTCTCGCGCCACCTGATGGCCTTGTTCATCACCAGCGAGCCGGTCATCGAAGTGGCCCAGACGCTGCTGCACATCATGCTGTGGGGCAGCATCGTCTTCGGCATGGCCTCGGTGCTCTCGGGGATCATGCGGGCCAGCGGCTCGGTGCTGGTGCCGACCGGCATCGCGATCTTCTGCATCGTGCTGGTCGAGGTGCCGGTGGCCGTGTTCATGAGCCACCGCATCGGGCTGAACGGCATCTGGGTCGCGTACCCGGCCGCGTTCGTGGCGATGCTGGTGCTGCAGACTGCCTACTACCGGCTGGTGTGGCGGAAGAAGACGTTCAAGCGCTTGGTGTGAAGCGCGGTCAGGGCATCACCTGCCCGCCATTGACCTCGATGACCTGTCCGGTCACATAGCCGCTGGCCGATTCGCTCGCCAGGTAGAGGAAGGCGCCGACGCATTCCTGCGCCGTGCCGAGCCGGCCCATCGGGATGGCGTTGGCAAAGTTCTTCAACACCTCGGGGCTGGAGTCGCCGTCGTGGAACGGCGTCTCGATGACGCCCGGCGCGACGGCGTTGACGCGGATCTTGTCCTTCACCAGCTCCTTGGCCATCGTGCGCGTGATGGTCGAGACGAAACCCTTGCAGGCTGCGTACAGCCCGGCGCCCGGCCCGCCGCCGGTGCGCGCCGCCTGCGTCGTGACGTTGATGATGCTGCCGCCGCCGTTGGCCGCCATGAGCGGGATCACGCGGCGGCTGACCGCGACCACCGAGCGCGCATTGAGGCGAAACACCTGATCGATGTAGTCGTCGTCCGCGTCGACGATGGGCGAGCGCTTGACGAAGCCGCCGGCGTTGTTGATGAGGATGTCGATGCCGCCGAAGCTTTGGCGAACCTGGTCCACCATGCGATCCACCGACGCGGAATCGGTGACGTCGGCTTGCACCAGCAATGCCTGGCCGCCGGCCGCGTCGATGTCGCGTGCGACCGCCTCGGCCTCACTGCGGCTGCCGCGGTAGTGCACGGCGACGCGCGCGCCAGCCTGACCCAGTCCACGCGCCACGGCGGCGCCGATGCCGGTGCTGGCGCCGGTGATGAGGACGGCCTTGTTCTTCAGATCGTTCATGGGGCTTCAGGTTTTCCTGTGTTCACAGCGCAGCGGCCGTGGCTTCGAGTTGAGAAAGACGCCGGGCCATGCGCCCGACGAAGTTTTGCGTGACATGCGGCAGCACGCGTTGGGTCGGCACCAGGATGCCGACCTGCAGTTCGTTGAGCGCCGGCAATTCGAAGGGCCGCCACAGCAGTTCGCCGCGCTTCAGTTCCTCGATGAAAGCGATCTTCGAGAAGCAGGAGATGCCCTTGCCGCCCATGATCAGGCGCTTGAGAAGTGGCGTCGAATTGCAGGTGGCGGCCGGCTCCATGTCGTCCCAGAAGGCGGCGAATTCGGGCGACAGCGCCGCGCTCAGCACGGGATGCGAGCTGGATCGCAGGAAGGGATAGTTAGCGCAATCCTTGAGGCTCAGGCTGGCATGGCTTGCCAGCGGGTGGCCGGGCGGCATCACGATGCCGATCGGCAGCCTCGCATTGCTCATCACCTTGACGCCGCCCGGCATCCGGCCCACGAAGGCCAGCCCCACGTCGGCCTGCCCCGTCATGACCAGTTGCGCCACCTCCATCGGCTGGATCGACGTGATGGTGTATGTGACGGCCGGAAAGATCTGCAGGAACTCCTCGACCGCAGACGGCAGCATCTCCTCGAAGAAGGAGTCCATCGCCGCGACCTTCACATGCCCGGTGCGTTCGCCCTTGAGCGCGTCGAGCTCGGTGCGCATCACCTGGAACTGGTGCAGCGTTTCCTGTGCATGTTTGAGCAGTCGCTCGCCGGCGGGGTTGAGGCGCAAGCCGGTCGGCAGGCGGTCGAACAGCTCGACGCCCAGTTCGTCTTCCAGCTTGTGGATCTGCCGGTTGACCGCGCTGGCCGCGACGAAGAGCCGCTCCGATGCCTTGCGCACCGAGCCGCAACTCGCCACTTCGATGAAGTACTTCAGGACGCTGGCATGCATCAGGCTGCACTCCGCGAAGTTGCTCCTTCATGCGGCCTTGGCGATGGGGATTTCACGCGCGATGGCGGGATGGTCGCAGGCGACACGCCCTCCTTCTGCGCCACCCGGCGAGCCCAGCCCGCTGACGTCCTTGTCGAAGAACTCCCGGTTGATCGCCGTGAAATGGGCCAGTTCGGGCGGCAACCGATATTCCTCGTAGATGGCCTGCACCGGGCAGGCCGACACGCAAACGCCGCAATCGATGCATTCATCGGGGTGAATGTACAGAGTGCGGGCGCCTTCGTAGATGCAATCGACGGGGCAGCACGGGATGCAGGCGCCGTCCTTGCAATCGATGCAGGCCGTGGTGATGACGTGTGCCATGACATGGACCCTCTTGGCTTTGCTCGGCTCAGCGGCCCAGCCACTGCGGCTTGCGCTTCTGCTGGAAGGCCAGCACGCCCTCGTTGGAATCTTCGGACCGCAGTGCCGCGACTAGCTCCGGCAGCCGCATGCCGTGCGCCTGCGACGGCGACATCTGGCCGGTCTGCCGCACCACCTGCTTGATGGCGCGCAAGGACAGCGGCGCGCAGGCCAGCAGTTGCTGCACCCAGCGGTCGACGGCCGCATCGAGTTCGGCGCGCGGAACGACTTCGTTGATCAGTCCCATTTCCAGCGCGCGCGCGGCCTTGATGCGTTGGCCGGTCAGCATCATGCCCATCGCCTGGCGGTACGGGATCTGGCGCTGCAGCAGCAACATGCCGCCATCGAGCGGCAGGCGGCCGACGAGCGGCTCGGGCAGGCCGAAGCTCGCTTCCTCGCAAGCCACGACCAGGTCGCAGCCCAGCACCATTTCAAAGCCGCCACCCAGCGCGAAGCCGTTGACCTTGGCGATCACCGGCACGTTGAGCGTCTCGCGCAGCGCGATGCCGCCGAAGCCGCCCGGCCGCGATGCCGCCCAGTACTCGACGCCCTTGAGGTTGGACGTGTTCTTCAAGTCCGCGCCGGCGCAGAAGGAGCGCTCGCCGGTGCCGGTCAGCACCACGACGCGGATGTCGTTGCGCTTCTCGATGTCTTCCCAGATGCGGATGAGCTCTGCCTCGGTCGGGAGGTCGACCGCGTTGAGCACGTCTGGGCGGTCGATGGTGACGGTCGCGACGTTGTTCGCGACCTCGTAGCGAACGCTGGTCGATGCAACGCGCTCGCTCGGCATGGCGTGTACGGCGCTCACAGCGTCACCACCTCGATCAATGCGCGTGCCTCTGCCAGCACTTCTTCCGTGTGCTGCCCGAGCCGCGGCGGTTCGCGCAGGATGCCAGTCGCCGCGCCGGACATCTGGATCGGGCTGGCGATGAATTTCAGTGTCCGGTCCGACAGCGTGCTGTCTTCCATGATCATCTTGTTGTGCAGCGTCTGCGGGTCGACCAGGGCCTCGCGCATGTCACGCACCGGTGCCGACAGCAGGTCTTGCTCTTCCAGGCGACCCAGCCAGTATTCACGCGTGTTGCTGGCGAAGCGCTCCCTGAAGATCGCGTGCAGTTCGGCCTTGTGCTGGAACTGCGCCGGCAGGTCGGCGAAGCGCGGGTCCTGCGACAGGTCGTCGATCTGCAGCGCGGTGCAGATGTCGCGCAGCGGATGCTGCTTGAAGGCGCCGACCAGCACGAGCGGCCCGTTCTGCGTCTCGAAGGTACCGGACAGCGGCATCGCGGCCCAGTTGACCTCCGAGTCCTCCATCATGATCATCGCGGCCTCCTGCATCTGCATGGCCAGCATCGAGTTGAAGAGCGAGACGGAAACCTTCTGCCCTTCGCCAGTGCGCTCGCGCTGCAACAGCGCGAACAGGATGCCCTGCACCATGTGCATGCCGGCGGTGTAGTCGGCCAGCGCGGTCGGGTAGATCGAGACCGGGATCGAATCGTCGGCGCGGCGCGCCATCACGCCGGTGAGCGCTTGCGCGAGCACGTCCTGGCCGCCCTTGTGGGCGTAGGGGCCGGTCTCGCCGAAGCCGGTGCCGACCGCGTAGATGATGCGCGGGTTGAGGCGCTTGCAGTCCTCGTAGCCCAAGCCCAGGCGCTCCATCACGCCGGCGCGGAAGTTGTTGGTGACCACGTCGGCATCGGCGATCAGGGCCTTGACCAGATCGACTTGTGCCGGATCGCGAAGATCGATCTCGACACTGCGCTTGTTGCGGTTCAGGCTGCAGAAGATCGGGTTGTCATGCCCGGCGACCGGCGCGAAGGTCGAGCGGCTCAGGTCGCCCGCGCCCTTGCGCTCGATCTTGATCACGTCGGCGCCGTGGTCGGCCAGCATCTGCGTGCAGACGGGGCCCATCATCACTTGCGTGAAGTCGATCACGCGAACGCCGTCGAGCGGCAGGGTTGGTTGGTTCGACATCATGCGGCCTCCGCAAAGGAACGGGCAATCTCGGGCACATCGGCATTCGGGCCCTTCTGGTCGCCGGGGTCGGCGCCTTGGGCGCGCAGCGTGCGCTGCAGCTTGGCGATGTCGACGTTGCGCACCAGCACGCCGGCGTCGAGCGATTGCGCCGCGGCCACGCCGGCCGCTTCGCCCATGGCCATGCATGGCGGGATCTCGCGCGAGATCTTCTGCGCGGCGGACGTCGACGAGTAGTGACGGCCTGCGACCAGCAGGTTGTCGACGCTGCGCGGCACCAGCGTGCGGTACGGGTAGTAGTAATCGCGGCCGCGGGCCACGCTGTCTTCGAAGCGCGTGCGCTGGGCCACGTCTTCCTTCGACATGACGTACTCGCCTTCGAGCAGTCGCGTCTGGCGGATGCCGGTCTGCGGCGCCAAGTCGACCAGGAAGCAGTTCCTGAAGCCCGGCAGCTTGCCGCGAATGAACTCGATCACCTTGTGGATGGTGTTGCGGCCCTGCACTTCGGCGCGGGTCAGGTCGGCCACCTTCAGGCCGTCGAGGCCGGCCATGTGCGGGCAGTTGCACCACACGACGCCGGGCAACGGCGTCTTGAGCCACCAACTGTCCCATGCGCCGCCGAGCAGGTGCTTGACTTCGCGGTCGATGGCCTGGAACGCGGCCGGCTCTTCGTTCTCGAAGCGCTCGGCTTCGTCGGTGTCGACGCCGCCCAGGCGGAACACCGTCGTGACGATGTAGGCGCCGCTGATGTGCGGCGCGCCGGCCGATGCGGCGACGTCGAGGTCGCCCGTGGTGTCGATCACCACCTTGCCGAGGATCGCTTCACGTCCGCTCTTGGACTCGCAGACCACGCCCTTGACCTTGCCGTCTTCCACCAGCGTGCGCGAGAACCACGAGTGCAGGCGCAGGTTGATGCCGGCCTGTTGCACCATCTCCAGCGACGCGCGCTTGAACGCGTCGGGGTCGAAGGCGGCGGCGAAGCAGATGGGGTGCGGCTTTTCCTTGCTGTGGAAGTCGAAGGTGCCCCAGCGCTTCCAGCGGCGCACGGATTCGGGCAGCGTGCCCCAGTCCTGCTGCTTCGGGTATTCGGCCAGGCCGCGCGAGGCCATGCGCTCGATCATCTCCATGCAGATGCCGCGCACCGAGATCTCCTGCTGGTGACTGTCCCACATGTCGTCGAGCACCAGCACCATGCCGCCCGATGCGAGGCCGCCCAGGTGGTTGTAGCGCTCCAGCAGCGTGACGCTCGCGCCGTTGCGCGCAGCGGCCAGTGCCGCGGCCTGGCCAGCGGGGCCACCGCCGACGACGACCACATCCGATTCGGCTGCCACGCGAATGTCGTGGGCAGGCTCTTGCATCCAATCACCAATACGGCTCATAGAAATCTCCAGTTGATATGTCGAGGTGGGCGGCAGCTCGTGTATCGAGTGGCTGCCGCCCGTTATGCACCGGGGTTCAGTGCGATGTGTCTTCGGGATGCCAGCGGATGATCAAGCGCTCGGCCACCGTGACCAGCAGGAAGAACAGTCCGGACAGCGTCGCGCTCATCACGATCGCGGCATAGAGCAGTGGCGAGTCGAAGTTGAAGGTGGCTTGCAAAATCATCGCGCCGATGCCGACCGTGGCACCCACCCATTCACCCACGACCGCGCCGATCACGCTCATCGAAGCCGCGATGCGCAGCGCCGAGAACAGATACGGCAGCGCGTTCAGCAGGCGAAGGCGGAAGAAGATTTCCATCTTGCTGGCCGACAGCACGCGCATCAATTCCATCGCCTGCGGGTTCACCGATTCCAGCCCGCGCACCATGTTGACCAGCGTCGGGAAGAAGCAGACCAGCGCGGCGATCGTGATCTTCGGCTCCATGCCGTTGCCCATGATCAGCACCAGCACCGGGGCCTTGGCCACCAGCGGGATGGCGTTGAACATCAGCACGACCGGGAAGAAGATGTCCTGCAGCGTCTTGTTGTGGACAAAGATGGTCGCGATGATGATCGCCGCCAGGTTGCCCAGCAGAAAGCCGCCGGCCGCTTCGAGCGCCGTGGGGATCAGGTTGTCGAGCAGCACCGCGCGCTTGGCGTAGAGCGTCTCGACCACCGCCCAGGGGGACGGCGCGATGAAGGGCTTGACCTCGAAGATCGTGATCACGGCCCACCACAGGGCGAGCAAGCCGCCGATGCCGAGCGCCGGCAGGATGCGGCGGCGCCACATGCGGCGGCGACGCGCTGCCGCCCACTTGAGGTATTCGGCGTCGACGGGCGTCTGGGGCATCACGGCCACTGGCGGCTCCAGGGAACTGGTTGTCATGGCAATGGCCTTTTCAGCAGGTTTCCAGCACCCGGCGCAGGTGCGCCGTGAGCTGGACGAATTCAGGCGTCTCGCGGATGTCGAGGGTGCGGTCTTCCGGCAGGTTGACGGGCACGATCTCGCGCACCCGGCCCGGGTTGGCGGCCAGCATCAGCACGCGCTGGCCGAGGAAGGCGGCCTCGTGGATGCTGTGCGTCACGAAGAGGATGGTCACGCCGGTGTCTTTCCAGACCTTGCGGATTTCCTCGTTGAGCCGGTCGCGCGTGATCTCGTCGAGCGCGCCGAAAGGCTCGTCCATGAGCAGGATCTTCGGATCGCTGGCCAACGCGCGGGCAATGGAGACGCGCTGGCGCTGGCCACCGGACATCTCATGCGGCCACGCGTTGGCGCGGTCCTTGAGGCCGACGAGTTCGAGCAGTTCCTGCGGTGAGCGACGGCCCTTGCGGCTCGCGCCCTTCCCCACCTGCAACGGCAGTTCGACGTTCTGCAAGGCGGTGCGCCAGGGCAGCAACGCCGCGTCCTGGAACACGAAGCCGATGTCGCGCTTTTCCCGCGCGGCTTGCGGCGTGCCCGAGAGCACTTCGATCTTTCCGCGGCTGGGTTCCAGCAGGTCGGCCACGACACGCAGGAAAGTGGACTTGCCGCAGCCCGAGGGCCCGAGCAGCGTCAGGAATTCGCCCTGCGCCACGTCGAGATCGAGGCTCTTGATGGCGGTGACATCGCGGCGCTCGGTGAAGAAGCGCATGCCGATGTCGCGGCAGCTGATCGCGGGGGTCGCGTTCATGACGGCGTTCATGACTTTGCTCACGCCACCTTCGTGCGGGCAGCCGCTGTGGCCTTGAGCGGGTCCAGCGAGATCACGTCCTCGAGCTTCGGCGTCTTGGCGGTGAACTGGCCCAGCTCCGAATACATGCTGATCTGCGATTGCCATACCGCCGGATCCATCGTGCCCCAGCCCTGGGTTTGCGCCATGCCGCCGAGCGCGTACTCGAGCATCACGTCGATCGCGGCGCGCTCGTCCTCGCGCTTGAGGTTCGGATATTCCTTGACCAGCAGGTCGGCCGCTTCGTCGCGGTTGGCCTTGACGTGGTGCCAGCCGCGCGACGTGGCGCGCATGAAGGCCTCGATGACCTTGGGTTGCTTCTCCAGCGTCGCGTGGGTCGCGTAGTACGGCAATGCGTACAACTGGACGCCGCCATCCCACAGCGTCAAATCGACACGTCCCGGGCCGAGCGCCTTGAGCGCGGTGGTGCTGGTCAGCCAACCGGTCACCACATCGACCTGTCCCGTCAGCAGCGGCGCCATGTCGGAGCCGACGGTGACGATGGTCACGTCCTTCTCGGCGATCTTGTTCTTGGCCAGCAAGGCGCGCACCAGGATGGCCGCGGTCGACGGAATGCCGACCTTCTTGCCGACCAGGTCCTGCGGCTTCTTCACCGGGTTCTTGGCCAGCGAGAAGAAGGTGAAGGGGTGCTTCTGCGCGCCGACAGCAAAGCACTTGATCGGCAGGCCTTGCGACACCGCCAACATCACCGAAGGGCTTGAAGAAACCTGCCCCACTTCATAGCGGCCGGATGCCACGATGGCCACGCCGTCGATGTTCGGACCGCCGGGCTGGATGGCGAAGTCGATGCCTTCCTGCTCGTAGAAGCCAAGTCGCTTGGCCACCACTTCGCCGATCTGGTTGACGCTCGGGATCCAGCCGAGCTGCATGTTGATCTTTGCCTTGCCCTGCGCGAATGCATCGATCGACAGGAAGCCGCCGGCCGAGAGGCCTCCGGCAACGAGGGAAGTCTTGAGGAGACTGCGGCGACCTGGGTCGCAAACGTGGGCCATGGAGGGAACCTTTCGATGGATGCAAGCGGGTGAATGCGGCACTGTGGGTGCCTCTTTGCCGGGGGGCTTCGAGGACCAGTGAGGCGAATGTAAGAAGCGAGGGGTGATGCTGCCAAGCACCGTTTTTCGCAACGGGCGATCTAAAAATTCGACCGCACGGGCCAAAATGGAGCGGCGTGATTTGCCCAATTTCACTGGGGAAATCTGGGAAAAATGTCACATCCGCGGCCCGGCCCCACGGACGGCCGCTCCCGCTCTGTTGCCGGGTAAACGCTTATCCCGTTGGCGCTCTCCTGCGCCCGCGAACGCTCAAGGCAGGCTGCGTTCCAGTGGATGGCCGGCCTGTTGCGCGACCTGCGCGATGGCGGCTTCGACGGCGGGCGCGTCGTCCAGCTTCGCCGCCAGCACCAGCACGAGTCGCGCGAGCAAAGCGGCCTGTTGCTCGGCTGGAATGCCGTGCGTCAGCGCGATCAGCGATTCGAGCAGGTCGTCAAGCTGTTGCTGGGTGCTGGCCATGGGAAGGCTCCGTGCGGGAGGGAATGCAGGACGCAAGCGCCTGGTCGAGATCGAATGCGGGATCGTGCGCGCGACGAGACGCAATGTGCTGGTCAGGCCGAACGAGCCATGCCTGTCCGCCCCCCGCCGGCACACCGAGTTGGCGCTGCAGTGCTGCGCGACCGGCTGCGTCGCAGTGCGGGTCCACCGCCACCACCTTCACCAGGGGATGTGCGCACGCAGCCGCACTGCCCGAGAAGCACAGCAGCGTGAACCACGGCCCGAGCAAGCGATGCAGGCTGGCGCCGTTCGCATTCAGCATCACGTCGGGCAAGGCAGCGCCACCCCCTTCGTCGACCAGTGGCGAATCGCCGCCGTACACCGCGGGCGCCGACAGCCGCCCCGTATTGATCAAGCGCGCCGCCCAGGGCAAGGAAGGCGCCAGCGCCATGATCGCGTCGCGCCAGAGCTGCACCGATTCCAGCCCGCGCGGATAGACGAAGCGCGACGATCGCCGCGCCTGCCGGATGTTCTCGAGCGCCGCCTCGCGCCGCTCCAGCGAGTAGCTGTCCAGAAGGCTCGCGTCCGCGCCCTGCTTCACCACCAGCGCCAGTTTCCAGCCCAGGTTGTCCGCGTCCTGCACGCCGCCATTGCCGCCGCGTGCGCCGAAGGGCGCGACCAGATGCGCCGCGTCGCCAGCGAACAGCACCCGGCCGTGGCGCATCGATTCGAGGCATTCGTGCCGGTAGGCCCAGGCGCCCGACCATGCGACGTCGAAGTCGATGTCGCCGCCGATCAGAGCGCGGACCCTTCGACGCATGGCCTCGGGCGTGGCGGCGGTAACCGGGTCTTCGCCCTCGCCAAGCTGGAAGTCGAGCCGCCAGGTGTCGTCCGCCATCTTGTGACGCCACACCGCGCGGCCGTTGTTGGCGCTGGCGTCGAGCCAGGTCCAGCGTTCCTCCGGCCAGGCGCAGTCGCGCAGCGTCACGTCGATGATGATCCAGTGATCTTCCGTGCGGTCGAACACATGCGGCGCGAGTCCGAGCAGCTTGCGGCACGGACTGAAGGCGCCATCGCAGGCGATGACCCAATCGGCTTGCAGCGCGTAGTCGCCTTCAGGCGTGCGCACCTGCAACGCCACATGCACGTCCTGCGCCTGCAGGCCGACCACTTCGCTGCGCCAGCGCAAGTCGGCCAGCGGCTGCGCCTGCAAGGCCTCGACGAGGAATTGCTCGACGTAGTACTGCTGCAGATTGGCGAATCCGTTGTGGCGCAGATCGGGCTGGTCCTGCAGCGTGAAGGAGGTGACCGGCCGGTCTGCGCACAGCACGCGCCCCACGTTCCAGCGCACGCCCTTGGCCGCGATGCGCGGCGCGACACCCAGTCGCTCGAACACGTCCAGCGTTCGCTGCGCCCAGACGATGCCGCGCGAGGCGAGGCCGCGCACGCCGACCGTGTCGTCATCGTCCAGCAGCACCACCGGGACGCCACGTCGCGCCAGGTCCAGCGCCAGCGTAAGCCCCGTCAACCCGCCGCCCACCACCACGACAGGGCGCCGAGGCGATGGCGCACCATCGAGTTCTGCGGGGCGGCGAAACGGGTAGCGCGGCAGTGCATGCATCTGCGGCACTCTATGGAGCCGGCTTGCACTTGTCTGTCCATGCAAACGAGGAGTCTTGCGACCGGCCGCGACCAGGAAGCGCGCTTTCCGGGCCTGCCAGACCACGGACTTCGGAAACCTGAAACAATTTCCGGCCCATGACGATGAAGCCACTTCTCCTTGCAGCCCTCGCCGCCATGCTGGCATTGCTGCAGGGTTGCGCCTCCCTGCCTCCCATGGTCGACCGCACGCCAGTGCTGGCAATTCCTGCCAGCAGCCAGGAGGCGCTCGGGCGTATCGCGGCCCTCAGCGTGCCGGCGGGCAAGGGGTCCGGCTTCAGGCCCTTGCCCTTGGCTGCCTGGTCGATGGATGCGCGGCTCGCATTGGTGCGCAACGCGCAGAAGAGCCTCGACATCCAGTACTACCTGCTGCAAAACGACTTGACCGGCCACGCCCTGGTGCGGGCGGTGCGCGATGCGGCGTTGCGTGGCGTGCGGGTGCGCCTGCTCGTGGACGATCTCTACACCGCCAACACGGAACGCTTGCTGGCAGACCTGGCCGCCTACCCGAACGTGGAGATACGGCTCTTCAATCCGTTTCCGACGGGGCGGGCCTGGCAGTTGACGAGGTGGATCCTGGCGGCTGGCGACTTCTCGCGCGTCAATCACCGCATGCACAACAAGCTGCTGATTGCCGACGGCGCCTTCGCCATCGCGGGCGGGCGCAACATCGCCGACGAATACTTCTTCAACAGCAAGGGCAGCAACTTCGTCGACTTCGACTTGCTGGTCGCTGGCGAGGCCGTGCCCCGATTGGCCGGCATCTTCGACATCTACTGGAACAGCGAACGCGTCTTCCCGCTGCATTCGGTGGAGCCCCGGTTCAAGGAGCCCCCGGCCTTGCGGGACGACTTCGAGAAGCTCACGGCGGACGCCGTGTCCGCGTTTCCGAGCCCGCCGCCCAACGCCAGGGACCTGCTCGGCTATCTCCCGCTGAGTGCGGACCTGAAGCAACCGCCGCTGAAGCTGCTCTACGGGCGCATCGATGCCTTTGCGGACGATCCGGAAAAGGTCAGCGGGCGCGCCTCGCGCGGCGATGATGAAACCACGGTGACGACCCGCGTCATGCGGACGATTGGCGAGGCCAAGGCCGAGGTGGTGCTGAGTTCACCGTATTTCGTTCCCGGCAAGCTCGGCATGGAGGGCCTGGGCCAGGCGCTGAACAACGACGTACGTATCGAGGTCATGACGAACTCGCTGGCGTCCAACGACGAACCATTCGCCAGCGCCGGTTACGCGCGCTATCGCCTCGACATGTTGAAGATGGGCGTCGACCTGTTCGAAATCGACTCCAGCCAACTCAAGAACGACTCGCTCATTGGCGCAGCACTGCACGCCACCATCGGCCGATCGCATTCCAAGCTGATCGTCGTCGACCGGCAGACCACGTTCGTGGGCTCGATGAACCTGGACTTGCGCTCTTCGCGCATCAATACCGAACTGGGCATGCTGGTCTATTCGCCCGAGCTCGCTGAAAACGTCCTGACCCTCGCGGATCGCGTGCGCGACACGGGCAGCTTCCGGCTGCGACTGGCGCAGCCGGGAGACCGGGTCCAGTGGATCGGCGTGGACCACGGTGTCGAGAAGGTCTACGACAGCGAGCCCGGCGTGAGCCTGGGCACGAAACTGCAGTTGCTGCTGTTGTTTCCGTTCATCAGCGAGAGCCTGCTGTAGCGAGGGCCCGACGCCGGTATTCGATGGCGGCGCCTTGTGCAACTCACGTCTTTCGCGTTTCGCCCCTTCCGGATTCAAGCCTTGCCGAACCATCTCGCCGCGGCTTCCGCAACTTCCTGTTCGTCGGGGTTTCCTTCACTGGCCCAGGCCACGATACCGTCCGGGCGCAGGAGCAGTGCGCTCAAGCCGAGGTCATTTGCTGCGTGCCGTGCGGTGTAGTCGATCCGATTTCGCCAACCGGCTGCCAGTGTCTCCAGCCTGGAATCGGAACTGAAATCCAGCAAAAGACCTCTCCCGCTCCTGAGATGTTCGCCGAGTCTCGTCGCGTCGGCGAATTCAAAGTCGGGCGCACTGCGGCCGACCAGCGGGTGACCTCCGCCAAGCTCGTAGCGAAGCGATACGCCCCAGACGCGCTCGGCGAAGTATGTCGCGCCGTCGCGTGTCGCCATGAGGTCGCGGATGATGGCTTCAAGCGCCCGGGAACTGCGACTCGGACGCATGAGCGCAACTTGAGCTCGCGACCAGTCAAGCACTTGTGATCCCACTGAATGCCGCTCCGCGAAATAGCTGTCGAGCAAGGTGTCGGGCATTTGGCCATGGACAACGGAGGCGAGCTTCCAACCGAGATTCATGGCGTCACCGAGCCCCAGATTCAACCCTTGACCGCCCAGCGGGGAATGGATGTGTGCAGCGTCGCCCGCCAGAAGGACCCGCCCGTTGCGATAGGCCTTGGCGTGAAAGGCGCGATCTGTCCAGGTGGTCGCAAGTCGCAGATTCGTCACGGTGACATCCGTGCAGGAAACGCGCCGGAGCACCGACTGAACCTGCTCCGCCGTGATCGCGTCCGTACGGTGAAAGGCGCCCCCGTCGAAATCGACCATTGCGATGGTCCCGGGCGCCTGGTAGGTGTACATGCCTGTCGGGGTGTACCGGCGGCCCGGCAACAGCTTGTCCGGATCGGCCAGCTCGACCTCCACGGAGTAGCCGGTGAATTCCGGCTCAGTACCGACGAACTCGAAGCCACCGATCTTTCTCACGGTGCTGCGGCCCCCATCGCATCCGACGAGCCATCGTGCGCGAAAAGTCTCGCCGCCAGCCCGAACGTCCACGTTCTCGCTGGACTGGTCAAAGCCATCTACGGCAAAGCCGCGCCTGACCTCGACGCCCAATGCCCGGGCGCGAGCGGCCAGCACGGATTCGATGTGCTCCATCGTGGTTGCCATGTGGGTGCCGGCAGGACTCGGCAATCGGTGCGGCCACTTGGACAATTCGACGTCGTCGAGAAAGAACTGGATGCCTGCGAAATGGCCGCCCGGACGGCGCCCTTGCTGCATCCAATGTGCGGCGGGCGAAGCGCCACCAGCGTCCGACCGGTCCTTCCGGGCTTGGGCCAGCGCGATGTCATTCAGCAACCCGCGCCGGTCAAAGGCTTCGATGGTGGGGGCGGAAAGACCGCGCATTCCGAAAGGCAGCCGCTTCAACGGCGACTCGAGGTCTTCGGCCTGCTCCAGCACCAGCACAGAGACGCCTGCCAAGCGAAGTTCACAGGCCAGGAACAAGCCGACAGGGCCTGCGCCTGCAACTACAACGTCGTGGAATTTCGAATCGTGCATCGACTACTCCTTGGCGATCGTTCGAACGGAGCGGCTTGTCGATTCGACACTGAGCGACGAACAAGAAGAGATGCGTGAGCATCCCAACTCCGTCGTGGGGCCTGGTGCATCAACTCAGGGAACACCCAACCAAACACAAAAAGCCGCCCGAAAGCAGCTTCTCAACAGGCTCGCCGAAGAAGGCTCAGCCCTTGATGGCTTCGTCGAGTGCCTTGCAGGAAGGCGCACAAACAGCTTGGGACTTGCCGAGCAGGCGCTTCATCTGCAGCGAGGCGCGGGCGCGGTGCTTGCCGCACATGTAGCAGGACATCGTGCTGCCGCCGAACGACGAAACCTCGGCGTACGGTGAACCCGAGGGCTTGGATTTATAGCGAAGTCCGCCTTCGATCACGGCTGTTTTGCTGTCGGCTTTTGCCATCTAATGGTTTCCAGGGTTCAGGGGACGCATCAAATGCGAGGCGATGGTTTGGGATGCGTTCAAGTGCGAGAGACCCAACCGGAGAACCCCCGATGATACCCGCCTCGCAAATTCCCATACCTGGGCAATTTCGAAGGCGTGGGGTTATACAGGTCTTTGTCTACGGCTTCGAGGCTATTTCGGGGCCACGGATCCAGCGCCACGCGCTGAAAGCACTGAGCAGCGCCAGCGCCGCGCTGATCCACATGACCCGGCGAAACCCGGCGACGAAGGCTGTCCCGAATTCCAGCGAACCATCGGAGGGGTGTGCACCGGAGGCGAGCGCCATGACCACGCCGAATACGGCAATCGCCAGCACCGCGGCCGTCCGGGACACGGCATTGTTCACGCCAGAAGCCGTACCGGCGAGCTCCGCCCCGACCGAATTCATGACCGTGGTGGTGAGCGGCGCCACTGTCACTGTCATGCCGAGGCCGAGCACCACCACACCCGGCAGGAAGCCCGACCAGTAGCTCGCCCCCACACCCGGCAATGCGGCCAGCAACGCGAACCCCGCAGCCGCGATGGCCGGGCCGATCACCAGCGGGAGACGCGACCCGAACCGGTCCACCAGCTGCCCGGCCCAGCCCGACAACAGGAACATGAGCAGGATGAACGGCAGTAGCGCCGCCCCCGCCGACGTAGCGGAATAGCCCTGGACCTGGATCAGGTTGAGCGGCATGAAGTAGAGCCCCCCGCCCAGCGCCGCGTAGAGGAACAGGGTCAGCAGGTTGGCCGCGCTGAAATTGGCGATGCGAAACAGCCCGAGCGGCAGCATCGGCGCGGCGCTCCTGCGCTCCACCTGCACGAAAGCCGCGCTGGCCGCGAGACCCAGCGCGAGCGCGATGCACACCGGCGCGGCGCTCCAGCCCTGCGTCGGCGCCTCGATGAACGCGTAGACGATGCCGCCGAGCGCCACCGTCGCCAGCACGGCGCCGGGCCAATCGACGGGACTGCGGGTGTCGGGGCCATGGCTTTCCGGCACGTGCCACCACACCAGCACGAGCACCAGCGCGGCCATCGGCAGATTGATGAGGAAGGCCCAGGCCCAGGAATAGTGGTCCACCAGCCAGCCGCCCAGCACCGGCCCGATGGCAGCAGTGATGCCGCTGAAGCCCGACCAGGTGCCGATCGCCTTGCCGCGCTCTTTCTCGGGGAAGGCTGCGCTGATCAGGGCCAGGCTGCCCGGCACCAACATGGCGGCGCCAATGCCCTGCACGGCCCTTGCAGCAATCAGGTGCTGCACTTCGCTCCCGAATGCGCAAGCCGCCGATCCCGCGGCGAACACCGTCACGCCGCAGGCGAAGACGCGACGACGACCAAAGCGGTCCCCCAGTGCGCCGCCGACCAGCAGCAGCGCCGCCAGGAACAGCGCATAGGCCTCGACCACCCATTGCACCTGGAACGGTGTGGCCCGCAGATCGCGCTGGATCGCCGGCAACGCGACATTGACTACGGTGCCGTCGACGAAGGCCATGCTGGAACCGATGATCGCCGCCACCAGCACCCAGCGCCTGGCGCTTTCGGGGCAAGGCACGGCCGGCGGCGCAACCTGGATCAGCGTGTCATCGCAAGGCGACTTGCCGATCCCGTTCATGCGCGCCTACCCGACCCGCGGGTGCCGCAGGGCGATATGTCTTAAATCGGACACGTCGCGTCCGGATTCGACTGCAGCGCTGCCACGCCGCGCGCGATGGCGGCCGAGGCATTGGCTGTGAGCCTCTGGGCGCTTTGCGCCACGGCGTCGATGCCCGGGCCGCTGACCGGTTCGCTCAGGTTGACCTGGCAGACCAGGGCACGCGGTTGTTCGGCCCGGCGTGCCGACCAGCCCAGGCTCGCCTCGACCCGGCTGCCCTCCACGGCGTCGAAGCGCCGCACCTGCACCGAGATGCGCATGACCGGCGCCGAGGCCGGTCGGCCGCCGCGGGTACCGTCGAGCGCCCCCAACTGGCCGGCAATGCCGCTCGACAGCGCATCGCGCAGTTCGCTCTCGAACGAGGATGCCCACCGGCTGTCTTCCAGCACTTCGACCTGCGCATCGACACCGGCGGAACGCACCACCATTTGCGGGCGAGCCAGCCGTTCGGGAACCGCCAGTGGCGCCACCTCGATCCAGAGCGGTGCAGAACCCGCCACCGCAGCGGTGGCAGCCGACGGGGAAGCCAGCGTATAGAAGCGCGGCAACGAAGCGGCGCAGCCCGCGAGCGCCGCTACGATGGCCGCGGCCAGGGGAATCAGGGAAGTCGGGGCTTTCATTTCTTCCTGTCGTCCGGTTTGCCGCGCAGCAGCGACTCGGGATGGCGCTCGAGGTAGTCGGTCAGCACGCGCATCGAGCCGGCCGCACGCGTCAGCTCCTGCATGGTCTGGCGCAGGTCTGACTGCAGGGGCGCGTCCTCCAGCAGCGTGCGGTTGGCGGCATCCACGGTCTTGCGAACGTCCTTCAGCGCTGCCGTGATCTCGGGCGACACGTCGTTGTTGAGCGTGTGGGCCAGCTTCTCGGCGCCGGTCAGCGTCTTGTTGAGCGTGGCCAGCGACACGCGCAGGTCCTTGCCCAGTTCCTCGAACGGGATCTTGTTGACCTTGGTCGCGATCTCCTGCACCTGCGACTGCAGGTCGTCGAAGCTGCCAGGCACCGTGGGGAGTTCGATCGGGTTGGTGGCCACGTCGACCTTCACCACCGGCTGCTTCGGGAAGAAGTCGAGCGCGACGTACATCTGGCCGGTCAGCAGGTTGCCGTTGCGCAACTGCGCGCGCATACCCTTGCCGATGAGGAAGCGCAGGCGCTCCTCCTGCGTCCGGCTCGAAGGCGCATTGGCCCCCACCTCGTTGATGCCGGCGCGGCGGCGCAGGCGGTCGGGATAGACCTGCAGCAGTACCGGCATGCGGAACTCGCGCTCGCTGCGGTCGAACTCCACGCCGATCGACTTGACCTCGCCGATCACGACGCCCCGGAAGTCGACCGGCGCGCCGGGCTCGAGGCCTCGCAGCGACTGGTTGAAGTACATCAGGAGCGTCTGCGAGGGACCGTCCGGCGGCTTCATCGCGGTGGTCTCGTCCGCGGCCAGCACGTAGGCCGTGTTCTCGCTGGCAAGCGGTCCGATCACGTTCTCGGGCGCCTGGAATGCAATGCCACCGAGCACGATGGAGGCCACCGACTGGGTACGCACGTTGACGCCGCCCGCGCTCAGCGACAGGTCGATGCCGCTGGCATGCCAGAAGCGCGTGTTGAGTCCGATGAACTTGTCGTACGGCGTGTTCACGAAGATCCGCAACGTGACCCCGCGGCCGTCGCCGTCGAGTTCATAGGCCGCCACCTGCCCGACCTTGATGCGCCGGAAGTACACCGGCGAACCCACGTCGAGCGAGCCGATGTCGGTGGCATGCAGCAGGTATTGCTGGCCCGACGCATCGCGCGTGACGATGGGCGGGGTCTCCAGGCCGGTGAACTGGTCGGTGGTCTCGTCGGCCGTGCCGGCGTCGGCGCCGATGTAGGCGCCCGAGAGCAGCGTGCCGAGGCCGGAGATGCCCGAGGTATCGAGCCGCGGGCGCACCACCCAGTAGCGCGTGTCGGGTGCGGTGAAGCCGTCGGAGTCCTTGGTCAGTTGCACCGTGACGCGCACCAGCGACCGGTCGCGCGCGAGGCGGATGGTCTTGACCACGCCGATCTGCACTTCCTTGTACTTGACGGCTGTCTTGCCCGCCTCGAGCCCTTCGGCCGACTTGAAGCTGATGACGATTTCCGGGCCGCGTTGCGTGAGGATGCGCGCGACCAGGTACACGCCCACCAGCGCCGCCACGACGGGAATCAGCCAGACCAGCGAGGGCAGCCAGTCGCGCCGCCGCTTCACCGAGGGCGGCTTCAATTCAGGCACGGGCGGATTGGACTGTTCTGGATCACTCATGCGGTGGCGGTTTGCTGCGGCTCGTCATTCTCGTCGGCGGAGGGCCCTGGCGGGGAATCCCATGTCAGGCGCGGATCAAAACTCAGCGAGGCCAGCATCGTCAATACCACCACCGCACCGAACGCCGCGATGCCGACGCCCGCCGTGATCTCCGCGAAGCCATGCAGCCGCACCAGGCCGGCGAGCAGCGCCACCACGAACACGTCGAGCATCGACCAGCGGCCGATGAATTCGATGATGTGATAGAGCTTGGCCCGCTCGGGCCGGCGCCAGGCGCTGCGGCGCTGCGCCCCGACGACGAGGACCAGCAGTGCGGCCAGCTTGAACAGCGGCACCAGGAAGCTGGCGATGAAGACGATGGCGGCGAGCCCATACGCGCCGCTCACCCAGAAATAGATGATGCCGCTCATGATGGTGTCGTCCTGCGAGCCGAACAGCGACGAGGTGATCATCACCGGCAGCAAGTTGGCCGGGATGTACATCGCCGCGGCGGCGATCAGGAAGGCCCAGGTGCGGTTCAGGCTGTCGGGCTTGCGGCGATGCAGGTGTGTGCCGCACCGGCCGCAGGGCTCGCCGTCCTGCGCGTCCGCCCAGACGGTGGCGCAATGGCTGCATGCCACCAGGCCGAGGCTGGCGGCCGTGGTCAGGGGGGCGTCGTCCGGGGGAGTGTGGGGTGTCATGCGCCGCGCTGCCGGTGAAACACCATCTCCCAGAAACCGCGCGGGTCGAACGCCAGCACCGAGGTCAGCAGCACCGTCAGCACCATGAAGGCCCACAGCGCCGGCCCGGCCACCACCGTGGCAATGCTCGACAGCTTGACGATGGCCACCAGCACGCCGAGCAGGAACACCTCGATCATTCCCCAGGGCCGCAGCGTCTGCATCAGGCGCACCAGCCACGCGAAACCAGGCGCCTGTCGCTCGCGCTCCAGCGGAATCAGCAGCCACACCAGGATGCACAGCTGCAGCAGCGGGAACAGGATGGTGGTGGCCAGCACCAGCAAGGCCACGGGCGACATGCCCTCGCTGCCCAGCGCCACCACGGCGCCGGCCAGCGTGGTCTCGCTGCGCAGGCCGCGCACCTCGATCTCGACGATCGGGAAGGCATTGGCAATGATGAAGGTGATCAGGCTCGCCACCGTCAGCGGCAGCACGCGCTTGCGCTGCTGGCCGGCATGGCGCTCGAGTTCGGTGTGGCAACGCGGACAGGTCGCCACGTCGCGCGGGCGCAGCTGCGCACGCTTGTAGATGGCGTCGCAGCCTTCGCAGGCGATCAGGTCGGGCATTTCACGCATGGGGCGACATCATGACCCGGTCGCGCCGTGCGCGATGTCGGACGGCGCCATCTTCAGCCGCATCACGCTGAACACCGCCGCGATGCCGGCGCAACATGCGGCCAGCACCAGCGCGATGACCGGGCCCTTCCCGTCCACCGGGCTCCACACGCTGAACAGGCCCGCCAGGATCACCGCGCCCAGCGTCTGGCCCGTGAGCCGCGCCGTGCCGAGCATGCCGCTGGCCGCACCGCTGCGGTGCGGCGGCGGCGAGGTCACGATGGTGTGGTTGTTGGGCGACTGGAACAGCCCGAAGCCCGCCCCGCACAGCCCCATGCGCCACACGATGTCGGCATTGGCCGGACTGGCCGGCAAGGCCGCGAGCAAGGCGAGCCCGGCGCCCATCAGGCCAAGGCCGACGCCACCGAGCATCCCGTCCGGATAGCGGCCGATCAGGCGCCCGGCCACCGGCGCGGCCACCACGATGGCCAGCGGCCAGCAGGTGATCAGCAGCCCCGCCTCGATATGGCTGCGACCATAGGCGCCGAGCAGCAGGAACGGCAGTGCGATGTAGGCCAGCATCTGCGCCGCGAAGGCCGCGACCGAGGTGCACATCGACAACGCGAACACCGGGATGCGCAGCAGGTCGACCGGAAACAGCGGCAGCGCGAGCCTGCGTTGCCGCCGAATGAACACGTAGCCGATCGCCAGGCCCGCGACCAGCGTCGCCCAGCCCGGCGCAGTGCCGCCCTGCCGCGACGGGTCGCCGACGCCGAGCTGGTCCGCGCCCAGGAAGATCAGCGAGAACATGAGCATGTTGAGCACCACGTCGACAAGCGAGAACCGTGCCCCTGGCGCGGGCGGCGCGCTGTTGGCGGGCAGCGAGCGGCGTGCCATGGCCAGCACCACGACGCCCAGCGGCAGGTTGAGCGCGAACAGCCAGGGCCAGGAAGCCACCGACAGGATTGCCGCCGCCACCGACGGCCCGGCCACGGCAGAGGTGGCTACCACCATCGAGTTGATCGCCATGCCGCGGCCGAGCCGGTTGGACGGATAGATCAGCCGCACCAGCGCCGAGTTGACGCTCATGATCCCGGCCGCGCCGAGCCCCTGCGCCGCGCGCGCCGCGATCAGGGTGCCCAGCGAATCGGCGAAGGTGGCGCCCAGCGAGGCCAGCGTGAACAGCCCGATGCCCGCGATGTAGATGCGCCGGTAGCCGACCAGGTCGCCGAGCGTGGCCAGCGGCAACAGCATCACCAGTGTGGCGATCTGGTAGGCATTGACCACCCAGATCGACTGCGAGGGCGTGGCCTTCAGCTGCTCGGCGATGCCGGGCAGCGCGAGGTTGACGATGGTGCCGTCGAGCACCGCGACCATGATGCCGAGGATGATGACCAGCATGGCCCGGCCGCGGGCTGGAGAAGGCAGGCCGTCATGGACGACGGGTGCTGTGGAAGACGTGGATGACATGTTGTGCACCCGGAGCCTATCGCACCCGCGCGGGCTTCGTGCGCGCGGGGCCAAGGGTGGGCCACAGGTGCAACGAAAGCATCAACACGGCGCCGTCACAATCGCCCCACCCATGCGCATCTCCAGGTTCTTTCTCCTCGCCCTCCTCCCGGCTGGCCTTGCGGCCTGCGAGCCTTCGCGCCCCGCCGAGACCGCGAACATTCGCATGCATCTCGTGGGCACATGGCTCAGCGAGTCCGATGACGAAGGCATCAGGACCCGCACCGTCATCGCGCTGGCCGAGGCTGGCGAGTTCGACGAGGTCGAGAAGATCGACGACGGCAAGGGCACGGCGAGGGAAACGCGGACCGGCGGGGAGTGGTCCTTCGACGGCACGAACTTCAAGCGAAAGTACACGCGCAAGGACGGGCAGCCATTGCCCATGAACTACTTTGCGACCACCACCTATGCGATCAACATGATCGGAGACGACCGCTTCTTCGGCGTGGACAACCTGCGGCACCGGACCGTCAGCTTCGCGCGCGCCCATGGCAGTGTCCGTCCCAAGCACAGCCGTAGTTCTCCCTAGGCCGGTTGGCACATCCCAAAGGATGTAATCACTCGTGAGGATGCGCTCACATCGCTCGCCCGATAACTTCGATCCCCGTCCCATCAAGTCTTTCGGGGAGATGAAGTCATCGTGGCAAATGCAAGAGCCCTTCACGCGGTTGGCAACTCCATTGCCACCCTCCTGCGCAGCGCTTATCCGCAGCCGGGTGTGGGCGTCGTGTCGATGCCGCCTTGCACCTTCGAGTCGATGGCCCTGCGCCAGGCCACCTCGCTGTCGGATGACGCTGCGCACATCGGGCTGCTGCTGTACCGGGTCACGGTCAGCGAGCACGCCCGGCGCCCGCAGCCAGCCCAGAACCCGAACGCGCTCTCGCTCGACCTGCACTACCTGCTGACCGCCTTCGCGGCCACCGCAGAGGACGAGCAGGTGCCGCTGGCCTGGGCGATGCGGCAACTGCATCTGCATCCCTTGCTCGACGCATCGTCGCTGTCGCCCGAAGCGGGCTGGCAACGCGACGACGTGATCCAGATCGTGCCGCAGGAACTCGGCATCGAGGAGCAGGTGCGCATCTGGGACGCGCTGGAGGCGTCGTACCGGCTCTCGGCCGCCTATGTGGCCCGCGTGGTGCGGCTGGATCCGGATACGGATGAGCAGGCGTTCGCACCGGTGGTGGCGCGCCACTTCGCGTATGGGCCAGGGGGACGGCCATGAGCGCAGCGCCGGGCCGCCCCAAGCAAGCTCGCACCCCCTTGGGGGGCAGCGAGGACACGAAGTGCCGAGCGTGGGGGTCGAAATGAGCGCTGTGTGGGAAGCCATCGAGCACGATGTACGGCGTGTGCTCGGCGCCATCGAATGCGTCGATGGCAGCACGGGTGCACGCATCGGCAATCCGTTGCAGTTGCAGGCGCCGGACGCGCGCTTCGTGCGCAACGTCAGCGGCTTGTACGCGCTGGTCTCGTGGACGCCCCTGGCGGCGCATGCCGATACCTTCGCGACCCCACCGGCCACGCCCGCCATCGGCAGCCAGGTGCTTGACGTTCGCATCACCGACCCGTCCGGCCTCTACGTGCCGCGCGACGCCCGCATGCTGCTGCCGCGCGACCCGGACCCGGCCAGTGCCGCGCTGCCCGGCTCGCTGTTCCGGCCGCAGCGCGTGCCCCTGATGCGCAGCGCGATGGCGCCGCTGGGCCACAACTGGTCGACGCTGTTCGTCAACGTGAGCGCAGCCAACGGAGACGCGCTGGGCGGCGCGCTCATCGACGTGTTCGATGCCGGCGCGCAATTGCTCGCACGCGGCGTCAGCGACTGGCGTGGCGAATGCGTGCTGCCGGTGGTCGGCATCCCGGTCACCACCTGGGGCGATGGCGAGGACGCCGTCGTCGTCGACCGTGTCCCGGCAACGGTGCGGGCGCGCTGGCCCGGCACGGTCGGCACGCGTGTCGCGCAGGACCTTGTCGCCGCGGGCCGGCCGCCCGCGCGGCTGCCGATCATCGATCCCGACAACCTGCCGGCCGTGCCCGCGCCGGTCGCTGCCGCCCCCATCGACATCCAGCTGACGGCAGGCCGCGCGCAATCCCTGCGCGTGGTACTCGCCGTGCCGTGATGCCCCCGCCCACCCTCCCGTTTCCTCCACCCACCGCCCCGTCCAAAGGAGCCCCCCATGCCTGAATACCTTGCCCCCGGCGTCTACGTCGAAGAGACCAGTTTCCGTGCCAAGTCCGTCGAGGGCGTGGGCACCAGCACCACGGCTTTCGTCGGCCCCGCACGACGCGGGCCGGTGGGCGTGGCCTCGGAACTGCTGACCAGCCTGACCGACTTCGAACGCGTCTACGGCAGCTTCGAGAACCTGGCGTTCAGCGACGTGACCGATGCACGGCACCAGCTCAATTTCCTGGCGCATGCGGTTCATGGCTACTTCGACAACGGCGGCTCGCGCCTGTACGTGGTGCGCACTGCGGCAGCGGGCGGGGGCGTGGCGACTGCCGCGATCGGGAACGGCGCGGGCGCCGAGGCCATTGCCGCCTTTGCCCGTTCGCCTGGCGCCACCGGCAACGGACGGCTGGTGTTCCGCGAAACGACGCGGCCCGCCACGGCGCGCACGCTCGCCACCGCGCCGGTCGGCAGCCTGGTGCGCGTGACGACGGGGACCGTGGCCGCGCCGGTCTTCACCTTGTTCACCAAGACGACGGCCACCGCGTGGGCCGACGCCGCCGCCGCTGCCCTGACGATCGACGACAGCATCGTCGCGCAACTCGTGACCTTGTCGGTCGAGTTCACCGACGCCGACGGCTACGGCCAGGTCTTCGATGACATCGGCCTGGGCAGCGCGCATCCACGCTTCATCGGCACGGTGCTGGCGCAGACCCCAGGCAACCGCGCCGACGACTTGCAGAACCTGGTGTGGGTGCAGGTCGGCAGCGGCGTCAGCGCCTTTGAATTGCAGGCCGCCATCGCAGGACTGGACGCGGTGCCGGGCGACACCGAAGGCAGGCGCCAGGTGATGCTTGCCACCGGCACCGATGGCGCCGCGCCCGGCGTTGGCAACGAGACCACCGTCGGCAGCTATGCGCATGCCCTGGCGCAACTGATCGGGCTCGAGGACGTGTCCATCGTCGCGGCGCCCGGCAGCAGCGTGTATGCCGATGCGCAGGCGATCCAGAACGCGCTCATCTCGCATGCCGAGCACCGGCGCGCCTACCGCATCGCCGTCCTCGACACGCCGCGCGCCCAGACGCCCGGCCAGGTGCGCGACCTGCGCGGCCGCGTCGATTCGACACGCGCGGCGCTCTACTACCCATGGGTCATCGCCGCCAACCCGCTGGCACGCCCGGGCCGCGACGACATCCCGCGCGAGATCGCGCTGCCGCCCTCGGGCTTCGTCACCGGCATCTATGCGCGCAACGACATCGAGCGCGGCGTGTACAAGGCGCCGGCCAACGAAGTGGTGCGCGGGGCGCTGCGCTTCGAGACGGACATCAACTTCGCGCAACAGGAGGCGCTGAACCCGCTTGGCATCAACTGCCTGCGCTACCTCTCGGGCCGCGGCTATCGCGTCTGGGGCGCGCGGCTCGTGTCGAGCGACCCCGAGTGGAAATACGTGAGCGACCGGCGCTACTTCAACTACCTCGAAGCCTCGATCGACCGCGGCACGCAGTGGTCGGTGTTCGAGCCCAACGGCGAGCGCCTGTGGGCGAATGTGCGGCAGACCATCAGCGACTTCCTCTACAACGAATGGCGCGGCGGCGCATTGCTGGGCAGCACCGTCGAGGAGGCCTTCTTCGTGCGCTGCGACCGCGGCACCATGACGCAGAACGACCTCGACAACGGTCGGCTCATCTGCCTGATCGGCGTGGCCATCATCAAGCCGGCCGAGTTCGTGATCTTCCGCATCGGCCAGAAGACGGCTGACGCACGCGGCTAATTCCATCCCCCAGGAACACAGGAGCTTGCAGCCATGGCAAACCGCAACACGCCCTACGGCGCTTTCAATTTCACCGTCAACTTCGACGGCGGCGAGGTCTTCGGAGGCTTCTCCGACGTATCGGGCCTCGGCACCGAGGTCACCGTCGCCGAATACCGCAACGGCAACGAGCGCGAGAACCACGTGCGCAAGGTGGCCGGCGTGCACAAGGTCAGCGACGTGACGCTCAAGCGCGGCGTCATCAACTCCAAGACCTTGTTCGACTGGATCAAGCAGACCCGCGTGGCCGGCCCGGATGCGCAACGCAAGAGCGTGACCATCAAGCTGCTGGACGAAGCGCAGCAGCCGGTGCAGCAATGGGTGCTGAGCAACGTGATCCCGATGAAGTACACCGGGCCGACGCTGGCTGGCAAGGGCGGCGGCGACCTGGCGCTCGAAGAGATCGTGCTCAGTGCCGAAGGCCTGACCATCGAAGCCTGACGAGGACGAGGCCCTACATGCCGCTGGTGTTCGCCCCCGCCGAGATCCCGGCCACCGTCGTGACCGAGCGCACCGATGTCGCCTGCTTCATCGGCTTCGTGCATCGGCGCGCGGGCACCGCGTTGTCGGCGGCGCAGCGGGCCGACCTGCGCGATGCCGGCTGGATCGACGGGCCGTGGGCGCTGCCGGCGGATCGGCTCGATGCGCTGGAACAGGTGCCCGTCGCTGTGGAGAGCTGGTCGGAGTTCGACCGCCTGTTCGACAGCGTGGCGCGGCCGGTGAGCGTCGAGGCCGGCCAGCGTTGCGCGGCAATGCTGGGCGCCGCGGTGCGCAGCTTCTTCATCGCGGGTGGACGGCGGGCCATCATCGTGCGGGTCGGCGATCCGTGGCCGGTGTTGGAGCCCGCGCCGCGCGATGCCGCCGAGACCATTGCGCGCGTTGCGCTCGTGCGGGCACGCCTTGCCGCCTTGCTGCCGCAGCGCACGGTCGATCGCTTCGACCCCGCTGCGTGGCAGGGCCTGGAGCACCTGATCGGCCTGGAGCAGGTCGCGCTGCTGTGCCTGCCCGACCTCCCTGCGCTGAATGCGTCGACGACACCCGCGCCGGACGGCGAGCGGCCGATCGTCACGTCGCCGGAAGTGTTCGTCGAATGCAGCGCCAACGATGTCGGTCCGGTGGTAGACCCGGGCTTGCGCCGCATCGCTGCGCCCCGGCTCGACGTGGCCGGCGCCGCAGCGTGGGCCCAGGCGGTCGGCCGGGTGCGGGACTTCCTGCTGCGCTACCGGCGCGACTGCGGCTTCGTCGCCGCCCTGCCCTTGTTCGAAGGCAGCACGGGATGGCAACGCCACCATGTCACCGACCCGCTCGGTGCGCTGTTGGAGGCCACGCTGCTGCTCGCGTCTGGAGTCGAACCGGCGCGAGCCAGCAGCGCCTTCGTGCAACTCGCCACGCCCTGGCTGGAAAGCCCCGCGAGCCAGGACATGCCGCAGGCGCTGATGCCGCCCGATGGCTTGCTGGCCGGCACGCTGGCGCGCAATGCCCTGACGCGGGGCACCTTCCGCAGCGCGGCCGGCACGCGTCGGCCGGAAATCATTCGCGGAGAGCCCACTTCCGCGACCAGCCTGGTGCCGGAACATCCATGGTCCCGGCTGGCCGAGCGCGTGTGCGTCTTCGCACCGGGACCGGATGGCTGGGCGCTGCAGTCCGATGTCACGGGTTCGCCGGCGCCGGCCTGGCGTGGCGGCCAGGCTTCGCGGCTGGTGGCCAGCGTCTTGCGCTCGGCGCGCGCGCTGGGCCAGGCCCATGCGTTCGGACTAAACGGACCGGCCCTGTGGCGCCAGGCCCGCCTCTCGCTCGAACAACTGCTGATGGGCTACTGGCGTGCCGGCGGGCTCGGAGGCGATACGCCGGATCAGGCCTTCGAAGTGCGATGCGACCGCACGACGATGACGCAATCCGACCTCGATGCCGGCCGGCTCATCGTCGAAGTCGTGCTGCTGCCCGCCGCCTCGGTCGAGCGCATCACGGTCAGCTTCTCGCTGCTCGCGGCACAGCATGCCGAAGGCAGTGAAGCAGTGCTCGGGGAGGCGGTCGCCTGACCGAAGACACACCATGGCCGACGCACAAGACCTCCAGGAAAACCTGCTGCAGCCGCTGCAGATGTTCCGCTTCCACGTCACGTTCAAGCGAGCCGTGATCCCGGGCGGCGTGGGGCAGCCGGGGGCGGAGATCAACCTCTGCTCGGGCGCCTTCGCGGAATGTTCCGGGCTCGAAGCCACGATGGAGCCGAAGGTGATCAAGTCCGGCGGCGCCAACTACGGTGCGGCGCAGCGCGTCGGGCCGGTGAGCTTCTCGACGGTGATCCTCAAGCGCGGCGTGACCAGCACCCGCCACGCGTGGGAGTGGTTCGCGCTGGTGGCCGGCGGCGCCAGTGCCTATCGGCTGGATGTCTCGATCGCGGTACAGGACGCGGCCGGCAACACCGCGATGACGTGGCGGCTCGCGCGGGCCCTGCCGGTCAAGTTCAAGGCCGCCGACCTCAACGCGCGCACCGCAGAGATCGGCATCGAAGAGCTGCACCTGGCCCATGAAGGCCTGCAGCTGGAGGCACCGTGATGGCTCTGCAACCCGACATTCGCGCGGTCACCCTCGCCCACTTCAAGATCGATGGTGGCGATGACATCACGGTGCACTTCAACCCGGCGTCGCTGCAGTACAGCGTGTCGAACACGATGGGCGAGGCCAAGGGGCCGAACAAGAAGCAGTACGTCGCCAACAGCAGCGCCAAGCTGACGATGGACCTGGTGTTCGACACCACGCACAACGGCCACGACGTGCGCGAACTCAGCGACCGCATGGCGAAGCTCATGAAGCCCGACGGGCCGAAGGGCAAGCAGGTGCCGCCACAGGTGACCTTCGAATGGGGCACCTACAAGTTCACCGGCATGGTGGAGCAGTACAAGGAAACGCTCGACTACTTCTCACCCGAAGGCGTGCCGCTGCGCTGCGGCATCAACCTGACGCTGGCGAGCCAGGACAAGGTCTTCGCGGACAAGGAGCATGCGCCGGCCGCGTCGGTGGACGCCGCGCCGACCAACGCGCCGCCGGTGATGGTGCCGGCGGGCAACAGCCCCGGATCCCCGAACCCCGCCAGCGTGGCCAACCAGCTCGGGCAGCCGCGCGCGGCGCGGGACATCGCAAGCGCCAACGGCAGTGCAAGCCTGCGCTTCGCGGATGGCGGGACGCTGGCGGTGGGCGGCGCCGGGGTCACGTTGAATGCGGCGGCGGCGTTTTCGACGGGGGCTTCGGCGAGCGCCGGATTCGGTTTCGGGGTGGGCGCGGGGGCAAGTGCGGGTGCGGGCGCGGGATTCAGTCTCAGCGCCGGAGCCGGTGCCGGTGCCGGTCTGGGCGCGAGCGCCGGCGCCGGGTTCAGTTTCGGCGCCTCCGCCGGAGCCAGCGCGGGCGCCACGGCCGGCACCAGCCTTTCGCTTGGCACGGCCGCCAGCGGCGCCTTCGCCGGACTGCGCGTCGATGTCCCGCCCGCGCCGTCGCTGTCGCTCAACGGCAGTGGCGCCGTATTGAACCTCACCGCAGGTGGCTCGGCCAGAGGACTGTCCGCAGGCATCTCGGCCGGCGCATCCATCGGCGTCGGCGGCCAGGCCCAGGCCGGCGGGGGCGCGGGCCTCACGGCGCAAGTCGACATTCCATCGGGGCTGCGCGCCTCGATCAACTTCGAGGGTTGAACACCATGGCCATCGTTTTCGAAGACGTCACCGCGGAAATCGCACCGCCATCCGCGCCCGCCGAGACCGCGCCCACACAGCAGGCGCAAGCGAGCCACGACCCACTTGAAACGATGCGCCACGCACTCGCGCTGATGGCCGAGCGCCAGGCCCGCCTGCACGCCGATTGAGGAGCCCGTCACCATGTCCGAGACATCCGTCAGCCAGGCCGCCATCTACCGCGCGCGGCCGACCTTGCGCTTCGATGGGCAGGAAGACGAGCGCGCCGCCGAGTTGATCCAGTCGATGCGCATGCATGAGCAGGAAAGCGGCCTGAGCGGCATGGAGCTGCGCTTCTCGAACTGGGCCAGCACGCCGGATGGCAGCGCGAGCCTGGCCTTTCCTTCGGGTTCGAAGCTGGCGCTGGGCGCCTCCTTGATCGTGTACCTCGGCGAAGAGGCCAGCCCCTGCGAGATCTTCCGCGGCCGCATCACCGCGCTGGAACTCGAATACGCGACCGGCGACCCACCGACCATCGTCGCGCTGGCCGAAGACGCCTTGCAGGGCGCCCGCCTCGCCCGCCGCAGCCGCACCTGGACCGATGCCACGCCGGCCGACGTGGTCAAGGCCATTGCCAGCGACCTGGGCCTGCGCCCGGTGATCGCCGGCCTGACATCACCGAGCGGCACCTGGGCCCAGCTGGCCGAGAGCGACCTCGCCTTCCTGCGCCGCCTGCTGGAGCGCTTCGACGCCGATCTGCAGATCGTCGGCGAGGAGCTGCAGGTCTCGCCACGCGAGGACGTGAAGCGCAATGCCATCGAACTGCAAATGCATGGCCAGCTCGGCCGCGCCAGGGTGCGGGCCGACCTGGCCGACCAGGCCACCAGCGTCAGCGTGCGTGGCTGGGACGCCGGGCAAGGCAGCGTCGCCGAGTCCACCGCGGAAAGCGGCGCGCATCTCGGCCCGGGCGCCGGCAAGACCGGCGCGCAACTGCTGAAGGACGCCTTCGGCGCACGCCATGAACGCGTCGCGCAGGTCAGCGTCGCCACCAGCGAGGAAGCCACCGTCGTCGCGCAGACCGCCTTCGACCAGCGCGCCCGCCGCTTCGTGAAAGTCGACGGCACGACGGAAGGCAACCCCAAGTTGCGCGTCGGCAGCCACGTCACGCTGACGGGCCTGGACACCCGCTTCGACAACACCTACTACGTCACGCAGGCCTGCCACCTGTTCGACCTGCAGCACGGCTATCGCACCGAATTCAGCGCCGAGTGCGCGTACCTCGGCACCTGAGATGAACATGCGCCATTCCACCTTCGACCGCCCCGCCGCGCTCTACCAGGGTGCGCACCTGGCCCGCGTGGTGTCGCTCGACGATCCCGACAGCGCCAACCGCGTGCAGGTCCGCCTGTTCGCCTTCGACGGCGCCGACAACGACGCGCCGCTGTGGGCGCGCGTGGTGTCGGCCTTTGCCGGCAGCGACCGCGGCGCCTTCTTCATTCCGGACGTGGACGATGAAGTGCTGGTCGTCTTCGCCGGCGGCGACACGCGCTTTCCGCTGGTCGTGGGCGGGCTCTGGAACGGCGCCTCGGCCGCGCCTGCGTCGATCGACAGCGGCGGCCGCAACGTCACCAAGTGCATCGCGTCGAAGAACGGCATCCGCATCACCCTCACCGATGAAAGTGGGCAGGAGACGCTGAAGCTGGAAACCCCCGGCGGCCAGACCGTCACGCTGAAGGACGGCCCCGGTGCGCTGACGCTGGAGGATTCCAACGGCAACTCCGTCAAGCTCGAAACCGCGGGCATCACCGTGACCGCGTCGGCCAAGGTCACGGTGCAGGCCTCGCAGGTGGCCGTGAGCGCCGCCATGGTCACGGTGGACGCAGGCATGTCGACCTTCAGCGGCGTCGTCAAGTGCGACACGCTGATCAGCAACACGGTGATCTCCACCGCCTATACGCCCGGCGCGGGCAACATCTGGTAGGCCCGGCATGGCACAAGCTCTTCAACGGCAACAGCCGCCCCAACAGCAGCACCATCCGGTACTGGTCGGCGCGCCGCGCAACCTGCAACCGCCACCGGTCCCCGGCCGGGGCAGCGCGCCTTTCCTGCTGCAACGCAGCGACGACGACTTCCTCGCCAGCACCTTCGCGCAACTGCGCGATGCCGATGCCCATGCCACGCTGCGCAGCCTCGTCGCGGCGCAGCGCAACAAGTCGGGCGTCCTCAAGCTGTTCCAGCCGGTGCAGCGGCAGTTCCACCTGGCCCTGATCGAAGCCTGGTGCGACACGCCCGGCCTGCCGCGGCTGGACCCGAAGCGCATCGCCTCGGCCGGCTTCGTCGTGCGGCGGCTGCGCAGCGACGCGCACGGCGCCTGGATCGAAGGCTGGATGTCGCGGCGCGGCGTGCTGCAAGGCTGGGCGCGGGTCGAACGCCTCGGCCCTGCGGGTGCGGACCCCGACATGCAACGCCGCCTGCCCGCGCCGCGCCTGGGCGCCGCGCTCGACCGCGCCTTCACGCAGCTCGCCCTCGAACCGGCCGACGCGTGGCTGGAGGAAAAGACCCACCCGCTGTTCCTCGCGCCACCGGATGTCTGCGCCGCCGCGGCCAAGACGCTCTACTGCGGCATCGTGCCGACCAGCAGTGGCGAGCTGGCTGCAACGCCAGCGCCAGAAAGCGAGACCTTCGGCGACAGCTTCGGCGCCGACTCGGCCGACTTCATCAACCACCTCGTCGAGCCCTTGCGCGGCGACGGAATGGACTTCCCGTTCGCCGGCAACGCGCTCAAGACAGCCTGGGTCGACGCGCTCGGCGAGCCCGGTGGCATCCAGCCGCCAGGCATCAGCAACGCGGACTGGGCCGTGCTCAACGCCAACCCCGGCAACCTCGCGATGAAGCGCTTCGTGACGCTGCTGCGCCAGTTGGCCAGCGAATTCGATGCGTTCGGCACCAGCCCGGCCAGCGCGGCCGTCTATGCGCGGCTTCAAGTCATCCAGTTGCCCTTGAAGCGCCGGGACGGCGAGACCACGGACCACTTCGTCGACGCCGGCAGCTTCCTGCGCGCCGCAGTCCGCCTGGTGATCGAACGCGACCCCGGCGCACCGGCGCCCGAAATGCCACGGGCCTGGCCCGCGCTGTCCGACGCCGACAAGCGCGCCTTGCGCTCCTGCCTGTCCTCCGCCATGCGCGCCCGCTTCGCCACCGTCAAGGGCGCGCCGGGCCGCTACGACGAGCCGGGCGCGAAGTACATCTTGCTTGCCTTCGTCCGCCTCAAGCCAGAGGGAACGTGCCCCGCCCGCACCGTCTGGGCCGAGCCCAGCGAAGCCTTCGTCATCGCCCCGTGGTACGAAGGCGCAGGCGCCCCGCCGGTGCAGATCGCCATGCCGGACCCGACCGATCGCGGCTTCCTCGCCGGCCTCAAGCCGAATGTCTCCTTCGTCGTGCCGCCCTCGCTGCAGAACCTGATGTCGGGCAACCCGAAGGACATGCTGGACGGCAAGGGCTCGACCGGCAACCTCACGCTCGGCTGGATCTGCAGCTTCAACATCCCGATCATCACGATCTGCGCGTTCATTTCGCTGAACATCTTCCTGAGCCTGTTCGACCTGTTCTTCCGCTGGATGCTGTTCATCAAGATCTGCATCCCGTTCCCCAAGCGGAGCGACGGCAATGGCTGAGTTCGACCTCCGCCGCCCCGCCATCGGCTGGCCGCTGTTCGCGGTTCCCGATGCGCATGGCCGCCTCGACTGGCCGGTGCTCGAGCGCAGCGTGCGCGACACCTTGCAGGCACTGCTGGCAACCCGCCCCGGCGAGCAACTCATGCGGCCCGACTTCGGCGCCGGCCTGGATCGCCTGCTGCATGAGCCCAACACGCTGGCCACGCGCCGCCGCATCCAGGTGCTGGTGACCGAGGCCGTCACGCGCTGGGAGCCGCGCATCGTGCTCGACCGCGTCGACGTGCTCGAAGTCGACGGCGAACCCACCCAGATCCGCGTCGAGATCGCCTACCGGCTGCAACGCACCGGCGAGGCGGCCACGCTCGCGCTGACCATGACCCAGGAACCACGGTAGACCCACCATGGCAATCACCCCACCCCGCCTCGACGACCGGCGCTTCGACGACCTTGTCGAAGACCTGCTCGCCCGCATCCCGGCCCACACGCCGGAATGGACCAACCCGCGCCTGGGCGATCCCGGCCGCACCATGGTCGAGCTGTTCGCATGGCTCGGCGATGCGCTGCTGTACCGCGCCAACCTCGTGCCGGAGCGGCAGCGGCTGGTGTTCCAGCAGTTGCTCGGTGCGCCGATGCGCGGCGCCCTGCCCGCGCGCGGCATCGTGCAACTGGCCTACGCGCAGCCGCCCAACGACCTGACCGTGCAGACGCTGCAACCCGGCGCCACGCTGAGCGGCCCCGCGCCCTTCGAGACGCTGTCTGAGACCAGCGTGCTGCCCATCGTGGCCGAGGCCTACATCAAGCGGGCGCTGGACGATGGCGAACGCGCCCGCATGGCCGACGTGGTCGCGGGGCTGGCCCGCATCCATCGCGTCAACGGTGCGGCCGAGCCGTATGAAACCCATCGCGTGTTCGATGCCGACCGCGCCGAGCCCGACGGCATCGACGTCTTCGCGAGCAGCATCGACCGGGTGCTGTGGATCGCGCTGCTCGCGCCCACCGCGGCCCGGCCCACCGAACAGGAAAGCACCAACGAATCCGTGCGCAACGCGCTCGGCGGCGCGGCCGGCACGCCGACGCTGCTGTCGCTCGGCGTGGTGCCGACCATCAGCACGCCCGAGCTGTTCGACGAACTCGAGGCACCGGCGCCGCTGCCCGTGCTGTGGGAACTGGCGACGCGCGGCACCGGCACCTTCGGCACCGAATACCTCACGCTCGATCCGCTGCCCGACAGCAACACCACCGCCGGCCTCACCCGCGCGGGCACGCTGAGATTGCCCTTGCCTGGCAAGGATCGCCTGTGGGTGCCGCCCAACGACGTGCTGGCCAATCCGTCCGCCGGTGTCGGCGACACGCCGCCGCGCATCGACGATGCCGACCGCGCCGCCCGCCTGGTCGGCTGGCTGCGCCTGCGCCCGCGGCCCGGTGCGCAGGTCGAGCACCTGGCGCTGTCGTGGATCGGCGCCAATGCGGTCGAAGTGGACCAGCGCACGACCCTGCGCGGCAGCGTGCTCGGCAGTTCCACCGGTGCGGCGGACCAAAGCTTTTCATTGCCGCAAGGATCGGTCGATGCCGACACGCTGGTGATCGAGGTCGAGGAACCTGGCCAGGGCTACCGCACATGGAGCCGCATCGAGGACCTGGCAACCATCGATGCCAATCCCAACGTCGCGCGTGAAGCCGCGGTCTTCGAATTCGATGCCGCCGCCGGCACGCTGCGCTTCGGCGACGGCATCCGTGGCCGCATCCCGGAGCGCCAGATGCGCGTGCGCCTGGCCTTCGGCCGCTTCGGTGGCGGCGTCGTGGCCAACCTGCCGCCGCAATCACTGACCGCCATCAGCGCCACCCGCATCGAAGGCGGCCGATCCTCGCCCCTGAAGGTCCAGCAGCCGCTGCCGATGCAAGGCGGCGTCGATGCCGAGACGATGGCGCAGGCCGAGGCGCGTATTCCCGCGCTGCTGCGCCACCGCGACCGGGCCGTGACCCCGCTCGACTACCAGCGCCTGGCCTTCGAAGTGCCCGGCATCGCCATGGGCCGCGTCGAGGTGATGCCGCGCTTCAAGCCGCGCGACCGGCGCTTCGAAGTGCCCGGCGTGGTCAGCGTGATGGTGCTGCCGGAGCAGCCGATGACGACCGCGCAGGCACCCAACCCGCGTCCTGACAGGCCGTTCCTCGAGCGCACGTACAGCCACCTGGCCGCACGCTCGCCGCTCGCGTCGGAGCTGTACGTGATCGGCTGCGAATACATCCCGCTCGGACTCGCTGTAGGTGTGGTGCTGCGCGACGGTTTCGGCCGCGACGCCGTGCTGCTCGAAGTGCGCCAGGCCCTGAAGCGGCTGCTGTGGCCGCTGCCGCCCGGCGGCGCCGACGGCAAGGGCTGGACGCTGGGCCGCCATGTGCGCGAGCGCGAGCTGGAGGTCGAGGTCTCGCGCGTGGCCGGCGTGCGCGAGGTGTCGGGGCTGAACCTGTTCGGCAAGGGCGTGTCGGAAAGCGGCCCCGCATGGACGCTGCTGCCGCGCAACCAGCCGGACGGCACGCGCAGCCTCGAACTGGCGCGCTGGCAGTTGCCCGAATTGCTCGGTGTGATCGTCGTCGATGGGGACACGGCCGTGCCCACCTCGCTGGCCGCGCTGCCCAACCCCTTCGCCAAGGCCAACCAGGTCGCGGTGCCCGTCGTGCCGGAACTCTGCTGAACCGCCATGGACGCCAACGGCCTGCGCTTCTTCCTGCTGGCGAATGCCGGTCACTGGCGCAGCCATGACCACACGCGCTACGACAGCGGCTGCCGGGCCCTGCGGCTGGCCAGCGAGCGCGAGGTGGTCTCGCCGATCGATGCCGCCGCGGAGGCCGTGGCGCTGGCCGCGCTGGACGTGGTGCCGCGCGCGGTCGACAGCTTCGGCTCCGTCGCGCGATGGGATGGCGAGGCCATGGCGGTGGTCGTGCACACCGGCCATCTCCCCGGCGACGCGATCACGCTGCCGCTGGACGTCGCACCGACCGACATCTGCGTCGGCACCGATGGCGTGCTGTACGCCGCCTTGCCGGACGCCGTGCTGATGCACGACCTGCGCGGCCGCTTCGCCACGACACGCGTCCCGACGGAGGGCTTCGTGCCCTGGCGCCTCGCGGCCCACGCGGACGGCGGCGTGCTGCTGATGGAGCGCACCAGCGGACGGCTGGCGCGGCTCGAAGGCCGGCCGCTTTCGCTGCAGACGCCGGCACGCGACGAATACGCGCCGCAGGTCTTCCGCCCCGAGCTGGAGAACTGCTTCCCGCCCACCTTGCGCCGGCTGACGCAAATCAGTTGGCCCGCCGACGAACAGCCGATCGCCCTGGCCGCGTACCCCGGCCCCGCGTTGCGCCTGCTCAGTTGGGGGCCGGATGGTGCGGCACGGCTGCGCAGCATCGACGCCACCAGCGGCACCCTCACGCCCGCCGTGCCCCTCGCAGGTGGCCGCTATGCCTACAGCCTGGCCTGGCTCGCGAACGGCGCCATCGCCGTGCGGCTGCCCGGCCGCACCGACGCGCTCTCGTTCGACGACGGCGGCATCGTGCTCGGTGAGGTCTTCCCGTTGGCCACCGGCGCCGTCGAGGCCTCCTTCGCCCATACGCTGGAAATGCCACCGCGCTACCCGTTGAACGACGACGAGGCCGAGCCCTTGCTGCCGCTCTCGCTCGTCAACACCGCGCGCCAAGGCGAGGCCACGAACTGGGCCGACACCGCCGATGGCCTCGCGGCCCAATGGCTCGACAGCGGCCAGCCCGACACCGTCTGGCACCGCCTGATGGCCGAGGCCTCGATCCCGGCCGGCACCGGCTTCATCGTCTGGCTCGCGGCCACGGCCGATCCCGCGCCGCCGCCGCTGGACGATGCAGGCGCTTGGCAGCCGCACGGCTTTGGCCGCGACATCGCCGCGCTCGCGCCGGACACGATGGCCGGCCCGGTGCCGCGCGCCGCATGGGACCGCGCGCCGTCCGAGTTGCCCGGCCACCCCGGGCTGGCATCCTGGACCGCCGAGCGCGACCGGCGCGGCCTGTTCGGCGTGCTGATCCAGGACGCGACACGGCGGGTGCGCCGCTTGGTCGGACGCTACCTGTGGGTGCGCTGCACGTTGCTCGGCGACGGCCGCGCCACGCCCGAGATCCTCGCGCTGCGCGCCTGGGCCGGCCGCTTTGACTACGTCGACCACTACCTGCCGCGCTTCCTGCGCGAGACGCAGTTCGGCGCCGATGCGCAAGCCGCCGGTGAGCGGCTCGCGACCTTGCCGGCGAGCGCGATCGCGTCGCTCGATGCGGGCGGCGCCGCGGCAGCCGCGGTCGTCCAGGCGCTGCAACAGCAACTCCCCGACATCTCCGGCGCGCTGGCCGCCACGCCCATCGAGCCGCAGCAGCGCTGGCGCCTGTTCGACAGTTCGCGCCAGGCCACTTGGCACCTGGTGCGCGACCCGCTGGGCGCACGCGACATCGGCGTCTACAGGCCGAAGGCGACCCCATCCGACTTCCTCTCGCGCATGGTCGCCAACTACGAGGGCGTGCTGACCACGCTGGAAGACCGCGTCGCCAGCGCCCATGTGCTGACCCATCCGGCCACCGTGCCCGAGCCGCAACTCGACTGGCTCGGCGCCTGGGTCGGCGTGGCCTTCGATGCCGCCCTGCCCGCCAACCGCCGCCGTGCATGGCTGCGCGAAGCCCCGCGGCTGGCGCGCTGGCACGGCACGCGGCGCGGCCTGTCGTTCGCGCTCGACGTGGCCAGCGGCGGTGGCGTGAGCGGCGGCGAGATCGTCGTGATCGAGGACTTCCGCCTGCGCCGCCTGCTGGCCACGCTGCTGGGCGTCGACCTCGTGGACGAAGACGATCCGCTGCTGCCGGGCCTTGGCCACAGCGGCAATTCCATCGTCGGCGACACGCTGTTCCTCGCCGACCAGCAGCAGGCCGAGCTGATGGCGCTGTTCCGCGACGACCAGGCCACCGACGCCGAGAACGACGCGGTGCGCGCCTTCTACGGCCGCCTGGCCCACCGCGCCACGGTGTTCGTGCACCAGGAAGTCGAGCCGCAGGACCTCGGCTTGATCCGCCGCATCGTCGAACTCGAAGCACCGGCGCACGTCGACGTGCGCGTGGTGACGGCGTCGAAGCCGCTGCTGGTCGGCGTCTCCAGCCTGGTCGCCGTGGACACCTACCTCGCGCCGCCCGCGGCGCCGCAGCCGGTGCGCGTGCAGCGCAGCGTGCTCGGCATGGGCGACCTGGTGCGCCAGTCGCCCGCACTCGACCCGCGCGTCGGCGGCAGCACCGCGCCCATCTTGAACCAGGAGCCATGACCATGACCGTGCAAAGCCGCGACCCCAGCGCCGATCCGCTGTACGCCCGCCCGCTGCCCGAGCGACCTTCCTATGCCACCGGCATGATGCTCGCCGCAGACGATTTCAGCGACGAACAGACCTACCACCGCGGCCGGCTCGCGCGCGCCCTGGCGCAGTTGTCCGGCAACGGCACCCTGGCCGGGCTGCGCGTGCACTACGAGCCGGAAGTCATCGGCGGCAATGCGCCGCATCCGGAGGAAATCGTCGTCGACCCCGGCGTGGCGGTCGACCGGCTCGGCCGGCTCATCGAGGTGCCGCGACCTGCCTGCCTGCGCCTCGTGCCGTGGTTCACGCAGCAGTCCGCGACGCAGGGCGGCGGCGCGATGCGGCTGGCCAGCTACGACAACCTGGCGCGCTTTGCCAGCCTGCGCCGCCAGGCCGACGCGACGCCCCTGCCCGCCGCCGCCGTCGTCGCCGATGTCTACCTGCGCTTCATCGCCTGCGCGCATGGCTACACGCCGAGCTTTGCGTCCGGGCCGTACGACGCGCTGGACGCCGTCTCGGTGTCGCGCCTGCGCGATGCCTACGAGGTGGTGGTGACCTTGCGCGCCGGACTCTCCGACACCAACGCCGGCCTGCCCTTGCAAGGCGCCGATCTCAGCGGCCAGGCGCCGGCCGATCGCCGTGCCGCGACGCAGGACGCCGTGCTCGCCGCCTACCCCGCGACCGGCCGCTCCGGCAGCACCGACCCGCTCGACGCCCTGCCCGAGCATCCGCTGGTGTTCGACCACAGCGCGGTGTTCCTCGCGCGCCTTTTCATCCCGGTGCAGGCGCTGGTCGCCACCGGTGCGCCGCTGCGCAGTGCGGAGGCGCCGCAAGTCGACAACTTCGGCCGCCGCTTCCTGCCGGCGGTCAACCTGCTGGCCAACGCCATCGGCCTCTAAGGACTCACCATGCCCTTCCCCAACCTCACCCAGGGCGCCGCGCGCGAACTCGTGGCCCGCTCCGATGTGCAACGCCTGCGCACGGCCGGCGTACTGGTCGAAGACCCGCGGCGCGAGCGCCCGCGCTGGTTCGACGGCCGCTTCCTGGCCGCGCGCGACCTGATCCGCGAGCAGCAATACACGCTGACGCGCGAAGCCGACCTGGGCCGCGCGGCGGGCAGCGGCGTCGCCCAGGGCCTGCGCGTGACCGAAAGCAGCGATTCGCAGTCGCTTCACATCGAAACCGGACACGGCATCACGCCCGCCGGCGAACTGGTGCTGCTGCCGCGCGACCTCGACATCGCGCTGGCCAACATCGCGCAGGCCGAGCAGCTGTCCGCGCGCTTCGGCCTCGGCCGCATCCCCAACCCGCCGATGCGCAGCCGCACCGGGCTGTTCGTGCTGGCGCTGCGTCCGGTCGAATACACCGCCAACCCGATCGGCGCCTACCCGTCGTCGCTGACCGGGCAACGCACCGTCGAGGACGGCGACACCATCGAAGCCACCGCCATCGTGCTGGTGCCCTGGCCCGACGACGGCGCGACCGACGCGCTGGACGCGCGCCGTGGCCGGGTGGCGCGCGACGTGTTCGTGGCCGGTGGCGGCGCGAGCCTGTCGGCCAACGTGCTGCCGCTGGCACTGGTGGCACTGCGCAACAACACGGTCGAATGGGTGGACGAGGCGATGGTGCGGCGCGAACTCGGCGCGGATCGCGGCGACCTGCCGGGGCTGGGCTTTTCGCCACGCGCATTGCGGCTTGCACACCTCATGCAGTACCAGGACCATCTGGCCGCGGTGGTGGAGAACACGCGGGGGCGGACTTTCCCTGCGTCCTCCTGGTTCCCTGCGCTGCCCGGCGCCGGGCCGCTGCCGGCGGGGCTGATCGACATCCGCGACTTCACGCAGGGCTTCTTCCCGGCGGAGATCGAGGTCGACTTCAGCCCGGTGCCGGAAGACGAACTGCCCGCGCTGATCGAGGACGCGCTGCTGCTGCAACCGATCGACCTCCAAGCCTCCGCCGACGCGCTGGATTCCACGGCCGTGCTGATCCTTGCGCCGGTGCCGCGCAATGAATGGCGCGCCGTCAACGCGCGCCTGGCCAGCACCAGCCGTGTCGTCAAGCCGGCGGCGCCGAACCTGATCTCGCAGCGCAAGCCCTTCGAGGTGCTGCAGAAATTGCGGCTGCCGAGCGGTCCGGTCGTGGTGCTCGACCCGACCAGCCCCTCCGACGCCGAATGGCAACGGCTCGCGCGCCTGCCCAACCTGTGGTTCGTGCGGCGCCGCCATCTCGCGGTGCGCGACGACTACACAGGCGCATGGCAGGCCGTGAGCGGCGTGGACGAGCGCACGCTCGACACGTCGCTGCGCACCCGCATGAGCATGCTGGGGCTGAGCGATTCGTTCAACAACCTCGTGTCTCGCTCGTCGCCGGCGGCGGTGGGCACCTTGACTTCGCTGCTGTCGTCGAAGCGACTGGCCGAGTCGCCGGCATTGAGCGCTGCGACCATCGGCGCGCTGACCCAGGCCGCGCGCGATGCCGATGCGGCGGCGCCGGCGACGCAAGCCGGCACGCGGCCCTCGCTGGACCTGGCAACCGTCCTGAAGGTCAGCGCCGATCTCACCGCGCGGGGCGCCGGCCAGGGGCTCGAGCGC
The DNA here is from genome assembly GCF_019207085.1 of Variovorax sp. dw_308. Classification (GTDB taxonomy): domain Bacteria; phylum Pseudomonadota; class Gammaproteobacteria; order Burkholderiales; family Burkholderiaceae_C; genus Variovorax. Next base: position 774 of record NZ_JAATOM010000014.1, on the reverse strand, counting down.
GTCGAGAAGGCTGCGCCCGAAGGCCAGTTGCGGCCCGACACGCTGCGCCGCATCGCGACTGGGGTGACGTGGCGCAAGCTCGACCAGAACGCATCCCTGGCGCCGACGCAGGTGGTGGCGGAACTGGCGCGGGTCTTCGATGCGCCGGTGGGTGCGCCTGGGGGGCCGGCGTCGCCGCCTGCGCCGGTTCCGGAGCCCCCCGCGCCGAGCCCTGTGCCGCCCGCGGCACCCGTGCCGACTCCGGCGCCGGTGACGCCTTCGAGCCCAGTGCCGCCGGCTCCGGTGCCAGCTCCAGTGCCAACCCCAGCGCCTGTGCCGCCACCGGCTCCCGTGCCACCACCGGCCCCGGTGCCACCGCCCACGCGCCCGCCGATAACGCCCGCGCCAACGCCAACGCCAACGCCAACGCCGCCGCCCACGCGCCCGCCCGTCGTCACGCCGGTGCCGGGGCCGCGTCCGCCGATCCTGGGGCCCGTCACGCCTGTCCTCCCCGTGACGCCGGTCACTCCTGTCATCACACCCGTCTCGCCCATCGTCTCGCCAGTCATCCGCGGCGCCCCGGTGTCGCCGGTGGTTCGCGCCGCCCGGTCCGTGTCGGCAGAGACGCCGAAGCCCGATCCGGGCGATTCGCCATCACGCAGCGGCCGCAAGGCCAAGCGCAAGGGAGGCTGAGGTGAGCACCATCGTCCCCATCGCCACGCCGCTGCCCGGCGAGCGCGTCATCGCGCTGCAGCCCGGCAACGCGTCCGACGCCGCCACCGACTGGCTGCGCCG
>NZ_JAATOM010000013.1 GCF_019207085.1 Variovorax sp. dw_308 | reverse complement strand
TTTGCACCCGACCCGAAGCGCCGCGCACTTCTGACGGAAGCGTCCCGGGTCGCAGCCGCGACGGCGCGCATGGTCGCCTATGGCGGCAAGGACCCCGACGCTGTCGTCTATCCCGATCGACGCTGGCAGTGGGCCTTCGTTGGCGGTAGCTATCTGTTCGACAGCCAGGGCTACGAGAACGTCGATCGCCGCGCCGCATTCGCCTACGCGGCCACCGGCAACACGCCGGCCATGGCGTCGAAGGTCGTCGGCGCTGGCTCGCAATACATGTGGACACCGCGTGATTCGAAGGGCAACTACCTTGACGGCAAGAAGTCCTATCGACTTCGCATTCCGGCCAACCCGCCGGTCAAGGACTTCTGGTCGGTGATCGTCTACGACGCCAAGAGCCGGTCCATGCTGCAGAACGGGCAGCGCTTTCCGAGCGTGAGCCTCTATTCCAAACCCGACGCGAACGCCGACGGTTCCATCGATGTCTATTTCGGCCCCAACGCCCCGCCGGGCAAGGACAGGAACTGGGTCAAGACCTTGCCGGATCGCGGGTGGTTCCCGATTCTGCGGTTCTACGGGCCGTTGCAACCATTCTTCGACAAAACGTGGCAGCCCGAAGACATTGTGGAGGTTTTCAACTAGGCAAAGCATGCCGCGTCACGCCGCAGCCGCGACCGGAAGGCAAGGGGTTGTATGGGAGGAGAGACACCCCTGGACGCTGAACGAAAAGGTGCGTGTGTGCAAATTAAGCATAGTGCCGGCAATCGCGTGCGGCGCGCACGTGAGTATGACAACAAAGGATCTTGAATGTCATCTTTGCTTTCAGCTATGCCCGCGCGGAAGCCGCGCACCAACTGTGCGGGTCGCCAACGCCTCGCACCCTTGGCCACAATGTCGGCGTATGTCGTCGCCGGCACGCTTGCATCGACGATCTACAGAAACGCCAGGGCCGACTGCCTGCCCAACCCTCCTACCGATGGCCAGACGGTCACATGCAGCGGGCCCGCTCCGACCACCGTGCAACTCGATGCGTCCGCGGCCTCCGGCGTGACGGTCAATGTCAACCCAGATGCGGTGATCACGGGGAATCACGATCTGATCCTGCTTGGCGCGGGCGCACAGCTCAACAACTACGGAAGCATTCAACCGGTCTCCACGGACGAAGCGTACTTTGGCGTGATCGCTTTCGGCGAAAACAGCACGCTGCGTAACTATGGAACGCTCGCCACAAGCGGGTTCAACTCTCTGAGTTTCGTCAGCATCGCGAACAACAACGTGCTGCGCAATGAAGTCGGGGGAAGGATCACAATTTCGGGCGATTTCGCCGCCGGCCTGCTTGGCTCCAACAACGAAGGCAACCAACTGATCAACGCAGGTCGGATTACGTTGAACACCTTTCAGGGCTCGGGGATGTTCGTAGAGCTTAGCAATCGCTCGGTGCTGACAAACACCGCCACCGGAGTGATCGAATCCAATCTGGATGAAGCCTTCGGGATGGCCGCAGATACCGGCGACGGCCACACGCTGCGCAACGACGGAACCATCGTCACGCGCGGCCAAGGTTCGCACGGGATGCTGCTCAACGACACGACCAACTCGTCGATGATCAACGCAGGATCGATCACGACTTCCGGCGGAAGTTCTGAAACCGTGAATCGTGCGTTCGGCATGTTCGTGAGCGGCGGATCCGGCAACACAGTGGAAAACATGGCCGGCGGCGTTGTCACTGCCAGCGGTATTGGCTCCAGCGCCATGGAAATCGCCAGCAGCGCCGGCAACCTGCTGCGCAACGAGGGAATTCTGAACGTCAGTGGCACGGGCGCACACGGCCTCTACGTTTTGTCCGGCGCGCGCAATACGCTGGAAAACCGCGGCACGGTCAACGTCAGCGGCCAGCGTGGCAACGGCATGCGTGCGGACGACGGCGATAGCACCTTCATTAACAGCGGCGATCTCCTGGTCGGAGGCCGGGACGCCTTCGGTGTCTACATGCAGGGCAACAACAACACCTTGCTGAACACCGGCACCATCCGGGCTTCGGGCGTCAATTCCGACGGGGTGCTGTCCAACACCACGGGCGGCGGCTTCGTGGCACGGATCGAGAACACGGGCATCATCATCAGCGAGCGCAGCTTTGCAGTGCGCGGCGTGAACGGGCAGGAGACGCTGATCAACTCCGGCCTGATCCGCAGCGACGCCGGCACTGCTATAGACCTGCGCGCTGGCAACGACACGCTGGTTCTTCAAACGGGCTCGCAGGTCATCGGCCTCGCCGACGGCGGCACGGGGACAGACGGCGTGATCCTGCAAGGAACAGGCACGGCCTCCAACACCTTTGCCAACTTCGAGACCCTGCGCATGACCGGGACCGACTGGACCTTTTCAGGCAGCGGTGCGTTCAACGACACGCAGGTTGAAAGCGGTGTGCTGCGCGTCAGTGGCGCGCTGACCAGCCCTGTCACCGTGCGGTCAGGAACGCAGTTGCATATCGGCACCGGCGGGGCGAGCGGCACAGTGGCAGGCAACATCGTGGACAACGGCGCGCTGGTCTTCAATCGCAGCGACGCGTTGACCTATTCAGGCGTCGTCAGCGGAGCCGGAAGTCTGACCCAGGCCGGCACCGGCACGACGACGCTGACAGGCGCGAATACCTACGCGGGAAACACCACCGTCGAGGCGGGCACGCTGAGCGTGCGAGGTTCGATCAACTCGCCGGCCGCGACGGTCATGGTCGGCAATTCCGGCGCCGGCGCGCTGAGGATCGAAGGCGGCGGGAAGGTGAACAACTCGGTGAGCGTCATCGGGCAGGCCGCGGGTTCGCAAGGCGCCGTGACGGTGACCGGCAGCGGATCGACCTGGGTCACCGGCAGCGGTCTGACCATCGGCAACGACGGCGCAGGCGCGCTGACGGTCGAGAACGGCGGGACTGTTCGCAGCCAGTTCGCGATAGCCGCAGGGCAACCCACCGGCCAGGCCACGTTGCGCGTCAGCGGCACGGGTTCCAATTGGACGACAACGGACTTACTGAGCATATTGTCGGGAACGTCCACGTTGACGGTCGACCAAGGCGGCCTCGTGCGCGGCGGCAGTTTCGTGATCGGCGAGAACGCAGACGCGCACGCTGCGGCGCAGGTCACGGGACCCCGCTCGACCCTGGTGAGCGACTCGACCTTTGAAGTGGCGCGATCGGGAACGGGCTCGCTGCTCGTTTCGGGCGGCGCTGCGGTCACCAGCGCACAAGGCTTCGTCGGTCGGCTCGCCGGCGGGCAGGGCGACGCCACCGTCACTGGCGCAGGTTCGAGCTGGACGAACACCGGGCCAGACTTGACCGTCGGCAATGGCGGGACCGGCACGCTCACGGTCAACGAAGGTGCCTTGGTCAGTGCCCCTGCGACCTACCTGGCCTACTTTGCTGGCTCGAACGGCACGCTCAATATCGGTGCCGCGCTGGGCAGCGCGCCGGTCGCTCCGGGCACGCTCAGCACGTCCACTGTGAGCCTTGGCGCCGGCACAGGCGCTATCAATTTCAATCACACGTCGAGTGCGTACGAATTTGCGCCGGTCGTCAGCGGCAACGGCAGCGTCAATGCGCTGTCTGGCACGACCATCTTCACGGCCGACAACACCTACACCGGCAGCACGCGGATCGCGCTCGCCGGTGCGCTGCAGCTTGGCAACGGCGGCACCACCGGCAGCGTCGTGACGGACGTGATCGACGATGGACTGCTGACCTTCAACCGTTCCAACACGCTGATCTACGAAGGCGCGATCTCCGGCGCAGGCGCGATGGTCAAGACAGGCGCCGGGATGCTGATCCTCCAGGGCGCGAGCAGCTACTCGGGCAGCACGACGGTCAGCGCCGGCACACTTGTCGTCGGGGATGCGAGCAGTCCGGGCGCGACGCTGGGCGGCGGCGGTACGGTCACGGTCAACGCGGGTGCCGCCATGGGTGGTTACGGCAGTGTGACGGGCAGCGTGATCAATAACGGGTCGCTCAAGGTGGCCGATGCGATCGCAGATACCACCCCGGCCAACTCGGCTGCCAACGCGCTGCGCGGCAAGCCGACACTGTCTCTTGCGAAGCCTGCAATCCTGGCCGGTGGCAATGGCGGCTTCACCATACATGGCCTCTTGCAGAACGCGGGCCTCGCGCAGATCGGTGCTGCCGGCGGCACGCCAGGCAATTCGATGACGGTGACCAGCTACGCCGGCCTGCCCGGCAGCATGCTGGCGCTCAACACTTTCCTGGGCCCGGACAATTCGCCGTCCGACAAGCTGGTCATCAATGGCGGCACGGCGACGGGTTCGTCTGCCATGCGGATCGCCGGCACCGGCGGCGGCGCGTTGACAACGGGCGACGGACTCCTCGTGGTCGATGCGGCCAATGGCGGCACGACCAATGCGGGCGCATTCACGCTCGGCAATCGCGTGGCAGCAGGTGCGTACGAATACCAATTGAACCGAGGCGGGGCGGCCAATGCGAACAGCTGGTACTTGCGCACGACTTTGACGGCACCGCCAGCGCCGCCACCTGCGGAGCCGCCGCCCGCACCACCGCCGCCACCGCCGGTTGCACCAGCCCCGCCGGCCCCACAGGGCGCACCCACCGGCGAGGCGCCACCGCCTGCAACAGCGCCATCACCCGATCCCGCAGCAACGCCAACGCCATCGCCGTTGGCATCGGTGCCCAACTACCGCGTGGAGGTGCCGCTCGACATGGCATTGCCGTTGCTCGCCAACCGACTCGGCATCGCGATGCTCGGCACATACCATGACCGCGCCGGCGAAGACAACGTCGACCCTGCCATGGAGGGCCAGCGGCACGAGGGAACATGGGCGCGCGTGTATGGCGCGAGCCGACAGGCGAACGAGCGCGGCAGCGCTGCCCTCGTCGACCAGCTTGTCGACTTCCGCCGCCATGGGCCCGCCTACGACTTCACCGAAGGCGGCATGCAGGCGGGCGTCGATCTGCTACGCACCACAGACGGGGCCGGCAGGAGCGACGTGGCGGGCACCTACGTGGCGATCGGGCACATCGACGGCAATGTCGACAGCGTCTATGGCGGCAAGGCCGGCACGGCGTCGATGTACGGCTATTCGCTGGGTGGTTACTGGACGCGCAAGGGCGCTTCGGGTTGGTATGTCGACGGCGTGTTGCAGGCCACGCGCTACGACAGCGTCAAGACCCACTCTGCCCTGGGCGAGGATTTGAAGACGAGCGGCTGGGGCGCAGCCGCATCTGTCGAGGCTGGCTATCCCTTCGCGCTCGGGGCGGGATGGGACGTGGAGCCGCAGGCGCAACTCGTTTACCAATGGACGCGGCTGGACGACAGTGGCGACCTCCGTGGTGGGGTCGCATTCGACGACACCCACAGGGGCTACGCCCGCCTTGGCGCACGGCTGACGCGCAGCATTGGAGAAGGCGCAGGCGCAAGCGGCTACACGGCCTGGGCCCGCTTCAACGTGTGGCACGCCTTCGCCCCCGACGCGACCACCACGTTCACCAATCTCCAGGGCTTGAACGCGGTCGCGTTGACCGCTCCGCTCGGCGCGACCTGGGCGCAGGTCGGCATTGGCATGTCGGGCCGCGTCGCGCGCAACCTGACGGCATTTGGCTCGATCGACTACAACCGATCGCTCGACAGCAGCGGCGGCAATGGCTGGAGCGGTCGAGTGGGTGTGCACTGGGCTTGGTGAGTGGGGGCTCAGGTGAAGCGGCAAATGGCGGCGGCGGCAAGCCGAACCGGTCGACCAGGTCCTGGTACACGGCCATCGCGTTGCGGTTGAGCTTCAACTGCGACTCGATGAAGGCGCGGAGCGGCTCGCATGCCGGCGTGATGCTGCTCGGCGCTGAGCCGGGCGGCCGGGTCGATGGTCAATGCGGAGCAGTTTGGATCGGCCTGCTGCCGATTGCGCCCGGCGGCTCGGCGTCGCCTTGGCTGGCGAACTGCTTCTGATTATGATAGCCGCGAATGGTGTTACGCGAGATGCCCGTGACGCGCGCGATCTCTCGCTGCGTTGCGCCGTTGTGCAGCAGCGTCCAGATGCTGGTTTGTAGATGTGCATTCATCACTTGTCCTGCTGGAGACCGCCTCCCGTCATGGTGAAGACCTGATGGCAGCAAGACGGAAACCCTGACGAGGACTCCGATTTGAAAGGACTGCCCTCAATGCCGCGACGCGGCCTTGCGTGGGGAGACCTTGGCGGTGGACGGGGCCGCCGGCGCGTCGAGCGCATTCACATGCGCGAGCAGCGCGCGGTGCTCCTCGACGACATATTCGGCGATGTCCGCCACGTCCGGCACCGCGCGGCGACAGGCAATGAGACCGAAATCCAGCATGCCGTTGTAGCTTTGCACGGTCATGTTGAGCGCCATGCCATGGCTCGGAATCGAGACGGGGTAGTAGGTCAGAAGCTTCGCGCGGGCGAAGTAGAGCCCGACCTGCGGTCCCGGCACGTTCGAGATCAGCACATTGGCGACCGGGGGCAGCCGGTCCGCGAGCTGCGAGCGGCCATACATCGAGACCAGGCCCGACATCAGCCAGGGCGCGCCGAACGAAGGAAAGTCGGTCGGTATCGAGGTCTTGATGCTGCCCATCAGGGATTTCGCAGCGGCCGACGATTCGGCAATGGCCTTGATTCTCTGCACCGGATCGGCCACGTCGGTCGCCAACGTCATGATCGTCATCGAGACCTGGTTATTCGACGAGGTATCGCCGGACTCTCTCAGCGTGACCGGGATAGCCGCCGTCATCGGCTTCTTCGGAAGGCTGCCGGTATCGGACAGGTAGCGGCGCAGTGCGCCCGCGCAGAGGCCGAGCACCACGTCGTTGAGGCTCGCGCCCAGCCGCTTGCCGATCACCTTGACCTCGGCCATCGGGATCGAGCGCGCTGCATAGGCGCGCTGGTTCGTGATCGCCACGTTGAGCGGGGTTCGCGGACCGAGGATGTTGATATTTTTCGGAATACTCCAGCGCGTGCTGCCCCCGCTCTTCGGTTGCGGGATGACGAGGCTCTTCACCGCGCGCGCCATGTCAGGAAAGGTCTTCACCAGCTTCACGTACTGCTGCAGCGTGTTGGTCAGCGCGGCGCCCGCGAGTTCGGCCACGCCGAGCTGCTGGTGCTTGCCGCGCGCGATCTGCCGCGGAGGCTTGATGGCGCGGGGCTCGGGCGTCAGGTCCATGATCGCGTGCGCGAATGCAGTGCCCGCCTGGCCGTCCATGCCCGCGTGATGCAGCTTCGAATACAGCGCGACGCCGCCACCCTGCAGCCCGTCGATCACGAAGAACTCCCACAGCGGCCGGCTGCGATCCAGCAGCGTCGAATGCAGTCGCGCCACGTACTGCTCGAGCTGCTTCATCGTGCCGGACCGCGGCAGCGAGACGCGCCGCACGTGGTAGTCGAGGTCCACCTCGTCGTCCTCCACCCACACCGGGTTGGACAGCTCGAAGGGCATCAGGGCGAGCTTGCGCGTGAAGACTGCATGCGGCTCGCGACATGCGCCTTCACGTCCTCGTAGAAGTCCCGATCGTAGCCAGCAGGGAGTTCCAGCAAATGCAGGCCGCCTACGTGCATCGGCGTCTCTGGCGTTTCAGCGTGCAGGAAGGTTGCATCAAGGCCGCTGAGGTGTTTCATTCAGGCATCCTGGAGGTTGTGGCGCAACGATCGGGGCGGTGCGAAGGATAGTGCAAACCGAAGCGGTCTTCACGGGGCGGGCGGTTGTTCGGGAGCTGCGACGCTTGCCGCTATTTCACCAACTCGAAGTCGCCCGGCGCCCAGCTCTTGTCGAACGCAGCCTGCTCCGGTCCGTAGATGCGGATGTAGGCGAACCAGCCCTTGCCGGGCGTCGTCTTGATCCACCGGCTTTCCTTGCCCGGCGGCGCGGTCGGGCCGACGTAGAGATCCAGCGGCGCGTTCGTAGGCGCATCCTTGAGTTCGAACAGCGAGCGCAGCGCACCCTTGTCCTGGTCCGTCTGCACCTGCGAGCGCGTCGCGGTGTCGTAGACGGTCACGGACCAGAACAACTTGCCTGGAACCGGCGTGGGCATCGTGAGCTTGTAGTTCTTGCCGCCGTCCAGGTACACGCCCTTGGCATCGCGCACGCTCATCCAGTAGAGCGATCCCGCACCGGCGCTGCGGCGGAACATCGCGGGCGAGGTCACGATGGCTTGGGCGAACCAGCGGTCGCGCGCTTCCAGGTCGATGCCCGCAGGCGTCTCGAACTGGGCGCTGCCGGGCACCAGGCCGACCCATTCCCACTGGCGGTCTGGCCAGTTCTTGCGGTCCGCACGCGCACTGTCGAAGGCCGAGACCAGCAACTGGTCGCGACCGGCCCTGGCGGCCTTTTCCAAGATGCCTTTCATGCGGGCGTCGGGATTGAACGGCTTGCCGCGTTCGATGCCCAGCGCGGACAAGAGGCCATACATCGGCAGGTACTGCGGAACCAGCGGCTCGGCGCTGATGACCTTGCTCAGTTGCTGCCAGAACGCAATGTTGTCCTCCCACGCCAGCGACGAGCTGTCGGTGGCTTGCGCCGACGTGTCCACCACCTTCAGCACCTGCGGCTGCGCGGCGGTCGACAGCGGATAGATCTTCACCGCGCGCAATGCGTCGAGGGCCTTGGGGACGTTTCCTCCAACAGGCAACGCGCGCAGCGCGAGCAGGTTCTTGAAAGACTTCGAGCGGCCGACGAAATAGCCGGCCGGCGGGTCGCCCTGGTAGTCCGGCGGCAGGACGAGATGCTTGCCGCCCTTGCCTTGGTCCGGTCCGGGCAGGCCCAGGTCCTGGACCCAGCCCTGGTTGTGATCGTTCACCAGGCCGATGTACGGCCCCGGCGGCAGCTCGATCACCATCGGACCCTGCGAGACGTCCACGACGCCGGAGCCGTAGGGCGTGTCCGAGTTCAGCGTGAAGCCCACCTGCCGTGGGCCGGCAGCGACGATGCTGAAAGCCTGGTTGTCCTGGATGCCGGCAGTCCGCTTGCCATTGAAAACGCCTTCGACGGAAACGGTCGGATACCAGAAGCGGTAAGCCGTCACTGCACGCTGGAAGTCGACGTCGTCACGAACGCGCCGCGACGTGTCCGCCGTGGGATAGCCGCGCTCGAAGACATATGCGCCCGCGGCCGGCGGCGATTGGGCACAGCCGGTCGAAAGGACGGCGGCGGCAGCCGCGACGCAAAGGGAGAGGAAACGGTTCATGGGGAGCTTTCTCATGATCACAGGGCTTCGGTCATGCGCTTCACGCCAGGCGGTACCCAGCCGCCGGTGAATGCTTCCGCGCGCGGCAGGTACACCCGCATCGTCAGCGAGAAGTTGCCGTTCTGCGGTGCCGGCAGCCAGTTCGAATCCCGTCCGCTGCCAGGCGGCTTGCCCTGGATGTAGAGGTCGAGCGAGCCATCCGCGTTGAACTGCAGTGCATCGCGGTCGCCGATGGCAAAGCGGTTGATCGCGTTGGCCACCTGGAAGCCCTGCGTGTCGTACAGGGTCACCGACCAGAACGCATCGGCCGGCGGCAGCTTGTCCTTGTCGAAGTGCAGCACATAGCTCTTGTCCGCAGAGAATGGCTTGCCATCGGCGTCGACGAAGGTGGTGGGGTAGATCGAGTCTTCGGGCAGGTTGGCGCCGAGTCCGGCGAGCGCGATCACGGCGCGTTGCTCGTAGTTGCTGCCATAGCTGCCGATGCCTTCCGTAAGCACCCTCCATCCGTTCACGCGTGTGCCGAAGTCACGCAGGCGTTTCTGCAGGCGGGCCTTGGCATCCTGCGCCCCGGCGTTGATCGCCTCGATCGTCGCCGGGTCCAGCTTCGATGCGTCGAACGACAGGCCCGGCGCGAGTCCGATGGCTGCGGCGCGCATCAGTGTCGGGTAGTCGCTTGCATGCGGCGGGTTCTTCTTCATCAACTCCGCCAGGCGGGTGAGCATCGTCACGCCGTCAAGCTTGCCGACCTGCACCAGCGGCGGGGTCTTGGCGTCGATGGATGCATCCACGCGCGCCGGCGCGGCCTTGACTTCGGGCTTGCCCCAGCGGCTCAACGGCGTGAGCTTGAAGCCGTCCTGGATCTTGTGGACGTTCGGGAAGTCGGCGGGACCGTTGGTCTGCGTGCGACCCGTAATCCAGGTCATCGACGTAGGCGTCTCGACGCGCGTCACGCCTGCAGGCAATTGCCCCTGCCAGCCGCGCGGCACCATCGCGAAGTTGCCGCCGGTGTTGCCGGTGGTCCGCGTGCCCGGCACCGAAAAGACATCTGTCCACATGTCGAGCGAAGGCACGAGGTAGTAGCGACCGCCACTGTCGGGCACGGTGAGCACGATCGGCTCCTTGCTCACGTCGACCCATGCGAAGGAATACAGCGTGTCGAAGTTGTAGCGCACCACGTCGCGCGATTCGGCGCCGGGGAAGGTGCGGAAGTGCGCGAACTGGTTGACCGGGGCGCGCATGGGCACCGACGTGGCATCCGGCACGTTGGTTTGCTGCTGCATGGTCGTTTCCATCAGCACCATCGGATAGCCATAGATGTAGAGGTCGCTTGCAAGGGCTCTGGCCTTGGCCGGCGAAAGGGGTTCTGCCGCCTGGGCGCTGGCAAGCGGCAGGGCCAACACGGTCACGGACAGCAGGCGTGCGAGTCGTCGACTCAGATTCATGGAGGTCTCCAGATGGGTTTTAATGTGTTGAATTAATGTAATGCCTTACATTAGAATCCACCTATCGCCTCGGAGACACCCGCACTTTCGACAGGACCCGTGCGACAGTTCTTGCCACCCACAATCCATCACATGCAACGCGCCCCCCGCAACAGTTCATCGCCAGCAGCTGCAGCGACCGCTCCCGTCGAAGCCGGCGAGAGCGCGCGCCGCCTCCTGGAAACCGCCGAGCGGCTTTTTGCGGAAGAGGGTGTGGACGGCGTCGCCTTGTCGCGCATCGTGTCGATGTCGGGGCATCGAAACGCGTCCGCGCTGCACTACCACTTCGGGTCACGCCAAGCCATCGTGTCGAACGTGCTAAACATGCGGCTGGACCACATCAACGGGCTGCGCAACGTCATGCTCGACAAGATCGAACGTGAAGGCCGAGGGGGCAATGGGCGCGACGTGTTCGAGGCGGTCGTCCTGCCGTTGCAGCAAACCATTGCTTCGACCGCATGGGGCGCGGACTATGTGCAGGTGCTTGCGCAGTCGGTCCTCAATCCGCGGATCATGCGCAGCGATCTCATCGATCGCGGCAAGCTCACGGGCTTCCTGCGCGTGCGCAAGCTACTGCACGCCGCACTGCCTGGGGTTCCGCCCCCGGTGCTGGACGACCGATTCGTATGGGCCAACGAAAACGTGATCCTCGGCCTGGCCCGCTGGAGCCGGGCTGACGCAGCCGACCGGATGCTTGTCGATGTTGCGCAAGACTTGGTCGACTTTGCCGTTGGCGGGCTCGGTGCGCCGGTTTCGCGCGTGATTCCGGTGCGCAGCCGCGTCAAGGCGATACAGGGCCTCGATCACTTCTTTCGCTGAGCGGCTGTTTTCCGGGAAGCGCCGGCATGTTCCGCTTCACTCCAGCCGGCTGAACCGCGAACATCGTCATTCCCAGCGCCCACGGGTTGCCTTATGCGCTGGCGCATCGACTACCAGGAACTCAAGCAGGAACCGGGGCTCGGGCACTACGAAGGCAGAGCTGGCGGGGGTTCCATCACCATGCCAGCCTGAGCATCGGCGCGTACGGCTTCTTGATGGCCCAGCAACTGCGCCATCCCGAGAGCGCCGGCAAAAAGAACGCTGCACGACGCGAAGAACCTGCCTTACCCACGCATTACAAGCCTCGCGGTAGCCCAGCGTACGCAGCGCCACGTGCCTTCGTCGATCACGACTTTGCGGCTGCTTATCGCCGCGGCCTTGCACAAGACACTACCCCGATGCCCGTGCCGCCTGCGCGCAAACGCAAGCGGACCCGTTTTCGCACAACCCCACAGAGACAAGACGCTGGACTCAAGCCAAGGAGCCTCCTCAAAATGAGGGGCGGTCCACCTCGCCAGTGCTGGATTCGCCCACTCAATGGTCGGGTGCAACTGCCGTTTTTAGGCTCAGAACGCGTGCCGGATCCCGAAGTCGTAGCCGTAGCCACGTCCCGCCCGATAGCCGGGCGCCGAGGAGTTGATCGTGTTGGTGTAGCCCGGACCCGTGTCGGCCGAGGTCACGCTGACCGGCGAGATGGCCGCACCGTTCCCGTTGTCCGTCACCGCGAAGGTGGTGTACAACGCCGTGCGCTTCGACAGGTTGTAGACGTAGCCGATGGCGTACTTGCGCGCCTTCGGCGGCGGCGTGGTCACCGGCACCGCCCCGATGCGCGTGAAGTTGGAAAACTCCCCCTTCACCTGCGCGTACGACGCCTTGATCATGCCCACCCCGATCGGGATGGTCAGGCCGACCAGATAGTTGTTGGTATCGAGGTCGGCCGGCGGGCTCAACGCGGGCGTGAGCGGGAAGTTGGCGATGTTCACGAAGTCGGTCTTGACGTCGACCTTCGAGTACTCGCCAAAGAGTTTCACCGGACCGAAGTCGTACGAGGCGCCGGCGTTGAAGGTGGTCACGTTGGTGGTCGAGCCGAAGCGGTAGTTGTCTGCGACCGTGCTCCCGCCGTAGGCCACGGCCACGTCGAGCGCGCCATTGGCGTAGCCGACGCGTCCGCCCGCATAGCGGCCCAGGCGCGCGTTGTTGGCGGTCGTCGGATCGTTCAGCGCATCCGAGTGGACCACCTCGTTGAACGCATACATCACCTGGCCGTAGAAGCCGCCCAGGCTGGGCGGCAGGAAGTAGCCGACCGAGTTGGACTTGCGCGCGTAGAACCCGCGGTTCAGGGCCAGGGTCGGGAACGCGCTGCCCAGCGTCTGCACGATCAGGCTGCTGCCCGAGCCAGCGTTGCCGAAAGGATCGAAGACCGCGTCGTTCCAGAAGGTCGGGCTGTAGTCACGGCCGAGCCGCACTTCGCCGAAAGGCCCGAGCAGGCTCACCGTCGAGCGCCGGTCGAAGTAGAGCGCGCCGCGGCCCACCGTCGCCACATCGCCCCACATTGAGGACTCCAGCCAGAAGCCCGCGGCCAGCCCGCCGCCAAGGTCTTCCTGACCCCGGAAGCCCACTCGGCCGCCTGCGTTTCCGCCATTGGACAAGGCCCATTGGTTCTGCGTGAGGTCCGGCTTCGGCGTCGCGGGCAGGACGCCGTTGCTCTGGTACTTGCTGTTGGTCTCGTAGTAGCTGACGCCAATGTCGACGACGCCGAACAAGGTCACGGACGATTGCGCCGTGGCCGAACCAATGGCAGATAGCGCAGCCAGGGCAATGATGGTCTTCTTCATGGATGAAATGCTCTTGTTACAGGGAAGCTCTTGCGCCCGGGCAAGAGGAAGCGAAAGACAAAAAACGAATGTGGAGACGTGGACTTGCGGTCGGTCGCTTGCCGCACGGACAACGGTTGTCAAAACCGGTCTGCGGGGCTTCTGGTGCTAGCCTCAAAGCGTGCACTGAAGGAAATCTTCATGGTTTGCAACGAGGTGGATTCGGATTGATTAAGCCTTCATATTAATTTCGCAAATCATCCTTGCCAATGAGATTTGCGGGAATCGGGTTTTCCCCATGAGGGTCTCAAACCGAGTCTCTCAGGTGACGGACGAGAGCGGCCGCCAGTCGCTCGACCAATCGCGCCGTCAAAGTGTCAATACAACGTCTTATTGCCGCGGCCGGTCGCTGTCCCGTGCACGGGATCCTGGGTATCCAAGTCAGCCGTTGGCGCGCCACGAGCGCGAGTGCTGACGGAGGGACCGCGGCGCGGCGGCGTACGGGGACCTGTGGAAATGGACCAATGGATCTGCCCGGTCTCATCAAGACCGCGTGCGCTTCCGTGCCTGTCGGCCGTAGGGATCTGGACCTAGGTGAAGTAGCGTGCCATGCCTGTACGCTTGGAGCGTGGGGCAACTTTGCGCTTCGAATCGGCGTGCGTTACGGGCGCTTGGAGCCCGTTCACACAGTAGTCCACCAAGTCGTCGACCATGCCAGGTTCGCGCAGAGCGGGGCCTTCTTCGCGTACCCACCGTGCCACCGAATACACCACGTTGTCCGACATCCACACGATGCGCTGGTCAAGCACGGGCCGAGGCAGGTCCGCGAGCGCAGCCTGCAGCAATCGACGCGCTCGCAAGATTCCCCCCAAATTCGCGGGTTCGACGACGTCGCTGGTCATGAGACTGGGGCTGAACGTCGTCTGCGCTAGCACCTGGACGTAGTAGCGGCCCCAAGGCGTCTCGCGCACGGTGTCCGTCAAGGCCTGTACGATCGCCGTAACGATGCCGCGGACATCGTCGCCTCTGCCGCGCGCCTCCATCGCATCGAGATGAATATGTCGCAACGCGTTGACGTGACGAAGTCGCCGGTTGATAAGGCTTGCCAGCAGGTCCGGCAGTTTTCCGAAGTGGTAGAGAACTGCAGCACGGTTCTTCTGGCCGGCCGCAGTCACGATGCTATGCGTGGTAACCGCTTCAATCCCTTTCTCGGCGAACAGGCGCTCCGCGACTTCGAGGATTCGAACCGCGGCCTCAGACGGCTCTCCTGCTTTGAGAAAGAGGACCCGCGGCCCGTGAGTCGGATTCGGGAGCTTGTTGACCATTGGGCGGCGCGGGAGTAAATCTACTAGATGATGAAACGAAAGATTCACCCGTAATATAAGGGCTTAGTGGAGCGGGCGTGGGCCGGATGGCCCCGTTCGCTCGAACGACGCCGAACACTTGCGCGCCGCGGTCATCGGCGGCGTCGGGATTTGCCAAGCCGCAAGCTGGCTGTTCGCGCCAGAGATTGCATCGGGCCAGGTCAAGGAACTCCTGAGCGAGTTTGCCCCTCATCCTTTCCCCATCCATGCCGTCAGCCCGAGCGGCCGCCGAGTGCCTAGTCGCGTGCGCGTGTTCACCGACTTCCTGGCCGAGGTCTGTGAGTCCGAGCCGCACCTTCGTGTGCGATGAGAATCGACCGCCGCGGTGCGGGAACATTCCAGGCCGGCATGCATTGAATGCCCCTGTCCGGTCTTCTGCCAGAAGCGCTGAACCTCTACCTTTCGCTCCATGCCACGCGTCGTGGCAGCCAGCCATTGAATCTGTGAAAGGTGTGCATCATGTCAAAACTCAACGGAAAGGTCGCCGTCATCACCGGTGGCAGCAGCGGCATCGGCCTTGCCACAGCCAGACGCTTCGTGGAAGAAGGCGCCTACGTTTTCATCACCGGCCGTCGCCAGTCAGAACTGGAGAAGGCCAAGGCTTATTTCGGCCGCAACGTGTCAACCGTCCAGGGTGACGTTTCCAATCTGGAAGACCTACACCGCCTGTTTGCCCAAGTCAAGGCAGAGAAGGGCGTGGTGGACATCGTCGTCACCAGCGCCGGCTTTGTCGAACACGCGCCGCTGGCCGTAGCAACTCCCGGGCACTTCGATAAACTTTCGGCGTCAACGCCCGCGGCGTGTTCTTCACTGTGCAGAAGGCGCTTCCGCTGATGACGCGCGGTGGCGCCGTGGTGCTGGTATCTTCGGGCATGCACATGAAGGGCCTATGCGGTCACCAAGGCTGCGGTGCGCTCATTCGCTCGGACCTGGGCGATGGAACTGAAGGAAGCCGGCATTCGCGTGAACACGCTGTCGCCGGGCGCCATCGAGACGTCCATCATCGACGGCCCCCTCAAGACGAAGGACGAGGCTGATGGCGCTCGCAAGATGTTTGCTGGCATGACTCCGCTCGGGCGCATGGGGCGTCCGGCGGAGATGGCTGCGGCGGCGCTGTTCCTGGCTTCGGACGAAAGTAGCTTCTCGACCGGCATGGACTTGGTCGCCGATGGCGGCGTGACGCAAGTCTGATGCTTCGACCGGCCGTTCTTCAGGACCAGCACCTCGAAGAATACGGTGCCGATCAAACCAAGGCGGCCAGCAGATGCAGGACGAGCAGGATGGGATGGCTCATGACAGCGCGCGCCGGTGCACGCTCACGCGGCGCCAATCGAGGCGTGTAGCATCGGTCGTCTCCAGCGCGTCGGCCAGCGTGAATCCGTCCAAGTGCGCCAGAAAGCGCTGCAAGGCGCCGTCGAGCACGCCGGCCAGCCCGCAGTGGCCCGTCAGCGCGCAGGCACTGCCTGTCGCGAAGCACTCGACCAGTTCGAAGTCGGGCTCCACGCCGCGCACCAGCGTCCCGAGGTTGATGTCCTCGGGTCGGTGGGCCAGTCGCATGCCCCCTCCCTTGCCGCGCACGGTTTTGATCCACCCCTGCTGGCCAAGCTGGTGGGTGATCTTCATCAGGTGAGCCTCCGAGATGCCGTAAGCCTGGGCCACGTCGGTGATCGTACATAGGCGATCGGGACGCTGCGCGACGTAGATCAGCAGGCGCAGCGCGTAGTCGGTCATCGTAGTCAGGTGCATCGAAAATTCTCCGGTCAGCGCGACGCGCGCAGCGCAACATCTGCGACAGGCCTGTCGGCCCGCGGGCGGATCAACATCGGGAAGAAGCGCCACAGGTAGAGCGCAAAGGCCAGCACCCATGCGCCTGCCGAGGCGTGCAGCGCGCCGAGGGCGATGGTTGTGGGCAGCAGCGCCACCAGGCGCAGTGCCGCGGCCACGATGACCAACGCGTAGCTGATCACCATGGCGCGGTCGGTTTCCAGCGGCCTGCCCAGATGGCCGAGTGCGGTGCGCGTCACCATTCCGATGATCAGAACCGAAAACCCCGCGGTGCCGATGACATGCGCCGGCCATGCGGCCCGCACAATCCAGCCCATCGCCTGCACGGCGGCCACGAGCAGTCCTGCGCCTAGCGCGGCATAGCCGGCGTACAGGATCCAGAGCAGTGGCACGCGTAGCACTGCCCACGGCCGCCACGCCAGCACCTGGATCAGTGCGAGGCCGCCGGCCGCCGCCAGTGCACCCGCCGTGACGGAGCGAATTTGCAGCAGGCCGCCAAGCACCGCGATCAGGCCGGCGCCGATCTGCCAATGGCCGCTGCGGGTATGCATCGGGATCGTCAAACCAGGAACGGCGCGCATGGCAAAGAATGGAATGACGCGCCGTGCCACCAGCAACGCGATCACGGCCATGCACAGCAAGCCCAGGTTGAAGCGCTGCAGCAGCAGTGCGTGGTCGCCTTGACGCGCGGCCAGAAGGTAGAGCGCGTCGGCCACTCCGAGTCCCAGGACCAGGAGCGGGAGGCCGTAATTGCGGCGGCTGCGGGCACCATAGATGGCCCTGCCCAATGCCGCTGCGGCCCAGGCAAAGAAGGCAAGTTCACTGCAGGCTGCAACCCAGAAGGCGATGGCGCCCGGCACCAGGTAGCCGATGCGCGCGATCGACCACAGCGCTAGCAAGATGCCGAGCGCGGTGCCGCTCAACGGATTGATTCCGGTCCAATTGCTTGTGGCCGTCAGCAGAAAGCCTACGGCGATGGCGGCAATGAAAGCCCAGAGCATCTCATGCGCGTGCCAGAGCACGCCCGGCAGGGCCCCCGTGAGGAGCTGCGGTGCACAGACCCACAGCGCTATCGAAACGGCGGCCCAGAGGCAGCCAGCCAGATACAGCGGGCGAAACCCGAGTTCCAGAAATGCCTGCCATTGCGGCGAGGTCTGCGCACGCGCTGGCTCGGCGATGCGGAGCAGTTCAGACATCCTGCAATTCCGTCGGCGCAGTCGCCGGGCGGAGGCTCATCTGATAGCCGTACCAGAGACTTTGGGCGATGCGCTGGGCCATCTCGTACGCAAATTCGCCCATGGCCCGATTGGGTTGTGCGGCGGTCGTCTCGCGAAACAAGCGCAGCCAGCGCTCGAACGATTCGGCGCTCAGATCGGGCAGGGCCACGTGCTTGGGCATGGGCGTGCCGTTGAAGCGACGCGTACCGCGCAGGATCGACGACCAGAAGTCCACCAGCTTCGCGAGGTGATGGTCCCAGTCGCCGACACGGGCGTTGAAAGTCGGCCCAATCAACTCGTCCTGGCGCACCGCCTCGTAGAAGCTGTGCACCATGCGTGCAATTTCCTGTTCGGTGCAGAGGTCCGGCGAGCCCAAGTTAGTTCTCCGACATAAGATTCATATAATATATATCTTACGCCTGCCGGACCGCATTACAAGGTCGCGGCATTGATCCATCTCAACTGAACGGGAGGCACGCCATGGCCTTGAAGCACGCCCAACTCCTCGATGTGATCGATCTTCATGCCACGCATGAGGCACGCGGCACCTCTGTCAGCAGCAGCCTGTTGAAGACGGCGCACATGCAACTGATGCAACTGAACCTGCCACAAGGACATAGGCTGCCGGCGCATCATGTCCCCGGCGAGATCACCATCCAGTGCGTGGCGGGCGAGGTGAACGTGGTCACCTCGCAATGCAGGCGCCAGCTGGGCGCGGGCCAACTGATGGCGCTGCCGGGTGGCGAATCGCACGAGATCGAGGCCTCGCGGGATGCTTTGCTGCTCGTCACCGTGCTGCGCGTCGGCAGGGGATGAAGCTCACTTGCGTGACCGCGATTCGCGGCCACGCGGATTTGCATTGGCCAGTACGTCGCTGTCGACGGTCTCCAACAGGTAGCACGCTCCCATTCACTGTGACCGCCGGCATCGCAGCATGACGCGCTGCACAACCAATAGCGCGAGACCACAAGTCCATGGTCACTTGACCTGTTCGTCAGCGAGCAAGGCAAGGTTGTCTTGCCCGAGCGCGACGTCGCGCACAGCGCCATACAAATCGCCTTGTTGGGGGGACGCCTGACCAGAAATGCTCACCCGCACTTCGATGGTCAGCGGCGAAAAGCGCGATAGCGGCCGGTCGGGTGACATGGCCATGCTGTCGTCGAGAACGAAGCGAGCGGGCAGGTCCTTGGCAGAAAGGCGCAGCACGGCGAGCGGCATGCGCCCGGCCGACGGCGCCCGCGCCAGCACGAACACGGTGGCTTGCGGTGGAACCCGGTCGCGCAACGTCGACGCGATCGATACGGTGCCGCCGACATGCGCAGCGACCGGCGGGTCGGTGGACGCTTTCGGCGGATCCAGTTGCGCCAGGTTGGCCTCGATGTCGCGCAACGCTTCGGAGTCCTGCGGCAGTAGGCCCCGTACTGCTTCCCACCGCACGCGCGCCTGGGCTGTATCGCCGCGCTGGTAGGCCGCCATGCCGGCCAGCGCCAGCGCCTTGGGGTGCTGCGGATCTATGGCCAGCGCGTCGTCGATGGCCTCCTGCGCCGGGCCGCCAAGGTCGCCTTGGCGGGTCGAGCCGAGCGCATCCGCGTAGTCGGCCAGCAGTTGCGGCTGGCCCGGCGCCAGTTCGATGGCCTTACGATAGGCCAGCACCGCATCGTCGTAGCGCTGCAGGACTTCGTACGAACGCGCCAGCACGATCCAGCCTTCGAGGTCGGCCGGGTGCGCCTGCAACCGCGCGGCCAGGCCCGCCACCATCTGCTCCAGATCCTGGCCCGAGCGCTCATGCGCGCCGGCTGGGCCGGCGGCCAGCGCAGCGGCGGCGCGCGGATTGCCAACTCGCTGGTAGAGCAACAGCGCCGCCGCCGGCAACGCCAGGCTCAGGCCGAGCGCCACGCCCCACGCCATCCAGGGCCGGGCAGGGCGCGTGGCAGCCGCGGGCTGCGCAGCTTCCTCGAGCCATTGCCGCTGAAGTTCCTCAATGGCCTGAGCCCGATCTCCAGCGTTCAGGGCCTGTGCATCCAGGTCGCGTCCGAGCTGCGCCAACTGATCGGCGTAGACGCAGCGCGCCAGCGCCTGGCGCGTGATGTCCGCCGTCCCGGTGCTTCTGAAGAGCGGTGGCAGCACCAGGGCCAGCGCCAGTGCGATCAGCGCGACCACCGCCAGCCAGAGTGCGATCACGGCTCGTCACCCTCCAGCCAGGCTTGGACGCGAAAGCGCTCCGTGGGCGTCAACGGAGGCGGCGCCGCACGTTGGCGGCGCTGCACTATGCGCGCCAGCAGTGCAAGCCCCAGCATCAGGAGCGCGAAAGGCCCCAGCCACAAGAGCCAGGTCGAGGGCCTGAACGGTGGGTCGTAGCGCACGAAAGCGCCGTAGCGTTCCTCGAAATAGTCGCGGATCTGCGCCTCGCTGCGGCCCCCAGCCAATTGCTCGCGGATCTGGCGGCGCATGTCGGCCGCCAGCGGCGCATTCGATTCCGCGAGGGTCTGGTTCTGGCAGACCATGCAGCGCAGGTTGGCGGCCACCGCGGCTTCGCGTTCCTCGAGGCCGGGGCCGCCCTGTGCGAGCCGCACCGCCGACAGCAAGGCGAGCCCCATGAGCCAGCGGCGCGTCATTGCAGGCTCCGCACCAGCGGCATCAGTTCGTCGCGCCAGATGTCCGGCGTCACCGGGCCAGGATGTCGCAGGCGGATGCGGCCCTCGCGATCGATCACGAAGGTCTCGGGCACGCCATAGACCCCATAGTCGATGCCGATGCGGCCATCGCCATCGACCGCCGAGGCGCGATAGGGATTGCCATTGCGGCTCAGCATCGCGCGTGCGGCATCGACCTGGTCCTTGTAGTTCAGGCCGTAGAGGGCGACGCCATCGCGGCGCGCTGCCTCCTGCAGCACCGGCAGTTCCTCGCGGCAGGGCGCGCACCAGGAGGCCCACACGTTGAGCAGCCAGACCTGACCGCGCAGCGTGTCGGTCTGCAGGCGTGCTTGCGGGTCCTCCAGCAATGGCAGGTCAATGGCCGGGGCCGGCTTGCCGACCAGTGCCGAGGGCAGGCGGCGGGGATCGCGGCTCAGTCCCACGGCCAGCAGAAGCGCCAACACCAGGAAGATCGCCAGCGGCAGCTTGAAGCGCATCAGATGCCCTCCCGCGGCAGCGATGGCAGAGCCACCGGCCCGGGCGCAGCGCGCGTGGCGCGCGCCAGCCGGTAGCGGCGGTCGGTGGCCGCCAGCAGCGCGCCCAGCGCCATCAGCAGGCAGCCGGCCCAGATCCAGGTCATGTACGGCTTCACATGCAGGCGCATGGTCCAGGCGTCGTTCCCGGCGGGATCGCCCAGCGCGACGAATAGATCGCGCGTCGGCCCGACGTCGATGGCCGCTTGCGTCAGCGGCATCTGCTGCGCCCGGTAGCTTCGCTTCTCCGGATGCAACGTCATCAACTCGTGGCCGGCCCGGCTCACCACTACGCTGGCGCGCTGTGCGTCGTAGTTGGGGCCGCGCACCGGCGCGACGCCGGCGAAGCGGAAGTCGTAGTCGGCCAGCGACACCGTCTCGCCCACCCGCAAGCTCAGTTCGCGCTTGCTCTCGAATCCGTCGGCCAGCGTCACTCTGAAAATGAAGACGCCGATGCCGGCGTGAGCCAGCAGCATGCCCCACCAGCCACGCGGCTGGCGACGCGCGCGCGTGCGCCAGTCCCCCGCGCCTTCATGCAGGCGCTGCCAGGCATGAATGCCGGCGCTGCCCAGTGCCCAGCCGGCCAGTAGCAAGGCGAAGGTGGAGACCGGCGCCCAGGCGCGCTGCTCAGCCGGAAGCGCGAACGGCCACAGCAGTGCAACCGCCCCCGCGACAGCCAGCGCCCAGCGCAGGCGCCGCGCCAGTTCGGGCACGTGGGCGTTCTTCCAGCGGGCTACCGGCCCGACGCCCATCAGGAAGATGGCCGGTGCCATCAGCGGTATGAACACCGCTTCGAAGTAGGGCGGCCCGACCGAGATCTTTTCGCCGCGCAGCACGTCCAGCGCCAGTGGGTAGAGGGTGCCGAGCAGCACCGACATGGCGGCCGCCGTCAGCACCACGTTGTTGGCCAGCAGCATCGATTCGCGCGACAGCAGAGCGAAGCTGCCGCCCATGCCGATGCGCGGCGCGCGCCAGCCGAAGAGCAGCAGCGAGCCACCCACCACCGCCACCATGAAGGCCAGGATGTACAGGCCCCGGCCCGGATCGACGGCAAAGGCATGTACCGAGGTCAGCACGCCCGAGCGGACCAGGAAGGTGCCCAGCAGGCTGAGCGAAAACGTCAGGATGGCCAGCAGCACCGACCAACTGCGAAAGGCCCCGCGCTTCTCCGTGACGGCCAGCGAATGCAGCAGCGCGGTGCCGGCCAGCCAGGGCATGAAGGAGGCGTTCTCCACCGGGTCCCAGAACCACCAGCCGCCCCAGCCGAGGACGTAGTAGGCCCAGGCGCTGCCCAGCAGGATGCCCAGGGTCAGGAACATCCACGCGGCTGCCGTCCAGGGGCGCGACCAGCGCGCCCAGGCGGCATTCAGCTCACCCGAGAGCAGGGCCGCGATGGCAAAGGCAAAGGCCACCGAGAAGCCCACGTAGCCCATGTAGAGCATCGGCGGATGGATCACCATGCCCGGGTCCTGAAGCAGCGGATTCAGGTCGCGTCCTTCCAGCGCTGGCGGCATCAGGCGCGTGAAGGGGTTCGACAGGAACAGGATGAAAAGCAGGAAGCCCACGCTCAGCCAGCCCATCACCGCTAGCACGCGTGCCACGAAGGCCGGCGGCAGTTGCCGGCTGAAGCGCGCCACCGCCAGCGTCCATGCCGCCAGTATGCACAGCCACAGCAGCATGGAGCCTTCGTGCCCGCCCCACACCGCGGAGAAGCGGTAGGCGGCGGGCAGGTCCGTGTACGAGTTGGAAGCGACGTACAGCACCGAGAAGTCGTTCTGCAGGAACGAAGTCGCCAGGCACGCGAAGGCCAGCATGGCCATGGCGAACTGGCCCACCGCGGCCGGCCGCGCCACCGCCATCCAGCCGGCCACGCCCCAATGCGCGCCGGCCAGCGGCAGGCTGCCCTGGACCAGCGCCAGCAGCAGCGCCAGCACCAGTGCGAACACACCGAGTTCGGGGATCACTGCGCTGCCTCCGTGGCGGCGCGTGCTTCCGCCGGACGCGCCTGCTTGAGTGCCGTCGCGGCTTCGGGCGGCATGTAGTTCTCGTCATGCTTGGCGAGCACCTGGGTGGCAGCGAAACTGCCGTCGCCCTGCAGGCGGCCGGACACCACGACACCCTTGCCCTCGCGGAACAGGTCGGGCAGCAGGCCGCGGTAGCGCACCGGCACCCGCTGTGCCCGGTCAGTCACCACAAAGCTCAGCGCCAGGCCATCCGCGGCCTTTTGCAGCGATCCTTCCTCCACCAACCCGCCGAGCCGGAAGGCGCCATTGCGCGGCGCGGCGTGGGCCGCCACCTGGCTCGGCGTGAAGAAGAACACCACGTTGGACTGCAGCGAATCGAGAACCAGCCAGGTCGCCGCGCCCAGCACCAGCAGGCCGGCAGCGACGAAGGCCAGGCGCCGGTTCCTAGGTTTCATCCTCTGCCTCCCGTGGCGGTGTCTGCCCGCGGCCGCGCCGCGCCACGTGCCAGACCTCGCAGGCCAGCAGCAGCAAAGGCAGGGCGTACGCCACGACGATGAACAGGAGATGGGCGCCGGCTTGCGTCATGCGCGCCTCGCCAGTGCATCGCGTTCGGCGATCAGGCAGCGCACCCGCGCCAGCGCGACCGCCACCGAATAGGCCCAGCAGGCGAGCGCCATCAGCAGCAGGCCGAGCACCATGGTATGCGCCATCGTCGGCGCGGCAGTGAAACTGATCGAGGCCCTTTGGTGCAGCGTGCTCCACCATTGCACCGAGAAGTAGATGATCGGCACGTTGACGACGCCGGCCAAGAGCAGGATGGCCCCGGCCCGGTCGGCGCGCCGCGGATCGTCGATGGCCGAGACCAGGCCCAGGTAGCCCAGGTACAGGAAGAGCAGGATCAGCTCGGAGGTCAGGCGCGCGTCCCAGACCCACCAAGTGCCCCCAGGTCGGCTTGCCCCAGGCCATGCCGGTCCACAGAGCGATGATGGTGAACAATGCGCCGGTCGGTGCCAGGGCGCGCGCCATCAGCGGCGACAGGCGGGTGTGGAAGACCAGGCCCAGGGCCGCATGGAAGGCCGCGACCAGGTAGATGAACATCGACATCCAGGCCGCAGGCACGTGAATGAAGATGATGCGGTAGACCTCGCCCTGCTGGTGGTCGGTGGGCGCCACGACGAAGCCGACGAACAGCCCGGCAACCGCGAGCAGGGCCGCGAGCGCGGCGAACCACGGCAAGGCGCGCCCGGCCCAGTGATGGAAGACCGGTGGCGAGGCCAAGCGCCGCCAGCGGCCGCGAGGCGCGCCGTGCGCCTCGCGCCGCAACGTGGGTTCGAGGGGGCGCAGGCCGTCCATCGCTCGGCCCTTCATTCGAGCGCCAGGCGCAGCGCGGATGCCACGGCCCAGGGACACAGCAAGGCCGCCAGCAGCAGCCAGGCCGCCAAGATCGACAGGTGCGGGCCGGCCGGCATGCCCTGCTGGCTGGCGCTGACCGCGCCACTGCCGAAGACCGCACCGGCACGCACAGCGGCAGCATGATCAGCGCCAGCAAGGCGTTGCCGCGCAGGCCCAGGGTCAGGGCGGCACCGAGCGCACCCAGCAACGACAAGGTCGGCGTGCCCAGCAGCAGTGAGGCCAGCAGCACCACGATCGCCGGCGTCGACAGTTCGAACTGCAGGCCCAGCAGCGGCGCTACCAGCAACAGCGGCAGGCAGGTCACGAGCCAGTGCGCCGCGACCTTGGCCCAGACTAGGCCGAGCAGGGAGCGGGGAGACAGCAGCAGTTGCTCCAGCACGCCGTCCTCCAGTTCCGGCAGGAAGAGCCGGTGCAGCGAGACCGGCAGCGCGAGCAGCGCCGCCACCCAGACCACGCCCGGGCCGATGGCACGCAGCAGGGCCGGGTCGGGCCCGATGGCCAGCGCGAACAGCGTGCCCACCACCACGAAGAACAGCAGTGCGCCGAGCGCGTCCATCGGCCGCCGCGCCGCCGTGCGCAACTCACGGCCGATGATCGGAATCATGGCGGGAGCCATCGTGAAGTCCGTCCATGTCCAGGGCATCGCCGCCGCCCGCTCGGTGCGTCGCCAGCACCGCCAGGCCACCGCCTTGGGCATGCTCGGCCAGGCAGGCTTCGAGCACCTGCTCGCCGTCCGCATCCAGGCCGGCATGCGGTTCGTCCAGCAGCCACAGGGGGCGCTGGCTCAACAGCACGCGCGCCAGCGCGAGGCGGCGGCGCTGGCCTTGCGACAGCAGCCGCACGAGGTCGTTCTCGCGCCCGGCCAGTTGCAGCCGTTCCAGCACCATGCGGCTGGCAACGGCGTCGGGCCGGCGGCCGGCGATGTGCAGCGAGAAGACGAGGTTCTCGCGCAGCGTGAGTTCGCCGCGCAGTCCGTCTGCGTGGCCGAGGTAGGCCAGTTGCCCGGTGAAGTCCGCGCCCTGCGCCGCGATCGCGCGGCCTTGCCAATGGACTTCGCCGCGCGCGGGCGGCAGCAGGCCGCGATGGCTACGTCGAGGAGGTGGCGCGGGTCAGCAGCACCTGCCTGGTGTCGGTGGCGCGCAACCGCTACTCGGTGCCGTGCGAGCTGGCCGGGCAGATGGTCAGCACCCATCTGTATCCGACGCGCGTGACGGTGGTGGCCGGCGATGCCGTCGTGGCCGAGCACGAGCGCCTGAGCGACAAAGGCAAGACGCGCTACGACTGGCAGCACTACATACCGCTGGTGCAGAGGAAGCCGGGGGCGCTGCGCAACGGGGCGCCGTTCGCCGACCTGCCGCCGGCATTGCAACGGCTGCGCCGCGGGTTGCTGCGCGAGAACGGTGGCGATCGCGTCATGGCCAAGGTGCTGGACCTGGTGCCGACGGCGGGACTGGAGGCGGTGCTGGTGGCCGTGGAGTTGGCGCTCGACGGAGCGCCCCCGTCCGGGCGGGTGAGCGTCGAGCACGTCATCAACGTGCTGGGGCGTCTGAACGCTGCGCCGCGGCCGGCCAACGTGGTGACGTCGCTGCAGGTGCTGACGCCGCCGAGCGCCGACACCGCCCGCTACGACCGGCTGCGCGACATCCAGGAGGCCGGCCATGACGCGTGACGTGATTGCCGAATTCAAGGCGCTGCGCCTGCACGGCATGGCCGGGACTTGGGCGGATCTGCTGGAGCAGAACAAGGCCGAGCTGGAGCGATCGCGCTGGCTGGTCGAGCAGATGCTGCGTGCCGAGACGACCGAACGTGCCACGCGCTCGGTGAGCCACCAGATGAACGCAGCAAAGTTCCCGGTGCATCGGGACTTGGCGGGCTTCGACTTCGAGGTCTCGCCGGTGGACCGCAAGCTGGTGATGCAGTTGGCGGAAATGGCCTTCACCGACGAGGCGCACAACGTTGTCCTGGTCGGCGGGCCAGGTAGCGGAAAAAGCCATCTTGCGACCGCCATCGGCGTGGCGGGCATCACGCAGCACGGCAAGCGCGTGCGCTTCTACTCGACGGTCGATCTGGTAAACGCGCTGGAGCAGGAGAAGGCCCAAGGCAAGGCCGGGCGCATTGCCGCGAGCATGCTGCGCCTGGACGCGGTGGTGCTCGACGAGATGGGATACCTGCCCTTCAGCCAGGCTGGAGGAGCGTTGCTGTTCCACTTGCTCTCCAAGCTCTACGAGCACACGAGCGTGGTGGTGACGACCAACCTGGACTTCGCCGAATGGTCCAGCGTGTTCGTGGATCCGAAGATGACCACCGCGCTGCTGGACCGGCTCACGCACCACTGCCACATCGTGGAGACGGGAAACGAGAGCTACCGCATCACTCACGCCACGGCCAACTCGAAGAAGCGCATCCGCGCTCGGGAGCAAGAACGCAAGGAAGCCAAAGCGCCACCAGCGAACCTCGCCTGATCGACCGCAGGCAGGGACAAGGCGCTACGGGCTTCGCCCTCCGCGCCTTCTGAGACCGAACAACCGGCTTCAACAAGCAAGGCAAGAAAGGGGGAACGAGCTACAGTTATCCACAGTCGGCATCCACGATGCCGGCATCCGTCCCCGGGTCAAAGTTCAACCGGCAGGGTGGGTCAAAATTCAACCGGCGCCGACAAGCGTCCGCAATGGCATTGTCCAGGCAGCGATTCAGAGTGCGGAATTCCCCGATGGCGAAGGGGGCGTCGCGTTCAAAGGCAAGATCCGTGATCGCTTGGCAAAGGTCGCCATAGTCATGAACGACCTGATCCACCGTGTAGCCTAGCTTCAGCAGTTCCTTGCCATGGGCAGCGGCGCCCACCCCCATTTCCGACAAGTCTATCGAATCTCCGCCTGAGGGCCCCGAGATCCTGATGCTTTCCGCGGGCTTGTCAGCATCTTCCGCTTCAAGGGTTTTGATCAGCTGGTCGAGGAACAACGGAATGCCGTTTGCCAACTGTTTTTCAGTGGCGGAGCGCTGAGGCCTCAGCGCAACCTTCGACTTGCAGCGTGAAACCACCTCCTCCCGATTGTTGGCGAGAAAGTTACGCATGCTCCAGTCCTTGGCTTTTGCCGGTTCATTTATCGGATGCCGCCCATTTGTTCTTCAAAGGCGTACGACTTCTTCTGTAACTGTTTGAGGAAGACCAGTCTGTGCGGTGTCGAACATACACGGTGCCGCACACGCGAATTCGCTTGCAACATTGCCGGCGCGCTGGCTATGTCACGGGGGTGCCCGTTGCGTGCGGGAGGGCCGTGCGCTGCTCCGCCGCATCTAGTCTGCGCGACCGCTCAACGTCGCTGGCGAGCGCGCGAGGGTGCTCATTGGCATTCTCATCGCGCGGTCCCCCGGCGAGCTGCCCGAACTGGTCAGGTCCACTCACACCCGCCTGATATGGAACACTCCGGCCGCAGTCACTGTGCGACACCGCACACAGTCGCTCCGCGATGCCTATACTGGATTTCATCGTGAGCAATGCGGTGGACGCGGCTCCGACTGGATCTTGGTGCCTGTCTTATTGCGGAGTTGCGTTATGCCCAAGTCCCCCGACCCCCTGGATAACCACTTGCTGTGCACATTGCCCGACGCCGAGCGGAAGCGGTGGTTCCCGGAACTCGAATCGGTCGACATGCCATTGGGACAGGTGCTCTACGAATCGGGCAGGGCGCTGAGCCACGTGTACTTTCCGACCACCTCGATCGTATCGTTGCTGTACGTGATGGAAAGCGGTGCCTCGGCCGAGATCGCGGTGGTGGGCAACGAGGGCATCGTCGGTATCTCGCTCTTCATGGGCGGCGAATCTACGCCCAGTCGCGCCGTGGTCCAGAGCGCCGGCCATGGGTTCCGATTGAAGGCAAATCTCATGAAAAAGGAGTTCAACCGGGCCGGCCCGGTGCTGCACCTGCTGCTGCGCTATACCCAGGCATTGATCACGCAGATGGCGCAGACGGCCGCGTGCAACCGGCACCATTCGCTGGACCAACAGTTGTGCCGCTGGCTCCTGCTGAGCCTCGACCGCCTGCAGGGCAGCGACCTCGTGATGACGCAGGAGTTGATCGCCAATATGCTCGGCGTCCGGCGCGAGGGCGTGACGGAGGGGGCGCTCAAGCTGCAGCAGGCGGGTCTGATCCGCTATGCGCGAGGTCACATCTCGGTGCTGGATCGCGCGGGGTTGGAGAAGCGCACCTGCGAGTGCTATGCGGTCGTCAAGTCCGAGTACGACCGGTTGCTTCCGGCGACCACCGCGACCTGAGGGCTTGCGAATGCCGCAGGGAAAAGGGACGCACCGGGTCTGTTTCGACTTCTAAGTACGGTGATGAGCAAGCGAAAGCTGCACGCACTGGTGGTGTGGCCTAGCGAAGCAACAAAGGGCGAGCAAGCAACTACGCGTTGGTTTTGAAATGGTGTATCAGTGCCCCCCGGCCGACGCCGATGATGCTGACCTTGAGCATCCACTCGCGTGCGTCCGACTTGGTGCGGCCCGATCACCTGGTGACGAGCCCATGAAGAGGTAGTTGGATCTTCCAAGAGCTATGCCGCGCAGGGCGCGCTCGGCTGCGTTGTTGTCCACCTCGATGCGATCGTCGTCGCGATAGCGGTTAGCGATTTCCAGCGCGTCAGCGCATAGCGCCAAGGATCTTGATCGCCCGCCGCAGGTTGTACGCAAGAACCTGCAAACTCATTTCGGTTCGCACGTTCGGTAAGGTCTTCGTCAGGAAGCTTCGAGCGGGAGGCGTGCAAGTGGGTTTAGGCCGACACTTCGGTCCTCGACCTCGTTGCCACGCGTGATCAGCTTCGACGCTCAGCTCCGCCGCTGATAGCGAATCGAGGAAACAGCCGGATCGCGTTGCCCTTTGCGATGGCCTCGTGCTCGGAAATCGTCAAGCCCGTGAGCGTGCGAAAGCTCTCGACATTGGCTTCGATGCCTGCCGCCGGGGTGAACGGGAAATCGCTGCCGAACAGGATGTGGGTCGTCGATGTCAGCCGGCGCAGCCGCTCAATAGCAGCATCGCTCGCCGATCCAGCCAGGTCGTAGTAGAGCGAAGCGAGCACACGGTTGACCTCCGCTGCGCCGCCGGCTGGCCGCTGGTTCAGGAATGGGAGCGACGAGAACGCCGCGATTCGCTCGGCCACCGCGGACAATGCGCCGCCCGCGTGCGGAATGATCATGCGGATGTCCGGATAGCGGGCCAGTGTGCCGGCAAAGATCAGGTCGGTGACGGTGCGTGCGGTGTCCATCGGGAATTCCAGGATGGGCGCGGGTCTTCCCAGTCCCACCGCTTCCAGGCATGGGGGCGAGGTCGGATGCAGGAACAAAGTGGCGCGCCGTCGGTTGAGGTCCGCAAAGATCGGATCTAGCCGCGCGTCGCCCAAATAGATCCCATGGACATTCGTTTCCATGACGACGCCGTCGAGGTGAAGCACCTCCAGTGCGTATCCAATTTCGTCCAGTGAGGCCTGGATGTCCGGCAGCGGCAAGGTTGCAAAGGCTCCAAACCGGTTGGGTTTGCTCTTTACCAAGGTGGCCGCGAATTCGTTGACCTCCCGTGCCAGTCGCCGTCGCGCCAGCGGATCCTTGAGGAATCCGACCGTCGGGGAGGAGACCGACAACATCGACGCCTCGATGTCATGTCGATCCATGTGCGCGAGTGCCTTTTCTTCTGACCACTGCGGCACGGGAAAACCTCCATCAAGCGTCACCAACCCTTCGTCAGCCAACGCCTGTGCATACGTCGGAGGCAGATAGTGCGAGTGCGCGTCAATCAGTCCGCAGGTGCACCGGAGGCCAGCGTTGCTTGCACCATTGCCCTTGGCGGCAACGAGCGGGACATTCGCCGCCACTTCCGATGGCGGTTCAGCGGCGGCGACGGAGCCGCCTCCAGCAGCGAGGGCCACCGCAACCGACACTGCCTTGCCGAGCGCAGCGCGACGCGCAGGATCTCGTGGTTCGGCGCTCACGCTATGACCCGCGAGCCCCACGGCGTTGGCGCTGGCACCGCGCACGGCCCATCTGCCTCGATGCTCCCGAACGCGGCAGGCCCAACGACTTCGAGATATTCCATGTCGGGTGAATAGTCGAACAGGAAGTGTCGGATGCCCGGTGCCTGATGCACGCAATCCCCGGCCTCCACCAGCGTGTTGCGATCCTCGTACATGAAGCGCGCCCAGCCCTTCAGCATGTAGACGATGTGAAACTGTGCCTCGTGTACATGCCAGCCAGTGCCCTTCTCGGGCTCTTGATTGGCGCGCACCAACTGCGCCACGACGCGACCACCCGTCGCTTCGTCGACGCCCAGATCTCGATAGGTGAAGAAGTCGCGCAGACCTCCACAGACAAAGGATGTGTCGCTCGGTTTGTTGTGGGAAAAGCAGGTGGAAAGTTCAGTCATGGACAATGCTCGCAAAGTAGGTTGAGACGAAATGAGAGAGCCGTGGCGCGGCGAAAAAACAAGCTAGAAATCGCCCAAGACGCACGGTGAAGTCGCGGCCCGGATACGCCCAAGAATTTGTCGTCGCGCGTGGCGGCGGTATCAGCCGCGCCGGGCGGGCGCGGTCTCTTTGAGCAACAGCGTCACCACCAATCCGACCACGAGCGCGATCGCAGCCAGATGCATGATGTACTGGATGCCATAGTGGTGGGCCACGTAACCCGCAATGACCGGTGCAATGCCGCCGCCGAAGATTTCGCCGGTGCCGATCACGATGCCAGAGGCCGTCGACATGAGCGTGGCCGGGACCGACTCCGCGCTGATCGGACCGACGGTCAGGCAGATCATGCTGAAGATGAAAAAGAGCGTCGCGGCCAGGCTCGCGAAGAGCGCGAAGGGCTCGGCCCCGGCGTGCATCAGGAAGTACAGGCCGATGGCCGCTCCGCAGACTGAAATGATCATCACGGGCTTGCGTCCGATCCGGTCCGACACTGCCGGCATCACCGGCGTGCCCAGCGTGCCGCCGAAGCCGATGGCCGACAGCACGTAACCCATCTGCTCCAGCGTCAGGTGCAGATAGTCGATCAGGTAGCTGGGCAGCAAGGCGCTCAGCACCACCAGGTTGGTCAGCCAGCACAACATGCCGATCATGTTGAGCGGGATGTTGCGGTACTTGAAGACGTCGCTCCACGGGTGGGCCGCTGCGTCGTGCGTCGCGGTGTGCGCCGCAGCTGATTTCGGATCGGGATTGCGAAGTCCGCGGTAAAGCAGATAGGCAATCACCAAGCCTGGGATGGACACCATCGCGAAGATCCAGTGCCACTCCACGACCTTCAGCAACTGCGTGACCAGGATCGGTGCGATGCCCAGGCCGAACAGCGGCAGGGCCGCCTGCTGGATCCCGACGTTCATGCCCTGACGGCTCGGCTTGGACGCGTCGATGGTGGCGACGATGCTGGCCGGCGTGTAGGCGCCCTCCGCCACGCCCATCAGCGCGCGAATGATCATCAGGCTCCCGACGCCGGTGGCAAGTCCGCTGAGGCCTGCCAGCAGCGAGAAGACGATGATCGCAGGAATGATCACCTTGCGATGCCCGAGGCGGTCAGAGAGGTTGCCCATGAAGAGCGCAGCGACGCCCCAGGCGATGGCCAGCACGCCGGTGATCTGGCCGAGGTCCTGGTAGTCGAGGTTCAGCTCCTTCGAGATCACCGGGAACAGCGGCAGGATCATGAAGCGGTCGATGCCGACCAGGCCGAATCCGAGGCACAACAGGGTGACGGTCTTCCATTCGTAGCTAGAGCCCCTGTGCGCAGCCGGGCTCGGCTGGATGGCGATGTGCGTGGTCATGGCTTGCTTCCTTCGGTAATGGGAGTTTTCAGGCGTGCTTGGCCAGCCGCTCGTCGACTTGCGTCGGCGACGCAGTCCACGCGCGATCCAGCCGCACCCCGTTGCGCTGCAGGTCAGCGGCAAGGTCGTCGACCAGTGCATTGACGCCGTCGACCTTGTCGGTCGCGCCGTAGAGGTAGAAGTCGGGCCGAACGAGCATGACGTCGATGCCGTGCTGCGTCATGTACGGGATGAACTTGTCGTCAAGGTCGACCAGCACGCCCGCGTCGGGTTCTGTCCCGCGCGCAGCGATCTGCACGCGCTTTGCACCGAGCTTGTCGAGAAAGGCGCGCTGTTTTTCACCGAGCGACGCCTCGACGGCGGCGCTGCGCGATACCAGCACGAAGCCCAGTCCGGCCAGGTCGTCGAAACGCCCCTCGCGGTCACCGGCCACCATCCTGCCGTGCGGGCTGAGCAACCCGGCCGGCGCTTGCACGGCACCATCGGCTCCGCGGCGCAGGATGCCGTCCGTCAGGCAGGGAAAGGCGGGCGGCGGCGGCGCCTCGCCGCTGAAGAAGGCCTGGTCGCGTTCAGCTGCCTTGGTGGCATCCGGGATGCAGATGATCTTGCCCAGATACATCGACAGGTCGATGACGTCGCTCACATGCGGCCGCCGCTCCGGCTGGTAGGTGTCGAGCAGGCTGTCGTCGGCCTTGCCGTCAAGCACCAGGTTCAGCTTCCACGCCAGGTTCCAGTCGTCGCGCAAGCCGGCGCACATGCCCTGCCCCATGAAGGGAGGCATCACGTGCGCCGCGTCACCGGCGATCAGCATCCGGCCCCTGCGCCAGGTGTTGGCGAGCAGCGAGCGGAAGGTGTACACCTTGTGCCGCACGATGGTGGCCTGGTCCGGCTTGACCCAGGGTGCAAGCAGATCCCATGCGACATTCTCGTGCTCGAGTTCCTCGCGCGTCTCGTGCGGCAGGCGCATGAACTCCCAGCGCCGGAAGTAGCGGCCGTCCTTGACGCCGGCAGGCACGATCGTCGTCGGACGCGTCGGGTTGCACCACTGCGCCGCTGGCGGAATGTCGAGCGTCACGCCCTCGTTCGGCAGCACGTCGATCACGAGCCAGTCAGCCTCGAACCCGCGGTCCTCTTGGGTCGACCCGATCGCCTCGCGCACCAGGCTGTTGGCGCCATCCGCGCCGATCAGGTATTTGGCGCGCACGGTGCGGCGTTCGTCGGTCTCGAAGTCGCGCACCACCAACTCGACGTAGTCTGGTGTCTGGGTCGCTTCGATCGCTTCCCAGCCGAGGTTGAGCTCGACGTTGGGGCAGGCTTGAACGACGTCCTCGAACATCTTCTCCAGCGTGGGCTGATGTACGAAGTTGACTTCCGGCCCGCCGGAGATCGACTCCGACTCCCAATCGATGGCCAGGAGTTCCTTCCAGTCGGCGTTGAACCAGCGATACATCGGTCCCTTATGGCTGACCGCCGGGAGATCCTTGCTCATGCCAAGGGCCGACAGCACGCGGTACAACTCGTGGTCGATGCAGACCGCACGCGGCAGCGCGAAGCGAATCTTCCAGCGTTCGAACACGGCCACGCTGCGACCTTGGCGCGCCAGCGCAAGGGCCATGATTTCGCTGACCGGGCCGTAGCCGATCTGGACAACGTCGTAGAGGGGAATATGTTGGCTCATGGTGGTGTGCTCCTGGTGTTAGTGCAAGTCGGTGGATCCGTGGGTCAGCGGTTCGCGAGTTCGTGGTTGGAAATGAAGTCCTCGGGCAACGCGGGCCCCCAGACATAAAGGGAGTCCTCGCCCGGATGGTCTGCCGAAGGCCACGCGTTGTCGGGCGAAACGAAGTCGATGTCGTAGGAGTACTCGGCGTAGCTGCCCCACGGGTCCCGCACATAGCGGAAGTAGTTGGAGCCCAGCACATGTCGACCGATGCCCCAGCCTCGCGCATAGCCAGCTTGGGCCATCTGCTGCGTGCCGATACCTACGGCGTCGATGGAAGGCACGCACCACTGCTGTGGTGCAACCCCAGGCCTTCGGACTTCGCCAAGGCGATGAGATGGTGGTCGCTGCCGTGTGGGCTGTGCATGAAGGCGATCACGGATCCGGACTTGTCCGAAAGTCGCAGACCCATCACGTCCTCGTAGAACCGGCGAGCACTATCCACGTCCGCGCTGAACAGCAGGATGTGCGATAGATAGAGCGGGCGCGCCGCCTGCGCTTTGCTGCGGCTCGGCGAGCGGCCGACGTTGGCGCTCTCGGGCGGAAATTCGCGCGGGGACGGCTGCGAGGGAGAGGATTTCTCGGCGACGCGCAATTGCACTGCCAACCCATCGGGCCCCTGGATCCAAAGCCCATCCGTGCCTGCGCCGGAAGGTGGCGCGATACGTTCAGCGCCCTGTGCAGCCAGGTGCTCCTCGTAGCGAGCCAGATCATCTGCGTAGATGCCGAGACTGAGCCAAAGCAAGCGCTTGGTGTCGGCTCGCACAATGCGCGCCCAACGATGCGGATGGCCGAAGGTATAAAGAGCGAGCGCGCCGCGCTCATCTCGTGCGTCCAAGCCAAAGCTTGAATAGAAGTGCCGCGCCACTTCAAGGTCGGGCACGCCGAAGACGAATTCGTCGACGGAGTGCACAGCCAACAGCGGTTCGTGCTTGCCCTGGTTCTGAGTCATCGTGGTCTCCTTGGATTCGGGCAAAGCTGCGCCCGCGACCGTGCGGTGCACGGTCTTGTCTCTCGTTGGGATTTGCGTCCGACCGCGGCGGGTCAGATCACTTGCTGGCGCTGTGTGCCGAGCGGACCGGCACTGAGGGTCATGACGTCGCCACGGCGCAGGAAGACGGGATTGGGCTTGACGCCGAGCCCGACGCCTTCCGGTGTGCCGGTGATCACCACGTCGCCAGGCAGAAGGGTCATGAACTGGCTGAGGTACGAGACGATCTCGGCCACCGGGAAGATCATGTCGGCCGTGTTGCTGCGCTGCCGGATCTCGCCGTTGACTGCCAGTTCGAGGGGTATTCCTTGCGGGTCGGGCAGTTCGTCGCTGGTCACGAGCCACGGGCCGATCGGGCCGAAACCGTCGAAGCTCTTGCCTTTGCCCCATTGACCGTTGCGCTTGATCTGCCAGTCCCGCTCTGACACGTCGTTGGCCAGGCAGTAGCCCGCGACGTGTGAAAGCGCGTCGGCCACCGAAACCTTCTTCGCTTGGGTGCCGATCACGAAGCCAAGCTCGATCTCCCAATCTCCAGCTTCCGAGCCTTCGGGCAGTTCCACGTCGTCATTCGGGCCTGCCAGTGAGGTCAGCGCCTTGGTAAAGACGACCGGCTCCTTGGGGATCTCGAGGCCCGATTCCGCGGCGTGCTTGCGGTAGTTGAGACCGATGGCGACGAACTGCCGCGTACCGGCCACCGGGGTGCCGAGCCGGGCACCAGCGGGCACCAGCGGCATCCGGGCCAAATCGATCGCCTTCAATGCTTCGAGCTTCGCGGGAGCCATCCAGTCGGGCGTGAAGTCCGGGACGAGGAGGGAAAGATCGCGCGCTTGTCCGTCTGAGTCGAGCGCTCCAGGTTTTTCTGCCCCAACGGGGCCATGGCGTAGCAGCTTCATGGTGTTTGCCTTCTGGGTTGATTTAGACTGTTTGTCTAGAACGAACTCTATCCGATATGACGATTTCGTCAATATGACATGGAGGGCAAAATGACAGGGATTTCCCTAGGTGACAGGCACGCTCATTCCGGCCGGGCATCTCGTGTACGCTCCACGCCGATGGCAAACGTAGAGAGTGAGCTGAAGGTCGAAGACCACCGCGTGAGGGTGGGTGTGCAGCGCCGCGAGAAGACGCGTTTGCGCCTGCTCGAAAGTGCACTGGCGGTGTTTAGCGAGAAGGGGCCTGATGTCG
This sequence comes from Variovorax sp. dw_308, assembly GCF_019207085.1. GTDB lineage: Bacteria > Pseudomonadota > Gammaproteobacteria > Burkholderiales > Burkholderiaceae_C > Variovorax. The sequence continues at coordinate 151,781 of NZ_JAATOM010000013.1, read as the reverse complement.
CCGTGATTGACGACTTCATCGCGGCCGCGGGCGTGTCGCGCGGCACCTTTTATAACCATTTCAAGACCACCAACGAGCTGCTGCTCGCGCTCGCTACCGCGATGAGCGACGAAGTGCTCCAGATCGTCGATCCGCTGGTGCTTCACCTTGACGATCCGGTTGAACGCTTCGCGGCCGGCACGCGCCTTTACATGCAGATGGCCTTGCGCTATCCGGTATGGGGCAGCTTCATCACGCAGGTTGGAACGCGCATCGCCACCCGTGGCCAGATGATCGACATCTATCTCACGCGAGATCTTGAACTTGCCAAAAGCCAGAACCGCTTGACGGTCGACAGCGTGCGCGTGGCACGTGACATCGTGCTCGGCTCCATCTTCTACGGCATTGAGACCATGCTGACTGAACCCACGCGCGCGAACCACCCGGAACTCATCCTGCAAAGCGTGCTGGTCGGCTTCGGCCTGACGCCTCAGGAAGCTGATCGCATTGCCTTCATGCCGCTCGAGATTCCGGGCGCGGTGGAAGGGCCGATCATTTCAGGGCTGAAGGCCAGCGTTAAGCGTTCGGGATCTTCCGCGAAGCGCCAGCCAAAGACGGCAAGTTGAGCATTGGTCTACAGCGGCTAGGAATCGATCTTTTACGGCTTCGCAACACCTGCGAATATTGGCGCTGAAAAGACTGCTTCTCTGATCTGGCACCTCGTCGATCAGTCACCTACACGAGAGCCTGGCTGCGACAAGATAGACCTGGCCCCGCGATGCCATTGCGGCGCTGGACCGCGTGGCGCTGCCCCCGCCCGCGCGAGCAGTCTCGACAGGCTTCCGCGCCGCGCCTGTTTCTCGGCGGCAGCCTAACCGATCGGCCGCGTGTTCTCCCGCGTCACATGAAGCAGGGCGCGCGCATATCTACGGCAACGGCGCCTTGGGCGCGGAGGTGCTGCTGGCCTTCATCGCCGCGCTGGAGATCGGCTGCGGGCTCGCAACCGTGGGGGCGCCCGACTTCCACAACCGCGGCTTCCATCCGACCGCGCCGTGCGGCACCTTCATCGCGGCGGCCGGTGCGGCAACCCCGGCCACGAAGTCCTTCGTCCAAGGGTGACGCCTATCCGGATCGGCCGATCCAGATCATCGTCGGCTTCCCGCCGGGGCAGGCCTCTTACATCGGCGCGCACGTGCTCGCCGCCCGGGTTGGCGAGGAGCTCAATCAGACCGTCATCGTCGAAAACATTGCCGGCGCGATGAGTGGCTCTGCATCCACGTGGCACAAGCGTACCGCAAGGCATCGGGCGCCGACGCCTGTTCAACTCAAGCGTATTCGGACCTGTTGGCGATGCCGCCCGGGCACGCTCTGAGCGACGCAAGCTTCTTCGGTTTAATTCCCGAGAAGAGCGGGCTCCTCGACACGCGCTTGGGGCACGGGTCGCTGAGCGCAGTGCGGCAGGCCGGGCTTGCCGTACTCAGGGCTTCTCTTCGTAGGCCTCGGCCGGTCGGTCGTTCGGAGACTGGAACGCCGCTTTCAGAGAATCGCTCAATGGAATGTTGATGATGGCGTTGCGAGGCGGAATCGGTGCCATGAACCACTTCGCATAGAGCTTCTCGAGCGCACCCGAAGCCATCACGTCGCCCAGATAAGCATTCACCGCGCTCTTGAACGCCACGTCGTCCTTGCGCAACATGATCGCGATCGGCTCGATGCCCAGCGGTTTGCCGACGATCCTGAAATCGCCAGGGTTGCGCGCATTGGCGATGTTTCCGGCCAGCGTGTTGTCGTCCATGGCGAATGCGTCGGCGCGTCCGGTTTCCAGCAGCAGAAAGCTTTCCGCATGATCCTTGGCCAACACGATGCTCAGGCCGAAACCCTTGTTTTCCTGCTCCAGCTTGCGCAGCCGCTGCACCAGCGTCGTGCCGGTGGTGGTCACGATGGTTTTGCCCTTGAGCTGCTCCGCCGACTGGACGCCGCTGCTTGCCCGCACCGCGAACCGCGCCTCGGTGATGTAGGTGGTGTTGGCGAACGCCGCCTGCTGCTGGCGCGCGCTGTTGGTGGTGGAGCCGCACTCGATGTCGATGGTGCCGTTCTGCAGCAGCGGCACCCGGTTCTGCGAAGTCACGGCCATCTGCCGGATCGCCAAACCGGGCAGCAGCTTGCCGAGCATCTGCTCGCACAGTTCGACGTGGTAGCCGACATAGCTGCCGCCCAGCGAATACGACAGGGGCGGCGAGGCTTCGCGCACGCCCATGGTGATGGTGCCCGCCGCCCTGGCCTTGGCCAGCGTGCCCCCGCTGTCCTGCGCGCTGGCACCCGCCACGGCGAGCACCAGTGCCGCGCCGATGAAGATCGATCGGTGGTTCATGATGATGCAAACCGTGCCTGTCAAGCCGCCAGCGCGACGGGGGCCGGGCTGGCAATCTCGTCCAGGCTCTCGCGCAGTGCGCGGTCGAGGATGGCGATGGCGCGGTCGATCTCCGCGTGGCTCACGGTGAGCGGCGGCGCAATGCGCCAGCGTTTCGGACACGTACCGCAGCAGATTGCGTGGCAACACCGAAAAGCGATCCATCGGGCGACCGCACGCGCGCAGGAACAGGAGTTGTAGCGCGGCTGCGACTCGCCGGTCGGATCTGAACCGCAGGCGGATCGCCTCGACATCATGAGTTCCAAGCTGGAAGAACTGCTGGAGGTCGAAGTCCGTCAGGCGACCGGGCAGCGCTTCCAGACCGACGAAGCGATAGACATAGGTGGACATGACCGACCAATTCAGGCTGTCGGCGCACTGTACATGGGGACCGGCGGCCACCGAGGCGCAGCGTTCAGGATCCTGCGCCAGCGCCTGAAACCCGCGCCAGACAAGGCTCTCGGGGCAAACCGTATCAAATTACACGGAAAGGACGATCACCCCAGAAGGCGCTTCCTCGAAGCGCTCGCACAGCTGCACCGTGCGGGCCGCCTGCGGTTCTTTGGCGAGTTTGCTGCGTTGACCGGCGCGAACGCCTTTGCGGCCTGGCTCGCGCCGCTGCGCAAGTGCGAATGGGTCGTCTACGCCAAGCGACCGTTCGCGGGTCCCGCAGCGGTTCTGGCCTACTTGTCTCGCTACACGCACCGCGTCGCCATCTCCAACAGCCGGCTTGTTGCCATGGACGAACAAGGCGTCACCTTCCGTTGGAAGGACTATCGGGCCAAGGGCCGCACCCGGCGCAAGACGATGACGCTCGATGCCGATGAGTTCATGCGCCGCTTTCTGCTGCACGTGCTGCCGAGCGGCTTCCATCGCATCCGACACTACGGGCTCCTGGCCAACGGCAATCGCGCTGCCAGCCTGGCGCGCGTCCGCGATCTGCTGGGTCAAGAGGCTGACTCGCGCGCGCAAAGCGCAAGCCTTGATACCGAGCCCTGCCATGCTCAACCGACCTTCGTCTGCACGCACTGCGGCGCTCCGATGATCATCTTGCTGACGTTGGCTCGCGGGCAGCCGATCCGCGCTCCGCCACTGCAGGCCCGGACTCCATGACTATGCGGCAACCTAAGAACTTATCCGTAAATAGATAAACTGTCGATCCGAGCCGCATTGGGCGCGGCGATGGATCAAGATCTTGGCGAAACGTATCGAGTCGTGGGTGGTAAGCGATGAGTTCTGGCAGCGGGTGGAGCCGCTGATTCCCGCGCGCTTGGCGGCAGAGAAAATCTACATGCGCAAGCCAGGGGCCGGGCGACCACCAAAGCCGGCTCGACTGGTGTTCGAGGCGATCGTCTACGTGCTGCGTACGGGCTGCCAGTGGAAGGCGCTGCCCAAGGAGCGCTTCGGCAGCGCAAGCGCCATCCACAAGCGATTTCTTGAGTGGGAGGCCGCGGGATTCTTCGAGGCTCTTTGGAAGGCGGGCTTGGCCGAATACGACCAGATGCAGGGCATTGCCTGGCGCTGGCAGAGCATCGACGGCGCGATGATGAAGGCGCCACTGGCACAGGAAGCCGCGGGCCCCAACCCGACGGATCGGGGGAAAAAAAAAGGAAGCAAGCGCCACCTGTTGGTGGACGGCCGTGGCGTCCCGTTGTCGCTCGTCGTGACAGGGGCCAACGTCCATGACTGCAAGAGGCTTGACGACGTGCTCGCAGCCATCGTCGTCAGGCGCAAGGATCCGCCATATCGGCGACACAAACATCTGTGCGCCGACGCGGGCTACCGTGGAGCCGAGCACCTTCGCACCATCGAGCGCAACGGCTACATCCCTCACGTCGTTGGTCGAGGCACCGAAGCCGACATCAAGCGGCGCGATCCGACCAAGAAGGCACGACGCTGGGTCGTCGAGGTCTGCCATAGCTGGTTCAACCGCTTCCGCAAGCTGCTCGTACGCTACGAGAAACTCGAGCGCAGCTTCGTCGCCCTCAACCACCTTGCTGCCGCCATCATCGCCTTCCGCAAGGTACCTGCCGACGTCAACATAATTTACGGATAAGCTCTAAGTGTGATATCGCTGACCCGGCACCTCGCCAGCGACGCACGTGGCAACTGCGCGGCAAGGGTATTCAACCGATAGCGGCGCGTGTCACAGCCGCGCGCGCTTTTGGCGCAAGGCACCTGTAGACTGTTGGCGGCGCATAGCCGAGTGAGGAATAGCACCTGCGGCAGTGCTTGCAGCGAAAAGGTGCATCCAGCAACTGTGAGTCGAGCCTGAAGGCGGAAGATCGACCGCAGCGCCGACAGACATCGCGCAGCGCGTCACCGTGGATCGGGCACCGCGCATGGCGCTCGAGCTGGAATAGCCGGCTGTGATAGGCAGCGCTGATGCAGCTTGGACAAAACCGTAAGAAGGGGCTCGTGTCGTTCGTGGCGTGACAGATGCCCTCGCGCACGATGCGCCGCGAGATGCCGAGCATCCGCGCGACTCGTGCGACATCGATGCTTGCGGGCACGGCACCCTCATAGGGATCGATCGGATGGCTACACAACTGCGACATCACGAGGTGTCCTGGCAATCGATTCATGTGAGCGAATTTCCAGAGCATGCCGACCAACGATTCATAAGGCTGGAGCCAGGTGCGCTGAAACACGTACCCAAGCCGCGGGTCCAACGCGTGTTCATCCAGCGTCAGTATCGGCAGTGTCACGGCGCTGGCCCTTTCATCTCGGCGGTGCAGCGTCAAGCCATCAAGCGATCATTGTCGTCAGCGCATTGCTGACTGCCTGTCGCGACTGGATGTAGCCGCAACTGCGCACAGCAACGTCCCACAAGGCCGGATCGGGTTGACCTTCATGTTCCGCAAGCCCGGCACGCAGGACATCGTGTTTCTCGAGAATCCCGGCCCGCGCCTGCATCACTTCGCCTACACGGTGTCGGATTCGCACAGCATCCTGCGTGCTTGTGACGTCGCCGGCAACATGGGCATGGGCGACGTGGTGGAACGCGGCCCCGGACGACATGGTCCGGCGGGCGTGTTGTTCGTCTACTTGCGCGACCCCGATGGCCACCGGGTGGAACTGTTCTGCGATCACTACCTGCTGATCGACAGCGAGGTCGAGCCGGTGCGCTGGGATGTGAAAGTGCCCGGCCTGACCTTGCGCTGGGGCCTGCCGCCGCAGGAGTGCTGGTTCACCGAAGCGACTCACTTCTCGGGCGTGCCGGTCGCGGAACTGGACGGGAGCCGGCCGCCTCTGGCAACGCTCGAGCGTTACCTGGCGGACAAGGCAAAAACACGCGCCGCCAAGGCTGGCGCTTGATCCTGAGCGGGGCTGCATCCGTAGCCCCGCCCTTGCTCAGGCATCGCCCCCAAGATTGGAGACTCAGGATGAACAGCCCGGTATTGACCCCACCAGATCCGCGCACCTTGCGCAACGCCTTCGGCTCCTTCGCAACGGGTGTGACGATCGTCACCACGTCGGGCCCGGCCGGCTCGGACATCGGCTTGACGGCCAACAGCTTCTCCTCCGTGTCGCTCGACCCACCGATGGTGCTGTGGAGCCTCGCGCGAACGTCCGCCAATCTCGACGCTTTCCGCAACGGCACGCATTTCGCCGTGCACATCCTGTCTGCCGATCAGGAGGCGCTTTCCTCGCGCTTCGCGAGCAAGATCGCAGACCGCTTCGAGGGCGTTGCCATCGAACGCGGGCCGGCCGGCATCCCGCTTTTGCCGGACTGCATGGCCCGCTTCGCCTGCAAGGTGGCCTACCAGTACGAGGGCGGCGATCACGTCATCTTCGTCGGCGAGATTCTTGATTTCAGCCATTCCGCGCGCAAGCCGCTGGTCTTCCATGGTGGGCGCTATGGCATGTTGCTGCCCAAGCAAGGCAATGCATCGGCGCAACCGGTGGACGAGCTCAGCAACCTGTCGGCGGACGATCTGCTGTACCAGGTCTCGAACGCCTACTTCCGGACACGGCAGGCCGTGATCAACGAACTCGAGCACCATGGATGGACATCGGAGGAGTACGCCGTCCTCAGCATCATTGGCCGGGAAGACGGGCTGTGCGTGCCGGAGATCGTGGCGCGCAGCGAGAAGGTTCGCGGGCAGGCGATCTCAACCGCGATCGTCCAGAAGCTCATCGGGCTTGGCTTGCTTCACAAGGTCGACTCGGCAGACGGTGAGGCGAGGGTCAGGTTGACCACCGAAGGCCGCCTTGCGGTCATGAAGCTCATCGCGATACGAAAGTCGAGCGAGGCCGATGTGCAGGGCAACCTGGACCCGAGCGAAGTTCAATTGCTCAAGCACCTTCTGGCTCGGCTCGAACACCCCGCCCATGCAGTGACATCGAATTGAGCGGTCCCACCGCGACGCGGGCTCATCGCGCCGCATATCAAAATAAGTCTGGAGACAAGAAATGAAACGACGGTCCTTCGCTTTTCTGGCCGCAGGCATTGGCCTCGGCCTGGTCGCCCCGCTTGCCTCGGCACAGTCCGATGCGCAGTCCTTCCCGACGAAGCCGGTGCGTATCATTTCCCCTTTTTCCTCGGGCAGCGGACCCGATGCGGCGATCAGGGTCGTTGCGGAAAAACTCGGCGCCAACTGGAAGCAGGGCGTCGTCATCGATCCCCGGCCAGGCGGCAGTGGCTTCCTTGCTGCCAACGTGGCGAAGCAGGCGCCGCCGACGGGCTACGACCTTTTCCTGGCCGACGTGGGCCATCTGGCCATCAACCCCTCCTTGTTCAAGAAGCTGCCCTACGACCCGAAGAACGACTTCGTGCCGGTGGGTGGCTTGCTTCACACATCGTTCTTTATCGTGGTGGGGGCCAACAGCCCCTATCGCACCGTCAAGGATCTGCTGGCCGCAGCCGCCGCCGCGCCGGGCAAGATCACCTACGGCTCCACCTCGGTCGGTGGCCCGCCGCACCTGGGCGCGGCGGAAGTCGAAGCGGCCAGTGGAACCCGGATGACGCATGTGCCTTACAAGGAGATCTCGCAGCTCAACATTGCGGTGTCGAACGGCGAGGTCGACTGGACCATGGGCAGCCTGGCCAGTTCCGGCGCGCTGCTCAAGGGCGGCAAGGTTCGCTTCCTCGCCATTGCGGATGACACCCGGTCGGCCAGTTTGCCAAGTGTCCCGACGCTGGAGGAGGCGGGTGGTCCCAAGGGCGTGCAGGCGCGCAGTTGGGTTGCGTTGATGGCGCCCAAGGGCACGCCGGCTGCCGTGATCGCCACGCTGAACCAGAGCTTGAACGAGGCGCTCAAACAGGCTGAAGTCGCCGAGAAATTCGCGACCTTCGGTTACGTGCCGGATCCGATGACGCCTGCCGCGCTCGCGAAGTTGATCGATCGCGACACAGTGACCTATGAGGCCATCGTCAAGCGCACCGGTGCCAGCGCCGACTGAACCACATGAGAATTGCACGCTACCAATCTGCTGCCGGTACCGAGCGGCTCGGTGTTGTCACGTCGTCATCGGGCAGTGAACTGCTGGTCGATGTCGCGAAAGCTGCTGCTGCCCGCGGTGGACCCAGCGCGCCAGCCTCGGTGATGGAGTTGATCGTGGGCGTGCGCCGGCGATGGATGCCACGCGCGAGTTGCTTACCTGGGCCACGCATCGCAACGATCCCTTCTGGATGGACGACCCGGACCAGGTGCAGTGGCTGACCCCAGTGCCGCCCAAGTCCATGTTCAGCGCCGGCCGCAACTTCGGGCGCCACAAGATGGAGTCGATGAAGGGCAGTGCTGCCAGCGCCAGCAAGCTGCACAGTGACTTCCCCACGGGCTTCGTGAAACTGGGGCGCACGATGGTCCCGCACAAGAGCCAGGTGAAGCGACCGAAGGACGTTCTCGATTTAGACTACGAAGTGGAGATCGTGCTGGTACTGGGCAAGGCCATCGATGCGGACAGCGACGTCGACCCAGCCAGCGCCATCTTCGGTTACACCATCTTCAACGACTTGTCGGCACGCGAATGGCAGCTCCGCGAGATGGACAACGGCATGATCATGCTGGGCAAGAATTTCCCAGGCTTCGGACCCATCGGCCCTTACATCCTCACCGCGGATGAAGTCCCCGACCCCAACGGCCTGGTCCTTTGGCTGAAGGTCAACAGCGAGCTGCGCCAGCATTCGGACTGCCGCGACCTGATCTTCGGCTTCGAGCAGATGGTCGCGTTCTGGTCGCGCTTCGGCCTCGTCCCCGGGGACATGATCAGCACCGGTACGCCCGAAGGCGTGGCCTTGCATCACAAGCCGGATTCGCGCGCCTGGTACCTGAAGCCCGGTGACCGGGTCGAGGCGGGTGTGGACAGCATCGGCGTGCTGGAAACGTTCATCGTATAGACGACAAGAATGCAGGCGCTTGCGATAGGCCGCGGGGTCACCCAATCGGCACACCGCCGTGCCGCCTCAACGCAAGTCGCCGCCACCTTCCCCCTCACATTGGAGTGCTGAATGAAGCTTTATTTTTTGCCCGGTGCCTGCTCTATCGGAATACATGCCTTGCTCGCCGAGCTCGGCCAGCCGTTCGAGATCGAGAAGGCGGCGCGTTCCGGAACGCCCGAGTTCGAGGCGTACAAGCAGATCAATCCCAAAGGGAAGGTGCCTGCACTGATTCGTGATGACGGATCGCTGCTCACCGAGTTCCCTGTGATCGCGCTCTATCTGGCCCGCACCCATGCCGCACGGGGCTTGATCCCGACAGACATCGAAGGCGAGATCCGCGTGATGGAGATGACCGAGCATCTCGTCTTCACCGTGCACATGCAGGGCTACACTCGTGTTCGCCGGCCCGAGAAATTTGCGCCGAGCGAGTCCGATCACGCAGCGGTCAAGGCATTCGGTCTCGGGATATTCCAGGCCGGGCTCGATCGGGCAGAACGGCAGATCAACGGCAAGGACTGGCTCTTCGACAAAATGACCATCGCTGATTTCGCGCTCTTCTATCTCGAGCACTGGTCTGTCGTCAACGGCATCGGATCATTGGGTCCGAGTTGCCAGGCGCACCACGATCGCCTGTGGTCGAAAGCCGAAATCCGTCGTGCCATCGAATCCGAGGCCCTGACTTCATCCTGAACATTCCACGATGGATCTGTTGTCGAAGCTGAAGGCTTTCATCGCGACTGCGGACGCCGGCAATTTCTCCGAAGCCGCGCGCAACTCGTACGTCTCGCCTTCGGTCATCATGAAGCGGGTCGACGCGCTCGAGTGGGATCTGAAGACGACGCTCTTCGAACGATCGACCCGGCGGTTGACGCTGACGGACACAGGGCAAAGCTACCTCACACATGCGCGCCAGATGATCCGGTCGTACAACGACATGGTCAGCGGCGCGATCCTGAACCCCGGCAGCATCGAGGGTCCGATCAGGATCAAGGCCCCAGCGGTTTTTGTCAGGCGCGGCCTGGGTGATCTGTTCGCCGCCTACCGCGCAGAGAACCCGCTCGTCCAGCTCGAGATCATCGCGTCCGACAGGGGTGGCAATCCGGCGACGGAGGGCTTCGACATCGCGGTCGGGATGCACCAGATGTCCTTTCCAGACGTCATCGAGCAGGTCATCCGCGCCTTTCCCCGACTCCTTTGCGCAGCCCCTTCCTATCTCGCCCGGCGCGAGGCGCCTCTGCATCCCCGCGACCTGATCGATCACCCGTGCCTCGCGTTTTCGATTGCCGGACGATCTGGGGATTCAGCTCGGCGGAAGGGCGCGTGGAAGTGGACGTGCGGCCCGTCCTCATCACCAATGACGCCGACTACCTGTGCGCCGCCGCATGCGGCGGGCAAGGGATCGTCCAGCTTGCGCGGCCGAGTGTTGCCGACGCCCTGCAGGCCGGGCAACTCGTCCCTGTGCTGGAGCAATTCCCGTTGGTGGAACGGTGGGTGAAGATCATGGTGCCCTCAGCCCGGTTGAAGCTGACGCGAGTCAAACTCCTGTTCGACAAGATGGCTTTGCATCTGGCGTCCGGCGGTGGTGAGGGGATGGATCGACCTTCGCCGGTTCGCCGCGGGACCTGCAGATCCGTTAGCGCCACTTCGGAGTTTGCGGGCTTGACCTGCACGGGAAGCGCTCCTCAAGATGCAAAGCCCCCAATACTTTGGAGTCATGCATCGAAGACCGCCCAACTCGGCAGGAACGGCCCCCCGTGTCTCCAAGCCTTACAGGCGAAACAACGCTTCCGCATTCCTGTGCGCGAACTTTTCCTTGTCGTCCTGGCTGATGGGCAAAGCTTCCAGAAACTCCCGTGCACCGGTGTTCGTGAGGTAGGGATAGTCCACCGCGTAGATCAGCCGGTCTGCACCGACCACCTTGTGGACGAACTCGAAGTGCGGCAGGTTCAGCATGCCACTGGGCGTCACGTAGACGTGCTGGCGGTAGGTGTCAGAGATCGTGCGTGACAGGCCGGTCACTTCGCGCGGCAGCGTGTCGTCCATCCGGTGCAGGTAGAAAGGCACCATCTCGCCCCAATGCCCGCTGATGACCTGCAGCTTGGGAAACTTGTCGAACACGCCGGCCAGCATCATCCGGATGACCTGGGTGCCGGCGTCGTGGTGCCAGCCCCAGCCGAAGATCGAGAGACGCGCGCTGACTTCCTTGTCCAGCCCACCGTAGTAGGGCTCCCGCACCTGAGGCAACGGCACGCCGGGGTGGACGTAGACCGGTACCTGCAGTTCGTCCAGCTTGGCCAGCACCGGCTCGTAGCGCGGGTCGTCCAGGAAGGTCTCGCCGGGGCGGCCCACCAGCAGGGTGCCCTTGAAGCCCAATTGCTTCACCGCACGCTCCAACTCCGCCGCCGCGGCCTCCGGGTGCTGCCACGGCAAGGCGGCAAAGCCGCCGAATCGCGTCGGATGGGCCTGAACGGCCTTGGCCAGTCGGTCGTTGGCGGCACGGGCGAGGTCGGTGGCCTGCGCAGCCGGCACCATCTGCACCGAATTGCTGTAAGACACGATCTGCATGTCGATGCCGTGCGCATCCATGTCGGCGATGCGTTTGGACCCGACGTCGCCGGCCCGCTCCAGCGACACCGGCGGTGCGACCAAGTGCGGGCGGTGGTCGTTGAAGCTTTCGGGCCGGTCTTCGACGCGGCTGCCCCAATCGGCCATGTAGGGTGCTTCGGCTTTCAGGTTGGCCATGCCGGCCCTGGCGAGGTCGGCATCGACGGTGTGCTCTTCAATGCAGATGATCTTCATGATGTGCTTCTCGGTGAATGGATGCCCGCAAGGATGTTCCCATTCAACGATCAACACTAATATTAGATTTCAATCAATTGATCATCTGTACTGATGGCCTGAATCGCGAAGCCCTTCAAGGTTTCACTTTGCGTCGCGCCAATTCCCGGAACGCGATGACTGCGCCCGTCGTTTCTTCCACGCGACTCAGCAGCAACAGCCCGGCCACTTGTCCCAACGCATCGATCGGCCGATAGACCAGCGTAGGTACGGGCACGTCGGCCACCGGCGCCGGCACGACGGCAATGCCGAGACCGGCTGCCACCAGCGCGAGCACCGTCAGCGTGCTGCCGACGCGATAGGCGACCTCGGGCGGCCGGCCTATCAAGACCTGGAGGGCAGTCAGCAGGTCTTCGTCGGCCTTTCCCATGGCGTAGACGATGAGAGGCTGCGTCGCGATGGACTTTGGCGTGAGTCGCTTGCGCGTTGCCAAGGAATGGTCCGCAGGCATGGCCACGACGAAGGGCCACGAGCCGATTCGCACCGATTCGACGCCGTCGCAGGCCAGGCCTTCTACGGGCGCATAGCCGATGTCGAGCTGACCTGTACGGATTGCATCGGCCTGCAGATCGGGCGCCATTTCCTGCACGACGAGTTCGGCACCGGGATGCACTTTGCGAAACTCCCGCAAGTCGCTCATGAGCTTGCCGCTGAAGACCGCGTTGCCGGCAAAGCCGACGCGCACGCGCCCGGTTTCGCCGCGCAGGGCGCGTCGCACAGTCTCGCGGGCGTGCTCGGCCTGGTCCAGCGTGCGCCGGGCCTCTGCCATGAACAGGGTGCCGGCCTCCGTCAGCGTCACACGGCGACTGGTGCGAATGAACAAGGGCCCGCCCAACTCTTCTTCCAGCGCCCGGATCTGCATGCTCAGCGCGGGCTGGACGATGTGCAGGCGCTCGGCGGCGCGGCCGAAATGGGCTTCTTCAGCGACCGCCATGAAATACCGGAGGTGACGCAGTTCCACGATTTAAGCCTTCCTGGTTCAGGTGAATCGATGCATGCGCATGTTGTCCAATTCACCCAGATTGGGTCATGGGATCCTCGTATTCCTGACAGCGGCTCGATTTGAATGAATCAATTCTATTGATCAATCAGTGAGAACAACGTATTGGATTTGATCGCCGGAAAGAGCGATGCTTCACGGCATCATGAACACCTACCTCGAAGACCGACTCGCGCTCAATGACCTAATCACCGGCTGGATCCATCGTGATCTGGGTGATTGGGATGCACTGCGCGAACTTTTCCACCCTGACGGCACCATCGAAGTGACCTGGTTCGAAGGCTCGTTCGGCGAGTTCGTCGACGGCTCGATCCGCATGGGCGCATCCGACCTGCAGACCAAGCACCTCATCGGCACGCCCGTTGCCACGCTCAACGGCGGCAAGGCCATCGTCGAGACCAATGCCGTGATCGTCGGCGAGAACGTCAAGCTGCAGCTTGGTTGCGCCGTGCACAACCGCTTCTACGACATGGCCGAAAGACGCGATGGCGTGTGGAAGCTGTTGCGCCGCCAGAGCGTGTACGACATGGGCAGCTTCACCTTTCCGGCAGGGCCAAGGGACATAGACCCCGCGATGGTTGCGCGCTACCCGCGCGAATACGCGGCGCTGGCCTATGTGCTGGAGAAGAGCGGCTTTCCGCTCGGGCGAGTGTTCGCCACGCGAGGCAGCAAGCTCGAGCAGTCCATGAAGGCCGACGGCCAGGCGTGGCTGTCCGCTTGATTTCTGTCGTCAGTCACTTTCTGGGAATGGCCCGACATCCTTTTGAAGGGATGGTCGGGCCAGTTCGATTCAGGCTGCCTGACTGTGCTTGGCTTCTGCGTCGCGCAGGAAAGCGTCGACCACCCTGTTAAAGGCATCCGGACAATCCTGTTGCAGGAAATGGCTCGGAGCTTCCTGAAGGACGGTATGCCGTCCGCCAGTCAAACGCGCGAGAGCCTCGCCGGTGGCGCCCTGGGACGCGCTGTATCCGCCGGAAATGATCAGCACCGGAATGCCGGCGGCGGCGACCTTGTCGGCGGCTGCGCGCTGCTCTGTTGCCGAAGCCATGTGGGCACGCAGCAATGAGCAGCCCATGGCCGTGGCGCGATCCGGATCTGCCTTGAGTCCTGCCACAGCCACGTTGTCGGCGCCGTCGCTTGAACCCAGCGAGCCGACGAATCCAATGGCGTAGTCTGCGGGTGTCTTTCCAGACAGCAGGTACTTCATGATGATCTCGGCCGCTCCTTTCGTCGCAGGGTCCGCCGCGCTTTGCGGATCGGTGGACAACATCATCTGCAATGCCGGTTCTACGAGGATGAGCGAACGCACCGCTTCCGGCCGCAGCGCCGCTGCCAGCAGTGATTCGGCGCCACCAAAGGAATGCCCGATCAGGTGACTGCTCTGGCCCAGCCGTTCGGCAATCAACGCCGCATCCGCGTGCATGTCATCGGGTCCCCGGGACGGGCTTTCGCCGAACCCCGGGCGATCGATCAGCCTGAGCTTCCAGCCCATGTCGGCCAGTGGAAGCTGCCCTTTCCAGTTGACCGGACCGCCGCCAATACCCCCTTGTACGCCCCCATGGACAAACAATACCGGCGGGCCCTTGACTCCGCACTCTGTGATGTGAACGGGCAAGTCCGCCGCATTGGCGGGAACTGGATGAACGGGGCATTGCGCCAGCAATGAGGGATTGGCTTCGCCGAGTGCCTTGGATGACATGTTTGATTTCCCTGCGTTAAGAAGGCAAGTTGTTGATTCGATGCAATGCACAGCATGCGCCTTCTCATCGATTTGAACAAATAAGCATTCCTTAGCGATCGATCATTTTCAATGATCGGTTTGCCGGCCGCGCGTCCAACCGGTCGGCCGCGCATCAGTTGCCCGCGCGTGACGGCGCGTGCAGCTGCAGGAACCGGTCGACCACCGTGTTGAATTCGGTCGCATGTTCGAAGTACGCCGAGTGGCCCGAATCCTCGAAGGTATAGGGTTCTGCACCTGGGATCAGGCTCGCGGCATGGAAGTGACTCTCGGAATTGAGAAAGTCGTCGTGCGATCCGCCGGCGACGACGGTCGGCACGCTGTAGTTGTCGAAATCGGCGGGGTAAAGCTTGATGCTGTCGTCCATCATGGTCGATGAATCGAACGGAGGGTTCAGCGCCTTGATCTGCGAATACAGGAAGATCAGGTCGGGCCGCGCCTTCAGCGTCTCGCGGTTCCAACCGACCCCGGCGCCGCGGGAGAAATCCGGCCCGAGGAAGATCCCGTTGGCACGCTGGATCACCTTCCAGTTCTGCGTCGAATAGGCTGGCGTCGGCGAGCCGTTGATGAACAGACACGACACGCGCTCGGGCGTTCGCACTGCAATGGGAAGGCCCGCCCAGGCGCCGAGCGACTGGCAGACGAAGGCTGCGCGTGCTATGCCCTCGGCATCCATGATCGCGCGAATGTCATCGGGGAAGTGCCGCGGATGGACCGCTTCGGGCGCGCAACGCGAATGCTTGAATCCGCGCAGGTCGACCGTGATCACCTGATAGCGATCGCGGAAGAAGGGCACCTGCTGGTAGAAGGCCATGGAGTTGCCTCCGCCGCCGTGAATGAAGAAAACGGGGTGGCCCTCGCCTTGCTTCTCGTAGTACAGGCTGGTGTCTGGAAGATGGATGGTCGGCATGCTCGTCTTTCGGTTGGTGAATGAAACTACAGCGGCTGGATGCCCAGGTCCCGAAGCAACGCAGGAATGGCTGCGGCCTCGGCGAGCAGCTCCCGTTCGAACTCCGCTGGCGCATTGCCCACGGGAGTGAAGCCGATGTTGGCCAGGAAGCCGCTCAAGTCGGCGCCTTGCACGGCGGCGCGCACTGCCAAGGCGACCTTTTGCTGGATCGCTGCATCCAGTCCGGCCGGTGCCAGAAGTCCGACCCATATCTCGTTGGTGAAGACGTATGAGCTGAAGCCGGCCTCGGCAAAGGTCTGCACATTGGGGAGCACGGCCGAACGCTTTGCGCCGACCAGGGCGAGCGCCTTCATCTTGCCTTCCGCGATCATCGGCGCGGCCACGAACGGTGCCGCAAAGGTCAGGTCCACCGTCCCGCCGAGCAGGTCCTGCAAGGCCGGTGGCGAACCGCGGTACGGAACTTCGCCAAAGCGCACGCCGGCTTGGCGGGCCACCGATTCCATCACCTGCACAGGGATCGTGCCCGGCCCCCACGATCCGTAGCTTGGGCTGTTGCCCTGTGCCTTCATCTCGGCGATGAGTTCTGAAACGCTGTTGGCCTTGACCCGCGGGTGCGCGACCAGTGCGGGCGCACTGTTGGCTACCTTGCTGATCGGCAGGAAGCCGCTGCGAGGATCGTAGGGCAGCTTCTTGACCATCACGCTCGCCGCCACCAGTGGATCGCTGGTGGTGAACAGGAAGGCGTAGCCGTCCGCCGCAGAGCGTGCAACCTCGCCCGCGCCGATGGTTCCGATCGCGCCCGGCTTGTTGTCGACAACGACCGGGGTACCCAGACTCTTGCCCAACAACTCGCCGAGCTTGCGAGCAATTGCGTCCACCGGCGAACCGGCCGGCGAAGGCACGACGATGCGGATCGGCTTGGCGGGCCAGGCGGTGGCGGCCCAGGCGGGCGCAAACATCGCAATAGGCAATGTGCCGCTGGCGGCAATCAGATGGCGTCGGGTCAGCATGTGTACTCCTTGGGGCAATGGGATGTGATTCGGAGGATGCTATGCACCACGACTGACCTCCGGAAGAGTCAAAATCGGCTTCGTGAACACCTTTGGAGGTCGCTGAACCCATGACCATGCAGCAGCTCAGGGCGCTGGTCGCCGTGGTGACGCACGGCAGCATCCGCGCCGCCGCGCGCCGCCTGCACCTGTCGCAGTCGGCGGTCACGAAGGCGATGCATCTGCTGGAGGAGGATGCCGGTGTGCCGCTGCTGATCCGGGGCTCGCGCGGGATTCACCTGACCGAGGCCGGCGAACGCCTGCTCGCGCGTGCGCGGCTGGTCACCCGGCAGGTCGATCTGGCCTATGAGGAACTGCGGCAAGCGGGCGGGGACGACGCCGGCACGCTGCAGGTTGCGCTGAATCCGATCGTCACGCTGACGGCTCTGGGCGACGCGTTCAGGTGGTTCCGGCAGCGCTATCAGAAGGTGGACATCGAGTTCAGCGACGGCCTCATACAGCGGGTCCTGCCCCGCCTGCGCGACGGAACGCTCGACCTGGCATTGGTCGCAGCCGACGCGGGCGAGCTGCAGGGCGACGAGTTTCGCATCGAGCACCTTCGGCGCATTCGCCAGCGCGTGGTGGTACGCCGGGGCCACCCGGCGCTGGCGGCGCCAACGCCGCAGGCGCTCGTCGAGTGCGAGTGGATCTACACACGGCGGCTCGACGAAGCCCGGCAATCGCGCATGACGGAGATGTTCGGCCGCAGCGGCGTCGAGCCGCCGAAGCGCCACCTGATCTGCGATGCGCTGCAGGCCTTCGCGCTGCAACGCAATTCCGACGCGGTCAGCCTCATGCCGGAGCCGCTGTTGGGCAATGCCGAGACGCGCGACATCGTCGCGATCGAGGACTGCAGGATCGACCCCTTCGACCTCGAACTCGCGATGCTCACGCGCGCCGACACGCCACTCACGCCAGCGGCTGCGTTCTTCGCGCATTGCATTGCAAGGACGACCGGCGCGCAGCCGCCGGCAAGCGCGTGATGTGAACGCTTTCCCCTCGACGCCCGCGAGCCGAACACCCTTGGCAGCCCAGTCGCGCGACGACCCTTGCCCGTAGTCGGCACCGGCAATGATGATGAGTGGCTGCTTGCGCGCCATGTAGGTCTCGATGCCTTCCCGCATGCGCACGCGCGTGACGCGCGGCAGGAAAGTACCGATGTTGTTCAAGTGGTATGCCACTTGCGCTCCTGCGGGCCTTTTGTGCATGGCGCCGAATCTTGATCCATGCTGCCAGCGATGCCATCCGCTGATCAGTCCCCGGCTTTTTGTATCTTCTGGCCTCACTCCGGTGTCCCTACGATCGCCCCACACTCAAAAACCGAGAGATGGGGACAACGTGAGCGATGCAGTCGACAGGCGGGTATTGATCGTCGGCGCGGGGCCGACCGGGTTGGCTCTGGCCATCGAGCTGGGGCACCGTTCCATTCCTTGCCTGCTGGTCGAGCGCAATCCGCGCGTGGGCTTTGCGCCGCGCGCCAAGACCACGAACCTGCGCACCCGCGAGCACATGCGCCGCTGGGGCATCGCCGACAAGCTCAAGGCGCAATCGCCGCTGGGCATCGACTACCCGTCCAACGTGCTGTTCGTGACGCGGCTGGCGGGCCACGAGCTGGCCCGCTTCGAGAACGCGCTCTACTGCGCACCGGGCAAGAACCCGCTCTATTCCGAGCATTCGCAATGGATCCCGCAGTACACCTTGGAAGAAGTGATGCGCGCGCACGCGCAGACGCTGCCGGGCGTCGAGATCCGCTTCAACTGCGAACTGCAGGGCTTCGAGCAGGACGGCTCGCGAGTCATCTCACGGATACGTGACACGGCGGCCGGCAAGGACTTCACTGTGCGCAGCGACTACATGGTGGGCGCGGACGGCGCACGCAGTTTCGTGCGCGACGCCATCGGCGCGAAGATGGAAGGCAACTACGGCCTCTCGCGCAACTACAACGTGGTGTTCCATGCACCGGGCCTCGCGCAGGCGCACAGGCATGGCCCGGCGATCATGTACTGGCAGGTGAATGCCGATGTGCCCAGCATCATCGGCCCGATGGACCGCGGCGAGAAGTGGTTCTTCATGCCCACCGCGGTGCCGAAGGACGCGAACTTCGACGTCAATGCCGCGCCCGACCTGATCCGGAAGGCGACCGGCATCGACCTGCCCTATGAAGTGCTGAGCTCCGACGAATGGGTGGCCAGCAGCCTGGTGGCCGACACCTACCGCGACCGTCGCGTGTTCCTCGCCGGCGATGCCTGCCACCTGCATCCGCCGATGGGTGGCTACGGCATGAACATGGGCGTGGCGGACGGGGTGGACCTCGGCTGGAAGCTGGCGGCGATGGTGCAAGGCTGGGGTGGCCCCAGGCTGCTCGACAGCTACGCGGCCGAACGCGCGCCCTTGCACCGCTACGTCATCAATGAAGCTGTTGCCAACCACGGCACGCTGGGTCATCAGCTCTGGCAGGACGGCCTGGAGGACGACAACGCATGCGGCGAGAAGTTGCGTGCCGCCGTCGGTGCGCGCGTGGCATCCGCCAAGCTGCGCGAGTTCAACACGCTGGGCGTGGTGCTGGGTTACCGCTACGAGAACTCGCCGGTGATCGCGGGCGACGGCACCGAGGCGCCGCCGCCGGACTTCCTCAACTACGTGCCTTCGTCGCGGCCCGGCCATCTGGCGCCGCATGCGTGGCTGCATGACGGCACCTCGCTCTACGACCACTTCGGCCAGGGCTTCACCCTGCTCGACAGCGGCAAGGCCAACCCGGACGAGATCGCGGCCGCGCGCAAGGCGGCGCAGGCGGCTGGCGTGCCGTTGCAGGTGATCCAACCGAGCGAGCCAGGACTGCCGGGCCTCTATCGCTCGCGCCTCACCCTGATCCGCCCCGACCAGCACGTCGCATGGCGTGGCGACACATGGCCGCAGGACGGCGCCGGCGTGATGCGGCAGGTGACCGGCCAAGCCACGGCGCAGGCCCTGACGCACTGAATCGAACACAAGAAAACGGAGACAAGCGCATGCTGAATTTCAAGACCACCGTCGTCGCCGCCGTCATGGCTATCTGCGCCGCGACGCTCATGCCCGCGCATGCGCAGGCACCCATCAAGATCGGCTACCTCGGCACCTTCTCCGGCCCGATCGGCGCGATCGGCCAGGACAACTACGACGGCTTCATGCTCGGCATCGAGCAGCGCGGCGGCAAGCTCGGCAACGTGCCGGTGCAGGTGCTGAAGGAAGACGACCAGTTCAAGCCCGACGTCGGCCTGCAGATCGCGCAGAAGTTCATCGAGAAGGAGCAGACGCCGATCATCGTCGGCGTGATCGGCTCCAACGTGATGATGGCGATACAGCGGCCCATCACCGAGAAGCAGGTGTTCCTGATCGGCACCAATGCCGGCCCGTCTGCGATGGCGGGTGCGCAGTGCTCGCCCTACCAGTTCATCGTCTCCTGGCAGAACGACCTGCATGCCGAGGCCGCGGGCAAGTACGCCAACGACAAGGGCTTCAAGCGCATGGTGTTGATCGCGCCGAACTACCAGGCGGGCAAGGACGCGCTGCAAGGTTTCAAGCGGCAGTTCAAGGGCACGGTGCTCGACGAGCTGTTGCCCGGCATGTCGCAGCCGGACTTCTCTGCCGAGATCGCGCAGATCGCCGCGGCCAAGCCCGATGCGGTGTATGCCTTCTTCCCCGGCGCGCTGGCCGTCAACTTCGTGCGGCAGTACCAGCAGGCAGGGTTGAACAAGACGATTCCGCTGCAGTCCTCGGCGATGCTGGATGCGACCACGCTGCCGGCCCTGAAGGATGCCGCGCTGGGTCTCGTCACCACACACTATTGGGGCCCCGACCTGCCCAACCCGGTGAACCGCGAGTTCGTCGACGCCTTCGAGAAGAAGTACAACCGCATCCCCTCGTTGTTCGCGGCGCAGGGCTATGACGCGGCACTGCTGCTCGACACGGCGATCGGCAAGGTCAAGGGCAACGTGGCCGACAAGCCGGCGCTGCAGGCCGCGTTGAAGGCCGGCATCCCGAAGTCGACGCGCGGCGAGCTGAAGTTCGGCAACAACAACTTCCCGATCAACGACTGGTACGCGCTCGAAGTGGCGAAGGATGGAAAGGGCCGCATCAGCCTGAAGACCATCGCGACGCCGCTGAAGGACTACCAGGATTCATACCACGCGCAGTGCGCGATGAAGTGAGGCGAGCGGCATGACGGCCTCGCTGCTGTTCACGCAGTTGCTCAACGGGTTTCAGCTCGGCGTGCTGCTGTTCCTGCTCTCGGCCGGGCTGACGTTGGTGCTGGGCATCATGCATGTGATCAACCTCGCACATGGCTCGCTGTTCATGATGGGGGCGTACATCGCGGCCACCGTGCATGGATGGAGCGGGTCGTTCCTGCTCGCGGCCGTGGCTGCTGTCGCGGGCAGCTTGGTGCTGGGGCTGGTGCTGGAGCGGATCGTGGTGTCGAAGCTGTACGAGCGCGACCATCTCTACCAGGTGCTGGCGACCTTCGGCGTGATCCTGTTCCTCAACGAGGTCGCGCGCTTCGGCTGGGGGCCGTCGCCGATCTTCATTCCGGTGCCGGAGTTCCTGGCAGGCACGGTCGATGTGGCCGGCTTCTCGTACCCGGCGTATCGGCTCGCGATCATCGGCGTGGGGCTGGTGGTCGGCGCGGGCATGTACTGGGTGGTGCACGCCACGCGCATCGGCATGCTGATCCGCGCGGGTGCGTCGGACGCGGGCATGGTGGCGGCGCTGGGTGTGAACATCGGGCAGCTCAATGCGCTGGTGTTCGCTGCGGGCGCCGGGCTGGCCGGCCTGGCGGGGCTCATGGCGGGGCCGATCCTCTCGGTGCAGCCGGGCATGGGTGAGCCGATCCTGATCCTGGCGCTGGTGGTGCTGGTGACGGGTGGCATCGGGTCGATTCGCGGCGCGTTCTATGGCGCGCTGATCGTGGGCATCGTCGACACGATCGGGCGAGCGTTTCTCCCGGGGCTGATGCGCGAGATCGTGGAGCGCTCGCTGGCGCAGGCGGCCGGGCCGGCGATCGCGTCGATGCTGATCTACCTGCTGATGGCGATCGTGCTTGCGGTCAAACCGGCGGGGCTGTTCCCGGTGAAGCATGGATAGCTCAAAGCTCTCCCCCAGGCTTCGCGCACTGCGTGTCGCTCCGCCAACCCCCTCGCCGGGGGCGACACCGGTGGCCCGGCGAAGCCGGTTCCACGGTGTCCCCCGAACAAGCCTGCGCCTCTCTATCGCGGGCGCGCTCATCGCGTTGCTCGCGGTGGTGCCTGTGCTCTCGCACTTCATGGGTCAAAGCTTCTACGTCACGCTGGTCTCGCGAATGATGATCTTCGCGCTGGCCGCGACGGGCCTCAACCTCGTCATGGGTTATGGCGCGATGGTGAGCTTCGGTCATGCGCTCTACATCGGCATCGGAGCCTACGCGGTCGGCATGCTTTCGTTCCATGGCATCGGCAACGGCTGGGTGCATCTGGGCGTAGCGCTCGGCGCGGGTGCGTTGCTGGCAGCGGTCATCGGCCTCGTCTGCCTGCGGGCGAAGGGCGTGGGCTTCATCATGATCACGCTGGCCTTCGCCCAGATGTACTACTTTCTCGCGATCAGCCTCAAGCAGTACGGCGGCGACGATGGCTTCAGCCTCGCTGCGCGCAGCGACTTCGGCTTTGTCGACCTGAACGACAACGTGGTGCTGTACTACCTGATCTTCGGGCTGCTGATGGCCGTGCTTTTCTGCTTTCATCGGCTGGTGCATGCGCGCTTCGGCATGGTGCTGCGCGGCTGCAAGTCGAACGAGCGGCGCATGCTGGCGCTGGGCTTTCCGACGCTGCAGGTCAAGCTCGCGGCCTACGTGCTCTCCGCCCTGGTGTGCGTCTTGGCCGGGGTGCTGCTGGCCAACATGACGCGCTTCGTCTCGCCCTCGTACATGCAGTGGACGGTGTCGGGTGACCTCGTCGTCATCGTGGTGCTGGGCGGGCTGGGCACGCTGATCGGGCCGCTGCTAGGCGCCGTGCTGTGGCTGTGGCTGGAGGAAGCCTTTGCCTCGTTTCACAGTGGTTGGGGCGCGCTCGATGAACTGGTGCGCAACCACTGGCTCGGTGTGCTCGGCGTGCTGGCGGTGCTGGTCGCGCTGAAGCTCAAGGACGGCATTTACGGCGCCATCGCTGCGCGCGACAAGGGGCGCGAATGATGATGAACACCGTGACGCCGGTACTGCGTGTGCGCGGGCTGGTCAAGCGCTTCGGCGGATTGGTCGCGACCGACCGCCTCGACCTCGATGTCAACCCGGGCGAGATCCACGCCGTGATCGGCCCGAACGGCGCGGGCAAGACCACGCTGATCAACCAGCTCTCCGGCGAGTTGCTGCCCGATGAGGGCAGCATCCAGCTGCATGGCAGGGAGCTGGCGCACGAGTCGGTCCAGCGCCGTGCGCGCATGGGCATCGCGCGCAGCTACCAGATCACTTCCGTGTTCCCGGAGTTCACCGCGCTGCAGAACGTGATGCTGGCGGTGCAGGGCGCGAGCGGCGGCAGCTTCGCGTTCTGGAAGGCGGTGGCGAAAGACCTGACGCTGGTGCGGCCTGCGCAGCTCCTGCTGCATCAAGTGGGACTGGGCAGCCAGTCGAAGACGCGCGTGTCGGAGATGGCGCATGGCGCGCGACGGCAGCTTGAGCTCGCGATGACGATGGCGCTGAAGCCGCAGGTGATGCTACTCGATGAACCGATGGCTGGCATGAGCCACCAGGAATCGCAGGACATGGTCGCGCTGCTGGAAAGGCTCAAGGGCCGCTACAGCATCGTGCTGGTCGAGCACGACATGGACGCGGTGTTCGCACTGGCGGATCGCATCACGGTGATGGTCTACGGCCGGCCGATCGCGTGCGGCACGGCCGAGGACATTCGCAACGATGCCGAGGTGCGGCTCGCGTACCTTGGTGATCCCCTGGAGGTGATATGAGCGCAGCGCCGCGACACGAAGTGCCGGGCGTGGGAGATTCGCCATGAGCGCATTGCTTGAAGTCGACGGCATCGAGACCCACTACGGCGCCAGCCAGGCGCTGTTCGGCCTGTCCTTCGACGTGCGCTCCAGCGAGGTCGTGACGCTGATCGGCCGCAACGGCATGGGCAAGTCGACGACTGTGAAGACGGTGATGGGCATGCTCGCGCCGCGCAAGGGCTCCGTGCACATCGGCGGCGCAGACATCACCGGGCAGCCCGCGCACCGCGTCGCACGCACCGGCATCGGCCTGGTGCCCGAAGGCCGTCGCATCTTTCCGAACCTCACGGTGCGCGAGAACCTCGTCGCCACCGCGGAGAACCGCCGCGGCCGCCAGCCCCCGTGGACCCTGCAGCGCGTCTACGACATGTTCCCGCGCCTCGAGGAGCGCGAGCGCAACCTGGGCTGCAACCTCTCCGGCGGCGAGCAGCAGATGCTGGCCATCGGCCGCGCGCTGATGACCAACCCCACGCTGCTGATCCTCGACGAAGCCACCGAGGGCCTCGCGCCGCTGGTGCGCAGCGAGATCTGGAACTGCCTCGCCCGCCTCAAGGCCGAGGGCCTGTCGCTCATCGTCATCGACAAGAACATCGCCCCGCTGCTGCGGCTGGCCGACCGGCACTTCATCGTCGAGAAGGGGCGCGTCGTCTGGCAAGGGCGCTCCGAAGAACTGCGCGCACAGCCCGAGTTGCTGCGCGAATACGTCGGCATGTAGGCAAAGTAAATCAAAGAAGGAAATCAAGATGATCCTGGTCACCGCTGCCATTGGCAATCAAGGCAAGCTGTCATGAGCGGGAAGGACGCAATGCACATCACGCGATGGGGTGACGCCGGTCCGAAGGTCGTGCTGGTGCATGGCAGCGCGCAAGGCAGCGTCGTGGGTGGCTCGACGCACTTCTCCACGCAGCAAAGCCTGGCGGGTCGTGGCTGGCAGCTCATCGTGCCTGACCGCCCCGGCCACGGCCGCACCCCCGATCCGGGTCGTCCCGACGATGCCGATCTGGATGGCGCCCTGGTGGCCGACCTGCTGGGCGACGGCGCGCACCTGGTGGGTCATTCCTTCGGCGGATGCGTGGCGCTCGCCGCCGCCGCGAAGCGACCTGGCGCCGTCCGTTCGCTCACCATCATCGAGCCCGCCATGGCCGCGCTGGCGATCCACAAGCCTGTGGTGAAGCGCTTCGTCTTCGGCATGGTCAAGGCCCTGTTCCTGAGCTTCTCGCCAACCACGCGCATCCTGCGCTTCATCAAGCTCGTCAACATCCCGCCCGAACTGCGCGGCGGCGCGGACCCTGCCGAATTGAAGCGCATGGGCGTGGCCATCCGCAAGCTGCGGCTGCCATCGAAGGATGCGCTGCAGAGCGAGCTCGAAGCGGTGAAGCGCGCCGGCATTCCGTTGCTGGTGATCTCCGGCGGATGGAGCCCGGCCTTCGACGCGGTGTGCGACACCGTGGCGGAGATCGGCAACGGCCGACGGTTGAACATCGCGTCGCCGCACCACTTTCCGCAACTGGTGTCGGACGAGTTCAACCAGGTGCTGGCCCAGTTCATGGAAGATGCGGAAGCGAGAAGCAAGGCTTAGATGAAGCTCAACGCCCTGCGCGATTTCCAGGCCGTCGCCGAGCGCGGCAGCCTGCGCGCGGCGGCGCGTCAACTGGGTGTCGCACAGCCGGCGATGAGCCGCAGCATCCAGGAGCTGGAGAAGGAGCTTGGCGTGACGCTGTTCGAGCGCCGTGCCAAGGGTGTCTCGCTCACGTCGATGGGTGAACTGTTCTTGCGACGCACGCGTGCCGTGCGAAGCGAACTGCGGCGGGCGCAGGACGAAATTGCCCAGGCGCGTGGCGCGATGCACGGCCAGATCCGCATGTGTCTCAGCAGCGTCGCGCACATGGCGCTGCTGCCCGGCGCGCTGCGCCCGTTCCACGAACGCTATCCCGACGTGCGGCTGGAGATCATCGACGGCGTCGTGCCGAGCGTGGAGGCGGAACTGCTCGACGGCGCGATGGACCTTTACATCGGACCCGCGCCGCTGGACCTGTCGCCGCGGCTCGAGGTCGAGAAGCTGTTCGACAACCATCGCGCCATATTCGGGCGCATCGGGCATCCGCTGTCGGATGCGATGTCGCTGGCCGAACTCGTCGGCACCGAGTGGGTGACCACCTCGGCCACCTACCGCGCCGAGGACGAACTGTGCCCCGTCTTCCTGCGCCACGGATTGCCGCTGCCCCGCCTGGTGGTGCGCGGCCACTCGGCCTTCACCTTCTTCTTTTCGATCGTGCAGTCGGACATGCTCGCGATGCTGCCGGTGCAGTGGGCGCGCGCGCCGCTGTTCAGCGACAGCTTGCAGCGGATCGAGGTGAAGGAGGAACTGAGCGCGCTGCCGATCTGCATCGTGCGCAGGGTGGCGTTGCCGTTGACGCCGGTGGGGGAGTACTTTTGTACGTTGATGCGGGGAGCGGTGACGCGGGCAACGGAATAGGCGCGTCAGGTCATGACCGGCTGGTCCGCCTGCCTCCCGGGCTGACACGAGCCGATAGCGGATAGGCATCGCCAGCGCGCTTTTCCTATCTGTCCGGCTGGCAGCCGGCTCCGTAGTATCGCGCGGCAAAACCATCAGGAGACCCGCATTGCATTGCGAGAAACATCATGACATCCGGTCGGGCGCCCGCCTGCCTCACGCCTTGCTGGCGCTGCTCATGGCCACCCTCGGCCTGCAAGCCACCGCCGCGACAGCGCTGAAGACCGTGGTCGACAAGGGCCTTGTCATCGAGGGCGTGACCGTGGTCAACGTGAAGGACGGCAGCCTGTCGCCCGAGATGAGCGTGGTCATCGAGAACGGAAAGATCGCCAGGATCGCCCGTGCATCCGCCATCGTCGCGCGCGGCGAGGCCCATGCGGTGGACGCGCGCGGCAAGTTCATCGTGCCCGGCTACCTCGACATGCATGCCCATCCGCTCAACGCACCGGACCCGCGGCCTGCGCTCAAGCTCATGCTGTCCAACGGCGTCACCGGTTACCGCCAGATGTCGAGCTCGCCCGAGCTGCTGCAGGCGCGCCGCGACGGCAAGCTTGCCTATCCGCAGGCGCCGGAGCTGCTGGCGCTCCCCGGCACCATCCTGACCGATTCGCTCACGCCCACACCCGATGCCGCAGTCGCGGAGGTGCGCAAACAGAAGCAGCAAGGGGCAGACTTCATCAAGACCGTCGGCCTCTCCGCGAAGAACTTCTACGCCGCGGGCGCGGAAGCCAAGGCGCAGGGGCTGCCGTACTCGGGTCACATGAACATGGACATCAATGTGCGCGAGGGCGCAAAGACGATGCGTTCCATCGAGCACCTCGGCCCGCTCGAAGTGATGTTGCTCGGCTGCTCGCGCGACGAGGCGCCGATCCGCGATTTTGTCCAGCACACGCACGGCGAGCCGCCGCAGGTCGGCCCCACCACGCCGGCCATGCAAGCCATGCTTGTGCGCATCATCGCCAACCCGATGATGATGACCAAGCCGCCGCAGTTCGAGAGCATGCAGCGCGTGCTCGACAGCTACGACGAAGGCAAGTGCAAGGAGTTGGCAGGCGAACTCATCAAGGACAACTCGTGGCAGGTGCCGACGTTGATCCGCCTGCGCACGATGGAGATCGCGGACGACCCGGCCTACAAGGCCGACCCGAACAACCGCTTCATGCCCCCGCCCGTGCGCCAGATGTGGAGCGAGCTGGGCGCGCAGTTCCCGCAGCGCGTCTCCGCCGGCAACCGCGAGATCTTCAAGCGCTTCTTCACGCTGCAACTCCGGTTCACCAAGCTTCTGCAAGACGCCGGCGTGCCGATGCTCGCGGGCTCCGACACGGGCGGCTCGATCTGGGTGGTGCCGGGCTTCTCGCTGCACCAGGACTTCGACCTGTTCGCGCAGGCCGGCCTCTCGCCGCTGCAGGTGCTGCAGATCGCGACGATCAACGGCGCGAAGTATCTCGGCCGCGAAAGCACGATGGGCACGGTGGAGGCTGGCAAGAATGCCGACCTCGTGCTGCTCGATGCGAACCCGGTCGCGGACGTGGCGAACCTGCACAGGATCGCGGGCGTGGTGCGCGCGGGTGGCTGGTACTCGCCGGCTGCGCTGCACAAGCTGCAGGCCGAAGCGCTTCCGTGAGCGGATCGACACACAACAACGAGGAGACAAAGACTTGAGCGCAACACAACACACCGCCTCGCTGTTCGGCGGCCTCTCGGGCCGCCACAACATCCCCGCCGGCACGCTACCTTCGAACACGCCGCTGGTCATCGCCATTCACGGCGGCACCTACACCTCGGCCTACTTCGACGTGCCCGGCGCTTCTCTGTTCGACCAGGCGGCAGCCAATGGCATCCCGATCATCGCGCCCGACCGTCCCGGCTATGTCGACAGCCCGATCCTGCCGCCCGCGGAAGGGACAGTGCGCGGTCAGGCCAGGGCGCTCACAGCGGCATTGAGGGATGCGTGGCAACGCTACGGCGCCGGCACGCGCGGCATCGTGCTGATCGGCCACTCCATCGGCGGCGCGATCGCCTGCACGATGGCGGAAATGATCGCCAGCGAGCCCGACGGCCTGCCGCTGATCGGCCTGGCCATCTCCGGCGTCTGCATGCACACGCCGCCCGAGCACAAGCCGATGTGGGAAAGCCTGCCCGACATTCCCATCATCGCGTTGCCCGACGAAGGCAAGGCCCAGTTCATGTTCGGCCCCGAAGGCAGCTACGACCCGGCCATGCCCGGCACCTCGACCGGCTTTGCCGGCGCCGGCGCGCCGAAGGCGGAACTCGTCGACATCGTCAGCACCTGGAGCGCCAATGCACCGGCCACGCTGGGCAGCATCACGGTGCCGGTGCACTACCGGCAGGCCGAGGTCGATCGTCTGTGGATCTGCGGGCAAGGCGAGGTCGACAGCTTCGCGCAGGCGCTGTCGAAGTCGTCCCGCGTCGACGCGGCTATGGTGCACGGCACCGGGCATTGCATGGACTTCCACCACATCGGGCGCGCGCTGCAGTTGCAGCAGCTGGCCTTTGCGCTGCAGTGCGCGGCTGAGTAGCGACCGGTCCTGCGTGGGGCAAGCCTCGCGTGGGCCGACGATCGTCTGGCATCGCCTGCGATGCCAGAACCTGATCAACGACGAAATATTTCAATCTCGTCCGCACGAAGGGGCAGCCATAGCATCCGCCCGAACTCGATGCAAAAGTGCACCGGGCAATCCTTTCAAGAAGCAGGAGATCACCATGACGACCACGGCGAAGCCCGCCCCCAACCTGATGTTCAGCCACATGGGCCTGAGCGTGAAGCGCATCGCGCCGATGGAGGCGTTCTACACGAACGTGCTCGGCTTCACCGTGACCGACCGCGGCAATGCCGGCGGCATGGAACTGGTGTTCCTCTCGCGCAGCCCGGAAGACCATCACCAGATCGTGCTGGCCACCGGTCGCCCGCAGGAACTGCCCGCCAACACGGCCAACCCGCAATTCGGCCCGAGCATCAACCAGATCTCGTTCAAGGTCGGTTCGCTCGATGACCTGCGCGACATCCAGAGGCGCCTCGAGGCCGAGGGCGGCGGCAACCTGTTCCCGGCCAACCATGGCATCGCCTGGAGCATCTATGCGCACGACCCCGAGGGCAACAACCTCGAGTTCTTCGTCGACTCCGACTGGTACATCACGCAGCCCTTCCTGATCCCCCTGGACTTCAGCAAGACCAACGAGGAAATCGTCGCGCTGACGAAGTCCCTCTGCGAGACCAGTGAAGGCTACGAGCCCTACGGCAACTGGCGCAAGCGCGTCGCCTTGCGCATGACGCCTTTCGTGCCGGCTAAGCAGCCGGCCGCGGTGGAGTAAGCGGCATGTGGGTACGCTCCGCCTTCTGGGTTGGCAATGCCAAGCCCGGCATGGAAGAAAAGTTCGAGTCGCTGATGAACGAGTCGGTGGTGCCCGGCCTGCGCACCTTGCCCGGCGTGCGCGGCGTGAAGGCCTGGTGGCCGCGCAAGCGCGAGGACAACCCGCCCGGCATCTGCTGCCAGATCGTCGTCGACTTCGCGAGCCGTGCCGACATCGACGCGATGCTGGCCTCGCCCGAGCGTGCCGCGTTCCGGCCAAAGGTGCTGGAGGCGATCGCGCTCTTCGAGGGGCAGTTCAGCCACATCGACTTCGAGGTCGGCCCGGGCTGAATGCCTGCCTTCCTCGATCGCGACGAATCACAAGAAACAGAGACAAGAAACCATCCATGAAAAAAACCTCGGTATCGCTGGCACTCCTCGCACTCGCAGGCGCCGCCTCGGCCCAATCCTCGCTCACCGTGTTCGGCATCGTCGATGCGGGCGTCAGCTACTACAGCATGAAGAGCGACAACGTCGGCGTGATCAATGCGGCCCGGCCCGCGTCCGTCACGCTCAGCCAGACCGCGCTGACCAGCGGCAATTACGTGCCCAGCCGGTGGGGCTTTCGCGGCACTGAAGACCTGGGCGGCGGGCTGGCGGCGAGCTTCTGGCTGGAGCAATCGCTGAACGTCGATGACGGCACGCAGCCGCTGTCTTCGCGCCGGTCGACGGTGAGCCTCAGCGGCGGCTTCGGCGAGATCCGGCTGGGACGCGACGTGTCGCCGACCTTCGTGGCGGACACGGTGACCGACCCCTTCCTCAACACCGGTGTCGGCGCCAACCTGATCGGCATGGTGAACGCGCGCCTGGCGGTCTTCACCGCGCTGCCCGGCGGCGGCCTGCTGGCCGGTCCGACCGGCGGCCCGGCGAACTACATCTTCGTCAACAACACGATCGGCTACTTCACGCCTAACACGCTGGGCGGCTTCTTCGCTCAGGCGATGGGAAGCTTCCACGAGAACGTGAAAAGCTCGTCCCAGTTCGACAGCCCGAGCAAGCGCGGGCAGTTCTTCGGCATGCGCGTCGGCTATGCCAACGGCGGGCTCGACGTCTCGGCAAGCTACGGCGTCAGCACGGCGATCGATGCGCTGCCACCCGCTGCGACGCCTCTGACCGACACCCAGGTCAAGACCGCCAACCTGGCGGCCACCTACGACTTCGGCTTCATGAAGCTCGCGGGCGAACTCTCGCGTGCCACCAACGACTCGAAGTTCACGTTGCCCGGCGCGGCCGCATCCACCTCGGCCGACTACGACGGCGCGATGGTCGGCGTGACGGTGCCGGTCGGCCCGGTGCGCATCAAGAGCAGCTACGGCTATGTGAAGTACAAGCCGGACAACGCGGCGGTGCCGTCGCTGGTCAATCCCGATGCGGCGATCTCCAAGTTCTCGTTGGGCCTGACCTACAACTTCTCACGCCGCACGCTGCTGTATGCCACCACGGCCTTCACCAGCATCCACAACGGCAAGAACAACCCCACCGTGATGGGCGTGCCGCCACAGCCGAGCGGCGCCTTCGCGGCCTTCGCCGGCTACGCGCCGCGCTCGGCCAGGGGCTACGAAGCGGGTATGAGCCACTCCTTTTAAAAGCATCCAAGGTGGCGCGCGGGAAGGTGCGCCAGAACACGGCCATTGCGCATCGCTGGGGATGCGCCGTGGTCTTCGCGGGCCAGATCTTCTTGCGATGGATCTGCGCCCGTTTTTTGATTCAGCTCAGTTGAGCGACGCGGCTACCGCCCTGCGCGGCGTCGATGCGACCTGGCCCGGGAACGGATTGCAGATGGTGGTGTCCACGTGGCGGCTGGCGCGGCGGATCATGTCGCAGAAGTATTCGGCCGCGGGCGTCAGCGGCATGCTGTTGCGCTGCACGATGCAGATGGGCGGGGAGGGCAGGCGCTCGGCGACGTGGATCGGCTGCAGTGCGTTGCTGAAGAGCGGCGTCTGCGTCCACTGGATCGGCAGCAGCATGAGCAGGTCGGAGTAGGCCACGGTGAAGAGGAAGGTCAGGGCCGAGCGTGCCTGCACGATGAGGCGTGGTGGCGGCAGGCCGTGGCTTGCGAACAGCGGCGCGAGTTCTTCTTCCGCGCGATAGGTGACCGAGGTGGTGACCCATTCGGCATCGACCAGTTCCCGCAGCGAGCGCGCATTGGCCAACGGATGCCCGTGCCGGCCGACGATCACGCGGTAGCTGTCGAGCAGCTTCTCGGCGCTGAGTTCGCTCGACACTTCCTCCAGCGTCGGTCCGATGTAGCAGTCGACGATGCCGTCCTTCAGCTCGGCTTCCACGCTCGGCAGCAGGCCGTCGATGATGTCGAGCTGCACGTCCGGAAAGCGCTGGCGGAAGGCGGCCATCGCACTCGGCAGCATGGCCATGTGTGCCACGCCGGAGAGGCACACGCAGATATGGCCGTTCATCTGCCCGCGCAACTGATCGAGCTCGTCGCGGGCGCGGTCGAGTTCGCAGCGCACCGCCTTGGAGCGGCGCAGGAACACCTCGCCCATGCGCGTGAGCGAGACGCCCTTGGCGCGGCGCTCGAACAGCACCACGCCCAGTTCCTTCTCGAGTTCCTGGATGCTGCGCGTGATGGCCGGTTGCGTCACGCCGAGCTGGCGCGCGGCGGCGCGCAGGCTGCCGCGTTCGGCCACGGCCATGAAATCACGGAGGGAGTTGAGCTTCATCGGGAGATCGACTTCGTTGGTTGTCTTGTGTGTTCAGGAGCAGTGCACCGAGCGTAGGCGCAAGCGCGCCGCTTGTAACTCCGTACCTGCCCTCACATCGCAACCATTGCGCGCTCGGGGAGTCCCCCGCGCGACGCGCGGTCACTCTTCCGCGGTGAAACCGGAGGCCTTGATGATGGGCTCCCAGCGTTCCATGTCGGCCTTGATGACCGCGGCGAAGCTGGCCGGCGTGCCCTGCACCGTTTCCATCGCGATGCCGGCATAGCCGTCGTGCAGGTCCTTGCGCTGCAGCGCGGCGTTGAAGGCCGCGGCGGTGCGGGTCACGACATCGGCCGGTGTCTTCGCCGGCATGAACAAGCCAAGCCATGACTCGACCACCATGTCCTGCAGGCCCAACTCGACCAGCGTGGGTGCGTTGGGCAGGAAGCGGCTGCGCTGCGCGCCCGTGGTCGCGATCACGCGCACCTTGCCGCTGGCCATCTGCGGCAGCACCTCGCCGATCGGGTTGATGCTCATCGGGATCTGGCCACCCATCAAGTCCTGCAGGGCCGGCGCACCGCCCTTGTAGGCCACGTGGAGCAAGTCCACGCCGATGGCGCGCGAGAGCATCAGGCCCGCGAAGTGCGATGCGGCGCCGGCCGAGGTCGATGCGAACGAAGCGCGTGAAGGGTTCGCCTTGCACCATGCGACGAGCTGCTGCAGGTTGGTGACCTCCGCCGGCATGCCCGGGCCGACGGCCAGTGCGTAGCCCGTCTTCGAACAAAGCGCCACCGGGGCGAAGTCCTGCAGCGGGTTGTAGTTGAGTTTGCGGAAGCTGTACGGAAAGATGGTCATCACGAAGTCGGTCGTGAAGAGCATCGTGCTGCCGTCAGGCTGCGCGTCCTTCACGTATTCGACACCGATGCGGCCGGAGGCACCGGCTCGGTTCTCGACGACCAGGCCTGCAGGGAAGTCGGAGTGCAACTTGTCGGCGGTCATGCGCGCGACGGCATCGGTGCCGCCGCCGGCCGGGAAGGGAACGATCAGCCGCGACAGCTTGGTCGACTGTGCCAGCGCGAGACGTGGCAGCGCCGCGATGGAAAGCGATGCGGCCGAGGCCGCGAGAAGTTGTCGGCGCGTGGTGACGCTCATGTCATCTCCAGAAGGTGTTTATCGTGGCCGACAACGTTCGGCCTCAGCGTACGGCTACTGCTGCGCGGTCAGTGCCGTCATGATCCGCCGCGCGCGGTTCGGGCCGCCGTCGACGTGGATCGCGACCTGCCGCCAGTCGGCCGCGAAGCGCACCTGGTTGGCCCACTGCGCCTCGATGATGTCCTTGTCCTCGTGGAAGGTGTCGACCACCTGCTTCACCAGCACGTCGGCCGCGCCGGGCCGCGTCGGATGCTCATTGGTGGCGACGGTCCAGAAGTAGTGCGAGGTGGTCGCGGTCTCTGGCGTGACGCCGTGGAAGCCGTGGATGTGGAAGCCGGCGCGGTTGGCATCGGCCAGGTCGCCGCTGCCCGCGTCCATCGCGCCGGTCCAGATCACGAGGTGCGAGACGTGGAACTCGACCTCCTGCCAGCGGTCCACCCGGCCCGCGAAGGGCCAGGCCGCCGTGTAGGTGGGCGGCGGCACGCTGTCGGGCATGGGGCGCGTGACACGCACGACCTCGGCGTCTGACGTCACGTCGAACTTCGCGCTCATGTGCAGCTTCGGATTGCCGCCGATGGTTTTCTGGTGCACATAGCCGACATGGCTCAGGTCCAGCAGGTTGTCGTGGATGAGCTGGTAGGGCGCCTTGTAGTGGAAGCTGTCGCCGCCGAACTTGAAGCGCGGGTCGACATGCACCGGGTAGTGTGGCGGCTCATCGGCCGGCTCGCCCTGGCCGATCCACACCCAGAGGATCTGGTCCACTTCGCGCAAGGGGTAGCTCACGACACGGGCGCGCTCGGGGATGTAGGCCTGCCCGGGGATCTCGACGCAGACGCCGCGTTCATCGAACAGCAGCCCGTGATAGCCGCAGCGCAGCCCCGGCCCTTCGACGCTGCCGCATGACAGGGGCAGGTTCTTGTGGCAGCAGCGGTCTTCCAGTGCCGCGACACCCTGCGGCCCGCGGAACAGCACCATCGGATGGCCGAGCAAGGTGCGGGCGAGCGGCTTGTCCTTGAGCTCCCACGCGAAGCCCGCGACCCACCAGCGGTTGGAGGGGAATCGCGCGGCATTCATGGGGTGTGAGTCGGCGGTGGGGTGTTCCATGTCTGGCCCTTTCGAGGGGTTTGGCGGGATGCCATTCAGTACACAGAATGGTAGATTGCATCAGTGGAATTGCAAGCGGTCCGAGGACCGCGTTTTCCCTGAGACCGCTAGACTGGCTTTTTACTTCCCAGAACCGAGATGCCCCCTGCCAAGAGTGTCAAGAAGACCAGTCCGCCGCCGGCGAACGTCGCGATGTCCGAACACTTGCAGCAGGAGTTGCGCGACGCGCCCGGCCACCTGTTCCGGCGCGGGCAACAGATCTGCATCTCGGCCTTCTACAGCGCGCTCGGTCCCGACATCACGCCGCTGCAATACGGCATCCTGCGCGTGGTCGACAAGCACCCGGGCCTGGACCAGGTCACGCTGGCCCGGCTGCTCGACCTCGACAACGCGACCACCGCCGAGATCGCGACGCGACTGGAGCGCAAGGGACTGCTGCGGCGCGAATTGCAGGTGGTGCTGCGTCGGCAGCGCCTGCTCTACCTGACCGATGAAGGCCAGGGCGCCATCGGCAGCCTGCAGCGCGGTGTCGAGAAGCTGAATGCCGGCTTGCTCGCGAAGCTCGAGCCGCAGGAGCGGGTTGACCTGATGCGGCTCCTTCGGCGCTTCATCGAGGTCCACGGCAATGGCGACACCGAGCCCTTGGGCGCGGGCAGCGGCTCGCCGATCAAGGCGCCAGTGGTCAAAAAGGCCGTGCGTTCACGCGCGAAGTAATGGGCAGGCTACGTAGCTCCGAGGCAACCTATTGGCTCTCCTCCAGTGCACGTTTTTTCTGAACCCGTCGTGCGATGGTCAGTTTGCGGTTCACGCCGGTCAGATCGCCTGAGCCGTCGACCATGTTGTGATAGATCGCATGCAAGGTGCGCAAGGTGGTCTCTACGTCAGCCCTCGGAACGCCAGTGACCGAGGTCTTCTCGATGCGCACACCGCGCGGTGCCAACTCCTTCACCATGGCGCGTCCGGCTGGCGTCAGTGTGAGAAGTACCGCGCGTTTGTCGGCAGGAGAGACGACACGCGCCACCAGCCCGCGAGTCTCGGCGCTGGCAACAGAGCGCGAAAGGTACGAGAGCTCGGAGCCGGTGTGGTTGGCCAGGTCGCTCAGCGACTGCTGGTCCTGGTAGCTCAGCGCAGCGAGCACGCGCCACGTCTGCAGATTGACGCCATGCGTCTTCAGTTCGTCACTGAAACGCGCCGCGATGATATTGGCCGCTCGATTGAGGAGATAGCCGATGGAATGCTCGACATCGAATAGCGCTCCGCCTGCTGGCGCAGGGAGGTTTCGATTCGCAGACCTTGATGCGGGCGCACGCGCGCGTTTGGCGACGGGCTTGGCAGGCGTGGCGGGAGGGGGTGTTTCAGGCTTGCTTCGCGGCATGGCAGTTTGGAACTCGAAGCGGCGGCGCCGGGCTGGCGCGACTTCGTTTTGATAGCTTAAACCATGAAAAACCCCACTCATCGCCGCGCACTGCCGCAGCCGTCCGAGCGC
This sequence comes from Variovorax sp. dw_308, assembly GCF_019207085.1. GTDB lineage: Bacteria > Pseudomonadota > Gammaproteobacteria > Burkholderiales > Burkholderiaceae_C > Variovorax. Next base: position 116,185 of record NZ_JAATOM010000013.1, on the reverse strand, counting down.
GCCTGGCGCCAGGTCAGACTGGCTCGGGCACCACGCGATTTTCGATGGCCCCGATGCCTTCGATCTCGGCCCGCATGACGTCGCCGGCCTTCAGATACCGGGGCGGCTCCATCGCCACACCGACGCCCGAAGGCGTGCCGGTGGCGAGCAGGTCGCCCGGCTCCAGGGTGAAGGCCGCCGACAGGTAGGCGATCTGCGCATCGATGTCATGGATCATCTGGTTGGCGAAGTCGTCCTGGCGAAGATCACCGTTGACCCACATGCGCAACCTGAACGCACCGAGGTCACCGATCTCATCGCTCGTCACGATCCACGGCCCGGTGGGTCCGGTGGTGTCGAAGGACTTGCCGACAGTCATGGTCGGCGTGGCAAGCTGCCAGTCGCGCACCGAGACGTCGTTACACACCATGTAGCCCGCGATCACCGAACGCGCGTCCTCGCGGCTGACATGCCGGCAGCGCTTGCCGATGACCGCGCACAGTTCAACTTCGTAGTCGAGCTTGTCGGACACCCTGGGAAGATGCACGTCGCCGTCGGGGCCATTGACGCAGGAGACTTGCTTGTTGAACCAGACCTGGGTGGGCGGCGTCTTGACCCCGACCTTGCTCGCCTCTTCGACGTGCTTCCTGTAGTTCATGCCGATGGCCAGGAACTTGGAAGAGTTCGGAACCGGTGCCAGCAACTTCACGTCGGCCAGCGGCAGTGCGTGGGCGGCGCTTAACGGGATCGCCTTGGCCTTGGCCATGGCATCCGGTCCCGCCTGAAGCAGTTCTCGCATCGTTGCGGGCAACGACGGATCATTGGCAGGCAGGTCGATGACGCGATCGCCTTCGACCTTGCCGATAGAGGTCTGGTGGTCGTGGAGATAGGTGACGAGTTTCATGGGTGAAGCAGGAATGGGAAAGGAGGAAGAAGTGACTCAGGCGGGGTGGATTCGCGAGGCCGCGTTGGGGCTGGCCGACGCAGCACCGTTGCCGGTGTGATGAACCGGGAAGGGGTATTTGCCCGGCATGCGCAGCAACGCCGCGCCTGCGCACACCAGCGTCACGACGAAGCCGACCAAGGCCGGGTGGTAGGAGCCCGTGGCATCGAAGGTTGCACCCATCACGAATGGGCCGAGTCCGGTGCCAACGGTGAAGATGGCAAACAGGTAGCCATAGACCTGACCGAAAGCGCGCAGGCCGAAGTAGCGGCTTTGCAGGTAGCCGATCAGATCGACCTCGGCACCAAGGCCGATGCCCACCAGGACGGCGCCGACGGTGGTCAGCATCGGGTCCGTACTCGCAAGCAGCGTGAGGACACCGAGCGCGGGAATCACGATGAAGGCAATCGCCACATGGGGCGCGAAGAAGCGATCCAGCAAGTAGCCGCACGCAAGCCGCCCCACGATCAGCGAAGCCCCGATGCTGGAGAAGATCGCCACCGCCTGCTGCGACGGAATGCCACGGTCCGTGAGCAGCGGAACAAGGTGCACGATGATGCCGTTCGCCACGACAGGAATGCAGAAAAAAACGAAGGACAAGATCCAGAACTCCTTTGTCCGCACGACCTGACGAGCTTCCAACCCGGGCAGCGCTCCCGGGGTCGAGCCACCGCGCCGCGCCGCCGGCTCGCTGAGAAAGAGCGCCACCGCCGGAAAGGCAATCAGGAACACCGTGGCGCCCAGCGCAACGTAGGCGCCGCGCCAGCCGAGGTTGTCGAGATAGACCTGCGCGAGCTTGGGGATGAGCGCCGTGCCGAGACCGACGCCAGTCATCGCGATGCCCATCGCGAGGCCGCGCCGCCGGTCGAAGGCGCCCGCGATCGACTTTGCATAAGGCAGCGGCGCCTGCCCGCCGCTGAACACGCCGAGAACGCAGAACATGCCGATGAACACCGGCGCCACTGCGGGCGCCAGCGACATGGCGGCGGTCGACAGCGCGAAGAACGTGATGGCAAACAGCGTGATGGGCTTGACGCCGTGCTTGTCGATCAACCGTCCGACGAACGGCGTCGCGGCGGCGGCGCAGAAGGAACCGAGCATGACGGCCGCCGACAGCACACTGCGGTTCCAGCCGAACTCGGCCATGATCGGCTTCATCAGCACCGAAGCAGAGAACTGCAGCACGGTCACGTTGCCGACGATGAGGCCCAGTACCGAGCCAAGCACGATCCACCAGGGATTGCGAAGTTGAATGGACACCTTGTCTCCTTGTTTTTTCTTGAAGGACGGAATCACGCTGCAGGCTGGCGGCGGTCTTCGACGAACCGGCCGGCATGAAACACCAGCGGTTCGCTGCTGGCGTAGCTGAAGCGCTCGACCTGGCCGAAGAACATCACGTGGTCGCCGCAGTCGGTCATCTTTGCGGTCCGGCATTCGAAGCGCGCCAGTGCATTGGCCAGCACCGGCACATTGCCGATGCCTTGCTGCAGTTCGCCCTCGAGCAGGGCGAACTTGTTATCAGATGGCCGGGCGAAGTGCATGGCGATGTGCTGCTGGTCCGCGGCCAGGACGTGCACGGCAAAGTAGGCCGATGCCGAGAACGCGGCAAGGCTGGGCGCCTTGCGCCCCAGGCACCACGCCACCAACGGCGGGTCCAGCGACACGGAGCTGAATGAGTTCACCGTTAGTCCCGCCGCACGACCGTCCTGGCCGACGGTGGTGACCACGCACACGCCAGTGGCGAAGCGGCCCAATGCGTTGCGCAGTTCGCGCGGATCGACGATCGCGGTTTCAATGTTGCTCATGGCTCACCTCATGGGTTTCAAGGGATGCATTCGGGCCCGCGCCTGTGAAGCAGCGGGGATCACGCGTGGACTCCCATTGGTCCAGCCACTTGGGGGCAAGCGGGAGCTGGCGGGGTTCGCGTGCAAACGTCTCGGGAAAGGCCTCCATGCCGAAGCTGTACTCCATGGTCAGGCCGTCCGGATCGAGGAAGTAGAGGAACACGCTCTCGGACGCCGGGTGACGGCCCGGGCCGAAGACGACCTCTGACTCGGCGCGACGCAGTCGACTCAGCGCGCGGCCGACATCGTCGATCTCGGTCACCATGAAATTGACGTGGTGGAGACTGTGCCTGGGAAACTTGGCGATACCGATGCCATGGTGGAACGGGTTGGGCCAGCAGCGCAGGAAAGTGATCATGTCGCCGACCGAGTCGGAGACCTTGAAGTTCAGCACGTCACGCCAGAAGCGCAGCGCCGCTTCGGGCTGCGGCGTGTTGAACACGACGTGCCCGAGCCGCTGGATGCGGGTGACCGTGGGCTTGAACGGGCGCGCCGAATCGTCCGCCGGAACGTAGAACTCGATGGTGGCGCCAACGGCAGGTTCGAAGAAGCGGATCGCGCGCTTTTGCATGCGTTCGCGGCAGGCCTGTGCCGAGCTCTCGTGTGGCTCGATGCCAGCCTCTCGCAACCGCTCCAGCAGTGGCTCGAACTGCGCCACGTTCTCGAGCATGAAACCGGCGCAACGCAGGCCTGCGCTTTGCGCCGCATGGAGCACGAAGTTGTGGTGGTCCTGGTCGCAGCGCATCAGCACTTCGCCGTCGGCACCGGTGCCGACAAACTGCAGGCCCACGACTTCCTCGTAGTAGCGGCGCGAGCGCGCCAGGTCGGTGACGTTGATCTCGACGCGGCCGAATTTTTGATAGCGGATCACTGGGCAGTCCTTTGCGTTCAGTACTGGCCGCGCGGCGGCAGGCCCAGGCGCATCTGGCCCACCATCGTGGAGACGGCATTCCAGTTGACGCTGATGTGATGCGCCACCGCATGGATGTCGCGCCATGCGCGCTGCACGCCGTTGTCCAGGTTGATGCCGGTGCCGCCGACGGCGTCGAACAGGCCGTTGATGGCGTTCACGCACAGCTTGACCGCGTAGGCATGGCCGCGGCGAAACTCGATGCGCTGCCCGGTCGTGGCCTTGCTGCCGCACGCTGCCATGTCAGTCACCACACGCAGGTCGCGCTGAAGGATCAGCTGGGCGGCATCGACCGCGGCTTCGGCCTCGGCGATGGCCGATTGCACATGGCCGAAGTTGCCGATCGTGTTGCCGCCGCCTGCGAAGGCGCCACGCGTGGTGCGCGCGGCCACGCTTTCGACGAACTCGTCGATGGCGCCGCGCAGTGCCGCCACAGCGGGGTTTGCCAGTAATGGCGGAAAGCCGCTGAGGAAAGGGATGTTGTAGAGGGCGGACGGGTTCACCAGTGCGCCCGGCGATTGCTGGTTGAGAACTTCGGCAAAGCTGACGGCACGATGCGCGGGCACGAAGATCTCGTCTTCGATCGCGATGTCCTTGCTGCCGGTGCCGGCCAGTCCGACGGTGTGCCAGTTGTCGATGATGCGGTACTGGCCTTGCGGGACCATCAGAAACATCGGCCGTGGCGGCTCGCCTTCGCCAGCCGAGAGCATGCCGCCGAGCGCCAGCCAGCTTGCGTTGTCGCTGTTGCTGCCAAAGCTCCAGCGTCCCTGAAACTTGTAGCCGCCCTCGACGCTGCGGATTTTCCCGGTCGGCGCGATGCATGAAGCGACCACTGCGTCGGGCGTCGCTTCCCACACATCTCGCTGGGCCTGGTCGGGGAACATGCCGACGACCCACGACATCGCAGCGCTGAGCCCGTAGCACCAACCGGTCGACGTGCAGCCGCGTCCAATCTCGAACGCAAGTGCACGCAATTCCTCGATGGAAAGTTCATAACCTCCGAAGCGCTTGGGCTGCAGTGCCCGGTAGAGGCCCGCATCACGCAGCATGTCGGTGACCTCGGGCGAGACCCGGCGATCGAGCTCGGTCTGGCGTGCGCGCTCGCGCACCACGGTGCCCAGGGCGGTGGCACGGGACATGAGTTCGTCGAAGGTGGGCAGGCTGGCGGCGATGGCGGTGTTGATGCGCGCCGGGCGCGCCAGGGTGGTTGCATCTGAAGTCATGGTGAGCACCAATATGGTTGTAAAAGCGACCTTTTGTCTGAAAGCGATTAGACTTCTAAATGGTTGCTTTTACAATCTAAATGCGAGAATTTTTGCCTCGGGACAAACCCTTGGATTGCAGCTTCACCAGGAGAGCTTTGAACATGGAACAGACTTCGCCGCGCTGGCGTTGCGGCTGCATCGACATTCACACGCATGTCGTGCCGCGCGACTTCCCCGCTTACCTCGGCTCGCGTATCGGCGTGCCGTGGCCCTCGATGGCACAGGCGCAGCAGCCCTGCCATCGGCACGTCATGATTTCCGGCAAGGTCTATCGCACCGTGCCGGACCAGAGCTGGGACACCGCCTTGCGCCGCGACGACATGGACCGGATCGAAGTCGAACGCCACGTGTTGTCGCCCATGCCTGAACTGCTCTCCTACTGGCTGGATGCAGAAGATGGCGCCGTGCTGTCGCGCTACCTCAACGAGACGCTGGCGCAGATGGTGGCGGATGCGCCCTCGCGCTTCAGCGCGCTGGGTGCGGTGCCACTGCAGGACGTGGACCTTGCAATCAAGGAACTCGATTACGCCATGCACGTGCTGAAGCTCTCCGGCGTGGAGATTGGTAGCAATGTCAACGGCACCGCCATCGGCGACCCTCGCTTCGAGCCGTTCTTCGCAGCGGCGGAAGAATGGGGCGCTGCATTGTTCGTGCACCCGTTGCGTCCGGCCGGCATGGATCGCCTCGTCGGGCCGCGGTCGCTCGAACAGGTGGTGGGTTTTCCGGGAGAAATCGGCTTGGCTGCCGCTTCGCTGATCACCGGTGGCACATTGGCCAGGCATCCTCGGCTTCGTATCGCAATGAGCCACGGCGGGGGGTCGATCCAGGCGCTGGTGCCGAGGTTGCAGTATGCGTGGGAGGCAACGCAGGGGTTGCGCGATGCGATCCAGTTGGCGCCGAATTCCGCGGCGCGGTTGATGTTCTATGACGACTTGCTCTACGACGCGGCCGCGATCCGCGCGCTGATCGAGTTGGTCGGCGCAGGGCAGGTGATGGTCGGCACTGACTACCCGTTTGCGATCATGGATCGGGAACCTGCTCAGCGGCTGCTGTCACTCAATCTGGACGACGAAGCTGCGGAGATGCTGCGATGGCGGAACGCGGCGCGTTGGCTGGCATTCGACCTCGGCTGAGGGGGGAACTCCACCAACCGGCCGTTCCACATGGGGCGCGACGATTAGGCATCGTGTGCATTGGCCACGCAGGCGCACGGCGACGCGGCCTGGACGAGTCGCCCATGCGCAGCCCGTCAAGGACGTTGTCGCAGGATGGGCCGGGCGATAGCGTCAGCGCGAGAACGCGCTCAGCTTCGACATGTCCTGCGGTGGCGAACCAGTGCGTTGGGGCCACACGTTGAGGAAGGGCCGCACGGTGACGCTCTCGTAGACGCCCTGCTGCGTATAAGGCTCGTCCTTCAGCCACGCGTCGAGCGCCGCGCGATCCTCGAAATCGACGATCAGCAAGCTGCCGACCATCGTCTCGCCATCGTCCGCAAACAACGGTCCTGCCGCCGCGAGTCTTTCCGCCACCGTGGCGACATGCGCGCGATGAATGGGACGCAGCGCCAGCCTGCGCTCGGTGCTGCCGGGATGGTCGATGCAATACAGGGTGAAGAGCATGCAAGTCTCCTTGATCGAATGATTAGCCTTGGATCGCCATGCGGATGCGCCGCTCCTGGATGCGCCAGCCCGATGCCGTGCGCCTGAAGCGGTCGTGGTATTCGACCACCGAAGGTGGTCCCTTTGCGAGGGACGCGCCGTCGGGTTCCGCGCTGCCCTGAAAGAACAGGACGTAGCACTGGCCGGTGGCTTCGTCGGCGCTTTCGAAGAGCACGCGGATGTTGGTGCACAGATGCCGGGTCACCATGCCCGTTGGTCGTCCATTGAGAAAGCTCTCGATCGCGGTGCGGCCGGTGAACACCGTGCCCATGCGGTCCAGCGTGCCGTTGGGTGTGAACAGGTCGAGCACCTCGGCATAGCGACGTGCGTCGAGGTGGTTCGCGAAGTCGACGCACAGGCGCGCACAGGCGGCCTCGTCCTCGGTGCGGGTTGGCTGGCTTGTATTGCTGCTCATTGCATGGGCTTTCTCAAAACTTGTTCCGGGAAATTCTTGTCGAGGCCACCCTCAATCACGGTTCTCGATCTGCACGGGGATGCCCTTGCGCCAATCGAAATAGTCGAACAGTTCGCGGCCCAGGTAGGCGTAGTCCCAGTCCACCACGCTGTTCTCGCGTGCCCAGCGGTCGTAGCGCGCGGCCATCGCCGCGAGACGGGCGGGCTGCTCGGCCGCGAGGTCGCGCGTTTCGCCGCGGTCGGCTTGGGTGTCGAACAATTGCCAGCGCGCCTCGCCATAGGGCTTGGGCAGCCAGCTGATCTTCCAGCGACCTTGACGCCAGGCCTTGTTGCCGAACAGTTCCTCGCCGCGTTCGAAGTCATCGGCGCGCACGGATGGCGACTGGCCGGTCAGCATCGGCAAGAACGACAAGCCCTTGAGTGGCTCCAGCGTTTGGCCGTTCGCCGTCTTGCCCCGCTGGGCCTTGGCGATGTCGAGAACGGTCGGGAAGACGTCCTCCACGCCGAGGAACGCGTCGTTCATCGTGCCGGGCTTGCGCACCATGGGCCCCTTGACGATCAGCGGCGAGAGCGTGCCGCCCTCGGTCACGAACATCTTGAAGGACTTGAACGGTGCCGAACTCGCGTAGGCCCAGCCGGGCCCGAGGCCGGCGAAAGAGCGCGGCGCGCCGAGGTTGGCCAGCGAGGTGTCGAAGTTTTTGCGTACGTACTCGCCATCGGCGTTGCCCTGGTACAGGCCCATGTAGGCGGCCGACGGCCCGTTGTCGGAGAAGAACAGGATCACCGTGTTGTCGTAGGCGCCGGATTTCTTCAGTGCCGACACCACCCGGCCGATGTTCATGTCGAGGTTCTCGACCATGCCGGCGTAGACCTCCATCAAGCGTTCCTGCGTCACGCGTTCGTCGGCCGACAGTTCAGCCCAAGGCTTGAACAAGGGCGCCGCAGGGCCCATGCGCGTGCTCGCCCCGAGACGCCGCATGTTGGCGAACAGTTCCTTGCGCGCGGCGTCGTAGCCGCCCGCGAACTTGCCCTTGTACCTGGCGGTGAATTCGGGCGGCGCGTGCAACGGATCGTGCACCGCCTGGAACGCGAGGTACCCGAGGAGGGCTTTTTCGCCGCCTGGGCCTCCTTCAGGTACGACAGCAGCTTGTCAGTGTAGAGATCGGACGAGAACTGCCCGGTATCGCGCGCCACTGGCTTGCCGTCCTCGGCAAAGCGGGCCTTCGGTGCGATGCCGAGCAGGCCCTGGTCGTTCCAGTGGCTGGCGCCGCCGCCGAGCAGCACGAACGAGCGGTCGAAGCCGCGTGCCGGTGGCAGTTGGCTTTCCTTGCCACCGAGGTGCCACTTCCCGGCCATGAAGGTTGCGTAGCCGCGGCGCTTCAGCACTTCGGCGAAGGTCGTCACGCGATCGTTGAGGGCACCGATGTAGCTGCCGGGTAACTGGTCCATTGCAGGCGTGTGGTACTCGCCCATAGCTCCCATGCCGGCGCGGTGGTTGTCCACGCCGGTCAGCAACTGGGCGCGCGTTGGCGAGCAGGTCGCATGCACGTGGAAGTTGGTGAAACGCATGCCTTCGCGGGCCAGGGCGCTGAGCGTCGGCGTCTGGATGACGGTCTGGCCGAACGGCCGGGTATCGTTGAATCCCAGGTCGTCGGCCAGGACGACGAGGATGTCGGGCGGCCTGGCCGGTGAGGCAAGAGCGGCGGCGCCCTGGCCGATCAATGTCAGGCCGGCGGCGAGCAGCCAGGGAAAAGCGTTCATGAAGACTTCGGGTATTCGTTTGCCCGGCCTCTCAGCCCATCATCGAACCGCGAACTTCCGACACCGGCAGATGCTCGGTCCGCCGCAGCAGCGCCGCTTCGCTTTCGCCGGCGCGCAAGCGGGCCAGGAAGACTTCCGGATCGAACTCGACACCGATCGGATTGAGTTCGAAATTCGGGCCGTACATGAATGCGTTGGCTTCGTCGTTCGAGGTGTAGCAGTCCGCCTGGAACTCCATCTGGTTGCCGTCCGGGTCGGCGTAGTAGAGCGAGACCGTGATGCCGTGGTGGATGCACCAGTACGGGAGCACGCCTGTCGCCTTCAGCTCAGCGTACTTCTCGAACAGTTCGGTGAGCGATCGGTAGCCGTAGGCCACGTGGTCCATCCCGGGCTGGCCGCGTGGCGAGCGGGCGTCGGACTCCCCGACGATGATGCCCATGTTGAGCAGGGCCACACGGTGGTGCTCGTCGTCGTAGGTGACGAAGGCGATGACCGGACTCTGATATTGCACCTTGCCGTCGAACACCTTCACGTACCACGCCAGCATCTGCTGGAAGCGGTAGGTGCGGTAGACGACATGCGCGAAGCTGGTGGGTCGGATAGCCATGTTGATCCTCTTTGTGGTCTGGCTCATACCAGTGGCGTGACGAAGGTGTCGACACCAAGCAATGCCTTGCCGTACACCTCGGCGGCGATCAGGGGCGATGCCACGGCATGCCGCGCGCCGGTGTTGGCATCGCGCCAGAAGCGCTGCATCGGGCTGGATTCCGCAAAGGATCCCGCGCCGTGTGCCGTGACGAGGATGTTGAGTGCGTCGACGATCTGCGTAATGGCATGGCCCGTGTCCGCGCGCACCCTCGCCCTCGCGACGAAATCAGGATAGCTACCCTCGGTCGCGAAACGCTCGATGTCCTCGGCGGCCCGGTAGGCATGCAAATGCGCCGTGTCGATCTTCATGGCCGCTTCGGCAATCTGCATCTGGAAAGCCACCGACTCCGACTGCTTGCCATACACCGTGTACGCGATATTGCGCTTGCTGGCCATGTCGATGACGTACTTCAGCGCGGCCGTCCCCATACCCAGCTGCGGACCCACCAGGATCAACGCAGCAACCGGCACGAAGGCGCTGCGGTACAGCGGCTCGTCCTTGAACTCGGTCGCATAGTCGCCGCCGATGGCGCGCTGGATCGAATACATCCGGTGGTCTGGCACGAAGATCTCGTTGGCGACCAGGCAGTTGCTGCCGCTGCCCTTCATGCCGACCGTGTACCAGGTGTCTTCGATCGTCAGCTCGCTCATCGGCACGTAGGCGAGGTATTGATCGGTGACCTCGCCCTTGTCGTTCTGCTCGGTGAGGCCGATCAAGCCCCAGTCGGCGTGCAGGCAACCCGAGGCGTAGTACCACTTGCCCGACACGACGAGGCCGCCCTCGACTTCCTTGCGATGCGTCTGCGAGCTGGGCGTGAACACGCCGGCGACGCGCGCATCGGGGTTGGCGCCGAAGATCTCGTCCTGCGCGCGGCCCGGCAGCAGCGAGGCGAACCACGAGCACACGACGATCAGGTTGACCACCCAGGCGCTAGACGGGCAGCCTTCCGCCAGTGCGGCCGTCACATCCAGGTGCGTGCGAAGCCCGGCTTCGTAGCCGCCATGGCGGCGCGGCTGCAATGTGCGGAACAATCCGGCCTCGGTCATTGCCCGGATGTTTTCCTCCGCGACGCGGCGGTCCTTTTCAGTTTGCGCGGCATTCTTCTGCAGCAGCGGCTTCAAGGCGCGAGCGCGTGCTACGAGTTGTGCGCGTTCGGCGATTTCAATCTGCGGGTCGGGGCGTGGATGGGACATGGTGCTTTCCTTGGAAGTGAAGGTCGAGGTGAAGTCGGGCGGCGGTTACCAGCCGTCGGTGGATTGCCATTGGACAAAGGGCTTCTTGTGGGTATGCACTTGGCGATAGTTGCCGCCGTAGAAGATGAGCGGGCTGGCGTCGGTGCCATGGCTCAGATGTTCGATTTCGCCGATGTAGAGCAGGTGGTCGCCGGCCGCATGGATGTCGACGACGCGCGCCACGATGTGTGCCAGGCTGCCATCGATCAGCGGTGTGTCAGAGGCGTGCACGAACGGGATCGGCATGCCCTCGACGGGCCGGCCGCCGAAGTGCGAGCTCAGGTCCTGCTGGCTCTCGGCCAAGAGGTTCACGCCATAGCGGCTGCCGTGCAGCACATGGGCTGTGAACTGGGAGTTCTTGCGGACGGACACAAGCACCAGGGGAGGCTCGAGGGACACCGACAGGAAGGCATTGGCGGTCATTCCCGCCGGCTGGCCTTCCCGGTGATAACTCACCACGGTCACGCCGGTGGCGAAACGCCCCATGATCGAGCGGAAGAGGCTGGGTTCGATGGAGGTCATCGTGCGTTGCTCCGGGTTGCATGTGTGAAGGCCATGGGCGAATTCTTGATCTTTGCCGTCGGCGCTTCCATGCCTGCTTTCCGCAAGTCAGAATGCCAAATCGTCAAGATGTCAGCGCGCCATCGAAGTCGGGAGACACGCCCCATGCAATCAACGTCCGCAGTGCCGCATCCTGGAACCGGCGACAACGATCACCGCGTGCAGAGCGCGCTGCGCAAGCGCGAGCGCACCCGCAAACGCATCCTCGAGGCGACCATCCAGGTGTTCGTGCGTCGAGGCGACGACATGCCCGTCATCGAGGATGTGGTGCGCGAGGCAGGGATCTCGCGCGGCACGTTCTACCAGCACTTTCCTTCGCTCGACGATGCGCTTCTGGCCGCCAGCACCGGGATGAACGAACGCATGATCGCGGAGATACTTCCGCTCTACGACTGCCTGAACGAGCCGTGGCAGCGCGCGGCGGTCGGCTTTCGCCTGTTCCTCATTCGCGCCTGGCAGGACCCCGACTGGGCGGCCTTCGTCACGCGCATGGATGCATGGCCGCGCGACTCGCTGGTGGCCACCTACATGGCGCGCGACCTGGAACGCGGCAGGGTACTCGGGCAGTTCCAGATCGATGATGCGCAGATGGCCTGCGACTTCCTGATGGGCGCGTCGGCCGGAGGCATCCAGGGCGTGCGCAGCGGTGTGGCGGATCCGCATGCCTACATGGACAATTCGGTCAGGTTGGCGCTCCAGTCACTGGGTTGCAGCGCCGAACTGCGCGAACGTGGTGTCGAGTTCTCGCGGCGACACCTGGACGAATGGATCAGCGGGCAGCGGCTGGCTTGGACGCCGCTGGCAGGGTCCGGTCGCGAGGACCACGATACGGACGAAACACCCTCTTAGATGCTTCGACGACCGCTCTTGACAGACGAGCCCTGCGGTTCAAACAGCTTTCAAAGCCGGACCGACGGCAGGGGCAGGGCGGTCTTGTACCGCACCTGCTTGAGCGCAAAGCTCGAGCGGATCTTCTCGATGCCCGGGATGGGCGTGAGCTGTTCCAGGATGAACTTCTCCAGCGCACCGATGTCGGCCAGTTGCACGCGGATCAGGTAGTCGCTGTCGCCGGACATCAGGTAGCACTCCATCACTTCGTCATGCTCGGCGATGCGCTCTTCGAACGTGGCGAGCGACGCCTTGCTTTGCGTTGTGAGGCTGATGGAGTGAAGACGTTCAGGCCCAGACCGAGGGCCGTCGGGTTTGCGATTGCCACGTAGCGAGCGATAACGCCGGCGGCTTCGAGCGCCTTCACACGCGCCAGGCAGGGCGACGGAGAGAGCTGCACCCGGCGTGCCAGTTCCACGTTGGACAGGGCGCCATCCCGTTGCAGTTCGTCCAGGATGCGCAGGTCGAGGGCGTCGAGCTTCATGTTCTCAGAAGGTAGGTGGTTGGCGGCATCTTATGCTGCTGAATGCATCATTCACATGCCTTTCCAGCAGCACATTTCGATCGACGCAGCCTAAAGTTCGAAAGATGAACGCACCTCTGTCCCCACACCAATTGCGCGGCATGCTGGAAATGGCCTCGCACGACTCCGACCCCATCGAGACGGCCGAATGGCGCGAGGCCTTCCAATCGCTGGTACAGGCGCATGGACCCGAACGCGCGCGCTGGATGCTCGATGAGCTCGCCCGCATTGCGCGCGAAGGCCGCGTGGGCTGGCAGCCCGAGCTGTCGACGCCGTACGTCAATACCATCCCCGTTGAGGCGCAGCCCGCCTTCCCGGGTGACTTGGCGGTAGAGGAACGGTTGGCATCGCTGATGCGCTGGAACGCGCTGGCGATGGTGGTGCGGGCCAATCATTCGTACGGCGAACTGGGCGGGCACATCGCCAGCTATGCGAGCGCGGCGGACCTGTTTGAGACGGGCTTCAATCACTTTTTCCACGCGAAGGACGTCGGACACGGCGGCGACCTCGTGTTCTTCCAGCCCCACAGCGCGCCAGGTGTCTATGCGCGAGCGTTCCTTGAAGGCCGCCTGAGCGAAGATGACCTCGCGCACTATCGCCAAGAACTCAACGTGGGTGAGGGCGCACGCGGCCTGAGCAGCTATCCGCATCCGTACCTGATGCCCGACTTCTGGCAGTTCCCCACCGGCTCAATGGGGATCGGTCCGATCAGCTCGATCTACCACGCGCGCTTCATGCGCTATCTCACGCACCGCCACCTGCTCGACTGTGGCGCTCGAAAAGTGTGGGGCGTGTTCGGCGACGGCGAGATGGACGAGCCCGAATCGATGAGCGCCCTGACCCTGGCCGCCCGCGAGAAGCTCGACAACCTGGTGTGGGTGGTCAACTGCAACCTGCAGCGCCTCGACGGCCCGGTGCGCGGCAACGGCCGCATCATCGACGAGCTGGAAAAGCTCTTCGCCGGTGCCGGCTGGAACGTCATCAAGCTGGTGTGGGGCAGCGACTGGGATGGCCTTTTCGCACGCGACACCACGGGCGCACTGGCCCGCGCCTTCGCCAACACCGTCGACGGCCAGATGCAGACCTTCGCCGCGAAGGATGGCCGCTTCAACCGAGACACCTTCTTCGGCCAGAACGAGGAACTCGCGCGCCTCGCCCAAGGCATGACCGACGAGCAGATCGATCGCCTCAAGCGCGGCGGTCATGACCTCGTGAAGATCCACGCCGCCTATGCCGCAGCCGCCGCGCACCAGGGCCAGCCGACCGTGATCCTGGCCCACACCAAGAAGGGCTACGGCATGGGCGCGGGGCAGGGCAAGATGACCACGCACTCGCACAAGAAGTTCGAGAGCGCGGACCTCATCGGCTTCCGCAACCGCTTCAACCTGCCGCTGACCGATGAGCAGGCGACCTCGCTGGCCTTCTACAAGCCGGCTGATGACAGCGCGGAGATGCAGTACCTGAAGTCGCATCGCCAAGCGCTCGGCGGCGCGATGCCGCGGCGCGAGACGGCGTGCGACGTGGTGCCCAAGCCGGACCTGGCCGCGTATGCCAAGTTCGCCATCGAGGCCGAAGGCAAGGACATGAGCACCACGATGGCCTTCGTGCGCATGCTCGGCAACCTGCTGAAGGACAAGCAGATCGGCCCGCGCGTGGTGCCCATCGTGGCCGACGAGGCGCGCACCTTCGGCATGGCCAACCTGTTCAAGCAGGTCGGCATCTATTCGAGCGTGGGCCAGCGCTATGCGCCGGAAGACATCGACACCATCCTGAGCTATCGAGAAATCACCGACGGCCAGATCCTCGAGGAAGGCATCAGCGAGGCCGGCGCCATCGCGAGCTGGACCGCTGCGGCCACGAGCTACAGCGTGCATGGGCTGGCGATGTTGCCCTTCTACATCTACTACTCGATGTTCGGCTTCCAGCGCGTCGGCGATGCGATCTGGGCCGCAGCGGACCAACGCTCGCGCGGCTTCCTGCTGGGCGCCACCTCCGGCCGCACCACGCTCGGCGGCGAAGGCCTGCAGCACCAGGACGGCACCAGTCACCTGGTCGCCGCGACCATCCCCAATTGCAAAGCGTACGACCCGGCCTTCGCGGGCGAGATGGCCGTGATCATCGATGCCGGCATCCGCGAAATGATGGTCGAGCAGCAGGACGTTTTCTACTATGTCACGCTGATGAACGAGAACTACGCGCAGCCCAGCCTGCCACCGGAAGTGCATGGCGATGTATTGCGCGGTTGCTATCGCTTCGGGCGCTTTCCTGCGGATGCGTCGGCGACGCAGGTGACGCTGATGGGCTCCGGCGCGATCCTCACCGAAGTCATCAAGGCGGCTCAGCAACTGGCGGCGGAAGGAATCGCCGCCGAGGTCATCAGCGTGACCAGCTGGAGCGAACTGGCGCGCGATGGCGCGGCCTGCGAGCAAGCTGATCTGCGCGGCGAGGCAGCCGGCACCCCCTACATCGCGCAGCAGCTTGCCGATGGCGGTGGCCCCATCATCGCCGCCACCGACTACGTGCGCGCCGTGTCGGAAAGCGTGCGCGCCTACCTGCCCGCAGGCCGCCGCTACCTCACCCTCGGCACCGATGGCTTCGGCCGCAGCGACACGCGGGCGGCATTGCGCCATTTCTTCGGGGTGGATGCCGCGAGCATCGTCCACGCTGCGCGGAAGGCGCTTGCATGAACGTGCTGGAAGGATGAGTGCTCAACCAAGGCGACTTCAAGGACGTCGCCGTGGTCGAACGCTGGTATGGCCGGGGCGGCTTGATCGAGGAGCAGTCGCTCATCCCGGTGGAATCGGACAAAGTTCTCGATGGAGATTCCGTGCTCAGCGAGCGGCCTGAGGGAGATGAAGATAGTCCGGTCTTGATCCAGGTCCGTGACCCCTCGGATGCATCGCATGAATGCATCCGGGGGCGAGGGAGACGTCGTCAGTCCAGGGTGATCCTGGCGTCAGTGACGACCTTTTTCCAGCGCGTCATGTCGCTCTTGACGAGCGCAGCCAGTTCACCCGGCGATCCGGTTCGCACCACCAGCCCTTGCTTGCCGAGACTTTCCTTCACTTCGCTGGAATTCAACACCGCAACGAAGTCTTTGTTCAGCCGCGCCACAAGCTCCGGCGGCGTTCGAGCCGGCGCCATGACCGCGTACCAGGCATCGACGCCGTCCATGACGTCAATACCCTGCTCCTTGAAGGTCGGCACGTCCGGCGCGAACGCGCTGCGCGCCTGGCCCGTGACCGCCAGCAGGCGCAACTTGCCGGCCTCTGCGTGCGGGCGCATCGAGTGCAGGCTGGCGATCATCATCTGGACCTGGCCACCCAGAAGGTCGGTGATCGCACCTGCGATGCCTTTGTAGGGCACGTGCACGACGTCGATGCCGGTCTTCGACTTGAGCAGTTCCATGGCCAGGTGCTGCGGCGTTCCGTTGCCCGGCGTGGCGTAGTTGAGCTTGCCGGGATTCTGCTTGGCATACGCCACCAGCGACTTCATGTCGGTCGCCGGCACGCCGGGGTTCACCGCGAACACGAAGCTCGCCTCGGCGAGCGGGGCCACGGGTGCAAAGTCGGCCACGGGATCGAACGGCAACTTTTTGTAGATCGACGGCGTCATCGTGAAGGTGTTGATCGCCATCAGCAGCGTATGCCCATCCGGGGCGGCCATCGCTACCTGCTGGGCACCGAGGTTGCCGCTCGCGCCGGGCCGGTTGTCGACCACGACGGGCTGGCCCCAGCGCGCTGCGAGCTTCGGCGCGACGATGCGGGCGATGATGTCGCTGCCGCTGCTGGACGTGAATGGCACGACCAGCGTGATGGGCTTGCCTGGGAACGTCGCTGCGGGCTGCGCCTGCGCCGTCAGCGACGGCATGAAGGCGAGCGCCACCATGGCGGCGCCCAGGATTCGGATGGCCTTGATCATTTCGAATGTCCTCGGGGTTTGATCGTCAGCGGCCGATGCGCGGCATGCGCATCAGGCGAAGCGCGTTGCCCAGGTAGAGCTTCTCCTGGTCCTCGTCGCTCAAGCCAAGTTCCGCGATGGAGCGTATGCCTTCGCGAATGAACATCGGCCCGCCTTCAGGGTCGAACGGGCAATCCGATGCGAAGACCACATGGTCGACGCCGAAGAAATCGAGGCCACAGCGCAAGGCTGCCCTGGAGCCGCCGAGCACCGTGTCGCCGTAGAACATTTTGAAGTATTCGATCGGCGCCTTCGATAGCCGCTTGAGCACGTCGGCTTCGCTGCCGTCCGCGCTGCGGCTGCCCAATTGTGCCCACAGCGATTCGGCCCGGCCGGCGAAGTAGGGCAGCATCCCGCCGCAGTGGTGCGTGATGATCCTCAGGCTCGGGAGTTTTTCCAGCAGGCCCGAGAACACCATGCGCGACATCGCTACCGACGTCTCGAAGGGCCAGCCTAGTACTTGCCAGATCTCGTACTTGGAGCGCTCCTCGCCCTTGTAGTCGGCCGTCGTGCCGGGACGGAATGGATGCATCCAGATCGGCAGTTCGTGCTTGTTGGCCATGCGCTCGAAGATCGGAAAGAACTCCGGGTCGTCGAGCGGGCGGCCGTTGACGTTGGTGATGATCTGGACACCGCGGGCGCCCAATTGGTCGATCGCGCGGTCCATCTCCTTCAATGCCTCGGGCACGTTGTTCATCGGCAACGAGGCCACGAAGACCGGAAACTGGTCGGGCCAGCGCTTGCAGATCTCGGCCATGCCGTCATTGGCGACGCGGGCGAACGCGGGCGACTGGTCGGGGCCGCCGAGGTACTCGGGCGCGGGCGCGCTCAGGGTCAGCACCTGCACGACGTCGGGGAACTTCTCCACCAGCATCTTCGCGCGGGCTTCGAGGTCCCATAGCATCGGCAGGCCGGCCATGCGCTTGACGATGCCGGCGTCCTTCGAATGCGTCTTGACCAGCTCGAAATAGGCCGGCGGCAGGAGGTGGTTGTAGATGTCTATCTTTTTCATGTGTCTCTTTCTGGGTGATGAGGACCGCGCCTTACAGCGGGTATTGCCGCTTGTTCTGGCTCACCGTGACGAGATTGAGGTCGGTGAACATGTCGATGGCCCAGCGGCCGAAGCGCGCCCAGCCGCTGTCTTTCACGCCGCCGAACGGAATCTGCGGCTCGCCGCCCATGGTCGGCCCATTGACGTTGACCATGCCCGACTGGATCTGCCCGCCGATCGTGATGCCCTTCCAGACGTCGGCGGTCATCACCGACGCCGACAGGCCGAAGTCGGTGACGTTGGCCTTGTCGATCGCCTCCTGCTCGCTGTCGAAGGGCTCCACGATCACGACCGGGCCGAAGATCTCCTCGCGGTAGATCGGCGCTTCCGGCGGCACGTCGACGAGCACGGTGGGCTCAAAGCAGCGCCCGGTGTATTCGCCACCCGCGAGCACGCGCGCGCCGGCGGCCACCGCCTGCTCGACGCCCTTCGCGACGCTGGCCACAGCACGGTTGTTGATTAGCGGTCCGATCTTGTTGGCGGGGTTGGATGGGTCCCCGGCCTTGAGCGCCTTGGCGCGCGCCACGAAGCGCTCGAGGAAGGCGTCGAACAACGGCCGCTGCACCAGGATCTTGCGCGTGTTCATGCAGATCTGGCCCTGATGGAAGAAGGCCGCGAAGATCGCGGTGTCGACCGAATAGTCGAGGTCGGCGTCCTTCAGCACGATCATCGGGTTGTAGCCGCCCAGCTCGAGCGAGATGCGCTTGAGGTGCTGGCCGGCGCGCGCCGCCAGCCGTGCGCCGGTCGCGGAAGAGCCGGTGAAGTTGTAGGCACGGACCTGCCGGCTCTCGAACAGCCGGTCGGCGATCGGGCCGACCTCGCCGGGCGCGTGCGTGATCACGTTGACCACGCCGGGCGGGAAGCCGGCCTCGGTCATGACTTCGCCCATCAGCAGGCCGGCGCAGAAGGGCGCGTCCTCCGAGGGCTTGAGGACCACGGTGTTGCCACAGGCGAGCGGCGCCACCACCGTGCGAAACCCGAGGGCCAGCGATCCGTTCCACGGCGAGATGCCGCCAATGACGCCGAGCGGCTTGCGCACCGCCATTGCGAACACGCCCGGCGTATCCGACTGGACGATCTCGCCACCGGGCAGGTAGGGGTAGCCGGCCGCCTGGCGAAGCAGCCCGACCGCCCACTGGACCTGGAAACGTGAGAACGCATTGGCCGAACCGGTCTCCTGCGCCATCAGCAACACGATCTCATCCGCCCGGCGTTCGAGGATGTCGGCGGCCTTGAGGAACAGCGCTTGACGCGCACGCGCACCCATCGCGGCCCAGGCGGGAAATGCCCGGTCCGCCGCATCGATGGCGCGCTGCGCATCGGCGGCGCTGGAGGCCGGAACCGCGGCAAAGACTTCCCCGCTGAAGGGGTTCATGTCGTCGAAGGTCCGGCCACCTTCTGCCTCGACCCACTGGCCTGCGATCAGCTGTCGGAATGTCCGGGTTTGCGCCGCTACGGCTGCTGTCATCTCTTGTCTCCTTCGTTCGGCAGCGGGGCAGGATTGCCGTCGCCGCCGCGAATGCTAGTTGGGAGCGAGCGAGCGCAAAAGATGCGAGAAACGAGCTGGCGATGCCTGAAACGAATCGCAGGCTCGCAGCGTGCGCGGGGTCAGGGCAAGCGGACCGCTTCGCCCAGGTTCCCGCTTTCCATGTGCGCAGCCGCGCGCCGCAGCAGGTCGCACAGGTGCTCCGCCGCCGGCGTCAGCGGCAGGCCGGCGCGTTGGATGATGGAGATCGGGGGCGCTGCCAGCGGCTCCGAGATGTCGAAGGCCTGCAGCACATCGCGCGTCAACGGAAAACGCATCCATTGCGTAGGCAACATGCTGAGCAGGTCCGAATAGAGCAAGGCCACGATCAGCGTCAGGGCGGAATGCGCCTGCATGACCAGCGTGGGCGGCGGCAGGCCATGTTGCGCGAACAAGGGGCCGAGTTCGTGTTCTGCCTGGGCGGTGATCGAGGTCGTGAGCCATTCCGCCTCCGCGAGTTCGCTCAATGACTTGGCCTGGGCCAGTGGATGGCCCTTGCGCCCGACGATCACGCGGGTGTTGTCGAAGAGCTTCTCGACGATCAGGCCCTCGGGCAACTGCTCGGGCGGGGGGCCGATATAGCTGTCGATCCTGCCGTCCTGCAACTCGGCCGCCACCGTCGGAAACACGGCGTCGAGGATGTCGAGCCGCACATCCGGAAAGCGCTGGCGGAAGGGACGCAGCACCTCGGGCAGCAGGGCCATGTGCGGCACCATCGACAGCGCCACGCGCACGCTGCCGTGGGTCAGGCCACGCAACTGCGCGACCTCGTCGCGCGCACGCACCAACTCGTTGTCGACGCTGCGCGCCCGCCGGATGAAGGCCTCGCCGATCGCGGTGGGCACGATGCCGCGGGATCGTCGTTCGAACAAGGCGACGCCCAGTTCCTTTTCGAGTTCCTGGATGCTGCGGGTCATCGCCGGCTGGGCGATCCCGATCTCGCGGGCGGCGCCGCGCAGGCTGCCATGGTCCGCGACAGCCAACAGATCACGCAGGTGGTGCAACTTCATGAAAAGCGACTGATGCGAAGGAGGTATCGGTTCGACGATTCTGCCATCTTTTGTTATTTGACTGGCCTTTCTACGATCTCTCCCCAACAGCGGCCGTGGATGCCCAATGTCCACGGCGAAGGAGACAAGAATGAACCTGGAAACAAAGACGCAGCCGCAAGTCCTGATCGTCGGCGCCGGCCCGGCCGGCCTGGCGCTGGCCATCGAACTCGGCCAGCGCGACATCCCCTGCCTGCTCATCGAGCGCAACGACCGCGTCGGCTATGCGCCCCGCGCCAAGACGACGAACGTGCGCACCCGCGAGCACCTGCGCCGCTGGGGCATTGCCGACAAGCTGCGCGCCGCGTCGCCGCTGGGGGTCGACTACCCGTCGAACATCGTCTTCTGCACCCGCCTGAATGGCCCGGCCCTCGCGCGCATCGAGAACGCGATGTACTGCGCGCCGGGCAAGAACCCCCTGTACTCCGAGCATGCGCAGTGGATTCCACAGTATTCGGTGGAAGAAGTCATGCGGGCGCATGTGCAAACGCTGCCTTGCGTGGAACTGCGCTTCAGCACCGATTTGCTGAGCTTCACGCCGGACGACGACGGCGTAGTGGCGCAGTTGAAGAACCTCTTGGACGGAACGAGCTTCGAAGTCGCATGCAACTACCTCGTCGGCGCCGACGGTGCGCGCAGCACGGTGCGCACCGCCATCGGCGCCAGGATGCACGGCACCTACGGGCTCTCGCGCAACTACAACGTGGTGTTCCGCGCGCCGGGCCTGGCGCAGGCCCACGCGCATGGCCCGGCCATCATGTACTGGCAGATCAACGGCGACGCGCCGAGCCTGATCGGGCCGATGGACAGTGGCGACAAGTGGTTCTTCATGCCCACGCAAATGACCCAGGACCAGAAGCTCGACAACGACGAAGCGGCCGCGCTGATCCGCAAGGCCACCGGCCTGGCCGACCAGGAGATCGAGGTGCTGAGCACCGACGAATGGGTCGCGAGCCGCCTCATCGCCGACAAGTACAGCGACCGGCGCGCCTTCCTCATCGGCGACGCCTGCCACCTGCACCCGCCCTTCGGCGGCTATGGCATGAACATGGGCGTGGCCGACGGTGTCGACCTGGGCTGGAAGATCGCGGCCGTGCTGCAGGGCTGGGGCGGGCAGGCACTGCTCGACAGCTACGAGCAGGAACGCCGGCCGGTGCACGACTCCGTCATGGACGAGGCGGTGGCCAATCATTCGGTGCTGGGCAACCAGCTCTGGCAGGAAGGCCTGGAAGATGCGAGCGATGCCGGCACACGGATGCGCAGCGAAGTCGGCAAGCGCATCGAGGTCGCCAAGTTGCGCGAGTTCAACACGCTGGGCGTGGTGCTCGGCTACCGCTACGACGGCTCGCCGGTGATCGTGCCGGACGGCACCGAGGCGCCCGCGCACGACTTCCTCAATTACGTGCCGACCGCCCGACCCGGGGCGCTGGCGCCGCATGCCTGGCTGCACGACGGCAGCTCGCTGTATGACCAGTTCGGTCGCGGCTTCACGCTGCTGGCCTCGCACGACGCAGACGCGGCAGCACTCGCGCAGGCGCAGAAGGCGGCCCGCGCGGCGGGCATTCCACTGACCGTGACCCAGCCGCAGGAGCGCGTGCTCAAGCAGTTGTACGGCGCGCGCTACACGTTGATCCGCCCCGATCAGCACGTGGCATGGCGCGCGGATGCGTGGCCCGTCGAGGATCAAGCCCTGTTGAAGCACGTCGCCGGCCAAGCCGGCTGAAGGAACGCCCCGATGACCGAACCCCACCTGCATCGCCGCGCCGGCGTCGTCGCCGTCCATTCGCTGAACCGCTTCGTGTTCTCGGTGCCCGACCTCGACGAAGCCGAGCGCTTCTACCTTGCCTTCGGGCTCGATGTCCGGCGCATCGCCGATCGCATCGACCTCCACACCTGGGGCCATCCGCACGCCTGGGGCTCGGTCTTCGAAAGCGGCGCAGCCAAGCGCCTCGAATACCTGAGCTACGGCATCGACGAGGCCGACCTGCCTGCATGGCGCGAGCGCATCGATCGCCATGGCATCGCCGGCCCCGCGCACCGGCTGTCCAAAGGCGGCGGCCTGTGGCTGCGCAACCCGGACGGCACGCCGCTGCAACTGGTCGTCGCTCCGAAGGTCTCGCCGAGTGAGAAATCGCAGGCCACGGCACGCAGCGATGCCGCGCCAGGGCAGGGCGCCGCGCCGACACGCAGCGTCGTGCGGCAGGTGCGCCCCCGCCATCTTTCGCACGCGTTGTTCTTCACGCCCGACGTGCAGCGCATGGTCGAGTTCTCGTCCAGGGTGCTGGGCCTTCGCATGTCCGACCATTCGGGCGATGTGATCGCGTTCATGCATGGGCCGCACGGCAGCGACCACCACCTGGTGGCGTTCGCGAAATCGCATGCGCCGGGCCTGCACCATTCGAGTTGGGACGTCGGCAGCATCGACGAGGTCGGCAGCGGCGCCGAGCAGATGCGCGCTGCCGGCCACGACCAGGGCTGGGGCGTGGGTCGCCACGTGCTGGGCTCGAACTACTTCCACTACGTGCGCGATCCCTGGGGCAGCTTTGCCGAGTACTCGCACGACATCGACTTCGTGCCTCACGACCTCGAATGGCCCGCGGCCGACCATCCGCCGCACGACTCGCTCTACGTCTGGGGGCCGCCGGTCCCCGGCGACTTCATCACCAACCACGAACCCGTTCCAGGAGCCCCCTCATGAGATTCATCGCATTCACCAACGACCAGGGCCAGCCGGCGCTGGGCGCCCGCATCGGCCAGGAACTGGTCGACCTCACCGCCCTCGGGCTGCCCGCATCGCTCGACGAGCTGCTGCGCCAGGGCGAAGCCGGGATGCAGGCCGCGCGCGACGCGATTGCAAGTGCCACCGTGCGCCGCCCCATCGCCGGCCTCCAGTACCTGCCGCCGGTGCTCAACCCGGCCAAGGCCTTCGCCATCGGCCTGAACTACATCGACCATGCCGCGGAAAGCAACTTCGATCCGCCGAAGCACCCGGTGGTGTTCCAGCGCTACGTGTCTTCGTGGGTCGGCCACGAGGAGCCGCTGCAACGTCCCAAGGTGTCGACGCAGTTCGACTACGAGGCCGAACTGGTCGCGGTGATCGGCAAGGGCGGGCGCTACATCCCGAAGGAAGAGGCGCTCGATCACGTGGCCGGTTACTCGCTGTTCAACGACGGCTCGATCCGCGACTACCAGTTGCGCACCAACCAGTGGACGCTGGGCAAGAACTTCGACAACAGCGGCTCCTTCGGCCCGGAGTTCGTCACCGCCGACGAAGTGCCTGCCGGTGCATCGGGCCTTCAACTCACCTGCCGACTCAATGGCAAGGTGCTGCAGGACGCCAACACGCGCGACATGATCTTCGACGTGGCCACGCTGGTGTCGGCATGCTCCGAAGCGATGGCGCTGCAACCCGGCGACATCATCATCACGGGCACGCCCTCGGGCGTGGGCCTGGCGCGCAAGCCGCAAGTCTGGATGAAGCCGGGCGACGTGTGCGAAGTGGAGATCGAGGGCCTCGGCGTTCTTCGCAACTCGATCGTCGACGAAGCCTGAGCCGCATGGCCCCCGCAGGAGACAACGCATGAACAGAAGAATCATCGTGGCCACCGCAGCCACTCTCGCCGCCCTCGCGCTCTCGCCACTGGCGCACGCCCAGGCGCCCGCGGGCCTGAGCGCAGGTCCGGTGCGCATCACCAGTACGCTGCCGGCCGGCAGCGGCCCGGACACCATCGCGCGCGTGGTGGCGGAGAGGCTGCAGGCGAAATGGGATCGCCCCGTCGTCGTCGACCCGAAGCCGGGCGGTGCGGGCGTGGTCGCGATCAATGCGGTGAAAGGTGCGCCGCCGACCGGCAACGATCTCGTCGTGGCCGACGTCGGCAACCTGGCGATCAACCCGCTGATCTTCAAGAAGCTGGCCTACGAGCCCGAGAAGGACTTGGTGCCGGTGGCGCTGCTCTACAAGACTGCCTTCTTCGTCGCTGTGGGCGCGAACAGTCCCTACAAGACGCTCAAGGATCTTCTTCAGGCGGCCGGCAGCAAGTCCACCGTGCTGAGCTACGGCTCGAACGCGGTGGGCGGGCCGATCCACCTGGGCTCGGCCCGCCTTGCGCATGCATTGGGCGTCGAGATGATGCACGTGCCCTACAAGGAGACGTCGCAGCTCTATGCGGCAATGTCGACCGGCGAGGTTGACTGGGCTTACGCCAGCATCGCCACCGCCGGGCCCCTCGCGCGCGCGGGTAAACTGCGTTTCCTGGCGGTGGCGGACGCCGCTCGCTCGCCGGCACTGCCGGAGGTGCCCACGCTCGAGGAGGCGGGCGGGCCCAAGGGCGTCAGCTCACTGTCGTGGGTCGGCCTGATGGCGCCGCGTGGCACGCCCACCGCCACGGCGGATGCGATCAACAAGGGCGTCAACGAGGCGCTCTCGCAGCCCGAGGCGAAGGAGCGCCTGGCGACCTTCGGCTTCGTGGCAAGCCCCGGCCCTGCGCAACAGGTGGCGGACCTGATGCAAGCGGATCGCGCGCGCTACGCCGAAGTACTCAAGCACGTCAAGGTCTCGGTCGACTGATCGGGGGAGAGGCGATCGGCGCAGCGCGACCGGCCGCTCCCCACGCGCTGCGTCAACGGGCCTCGCTGTGCGGCAACAAGGTCTCGTCTAATGCTGCGCCAGCGAGCGACCGAGCAACGCGGCGTACTCGGAGACGGAAGGATGAACGGGCGCGAACAGGTTGAAGTGACTTGAATGCGCAGTCTGGGCCAGCGCGTCCACGTCCGTTGCAACGTACCCCAGTTCCGCGAGCGTCGTCGGCAATCCGACGTCCCGCATCAGCGAAGCGACGCCCTCCGAAAGCGAAACCCCAGGCGCGAGGCCAAGCGCCCGGGCCACGGCGCTTGCGCGTTCGGGCACGCGAGGCTGCGTGACATCAAGTGTCGCCACCAGGCCGATACCGCTCAGGATGCCATGCGGAAATCCCTGGTCGCTGCACGAGATCGCCACCGCATGGGCCGGCCCGAGGCCCATACCGATCGACACGCCGCCGGCGAACGCGGCGAGCATCATTCCGCCTCGTCCATCCGCGTCTGCGCCGTCCGCGACGGTACGCCGAAGGTGCTGCGCCACGTGTGCGATACCGTCGAGTGCGATGGCGTCACCCAGCGGCACGCTCTTGCGCGAGAGGTAGCCCTCGATGCAGTGACTCAACGCATCGATGCCCGTGGCCGCGGTGAGTCCCCGCGGCAGGCTGCGTGTCAGTTGCGGATCCAGGATCACCACCCGCGGAACGAGATGACGCGAGTTCATGCCCACCGATGCGGTGCTTGCGTCCGGATGGATGCCGGCGGATGGCGAGGCTTCGCTTCCGGTGCCTGCGGTCGTGGGAACGACGAGCAAGGGCGCAGCCGCGCGGTGCGCAGCATTGCGCACGCCGAGGTAGTCGGCCCCGCGTCCCTGGTTCGTCGCCAGCAGCGCGACGATCTTTGCAGTGTCTATGACGGAGCCGCCGCCCAACGCCACCACGCCGTCGCAGCGGTGCTGGCGATACAAGGCCGCACCACTGTCCACGTCCGCGAAGAGGGGGTTCTCGGTGACGCCATCGAAGACCGTTATCGAGGCAGCGTCGCCCCAAGCTGCGATCGCCTTGGCCGCGATACCCACCGCCACCACGCCCTTGTCCGTGACGAGCAGCGGCCGCGCGACACCGAGTGCCGTGAGTTCGTCCCGCAGCGTCGACAAAGCGCCCGCCGCGAACACGGTGCGCGGCAGCTCCAAGGTCGAAAGGATGGGTACTGGCGTGGGCACGGTCTCCTGCAGCCCTTGTCGTTCAATCTCTGATGCTTGCGCTGTCATTCCTCGGGTCTCCTGCATTGGTGATGCAGCGAACTGTAGGTTCGGGAATAGAGCGACGGAAGATGGCAAAAGAAGGTGGTCGATAGCTGAATCTGATCACGCGCCCGGCATTCAGCTTGCGATCGCTTCGCCTTCGCCCGGTCGTCAGCGTCGCGCGTAGTGCACGGCGGCGCGGCGAAACATGTCGGCCAGGTATTCAGCGGCCGGCGTCAGCGGCAGGGCGCTGCGGCGGATGAGGACGATGCTCGGCGCCGGCAGAGCTTCCTTGACGTCGATCACCTGAAGCGCGTTGCGCGTCAGTGGAAACTCGCTGTATTGACGCAGCGTGATCGCCAGCGCATCGGAGGACATCAGCGTCGTCATCAGGCTCAGCATCGAATCCGCTTGAATGGTCGTTTGGGGCGGCTGCAACTTGTGCCGGGCGAACAATTGCGCGAACTCGCTCTCGGCTCTGCTCGTGATGCCCGTGGTCGCCCACACCTCGTCCGTCAGTTCTGCCAGCGAGCGCGCCTTGGCACGCGGATGCCCGCGCCGCGCGAAAACGGCGCGAGTGTTGTCGAACATCTTCTCGACCGCGAATTCGCGCGACGGCGCGCGGTCGGGCGACGGTCCAATGTAGAAGTCCATGCTGCCATCGCGCAGCCGGGGTTCCGCCGCAGGGAACGCTCCTTCGACGATGCGCAGCCGCGTTCGCGCGTAGCGCTTCTGGAACTGCGGCAGCGCGTTCGGCAGCAGCGTCATGTGCGCGACGATCGACAGGCAGACCTCGACGTCGCCTTGGTCGCCACCGAGGAACTGGCTGACTTCCTCCTGTGCCCGGCGTGCCTCGCTGCCGATCACCTTTGCGCGCCGTATGAACACCTCGCCCACGGGCGTAGGCGTCATGCCTCTCGCGCGCCGCTCGAACAAGGTCGCGCCCAGTTCGCGCTCGAGCTCGCCGATGCTGCGCGTCAGCGCAGGTTGCGACATACCGAGATGCCGCGCCGCAGCCCGGAGGCTTCCCTGCTCGGCCACCGCGGTCACTGCCTCCAACTGGTTGAATTTCATGGTGATAGCTGAAGCTGATCAGTAGAACAACTCTGCCATCTTATGGGAATTGGAGCGTCTTCATAGACTTCGCTGCATCCAGGCTAGCGTCGGCGCCGCGGCAGTCGCAGCGACCGGCATGAAGCGATACAACGATTCCGGAGACACATGAAATGAACCGCCGCAAACTGCTAGCCGCCACACTCACCTTCGCCGCGCTCGGCACCGCCCTGGACCTGCATGCGGCCGACTACCCCAGCAAGCCCATCACGATCATCGCGCCCTCCGGTCCGGGCGGTGGCTACGACCTCACGGGTCGGATGCTGGCGGACGTTCTCAGCCGACAGATGGGCGCATCGTTCATCGTCGAGAACCGCGCCGGCTCCGGAACGCTGATCGGTACCCAGGCGGCAGCCGTGGCACCCCCGGACGGCTACACGCTGCTGGTCGGCGGCCTGAGCAATCTGGTCTTCAACGCCGCGCTCTACAAGAAGCTTCCTTACGACCCCAAGGACTTCGTTCCGATCGGGCTGGTTGCGCGCTATCCGTACCTGTTGGTGGCAAGAGCCGACCTGCCCCAGAACGACCTCAAGGAACTGCTTGCCGAACTTCGCGCCCACCCCGATCGGCTGACCATCGCCACATCCGGACCGGGCAGCGGACAGGAAGTTATGGCGACGCTGTTCGCCAAGTCGACGGGCACGAAGATCACTCAGGTCTCCTACAAGGCGGCAGCGCCGGCGTACCAGGATCTGATCGCCGGCCGGGTGGATCTCTTTCTGGACACTCTCACCACGGCCAAGCCCCAGGTCGACGCCAAGCGCATCAAGGCCATCCTCCTGACCAGCGAGAAGCGCAACCCCTCTCTGCCTGCGATTCCGACAGCCGCCGAGCTTGGCCTGCCGCAACTGCAGATGGGTACCTGGTTCGGTCTGTTCGCACAACGCGGCGTGCCGCCCCAGGTGCTCGAACAACTGCGCGTGGCCTTGCGCGCCGCCGTGCAAAGCGGAGAACTGGCTCGCCGGCTGGAGCCGCTGGGCATCGAGGTCATGAACCTCGATCAAGCCGCGACGGAAGCCTTCATCAACGCCGAATACGCGCGTTGGACCAAGACCATCAAGCAGTCCGGCACCACGCTCGACTGAGCCCTGCACCAATCCGACGACACATCACATGGACAAGCTTGAACTGACTCCCGCGGAGCGCGATGCACTCCGCCTGCTGATGGCGCGTGCCGAGATCGCGCGCGTGGCGCAAGACTGGGGGCTCGCGCGCGACGCGGGTCGATGGAACGAACTGCAGGCGCTCTTCGCACCCGACGCAATCATGCACGCGACCTGGTTCGTGGGCAGCGCGTCCGAGTTCATCGAACGCTCCCGCGAGGCGGCCAAGGCCGGTGCACGCGTGCAGCACTTCATCGGCACCTCGTCGATCGATATCAACGGCGATCGTGCCATTGCAGAGACCCGGATGATCCTCACGGTGCGCGGCAAGCTGCAGGGGGTCGAAGTGGACGTCACTTGCCAGGGCCGCTTCTACGACTTCCTGGCCAACGCAGACGGTTGGCGCATTCAGCGACGCGTGCCGATCTACGAGCGGGACCGGATGGATACGCTTGTGCCAGGCGCGCTGGTCACGCTGGACCCGGATCGGCTCGCGCGCCACCCGGAAGGCTATCGCCATCTGGCCTACCTGCAATCCGACGGCGGTGCCCGCATCGGCACTGACCTTCCGACGCCCCACAGCGATGCGCTGGCGCGTCTTTGCGCCGAAGGCGACGCCTGGTTGGGCCGCGGCGCCGGCGCGGCCACGTAGCGCGAGCGCCAACCCGGCAAAGCCGGGCCCCCTCCCTCGAATGTTTCGGACATGCCACCGCCGGTGGCGTGCGAACCCCTGCGCGCCATCAAGAAGTGCGCCTGTACCTGGAGACCTCACCCATGAAAAAAATGCCTCTCGGCGGCGTTGGACTCGGCCTGATGCTCGTCGGCGGTGCTGCGATCGCGCAGTCGTCCGTCACCCTGTTCGGGGTGGTCGATGCAGCCATCAGCGGCTTCACCAACAAGTCCGAGGACCGGTACGGCCGCAGCGCCACGATCAGCCAGCTCGTGCTGCGCAATTCCGGCTACAACACCAGCCGGCTCGGTTTCCGCGGCACCGAGGACCTGGGCGGTGGCCTGGCCGCCAGCTTCTGGCTGGAGGCCCCGATCACCAACGATGACGGCGGCGGCATCGCAACCTTCTCGCGCCGTTCCACGGTCAGCCTGTCGGGCGGGTTCGGCGAAGTGCGGCTCGGACGCGACCACACGCCTACTTACTGGACCAACAGCGTGTTCGATCCGATGGGGCAGGTCGGCGTGGGTGCCAACCTGCTCAACTCCATCGGTTCGACCTCGCCCGGCCGTGACTTCAAGGCCAGCACCAACTACCCGCGTGCGAGCAACTCGATCGGCTATTTCCTGCCGTCATCGCTCGGCGGCTGGTACGGGCAGCTGATGTACAGCTTTCACGAGAACGTCAAGTACGACCCGGGCACCGTGACGCCGCCCGGCGTCAACGCTGCGGGCACGCTGAATCCCGGCACTGTCGCGGCGACGCGCGCGGGTCGCTACGTCGGCGGCCGCTTCGGCTATGCGAACGGATCGCTCGACGTTGCCGCAGCCTACGCCGAGGACACGACCGGCGACAACTTCTATGCCGGCACCACCGACACCACCAAGACGGCAAACGTGGGCGCGAGCTACGACTTCGGGGTGTTGAAGCTGTTCGGCGAACTGTCGCATGAGCAGCGCGTGCGCGACTACGCGATCAGGCCGATCGGCGGCGGCACACCCGACATCAATCTCGACGGCTACCTCGTGGGCTTCACGGTCACTGTCGGCGTCGGCCTGATCCGTGGCGCGTACTCGGAGGTCCGCTACGACATGCACACGGCCGCACTGCCCAACCCCAAGTCGAGCAAGGTCGCGCTCGGCTATGTGCACAACCTTTCGAAGCGCACCGCGCTCTATGCGACGGTCGCCCGCATCAGCAACAAGAACGGCGCCGCCCTGACCATCAACGGCGGGCCTGCGTTCCTCAACAACGCGACCTATACACCGGGCGTCGCCACTGGCTACGACCTCGGTATCCGCCATGCCTTCTGAAGCGCAAACCTCGATGAAGCCCAGGCTTCACACGCTGGTCTGCAGCACGCGCCCCGGCCGCATCGGGCCGGCGATCGCTGGCTGGGCCCATGCGTTCGCGCAGGCGCATGCCAGCTTCGATTCGACGCTGGTCGAACTGGCGGACTTCGCGCTCCCTGTATTCGACGAGCCGGAACATCCGCGCCTCCAGAAGTACCACCACGCTCATACGCGCGCGTGGAGCGCATCGGTGTCAACGGCGGACGCGTTCCTGTTCGTCATGCCGGAGTACAACCACGGGCCGCCCGGCGCGCTGATCAACGCGATGAATTACCTGGTCGGCGAGTGGCACTACAAGCCGGTCGGCTTCGTCAGCTACGGCGGAGTCTCCGGCGGCATCCGTGGCGTCCAGGCGACCAAGCAACTGCTGAGCACGCTCAAGCTGGTGCCGATTCCGGAGGCGGTCGTGGTGCCGCATTTCAACCAGCACATAGGCGCCGAGGGCGTGTTCTTGCCGAGCGACCTGCACACCGCTTCCGCAAAGACGATGCTCGACGAGCTGCACCGGTGGACACGCGCTCTCGCTGCGCTGAGAAAGTAGAAAGCCGCACCGGCTGGATGCGCCTCGGTCACGCTGCGGCTACAGCACCGCGGCGCTGCGGGGATCGATGACGATCTTTGCATGCTTGTCCGGCGCGGCAAGGGCATCGAATGCGCCGGCGACACCATGGAGCCCGACAGTGCCAGTGACAAGAGGCGACGCGTCGATCTTGCCGTCGGCCAGCATCCGCAAGGTGTCGCGAAACTCCAGCGGGTCATAGCCCATGACGAAGCGCAGATCGATTTCCTTGTTGATCGCCATCACCGGGCGGAACCGGTCCGGCGTCATGCAGACGCCGGCAACGACGACGCGGGAATTGAGCGGAGCGTCGGTGATGATCCTGTCGATGATGCCGGGAACGCCGACGCACTCGAACACGATCGGCCGCTTCGGCGCGGTGGCGCCCAGCGCCTTCAGGGCACCGAGGGTCAGGTGCCACGGCAAGGGCAGGCTGCGCAGCCCCTTCATGGTCTTCAGCCCGCCTGCCGCATGGTCAGCGATCGAGGTGGTGTAGCCACGAGATGCGAGCGCCTCGTAGGGCGAGGCAGCCGCGGGGTCGACCACCACGGTTGCGCCACAAGCCGTGGCGAGCGCGCGCCGGGCCGGCGTAGAAGAAAGGGGCGCTGGTGCATCACAGCGACAGGGGCTCGTACGTGTCGATCCGCTACAGCGAGCGGCTGGCCGAAGCCGGTATCGACCCCTCGGTGGGCAGCACCGGCGACAGCTACGACAACGCACTGGCCGAGACCATCAACGGCTTGTACAAGGCGGAGATCATCCACCGGCGCGGCCCCTGGAAGACGCGTGAGGCGGTCGAACTCGCCACCCTCGAGTGGGTCTCATGGTTCAACCACCACCGCTTGCTTGAGCCCATCGGCTACATCCCGCCGGCCGAAGCCGAGGCCAACTACTGGCGCCGACAAGCTCAGGCTGTGACCGCAACCAAGCCCCAAGCGGCAGTGCTTCAGGAGGGTTGAACCATGAGTACATGGCCCAACCGGGGGGCCTCCGGCGGCCCCTGCGGGGGCTGAAATAATGAAAGCCAGAACAGCCAGAAGAGAAGTCAGACCATCCCGGTCTGACTCAAGCCAATAGGCCTCCTCGAAAGCCGGTGCGGTCCAGTCTAGAAACTGTGGCCCAAACCGGTCCATCCCTCGTTCAGATCCGCCCATCCACGGCTGCAGGCTGGAGCCTCATCCAGCCGCAGATGGTAAGGCCCGGCGAGCGCCGTGCACTCGAGTTCCGCAGCGCTTGCTGTCCTTCCCAGAACTTCCGGCGGCGAGATCACCGCCTTCGGCAAGCTCCATGCGATAAATGCGCGGCCGACACAGCCGCCGCTCCACGGGCGCGTGATCGAGACTACGCGGTGAAATGCGACAAAAGTTGTAACCGTACGGGTGATGGACTCCGATTGAAATTCGTTCTCTTCGGCTGTGATTGTTGCCACCTTGAAGCGGACCGTTGCCGAAATCGAAGGCGCTCGGCATGGCCGTTGATCGGACAAAGCCGGCTGCCATGCCTCACCGCGTCGTCCGGCTTTGTCGAAGTCGCGCGTCCTAGCGGACCCCGGCGCCCTTCAGCATGAACGCCGTCACCTGCTCGATCAGGTAGCGTTGGTCCTTGTCGTCGCTCTCGGCGACCTTGCGGAACAGCGCCACCTGGGTCGCGTGGTCGGCATAGAACTGCGTCACGGCCCACAGGTGGAACAGGAACAGCATCGGGTCCACCGGGTCCATCAGGCCCTGGTCGATCCAGTTCTGGATCACCGCCGCCGCCTGTCCGGTGCGCTGCTGGCTGTGGCTCATCATCGAGCCTAGCACCGGGGCGCCGCGCATCATCTCGGCCGTGAATATCCGCGAGCGCAGCGGGTGCTCGAACGAGAACATCATCTTGCGCCGGATCAGGTCGCCGAGCACCTTGCGTGGCCCGAAGGCCTCGTCGCTGAAACCGAAGACGCCGATCCAGTCGTCGATGATGCCCTGCAGCACCTGGCGGTAAAGCGCTTCCTTGCTCTCGATGTAGTAATGTAGCTGCGCTTTCGACAGGCCGGCCTTGTCGGCGATCGCCTGGGTCGACGCGCCGGCCAGGCCTTCGCTCGCGAAGACCTCGACCGCGGCGCGGTGGATCAGGCCCTGCATCTGCGCGTATTTGCGCGCACGACCGCGCGTGGCGGGTGCGTCGAGCGGCTCGTCCGCCGCATCCACGGCGTCGGGGGTCTCGTTGTTCGGTGCTGTTCTCATCGGATGCGGATGGTGCCAGAGTGCCGCGCGGGCGGCTCAGAGATCGATCACCAACTCCTCGCCGCGGGCCCGCGAACAGCACAGCGCCACCTTGTGCGTGCGTTCGCTGCCCGTGAGGCAGAAGTCGCGGTGCTCCGCGCCTTCGCCTTCGGCGCCGACCACGCAGGTGCCGCACAGGCCCTGCTCGCAGGAGACCGGGATGTCGATGCCGACCGCATGCAGCGCATCGACCGCGCTCTGGTCGCCGGCCACCGGCACGCGGATGCCGCGCTGCGCGAGCCGCAGCACGAAGGGCTTGCCGGTGACGCCCGCGGCATCGGCAGGGGCTGCGAAGTATTCGGTGTGCACCGCGTCCTCGGGCCAGTGCGCGGCGGCGTCGCGCACGGCCTGCATGAATCCGCCGGGCCCGCACACGTACAACTGCGTGTCGGCTTCGCGCACCGCGAGCAGCCGCCGAATATCGATCTTCCGTGATGCGTCGCCGGCATCGAAATGCAGGCGCACGCGCGACGCCAGCAGCGGATCGCGCAGCGCCTCGGCAAAGGCCAGGTGCTCTTCGCTGCGAACGAACAGGTACAGCATGAAGTCGGCGCTGGCGCGTGCCAGCGTCTGCGCCATCGCGAGCAGCGGCGTCATGCCGACGCCCCCGGCCAGCAGCAGGTGGCGGCGCGCCTCGCTGCGGATCGGAAAGCTGTTGCGCGGCGAGCTGATCGGCAGCAGGTCGCCTTCGCGGACGCGGCCGTGCATCGAGGCCGAGCCGCCGCGGCTCGCGGCCTCGCGCTTGACGCCGATCAGGTAGCGCGAGGCTTCGCGGCCCCCGGCGCCGGCGTCGCAGGCGAGCGAGTACTGGCGCGAGAAGCCGCCGGGCATGTGGACATCGATGTGCGCGCCGGCCTGGTAGCCGGGCAACGCCCGACCGGCCGGATGCACCAGCTCGAAGGAAAGGATCTCCGGCGTCTGGCGCGCGATGCGCGCGACCCGGACGGTGAGAGTGCGCTCGGTCATCGTCGGTGCCGTTACTTCGCGGCCGCCTTGCGGATGTCGATGCCGACGCCCTTGTTGACGAACTGCCTGGTGTAGGCGTCGCGGTAGTTGAAGTCGGTCGGCTTGTAGAGCCCGGCCGACACTGCTTTGTCGTAGAAGTCCTTCATGCGCTCGTCGCTCATCGCGCCGATGCCTTGGGTAGTCGCGTCGCCGACGTCGATGTGGGCGCGCAGGATCGGCATCGACTTCTCGATGTAGTCATCGCTGATGTCCGGATTGATCTTCTGGATCATCGCATCCGCTGCCTTGCGGTCGCCGTAGAGATAGTTGTAGTAGCCGATGTTGGTGGCTTCCACGAAGCGCTTCACCAGGTCGGGTTTGGTCTTGACGAGGTCCTGCCGGGTTTCGACCACCATGCCGTAGGTCGACCAGCCGGCGTCGGCCAGAGACAGTACCACCGGCATGAAGCCGGCCTGCTTCTCGACCGCCAGCGGCTCCGAGGTCGCGTAGGCCTGCTGCACCGACTGCTTGTCGGCCAGGAACTGCGAGAGGCTGAAGTTGTAGGGGCGCACCTGCTCGTCGCGCATGCCGTAGGCCTTCTTCATCCACTGCCAATAGCTGATCTGGCCGTCCTTGGCGAGCAGCACGGTCTTGGCCTTGGCGAGGTCGGAGAACTTCTCGAAGCCCTGCCCCGGGTGGGCGATGATGGCCTGCGGATCTTTCTGAAAATAGGCCGCAACCACCACCGTCGGCACCTTCTGCTTGATGTTGTCGAAGGCCATCAGCATGTTGCCGGTCATCAGGAAGTCGATCTTTCCGGCCGGCAGCATCGGCCGGTTGTTGACCTGCGGCCCGCCTTGCTGGATCTCGACGTCGAGGCCGTACTTCTTGTAGGTGCCATCGGCCAGCGCCTGGTAGAAGCCGCCGTGGCCGGGCTGGGCGCGCCAGTTGGTGGCGATCGTGACCTTGTCCTGCGCGAAGGCCGCCAGGGCGGTGCCGGCAAGCAGGGTGGCGATCAGGCGGCGGGCGATGAAGCGGGATTCGGTTTGCATCGTGGGTCCTCGGGTTGTGTCTCGGTGGTGAAGGTTCAGGCGTCGCGCGCCATGTCGGGGTGCCAGCCGCGCGTCTTGCCGGGGTTCATCAGGCCCATCGGGTCGCTGCGCTTCTTGAAGTCGATCTGCTGCGTGTCGATGGTCTTCATGCCGCCGTCCTCGATCGTCACGACATGCGGGTTAAAGACCTGGCAGCCGCCCTGCGACTCGATCTCGCGGATCAGCTCGTACTGGTGGGCCTCGCCCTTCCAGCGCACCAGCAGGATCGAGAAGGTGCCGTACTCGCCACCGGCGCGCGCGAACTCGTGGTGCTGCAGCACGTCGTCCCCGAAGATCGCGATGTGGCGGTCGACCACCGCGGGGTCGAAGGGCTGTGCATAGGCCACCTGCAGATAGGTCCAGCTGCGGTCGACCTTGAGCGCCTGCAGTGTCGTGTGGTTGTAGGCGCATTCGTAGGCCGGCGGCAGGCCGGCGGCGTGCAGCTCGGCCTCGGTGCCCTCGAGCGACACCGTGCCGCCATGCTCGGCGACCAGCGCGCGGAAGGCCGGCATCGAAGCGGGCGCGACCATCGCGAACATCGCATGCTGGTCCGGCGGAAAGTGCGCGCCAAGGTTGGCGTAGTAGGGTGAGAAGCGCGCGTCGACGGCCGACAGCAGGAACAGCTCCAGCGCCGGCGTGCTTGCGGCGATTCCGAAATCCATCACGCGCCGGTAGCTGTCGAATAGCGCGATGCAATGCTCCCAGTCGACGGCTGGGCTCAGCGCCACCTCGACCTCGGTCAGGATGCCGTTGGTGCCATAGGCGTGGTGCACCTGCTGGATCTCGTCGCCCTGCAGTTCGATCACACGCGGCTCGCGCTCGACGGTCATGATGCGCGCCCGCAGCAGGTTGCCCGGATCGCGCAGGATGCCGTGGCGGATCGATCCGATGCCGCCGAATCCGCCGGCGATGAAGCCGCCGATCGAGGCCACGTGCCAGGTCGAGGGCCACATGCGCAGCGCCTGCCCGGTCTCGGCCACGGCGAGCTCGATGTCGTGCATGCGCGCGCCGGCCTGGACCCGCACGCTGCCGTCGCCGACATCGAGCACGCGGCTCATCGGCGTCACGTCGAGCACCAAGCCGCCCTCGAGCGGGACGCATTGGCCGTAGTTGCCGGTGCCGCCCGCGCGCACCGTCAGCGGCAGTTTCCATCTGGCGGCCACGGCGGCAGCCTGCCGCACGTCGTCCTCGGTCGACACCTTGATCACCAGGTCGGCGACGCAACCCGCGAGCTGCTCGGTGAGGATCGGGCTGTACCAGTAGAAGTCCTTCGAGAGCTGCTTGCGCTGGTTCGGCGCGGCGATCACGTTGAGGCCGTGCAGCTCGCGCCGGACGGCGTCCCAGTCGACGGCGGCGGGCTGCTGCAGCGGTTTCGGCACTGCGCTCATCGCTCCCTCCGCATCTCGCTTTCGTGCCAGTGGCCCAGCACGGCGCGCGACAGCGCGGCAAACACGATGAAGATCACGATGCCGAGCAGGGACACCAGCAGCAGCGCCGCGAACATCATCGGGATCTCGGTCCGGAAGCTCGACTCGAGGATGCGCGAGGCCAGCCCGGTCTCGCGGCCCGCGGTGCCGGCCGTGAACTCCGCCACCACCGCGCCGACCAGGCTCAGGCCGCCGGCGATCTTGAGTCCCGCCATGAAGTAGGGCAGCGCGCTCGGCGCCAGCAGATGGCGGAAGGTCTGCCAGGGCGAGGCCTTGTAGAGCTGGAACAGGTCGCGCAGGTTGCTGTCGGCGCTCTTGAGGCCGATGACGGTGTTCGACAGGATCGGGAAGAAGGCCACGATCCAGGCGCACAGCAGCAGTGCGGCCGTGGTGCTCGACACGTAGATCAGAATCAGCGGCGCAATCGCGATGATCGGCGTCACCTGCAGGATCACCGCGATCGGAAACAGCCCAATCTCGACCCACTTGAAGAGCGCGAAGGCGATCGCCAGCAGCACGCCGCCGACGATCGCCGCGGCCAGCGACAGCAGCGTGAGCTTGACCGTGAACCACAGCGCGCTCGACAGCGTGTCCCAGTTGTCGACCAGCGTCGTGAGGATCAGCGACGGCGCGGGGATGATGTAATGCGGCACGTTGTTGATCCGCACCACCAACTCCCACATCAGCAGCAGGCCGATTACCACCGCGACGGGCACTGCGGTGCGCAGCGTCGACTCGCGCCGTCGCAGGCGGTCGTCGCGGCGTTGCAGTTCGGCGGCCGATGGTGCCTCGCCGAGCGCGGCCAGCGCCGTGTTGTCAGTGATCGATGTCGACGCCATGGAGGGCTCCGTGCAGGGATTGCGACACCGCGGTGCAGTGCGCGTTGTAGCCGGTGGATGTGCGGAAGGCTTCGCCGCGCGGATAGGGCTCGTCGATGCGGATCTCGTCGACCACGCGGCCCGGGCGGGGCGCCATCACGACGATGCGGTTCGACAGGTAGACCGACTCGTAGACACTGTGCGTCACGAAGATCACCGAGAAGCGGTGCTCGCGCCAGATCGCCAGCAGGTCGTTGTTGAGCTTGATCCGCGTCATCTCGTCGAGCGCCGCGAAAGGCTCGTCCATCAGCAACAGGCGCGGCCGCGTGACCAGCGCCCGGGCGATCGACACCCGCATCTTCATGCCGCCCGACAATTCGCGCGGGTAGACGTCGGCGAAGCGCGAAAGACCGACCATCTCGAGCGCCTGTGCGACCACGGGCGCCGCGGCGTCGCGGCTCATGCCGGTCAGCTTGAGCGGCAGCCAGACGTTGTCGAAGACCTTGGCCCACGGCATCAGTGTCGGCTCCTGGAAGACGAAGCCCAGCTCGCGGTCGCTGGTCGATGCAGCGCTGTCGGCGCGCGACCAGGTCAGCTCGCCCGAGCTGATGCGTGTGAGGCCGGCGATCAGTCGCAACGCCGTGCTCTTGCCGCAGCCCGACGGGCCGAGGAAGCTGATGAAGTCGTGTTCGCCGCAATCGAGCGACATGCCCTGCAGCGCGAGCGTGCCGTTGGCGAAACGCTTGCTGACCTGGCGCAGGCTGACCAGGGGTTGTGTGGATGGCGTGAGGCTTTCCATGGCGGACTCCGGGGCCGAAGCCGTCAATGCCACGCGGGCTCGTTCGCCAGGCGCTCGATCGGGAAGCGGTGCACCTCCTGCAGCAGCTGGACGAAATTGCGCCCGACATGGTCGAGCACGGCGCGACCTTTTTCGGCCGTGGCCAGGGTCGCGTCGCCGGCCGCGCCGGCCGGGTTGATGTCGTGCATCTGCCAGCCGAGCTTGCCGCTTGGCGTGATCGACAGGAAGCGATTTTCCTTCGCCATGTCGTCGGTCAGCGAATGGAAATTGCGGAAGTTCTCGGACCGCACATGGTCGGGAGTCAAATGCAGCATGACCGAGCTTTCGAGGTCTCCGGCGTGCACGCCGTGCTTTCCCTCGTGGGCCGTGAACAGGCCTTCGGGCAGCCCCAGCGTGTACCAGTTGGCGGCCACCACCATCATGTCGTGCGACTCGCGCAGGTCTCGCGCCACGATGTCCATGATCGACATCTGGCCGCCGTGGCTGTTGTAGAGCACCAGCTTGCGTACGCCGGCGCGGGCGACGCAGGCGCCGATGTCTTTCCACTGCGCGATCAGCGTTGAGGCCGACACCGTCAGCGTGCCGGGGTATCGGGAGTGTTCGTTGCTCTTGCCGTAGGCGATGGTCGGCAGGAACAGCACGGGCAGGTCGTCGGGCAGGTGCGGCAGCGTCGCGCGCACCATGCCGTCGATGGTGGCGGTGTCGGTCGACATCGGAAGGTGCGGACCGTGCTGCTCGGTGGCGCCTACGGGCAGCACCGCGATCAGGTTGGCGCGGTCGAGCCGAGAGAACTGCTCGCTGGTCAGGTCAGACCAGTAGCGGCTGCGCGGGCGATTGGAAGGCATGAAGCGGCTCCTGCATCGGGAAGGAACCTAAATTATCCATATGGTAAAAAAAGATTGATTATGGTTTACCCATAATATAGGCAGCGACATTGAAACAATCTGAAAGGCGCGCAGCATTCATCCGACCGATTGGTCAAATGAAATGGAGTTGCAAATGAGCTCGGCGACGCACGGGAAACGCGAGTACTTGATCGCGCGGTGACCGGCTTCCTGCTGCATGGTGCGTACATCGAACAGTTCGGTTTTCGGCTGCAGCCCTGCGGCACCGACTCGGACAGACCGCGCCGCCGCGAGCCTCAACCTTGCGGCAGATACATCGTCGCCTCGACCTCGACGAGCACCTCGTCGCCCGGCAGGAAGCGCGACACCTCGACCACCGTACTCACCGGCGGTTCGCCCGGATAGAACAGCCCGCGCACCCGGTTGTACGGTGCGTAGTGGTGCAGGTGACGGAAATACTGGACCAGCTTGACCACGTTTTCCATCGTGCCGCCGTATTCAACCGCCAGCGTACGGATTCGCTCCAGCACGAACCAGCTTTGCGCGACGATGGGCGCCTCGAACACGTCGACGGACAACTGTCCGGTCGCATAGCCGAGGCCTTGGATCGCAGTGCGCGCGATGTCGGGGATGTCGTCGTAGCCGGCTACCGCGCGCCGGGTGGCCGGATCGAGCGCGACCACGCCGCTCATGAAGACGAAATCCCCCACTCGCTTGGCCGCCGCGTAGTTGGCCATCGGCTTGCCCATGCTCATTGTTCAATCTCCAGCACTGTTCCGTTGCGGATCACCGTGCGGCGGCGGCCGCGCGCGTCCAGCAACTCGTACTCGTCGGTGGCGGCGAGCAGCACGAGGTCGGCAGGACAGCCCGGCGCGATGCGTCCGTCCCAGGCGAGCCCCAGCGCCGTCGCCGGGCTCACGGTGATCGCGTCGAGCCAATCGGTTGCCGGTGCAAGGTGCGCCATCTGCACGCCGAGCCCGAAGGTCTCGACCAGATCGTAGCTGCCATAGGGATAGAAGGCGTCTTGCACGTTGTCGGTGGCAAGGCTGGCGCGCATGCTTCGCAATGCGGCTTCGCGGATGCGGGTGATGCCACGCGCCACCGGCGTGCGATGCCACTCGCCCTGCAGGTAGAGGTTGGTGCTTGGCAGGGCGATGAGATCGATGCAGGCCTGCGCGCACAAATCGAGCGTGCGCCCGGCCTGTGCATCGTCCTGTGTCGCGAGCGAGCACGCGTGCCCGCAGCTGATGCGCCGGCGCTCATGGCGCGCGAGCGCCAGTTGCGCGATGGTGCGCAGCCCGGTCGCATTCGCGTCCAGGCCTTCGTCGACATGGAAGTCGAGCGCCAGGCCGTATTGCTGCGCAAGGTCGAAGACCCTTCCGAGCTTGTGCACCAGACCTTCATTGCGATAAACGAAGGCGCCCATGACGCCGCCCGCGTGCTGAACGGCTTGCGCGATGCGGTCGCCCGCCGCCGAATCGGCAAACAGGTCCAGCGGGGTGAGCGAGACGAATTGCAGTTCCACGCGGCCGCTCCATCGCTCGCGCAACTGCTCGAAGGCATACAGCGACACAGGCGCGTTCGGCTCGACCCAGTCCAGATGCGTGCGCAGCGCGCGGGTGCCGCACTGCCACGCCTCGCCCACGGCGCGCTCCATGCGCGCGTCGAACGCCTCGCGTGTCCAGCGCGCGGCATGTTCGCGCATCCGTTGGATGGCGGCGAACAGGTCACCCTCGGCCGCACCCACCTCGCGCACCGTGTAGTTCTTGTCGATGTGCGCATGTGCATCGACCGTACAGCTGATGAGCGTGCCGCGCGCCACCGGATCGACGGCGGGCGCTATCGCGCTGACATGCCGATCCACGATCCGGACATCGAAGACATCGCCTTCGCCGAGATCCGAGGCCTGCAAGCGACGCGGAATGCGTACCGATTCGAGCTTCACGCCGTGGCCTGCCTCTTTGGCAGCCAGCCTTTTGCCAGCTTGGATCTCAGCATCCGGTTATCCACGATGCCCTCGTGAACGGACGGAAGACACTTCTGCGCTGCCGGCGGAAGCAGGCTGCTCTGCTGTCGAGTGTGCCTGCGCTGGAAAGGACGCAAGCCAGCAGAAGAAGGTGTCGGATGTTTTGCATTGGCATGCCCGTCGAGAGACGGGCGCGACATCATAGCTTCGACGGCCACGCGTATCTCCTCATGATAAGATCCTGCGACGCGTTCGCTTGTAAATTTGCGTGGGTTCTTGGCCTCCATCTCGGTGTCGGCGGTAGCCCTGCCCAAGCGCACTTTATTGGCGAGCCAGCAGCCGCGTTGATGGAGGTAGTCACCGACGCAATTGATCTCGTGCTGGCCGATTTGCTTCTTCCGCCTCAAGCTGTCCCGTGCAGGCTCGCGCGATGGAGGCAGGGCTGCAGGTGCTGAGAGAGCGTCTTGAAGTGATGGCCGGGTTTGCTGGATCGTCGACTAGGAGGCGCCGTCAAGCGGGAGCGCACGAGCAAAAGAACTCATGCCTTGGCGATCGTCTTTCCCGACGCATGCCCGGCGAGAACCATGTGCGGCTGCGGCATCGACGATAGTTGAACGTACTCGATTTTCCTTCAGTGTTCGCGCCGGGCGCGCCCCGACTCGTATAGGACGTGCAAGGCGCGATTGCGCCTCTGCCGCCCCCAGTCCAACGGACAGATGTCTACCAGGTCGGTCGGACGGATCGCTTCGCCACGCTGTGCCACTTTCCAGAGCAACTGCTCCAACAACTGGCCATCGTGCATGGCTTGCGTTTGGGGCGATCTGGTCGAGCAGGCGCCAACGCGGACACCGAGAATTCGCGCTGGCTGCTGGAGCACCTTCTGCAGGCAGAGAGCACGGAGCGGTCGATGCGTTCGGTGAGTCACCAGATGCATGCGGCGAAGTTCCCGGTGCATCGTGACCTGGCGGGCTTCGACTTCACCGTGTCGCCGGTGGACCGCAAGCTGATCCACCAGTTGGCCGAGGGCGAGTTCACCGAAGTCGCGCACAACGCCGTCCTGGTCGGTGGACCCGAGTACGCGACATGATGCTCACCTCAGTACGTTATTGATATTCAATGGGAATTTGCCGCGGATCTTCTGGGAGCGGGCGGCGACTGGGCGGCTGAGTCGCCGCACGAACCTCAGGACGCTGGAGATCGCAGCGCTTGATGACCCATGGCGCGCCTTTGCGCGCCTGCGAGGCATTCAGCGTGCCGGCAGTGATCATGCGCAACACAGTCATGTTGCTTGTTCCCAAGGCGTCGGCTGCCTGCTCCAGCGTGCCCCCGCCGCGTTCCTCTCGCTCGCCGACCTTGAAGACGCCGATGTCA
Organism: Variovorax sp. dw_308; assembly: GCF_019207085.1. Lineage (GTDB taxonomy): Bacteria > Pseudomonadota > Gammaproteobacteria > Burkholderiales > Burkholderiaceae_C > Variovorax. The sequence goes on along the minus strand of NZ_JAATOM010000013.1, from coordinate 73,838 downwards.
TGCGCGCAACGGAACGACCGTACCCGCGACTGGGTCCAGGTAAGTTCTCCGCCGGTGCGGTGCCCGAGTCGGTTGAGCAGTGAAGCGATGCTGCCGTCATTGAGTTGGCGTGCCAGCTGCGAGACAAGCGTTTGGACTTCGACATTGGCCGTCCAGCGATGTTGCCCGGTGCGGTTCTTCATCACGCTCAAATCAGTGTGGTCGCCGCCTTGCCAATGGAGCACAAGCTCAATCCGTCCTTCGCCTACCCGGGCGACGATCTCCTTGATCACGATGCGCAGGATGCGCTTGCGCACTTCGCTGGTCGCCGCGGGATGGCCCCACACTTGTGGCAGGTCGGTGCCCAGCGCGAGCAGCGCCTCGCGTTGCTGCGGTGTGATAGCGGGTGCCTGCTCGGCAACCAGCGCGTCTATCGCTTCTTGACGCTGCGACACCAGCGCCAGTCGTTCATTCCATCGCCGCTCAAGCTCGCCCGCCACAAGCCGGTTGCCCCGGTCCACGGCATCGAACTGTCGCTGAGCACGGGCGGCTTCGAAACGAGCTTGTTCCAGAGTAAGTTCGAGTTGCCGTCGCTTGGCCCGGCCGTCGTCGGCTCGTTGCTCGATCGCGCGCAATGCAGCCTGAAGGCCGATGGGCCTTAGTCTTACTGTGTTAGTTAATTTGCTCGCGCTGATGCCGTAGGCAGCAGGGACATCGAGGCAGGTTACGAGCCAGCAGCGCGCCGATTCGCAATCGCAAGCTCGTGATGGAGGATGGGACGTGGCGCTGCGCCCTCTGGGCTTCCCCGAGGCTTGTAATGCGTGGGTAGGGCAGGCTCCTCGCGTGCGGAGTTTTTTTTACCCCCGACCTCGTCGGGGTGCTGCAACCGCTGCGCCAGCAGGAAGCCGTAGGCGGCGATGCTGAGACTGGCGTGGTGGTGGAAGCCGCGCCAGCCGCGGCCTTCGTACTGTCCGAGGCCCAGGTCCTGTTTGAGATCCTGGTAGTCGCGCTCGATGCGCCAGCGCATCTTGGCCTCGTAGACCATCCGCTCCAGCGACGCGTCCTCGGGCAGCGTGGACAACCAGTACTTCAGCGGCTCATCGTGCCCTTCGAGCCACTCGATCAGCAGCCATTGCGGTTCGCGCAGCTCGCTGCGCTGCGCGTCGCGGTGCGCAGCACGCACGCGCACGCGGGCGAAGTGCGAGCGCAGCGCGGTGTTCGTGCCCTCGCGCCAGGTGACCTCCTGCCAGTCGTCTGGATCAATGTCGAAGGCCACGTCCTTGACCGTACGAGGCCGGTGCTCGGGGGCATTGGCGCCGCCGCGGCGCAGCAGTCGGGGGATGGGGCCCTTGCCGCTGTAGGGCCTGGGCGGCAGGGGTTCATGCCCGGGCGACCACACCGTGACGCTGCCTGTCACGCCCACGACGTAGGGCAAGCCAAGTTCGCTCAGGCGTTCGCGAAACGCCGTTTCCACGCCGTAGCCCGCGTCGGCCAACACGCAGTGCCTGGGCGCTCCCTGGGCCAGCAGGTTCTCGATCTGCTGCAGCGCGATCTGGGGCTTGGTGGCGAACTTGAGCGCTTCGGGCACGCCGGCCTTCTCGCGTCGGGGCGCATCGTCGGCCCACTCCTGGGGAAGGTACAACTGCCACGCCACCGGAATGCTGGCCGCCGCGCAAGCCAGCGATACGCTCACCGCCACCTGGCAGTTGTCCTGCTTGCCCAGCATCCCACAGTACTGGCGCGCGACGCCCACCGCGTGCCGCCCCTGCTTGGGAAACCCCGTGTCATCGATGATCCACCAGCCGCCGTCGCTGAAATCCATCAGCGGCACGACCCACTGGCATATCCCCAGCAGCATGCGCTCGTCCGACCAGTTCGCGTCAGCCACGAAGTGGTGCAGCGACTGGTGGCGCGAACGAACATTCAGCGGGTCCATATGCGCGGCCATCGGCTCCACGCTCTTGCGCTGCAACGGCGACATCAGCCCGGTGGTGTAGCCGCGCAGCCCGGCGTGCCGGTCTGAATGTCCCAGGCCCTCGCTCAGGTGGGCCATGTACTGCTCGAAATCCTTCAGGTCTTCCATCGATCGCCCTTTGCTGCGCAGTATGCACACGGCCCGCATTGCGCAGGTCATACAGGCCAGGAAACTTGCATGTTGATAATCTGGCGCTAGTATTAGCGACAGATAAACGAAAGTAAAGCCCATGGCGCATCGACCCGAAACCATCGTCAAGCAGGCGCGCGAGCGCATCGCGCGAATTCGAGACACCCTCGGCGAGATCGACTACCTGTGCTCGGGTACGCTGCTACAGCGAACGAAGGTCTGTGGAAAGCCGGGCTGCCGTTGCGCCAGCGACCCGGACGCTCGCCACGGTCCTTACTTCGAGTGGGGGCACATGAAGGACGGCAAGCTCGTTCACCGCACGGTGTCGCCCGAACAAGCCGCCATCCTGGAAGTCGCCATTGCCAACCATCGCAAGGCAAAGAAGCTCATGCAGGCTTGGGAGCAGGAGACAGAACGGCTCCTTGATGCGCAAGCGCCGCGCAACCCATAGCCCCGTGGACACGTCGATTCAGAAGGAGACCAATTTTAATGACACAGTAAGATTAGCAGAGCGAGAACCTCGTCTGCGACGGCGCGATCTACGCGCAATGAGCCAAACGAGATGCACATCTCTGCGCCGTGATTGATAGCCGCACCTCGGCAGTGGTAGCGGCGTATGGTGCCGTCGCTGCCACTGTAGGCCACATGCAGCTTGCGACCGCAATGCGCACAGCGCGGCAATCCGGCCAGAAGCGCCTCGCCCCGGCGAACGGCGCCGCGGACCATGCCGCCGCGCATGTTGGTGTTGTCGGCAATCACACGTTGAATGTGGTCGTAGGTGTCCCACCCAATGTAGCCTTCATGGTGCTCGACGATCAAGGCCTGCCAGTCCTCGCGCTCGCGTCGATTGCCGCGCACGATCCGCTTCCTTCCGCCCTCGATTCGGGTACGTGTTTCGGTGCGGCCGAAGGCGTATGCGCCTGCATAGTCCGGGTTGCTCAGGATGTGAAGCACGGTGTTGTAGGTTGGCAGTCTCCAGACGACGCTGCGGCGGCTGTCTTCGTAGATGGCCGTGGGGAGCTCGATCTTCTCCTGCCGGAACCACAGCAGCACCTGGCGAATACTGCCGACTTCGGCGAAGCGGGCGAACACCGAAGCAATGGCCTCGCGGATGCGCAAATCAGGATCCAGTTCGATACGATCATCCTCACTGCGAACGAACCCGATGGCCACGGTGGTGTGCAGATCGCCGCGCGCGGCCTTGAGCTTGATCGCCTCGACCGAGCGCTGACGCAGCAAGGACAATTCCATCTCCGACATGGTGCCCTTCATGCCGAGCAGCAGTCGATCGTTGACGCTGCGCGGGTCATATACGCCATCTGGTCAATATCGAATTGGCGCCGACAACCCAGGAGCCCAAAAGCCGCCAGCCCTGTCACCGACTGCGCTGGCAGCGCAACGCCGGCTCCTGCCCCGAGGAGATCGTGACGATCCGTGGACGCTGTAGAACCCGCGAGTGTCGGTGCAGTTGGCGTAGAAGAACTGAGCGGGTGCGCGCGGGTGCGCCCACGAGCTTGTCGAAGGAAGCGACGCGATTTTCAACCTTGATTGTCGTGAACGATCTGTCCCGCGCTCGCCGTGTTGACCGCAGCAGCAGCGGCGTCGATCACCAAGCGACTGCGTTCCGAAGTCATGTGAATAGTCAGGTGCTGAACCGGTAACTTTCGAAGGTCGTAGAGGAGCCGATCGAATCGCAGGAGCGGTGCCCCCGATGTCCGTCTTTAACAGGCGGACGATTTCGGGATCGGCCGCCACCGCCGAAATTGTGACCAAGCGCCGACAGAGGTAGTCGGTCAATCCAGTTGCGCGCCTGACGCCTTCACTGCAGGCCCCCAGCGCTTCAATTCCTGACGAACGAGTTGATCGAAGCTTGCGGCCGTCCCACCGTTGACGACCGAGCCAACGCTTTCATAGTGCTTTTGAACTTGGGGGTTCTTTAGTGCGCGGTTCACAGCGGCGTTCAGTTGCTCGACCACTGCGGGTGGCATTCCGGCCGGGCCCACCAATCCGGCCCAGGTCAAGGCCTGAAAGTTCGGGACGCCCTGCTCGGCGACGGTGGGAACCTTGGGAAAACGCGGGGAGCGCTCGGCACCGCTGGTTGCAAGTGCCTTGACCTTGCCGGCGCCGAGCATCGGCGTAATGGAGCTCGCCGCATCAAACCCGGCCTGCACGCGTCCGCCGATGAGGTCCGTGATGAGCGCGCTCGAGCCCTTGTATGGGATATGTGCGGCGTCGAGCCCGGTTTCGCTCTTCAGCATCTCCATCGCGATGTGGCCGGTGGTGCCGCTTCCGCTCGAACCGTACGAAACCTTGCCAGGGTGCGCCTTCGCATAGTCGATGAACTCACGAAGGGTGTTGAATGGCGAATCTGCCGCAGTTACCAGGAACATGGGGCTCGTATTGATCAGGACGATCGGCGTGAAGTCCTTGGATGAGTCGTAAGGGATATTGCGAAACAGAAACGGATTGATGGCGAGCGGGGCCGTCGAGGTGAGGAGCAACGTGTAGCCGTCGGGCGCGGCCTTCTTGACGAATTCGTGTGCGATGATCCCCGAGGCGCCCGGCTTGTTGTCAACGATCACAGGTTGGCCCATCTCCTCGCTGAGCCTCGCCGCAACGATTCGCGCACCCACGTCAGAGGACTGCCCCGCTGGAAAGCCAACGACGAGGCGAATGGGGCGGCTGGGAAATCGTTCCTCGGTGTGACCGACCTGAGCGAGGATGGTCAGAGCTGCGGCACTTGCCAAGATTTTTGAGAGTTGTCTCCGGTGCATGTTTTTTCTCCAAGCGCGTCTGTGAAATGAAAATTCGAGAGAAGGTCGATTGGGCCGTCGGCTAGTGAGGTGGCGGCATTCAGTGGCATAAGCAGCCCAGCGGCTTGTGACCGACCGGGCACAGGAAAGCGACATTGAAACCGGCTGGATTCAATGAACAGACACGAATTCGCTCTCAAGTGAACGCCGAGTCGTCTCGATGCCGAAGATCGAGAGAATGACTGCCTGTGCAATGCCCAATGCCATCACGGTGAAGATCACTCCATTGACGCCGTTGAACGCATACAAGACGGCAACCGCCTGCGGCGCAAAGATGGATGCAGCTCGACCGGAGACACTTGCGATGCCGGCACCGCGCAGTCGCACTTGCGTCGGAAAGATCTCCGGGACATAGGTCGAGAAACCCATGGTCGAGCCAAAGTAGCTAACGGTCATGAACGCTACGCCGACCACCGTTGTCGCAGTGAGGCTGCCCGCATTGGCATAGGCCCAGCCGAGCGCCACTGAACCGATGGATGCCAGCACAATCCACTTCTTGCGGCTCCATTTGTCGGTCACCTGCGCCGCGAGCAGGACACCCAAAAGGCTTCCACACGACATGAGCGCGGTGTGGCCCAAGGAAGAAGACATGGACAGGCCCTGCTTGACCAGGAAGGTGGGCAACCAGATGATGAATCCGTACAGCGAGGCAAGCGCCACCACGTTCAGTGTCACTGCGACGAGTGTCGAACGAAGCAGGGGCGGCCGGAACAAGTCAACGAATCGAAAGTTGGAAGGCATCACGTTGGGGACGGGGAGGGGGTCCGCCAACGGCCGTCCTGTCTCTGCTCTGACCTCGGCTTCGATCGCATCGAGGATCTCATTCGCCTCGGAGCCACGTCCAACCGATTCCAGCCAGCGCGGCGACTCGGGCATCTTTTGGCGCATCACCCAAACCATCAGACCACCTACACCCGCAATGCCAAACATCCAGCGCCATCCAAGGGTCGGGATCACGAAGTAGCTCACGACGTTCGACACGAGAAGCGCCGACGTCGCCAAGAAGAAGAGCACAGCTCCCCATTTGCCGCGTTTGGCGGGCGGAACGAACTCCGAGATGGTGGCGTAGCCGACAACGATCTCAGCCCCAAGGCCGATGCCCATCACGAATCTGAAGAAAATCAACCACTCCATGCTCGGCGAGAACGCAGCAGCGACGGAGGTGGCGCCGAACAAGATCAGGTTGAACTGGAAGGTGAATTTCCGGCCAAATCGGTCGCCCAGCCAGCCGGCCATGAATGCGCCGATCAAAGTGCCGAGTGCTCCGGCCGAGGCAAAGTTGGCATTGCCGGCCATCGTCGACCATCCGGTCGAGGTGAGCGCGACCATCACGCCGCTCGCAAGATAGAGGTCGAATGCGTCGAAGAAAAGACCTGCGCCGATCATCAGTGCCATCCGACGATGGAACATAGATTCGGGCAGGCGATCAAGCCGCTGCGCGGCGGTATAGGCCATTTTGATGTCTCTTTCTTTAATCGGTATCGGGCGACGGTCGCCTCCGCGGGGAGGCTCAGATCACGCAAAGCGCCATGATTTCGTCCAGTGACGACGCGGCTTCCAGGTTCAGTACCTTGTCGATCAGTTCCTCGGCGGCGCGAGGTGTGATGGCTCGCGTGGCATTGGTCATGAACTTCGCCTTGAGCGCAGCGCTCGACAGTGGCACGTCGGCTGTACCGAGGCTTGCGGGCTTGCGGCAACGCACGATGCGGCCATCCTTGAGGTGAACAATGACCTCTCCAGGAAAGTGCACCGGAAAATCGCTGGCCGGGTCGTCAACGCAGAACGTCTTGTCAGCGATTGCAAGAACGTCCGGCGAGTCGAGCGGTTCGTCATGGAACGCCGCAATATCCACCCGACCTCTGGCCAACGCGAGGGCCACCACATATTGAACGCTAAACAGTGCGCGATAGGGGATGGAGGGCTTGATGCAGGCTTCACGCGGCAGCGCCACCATCTTGTGGAGATCGGCCGTCAGGGGGCACTCGATGCGCTCGATCTCGTCCAATTCAAACTGGCCGCGCAGCTCCAGCGCCGCGTCCACGAAGGCATGAATGAAGTGGCAGCACGGATACGGCTTGAGCGCGATGCCCAGGGTCTGCCAGACCTGTTGCGGCTCGCCCAAGCCGAAGCTCGGCAACTTGTCGCCTTCAGGAATGCGCTGGATATGCGTGAAGTAGAAGCCGCCCTTGGCGGCCTCGAAGACGGTGTTCGGGCCGAGGAAGCCAGCGCGGCCAAGGGCCACCGCCGCGAGCGCGCCGTGCGCAGACCAGCCAGGGTGCAAGCGCTTGAGCCAGGAGATGCCACCGATCAGAATGCCGGAGGCCTGACTGCCGCACAGGCCGAGCGACGAAACCAGCGACTTATGGTCGACTTTGTAGAGACGTCCCGCCGCAGCCGCGGCTGCAAACGTGCCGCACAGAGCGGTCGGATGGAAGCCGCGATTATGGAAGTCCGGTGCGCCGACCGTGGCAAGCCGGCAGCCGATCTCCAATGCCGCGATGAAGGCGAGAAGAACCTCCTCGCCTGTCGATTTGTTGGCTTGCCCTGCTGCGACCGAAGCAGCCATGGCCTGCGCACTGGCATGGTAAATGGCGCCGATGTGTGTGTCGTCAAAGTCCAGCGCATGGGCGAGCACACCGTTGACCAACGCGGCAGATGCGGCGGGGAGCCGCACGCCACTGCCGATGGCCGTGGCGTCATCGCCACGCCCCAACTCCTGAGCACCCTGCAGTACGGACTGACCGATGTCGAATTTGGAGGAAGCCAGGGCGATGCCGATGACATCGAGAAAGTGCTCTTTCGCCAGCGCCACTACATCGGCCGGGACATGTTCTAACTTCAGATTCAGCGCAAACTGCGCGATCTTTTCGGATTCGGTTTGCGCGAGCGCATGGACTTCGGTTTGGCTGGTTGCGTTCATGATCTTTTTAAACTCTGACGTAGATGTGTTGATTAGGTAGAAAGCGATCTCACGCGACCTTGAGCCCGGCATCCTGACCAAGGCGCGGTTGGACACGTTCAGCCAGTTGCCACGCGAGCGTCTCGCGGTCCCCGTCGGGCGCGTGAAGCACGACGATGCATATTGGCTTGTCGGGAAACTCCGCCGCGGAGATCGGGAAAATGCTGCTGACCGTGACGTGACGTGACGTGACGTGACGTGACGTGACGTGACGTGACGTGACCGTGACCGTGACCGTGAGCGCGACAGCGACGCACGCAAGGCGAATGGCTGTCGCATTCAGTCATCTGGGTTCGGTTGGAATGTCGATCGTCATGAGGGGCGCATGCTGCTGCGCGCCGAACGTGTCACGTTCGTTGATGCTGCCCTGTGCCCAATTGCGACGCAGCGTGAACTTGAAGGCTTGAGCAGGCTTGAAGAACAGCAACGCGACGATGTCTTCCCTTTTGACGCCGTACAGGCGGCACATCAGGTCGTGAGTCAGTACACCGCTTTGTTCCACGAACTGGTAAGTAGAAGCATCCTTGAACATCACATCGAAGGTGATTTCAAACGGGCCGGAGTTCTTGCTACGGATGACCTGGGCCAAATCTTTCAGTTGCGTCATGCCACCTCCTCGATGCGGTATGGAAAGAGTTCAAGCGGCGATTCGACTTCCATCAGGTGGTAGAGCGAAAAGCGGCACACAGGTCCGATCGGGTTTTCCATCGGATTGAGCGGCAGGGCGAAATTCCCTGCGGTCGCCATCTGGCCGGGGTAGGGCATGTGCAGCACGCCGATGCGTGCGTTGCTGCAGATCGCGGTAGCCAGATCCTGCGTCGGTGCCGTCACTTCGCCCAGGATGCCGACTTCCAGCGGCACGAAATCCTTCTCGGGTTCGAGGGCGCCCATCACGCCGTTCTTGCCGTAGACGTGAAAGTTGATCTGTGCCTCACCCGAACGTAGTTCGGGATAGACGGTGTTCAGACGCTTCTTCAATGCTTCGAGGAAAGCGTCGATCTGGCCGATCAGTATCGGGTCGCGGATGCCGCCCATGAAGATCGTGCGTTGTCCGGCGATCGCGGCGGCCTCGAGCTTGACCAGGTACTTGGGTGTGGGGCGAAACACACTGCCGCTGACGCGCACGCTTCGGTCGTTCAACGGCGTGTATTGCGCGCCGTTCAGATCCAGCACCCCGCCAGGGCCGGATAGCAGATCCGGTCGCGTTTTTTCGTACAGCGTGTGGGCGGCAACGGACAGCGGCGTGCAGCGCTCGTTCGGGCTCATGGGCTCGAGGTCGAAGCTGTCCTGGCGGATCGTGGCGAGGATCACCTTGCCCTTGGGCTCGGCGCAATTGGCGCCGCACTCCATGATCTTGCCCATGTGCCAGAAAATGCCCGGGTCCTCGATGCCGTGGAGCATGCAGAACGCGGCGTAGGGCGCAGGATCGTAGGCGCGACCTGCCACGACCACGTTGACGTCGGGATGCTCTCTCAAAACCGCCAGGATCGGTTCGACGCCCATCTGCGCGACGATGTGTTCCGAAGTCTCGATGTCGTTTTTGGTTGCGGGGGGTGCGGAGGCGCAGGACGTGACGCGACCGGCATCGAAGCGTTCATGCACGAGTTCACGCTTGACGTCGGCATAGATGGCCGCGACCTTGAGCTTGTAGCCCTTGTCCTTGGCGATGCGACGAATGATGTCAATCGTCTCGTCGACGTGCTTCCCAATGCCCGGTCCTCCTGCAGAACCAAGGAGGAGGGGGATCTTGTTTTTGTCGCAGCCGGCGAGGATCAGGCGAAGGTCGCGCTCGAGCGCGCTTTCCGTCACGATCATCTTGCCGAGTCCGAGCAGATAGGGGCCGGGATCGGTCGAACCCGCATCTACGACCACGGCGTCGGCGCCTGCATCGATGCCGCGCAAATAGTCGACTTCGGGGATTCCATAGCCGAGCATGCCCACGGGCGTGAGGATCTTGATTTCAGGCTTCTTTGTCATACTGCTTTTGCCTTCTGCGCCAACAGAGCGTCTTGCGCGCGACGCCAGTCACGAGGTTGAGGACGCTTCAATCCAAGGTTTTCGCGCAGCGTGTCACCGCCGTACTCCTTGCGGAAAAGGTCGCGGCGTTGCAATTCCGGCACAACCAGACGAACGAAATCTTCGTAGCTCCCTGGCGTGTGCAAGGCTTGGATCACGAAGCCGTCGCAAGCACCGTTGAACCACTCTTCCATCTGGTCGGCAACTTGTGTGGGTGTGCCGACGAAGTTCGGACCTTCCGCGACAGTGCCGCGGCCCGAGGCTTCCACGAAATCCCTGACGGAAGGGTTCTTCTTGCCGCTCTTGGCAATCACCTTGTCGCGCAGGCCGTGCCAAGAGATCGAAGCGAGCTCTTCATCGGAGAACGGCTTTTCGTAGGGACGCGCAGCGAAATCGACGTTGAGGACTTCGCACAGCAGGGCCAGCCCGTCGAAGGGGCGTGCAGTCGACATGGCCAAGGCCAGCTTGTCCTGCGCATGAGCCTCTGACTCGCCGACCACGAACTTGACCGCGGGTGCGACCTTGACCTGCGCCGGGTCGCGACCCGCTTCGGCAATTGCGTTCTTGAAGTAAGCGTATTGCTTCTTGCCCACCTCGAGGTTGGGGTAGGCGGCAAAGACGAGTTCCGCCCAGCGTGCGGCAAACGCCATGCCGCGTCCGCTCGAGCCGGCCTGGAGGATCACCGGATTGCCCTGACGCGAACGCGGCACCGGAAGCGGGCCCTTTGATTTGAAGAATTTTCCGGAGTGATCAAGCCGGTGCACCTTGTCCGGATCCGCGAACCGGTCGTTCGCCTTGTCCAGGATCAACGCGTCGTCCTCCCAGCTGTCCCAATGGCCTTGCACGACTTCCATGAATTCATCGGCGCGGTCATAGCGCAGGTCATGTTCCAGATGCTCGTCGCGGCCGAAGTTTGCAGCTTCCGAATCGTTGAGCGAGGTCACGACGTTCCACGCCACGCGCCCCTTGGTCATCAGGTCGAGTGTCCCGAACAGGCGCGCCACGTGAAAGGGCTCGTAGTAGGTGGTGGAGTAGGTAGCGCCCAGTCCGAGCTTGGTCGTTGCGGCGGCCATGGCCATGAGAATCGTCGACGGGTCCATCTTCACGCAGCGAACGCCGTGGGCGACCGTCTCGCGGTGATCGTCGCCATAGATGTCTGGCATTGCCAGGCGGTCGTCGAAGAAGGCCATGTCGAACTTGCCGTCTTCCAGCGTACGGGCGATGCGCTGGTAGTACTCCGGCGTCATGAAGTCGCTCATGCTCGCGGGATGGCGCCACGAGCCGACGTAGTTGGTGCAGTTCTGCGCCTGCATGAAGGCGATCAGACTCATCTGCCGCGAAGGTGGGTTGTTTTTCATGGAATGTGTCCTTGCTGTGTGGAGTGGATGTATTCAGTCGACGCGTGCGCCTGAGGCGACGACGGCCTTACCCCAGCGCGCGTGCTCCTGAGCGAGATAGGCTTGGAGCTGCGGCGGTGGTCCGCCGAGCGCGTAGCTGCCAGTCGAGACGAACTGATCGAGCACGACGGGGTCCTTGAGGGCCGCGTTCACAGCCGTGTTCAAGCGCTGGACGATGGGTGCGGGCGTGCCCTTGGGTGCAAGGATCGCGGACCACGGCATCGCCTCAAAACCGGCTAGGCCTTGCTCGGCCAGCGTGGGCAAATCCGGCGCCGCTTCGAAGCGCTTGAGCGTGGCGATGCCCAGCAGCTGGATACGCCCGCCCTTGACCATTGCCAGCACCGCACCCGCCGTGTCAAAGGCCACGTTGACCTGACCGCCCATTACGTCGGTGATCATCGGCGGCGAGCCTTTGTAAGGCACGTGAAGCAGCTCGATGCCGGCTTCCTTCTTGAGCATCTCCATCGCGATGTGGCCGGTGGTGCCGTTGCCGCTTGAGCCGTAGCTCAGTTTTCCAGGGCGCGATTTGGCCAACGCGATCAGCTGCTTCAGGTTCTTGACCGGCGAGTCCACGGACGTGAACAGCACCAGCGGCGACGCCGAGACGGACGCCACTGGCTCGAAGTCCTTGATGGGGTCATAGGGCAGCTTCTGGTAGAGCCAGGGGTTGATCGCGAGCGTGCCGGTCGATCCCATCAGCAGTGTGTAGCCGTCGGCTGGCGCGTTCTTTACCGCCTCGTGCGAAATGATGCCGGCAGCGCCCGGACGGTTGTCGACGAAGACGCTACGCCCGAGCGTCTGCGACATACTTTGCGCGATGCGCCGGGCGCTCGTGTCGGTGCTCTGTCCCGCGGGAAATCCGACGATGAGCCGGATGGGTCTGTCTGGATAGTCGCCGGCGAGGGCGGGTTGCCATGTCGCGGCCAGCGATGTCGCCGCCATTGCCGACAGGCAGAAGTCTCTGCGATTGACCATGATTTTGTCTCCGAGGTTTGTCTGTCCCCGCCCCTTGGCGCATCTTTGTGCGGGCCCTATCGGCTTTTGGAGCGTGCATCGATTGTTCGGCGCGAGCTCTGCACAAACAAATCGAGAAGCGCTATATTCTTATAAATTGACTCTATAAGTAATCACGATGCCTCGTTCATTCATCTCGACTGAACTCCGCCGTGAAATGCCCCATGTCCCTGTGACGGCAGGACTCGAATTGATTGAGTTGCAGACATTCATCGTGGTGGCCAAGGCGCGCAGTTTCAGTGCCGCCGCGCAACAGCTGCACGTCACGCAGCCGACCATCACCGGCCGGATCCATCGGCTAGAGGCCTCGCTGGGGGCGCAGTTGTTGCGTCGCACGACCCGTAAGGTCGAAACCACGGAAGAGGGCGAGCGGCTTCTCGAGGAGGCAGTGAAGACGCTTGAGGGCCTTTCGCGATTGGTCGACGGGTTTCGCAAGAACGCACGCAGTGGTCGCCAGCGGGTGGTGGTGGCTGCAACGCCGACGATCGCAGCGCTGCGCCTGCCTCCGATCATCCAGGCCTATGCCGAGCGCTACCCGGATGTGGAAGTCGAGCTTCTCGACCTTCAGTACATGAACGTGCTCGCTGCCATTGACGATGGGCGGGCCGATCTGGCGGTGCTGGCATACGAGGGCACAGACAAACGCTATCGCTTCACGCCGCTCTGGCACGATGACATGGTTCTTGTTGCCCCCAAAGGTCATGCATTGGCCCGACGCAAGAGCGTGAACACCAAGGACATGTCCTCCATCGCGCTCATGGTCGTGGACCAGTACCAGGGCGTGCGTGCGCGCATCGCTGCCGCACTGCAGGCTCAAGGCCTCGCGCTGCCTGCGTCCAAGGTCGTAGGTAACCTTAATACGCTGCTCGGCATGCTCGATGCGGGCATGGGCGTGACGTTGCTGCCCCGCTCCGTGTCCTCGCGAGGCAGCGTGGCCAAGCACGCGCGCATCGAGATCGAAGGCGTCGACATGACACGCACCTTTGGCATTGCGACGGCGCGCAGTGCAAACCCGGGCGCGTCAGTACAGAGTTTCATCCGTTTTCTGCGTCAGTCAGACCTGCATCCGCAGGTTTGATTCATCAAGCTAAATTATCAATTCATAGCGACAGATGAATTGTTGAATAGGCGCTCGTTTCCTAGACTCTCTGCATCGACAAGCAGATGGAGACAACACATGGAATCGATCGCAGCATTCGAAGCACGGCAACTACGCGACGTGCTCGGCACGTTCGTCACGGGTGTCACCGTGATCACCACACGAGACGGCAACGGGGTGGCACACGGCGTGACCGCCAACTCTTTCAGTTCCGTGTCGCTCGACCCGCCACTCGTGCTGTGGAGCCAATCCCTATCTTCGCGCAGCTACGGCGCATTCCATGACAGCGACCATTTCGCGGTTCACATCCTGGCAGACGACCAGATCGAGGTGTCGAATCACTTTGCGAAGTCGCGCGACGACAAATTCAGCGGCGTCGCACACGGGCGAGGCATCGGCGACGTACCGCTTCTGGACGGTGCGGCCGCCCATCTGGAGTGCGTGAAGGTCGCAGAATATCCGGGCGGCGATCACGTTGTCTATGTGGGCCGCGTCGAACGCATCGCGCAGTCTGGGCGACGTGCGCTGGCATTCGGAGGCGGCAAGTACATGGTCGCCTACTCACACGATCTGGGCCCCACTGCGCTGCGCCTGGGCACCTCGAAACCAGCCGATCTTCAAGCCATCAAGCTTGCCACCGATGCGCTGCCAGCCGTCTCGACGCGCCTCGGAGAACACACGCTGTGCCTGGCCGTGTGGGGCAACCATGGACCGACCGCGGTGCACTGGGAGCCGTCGAAGCAACCTGTGAGCGACCAACTCAGGCCCGGGCTCGTGATGAGTATCACGCGCTCCGCCACGGGACGCGCTTTCGCGGCTTTCCTGCCAGCCGAGATGACGAAGCACCTCATCGATGAAGACCTTAGGGTGTCGACCGCCACGCATGGCAGCATCGCCGAGTGCCGCGCCGCGTTCGATGCGACGATGGTTGAGACGCGCAGCCACGGGTTGGCACGAGCCATCGGCTCGACGCCCTCCCCGATCCACCAGGTTGCCGTCAATGCGTTCAGCGCGCCGATCAGGAATGCCGAAGGGCACATGGTCATGGCGCTGTCGGTGACCTCCAACGCCGACCGATTGACATCCGACTGGGACGGAGATGTTCCACGCGAGCTGTCCCTCGCGGCCGCCGAAATCTCAACGCAGATTTCCAGGGCACAAGACAGCTCGGAGGCAGCATGAACGCAAATCATCTCCAACAGGCGTTCCCCGACGACGTGGCGCTTGACTATGTCTTGGATGAAGTCAAGACGGCGATCGCCGCTATCGCGCGTGGCGAGTTCGTGCTCGTGGTTGACGATGAACACAGAGAGATCGAGGGCAATCTCATCATCGCTGCTGATGCCTTGACGCCCGCACACCTGGCTTCATGGTGCGCCGGCCGCGCGGGCTCATTCACGCCGCCTCTGGGATTTCAACGCAACTCGGCTATGCGGCCCCTTCGCTGTAGCTTGGGCGGCGATTGCCACTCTCAAGAAAGTGTTCATGAATCAACTCGATAAGTTTTCATCGCCCGGTTCGCAACGTTGCGGACTCGAAGCTAATCGCATTGCCTTTGTCGAAGCACAATGGCTGCCCTTGCGATGGCAATTCCTCAAGCCCCATCCGCTTTCGCAATGGCCTTTTGCAGCGCTTGCACGACCAGGTCCGGCACATCGATGTGACCTGCGTCCATGCGACGACGTCGGATCTCAATGGACCGTTCGAACGGCACGCGCACCGGCTGCGCGGGATCCACTGGACGGGTCGCGCGAAGTTCTGCGGCAAACGTGCTGACTTGCTCGCAAAATTCCTGAGTCGAGCCGAAAAGTTGAGGGTCTACCACCAACAACAGGAAGCCGCAGTCCGTCAGCCGTGGCGCCGCGTTGTCCTGGCCGGCCAGCATGCCCAACAGTTGCACCGACATGGCCAGGCCCGAGCCCTTGTGGCCGCCCCACACCGCGATCGCGCCGCGCAACGCGGCGGCCGGATCCATCGTTGGTCCGCCGTCCTGATCAAAGGCCTGGCCTTCCTGCAAGCGTTCGCCGAGGCGGTCCTTCAGCACGACGTCGGCCATCATGATCGAGGACGTGCCGATGTCCCAGATCACGGGCGCGTTGGTCGACGGGAAACCGAATGCGATGGGGTTTGTGGAAAAGCGGCGCTGGGTACCGCCGTGCGGTGCGACGAGGGGCGCCCCACTGCCGGCAGCCATGCCGACGAAACCTGCCTGCGTGACCCTTTCCAGGTAGTAGGAGAACATGCCGGTGTACCAGGTCTTGGAAGCGCCGACGATCGCCACGCCGGTCTGCTTGGCCTTCTCGATGGCGATGTCGGTAGCGCGTTGGGCCACCAGGTAGCCCACCTGGTAGCCGCCGTCGAGATGTGCTGAGGCTGGCGAGTCACGCAGTACGGAAATCGGGCGGCGAGCGGGTGCGGTGCGCAGGTGTTCCACGATCGAGAGGCAGCGCGCGAGCCCGCCGTATTCCAGGCCGCGCAGCTCCGAATCGATGAGGTGGTCTGCAATGGTGTGCGCCTCCTCGGCCGTGTGACCATAAGCCGCCATGCTGTCGCGCGCGAGTTGGCGCGCCTCTTCGATGCTCATCCTCATGTCATCGCTCCATCGTGTCGCGGTGCCATGAAAACAGCGGCACGAAGCTGTCCCGCCGCGTGCCCGCCAGCGCTGCCTCGAGTACGGCGCGGCCCAGCGGTACACAGTAGACAGGACGCGCACGCTCGAAGCGCCAGCCTTCGCTCAATGCGCCGCAATCCAGAGGATCAAAGCCGAAGGCGTCCACCAGCGACGCCGCAGTTGCGCGGGCTTCCGCGTCATCGCCTGCGAGCGGCAGCGCCCTGCGACCAGGCGAGCCCGCGGGCAGGCCCTGCTGCTCCAGGTCGTCGGCCAGGATGGCGTTGAACGCCTTGACGATCCGTGCGCCATGAAGGTGGGCGGCGACCATCTCACTGGTCGTTGTGCGGCCCTCATCAAGATCGGGATGCTGGCCATCGCGCTGCGGGTAGTAGTTGTTTGCGTCCAGTACCACCTTGCCGCGCAACGGCACTGCGGGAACCGCCCGGAAGTGGCAGAACGGGAGGGCGAGCGCGACCACCTCGCCGAACGCTGCAGCCTGCTCCGGCGTGCCTGCCTGACAGCGGAGTTCAATTGCTGCGTCGCGCAGGCTGTCGGCTCCGCGCGAGTTGCTCAGCATGACCTCGTGGCCACAGCGTACGCCATGTGCCGCCAAGGCGCGTCCGATGCGGCCAGCGCCGATGATTCCTATCTTCATGCCATGCTCCTTTTCGTTTCCATGTTTGTATTTGGCTTGTCGGCCAGGCTGTCCCACGCGTCAATCGCGGGCACTGTCTGCATCAGAACGTGGCGCTCGATCTTGGCCGAGCCCGTCTTCGGTAGTGCCGCACGGAATTCGATGTAGCGCGGCACCATGAAGCGCGGCAGGCGCTCGGCCAGCCACGCGTGCAGCGTTGAGGGTGTCAGGGCCGGCGCCTCTCGCATGGCGGCTACCAGATACACGTCATCCTCGCCGTCGCCCGCCGGCACGCCCAGCACCGCACATTCGATGAGGGCTGGGTGTTGGGCCGCCATCGACTCGACCTCGTAGGCTGAGATGTTCTCGCCGCGACGGCGGATGCGCTCCTTCTTGCGGCCGGCGTAGGTGTACCAGCCTTCGTCGTCGCAGCGCATCAAGTCGCCGGTGCGGAACCACAGGCCGCGGTAGCTGTCAAGCGTGGCTTGAGGCTTGTTGACGTAGCCCTGCATCAGCACGCCGGGCACGCGCGGGCGCAGGAGCAATTCACCCGGCACGCCCGCTGGCACGGGACCGTCGTTCTCATCGACCAACCGGACCTCCCATTCGGCGCCAGGTTGGCCGCAGGTGCCCAGCTTGCGTTCCGGGAAGTGGGTGTAGATGGTCAGGCCCACTTCGGTCATGCCATGGGCCTCGACCAGGCGCACGTTGAAGCGCTCCTCGAACTCCAGGTCGTGGTGGGCGTTGAACATGACTCGCACCCGGTGGTCACGGTCCCTTGGCGAAGGATCGCGGCGCTTGAGCACGGGAGGGATGGTGAAGATGGTCGTGCTGATGGTGGCGCCCGACACACGCACATCGTCCCAGAAGGTGGTGGCTGAGAAGCGCGGCGCCAAGTGCACTTGTGCGCCCAGGGCGAGAGCGGGCAGCGTAGCCATGGAGCGTGACATGCCGTGAAACAGGGGCAGCGGCGAGAACACCTTGTCGTCTGCGCGCATGCCCACCGCGTTGACGAAGGTCTGCACTGTCTGGAAGGCCAGCGAATTCGGCAGCATCACGCCCTTGGACGGGCCGGTCGTGCCAGAGGTGTAGCAAATGAAGGCCATGTCATCAGGCCCGGCCTGCGAGACCACGGGTGGTCCGGGCGTCGCTGCCACCGCGGCCCAGTCAAGGCAGTGGATGCCCTCGGGCCGGGCGCCGTCGCCGCACACGATCAGCGTTGCCAGCGCGCCGCGGCGCGCCGGCGCCAGCGCGGCAAAAGCGCCGGCCAGCGTCGTGCTGGTGACCGCCACCCTGGCGCCCGCATCCTGCGCCACATAGGCCAGCAGATCGCCCGTGTACGCAGTGTTGACAGGCACCGTCACGGCGTCGAGCAGTGCGATCGCGAACCAGGCCAGGATGAACTCGGCCGAATTGTCCAACATCACCATCACCGGTTCACCGCGCCGCACGCCTGCGCTGCGCAGTCCGCGGGCAACGGCCTGGCTGATTTGGTGGACTTCGGCGAAGGACCAGGTCCGTCCGTCGACAGTGAGGAAGGGGTTGTTGCCGGAAACCAGTGCGCGCGTGGCCAGCACGCGGCCCAGCACACGGTCTTCATGGGGTATCAGGTAGGGCATATGGGGTGTCTCGGATAAGCGGCGGCGCGGAGGACTGTGCGTTACAGCGTGGTGCAGTGTAGAAACGGGGTCTGCCATTGCGCCAGCAGCAAACAGTCATCACGGACATACCGAACTCGCATGACGGATTTGTCAGTACCAACGATCCGATGCATCCATACCGTATCGACATGCCCAGCATGCTCCGGGCATGCTAGTGGGCGGGCTGCAATGTTTCTAGAGTTGATGCACCCATCCCTCTGGAGACAACAATGAACGAGAACCCTCCCTTGCGCGCACGCCGCCTGGTGCTGCTCACTGCCTTGGCCCTGCTGGCAGCGCCCGCTGTGCAGGCCCAAGCCTGGCCTTCCAAGCCGCTGCGCCTGGTCGTTGCTGCTGGTGCGGGCAGCAGCGTGGAAGTGTTCGCGCGGCTGCTGGCCGACCGGCTGTCGCGGTCGCTTGGTCAGCCCGTCGTTGTGGACCCGCGTCCGGGCGCCAACGGCACCATTGCCGGCCAAGTAGTGGCGACAGCCAAGAATGATGGCTACACCCTGCTGTTTGCCGGTAATTCCGCGCTGGTCATTGCGCCGCTGATGGCCAAGAACCTGCCCTATGACGGTGAAAAGAGTATGGTGGCCGTCGCGCCTGTTTCCCAAGTTCCACTGGCGATCGTCGTGCCTTCGGCCAGCCCGATACGCAGCCTGCAAGAACTGTTGACTCAAGCAAAGGCTCAAGAGATGTTTTTCGCGACGCCGGGGGCGGCATCGCTGTCGCGGCTGATTGGCGAAAACCTCAACGAGAAGGCCGGCACGCGCTTGGTTAACGTAGCGTTCCCGAGTTCCGGCCCCGCTCACACCGATGTGATGGGCGGCCGCATCCCCGTGCTAATCGACGGCTTGGGTGGCGTTGCCCCACACGTCAAGAGCGGCCGGATGCGCCTGCTCGCAGTGTCCACGGCAACACGCTTCAAGGAATTCCCCGATGTGCCCGCCATTGCCGAGGTGGTGCCAGGACTGATCGCGCCCGGCATCAACTCGGTCATGGCGCCGGCCGGCACGCCGGTAGAGGTTCTGGACCTTCTCAATCGCAGGATCAACGAAGTTACCAGCGACCCGGCCATCGCAGAGCGTTTCCTCGGCTTGGGGGGCGAAGCGATCCGAGGTTCGCGCGAGGACCTGGACAAGCTCCTTCGCGAGCAGCGCAGCACGTTCCGCCGGCTGATACAGACGGCCAACATCAAGGAAGAATGAGCGGAAGCAGCACCATGTCTGCCACCGTCCATCCGGTATTGCCAATCGCGGCGACATCGACAGCGTTGATGCACAGATCCACCTCGCACCGATTCTTCGAGCTTCTGCAGAAGACCGGCTGAAGGCGGAAGTCCCAAGGCGGCGCATGGAAGCGATTCATGCGCCGTCCGCGCTGCGCGGCTACTATCCCGCTCCGGGCACTGGTCACAGGCCCTGCATGGAGCGACGAGACAAATGGCTGAATATTCCCTGCCGGCACATGCCGACGTGCTGGACCCCGACCTGCTGACCGTGTTCTGCTGGGTCGCACAGACCCGCAACTTCTCCCGCGCCGCCGATCGGCTCAACACCTCGCAGCCTGTGGTCACGCGCAAAGTGGGAAAGCTCGAGGAGCAGCTCGGCGTCCAGCTGTTCGTGCGGACCAATCGCGGCTGCGACCTGACGCAGGCCGGCGAAATCCTGGCCTCACGCGCGCCGGCGGTGCTGTTGCAGCTGTCCCAGCTTCGCGAAGAGGTCGGCCATGCGGCACACGTCGTGTCGGGCACGCTGTCGATCGGCGTGACGCATCTGGCGGGCCAGGTCATGGTGCCGCAACTGCTACCGTTGATTGCCGAGCGCTGGCCGCTCCTGCGGGTGAACATGGTCGACGCAGACAGCCGCGTCCTGTGTTCTCGCCTGCTGTCGCGCGAACTGTCTCTCGCGGTCTGCTATGACCCGCCGACGGATGACGAACTGATCTGCAAGCCGCTCTTCATGGAGAAACTTCATCTGGTCGGCGTGCCAAGCGATGAACTCCGGCGCCTGATGAGCCCTACCGTGCGAGACCTCGCGTCCCTTCCGCTGGTGTTGCCGAGCGGCCCGCAAACGATCCGCGTGCTACTGGAAGACGCGTTCGCCGAGATCGACATGCCTCTGCGCCCGCTCTACGAGGCGACCACGGTGAACCTGTTGCGCGGCATGGCGCTGCAGGGCACGGGCTACACCGTGCTGTCAATGGGGAGCGTGGCCGACGACGTGGCGGCCGGCAGGTTGATGGCCGTGCCGCTGGCCGACAAGGGCATGTCGCTCGGCCTCACGCTGGTCAGCACGCGTCATCAACTTCAACTGCGCAACGTGCAGCTCATGTACGACTTCGTCCATTCCGAAATCATGAGCGTGGTAGAGCGGGGCCTGTGGCCGGGTCGGCAGGGGAACGCGGTAAGTTGACGACGCAGGGGCAGCCGCCAGCCTCAGGGGGCTGAGGGGGCGCACGTGTCCAGCGCATCACGATGTTCCGGCGCGGCGATCTCCAGCATGCGTCGCCGGCGCGCAGCCAGTCCGAGCCCGCGCAGGTCCGCGACGCCGTACTCGGTGACGAAGATGCCGGCGTCACAGCGAGGCGTGGTGACCGGCCCCGAAAGCGTCGACACGATACGGCTGCGCGACATCGCCGTTGCCGGCAGCGCGATGATCGAAAGGCCGCCGCGGCTGCATTGCGCAGCACGTATGAAATCCGGTGCGCCGCCAACCGCACCCACGTAGTCGCCCATCGCGACCTCTGCGTTGACCTGGCCGGTCAGGTCGACCTCGATCGCCGAGTTGATTGCGACGAAGCGCTCGACGCGGCGAAGCACCTCGCCGCCGTGCGTGTAGTCGCTGCCCCGCAGTTGCAATGCAGGGTTGCGGTTCGCAAAGCGATACAGGCGCTGCGAGCCCATCAGCATGCCCGCGATGCCGACGCCCGCATCGATGGACTTGCGCGCGCTGGTGAGCGCGCCGCATTCCATGAGCTCAGCCACGCCGTCGCCGATCACGCCGGAATGCAATCCGAGATCGCGCCGGTCGGCCAGCAACGGCAGCACTGCATCGGGAATGCCGCCCAGGCCGAGTTGAAGCGTCGCACCGTCCTCGATCCATCGCGCGACGTTGCGTGCGATCGCCAAGCTGGTTTCGGAGGGCGGCGCCGGTGGGTTCTCGAGCGGCGGCAGCGTGGCCTCGACCAGCAGGTCGATCTCGTGGGCTTGCAGCGTTCGTGCACCGTGGGTCCAGGGCACGTCCGCATGGCATTCCGCGATGACCACGCGCGCTGTCTCGAGCGCTGCGATCAGCAGGTCGTTCGCAATGCCCAGGCTGTGCCGGCCGTGCGCGTCGGGCGGCGAGACCTGGAGCAGCACCACGTCGACCTGGAGGTCGCCCGCACGCAGCTGGCGCGGCAGCTGCGAATAGGGGCAGGGAAGGATGTTCAGCACGCCGGCGCGCGCGAGTGCGCGATTGCCGCCGGCGCCGCAATAGCTCACGAAGTCGAAGGCATCCGCGTGCTCGGGCTGCAGCGTCCGGGAAAGGTCAATGCCCAGGACGAGGCGCAGACGCGCCAAGGCGTGCCGCTGAGCGACCAGTGCCTGCGTCAACGTGCGCGGCTCGGCATTGGCCTGTCCCCAGAGAACGGTGTCACCGGGGCGCACCCAGCGCGCGAGATCGATCATGCGTCTGCCTGCCCGACGATGCCGCGCTCCAGCAGCCCGCCGAACGCCGCGCTGTCGATGCCGAGTACTTCTGACAGCACCTGCGCCGTGTGTCCGCCGAGCCGGGGTGCGGGACCTGGCGCGACGCGCTTGATGCCCGAAAAATTCAGCGGCAGGCCGGGCACGAGGCTGCGGCCGATGCCGGGCTGCTCGACGTGCGAGAACATCGGATTGGCCGTCGAGCACGCCGGATCGGACTGCACGAGTTGCGTCACGGTCTGGTATCGGGTCCAGCACACGCCGTGGCCGTCGAACGCATCCGCCACCTGCGCGAGGTTGCGGCCGGCCACCCAGGGCGCGACCAGCGCCGCAATGTGTTCGCGGGCGCGGAAGCGATGGCCTTCCTCGTCGAGATCGAGGCCCAGGCGTGCCGCCAGTTCGGCAATCGCCGTGCCGATGGCGGTCGCCTTGCAGAGCGAGCGCCATTGCTTGCCCGTCAGCCCGACGACCATGACGCGTTCTCCGTCGGCGCAGACGAAGTCGCGGCCGAAGGCTCCGTACAGGTCGTTGCCGACACGGGGCCGCTGGAAGCCGCGCTCGGCCTCGGCAATGAATCCCAGGTGGCCGATGACCGACAGCGCCACGTCCTCGAGCGCGAGCCGCACGTGCTGGCCATCGCCGGTCGCACGCCGGTGGCGCTCGGCCGCCAGGATGCCCATGGCCGCCATGTAGCCGGTGCCGATGTCCCATGCGGGCAGCACATGGTTGACCGGCTGTTCTGCGCCGCCATGGCCTGTGAGGAAGGGCAAGCCGAGGCGCGGGTTCACGGTGTAGTCGACCGCCGATCCGCCATGCCGGTCGCCCGAAAGCGTGAGCTGGATCAGGTCTGCTCGGTGCGCGCGCAAGGCCTCGTAATCGAGGAAGCCGCGCGCCGGAAAGTTGGTCAGCAGCATGCCGGCATCGTCGCCCCGTGCGCAGATCAGCGCCATGGCCAGTTCGCGGCCCTCGGGCTTCGTGAAGTCGATCACTACCGAGCGCTTGGACTGGTTCAGTCCGGCCCAAAACAGGCTGGTGTTGTCTTCGGTCACCGGCCAGCGCCGGTAGTCGAGGCCACCCCCCGGCGGGTCGATGCGAATGACATCGGCGCCGAACTGCGCGAGCGTCATGCCGCCCAGCGGCGCCGCGACGAAGGCCGAGGCCTCGACGATGCGCAGCCCCTTCAGCACCGGCAGTACGCCGGTCGAGTTCTCAGGCATCGACCGTCTCCAGCGCCTGTTCGAGAAGGCTGCGCGCGACCACCTTGAGCGCCAGAGTCTCTTCTGCGCCTTCGAATATCGACAGCACCCGCGCGTCGACGAAGTAGCGGCTGACGGCAGTCTCTTCCGCATAGCCCATGCCGCCGTGAATCTGCAACGCCTCGCGCGTGATGGCCTCGGCCGAGCGGCAGGCGAAGAGCTTGACCAGGCTGGCTTCCATGCGGCCCTGGCCCGCCTCGAGCATCTCGCCCACCGCATAGGTGAGCCGGCGGCATGTCGCGAAGCGCGCGGCCATGCGGGCCAGCTTGACCTGCGTCAGCGTGTAGTCCGCCAGCGGTGCGCCGAAGACCTTGCGGTCGCCCGCATACGAGGTGGCTGCCTTCAGCGCCGCGCGCATCACGCCGCAGGCGCGCGCCGCGGTCTGCATGCGGCCACCGACCATGCCGGCCATCGTGAAGTAGAAGCCCTTGCCAAGCGCCTTCTCCTCGCCGATCACGCGGTCGTCGGCAACGAAGAAGTCTTCGAAGGACAGGTCGAAGGAGTGCATGCCGCGGTAGCCGATGGTGGGAATGGCCTTGCCTGAGAGGCGTCCACCACCAGGCTGCACGTGGGTGAATTCATGGGTGTCGAACGAAGGCTTCTCGACGAGCAGCAGGCTCAGGCCGCGATGGCCCAGCGTGCGGTCCGGGTCGGTGCGCGCGACGACCATCAGCAGCCCCGCCTTGCCGGCGAAGGTGCACCATGTCTTGCTACCGTTGAGCAGCCAGCCGCCCGTGGTCTTGGTGGCCTTGAGCGACAGCGATGCGACGTCGGATCCGTAGTCCGGCTCGGTGATGGCGATCGCGCACAGCGGTTGGCCGACGGCAATCTGCGGCAGCCAGTGGGCTTTTTGCGCCGGCGTGCCGCCGGTCATCAGCGCGCGGGCCAGGATCTCCGGCCGCGTGATCAGGCTGCCGGCGGCGGCGAGCGAGGCTTCGGAGAGCGCTTCGGTCACGGCGATCATCACGATCGCGTTTTCCTTGCCGTCGGGCGCGGTCCCGCCGAGCGATTCCGGGATCGAGAGGCCGAACACACCCATCTCGCGCATCTGCTGCAGCAGGGGCTCGGGCACGGTGAGGTCGTGGCGGTGGATCTTCTCGGCCATCGGCGCCACGGTGTCGGCAGCAAAGCGCTGGAAGGCGGCCTGCGCCATCGCGGCGTCTTCATGCAGCAGCACGTCGCCGACATCGCCCCCGACGCGGGACACGCGGCGGCCGATATCCGCCGCCACGGTGTGGCTCGCGGCTTCCTTCCGGCAACGTGCGAGTGCAGGCGAGGTCATCACGGCGTGGACTTCGGATACATCCAGTCCGGCGTCGCTGAACACCGTGTCGAGACGCGCAAGCACCGCCGTGACGGCGTCGGCCGCAAAGAGGCGGGCCAGGGCGGGTTCAAGTCCTTCGGTGGACTCGGTGGCCTTCACTGCCGTTTCCGCGGCGAGCAGTTCCGCCGCTGCCAACGCCAGTTCGTAGCACAGCGGCTGGTACAGGTCGAGCCGGTGTGCGTCGAGCGAGCCATCGACGGCGCACAACCCCGCCACGCCACACACGCTCGTCTCGAACAGCGCACGAACCTGCTGGAGCAAGGCGTTCATGCGGCAGCTCCCAGAATCAGCGCGCTCTTGTGGCCACCGCCGCCGCCGCTCGTCACCAGACTGTGGCGGACGTTGGGCACCTGCATGGTCGAATCGCCGCGCGCCTGCCGCACGGCCTCGATCACCAGGTTCAGGCCGTGCAGGTAGGCCTCGGAGTGCATGCCCCCGGCCGTGTTGACTGGAAGCCGGCCGCCTTGCCGCAACGCACCGGACTCGATCATGGCCGCCGCGCCGCCTTGCTCGCACAGGCCGTAGTCTTCGAGCGCCATCGGGATCAGGCCGCTGAACGCGTCATAGAGCTGCGCGACGTCGATGTCGACCGGCGTCAGTCCGGACTGCGCATAGATGGCCTTGGCCACCTCGCGCGAATTGATCGTCGGATAGTCCGCCAGCGGCATGTTGTGCGAGCCCATCGGTCCCAGCGACCAACGCTCCCCGCTGGCCTGCGCCGCCGCCAGGATCGGGACGGCAGGGCGGCCCAGCTTGTCGGCATGCTCGCGGGTCGTCACGATCACCGCGCAGGCGCCATCGGTCTCGAGGCAGCAGTCGTAGAGGCGGAAGGGGTCGGCGATCATGCGCGACGCGAAGTAGTCGTCGGTCGAGAGCGGCTTGCCGCGCATCACGGCGCGCGGGTTGACCTGCGCATTGGCGCGCGAGTTCGTCGCCAGTTCGGCCAGGTGCGCCGATCCGGTGCCGCGCTCGTGCATGAAGCGGCGATAGGTCAGGGAGGTCATGAGACCCGGCGACATCAGGCCGAACGGGCCGACGTAGGAGCCCCACAGCGGCCGGTCGCGGAACTGGCCGTAGCGCTGTTGGCCGTCGCCCTGGCAGATCGACCGGTAGGCGACCGCGAACTGCGACTGGCCGGTCGCCACCGACATCGCGGCCAGCATGACGGAGCCGGAGCACCCACCGCCGCCGGCGCCCCAGACGATCGAAGCAAAGCGTTGCGCAGGCGCGGCGAGCGCGGTCTGGACGACCGCCGGTTCATTTTTCTCGAAACCGAAGGAGCTGAATCCATCGAGTTGGCTGGCCTCGATGCCGGCGTCTACGGCGGCCTTCCGAATGGCGTCGATGCAGAGCGTCAGCTCGGGCGTGTCGCTGTGGCCGCCACGCTTTCGATATTCGCTTTCGCCGACGCCGACGATGACGGGTTGCAGCCTGCGGGGCCAATCGGGCATTGGGAACGTCATGGGGTCTCCGTGGCGTTTGTGGCGTTGGCTGTGCGAACGCGGAAGCGCGGCACGAGGGGACCTTCACCCGAGGCTTCGAAACACACGCTCACGGGCAGGCCGATCCGCAGCGTCGGTGGTTCGGCGTCGACGACATTCGAGACCAGTCGCACATCGTCCGCATCGTCCAGCAGCACCACCGACACGTTGTACGGCGCATGACCCTTCAGCGAGGGATGCACGGCGTAGTGACCGATGGTGTAGGTGTACACCGTGCCGTGGCCGGACACCGGCTTCCACGTCAGGTCCGATGATCCGCATTTCTGGCAGAACGGAAGCGGCGGATGGAAGAACTGCTGGCACGCCTCGCAATGGCGGATCACCAGCCGCTGGTGCTCGCACGCCTGCCAGAAGGGCGCGTCATCGAGGGTCGCATGGGGGGAGGGCAGGCCTCCGGGAAGGTAGCTCATGGTGTGCTGTTCCTTGGTGATGCGGCTAGTCGATCTTGAGGTCGATGCTCTTGGCCACCGCGCCCCACTTCTTCTGCTCGCTGTCGATGAACGCGGCGAATTGAGCAGAGGTGCCCCCTTGCACTGCGTTTAGCCCTTGCGCACGCAATTGCGCTATCACGTCGGGATTGGCCAGCACGGCGGCAATCTCGCGCTGAAGCAGCGTCACGATCTCGGCTGACGTGCCCTTAGGTGCGAGCACGCCGGTCCAGTCCTGGTACTCGAAGCCCTTGACTGTTTCGGCGACCGTCGGGATGTCCGGATACTGCGGATCGCGTGCGCTGCCGCTGAGCGCCAGCGCGCGCATCTTGCCGCCCTTGACCAGTGGCATGCCCAGCGAGAAGTTGCCGAAGGTGAAAGTGATCTCGCCGCCGACGACATCCGTGAGGGCAGGGCCCATGGTCTTGTAGGGCACATGGCGCATGGACACGCCGGCCAGTTTGTTGAGCGATTCGCCGGTGAGGTGGGCACCGTTGCCATTGCCGCCGGAAGAGAAGGTCAGCTTTCCGGGGTTGGCCTTCGCGTCCACCAGCAGGTCGGCGACGGTCTTGTAGCGCGAGTTCGCCGCCACCAGCAGCACCAGCGGGGAGTTGTACATCTGCGCGATCGGGATGAAGTCCCGGTTGGCGTCGTAGGGCAGGCTGCTGTAGATGTTCGGGTTGATGGCCAGCCCGCCGATGTGCCCGACGACGATGGTGTAGCCATCCGGCGCCGACTTGGCCGCGGCGCTGAGGCCGATGCCGCCGCCCGCCCCGAACTTGTTGTCGATCACGAAGGGCTGCCCGAGCTTGGCCTGCAGGGCGTGCATCACGATGCGGGTCGCGACGTCCGGATTCGAGCCCGGGCCGTAGGGCACGATCACCTTGACCGGCTTGGACGGATAGGTCTCCGCGAAGGCCGATGTCACCGGAAAGAGGGTGGCCGCCAAAGCGCAGGCGACGAGCACCGCGCGCCGCGATGGGTGAGTTACTGACATGAGGTTGTCTCCTTGTATTCTTTGAATGTGGTTTGCGGCGCTCAGGGACGCCACGATCCGTGCGGCAACTCGACGCCGCGTTGCGCTGCAGCGAGTGCTTTGTGCAGGCCGGCGACATCGAGCGGAATGCAATAGGCAGGCATCGCGCGCTGGAAGCGCCAGCTGTCCGCGAGGGGGCCGGCGTCCACCACGTCGAAGCCGAACTGGTCGATGAGCCCGCTGCAGATTCGCTTGGCTTCGGCGTCGTCGCCCGCGATCGGCAAGGCGCGGCGGTCCGGTGCGCTGGCTGGCCGGCTGTCCTTCTCGAGGTCGGCTTGCAGGATCGCGTTGAACGCCTTCACGACCTTTGCGCCCTTCAGGTGCGCGGCGAGCAGTTCGCTGGTGGTGGTCGTCTCGTTGTCGAGCGCCTCGATGCGGCCGTCGCGGGCGGGGTAGTAGTTGTTGGCGTCCATCACGATCTTGCCGGCCAGGGGCTCGACCGGGAGGTCCGCATGGTTCATCAGCGGAACGGCGACCATCACCACGTCGCCGAAGGCCGCGGCCTCCTGCGCCGTGCCGACCTTGCAGCCGATGGCGACCGCTGTACTGCCCAGCGTCTTCGCGGCGCGCGAGTTGCTGATCATCACGTCGTGGTCGCTACGCACGGCCAGCCGTGCGAGTGCGCGGCCGATGAAGCCCGCGCCGATGATTCCGATCTTCATGCTTCGACTCCTGGTTGTGCCTGGGTTGCGCCGGCTGCCTCGCGCAGGCCTTCGTAGACGAGGTCCGGTACCTCGATTGCGTTGGCAGCAAGGCGACGCTCGCGTTCGGCCGAAGACCGCTCGAAAGGCACGCGAACCGGCCGTGCCGGATCGAGCGGACGGGTGGCGCGCAGGCTGTCGGCATAGGCCGCTACGCGTGCCTGGAAGTCCGCCGCATCGCCAAGCAGCGCGGGGTCGACGACGATCATGAAAAAGCCGCAGTCGCGCAACGACAGCGGCGCCGCGGCCTGGCCGGCCAGCATGCCCAGAAGCTGTACGACCATCGCGAGGCCCGAACCCTTGTGCCCGCCCCAGACCGTGAAGGCGCCTTTCAGCGCCGCCGCAGGGTCGCGCGTGGGCTGCCCGTCGGGTCCGAAGGCGAGGCCTTCGTCCAGTTCTTGGCCAAGCCGCTCCTTGAGCACGACCTCGCCGAGCATCACGCCGGCGGTGCCGATGTCCCAGATCACCGGCGCGCCGTCGGAAGGGAAACCGAAAGCGATCGGGTTGGTGCTGAAGCGGCCTTCGGTTCCGCCGTGCGGCGCCACCTTCTGGCCGCCGCTGCCGGCGATCATGCCGGCGAAGCCGGCCTGGGTGACCCTCTCCAGGTAGTAGGAGAACATGCCCGTGTACCAGGTCTTGGAGGCGCCCACCACGGCCAGGCCGGTGCTGCGTGCCTTCTCGATCGCCATCTCGGTCGCGCGAAGGCCCACCAGATACCCGACTTGGTCGCCGCCATCCAGCGACGCTGACACGGGCGACTCCTTGAGTACGGTGATGGGCCGGCGCGGCGTGCTCGTATCGCGCAGCCGGTCGATCACCGACAGCGCCCGCGGCAGGCCGCCGAACGAGAGCCCGCGCAGTTCGCAATCGATCAGGTGGTCGGCAATGATGTCGGCTTCGGCATCGGTGTGATCGAAGGCGAGCATGGCGGCGCGTATTAGCTGACGTGCTTGTGGGACCGTGAGAATCATCTTTGTCTTTCTGTACCGAGTTGGATTGCGTGCTGCTTGCGCGTCACGCGGCAAGGCTGTCCCAGGCCGTCGGGGCCGGCAGCGTCTTAAGCAGCGTGTGCTTCTCGACCTTGGCCGATGGCGTCTTGGGAAGCTCGGCGCGGAACTCGATGAACCGGGGCATCATGAACCTGGGCAGCCGGCTGCCAAGCCAGTCGTGCAGTGCGGCAGGGGTGACCGAGTCCGGGTGCTTGAGGACGCCGCAAAGGTAGACATCGTCCTCGTTGTCGCCGGCAGGCACGCCAACCACCGCGCACTCGACCAGTTCGGGGTGCTGCGCCGCAATGGCCTCGACTTCGTAGGCAGAGATGTTCTCGCCGCGGCGGCGGATGCGCTCCTTCTTGCGCCCGGCGAAGAAGTAGTAGCCGTCTTCGTCCGCGCGCATCAGGTCTCCCGTGTGAAACCAGAGCTTGCGCAGCGCGCCCAGCGTGGTCTCCGGCTTGTTCAGGTAGCCGTCCATCAGGATGCCGCGCTTGCGCGGGCGCAGGACCAGCTCGCCGATGTCGCCCTGCGGCACGGGCTCGTCGTTCTCGTCGAACAGCGCCACATCCCAGTCCGGCCCCGCCCGGCCCGATGCGCCGAGCTTGCGTTCGGGGAAGGGTGTGAAGATGGTCATGCCGGTCTCGGTCATGGCGTGCGACTCGACGAGCGTGACGCCGAAGCGCTGCTCGAACTCCGGATCGTGGTGCGCATTGAACATCACGCGCACCTTGTGGGCACGGTCGTTGCTGCCCGGTGGCTTGCTCTTGAGGATCGGCGGGATCGTGAAGATGGTCGTGCTGATCGTGGCGCCTGCTTCGCACACCTGCTGCCAGAACGTGGTCGCGCTGAAGCGCGCGGCGATATGCACCTGTGCACCGAGCAGCAGTGCTGGCAGCGTCGCCATCGAGCGCGACATGCCGTGAAAGAGCGGCAACGGCGAGAACACCGTGTCGTCGGCCCGCATGCCGACTGCCTTGATGAAGTTCTCGCTGGTCTGCAGCACGACCGAGTGCGCCAGCATCACGCCCTTGGAAGGGCCGGTGGTGCCGGATGTGTAGCAGATGAAGGCGATGTCGCCAGGCTTGGCCGGCATGGCGACGGGGTTGCCTTCGGGCACCTTGAGCGCATCCCAGCCGATGGTGTCGAGGCCCTTCACCGGCTCGCATTCGCCATGCACCACGAGCGTTGCCAAGGCACCGCGGCGCTCCGGAGGCAACGCCGCAAAGGCGGGCGCCAGGTTGTGGCTCGTGATGGCGATGCGCGCCTTCACGTCCCCTGCGACGTAGGCCAGCAGTTCGCCCGAGTACGCCGTGTTCACCGGGACGATGGTGGCGTTGAGCAGTGCGATGCCGAACCACGCGAAGATGAACTCCGCCGAGTTGTCGAGCATGACCATCACCGGCTCGCCCGCGACCACGCCGAGCCGTTGCAGCCCGCGCGCCAGGGACTGGCTGATGTCGTGCGCCTCGGCGAACGAATAGCAGCGTCCGTCGACGGTAAGGAACGGACGGTGGCCGAATCGCCGCGCGCTGTCGGTGAGGATCTTGCCGAGGATTCGCTCCTCGTAGGGGATCTGGTAGGTCATGGTGTTGGCCGTTTCAGCAGGCCCGGTGGTCGCAGTCGGTGCGGGCCATCCGGTTTGTCTCGGTGGGTGATGGAGGAGTCAGGGCAGACTTTAGGAGTGCGTCATCGATCCGGCTAGAAGCGCGGCGGCATCGCCACCATGCACAAACGTCATGGCAGGGGCGAGGCCTCGGCGCCGCCCACGTCCGCCGTGCGCCAATGGCTCGTCACGCCCAGCAGGGCGGCATGCGGCGTACTGCATTCCAGGCCCGGGGACATGGCGCGCGCCACTTGCATCACGTCGTCTGCCAACTCATGCAGCCGATGCAGCGGCAACCGGTGCGCGAAACCCGAGACGCCGACCGCGGCGACCACCGTGCCAGCTGCGTCGAAGATCGGCGCGGCCAGGCCGTGGAGGTCGAGGCGCCATTCACCGTGATTGACGGCGAACCCGTCGCGCCGGATGCGCTGCATCTGCGCCATGAACACGTCGGGCACCGTGAGGGTCATGGGCGTCGCGGCGTCGAGGTGCATGACGGCATCCGCCAGCCAGTGCGCGCCCTTGAACGCCATCATGGCCTTGCCGGTCGCGACGCAATGCGCGGGCGCGCGACCGCCAATCTGCTTGTGCGCGGGCACCGGGTCGGGTCCGGTCACCTTGTGCACGTAGACGACTTCCCGGTGGTCCAGCACCGACAGGTGGACGGTCTCGCCGGTTCGTGCCGTCAATTCATCCATGAACTTGTCGGCATGGCGGCGCAAGTCGAAGCCGGACAGCGCGGCCGAGCCCAGCCCCCAGAGCTTGATGGTTGCGCCGTAGGTGCCGGACCCGAAGCGTTGCACGTACTGCGCGTCGACCAGTGCCTGGAGAAGCCGGTGCGCGCCACTCTTGGGCAGGCCGGTGGCCAATGCGAGCTGGCTGACGCCCATCGGCTTGCCGCTGCGTGTCAGCGTTTCGAGAAGGCCCAGACCCTTGACCAGCGTGTTGTTCATCGCTCAGGCGGCCGTGGCGCCGGCACCTACCGCTGTCGGCCACTGGTAGGCCGCACGCGCTGCCCTTGAGAGCAGCCATTCGCGATCACCGGCCGACAACGACGGGGATTCGCGCACGTAGTAGAGGAGGTCGGCCCAGCTGACGTTGCCGTGGTCGTGCGTGATGTCACTGGCCCACAGCACCCTTTCGGCACCATAGGAATCGACCGCGCGCAGCAACTGCTTCTGAAGTCCTGGAAACGGGTAGGGCCCCGCCTCGAAGAAGTGGTGCGCGTGGCACCATTTCAACCACAGGTTGGGGCACGCGCCCAGCGACAGCACGCTGTCCCACTGCTCGGGTGCCTTGGGATAGCCGCAGTGGTCGAGCACGAAGCGCACATCGGCGAATCGACCGAGCGTGCCGCGCAGCACCTCGGCAGTGTCGCGACCATGGATATGGAGCCCGACAGTGAGGTCGCGTTCGCGCGCCAGCCCGAGCAACTCGTCAAAGCCGCCGCTTGCGAAGGCCTGCCGTTCCTCGCGCGAGCGAAGGTCGACGCGCACGGCCCGGCATCCGGGTGTGGTGCCGAGGATCGCAAAGAGCGCGGCCAGTTCGGGGTCCGCGCGGTTCACGCGCTGAACGAAGGCGAAGCGGTCGGGGTGTTTCAGCGCGGCGACCTGCGCCAGCGGGCTCAGCGCACGTCGAACTCCGTTCGCCTGGGTCGCGTGCGGCCACGCGACCCAGTTCTCGAGGTGGCCCCACAACTCGTCGATGATCACTGCGCGGATGCCAAGCGCATCCATTGCCGCGAGCATCTCGTTCTCCTGCAGCTTGAAGAAGGCGTGCACCTGGGCGTCGACGATGTCCATCGTGTCTCCAATCAAATCTTGTTGAGGATTATTGGGAGCGGGGAGTCGTCTCCTGACATGGCGTTTTGGTATGGCGTCCATGTGAAGCCGTCATGCCGGCAGCCCCCGTGTTCCGGAATGCAGAACGTTTGGCGACGCGCGTCGTGCTTCCTAGCATGCCCGGCGATTCGAACGATTCACCAGAACCAGAGACACCCATGAAATTGAATTCAACAAGACATCTCGTTGCCATGGCTTCGATGGCCATTGCAGGCACGGCCTCGGCCCAGTCGACCGTCACGCTGTTCGGCGTGGTCGATGCGGCCATCAGCGGC
The DNA here is from genome assembly GCF_019207085.1 of Variovorax sp. dw_308. GTDB lineage: Bacteria > Pseudomonadota > Gammaproteobacteria > Burkholderiales > Burkholderiaceae_C > Variovorax. Next base: position 40,926 of record NZ_JAATOM010000013.1, on the reverse strand, counting down.
ACCTACAACAAGTCGAAAGACAACAACGTGCCCACGCTGGCCAACCCGTCGTACGTGAACCGTGGCAGCGTCACGGTCAGCAAGACCGAACTGCGTCATTCAGGGACGTCAACGAGTCGGCTTGGATTTCGCGGGACCGAAGACCTCGGCGGTGGGCTGGCCGCGAGCTTCTGGCTCGAGGCCCCGATCACCAATGACGATGGCGCCAACGGTATCGCGACCTTCGCGCGCCGCTCCACGGTGAGCCTGTCGGGTGGCTTTGGCGAGATCCGCCTGGGCCGCGACTACACGCCAACGTTCTGGAATGACAGCATCGCCGATCCGTGGACCCAGATCGGCTCGGGCGCCAGCCTCATGCTCTCGGCCGGCGCCGCCGCTCCGGGCAGTGTCTACAACGCCAACGGCAACTACGCGCGGGCGAGCAACACCGTGGGGTACTTTCTGCCACCGACGCTCGGCGGCGTCTATGGCCAGTTCATGTATGGCCTGCCTGAGAACGTCAAGTACGCCCCCGGCACCACGACCCCGCCCGGTGTCAATGCCGCGGGTGCCGTCAATGCCGGCGCGGTGGCGCCATCACGGGTCGGGCGCTATGTCGGCGGTCGGCTCGGCTACGCCAATGGAGCGCTCGACGTGGCGGTCGCTTACGCGGAGAGCACGCTCGCCGATAACTACTACGCCGGAACCACCGACAGCGTAAAGATCATGAACGCCATGGCGATCTACGACTTCGGGGTGGTCAAGTTGTCAGGGGAGTTGTCGCGGCAGCGCTATGTGCGTGACTACGCAGTTATGCCCGCAACGGGTGGCATCACTCGTATCGACGTCAACGGCTACCTGGTGAGTGCGCAGGTGCCGGTGGGGCCGGGCCTGATCCGGGTGGCCTACTCCCATCTGAAGTACGACCTCGACCTGCCCGGCGTGGCCGACCCGACCGCCGGCAAGCTCGCGCTGGGCTACATCTACAACCTGTCCAAGCGGACGGCGCTATATGCCACGGTGGCGCGGGTCAACAACAAGAACGGCGCCTCGCGAGTTGTCAATCCGCCAGCTTTTATCAGCAATGCAACGTATACGCCCGATACCTCCACGGCGTACGACGTCGGCATAAGAACCGCGTTCTGATAAGCGGCCTTTGCATCTTGAGTTGCTGCGGGCCAGCGGACTTGCGAGAACCCGTTTTTTCCATGGAGCCGCGCCGCCCGACTAGGTAGACGCTTATCCGTCAAACAGGCTCGTGGCTCGCCGGGGCGATCTCTTATTTCCAAGGTACGTCAGCCGACCGCAAGAAAACCTAGAAGTTCTGCTTCCGGCAACTCCAGACGTTGACAGGATGAACGCGAAAGACTGGTACCAGTCTTGAGCGCCAAGTCGCGGCGGCCGCCCAAACACCAGCGTATGGCAGGTTCCCGAAATCCAGGCGAAACGCCGCCGCTCGCACATTCCTCGCCGCCGTACTTGGCGCGCCACCTGTAGAAGCTCGCGCCGCTGAAGCCGCCCCCGCGGCGCAACTCCTTGATCGGGAGGCCGGCCTCGGCCTGCCTGATGCAACCGATGATCTGCTGTTCGGTGAATCTGCTCTTTCTCATGTCCGCCATTTTCCAAGTTGACGGACTTCACTGCCATTACGCTGGTATGGCTGGGAGGGGGCAGGTCACGACGCCCCGCAGGAACTGCGGCGATGAGCGTCGCGGCTTCGTGCGTCACATCGGACACAAGCACACCGAAAAAGCGGAGAAGAAAAGTGATTTCAAAAGGTTATGAACGCGCCCTGTTCGACAGGGCGACTCCCAAGCGACACGCGTATGTCTATGGATTGAACAGCAAGGGACGACTGACGCAGACGACCGTCCTCGGCAAGGAGCACGAGATGGCTCAAAACGTGAAAGACGCGGTGCGTGCGACGTATGCCATCGCACGCTCCAACGGCCCCGTCTTCGAGCTCGAGAGCGACAAGAGGCATCCCTTCTGCAAGGCCATTCGTGCGAACAAGGAGGGACAGGCGCTGCGGCAGGCGCTGCTGCTTGCCTTTGACGACATTCGGGCGACGCCGACATGACCGATGCGCAGGATCGCCGCACTGCCGTTCGAGATGTACCGGCAGGGCTATGAGTACTACTGGAAGACGCACGCCCACCCGGGCGCAAACTTCAAGTACACCACCAGCAGCCTGCTGGACCTCATGCGCTGCGACGCGACGCACCTGATCGAGGTGATCGACAAGCCGCTGCTGATGATTGCCGGCAGCAAGGCCGACAGCCTCTACATGAGCGAAGACGCCTTCCCCAAGGCCTCGGGCACGCAGGACAAGGAACTGTTCAAGATCGAAGGTGCCACGCACATTGAAACCTATTGGGTTCCGAAGTACGTGGACGTCGCCATGTACAAGCTGACGACGTTTTACGCCAAGACCCTGTAGTTCGGCAGCTTCCCCGGGGCAGCCGCCCGAGCCTGCGGCTCGAGCCCGATAGGAAACTTCCTCATGGACGGTCCAGCATTTAGATGTCGTCGCTTTGGCGCTGCTCGGGATCTCCGGACGCTTGGGCAAAATCAGCCAGATGGACGAGTTCGCTGAATTCACCGACGATGAGTTGCTTGTGCTCGCGCACGAATGGCGCAGGCGGTCTCCGCAAGGCGACAAGGATGCGCGGGGCCGGGCTCACGCCTTGGAGGCCGAGATTCGTCGCCGATGGGGTAACCCGAAGTCATCTTTCTCCACCCTAGACATCCGACCACTTGAAGAAAGGTTGCGACCTTGGTGGCGATTCTGGTGAGGCGTAGGGCAGCGAACACGAGTGTCAACCGTCCCGAGTCATTCCGGCAGGCTAGTGCCCTTGTAGGCGATTCTGACGATCCGGAGACTTGCTGGTCGCAAATAAGCCTTAGAGCCAGAGACCTACGGGTCACTGGCTATTCCTTTCCAACTTTTTTTTGACTTATGGTTCGCTGCGGTAGGAATCGTACGCTGCTCCTCCTACCACTACCGGAGTTGTTTAGGGTTGTGGGATACCTGCCCGGAGACTGGCGCAAGTGATGCACGACACGACCGTAGGGCAGGTGTCCCACAAGCCTCGAGGGAGGAAACCGCGGAGGCAAGCCCAGCGCGCGTGTTCAGGGCGCAGAAGCTATGGGGATTTGGGCGTGCGCGGGTTGGTCTTTGGCTGCGGGTGACCGATATGCGCATACCCAGCTTGTCCGGATCGATCCTTCGCAGTGCTACGCCGCGCATGCTGCAACGCGCGCCAGCGGCTGCATTGAACTGATGGCTGGTGGCGGCACGCGTTGACCCCGCTGACGAGCGCACCGCTCATCGGCACCGAGTCCAGTTGGGCTGTAGAGCCGGTCATGGCGGTGGTGGTGCGCGGATCGGCGCACTCTGAGCAAAGGTCTGCACGATAACCATGACGTGGCCGCAGTGTCGGCAGATGAAGGTGGGGCGTACGGAGTGAAGATCTGTACCGACGGCTTCGGTGCTGCTGCCCATCTCGGTTGGCACTGGCACCGCATGCAAGAGTTCGCGCGCTGCCGCCAGACTCGCCTTGCGCGAGCCATTGGCCAATAACCCGTAATGGCGAATGCGATGGAAGCCACCGGGCAGCACATGCAGCAGGAACCGGCGCATGAACTCCTGGGGCGACAGCGTCATGGCCTTGTAGCGCGTCTTGCCCTTGGCGCGGTAGTCCTTCCACCGGAAGCTCACGCCGCGCTCGTCCAGCGCAAGCAGGCGGCTGTTGGAGATCGCCACCCGGTGGGTGTAGCGAGACAGGTAGGCCAGCACCGCCTGTGGCCCCGCGAAGGGCCGCTTGGCATAGACAACCCACTCGACCTTGCGCAGCGGCGCGAGCCACGCCTTGAAGGCCCGCGCGTCGCCCAGTCGGGCATGCTCGCCGAAGAACTGGAGCTTGCCACCTTCGTGCATCCGCTGCAGCTCTTCCAAGAAGCGGCGCCGGAACAAGCGCGACAGCACCCGCACCGGCAGGAAGAATCCGGGGCGGCACGCCACCCAGGTCTTGCCATCGGAGGCCAGCCCTCCACCGGGCACGATGCCGTGCACATGCGGGTGGTGGGTCAGCGCCGAGCCCCAGGTGTGCAGTACCAGTGTGGCGCCGATCCTTGCGCCCAGGTACCGGGGATCGGCGGCGATCGTCAACAACACTTCCGCGGCCAGGTCGAACAGCAGGCCGTAGATGGCGGCCTTGTTCTGGTACGCGATGTCGGCGACGGGCGCCGGCAGCGTGAACACGACGTGGTAATACTCGACCGGCAGCAGATCGGCTTGGCGCGCATCGAGCCAACGCTGCGCGGCGACGCTCTGGCACTTGGGGCAGTGACGATTACGGCAGGTTCTGGAGAGCTCTCCCGAACGTGCCTTATGGTGAGACTCCCAATACGGGGAGTTCGGCGATCGAAGGCGCGTCAAGTCGTGGCGCTCGCATCCATTCGGCTCCCCATTTAATGCCTCGTCCTGAGCAGCGCAATGAGTCGGTCCGGCGGCCTGAACTTGCCCTTGCGCAGATGCGGCGGCACGACGGCCTCGATGGCCTCGAGCTTTTGGCTGGGGTCGGCTCGAACGTAGATCTCGGTCGTGGCCAGGGTGCTGTGCCCCAGCCACAGAGAGACCTTGCGGATGTCCTGCGTCGCCTGCAGCACGATCATCGCGCAGGTGTGCCTCAGGACATGGGGCGAGATCTGCTTGCCGCGCAACGACGGGCAAGCGGTACTTGCGGTATCGGCGTGGCTGCGCAGGACGTACGCGACGCCCCAGCGACTGAAGGGCTCGCCGCGCGCGTTGACGAACACTTCAGGTGCGGCGACCTCGCCGCGCACGGACAACCAAGCTCGCAATGCCGACGCTGTCGGCTTCCAAAGGGGCAAGGCTCGCTCGCGACGGCCCTTACCAAGTACGTGGATGCTCTTGCACTGCGCCGCGACGCCGGACATACGCAACCCCTTCAATTCCGAGACACGCAGTCCGGCGCAGACCGCCACATGGAGCATAGCCCGATCGCGAATCCCTTCGCGGGCCGGCGGATCCGGCGCATCGAGCAAGGCTTGGAGTTCCGCTTTGTCCAAGTGGGCAACCAGCCGGGTGTCGGTCTTCTTGTATGGGATCGCGAGGATGCGGCGAGTCTGCTCGAGCGCGCCGGGTTCACGGTGTTGTACAAAGCGGAAGAACGATCGGATCGCCGCCAGACGGATGTTGCGCGTTTGCGCCGAGTTGCGGCGTGCACTCTCGAGATGCTCGAGAAACGCGGCGATCAAAGGCGCGTCCAGCTGCTCCAACATCAGAGCCGATGGCACGGTCTTGAGCCTGCGGGCAGCGAACTCGAACAGCGACTGGAAGCTGTAGGCGTACGAATCGCAGGTGTGCGCACTGGCGGCACGATGGCGAGGCAGGTGCTCGCGCAAAAAGGCCTCGATATGCGGCGCCAGGGAGCTCATGGGGTGACCTCCGCTCAGATAGACCTCGCCGGCTGCGGCGATGTCGGTCAACAGTTCCGGCGTCGATTCCAAGTACCAGTAGGTCGAGTCGATGCTGACGTGGCCGAGATAGGTGCTCAGCGCCAGCATGTGCTGTCCAATGCGTTGGCGACCGGCAGGCGTTGACTGCAGTGCGCGCAGGGCGAACGTGTGCCTGAGCTCATGGAGCCGTGGGCGATGCCCGCGCAATGGCGCTATACCCGCAGCCTCCGCCAGCCTGCCGAAGACTCGGTACACGGTCCCGTATTCCAGTGGCCGACCGTCGTCGTTGACGAACACGTGGTCCGTGGTGAGACGCACGGCGCGACGCTGCGCCAGATACCGCTCGAGTCCCGCCACTGCGGTCTCATGCAGCGGCACCAACCGGGTCTTCTGGAACTTGGTCTTGCGGATCAGCAGACCGTCCGGCGTCACGTCGCCGTAGCGCAGGTGCAAGGCCTCTGAGATCCGAAGACCGGTTGCGGCAAGCAGGCTGATCAGCGTCGCATAGGTCTGCGGCCGCAGGGCGTCACCTGCAGACAACTGCGTCGCAGCCAGGATCAGTCGATCGATCTCTGCGGCTGTGTAGATGCGAGGGACGCGGCGGGACTTCCTATGGCCGAAGTGATTGGGCGGCGGCAGGTCGTGTTGGGGGTCTTCCATCCGCACGTGCTCCGCAAACTGGCGGACGGTCTGGTAGCGGGTATGCCGTTGAGCCGATGACGGCGCTCGACTGGCCCAGTCGATCGCTGTAGCCGTGCAGATGTGTGCTTGCTGACGGTCGGCGGCGAACGCCGCAAAGCTGCGCAGCAGGTACTGCGCGTTGCTCAAGACGAAGCCCGCACTGCGTCGCAAGGCCAAGTAACGGTCGATGGCGGCGATCATGGATGCGCCCCCGGCCATGGTTGAGCGACGCCGCGAAGCAAGACGATATCGACCTTGGCGTAGTAGGCGCTCATGTCGATGCTGCGGTGGCGCAGGACCAAGCCGATCTGGTTAGCGGCCCTTGCCCGTCACCCGCAAGATGCCATTGCGCCAGTCGATGTCGCCGAGACGAAGCTGAGCCACGTCTCCCGCGCGCAGGCCCAGCCGCGACAACAGCAACACGATCGCGCGGTCGCGCAGCCGCCCTCGCGTCGTCCCATCGCACGCCGCGATGACGCGCGCCAGTTCGTCTTCCGACAGACAGCGTGGCAGCCGTGCCAGCCGCCAGCTGGTCACGGCGGGGACGGCGAGGGCAAGGTCGTCTCGCGACTCGCCCGCGAAACTGACGTCGCGCAGGAACGCCCGCAACGAGGTGATGAGCTTCTGCGTCGTGGGAGGCCCGCACTCGGCGGCACGGCCGAGCAGGAAGTCCCGTACCGACTGCGCATTCCATCGGACGACATCGGCGCCGAGCTCGTCGATCAGTTCCGCGGCGCCTCGGCAGTATTGCCTCAGCGTCGGCTCGCTGGCCCCGCGATGCACACGCAGCCAATCCCTGAAGGCGCTCACCATCGCAGGCTCTGCGTGCTCTGCGTCGGCGACCACGGGGCCGTTGCAGACTCCGAGTCGAACCAGCTGTCGGTGGAACAACTTCGCGCCGAAGCGCGCGTGGTACCCACTCGCTCCACCGTTCGATCGCGGACAGCGACAGCGAGAAAAGTGGCGCCCGAATGCCTCCAGCGCGCCCGCATCGACATCGGCCCAGGCATCACCCTCGAGATAGACGAACCAGCCCAGGTGAGCTGCCGACCTCAGGTAGCGAACCGCGCTCGCGTGAGCGTAGCCATCGCGTGCGAGCGAGTCTGCGAAGCCGTCGATGTACGGGGCACTCGGGCCGGCACGCAGGCGACGGAGCGTCTTGGGGGCGCAAAAGTAGCTGTCAAGCATTGAGATCTCCTGGGTTGGGTTGAGCCATGAATGGCTCGATGACCGTACCCAGGTCGTCCGAAAAAATGGTGAGCTGCGCGCGGCAAGCGCTCGCTCGAGTCCAGGGCAACACCACGCCTCGACTTCCTCGAACTCCCCGTATTGGGAGTCTCCCCATAAGGCACGAGTTGTAGGAAACCTGGTCCGTGCCGCACCCCTCGCAGCGCAGCACATGTCCACCCAGCGCCGCGCTGAGGCACTGTTCGATGGCCGACATGACCTTGAGTTGCGCCAGGCCCAGGTGGCCGCGCTGAGCGGCTCGCCACGCGGGTCCGTGCTGGCGGAAGATGTCGGCGACCTCCAGTGAGGGCCGGCCCACGGCCTGCCCCTCAGGATGGCGGCAGCGCTTCCAACGGGCCGAGCACCTCGCGCAACAGGTCGGTCGCGACGTGCGCGTAGAGGAAATGTGCTTAAGCACATTTTTTGCTGCTTATGGAGAGCTCTCCATAAGCAGCGTGAGCCGCCCTTCGCTGCACCTTGGCCAACGTACGCTGTAAACCCGCTACCTGTCTTCCAGGCGGCACGGAGACCTCGGTTTCGACGACCGGTTGGATAGGTAGTGCAGACGTAGCCTGCCGCTGTGTCTCGAGCGGCCGCGCAATCTTGGCTCCGGGGCCCGATCGAGCGGCAGCAATCAGATGGGCCGAAATGGAACTCGGGGCCCTGGCGGAAGTTCGTCTCACTCAACAGCGGCCGTTCGAATCGATCACATTCCATCAGTCCCCGGTAGTCCAAGTCATCGACTGCCGTGCAGGCATGCTCTTCGCGCCAGATGAACTCACTTCGCGAGATGCGCAACCCAGTACTTGTTTACCTTGTCACTCTGCGCGTCGAAGTCACCGCCAGAGGAGAACGCATCTTCCTTGACCCGCGGTGCTGCATCCATGTCGGCCTTCGTGGCGTTGATCACCATGAGGATAAGGCTGCTGCCGCTGGTCGCCTTGAAGTCGCCCCAGGAACCGGAACGTATTTCTCGTCGATTCCGAAAACGCCTCCCCGACCAATCACCAGATACGCGACCTTGCCTGTCTGCGGACTCATCACGATGTCGTTGACGCTTCCCAGGTTCTCGCCTTGTGGACTGACCAGTTCGGCGCCCACCAGTTGATCCCACCTGTAGGCGACGAGTTTGTCTGTCACCGATTGCGCCGCTGCGATCTGCGCTTGCCTCTAGCCCTTGCTATCGGAACTCGCAAATCTGCTGCGCCGCAAGTCGGCGGCATGACTGACGTACAGGCTCTTGGTGGTGGTGAGTACCGTCTCACAAGCGGCCTGCTGCCCGTGCTGCGCGAGGATATTTGCCGAGGCAATGAGCATGCGAACCTCGTAGCCCGGGCGGGCATTCAGGCACTGCCTGTTCGATCGAGTTTCGGTGACCGGGGCCAGTGAGCCGGCGCCATTTCCATTTCCGTATCCGTACCCATACATGGGGTACCCGTAGCCAAAGCCCGAGGCATGCAGCCAGTAGCCGTCTTGTTTGAGCGTGCTGTCGAAGGCACGCAAATCGGTCAGGCACCCTTGCGCCGGCTTGGCCGGTGCCGCGTCCGCCGGTTTCGCCGCTTGCGCAGTAGCACAGGGTGCCAGCAAGAACGCAGGTCATCTCTTGTCATCGCCCGTCGGGACTCGTCGTTGTCGCCGAATCCCCAGTTCGTCGACAGCATGCCGGGGTAGCTGCCGCCACCCCAAATTCCAAGGCCGCCCCAGTAGTTCGGGTAGCCGTAGTAGGCGGCGTAGTGCACCTCGTACTGGTGTGAGACGGGCTTCTCGCTATCGATGTCGGGCGCGTTCTTGACTTGCTCGCGGGTGATCGACACGTTCAGCAACCCGGCTCGCCAGTCCGTGCCGTGTATGGAGATCGGCGAGATCAACACCTTATGGCTGCTCAGCCAACTGCTTGCGTCCACCACCAGGTAGCGCACGACCCATTGATGGTCGTCGAAAAAGAAGTCCTTGACGTGACCTATGCGTCCATCGGATGCGCCGATTTCGTAAGTTCGAGGTCCTTCATGCTGCGTAGCATCTTTGTTTCTCCTTCGATCGATCGAGGTCCGTCAGCAATTCGGGATTTGCTGATGCCAGGCGCATCGGGGCGGACGAGGTCGCCGGCACTTCGATGCACTGAAACGCCTGTGCGCAGGCGCCGGTCGTCTGTCTGTTCGCTGTCGCACCAATCAGCTTCTGTGCGGCAGCGAACAGACGGCTGCTTGGCAGGAACCTACTGTTGCTTGATGAGATTCGGCATCGCTTCCGGGCAGCGGCGTCGAGGGACGATGACATGAACATCCTGTGCCTTGGCGGCAAGGCCATCGGTGTCGGGCTCGCCCTGGAACTGATCACCGTCTTTCTCGCCGCTCGCTTCAGCGGCGCACCACGCCATCATCGTCGCCTCGCAAAGGTGCGATCGCTGGAACACCGGAACGCTTCATGAAAAACCCGAATACGCTCGCGCCGGACCAGTTGCTCAAGATCGACGCCTACTGGCGGGCGGCCAACTACCTGGCCGTGGGCCAGATCTACCTCTACGACAACCCCTTGCTGCGCGAGCCGCTGACCATGGCCCATATCAAACCGCTGGTGGTGGGGCATTGGGGCACGGTCCCAGGCCAGAATTTCATCTACGTGCACCTGAACCGCGTGATCAACAAGTACGACCTGGACATGTTCTACGTGGCTGGCCCCGGACACGGCGGGGCGGCGTTGGTCGGCAACGTCTATCTGGAGGGGACGTGGAGCGAGGTCTATCCCGACGTCACGCAAGACTTGGCAGGCATGAAGAAGCTCTTCAAGCAGTTCTCGTTTCCAGGTGGCATTTCAAGCCATGTGGCGCCCACCACGCCCGGCTCCATCAGCGAAGGTGGCGAACTCGGCTACTCGCTAAGTCACGCCTTCGGCGCGGCCTTCGACAACCCGGGGCTGATCGTTGCCTGCGTCGTCGGTGACGGAGAAGCGGAAACCGGACCGTTGGCGACCGCCTGGCATTCCAACAAACTTCTCAATCCGATCACGGATGGCGCAGTGCTGCCAATCCTTCATCTCAACGGCTTCAAGATCAGCAACCCGACGCTACTGGCGCGCATTGGCCACGAAGAGCTGGAACATTTCTTTCTCGGGTGCGGGTGGACCCCTCTCTTCGTGGAAGGTGACCAGCCGGCGTTGATGCACCAGCGCATGGCCGACGCGATGGACCGTGCCATCGAACTCATTCAACAGATCCAGGACGATGCGCGCAATCGCAATGTGAAGACCAGGCCGCGCTGGCCCATGATCGTGCTCAGGTCGCCCAAAGGCTGGACCGGTCCAAGGCAGGTGGATGGCCTGCAGATCGAAAACACCTTCCGCTCGCACCAGGTCCCGCTGCTGGTCAATCCGGACTTCCCGCAGCACGTCGAAGTGCTCGAGCGCTGGATGAAGACCTACCAGGCAGAAGAATTGTTCGACGAGGACGGCAGATTGGTGCCCGAACTCGCCGCGCTGGCGCCCAAGGGCAATCGCCGGATGGGCGCCAATCCGCATGCCAACGGTGGTTTGCTGCTGCGTGCGTTGCACATGCCCGATTTCCGCGCGCATGCCGTCCACGTGCCTGCGCCCGGCGCGCTGCAGCGGCAGGACACGCTCGTGCTCGGCGCTTTTCTTCGCGATGTTGCGGCCTCGAACGGGAACCAGCGCAACTTCCGGATCTTCGGTCCTGACGAAACGCTGTCGAACCTGCTGGGCGCGGTCTTCGAGACGACCAGCCGGCAGTGGGACACCGAGTTGCTGTCCAACGACGAGTTCCTCGCGGCCGACGGCCAAGTGCTGGATTCCATGCTGAGCGAGCACCAGTGCCAGGGCTGGCTGGAAGGCTATCTGCTTAGCGGCCGTCACGGCCTGTTCAACAGCTACGAAGCGTTCATCCGCATTGTCGATTCGATGTTCAGCCAGCATGCCAAGTGGCTCAAGGTCACGCGCGAACTACCGTGGCGTCGACCGATCGCCTCGTTGAACTACCTGCTCGCTTCCCATGTCTGGCAGCAGGATCACAACGGCTTCACGCACCAGGACCCGGGCTTCATCGATCACGTCATCAACAAGAAGGCGGACATCGTGCGGGTCTACCTACCGCCCGATGCGAACTGCCTGCTGTCGGTCATGGACCACTGCCTGCGAAGCCGCAACTATGTCAACGTGGTGATTGCCGGCAAGCATGCGCTGCCGCAATGGCTGACGATGGACGAGGCCGTCGTGCACTGCACCGAGGGCATCGGGATCTGGAAGTGGGCCAGCAACGACCACGACAGCGAACCCGACGTGGTCATGGCCTGCTGCGGCGACACGCCGACGCTGGAGTTGCTTGCGGCCGTGTCCATTCTTCGTGAGCACCTGCCTGAGCTGAAGATCCGCGTCGTCAACGTGGTCGACCTGATGAAGCTGCAATCCGCCAGCGAGCATCCTCATGGACTGAACGAAACAGACTTCGATTCGCTGTTCACCCGGGACAAGCACATCGTGTTCGCCTTTCACGGCTACCCGACGCTGGTGCACCGCCTGACCTATCGGCGCACCAACCGCAACATGCACGTGCGCGGCTACAAGGAAGAAGGCACGATCACGACGCCCTTCGACATGCGCGTGCAGAACGACCTGGACCGCTTTCATCTCGTGCAGGACGTCATCGACCGGCTCCCGCAGTTGGGCAGCAAGGGGGACTACCTCAAGCAGATGACGCGCAACAAGCTGATCGAGCACAAGCTCTACATCGACCAGCACGGCAAGGACCTGCCGGAGGTTCTCAACTGGAAGTGGCAGTCGTGAGCTTGCAATGAACGGAGCAACACTGTCCGACGCTGCGAAGGCCATGCTGTCCGGTGGCAAGGGCCTGCTCGCCATGGACGAGAGCAATGGCACCTGCAATCGTCGTTTCGCCGAGGCTGGCATTGCGCAGACCGTGGAGATGCGGCGCGCCTATCGGGACTTGCTGGTCACGACGCCGGGCCTTGGCCACTACATCAGCGGCGCCATCCTCTATGACGAGACCATCCACCAGGCCACGGCCGACGGAACACCCTTCGTGAAGGTCCTCTCCGACGCGGGCATCATGGTCGGCATCAAGGTCGATACGGGCGCCAAGGCGCTGCCAGGACATCCGGGAGAAAAGGTTACCGAAGGGCTCGACGGGCTTCGTGAGCGCCTGCGGGACTATGTCGGGATGGGGGCGCGATTTGCCAAGTGGCGCGCCGTCGTCGACCCCGCGCCCCAGGGCGCTGCAGGGCCGAGCGACGCCTGCCTTCGGGTCAATGCGCACGCACTGGCACGCTATGCCGCACTGTGCCAGGAGGCGGGCCTTGTGCCCATCGTCGAGCCTGAGGTCCTGATGGACGGCGACCATACGCAGGCGCATTGCCGGGAGATCACCGAAGCCTTCTTGCGCCATGTGTTCCACGAGTTGGCGATGCAGGGCGTGCTGCTGGAGGCGATGATCCTCAAGCCCAACATGGTCGTTGCAGGGTTGGCGTGCAGTCGGCAGGATACGGCCGAAGAAGTGGCCGATGCGACGGTCCGGTGCCTGCGCCGGATGGTGCCGGCAGCAGTCCCGGGCATCGCGTTTTTGTCAGGCGGGCAGTCGGCACAAGCGGCTGCGGCGCGACTGAGCGCCATGCACTCGCGACACGGGCCTGACAGCGTCGCGCCGCTGCCTTGGCTGCTGTCCTTCTCGTTCGGTCGTGCCCTGCAGCAATCTGCACTGGAAGTTTGGTCAGGCAAGGAGGAGAACCGCCAAGCGGCGCAGAGTGCGCTGCTCCACCGCGCCCGCAGCAGTTGCGCCGCCGTCCGTGGTGAGTACGACGTGTCGATGGACACCTGATGGTCTCCAGCCTGCGGCTCTACCTGATCCGGCACGGCGAAACCGTATGGTCGCTTTCCGGCCGGCATACCGGTCTTACCGATCTCCCCTTGACTCCCCACGGCGAGCAGATGGCGCAGGCCCTGACACCGCTGCTGAAGCAGGTCTCCTTCTCGCGCGTGCTGAGCAGCCCGCGTTTGCGAGCGCGCGCAACGTGCTCTCTTGCGGAACTCGGGACCGACGCCGAGATAGAACCCGACCTGGCCGAATGGGACTATGGCGACTATGAGAGCCTGCGCACGCCGGAGATCTTGAACAAGCGGCCTGGCTGGGACATCTGGCAGGATGGCTGCCCCGGCGGCGAAGCGCCCGCAGATGTTGCCGATCGCGCGGACCGGCTCCTGCATAGGCTGCGCAAGGAACGCGGCAACGTGGCACTGTTCTCTCATGGTCAGTTCGGCCGTGTGCTGGCGGCGAGATGGTTGTTGTTGCCGCCGCGCGAAGGCCGGCATTTTGCGCTCGATCCGGCATCGCTCAGCATCCTCGGGACGGATGCTGACCACGCCCTGCGTCCGGTGATTTCACTTTGGAACGCGAGTTCGTCCTTCTTTCGCAGCGGCGCGTAGTGCCCGATGTCGAAAGGGCAGGCGCCACGGCGTCGTGAACGAGTGCACCAATGCGCCTGCAGCAGTGATCTGCATAGTGCATGGACAAGAGGAACACGCGCGCCGGAAGCAGCGGGAAGTCGAGGCTGCTCAACTCGCGATGCGGTCGGGCAGAAGACGGTCATATTCCTTCTTGACGACCGTATAGCACTCGCAACAGCGATGCTCGATGCCCTGCCTGTCGAGGACTTCGATGCGCCCGCGAGCATATCGAATCAACCCTGCCTTCTGTAGCTTGAGTGCACTTCCGGTGACGCCCTCGCGGCGGACGCCGAGCATGTTGGCGATCAGCTCCTGCGTCATCACAAGTTCGTTCCCGTCCAGGCGATCCATGCTCAGAAGTAGCCAGCGGCACAGTTGCTGATCCAGCGAGTGGTGCCGGTTGCACACCGCGGTCTGTGGGACCGCGCCGCAGATGTGAACCTCCGTGGCGTCGCCCGACACGATGTCAACCGCCCCTTGCCGCACTCTCTCAAAGGTACATCTTTGATGGCCTCAACCGACCAATGTTGGATTGCGCCGGGCCTCGTCGATGCGTCGCTGTCTGACGACCCCGATGCAGCGCGAATGCGCAGCGTTCTGCGGCTCCGCACATTGCCTGTTGAGGCACATCGCTCGCAGCAGAAACATCTCGCCGTTGCAGGAGGCAGTGGGGTCCGCTCCGCTGTGCGCAGCGGAGCGCGCGATCCTCCACCGAGGCGCTTGCGGCGGCGGGGTCGGGACGGCGGCGAGCATGGGGGCAACAACGGGCATTCGTTGTTTGTCCGTGCGCACCATGACGATTTCCTTATTGGTGTTGGCCGTAACGCCAACACCCCCCAGCCTTTCCGGCTTGCGCGTCTTGGCAAGGCTCGTCGCTTGTGTCAGCTCCGCTCGCCCACCCGGCAACGCGCCCCCAGCCACAACCGCAGACACCGGCGACGGCTGATTTATGCGGTGTAACGCATACCAGCCAACGAAGCCAACAAACATCGCGCGGCATTGCAAGCATCCAAAGCAGCATGTTTGCGAGTTCGCGGCGTACGTGGCCGCCCGCTCCGACAGGATGACGGGTAGGCGTTGCAATCGTTGGCGCGCTGGGCGGGTTTCTCGCAACGCCTAACGGGTCCCTATAGATGGCGGGCAGCTTGCTCGAGCAGGCCGCGCAGTGCGATGCCCACCGGTGATTCAGGGTTCGACAGAAAGTGCACTTTGCAAGGGCCGTCCTCTCTCCTCGCCACAACAACTCCAGCATGACGCCGAGTTCGCTGAATTCAATGGCAGGCGGCGGACCGACGTTGTTCGTGGGCGATGCATTCATGACGACTCCAATCCGGCACCGAGGAGCGCTCAGCATGGGTGGGCGCCGATGAATCAGCTATCAGCGCCGACAGACTGTCCTCGAGAAGAGTGGAAGGATTCGTAGCATTTGTCCGTACGCCATCGCACATTTGTGCGGGTTGGAATGGACCTCGCCAACTTTTCGGCGACGTGCTGAATCGGAGGCCCGACGACGCCGCGCGTGGGCCTCGCCTGCGCCCGGCGAACACCTTGCTGCACCGACATGGATCAGATAGTTGTCCTCGACCGACAAGCGGAAACGGTGAATAAGTGGCTCAACGTCCGGGGGGGCCAAAGCGGCTGAGCAGGTTGGTCCTCACAAGATCCCGTGGCGCGGCAGGCGGATGGTGAAAACGCAACCGGTGCCCGGCACGTCCCGCACCGTCAGGGTGCCAGAGTTGGCCTCAACGCTTTGGCGCGCAATGGAAAGGCCCAGCCCCAGGCCCGACTTGTCATGGCTGTGCTGACTGAAGGGTGCGAACATTTTTGCAGCACTCCCGGGTGGCAGCCCGCCGCAGTGGTCATCGACTTCGATCAGGACGTGTTCGCCGGACTCATAAGCCGTCAAGGCAACTTCGGTGTTGGCGTGCGTGAACTTGAAGGCGTTCTGCAAAAGGTTTGCCAATGCGGCCAGCAGGAGTTCGCGATTGCCGCGGATGGCAAGCAGTGGATCTACAGCTGGCACCTTGAGGACGCAACCTGCGGCGCTGGCAACGAGTTGGGCCGCGGCATCGGCGTCCTTGATGAACGAGGCGACGGAAAATGTATGGCGCTGTTCAGGCGGGCCACTGCGCACCTCGGCGAGCCCCCGACTGATCAAGCCGCCCATCGTTGACAGACTGCGTTTCAGGACTGTCCCGGTGGCGCCGCCCACAGTCATGTTGCCCAGCTCGAGAGCGTGGATCGCAAGCGTTGCCGTCCCAAGGGCATTGCGCAGTTCGTGAACCAGAAATCCGAAACGCTCATTCGCGTCGAGGCTGTGCTGACGGGCGATTTGCGTATCCCGCTGATAACTGAACTCGGTGACAGCGTCCGCAATGGCATTGTCAAGGCAGCGATTCAGAGTGCGGAATTCGCCAATGGCGAACGGGGCGTCGCGTTCAAAGGCAAGGTCCGTGATCGCCTGGCAAAGGTCGCCATAGTCGTGAACGACCTGGTCCACCGTGTAGCCCAGCTTCAGCAGTTCCTTGCCATGGGCAGCGGCGCCCACCCCCATTTCAGACAAGTCTATCGAATCTCCGCCTGATGGCCCCGAGATCCTGATGCTGTCCGCGGGCTTGTCAGCATCTTCCGCTTCAAGGGTCTTGATCAGCTGGTCGAGGAACAACGGAATGCCGTTTGCCAACTGTTTTTCAGTGGCGGAGCGCTGAGGCCTCAGCGCAACCTTCGACTTGCAGCGTGAAACCAGCTCCTCCCGATTGTTGGCGAGAAAGTTACGCATGCTCCAGTCCTTGGATTTTGTCGGTTCATTTATCGGCTACCGCCCGCTTGTTCTTCAAAGGCGTACGACTTCTTGTTTAACCCTTCGAGGAAGGCCGGTCTGTGCGGTGTCAAACATACACAGTGGCGCACGCGCGAAAGCCTTTCGCTGAAAACATCGCGCGCGCGATGGCTCGCAAACGCACGCGGTCAATCGGCGTTGCCCCGGCGAATGGAAGTGGACATCCTTCACCGTTGTCGCTGAACAACTTCGTGCTTGGCCAAGCAACTGCGAAGCAACGACATCAGCTACGTGTCATGGAATATTGCGGAGTACCAGTTGCGTGCCGCGCGTTCCCCCGGCGAGCTGACTGGACTGGTCAGGCCCACTTACACCCGCCTGATGAAACACTCCCGTCGCGGTCACTGTGCGACACCGCACACAGGCGTTCCGCGATGCCTATACTGGCTTTCATCGTGAGCAACGCGGTGGACGCGGCTCCGACTGGATCTTGGTGCCTGTCTTGTTGCGGAGTTGCGTTATGCCCAAGTCCCCCGACCCCCTGGATAACCACTTGCTGTGCACATTGCCCGACGCCGAGCGGAAGCGGTGGTTCCCGGAACTCGAATCGGTCGACATGCCATTGGGACAGGTGCTCTACGAATCGGGCAGGGCGCTGAGCCACGTGTACTTTCCGACCACCTCGATCGTGTCGTTGCTGTACGTGATGGAAAGCGGTGCCTCGGCCGAGATCGCGGTGGTGGGCAACGAGGGCATCGTCGGTATCTCGCTCTTCATGGGCGGCGAATCTACGCCCAGTCGCGCCGTGGTCCAGAGCGCCGGCCATGGGTTCCGATTGAAGGCAAATCTCATGAAAAAGGAGTTCAACCGGGCCGGCCCGGTGCTGCACCTGCTGCTGCGCTATACCCAGGCATTGATCACGCAGATGGCGCAGACGGCCGCGTGCAACCGGCACCATTCGCTAGACCAACAGCTATGCCGCTGGCTCCTGCTGAGCCTCGACCGCCTGCAGGGCAGCGACCTCGTGATGACGCAAGAGTTGATCGCCAACATGCTCGGCGTCCGGCGCGAGGGCGTAACGGAGGGGGCGCTCAAGCTGCAGCAGGCGGGCCTGATCCGCTATGCGCGAGGTCACATCTCGGTGCTGGATCGCGCGGGGTTGGAGAAGCGCACCTGCGAGTGCTATGCAGTCGTCAAGTCCGAGTACGACCGGTTGCTTCCGGCGACCACCGCGACCTGAGGGCTTGCGAATGCCGCAGGGAAAAGGGACGCACCGGGTCTGTTTCGACTTCTAAGTACGGTGATACGCGGGCGAAAACTGCACGCACTGGTGGTGTGGCCTGGCGAAGCAACAGAGGGCGAGCATGCAACTACGCGTTGGTTTTGAAATGGTGTATCAGTGCCCCCAGCCGACGCCGATGATGCTGACCTTGAGCATCCACTATTCGCGTGCGTCCGACCTGGTGCGGCCCGATCGCCTGGTGACGAGTCCATCGGTACCGGTCACCGCGTACCGCGATCTGTTCGGCAACTGGTGCACTCGCATCGTGGCGCCCGCGGGTCGGTTCGTCCTCAATACCGACGCGCTGATCAACGACAGCGGCGCAGCAGATCTCGTCGCCCCGTGGGCAACGCAGACGCCGGTGGAGAATCTCCCGGAATCGACGCTGGTCTATCTGCTTGGCAGCCGCTATTGCGAGACCGACCAGCTCAGCGAAATCGCCTGGCAGCGCTTTGGCTCAGGCCCAATTGGCTGGGGTCGCGTGCAGGCGATCTGCGATTTTGTGCACCAACACATCAAGTTCGGCTACCAGAATGCAAGTCGGACGCGCACCGCGCTGGGCGGCTACAACGAAGGCCAGGGCGTGTGCCGCGACTACGCCCATTTGGCGATCGCGCTTTGTCGCTGCCTGAACATCCCGGCACGTTATTGCACCGGCTATCTTGGCGACGTCGGCACGCAGCCGCCTTACGCGCCAGGGGATTTTGCGGCGTGGTCCGAGGCTTATCTCGGCGATTGTTGGTACACCTTCGACGCGCGCAACAACACGCAGCGTATTGGGCGCGTGTTGATTGCGCGGGGCCGGGACGCCTGCGACGTCGCGCTATCCAGGGAATCCTTCAAGGTTTGGACAGACGAGGGCGGCAGCCTGAACTTTGGCTCTCAGTTGCGGCCCAAAGCTCAGCAATAAAACCCGCGTCTCACCTTTCAATGTGTCGGTGATTTTGGCCAAACCCAAACAAGGCTAGCTCACTGAGCGGTAGCGTACGGACGCTCGTCGGGACCTCACTACGAGACGAGGAACTGGCACGTGAAAACGGCTGAGCGAGGCTACGGACATTCTGTGCCCCGCCGCTGCCGCCTGAAGAGGAGCGCAGTCGATCCCCGTCCGTGGCGCGAACAATAGCAGAGCGAGATCAAGTCGCCTGACGGGGCAACGACCGAGGATTTCAGCGGCGCGAGCGATCGGCGTGGCGCCTCCGCCACGATATGGTTGAAGTGCTGGCGCCGGACCGACTTGCGGCACTACGATGGCGCGATGCGAAGCGCGCAGTGCCGAGCCCTGATGTTCAATAATTTCTTCATCGCGACGACCCTTGCGGGCGCGATGGCGATGGCAAGCCTGAGCCCCTTAGCCCATGCGCAAACCCAAGGCGTTGCGCCGCTGCACGGCGAGCAGCAGGAGGCCGACTACCGCGTGATCGCGGCACGCTGCGGGACTCCAGTATTCGAGAAAGCATTTACCCGCCGATCGAGAGCCGCCGTTGTCGCGGGACTGGTGTCTCCGAATCGCGAGGCGGCGAGCGTCGAGAAGACGATCACGGCGCTCAGGCGCAGCCCCCTCGTGCTGGTGACCGCATCCACTGAATGTCCGGCACAACTGGCACAACTTGAGGCGATCCAAAAGCAGCGCAGCGGACTTGTGACGCGCTCGCGAGCATCGACGTCACGGCCATAGACGACACCGCACGGAGGCCGATCAGCGATTCGGGTGCGCCAGGCAGTAGGTGAAGAACTTCCCAAGTTCCGTGGATTTGTTGCGGAAGGCGTCCGCACCAGCATCTTGACCTGTCGAGCGCATAGTTTGACAGTCGCCTACGCAGCGGTTGCTGCCTTTGAGGGTTGCTCGACCAACTCACGCTGTGACGACTCCAGTCGTCCCAGCGCGAAGAAGACCCCGGCATCAACGCCCGGTCTGAAGGTATTGCAGTCGTAGCTCGGCGGCATCTTGGCGGCTACCCTGCTATCGCAAGTTCGGACGACTGCTTCTATGAGGACTTGTTTGTCAAGTCTTTCAATCAACATCTGAATGGCGTTTCATGGTGACTACCTTCGTGTTGCTGAGCGGGTTCGGCCGTGGCGGCATTGGTGACACATCTTGATCCGAGGTTGGGGCGTGGCGAGCGTTCGAGCCAGTGCCCGAACGAACTTCTATCCGTGCAGGATGCGGACACCTTGCACCTCATGCTGCATGCGCGCGAAGCGCACTGGCAAACCCCGGTTACCGGCGCGCCCCTTCTTTCGTGACGGTCACTTCGATGCAGTGACCCGCAGTCGTTGCGGGCGCGTCGACCTTTGATCATGATGATGCGTTCCTCGGCCGCCATTCGTGAGAGCAGTCTGCTTGCGGGACTTCAGGCTGTGGCCGGCTTGAGCAAGGCCCCGGGCGGGATCTCGCCGTACTGAAGGTAGCGCCACAGTGCGATCGCCAGTCTTCTCGCCACGGCGACGATGCCCACGCGACGCATCCGCTTGCCGCCACCGGCGAAACGACGGTTGAACCACTGGGTCAAAGCGCTATCGGGTTGCAGGCGCAACCAGCTCCAGGCGAGTTCCACCAGCATGGTCCGTGCTCGCTTGTTGCCGGCCTTGCTGATGCCCTGCTCGATCTGGCTGTCGCCGCTGGCATATGGCGTGGGCGCCAACCCCAGGCAACCGGCCAGCTCGCGCCGGTTGGCAAAGCGCCGCCAGCCGAACACCTCCTTGACCAACACCCAAGCGCCCTTGGCTCCGATGGCGCGCAACCGGGCCAGTTGCGTCACCTGCGGGTGCTTGCCACCGGCCAGTCCCTCGCGCCGCTCGGCCTCCATCGCCTTCACCTGCTGTTTGACCAACGCAAGCCGAGCGCTCTCGCGCTCGATCTCGGCGCGCAACACAGGCGGTACCTGCTCGCAATTGCGTTCCCACCAGCGCGCCCAGTCGCGTCCGCCGATGATGACGTGCGGGCGAAGGTTGTGCAGCACCAGCAGCGAGCCGATGCGGTTCGTGTGTGAGGTGCGCTCCTTTGTCAGCCGGGCGAGTTCGCGGTGCGTGCGACGCGCATCTTCCTCCTCGGGCGTGGGCTCATGCACCACGGACCACACACGCTCGCAGCGGTGATGGGCGATGAAGCACCTGGGGCTTTCGGCACCGATTCGGTGACACCGACGCCGTGGGCCTTGCCGAGCCGGCACGCGCCGGGCCTGGGGACGCCTCGTGTACGCGGACCTGGACGTGGCAGAGCCCGGCGTCGCGGAGGCCCGGACCGCCATGCGGGTGAGCGGCCTGCAGGCCGGCACCGACCTGCTGGTGACGGACACCTGGCGCGCGGGCGTCTACGTCGGCTATCTGGACGGCAACGCCGATGTCAGCGGCAATGCGCATGGCATCTTCAACACGGCTGTCGGCAGCAATGACCTGAATTCGCGCTTCCTGGGCGCCTACGCGACCTGGATGGATGCCAGCGGCTGGTACTTCGACAGTGTGCGCTGCAAGGGGCCAGCCACCGCTACGACGTCCGACCGGCCGGGAATCCTACGGTCTCGGGCAAGGCCAGCGGCTTCACCGCCTCGGTGGAAGGCGGCAAGGCGTTTGCGCTGAACGAGCGCTGGAGCATCGAGCCGCAGGCGCAACTGGCCTGGCAGCACAACAGCATCGACGACCTGCTCCTCAGCGGCGCGCGCGTACAGCAGGACTCGGCCAGCGGCTGGATCGCCCGGCTGGGCTTGCGCATCAAGGGGGATCTGGCCACTGCCGCCGGGCGGCTGCAGCCTTATGGGTGCCTGAACTTCTACCGCGCGAACTTCGGCGGCGATGCAGCCCTATTCATCGGACCGGCGGCATCGACCGCCATCGCAAGCGAGGGCAGCTACAGCGCCAGCGAAATCGCGGCGGGCGCGACCCTGGCGCTGTCATCGACGACAAGCCTTTGCGGCGAAATCGGCCACCAGTGGAACATGGGCGGCGATGCCAGCGTGAAGTCCTCAGTGCAAGGCTCGCTCGGCATCAAGGTGCGTTGGTAGCAATGCAGTTGAAGCACGGCAAGTAGCAACGCCGTCGCCATCAGCCTTGTGGAGATCGAACTTCGACTCCATCGAACGGCGGCTCGCGGGTGTTGTGCAGACGCTAGCAAGCGGTGGACGACAGGCGGCTCATGGCCGGGGCCGGGGCTAGCTAATGGGTGGCTCTTCTCGTCCACGCGTAGCACCATGGCCTTGAGCGGCGGATACAGGTACAAGCCCACGATGTCACGAACCTTCTCCACGAACAGCGGATCGCTGGACAGTTTGAACGTCTCCTGGCGGTGCGGCTGCAAGCCGAAGGCGCGCCAGATGCGTGCAACGGCCGTTTGCACCAGAGCATTCCTTCCGCAAAGCGCTAGAGACGCAAGGCCGCGCTCCAGTGAGTATGACGCTGGATGGCTATGCTGCCTCGCACCGCGCGGTGCGAGAACTGCCAGCACAGAGCACGCTCTGGAAACACACACGGCTGCGATCATCCAAGTATCTGAACAACATGATCGAGCAAGACCATCGGGGCGTGAAGTCGCGCATCAACCCCATGCTCGGCTTCAAGGTCTTCGACCGGCGGCGGTGACGATCGCCGGCGTGGAGTTGCTGCATCGCTTCGCAAGGGACAGTTCAATCTTTGCCGGTTGGGCCTTCAAGGCCAATTCGCGGCCGCGATCTGGAACGCGGGGCTTTCGGCCTGACCCGGCGCGAACGCACTCGCGCGGCTATTCGGCCACGTCGAAAATTCGCACCAGAGCCGAGCAGCGCACCAGTCTCCGTTGGGAACGCTGGACGAATCGACGAATCCGGGCCGACCTCGAAGGCAAACTTCCGAGGAAGTGCGGCAAGCAGCAGGTGCAAAATAGCCTTTCGTCGCCGTGGCCGGGCGAATGCTTCTTCGTGGCAGTGCACCGGCGGTGCACTGCCGTCGACAAGCGGGAGCGTTTTCAGTTGCCTGGTGCCGGCCGCTACAGGCTAGTTGTTCCGGGGCGCGGGAAGATGCCTGGCGATCGGGTTCGTACCGTCACGCCACGTCAGCCACCACGTGTCGAATCTTCTGCAGCATCCACGCGAGCGCCTGGTCGGCCTCGAAGCGCTTGTGCCACGAAAGGTAGAGCGGCGAAGGCGCAAAGGGCAACGGCGGTTCGTGCACGCTGAGGCCGAACAGATCCGCGAAGGTGGCGCCCATACCGCTGGGCAGGTTGCAGATGTAGCCAGTTCGTGCCGCAATGACCGGCATCGATATGAAGTGCTGCGCGATGGCCCCGATAGGACGCTTCAACCCGCGTTCGGCGAGTGTCTGGTCGACGATCGTGCCGCGCCGCTCCGGTGTACGTATGACGATGTGCGGCCGCTTCAGGTAAAGCTCGAGGGGGAAACGCCGCTTGACCAGTTTTTCGCGTTTCCAGATGAGGGTGACCAGGCCGATCTCGGCCGCAACTTCGCTGCGCACGCCCGACCCCTTCACGGCTTGGCCGTCGATGACGGCATCCACCTGGCCCGATTCGAGCAGTTGTCGACCGAGGTCGCCCTCCGGCACCGCGACCAGCTTGATGAGAATGCCCGGTGCCTCGCGGGCAACCTCCTCGATGAGTTGGGGCGCCATGGAGAACTCCACCATGTCGCCTGCACCGATCCTGAATTCGCGTTGTGCGAGCGATGGCACAAAGGCCTCGCCCGCCTGCAATGCGAGTCCGATCTGTGCGAGCGCTTCGCGCACTGGAGCGACCAGCGACTCGCCACGCGCCGTCGGCACCAAGCCTTCCTTGCTCGACACGAAAAGTTCGTCGCCCAGCGCGTCGCGCAATCGACGCAAGGCATGGCTGACGGCGGGTTGGCTCAAGGCCAGCTTGTCACTCGCTCGAGTGACGCTGCGCGTCTCCCATAGCTTCAGAAAGACCGCAAGCAGGTTCAGGTCGAAGTTGTCGACATTCAGTTTGTGCATGCGTGCTATCCAAAGAGTTCATTGTACTTATGGCTTGATAGGCGATGCAATAGAGGCCTCAACAGACATTCACCACGGAGACACGCACATGAGCAACACGACACCCCTTTCGATGGGCTGGTTCTGCCCCACCCTCGGAGACACGAGTGCATTCGGCGATCCGTCGCAGAGCATTCCTCAATCGCTCGAACACTTCGAACGCGTCTCGCTGGCGGCGGAAGCTGCCGGCTTCGACTACATGCTGGTGCCGGTTTCGCCCGTTTGCTGGGACGCCTGGGTCTCGGCCTCCTTCATGCTGGCCCGCACGAAGAAGCTCAAGGCACTGGTCGCCATCAAGCCGGGCTTCTTCCATCCAGTGGCGCAGGCCAAGATGGTCTCGACGATGGACCAGTTGTCCAATGGCCGCGTCTACCTGAACCTCATTGCCGGCATCAGCGAGAAGGACGCCGCGGCAGAAGGCCAGTACGTTTCCAAGGAAGAGCGCTACGCACAACTCGAGGAAGAGGTCCGCCTCATGAAGCGACTCTGGGCCGAGGAGGGTGTCCAGTTCAAGGGCGACTACTATCACGTCGACGGCCCGAAGATCCTACCGAAGCTCGTGCAGAACCCGCACCCGCCTTTCTTCCTGGGCGGCGGCTCCGAACAGGCGGCCGAGATCTCGGCGCAGCACTCGGCCGTGCATCTCTTCTGGGGCGACTACCCGGAGAAGATCCGCGAGGAAATCAATCGGATGCGTCAGCGCGCGACCAAGTACGGACGCGAGAGCGAAATCAAGTTCGCGATGCGCCTGCAGATCATCTGCCGTGAGACCGAGGCCGAGGCATGGGAAGCCGCGGACCGCCTGATCGAAGGCGCCAACGAAACCGCCAGCGCCAAGGCCATGGTGAAAGCACTCGAAGGCTCCACTTCTTCCGCGGCCAATGCACGCCAGAAGGAACTGTCGAAGACGGTCGGCCGCAAGATGACGCCGCACCTCTGGACCGGCATCACCGAAGTGCGTCCCGGCGCCGGGGTGGCCGTGGTCGGCAACCCGCAGCAGGTGGCCGCGCAACTGCAGGAATTCGTGGACGCCGGCTGCTCGGGCTTCTGCCTGTCGGGCTATCCGCACCACGAAGAGGCCGAGCGCTTCGGCCGCCTGGTCATGCCCCTGCTCATGAACTAACGCGACCGACCCGCCCCCCCACAACGGAGACAAAACATGACTGCAACGATCGACAAGGGCCAGTTCCGCAAGGCGCTCGGCTCATTCACCACCGGCGTCACCATCGTGACCACGCGCGGTGCGGACGGCAAGGACTACGGGCTGACCGCCAACAGCTTCAACTCGGTGTCCATGGACCCGCCAATGGTGCTGTGGAGCCTCGGAAAGAACTCCTCGAGCATCGCGGCGTTCAAGGACACGGACTACTTTGCGGTGCACATCCTCGCGGCCGACCAGGAGGTCGTGTCCAACCGCTTTGCCAAGAGCGGCACCGACAAGTTCGCCGGCGCGCAAGTGGCGCGCGGGCACGGCGAGGTGCCGTTGCTCGACGGCTGCTCGGCGCGCTTCGAGTGCCGCGTCGCCTACCAGTACGACGGCGGCGATCACATCATCTTCGTGGGCGAGGTGCTCAACTTCGACCACTTCGCCCGACCACCCCTGATTTTCCATGGAGGGAACTACGGTTTGCTACTCAAAAAAGCCGATGAAGCAGACGTCAGCGCCACCTTCGGCGGCGACTGGCTCGGAAACCTGCTGGGACGCGCGTACTACCAGCTCCTGATGCCGATCAAGGCCGACCTGAAGGACAAGGGTCTGCGCGACGTCGACTACAACGTTCTGTCCGTGCTGAGCATGGGCGACAGCCGCACGTTCGACGAACTCTCCCAGCTTGTCGCGATCTCGGGTTACGAAGTCAAAGCCTCGGACATCCAGGCGCTGGTCGAACAAGGATTGATCAAGGTCGAGGGCGAGGGGCCGAGCGGCCTGGTCCGCTTCACCGGCGAAGGCCGCGCCTACGCCATCGAACTGCTCGCCGCGGGCAAGTCGGCTGAGGCCAATGCGGAGCGCGAGCTCGACTACCGCGAGGCGCAGGTACTCAAGTTGTTGCTCAAGCGTGTCATTCAATCCACCTCGAGTGGCCTGCCCAGCCATTGGCGCAAGGAGCACTTCTGGCGCGAGAACAACCTGTGGCGTGATGAAGTCGCGGCCAATCAAGCCTGAGTTCTGCAACGCAATGCATACAACAACGAGAGAGACAAGCATGGACATAGCAACATCAACAGAGCAAGGCGAAGGCCGCCCGGCAGTCAGCCCGGGCCGAGCGTGGTATGCCGTCGGCGTGCTCCTGGCCGCCTACATCTTCTCGATCATGGATCGCCAGATTCTGACCTTGCTGGTCGGACCCATCCAGAAGTCGCTTCACGTGAACGACACGCTGATCGGCTTGCTGCACGGCTTCACTTTCGCGGCGTTCTACGGCGTGATGGGCCTGCCGATCGCGCGGCTCATTGACCGTGGCAACCGCCGCGTAATCATTGCTGTTGGCATCGCCGTATGGAGCTTGGCCACTGCGGCGGGTGGACTTGCCACGGAGTACTGGCACTTGCTGGCCGCGCGCGTTGCCGTGGCGGTTGGCGAGGCGGTACTGGTACCAGGTACCGTCTCGTTGTTGGCCGACCTGTTTGCGCCGGAGCGTCGCGGTCGCGCGATGGGCGTATTCGGCGCGGCAGGGGCTGTTGGTTCCGGGGTGGGCCTGATCGCGGGCGGATTGATCCTCGGCGCCTACACCGCGTCGCGCCCCGTCCTGCCCTTCCTCGGCGAGATCGAGCCGTGGCAGGCGACTTTCATCGCCGTCGGACTTCCGGGTGTCGTCATCGCGTTCTTCATGCTGCTCGTACCCGAGCCTCGCATCGCGAGGAAGGGCATTTCAGGCGCTTCGAGCGTGGCAGAGGAAGCGGTCAGTGTGCCGATTGTTCAGGTCAAGGACTATATCGTGCAGAACGGCAAGACGATCACTTCGTTCCTGGTGGGCGCGGGCTTCTTCTACATGTGCGTGTATGGCTACGCAGGCTGGGCTCCGACGTATTTCGTGCGTCACTTCGGCTGGAAGTACCAGGAGATCGGCAAGGTGTTCGGTTTGCTGCTTGCCATCGCGGGACCGCTCGGCACTCTTTTCGCATCCTGGCTCGGTGACCACTGGCGCAAGCGCGGCATCGTCAACGCCTATATGCGCATCGCGCTGGTGGCGGTCGCAGGCCTCACGGCCTCGACCAGCGCCATGGTGCTGGTGCCCACCGCGAACATGGCGGCGGTCTGCCTCGGCCTGTCGGCGTTCTTCTCGTTCTTCCTGTTTGGCGTAGGGCCTGCGGTCATTGCGCAGATTTCTCCGGCCCCGATGCGTGGCCAGCTTGCGGCGCTCTACACTGGTGGCTTGAACCTCCTGGGCGCAGGCATGGGTCCGGTCGCGATCGGCTTGCTGACGGACTACGTGTTGCGTGATCCGAAGGCGATCAGTACCTCGATGCTCATCGTGTTCCTGGTGGCTGGTGCCCTGGCAACGCTGCTCTTCCGCAGTGGCCTGAAGTCCTACGCCGAGACGCTCAAGCGCGCTGCCGAGTGGCAACTCAAGCCGGAAGCGGCGCAGGGCTTCACGTCAGCGCCTGCGACCGGTGTCGCCGGGCTGAAGCCCCGCTGACCAACGCCGGGGCGGTGCATTCGCTCCGGTCACATCCCCAATGAACGTTCCTCGCAGCAAACCCATGCCGCAGGAACATCGCACGCAAATAAAGGAATAAATCATGTTTGGTTTGATGATGGATCGCCCGCTGCTGCTGTCGAGCCTGCTCGAGCATGCCGAGCAGCAGTATTCGGATGTCGAAATCGTTTCGCGCGAAACGCACGGCGACCTTTTCCGCTACACCTATCGCGATCTCGCGCGGCGCGCACGCCAACTCGCCAACGCGCTCGCCGCCCTCGGCATGGCCAGCGGATCGCGTGTGGCCACGCTGGCATGGAACAACCACCGCCACCTGGAGGCCTACTTTGCGGTCTCGGGCAGCGGTGCCGTGCTGCACACCTGCAACCCGCGCCTGCATGCCGAGCAGCTTGCCTACATCCTGAACCACGCCGAAGACGACATCGTGCTGTTCGACAGCACTTTCCTGCCGCTGGTCGAGGCCGTGGCGCCGATGTGCCCGGGCATCCGCGCCTTTGTGCTGATGACCGACGAAGCGCACATGCCCGCGCAGTCGAAGCTTCAGGGTCTGCTGTGCTATGAGACCCTGCTCGCCACGCAGGGCGACGCCTTCACCTGGCCCGAGTTCGACGAGCGCACCGCGAGCTCGCTGTGCTTCACCTCCGGCACCACCGGCAACCCCAAGGGGGTGCTGTATTCGCACCGCTCGACGATGCTGCACAGCTTCGCGCTGACCATGCCCGACACGCTGTCGCTGTCGGTGCGCGATTGCGTACTGCCCGTCGTGCCCATGTTCCATGTGAACGCCTGGGGCATCCCGTACGCGGCGCCGATGAACGGCTGCAAGCTGGTGCTGCCCGGCCCGCGCCTCGACGGCGCTAGCCTGTTCGAACTGATGGAAGCCGAAGGCGTGACTTGCAGCGCAGGCGTGCCGACGATCTGGCTCGGACTGGCGCAGTTCATGGAAAGCCAGGGCCTCAAGCCCTCGACCATGCGCCGCTCCGTGGTGGGCGGCTCGGCGATGCCGCAATCACTAATCCGCGACTTCGCGGAGAAGTTCGACGTCGAAGTGCGCCACTGCTGGGGCATGACCGAGACCAGTCCGCTGGGCACGCAGGGCGTGCCGCTTGCCAAGCACGCCGCGCTCGATGCCGAGCAGCAATATGCGCTGCGCAGCAAACAGGGCCGCGCCGTCTTCGGCGTGCAGCTCAAGGTGGTGGACATCGATGGCAATGCACTGCCGCGCGATGGCAAGTCCGCGGGAGAGTTGATGGTGCGCGGGCCCTGGATCGTCTCCGAGTATTTCAAGGGAGAGAAGCCCGCGCTGCGCGACGGCTGGTTCCCGACCGGGGACATCGCCACCATCGACGCCGACGGCACCATGCAGATCACCGACCGCGTCAAGGACGTGATCAAGTCCGGCGGCGAATGGATCAGTTCGATCGACCTGGAGAACGCAGCCATCGCCCATCCCGCGCTCGCGATGGCCGCGGTCATCGGGGTCAAGCATCCGAAGTGGGACGAACGCCCGGTGCTGTGCGCGGTGAAGAAGCCGGGCCACGAGATCGACGAGGCCGCGCTGCTCGAGTTCCTCGGCGGCAAGGTTGCCAAGTGGTGGCTGCCTGACCAAGTGATCTTCGTCGACAGCCTACCGATGGGTGCCACCGGCAAGATCCAGAAGATGGACCTGCGCCAGAAGTACGCCGACATCCTTTGCGGCGATGCGGTGACCTCGAATGTGAGCACGAGTCCATGACCACAACCTATCGACCGTTGGCAGCTTCATGCGATTGCGGCAGCAATCGCATGGTAGTGACCGCCGCGCCCGTCGCGCGTTTCATCTGCCATTGCGAGATCTGCCAAGCCTACACCGGCAAGCCGTTCTCGGATGTCACGGTGCTGCGCGCCCGCGATGTCGACATGTCCGCTGCGCGCTCGGTTGTCTACAGGAAGTACCGCTTGCCGCCGAACATCGAGCGAGGCAGTTGTCATGTCTGCGGCAAACCGGTCATCGAGTTCGGCCTGGCCGGCCCCGCCAAGCTGGCGTTCTTGCCCACCGGCAACTACGCGGACACCTCGACGCTGCCGCCTGCGTCGCTGCACATGTTCTATCACCGCCGGGTGAGCGACATACATGACGACTTACCCAAGCACAGCGGTTACTTCGCCAGTCAACTGGCCGTGGTGGGGCTGCTGTTCGGGGGGTTGACTGCCAAAGCCAAGCCATCGGAGCACTGAGCCGCGGTCGCCGGCGCGCGGCGGCCATCAGCGGTGCTGGGTCTGGCCCCCGACGCAGGTTCCCGCGGTCTTGGCGCAGCGGAGCGTAAGTTCTAAGCATTCAGTTTGTGCATTCAGCACATCGGAAACTTTCATTTTACTTATGAGACTGCCCGCGGTGCAATAGAGGCCTGAGAGACGCGATCCCAACAACACGCAGACAAGGACACATCATGAACAACGCACCATTCCAATCGGCCGGCAGCCTGGCCGCCAATGAACGCGTCGCGCGCATCTTCGCCGCGCAGCAGGCCGCCTTCGCCGCAGCACCCAGCGCGAGCGCGCCTGAGCGCCTGAGCCGGCTCAGGGCGCTGAAGCGTCAGTTATCGCGCTACCAGGACGTTCTGGCCGACGCCATGAGCCGCGACTTCGGCCACCGCGCGCACGCAGAATCGAAGATGCTGGACGTGCTGGGTTCAATGATGGAACTCAACCACGCGATCTCGCATGTCAAGCGCTGGATGAAGCCGAGCCGCCGCGCGACCGAGCTGCTGTTCCTGAGCAACAGCGTCAAGGTGATGTACCAGCCCAAGGGAGTCGTCGGCGTCATCACGCCGTGGAACTTCCCGATCTACCTGGCACTGGGCCCGGCCATCGCCGCGCTTGCCGCCGGCAACCGCGTGATGATCAAGATGCCCGAGGCCACGCCGGCGACCAACGCGGTCTTCAAGGCGATGCTGGGCGAGGTCTTCGCGGAAGACCTGGTGGCGGTGGTGGGGGAAGAATTGATCGACCCCAACGTCTTCACCTCGCAGCCGTTCAACCACATCGTGTTCACGGGCTCGCCAGCCGTCGGCAAGATCGTGATGCGCACGGCGGCTGCCAACCTGACGCCGGTGACGCTCGAACTCGGCGGCAAGTCGCCGGCCCTGGTCACGCGCAACTATCCCGTGGCCGATGCGGCCAGGCGCATCACGCACGGCAAGGCGACCAACGCCGGCCAGATCTGCGTCGCCCCGGACTACGCGCTGGTGCCGCGCGAACGCGTTGATGAATTCGTCGAGAGTGTGAGCCGCACCTACAAGGGCTTCTTCAAGGGCAGGACGGCCGGCAACCCCGACTTCACCGGCATCGTCGACGAGCGCCAGTTCCGGCGCATCCGGCGCATCCTGGAGGACGCGCAGGCCAAGGGCGCGCACATCGCGTCCTGTGGTCCTGCCCCCGTGGGCAACAGCCGCGCGCTGCCGCTGCAGATCATCACCAACGTCACGCCCGACATGCTCGTGATGAAGGAGGAACTCTTCGGCCCGCTGTTGCCGGTCGTTCCGTACGACACGATGGAAGAGGCCATCGCCTTCATCAACGAACGCGAGCGTCCGCTGGCGCTCTATTGCTTCAGCCACGACAGCGCCGAGCGCGACAACCTGCTGCGCCGCACCCACTCGGGCGGCGTTGCGATCAACGACTGGGGCTGGCATGTGGTGAACCACGATGCGCCCTTCGGGGGCATCGGCAACTCGGGCATGGGCAACTACCACGGGGAAGAGGGCTTTCGCGAGCTGTCGCATGCCAAGACGGTGTTCAAGCGCCATCGCTTCTTCCCGACTGACATGTTCTATCCGCCGTACGGCACCTTCGTCCAGCGCATGGCGCTGAAGTTCTTCCTCGGAAATCCGGATGCCACCCTCGGCACCTCGCAGGGCCACGGGCCTCGCTGAAAGACGCGTGCTTTCATGAAGACCGCCATCGTCATCGGCAATCCCAGATTGCATTCGCGCACCGCGCAGGCCGCGACCATGCTCGCCACCGCACTGACTGGCGCCCCACCTGGCACGACCATCGAACTGGCCGAACTGGGGCCGGCGCTGCTCGGCTGGAATGATCCGGCCGTCGAAGCCGCCGTAAGCACCGTAGCCGCCTCGCGCCTCGTGATCGTGGCGAGTCCCACCTTCAAGGCAAGCTACAGCGGCTTGCTCAAGCTGTTCCTTGACCAGTTCGCCGGCGGCACTGGCTTGCAGGGCGTAGTCGCCATTCCGCTGATGCTCGGCGCCACGGCCATGCACGGCATGGCGGCGGAGTGCCTGCTCAAGCCGGTGCTCGTCCATCTCGGCGCCGTGTGCCCCGCGCCCGGGCTCTTCCTGCTGGAGAAGGCCTTCGAAGACGGCTTGGCCATCCAGTCCTACGCCAATCGCTGGGGCCCTGCGGCGCGCATCTGCGCAGGCCTCCATGCATCAGGCGCCACCACCGAATCGAACCTGACATGCTGACACTGACCCAACTGCGACCTTCCAGATAGCAGGTCATCCTGCCCGGCGCGCTCACCGCGATCACCATCGCCCTCGCAGCGACATTCATCTCGGAGCACTACGGCGGCCCGCAGCTGCTCTATGCGCTGTTCTTCGGCATGGCGTTCAACTTCCTGGCCGACGATCCGCGCATCCAGTCCGGGATCGAGTTCGTCGCGCGCCGCTTGTTGCGCTTCGGCGCGGCGCTGCTCGGTGCGCGCATCACGATGGGGCAGGTGACGGCGCTTGGCATGGGCCCCGTCGTGCTGGTCGTGGTCGGGACGGTGGCGACGATCGCCTTCGGTGCCTTCCTCGGCAAGCGCCTGGAGCGCTCGACGACCGAGGGTCTGCTGACAGGCGGCGCAGTGGGCATCTGTGGCGCGTCTGCGGCACTGGCGCTCTCGGCAGTGCTGCCGAAGAACGCGGAGAACCAGCGCTTCACCCTGCTGACCGTGGTCGGCGTCACGTCGCTCTCCACGCTCGCGATGATTCTCTATCCCGCCATCGCCCGGCTCCTGCACCTGGATCCGACGGCGGCAGGCGTCTTCTTCAGCGGCACCATCCACGACGTCGCGCAAGTGGTCGGCGCGGGCACGATGATCTCGCCCGAAGCCGCGGACACGGCCACGGTCGTGAAGCTCCTGCGCGTGGCCTTGCTCGTGCCTGCGGTGCTCGTCTTCTCGCTGATGTATCGCGGCGACAAGACGGCGCAGGCCACCACCGTGCGGCCAGCACTGCTGCCGGGCTTCCTTGTCGCGTTCATGGTCTGGTGGGCGTGAACAGCGCGGGGCTCATCTCGCACGATCTGGGCGGCGCATTGAACCAGGTCTCACGCTGGTGCCTTGTCGCCGCGATTGCAGGGCTAGGCGTCAAGACCTCGTTCCAGCAACTGGCGGCACTAGGCTGGCGGCCGGTGGCGCTGATGGTCCGGCGCAGAGAACGCACACGTTGATCAGGCGCGTCGAACCTCCGTCAACTGATTGCAGCGGCGCGCGCCTGACGGTCCGCTAAGCGAATCGCCCGACGCGGGCCAATCACCGCCGCCGGGCGGGCCATACCAAAAAATACCCGCCGAAGCGGGTAAAAGAGTCCAGCGCAAGATTAAAAGCCGGGCTCTGAGGAATAGAGGTGCCGTGAAAGCCTGCCATGTGCGCTCGTTGGCTTCGGCCGAAGGCAGTTTTGGGGCTGCCTGCGAAATGACGTTACTTCGGCGTGCCGCCCTGAGTTGAACGGCGCTTCTTGGTGCCATCCTTGTTGGTGCGGCGCGTGTCCCGGGTTTCGGCACGCGCTTCGCCGCTGGTTGCGGCCTTATCTGTGCCGATTGCGCCGCCTTCAGGGGTTTTGGCAATGTCCCCGGCCGGAGCCTTCACCTGACCTTGGGCCTTCGAATTTTTCTTGGCCTCAGCGCGTTGCTGCGACTTGCTGTTGGTGGCGTTGCCTTGCTCATCCGAGGTGCCGGAAGGGTTCTGGGCATACGCACCTGCTGCGAAAAGGCCGGCGATCATGACGGCGAGAAACTTGCTCATGAAAAATGTCCTTCGGAAGTTGGTGTAAAGAACCTCTTTATCAATACAGAGGTACGCCGACAACGAGCAATCTCTATTGGCCGTTGACAGTTTCAATACGGCAACTTTGAAATAACTCAGCCAGCATCCTGCCTCCTTTTTACCTCTACCTTCTGGGGTTTGCAACGCACGGTCGTTTGGCGATGAAGGACGAGAGTGGCTCGATACGAAAAATCACTTACTCAGCAGTCGATAATTTAGGCTACAAAACTCGCCGCGGCAATCGAATTGATGATCCAATAGCGCATGAAGCGAGATGGCCGCACGCTGGATCACAAAACGCTTGAAGAGATTCGCCTGATGGCAGTCGAGCGAGTTCGCGATGGCGAGAAGCCTTCTGCGGTGATCGCTGCCTATGGCTTCAGTCGCACCACGATCTACAAATGGCTGAGGGCTTCTTCGGGGCGAGGCAATGGCCTCAAGGCGTTGCGCAGCACGCGCGGCACTGGCCGGCCGCGTACGCTGAGTCCCGCGCAGGAGCGCCAAGTGTTTCGTTGGATCAATGGACGCGACCCGCGACAGTACGGCTTGGACTTCGGGCTGTGGACACGCGCCATTGTCGTGACGCTGATCGAACAGAAGTTCGGCGCGAAGATGGGAGTAACGGCAGTCGGTGCGTTGCTGGCCAAGCTCGGACTGACCCCGCAAAAGCCACTGCAGCGCGCCTACCAGCGCAACCCGCAAGCCATCGAGCGCTGGCAGCGTGAAACCTACCCCGGCATCGCTGCGGCTGCGAGGCAAAGCGGGGGCGAAGTCTATTTCTGGGACGAGTCGGGTTTTCGGGCTGACACCGTGCACGGCAAGACCTGGGCGCCCAAGGGCAAGACCCCGGTCATTGAGCGTCCCGGCCAGCGCCAGTCGATCTCGGCGGCCTCGGCTATCAACGCCAGGGGAGGGTTCTGGTTCGCGACCTACCAAGGCGCGCTGAATGCCGAGCTATTCATCGAATTGCTCAAGATGATGATGAAGGGTCGCAGCGAGCCCGTGCACCTGGTGGTAGACGGATTGCCAGTTCACAAGAAAGCCAACGTGCGCGAGTACATCGAGTCCACCGAGGGCCAGCGGAGCATGCACATCCTGCCGGGCTACGCACCGGACCTGAATCCGGACGAGCTGGTGTGGAGTCACGTCAAGCGTACCGGCGTGGCTCGCAACCCCTTGCGAGCTGGGGAAAAACTCGAAATTCGCGTCGACCAGCAGTTGCGCGAGATGCAGAAGAACCGCCGGCTTGTTCGATCATTCTTCGAAACGCCTTCTGTCGCCTATATTTCTGACTGCTGAGTAAGGCCCGAGCGGTAGTAAGGTTGCTACCGCCGGAGAGTTTCGCGCTGGAGGTTGTGGCGCGCGAGGTGGGCGTTGGTGTGGGGACGCTGAAGCGCTGGCGTGAGGATGTGCAGTCCATGCCCGCCCGAGGGCGGGCATGGACTGCGGGCGCCCGGCTCGAGGCGGTGATCACGGCGGCGGCAATGCCTGAGGCCGCCAGGAACGCCTGGTGCCGGCGAGCATGGCGTGTACCCAGGTGATCTTGACAAGTCCTTGTCGAATGCACCAAGGTCAACGCATATTCACACACGCGATCGCAGGCGGCCAGCTTCAAGTGCTGGGTCGGGTGATGACTCATGTCATTGCTTGTATTGACTCGTGTGGATGTCCGATGAGCGCTCGCCAAAACTCCCGCCCAGCGCCAGATAGAGGTTGACACGCTGCACCAGTCGTTCGCTTCGCACGCGCAGCAGCGTCGATTGCGCGCCGTACAGCCGCAGGTTCTGTTGCAGTGTCGTGCGCAGGTCGATCGAGCCGACCCTAAAGCGCGTGTTCGCGAGGTCCAGCCCGCGCTGGTTGTCGACCACCACCTGGTTCAGGATGGCCTCGCGCTTGTCCAGCACGAAGACGGCCGATAGCGCGTTCTCGACCTCGCTGAAGGCACGCGCACCGGTGCGGCCGTACTCGGCCAGCGCCTGCCTCTGCTCTGCCGTGCGCAGCTCGACTTGCCCCTGCAACTGTCCGCCGAGGAAGAGGGGTGCGAGCAGGGATGCGCCACTGCTCCACGTCGGGTTGTCGCGGTCCTTGAGCACGAAGAGTTCGCTCGTAATGCTGGTGACCGTGGCCGTGAGCGAAATGGTCGGCAGGCGCGCGGCCTTGGCCTGTTCGGTGCGGTACATCGCGGCCGCCACCCGCCGCTCGGCTGCCACTACGTCTGGGCGCCGCTCGAGCAGGTTGGAAGGCATGCCGACCGGAATCGGCGCCGACGTGGCGCCCAAGCTGTCGGGCACGGCAAGCGTCGCGCCGGGGTAGCGGCCCGCCAGGATCTCCAGCGAGCGCAGAGCCTGCTGATAGGACTGGTCGAGGCTCTGTACCGTGTCGCGCAGGTTGTTGAGGCTGGCTTGCGCTTGGCTTACGTCGTACTCGTCGCCGACGCCCACGCGAAGGCGCTCGAGCGTGAGGCTTTCAAGCTGGGTCGAGGCCTTAACCGTGTCTTCGGCAAGCTGCTTCTGCATGCGCGCCTCGGTCGCCAGGAACCAGCCCTTGGCCACTTGCGCCGCGATGGACTGGCGCGCGTATTGCGCATCGAGCGCGGCCGACCCGTACTGCTGCTGGGCCGCGGCGGCCCCCGCACGCACACGGCCCCACAGGTCGAGTTCCCAGTTGACGAAGATGCCCACGCCTTGCAGGCCCGTGGCGTCGCCGCCCATCTTGCCGCCGCCGCGCCCCAGCAGGCTCACTTGCGGATACAGCGTGCCGGCCGCGACGCGTTGCAGTGCAGCCGCTTGCTCGACGCGCGATGCGGCGACCTGCAAGTCGTAGTTGTAGGCCAGCGCTTCCTGGGCCAGCGCATCGAGTTGCGAGTCGTGGAAGGTAGCGAGCCACCGGTCAGCAACCTCGCCGCTCGCCTCGCTGGGTGCCACCCATGCGGGCGGCACCTGGCGATTGGGCGCGGAAGTCGCGGCCAGCTCGTCGCGACCGGGCGGCGACTTGAGTGCGCAACCTGCGAGCATCGCCGCCGTGGCCGCGATCAGGGCCAAGGGAAGAAGGGGGCGGTGTGCGCGCATGCTCAGTGCAGTTGCAGGATCAGGTAGTTGAGGTAGGAACCCACCCGCATGACCACCTTTCGAAGGATCTGGATGTGGTGGCCGTGCTGGGTGTAGATGGCCGCGTGGCCCGCAGCGCCGGCCGCCAGAAACACGTCGCGGTCTTTGTCGGCAATGTCGAACTTGACCGCGTAGCGGCCCGCCGGCTGCGGCGCATAGCCTGACATGGGGACCTGCCCGCCGGCCTGCAGTTGGCCCTGGCCTTGCGCCCAGATGATCGAATCGACGCGGGCCTTGATGACCGTGCCTGGCAAGGTGTCGAGCGAGATCTCGGCCTCGTCGCCGTCGCGCACGGCATGCAGCTGGTTCTGGTTGAACAGGGCCACGACCTGGCCTTGTGCCTCCACCAGCGTCATCACCGGATTGACCGGCAAGCCCGCCACGAAGGCGCCGGCACGCAACTGAAGGTTGACGACGTAGCACTCGCAAGGCGACACGGTGGTGGTCTGATCCAGCAGCCACTTGGCGTTGTCGAGCTGCGCACGGATCTGCGCCACCTGCGCGTACTCGCCGTTGACCTGCGCGCCCAGGCGTTGCACCACCTGCTGCTCGCCAGCCAACGCCTGGGCTTCGGCGCCGCGGGCTTGCGCCTGCAGGCTGTGGGCGGCGTCGAGCTGGCCTTCCTGCGCACGCAGGTCGGTCTCGGCCTTTTCGAGGTCGAACTTGCTGCCGGCGCCGGTGCGCACGAGTTCGCGGTACTGCGCCGCGCGCTTGCGTGCGAGTTCGAGCGTAGCGGTCACCTCACGCAATCGGCTGGCGGCCTGCTGCATGGCGCCGCGCGCCTCCGCGACCTTGCCTTGGGTGCCCTTGAGCGACGCTTCCACCTCGCGCTGGCCGGCCTGCGCGTTGGCCAGTTGTGCGGTGAGGGTGTTCACATCGAGCTGGTAGGGCGTGCGGTCGATGCGAAACAGCACGTCGCCCTTGTGCACCAGGCGGTTGCCTTCTTCCACTGGCACTTCGATCACGCGGCCGCGCACCTGCGAGACGATCGGGATGGTGTACTTGTAGACGCGTGCATCGGGCGATGACGGCGCAATCACGTTGAGCGTCAGGATGAGCACGGTCAGCGCCACGATAGGGATGATCACTACCGTGATCTGCGTCACGGCGTTCCATGGCAGCCACTTGAGCTTGATGAAGATGAGCCAGACGAAGAAAGAATAGATGCCAAGCAGCAGCAGTTCCATTACGCGCCGCCTTTCTGCGCGGTGGCCGCAGCTTGCGCCCGCAGGCGCGCCGCCTCTTCGTAGTGCAGGCGCGTGAGCTCGTCCTTGAGGGCCCTCAGGCGCGGGGGCAAGGCGCCCCTGGCTTCCATCGCCTCGAGGTCCTCGCGCAGGTGGACGAGGTCTTCGCGCGCAAGGCCACCGGCGCGATGCTTCTCGGCCATCTCGTCGTAGTAGTCCTCGTGCTTGTCGGTGCCGTAGGCGGCGCGGTAGCCAATGGGCTTGGTGAAGGCCCAGAGCCACGCCAGCGGCCAGAGCAGCCCGCCGAACAGCAGCGAGAGCAGGCAAAGCGTGGTGATGGCATCGCGCTGGGGATGGTGCCGGTGGTGCGCGATCTTTTCAGGCAGCACGTGGACCAGCCAGAAGATAATGACGCCCACGATCGGCACGAAGCACAGGACGAAGATGGTGAGCCAGTCGGCCATCGTGTCCTGGAAGCTCGTGTCGCGTTCGGCTGCGGTGGCCGACAGGCATGAGCCAACCAGCAGGAGCGCAACTGTGAAGCGCCCGAGCCCACTTCCCAAGGGGGCCGTGTGCCGCATCCTTGCAAGAGTCCGGCAATGCCTGCAACGCATTCGTTTCATGCTCGCAGCCCAGTCCATCGCGCGCTCACTTCCGAGCTGCCGCGCCGCTCCTCAAGGAATAGGCCCGGCGGACCGTCCAACCCTGCTGACGCGACAAGCGAGACGCCGATAGTTCGAGAGATAGATCCGCCACGAATGTCGAGTCCCATGTGAACCTCCAGTCATCGCCGGCGTTGCAGTCCACCTGACGCGTTTGGCGAGAATGCTCTTGCGAAAGCAAAAGCGCTACGTAAAAACGGCAAGCTCGAACAACGTGGCGAACGCTTCGGATTCGGGGCGTCAACCCAGTCTTGTATTGACCTTGGCGCAGAAGCCAGTCCCGCGCGTCCCTTGTGACCTATTGCTACAAGCACGCAGGTGACAGACTCTCTACTCTACGGTAGAACCGCAGCGCGCAACCGCAATGTCCGACCACTTGGAAGCGATCGCTGATGCATGCAGTCTTTCTTGTTGACACAGGCCTGCCGTAATGCTGAACACAAATTCAGAGATGGCGGCACGCGCCAACGTGCGGGTGTTGAGCTTTCCCGAGTTCGATCAGTTCGCGGAGTCCCTGCAAGGCTTTCAGGGGCAGTATTTCATTACGAAGCGGCAGGTCCAGGAATGGAAACTGCAAATCATCGATCTTGATGGCGTTTCAATCATGACAGGACAGGAAGGCGCCGCGCGCATCTTCAACGGGGTCGGAAAGGATCATTGCTTCCATGTTTATTTCGTTCTTGACGGTCAGGGCGACGTGAAGACTGACGGCCGTGCACTCGGCACTTCGGACGTGGCCTGGACCGTCCCGCAACAGGCGTTCCACACCTTCAGTCAAGGCCCCATCCGCTGGCTCAATGTGTCCATCCGTGCCGACCTTCTGCAAGCCTGGGTGAACATTCACGAAGACGAATTCCCTCGGGCTTTGTTGACGCAAAGTATTGTCAAGCGGGCGTGCGCTGCAACTGCCGAACTTGAGCGAATTGTTGGCTCTTTGTCCAGCACCTCGGCAAATCCGCGCGAGAGCGCTCTTCGCCTGGCCGCGCGTCAGTCAGTACTCGATGCGACGATGCGCGCGCTTGTGCCGCTAGGAAATCACGATGCAAGCCCTGATCGAGCTGTCAATCGTCGAAGGATCGTGGATCGCGCCCTGCAAAAGTTGGAAGCGAGCGTCGGCGATGCCATCGACACCGCGCAGTTGTGCAACGCCAGCGGCACCTCCGAGCGGACGTTGCGCAATGCATTCCAGGCGCATTTTGGTGTCGGGCCTCACAATTACGTCATGCTGCATCGGCTACACGCGATACGTGAGCGTATACGCCGCGCGCAGCCATGCGACAGTGTGACCAGCCTATGCAGTCGCTTTGGCATCTGGGACTATGGCCGCTTTGCGCGCGCTTATCGGATGCAGTTCGGAACGCTACCTTCTCAGGACCTCTACGGCGACTCGCGATGGCCCCGGTCGGCCATCCGGCACGGCGACGTTCAATAGTTGAAATGGCTGCTTTTACGTAGTGGACGCGATCGAAGGGGTGCATGCTCGTGTTTTTTGCTGTGGGGGATCACGGCATGAACCATCGACGCAAAAGGCGTTCTCGCGACGCGCACGTAGTGCCCCCGTCATCGGGGGGGAGTGTCGTCGCCCACGTGCTCGCGCTCTCAGATGAGCTTGCGGGGC
Source organism: Variovorax sp. dw_308 (assembly GCF_019207085.1). Classification (GTDB taxonomy): domain Bacteria; phylum Pseudomonadota; class Gammaproteobacteria; order Burkholderiales; family Burkholderiaceae_C; genus Variovorax. The sequence goes on along the minus strand of NZ_JAATOM010000013.1, from coordinate 798 downwards.
AGTTGCCGCCCCTGGCATTGCTTTGTTCAGAGCTCGGCATCAGCGAGCGCACCCTGCGAAACGCGTTCCACACCGAAACCGGGATGGCGCCAACCCGTTTTCTGCGACTTCGCAGACTGCATCTGGTGCGCGCCGCGCTCCTGGCGGCCGATCGCGAAGCACCCAGCGTCTCAGCCGTTGCAACGCGCTACGGCTTTCAAGACGGAGGACGAATGGCAGCCGCCTATCGCGCCCTCTTTGACGAGTATCCGAGCACGACGCTCGCAAGGCGTAGCAGCCAACTGTTGCGCTGACCGTCGGCTACCCCTTCCGATTTACCGTTTTTACGTAGTGAGCCGAGGGCCTGGAGCGCATGATCGGCAAATCCCTGAATCGTTCTTGCCATCACGATGCATTGACCCATTGAGGTAAGCCATGCCGAACGACGCCATTTCAGTTGATGTTGCAACGGATCCCAACGCACCGATTGTGCAGAGCGCTGAGACTGTTAGCGACTCGACACGGATGCATGGAGTTCCTGCAAGCGGGGACAAGATGAAACGACAGGCTTTCGCCGCTGCCGTCACGCTGGCCTTGTGCGGCGCATCGCATGCGCAGTCCAACGAGGAGCTCAAGGCCACGCTGGACCAGGCGATGAAGACGATCCAGGACCTGCAGGCGCGCGTGAAGAACCTGGAGCAGAAGGAGTGGGCTCCGCCCGCTGGCGCGACGGCCGCGCCAGCCGTGGCGGGCGCGGCAGCTGCGCCGGGCGCGCCACCCGCAGCACCTTCGGCGTTCTCATTGGGTGCACCTGTGATT
>NZ_JAATOM010000012.1 GCF_019207085.1 Variovorax sp. dw_308 | reverse complement strand
GGTTGGCGATACGGTCAACATTGGGGATCTGATCGCGGTGATCGAGGGTGCCGGTGGCGGTGCTGCCGCTCCTGCGCCAGCGCAGGCTGCTGCGGCCCCGGCGACCGCAACCGCTTCCGCGCCGGTCGCGGCCGCTGCGCCGGCGACAGCTTCGGCGCCTGCGACGGCACCGGCGGCGCATGACCCGACCGTTGCGCCGAAGGGGAACCTGCCCCACGCATCGCCCTCGGTGCGCAAGTTCGCCCGCGAGCTTGGTGTGCCGCTCGAGGAGGTCAAGGGCTCGGGGCCCAAGGGCCGCATCACCGAGGAAGACGTCAAGGGCTTCACCAAGGCCGTGATGACCGGCCAGGCGAGCACCAAGGCTTCCGCCGCGAAGGCTCCGGCCGGCGGTGGCGGAGACGGCGCCGCGTTGGGCCTGATCCCGTGGCCCAAGGTCGACTTCTCCAAGTTCGGCGAGTTCGAGCGCAAGGACCTGTCGCGCATCAAGAAGATCAGCGGCGCCAACCTGCATCGCAACTGGGTGATGATTCCGCACGTCACCAACCATGACGACGCCGACATCACCGACCTGGAAGCCTTCCGCGTCTCCACCAACAAGGAGAACGAGAAGTCCGGCATCAAGGTCACGATGCTGGCCTTCCTGATCAAGGCCTCGGTGGCGGCGCTGAAGAAGTTCCCGGAGTTCAACAGTTCGCTCGACGGCGACGCGCTGGTGCTGAAGAAGTACTTCCACATCGGCTTCGCGGCGGATACGCCGAACGGCCTCGTGGTGCCCGTCATCAAGGACGCCGACAAGAAGGGCGTGATCCAGATCAGTCAGGAAATGGGCGAGCTCGCGAAGAAGGCGCGCGACGGCAAACTCGGGCCGGCCGACATGTCGGGTGCCTGCTTCACCATCAGTTCGCTGGGCGGCATCGGCGGGCGCTACTTCACGCCCATCATCAATGCGCCCGAAGTGGCCATCATGGGTGTGTGCAAGAGCACGATCGAGCCGGTGTGGGACGGCAAGGCCTTCCAGCCGCGCCTGATGCTGCCGCTGTCGCTGAGCTGGGACCATCGTGTGATCGACGGCGCTGCCGCAGCACGCTTCAACGTGTTCATCGGGCAGATCCTCGGGGACTTCCGCCGCGTTCTTCTATGAGCGAATCGACGCCTGGAGCGTCCGCGGCTCGGCGAGGGTTTGCGGGCCCCTTGACGCCTGCGGCGTCGTCCCCCGGGGGGAGCAGACCTCTTGGGGCGGCCCGGCGAGGTCTCATATGACCACCGTCGTGGCCGTTCGAAAGGGCGGCCAGGTGGCCATGGTGTCGGACTCGCTCGTGACCTTCGGGGACACGCGCATGTCGCATCGCATGGAGGCCAACCGCAAGATGTTCAAGGTCGACGATGCCGTTGGCCAGAGCGTCATCGCTGTGGCTGGCTCCGCGGCGCACTTTCCGGCGCTGCGGCATGCGTTGGCGGCGACGGCGCGCGAGGAGCTTCGCTTCGGCAGCAAGGACGAGGTGTACCGCACCTTCACCCTGCTGCATCCGGTGTTGAAGGACACGTTCTTCATGCAGACCAAGGAAGACGAGCACGAGCCCTACGAGTCGAGCCAGTTCACGCTGCTGCTGGCCAACCCGAGTGGCATCTACGGTGTCTACAGCTACCGCGAAGTGTTCGAGTTCAAGGAGTTCTGGGGCATCGGCTCCGGACGCAACTTCGCGCTCGGCGCCATGCATGCGGCTTACCCGAAGGCGCGCACCGCGCTGGAAGTCGCGCAGGCCGGCATCGATGCCGCCTGCGAATTCGATCGCAATTCGGCCGGACCGGTCGACGTTCTCACACTCAAACTCAAGGTGTCCAAATGAGCGAACAACAAATCAAGGTGCCCGACATTGGTGACTTCGACGAAGTCGCGGTGATCGAGGTGCTGGTCAAGGTGGGCGACACGATCAAGGCGGAGCAATCGCTGATCACGGTCGAATCGGACAAGGCTTCGATGGAGATCCCGTCGTCTGCAGCCGGTGTCGTGAAGGCGCTGGCTGTGAAGGTGGGGGACAAGGTCAAGGAGGGCTCGGTGGTGCTGACGCTGGAGGTCAGCGGCGCGGCCGCAACTGCGCCATCCCCCGCCGCGCCGGCGCCGGCACCTGCTGCAGCAGCCCCGGCGCCGAAGCAGGCGCCTGCGGTGTCCGCGCCGGCGCCCGCCGGTTCCTACAGCGGATCGGTCGATGTCGAATGCGACGTGGTCGTGCTTGGCGCGGGCCCCGGTGGCTATTCGGCGGCATTCCGCGCGGCCGACCTGGGCCTCAAGGTCGTGCTGATCGAACGCTACGCCACGCTCGGCGGCGTGTGCCTGAACGTGGGCTGCATCCCTTCGAAGGCGCTCCTGCACGTTGCATCGGTGATGGACGAAGTGAAGCACTTCGAATCGCTCGGCGTGACTTTCGCGGCGCCCACGGTCGATCGCGCCAAGCTGCTCGCACACAAGAACAAGGTGGTCGGCAAGCTGACGGGCGGCCTCAGCGCGATGGCCAAGATGCGCAAGGTGACGACGGTGCGCGGTGTCGGCAACTTCATCGACCCGTTCCACATCGAGGTGGAAGAGACCTCCGGCACGAGCTGGGACACCACCGGCAAGAAGCAGGTCGTCAAGTTCCGTAACTGCATCATCGCGGCCGGCTCGCAGGCGGTGAGCCTGCCCTTCATGCCGAAGGACGATCCTCGCGTGGTCGACTCGACCGGCGCGTTGCAGATGGGCACCGACCCGAAGCGCATGCTGATCCTGGGCGGCGGCATCATCGGCCTGGAAATGGGCACGGTGTATTCGACGCTCGGCGCGCGGCTGGACGTGGTCGAGATGCTCGACGGCCTCATGCAGGGCGCGGACCGCGACCTGGTCAAGGTCTGGCAGAAGATGAACACGCCGCGCTTCGACAACATCATGCTGAAGACCAAGACCGTGGGCGCAGAGGCGACCAAGGACGGCATCAAGGTCACCTTCGAAGGCGAACAGGCACCCAAGGAGCCGCAGGTGTACGACCTGGTCCTGCAAGCCGTCGGCCGCAGCCCGAACGGCAAGAAGATCGGTGCCGAGAAGGCCGGCGTCGCCGTCACCGACCGTGGCTTCATCAACGTCGACATCCAGATGCGCACCAACGTGCCGCACATCTTCGCCATCGGCGACATCGTCGGACAGCCCATGCTGGCGCACAAGGCGGTGCATGAGGCGCATGTGGCGGCCGAGGTGATCGCCGGCGAGCAGAAGGGCGACAGGGAGCTCTCCAGCGCCGCCTTCAATGCCCGCGTGATTCCGAGCGTGGCCTACACCGACCCCGAGGTGGCATGGGTCGGCATCACCGAGGACCAGGCCAAGGCCGAGGGCGTGAAGGTCAAGAAGGGCTTGTTCCCGTGGACGGCTTCCGGCCGCGCCATCGCCAACGGCCGTGACGAGGGCTACACCAAGCTGCTGTTCGACGCCGAGACGCACCGCATCATCGGCGGCGGCATCGTCGGCACGCATGCGGGCGACATGATCGGCGAGGTGGCGCTGGCCATCGAGATGGGGGCGGACGAGGTCGACATCGGCAAGACGATCCACCCGCACCCGACGCTGGGTGAAAGCATCGGCATGGCGGCCGAGGTGGCGCACGGGACCTGCACCGACTTGCCACCGTCGAAGCGCTGAGCACGCGAAAGCACGGCGCGAATGAAAAATCCCGCCCTGAGAGGCGGGATTTTTATTGGGTCGTCGGGAAGCGGCTGACCGGTCTTGCGAATCCGGGAGGCTATTCGCCAGCGCTCACGGGGCCTTGCACCGCCTCGACACGACGCGCGCCATTGAAGCGTCTTTGCCAGTAGCTGCCCGTCATGTCCTCGACGCGCACTTCAGCGCCTGAACGTGGCGAATGGATGAATTTTCCTTCGCCGATGTAGATGCCGACGTGACTGAAGGCGCGGCGCATCGTGTTGAAGAACACCAAGTCGCCCGGCTTCATGTCCGCGCGGGCGACGGGTTCGGTCGCGCGGGCTTGCTCTTCGGCGCGGCGCGGGAGCACCATGCCGACGGTCTGGTTGTACATGGCGCGGACGAAGCCGCTGCAATCGAATCCGGTTTCGGCCGTGTTGCCGCCGCGACGGTAGGGCACGCCCAGGAAGCCGATGGCGCTGACGACGAGTTCGGAGGTACGGTCGGTGACGGACTGGCGAACTTGATCGAGCTGGCCGATCAAGCCCTTGTTGTTGTCATTGAGCGTGCGGTCCGTGTCGTCTGTGCGGTCCTGCTGGGGAGCTGCGTGTGCGGCGGCGGCCAGCAGGAGGGAAGCAATTAAGACTAAAAAACGCATGGTCGGTAGGATATTGATGACAAACGGTCATGTCAAATTAATCACACTTTGTGATTTGCATGCTAAGTCCTTGTCGCATAACGATATTTTTACAAACTCGTTATGTGAAATGTAAAGCTCGTGAAGTCGTGACTCCGTTCTGTCATCTGTCGTTAATCATAAAGTTCGCCAAATAGAGTCAATTTGCATCTAACTTCTTCCATCGCGCTGATGAAAAAGAGGCAAATGGGACTGGGTGCCGCCCGGCGCGCCGTCCGGAATGGCCTTCCTCACCAGCGACCAGTACGACCCGGCGTGGAGGGGCAACCTGTTTGTCGGCTCGCTGAAGTTCGGCTACCTCGACCGCATCGAGCTCAAGGACTGAATTTCAGCTCGGGCATCTGGGCAGCGGCAAACGTGGCAGCAGGCTGCGCCAGAGCCGCATCCATTCGGGCCAGTCATGCTCGCCTTCGGTCGTCGCCACATGGTCCGCAGGCAATGCAGCGGCAAGCAATCGATGGCTGAAGGCGAAGCGGTCGTCCATCCCATAGCCCAGCCACAACGGCGGATGGTCGCCCAGTGGCGGATCGGCCGAATATGCCTGCAGCCAGCGCCATACCCTCAACTCGCGCTTTTCGAACGGCGACATCTCCGGCAGAAGCGGCTGCGCGCGCCATCGCGCCAGGCCGCCGGCGTTGTCGATGCCGGTGGCGATCAGGCGCTCGCCGAGGTAGGGCGCGATGGCGACAATGCCGGCCAACTCGCCGGGTCGCTCTTCGGCGTAGACCATGCCGCCATAGCCGCCGAGCGAGATGCCGGCAATCCAGATCGCACGATAGCCCCGGGCCTGCGCAGGCGCGATCACGTCAGCCCGCAGCCGGTCGATGATGACCTCTTCGCTGTAGTAGCCGAGGTGCGCGTCGACGCGTAGCAGATCGACCGCCAGGCGGCGCTTGCGCACCGCATCGATGAAGCCTTCCTTCACGAATTCCTCCGGGTCGGAGTAAGCGCCGGGCAGCAGCACGAGCAAGGTGTCGGTCTGCGCGGGGCATGCACTGGCATCGCGTTGCATGGCCATCGGCGCGACCGTTTTGCGCGAGGCGCAGCCGGCGGCCATCAACGCGCACGCTGCGAGCGCGAACACCGCCAGGCAGCGGGTCAGTCGCATGCCTTCGGGCGCGTCGGCTCTGGCAAATCGACCATGACTGGCTGACCGGGCGTGGTGCAGCCGGTATCGCAGCATTTGCCTGGCTGCCGGTTTTTCGTGATGGCGCGTTCGGGGTCGTGCGCCACGCCGCGCTCCAGCAGGCGCTCGACCAGCTCGACTTTGGAGCCGACGGGATAGTTGCGCCAGATCTCCTGCTTCATCGCTGCGGGCGAGCCGCCGCCGTGCAGGCTGATCACGCTGTACCAGCCGCCCTGGTAGCCGGCCGTCAGGTCCTCGATGAAGCGCGCCGTCTCGATGCGCTGTTCATACGGCACGGAAGGGTTGGCACGCAGCACATCGGCCAGGCTGGCGGCGGTCTCGGGATTGTGGTCTTCGTCGGGGCCGGGGAGGGTGACGATCAGGCCGCCGCTCACGTAGTGGGCAATGCGGTGCATGTCATAGATCTTCGTGGCCAGCAGCAGCTTGCCGATGTTGCTGAACACCGGGTCGGGCATGAACACCTCGCAATGCGCATCGGCCTTGGCATAGACGCTGGCGGCAACACCGCAGGCGAAGAAGCTTTCGGTGATGGTGATGAGTTCGACCATCTGTTCGCGCAAATGGGACTCCTTGCCGGGATTGAAGCCATTGGCTTCGCACATCAGCGCGCTGGCGCCGATCAGCAGGTCGCCAAAGCCGGCGCGTGCACCGATGCAGCTTTGGCGGTGGTGCGTGGCATAGCTGTAGGTGAGGTGGCCGGAGTGCTCCCATTCACCGGCATAGAACACGCTCTCCCACGGCACGAACACGCGGTCGAACATGCACACGCCGGTGCTCTGCCCGTACTTGCGGCTGAACAGCGCCTCGCCATGCTCCAGCCTCTCGCCGGGCCGGCCTGCCGGGCGCGCGATGATCGTGAGGCCTGGCGCATCGAGCGGCACGGCGCAGCAGACGGCGAAGTCGGTATCCTCGCGGCCCATGTTGCGGCAGGGCATGACCAGCAATTCATGCACATAGGGCGCAGCGGTCACGATGGCCTTGGTGCCGGAGATGACGATGCCCCGGGCATTGCGTTCGACCACATGCACATAGCTGTCGACATGGGCCTGCTCGTGCGGGCGACGGCTGCGGTCGCCCTTGGCATCGGTCATCGCGACGCCGAGCGTGAGATCCTGGTCCTGCACGCGGTGCAGGTAGTTGTGAAAGCGCGCGGTGTGCTCGGTGCCGCCCTTGGCATCGTCGATGCGGGCCGACACCTGCGCGATGGCATTGAGCGCGTCGTGCGTCAGGTAGCGCTGCGCGCAGCCGGTTTCCTGGCAGACGAGGCGCACGGCCTCCAGCTTGTTGAGCAGGTCACCCGCGCTGGTGTCGATGTGCGAAAAGCGGTTGACCCGCTTGCCGCTGGTGTGCTGCACAGCGGTCATGAGACGCTCGTACGCGGGCTTCAGCGCGTGGTCGTAGGTGACTCCGATGGCATTGATCCCGGGTTGGAAGGCCGGATCATCGGCGACGCTCTCGACCCGTCGCCCTTCGACGAAAACCCGAGGCTTGTAGCGCCGCAGCGACTCGCGATAGTCCTGGCCGCTCATCAGCGTGGCGTGCGGAAGCGGGGCGTTCATCGGTGTCTCCGGATCTTCGAGTGGCGCGGGGCGCCGGCAATTTGACCACCGCATCGCCGCGTGGGTATGCGGGTCGTGAATCCTTTTGCGACTTCCGCGTTCGGCTGTCCGCTCCCGATTTCCGCCTCGCAATCGAGGAACGCTCCAGGTTCGGTGGTACGTTCTACGTCCGCCGTTTTTGAAGAGATATTCCGCCATGCTGCTCGATGCATCCCAATCCCAACTCGTGCTGGTCGATTACCAGGCGCGCCTGATGCCCGCGATCTTCGAGGGCGAGGCGGTGGCCGCCAATGCCGTGCGGCTCGGGCAGTTCGCCCGGCTGCTGGGCGTGCCGGTATTCGGCACCGAACAGAACCCTTCGAAGCTCGGCGAGAACCTGCCGGCCATTCGCGCGCTGTGCGACCGCACGCTGGCCAAGATGCATTTCAGCGGTGCGGAAGAGGGCCTGGGCGAATGGCTGCGCGCGCCGGCCCCGGCGCCCAAGGGCAATGCGCGCAGCCTGCCCAAGCACCTGCAGAAGCCGGCCGCCCAGGCGGACGAGCGCAACAGCATCGTCATCGCGGGCTGCGAGGCTCATGTGTGCCTGCTGCAGACGGCGCTGGACCTGCTGGAAGACGACTTCGAAGTCTGGGTCGTGGTGGACGCCTGCAGTTCCCGTACCGAACGCAACCGCGATGCGGCCTTCGATCGCTTGGCTGGCGCGGGGGCCGAGCTGGTGACCACCGAGATGGTGGGCTTCGAATGGCTGGCCACGGCCGAGCATCCGAAGTTCAAGGAATTTCAGGCGATGATTCGATGAACGGGCGCTGATCCATTCCACGCGGCGGCGAGGTGCATACAAGGAGGCAACGAAGCATGGGTTCGTACAGTGAGTTCTATCGTCGTTCGGTGGATGACGCCGAGGCCTTCTGGGCCGAGCAGGCCGGCCTGGTCGACTGGCAGACGCCGCCCCGGCAGATCCTGGATGCGAGCCGTCCGCCCTTTGCCAGGTGGTTCGTGGGCGGCACCACCAACCTGTGCCACAACGCGGTCGACCGGCACCTCGCGACGCGTGGCGACCAGGCCGCGCTGATCTTCGTCTCGACCGAAACCGGCGTCGAGCGCACGTTCAGCTTCAAGGATCTGCACGCCGAAGTGCAGCGCATGGCCGCGAGCCTGATCGGACTCGGCGTGGGGCAGGGCGACCGCGTGCTGATCTACATGCCGATGATCCCCGAGGCCGCCTTCGCGATGCTGGCCTGCGCTCGCATCGGGGCCGTCCACTGCGTGGTGTTCGGCGGATTCGCCAGTGTTTCCCTGGCATCGCGCATCGAAGACGCGGAGCCCAAGGTCATCGTCAGCGCCGATGCCGGGTCTCGCGGCGGCAAGGTGCAGGCGTACAAGCCGCTGCTGGACGAGGCCATTCGCCTGTCGAAGCACAAGCCCGATGCCGTCCTGCTGGCCGATCGCGGGCTGGCGCCCATGGAACTCGCGGCAGGGCGCGACCACCTGATGAGCGCGCTGCGCGCCACGCACATTGATACGCAAGTGCCGTGCACCTGGCTCGATGCCACGGCCATCAGCTACACCCTCTACACCAGCGGCACCACGGGCCGGCCCAAGGGCGTGCAACGCGACACGGGCGGCTATGCCGTCGCGCTTGCGGCCAGCATGAAGCACATCTTCGATGGCCGCGCCGGGGAGACCTACTTTTCCACCAGCGACATCGGCTGGGTGGTGGGCCACAGCTACATCGTCTATGGCCCGCTGATCGCCGGGATGGCGACCATCATGTACGAGGGCCTGCCGACCCAGGGCCTCGACCAGCAGCCGGACGGCGGCATCTGGTGGAGCCTCGTCGAGAAGTACAAGGTCACCGTGATGTTCAGCGCGCCCACCGCCGTGCGCGTGTTGAAGAAGCAGGACCCTGCGCTGCTCGGCAAGTACGACCTGTCCAGCCTGCGCGCGCTGTTCCTCGCCGGCGAGCCGCTGGACCAGCCCACCGCGCGCTGGATCAGCGAAGGCCTGGGCGTACCCATCATCGACAACTACTGGCAAACCGAAGCGGGCTGGCCGATCCTCACGATCGCCAACGGCGTCGAGAAAAAGCCGAGCAAGTTCGGCAGCCCCGGCGTTCCGATGTACGGTTGGCGCGTGAAGATCCTGGATGAGGAGACCGGCGAGGAACTCACCGCGCCCAACGAGAAAGGCGTGGTCGCCATCGAAGGCCCGACGCCGCCCGGCTTCATGCAGACCGTCTGGCGCGATGACGCACGCTTCGTCAACACCTACTGGAGCAGCGTGCCCGGCAAGGTCGTGTACTCGACCTTCGACTGGGGCATTCGTGACGAAGACGGCTATTTCTACATCCTCGGCCGCACCGACGACGTGATCAACGTGGCCGGCCACCGCCTCGGCACGCGCGAGATCGAGGAAAGCATTTCCGGCCATGCGAATGTGGCCGAGGTCGCTGTGGTCGGCGTTGCCGATGCGCTGAAGGGCCAGGTCGCGATGGCCTTTGTCGTTCCGAAGGCCGGCGCCGCCGCCAGCGATGCGGACGTGGCCCTGACGCTGGAGGGGGAAATCATGATGCGCGTGTCCGACCAGCTCGGCGCGGTGGCCCGTCCGGCCCGCGTGCGCTTCGTGACCGCATTGCCCAAGACCCGCAGCGGCAAGCTCCTGCGTCGCGCGATCCAGGCGGTCTGCGAGCAGCGCGACCCCGGCGACCTGACCACCATCGACGATCCTTCCTCGCTGCAGCAGATCAAACAACTGGTTGCACCTTGAAAGCTTCATGAAAGCTTCGCATGTTGTGTCACGGTTCAACGTGGCACAATCCCCCGGTACTCAGGCCCTTCCCCAGCCACAGTCGCATCCGCCAATCGGTTCAGCCGTGTCGCGGAAGGTTTTCTTACCAGCTAGTGCTTCCTTCAGGGAAGCGAAGGTCAGCGGAATATGAGCGAATCCAGCACGCCATCGGCGTATCGCGCCTATCAAGGCAACACCTACCTCTTCGGCGGCAATGCGCCCTATGTCGAAGAGATGTACGAGAACTACCTCGCCAACCCCGGCAGCGTGCCCGACAACTGGCGCTCGTACTTTGACGCGCTGCAGAACGTCCCCGCCGGCGACGGCAGCAACACCCGCGACGTTCCCCACCTGCCGGTGATCAACGCCTTCGCCGAACGGGCCAAGCAGGGCACCACGCGTGTGGTGCAGGCCAGCGGCGCAGACTCCGAACTCGGCCGCAAGCGCACCGCGGTGCAGCAGCTGATCGCCGCCTATCGCAACGTCGGCGCCCGCTGGGCCGACCTGGACCCGCTCAAGCGCACCGAGCGCCCGGCCATCCCTGAACTCGAACCCTCGTTCTACGGCTTCCACGACGCCGACCTCGAGACCGTGTTCAACACCAGCAACACCTTCTTCGGCCGCGACACCATGTCGCTGCGCGACCTGCTCAACGCCCTGCGTGAAACCTACTGCGGCACCATCGGCGCCGAGTACATGTACACGACCGACCAGAACCAGAAGCGCTGGTGGCAGGAAAAGCTCGAACGCGCCCGCACCAACCCGCAACTCACGGTCGAGAAGAAGAAGCACGTCCTGAACCGCCTGACGGCCGCCGAAGGCCTGGAGCGCTTCCTCCACACCAAGTACGTCGGCCAGAAGCGCTTCTCGCTGGAAGGCGGCGAGAGCTTCATCGTCTCGATGGACGAGCTGATCAACCAGGCCGGCATTGCCGGCGTGCAGGAAATCGTGATTGGCATGGCTCACCGTGGCCGTCTCAACGTGCTGGTCAACACGCTCGGCAAGATGCCGGCCGACCTGTTCGCCGAGTTCGACCACACCGCGCCGGAAGACCTGCCGGCAGGCGACGTCAAGTACCACCAGGGCTTCAGCTCGGACGTGACCACGCCCGGCGGCCCGGTGCACCTGAGCCTCGCGTTCAACCCGTCGCACCTTGAAATCGTGAACCCCGTGGTCGAAGGCTCGGTGCGCGCGCGCATGGACCGCCGCGGCGACGCCGAGGGCGACTCGGTGCTGCCGATCATCGTGCACGGTGATGCGGCCTTCGCCGGCCAGGGCGTGGTGATGGAAACGCTGGCGCTTGCGCAGACCCGTGGCTACTACACGGGCGGCACGGTGCACATCGTCATCAACAACCAGATCGGTTTCACCACCAGCGACCCGCGCGACAGCCGCTCGACGCTGTATTGCTCGGACATCGTCAAGATGATCGAGGCGCCGGTGCTGCACGTGAACGGCGACGACCCGGAAGCCGTGGTGCTCTGCACCCAATGGGCACTGGAGTACCGCCAGGAATTCAACATGGACGTTGTCATCGACATCGTCTGCTTCCGCAAGCTGGGCCACAACGAGCAGGACACGCCTTCGCTCACCCAGCCGCTGATGTACAAGAAGATCGCCCAGCACCCCGGCACGCGCAAGCTGTATGCCGACAAGCTGGCTGCGCAAGGCATGGGCGAGACGCTCGGCGACGACATGGTCAAGGCCCAGCGCGCCGCCTTCGACGAAGGCCGCAACACCATCGACCCGGTGCTGACCAACTTCAAGAGCAAGTACGCGGTCGACTGGAGCCCCTTCCTCAACAAGAAGTGGACCGATGCCGGCGACACCGCCATTCCCACCTCCGAGTGGAAGCGCCTCGCCGAGAAGATCACCACCGTGCCCGGTGGCTTCACCGTGCACCCGCTGGTCAAGAAAGTGCTGGACGATCGCGCGGCCATGGGCCGCGGCGAGATCAACGTCGACTGGGGCATGGGCGAACACATGGCCTTCGCCTCGCTGGTGGCCAGCGGCTACCCGGTGCGCCTGTCGGGCGAGGACTGCGGTCGCGGCACCTTCACACACCGCCATGCCGTGCTGCACGACCAGAACCGCGAGAAGTTCGACACCGGCATCTACACGCCGCTGTCGAACGTGGCCGACAACCAGGCCCCGTTCGTCGTCATCGACTCGATCCTGTCCGAAGAAGCCGTGCTGGCCTTCGAATACGGCTACGCCTCGAACGATCCCAACACGCTGGTGATCTGGGAAGCGCAGTTCGGCGACTTCGTCAACGGCGCGCAGGTCGTGATCGACCAGTTCATCGCTTCGGGCGAAGTGAAGTGGGGCCGCGTCAACGGCATCACGTTGATGCTGCCGCACGGCTATGAAGGCCAGGGGCCGGAACACAGCTCGGCGCGCATCGAGCGCTTCATGCAGCTGTCGGCCGACACCAACATGCAGGTGGTGCAACCCACCACCGCCAGCCAGATCTTCCACGTGCTGCGCCGCCAGATGGTGCGCAACCTGCGCAAGCCCCTGATCATCATGACGCCGAAGTCGCTGCTGCGGAACAAGGACGCGACCTCGCCGCTGTCCGAGTTCACCAAGGGCAACTTCCAGACGGTCATTCCGGACAACAAGGACCTGAAGGCCGAGAAGGTCAAGCGCGTGATCGCCTGCTCGGGCAAGGTCTACTACGACCTGGCCAAGAAGCGCGAGGAACGCGGCAGCGAAGACGTGGCGATCATCCGCGTCGAGCAGCTCTATCCGTTCCCGCACAAGGCATTCGGCGCGGAACTGAAGAAGTACACCAACCTCGTCGACGTGGTGTGGTGCCAGGACGAGCCGCAGAACCAGGGCGCATGGTTCTTCGTGCAGCACTACATCCACGAGAACATGCAGGAAGGCCAGCGCCTCGGCTATTCGGGCCGTGCCGCTTCAGCTTCGCCTGCGGCCGGGTACTCGCACCTGCACCAGGAACAACAGAAGTCGCTGGTCGACGGCGCATTCGGCAAGCTCAAGGGCTTCGTGCTGACCAAGTAATCCCACTCTTAAAACACTACAAGCCAAGCACGCGAAGCGGAGCAAAACTCAAATGTCTATCGTAGAAGTCAAAGTCCCCCAGCTGTCCGAATCGGTGGCCGAAGCCACCATGCTGACCTGGAAGAAGAAGGCCGGCGAAGCCGTCGCCATCGATGAGATCCTGATCGAGATCGAGACCGACAAGGTCGTGCTGGAAGTGCCGGCGCCAGCCGCCGGCGTGCTGGCCGAGATTGTCCAGGGTGACGGCGCCACGGTGGTGGCCGAACAGTTGATCGCGAAGATCGATACCGAAGGAAAGGCGAGCGCCGGCGCACCTGCGGCGGCCCCGGCCGCTGCTGCTGCTGCACCGGCTGCTGCTCCGGTTGCTGCTGCCACGGGCGGCTCGAAGTCGGACGTCGCCATGCCATCGGCCGCCAAGCTGCTGGCCGACAACAACCTGAAGGTTGGCGACGTGGCCGGCTCGGGCAAGGACGGCCGCGTGACCAAGGGCGACGTGCTCGGCGCGGTGGCCGCCGGCGCCGCCGCCCCCAAGGCTGCACCCGCTCCGGCAGTGGCTGCGCCCGCCGCTCGCCCGGCGCTTGCACAAGTCTCGGCACCCGTCAGTGCGCCGGACCTGGGCGACCGTCCGGAACAGCGCGTGCCGATGAGCCGCCTGCGCGCCCGTATCGCCGAGCGCCTGATCCAGTCGCAATCGACCAACGCCATCCTCACGACCTTCAACGAAGTCAACATGGCCCCGGTCATGGAGATGCGCAAGAAGTTCCAGGATGCGTTCAGCAAGGAGCATGGCGTCAAGATCGGCTTCATGAGCTTCTTCGTGAAGGCCGCGGTGCATGCGCTGAAGAAGTACCCGGTGCTGAACGCGTCGGTCGACGGCAACGACATCCTGTACCACGGCTACTTCGACATCGGCATCGCTGTCGGTTCGCCGCGCGGCCTGGTCGTGCCGATCCTGCGCAACGCCGACCAGATGAGCTTTGCCGAGATCGAGAAGAAGATCGCCGAGTACGGCCAGAAGGCCAAGGACGGCAAGCTGGGCATTGAAGAAATGACCGGCGGAACGTTCTCGATCAGCAATGGCGGCACCTTCGGCTCGATGCTGTCGACGCCGATCATCAACCCGCCGCAGTCGGCCATCCTGGGCGTGCACGCGACCAAGGACCGCGCGGTGGTGGAGAACGGCCAGATCGTCGTCCGCCCGATGAACTACCTCGCCATGAGCTACGACCACCGCATCATCGACGGCCGCGAAGCCGTGCTGGGCCTGGTGGCGATGAAGGAAGCGCTGGAAGATCCGTCGCGCCTGTTGTTCGACATCTGAGGAGCACTGGATGTCTGACAAGAAATTCGACGTCGTCGTCATCGGCGGCGGCCCCGGCGGCTACATCGCGGCCATCCGCGCGGCGCAACTCGGCTTCAATGTCGCCTGCGTCGACGAGTGGAAGAACGGCAAGGGCGGCCCGGCGCTGGGCGGCACCTGCACCAACGTCGGATGCATTCCGTCGAAGGCGCTGCTGCAATCGTCCGAGCATTACGAGCATGCCGGCAAGCACTTCGCCGACCACGGCATCAAGGTCGAAGGCCTGGGGCTCGACATCGCCAAGATGCTCGGCCGCAAGGACACCGTCGTGAAGCAGAACAACGACGGCATCCTGTACCTGTTCAAGAAGAACAAGGTCAGCTTCTTCCACGGCCGCGCGTCTTTCTCGAAGACGGACGACACGGGGTACGAACTCAAGGTCGCAGGCGCTGCAGAAGAATCGATCAGCGCCAGGCACGTGATCATCGCCACCGGCTCGAACGCCCGCGCACTGCCGGGCGCAGCCTTCGACGAGGAGAACATCCTCTCGAACGACGGGGCGCTCCGCATCGGCAACGTGCCGAAGAAGCTGGCGCTGATCGGCTCTGGCGTGATCGGCTTGGAGATGGGTTCGGTCTGGCGTCGCCTCGGCTCGGAAGTGACTGTGCTCGAGGCCTTGCCCACCTTCCTCGGCGCGGTCGACGAGCAGATCGCCAAGGAAGCCAAGAAGGCCTTCGACAAGCAGGGCCTGAAGATCGAGCTCGGCGTGAAGGTGGGCGAGGTGAAGTCGGGCAAGAAGGGCGTGAGCATCGCCTGGACCAATGCCAAGGGCGAAGACCAGAAGCTGGATGTCGACAAGCTGATCGTCTCGATCGGCCGCGTGCCCAACACCATCGGCCTGAACGGCGAAGCGGTCGGCCTGAAGCTCGACGAGCGCGGCGCGATCGTGGTCGACGACGAGTGCAAGACCAACCTGCCGAACGTCTGGGCCGTGGGCGACGTGGTGCGCGGCCCGATGCTTGCGCACAAGGCGGAGGAAGAGGGCGTGGCGGTGGCCGAGCGCATTGCCGGCCAGCATGGGCACGTCAACTTCAACACCATTCCGTGGGTGATCTACACCTCGCCCGAGATCGCGTGGGTCGGCCAGACCGAGCAGCAACTCAAGGCCGAAGGGCGCGCCTACAAGGCCGGCACCTTCCCCTTCCTGGCCAACGGCCGCGCACGCGCGCTGGGCGACACGACCGGCATGGTCAAGTTCCTGGCCGACGCCGCGACTGACGAGATCCTCGGCGTCCACATGGTGGGACCGCAGGTGAGCGAGTTGATCTCGGAGGCCGTGGTGGCGATGGAGTTCAAGGCGAGCAGCGAAGACATCGCGCGCATCTGCCATGCGCACCCGTCGCTGTCGGAAGCGACCAAGGAAGCGGCCCTGGCCGTGGACAAGCGCACGCTGAATTTCTGACCTCTTGAGCGTCCTCCAGGCCTACCAAGCGGAACTCGCCAAGCGCGGGTTCCAGAGCGATCCCGCGCAACTGCACGCGGTCGAGGCGCTCGACCGCTGCGCGCGCGAATGGGGCGACTACAAGGCCCAGCGCTCGAACGCCTTCAAGAAGCTCATCAACCGGCCCGACATCCCGCGCGGCGTCTACATGTATGGCGGCGTGGGACGGGGCAAGAGCTTCCTGATGGACCTGTTCTTCAACGCGGTGCCGCTGCGCCGGAAGACGCGGCTGCATTTCCACGAGTTCATGCGCGAGGTGCACCGCGAGCTGGCCGATCTGCAAGGCACGGTCAACCCGCTCGACGAACTGGGCCTGCGCATCTCCAGGCGCTACAAGCTCATCTGCTTCGACGAGTTCCACGTATCCGACATCACCGACGCGATGATCCTGCACCGCCTGCTGAAGGCGTTGTTCGACAACGGCGTGGGCTTCGTCACCACCTCCAATTTCAAGCCGGACGATCTTTATCCGAACGGCCTGCACCGCGACCGCATCCTGCCCGCGATCGCGCTGCTCAACGAGCAGCTCGAAGTGCTGAGCGTCGACAACGGCACCGACTATCGGCGCCGCACGCTCGAACAGCTGCGCATGTACCTCACGCCCAACGGCGCGGTGGCCGACAAGGAGATGCGAGACGCCTTTGCGCGCCTGGCCGAATCGGCCGACGAGAACCCGATCCTGCATATCGAGGCGCGCGAGATCCACGCGAGGCGCATGGCCGGCGGCGTGGTGTGGTTCGACTTCAAGACGCTGTGCGGCGGCCCGCGCTCGCAGAACGACTACCTCGAGATCGCCTCGCAGTTCCACACCGTGCTGCTGTCCGACGTGCCGCGCATGGGCGTCAACCGGGCCTCGGAAGCCCGCCGTTTCACATGGCTGGTCGACGTGTTCTACGATCGCCGCGTGAAACTCATCATGTCGGCCGAGGTTCCACCCGAGGCGTTGTACACGGAAGGTCCGCTGGCCCATGAGTTCCCGCGCACCGTCTCCCGCCTCAACGAAATGCAGTCGGCCGAGTTCCTGGCCCTGGAGCGTCGCACGGTCGACACCCGTCTCACATGAAGCATCTTGCGCTCTCGCTGCTGTTGGCCGTGCTGGCCGGGTCCGCAAGGGCCCAGTCCGGCAGCACCTCGGGCGGGCTCGACCCGGCCGCCGAGCGGGCGCGCATCGCCTCCGAGCGCCAGGCGCTGCAAGTGCGCGTCAATAGCGAGCGCGCGGCGTGCTATCAGAAGTTCGCCGTCGAGGATTGCCTGAGCGACAGCCGCCGGCGTGCGAGGGTGGTCAGCGACGACCTGAAGCGTCAGGAGTCCGCGCTCAACGACATCGAGCGCAAGCGCCGTGCCGCGATCGAAACGCAAAAGCTCCAGGACAACGCATCGCAGCAACGCGCGAAAGACCAGGAAGCCCAGCGCGAACGTGCCGCCGACGCGCAAAAGGAACGCGAGCAGCGCACCGCGGATCATGCGGCGAGCCGTGAGGCCATGACCGCGCAGGAAGCGCAAAACCAGCGCGCCTTCGCCGACAAGCAGCAACGCCAGGCCAGGGAAGATGCCAGCCGCCAGCGCGAACGGGTCCAGGCGCCGGCCAACGTGCAGGCCAACGACGAGCGGCTGGACAAGGCGGCAAAGCACCGCGCCGACGTCGAACGGCGCAACGCGGAGCGCGACAAGCCGCGCGCCGCACCGTTGCCGCCCTGATACCGGAAATCAGTGCTCGCCCGCCTCCGCGGCGGTCTTCGGCTCCCGCGGCAAGGACTCGAACTTGAGCACCGCGATCGATATGTTGTCACCCGTGCCCATCGCCCGTATGCGCGCTTCGTCGACCAGCAGTTCGACCGCGGATCGCGGCGATTGCTCGTGCAGCACCGCCCCCATTTCTTCTGGCGAAAAATAATGCCAGAGCCCGTCGCTGCAGGCCATCAGCAAGTCGCCCGGCTTGAGCTTGGCGATATGGTGCGTGTCGATGGGCGGCGGCGAAGTCGTCATGCCGAGGCACCCGATCAGGATGTTGCCCTGCGGATGCACGTTGGCCTCGTCGTCGGTGAGTTCGCCGCGGTCGACCAGCGCCTGGACGTACGAATGGTCGCGCGTGCGCAGCACCATGCGGCCGCGCTGGAAATGGTAGATGCGCGAATCGCCTGCATGGATCCAGACGCACTCGCCGTTGGGGTTGACCAGGAACGCGGCCACCGTGCTGTGCGGCTCGCTCTCGCTCGACATCGCTGTCAGCTTGATCACCGTGTGCGAATCGTTGACGATGCGGCGCAGCAGGTCGTGCATGTCGTCGATGCTGGGCGAGAAGCGGTTGAACAGTTGCCTGGCCGTCATCATCACCTGGTCGGAGGCCTTGCGACCGCCGCTGCGTCCGCCCATGCCATCGGCCACGAGGCCCAGCACGCAACCCTTGACGCGGGGATGTTCGATCAGGAGGACCTGATCCTGTTGATAGGGGCGATCTCCCTTGTGGAGACCAGTGGCTGCAGCTATCCGAAAGCCTCGACTCATGCGCGCGTTGTGCGCCTGAGGCGCGATCCATGTGTTGTTCGTCTGACAAAGACTCGACGTATTATCAAGTGAACAAGTGTCGGCCCTATGCGGTCGAACCCCATCCGTTGGACTCCAATCTTCACTCCCTCTCGCGCCAGTTGATCGAACTGCGCATCGAGCACGCAGACCTCGACGCCTCCATCGACAGGCTGGCGGAGGCGTCGCCGCAAGACGAATTGCTGCTGCGCCGCCTCAAGAAGCGCCGCCTCGCCCTGCGCGACCAGATCGAGCGACTGGTGCGGCAGATCGATCCGGCCGAGCCTGCCTGATGGCGAGCGAGGGGGCACTCGTCGCGCGGACGCGCGAAGCCTTCGCGCAGGAGGGCGCGTTGTCGTTGGCGGCCGACCAGTTCCGCGAGCGCGGTGGGCAGACCGACATGGCGCTGGCCGTGGCCCGAACCATCGAGGAGGGCGGCCAACTTGTGGTCGAGGCCGGCACCGGCGTCGGCAAGACTTTCTCGTACCTCGTTCCAGCGCTGCTGAGCGGCGAGCGCGTGCTGCTGTCGACCGCCACCAAGACGCTGCAGGACCAGCTCTTTGGCAGGGACCTGCCGCGCCTCGTCGAAGCGCTGGGCCTCCCGGTGCGCACGGCGCTGCTGAAGGGCCGCGCCAGCTACCTCTGCCTGCACCGGCTCGAACTGGCGCGCCATGACGCGGGGCCTGACCGCGTCTCGGCGCGCACGCTGGCCAAGATCGAGCAATGGTCCCAGGCCACGCGTACCGGCGACCTGGCCGAGTTGCCGGGCCTGGACGAACGCTCGCCCTTGATCCCGCTCGTCACCTCGACGCGCGAGAACTGCCTCGGCGCGCAATGCCCGCAGTTCCGGCCCTGCCACGTCAACGCGGCCCGCCGCGAGGCGCTGGCGGCGGACGTGGTGGTGATCAATCACCATCTGTTCTTCGCCGACCTGGCGGTGCGCGAGTCGGGCATGGCCGAATTGCTGCCGACGGTACGCGTCGTCGTGTTCGACGAGGCGCATCAGCTCAACGAGACCGGCGTGCAATTCCTCGGCGTGCAGATCGGCACGGCGCAGGCACTCGACTTCGCGCGCGACATCCTCGCCGCAGGGCTGCAACATGCGCGCGGCCTGGTCGACTGGACCACGGTCGCGGCCACGGTCGAACGCGCCGCGCGAGAGCTTCGCCTGGTCGTTGGCAAGCAATGGCCAGGCGCCAAGCTGCGCTGGCTGGACGCCGCGCCCGAGGCCATCGAGCCCGAGGGCTGGCAGAGGGCGCTGGAAGCGCTGCAGCAAGGCTTCGAACAAGCCGCCGAGGCCATCGACACCGTCAGCGAGATGGCGCCCGACTTCGTGCGCCTGCACGAGCGCGCCACGCAGCTCTCTCAGCGCGCCGCCCGTTTCGCATTGGCTTGCCCGCCGGAGTCCGTGCGCTGGGTCGACGTGGGCCAGCAGTTGCGCCTGATCGAGTCGCCGCTCGACATTGCCGAAGCGGTGCAGACGCGCGTGCTGAAGGCGGACAAGGCCGACCCGGATGCCATCGGGCGGGCCTGGGTCTTCACCTCCGCCACGCTCGGCGACGATGCCCGCCTGCGCTGGTTCACCGAGCCCTGCGGCCTTGGCGATGCAGAGGTGCTGCGCGTGGCCAGCCCGTTCGACTATGCATCGCAGGCCGCGCTGTATGTACCGCGCCAGTTCCCCAAGCCCAACGACCCAGGCCACAGCGCAGCGGTCGCCCAACTCGCCGCACGAGGCGCCACGGTCCTGGGCGGGCGCACGCTGGTGCTCACCACCACGCTGCGTGCGCTGCGCACCATCGGCGAAGCCATGCGGGCGCACTTCGAGCACACCGAGGCCGAACTGCGGCCTGAAGTGCTGGTACAGGGCGAACTGCCCAAGCGTGTGCTCATGGACCGCTTCCGCGAAGGCGCGGGCGGCGGTCGGGCCGGTTGCGTGCTGGTGGCCTCCGCGTCGTTCTGGGAGGGCTTCGACGCGCCGGGCGACGTGCTGCAACTGGTGGTGATCGACAAGCTGCCGTTCCCGCCCCCGAACGACCCGCTGGTGGAGGCGCGCTCGCGCCGCCTCGAAGGCCAGGGGCGCAGTTCGTTCAACGATTACTTCCTGCCCGAGGCGGGCGTCGCCCTCAAGCAAGGCGCGGGCCGGTTGATCCGGCGCGAGACCGACCGCGGCTTGCTGGTGATCTGCGACACCCGCCTGGTGGCGATGGGCTACGGCAAGCGCCTGCTGGCGGCGTTGCCGCCCATGCGGCGGGTGGAGGGCGAGGCTGCGTTCGATTCAGCGCTCGCGGAGCTGGTGTAGGCGGGGCGGGGCAGCCGGGTGGCTACCAGAACTTCCACCAGGGATCGTCCTTGCCGCGGAAGCCCTTGGCGACGAACTGGCTGTTCGGGTAGTTCTGTGCCAGCACGCGTTGCGTGTCGTCGCGCAGTTGGGTCAGGCCCAACTGGTCGTACGAGCGCATCATGATGTAGAGCGCTTCCTCGAGCGCCGGCACCTCGCGGTAGTCGGCCAGCGCGATCTGCGCGCGGTTGATGGCGGCCAGGTAGGCGCCGCGCGTGTAGTAGTAGCGCGCCACGTGAACTTCATACTGCGCGAGCGAGTTCACGATGTAGTTCATGCGCGCCCGGGCGTCGGGCGAGTAGCGCGAGTCCGGGAAGCGGGTGACCAGTTCCTTGAAGGCCTCGAACGATTCCTTGGCCGCGCGCTGGTCGCGCTCGGACAGGTCTTGTCGGGTCATCCACGAGAACATGCCGAGGTCGTCGTTGAAGTTGACCACGCCCTTCATGTAGAGCGCATAGTCCATCGCCGGGCTGGCCGGGTGCAGCTTCATGAAGCGGTCGAGCGTGGAGATGGCGGCGGGCTTTTCGCCCGACTTGTATTGGGCGTAGGCCTTGTCGAGCTGGGCTTGCTGGGCCAGCGGCGTCCCGGCGGCGCGGCCTTCCAGCTTCTCGTACAGCGGCACGGCCTTTTCGTAGGAACCGGAATCGGCCTCGTCCTTGGCTTCCGCGTAGATCTTGTTGGGGCTCCAGTTCGCCGTCTTGTCGTCTTCGGTCGTCGAGCAGCCGGCCAACAGCCCTGCCGCGGCAAGCGCCACCACCCAGCCGGGGACCGCCGATAATTTGGCGCGAAACATCACATGAAGCTTTCGTGAAACAGGAGCCTTCAATTATATCGACCGACCCTTTGGACATGACCCTGACGGCAGGAGAGTCGGACGAGGCCGCCGACCTTGCCGACGCCAGCGAAACGCGCGCGTTCACCATCGGCGTGGCGCAGCACGGCCAGCGCCTCGACCGGGCCCTGGCAGCCCTGGTGCCCGAGTTCTCCCGCAGCTATCTGCAGCAGTTGATCGAGGCCGGCGCGGTCAGCCTCCAGGGCGGGCGGCCGGCGACCAAGCCGTCGATGACCATGCACGCGGGCGAGGCCGGCGCCATCGAACTCAAGCCCACGCCGCAGAGCCAGGCCTTCCGGCCCGAGCCGATGGAACTGCGCGTGGTGCACGAGGATGCCGACCTGCGCGTGATCGACAAGCCCGCCGGCCTCGTGGTCCATCCCGCGCCGGGCCATTGGAGCGGCACCCTGCTCAATGGCCTGCTGGCCCTCGACCCGAAGGCGGTCCTGCTGCCGCGCGCCGGCATCGTGCATCGGCTCGACCGCGACACCAGCGGGCTGATGGTGGTCGCGCGCACCCGCGCCGCGATGGATGCGCTGGTCGCGTTGATCGCCGCGCGCGAGGTCACGCGGCAATACATCGCCATGGCACACCGGCCCTGGGAGGGCGCCGCGGCGCGCCGTGTCGATGCGCCGATCGGGCGCGATCCGCGCAACCGCCTGCGAATGGCCGTGGTCGACCTGGAGCGCCATGGCGGCAAGGTGGCGCGCACGCTGATCGAGCGGCTCGACAGCGGTGACAAGGGTTGTATCGTCCGTTGCACCCTCGAAACCGGACGCACGCACCAGATCCGCGTGCACATGGCGTCGATCGGCCATCCGCTGGTGGGCGACGCCACCTATGGCGGTGCGCCGGCCGCCGGCGTCGCGCGGCAGGCGCTGCATGCTTACCGACTCGCCTTCGTGCATCCGGTGACGCAGGCGGAAATGACCTTTCACTCGCCATTGCCGCCCGACCTGGCGGCGGGCGCGCACGAATGGGGGCTGGACTACAATCGCGCCTGACGGCCTGCGGGCCGCGCCAGCCACCCGGAGCCGGCCCTGCGTTGCACCTGCCCAAGCGCCTGCGACGCCCCACCCGATCTAGATCCCACTGAACGCGCGCCCACGGGGCGCCTTGTCCCGGACACAACGCGAACCATGAACACGGCGGATGCCAAGCGCATTCTGGAAACGGCCTTGATCTGTTCAGCCCAACCGCTGCAGGTCCGCGAGTTGCGCGTGCTTTTCGACGACGAACTCGGCGCCGACACCATCAAGTCCCTGCTGCACGACCTGCAACTGGACTGGGCGCAGCGTGGGCTCGAACTCGTGAGCGTGGGCAGCGGCTGGCGCTTCCAGAGCCGACCGGAATTGCGCGACCATCTCGACCGCCTGCACCCCGAGAAGCCGCCGCGCTACACCCGCGCCGCGCTCGAGACGCTGGCCATCATTGCCTATCGCCAGCCCGTCACGCGCGGCGACATGGAAGACATCCGGGGCGTGACCATCAATTCGCAGATCCTCAAGCAGCTCGAGGACCGCAATTGGGTCGAGGTCATCGGACACCGGGAAACCGTGGGGCGCCCGGCGCTCTTCGCGACCACTCGCCAGTTCCTCGATGACCTCGGCATTGCCTCGCTCGACCAGTTGCCATTGATCGAGTCGCCGGCCCAGCAGGGCGCGCTGGTCGATGCGCTGGCCGCTGCCGCCGCGGATGAGGTGCAACCGGACCTGCCGATCGACACGCCGGCTCCCGATGCGCTCGATGAAGTCGCGCCTTCGATCGTCAAAGCGGCCCGCGCGCCTGAACCTGCGGCCGAGCCGCTCGCCGAAGCCGACGAGCTGCTCGGCGCCCAAGTCGACAACACCCCGTCCGACCCCGATACCGATCGCAACCCGGCCGACCTGACTCCTGCCCCTTCCGGAACCCCATCATGAGCCCCTCTGAACCCGACGCGTTGATCTTGCCGGTCGAGCCTGTTGCCGAAGACAAGGCGGCTGCTGCGCCTGTCGCGCCTGTGCAGGATGGCGAGGCTGTCGAAACCAGCCCCGCCGCGCCGCGCAAGCGTCGCCCGCGCGCCCGCAAGCCTGCCGCGCAAGAGGTGCAGGACGCACCGGAGCCGGCGAACGAAGCAGCCGAACCGGCTGCCGCCGACGCGACGCCGGAATTGCCTCTTCAGGCTGCACCCGTCGCGCAAGACGAGCCCGCAGTTCAGGCCGAGGCAGGTGTCGAGGCTGCGCCAGTCGCTGATGCCGCGCCAGTTGCTGAGGCCGAGCCGATTGCTCAAGCCGAGCCGGTCGCGCAGTCCGACGAAGCGGACGACGACTACGACGACGAGGAAGAAGAGCCCGACGAGGAGGAAGACGACCTCGACCGCGCCCGGCGCGCCGCCGAGCGCGAGCAGCGCAACGCCCCGCCGCCGCAGCCGATCAGTTTTGCCGACGTGGTGTCGGGCCAATTCGACGCCGACGAAGAGAGTCCCGAGGTGCCGCCGCTCAAGCGCGTGCTGCTGCCCGAGGCCGATTCGCCCAAGCTGCACAAGGTGCTGGCCCAGTCCGGCCTTGGTTCGCGGCTCGAGATGGAGGCGCTGATCCTGCAAGGCCGCATCTCCGTCAACAACGAACCGGCCCACATCGGCCAGCGCATCCAGTACGGCGACCAGGTCAAGGTCAACGGCAAGCCGATCCGCTATCGCATCGCGCCGCCGCCGGCCCGCGTCATCGCGTACCACAAGCCCGTCGGCGAAGTGGTCACGCATGACGATCCGCAGAACCGCCCCACGGTGTTCCGCAAGCTGCCGCGCCTGCAGCAAGGCAAGTGGCAGTCGGTCGGCCGGCTCGACCTGAACACCGAAGGCCTGCTGCTGTTCACGAGTTCGGGTGAACTGGCCAACAACCTGATGCATCCCCGCTTCGGCCTGGAGCGCGAATACGCCGTGCGCGTGCTCGGCGCCATCAGCAAGGAAGAGCGCCAGAAGCTGCTCGATGGCGTGCGCCTGGACGACGGCATGGCCCAGTTCGGCAGCATCGAGGATGGTGGCGGCGAGGGTTCGAACTGCTGGTATCGCGTGACGATTTCCGAAGGCCGCAATCGCGAAGTGCGCCGCTTGTTCGAAGCGGTGGGCCACGCGGTCAGCCGGCTCATCCGCATCCGCTATGGCGCGATGGTGCTGCCGCGCGGCCTCAAACGCGGCGCGTGGATGGAACTCGACGAGCGCGACATTCGCGGGCTGTTCCAGGCCGCCGGCGGCGTCGCCGAGCGCGGCCCGCGTCCGCAGCAGGCGCGCGGACCCGGCGGTGGGCCCGGCGGCGAAGGCGGTGGCCGCAACAAGCGCCGCCGTGGCAAGGGCGGCAAGGGGCCGGCCGGTCCGCGCGACGACATGCGCGCGCAACCCAACAACATTCCGAACCCGCTCGGCGATGGCCGCGGGCCGCGAGGCAACCGCGGCAATGCAGGCGGCCCAGGCCCAGGCCAAGGGCAGGGCGGCCAGCGACGTGGTGGCGGTGCCGGTGGTGGCGGCGGCGCGCGTGGACGTGCCGACGGGCCGCCGACCGGCGCCAACCAGCCGGATCCGATGAAGACATCACTCGGCTACATCGGTGCGGACAGTTTCTCCCGCCAGCGCAAGGAGCAGCGCCAGGGCCCGCGACGCGGTGGCCCGGGCGGTGGTTCCGGCGGTGGCGGGGGACAGCGTCGCCGCGGACGCTGAAACCAGCCGATCCGGCAGTCTTTGATCGGTCCGTCATCGGACCCCAGGCCTGCCCCGGTTAAAATCAAAGGCTTTGTCAAGGCAGCGCAACCCTTTGTTGCGCGCTTGATCGAACATTTCAAAAATCCTAATCTCAGGAAGCATCTCAATGGCCATCGAACGCACCCTCTCCATCATCAAGCCTGACGCCGTCGCCAAGAACGTCATCGGCAAGATCGTCTCCCGTTTTGAAGCCGCCGGCCTCAAGATGGTCGCCGGCAAGCTGGTGCATCTGTCGCGCAGCGAAGCCGAGCAGTTCTATGCCGTGCACAGCGCGCGCCCCTTCTTCAAGGACCTGGTCGAATTCATGATCTCGGGCCCGGTGTTCGTGCAGGTGCTCGAAGGCGAAGACGCCATCACCAAGAACCGCGACCTGATGGGCGCCACGGACCCCAAGAAGGCCGCCGCCGGCACCATCCGCGCCGACTTCGCCGACAGCATCGACGCCAACGCAGTGCACGGCTCCGATGCGCCTGAAACCGCGAAGGGCGAGATCGCCTTCTTCTTCGCGGGCCTCAACGTCTACAAGCGCTGATCCATGACCACGGCCAACCTGCTCGAATTCGATCTCGAGGGGCTGGCCGCGTTCTGCGAAAAGCTCGGCGAGAAGAAGTTCCGCGCCACGCAGCTGTTCCGCTGGATCCACCAGCGCGGCGCCAGCGAGTTCGGCCAGATGACCGACCTCGCCAAGTCGCTGCGTGAAAAGCTCGCAGGCACCGCACGCGTCGAGGCGCTCAAGGTGCTCTCGCAACACGAATCCGCCGACGGCACCATCAAGTGGCTGTTCGATGTCGGTGATGGCAATGCGGTCGAGGCCGTGTTCATTCCCGAGGACGATCGCGGCACGCTGTGCGTGTCGTCGCAGGCCGGCTGTGCCGTGGGCTGCCGCTTCTGCTCGACCGGGCACCAGGGGTTCAGCCGCAACCTGACGACCGGCGAGATCGTCGCCCAGCTCTGGTTCGCCGAGCACTTCCTGCGCAAGCACCTCAAGCGCACAGAGCGCGTCATCTCCAACGTGGTGATGATGGGCATGGGCGAGCCGCTGCAGAACTACTCCGCGCTGGTGCCGGCCTTGCGCACCATGCTCGATGACAACGCCTATGGCTTGTCGCGTCGTCGCGTGACGGTGTCGACCTCCGGCGTGGTGCCGATGATGGACAGGCTCGGCGCCGATTGCCCGGTCGCGTTGGCGGTGTCGCTGCATGCGCCCAACGATCCGCTGCGCGACGACCTGGTGCCGCTCAACAAGAAATACCCGATCGAAGAACTGCTCGATGCCTGCCGCCGCTACCTGGCGCACGCGCCGCGCGACTTCATCACATTCGAATACTGCATGCTGGATGGCGTCAATGACCAGCCCGAGCATGCGAGGCAACTCGTCGAACTCGTCAAGGGCGCCCATGGCGTCTCCTGCAAGTTCAACCTGATCCCGTTCAATCCGTTTCCCGCCTCGGGCCTGCTGCGTTCGCCGCAACCGCGTGTGCTCGCGTTCGCGAAGCTGTTGAGCGAGGCTGGCATCGTCACGACCGTGCGCAAGACGCGCGGGGACGATATCGATGCAGCCTGCGGTCAACTGGCGGGTGACGTGAAGGACCGTACGCGCGCGGCCGAACGGATGGCGCAGCGCCGCCTCGCGGAGCACACCGTGACAGTGCACCGGCCACTGCGCGCCGGGGCCAAGCCGGGTGCAGGAGCTTGAACCTTGGAAGAGAAGGTCCGCGTGAGCAACGACAATCCCCGGCCATCCGATCACGGCGCCATCGCGCGCATCCAATTGCCGTTTCAAGGTTGAATTCATGAGCAAAGTCTTTCCGGGCCGGTGGGCACTCGCCCCGTTGTTCGCGGCCGCCGTGGTGACGCTGGCCGGCTGCGCGAACAAGGGCATGCCGGCGGCGTCCACGACCACGGCCGCCAGCGGCGCCGAACTCACGACCGAATCCGACGAGGGCAAGGCGCGCAAGCGTGCGCGCACCCGGCTCGAACTGGCCATCAGCTATTTCGAGGCCGGGCAGACCACGACGGCGCTGGATGAGATCAAGCAATCGCTGGTGGCAGACCCCAACTATGCCGAGGCCTACAACCTGCGCGGCCTGGTGTACATGCGCATGGACGATCCGGGCCTGGCCGAAGACAGCTTCCGGCGCGCCATCGCGATCAATCCGCGCGACGCCAACACCATGCACAACTACGGCTGGCTGCTGTGCCAGCAGAATCGCTACAACGATGCGATGACGCAGTTCAACGCCGCACTGGCCGTCCCCGGCTACATCGACGCGTCCAAGACGCTGATGACGCAAGGCCTGTGTCAGATCCGCGCCGGCCAGAACGCCGAAGCCGAGAAGACCCTGATGAAGGCCTACGAATTCGATGCCGCCAACCCCGTCATCGGCTACAACCTCGCGGCGCTGCTGGCCAAGCGCGAGGACTGGACCCGGGCGCAGTTCTATGTGCGTCGCGTCAACAACGGTCCGGCGGCCAATGCCGAAACACTTTGGCTGGGCGTGAAGGTGGAGCGCAAGCTGAACAATCGCGAAGCGGTGAGCCAGTTGGGCGGCCAGTTG
Source organism: Variovorax sp. dw_308 (assembly GCF_019207085.1). Lineage (GTDB taxonomy): Bacteria > Pseudomonadota > Gammaproteobacteria > Burkholderiales > Burkholderiaceae_C > Variovorax. Next base: position 169,013 of record NZ_JAATOM010000012.1, on the reverse strand, counting down.
CAGAGCCGCTTCCCCCAGTCGCGGGAAGCCATTGCGTATGAGCGCGGAAATTTCAATGATTGAACGTGCCAGTCAGTTTGGTGCCCCGGTCGCCGTGCCGCTGGCAGGCGGAGACAGTGCGCTGCTGAGCGCCGGCGCGATGCTGCGGCAGGCGCGCGAGGCGCATGGCCTGGACATTGCCGTGGTCGCGGCTGCGCTCAAGGTGCCGGTGCAAAAGCTGGAGGCGCTGGAAGACGACAACATCGGCGCATTGCCCGATCCCGTGTTTGCGCGCGCCCTGGCGGCCAGCGTCTGCCGCGCGCTCAAGATCGACCCCGCGCCGGTGCTGGCCAAGATACCTGGCGCCAAGCGTCCCGGTCTGGCCGATGCCGACCGCACCATGAGTTCCAACATTCGCTCGGGCGCGCCGCACCAGGGCCGTACCGGTGGCGTGTCCATGCCGTCGCGTGCCTTGATGGTGGTGGTGGGCTTGTTGCTCCTGGGCGCAGCGCTGATGTTCTGGATTCCGCAATCGGCATTCGACAAGTTGAGCGGCGCGGTTTCGAAGATGACCGGCCAGTCCGAAACGGCCGCGGTCGAAGCCCCGCCGGCGCCGCCTGGCACCGTGGTCGAGCCCGTCGCGCCGAACGGGCCCGCGGCGGAGCCGACGCCACCGGTGCCTGCCGTCGTGGCTCCCGTCCCGCCGCCGACGCCAGCGCCGCCTTCGGATGTGCTGGTCTTCACCGCCCGTGGCGATTCATGGGTCACCGTGACCGATTCCGGTGGCAAGGAGTTGCTGCGCCGTACCGTCAAGACCGGCGAAACGGTGGGCGTGTCCGGCACCCTGCCCCTGAAGGTCATCGTCGGGCGCGCCTCGCAGGTCGATGTGCAGGTGCGTGGCAAGCCGTTCGACACCACCCCGCTGGCCAAGGCCGGCGGCGTTGCAAGATTCGAGGTCAAGCCGTGAATGATCTGATCGTTCCTCCCTGCCTGCCGATCGAGCCGGCATCGCCCCGGGCGCGCAATTCGCGCCAGGCCCGCGTGGTGTGGGGCGCGCGCACGGTCACCGTCGGCGGCGACGCGCCGGTGCGCGTGCAGTCGATGACCAATACGGATACGGTCGATGCCATCGGCACCGCCATCCAGGTCAAGGAACTGGCGCTGGCCGGCTCGGAGATGGTGCGCATCACGGTCAACACGCCCGAAGCGGCCGAGCAGGTGCCCTACATCCGCGAGCAACTTGACCGCATGGGCGTCGACGTGCCGCTGATCGGCGACTTCCACTACAACGGCCACCGCCTGCTGACCGACTATCCGGCCTGCGCCGAGGCGCTCAGCAAGTACCGCATCAACCCCGGCAACGTGGGCAAGGGCGACAAGAAGGACAAGCAGTTCGGCCAGATGATCGAGGCCGCGATGCGGTGGAACAAGCCGGTGCGCATCGGCGTGAACTGGGGCAGCCTGGACCAGGAACTGCTCGCCAGCCTCATGGACACCAACAGCCAGCGCGCCGAGCCCTGGGATGCCAAGTCGGTGATGTACGAGGCGCTGGTCACCTCGGCCATCGATTCGGCGAAGCTGGCCGAGTCCATGGGCATGAATGGCAACCAGATCATCCTGAGCTGCAAGGTCAGCGGTGTGCAGGACCTGATCTCGGTCTACCGCGAACTGGCCAGGTGCTGCGACTACACGCTGCACCTGGGCCTGACAGAGGCCGGCATGGGCACCAAGGGCACGGTGGCCTCGGCCACCGCGCTGTCGATCCTGTTGCAGGAAGGCATCGGCGACACCATCCGCGTGTCGCTCACGCCGCAGCCGGGCGAGTCGCGCACCCAGGAAGTGCTGATCGCCAATGAGATCCTGCAGGCGCTAGGCCTGCGCGTGTTCGTCCCGAGCGTGACTGCCTGTCCGGGTTGCGGCCGCACCACCAGCACCACCTTCCAGGAACTGGCCAAGCAGATCGACGACTACCTGCGCCAGCAGATGCCGGTTTGGCGCAGCAAGTACCCCGGCGTCGAGAACATGAAGGTGGCCGTGATGGGCTGCATCGTGAACGGTCCCGGCGAAAGCAAGCATGCCGACATCGGCATCAGCCTGCCGGGCACCGGCGAGTCGCCGGCCGCGCCCGTCTTCATCGACGGCCAGAAGGCACTCACGCTGCGCGGGGACAACATCGCCAACGAGTTTCACCAGCTCGTCGAAAACTACATCGAGAAGCGCTTTGGCAGCCCCGCTGCCGTGGTCGCCTGATTCACTGACACATGGCTGAAAAACTGAGTGCCGTCAAAGGCATGAATGACATATTGCCCGGCAGCGTGACCCGCAAGGACAAGCTGCCGGATTCCCAGCTCTGGCTGTGGTTCGAGAACGCGCTGCGCTCGGTGCTGGGTCGCTACGGCTACCAGTACATGCTCACGCCCATCGTCGAGCCCACGGCCTTGTTCGTGCGCGGCCTTGGCGAGGTGACGGACATCGTCGAGAAGGAGATGTATTCCTTCACCGATTCGATGAACGGCGACAAGCTCACGCTGCGCCCGGAAGCCACGGCCGGCATCGTGCGCGCGATGGTCGAGCACAACGCGCTCTACAACGGGCCGCTGCGCCTGTGGACCATCGGGCCGATGTTCCGCCATGAGCGGCCGCAAAAAGGACGCTACCGCCAGTTCAACCAGCTCGACGTCGAGGCCTTGGGCTTTGCCGGGCCGGATGTGGATGCCGAGCTGATCCTGCTGGTGCGCCGCCTCTGGAAGGAACTGGGCCTGGTCGAAGGCGAGCATGTGCGCCTGGAATTGAACAGCCTGGGCCAGCCCGCCGAGCGTGCGGCCCATCGCGCCGCGCTGGTGGCCTACTTCGAGGCGCATGCCGATCAACTGGACGAGGATTCCAGGCGTCGCCTGCTCACCAACCCGTTGCGCATCCTCGACAGCAAGAACCCTTCGATGCAGGCGCTGATCGAAGCTGCGCCCCAGCTGATGAGCTTCCTTGGCGAGGAGACGCTGGCGCACTTCAACGCCGTGCGTGCGGTCCTTGACGAAGCCGGCCTGGCCTACCGCGTCAACACCCGCCTGGTGCGCGGCATGGACTACTACAACCTGACCGTGTTCGAGTGGGTCACCGACCAACTCGGCTCGCAGGGGACCGTCTGCGGTGGCGGACGCTATGACGGCTTGTTCGAACAGCTGGGCGGCAAGCCCACGCCGGCCGTGGGCTTCGGCCTCGGCGTCGAGCGGTTGCTGCTGCTGATCGACACCCTGGGCTTGCCGGTGCCTTCCGCCGCGCCGCATGCCTATGCGGTGGTTCCGGACCTCACCCTGAGCCCCAAGGTGCAGGTGGCGCTGGAAGCCTTGCGTTCTGCGGGCGTCAGCGTGCAGATGCACGCGGGCGGCGGCAGCCTCAAGTCGCAGCTCAAGAAGGCGGACGCCAGCGGCGCGCGCCATGCACTGATCTTCGGTGGCGATGAACTGGCCCGCGGCGAGGTCTCCGTCAAGTCGCTGCGCGACGGCGATGGCGCCCAGGTCGCGCGCGCCCTCTCCGAGGTGGCCCAGTGGGCCACCACCCTACAATCCCCGGCTCCCTCACATTGATCCGCATGGCAACACCTCTAGACCTCCAGGAACAGGAACAACTCGACCAGATCAAGCATTTCTGGAAGACCTGGGGCAACCTCATCACCTCGGTGCTGCTCGTCGTCGCGCTCGCGTTCGCCGGCTGGAACGGCTGGCAGTACTACCAGCGCAACCAGGCGGCGCAGGCCGCAGCACTCTATGACACGCTCGAGCGCAACGTCGAAGCCGGCGACCCGGCCACCGTCGAGCGCACGCTGGGCGAGATGAAAGACCGCTTCGGTTCCACTCCTTATGCCCAGCAAGCCGGCTTGCTCGCGGCCAAGGCCTTGCACGACAAGGGCAATGCCGAGGGCTCGCGCGCTGCGCTGGCCTGGGTGGCGGACAAGGCCGTCGACCCCGGCTACCAGGCCGTGGCGCGCCTGCGCCTCGCGGCCGAACTGCTCGACAGCAAGGGCTACGACGAAGCGCTGAAGCAACTCGGCGCCTCCTTCCCCAAGGAATACGAGCCGCTCGTGGCGGATCGCAAGGGCGACATCTACATGGCCCAGGGCAAGCGCGACGAAGCCCGCGCCGAATACCAGAAGGCGTGGACCGCGCTGGAGCCGCGCAACGACTACCGGCGCATGGTCGAGATCAAGCTCAATGCGGTCGGCGTCGACACGCAATCCCTCAAGCCTGCAGCCTCCAAACAATCCTGATCGCAACATGAATCCCAAGCGTCTCCTGCCTGCAGCACCCGTTCTTCGCACCGGTTTGGCGATGGTCCTGGTCGCGGCATTGGCGGCATGCTCCAGCACGAGCAAGCCCAAGCCGCCGGAACTGCCGGCCAATGTGGTGGTGCTTGGCGTGCGCCAGGCCTGGAGCGTCAAGATCCCGCAGGTGGCCTTCCCCTTGCAGACCAGCGTCAACGGCGACATGGTCACGGTGGCCAGCACCGACGGCACGGTGGTGGCCATCGATGCACGCACCGGCACCGAAGCCTGGCGCGCCAGCGTGGGCGCGCCGCTGACGGCGGGCGTGGGCAGCGACGGCTCGATGGCGGCCGTAGTGACCAAGAAGAACGAACTCGTCGTCCTGGATGGCGGCAAGGTCCTGTGGCGCGAGCCGCTTGCGGCCGAGACCTTCACTGCCCCGCTGGTGGCGGGGCGACGTGTCTTCGTGCAGACGGCCGACCGAGCCACCAGTGCCTACGACGGCGGCAGCGGACGCCGCCTCTGGATCCAGCAACGTACGCCGGAAGCCCTGGTGCTGAAGAAGCCCGGCGTGTTGCTCGCCGTCGGCGATACGCTGGTGTCCGGTATCGGTGGTCGGCTGGTGGGCATGAATCCATCCAACGGCTCCTCGCGTTGGGAGTCGCCCATCGCAGCGCCTCGCGGCACCAACGATGTCGAACGCCTGGTGGACTTGACCGGCAGCGTGAGCCGCGTGGGCGACAGCGTCTGCGCCCGGGCCTATTACGTCAATGTCGGCTGTGTCGACGCGGTGCGTGGCGGCTTGCTGTGGAGCAAGCCGGCTGTCAGCGCCGAGGGCCTCAGCGGCGACGCGCAACTTGTGGTGGGCACCGAGTCGGACGGCAACCTGATGGCATGGCGCCGTGCCGACGGCGAGCGCGCCTGGCAGTCTGACCGGCTCAAGTACCGCGACCTCACGGCGCCGCTGGTCGTCGGACGCTCGATCGTCATCGGAGACGGCACAGGCCTGCTGCATTTCGTCTCGCGCGAAGACGGCGCTCCCCTCAACCGCCTCAGCGTCGATGGCTCGGCCATCGCCGCCACGCCGGTGGTCGCCGCCAACACGGTGGTCGTCGTGACGCGCAACGGTGGCGTGTTCGGCTTCCGTCCTGAATAACCCAACCCATTTGAAAGACCGACCTTGAAGCCAGCAGTGATGAGGGTCCGGCCATGAAGCCGGTACTGGCGCTGGTCGGACGGCCCAACGTCGGCAAGTCGACGCTGTTCAACCGGTTGACCCAGACTCGCGACGCGATCGTCGCCGATTTCGCCGGCCTGACGCGCGACCGCCACTATGGCAACGGGCGCCTGGGCAAGCACGAGTTCATCGTGATCGATACCGGCGGCTTCGAGCCTGATGCGGGCAGCGGCATCTTCAAGGAGATGGCCAAGCAGACGCGCCAGGCGGTGGCCGAGGCCGATGTGGTCATCTTCGTCGTCGATGCGCGCGAAGGCATCTCGGCGCAGGACCACGACATCGCCCGCGAACTGCGCCGGCTCGGCAAGCCGACCGTGCTCGTGGCCAACAAGGCCGAGGGCATGCTTGACGGCACCAAGCTGGTCGACTTCTATGAACTCGGCCTGGGCGACGTGCATGGCGTCTCCGCGGCGCACGGGCAGGGCATGCGCGACCTGGTCGAGCTGGCGCTGGAGCCGCTGAACCTGGCCGAGCCCGAAGAGGAGGAAGACGACGGCGAAGCCAAGCCTATCAAGCTTGCTGTCGCGGGACGCCCCAACGTCGGCAAGTCGACACTGATCAACACCTGGCTGGGAGAGGAGCGCCTGGTGGCGTTCGACATGCCGGGCACCACGCGCGACGCGATCTCGGTGCCGTTCGAGCGCAACGGCCAGCGATTCGAGTTGATCGACACGGCGGGACTGCGCCGCAAGGGCAAGGTGTTCCAGGCGATCGAGAAGTTCTCGGTGGTCAAGACCCTGCAGGCCATCGAATCCTCGAACGTGGTGCTGCTGTTGCTCGATGCCACGCAGGGCGTGACGGACCAGGACGCGCATATTGCCGGCTACATCCTCGAATCGGGCCGCGCCGTGGTCATTGCCATCAACAAATGGGATGCGGTCGACAGCTACCAGCGCGAGCAGATCCAGCGGCAGATCGAAACTCGCCTGCCGTTCCTGAAGTTCGCCGCCTTGCACTTCATCTCGGCCATCAAGCGGCAGGGACTGGGTCCGGTCTGGCAGTCGATCGCGCAGGCACACAAGTCGGCCACGCGCAAGATGTCCACGCCGGTGCTGACGCGCCTGCTGCTGGAGGCGGTGCAGTTCCAGTCACCCCAGCGCGCCGGCATGTTCCGGCCCAAGATGCGCTATGCCCACCAAGGCGGTATGAATCCGCCGGTGATCGTGATCCATGGCAATTCACTGGAGCATGTCACGGACGCGTACAAGCGTTTCCTGGAGGCGCGATTCCGCAAGGAGTTTGATCTCGTTGGGACACCAATGCGAATCGAGTTCAAGACCTCGACCAACCCCTACGCGGACAAATCCGGCCACTGAACTCCGTATTGGTGCGCGGTTGACTGCTAAAGACAACAGTTCGGTTGTCCTGAGGCGAAAGTTCGCTCCGATAGAAGAAGTTATTTTTTCAGGGCTTTGGCAACCGTTGCTGCGGCGCGGAAACGCTGTGTTAAGGTCGTCGCTTCTATAACTCTTCCTTGAACACGGAGAATATCGTGAGCAACAAAGGGCAACTTTTGCAAGACCCGTTCCTGAACACTTTGCGTCGGGAGCATGTGCCGGTTTCCATCTATCTGGTGAACGGCATCAAGCTACAGGGTCAGATCGAGTCTTTCGATCAGTACGTCGTGCTGCTGCGCAACACTGTTACTCAAATGGTGTACAAGCATGCAATTTCCACGATCGTTCCGGGCCGCGCGGTGAACTTCTCGGCCGCCGAGAGCGACGACTCGGGTTCTTGAGCGTTACCTCCGGCGCGGCGGCCCGCTCGTCGCGCCTTTCCCCTGATTGGTACGGTTCCGTTTGTCTGAACTGATTTCAACCCAGGAAGGCGCCGCCGTTCTCGTCGGCGTCGACTTCGGCTTGCCTCATTTCGACAGCGGACTGGAGGAACTCGGACTGCTTGCGCAAACCGCGGGCCTCCAACCCGTGGCGCGCATCGTGTGCAGACGCAAGGCGCCCGACGCCGCCCTGTTCGTGGGCAGCGGCAAGGCCGACGAGATCAAGGAACTGGCGTTGATGCATCGCGCGAGCGAGGTCATCTTCGACCAGGCCCTGAGTCCGGCGCAACAGCGCAACCTTGAGCGAACGCTCGATCTGGCTGTCTACGACCGGACCTTTCTCATTCTGGAGATCTTCGCGCAGCGGGCACGCTCGCACGAAGGCAAGTTGCAGGTGGAACTCGCGCGCCTGCAATACCTCAGCACGCGACTTGTTCGCAGGTGGTCTCACCTGGAGCGCCAGACCGGCGGCGCAGGCGTTCGCGGCGGCCCTGGCGAAAAGCAGATCGAACTCGACCGTCGCATGATCAGCGAGTCGATCAAGCGCACGCGCGAGCGCCTGGCCAAGGTGCAGAAGCAACGCGGCACGCAACGCCGGCAGCGCGAGCGGCGCGAGACCTTCAACATTTCGCTGGTCGGCTATACCAATGCCGGCAAGTCGTCGCTCTTCAATGCGCTGGTCAAGGCGCGTGCCTATGCGGCCGACCAGCTGTTCGCGACGCTCGACACCACCACGCGCAACCTGTACCTGGGCGACGCGCGGCGGCAGGTTTCGATCTCCGATACGGTGGGATTCATCCGTGCACTGCCGCATGGACTGGTCGACGCCTTCAAAGCCACGCTGCAGGAAGCCGTCGACGCCGACTTGCTGCTGCATGTCGTCGATGCGTCGAACCCGCATCATCCCGAGCAGATGGCCGAGGTACAGCGTGTACTCGAGGAAATCGGTGCGAGCCACATTCCGCAGCTTGTGGTGTTCAACAAGCTCGATGCCCTTGAAAGTGGGCAAGAGCCGCTGCATCTGCAAGACGAGATCGAGGTCGATGGGGTCCAGGTTCCGCGCATCTTCGTGAGCGCTCATTCGGGGCAGGGGCTGCCGGTGTTGCGGGCCGAACTGGCCTTGCGCTCCGGCTCCGCGAGCGCTGCGGCCATGACCTTAGACGCCGACGCTGAATTGCACGATGCAGCAAGTTGATTGGGCACAATCCCGCCTCTGACGAGATAACAAGCAAAACGAATGAATGCAAAGCCAGTGTGGAGTCGTCTTCAGGGAATGTTCAACCTGAACGACGGTCGATGGGGACGGGGCGACGAGCCCTCGTCCAATGGAGAGCAGCGACCGTCCGGCAACCGGCCCGACAGCGAACCACCTTCAACGCCGCCTCCGCAACCTCCGCGGCCCAATCCACCCCGCGGGCAGGGTCCGAACCAGGGGCCGCCGGACCTCGACGAACTCTGGCGCGATTTCAATCGCAAGCTCGGCGGTCTGTTCGGCGGTCGTGGCGGCAACGGCGGTGGCAATGGCCAGCGTCCCAACGGGGGCGGCAATGGCGGCGGCTTCAAGCCCGACATGAAGAACGCGGGCTTCGGCCTGGGCCTGGTAGCCGCGGTGGCGGCGCTGATCTGGCTGGGCACCGGCTTCTTCATCGTCAACGAAGGCCAGCAGGCCGTGATCACCCAGTTCGGCAGCTACAAGAGCACCGTGGGTGCGGGCTTCAATTGGCGCTTTCCTTATCCGGTCCAGCGCCACGAGATCGTGGTCGTGACGCAGATCCGCTCGGCAGACGTCGGGCGCGACAGCATCGTGCGTTCCACCGGCCTGCGCGAGTCGGCGATGCTGACCGAGGACGAGAACATCGTCGAAATCAAGTTCGCCGTGCAGTACCGCCTGAGCGATGCGCGGCAGTACCTGTTTGAAAGCAAGTCGCCAGGGGAGACCGTGGTGCAGGTGGCCGAGACCGCGGTGCGTGAAGTCGTCGGCAAGATGAAGATGGACAAGGCCCTCGCCGAGGAGCGGGACCAGATCGCGCCGCGCGTGCGCACGCTGATGCAGACCATCCTGGACCGCTACAAGGTCGGCGTGGAAGTCGTCGGCATCAACCTGCAGCAGGGTGGCGTGCGTCCGCCCGAGCAGGTGCAGGCCGCGTTCGACGACGTGCTCAAGGCCGGCCAGGAACGCGAGCGCACCAAGAACGAGGCGCAGGCCTATGCCAACGACGTGATCCCCAAGGCAACCGGCACCGCGTCGCGCCTGAAGGAAGAGTCGGAGGCGTACAAGGCGCGCATCGTGGCGCAGGCGCAAGGCGATGCCGGGCGATTCAGCCAGGTGCTGGCCGAATACCAGAAGGCGCCGCAGGTCACGCGGGACCGCATGTACATCGACGCCATGCAGCAGATCTACGCCAGCACGACCAAGGTGCTGATCGATTCGAGGCAAGGCTCCAACCTGCTTTACCTGCCGCTCGACAAGCTCATGCAACTGAGCGCGCAAGCCGGCGCTGCCGCGCCCACGCCCTCCGATGCAGCCAGTCCCAATGTGGCCGGCACCGCGCCGACCCAGTCCTCGGTGATTCCGGTGACACCGATGTCGGGCGCCGACTCACGCGCCCGCGAAGGCCGTTCGCGCGATCGCGACGCCCGCTGAGGAAAACGTTGACATGAACAGAATCGGATTTATCGCAACGTCGGTCCTGGTGGCGCTCGCGCTGCTGAGCTCCACGCTATTCGTCGTCGACCAGCGCCAGTTCGGCGTGGTGTACCAACTCGGGCAGATCAAGAGCGTGATCACCGAGCCGGGCCTCAACTTCAAGATGCCGCCGCCGTTCCAGAACGTGTCGTACATCGACAAGCGCCTGCTGATGCTGTCGAGCATCGACACCGAGCCGATGCTCACGGCCGAGAAGCAGCGCGTGGTGATCGACTGGTACGTGCGCTGGCGCATCTCCAACCCGTCGGAGTACATCCGGAACGTGGGCCTGGATGAGAACGCCGGCGCCATGCAACTCAACCGCGTGGTGCGCAATGCGTTCCAGGAGAACATCAACAAGTACACGGTGCGCCAGTTGATCTCGGCCACTCGCGAGGAACTGATGGCCAACGTGCAGCGCGAGGTGCTCGGCGTGGTGAAGGGCGCGAAGCCCTGGGGCGTGGATGTGGTCGACGTGCGCATCACGCGCGTGGACTACGTGGAAGCCATTACCGAATCGGTCTACCGCCGCATGGAAGCCGAACGCAAGCGCGTGGCGAACGAACTGCGCTCCACCGGTTTTGCCGAAGGCGAGAAGATCCGTGCGGACGCCGATCGCCAGCGCGAAGTGACCGTGGCGAATGCCTATCGCGACGCGCAGAAGATCAAGGGCGACGGCGACGCGCAGGCGGCGGGCATCTATGCCGATGCGTTCGGCCGCGATCCGCAATTCGCGCAGTTCTATCGCAGCCTCGACGCCTACAAGCAGAGCTTCAACAAGAAGAACGACGTGCTGGTGGTCGACCCCGCGTCGAGCGACTTCTTCCGTGCGATGCGCGGTTCGGGCACCGCCGCCCCGGCAGCCGCGGCGCCCCCGGCTGCTCGGCGCTAGCAAGAGGGGACCCCTGCGTTGAGCTCCGACGTCTTCTGGAGCGCCTTGGCGCTGGTGCTGGTGATCGAAGGTGCGATGCCCTTCCTGTCGCCCGGCACCTGGCGCAAGGGCTTCGTCCAACTGCTGCAATTGCGCGACGGCCAGCTTCGCTTCTTCGGGCTTTGCAGCATCCTTCTCGGCGTCTTGCTCCTTTGGGTTGCAAATTGAGCCTGTGAAGTCGGTCGGCGGGCGGCCACTGCGGGCCCAGTAGAATTCGCGTTTAACCCACGCCTCCTTTTCCCATGTCCGCCTGGGTCCTCCCGGATCACATTGCCGATGTGCTGCCTTCCGAAGCGCGCCACATCGAAGAACTTCGTCGTCAGTTGCTCGACACCGCCCGTAGCTATGGCTATGAGCTGGTCATGCCGCCGATGCTCGAGCACCTCGAATCGCTGCTCTCGGGCACGGGCGAGGCGCTCGACCTTCAAACCTTCAAGCTGGTCGACCAACTGTCCGGCCGCAGCATGGGCCTGCGTGCCGACACCACGCCGCAGGTCGCGCGCATCGACGCGCACCTGTTGAATCGCCAAGGCGTCGCGCGACTGTGCTATTGCGGCCCGGTCGTCCACGTGCGGCCCGATCGTCCGCATGCCACGCGCGAGCCGTTGCAGTTCGGCGCCGAGATCTATGGGCACGCCGGCCTGGAAGCGGACACCGAATCGCTCGTGCTCGCACTCGATTGCCTGCATGCCGCCGGCGTCACCGAGAAGGTGCTGGTCGACATGGCCGATGCGCGCATCGTGCGTTCGCTGTTCGCCGGCGTGCCGGTGGATGCTGGCGTGCTGGTCCGCGTGCATGCGGCGCTGGCCACCAAGGACGCCAGCGAACTGCGCAATTTGACGCGCGACTTTCCCGCGGCTTCGCGCGATGGCCTGCTGGCGCTGGTCCAGCTGTACGGGGACGCCAAGGTGCTCGACGAAGCCGAGCGCGCGTTGCCCGCCACCCCCGCTGTGCGGCAGGCGCTGGCCGACCTGCGCCAGCTCGCGGGCCGGCTCGGCGGCGGCGCCAACGTGAGCTTCGACTTGTCCGACCTGCGCGGCTATGCCTACTACAGCGGCATGCGCTTCGGCATCTACGTGAACGGCGCGGCTGATGCCCTGGTGCGCGGCGGCCGCTATGACGAGGTCGGCGCCGTGTTCGGACGCAACCGGCCCGCCGTGGGCTTCAGCCTGGATCTGCGCGAGCTGGTTGAAGTGCTGCCAGCCCGCCCGTTGCGTGCGGCCGTGCGCGCGCCGTGGAGCGATGCGTCCGGCCTGCGCGACGCCATCGCCGCGCTGCGCCGCAGCGGTGAAACCGTGGTCTGCGTGCTGCCCGGCCACGAGAGCGAAATCGACGAATTCCACTGTGACCGCGAGCTCATCGAGCGGGGCGGGCAGTGGACACTGCAATCCATCTGAATCAGTTTTTGAGAAGCGAGTAGACATGAGCGTTACCACCGGAAGAAACGTGGTCGTCGTCGGCACCCAGTGGGGCGACGAGGGCAAGGGCAAGCTGGTCGACTGGTTGACCGAAAGCGCCCAGGGAGTGGTTCGCTTCCAGGGCGGCCACAACGCGGGCCACACGCTGGTCATCAACGGCGTGAAGACCGCGCTGCACCTGATCCCGAGCGGCATCATGCGCCCGGGCGTCAAGTGCTACATCGGCAATGGCGTGGTGCTGTCGGCGGCCAAGCTGTTCGAGGAAATCGAAGGCCTTGAGAAGGCCGGCGTCGAGGTGCGTTCGCGCCTGCGCATCAGCGAGGCCTGTCCGCTGATCCTGCCGTTCCACGCGGCGCTCGACATCGCGCGCGAGAACTACCGGGAAAAGGGCGGCATCGAGAAGATCGGCACCACCGGCCGCGGCATCGGCCCGGCCTACGAAGACAAGATCGCGCGCCGCGCTTTGCGCGTGCAGGACATGAAGCACCCCGAGCGCTTCGCGGCCAAGCTGCGCGTGTGCCTCGACCTGCACAACCATGTGCTGGTGGAAGTGCTGGGGGCGCCGGCGGTGGACTTCGACACGGTCTTCAACGAGGCGATGAAGCATGCCGAACTGCTCAAGCCCATGATGGCCGACGTGTCGCGCGAGTTGAACGATGCCAACAAGAATGGCGCCAACCTGCTGTTCGAAGGCGCGCAAGGCACGCTGCTCGACGTCGACCATGGCACCTACCCGTACGTCACCTCGAGCAACTGCGTGGCCGGCAATGCGGCCGCCGGTTCGGGCGTGGGCCCGGGCATGCTGCACTACGTGCTGGGCATCACCAAGGCGTATTGCACGCGCGTCGGCGGCGGTCCGTTCCCGACGGAACTGGACTGGGCCACGCCCGGCACCGCCGGCTACCACCTGAGCACCGTGGGCGCCGAGAAGGGCGTGACCACCGGCCGCAGCCGCCGTTGCGGCTGGTTCGATGCGGCGCTGCTGAAGCGCTCGGCGCAGGTCAATGGCCTGTCGGGCCTGTGCATCACCAAGCTCGACGTGCTCGACGGCATCGAGAAGCTGGAGCTCTGCACAGGCTACATCCTCGACGGCGAAGTGACCGACATCCTGCCCATGGGCGCCGACGAGATCGAACGCTGCACCCCGATCTACGAGACGCTGGAAGGCTGGAGCGACAGCACCGTCGGCGTCACGCAATACGACAAGCTGCCCGTGAACGCGCGCCTCTACCTGCAGCGCATCGAACAGGTGACCGGCGTGCCGATCCACATGGTGTCGACCAGTCCGGACCGCGATCACACGATCATGATGCGCCACCCGTACCTCGCCGATTGATCATCGCCGAGATCATTGATTTCCCACGACCTCAAAAACATCCAAAGTTCAGGAGCCAACCCATGTTGACGGAAGACGGCAAGCATCTCTACGTGAGCTATGACGAGTACCACAATCTGATCGAGAAGCTCGCGATCAAGGTGCATCAGTCGGGATGGGAGTTCGACACCATCCTGTGCCTGGCGCGTGGCGGCATGCGCCCCGGCGACGTGCTCTCGCGCATCTTCGACAAGCCGTTGGCCATCATGTCGACCAGTTCCTACCGTGCGGACGCCGGCACGATCCAGGGCCACCTCGATATCGCCCGCTACATCACCACGCCCAAGGGCGAGATCGCCGGCAAGGTGCTGCTGGTGGACGACCTGGCGGACTCGGGCCATACGCTGCACGCGGTGGTCGACATGCTTCGCAACCGCTATGCACCCATCACTGAACTGCGCAGCGCCGTGATCTGGACCAAGGCCCTGTCGACCTTCGAGCCGGACTACTCGGTCGAATTCCTCTCGACCAATCCGTGGATCCACCAGCCCTTCGAGGGCTACGACGGCATGGGCGCGGAGAAGCTGATCGAGAAGTGGTCGGTGTGAGTCGCTCAAGTCGATGTGGCTTTGCCATCTCGACTTGATCCCCCTCGGGAAGCGGGCCGGGCATAGCCCGGTCCTCGGGGCCTATTCATTCAGTTAGTCATCATGGCGGTGTACCGCCGCTGCATTTCCTCGGGCGTCACTTCTTCGATGCTGTGCCCGATGCTCCATCGATGCCCGAACGGGTCGTCGAAGCTGCCGGAGCGCTCTCCGTAGAAATGGTCCTGCGGCGCCATCACCAGCGTGGCGCCCGCGGCGACCGCGCGCTCGATCAGCGCATCCGCGTCGTCGACGTGGAGGTGCATGGCCACGGGGCTCGCGCCGATGGTGCGTGCGCTGTCCATGCCGTACTCGGGATACGCGTCTGACAGCATCAAGGTGGCGCCGTTGCCGAAGTCGATCTCGGCATGGCCGATCCGTCCACCGGGTTCTGTCAGCCTGAACTTTTCCTTGACGGCGAAGAGGGCGCAGTAGAAATCGATGGCGGCCGCGGCGTCGTGCACGCGCAGGTAGGGGAAGAGTTCGTGGATCGCCATGGCAACTTGCTCCTGGATGCGCGTCTGCGCGCGCCGGGTTCATTCTGCGCCCTTGTCGCACGGGTGCCTCAGCTGCGGTCGTGCGCGCCCCAGCGCCGCGGCCCGCAACCGGGCTAGCATCGCGACATGGCTCACGAACCGATCACCGACCTCATCCACCATCCCTACAAGCCGCCCGCGAAGTTCGCGGCGCCGCAGCCGGGCACCTACAAGGCCTCGACGGTCTTCTTCGCCGATGTCGCGGCCATGCGTGCGCGCGACTGGAAGACCAAGGTGGGCTACACCTACGGCCTGCATGGGACGCCCACCACCTTCACGCTGGAAGAGCGGTTGGCCACGCTGGAGGGTGGCACGCATTGCCTGCTGGTGCCCAGCGGTCTGGCGTCCATCGCGCTGGTGGCCTTCGCCTTCCTCAAGACCGGTGACGAGGTGCTGCTGCCCGACAACGCCTACGGTCCCAACAAGGCGCTGGCCAACGGCGAGCTGGCCAACTTCGGCATCACGCACCGCACGTACGACGCGATGAATCCGGCCGATCTGGCGGCCAAGCTGTCGGAGCGCACCAGGCTGGTCTGGCTCGAGGCCGCGGGCTCGGTGACGATGGAGTTCCCGGACCTGCCTGCACTGGTGGACCTGTGCCGCGCACGTGGCGTGATCACCGCGCTGGACAACACCTGGGGCGCCGGCCTGGCCTTCGACCCGTTCGACTTCAACGGCACCGGGCAGGGCGTGGACGTGTCGGTCCATGCGCTGACCAAGTACCCGAGCGGCGGCGGCGACGTGCTGATGGGCAGCGTGGTCACCCGCGACGACGGGCGCCTGCACCAGGCGCTGAAGCTCACGCACATGCGCATGGGCTGGGGTGTCGGGGTGGGCGACGTCGAGACGCTGCTGCGCTCGCTGCCGAGCATCGCGATCCGCTATGCGGCCCATGACAAGGCCGCGCGCGCGTTGGCGCACTGGCTGGGCGCGCGCGACGAGATCGCGCAGGTGCTGCATCCGGCCATCGAAGGCTCGCCGGGGCATGAGCACTGGCGCGCGCTGTGCGGCGCCCGCGACCTCGCCGCCGGCATCTTCTCGGTGGTGTTCGACGAGCGATTCAGCAGCGAAGAGGTCGATCGTTTTTGTGACGGCTTGAAACTGTTTCGACTGGGCTATTCATGGGGCGGCCCGATCAGCCTGGTCGTGCCCTACGACATCCGCTTGATGCGCGACGCGAGCGTGGCGCGCTGGCCCTACAAGGGCACGCTGGTGCGTTTCTCGGTGGGCCTGGAAGCGCTGGCCGACTTACGGGACGACCTGGCGCAAGCGCTGGACGGCATGCGTAACTGACAACGCTTCCGGTGCGTTTTCGCGGGAAGCGTTATCGCTTAAAGTGGGTGCCGGTTTGCCCCGCTTCCGGGGCGCGACATCAGGAGCAACATGGCCGCACCCAACTACGGATACGAGAAGCGCCAAAAGGAACTGGCCAAGAAGAAGAAGAAGGAAGAAAAGTTGCGGGAGAAGGCCACCCGAAAGCTGAGCCCGAGCAGCGAAGGGTTGATGCCAGGCGATCCGGAAACGGACGTGGCTTCGCTCGAGAACGAGGCCCCGACGGTGCCCACGATCCCGACGAAGAACGGCTGAACGGTCCCACCGAACCCGCCACGAAAAAGCCGCCACCTGCGCCATGCAGGCGGCGGCTTTCTCGTTGGCGCGCGCTGCGAGCCGCGAAGCTACTTCACTTCAGCAGTTTCTTCAGTTCCGGCCAGATGTTGTCGAGGATCCGTGGATGCGCCGCGGCCACGGGGTGGATGCGGTCGGGCTGGAACATCGTCGCGGCATCGGGACCGTCGGCCACGCCCTTGAGCATGAACGGCACCACCGGCGCCTTGCCCGCCACGCCGACGTTGGTGAAGACCTTCGAGAAGTTGTTGAGGTAGGTCATGCCGTAGTTCGGCGGCACCTGGATGCCGACGATCAGGACCTTGGCGCCCGCCGCCTTCGACGCGTCGACCATGGCCGAGAGATTGGCCTGGGTCTGGGTGTAGGGCAGGCCGCGCAGCGCGTCGTTGGCGCCGAGCTCGATCACCACGACGTTCGGCTTGTGCGTCTTGAGCAAAGCGTCGACGCGCGACTTGCCGCCAGCGGTGGTCTCGCCGCTGATGCTGGCGTTGATGACCTGGGCTGGAATCTTCTCGTCGGCCAGGCGCTTCTCCAGCAGTGCGACCCAGCCTTCGCCACGCTTGAGACCGTACTCCGCGCTCAGCGAATCGCCCATGATCAGCACGGTGGGACCGCCGCTCGACTGGGCCCATGCGCCCAGCCCCGGAAAGCCCATTGCGAGGGCCAGCGAGGCGGCCGGGATAAAGTGTCTGCGATTCAAAACGAGAGCCCTTCCAAATGTCTGTACCCAAGTCCGAGCCAATCGTGGCGGTCGAGCATGTGTTCAAGTCCGTCACCGACTCGGCCGGCACGCTGGACATTCTGCAGGACATCGATTTCACCTTGGGTGCGAAGGAGACCGCGGCCATCGTCGGCGCCTCGGGCTCGGGCAAGAGCACGCTGCTGTCGATCATCGCGGGGCTCGACACGCCGACGCGCGGCACGGTGAAGCTGGCGGGCGCGGACATCTTCTCCATCGACGAGGACGACCGTGCCGCGCTGCGTGCGCAGAAGGTCGGCTTCGTGTTCCAGAGCTTCCAGTTGCTGGCCAACCTGAGTGCGCTCGAGAACGTGATGCTGCCGCTCGAACTGGCCGACCGCAAGGATGCGCGCAAGGCGGCCACCGAGATGCTGGGCCGCGTCGGACTGGGGCAGCGGCTCGGCCACTATCCCAAGGTGCTGTCCGGCGGCGAGCAGCAGCGCGTGGCGCTGGCGCGCGCCTTCGTGGTGCAGCCGGCGCTGCTGCTGGCCGACGAGCCGACCGGCAGCCTGGACTTCGCGACCGGCGAGCAGGTCATGAAGCTGATGTTCGACCTGAACCGCGAACGCGGCACCACGCTGGTCCTGGTGACGCATGATCGCGGCATCGCGGCGCAGTGCGAACGGCGCATCACGATCGAGGCCGGGCGGGTCGCGTCCGATTCATAGTCGCAATCGAGGATCATGGCCATGTCGAACCTCAACCTGCCGCCCGAAGCGATTGCCGCGATCGATCGCGGCGAGTGGATCGAGGCCATCAAGCTGGTCCGCGAGCACACCGGGCTCGGCCTCAAGGAGGCGAAGGATGCGGTCGAGCGCTATCGCAACGGCGACCGGTCGCCCCTGGGCGTGGCAGCGGGCACGACGGAGGACTTCGACGAGGCGTTCGCGCCGCCGGCCCATCACGCGCCGGTGGAGCGCGGCATGCGCAATGTGCTCGCCGATCCGATGGCCGAGCCCGGGCGCGTGCGCAGCACCTTCCTCTCGTCGCCGGTGTTCTGGCTGGTGCTGCTGGCCATCGCGGTGATCGCCTGGCGGTTTTTCAAGGCGGGTGAATAGGTCAATGGGGAGCTTCAAGGGATGATCATTCCGGCGCATTGGGCGGAAGGGCGCGTACAGGATCATGTCAACGGCCAGCAGGTGACAGTGCGGCGCTTCGGCTGGTCCGACGAAAGCGCGGAGGCGGCGCAGCGCCATGCCGACGCGCGCACGCTGGCCGCGTTCGACCGCATCGCCTCGGGTGAGCAACTGGCGCGGCGGGAGCGCAAGGTGGCCTACAACGGCGCGGATGGCATGCCGATCCGCGAGGAGATCGTGCAGCGCGCGGGCGATGCGGTGATCACGCGCAACAGCTATGGCGCGCTGTGCCTCAATACGCCAGACGTGCTGTTCCTCGACATCGACTTCGAGTCGCACAAGATGGACAGCGGCGCGATGGAGTTCGCGCTCGGCCCGGCGCTGATCGCGGGCCTGCTGGCCGGCTGGTCTGCGGAATCGTGGATTGCCGGGGCGATCGCGGCGGTGGCGGTGTTTGCCGTGGCGCTGCGCATCGGCAAGGATCGCAAGCGTGGCGATGCGAGCGCCGTCAACCCGGGGCCGGAGAAGCGGGCCAAGGCGCGCATTGCACGCTTCATGCAGCAACATGCGGACTGGCACTTGCGCATCTACCGCACGCCCGCGGGCTTCCGGTTGCTGGCGATGCACGATGTCTTCGATCCGGCGAGTGCGGCCGTGACGGAGTGCTTCAGGCAATTGGGCGTCGACAAGGTCTATGCACGCATGTGCCAGAACCAGGGTTGCTTTCGTGCGCGCCTGACGGCGAAACCCTGGCGCATCGGCATCGCCGATCACCTGCGCCCACGGCCCGGCGTCTGGCCCGTGGCGCCGGAACGCCTGCCCATGCGCGAGGCCTGGGTCCGGCGCTATGACGCATCGGCGCGTGGCCACGCGGCCTGCCGCTTCCTGGAGGCGGTCGGTAGCGCGAAGGTGCACCCAGCCGCGCAGCGCGTGCAGGACGTCCACGATCAACTGAGCCAGGCCACGAGCGGCCTGCCCATTGCATGAGTCAAGTCTTGCTTGCCGGGTTTCATCAGGCGCGGGCGGCGCGCCATCGATAATCGCGCGATGTCTTCCCCCAAAGTAATTTTCGGCTTCCATGCCGTGGGCGTGCGCATCAAGACGGCGCCGGCATCGGTGCTGGAGGTGCTGTTCGATGCCAGCCGTCGCGATGCGCGCATGAAAACCTTCGTCACGCGAGCGCAGGAGGCCGGCGTCCGGCTGGTCGAGGCGGATGCGCTGCGCATTGCCAAGCTGGCCGGCAGCCACGGGCACCAGGGCGTCGCCGCACGGGTTTCGCCGATGCAGCAAAGCCATTCGATCGACGAGCTGCTGGAAGGCCTCGAAGCCGCCGGCACCGTGCCGCTGATGCTGGTGCTCGACGGCGTGACCGACCCGCACAACCTGGGCGCTTGCCTGCGCGTGGCCGATGGCGCCGGGGCCCATGCGGTGATCGCGCCGAAGGACCATGCGGCCGGCATCAACGCCACCGTGGCCAAGGTGGCGAGCGGCGCGGCCGACACGGTGCCCTACTTCATGGTGACCAACCTGGCGCGCACGTTGAACGAGCTGAAGGAGCGCAACATCTGGTGCGTGGGTACCAGCGACGACGCGTCGGGTACGCTCTACCAGTGCGACTTGAAGCGTCCGCTGGCGCTGGTGCTGGGCGCCGAAGGCGAAGGCATGCGGCAACTGACGCGCAAGACCTGCGACGAATTGATCAGCATCCCGATGGCGGGTGCGGTAGAAAGCTTGAATGTGTCCGTGGCCAGCGGCGTGTGCCTCTATGAGGCCATGCGGCAGCGCCAACCCATCCGTATCTAAAGAGGAGCAAAGCCATGGAGAACAGGCACGAAGATCTCGATGTTTCCGCGAAGCTGGTCTTCGACGTCAACCTTGCGCTCTATCTGGACCTCGTGGCGCTGCTCGAACGATCCGGCGTGGTCAGCTACCGCCAGATGGCGGCGCGGGTGCTCAACATCAGCATGGACGCCCGCGACGACGGCGACAGCAACCTGGCGAATGCGCTCGAAGGCATTGCCAAGGGCTTCGCGAATCAGGAAGAGGGCTTGTCGATCGGCCTGCTGAAGGCCGCGCATGGCGTGCGCAACGACGAGGCGCTGGGCGATATTCCGCTGGCGCCGGACAACGGCTGAGCCTTCGCAGCCTGATCAGGCGCCAAAGAGCTTTTGTACGCGCCCGCGCAGCCAGATGTTGGCCGCGTCCTGGTGGAATCGCCGGTGCCAGAACTGGTGCACCTCGACCACTGGCGCCTTGAAGGGCGGGTCGACGATGCGGATGTCGGCATGCCGAACGCAGATGTTCGCAAGGTCGCGCGGCACCGTCGCGACGAGGTCGGAAGTCTCGATGATCGGCAGCAGGCTCATGAAGTGCGACAGCCCCACCAGCACGCGTCGCTTCAGGCCGCGCCGCTGCAGGAACTGGTCGAGCAGGTGCTCGCGGCCGTCGGGGCTCACCACGGCGTGGGAAGCGGCCAGGTAGGTCTTGAGCGTGAGCCGCTCGCCGATGGTGGGATGCCTTCCGCGCACGATGCACACGTAGTCGTTGCGAAACAGCTTCTGCAGGAAGAAGCCGGCCTTCTGCAGGTCGGGCAGGTAGCCGATGGCGAGTTCCGCCGCGCCGGTTTCCAGGGCCTCCGCCGCGGCCTGGCGCGGCATCGACAGCGTCCGCAGGTCGCAATGCGGCGCCTCCTGCGCAAAGCAGGCGAGGATCTTCGGCAGGAAATGCACCTCGGCGATGTCCGGCGTGACCAGGGTGAACACCTTGCTGTCGCGCAGCGGATCGAAGGCCGGCGCCGGGAGGATCTCGGCCTTGACCGTGTCTATCACGCGGCGCACCGCGCCGTCGAGTTCGGCCGCGCGCGGGGTGGGCTGCATGCCCGCGCCGGTCTTCACGAACAGGGCGTCGTTGAACAACAGCCGCAGGCGCGCGACGGCCGCACTCATGGCGGGCTGGCTCAGGCCGATCGACTCCGCGGCGCGCGTCACGCTGCGGTGTTCCGACATGGCGTGGAAGGCCACGAGCAGGTTGAGATCGACTTGCCGGATATCCATGCCGTGGATTCTATGTATATGACCAATCCACTTCATCAATGCAAGGCAGCTGCCTAGACTCCACCTCCACAAGCCTGCCGACCTGATCGCGCCGGGCGCCAGGAGACAACATGGATCGAAGGACTTCGCGGGGTGCAGCGCATGGTTGACGACGCAACGCAGCGGCTGCGCTGCGCCTGTGGCATCGACGTGCATGCGCACATGGTGCCGGCGGAATTCCCGGCCTACCTCGGCCGCAGGATGCCCGCGCAATGGCCATCGACCGCCGCCGCGCCCGATGCCGGCGGCCTGTGCCACAGGCACGTGATGATCGCCGGCAAGAACTACCGGACCGTTTCGGAAAAGAGCTGGAGCGTGACGCGCCGCCTGGCCGACCTGCCCGCCATGGGCCTGGCGCACCAGGCCATCTCGCCGATGCCCGAGTTGCTGTCGTACTGGATGGAGCCAGCCGATGCGCAGGAGTTGCTGCGCTACCTCAACGAGCAGATCGCATCGATGGTGGCGGAGGGCAGGGGCGCCTTGATCGGCATGGGCGCGGTGCCGCTGCAGGACGTCGACGCCGCGATCGTGGAGCTTCGCTACGTCATCGAGACGCTGGGCTTCGCGGGCGTGGAGATCGGCAGCAACGTGAACGGCGTGCCCATTGGCGACCCTTGCTTCGATCCATTCTTCGAAGCCTGCGAGGCGCTCGGTGCGGCGGTGTTCGTCCATGCGCTCAAGCCGACCGGCATGGACCGCCTGGTGGGCCCGGCGCCACTGCAGCAGGTGCTGGCCTATCCGACCGATGTCGGGTTGGCGGCCGCGTCGGTGATCACCGGCAACCTGATGCTGCGCCGGCCAGGGCTGCGCATCGCCTTCAGCCACGGCGGCGGCACGCTGGCGATGCTGCTGCCGCGCTTGCAGCAAGGCTGGGGCGTATTCCCGGCACTGAAGGAGCAGGTGCGGACCTCGCCGGTCGAACAGGCCCGGCAATTGTTCTTCGACACCCTGGTGTTCGATGCGCCGACGCTGGCACATCTGGCCACCGTGTTCGGCCCCACGCAGTTGATGGTCGGCACCGACTACCCGTTCAACTTCCACGAGCGCGCGCCGCTCGCGCGAATCGAGGCGGCCGGACTTGGCGCCGACGCGGCGGCGCTGCTGACCGATGGCAATGCGCGACGCTTCCTGGCGCGCGCGTTTGCTGCACAGACCGAATCATCGAAGGAGAGGCCATGAGCTCACCCTGGATCAACAGCCTGCGCAGCGTGGCACTCAACGTGCCCGACCTTGCGCGCGCCGAGGCGTTCTACACCGATGTGTGGCACCTGGACGTGGCCGAGCGCCGCGACGATGCGCTCTACCTGCGCGGCACCGGCGCCGACCATCACCTGCTGTCCCTGCATCGCGATGGCGGACCCTGCGCGATCCGCCATGTGACCTTGCGCGCCCGCAGCGCCGACGCGTTGCAGGCCGTGGCCGAAGCAGCGATGAGCGCCGGCGGCCATGTTCTGCAGCCGATCGCACCCCTCGCGGCGCCCGGTGGCGGCACGGGCCTGACGATCCGCGATCCGCACGGCCGGTTGCTGCAGGTCGTGCACGGCGACGCGCAGCACGCCGACGCACACGAGGCGAAGGACCGGCCGTCACGCCTCGCCCACGTCGTGCTCAACACCCATGACGTCCCTGCCACGCAAGCCTTCTTCGAGCAGGCGCTGGGCTTCCGCCTGGCCGACCGCACGCGCATCATGGCCTTCCTCAACTGCAACAGCGACCACCACAGCGTGGCGCTGGGCGACACCGACAATGACGCGCTGAACCACATCGCCTTTGTCATGCCCGACCTCGAGTCGGTGATGCGCGGGGGCGGTCGCTTGAAGGATGCGGGCCACGCCATCGAATGGGGCCCCGGCCGCCACGGTCCGGGCGACAACGCCTTCAACTACTTCATCGGTCCGTTCGGCGAGGTCATCGAGTACACCGCCGAGGTCGAACAGATCGATGACAGCTACGTGGCCGGCGGCCCCGCCGACTGGACCTGGCCGCCAGGCCGTGTCGACCAGTGGGGCATCTCGCAGCCGCCCTCGGCGCACCTCAAGGAAGCGCAGCGACAGGTTTTCTTCATCCCGACTCCGGAGCATCCATGAGATTCACCACCTTCCTGAAAGACGATCGCGCGCGCCTGGGCGTGATCGATGGCGACCAGGTCATCGACCTGAACGCGGCGCAGCCGCAGGTGCCGGACAGCCTTCGCGCGGCGCTCGCCGCGGGCGTCGACCTGGCCGCCGCCGCCAAGGCCGCCATCGCTTCCGATGCACCGCGGCAGCCGCTCGCGTCACTGAAGCTTGCGCCGCTGGTTCCGGAGCCCGGCAAGATCATCTGCCTCGGCCTCAACTATTTCGACCACGCGAAGGAGGGCGGTCGCGAGAAGCCCGAGTACCCGTGGTTCTTCTTCCGCGGCGCCACCTCGCTGGTCGCGCATGGCGCGCCCGGTATCCTGCCGAAGGTCTCGGGCAAATTCGACTACGAGGCGGAGATGGCGCTCGTGATCGGGAAGCGCGTTCCGCGCCATGTGTCGCAGGACGACGCGCCGGGGTACGTCTTCGGCTACACCTGCTTCAACGACATGTCTGTGCGCGACTATCAGAAGCGCACGCCGCAATGGACCATCGGCAAGAACTTCGACGGCACCGGTGGCTTTGGACCGGCGCTGGTCACGGCCGACGAATTGCCGCCTGCGGCCACGGGACTCAGGATCCAGGGCCGTCTCAACGGCGAGGTCATGCAGGACGCCAACACCACCGACATGATCTGGGGCGTGGCCGAGACCATCTCGCTGCTGAGCGACGTGCTCACGCTGGAGCCCGGCGACGTGATCGTCATGGGCACGCCGGCCGGCGTCGGCCAGGCGCGCATGCCACCGGTGTGGATGAAGGCGGGCGACACCTACGAAGTCGAGATCGAGCGCATCGGCACGCTGGTGAACACGATCGTCGCCGAGGCCTGAGCGGATGGCGTCCGCAATGCAACGCGACGCCGTCTTCGACGTCGCGGTGGTCGGCTTCGGCCCGTCCGGCGCGGTGGCCGCGGGCCTGCTCGCGGGATTGGGCCTGCGCGTGTGGGTGTGCGACCGGTCGCGCGAGGTGTACGACAAGCCGCGCGCCATCGCCGTCGACCACGAGATCCTGCGCGTGTTCCAGCAACTGGGCGTGATGGACGCGGTCGCGCCGCACCTGGAGCCTTTCACGCCCTCCGAGTACTTTGGCGTGGACGGGCAGCTCATCAAGCGGCTCACGATGGTGGCGCCGCCGTATCCGCTGGGCTACACGCCGTCGAACGTGTTCACGCAGCCGCTGGTTGAGGCCGCGCTGCGTGCGCATGTGCAGTCGCTGGCCAACGCCCACATCGCGCTCGGCACCGAGGTGGCGGCGCTTTCGCAGGACGCCGATGCCGTCACCCTGCAGTGGCGGCGCGACGACGGCCATGCGGGCCAGGTGCAGGCCCGCTACGTCGTCGCCTGCGACGGCGCATCGAGCTTCGTGCGCGAGCGGGTGGGCATCGCGCTGGAGGACCTGAGCTTCGACGAGCCCTGGCTGGTGGTCGACGTGCTTGCCAACGAGCGCGGTCTGGCGAAGCTGCCGAAGACCAGCGTGCAGTACTGCGAGCCCGACCGGCCCTGCACGATGGTGATCGGGCCCGGAAACCATCGGCGCTGGGAGATCTCGCTCAAGCCGGAGGAAGACCCGCGCAAGGTCGTTGAGCCTGCCGAGACCTGGAAGCTTCTCTCACGCTGGCTGTCGCCGGACGAAGGCAGCTTGTGGCGGCAGGCCAGCTACCGGTTCCATGCGCTGGTGGCAGACACATGGCGCCGTGGCCGCGTGTTCGTCGCCGGCGATGCGGCGCACCAGCAGCCGCCCTTTCTCGGGCAGGGCATGTGCCAGGGCGTGCGCGACGTCGCCAACCTCGCATGGAAGCTGGCGGCGGTGTGCAGTGGCGAAGTTCGCGGCGCCGCCGCGGAATCGCTGCTCGACAGCTATGGCATCGAGCGAAAGCGGCACGTCGAGCAACTGACGACGCGCATCAAGGGCATCGGCGCGGTGATCTGCGAGCGCAACGAAGCGAGGGCGCGCGAACGTGACGCGCGCATGCTGGCCGAATGTAGCGGTGTGGTGCGCGACATGCCGCGGCAGGACGTGATTCCAGGCCTCGAAGGGGGGATGCTTTCCCCGGTCGCGCATGCGGCCACCGGCACCATCTTTCCGCAACCGTGGATCACGCAAGGCGACAGCCAGGTGCGCCTCGACGCGCTGGCGGGCCATGGCTGGTGGCTGGTGCTGGACGAAGGTTTCGAGGTCGTCGAGTTCGAAAACGCCGCGCCGCGCATGACGACGCTGCGCCTGGGCGATACGCTGCGCGAGACCGAAGGCATTGCTGCGGGCTGGTTCCGTCGCCATGGCTGCCGCGCCGCCATCGTCCGCCCCGACCGCTATGTGTACGGCGTGGCCTCGACCGCGTCCGAACTCGGCGCGCAGCGCGACGCCCTCGCAGCCCGTTTTGCAGATCAATCACCAATTCATACAACGGAGACGACGTGATGATGAACAGAAGAAGCTTCCACCTGGCGCTTGCGGCGGCGGCTTGCGGGCCATGGGGCCTGGCGAGCGCGCAGGACCCGTGGCCTTCCAAACCGATCAAGCTGGTGCTGTCGCAGCCTGCGGGCTCGGGGCCGGACGCGATCGCACGCATGCTGAGCGACGGCGTGGCGCAGTCGATCGGCCAGCCCTTCGTCATCGACAACAAGCCGGGCGGACAGAACGTGATCGGCGCGCAGGCGGTCAAGCAGTCCGCACCGGACGGCTATACCTTCTACTTCGCGACGACGGCGGCGCTGGTCACCAACAGCTACCTGTTCAAGACGCTTCCCTATGACCCGCTGAAGGATTTCGCACCGGTGGCGTTCGTGGCCAACAGCCCGTTTGCGCTACTGGTGGGCGCGGAGTCGCCGATCAAGACCGTGCAGGACCTGGTCGCGCGCAGCAAGGCCGATCCGGGCAAGCTTTCGTTGGCCAACGAGGGCCCGCGCACCTTCGGCGGGATGATCGCGCGGCTGTTCAACGCGCGTGCCAAGGCCGGCGCCAACCTGGTGGCCTACAGCTCGATCGGCACGGGCGTGCAGGACCTGATCGGCGGGCAGGTGGATGCCTTGGTGGCAGACGTGGCATCGACCGGACAGCTCGTGAAGCAGGGCCGTATGCGCATGCTCGCCGTGACCTCGCCCAAGCGCATCGCCGGCTGGGACAACGTGCCCGCGTTGGCCGAGACCTTGCCCGGCTTCGACATGGTCGGATGGCTGGCCGTGGTCGCGCCCGCGGGCACGCCCGCACCCATCGTCGCGCGCATGAACACCGGCATCAACGGCATGCTGGAGAAGCCGGCCCTCAGCGAGAAGATGCTGGCGGTCGGGCCGATCGCGGCGCCGCCGCAGACGCCCCAGCAGTTCGATGCCTTCCTGCGCGAGGAACACCAGCGCCTCGGCCAGATCGCCGTCGAGATCGGCTTGTTGCCGGAATGAAGGCCACCGTGTTCCAGCGGTCGCGGCGGCACCTGCTGGCGCTGCTGGGTGCCCAGCCACTGCTGGCATTGGCGCAGCCCGCCGCATGGCCGACGCGGCCGGTCAGGCTGATCGTTCCAAACGCGCCTGCCAGCTCGGTCGACACCATCGGCCGCATCGTGGCCAACCAATTGGCGCAGCCCTTGCACCAGCCTGTCGTGGTGGACAACCGCGCGGGCGCTGCGGGCGCGCTGGGCGTGGAGGTCGGACGCATGGCCGCGCCCGACGGCTACTCCCTGATCGTTGCTTCCAGCAGCTCGATGAGCGTCGCGCCGCTGCTGCAGAAGGCCGTCACCTACGACCCGTTGAACGACTTCGACTTCGTCTCGCTGGTGGCCGTGTTGCCGAACGTCCTGGTGTGCCATCCGGCACTCGCGGTGCGCAACACTGCGGAACTGATCGCTTGGGCAAAGTCGCGCGATGGCAAGACCAACATGGCCTCGGCCGGCGTGGGATCGGTGAGCCACCTGGCTGGCATCGCGCTGCAGTCGGCGGCGGGATTCGAGTCGCTGCACGTGCCGTACAAAGGCGGTAGCCAGGGCGTGGCCTCGGTGGTGTCCGGGGAAACCGACTGGGTGCTGACGCCCGCGCCTGCGGCACTCGGCCTGGTGCAGTCGGGGCGGCTGCGACTGCTGGGCCACAGCATGGGCGTCGAGGCGCATCCGCTGGGGCCTGTGCCGTCGATCGGGGAGACGGTGCGCGGCTTCGAGTTCTCCAGCTGGATCGGGCTCATGGCGCCGAAGGGCCTGCCGCCCTCGGTGGCCGACACCCTGCGGCAGGCGCTGACCGTGGCGCTGCAGCAGCCGGCCTTGCGCGAGTCCTTCGAGGCCAATGGCGCGGTGCCGGCGACCGATACGGGACAGGAGTTCCGCGTCCGGGTCGAGCGGGACATCGCGCTGAACCGCAAGGCCATCAAGGTGGCCGGCGTGCAACCCGAATAGCGCTTCAGCCCGGCGCCAGGCCGGCAGCCTTGACGCCAGCGATGCAGATCGCCTCGTCTTCATCGCCGGTGCCGCCGCTCGCACCGACGGCGCCGAGCACTGCACCATTCGCATCCTTGATCAGCACTGCGCCGGTCTGCGGCAGGAAGCGGCCGTTCGAGGTGGCGGCGAGCGACACGAAGAAGTTCGGGTTGCCCTTGGCGCGCTCGCCGAGCGTGCGGCTGGAAACGCCCATGCCGACGGCGCCCCAGGCCTTGGCCTGCGCCACGTCGAAGCGGAACATGCTGGCACCGTCCTCGCGCGCATAGGCCTTGAGGTTGCCGGACTCGTCGAGCACGGCGACGCCCATGGGCGCGTAGCCTGCTTCCCTGGAGGCGGCAAGGGCGCCGCTGATGATCTGTTGGGCCTGGTCGAGGGTGAGTGTGGTCATGGCTTGTGAGGGGGAGTGGGAGCTGTGATTGTCGGCCGTGCAAGCATCGAAGCCGAAGCGGTTCGCGGCCCCGAAGGCCGGTCCGGCGGGACGCGGCACGAAGCCCTGTGGTCTCGCGCTTTTCCGCCCGTTGTCATACCTCTGAACTAGGTCGATTGATACGAGAAAAGTTCTGGTTGCTCGGTAGCATCCTTCATTCACCGAAACCGGTGAATTGGATTGGCAGGGGGATGGAGAGCAGGCTTGCGGCGCACTCGCGTGTGACCGGCGGAAGCCCTCGGTCATCGCGCGCGACCCGTCCGGGTGCGCGTGGCGGGCGCCGGAAGAGCGCAATCGCACATCACCCTTGTTCATCCTGCATGCCGGTGCATGTGCCGGTCGAGGCCCGCTTCGACTGCCGTCGTGCATCGGGTTTGTTGACCTGAGACAAGGATCGCTCGACATGGCAACTGCCTATTTCTCTTCGCCCATCGTCATTGCAAAGCCGGCATCGCCCGGCAATGACAGCTATTACGATGTCCTGTTCAATGCCGCCTCGCCGCTCGGGCCCTCGGGCACCGTGCTGGACGGCTGGTGCATCCAGCCGTTGGTCAGGTTGGACTACAACAGCGGCTACGTGTACTCGGGCTTCGGTTATCCGGGCTTCGAAGTGGCCGCCGACAACGGCTTCGAGCAGGAGGGCGCCATCAACTGGCTGCTCAACTACTACCGCAGCGGAACGTCGGGCTATTCGGCCCAGTCGGTGCAAGAGACCATCTGGCAACTGGTCGCGCAGGACTTCTCGATCCCCAACGGGCTGGCCGACCTGGCGCTGAGGCACAACGACTTCGTGGCCGATGCGGGCCAGATCATCGCCGTGGTCATCGACCCGGTGACGGGGGCGCAGATCCACGACCAGAACCTCATCGTCGAGACCAAGGCGGCCAAGCTTGGCGACCGCGTCTGGCATGACGCCGACGCGGACGGCGTCCAGGACGCGGGCGAGGCCGGCATCGCCGGCGCCACCGTGCAACTCGTGCGGGACGTCAACGGCGACGGCCAGTTCGTCGGTGCCAACGAGGTGCTCGGCACCACCACCACGGATGCCAACGGCAACTACAGCTTCAAGGGCCTGACGCCGGGCCTGAGCTACCAGGTGCGTTTCGTCAGCCCCAGCGGCTACGACGCAGCCAGCCCGCGCCAGGTGGACGGCAACGCCGCCTCCGGCACCGACAGCGATGGCGCGCTGTCCAGCATCATCAAGCTCGCCCCCGGCGAATACAACGCCACGGTCGACTCCGGCTTCTACAAGTACGTCCGTATCGGCGACAAGGTGTGGATCGACACCAACGGCAATGGCGTGCAGGACACGGGCGAAGCGTGCAAGGCGGGCGTGAAAGTCGAGCTGTACACCTCGGTGAACGGCGCACCCGGCACCGTCGTCGCGACGCAGACCACGGACGCCAACGGCAACTACAGCTTCACCGGCCTGAAGCCGGGCGACTACGTCGTGAAATTCACCTCCGCCGACGGCACGCTGCTGAGCACGGCCAATGTCGGCAACGACGCGTTCGACTCCGACGCGGGCGCCAACGGCTTCACCGGCACGTACACCCTCAGCTCGGGCCAGGTCAACACGACGGCGGACGCGGGCTTCAAGGCGCTGACCGCGACTTTGGGCGATCGCGTCTGGAACGACGCCAATCGCAACGGCCTCCAGGACGCCGGTGAAACCGGCATTGCCAACGTCGGTCTGAAGCTCTACACCGTCGGTGCGGACGGGTTCGCTGGTACGGCGGACGACGTGTACACCGGCAAGAGCACGACCACCGATGGGAATGGCAACTACAGGTTCAATGACCTGGCGCCCGGCACCTACAGCGTGCGCCTCGACGGCAGCGGCCTCAACGCGGCAACGCAGGACTTCACGCGCCGCAATGTGGGCGGCAATGATGCGGTGGATTCGGATGTCAACATCTTCAATGCCAACCGCATCACCGGCTACACCGACGCCGTGACGCTCAAGGCAGGCGACTACAACACCAGCGTCGACATCGGGGTGGCGAGCCGCACGGGCAGCATCGGTGACACGGTCTGGTTCGACAAGAACGGCGACGGCCTGCAGAACGATGGCAATACCGGCATGGCGGGGATTCTCGTCACGTTGAGAAGCGCGGGCGCGGACGGCACTTTTGGTACTGGCGACGACGTGGCCCTCGGAAACCAACTCACCGACAGCAACGGGAAGTACCTGTTCACGAACGTGGAGGCGGGCAACTACCGAGTCGTCTTCAACGGGCTTGGCGAGGGCCAGCAGTTCACGACTGCCAACTATGGCGCCAACGGCTACGACACGCAGGACAGCGACGTGGTCGGCCTGAATGGCTCGACGCAGACCTTCACGCTCGCGGCCGGCCAGGACCGTACCGACATCGATGCCGGCATCCGCAATGCCGCCCCGGTGGTGGCAGGCAAGGCTTCCCTGGGCGACCGCGTGTGGATCGATGCCAACAACAACGGCGTGCAGGATGCCGGTGAAGCCGGCAAGGCCGGTGTCGTCGTCAAGCTGCTCGACGCCACCCGGTACAACGCAGCCGCGCTCAACACCGTAAATGGCGATGACATGACCCAGAACGCCGTCATCGCCACGACGACGACGGATGCCAACGGCAACTACCAGTTCACCGGCCTGGCGGCGGGACAGTATCAGGTTCGCTTCATGGCCGTGGACGGGTACGAGTGGTCGGGCAAGGACAAGGGCGCCGACACGGTCGATTCCGACGTCAACATCAACACCGGCGTGACCGACGTCATCACCCTGGCGGCCGGCCAGAGCAACATGACTGTCGATGCTGGCCTGCATGCATCCGTCAAGGGCGCCGTGGGGGACAAGGTGTTCTGGGACTTCGACCACGACGGCCTGCAGCAAGCCAACAACCCCGGCTGGGGCAATGTGCGCGTGTCGCTGCAAAACGCCAGCGGCCAGACCATCGCCTCGATGGTGACGGACACCGATGGGCTGTACCGTTTCAACAACGTGGAGGCTGGCAACTACCGCGTCATGTTCGAAAAGGACGGCTGGAACTTCGCGGCACAGGATGTCGGCACCAACGACGCGATCGACGCGGATGCCTACAGCACCACGAACACGGCATACACGGCCTATTTCGCGCTCGCCGCCGGCCAGACCGACCTGACCTGGGACGCCGGCATCACGCCGATCGTGCTGGACCTGGACGGCAATGGCATTCACACGGTGAGCCGCTTCGATGCGCAAGGCAGCTTCGACCTGTTGGGCAACGGCACGGCTGTGAAGTCGGGCTGGATCTCCTCGGGCGATGCGTTCCTGGCGGTGGACAACAACCACAACGGCACCATCGACAGTGTGTCGGAACTGTTCGGCGGCACTGCCAAGGGCGCTGGCTTTGCGAAGCTGGCGAGCTTCGACAGCAACGGCGACGGCGTGGTCGACGCGAAGGATGCGCGTTTCAACGAGCTGACGGTCTGGCGCGACGCCAACGGCAATCACGTCACCGACGCGGGCGAGCTGATGACGCTGGCGCAAGCCGGTGTCGACAGCCTCAAGGTGGCCCACACGGACGTGCCGGAGATCGACGCGCAGGGCAACCTGCACCTGGAGCGCAGCAGCGCGACGCTGGCCGGTGGCCAGCAGGTCGACATGACCGACGTGTACTTCGCGGTCTCGGGCGAGGACGCGAAGGCGGAAGGACTGTCGGGCGTGAGCATGGCCGACCTGCTGGGCGACGGCTCGCTGGATGGCGTGCTGGGCAGCGTGGGCTCGACCCAGGCGTCCGCAGCCAACGATGCAGCCACTGCGCCGGACTACGGCGATGCCGCCGAAGTGCTGCGCAAGCTGACGGCTGCGATGCAAGCGGGCAACGAAGTGCACGTCGCATCGGCCTGAGCAGGCCAGGACACGGGCCGGGCGCCGAGCCCAGGCCTGTCGTCATGAACGAGAAGCCGCGCAGCCCACGAGCCGCGCGGCTTTTTTCATGGGGCCGAATGTGGCCTCAGGGCATGCGGCAACTGAAGCTCGCGGCGTCCTCGATGCTGCCGGCACCGTTGTACCGCGGCTGCATCGGCCACGCGCACAGCGGGCGGGTGCG
Source organism: Variovorax sp. dw_308 (assembly GCF_019207085.1). GTDB lineage: Bacteria > Pseudomonadota > Gammaproteobacteria > Burkholderiales > Burkholderiaceae_C > Variovorax. Next base: position 136,671 of record NZ_JAATOM010000012.1, on the reverse strand, counting down.
GCCGGGCGTCGTCACGTCGGGGTTCTGGGGTCGCGCGCGGGCCACGATGCGGCTGGGCGCCTCGCCTTTTTCCACCCAGTTCACCAGCGCGGTGAGCCCGTCGTACTGGTCGGTGGCCGGGCCGCCCGAGCAGTGCGCCATGTTGGGCACGGGGAAGAAGCGCGCAATGTCATCGGTGCGCGTGCCGTAGCGCTGGCGCAGGCCGTCGACGTAGCGGATGGTGTCGTTGATCGAGAAGACCGGGTCGCTCTGGCCGTGGAAGAACAGCAGCTTGCCGCCATGCTTCACGTAGGCATCGACGTCGGTCGAATCGGCGGCCACGGAGCGCATCGACGATTCGCGGAAAGTGGCGTTGGTGGCGTAGACCTTGGGCGCGTCGCGGTCGAAGTCGAAAGCCATCGCATACGACCAGAAGTCGTTCGTCACCGTCGGCGGCGTGGTGAAGAACATCGCCAGGCCGCCGGTCATCAGGATGATGTTGCGCGCGTTCGACGTCGCGGTGGCCGAGTCGCCGAAGCGCCAGCGCGTCCATTCCGGGGAATGCAGGCCGGCGTCGAAGACCCAGTCGGAATAGAGCAGCTTGCCGCTGGAGTCCCTCACGCCCGCGAACGACTTCGTGATGGCGTCGACCTGCGTGCCGGTGAGGCACTGGTCGGTCTTGGCGCCGGTGCACTTCAATGTTTCGGGCTTGAACCTGCACGCGGGGAAGTTGGCGACGATGCCGTCCTTCAGGCCATCGAGCGCGTCGCACTGGTTGAGCACCTCGTTGGTGAGCAGCTTCATGTCGGCGGTCGAGAAGGCCTTCGACAGCACCGGCCGACCGTCGACGAGCGGCGCGTTCTGGGCCGCCGCCTTCGCGAAGAGCTGCGTGTCGTACACCGCCTGCACCGAGGCCAGCGGCACGCGGTAGGCGGGCGCGGAAGCGATGACCCCGTCGAACATGTCGGGGTAGCGCTGCGTCATCATCATCGCCTGCCGACCGCCGTTGGAACAGCCGACGAAGTACGAGCGTTGCGGTGCGCGGCCGTAGTGCGTGCCGATGAGCGCCTTGGCCACGCGGCCGGTCTCGGCCATGGAGTTGTAGCCGTTGTCGATGCGCGCCTGCGGGTCGAGCCCGAACTGGTACGGACCGTTGGGGCCGGGCTCGTCGCGGTGGCCGGTGTCGGTGAAGACCACGGCATAGCCTTGCGACAGCGCGTTGCTCGTGTTGCCGCCCCCGGTCAGCACGCCGACCGCGTCGCGCAAGGTGCCGTCGGTGCCGCCGCCGCCCTGGAAGAAGAAGCGGCCGTTCCATTGCACAGGCAAGCGCAGGTCGAAGCCGATCGCGTAGCGCTTGCCGTCGATGCCGGTGCGCTCGTTGATGTTGCCTTGCACATGGCAATGCGCCGGCACCGGGGCTTGCGAGCCGGGTGTGCCGGGTTGAACGCCGGTGAGTTGGATGCTGCCGGCGGCCACCGATTCGGTGAGCGTGATGCGCGTGCCGGGAAGGGCGGTGGCGGCGAGTTGCGCGCAGGCCGTTGGCGCGGTGGCCGAAGCCGGTCGGGTGTCCGACGGGCTGCTGCAGGCCGCGAGCAGGGCCGCAGCGGCCAAAACGGACAAGGGGGCGTGGAAAGGCGATCTGTGCATGTCAGTGCTCCATGAAGCTGGGTTCAATCGGCCTTGAACCCGGTGGCCGCGACGGCCTTGCCCCAGATCACCGTATCGGCCGCGATGATGCGGCCGAACTCGGCGCTGGTGGTGCCGGTCACCCGAAAGCCGGCGTCCTCGATCCTCTGCCTGCCTTCGGGCGAGCTGACAGCTTTCTGGATGTCGGCGCTGAGCTTGGCGACGATCTCCGGCGGTGTCTTCGCTGGCGCGACGATGCCGAACCAGGAGTTGAACGCCAGCGTCGGGTAGCCCTGTTCCTTGATGGTCGGGACGTCGGGCAGGGCAGGACTGCGCGTGGCGCCGGTGGTGCCCAGCGCGGCCAGCTTGCCCGACTTCACGTTGGGCGCGGCCAGCGCGACGCTCGCGAACACGCCCTGCACGTCGCCACTGAACAGGCCGCCCAGCGCATCGGTGGGGGTCTTGTAGTGCACCGGCTCGGGCTTCTGCTTCAACGCTTCGCCGAACATGTAGGCGCCGAAGTGGCCCGGCGTCCCTGCCCCGAAGGTGGCCAGGAACAGCCCCTTCTGTTGCTGCGTCCAGGCCGCGAATTCCTTGACGTTCTTCGCCGGCACCTTCTGTGGATTGACCAGCAGCACGAAGTCCGAGGTCACGACCTGGCTCACCGGCACGAAGTCCTTCTGCGGGTCGTAGGGCAGCTTGTTGTAGCTGCTGGGCGCGATGCTGAGCTGGCCGGTCTCGCCGAGCATCAGCGTGTAGCCGTCGGGCTGGGCGCGTGCGGCTTCGCTGGCCGCGATGAGGCCGCCCGCGCCGGGCTTGTTGTCGACGATGACACCCTGGCCGCCCCAGGCTTCGGAGAGCTTCTGCGCGAGCAGGCGCGCGACGATGTCGGGGCCGGTGCCGGCCGCGAAGCCGACGATGATGCGCACTGGATGGGTGGGATAGGCCGTTGACTGCGCGAACGCGTGCGGCGCGAGCATGGCAGTGGCGAGGGCGATTGCGGCCGCGAGGCTGCGGCGGCGGATGAGGCGGGGCATGGGTTCTGGTCTCCGGAAATATCGGCAGGGCTCAATTCAATGCAAAGAAGCGCATCACCACCTGCGCCGGGTGCCGCACGCCGACACCGACGAACAGGCGCTCGTTGATCCAGCGCAGTGCGGGCGCCGCGGTCTCGAAGTGCGGCGTGCAGCGGAAGTAGATGCTTGCCGGGTCGACCGGCTCGCCGCGCAGCAGGGCGGCCATCACCGCGGCCGGGGCGGCGCGCACGGCATGGTTCTGAACGTAGATCAGATCGCCGGCCTCGGTCTCGAGGCCGTAGCGCGCGTCCAGGATGGACAGCGTGTCGCTGACGATCAACTGGAAGTCGCTGCCGCCGGGCAGCACCCGCGCACGCCAGCCGGCGCCGGTGGCGCTGCCGCCGAGGATCGGCACCACGCGCCGGAGGCCACCCGGCCCCTGTCCGAGCACCTGGGGCGTTCCGACGTCGACATGCAGGTCGGCGAAGTGGTCGAGGGTGGGAGGGGCGAGCGGGTCGATGGGCATGCCCCGAGCGTAAGTCGGGCGACAATGCCCGCCTGTCATCCGCGAAGATGACGGGACAACCCTCATGCGCTCCTGGAAGCCCGACCCCGCCTCCACCGCCGGCAATGCGCTGGCGGATACGGTGTTCGCGCTGGGCGAAGGACGCTTCGGCGAAACACTGCTCGGTGACCTGCGCGATACCTTGCCCGTGAACTCGGTGTCGGTGTACCGGACCGGCACCCTGCCAGCCATCTTCCTCAGTGCCAGCCTCGGCGTGCCCGACACCACGCGTGACTGCTGGAGGGCCTACCTTTCAGGTCCTGTTGCGGTCGACCGGACCCTGCGGCCCGCGAGCGACGGCGCGTCGGCGCCGGAAGCGGGCCTGCGCCTGTGCCACATCACCGCGCCTGAAGTGCCCGCCGAGCATCGCGCCAAGGTCTATGACGCACACGGCGTGGCGGAGCGCGTTTCGGTGGTGCAGGAAGAAAGCGACCGAGGGATCTTCGCGGTCAACTTCTATCGCCACCAGCACCAGCGCCCGCTGAGCGACGGGCAACTGGCCGAATTCGGCCGCCTGGGCGGACTGCTGATGGCCCTGGCCCGCAAGCACATCGCGCTCGCACAAGGGCAGCCGCAACTGCAGCCGCTTGCGCGCATGAGCGACCGCCTGCGGCTGCTGCAGCCGGACCTGACGGCCCGGGAAATCGATGTGTGCGTGCGCCTGCTGCAGGGCATGACGCAGGAAGGCATCGCGGCGGACCTCGGCCTCGGTGTGCCCACCGTCAAGACCTACCGCAACCGCGCCTTCGGCCGGCTTGGCATCCATTTCCGCAACGAGTTGTTCGCGTTGATGCTCGAGCGCGGTGCGTCCTGATCCGCGTCAGGATGGGTCTTTGCTGCGCGTGCGCCCGACGGCGCTGAAGATGCCGATGCCGAGGATGATCAGTGCGCCGATCCCGATGTAGAGCGTGGGCACGCCGGCGACCGACGCGCCCCAGACGATGCCGCCGAGGAAAATCAGAAAGCCGATCATGTAGAGGGCAAAGGACATGGTTCTTCTCCGTGAGCTGTAGTGCTCCGAAGTATTCATGCCCGGGCCGCTCGCAGGCACCCGGCCTTTGCCGCCAGTCGCTGTGGGAGCGAGCCTACCGGGTCGTCGCCCCGGCCTCGCTGCTGGCCGCGTCCAGCGCCGCGATGGCTTCGGGCGCGAGCTTCAACTGCGCGGCCTTCACCAGTTCGTCCAGCTGCTGGATCGAGGTGGCGCTCGCGATCGGCGCGGTGATGCCCGGCCGCGCGATCTGCCATGCGATGGCGACCTGGCACGGCGTGGCGCCGAGCGGCCCTGCGACCGCGTCCAGTGCGTCGAGGATGCGAAGGCCGCGCGCGTTGAGGTACTTCTTCGTCGTGCTGCCGCCGCGCTTGCTCTTGGCCGCGTCGGCTTCGCTGCGGTACTTGCCGGTGAGGAAGCCAGCGGCCAGCGCATAGAAGTTGATGACGCCCACGCCGCGCTCGATGCACAGCGGCTCCAGTGCCTCCTCGAACACCGCACGGTCGTAGAGGTTGTAGAGCGGCTGCAGGCTCTCGTAGCGCGGCAGGCTGTTGCGCTCGGCCACGTCCAGTGCCTCGGCCAGCCGCGGCGCGGTGTAGTTGGAGGCGCCGATCGCGCGCACCTTGCCGGCCTTGACGAGTTCGCCGAAGGCGCCGAGCGAATCGGCCAGGGGCGTATTGGCATCGTCGTCATGCGATTGGTAGAGGTCGATGTGGTCGGTCTGAAGGCGGCGCAGCGACGCGTCTACCGCCTCGCGGATGTAGGCCGGGGCGAGGCCGACCTTGCCTTCGCCCATCGGCTTGCCGACCTTGGTGGCGAGCACCACGCGGTTGCGCTTGCCGGTCTGCCTGAGCCACTTGCCGATGATGGTCTCGGACTCGCCGCCGGTGTGGCCAGGCACCCAGCTCGAGTACACGTCGGCTGTGTCGATGAAGTTGAAGCCGGCGTCGAGCCAGGCATCGAGCAGGCGGAACGAAAGCGCCTCGTCGATGGTCCAGCCGAACACGTTGCCGCCGAAGGCGAGCGGGGAGACCTTCAGGTCGGAGCGGCCGAGGGAACGCAGTTGCATGTCAAGGGTCCTTGGAAGTGATCTTCAAACGAAGCCGAAGGCGCCGAGCAGCGCACCGGCGCCCAGCAGCCAGAGCAGGTGGATGCGCGTGCGCCAGACGATGAGCGCGGCTACGCCGCTCACCAGCCACAGGTGCCACGCGGGCGTGTCGCCGGCGCGGTTGCTGTTGGCGAGCACCCATCCGGTCGCGATCAGCAGGCCGACGACGACCGGCGCCATGCCCTGCTTGAAGGCCCGCACGCCGCGCTTCTCGCGATTGCGGTGCCCCCAGCGCGTGGCCAGGTAGGTGAGGGTGGTGCTGGGCAGCATGATGCCGATCATCGTGGTCGCGAGGCCCAGCAAGCCGAGCGGCCACGCATGCCAGCCGGCGGCCAGCCCTCCGCCGGCGTTGATGCCGACGTTCCAGCCCATCAGTGCGACAAACAGCACGTTGGGCCCGGGTGCGGCCTGCGCGATGGCCACGGACGAGGTGAACTGCGCGTCGGTCAGCCAGTGGTGCTGGGCCACGAGGTAGCGGTGCATGTCGGGCACCGTGGTGATGGCGCCGCTGATCGACAGCAGCGACAGCATCATGTACTGGGCGAAGAGGCCCAGCCAGTCGTGCCATTCCATGACGATGGTCATGTGGCCCCCACGCGTGGGAATGGCGTGTCCTCGCGGCCCGGCGCTGCGCTCATGCCGGAATCCTCCGCCAGGTCCAGACGCATGCGGTGCCGCCGAATGCCACCAGCACCCACAGCAAGGGCCAGCGCAGCGCCGCGATGGCGATGGCGACCAGGGTGACGAAAGCGAGGCACACGCCGAAGCCCAGCGGGTTGCGTCGCAGCTGCGGCACGAGCTTGATGCCGGTGGCCGCAATCAGGCCACCCGCCACCGCGCCCATGCCGCGCAATGCGCCCGCCACTTGCGGATGACCGGCGTACTGCGCATAGAGGATGGCCAGCGCGAGGATCACCACCAGCGGCACCGCCAGCATGCCGGCGAGCGCGGCGATGGCGCCACGCAGCCCGAAGTAGCGGTCGCCGATCATCAGCGCCAGGTTGATCACGTTGGGGCCCGGCAGCACCTGGGCCACGGCCCAGTCCTCGAGGAACTGGTCGGGGCTGAGCCAGCGCTTCTTCTCGACCATCTCGCGTTGCACCACGGCCAGCACGCCGCCGAAGCCTTGCAGCGCCAGCCAGGTGAAGGAAACAAACAGGTCGCGAGGGGATTCGGGTCGGGCGAGTTCGGCCGAGGGGGCCGCGCCGGCAGGGGCTGAAGGCATGCGCCCGATTATGGTTCGGACCTGCGCGGCGCGTGCGGACAGGGAAGTCGCGGCAGTGGCCGACACGGGCTTTCCGCGACGCAGGTCTATGCTGTTGCGCTTCAATCACGAAGGAGTCGACACCATGAACCGATACGGTATTTATCTGCGCGCTTCCCTGCTGGCCGGCCTGGCCACCGTGGCCCTGGCGGGCTGCGGAATGATGGGAGGGTCCAAGACCGCATCCTTCAGCGGGACCATGAACGCAGCGAGCGAGGTGCCCCCCAACATGACGCGCGGCAGCGGCACGGCGGAAGCCTGGCTCAACAAGGACACCAACGTGCTCAAGTACAAGATCACCTATGACGGCCTGAGCGGTCCGGCCACGGCCGCGCATTTCCACGGCCCGGCGGTTGCTGGTTCCAATGCCGGCGTGGTGCTGCCCTTTGCCAACCCGTCAAGTCCCATCGAGGGCCAGGCCACGCTCACGCCCGCGCAGGCGGCCGACCTCATGGCCGGCCGCTGGTATGCCAATGTGCACACGGCCGCCAACCCCGGCGGCGAGATCCGCGGGCAGATGCTGCCGAAGATGTGAGTCCGGGCGAGCCCTGTCAGGCTCGCCTAAGCGCTACGGGTGTCCAATGACGGCATGAGCACACCCGCAGCCAAGAAGTCCCGATCCAGCCAACCCCAATCCGTCCCGGCCACAAAGACCGCCAAGGCACTCAAGGCTATCCAGGCCGCCGCCCCGGCCCCCGCATTCAAGCTCCCCGACATGAGCGTCGCCCGCAAGGTGATGGTGTTGCAGGGCGGCGGCGCACTGGGCTCCTACCAGGCCGGCGTGTACGAGGCGCTGAGCCGGCACGGTCATGAGCCGCAATGGATCGCCGGCGTTTCCATCGGCGCGATCAACGCTGCATTGATCGCCGGCAACGCGCCGGAGAAGCGTTCGGAGCGCCTGCGCGAATTCTGGGCGCTGGTGTCTTCCGGGCCGTCGCAGCGCCTGCCCGGTTGGGCGGGCGACCGCGCCTTGCTCAACCAGTGGAGCGCCAATGCCGCTTCGATCTTCGGCATCCCCGGCTTCTTCCGGCCGCGCATCACGCCCGCGCTGCTGTTGGGTGGCGCAGCCCCGCTCCTGAGCTACTACGACACCACGCCGCTGAAGGAGACGCTGGAGCGCCTGGTCGACTTCGACCGCATCAACGATAAAGCCAGGGAGGTGCGCCTGAGCGTTGGCGCGGTCAACGTACTCAGTGGCAACTCCGTCTACTTCGACAACACCACGCAGAAGATCGGGCCCGAGCACATCATGGCCAGCGGCGCGCTGCCGCCCGGCTTTGCGCCGGTGGAAGTGGATGGGCAGCCCTACTGGGACGGTGGGATCGTTTCCAACACGCCGCTGCAATACGTGCTCGACAACCAGCCGAGCAGCGAGCCGCTGGTGGTGCTGCAGGTCGACCTGTTCAATGCCCAGGGGCCGATGCCGACCAACATCTCCGAGGTGCTGGAGCGGCAGAAGGACATCACCTATTCGAGCCGCACCCGCATGAACACAGATGCGCTGGCGGCCAACGTCAACCTGCAGCAGGCGATTGCCGACCTGATCGGCAAGCTGCCGCCTGCGCTGCGCGACGACGCCAGCGTGCAGGCGGTGCAGGCGCAACTCACGCACCAGCCGATCGACATCTTCCACCTGATCTACCGTGACAAGCCCTACGAGCGCGACTCGAAGGATTACGAGTTCTCGCGCATCACGGTCGAGGAGCACTGGAAGGCCGGCGCGCGCGACATGATCTGCACGCTGCGGCACCCCGAGGCGCTGCGCGGCGACGTGCAGACCAACGGCGTCACGACCTTCGACCTCGGCGAGCCGGGGCAGGTTCGCGTGAAGCGCCCGATGTAGGCGGTTGTAGGCGAAGGCCGCGATCCTCGCGCAGATCAGGTTCCGCTAAGCGGGGCGGCCGAGAGTGGGCTCCTGTTCAACGAAAGAACCACCCATGAAGATCGATGACGTGCGCAAGGCATTCGCCATGCCGGCCACCAGCCCGGCGTTCCCGCCCGGGCCCTACAGGTTCATGCAACGCGAGTTCGTGGTCATTACCTACCGCACCGACATGGACGCCCTGCGCGCCGTGGTGCCCGAGCCGCTGGAGGTGGCCGAGCCGCTGGTGAAGTACGAGTTCATCCGCATGCCCGACTCCACCGGCTTCGGCGACTACACCGAGTCCGGCCAGGTCATTCCGGTGCAGCTGCGCACCGGCAAGGGGCTGGAGCAGGGCAACTACACCCATGCGATGTACCTGAACGACCATCCCCCGATCGCCGGCGGACGCGAGCTCTGGGGTTTTCCGAAGAAGCTGGCGACGCCGACGCTCGACTACGAGATCGACACCATCGTCGGCACGCTCGACTACGGGAAAGTGCGCGTGGCCTCGGCCACGATGGGTTTCAAGCACCGCGCGGCGGAGCCCGGTCCGCTTCTTGCGGCGCTCGCGCAACCCAACTTCCTGCTCAAGATCATTCCGCATGTGGACGGTACGCCGCGCATCTGCGAACTGGTGCGCTATCACATGGTCGACATCGACCTCAAGGGCGCCTGGACCGGGCCCGCCGCGCTCGAACTGCACCCGCATGCGCTCGCACCCGTGGCGTCGCTGCCGGTGCTGGAGGTGATCTCGGCCCTGCACTACATCGCCGACATGACGCTGGCGCTCGGCACTGTTGAACTCGATTATTTGAAGTAGCTCATCGGGCAGGAATTCGGACAGCCGAACGCAGAAGGAAGTCAAAAGTTACGCAGAAGTCGCAGAAGAAAACCAATCAGATTTTTTCGGTTTTTCTTTTGCGACTTCTGCGAAACCTTTGCGACTTCTGCGTTCAGTACCCGCATTCCCGCGCCCACATCTGAACAACCACCCAAAGGACTCACCATGCAACTAAAGGACAAGGTCGCCTACATCACCGGCTCGGCCAGCGGCATCGGCAAGGAGATCGCCATCGTCTTCGCGAAGGAGGGGGCGAAGATCATCATTGCCGACCTCAACAAGGACGCCGCGGTCGCGACCGCCGAGGAACTCAAGGCCACCGGCGCACAGGCCATCGGCGTCGGCGTGGACGTGACCAACGAGGAGCAGGTCAACGCCTCGGTCGAAGAGGGCGCGGCGGCCTTCGGGGGCATCGACATTCTCATCAGCAATGCCGGCATCCAGATCGTGCACCCGGTGGAGGAATTCACCTTCGCCGACTGGAAGAAGATGCTCGCGATCCACCTCGACGGCGCGTTTCTCACGACCAAGGCCTGCCTCAAGCACATGTATGCGCAGGGGCGCGGCGGCAGCGTGATCTACATGGGCTCGGTGCATTCCAAGGAGGCTTCGCTGCTGAAGGCGCCCTACGTCACGGCCAAGCACGGGCTCATCGGGCTGTGCAAGACGGTGGCGAAGGAAGGTGCGAAGCATGGCGTGCGCGCCAACGTGATCTGCCCCGGCTTCGTGCGCACGCCGCTGGTCGAGAAGCAGATCCCGGAGCAGGCGAAGACGCTGGGCATCACGGAGCAGCAGGTCATCAAGGACGTGATGCTGAAGGAAACGGTGGACGGCGAGTTCACCACGACCGACGACGTGGCGCAGGTCGCGCTGATGTTCGCGGGGTTCCCGACCAATGCGCTCACGGGGCAGTCGCTGGTGGTGAGCCATGGGTGGTTCATGCAGTAGCGCGAGAGGTTATTTCCGTTTCGCGTCGTGGTCGCGGATCAGCGCGCGGGCCTCGTCGCCTTCCGGAATGGGCCGGCCGCTGTCGCGCCATTGCACCGCCGACTTGAAGCCTTCGGCCTGCGCTTGGCGGCGGAACCACATGCCCTCGGGGTTGTGGCGCGTGATGCCGTCGAACACGGTGGCCATCTGCTGGCTCTGCTCCAGGCCCATCGTCAGCATGACCTGGTTGACCACCATCTTGTGCATCGCGAGGTGGCTGCGTGGCACGCCGGCGATGCGCCTGGCCAGCTTCATCGTCGCGTCTTCGAGCTGGTCGGCGGGTACGACCTCGTTGGCCAGGCCCCATTCGGCGGCCTTGCGCCCGTCGATGGTGTCGCCGGTGAACATGAGCTGCTTGGCGCGCGTCGGGCCGAGGCGGTAGGTCCACATCGCGGTGGTGGGGCAGCCCCAGACGCGGGTCGGCATGTAGCCGATGCGCGCGTCCTCCGCCATCACCAGCAGGTCGCAGCACAGCGCGATGTCGCTGCCGCCAGCGGCGGCGTAGCCGTGCACCTTGGCGATGGTGGGCTTGGCGCTTTTCCACAGCGTCATGAAGTCCTCGGTGTTGCGCTTCATGTAGGCGTAGTCGTCCATCGGGTCCCAGGGGAAGCGCTCCTGCTGGCAGGGGTGGTCCATCACGCCCTCGCCGAACTGCGAGAGGTCGTAGCCGCCGCAGAAGCCCTTGCCCGCGCCCTCGATGACGATGACATGCACCTCGTCGTCATCGTTGGCCCATTCGACGGCGGCGCGGATCTCGCGCGGCGTCTGGTCGTTGATCGCATTGAGCCGCTCGGGGCGGTTCAGCAGCAGGCGGGCGATGCGGGGTTCTGCGGCATCCTTGTCGATGCGCAGGGTGGTGAAGGCGGGCATGGGGTCTCCAGGATTGTTCTGAAACGATCATAGGCGTGCCCTCACGCCGCAAGGAGCTGCGCTACCTCAGTGATACCCCGCGGTGCAGTCTCACGCCCGGCGCATCCAGCCGCGCACGCAGGATGTTCCCATGCGTCGAGTCGGTCACGAACAGGGTGGACCGGTCCGCGCCACCGAAGACGATGCCTTGTTGAGTGCGCCGTTCAGCTTGGCAACCACGTCCTTCGGTGGCGCGCCTATTCAGTCCAATCGATAGTTTTTGAAGATCGATAGATCCGGCTGGGGCATCGGGGCGGTGACGAGGCCATGAGGCCTCCCCAAATGTGGCGAGGCAAAGGGCGCCGCAGGGCAGTAGATTCGATCATGCCGTTCAATCCCAGCCTGTCCGCAATCCCAGGCAGAACAAGGTCTGCGCGGTGCCGATGAGGGCCTTGGCGGGAATGCTGACCTTCGACGACGCCAGGAACAGCGGGTCCCCAGCCAGCCACCTGACTTTGCAGATGCGTTCCATGCCGACCCACAATGGCGGCTTTGCCGCTGTTTTCACCCTTTTCGAGGAGACGACGTGATCACTCTCAAGATGATGCAGACGATGTGGCCGCAGAACACCGGTGTCCCTCCGCAGCCTGATGAGCGACTGCTTGAATGCATTGCCAGCGACGCTCCCACCGTCTTCCCCAAGTACGACTTGACCAGCGACCGCCTGGTCGCCCATGCCATCTCGCAATTCAGTCATGAATGCGGCAATGGCCGCACGATGACGGAAAACATCGGCTACAGCCCGCAACGCGCAGCGGAAGTCTGGCCCGGGCGTTTTTCGAGCGCTGCGGATTGCCTGGCGAAGGTCAGATGCAGTGCCGGGGACCCGGCGTTCCCGACGAAGTTGATGGACCTGGTGTATGGCAATCGCAACGGCAACCGGCCCGGCACCAGCGACGGCTCGAAATACATCGGCAGAGGCCTGGCTCAGGCCACGGGACGTGCGAACTACCTGAAGCTCGGCAATCTCGTCGGCCTCGATCTGATCAGCCAGCCCGAGCTGGTCAACCAGCCGGAGCATGCCCTGGAATGTGGCGTCGCAATGTTCATCCTGTGTGGTTGCCTGGCGCCCGCCAAGGCGGATGACGTGGAAAGTGCGACGCGTCACCTCAACGGCGGCACGATCGGCCTGGAGGACCGCATCCTGAAGCTGGAGCTGTGGAAGAACGCGCTGCTGCAGGACGCATTGAACCGGCTCGGTGCCGACCCCGTCCTGGCGACAGACGGTGCATTCGGGAAGAAGTCGATCGACGCATTGATGAGCTTCCAGCGGCGCAAAGGTCTGGATCCCAATGGTCGTCCCCGAGACACGGCTACGTTGGCGGCGATCGAAGCAGCACTCGCCGCCGCTGCCTGATCCTGGGCTGGCGAGATCAAGGACTCGAACGCTCGAGGATTTCCTGCCCCATCAGGACGCACTTGCCCGGAATCCTGGCGTAGATGACTCGCATCTGGTAGCTGGCGCGATACACATACCCCTGGACCTGGAGTACATCGAACTGCTGCCGCCGGTCGACTGGATTGCGCAAGGGAGGAAGGACCTTGACGCCGTCCTCCACGCCCGCATCGGCTTGGCTGTCGGTGCCCGCATGGAACAAGAGCAGCGACTTGGCCTGCTTCAAGGCATCCTCAGCACAGCGGTGGGCCGGTGCGGCCTGGGCGAGCGTACAGGACATCACGAGCGGAAAAAAGATTCGCAAATGCGCCAACTTGAATACCTCCGGAATTGGGCGACCCGCTGCCGCCGCCATCGATTCTGCGGTTGAACTTGCGCTCGAGGCTCGCGGAGTTGCATCGAGCGCCAAATGACGACTTGCGCATAGCTATTCGCGGTCGATGTGATGCTTTGGTATTCCGGCGGCTCTGGAGGCTGCCAGACCGACTGTCAGAGCGGTGGTCCGTCGGCGTATTTCGCCAACAGGTCGATCAGCCTTTGCGCGGCCGGCGAGATGTGGCCGGTGTCCCGGTAGGTCACGACCAATGCGGCGGCGCATTCGCTGCCCAGTTCGGTGCGGTGGCAGCGCCGTTGCACCAGATGGGCGCGCGCCGTAAACATGAACGGTGATTCAACGTGCATTTCGGGCTCCAACCGCCGGCACGCATATTGCTCACCATTCATCACTGACCTGCTCGGCACCGTTGCCGCAGGTATCAGTGCCTCCGCTAATGAAGGCGGGATCCGAGCGAATCGACAGCGATGCAGCTGGCGGTTCGTCTGTTCCAACCCGATTCGCATCCGTTCCATGCGGGGGCCCACTGCCGCTGTCGTTCCAGACAGCATGGCCGGTGGTCTGCACCCTCACGGCATCGGCTGTGTGTGCAGGATCCGACATGAAAATCGCAGTGATTGGCCACGGCATGGTGGGCCACAAGTTCCTCGAGCAACTCCACGAGCTCGACGTCGCGCAGGCAGAGGTCACGGTGCTGTGCGAAGAGCCTCGCCCGGCCTACGACCGGGTCCACCTCTCCGAATTCTTCGCAGGCAAGACGGCGGAAGACCTCTCGCTGGTCGAGCCCGGCTTCTTCGAGCGCAGCGGCTTCACGCTGCGCCTGGCGGCGAAGGCCGTGGCCATCGAGCGCCGCAACAACACCATCACCACCGCCGATGGCGAAGTCGTGCACTACGACAAGCTGGTGCTGGCCACGGGCTCCTCGCCCTTCGTGCCGCCGGTGCCGGGCCGCGACCGGCCCAACTGCTTCGTCTACCGCACCGTCGAAGACCTCGAAGCCATGAAGGCCTGCGGCGCGCGCTCGAAGACCGGCGTGGTCGTCGGCGGCGGACTGCTCGGCCTGGAGTGCGCGAAGGCCCTGCGCGACATGGGCCTGGAAACGCACGTGGTCGAGTTCGCGCCGCGCCTCATGGCCGTGCAGGTCGACGAGGGCGGCGGCCGCGCGCTGCGCAACAGCATCGAGGCGCTTGGCCTGCATGTGCACACCGGCCGCAACACGGTCGAGATCGTCGATGGGGCGACCGCGCGGCACCGCATGGTGTTCGCCGATGGCACGCACCTGGAGACCGACATGATCGTGTTCTCCGCCGGCATCCGCCCGCGCGACGAACTGGCCCGCCAGAGCCTGCTGGCGCTGGGCGCGCGCGGCGGCATCGCTGTGGACTCGCATTGCCGCACCAGCGACCGCAACGTGTACGCGATCGGCGAATGCGCCGCATGGAACGACCAGACCTTCGGCCTCGTCGCGCCCGGCTACGACATGGCCCGCGTCGCCGCGAAGCACATCGCCGGTCAGGACGAGGCCGCCTTCACCGGCGCCGACATGAGCACCAAGCTCAAGCTGATGGGCGTCGATGTGGCGAGCATCGGCGACGCGCACGGCAGGACGCCGAAGTCGCGTTCTTATCAATACGTGAACGAGCACAAGCAGGTCTACAAGAAGATCGTCGTCAGCGAGGACGGCAAGCAACTGTTGGGTGCCGTGCTGGTCGGCGATGCGGCCGAGTACGGCAACCTGCTGCAACTGGCGCTCAATGGGATCGCCTTGCCGGAGGAGCCGGAGTTCTTGATCCTGCCGTCGAGCGACGGCAAGGCGCGTCCCGGCATCGGCGTGGAAGCGCTGCCCGACACGGCGCAGATCTGCTCGTGCAACAACGTGAGCAAGGGCCAGCTCTGCGCGGCCGTCGGCGAAGGCGCGTGCTCCGTCGCCGACCTGAAGGCCTGCACCAGGGCCGGCGCTTCGTGCGGCGGCTGCGTGCCGCTGGTCACGCAGGTGATGAAGATGGAAATGAGCAAGCGCGGCATGGCAGTCAACAACCACCTGTGCGAGCACTTCCCGTACTCGCGCCAGGAGCTGTTCCACCTGGTCCGCGTGGGCGAGATCAAGACCTTCGGCGACCTGCTGCACAAGCACGGCAAGGGCCTGGGCTGCGACATCTGCAAGCCGACCGCGGCCAGCATCTTCGCCTCGTGCTGGAACGACTTCGTGCTCAAGAAGGACCTGGCCAGCCTGCAGGACAGCAACGACTACTTCCTGGGCAACATCCAGAAGGACGGCTCGTACTCGGTGGTGCCGCGCATGCCGGGCGGCGAGGTATCGGCCGATGGCCTGATCGCGGTGGGGCAGGTCGCGAAGAAGTACGGGCTGTACACCAAGATCACCGGCGGCCAGCGCGTGGACCTGTTCGGCGCGCGCGTTGAACAGCTGCCCTCGATCTGGGAAGAGTTGATCGCCGCTGGCTTCGAGTCGGGCCATGCGTATGGCAAGTCGCTGCGTACGGTCAAGAGCTGCGTCGGCTCGACCTGGTGCCGCTACGGTGTCGATGACAGCATGGGCATGGCGATCGAACTCGAGAACCGCTACAAGGGTTTGCGCACGCCGCACAAGATCAAGTTCGGCGTCTCGGGTTGCACGCGTGAGTGCGCCGAGGCGCAGAGCAAGGACGTGGGCGTCATCGCCACCGAGAAGGGCTGGAACCTATACGTGTGCGGCAACGGCGGCATGAAGCCGCGGCATGCCGAACTCATCGCTTCCGATCTTTCGAAGGCCGAGCTGATCAAGCTGGTCGATCGCTTCCTGATGTTCTACGTGCGCACCGCGGATCGCCTGCAACGCACGAGCACCTGGCGCGAGAGCCTGGAGGGCGGCCTCGACTACCTGAAGGGCGTGCTGATCCAGGACACGCTGGGCCTCGGCGCTGAACTCGAAGCGCAGATGCAGCACGTCGTCAGCACCTACCAATGCGAGTGGAAGACCGCGGTGAACGACCCGGCCACGCGCCAGCGCTTCCGCTCCTTCGTCAACAGCGAGAAGCCGGACGAGCACATCGTGTTCGTGGAAGAGCGCGGCCAGATCCGGCCGGCGCGCGGCGCGCAGCGCGATGAAGCAGCGACCGATCTTGAAACCGCCTGATGCACGCGAGGACATCCCCATGACCGCTGAAACCCTCCACTGGACCGCCGTGTGCGCCGCGAGCGACATCCTGCCCGACACCGGCGTCTGCGCTCTCGTCGATGGCGTGCATGTCGCGATCTTCAACGTGGCCGGCGCGCGGCAGTTCTTCGCCATCGACAACGTCGATCCGAAGTCCAGGGCGAGCGTGCTGTCGCGCGGCCTGGTCGGCAGCCTGGGCGAACGCATCGTCGTCGCCTCGCCGCTCTACAAGAACCACTTCGACCTGCGCAGCGGCGAATGCCTCGAAGCGCCGGAGCACTCGGTGCGCGCCCACGCGGTGCGCGTCCACGAAGGCCGCGTGCACGTCGCGCTGTCCTGAGCCCCCATTTCGTTTTTCATCAAGATCCCCAAGGAACCCTATGGCCTACCTCGCACCTGCCGAATTCGTCACCAAGATGGTCGACGCCGGCGAATCCAAGCTCCTGATGTCCACCCGCGACACGCTGATCCGCTCCTACATGGCCGGCGCCATCCTCGCGCTGGCGGCGGCCTTTGCCGTGACCATCACCGTCAACACCGGCAATGCGCTGGTGGGCGCGATGCTCTTCCCGGTCGGCTTCATCATGCTGTACCTCATGGGCTTCGACCTGCTGACCGGCGTGTTCACGCTGGCGCCGCTGGCCGTGCTGGACAGGCGCCCCGGCGCCACTTGGAAGGGCGTGCTGCGCAACTGGGGCCTGGTGTTCTGCGGCAACTTCGCTGGCGCGCTGACCGTGGCGGTGTTCATGGCCATCATCTTCACCTTCGGTTTCAGCGAGGCGCCCAACGCCATCGGCCAGAAGCTGGGCCACATCGGCGAAGGCCGCACGCTGGGCTATTCGGCGCACGGCGCGGCCGGCATGCTGACCCTGTTCATCCGCGGCGTGATGTGCAACTGGATGGTGTCGACGGGCGTGGTCGCCGCGTTGATGTCCACCACCGTGTCGGGCAAGGCGATCGGCATGTGGATGCCCGTGATGATCTTCTTCTACATGGGCTTCGAGCACTCCATCGTCAACATGTTCCTGTTCCCCACCGGCCTGATGCTCGGCGGCAACTTCACGCTGCTGGACTACCTCATCTGGAACGAGATCCCGACGGTGCTCGGCAACCTGGTCGGCGGGCTGAGCTTCGTGGGGCTGACGCTGTACGCGACGCACTACAAGACGGCCCCCAAGGGCGCCCTGACCTGAAGAAGGTGTGAATATTCCTGCTGCGGCCACCGATCTCGGGTCTGCGGTGCTCACTGCACAGGAGTGCGGTTCCGCTCCTCTACCCGAGCTCGGCGCCCTCGCTACGAAATCTTCACGCCTTCTTCGCGCCGAGGAACAGCCGGACGACCGGAGGCGCAAGGAGCTCCGCGTGACGCTTGGCCAACACTCGCTGGCCGGCGCCGAGGGCGTGAACCAGGACTTCCACGGCGCGATGCTGCCCCGGGGATTCGCGCGCATCTCCAAAGGCATCGCCGTGGCGATTGCCGATGGCATCGGCTCCAGCCGCGTCAGCCAGGTGGCCAGTGCCGCCGCGGTGCGCGGCTTCCTGGACGACTACTACGCCACGTCCGAGGCATGGTCGGTGCGGCGCGCGGGCCAACGCGTGCTGAGCGCCACCAACTCCTGGCTGCATGCGCAAACGATGCGCAGCGACGCGCGCTTCGACAAGGACAGCGGCTATATCTGCACCTTCAGCGCGCTGATCCTCAAGGGCCGCGACGTGCACATGCTGCACGTCGGCGACTCGCGCATCTACCGGGTGCATGCACATGCGCTCGAACAACTCACCGACGATCACCGCGTGCATCTTTCTTCGGTGGAGTCGTATCTCGGTCGCGCGCTGGGCGCGGACTCGCGCGTGGAGATCGACTACGCCCATTGGGAAGCCGAACCCGGCGAGATCTACCTGCTGGCCACCGATGGCGCGTACCCGCATCTCGATGCGGCAGCGGTTCACGCCGCGCTGGTGCAGGGCGGGAATGACTTCGATGAAGCGGCGCGGCTGCTCGCGACCGAGGCGCGGGCCAGGGGCTCGCGAGACGATGCGACAGTGCAACTGCTTCGCATCGACGAACTGCCCGCTGCCGATGCGGCGCGACTGCCGATGCAACGTGACGACCTGGCGATAGCGCCCCCGCTGGCCTCACGTGCAAGTTTCGAGGGATTCACGCTCGTGCGCGAGTTGCAGGTGAGTGCGCGCAGCCACGTGCACCTGGCCGTGGACGACGCCACCGGGCAGCAGGTCGTGCTGAAGCTGCCCTCCGTCGACCTGCGCGATGACGCCGACTACCTCGACCGCTTCGTGCTCGAGGAGTGGGTGGCGCGTCGTGTGGACAGTCCGCATGTGCTCAAGGCGAGCGCCATCGACCGGCCGCGCAGTCATCTATATGTCGCGATGGAATACGTCGACGGCCAGACGCTCGCGCAATGGATGGTCGACCATCCGCGCCCCAGCCTGGACACCGTGCGCGGCATCGTCGAGCAGTTGGCGATGGGACTGCAGGCATTGCATCGGCGCGAGATGCTGCACCAGGACATCCGGCCCGAGAACGTGATGATCGACCGCGGCGGCACCGTCAGGATCATCGACCTGGCGTCCACGCATGTCGCGGGCCTCGCTGAAAGCACCGGTGAGCGCAGGGCACTCGCCATCGCCGGCACCTTGCAATACACGGCGCCCGAATACTTCGTCGGGCGAGGTGGCAGCGTGCGCTCCGAGTTGTTCTCGCTGGCCGTGATTGCCTACCGCATGCTCACCGGCCAATTGCCTTACGGTCTGGACGCCTCACGCATCCGGACGACAGCGGACGTGAGCAAGCTGCGCTATGTGCCGGTCCGCCACTTCCGGCCCGAGTTGCCGGCATGGCTCGATGCGGTTTTGCAGAAGGCGCTGCATCCGGACGCGGCGAAGCGGCAGCAAGCGGTGAGCGAACTGGCGCATGACCTGCGCGCGCCGGGGCCGGAGTTCATGCGTGCAAGGCCACCGCCGTTGATCGAGCGGAACCCGGTGCGCTTCTGGCAGGCCACGACGGTGATGCTGGGCGCGGCGGTGATCGTGCTGATCGGGATGCGCGTCGTCGGAGGTTGATGCGCCCGCAGGGTAGCGTGAAGTGGTCGAAGCTGGTGAAGGAGCGGGACATCAGGATCGAGTGAGTGTGGCGGCGTCGTTCGAGGCCCCTGGATTTCGCGGCGGAAGAATGAAAGACTCGCGCGACCACACCACGCACGCGGAGCTCCTCATGCCGCCCACCGCCCCGATCACGGACGCCAACCCCACCGTCGAAGAAATGCAGGCGCGCGTCGCAAGATTTCGTTCGCTTCAGCCGACGACGGACTACGTCGATGCATCCATCCCGGGATGCGAGCGGACGACTTATCGCGTGCTCGGCACGCCGCCCGCCGCGCCGCTCGCGGCGGAAGGCTTCCACCTCAACATCGTCTGCTGCGAGCCCGGCAAGTCGGCGCCGCTGCACAACCACCTGACGCAGGAAGTGTTCGTCGCGCTCTCCGGGCGATGGGAGGTCTTCTGGGGCCCGACCGGCGCGCGCAGCGTGGTGCTTGAACCGTGGGACACGGTGGCGATTCCGCCGGGCGTCTCGCGTGGCTTCAGGAACATCGCGGCGGAGCCCGCGTACCTCATGGGCATGGCCAGCGGCCAGGACCCGGGGAACATCAACTGGCCGGCACAGGTTCGTGCGGCGCCTGCGGCAGCCGGGGTGGCATTGCCCTAGAGAGGCCCTCGTCGTCGCTACAGTTTCAATTCCCAGGTCTCCCCGACGAGCTGCTGCCCGAATCCCTCATAAGGCTCCGACTTGGTGAGCTTGAACCCGCGCGCCGCGTAGATGCCGCGTGCCGCCGCCAGGCAACTGTTGGTCCAGAGCACCATCTTCT
Source organism: Variovorax sp. dw_308 (assembly GCF_019207085.1). Taxonomy (GTDB): domain Bacteria; phylum Pseudomonadota; class Gammaproteobacteria; order Burkholderiales; family Burkholderiaceae_C; genus Variovorax. Next base: position 116,756 of record NZ_JAATOM010000012.1, on the reverse strand, counting down.
TGTACCCCTTGCGGCGTGCGAAGCCAATGCATTCATCGGTGAGTCGGGCGCCCAGGCCCAGGCCGCGCGCCTGGGGCGCAAGGATCAGCATGCGCAACTGCGCCGTCGTGGCCGACTTGCGGACGACGAACACCGCGCCGACGCGTTCGCCGTTGAGTTCCGCGATCCAGCAGCGTTCACTGTCGGGTTGGAACTTGCGCAGGAACTGGGCCGCGATCTCGGCGACCAGCGCTTCGAATTCACTGTTCCAGCCGTATTCGCGGGCATAGATCTCGCCGTGTTGCTGTACCACCCAGCCGATGTCGCCGGGCACAGGGTCGCGCAGGATGGCGGTGGTGGGCCGGGTCGCGGCGGGCGTGGCGGGGTCGAGCAGGGCCTGTACCGTGCTCATCGCGTCCAGCATCTGCTGCCGTTGCGCCGCGGAGAGTGGGGCGAGCAGGGCGCCTGCTTCGTCGCGCGACTTCTGTTGCAGCGGCGCGAAGGCGGCATGGCCGGCCTCGGTCAGCGCCAGCAACTGGTGGCGCGCATCGCCCGGGTGCGGCTTGCGCGTCAGCCAGCCGGCCGCATCGAAGCGGCGCAGGATGCGGCTGAGGTAGCCGGCGTCCAGGCCCAGCGACTTGCCGATCTCGCTGGCGATGGGCGTTTCGCGATGCGCCAGTTCATAGAGCACGCGCACGTCGGTCAGCGAGAGATCGCTGCCAAGGTAGCCGTCGAGTGCGCCGATGCGGGCGGTGTAGAAGCGGTTGAATTGGCGGACCGCCTTCACGGCGGCGGCGTCTACGGGGCGGGTGGCGGGAACATTCATGCTTGCCATTGTCATGGATATTAATTGACAAAAGCAATGATTTCCGAATGGTCGACCGGTTCGACGGATGGCCTTTGGGCGACAAAGCTAAGGAAAAACCCTAAAATCGAGGGTTGCCCATATCGGGCCCATATGGCGTTGCATTGCGCCAGCCCCTCGCAAGCCGCAATTTCAATGAACGCCCCTGTCGACGTCTCCTTCTTTCATCGCGCCGCCAAGCCGCTGACCAGCTACCGCAAGTACTGGGCGGCCCGCTTCGGCACCGCGAAATTCCTGCCCACGTCACGCAAGGAGATGGACGCTCTCGGCTGGGACAGCTGCGACATCATCGTGGTCACCGGCGACGCCTATGTCGACCACCCGAGCTTCGGCATGTCGGTGATCGGTCGCATGCTCGAAGGGCAGGGCTTTCGCGTCGGCATCATCGCCCAGCCCGACTGGCAGAGCGCCGAGCCCTTCAAGGCGCTCGGCAAGCCGAACCTGTTCTTCGGCGTGACGTCGGGCAACATGGATTCGATGATCAACCGCTACACGGCGGACCGCAAGATTCGCAGCGACGACGCCTACACGCCCGGCGACGTCGGCGGCAAGCGGCCCGACCGCGCGGCCATCGTCTATTCGCAGCGCTGCAAGGAAGCCTGGAACGACGTACCGATCGTGCTTGGCGGCATCGAAGGCTCGTTGCGCCGCATCGCGCACTACGACTACTGGTCGGACAAGGTGCGCCGCTCGATCGTGGTGGACAGCAAGTGCGACCTGCTGCTGTATGGCAATGCGGAGCGGGCGATCGTGGAGGTGGCGCATCGGCTTGCAGCGAAGGAGCCGATCCAGCAGATCACCGATGTGCGCGGCACCGCCTTCGTGCGGCGTGACACGCCCGAGGGCTGGTTCGAGATCGACTCGACCAGCGTCGACGAACCCGGCCGCGTCGAGGCGCATGTGAATCCGTACCTGATGGTGTCGGAGCAGGCCAAGGCGAATGGCGCGAGCTGCGCGCGGGAAGACGAGGCTGAGGCGGTCGCCAAGGCGGCAGAGTCCCGGGGTTCACTCCCTCTCCCGCGAGCGGGAGAGGGCAGCGGTGAGGGCGCGGCGCAGCCGCTGGTGTTCATGCCCAACCCGAATCTGAAGACGAAGAGCCCTCACCCTAACCCTCTCCCGCCAGCGGGAGAGGGGACAACAGCCAGGGAGCGAATCAAGGTGCCGCCACGGGATCGGTCGGTGATCCGGCTGCCGTCGTACGAGCAGGTGCGCAGCGACCCGATCCTGTATGCCCATGCCAACCGCGTGCTGCACCTCGAAACCAACCCCGGCAACGCCCGCGCGCTGGTGCAGGCCCACGGCGAAGGCACGACCGCGCGCGATGTCTGGATCAACCCGCCACCCATCCCGCTGACCACGGCCGAGATGGACTACGTGTTCGACCTGCCGTACGCCCGCAGCCCGCATCCGCGCTATGCCGACGAGGCCGGCAGCCACGACGGCGCGACCAAGATCCCCGCGTGGGAAATGATCCGCTTCAGCGTGAACATCATGCGCGGCTGCTTCGGCGGCTGCACCTTCTGCTCGATCACCGAGCATGAGGGCCGCATCATCCAGAGCCGCTCCGAAGAGTCGATCATCAAGGAGGTCGAGGCCATCCGCGATTCGGTGAAGGGCTTCACCGGCACCATCTCCGACCTCGGCGGCCCCACCGCCAACATGTACCGCCTGGGCTGCAAGTCGCCCGAGATCGAAGCGGCCTGCCGCAAGCCAAGCTGCGTCTACCCCGGCATCTGCTCGAACCTCGGCACCAACCACGATCCGCTCATCAAGATCTACCGCCGCGCGCGTGCGCTGAAGGGCATCAAGAAGATCCTGATCGGCTCCGGCCTGCGTTACGACTTGGCCGTGCAAAGTCCCGAGTACGTCAAGGAACTGGTGCAGCACCACGTCGGCGGCTACCTGAAGATCGCGCCCGAGCACACCGAGCAAGGCCCGCTCACCAAGATGATGAAGCCGGGCATCGGCAGCTACGACAAGTTCAAGCAGCTGTTCGAAAAGTTCAGCGCCGAGGCCGGCAAGAAGCAGTACCTGATCCCGTACTTCATCGCCGCGCATCCGGGCACCAGCGACGAGGACATGATGAACCTCGCGATCTGGCTCAAGAAGAACGGCTTCCGCGCCGACCAGGTGCAGACCTTCTATCCGAGCCCGATGGCCACGGCCACGGCGATGTACCACACCAACAAGAACCCGCTGCGCAAGATCACGCGCGAGAGCGAGACGGTGGACATCGTGCGTGGCGACAAGCGCCGCCGCCTGCACAAGGCCTTCCTGCGCTACCACGATGCCAACAACTGGCCGCTGCTGCGCGAGGCGCTCAAGAGCATGGGCCGCTCCGACCTGATCGGCAACGGCAAGCACCACCTGATCCCGACCTGGCAGCCGCTCACCGATGGCAGCTACACCAGCGCGCGGCGCAGCAATTCCAGCGCGTCGGCCGAGACGGTGAAGTCATCGCCCGTGACCAAGGGCCGCCTGCTTACGCAGCACACGGGCCTGCCGCCGCGGGACAACGGATCGGGCCGGCCGGCGGTCGGCAAGAAGCCGGGCAGCGCGCGACCGCCGATTCGCAAGGCACGCTGAGTCGCTTGACGGACAGGCAATCCGACGAGACTCAGGCCTGGAGACTCAGGACCCCGACAGGCCTGCTGGCAACAGCTTGCCGACCCATGCGCCCACGATGGCGACATGGCCCGCCGCCATCGTCCAGTAGACCGCCATGAAGTCCGGCTTGCGAACCTTGTGGCGAAACAGGCGCTGGGCGCACCAGGCGCCCCGGCCAGCCGCCAAGCAGTGACAGCATGTGCAACGTGGTCTCCGACGTGCGCCAGCGCCCTGCCTCGGCGGCGCTCTTGTCGAGGCCATAGATGAAGAAGGTCGACAAGCTGATCACCAGCAACACGGCGAGTGTGATCGGCGAGATGCGCGCGATCCAGACGCCATAGCCAAGTAACGCAACATAGATTGCGATCAGCAGGGCCATGGGCAACGAAGAAGTCGACGGCGCAACGTCGCGCGATCGGCCGTTCGGACGGTCGGATGGCCGGCGGGACGGTTCGGAAGCGCTCCGACCTTGCGGCTGCCGCGCCGCACCGGCCGCCTGCACCGCGACCGCGCGCGGACCCTTGCCGCCCATGTGAATCTCCTCGAAGCGCAGCATCATGCCGACCTGCGGCGTGATGCCCTTGTCGGTGAAGTCGCGCAGATGCACGAACACATCGGCTGAGATGTCGGGACAGTGGATGAAGCCGAAGCCCCGGTCCTTGACCCAGCGTACGAGCGTGCCTTGGCGTTTCATCGCCGGGATTCTCGCCGCTGTGCGCACCGCATCCGTCGTTGCCGGGAGCCGGTCCCGCTCCCGCGTCAGTCCGTCAGTCCAGGGGCTCGGTGGATTGCCTCAACGCCTCGGCACCGGAATCCGCGCAGACGACTTCACCTCTCGCAGCGCCAGGCTCGACTTGATGGATGTCACGCCTTGCTGCTTGCGGAACACCTGCTCCACGAAATCGCTGTATGCGTCCAGGTCGGTGGCGAGGACCTGCAGCAGGTAGTCGGCATCCCCCGTGATCTTGTGGCATGACAGCACCTCGGGCTGCAGCTTCATGGCCTTCTCGAACTTGTCCGGCGCGTCGTCCCCGTGCATGCCGAACTGGATCTGGACGAAGGCGAGCACATTGAGCCCGAGCATGCGCCGGTCCAGGTTGGCCTGGTAGTCCTTGATCACGCCCTCGTCCTGCAGGCGCTTGCGGCGGCGCCAGCATGGGGTGACGCTCAGCGACAGCTTGTCTCCGAGCGCCGCGTTCGAGATGGCGCCATCGGCCTGGAGCAATTCGAGCATGGCAACGTCAATGTCATCCAAAGGTGGTGAAGGGCGATTTTTGCTCATGGGTAGACTTTGAGAGTCGAAAAGTTCGAAAAGCATAGCCTTTGCTGTTGCAATAGCAATGTTTTTGCGCACCTGGCGAGCTAAGATTTTTGTCTTCAACAGAGGGCAAAGATGCTTACGGTTTTCAGTTCTTCACATCACCTGCACCACGGCAAGGAACTCAAGGACGGTGCGCTGACCCCTTCGTTCGAGGAGCCGGGGCGGGCCGATACGATCCTTCGCCGCGTGCGGGCGGTGGGCCTGGGCGATGTCGTCGGGTGTCGTCCGTTCGGCGCCGAGCGCTACGTCGGCGCGCACAGCGAGCGCTATGTGCAATTCCTGTCCATGGCCTGGCAGAAATGGAGCGCGGGCGGCCGAAGCTCCGACGCGTTGCCGCTGGTCTGGCCGGTGCGAAACATGCGCGACGACATCGAGCCTTCGGTCATCGAGGGCAAGCTCGGCTACTTCTCCATGGACGCCGGTGCGCCCATCACGGCCCACACCTGGAACGCGGTCGCGGAAAGCGCCAACCTGGCGCTCACCGGCGCCGAGGTCGTGCTCGAAGGCGCACGCAGCGCATTCGCCCTGTGCCGGCCACCGGGACACCATGCGGGCCGCGAGTACATGGGCGGCTACTGCTACCTGAACAACGCGGGCATCGCGGCATCCCACGCCATTGCCAGGGGCGTCAAGCGCGTTGCCATCCTCGATGTCGATTTTCATCATGGCAACGGCACGCAGGACATCTTCTATGAGCGGCCGGACGTGCTCACCGTCTCCATTCACGGCGACCCGTCGGTGTCGTACCCGTACTTCAGCGGACACGCCGACGAGCGCGGCTGCAATGCCGGCCTGGGCTTCAACGTCAACCTGCCGCTGGCCAAGGGCACGGATTGGGCTGCCTACACCGTGGCATTGAAGGCCGCGTGCCAGGCGGTCGCCGCGCATGCGCCGGAACTGCTGATCGTCTCGCTGGGCGTCGACACGTTTGAGAACGACCCCATCAGCCACTTCCTGCTGAAGTCCGATGACTTCTCCAGGCTGGGCGAGCAGATCGCCGCCATCCAGTGCCCCACGCTCTTCGTGATGGAGGGCGGCTACATGGTGGATGAAATCGGCATCAACGCCGTCAACGTGCTGCAGGGCTTCGAGGCACGCGGCTGAGCGCTCCAAATCCTTTTTGAACCCAACCAAGACTGACCAGATATGACTCAATACATCGACGTCCAGGATGTCGCGGAACTCGTCAAGCGCGAAGGCCTTCCCCGCGTGATCGGCGCCATGGCCGGCTACATCGAATCGGACTACCGCGACTGGGAGAACTTCGACAAGTCCGCGCGTGTCGCAAGCCACTCGACGGTGGGCGTCATCGAACTCATGCCGACCGCCAACGAGGCGCTGTATGCGTTCAAGTACGTCAACGGCCATCCGCAAAACACCTTCAGCGCGCTGCCGACGGTGATGGCCTTCGGCGTGCTCGCCGACGTCGGCACCGGCTTTCCGTTGCTGCTCAGCGAGATGACGCTGCTCACCGCGATCCGCACCGCCGCCATGTCCGCGCTGGCGGCCAGCCGCCTCGCGCGCAAGTCCTCGCGCGTCATGGCCATCATCGGCAACGGCTCGCAGAGCGAGTTCCAGGCGATCGCGTTCCATTCGATGCTCGGCATCCGGCAGGTCCGCCTGTACGACACGGACCTCGAGGCCTCGCAGAAGCTGAAGCGAAACCTCGCGGCGTTCCCGGAGCTCGAGGTGACGATTGCTCTGACCGCCGAGCAGGCCGTGCGGGGCGCCGACATCGTGACGACGGTCACGGCGGACAAGACCAATGCCACCATCCTGCGGCCCGAGATGCTGGAGCCCGGCATGCACATCAACGCGGTGGGCGGCGACTGCCCTGGCAAGACCGAACTGCATCCCGACGTGTTGCGAGACGCGCGCGTGGTCGTCGAATACGAACCGCAGACAAGGATCGAAGGCGACATCCAGCAGATGCCGGCGGACTTCCCGGTGACCGAGTTCCACCAGATCCTCTCGGGGGCGCAGCCGGGCAGGACCAGCGAGCAGCAGGTCACGGTGTTCGATTCGGTCGGCTTTGCGCTCGAAGACTTCTCCGCGCTGCGGTACCTGCGCGACCTCGGGCAGCGCCATGGCGTGGGGCGCGAGTTGAACCTCATCCCTTCGCTGGTCGACCCCAAGGACCTCTTTGCCCTGGTGCGCCAGGAGCCATCGACTGCCAGGGCGACGGACAGGCTGTCCGGCGCCACGGCCCCTGCGGCGATGGCCTGATTCGCCCACCGCTTCGAAGGAAAGCTCGCCCCATGCGCCATGTCCACGAAGTCATCGATGTCGCGCCGGTGCGCGAACTGAGACGCCGGCTTCATGCCTGCGCCGAACTCGGCTATGAGGTCCACCAGACAGCACAAGTCGTTTGCGAAGCGCTCGAATCCTGGGGCGTCGAAGTCACGCGCGGCATCGGCAAGACCGGCCTCGTCGGCACGCTCGCCGGCCGCCCGGGCACGACGGCCATCGGCCTCCGCGCCGACATGGACGCGCTGCCGATCCACGAGGCCAACACCTTCGCGCACCGCTCGCGCAACGACGGCGTCATGCACGCGTGCGGGCATGACGGCCACATGGCGATGCTGCTCGGGGCCGCGCGCTACCTCGCCGCGCATCGCGATGAATTCAGCGGCACGGTGCACTTCATCTTCCAGCCGGCGGAAGAGGGCGGCGCGGGCGCCAGGGCCATGATCGAGGATGGGCTGTTCGAGCGCTTCCCGGTGGATGCGGTGTTCGGCGTGCACAACTGGCCCGGCCTGCCCCAAGGCAGCATTGCGTTGCGCCCGGGTGGGCTGATGGCGTCGAGCAACCTGTTCAAGGTGCAGGTGCAGGGAACCGAGTGCCACGCGGCCATGCCGCACAACGGCGCCGATGCCCTGCTCGCAGCCTCGCAGATCGCGTTGTCGCTGCAGACCATCGTCTCGCGGCGCTTGCGGCCCATCGACAGCGCGGTGCTGTCGGTGACGCAGATCCATTCGGGCAACGCCGATGGCATCGTGCCCGGCTCGGCATGGCTCAGCGGCGCGGTGCGCACGTTTGACCGCGCAGTCACGGACGCCATCGAGAAGCGCATCGACGAGGTCGCACGCACCGCGGCTGCCACCTTCGGCTGCACCGCGCAAAGCAGCTTCTTCCGCAGCTACCCGCCGACCGTCAACGACGCCTTCGAAGCGGACTACGCCGCGCAGGTCGCCACCCAGGTCGTCGGCGCAGACAACGTCATCGTCAACTGCGAGCCGACCATGGCCTCGGAGGACTTCTCCTTCATGCTGCAGGCCAGGCCGGGCTGCTATGCCTTCATCGGCAATGGCGCGGCAGACCAGAGCATCGACGGCAGGGCGGCAGGGCCCTGCGAACTCCACAACGCCAGCTATGAGTTCAACGACGAACTCATCCCGGTCGGCGTGCGATATTTTGTGCGGCTCGCCCGGTCATTCGGCGAGCGTGCAAAGCGCAAGAGCGCCTAGACGCTTCATTCTTAAAACCAGAGACAAACCACCCAGAGCCCCCAAGGAGGACATCCCCATGCAACGACGCAATCTCATCAAACTCGGCGCCGCCGCGGCGACCGGCATCACGCTCGCCGGCGTTCCATTGCACCTGCTGGCCGCCGGCAAGCGCGGTGGCGTGATCAATGCGGTGGTGCAGCCCGAGCCGCCCGGCCTGATGCTGGGCATCACGCAGAACGGGCCCGCCGCGCTGGTCGCCAGCAACATCTACGAAGGCCTGCTGCGCTACGACGACAAGATCAACCCGATGCCCGCGCTGGCAACGTCTTGGACGGTGAACAAGGAAGGCACGGTCTTCACCTTCAAGCTCAAGCCCGGCGTCACCTGGCATGACGGCAAGCCCTTCACCTCGGCCGACGTGGTGTTCTCCGCGGACGTGTTCCTGCGCAAGACGCATGCACGCCTGCGCAACAACCTCGCGGCCGTGGAAAGCATCAAGGCGATCGATCCGCTCACGGTGGAGTTCAAGCTCAAGTACCCGTTCGCGCCCTTCCTCTACATCTTCGATGCCGCCGGCATGCCGATGGTGCCCAAGCACATCTACGACGGCACGGACTTCCTCACCAACCCTGCCAACGCCAAGCCGATCGGCACCGGCCCCTTCCAGTTCAAGGAGTGGGTCAAGGGCTCGTACATCCACCTGGTGGCCAACGACAAGTACCACGTAAAGGACCAGCCGATGGTCGAGAGCGTGTACTTCCACGTGATCCCGGATGCGGGCGCGCGCGCGGCGGCCTTCGAGTCCGGCAAGATCGACCTGGTGCCGGGCGGGGCGGTCGAGTACTTCGACGTGCAGCGGCTGGCCAAGCTGCCGGGCTGCGCCGTCACGACCAAGGGTTGGGAGTTCTTCGCGCCGCAGTCGTGGATCTGGGTGAACAACCGCAAGGCGCCGATGAACAACGTCAAGTTCCGCCAGGCGCTGATGCACGCCATCGATCGCGAGGCGCTGTGCAAGGTGGCGTGGCAGGGTTTCGCCAAGCCCGCGACCGGCCCGTTCAACAGCAGCGTCAAGTTCTACAGCGCCGACGTTCCGAAGTACCCGCGCAGCATCGACACCGCCAAGAAGCTGCTGACCGAGGCCGGCTACAAGGGCGAGACGATCCGCCTGCTGCCCATTCCCTATGGCGAGACCTGGAACCGCTCCGCCGAGATCGTGCGGCAGAACCTGTTGCAGGCCGGCCTCAAGATCGAGATGTCGGCGACCGACGTGGCCGGCTGGAACCAGAAGCTCAACGACTGGGACTACGACCTGGCCTTCACCTTCCTCTACCAGTACGGGGACCCGGCGCTGGGCGTGGCGCGCAACTACACCTCCGGCAACATTGCCAAGGGCTCGCCCTTCAACAATGTCGAGGGCTACGAAAACCCGAAGGTCGATGCGCTGTTCGACAGCGGCGCGAAGGAGGTCGACCCGGAGAAGCGCAAGGCCATCTACCTCGAGGTGCAGAAGATCCTGCTGGAAGACGTTCCCGTGGCCTGGCTCTACGAGATCAACTTTCCGACGCTCTACCGCACCAAGGTCAAGGACTTCATCAGCTCCGGCGTGGGCCTCAACGACAGCCTGGGCGGCGCGTCCGTCTCGTGATGACGCAGCAGTCACACCGGCGGCCTGATGGAGGCCGCAGATGAAGCGCGTGCAGTTCCTGCTCACGCGCGTGCTGCAGGGGATGGTGGCGCTGTTGCTGATCGCCATCGTCAACTTCATGCTGGTGCGCGCGGCGCCCGGCGACCCGGCCTCGGTGCTGGCGGGCGAGGCCGGTGCCACCGACCCGCAGTTCGTGGCGCAGTTGCGCGAGCAGTTCGGGCTCGACCAGCCGATGACCACGCAACTGGCCACCTATGTCGGCAAGGTGCTGCATCTGGACCTGGGCTTCTCCTATCGGCAGCAACAGCCGGTGCTGGACCTGATCCTGGACCGGTTGCCCGCAACGCTGCTGCTGACGGGCAGCGCCTTTGTGTTGTCGCTGCTGTTCGGCGTGACGCTCGGCGCGCTGTCTGCCCGGAAGGTCGGCACGTGGGTAGACAGCGCCATCACCGTGGTCGCGCTGGTCTTCTACGCGATGCCACCCTACTGGCTGGCGTTGATGGCGGTGCTGGTGTTCTCGGTGCAGTTCGGCTGGCTGCCGGGCTTCGGCTTCAGCACCGTCGGCGCGGGCTTGAGCGGATTGGCACTGGCCCTCGACATCGGCAAGCACCTGGTACTGCCCGCGCTCACCCTGGCCCTGTTCTACATGGCGGTGTATGCGCGCATGACGCGTGCCTCGATGCTCGAAGTGGCGCAGATGGACTTCGTGAAGACCGCGCGTGCCAAAGGCGTGCGGCCCAACCGCATCCTGCGCGCGCATGTGCTGCGCAACGCCTTGCTGCCGGTCGTCACGCTGGCGGGCATCCAGGCCGGCGGGCTCATCGGCGGGGCGGTGCTGGCCGAGACGGTGTTCGCCTGGCCGGGCATCGGCCGGCTGATGTTCGATGCGCTGCTGCAGCGCGACTACAGCCTGCTGCTGGGCGTGTTCCTGGTCACGGCCGCGATGGCCGTGCTGTTCAACCTCATCACCGACCTCGTCTACACGCTGGTCGATCCACGCATCGAGATCTGAAATGAACAGTGCATTCTGGCGGCGCTTTCGCCGCAACAAGGGCGCGGTGATCGGGGTGGCCGTGCTGGCGCTGGTGGCTGTGGTCGCGCTGGTCGGACCATCGCTTGCGACGAACGACCCGTGGGCCATGGTCGAGCAGCCGTTCCTGCACCCGTGGAGCGAGCCCGGCCTGGCGCTGGGCACCGATGCGCTGGGGCGCGACGTGCTGGCGGGCGTGGTCTACGGGGCGCGCATCTCCTTGCTGATCGGCCTGGTCTCCACCGTGGTCGCGCTGCTCATCGGCGTGACGGTGGGTGCGCTGGCGGGCTATTTCGGCGGCTGGGTCGACGTGGGGCTGATGCGCTTCACCGAACTGTTCCAGTCGGTGCCCAGCTTTGCGCTGGCCATCGTGCTGGTCGCGATCTTCCAGCCCTCGGTGTATTCGATCGTCACCGCGATCGCCATCGTCTCCTGGCCGCCCGTGGCGCGGCTGGTGCGCGGGGAGTTCCTGACGCTGCGGCAACGCGACTTCGTGCAGGCCGCCGTGCTGGCCGGCGAGTCGACGCCGCGCATCATGCTGACGCAGATCCTGCCCAACGCCATGTCGCCGATCATCGTGATGGCCTCGCTGATGGTGGCGACGGCGATCCTGCTGGAGTCCAGCCTGAGCTTCCTCGGCCTGGGCGACCCCAACCAGATGAGCTGGGGCTATATGGTGGGTGCGGCGCGCACGGTCCTGCGCCAGGCCTGGTGGATGGCGGTGTTTCCGGGGGCGGCGATCGTGCTGACGGTGCTGGCGCTGAACCTGGTGGGCGAGGGACTCAACGATGGCCTCAACTCGCGCCTGGACGGGAGGAGCAAATGAGCGGCAAACCAGCCAACCCGGTCCTGCAACCGGTGCTCGAAGTCATCGGGCTGAGCATCTCGCTGCCCAGGGGCGCCGACCGCGCGCTGGCCGTGACGGAGGCAAGCCTGTCGGTGATGCCCGGGCAGACCTTGTGCGTGGTCGGCGAGTCGGGGTCGGGCAAGTCGATGATCGCCAACTCGGTCATGGGGCTGCTGCCCAGGCCGCACGTGCAGCCGGTGGCCGGCCAGGTGCTGTTCGAAGGCGTGGACCTGTTGAAGCTGAGCGAGGAGCAGATGCGCGAACTGCGCGGGCGGCGCATCGGCATGGTGTTCCAGGAACCCATGACGGCCCTGAACCCGGTCATGCGCATCGGCGACCAGATCGGCGAGGTCTTCGATGCGCACGGCCATGTGGCGGCGCAGGAGAAGCGGCGCCGCATCCTGGCGGCGCTGGCCGACGTGGGGCTGCCCGAGCCGGAACTGATCATCGACGCCTTCCCGTTCCGCCTCTCCGGCGGCCAGCGGCAACGCGTGATGATCGCCTGCGCGCTGGTGCTCGACCCCCTGTTGCTGATCTGCGATGAGCCCACCACCGCGCTCGACGTGACCACGCAGGCGCAGATCCTGAAGCTGATGCGCGAGCTGCAGCAACGGCGCGGCACGGCCATCCTTTTCATCACGCACGACTTTGGCGTGGTGTCGGAAATCGCGGACCAGGTGGTGGTCATGCAGACCGGGCAGGTGGTCGAATCGGGTCCGGCGCGGCAGGTGCTCGACGCGCCGGCACACCCCTACACACGCAAGCTGATCGCGGCGATTCCCACGGGCTTGGCCGAGCGCGCCACGCCCGGCGGCGAGGTGGCCGACGTGCTGAAGGTGGTGGACCTGTGCAAGACCTACCGGTCCGGCAACGGCCTGTTCAAGAAGGGGCGCTCGGTCCAGGCGGCGCGCAACATCAGCTTCGCCCTGCGACGCGGCGAGACGCTGGGGATCGTGGGCGAATCCGGCTCCGGCAAGTCGAGCGTGGGCCGCTGCCTCGTCGGCCTGGCGCCATACGACAGCGGGCAGATCCTGTTCAACGGCAAGCCGCTGCCGCGGGGGCCGGCTTTCCGGCGCGAGGCGGGCGGCAAGATCCAGATGGTGTTCCAGGACCCGTATGCCTCGCTCAACCCGCGCCATCGGATCGGCGCGGCGATTGCGGGCGGGCCGATCGCGCAGGGCGTGGACAAGGCGGAAGCCATGAAGCGCACGGCGGAGCTGCTGGCGCTCGTCGGCCTGCGCGCCGATGCGGCGGAACGCTACCCGCACGAGTTCTCCGGCGGACAGCGGCAACGCATCGGCATTGCCCGCGCCCTGGCAATGCGGCCCGAACTGCTGGTGGCCGACGAGCCGGTGTCAGCGCTCGATGTGTCGGTACAGGCCCAGGTGCTGGAGTTGTTTGCGCAGGTGCGCGAGCAGTTTCACTTGGCGATGGTGTTCATCACGCATGACCTTCGGGTGGCCGGGCAGATGTGCGACCACATCGCGGTGATGCAGCGCGGCGAGGTGGTGGAGTACGGCGAGACGCACCGCGTGCTGGGCGATCCGCAGCATGCCTACACGCGGAAGCTGATCGAGGCGGTGCCGCGGCTGGCGGCGGTCGCGCCGGCTTGATATTCAGGGCTTGATGCCCTGCTTGACGAGCCATTGGTCGATCAAGCCGGCGATCTGGTCGGAGTTGCGGTCCATCATCAGCATGTGCGTGTTGCCCTTGATGCCCAGGTCGGGCAGCACGATACGGTCGCCGATGCCGCCGGCCGCGATCAGGTTGCCGCGGAACTTCTCCTGCTGGGCCGCGATGCGTCCCCAGAAGGGGAACTTGCCGAGGTTGTCGCCCCACACCCAGAGCATCGGCACGCCCTTGACGCGCGCGAAGTCGAAGGTGTCCGGGTTGGGCGAGCCCGATGTCTCCACCGCCACCAGCGCCTTGACCTTGTCCGGGTACTTCAACGCCGAGTTGAACGCGAAGTTGCCGCCCTGGCTGTGCACCACGATCACGCACGGGCAGACCTTGTCGACGTAGGCGTCGTAGGCGGCCTGCGTGGCCGCATCGTTGGTGCCCCAGCGCGGGATCGACTGCTTGGTGAACTGGTCGAAGGCGGCAATCGGGAACTGCGTGCCCGGCAAGGCCGTGCGCTGTGCCGGGTCGGTGTTGTAGGAATCGGTGTCGCCGATGCGGAACAGTTCCCAGGCTTCCTTCTTCGGACGGAAGAAGGGCTCGCTCTTGAAGATCTCCGGGTAGCGCGCCCACGATGCGCGGCCGCGTTCGACCGCGTCGCTGATGTAGACGTCGTAGCCGGCGCGCAGGAAGTAGCTCTCCCAGCCGGGCTTGCCGTCGGGCTTGGTCTCGAAGGTGGTGCCGGCCAGGCCGCCGCCGTGCCACAGCAGCAACGGGTACCTTGCCTTCGGGTTGGCCAGCCGCGTGTACCGCGCATAGAGGGCCTCGACCTCGAAGTCGCCATTCGGATTGAGCTTGAGCGGCGGTGCGCCGGGCGTGAAGGTCAGTTCCTTCTCCGGCAGGCCCGAGAGCGTGACCGCGCGGCCGCCGACATGGAAGCTGCCGACCTCGGTGACCTGCAACGCAGGCGCGGCGCAACCGAGCAAGGCAGCAAGCGCCACGCAAGCCGCGGCGAATTGGAAGGCTCTTTTCTTCATGGTGACTCCGGTCGAGGGAGCCATCATCGTTCAAGTGACTTCGCGCTGCTCGACGTGGGAAGGAATCAGGACCTTCTCCGGGGGCAGCCGGGCGCCGGCGCCCGGATTGCACGCCGCGCGGTGCGCTCAGTCGCCCGGGGCCGCCGTGAGTGCGCGCCGGGTGGAGGCGGCGCGCTTCGCTGGCGCCGCATTCGCGATGGCGCCCGCGCTGTCGACGGGCGCAATCCTTCCTTCTTCTTCAGGGTGATGGGAAATTCGCGCGTTCAGGTAGTGAGTTCGCCGATCATGGCCGCGTCGAGCACGCCATTGGCCGGATGTCCGTTCTGCGCTTGCCAGGTCTTGACCAGGTTGGCAGAGGTCTGGCCGAAGACACCGTCGGCGTGGATATCGACACCGCGATCGGAGAGCCCGAGTTGCACCAGGCGCACGTCCAGCCCGCGCGCCAACGGCGCCTGCAGCGCGATCGGCCGCGATCCCGGGTGCGGACCGTCGTAGCAGCCCGGCGGCATCGCGGCCAGGGTCGCCGCCGAGATTTCCTGGCTGCGCACCAGCAGCGGCAGCCCGAGCGCCCAGAAGCCCTGGTCGATCAGGCGCTTGAAGGCGTCCATGCGGTAGACCGTGGGGCGCAAGTCCGCGCGTACATTGTTCTCGAGCCAGTCTCGCCGGGTGGCGACGTACGCGGTGATCCAGGCGCGTTCGCCGATGGCGTCCGGTGCGCCGGCAGACTGCGTGGTGCGGTCGCGCATGGCAGCCCACGCGCCATGGACGAAGCCGTCATAGACCACGGTGGTCGCCAGCGGGCTGTTCAGTCCCAGCTTGCCGGCCGCGCGCAACGCGGGCTGCCAGTAGGTCTGGTCGAAGAAGATGTCCTGCGTCTCGCGCATGACCGGATCGTCGGCGGTGGCACGCAGCACGTTCTGCAACTTGAGGTCGTTGTCCAGGGAATGGTCGATGGCCACGAAGCGCGGCAGCGACGGCTTGAGTCGCGCGCCGAACCGGGCGCCCAGGTTCGCACAGTATTTCTGCAGCAGCAGCGCCAGGTTTCCCGAGCCCAGCGTGGTCTGCGAGCGACCGAAGGTGAGGTGGCCGGTGTCGCCGGCAATCAGCGTCACGTTGCCGTAGTCGCCGAGCACTTCGCCCGTCTCGAAGATGTTGACGATGGCCTTGGCCGCAGCCGCCTGCGTGGGTGTGATGGCGGCGGTCACGCCGGCCGCCGGGGCAGCCTGTGCGGGGGCCGGGGCGGTCGCAGCCGCAGCCGATGCGGCGACTTCTTCGAATGTCAGGATGCAGCGGCCCGGCCGTGCGGGGTCCGGGGCGCAGCCGGTGACGTGAAAGCCGATCTGCTCGGTGTCCAGCGTCCTGTCGGCGCAGTCTTCGCAGGGGATGTTGCGGTTCATGGGAGCTCCTTCTACGCAGGGGATGGACGACCGGCGAGCCCGCAGACGTATTGGCGGTGCAGGTTCATGCGCAGGGTGGTGTCTGGCGAATCGGCGTTGATTTCCACCAGGAACATCGTGTACCTGTTGCGGGCTGCGGCCGGGGTCATGGTGGCGAAGTCGCCGACCTTTGCTTCCTTGTCGAGCACGCCGAGTGCGTCCGCGTTGTTCCATACCTTGGGCAATTGCGCGTCGCCAAGGCTGGCCAGGCAACTCAAGGTGACCAGCGCAGCCCGGCTCTGCGTGCGCTCTTCCAGCCGATAGGCATCCAGTGCGGAATTGGCCTTGGACATGAACATCCTGCGCACTTCAGGCTGTCGCGCGAGATCGGTGGCGACGCTGCCGGTGGCGAACAACTGGCCCGCGCCGAACTGCGTGGCCTGTGCCGACGTGCCGTCCACATCGGACTGCAGTGTCGCCAGGACCGATGGGAAGGCGCCGTCGGTCACCGGAATGACCGAGAGTTCCTTGCGCTTGTAGCCCAAGGTGAAGGTCGACGTGCTGCCGCTGGCTTCGAAGCCGAGTTTCAGCCCGAGGGTGGTCGAGGTGCCGAAGAACATCGGCTTGAAGTTGCCTGTCAGCGCCGGGTCCGGCGAAGTTTTCACGTTCGGGTTGGCCAACACCCGGGCGGCGTCGCCGGTCGCGTAGACCTGCTTCACCTGCCGGTCCAGGAGCTTGCCGTTCGTGGTGAAGGTTGCCAGCACGGGCGGCACGGCGCTGGTGTCGTAGCGGGGGCCGAAGTAGCCCTCGACGCGGTCGTAGGCGATGCTGGCGGCGGGAGGTGTCTGCTCGACATCGATGGCGAGCGAGGACTTGGTCACGAAGACCACGGTGTCGGGTCCGGTGGCGCAGGCTGCCAGCAACAGCGAGACCAGGAGGCCGGGAAGGGCATGCAGGCGTTTCATCGCGATGTCTCCAGGTGAGCCGCCCGTACCGGTGCAACGCACACGTCGTTGCGCAGGAAGCCGAGCGTGGTGTCGCCGTATCCCAGGACGAGGGCGTTGCCGGCCTCTGCCTGGGTCCACGTCAGCCCGACCGTGCGCACGTTCAGGGTCTCTGCCGCAGCCTGCGGATTCATCGGCGGGAGCGTCAGGACCATCGCACCCACGATGTGCCGGTTTCCTTCGCTGTCGACCCACACGTGCGCGCAGCCAGCCAGCAAGGCCAGGCCGGCAACAGTTGCCAGTCGACGCAGGGTCTTGCTGGAATCAGGCTCCATGCGGCCATTACATCCATGGCGGGTTGCGGTGCCATCCTCACAAGAGGTGAGCTTCGGCCGGGACCGACACCTGCCGAAAGCTCAGGAGTTCATACGACTTTGCAATCAAGCGCAGAACAAGGCGGAGCGCCGCAGACAGTGCTGTAGCACGGCAAGGCGATCCAACGCAGTTATGCGTTTGATTGCGAAGTCGTCAGTCGATGCGTCGCTGCCACGCCGCAAACAGCCCTGCCGCCAGCGCGATCGCCGCGATCGCGGTGAAGCCGTCCATCGAGGCCATGAATGTCGCCTGTTGCTCAAGCAAGCGCTGCAAGGTGCCAAGCGCCATCGCATGCGCCTGCGACACGGCATGTCCCGAGGCCTCGAAGCCTCGCGTGAGCGCATCGACGGCCTGCATGAAATTCGCGTTCGCAGGCGTCGTCGTCTCGCTCAGCCGCACTTCGTGCACCGCCAGCCGATGCTGCTGCAACGCGATCACGCTCGACGTGGCGAATGACATGGCAAGCTGCCGCATGAGGTTCTTCAGCCGGTAGCCGTGCGCGAACTCCTCGCCCGCGAACTGCCGAAAGGTGAGGTTGGCCACGGGCAGCACGATGAACAGCATCAAGAGGCCGCGCAGCACCAGTGGCCCGACGAGCGCGACCTCGCTGGCCTCGGGCGACAGGTGCGCCATCCAGAAGCCCGCGACGGCCGCGACGCCGAAGCCGGCCACGATCAGCCACTTCTTGCGCGTGAGCCGCGAGGCGTAGCGCAGGTAGACGAACAGCGGCAAGCCGGTCACCAGCGCGATCGTGCCTGTGAGGTAGCCCGCTTCGCTCACCGTGTAGCCGTAGCCGCCTTCCATCAGGCGCGGCAGCAGGTAACTGAAGGCCGTCGAGAGGTAGTAGTAGACGACGTACAGCGCCAGGCCCACCTGGAAGGTCTTGTTCTGCAGTGTTCGCATGCGAATGATCGGCGCGGGATGCGTCCACTGCTGGACCGCGAACCAGCCAAGCCCGGCCAGCCCTGCGATGGCCATGCCGACCATGGCCGGCGAGCCGGAGAACAACTCGAAGTGCGTGCGCGTCAGCACCACTTGCAGCGCGGCCTGCGCCAGTGCGAACACCAGGAAGGCCACATGGTGGGGCTCGGTGCGCTGCTGGAAAGGCACATCGCCCACGTCAGGCACCGACCACAGCACCAGCAGCCCCACGCCCACGGCCGGGATGGCGGTGCACACGAACAGCCAGCGCCATTCGAAGCCGGCCACCAGCCAGGCGCCGAGGATCGGCGCGAGCCCCCCGCCGAAGACGACCAGCGTCATCAGCGACTTGAGGGCCTTGGGTCGGCCGGAGGCGGGTAGGTTGTTCTGGATCAGGATGCGGCAGGCGCCGAGCATCGGGCCGATGAAGTAGCCCTGCAGCGACCGCGCGAGCGTGAGCTGCGCCGAGTTGTCGCACAGCGCGGCGCCGAAGCCGCCGAGCGCGAACATGAACATGCAAATGGCCAGGTAGCGGCGGTAGCCGATGCGTTCGACCCACGCATGTTGCTGCAGGATGCCCAGCACCGCGAACAGGGCGTAGGCGCTGGAGGCCCAGACCAGTTCCTCGGGCGACGCGTTGACGCCCGCGGAAATGTAGGTCGCGAAGAAGGCGAACAGCGCCGCGTCGAAGTAATCGAGCGCGACCACGAGGCCGATCGCCCACGGCATCGCCGATGAGGCGCTGATGCGCTGCGGCTTCATCGCGCCGGCCCGCCGCGGCGGAGATGCGCCAGCGCGGCTGCCGGCGCCTCGCCTGCGAGGCGGCGCTCCACGTACTGCTGGTCGCGCTGGAGTTGCGCGTGCAAGGCGGAGGCTTCCTTGAGTTCGCGGCGGACCTGCGCCATGCGGGCATCGAGCGCGGCGATCTGTTCGCCGAGCGTGTCGTGCAGCTTGCGCAGCGACGCCTCGGACAGCGCCGACGAGCCACCTTCCGGCGCTTCGTCCACGGGCTGCTGGAGCATCGCGGTGATGACGGTGAGCGAGAAGCCCAGCGACTTCATGCGCAATGCGCGCGCGAGCTTCTCGAGGTCGGCCGCTTCGTAGAGGCGGTAGCGGCCTTCGCTGCGCATGGGCACGACGATCCCGCGCTCCTCGTAGTACTTGAGGGTGCGCGGCGTTACGCCGAGCCGGGCTGCGGCTTCACGGACGGTGACGGGTGGGGCTGCTTCCTTGATGGGCATGGCCGATTCGCTCCTGGCGGGAGCAAGTCTAGCACAACATATACGTGAACGTACAGGTTTGGGTGAGGCGGCCCCGCCGTGTTGTCGCGCGTCCGACGATGGAAAACCGGCGTCCCACATCGGGGCTGCGGGCACTACTGTTGCTAATTGTTAACCCTAGCCATCCCAAAACTTCCCGTCGATATAGTTTGATTGGCGAATCAAATTGTTTTCATCGAGGTGGGCGCGACCACCGGGAAGAGGCAGATGACAGGTCTCCAGCTACGCACACAGAAGTCCGCTGAACGCGCCAGCGTCCACGGCGTCCACTCGCTGGACCGCTTCGTCTTCACCGTGCCGGACCTCGACACGGCGGTGCGCTTCTACGATGCCTTCGGCCTGCAGTTGCGGCGTACGAACGGCCAGCTCGACCTGCGCACCTGCGGCCATCCGCACACGTGGGGGTCAGTCTTCCAGGCGCCGGGGCCGAAGAAGCTGCAGTACCTGCGCTTTGCCTGTTTTGCCGAGGACTTCGACGCCATCGCCGCACGCATCGATGAACTGAAACTCCCGCCCTGCGCGCCGCATCCACTGGGCAACGACGAAGGCCTCTGGCTCATGCATCCGGACGGCTTTCCGGTGCAGGTCGTGGTGGGGCCGAAGAGCATGGCGGATGCGCGCAGCACACCCATCGTGGCGGACCCGGTGCCGGTGGGTACGGGCGCATCGCTCGCGCGCTCGCGCATTCCCAAGGTGCATCCACGCCGCTTGTCGCATGTGCTGCTGTTTTCGCCGGACGTCGCCGCCGCCGCGGACTTCTATGAGAAGGCGCTGGGCCTGCGCGTCTCCGACCGCTCGGCCGACATCATCGTGTTCCTGCATGGTGCGCATGGCAGCGACCATCACATGATCGCGATGGCCAAGTCGAACGGACCGGGCCTGCATCATTCGAGCTGGGACGTGGGCAGCGTCGACGAGGTGGGGCGCGGCATGGAGCAGATGCTTGCGGCTGGCCACACCGAGGGCTGGGGCGTGGGCCGGCATGTGCTGGGCTCCAACTATTTCTACTACGTGCGTGACCCGTGGGGCAGCTACGCCGAGTACTCCTTCGACATCGACTACGTGCCCGGCGACTTCGACTGGACCTCGGCGGACCACCCGCCGGAGGACTCGTTCTACGCCTGGGGTCCGAAGGTGCCGGAAGAGTTCGTCACCAATTTCGAGATCCAGGGCTGAAGCCCGCGCGGTCGAACAGGCCGCATTCCCCCATTTCAAGGAGACAAGCATGACCATGGACCGTCGTTCATTCGTGGCCGCTGCCGGCTCGATCGGCGCGCTCGGCGCGAGTTCGCTGCTCGGGGGCAACGCCGGGGCGCAGCCCGCGGGCGCGCCGATTCGCATCGGCGGCACGCTGGCGCTCACGGGACCGCTGTCGGCGACGGGCCTGGTGCACAAGCTCACTGGCGAGATCTATGTCGACGGGCTCAACAAGCGCGGCGGCCTGCTCGGCCGGCCAGTGGAATGGGTGCTGAAGGACGACCAGTCGAAGACCGACCTGGCGCGCACGCTCTACGAGCAACTCGTCACCTCCGACAAGGTCGACCTGCTGATCGGCCCCTACGCGACGGGCAACATCCTGGCGGCGATGGGCGTGGCGGAGCGCTACAACAAGACGCTGGTGCACCACACCTTCGGCATCCCGAACCTGGCGAAGTACGCGCAACAGTTCCCGGCCTGGTCGATCGGGCCGGACCCGGAGAAGACCTTGCCGGCGCTGGTGCTGGACGCGCTCAACAAGACGGCGCAGCCGCCGAAGACCATCGCGGTGGTCACGAGCAAGTTCCCGTCGGTGCACTTCGTTGCGCTGGGCGCGCGCGAGGTGGCGAAGCAGCGCGGACTGAATGAAGTGCTGTTCCTCGAATGGGACTTCGGCAACCGCGACTACGGCCCGATCGCCGGGCGCATCAAGGAAGCGAACCCGGATTTCATCTGGACCGGCGCGATCGGCCTGGAGGGCACGCAACTGCTCGATGCGATGAAGAAGATCGACTATGCGCCGCGCCTGCACTTCTATCACTTCCCTTCTCCGGCGCCGATGCTGAAGGCGCCGGAGGCCAACGGTGCGCTCTCGATGACGATCTTCGAGGACCATCCGCCGTTCACCAGCAACCCTGCCGCCGCCGAGTTCGTGAAGGTCTACCGCGAGCGTGCCACGCAAGCCAACCTGCCGGACACGACCGTCGAGACGCAGGCCGCGGCCTCGTTCACCGCCTGGCAACTCATCGAGGCGGCGGTGGTCGCCACCAAGGGCATCGACGACAAGGCGATGGCCGCCTGGCTCAAGGCGAACCAGGTCGACACCATCCAGGGCAAGCTGCGCTTCAACGAGCGCGGCAACTTCGGCGCCGACCTGAGCAAGGTGAAGCAAGTGCAGAACGGCAAGTGGGTGACGGTCTGGCCGCCCGAGTGGGCCGCGCCCGGCGCGAAGCTGGTGACCCGAAGCACGTAGCCGAGCCCGGATGAACCTTCCCAGCGCCACGCTGCTGGCCCAGTCGGTTCTTGCAGGCCTGTTCACCGGCGCGCTCTACGGCTTGCTGGGACTGGGCCTGAGCCTGTCGTGGGGCCTGCTGCGGCAGATCAACCTGGCGCATTTCGCACTGGCCTTCCTGGGTGCGTACCTGACCTACGAGCTGTCGAGCCGGTTCGGCATGGACCCGCTGCTCACGCTCGCGATCATCGTGCCGCTGTTCTTCGTGCTGGGGGTGGCCTTGCACGCGCTGCTGACGCGCTTCCGCGTGAGTCCGTTCAACTCGCTGCTCGTGACCTTCGGCGTGACGGTGATCATCGAAGCGCTGATCCAGTGGGTGTGGACTGCAGACTTTCGCAAGCTCGAATCGAGTTACGCGGAGCACAAGCTGCGGCTCGGACCGCTGTTCCTGCCGGTGCCGGAACTGATCACGCTGGGCCTGGGCGTCGGGATTTCATTCGCGGTGTGGCTCGTGATGAGCCGCACCGACCTCGGCAAGGCGATGCGCGCCGCGGCGGAAGACGCGCCGATCGCCGCGGCCTTCGGCGTGAACCAGAATGCGCTGGCCCTGATGCTCTCGGGCCTGAACGCGGCGCTCGCCGGCGTGGCGGGCGTGTGCATCGCGCTGGCCTACACGATGTCGCCTTCGCAGATCTACGCGTGGATCGGCGTGGTCTTCGCGGCGGTCATGCTGGGTGGGCTGGGCCGGCCGTTGGGGCCGCTCATCGCCGGCTGCATCATCGGTGTGACGGAGGCGGTCACCATGGCCGTCACCGCGCCTTCGTGGGCGCCGCTGGTGTCCTTCTCGCTGCTGATGGCCGTGCTGCTGGCGCGGCCGGGGAGGGTGGCTTGAGGCGTTCGCTGTTGCTGCTGTTCGCCGTGGGCGCGGTGTTGGCCGTGGTCCCGTGGCTGCGCCTGCCCGCCTTCTATGAATCCATCCTCTACCTGGTGCTGCACTGGATCGCGCTGGCGACCTCGTGGAACCTGCTCTCGGGTTACTCGGGGTACTTCTCCTTCGGGCATGGCGCGTTCTTCGGCATCGGCATGTACACCACGGCCACGCTGGCGACGCGCTTCGACGTGCCCTTCCTCTGGACCTTGCCGGCAGCGGCCGTGGCTGCCGCGCTGTTCGGCTCGCTGCTTGGCGCCGTCGCGTTCCGCGTGCAGGCCGTTCGCGCGGAGCTGTTCTCGCTGCTGACGCTGGCCGCGACCTTCGTGGTGGCCACGATCATCCTCAACACGCCGATCGATGGCGGGCCGGGCGTGTCGATGGCCGGCGTTGCGGTGCCGGCGATCGGGCCGACGGCATCGGGCACCTTCTACCTGCTTGCGCTGGCTGGCGCGCTGCTCGCGGTGGTGGCGGCGCTGGTCGTGCATGGCTCGCGCTTCGGCACCGGCCTGTTTGCCATCCATGACGACGAGGACGTGGCGGAAGTGATGGGCGTGCCCACTTTCCGCTACAAGCTGGGCGCCTTCGCGCTCTCCTGCGGGCTGGCCGGCTTGGTGGGCGGCGTGCATGCGCTGTTCATCTCGTACGTGACGACCGGCGACACCTTCACCATCGCGATGCCGCTCACCGTCATCCTGATGGCGGTGCTGGGCGGCACGCGCCATTGGGCCGGGCCGATCGTCGGCGCTACCGCGATCACGCTGCTGCTCTATGCCTTCACCGGCAGCGAGAGCGCGGTCATCGGCAAGGGGCTGACGGGGTTGGTGCTGATCGTCGTGATCCTGTTCATGCCGGAGGGCTTGCTGGGGCAGGCGCTG
Organism: Variovorax sp. dw_308; assembly: GCF_019207085.1. GTDB lineage: Bacteria > Pseudomonadota > Gammaproteobacteria > Burkholderiales > Burkholderiaceae_C > Variovorax. The sequence continues at coordinate 93,229 of NZ_JAATOM010000012.1, read as the reverse complement.
AAGTGGTGGGGGGCGCGGCGCGGGCCTGCGACAGCGGGGCGCAAGGTCGCTGCAATGTCGACGACGCAACCCGTGTCAGAAGCGGATATGGCCTCCGCAAGATCGCTGACGCAGCCCGCATCGCCCGCGCCGCAGACCGGCGAGGTGCTGTTGCGCGCACAGGGCGTGCACAAGTCCTTCAAAGGTGTGCAGGCGCTGCGCGGCGTGGACCTGGAAGTGCGGCAGGGCGAGATCCTTGGCCTGCTTGGGCCCAACGGGTCGGGCAAGTCGACTTTCATCAACGTCGCCAGCGGCCACTATGCGGTGAGCGCGGGCAACATCGAGTTCGCGGGACGGCGCATCTCCGGCATCCCGGCCCACCGCATCGCGCATGGCGGCATGGCCCGCACCTACCAGATCCCGCGGCCCTTCGCGCACCTCACGGTGCTGCAGAACGTGGCGCTGCCGGCGATGTTCGGCGCCGCATCGCTGGACCGCCGCGCGGCCGAGGACGAGGCTTGGCAGTGGCTGGCCTTCACCGGCCTGACCGGGCGGGCCCATGCGTTGCCGGCCGAACTCAACCTGCACCAGCGCAAGTTCCTGGAATTCGCCCGCGCCCTGGCCGCGCGGCCGCGGATCCTGATGCTGGACGAGGTGCTGTCCGGCCTCACGCCTTCGGAGATCGACGAGGCCGTGGCGCTGATCCGGCGCATCCGCGACCAGGGCGCGACCATCGTCTTCGTCGAGCACGTCATGCGTGCGGTGATGGCGCTGTGCGACCGCGTCGTGATCTTCAACCGTGGCGAAGTGCTGGCCGAAGGCCTGCCGGCCGAGGTGATGCAGCGGCCCGCCGTGGTCGCGGCTTATCTCGGCCAGGCGAAGGAAGCGGGTTTGCCGACAGCAGCGGGCTTCGACCCGGAGCCGGCCCATGCTTGAGCTGCATTCGATCCGCGTCGCCTACGGCCAGGCGGTTGCGCTGTGGGATGTGTCGCTGAGCATTGGCGCTGGCGAACTGCTCTGCGTCGTCGGCCCCAACAGCGCCGGCAAGAGCACGCTGATCCATGCCATTGCCGGGCTGCACCGCATCGGCGCCGGGCGCATGGTGTTCGAGGGGCAGGACATCTCGCGGCTGGCGCCGCATCGCTTCTGCGCGCGGGGCATTGCGCTGGTGCCGGAAGGGCGTCGGCTGTTCACCGGGATGACGGTGCGCGAGAACCTGGAGATCGGCAGCTACCTGCCCGCGGCGCGGCGCGAGCGTGCGCGTTCGCTGGCTCGCGTGTGCGAGCTGTTCCCCGTGCTCGCCGAAAAGCTGTCGCAGCCGGCCGGTGCGCTGTCCGGCGGCCAGCAGCAGATGGTGGCCATCGCCCGCGCGCTGATGGCGCAGCCCCGGCTGCTCCTGCTCGACGAGCCCTCGCTCGGCCTGGCGCCGAGCATCGTGCTCGACATGTTCGAGGCGATACGTCGCATCCACCAGGACGGCATCTCCGTCCTGCTGGTGGAGCAGAACGTCAGCATGGCGCTGGCGATTGCACAGCAGGCCGCCGTGCTGGAAGAGGGGCGCATCGTGGCGGTCGGGCCGCCCGATGAGCTGATGGCGCGGCCGGAATTGCGACGTGCCTATCTTGGGCTGGAGGCCGCGAGCGCTTGATGGGGGCGGGCCGGGCTTGGCCCGGCGCTGGGGGTTCTCGAGTCGATGTGGCTTTGCCATCTCGACGCGATCCCCCCGCTCTCAACTCGGCGCGCCGCGCTGCAGCAAGGTCTTCAATTCGCCGCTGTCGATCAGCTTCTGCACCTCGGTCGCGCCGCCGACCAGCACGCCCTTGACGAAGACCATCGGGAAGGTCGGCCAGCCGGTCCAGATCTTGAGCGCATTGCGGTCGCGCCACTGGCTCAGGTAGCTGCCGTACTCCAGGTACTTGTAGGCTTGCCCGGCCTGGTCCAGCGCCTTGCGCGCTCTCCGGGGATGCGGGTTCATCGCCATGCCCACCACGACCACGTCGTTGGAAGCGATCGCGGCCACGACCTCGCGCACGAGGGTCTGGCGGCTCTCGGCCACCTTGGTACGGATGGCGGGGTGGATGTGGGCTTCGTCGAGGACGGGGCGGGGCATGGGCGGCTTTCAGGGGTTGAGTGACTGTGCCGCGCGCAGACGCGAGCGCCTGGGTGGCGGCAGCAGGCAGCATTTTGGCGTCCGCGACCTCCGTTTGCATCGCGTGCCGTTGCCGCCGCCTTGTCACTTTCCCGTGCGACACCGACCCGGCCACGGGTCCGTCGCTGTTGGCCCTCTGGCGCCCGGCCGGCGCCTGAAAGCGCCTTACTCGAAGAGCACTTCCGCCACGACCGGCGCGCCAGGCGAATTGGTGTCCGCGTTGGCCAGCGTGTCACCCTTGCGGAACCAGTAGCGGCAGCCCGTGCGCTTGACCATCGTCACACACATCTGCCCGTCGTCGCGAATGGCCCAGGTGCCGCTGGCCTTGCCCATGCCGGAGCGCGACGCGTCGACCGTGCCGTCCGCGTGGTAGGCCCAATGTGACACCGCGCCGCTCTGCAGGTTCTTCGACAGGATCGCCTTGCCGACCAGGCTTTCCTGGATCTCGCCCTTGTTCAGGTAAGTGCGGTCTTCGGCGACCGCCGGGATCGGATGCAGCAGTGCGCCGAGTGCTGCCACCAGCGACAGCATGCAGGTCGTCCAGAACAGGAAGCGCGAAGAGAGTTTCATGGGCCGTGCTCCGAAGTGGATTCGCGCCGGTTGCGCGACTTGGGTGCGGGCAAATTTAGTCGTCCTGTCCTCTTTGAAGGAGTGCAGGCTGCATAGGGGTCATGTGACTTTTGTCACTTTCCGTGGCGCAATGGCGGCGCGGTGTATCAGGCGTGATGCACTCGTGCTTTCATGTACCGCGAATGGGTGATGTACCGGACCCTGAATGGGTCGCGACTTTGCTGTGCACTTGCTGACCGGGAGGGCTTGTGATGGCGCACGGTGGCTACCCCGTCTCCCGCCTGCGGGAGAGGGCCGGATTGAGGGCATGCCCCGCCGCCGCGCCCCTCAGCGCCGATTCCCCAGCACCAGTATCGACACCCCCGAAGCGACAAACGTCGCCCCCGCCCCGAAGTTGAGCCAGCTCGTCGCCTTCGGCCGTCGCTCCAGCCATCCGGACAGCCTGGCCGCATAGCTGCCCAGCACCGAGAAGATGATGGCCGTCACCACCGCGAAGATCGCGCCGTAGACCAGCATCTGCACCGTCACCGAGCCGCGCGACGCGCTGACGAACTGCGGGATGAACGCCAGCACGAACAGCCCCGGCTTCGGGTTGAGCACGTTCGACAGAAGCCCCGTCGCGAACACGCGCGGAAGGCTCTGCCGCGCGGCCGGCGTGAAGGAGATCAGATTGCGCGAGGCCAGCGCCTTGAACCCCAGCCACAGCAGGTAGGCCGCGCCAATCAATTTGACCGCCCAGAAGGCCGCAGGCGACGCCTGGATCACCAGCGTCAGCCCCAGCGCCGCGGCCGTGGTGTGGACCATGATGCCCAGCCCCGCGCCAATCGATGAAAGCACCGCGGCGGCCCGCCCCTGGCTGAGCCCGCGGCTGATCGCGAGGATGTTGTCCGGCCCCGGTGCGATCACGACCAGCAGCACGGCGAAGAGGTAGGCGGCGAGGACTTCGGTGGGGAACATCTCAGACTCCGTGACCGGCGTAGTGCGCACCGGCGATGACGAAGGGCAGCACCAGTTCCGGAATGAGATAGCCCAGCCAGACCGCGGCCGGCTTCGGCAATCCGACCTTGCTGATCGACAGCAGTCGCCCGCAACCAGCCAGCAGCACGCCCAGCGCCAGCAGGTAGACCAGGGTTCCTTGCTGCCGGATCGTGATGCCGGCCCAGAGGCTGATGAGCCCCGTCGAGAAGTACACCCCGGCCATGAAGCGGTGCACGTTGTCCAGCCGTGGCTCGGTGTGCGGCTGGCCCAGCACCATCTGCAAGGTGCCCCCGGCCATGGCAATTGCCGCCACCAGGAACAATCCGATGCGCACGACCCATTGGCTCGCGAGCAGCGCTTCGCTGTCGGGCATGGCGCGGGACTCAGTTCATGAAGACCGTGTCGTCCTTCGGCTGCGGCGGTATCTTGATCGCAATCGCCTTGACCGGTCCGCTCGTCACGATCGAACCGCCATGCGCCATGCCTTTGGGAATGATGATCAGCGTGCCCGGCTTGAACTCCTTGCGTTCATTGCCGAGCCACATCGCGCCGGTTCCCTCGATGATGTACTGGATCTCGTCGGTTTTCGGATGGTTGTGCTTGGCGACGTTGCCGGACTGGATCGCGATGGTGGCGTTGTCGGTGCTCACCAGGCCCTTGGAGTTCATCTCGGGCAGCGGCGTTGTGGGGAGGTCGCCATGCTTGATCGCCATCAGGTCGATCACCATCGGCTGCAACGGCGCCGCCTGCGCATGCGCCTCGCCGATCAGGTGATGGGCCGTCGGTGCGACGACGATGCCGGCAACGAATGCAACGGCAATGAGTAGACCCAGGGTTGTCCTGTGAAGGCGCATGCAGACCATCCTTTCTTCGCGTGCGGATATTCGCGAAGGAAGTATGCGTTCGGCACCGGGCCGCGCAAGAGGGCGTTCACCCCCTTCACTCCCTTCACTCCCACTCCCGCGCGCGGGAGTGGGCCGGGGTCGGGATTCACCAGATCCCCTTCGCCATCCTCTCGCGTCGAGCCAGTTCCCTCTCGCTCGGCGCGGCGCTCGCGAACGAACCGGGCTCTATATCGCCGCTCGGCAAATAGGTGCTCATCACCACGCCGCTCGTCGAGAGCTTCGACCGGACAAGCCGAAGCGCCGATGGCCTGGCCGTCTCGCCGAAGAGCCGCTTGCCTCGTCCCAGCACCACCGGAAAGGTCCACACGTTGTACTCGTCGATCAACGAAGCGGCCTGCAGCGTTTGAATCAGGTCGCCGCTGCCGATCATCTGCAGGTCCGGGCCCGGCGAGGCCTTGAGCGCGGTGATCGCCGGGACCACGTCTGCATCGAGCAGGACCGAGTTGTTCCAGTGCAGCGTTGTCAGCGTGCGCGAAGCCACATGCTTTCTTGCTGCATTGAGCGTCTTCGCGATCGGGTTGTCGTCTGGCTGGTAGGGCCAGTACGCCTCGAAGATCTGATAGGTCTTGCGCCCCAGCACCAGCTCGCGATCCTTTCCGTCGAAGCCTGCCTCGGAGATGTCCATGCTGTCGTCCGCGTAGCTGAACATCCAGCCGCCAAGGCTGAACCCACCCGTGGGGTCTTCCTCCGGCCCGCCCGGCGCCTGCATGATTCCGTCGAGCGAGGCGAATGTGGATGCGATGAGTTTTCTGGCCATGATGGAAACGCTCCTGTCCTCAGCGGGTGGCTCGTTCGCCGACTTTAATGTCGCGCGCAGTTTTGGCTACCCTGTCGACTCATAGCGCATCGCCAACCCCGGACTTCCTCGTTATGAATGGCATGGCGGGAGGGGGCAGGTCACACATCCTCCAGGCCGGCTACGACATCCGGACGGTCCAGGATCTGGTCGGCCACAGTGCCGTGAGCACCACCATGATCTACCCGCACGTGCTCAACAAGGCCGGGCGCGGCGTGCTCAGCCCGCTCGACATCCTCTGAAAATCACTGCCTGGTGAACACCAGCACCGAGTTCGTCCCGCCGAACGCGAACGAATTGCTGATGGCCGCTTCCAGCCCCGGCGCGTTGGCGCCGGCTTCGCGCACCAGGTTCAGGCCGCCGCATGCCGGCTCGACGGTGGCGCAGTTCGCATTGGGCGGCAATGCTCGGTGGTGCAGCGCCAGCACCGTCACCACGGCTTCCAGTGCGCCAGCCGCGCCGAGCAGGTGGCCGTGCAAGGCCTTGGTCGAACTCACGCGCAGATCGCCAAAGGCCTCGTCCTCACCCCAGACGGAAGCCAGCGCATCGCGCTCCACCACGTCGCCGATGCGCGTGGCCGTGCCGTGTGCGTTGCAGTACCCGACGTCCCGGGGCTGCAGCCCGGCCTGTTTCAGCGCGGCGCGAATGGCGCGGGCCTGGCCCGTGGCGTCGGGCTTGGTCAGGTGCGTGGCGTCGCAGCTCATGCCCCAGCCGGCCAGCGTCGCATAGCTGCGGGCGCCTCGCGCCCGGGCGCGCTCGGCCGATTCCAGCACGATGAACGCGGCCCCTTCGCCCAGCGCAAAGCCGCTGCGATCGGCCGCGAAAGGCCGCACCGCCGAAGCCGCCTCGCCGGGCTGGAAGGTGGCGAGCGTCTGCATCGCCTGCCAGGCCAGCACCACGCCGGGCACCACCAGCGCCTCGCTGCCGCCGGCAATGGCCACGTCGATCTCGCCGCGCTGTATCGCCTTGGCTGCTTCAGCAATGGCGATCGCGGACGAGGCGCAGGCCACGGAGTAGGTCAACACCGGCCCCTGCACACGCTGGCGCAGCGCGATGTGCGAGGCGGGCGCGTTGGGCATGAAGGCCGGGATGGTCAGCGGCGGCACACGTCCGCCGCTGCGGTAGGCGGACTCGAGCGCCGTGGCTCCGCCCATGCCGCAACCCGCGTAGATGCCGATGCGTTCGGGGTCGACATGGGTTCCGTTGCCGCCGTCGGACAAACCCGCATCGCGCATGGCCAGGTCGGCCGCGGCCACTGCAAGCTGGCTGACCCGGTCGACGCCGGCCAGTTGCAGCTTGGTGAACCAGCGCGTCTCGTCGAAGGCCACGGTGGCTGCGGCGGCGGGCTTGGGCAGTTCCGGAAAGACTGGTCGCACCGCGGATTCGCCGCGCATCAGTGCCTCGAACATCGCCTGGGCGTCCGCGCCATGCGGCGCCATCACACCCAGGCCGGTGACGTCGACCCGCACGTTCACGTTGTCTGCGCGGCCTTGAGCTGGTCGACCAGATCGGCCAGCTTGGCCAGCGTGTCGACGTCGGTGTCGGCATCGGGCATGGTGATGCCGAACCTGTCTTCGATCGCGAACACGAATTCCACCAATGCCAGCGAATCAAATCCCTTGTCGCGCAAGGAGGTGTTCGGGTCGAGTGTGGACGTGTCGATCCCGTACTTCTCGTGGATCAGTTCCTGCAATTCTTTCAGCGAACTCATGCCTGTATCGCGTGGCCACCGAGCGAGGCCAGTTAGTCATTGATGACGGATGATATCCGTTCAGACCGTGAGGGCTTCCATCCGATGGGGGGTGGGACGCCAGTGCAACGAGGGCAGCGCGAAAGCCAGGCCCAGGAGCGCGCCGGCGAGGGCGTCGAGCGCCACGTGCTGCTTGACCGCCAGCGTCGAATACACGATGGCCATGAACCACAGGGCGTTCGCCAGCCGGAAGGCGATCGGCGTGCGCGCCTGCCGGAACACGTCGTCTAGCCGCAAGGCCGTGAACATGGCCGCCGCCACATGCATCGAGGGGCAGGCGTTGCCCGCCGCGTCGACGCCCTGCAGCATGGCAAAGCCGGCATAGCCCGAGACGTCGAAGGCCAGCGGGGGCACCGCGGTCGGCCACACGTAGAACAGGGCCAGGCCGGACAGGCATAGCCCGCCCACCCAGAGGCCATAGACCACAAGCTCGGCAAAGTTGCGCTGCAAGCCGGGCGCAACGCCCACGTAGAGCCAGAGCGACAGGTACGCGCCCAGCCATTGCGGCCCGAACGGGATCAGGTGGTCCAGCGCGGTCAGCGGCATCTCCGTCACGGAATTGACCGGATGGCGCAGCAGGTGGAAGTAGCCGATGAAAAAGAGCCAGGTGAAGGTCGTGGTGCCCACGAGCTTCAGCCAGAACAAACTGCGAAAGCGCAGCCACATCTCGGCTTTCCAGGGCGGTGGGGCGGGGATGCCAAACGAGTCTGTCGATGGATTCATGTGCGTGGTCGAGCCTGCCCGAGCATATGCCGAACGCACGACAACAAGCTGACGGCGTGGCACGCAAATCCCTTGGGCGTCCAAGCCCATTTAAGAAATTCTGAGTAATCCCTTAGGCATTTCTTAGCAGCGCTGCGGCGCGCCGGTTCCTAGACTTCCGTTCAAGGCTGGCGCATCCGGCACCGCCTTCCACCCACTTGAATGAAGGACCGATCACCATGAAGAACGACCTCGACGAACTGCAACGAGTGGCGCAGGCCGCGGCCGCAAATGCATCGCGCGTCGATTTGTATGCAGGCATTCACAAGGGGCTGCGCGCGCTGATGGCAGACACGCTGCTGGCGGTGGGCCGCATGGACTGCGACGACGCGTTGGAGCTGGCGCAGACCACGCAGCGCGTGATGGAACTGCTCGACTTCTGCCGTTCGCACCTGGCGCACGAGAACGAGTTCATCCATCCTGCACTGGAGGCGCGTGCGCCGGGCGCGAGCGGCGTCATCGCGCATGAGCATGAAGAGCACGAGCGTGACATCCGCTTGCTCGGGGAATTGGTCACGGCCCTTCTGCAATGCGCGCCGGAGGACCGGGCGCGGGCCGCGGCGACGCTCTACGGCCGGTTGTCGCTCTTTGTCTCGCACAACTACGAGCACATGTACATCGAGGAAACGGCGCACAACGCGGTGCTGTGGGCGCGCTACACGGACGCGGAGCTGATCGACATCCACAACGCCCTGCTGGCCTCGATTCCGCCGCATGAAATGATGTTCGCCGTGCGCTGGATGGTGCCGTGGATCAACCCGGCCCAGCGCGCCGCGATGCTGGGCGACATGCAGGCCCATGCGCCCGCGCCGGCCTTCGAGGCGGCGCTCGGATTGGTGCGACCGCATCTGCGCGAGCAGGAATGGACCAAGCTGATGAAGAGCCTCGGCCTACCGGTGGAACGCGGACCGCTCGAAGGCTGTTGATCAGCCCATCTCGACCAGGTTCACGGCCCGCTCGACACGCAACCGAAAGCGTCCCCGCCCGGTCTTCTCGATGCGGATGTGGGGACTGTTCTCCACCAGCCGGCGCTGCAGCAGCACCAGGCGCGCCTCCAGGTTGTCGGCCACGTCGGGCAGGCCGATGCTTGGGTCGAGCCGCAGCTCGCGGTTGCTGAACTCGCTGCGGCCGTGGCCGGCGTGGTCGCGCAGCAGCTTCCACAGGATGGCGCCGGCCACGCCCTTGATCAGGTACTGCCCGTCGATGAACACGCTGTCGTTGACCCGGTAGTGCCGCAGCTCCAGCGCGGCTGCGCCGGGCGCTGGCTGCGCGCGCGGCGGCGCGGCGTCCTGCACGGAAGGCGTCTCGCCGGCCGGTTCCGCGGCGTTCTGCAGCAATTCCAGCGCGGCGCCCAGTTGCCCGGCAATGGCGACCATCGCGTCCTCGTCCTCGTAGCCGAAGCGCATGTCCAGCGGACTTTCGACGAAAAGCACGCCCAGCAGCCGGCCGGTCGAGACGATCGGCACGGCCAGCTGGCTGTGCGGCTCGGGCAGGCCGGGGTAGGGGATGTCGGTGTCGAGCGCCAGGCCCGGCTCCAGCAATTGCATGCTGCTGCGCACCGCGTGGCTGTAGCTCGCCGCGTTGGTCATGTGGCTGATGCGCACCGGTGTGCATTCGCGTGCCGCGACGCCGATCACGCCGTGGCCCATCTCGATCTCGGAGCCCACGCCGGAGGTCGCATAGCCCGCGCTGGCCACCGTGTAGAGCCGGTGCGCGTTGGCGTCCAGCATCAGCACCATCGCATGCTGCACGTCCATCTGGTCGTGCAGGGTGGCGAGCGTGGCCTGCAGCAGTTCGTCGGTGCCGCTGCAGCGCATCAGCCGCTCGGCCGAACGGCGCAGCGCACCCAGCAGGCCGATCGCTGGCGCCGGTGGCGCGGGCAACGGCGAGCCGTCCACGCATTCGATGGACAGCACCTCGTAGATGTCGGCGCCCAGCAGCTTGAAGACGCCCGCCATGCCGGAGTGCGAGGCGATGCCCGCCAGTTGCGCCTTCATGCTCTCGAAAGTCGGGCCGCTGGTTTCGGTGCGCAGGTAGTGCAGGTGCAGCCGGTAGAAGGCGGCGGTACGCGGATGCATCACCAGCGCCGCCGCGTGCGGGTTGGCCAGGATGTTCTGGCGCGTCTTGTTGAAGAACTGGAAGGACAGGGCGACGTGGCGATCGTCCACATAGCAGACCTGCGACAGATAGGCGACATTGGGCGTGCCGTCCTGCGCGCAGGTCGCCATCATCGACGGCACCATGCCTTCGAGGCAGCCGCGGATCGCGGACAGCTCGATGGTGGCGTGGATCGTCATCGGTGCGCCGGGCGTTCAGTTCGTCGCCGGCAATGCGCTGCCCGCGCGCGGGCCCGGCGTCTGGTCGAAGGCGGCGGCTGGCGAGAAGCTGATCGCCACCAGGTCCTCGAGCCGGCAGGCCAGCATGGCGTCGACCACGCTGGTCGGGTAGCCGATGGCGCTGATCTCGCGCTCCATCGCGAGCAGGTAGCGTCGCAGCAGGGCCGTGTCGCCCGCATCGGCGTTGCGAAGCTCGACCGCGCCAGCTTTCACCTGCAAGGTGCGGTGGCTGCCCGGGTCGCTGAACACCACTGCGATCTGCCCGGTGGACGCCACGTCAAGCAACAGTTGCCTGCCCTGGCTGCGCGCCAGGAACACGGTGATGCGCGTGCCGTCCATCGAGATGGAACTGCCCATGGCCCGCATCAGGCTCGGCCTCAAGGCCGCGTCGCGCGATGCGACCACGGTCGACACGCCCCGGTTCACCATCGCGATGAACTCGGCCGTGAGCAGCGCGCAGGGAGGGGCTGCAGCCATCAATCCCCGACGGCCTTCACCAGCATCACCGGAACCCCGGCGCCGTGCAGCACGGAATGAGAGACCGAGCCCACCAGCGCGCTGCGCAGGTCGCTCGAGCCGGAGGTCTGCATGATGATCATGTCGCAGGCGAAGCCTTCCGCGATGTCCACCAGCGTGTGGCCCGGGTCGCCCGTGCCGACCTCGCTTTCGAACTCGAGGCCCGCGTGCCGCAGCAGCGCCTCGGCCGACGCCAGCAGGTGCGTGCCGGCGCTTGTGCTCACTTCTTCGAGCACCCCGATGTCGGGCGCCGACACCATCTCGTAGAGGTTGGCCGGCGCCTGCACGTTGGCCACCACGAAGCTTGCCTTCAGCCCTTCGTCCACGAGCCGGATCGCATGCCGCACCGCGGCCAGTGCCTCGTCGGAGCCGTCAATGGGCAGAAGAATCTTCATCATCGCTTTCCCCGGGAGCTGTGGATGCATGAGGATACGACGGCTGTCGTGCGGCGTCATCCATGAAGCGACGGTGGGCTGCGCGGTGATCGCTCGATGTGACGATAGAGTGGGCGCCATGCCCATCCCGCCATCGACTCGCCCCGTCGCGCCCTTGCCCACGCGCGACGGCGTCGGGCCCAGCGTGGTGGCGCTGCCGGAAGGCGACTGGCCGACGATGCTGGACTTTCTCGTGGAGCGCTTTCCGGCGATCGCGCGCAGTACGTGGCTGGAGCGCATCGCGGCGCTCACGGTGGTCGACGAGCGCGGCGAACCGGTCACGCCCACGCGGCGCTACCAGCCGCGCCTGCGCCTTTTCTACTACCGCTCGCTCGGCAGGGAGCCCGAACTGCCCGAGTACGAAACGGTGCTCCATCAAGACGCCGAGCTGGTCGTCGTGGACAAGCCGCATTTCATGCCTGTCACGCCCTCCGGACCGTACCTGCAGCAAAGCCTGCTGGTGCGCTTGAAACGGGCGCTCGGCATCGACGCACTGGTGCCGCTGCACCGCATCGACCGGGCGACTGCGGGCCTCGTGCTGTTCTCCGCCAACCCGGCCTCGCGCGGGCAGTACCAGCGGCTGTTCATCGATCGTGCGATGCACAAGGAATACGAGGCCATCGTGCATTGGCCGTCCGGCGCCACGGCGCCGGCTTCGTATGAGAGCCGGCTGTTGCCCGACGCCCATTTCATGCGCACGCAGGAGGCGCCTGGCGAGCCCAATTCGCAGACGCACATCGAGTTGCTCGAAGTGCGCGGGCAGCATGGGCGGCTGCGGCTGTCGCCCGTGACCGGCCGCAAGCACCAGTTGCGCGTGCATTGCAACGCGCTCGGCATGCCGATCGTCAACGACGAGATCTACCCGGTGCTCAAGCCCTTCGGCCCCGACGACCTGGCGCGGCCGATGCAATTGCTCGCGCGCAAGCTGGCCTTTGACGACCCGCTCACCGGCATGGCGAGGGAGTTCGTCAGTGCGCGTTCGTTGACGGGCTGGCCGGTGTCGCCCTGAACGCCAGGAAGTCGCGCAACGCCTGCCGGTCCAGCTGGTACTGGCCGTTGCAACGGTGCACCGCGAAGCCCAGGCGCTGGTTGATCGACAGGATCGGCGCATTCATCTCGGCGTTGGAGGTGATGATCATCTGCACCTCGAGATGGCGTGTGTGCACCAGCTCGAGCATGGCGGCCTTCATTGCCTTCGCCAGGCCCTTGCCGCGCCACGGTCTCGTGACGCCGGTGAGGGCCTGGAACAGCCGGTCCGGAAAGCGTGCGTCCCAATGGGCGTTGCACACCGCGGCCACCTCGTTCCTGCCGTCGACCAGCATGACGACGAAGTGCTCGCTGCCGATGCGGTCCATCTCCTCGTACCAGGTGATGTGGGCTTGCAGTTCGAAGCGCAGCGACGGGCCGGCGCCCTGGGGCATGTCGTCGACGATGGCCGTGAAGGGGCCCATCAGTTCGGCAAGCCGGTCCATCGGCACCCGGCCCGCGTGAATCTCCAGCGCAGGCCCAGCGCCGGCGCGTCCACGCCGGCCTTCCAGCGCGCCAGTTCGGCCCAGTCCAGCCCGGCCAGCGGCAGGCGGTTCTCGATCATCCGCAGCTTCTCGGTAGCGCCGAGGGCGCTGAGGAAGGCGTGGCCTGCGGGCAGGTCCGCGCTCGCGGTGGCTGTGTGCTTCCCGTGCGCTTCCATGAAATCCAGCAGCGGCCGCAGCAAGGCGGTGGCGACACCCTGCCGGCGATGCTCGTGCAGCACGCCGCCACCGGCGTCGAGGAAGGGCGCAAAGGTCTCGTAGTCGGGCGAGCCATTGCGGCGCGCGCCGATGAACAGGTTGCCAACCACCTCGCCGTCGATCAGCGCGACGTAGCGGCGCGATTCGATGAGCGGGGAGCGCTTGCGCACGGCAAGCTCGAAGTCCGCGTCGGCCAGCACAGGTTCATCCGGCGTGTCCTGGCTGGCGCGCAGCCTGCGGTAGCGGTGGTAGGCGGCCCATTCGGCGGGCGACGCGTTGTGGATGTCGAGGAAGCGGGTGTCGATCGTCCTGGCTGGGGTCATGTCGGATGGCAGGCGCACGCTTCACCGTGCGCGGCGGAGACGAGCTCGTTGAGGATCCCGCAGTCGGCGGCCTCGTGCGGCTCGGTGCAGCGGCTGCGCAATTGCGTGAGTTGCACCTCCAACGCCTGCAGGCTGGCGAGGCGGGCGCGCACGCGGCCGATCTGGTCGTCGATGAGGCGGTTGATGTCGCCGCAGTCGCCGCCGGGTGCGGCGCTGAAGGCCAGCAGCCGGGCCACGTCGGCCAAGGGAATGTCGAGCGCCCGGCAATGCCGCACGAAGGACAGGCCTTCCAGGTGCTCCGGCCCGTAGGCGCGGTAGCCGTTGGGTTCGCGCGCGGGCGCGGGCAACAGGCCCGTCTTCTCGTAGTAGCGGATGGTGTCGCTGTCGACGCCGGTCGCCCGGCTGAGTTCGCTGATTTTCATGGCCGTGGCTCCGTGCTGGTGCGTTCTCCGCATGCTACGCGCTTGACCTTGGAGCGGCTCCAAGGTGTGAAATGCCCGCTCCAGTCGATGTGGCATTGCCATCCCGGCTCGAGCTCAGAAAGCGAACATGGCAAATCATTCACACACACACGGCGCACACACAGGCGCTTGCTGCGCACCCGAACCAGAGGCGTTGACCCCGGCTGCCGCGCTGGTCGCCGCGCCCGGCACCTATCGCATCGCAACGATGGATTGCAGCATCGAGGAATCGGAGATCCGCCGTGTCGTCGAACCGATCGCGGGCATCCGCGGGCTGCATTTCCAGTTGGCCCGGCGGCTGCTGCGCATCGACGGCAGCGATGAGGCGCTGCCTCTTGCGCTGGCCGCGATCCGCAAGGCGGGCTTCGCGCCGGTGCCGGTCGGCGCGGGTCCGTTGCCGGGTGCCTCGGTGGAGGGGCACGGTCATGCGGATGACCACGATCACGCGCAGCACGCTGCATCCGGCACGTCGATCCACGCCCGCCTCGGCGCCGCGCTCGCCCTCGCACTGCTGGCCGAGTGCGTCCACTACTTCGCCCCCGACACGACGGCTTGGCGCGTCGCCGGCATGGGCGTCGCGGCGGTGGCGATCTGGCTCGCCGGCATCGAAACCTACACCAAGGGCTTGCTGGCCCTGCGGCATGCCCGCCTCAACATCAACGCCCTGATGTCGGTGGCCGTAACCGGCGCCTTCGTGATCGGCCAGTGGCCGGAGGCGGCGATGGTGATGGCGCTCTACGCCATCGCGGAACTGATCGAGGCTCGCGCCGTCGACAAGGCCCGGCAGGCGATCCAGGGCCTGGTCGCGCTTGCGCCGGACGATGCCGAGGTCATGCAGGACGGCGCATGGCAGCGCGTGAAGTCCGCCGCCATCGAGGTCGGCGCGATCGCCCGCGTCAAGCCGGGCGAGCGCGTGGCGCTCGATGGCACGGTCACCAAGGGCTACGGCAGCGTCGACCAGGCGCCGGTCACGGGCGAGAGCATGCCCGTCGACAAGGGGCCGGGGCTGCCGCTCTTCGCGGGCACCATCAACTTCGATGGTGAACTGGAGTACCGCGTGACGACCGCGGCCAGCGACACCACGCTGGCCCGCATCATCCACGCCGTCGAAGAGGCGCAAGGCACGCGGGCGCCGACGCAGCGTTTCGTCGACCGCTTTGCGGCCATCTATACGCCGGCCGTCTTCGCGATGGCGTTGGCGGTGGCGGTGCTGCCGCCGCTGCTGCTCGACTGGGCGTGGCTCGACGCCATCTACAAGGCGCTGGTGCTGCTAGTCATCGCCTGCCCGTGCGCGCTGGTCATCTCGACGCCGGTCAGCGTGGTCAGCGGGCTGGCATCGGCGGCCCGGCGCGGCATCCTCATCAAGGGCGGCACCTACCTGGAGACGGCGCGGCTGATCAAGGCGGTGGCGCTGGACAAGACCGGCACGCTGACCGAAGGCAAGCCCCGGCTCGTCGAAGCACGGGCCATCGATGGCGCGCAGGAGGCGCGCGCATGGCTGCTGGCCCGCAGCCTGGCCGTGCGTTCCGACCATCCGGTCTCGCGCGCGATCGCGGCGGGGCTGGACGCGGTGCCGGTCGAGGTCGATTCGTTCAAGGCGCTCGTGGGTCGGGGCGTCGAGGGATGGGTCGGCGGCCGACGGCTGGTGCTGGGCAACCACCGGCTCATCAAGGAACGCCAGCAAAGCACTAGCACGCTCGATGCCGAACTCGAAGCCCACGAGGCCCTGGGCCGCACCGTCACGCTGCTGGCCGACGAGGACGGCGTGCTGGCGCTGTTCGCTGTGGCCGACACGCTCAAGCCGGGCTCGGTGCACGCCGTGGCGCAACTGGCGCGCATGGGTGTCGCGGCCGTCATGCTCACCGGAGACAACCCCGCCACCGCGCAGGCCGTTGCCCGCGAGGCCGGCATCGCGGACGCACGCGGCGGCCTGTTGCCGCAGGACAAGCTGGCCGCAATCAGCGAGATGCAGAAGCGCTACGGCCCCACCGCCATGACCGGTGACGGCATCAACGACGCGCCCGCGCTCGCGCAGGCCGACATCGGTTTCGCAATGGGCGCCGCCGGCAGCGACATTGCCGTGGAAACCGCCGACGTGGTCATCATGAACGACAACCTCGGCCGCATCGCCGACACCATCGCTCTCTCGCGCCGCACGCACGCCATCCTGTGGCAGAACATCGCCATCGCGCTGGCGATCAAGGCGGTGTTCTTCGTGCTCGCGGTGATGGGCAGTGCAACGATGTGGATGGCCGTGTTCGCCGACATGGGCGCGAGCCTGCTGGTGGTGGGCAACGGCCTGCGCCTGATGCGGAAGTAAGGCCTGTCCCCGAATGCGCCTGCGCTGCTTCGGGTTTGATCAACGGGTCCAAAGCACATTTTTTGCTACGAAAGTAATAGCATGAAATGGCGTTGCGATCGGCGATCAAGGGGTTATGGCAAGAAGCTCCTGGAGACGAATTGAATTTCTGATTGTCTGGGTGACAATCCGTTTTATTCGTTTCAGGGAGCCACGTGAAAACCATGTCTCGTGTCGTCAGCCGCCCGGTTGCCGGGTTCGCATTCGCCTATTTGCTGCTGGTCTACCGCACGTCGTCCGCCGACGCTCAGCTCGTGGCCAGCGAAGACAGCAGGCGTCTGCCGCCTGCCCAGGTGCTGATTCTTCGGGACGACGCTGGCAACGACGAGATCCATGTGCCAGTGGACCGGCGCGACGGTGCGCAGCACATGCGTCCGCCGATGCCGGGACAAGAGCCAATGCCCGGCCCGTCAGGGCAGGTCTTCAGCGCTGCGGAGTTGGGCCGAAGCCTCGATGTCAATGGCAAGGTGGTGATCGGTGGCGTCATGTTCAACGACCGGGACCACCTCGACCCCTCCAGCAAGCCTGCGCTCGATCAGATCGGCAAGCTCATGAAACTGCGGCCCGGTCTCCGGCTGCATGTCGTGGGGCACACGGACAACATCGGGGCCTTGGCCGGCAACCGCGAGATCAGCAAGCGGCAAGCGCACGCGATCTGCGTCGCATTGGTGGTGGATTACGGAATCGAGCGCAACCGCTTGACGGCCAACGGAATGGGCAGCCTCTCACCGATGGTGTCGAACCAGAGCAGCAGAGGCCGTGCAAGAAACCAGCGCGTCGAACTGGTCGCCCAGTAGCGGCGATCAAGCCCGGCTTCTACGAGATGGGTGTCAGGCAGGGAGCGTAGGCCGCGGCACCTGGAGACGTTTCAGCCATTGGCTGGCCAAAGCCGGGCCGGCTGCCATCGTGGCGCCGAGAAGCAGGCCGGCTGCAACGTCCAGGGGGAAATGAACGCCAACATAGACGCGTGCCCAGCCCGTCAGAAGTGCCAGCGCGGCCAGGATTGCGCCAAACACGCGCAATTGCGGTCGGTACAGGAAGCACAGCGCCACGGTGAACATCACACTCGCGTGGGTGCTGGGCAGCGAGCCGCGGCCGCCGTGGGCGATCCAGGGCGGGCTCAGCCCGATCATGAACGGCCTCGGGTGCTTCAGCGTGGCTGCGATCTCATGGGCCAGCATGCCCGCGCACACGGCCATCAGGCACGCCGCAAGGATGTAGGGACGGTCTGCGGGGCGCCGCCAAGCCGCGAAGGCAACCGCGCCCGCCATCATCCAGGACGTGCCGACAGCCAATTGCGTGGCCAGCCAAAGCAGGGCGGCGTTGGGCGAGAAGCCGGCGCCGATCCACTGGAAGAGTTGGTGATTGAGGAGGTTCATTGGGCGGGACACCTCGCTGCCGCAGGGGCAGGACGCAGCCCAGGAGGTCTGACGGATTGCAAGCTGGCAGGCTATCGCTTGCGCGTGACTGCAGCATGAACCATACGTTCAGGAATCGATCAGGTAGCGCTCGCGAATGTCAAAGCGGCAAATACACCGGCGCAGTCTAGCGGAGCTGTCGCAATGCGGATCGCGGATCGCGGCGGTGTATGCGCCAGGCGCGCTGCCGTGCTACACGGATCCGGCCGACGGCGCCGGCCACGCACTGCCCGACGCGTGGGCGCCCGGCGGCAACGGCAACGATGGAAGTGCTGCGCCGCTGCGGTAGACGTCGGGCGTCTGGCCGGTCCAGCGCTTGAAGGAGCGGAAGAAGGAGTTGGGATCGACGAATCCCAGCAAGTAGGCGATCTCGGTCAGGCTGGCGCGGCCGGCTGCCAGGTGGTGCCGCGCCATCTCCAGCCGCACCTCGTCCAGCAAGGCTGTGAACTGTGCGCCCTCCCGCGCCAGCCGCCGCTGCAGCGTGCGCTCGCTGACGCACAGCCTGCTGGCCACCTGCTCGATGGTGGGTAGCTCGCCGCGCAACATCTCGCGCAGCGCGTCGCGCACGGCCTTCGTCATGCTGCGAGGCATGCGCCAGGCAAGCAGGTCGCGTTCGGCCGCATCGTCGAACAAGGCCGTGACCTGCGGATTGGCGCCGACCAGCGGCAGATCGAGATCGGCGCGGCGGAACACGATGGCATCGTGCGGTTGCTCAAACAGGGCAGGGCAGGAGAACACTTCGGCATACCGGGCATGGTAGGGAGGGTGCTCGCCGCGCAAGGCGAGGCGCAGCGGCGTGATCGGCTGTCCGGTGAAGAGACGCCCGAAGCTGAGGAGCGCACCCATCTGGATGTCCATGCGACAACGGCTGTAGCTTCGCTGCGGCCCGGCGCAGTGCATGCGCACCTCGATCTCCCGCGCGTCCTGCACGAGTTCCACGTTGCAGGCCGATGCGAGCGCCGTGTAGCGGACGATGCGCGCCAGCGCTGCACCGAAATTCGGGCAGGTCATGACCGAGAAGCCGACCACGCCGAAGAGCTCGGGCCGCATCTGCATTCCGATGGCCAGGCCAGCGGCAGGATCGCCGAGGGATTCGTAAGCGGCGGTAAAGAAGCGGTCGGCCTGTTCTTCGCCCAGTGACTTCTTCAGGTCCTCGACGGTGAGGTGGGCGCTTGCCGCAGCTTCGGCGAGATCGATGCCGGCTTTTTGCAGGCCATGGAGGATGTTCAACGGCAGAGGAGCGCAGGACGCCACGACGACAGGCCTTGATCGAATAATCCGGCCGCGAACCTCATTCACGCTTGGCGCGAAAAGCGAGTGGATTGGCGGCTGCGGACAGTCTTGCTCCCCGTGGAAAGCTTAATCTGTGTCTGCATATAAACACAAGTATTACTTTCTGTATGACTCAAGGGCGTTGTCATCGAGGTCGACCCGCGCGCGAGGCCGGCGCGCCCGCATGCCGGGCCCCTGACGCCTGCGCGGGAGGCCCATGCCGCGCATCCTGATCGTCGAGGACAACGACGCGGAACGTGACGCGCTCTCGCGCCGGCTGGTGCGGCAGGGCTTCGAGATCGCCGTGGCCGGCGACGGCGCGGTGGCCATCGAGCGGGCGCGCATGGAGTCACCCGACCTCATCCTCATGGACTGCAGCCTGCCGGTGATCGATGGCTGGGAGGCCGCGCGCCGCCTGAAGGCGGACCCGGGAACGCTGTCGATCCCGATCATCGCGTTGACCACCCAGGGCGTGCCCGAGGAGAGCGAACGTGCGCTCGACGCGGGCTGCAATGACGTCGACACCAAGCCCATCGACGTCCCCGGGCTGATCGTCAAGATCAATCGCGCGCTGGGTCTGCCGGATCGGATGCGGACGCCGTCACCCCGGGGGGATTGACACCCACTCCCGTGGCGCCAGCGGCGCCACCCTCGAAGGGGGCGCACCCGGCGGCCCGGCAGATCCGGGTCCGGAGGTGCTCCCGAACGGATTCGCCTTGCCCAGCCTCCGCTGGCGTGGCAGGCACTCGCGAATTGGCGGTGAGAGGCCGCTAGTCCTTCTGGTCCGCCGCCCGCAGCGAGGCGTCGGACGCCGAGTGCGCCACGTACACATGCGCGCGTCCCAGCGCTACGGGTTCCTCCGCACTGCGTTGCCAGCAGCGGATGCCGACGGCGGCGATGCGCCGGCCGACGCGGTGCATCTCGCATTGCGCATAGAGGTCCGCCGCGCCCGCGGAACTGAGGTAGTCGAGCGAGAAATCGACCAGCTTGGGCGGCATCAGGTTGCTCAGCGCGGCGCTGGTGGCCGTCAGGGCAGCGGCCTGCATGAACGTGGCCAGCACGCCGCCGTGGATCGCGGGCAGGGATGCGTTGCCGATCCACCGTGCATCGAAGGGCATGTGGAACGTCAACTCCCCGCCTGGCGCGCCCGGCGCCAGACGGATGCCGAGATAACGGCAATAGGGCGCGGCCTCCAGTGCCGCAGCCGTCCTGTCGCGCAGGGTTTGCGCGCCGACTTCGCCGGGATCGAGCTCCTTCGTCATGCGCGGCTCCCACGCGGCGTGCTCGACGAGAGCATGAAGGTGCCCATCACGACGGCCACGAGCTTCGACGCAGGTCCGGCGATGACTTCGCATCGGGTGAAGGCCACTGTGCGGGTCATGCGGTAGCACTCGGCTTGCGCGCACAGTTCGGCATCCATCGTGGCCGGTGCGAGGTGGTCGATGCGCATGTCGAGCGTGGCAATGGGAACGACGCGCTCCAGCGCCCGCATCACCGCCAGCCCGCAGGCCGAGTCGGCCAGGCTGAACAGCACGCCGGGAAAGAAGAACGCGCCGCCGTTGTCGCCCGACAAGTGGGGCCGTGGCGCGAGGCGCACCCGCGTCTTGCCGTCCGCGCCCGCGTCCTCGACTTGCATGCCGATGTCGAGGCCATGCGGTATGCGGCGGGCAAATAGCTCGCCAAATTCGCGGGCCTTGGCGTCTGCGCTGCTTGTCTCTTGCGATGTCATGTTTCCTGGGGGCTGTTGAAGGCTTCGCTGATGATGTCATGCAACCGGAGCAGGGCCTGTCGCCACTTTTGCAAGGAAGCATCGGGGTGGCCGCGTGAAAGCAGGCGTCAGGCTTGTCCCGGCGTGGCGCGTCCGCGCGTCGTCGCGATCCAGATGCCGAGGAAGACGGCGAAGAGGCCGGCGACGAGGTTCCAGCCGATCGGTTCGCGCAGCAACCATGCGCCGACCAGCGCGGCCATGATGGGGTTGACCGTGATCGACACGGCCACGCGCGTGGGCGTGGTGCGTTCCAGCGCATAGGCCCAGAGGATGAAGACGACAGCGCCGCCAAAGACGCCGAGGTAGAGCAAGGCCCACCGCTGCGCCGCGCCAAGCTTCGCCACCGAGGCAAAGCCGCCGCGCCAGGCCGAGATGGCGCTGAGGCACAGCGCACCCACGCCCATGGCGAAGGCGGTGAATGCGACTGGCCCGGAGCGTGCCATCAGCGGCCTCGCGCTCACGCTGTAGAGCGCCATGCAGAGCGCTGCGGCCACCATCAGCAGGTCGCCGCGCCAGGCGCCCGCCGGCGCGTTGGCAAGACCTGCCAGCAGCGCCAGCGCAACGCCGCTCATGGCGATCAACACCCCCGCGGACTTGCGCCGCGTGAGCCGTTCGACGCCGAACAGCGCCGCGATCAGCATGGTCAGCAGCGGCAGCGTCGACAGCGCCAGCGCGCCGCGTGCAGCCGTGGTGTGGATCAGCGAGGCATTGAACAGCACCGGAAAGAGCGCGAAGAACAACAGGCCCAGCGCGGCGACCGCGGGCCAGTCGCGCGCACCGGGCCAACGCTCGCGCCGCAGCAGCGCCACCGGCAGCAGCAGCGCGACGCCGATTCCGAAGCGAAAGGCGCCCAGCGTGAGCGGATCGGTCAGCCCGATCAGGTAGCGCGTGGCGCCGATCGCCGTGCCGCCGAGGCCGCTCGACAGCATAGCCGCGAGCACGCCTGCGAGCTCACCCACGACGGGCGGCCTGCAGATGCATCTTCATTCCCTCGGCTTTACGAACACCAGGTCCCAGACGCCGTGGCCGAGCTTGAGCCCGCGGTTCTCGAACTTGGTCAGCGGCCGGTAGTCGGGCTTGGGTGCGTAGTCGTTCGCGGTGTTGCGCAGCAGCGGTTCGGCGCCGAGCACTTCGAGCATCTGTTCGGCATAGGGCTGCCAGTCGGTGGCGCAATGCAGGTAGCCGCCGGGCGCCAGGTGTTCGGCCAGCTTGTGCACGAAGGGCGTCTGCAGCAGGCGGCGCTTGTTGTGGCGCTTCTTGTGCCACGGGTCCGGGAAGAACACATGCACGCCGGCGAGCGTGCCGGGCCGGATCATGTGGTCGAGCACCTCGACTGCGTCATGGGCCACGATGCGGATGTTGCCGATGCCCTGTTCGCCGCAGCGCTTGAGCAGCTTGCCGACGCCGGGTTCATGCACTTCGCAGGCCAGGAAGTTCGTTCCGGGCAGCACCGTGGCGATGTGCGCCGTTGCCTCGCCCATGCCGAAGCCGATCTCCAACACCGTCGGCGCATGTCGGCCGAAGGCGGCGTCGAAGTCGAGCGGCGCCTGCTGGTAGGGCAGGAGGAACTGCGGCCCGAAGTCCTCGTAGGCCTTGGCCTGGCCTTCGGTGGTGCGGCCGCCGCGTTTGACGAAGCTCTTGAGTCGGCGGTGCAGGGGATGCGGCTTGTCGTCTTGGCCCGGAGGGGTGGCGGGCGGGAGGTCGTGGGGGGTGGAAGGGGCTTGGCTCACGGGGCCGGATTGTAGAGATCGCGCCATGCGGGCACCCATGCGGCTAGCGCCTCGGGGAGGGTGGCCGCGCTGCCGGCGGGGAGGCCGAGCGCGACGGCGGCGGCCTTGAGAGCCGTCAGTGCGGCAGCGGGTGTGCCGGTATCCAGCGGCTGTGCGCCGTTCTGCTTGGAGAGCTTCTGGCCGTCCGCCGCGAGCACCAGCGGCGTGTGCAGGTAGCTGGGCGTCGGCAGGCCGAGCGCGCGTTGCAGCAGGATCTGGCGGGCCGTGTTGTCGGCCAGGTCTTCGCCGCGCACGACGTCGGTGATGCCCTGCGCCGCATCGTCGACGACGACCGCGAGCTGGTAGGCCCAGGGGCCGTCGGCACGCTTGAGGATGAAGTCGCCGACCTCCGCGCCAACGTCCTGGTGCTGCGCGCCGAGCCGGCGGTCGACCCATTGAACATCGCCGGGCGGCACGCGGAAGCGCCACGCGCGTGCGGGCTTGCCACGCAATCCGTCCCTGCAGGTGCCGGGGTAGACGCGCTCGCCGTGTCGGTGGTGCACGAGGCCCAGCCGCGTCAGCGCATGCTCGATGTCCTTGCGCGAGCAGGCGCAGGGATAGGCCCGGTCCAGCGATTGCAAAGTGTCCAGCGCCTGCTGGTAGAGCGCGACGCGCTGCGTCTGCCACCCCGGGGGTTCATCCGGCGCCAGTCCGCAGGCCGCGAGTTGCTGCAGGATGACGTCGCCCATGCCGGGCAGGCAGCGTTCGGTGTCGGCATCTTCGATCCGCACCAGCCATTCCGCCTGCGGTCCGCGTGCGCGCACGTCGAGCCAGCTTGCCAGCGCGGCGACCAGCGAGCCTGCGTGCAGCGGGCCGGTGGGCGATGGGGCGAATCGACCGGAAGGAATCGCGGGCATTGCCGGAGTCTGTGGGCACCCAGTCCGCGAACAGCGTGAAACGGGCCTTGCCGGGCGATTGGCGTTCCCTTGGGGGGAAGGCGCACGCCGTGCGCGGAGCCTGGGCGTGAGCCTTAGATCACATCCAGCGCAAGCGAGAGGCCCGACAGGAATCCGTCCTCGACCCGATGCCCGGTGCACCAGTCGCCGGCCAGCCCGATCTGCGCCTCGGCATCCCAGAAGTGGGACGCGCCCGCCGGCGCCAGCGTCTGCGCCTCGGGCCAGCAGCGGGCCTGCGAATAGCTCGGCGTGGCCAGGATGCCGGTGATTTCCGAGAAGGCGCGCAGCAGCTTGGCTTCGACGCGCTGGGCATCGTCGCGGATGTGTTCCTGCGACCAGGCGGGGCTGGCCTGCAGCGTCCAGCGCTCGATCGGGTCGCGGCCGGGCTTGGACGATTCGCGCGCCAGCCAGGCCACGCGGTGGTGGTTGCTGCGCGCGGCGTTCCATTGCGGGCCGAGGTGCGACATGGTCGGCTGGTTGGCCTGCGGGAACGCGATCATCAGCGTCCAGCAGGGCGCGATGCGCACATGCTCGATCTTCTTGCCGAGCGTGTCCGGCACCTTGCTGTTGGCGAGCAGCGTGCGCGCGAGGCCTGCCGGCACGGTGACGAGGACGCTGTCGAAATCAGAGTACACATGGGAGCTGTCGCCCGCGCCAGTGGTGCGCAGCTGCCAGCGTGCGGGATTGAGCGCATCGCGTTCGATGCCGGTCACTTCGGTATCGGTCACCAGCGCGTCGCCGAGCGGTCGCGCCCACGTGGCGACCAGGGCGTCCATCCCCGGTTGTGCGACCCAATGCGGCTCCAGCGAGGGCAATGCGGCCTCGGCCACGCGGCCATGCGCATCGAGCACGCGGATGAGGTTGGCGCTCCACGGCTTGCACAGCGGATGCACGGTCTGCAGCGCCAGCGCGAAGCGGTCATCGCGGATGGTGAAGTACTGCGCGCCGCTGTCGAAGCGGCCGAACTGCGTCGCCTCGCTGGCCATGCGGCCGCCCGCGCCGGAATTGCGCTCGAACACCGTCACGCGGTGGCCGGCCTGCACCAGCGTGCGGGCTGCGGTGATGCCCGCGATGCCCGCACCAACGATGGCGAAATGCCTGGCGGCGGTGGGTCGATGGCGGTCGGCGGGAGGGCGTACTTTCATGACGAGTCTCTTTCTTTGCGACGTGTTCGGGTTCGTTCACACCTTCTCCGACTCTACCTCGCGCGGGCATCAACGCCCCCTGTGGCGTTCCAGCAATGCGCGACGCGTACCTTCGTGTTCAAACTGCGCGAGCCACCATTCCAGCGCGCGTCCGGGCTTGCCCGCCGAGGGGGCGCGCCATGCGACGTGCATCTGGCCGACCGGCATCACGCGCTCGGTCTGGCACTCGACCAGGTGGCCGGCCTCGATGAAGGGACGCGCCATCGGCTCTGGCAGGAAGCCGCCACCGAGGCCATGCAATTGCGCCGACAGCTTGGTGTGCATCGTCGGCACGGTCAGCCGGTCTTGTCCGCCGGCCAGGTTGACCGTCATGCTCGGACCGGCGCGCGAGGAGTCCGCCACCGCGACCGCGCGATGCTGCCGCATGACCGCGTCGCTGAGCGGCCCGGTCAGGCGCGCAAGCGGATGGTGCGGCGCGACGGCGAAGACAAAACGCAACTCGCCGAGCGGCCGCGTGCGGATGCCGGTCGCGGTGAAAGCCAGGCTCGATGCATCGAGCACCGTGCCGATCGCCAGGTCCGCCTCGCCCACGCTGAGCGCCTCGATGGTGCCGAGCAGGGTCTCGTTGCGCAGCTTCAATCGCGTCGGCGGTTCGAGCGCATAGAAAGCGCCGACGAGGTCCAGCACTGGGTCGCGCGCGATCACGCTGTCCAGCGCAATGGTCAGTTGCGGCTCCCAACCCGTGGCCACGCGCTTCACGCGGTTGGCGACCGCGTCGATGTCGGCCAGCAGGCGATCGGTCTCGCGCAGCAGCTCCGCGCCGGCCTCGGTCAAGCGGGCCTGGCGCGCGCTGCGGTCGAACAGCAGCACGTCCAGCGCATCCTCGATCTGCCGCACACGGTAGCTCAGAGCGCTGGGCACCAGGTTCAACGATCGCGCGGCGGCGGCAAAGCTGCCGGTGGCCGCCACCGTCTGCAGCATCGCCAGGGCGTCGGGGGTCAGGACATCGCGCGGTGAAGGCATTTGGCGGGTCATTCGTTCAAATTATTTGAATGGTGCCATCAAAACCGCGCGCTGGTGCGGAGGATTGCACGCCCTAAAGTTCTTCACATCCGCTGCGCATCCGGCGCGGCATTCGAAGAGAAGGCCATTTGGGCCTCAGGAGTTCAACGATGTTGCAAGTCCGTAAATCACAAGACCGCGGTTATGCCGACCATGGCTGGCTGCGTTCATTCCACAGTTTCTCGTTCGCTGGCTACTACGATCCGGCCCACATGGGCTTCGGCAACCTGCGCGTGATCAACGAAGACCGCGTGGCAGGTGGCGCCGGTTTCGGCACCCACGGCCACAAGGACATGGAGATCATCAGCTACGTGCTGTCGGGCGAACTGGCCCACAAGGACAGCATGGGCAACGTGAAGTCGATCCCGCCCGGCGACGTGCAGCGCATGAGCGCGGGGCGCGGCGTCCAGCACAGCGAGTTCAACCACAAGACCGACCAGACCACGCACTTCCTGCAGATCTGGATCGAGCCCAACGTGCGCGGCATCGCGCCCGACTATGAGCAGAAGAATTTCGACGTGGCCGAAAAGCGCGGCAAGCTTCGCCTGGTCGCATCGCCCGATGGCGCCGATGGCTCCGTCAAGGTGAATGCCGACGCGAAGCTGTTCGCCGGCCTCATCGACGGCGACGAGCAAGCCACGCTGGCGCTGGACCCGAAGCGCAAGAACTACGTGCACCTGGTGCGCGGCGAGCTTGAAGTGAACGGCCAGAAGCTGGGCACCGGCGACGCCGCCATGCTCGAAGGCGAGTCGACGCTCACGCTCTCCGGCGGCAAGGACGCGGAAGTCCTGGTCTTCGACCTGAATCCGTAGTTCACCTACAGGCGCCGCGCAGGTCGCGGCGCTTCATCCCACGCATCACAGCCGCGGTCGGCCCGCCCGGTCCCGCAGCACGGTACCCATTTGTTTTTCTCAACCAAGGAGTCAGTCATGGCCTCAGCTTCCACCACCTCGACCTTTTCTTCGGGCGTCTCGACCAATTCGTTCCAGGACATCACGGCGCTCATCGGCCGCATCCTGATCGCGTACCTGTTCATCCCGGCCGGCATCGGCAAGCTCATGAACTTCACGGGCACCGTCGGCTACGTCGCTTCGGCGGGCTTGCCACTGCCGGAAGTCGGCGCGGCCATCGCCATCTTCGTGGAGGTCGGCCTCGGCATCGCGCTGCTGCTGGGCTTCAAGACGCGCCTGACCGCGCTGGCCATGGCCGTGTTCACCGTGGCCGCGGCGCTGTTCTTCCACAAGTACTGGTCGGCGCCTGACGCGATGAAGATGATGCAGACGATCAACTTCAACAAGAACATGGCCATTGCCGGTGGTCTCATCGCGCTGGCCGGTTTCGGGGCAGGGCGGTTGAGCTTCGACGGCAAGCGCTGAGCAGCGGTGGGGTACGGGCGACAGCGTGGCGGCGGCCAACCCCGTCGCGCAGCGCGATCGCCCGGTGCCGATGAGTCATATCAGGCTCCCGCTCGAGCGGCGGGAGCCCGCCGAGCGTTCCGCCACTTTGAATTCCAGGCGCATGCAATGTGCAGTGACAGGGCTTCCACCGTCCCTGCCCGAGCCTGATCCTTCCTGGCCCGCGGATGCGGGCTTTGGCGCGCTTATTCCCTGCCCAGCCTGGATTCGCCTGCATCCCTGACGACGGCTTGTCGCCGAAATCGGTGCGTGGCCATGAATTCGGGATCCGGCGCAGCTTCCAGCCTCCCGGGGAAGCGAATCGAAGGGGGCGCCGGCACGGCAGAATCGCCGGCACTGCACGGCGATGGACGAAGCGATCGTCATGCCGTCGCTCCCGTCACCCTTCGCCAAGGACATTCATGGCCGACATCGTCGTCGTTTTTCATTCAGGCTACGGCCACACCCAGCGCGTGGCGCAGGCCGTGGCGGACGGCGCCGGCGCGGTGCTTCTGCAGATTGACGGCGACGGCAAGCTGCCGGCAGGCGGATGGGAGATGCTTGCCGCGGCGGACGCCATCATCCTGGGCGCGCCCACCTACATGGGCGGTCCGAGCTGGCAGTTCAAGCGCTTTGCCGATGCTTCGTCGAAGGTCTGGTTCGCCCAGGGCTGGCGAGACAAACTTTTCGCCGGCTTCACCAACAGCGCCGCCATGAACGGCGACAAGTACGCGACCATCACCTACCTGTGGACGCTCGCCATGCAGCACCACGGCCTGTGGATCAGCCAGGGCCTCATGCCGAGCAACAACAAGGCCGCCACGCGCGAGTCGCTCAACTACGTCGGCGGCTACGGCGGGTTGATGACCACCTCGCCGACCGATGCGAGCCCGGGCGAGATGTCCAAGGGGGATCTGGAGACGGCACGGGCTTTCGGGGAGAGGGTGGCCAGCATCGCAACCCGCCAGGCACCGAAGGTGTGAATCTTTCTACTGCGGCCGCCGATCTCGGGCCTGCGGTGTTGGCTCCGGCATAGCAAGCGCTTCGCGCAGTTGTTAGCCTCTGCCGCAACTTCGTTGTCACTGCACGGGAGTGCAGTTCCGCTCCTCAAACCGACCTCGGCGCCCTCGCTACGAAATCGTCACACCTTCTTCGTCGCCGCTGCCCTGATTGCGGCGCAGCGACGTGCATCGCAGGCCCGTTTCCAGCATGATCGCGGCCATGAACCCAGACTCGCTCCAGTTGCTGCAACCCGCCGACAAGGACCTCGGCGGCGGCTTCAAGGTCAGGCGCCTGCTGCCTGCCGCGAAGCGCCGATCGGTCGGACCCTTCGTCTTCTTCGACCACTTCGGCCCGGCCACCGAGCAGCCCGGCAACGCGCACGACGTGCGGCCGCATCCGCACATCGGACTGGCCACGGTCACCTACCTGTTCGAGGGCGCGATGATGCATCGCGACAGCATCGGCAGCGTGCAGGAGATCCTGCCGGGCGCCATCAACTGGATGACCGCCGGGCGTGGCATCGTGCATTCCGAACGCAAGCCCGAGCGGCTGCTCGATGCGAGCTATGTGAACCACGGTCTGCAACTGTGGTGTGCACTGCCACAAGCCTTCGAGGAAACAGACCCGAGTTTCGAGCACACAGCCGCATCGGACATTCCCGAGACGGTGGTGCAGGGCGTTCCGGTGCGGGTGCTGATCGGCACGGCCTTCGGGCTCACCTCGCCAGTGAAGACGTTCGCGCCGACGCTGTACCTCGACATCGCTTTGCCCGCCGGCGAGTGGTTCGAACTGCCGGCGCTGGCGCGGGAGATGGCGATCTACGTCGTCGAAGGGGACGTCATGCTCGACGGCGCGCCCGTGGCGGAGCACACCATGGCCGCGCTGGCCGACAACACCGGCGCCTCGCTGGAAGCGCAAACGGCGGTGCGCCTGGTCGTGATCGGCGGCGACCCACTCGACGGCCCGCGCTTCATCACCTGGAACTTCGTATCCAGCCGGCGCGAGCGCATCCTCGAAGCGGGCGCCGACTGGAAGGCGCAGCGCATGGGTCACGTGCCCGGCGAAACGGAATTCATCCCGTTGCCTGAACATCCCTTCGGCAACGCGCAGCCGGACGTCAAGACTACGCCGACGTAGCTTCGTCATTCCCTCTGCAAGAGGATTCCAGACGCGGGCAGACAGCCACTCATGAAGATCAGGGAGACCATCGACCAACCCGGCGTTGCGGCAGCACTGGCGGCCGCACTGCTCTTCGGCATCGGAACACCGCTGGCCAAGCGGCTGCTGGAGGGCGTCGGTCCGTGGATGCTCGCGGGACTTCTCTACCTTGGCTCAGGCATCGGCCTCGCGTTGCTGCGAAGGCTGCGGCGCGCGCCGCGGGTCGAACTGCCGCAGGGACAGGGCGTTTGGCTGGCAGGCGCGGTCCTGTCGGGTGGCGTGGTGGGCCCTGTCCTGTTGATGCTGGGGCTCTCGCGCTTGCCGGCATCCGGTGCGTCCCTGCTGCTGAATGCCGAAGGCGTGTTCACCGCGTTGCTTGCCTGGTTTGCCTTCCGGGAGAACTTCGACCGGCGCATTGCGCTCGGCATGCTGTGCATCGTGATCGGCGCCTTGGTCCTGAGCTGGCCGGGCGAGGCGAGCTTCGGCGATGCATGGCCCGCGTTGCTGGTGCTGGGTGCTTGCCTTGCATGGGCCGTCGACAACAACCTGACCCGGAAGGTCTCGCTCAACGACGCGATGTGGATCGCGTCGGTCAAGGGCCTCGCTGCCGGCGTCGTCAACCTGTCGCTGGCCTTCGCGATGGGCGCTGCGCTGCCGTCCGCGGCTCTGGTGGCCGGTGCCATGACGCTGGGCTTCCTGGCCTACGGGCTGAGCCTTGCGTTGTTTGTCGTGAGCCTGCGGCACCTGGGCACCGCGCGAACCGGCGCCTATTTTTCGGTGGCACCCTTTTTTGGCGCATTGGTGGCCGTGGCGATGCTGGGTGAAGCCGTCGATGCGCGCTTGCTGGCGGCCGGCCTCCTGATGGGCATCGGCGTCTGGCTGCACCTGAGCGAGGACCACGCGCACGCCCATGTCCACGAGGCCATGGAACACGAGCACGCGCATGAGCATGACGCGCACCACCAGCATCCGCATCCGCCGGGCATCGAGGAGGGCGCGCGTCACTCGCATTGGCATCGCCACGAGCCGCTGGAACACGCGCACCCGCATTTCCCCGATGCGCATCACCGGCACCCGCATTGAGCAAGGGGTGGCTGCTGTTGACCACACCCCCTCGAGCGAGCGCACATCTCCCGTGGGCGAGGCAAGGGCAATCATCGCGCTGCTAGACTCGCCCGCGATGCGTCGCTGGCTCTCCCTGTTCATGCTGGTTCTCCTCCCGCTCCTGTCGAGCTGGAGCGCGGCGGCCGCCTATTGCGGCGATGAGCCCATCGAACGCCCGGCGCATGTGGCCCACCATGTGGACGCGCACCATGACGACGATCAAGGTGGTTCGAATGCGGGCGCATCCGAAGCCCACTGCGACCATTGCCACAGCCCTGGCGCGATGCTTCTGCTGGTTGTTTCCGATGGCCATCGTGCCGGTGCCGGCCAGCCCGCGCCGTGGTCCCGGGCGGCGCTGCGTGCGCCGCCTGCATCTCCGCCCGATCGCCCGAAATGGGCACGCCTCGCCTGATCGGCGGGGCGGCACCTCACATTCCCTGAGCACCGTTCGCGCACGGCACTGAGCCGCGCGTCGCGCTGGCGTATGCCGTGCGTGGCGATCCTATCGATCGCACCTCGCCGATCTCTCGTGAGTTTCAACTTCACCGGAGGATCGGATGCACCGAAGAAAACGAAGACTACTGGGCCTCGTGCGCGTTCACGCGATCGCGCTGGCCATCCTTTGCGGGGCTGGCGCTGCCGCGCAACCGCGCACGATCGAGCCTGCGGCGACGACGCTGCGACAGGCCTTCGAGGCCGCATGGTCGCGCCAACCCGAAGC
Organism: Variovorax sp. dw_308; assembly: GCF_019207085.1. GTDB lineage: Bacteria > Pseudomonadota > Gammaproteobacteria > Burkholderiales > Burkholderiaceae_C > Variovorax. Next base: position 62,475 of record NZ_JAATOM010000012.1, on the reverse strand, counting down.
AGCAGCATTGCGTTTGCGCCACGACGCTGCCAGGGCCCGGCAGGACGCCGCACAAGCCTGGACGCCTGAGCCGCCAGCGCTTGCCATCTCGAACAAGACCGACCGGTTCAACCGGGACCTCGGCGCGCGCGAACTGGAGGTCGGCGTGGCCATCCCGCTGTGGCTGCCCCGTGAGCGTTCCAGCAGTAGTGCGCTTGCGGATGCCGAGGCCGCAGGTGTCGAGAGCCGCGCGCTCGCGGCCCGGCTGCGCTTGGCCGGCGTGCTGCGCGAGGCGTGGTGGCAATGGCAGCGGGCACAGGTCGACGTCGATCTGGCGCGCGATCAACTGACCAACGCTCGACTGCTGGCCGCGGATGTGGAACGGCGCGTGAAAGCCGGCGACCTTGCGCGTGCCGACCAGCACCAGGCCGATGGCGCAGTGGCTGCCGCCGAGGCCGCAGCAGCACGCGCGCAGGCAGCCGGTGCGAGCGCTGCGCAGCAATTGCGCGTCGCGATGGCCGGAACCCCGCCGACCGCATCCAGCGCAACGCAGCCCGCCGGTGCAGCGCAGCTTGCCGCCGAGCCCGAACCGCCAAACGATCCAGGGCCCCCCGACGCCGCCGCGCACCCTGCGATCCAGGACCTGCAGCATCGTGTGGCCGTTGCCGACCGCAATGCTGCATTGAGCGCCGTGCGCACGCGTGCCAACCCCGAGTTGCTGATCGCGGCGACGCGCGAGCGCCACCTGCGCAACGAACGCTACGACCCGTCCATCACGCTGGCACTGCGCATTCCATTTGGCGCGGGCAGCCGCGAATCGGCCCGTACGGCGAGCGTCCAGGCCGAAGCTATCGAGTTGCAGGCGCAGCTGGCGCTGGAGCGCAAACGCCTCGCGGCCGAGTACGAGGCATCGCGCCAACGCGTGGGCTCGGCACGAGCACTGGTGGCGGCTGCCGAACGGCGCGCCCGGCTGGCGAACGAATCGCGCGGCTTCTTCGAGAAGTCATTCCGCATGGGCGAGAGCGACTTGCCCACGCGCCTGCGCATCGAGGCCGAGGCGGTCGAAGCACAGCGCCAGGCCGCGAGCGCACGCATCGAACTCGCAGCCGCCATCTCGCAATGGCGCCAGGCGCTGGGCCTGCTGCCCGAATGACGCATCGCTACATCCATCCCCCGAATACGAAAGCTTTCCCATGACACCGAATTTCTTCTTCACATGGAGCCTCGCGGCCATGCTGCTGGCGACCGGCCCCGCAGCGGCCAGCGACGGCCATGACCACGGCAATGCGTCGTCCGCCGCCGCCGGCCCGGCCTCGCCGCGCTTTGCCGCCGTCTCCGACACTTTCGAACTGGTCGGCGTGCTGAACGGCAAGCACCTGACGCTGTACCTCGACCGCTTTGCCGACAACAGCCCGGTGAAGGATGCCCGGCTCGACCTCGAGATCGATGGCGTCAAGTTGAAGGCTGAGCCGCACGGCGAAGGCGAGTTCGAGGCCACGCTGGCCGCGCAGCCGCGGGCGGGCGTGTTGTCGGTCATTGCCGGCGTCGGGGTTGGCAACGAGTCCGACCTGCTCGCGGGCGAACTGGACATTCACGCCGACGCGCATGAGGACGCCGCTGCAAACGGACGCGATTGGAAAGCGATCGCGGGCTGGGCCTTCGGCGGGGTGGCGACACTGGCCTTGCTGGTGCGGGGAGCGCGACGCATGGGGCCGGCGCGCGAACGGCGCGCGGGAGGTGCCGCATGAACCGCCTCGTTCTGCTCGCGGCCATCGCATTGCCGCTCTTTCTAGCGCCTGCGCACGCCGGCGAAGGCCATGACCACGGTGGCGCGTCCGCTGCGTCGAACACCAATGGTCCGCACCGCCAACCCGATGGAAGCGTGTTCCTGCCCAAGCTGGCCCAGCGCCAGCTCGGCGTGCGCACACGCCTGACCGCAGCCGGCGAACTGCCGCGCACAGTCGAACTGAGCGGCAAGGTGCTGATGGACCCCAACGCCGGTGGACGTGTGCAGGCGATGGTCGCCGGCCGCATCGAGCCCGGCCCCAGGGGCCTGCCGGTGGCCGGCCAGCCGGTGCGCAAGGGCGAGGTCCTGGGCTGGGTGCTGCCATCGGCCGCACCCATCGAGCGCTCGAATCAGTCGGCGCTGCTGGCCGAATTGCGGGCGAGCCAGGCGCTGGCGAACAAGCGTGTTGCGCGGCTGAAGGAACTTGCCGACACCGTGCCGCGCAAGGACATCGAGGCCGTTGAAAGCGAGGCCGCAAGCCTTGCGGCCCGTGCCGCAGCCATCGGCGCGGGATTGAGCAACCGGGACCCGCTGGTCGCGCCGGTGACCGGCCTGATCGCCTCAGCGAATGTGGTCGCCGGCCAGGTCGTGGATGCGCGTGAACTCGTCTTCGAGGTCGTCGACCCATCCCGCATGCGCATCGAGGCACTGGCCTTCGACACCGCCGTGGCAGCCGACATCGCCGGGGCCACGCTGGCCGTCGGCGACGAACGGCTTGCGCTCACCTTCACCGGCGCGGGACGCAGCCTGCGCCAGCAGGCGTTGCCGCTGGGCTTCAAGGCGCAAGGCGATGGCGTCTCGAAGCTGGCAGTCGGCCAGCCGGTGCGCGTGTTCGTGCAGACGCGGCAGAAGGTCAAGGGCATTGCCGTGCCGGTGGCCGCCTTAATGAAGAACCCTGCGAATCAAACCATCGTGTGGGTCAAGACCGCGCCCGAGCGCTTCGAGCCGCGCACCGTCACGGTCGAGCCGCTCGATGGCGTCGACGTTGCCATCACCTCTGGCCTTGCCGCTGGCGACCGTGTCGCGACGCAGGGCGCAACCCTGATCAACCAGGTGCGCTGAGATGTTCAAGTGGCTACTCGACAACAGCTTGCGCAACCGGCTGATGGTGATCATCGGCAGCCTGGTCGTGATGGGCTACGGCGCCTTCACGCTGTCGCGCACACCGGTGGATGTGTTCCCCGATCTCAACAAGCCCACCGTCACCATCGTCACCGAGGCGGGCGGCATGGCGGCGGAGGAGGTGGAGCAGCTCATCACCTTCCCGCTGGAGACGACGATGAACGGCCTGCCGAGCGTGGAGACGGTGCGCTCCGTGTCGTCGGCCGGTCTGTCCTTCCTCTACCTGACCTTCGACTGGCGCACCGACATCTTCCGTGCGCGCCAGCTCGTGTCGGAGCGGCTGGCGTCGATGGAGGAGGGCATCGCAGCCGGCGTCACGCCGCGCATGGGGCCGATCAGCTCGATCATGGGCGAGATCATGCAGATCGCGATCCCGGTCGACACCACCAAGATCAGCCCGATGGCGGTGCGCGAATACGCCGACTGGGTGTTGCGCCCGCGCCTGCTGTCGGTGCCCGGCGTGGCACAGGTCATCCCGATCGGCGGCGAGGTGCGGCAGTTCCAGGTGCAGCCGAACACCGTGCGCATGGCCGAGCTCGACATCACGCACGCGCAACTGGAGGCTGCGCTCAAGGGGTTTTCGTCCAACACCTCGGGCGGCTTCCTGGAACTGAACGGGCGCGAGTACCTCATCCGCAACCTCGGGCGAACCTCGCGCCTCGACGACCTGAAGGACCTGCCGATTTCGACGAAGGACGGGCAACCCTTGCTGCTGCGCCAGATCGCCGAGGTGGCCTTCGCGGCGGCCACCAAGCGCGGCGACGCAGGCTTCGAAGGCAAGCCCGCCGTGATCCTCGGCATCCAGAAGCAGCCGAGCGCCGACACCATCGCGCTGACGCGCGCACTGGAAGACGCGCTGACCGGCATGAAGGCCTCGCTGCCGCCCGGCATGGAGGCGCCGCGCGTCACCTTCCGGCAGGCCAGCTTCATCGAGGCCTCGATCACCACGCTGCAAGGCAAGCTGATCGGTGCCTCGGTGTTCGTGGCGGTGATCCTGTTCTTCTTCCTCGGCACCTTGCGCCCGACCGTGATCGCGCTCACGGCCATCCCGGTGTCGATCTTCGTCACGGCGCTGGTCTTCAAGTACTTCGGCCTGTCGATCAACACGATGACGCTGGGCGGATTGGCGATTGCGATCGGCGGACTGGTCGATGACGCGGTGGTCGGCGTGGAGAACGTGCTGCGGCGGCTGAAGGAAGACTGTGCCGCACATCCGGAACATCCGATGGACACCGTCGAGTTGGTCGGTCGGGCGACCATGGAAGTGCGCTCGGCCATCCTCTATGCGACGGTGATCATCGTGCTGGTGTTCATCCCGCTGTTTGCCTTGCCGGGGCTGGAGGGGCGGCTGTTCGTGCCGCTCGGCATCGCGTTCATCGTGTCGACTCTGGCCTCGCTGGTCGTGTCGGTCACCGTGACGCCGGTGCTCAGCTACTACCTGCTGCCGCGCATGAAGTCGCTGGACCACGGTGACACGAAGATGCTGGCCTGGCTGAAGGCGCGCTACCGTGCCGGATTGCAAGGCGTGCTCGACCGGCCGAAGGCCGCGCTGGCCGCGGCCGGCATCGCGGTGCTGGCCGCAGGCGCGTCGGTGCCATTCTTTCCGACCACCTTCCTGCCGCCCTTCAACGAAGGGACCTTGCTGATCGGGCTGCGCCTGAGCCCCGGCGTGACGCTGGCCGAAACAGCCGCACTCGCGCGGCAGGCCGAGGTGCTGGTCAAGCAGGTGCCGGAAGTCACACACGTGGGCCGGCGCAGTGGCCGCGCCGAACTCGACGAGCATGCCGAGGGCGTGCATGTCAGCGAACTCGACGTGGGCCTGCTGCCGACGGCCAGGCTGACGCGCAGCATGGACGACATCAAGGCCGATATCCGCGCCCGGCTGGCCAACCTGCCGGCCGCGCTGGAGATCGGCCAGCCGATCTCGCACCGGATCGACCACATGCTCTCGGGCGTGCGCTCGCAGATCGCCATCAAGATCTTCGGCGATGACCTCGATGTGCTGCGGGGGCAGGCCGACGCGCTGCGTGCAACGCTGGCGACCATCCCGGGTATCGCCGATCTGCAGGTCGAGAAACAGGTGCTGGCGCCGCAGATCAAGGTGCGCGTGGACTATGCGGCTGCCGCGCAGTACGGCGTGCCCGCGCCGCAGGTGATGGCCACGCTGCAAGCCTTGGTCGAAGGCGAGAAGGTGGCGCAGGTCGTCGAGGGCGGGCGGCGCTTTGCGCTCGTCGTGCGCTTGCCCGAAACGGCGCGATCGGTCGACGGGCTGGGGCAGATCCTCATCGAGACGCCGACCGGGCGCATCCCGCTGTCGAGGATCGCGACCATCGAGGACGGCGACGGGCCGAACCAGATCAGCCGCGACGACGGCAAGCGGCGCATCGTGCTCTCGGCCAACGCGCAGGGCCGGCCGCTGTCGGAGGTGGTGGCCGACATCCGCGCCGCGGTGGCGCAGGCCCGGTTGCCCGAGGGCTACTTCATCACGCTGGGCGGGCAGTTCGAGGCGCAGGAGGAGGCGTCACGGCTGGTCGGGCTGCTGTCGTTCGTGTCGCTCGCGCTGATGTTCGTGGTGCTGTATGGCCGCTACAGGTCGGCAGTGCTGTCGGCGCTGATCATGGTCAACATCCCGCTGGCGCTGGTGGGGGCGGTGGTCGGCCTGTGGATCTCGGGGCAGCCGCTGTCGGTGGCGGCGCTGGTGGGCTTCATCACGCTGGCGGGCATCTCGGTGCGCAACGGCATATTGAAGGTCAGCCACTACATCAACCTGATGCGCCTCGAAGGCGAGGGCTTCGACCGGCAGATGGTCTTGCGCGGCTCGCTGGAGCGGTTGGCGCCGGTGCTGATGACTGCGCTGGTCACGGCTTTTGCGCTGGCGCCGCTGCTGTTCGAGGCCGAGCAACCGGGCACTGAGGTGCTGCATCCGGTGGCAGTGGTGATCTTCGCGGGCCTGATCAGCTCGACCTTGCTCGACACCTTCCTCACGCCGGCGATGTTCTGGCTGTTCGGCCGCAAGCCGGCCGAGCGCTTGCTGGACGACAAGGACGCGGGCGCGCTGTGAGCGTGCCGATCCCATTCATTTTTCTCAACACAAAGGTTCATCATGAAACGCTCATTGCTCGTTGCCCTCTGCGCCGCCGTCGTCTCTGCGTCGGCATTCGCTGCCGGAGACCACGGTCACGCCCCTCGCCACGGCGGCGTGGTGGCGGAAACAAGGCAGCTCGACCAGGAACTGGTCGCCAAGCCCGATGTGATCCGGCTCTACCTGCGCGACCACGGCAAACCAGTCGATATCACCAAGGCCAGTGCCCGACTCACCCTGCTGTCGGGCAGCGAGAAGCAAGAGGTCGAGTTGCGGCCCGCGGGCGACAGGCTCGAGGCGACGGGCGCCTTCAAGGTAGGGCCTGGCACCAAGGCGGTGACGGTCGTGACGGGTGCCAGCGCATCGCCGTCCACGGCCCGTTTCACGCTGAAATGAACAGCTCGGATGCCTCCGACTGCCCTTGCGAGCCGGGACGCGGATTGGAGGCTGGGGCGGGATCACGCCGACGGCGGTGGGTGTCCCCCGCAGCGAAATGACCCTGGAACCGCAGCCGCATGTGCCTGAGCGTGCCGTGATCGGCGTGCCAGGCAAGGCGCGACGACGCAGTGGGCTCCTGCCCACAAGGAGGAGCAACGCCGCATGGCGCGTCGAGCGCGGTGCGATCGGGTGCATGGGGCCGCGGGCTCCAGGGTCCGGGGAGGAGCCGAAGGCGGGGGGCATTCGCGGAGGGGGATGCCCACCGCCCTCGGCCCGCGCCCCGATGTGTACTCGACCCACACTCCCGCTCAAGATTCATGCGTCGCGGGTCGCGCGAAATCGCGGTGGGAAACTGAAATTGAAATAGCGGACGAGCGACCTGGCCTGCGCACTGGGACGCTCGCCGCCAAGGCAGCAACTATTGCTTGATCGCGATATCCGGGTCTTCCGCAGCGCGGGCGCTCGCGGCGTGGCCGCTGGCTGCAAGGTTGGCGTCGAGCGTGCGGCGGCCATCAAAGACGAAGCATTCGCCCCGGTAGTGCGCGCCGCCAACTTCCTCGAAGTACTTGAGGATGCCGCCTTCGAGCTGAAGTACGTCGGGCAGGCCGGCTTCGTGCATCAGGATGGCGGCCTTCTCGCAGCGGATGCCGCCGGTGCAGAAGCTCACGACGGTCTTGCCTGCCAACTCGTCGCGATGGTCGAGCAAGGCCCTCGGAAACTCGGTGAACTTCTCGATGCGCCAATCGATCGCGCCTTCGAAGGTCCCGTGATCGACCTCGAAGGCATTGCGCGTATCGAGCAGCACCACGGGCTTGCCCGCATCGTCATGCCCCTGGTCGAGCCAGCGCTTGAGTGTTTGCGCCTCCACGCCCGGCGCGCGGCCGGTGGCGGGCTGGATCGCCGGATGGTCCATGCGAATGATCTCGCGCTTGAGCTTGACCAGCATGCGCCGGAAAGGTTGCGCGGCCGACCAGCTTTCCTTGGTTTCGAGGTCGGCAAAGCGCGGGGCGGCACGCAAGGCCGCGACAAATTCGCGCACCGCATCGCCCGGCCCGGCCAGGAAGAGGTTGATGCCTTCAGGCGCCAGCAGGATGGTGCCCATGAGGCCGAGCCCCCGGGCTTGCGAGAGCAACTGCTCGCGCAGTTCGTGCCCGTCGTCGATGGCGACGAACTTGTAGGCGGCGATGTTCAGGATTTCATTCACGGGGCGGGATTCTAGGCGGGGCATGCCGGCCCATCCGGGCATGCCTACTGCCCGACCAGCCGCTGGATCGCCTTGCCGTGCCTGTAGTGGAAAAGCTGCATGAACGTGGCGACCAGCAAGCCGCCGACCAGCCCGCCTATTGCGGCGAGCGATCCCCGCGCCAGGTTCTCCTGGCCCCCCGACAGGCCCAGCCACAGAACCGGCAGCAACGGCACGAGCGTGAGCAGCAGCGGACCCCAGACCGCGCGCTGCTTCGCGGCTTGCCTTGCCAGAAAGAGGCGCTGGCCCTCTGGAACGTGCCGCAGCACCGGAAATCGCTGCAACAGCCCAGCTTCGCGCGCGGCGATGGAAATGGCCATGAAAGGTGTCTCTCTGAAATTTTTTGCAAGTATCGTCAATAAGCGCGTGGGTGCTCGTTCTCCCTGATGAGGACAACCCTTCGACCACCCGTGAATGCACCTTGTGAAAGGCCCGCTTCCTACAATGGAGGCATGTTTGTTCACCTGCGCCTGCACACCGAATTTTCCGTCGTCGACGGCACCAACCGCATCGACGAAGTTGTCAAGGCTGCCGCCAAGGACAAGCAACCCGCGCTGGCCATCACCGACCTGAGCAACCTCTTCGGCGCGATCAAGTTCTACAAGGAAGCACGGGGCAAGGGCGTGAAGCCGGTGCTCGGCACCGAGATTTTCCTGGAAGGCCTGGGAAAGGAGCCCGGCGCGCTGACCCGCATGGTGCTGCTGGTGCAGGACATGCAGGGCTACCTGAACCTTTCGGAACTGCTGGCGCGTGCCTGGACGCAGAACGTCGGGCGTGGCCAGTCGCAGGCGGCCTGCAAGCTGGAGTGGCTCGAGGAGTTGAATGGCGGCTTGATCTGCCTCTCCGGCGCGCAGGCCGGGCCGCTGGGCCATCCGCTGCTGCAAGGCGGTGCGCATGGCGATGCACGCGCTCCTGAAATCGCGTTGCAGCTCGCCGGGATCTTCCCGCATCGCTTCTACGTCGAACTGCAACGCGCCGGCCGTCCAGAGGACGAACCGCACGTCATCGCCGCCGTGCAGTTGGCGGCGCGCCTGCAGTTGCCCGTGGTCGCAACGCATCCGGTGCAATTTGCCGCGCCGGAAGACTTCGAGGCGCACGAAGCGCGTGTCTGCATTTCCGAAGGCGAAATCCTGGGCAACCAGCGACGCGTCCGCAAGTTCACGCAAGAGCAGTATTTCAAGTCCTCTGCCGAGATGAAGGCGCTGTTCGCCGACGTGCCCAGTGCCATCGCCAACACGGTCGAGATCGCCAAGCGCTGCAACCTCACGCTGGTGCTCGGAAAGCCGCAGTTGCCGGACTTTCCGACGCCGCTCATCGACGGCGTGCCGATGCCGATCAACGACTTCTTCAGGGAGGAGTCATTCGAAGGGCTGGAGGTTCGGCTCGCGCACCTGTACCCCGATGCGGCCAAGCGCGACGCGCAGCGGCCACGCTACGTCGAGCGCCTGGAGTTCGAGATCAACACGATCCTGAAGATGGGCTTCCCGGGCTATTTCCTCATCGTGGGCGACTTCATCAAGTGGGCCAAGAACAACGGCTGTCCGGTCGGTCCGGGCCGGGGTTCGGGCGCAGGCTCGCTCGTGGCCTATGCGCTCAAGATCACCGACCTCGACCCGCTCGAATACAACCTGCTGTTCGAACGCTTCCTGAACCCCGAGCGCGTCTCGATGCCCGACTTCGACATCGACTTCTGCCAGGGCAACCGCGACCGGGTGATCGACTACGTGAAGGACAAGTACGGCCGCAATGCCGTGAGCCAGATCGCCACCTTCGGCACCATGGCCGCGCGCGCCGCCATCCGCGACGTGGGCCGCGTGCTCGACATGAGCTACATGTTCTGCGACGGCATCAGCAAGCTGATCCCGAACAAGCCGGGCATGTCGTACACGCTGCAATACCCGCCGGTGCCGAAGGTCGAGGGCGACAAGAACAACTACGCCATCGAGATGGAGCCGCAGCTCGCGGCGCGCATCGAGAAGGAAGAAGAAGTAAAGATGCTGGTCGAGCTCGCGCAGAAGCTCGAAGGCATGACCCGCAACATCGGCATGCACGCGGGCGGCGTGCTGATCGCGCCGGGCAAGCTCACCGACTTCTGCCCGCTCTACCAGCAGCCGGGCAGCGACTCCGCGGTAAGCCAGTACGACAAGGACGACGTCGAAGCCATCGGCCTGGTGAAGTTCGACTTTCTGGGTCTTGCCACGCTCACGATCCTGGAGATCGCCAAGGACTTCATCGTCGCGCGCCACAAAGGCCAGGAGGACTTCGCGTTCGAGAACATCCGGCTCGACGACGCCGCCACCTACAAGCTCTTCGCCGACGGCAAGACCGAGGCCGTGTTCCAGTTTGAATCGCGCGGCATGCAGGGCATGCTGAAGGACGCGCGTCCCACGCGGCTCGAAGACCTGATCGCGCTCAACGCGCTGTATCGCCCAGGCCCTATGGACCTGATCCCGAGCTTCGTCGCGCGCAAGCACGGCCGCGAGCCGGTCGAGTACCCGCATCCGCTGGTCGCCGACATGCTCAGCGAGACCTACGGGATCATGGTCTACCAGGAGCAGGTCATGCAGACCGCGCAGATCCTGGGCGGCTACTCGCTCGGCGGCGCCGACCTGCTGCGCCGCGCGATGGGCAAGAAGAAGCTCGAGGAAATGGCCGAGCACCGCGCCATCTTCCGCAAGGGCGCGGCGGTCAATGGCATCAACGAAGAGAAGGCCGACGAGATCTTCGACTTGATGGAGAAGTTCGCAGGCTACGGCTTCAACAAGTCGCACGCTGCCGCCTACTCCTTGCTGGCGTATCACACGGGCTGGCTCAAGGTCCATTACTGCGCCGAGTTCTTCTGCGCGAACATGACCGTGGAAATGGACGACACCGACAAGCTCAAGGTGCTGTTCCAGGATGCGATCAAGAACTTCGGCCTGACCTTCGAGCCGCCGGACGTCAACCGTGGCCGCTATCGCTTCGAGCCGGTCACCGACAAGGTGATCCGCTACGGCCTCGGTGCCGTCAAGGGCACGGGCCAGCATGCCATCGACGCCATTGCGGCAGCGCGGGAAGAGGGCGGCCCATTCAAGAGCCTGTTCGACTTCTGCGTGCGCGTGGACCGCACGCGCATCAACAAGCGCACGGTCGAGGCGCTGATCAAGGCCGGCGCCTTCGACCTGATCCAGCAGAACCGCGCGTCGCTGGTTGCATCGATCGATCGGGCCTACGAGTTCGCCAACGCGACCGCGGCCAACGCGGCGCAGGTCGACATCTTCGGCGACAGTGAGCACGGCTCGGCCACGCAGGAGCCCGAACTCGTCGCGGCAACGCCGTGGGGCGTGAAGGAGCGCCTGACCTACGAGAAGACCGCCATCGGCTTCTACCTCTCCGGCCACCTGTTCGACGAGGTCGAGCACGAGGTGCGCCGCTTCTGCAAGCGCGAGATCACCGACCTGCTCGACTCGCGCGACCAGCAGGTGATCTCGGGCATCGTGAGCGACCTTCGCATCATCAACGGCCAGCGTGGCCGCATGGTGCTGTTCAAGCTCGACGACAAGAGCGACGCCATCGACGCCACCTGCGACGAAGCCACTTACAACGCCAATCGCAACGTGCTGAAAGACGACGAACTCGTCGTCGTCAGCGGCGTGCTGCAACAGGGCCGAGGCGGCTTCGAGGCGCGCTTCAAGGTCGCGCAAGTTTGGAGCCTGGCTGCGGCGCGTTGCCGCTTCGGCAAGTTCCTGCGTGTTGCGGTGAATGGCAAGGCGCCGGACATAGCGCGCATCGCCCGGGACTTTCCGCCGCGCAGGCCGGAGAACAGCGAGCCCGACGAGCCGCGCATCGGCCTGCCGGTGCGGCTGTCACTTGCGCGTGGCGGTGCGCAGGTGGAGCTGCAGCTTGGGGAGGCGGCGCGATTCTTCCCGGAAGATGCGGCGCTGGCGAGCTGGACGGCGCAGGCCGAGGCGGGGGATGCGGTGGTGGTCTACGAATAGGGGCGGCGGAAGGGGCCTGCTGAATGCGGGCTTCCGAACGCAGAGGATGCAAAGATTCCGCGGAAGTCGCAGAAGAAGACAAGAAAAAATCCAAGAATTCTTTGGGTTTTCCTTTTGCGACTTCTGCGAAAGCTCTGCGACTTCTGCGTTCGGCACCCGATCCCGAATTCAGGTCTGCGCTTCGCAGGGTCGAGGTGACTGTGCAGGCCGCACTGTCAAATTGTTCGTTCCAGCGCGGCGATCACTTCATCCCGTCCAGGCACTTCGACCCGCAGCAGCGTGGCAACGAGCCGCGCATCGGCCCTGCCGGGGCGACGGTCGCCATTGGCAGCGCTGGGATTCATGTCAGTCCCTGGGACGCAAGCCGACCAGCATCGGCGTGATGATCCGGCCATCTGCCGTGCGAGGCAGCTTGTCGGTCTTGCGCAGCCCACCTTCTGCAGCGGTGTCCCAGGCCGAGTTCCCGCTGGACCGTACCAGCCGGACACCGGTGATCGTGCCGTCAGGCGCCAATTTGACCTCGAACTCCGCGCGTGGATTGCCGCTGACCGTGTCGGCGTCCGGATAGGTGATGTTGGGACGAACCGCGTTCGCGATGCGTGCGCCGTACCCGGCGTCTCCGCCGCTTCCCGAGCCGCCGGCATTGCCGATCTTGGGTGCCGAATTCTGATCGCCGGACGCCAGCCCCTGCATCCGCTTGAGCGTGGCCGCGCGATCGGCCGCAGCTTGTTTCGCCGCATCAGCCGCTGCCTGCTTGGCCGCTTCGGCTTTCTTCGCTTCAGCCTGTTTTGCTGCGTCCGCCTGCTTGGCCGCTTCCGCCTTCTTCGCTTCCGCTTCGTCGCGCTTGCGCTGCTCGGCAAGCTTCTGCTTCTGTTCGTCCTTCTTGCGCTCGGCTTCGTCGTCCGCGCGCTGTTTGGCTTCGCGGTCCTTCTGGGCCTGCGCCTTCTTTGCGGCGACCTGCTGCTGCCGCAGCCGTTCCTGCTCCTCTGCCTCGGCCGCCTCGCGCTGCTCCTTCAGCTTCTTCTCGCGTTCGAGCGCGATGTCGGGCGCCTTCGGCGTGGGCTCCGGCGGCTTCACCGCTTGCGGCGGCGGTGGAGGGGGTGGCGGTGGTGGTTGCGGGGCCGGCGCCGGAGTGGGCGGCGGAGGCGGCGGCACGGGCGCTGGCGGCGGCTCCGGCCGCGGCGCTGCGCGCTGCACGGTCGCAGACCAGAGTTCGGCCTCGACCGCCTCGTCGTCGGCTTCCCGCTTCCAGTGCACGCCCCAGGTGAGGGCAGCGATCAGCAGCGCATGCGCGATCAGCGCGAGCACCACGGCGCGCGGTGTGCCGCGTTGCGGTGGCGGCGCGAATTCGGGGCGGTCAGCGGCCAGTGACATGCGTTATTTGCCGCCTGTCGTGGTCACGGAGAGGCCGACGCGGTCGATGCCGCCTCGCTTCAGCTGATTCATCGCCTTGACGACGGTTTCGTACTTGACCGACTTGTCGGCGCTGATGACCACCGGGCGCTGGTCGTCGCCGCCCTGTGCATCCTTCGCGGCCTTGCCGATCTGCGCCATGGGTATCGACGTGCCGCCGGTGCCTTGCGACGAGTCCTTCTTGAACTGCACCTCGTCATCGCTCTTGATGACGATCTCGATCGGCTTGTCGGGCTGCTTGTTGGCCTTGTCGACGCTCGGCAGGTTGATCACGCTCGGCGTGATCAGCGGCGCTGTGACCATGAAGATGATCAGCAGCACCAGCATCACGTCGATGAACGGGACCATGTTGATCTCGTTGATCGTGCGGCGGCCTCGGCCGCGGGAGGACATGGCGGGCATGGCGGGCGTCTCCGTTCAGCGGTTCGTCGCGGCAGCGACGTTGGCCGACAGGTTGCGCTGCAGGATGTTCGAGAACTCCTCGATGTACGTTTCCAGCGCGATCGCGATCTTGTCGATCTCGCGTGCGAAGCGGTTGTACGCCACCACTGCCGGGATCGCCGCGAACAGGCCGATGGCCGTGGCCACCAGCGCCTCGGCGATGCCGGGGGCGACGGTGGAGAGCGTCACCTGCGCCAGTGCGGCCAGGCCGGTGAAGGCATGCATGATCCCCCACACCGTGCCGAACAGCCCCACGTAGGGCGACACCGAACCCACGGTGGCCAGGAACGAGAGGTTTTGCTCCACCGCATCCAGTTCACGCTGGAAGCTCGCCCGCATCGCGCGACGTGCGCCGTCGAGCAGCGTGCCGGCGTCGATGATGTTGCGCTCGCGCAGCTTCTGGTACTCGCGCATGCCGCTCGCGAAGATGCGTTCCATCGGGCCGGCCAGCTTGGCGTTCTGCGCAGCGGAGGCGAACAGTTCATTGAGGCTGGTGCCCGACCAGAACTCGCGCTCGAACTCGTCATTGAGCGCACGCGTGCGCTTGAGCGAAAAGTATTTGCGGAAGATGGCGGCCCAGCTCGCGACCGACACCACGACCAGCAGCAGCACCACCAGCTGCACAGGAATGCTGGCATGGAGCAGCAGGGAGAGTATCGAGAGGTCTTGGTTCATGGCTTGAGCTTAGGTGAGGGCCCCTTGGCCGCTTCGTCGCGCGGGCCCCCCGGCGATTCGTTGTTGAAACATGGAGCCGCCGGCGTGCCGAGGGTTCCCGTGACGCGGGCCGGAATGCGCGCTGGCCGCAAGGTGGTGGCATCGACCCATCCGATGCGGATCGTGCCTTCGCAAAGCAGCTTGCCTTGCTCCGTTTTTGATAGCACGCGCTGGCCGATTATCAATGACGCCGAGCCGATTTGTCGGACATCGGCTGTAACGAGCAGTTCATCGTCGAGGCGGGAGGGAAGGTGGTATTTGATCTGCGTCTCGCTCACGACGAACTGGCAGCCCGTCTCGTCGCGCAACTGGCGCTGTTCAATGCCGAGCGAGCGCAACCATTCGGTGCGCGCGCGTTCCATGAACTTCAGATAGTTGGCATAGAACACGATGCCGCCGGCGTCGGTGTCTTCCCAGTACACGCGGATCGGGAACTGAAAGCTCACGGGAGCCTCCACGCGCCGCGGTTCGTGTTCGCGCTCATGCCGCCAATGCCTTCAGCCGCTCGATGGCCTCTTGCAGATGCGCCATCGAACTCGCCGTCGAGAAGCGCACGAACTTCGCCGTCTCGGCCGTGCCGAAGTCGCGGCCCGGCGTGACGGCGACATGCGCGCGTTTCATCGCCTCGAAGGCGAAGTCCCAGCTGCCTTCGATGCCCAGTTTCCGTGCGAGCGAACTGCAATCGGCCCAGGCGTAGAAAGCGCCATCCGGCACCACCGGCACGGTCAGGCCGAGCGCGTTCAATTGCGGAATGAACCAGTCGCGCCGCGCCTTGAATTCGGCGCGACGGCGTTCGTATTCGGCAATGCTCTCGGGCTCAAAGCAGGCCAGTGCCGCGTACTGCGACACGGTGCTGGCGCAGATGAACAGGTTCTGCGCAAGACGCTCGATCACCGGCACGAGCGCTTCCGGTACGACCATCCAGCCGAGCCGCCAGCCGGTCATGTTGAAGTACTTGCTGAAGCTGTTGATGCTGATGACGTTGTCGTCGATCGCCAATGCGGTCTGTCCAAAAGCGTCGTGGTCACGTGCCCCCACGCTCGGCACTGGCGTGTCCTCGCTGCCCCCCGGGGGGGCGCCGGCTTGCTCGGGGCGGCCCAGCGCTGCGCCGTACGACAGCCCCAGGTAGATTTCGTCGATCAGCGTGATGCCGCCGCGCCTTGTCACCACTTCGTGGATGCGCCGCAACTCGTCCGGCGCGATCGACGTGCCGGTCGGGTTGGAGGGCGAAGCCAGCAACACGCCGCGTGTTCGGTCGGTCCAGGCTGCCTCAACCTTTTCCGCGCTGAGCTGGAAACGCTCTGCCGCGGTGGTCGGCACCAGTATCGCCTTGCCTTCGGCGGCACTCACGAAATGGCGGTTGCACGGATAGCTCGGGTCGGGCAGCAGCATCTCGTCGCCGGCCTCGATCAAGGCCAGGCAGGCCAGCTGCAGCGCGGCCGAAGCGCCAGCCGTCACCACGATCCGGCGCGCCGGCACGTCGACGCCAAAGCGCTGCGCATACCAGCCGCTGATGCGCTCACGCAGGGCGTCCAGGCCGACGGCGTGCGTGTAGTGCGTGGCGCCGCTGCGCACGGCCCGCATGGCCGCCTCCTGCACCAGCGGCGGCGCGGTGAAGTCGGGCTCGCCGATGTTGAGGAAGATCATCGGGCGATCGGTGTTGGCCACCTCGCGCGCCAGCTTGCTGGCGGCCTTGGCCACTTCCATCACGTAGAACGGCTCGATGCGCTCCGCCCGCGCCGACACCCTCATCGGACGTTGCCCTTGGCCCGGTCCGCCTCGACCTCCGCGGCGCGCAGCTTCGGCGCGAGCCCGTTGAGCACGGCATTCACATACTTGTGCCCGTCGGTGCCGCCAAATTCCTTGGCGAGTTCCACGCATTCGTTGAGCACCACGCGCCACGGCACGTCGAGGCAATTCTGGAATTCGTAGACGCCGATCCACAGCACCGCGTGCTCGACCGGCGAGATCTCTTCCATCTTTCGATCAAGCAGCGGCAGGATGAGTGCATCCATGTCCGCCGCCTGCTCGATCGAGCCGTGCAGCAGCGCGTCGTAGTGCGCTGCGTCGGCCTTGTGAAAGCCCGCGAGGTCGCGCGTGAAGTGATCGATCTCGGTCGCGTCATTGCGCCCGACCAGGTGCTGGTACAGCGCCTGCAGCGCAAACTCGCGCGCGCGGCTGCGGTTGGACTTTGCCGAGGCCTTGCGCGCGCCGGTGCTCGTCAGGCCGGGGGCTGACTTTCGCGACGGCTTGTTCTTGCTGGGGGTTTGTTCGGTCATGACAATTGCGCCAGCAGCTGCGCCATCTCGACCGCCACGCGCGCCGCGTCGCGGCCCTTGTCGGTCTGTCGGGCCACGGCCTGCGCCAGGTTCTCGGTGGTGATGATCGCGTTGGCGACCGGGATGCGGTAGTCGAGCGCCACGCGGCTCACGCCTGCGCCCGACTCGTTGGCCACCAGCTCGAAGTGATAGGTCTCGCCGCGGATGATGCAGCCCAGCGCGATCAGCGCCTGGTAACCGCCGCGCTCGGCGAAGGCCTGCAGCGCCACGGGCACCTCCAGCGCGCCGGGCACGTAGACGTGGTCGATGTCGTCGTCCGCAACACCTAGCGAAGCCAGCTCGGCCAGGCAGGCCGCCGCGAGTGCGCCGGTGATGTCCTCGTTGAAGCGCGCCTGCACGATGCCGATGCGCAAGCCCTTGCCATCGAGCGCGCCAGCGGCGCCCTTGTTCGCGTTCAGCATGTTCAGCAGTCCTTGTGGGTGTAGCCGACGATCTCGAGGCCATAGCCGGGCGTCATGCTCGGCATGCGACGCGGGTTCGCCATGAGGTTCATCTTGTGCACGCCGCAGTCGCGCAGGATCTGCGCGCCCACGCCGTAGTTGCGCAGGTCCATGCGGCCGCGCTCCGGCGCCTGCGCGGGGCGTGCGGTGCCTTCGAACTGGCTCAGCAACTCGGCCCCCGACTCGCCGCAGTTGAGCAGCACGGCCACGCCTTTGCCTTCTGCCGCGATGTGCGCCAGGCTCGCATCGAGGCTCCATGAATGCAGCGCGCGGTTGACTTCGAGCGCATCGAGCACCGACAGCGGCTCGTGCACGCGCACCGGCACGACATCGTCGGTCGCCCAAGCGCCGCGCACGAGTGCCAGGTGCACGCCGTTGCTTGGCTTGTCCCGGAAAGCGTGCGCCGTGAACGCACCCCAGGCGGTGTTGATCTCGCGGCTGCCGACCTTCTCGATCAGCGTTTCAGTCTGCGCGCGGTGCTCGATCAGCGCGGCGATGGTGCCGATCTTGAGCCCATGCTCGGCGGCGAACACCTGCAGGTCCGGCAGGCGGGCCATGGTGCCGTCCTCGTTCATCACCTCGCAGATCACCGAGGCGGGCGAGCAGCCAGCCATGGCGGAGAGGTCGCAACCCGCCTCCGTATGGCCCGCGCGCATCAACACGCCGCCATCCACCGCCTGCAACGGGAAGATGTGGCCCGGCTGCACCAGGTCGGTTGCCACGGCATTGCGCGCGACGGCCGCCTGCACGGTCCGTGCGCGGTCGGCCGCGGAGATGCCGGTGGTGACGCCCTCGGCGGCCTCGATCGACACGGTGAAAGCGGTCGAGTGCTTGGCGCCATTGCGCGCCACCATCGGCGGCAGGTTCAGGCGCTCGCACATCTCGCGCGACAGGGTCAGGCAGATCAGGCCGCGCGCGTGGCGGGCCATGAAATTGATCGCTTCCGGCGTGACATGGTCGGCCGCGATGACGATGTCACCCTCGTTTTCGCGGTCTTCCTCGTCGACAAGGATGACCATCCGGCCAGCGCGGAGGTCGGCCACGATGTCCTCGACGGGGGAAATGGGGGCGGGCGTTCGCCCGTTGACAGGAGCGCCAAGCGGCGTGACGGTGGCGTTCATGGCTTGTTCGTCTGGGTGGGAAGAGGGATGGCGCCAGCCTGGAGCATGCGCTCCACGTAGCGCGCGACGGTGTCGATTTCGAGGTTCACTCGGCTGCCTTCAACCAGCCCTCCCAGCGACGTGTTTTCCACGGTGTGCGGAATCAGGTTGATGCTGATCTCGCTACCCTGCGGGCCGTCGCTGACGCTATTGACCGTGAGGCTCACGCCGTTGACCGTGATCGAGCCCTTGTAGGCCAGGAAGCGCGCGAGCGCAGGAGGCGCGACGATGCGCAACTCCCAACTCTCGCCCACCGGCGCAAAGCGGCTTACCGTGCCAATGCCATCGACGTGGCCGGACACGATGTGGCCGCCCAGGCGATCGCTGGCGCGCAAGGCCTTCTCCAGGTTGATGCGCGCGGAGGCTTCGGTCAGGCCGGCCGTCTTGTCGAGCGACTCGGCGGAAATGTCGATTGTGAACTGCTTGTTGGCGGGGTCCAGGGTGGTGACGGTCATGCACGCGCCGTTCAGCGCAATGCTGTCACCGAGCCCCACGTCGTCGAGATAGCCGTCGGGCGTGGCGATGCTGAGTCGCTTGCCGTGGGAAGAAGAGCTGCCGAGGTCGTGGATGGCGGCGATGCGCCCCACGCCGGTGATGATTCCGGTGAACATTCGCACATTTTCGCAGAGTATTGGCCTGCCTCCGGGCTCCACGCATTTCGTGCGCTTCGCAGAGCCCAAACCGGTGGCCGGCAAAGCCGGTTCCACGGTGTTCCTGGCACTGGGTGCGCCCGTTTCGGGGCTAGAAGACGTCGCGGCCGGCGACCCGGGCGACGATCCGCAGATCGGGGCCCAGCATCTCGACGGATCGGAACTCAAGCGGCAGTGCGCCGGCCAGCTCGGTCAACGGTCCGTCGGCGTGAACGTGGCTGGCCATCCCCATGCCGCTGCCGATGAACTTCGGCGCCAGGTAGACCAGCAGTTCATCGACCAGACCCTCGCGCATGAGCGAGCCGTTGAGCTTGTGGCCGGCTTCCACATGCAGTTCGTTGATCTCGCGTCGCGCCAGGTCGGCCAGCATCGCGGCCAGGTCGACCTTGCCCTGCGGGTTGGGCAGGTGCGTGACCGTGGCGCCGCGTGCCTTGAGCGCTTCTTCCTTTTCGGGGTTCGGGCGCGCGCCGGCATAGATCCACACGGAGCGGCCGGGCATGAAGAGGCGCGCATCGGGCGGTGTCTGCAACTGGCTGTCGATGATCACCAGGTGGGGCTGGCGGCCCGTTTCGACCAGGCGCACGTCGAGCAGGGGGTTGTCCTCCAGCACCGTGCCCACGCCTGTCAGCACCGCGCTCGCCCGTGCCCGCCAGGCGTGCCCGTCAGTGCGTGCCGCAGGGCCGGTGATCCACTGGCTCACGCCGTTGTCGAGGGCGGTCTTGCCGTCGATCGAGGCGGCGACTTTCATCCGCAGCCAGGGCGTCTTGCGCACCATGCGGCTGAAGAAGCCGATGTTGAGTTCGCGCGATTCGGCGGCGCCCAGGCCGACCTGGACCTCGATGCCCGCCGCGCGCAGCCGCGCAAAGCCCTCGCCCGCGACGAGCGGGTTGGGGTCCGCGATCGACGCAACCACCTTCCGGATGCCCGCGGCGATCAGCGCGTCGCAGCACGGGCCGGTGCGTCCGTGGTGGGAACAGGGCTCCAGCGTGACGTAGGCCGTTGCGCCCGCGACCGAATGGCCGCGTGCCGCGGCATCGTGCAACGCCTTGATCTCGCCGTGCGGACCGCCCACCGGCTGGGTATGGCCTTGGCCGATGACCTCGCCGTTGCTGTTCGTGATGACGCAGCCGACGGCGGGATTGGGTGAGACATTGGCGTGTGCCGCGCTCGCCAGCGCGAGCGCCAATTCCATCGTTTGCGCGGCAGGGGGCATGGATGCGTGATCAGGATGTGAAGTTGAGCAGTACGGGCTTTCAACGACTCCAGCAGTCCGCCACCAGTTCGGGCGAAGCGGTGGCGGAGGACAGGCCGCGCTTGCCATCATGTGTCAACGTGAATTCGCCGCACTTGTCGCCGACCTGGCCGTTCTGCGGAGTCGCCTTCAAAGTGTAGCGGGCGCCATTCGTATCCGTGCCCGCGATGCTGATGGAATAGCTCCTGGAGGGCACGGCCTCGAGCGCCGACGGAAACTTGGTCGCGGCCTCTTCCGTGGTGAGGTAGGTGCCGCGGGCCGTCGCCACGCGCTCCAGCCAGTGGGCCGCCTGCAGCAACCCGGCGCGCGCCTCGGCGCGGTGGCCGCGGCGGATGTACTCCCGGTAGCTCGGCAGCGCGATGGCGCTGAGGATCCCGATCACCGCGAGCACGATCATGGCCTCGATCAGCGTGAAGCCGCGTAGGCGCGGGCGAGCCTTCGTCTGCACCTTCACCGCAACTGCCTCCAGCTCGGCCGCAGGCTGATCTTGCCCAGGCGATCCCGGTCGTCGCAGGTTTGGCCCGAGGGGCAGACGCTGATGAGCTTCTTGTCCGTCTTGAGTGCGTAGCGCAGCGACGATTCGATGCGCGAGGCGGTCATCGGGGCATCCGCCATGGCGGTGCTTGCGGTGTAGCCGTAGAGCTGCGAGCGCGGGGCGCCGCCGGTGATGGCGTTCAGGGTGGTGAGGTAGCTGCGTCCGTTCACCATGGTTGGACCGCAGGTCTCTTCGGTCGTGTTGCCATCCACTCCGGGGATGGCGCTCGGCACGTCCACCAGCAAGCCGTCGAACCAATCGAGGTTCTGCACCACGCGCTCGCCCGCGGGCAGGTCGAGGTACCACCCCCTGTGCGAAGTGAAATCCACCTCGTTGCTGCTGAGGCGCCAAAGCCGGCTGCCGGTGGCGTTGGACGTGCCGGCCTCTGCGCCGATGGTCTGTGCGACCAGCGAAAGGCGGCCGTTGGACACGGCTTCGCCTTCCGACAACACCACTGCGTTCTCTGAACTGCGCGTGATCACGGTGTTGTCGCGGATGCCGTAGATGCTCTGAGGTGAAGCGTCGCCCCGATCCTCGTTGGTGAGATTGCGCCCGGTGCCGAACACCAGCATGAGGCCACCGTCCGGATGGGGCAGCCACACCGGCG
Organism: Variovorax sp. dw_308; assembly: GCF_019207085.1. Classification (GTDB taxonomy): domain Bacteria; phylum Pseudomonadota; class Gammaproteobacteria; order Burkholderiales; family Burkholderiaceae_C; genus Variovorax. The sequence continues at coordinate 41,297 of NZ_JAATOM010000012.1, read as the reverse complement.
CGTTGGTGATGGGCTGGGCCTTGCCGGTCGCATCATGGGCGGTGTACAGCGGCGCGTTGTCGAAGGAAAGCTTCCATTGGCCTGCGGTATTTCCCGTCAGGTCGAACTTCCAGAGTTGGCCCTTCAGGTCGCCGGCATAGGCGATGTCCGGCTTGCCGTCGCCATTGAGGTCGACGAGGCGGGGTGCGCCCAGGCCGTTGCCGCCCGCGTGGCCTGCGTTGATCTTGACCAGCGCTTTGTCGCCGTCGAGGTACTGGATCAACAACACCGCTTTTTCGTTCGGGCTGTTGTAACCATTGCCGGTCACCAGCGCCCAGCGGCCGTCGTTGAGCTGGGTGATCTGCTGTGTCACGTTGGGGTTGGCCTGTTCGATGGCCGGTCGGCTGAAGATGCTTCCGATGTCCGGGTCGGCATCGGCGCCGGTCTTGTCCAGTACCACCAGGCTGCCCGGCGATGCGGATGCGAAGGCGGCCGGATCGGTTGCATCCAGCACGAAGTAGCCATGGCCTCCGGCGCCGAGGAAGCCCGCAACGTACGTCTTCCAGGTGCCGTCGACCGGCTTGATGTCACCTGAAAGCGGCGAGCCATCGACGAAGTACTGGTGCTCGTAGGCAGGCGAGCTCAGTTGCGACAACTTGCCGTACAAGCCCTGCGGCACATAGGCGATCTTCTCGGCGCCGTCGGCGGTGTCGAAGCCATGGAGCATGCCGTCGTTGGCGCCGACGTACAGCATGGAGGGCCGCGCTGCTCGGGCGTTGCGGAATGTGGCGTAGGTGGCGTCGTTGTAGGTTCCCGCGGGCTTGCCTGGCACCACCCACGGCGCCGAATTGACGATATCGCCGTGACGCGATTTGCGGTTGCGGAAAGTCCCGCCATTGGAGAGTTCCTGGGTGCGGTCGCCGCGCAGGTAGGCAAGCCGGCCCTGCCCCTTGCCGTCGACGCCTGCGCCGCCCGTGTCGAGCGCGGCCTTTTGCGCTTCGGAGAGGCTGTCCCAGGTCCACGAGATGCCTTCGGTGCCGTTGTGGGTCAGCACAAGCCGGCTGGCGGGGACGTAGGAACTGGCGTCCAGAAGGGTGGCGGTCGAAACCGGCTTTGCGAGCGTATTGCCCGAGGCGGCAACCGCCGTGCCCCAGGCGCCGCCCGCCGACACCACGGCGGTCCCCGCGGCCACGTTGTAGGCGGTGACGGCGCCATGCCATCCGTCCGCTGAATACCCGGCCTCGAACGACATCGACGCGCCCCGTGCCGATCCGGAACTGCCGGTCACCGAGCTGAGCGCGCTGCCCGTCTCCGCGGCGATCGTGTTCAGGACGTCCTTGAAAGCCACGGCCAACGATGCAGCGGTGGGGGCCGGAATGAACTTGCCGCGTGAGTTGAGGGCGGAGTGCCACAACTCGGGCATCCGCTTCGTGTCATCGATGGCGGAGGCGAAGTTCAACGGGTTGGGCCAGGACGTCGTACCAAGCATCAGGCGGTTGTAGTCCTCACCGCTCCAGGTGCTGTCGCCCAACACCGGTCCCACGCTCGCGTCCCACTTGGCGGCGCCGTTGAAGCCCACGGTGTACAGCGTCAGGTGCTGCCAGTTGGCGGGATCGTTGCGGGGATTCCAGAATTCCGTGAGGGTGCGCGTCTTCGTGCCCTCCGCGTCCGTGAAGGTCTCGCTGCCTTCGCGCGCGATGCGTCGGGGCACGTTGTTGGGCAAGTCCGGCTGCAGATCGGTCGCCCAGTAGTAGAAGGCCAGGTCCGAGAAGGTCGGCAGCACGCCGGAGCTGTAGCCGTCGCCGTACAGGCCGGCGCCGAAATCGTCGCGGTAGATCTGCGTTTGTTCATTCGTCGTGGCGTATGGCGTCGTCCCGTCGCCGAGCGTGCGCGAGGTGCCGTCTGCATTTGGAATCAACGCCGCGGCCTGCGGGTTGCCCGCATCCCATCGGACCGGGTCATCCCGATTTCCGAAAGGCGTGTTCCATCCCCCGTCGGTCATGAACAGGTTGTAAGCCTTGCGGCAGCCCAGCATCGGCTCCTGAACGCGCCCCGGCACGCTGGCCCAGGGGCTGTTGATGCCGGGAGGCATGCGCAGGTATTGGCCGGCGTTGAACAGCATGCGATGGGACGTCGTGTCGCCCACTGCCGCAAGTGTGCGGACCCATGTCTTGAAATTGTTGCGGTGCGCGGTGTCCAGCACCCGCATTTCATTCTGGCCATCGCAGTCGCCACCGCTCGGAATCGTGTAGCAGTGCGCCATCGATTGCCAGGCCAGGCGAATGGCGCCATCTGGCACGTTCGCTTGCGAGAAGGTGTCGAGCAATGCTTCGCGCAAGGTCTGCATTCCTTCATCCCCCATGCTGCCCGAATCGTCCACCGACACGATGACGTTGGGTGCCGGCTTCCTGTAGCTCGTGCCGGCGGGTGCGGTGCTGAACTGCAGCGGAGTCGCGGCCGCATGCGACGACAGCATCGCGAGCGCCAGCAGCAGCGCGCAAGCGGTGGACTTGGGGAGTTGTGACCTCTTCATGAATCCATCCGCTTCCGCACGAACACCGTCTGCACGACGGCCAGACTGTTGGGCTTGAGCCCTTTCGCGATCGCCGTGATGCGAAAGACGTAGGGGCTGCCGGCGTCGGGCGCATACCGTTGTGCCGGACCGGCCGCGGTGGCCGCGCCGACGTCGTAGGGCAGCACCTCGACCCAGTACCAGGCCCGCGCCTCCTGGCCAGCGCCCGTCATCAGGAGCGGGTTGCTGGCGGCCGTGGCCTTGGCGCCCGTGTGGGCGCCGTAGGTGGCTGCGACTTTCTTCATGGCCTCCAGATCACCTTGCGAATTCAGGAACTTGCCGTCGTTGGCAAGGCAGATGCCGCGTACGCAAAGGAGCGGCGCCTTGCGCAGGGAATCCGACAGATTCTGGAAGTCGGCTTCGTCGGCCGGGAAGAAGATCCCGCCGGACAGGTCACGGCAGCCGACGTACGCGGCGCCGCGCCTGCATTCGGTCCTGCCGTCCGAGAGGGTGCCCATGATGTCGAATTCGGCATCGCGCACCATGGCCTGCGCGGCCTCGAACGCGCGCTGGTAATCGCTGTCGTTGCCGGTGATCATTTCGCTGAAGAGCGCGGTGCGCGAGGCCCAGATCACCAGCAGGCTCGAAAGCATCACCATGACCAGCACGATGAACATGGATACGCCGCGCTGGCGCAGGCCCGGCCTTGTCACGAGGCTCCCTGGGTGCGCAGGTCGAACACGTTGCGAAACAGCATGTGGACCACGCCTTTGTGCGGCACGGCTTCGCCTTGGCAATTGACGTAGTTCCTGGACGGTTGGTCGCCGGTGTTTTCCGAACCCTTCAGGTCGAGGCAGATTTCGACCGAACTCACCATGCCCCAGAGCTTGGCGGCCTCTACTTCGTTGGCGTCCATGCGCCGGATCGTGGTCGGCGAGGCCTTCACGCGGTACCAGACCTGGAAGTCCGCGACGTTGGCGACCATGGGCTGGGCGGCGTCCTGCACACCCTTGCACATCAACGCACCTTCCTTCACCGAGAAGGTGCTATCCAAGCGCAAACCCGCCATCTCCTTCGGCACCCTGTTGGCGAGGCAGTCGCGTGGCCGCTTGTCGTCTGCGGCCTCCCCATCGGCTTCAGCGCCTGCGAGGACAGGCTGGTTGCTGAAAGAGACGGTGTCCGGAGCACCCTTGGTGCCCTCCGTGCCCTGTACCGCGGCGCCATCGAAGCCGGTGAAGCTGGTATTGAAGGACACCATGCCCGGCGCGGAAGATTTCGCCAGGTCGAGGGAACCAGCCTGCCGCGCCTGCATGCCGAACACCCTCAATGCGTACGACCCCTGTTGCTGCAGGTGCGCGACGTCCGTGACCACGGCCGCGCTATTCCGTGAGAGCAACATCGAGGCAATGGCTGCACCAATCACGAGTAGACCGATGACAAGCGCGGCCAGCAATTCGACGAGCGTCACGCCGCGTTGCGCCCGGCGTACAGCTGGCCTTGGGCTCGTGGATGGACTACGGTTGGACATACACGACGTGGCAGATCAAGCCGGCAGGGCAATCAGGGATGCCCGCGCTGGTGGGGGTGGGCTGGGCCAGCGGCGCGAGATAGCCCTTGTCATTCGAGCGTTCGTTGGAGCGCCAGCCGACCATCACGCCCAATTGCCGCTTGTTGTTGGCGTCCTCGTCCGACGACAGGAAGACCGTGGCCTTGCCCAACGGCAGTCGCTGTGAGACTTCTGTTTTCCATTCCCAGAGGTCGCGGGCGGCCAGTTGCGTGGTGGTGCAGGCCTTGGCCCTGCAATCCTCTTCAGGCGCATCGCCGATGTTCCAGTCGGCCACGTAAGCGCTCAATTGCGCGAAGGCGTCGGGATTGGATTTGATGCGTTCGCCGAGGTCTTCGATCGCCCGCACCGCTTGTGCGCGTCGCGCGGAAGTCTGTGTTTCCGCCAGCGTGCGCACCTGCACCCACAGAATCGCGAGCACGCCCACTGCCAGGATCAGGATCGAGACCAGGGACTCCAGCAAGGTCACCCCGCGCTCGCAGTGGCGCCGAAGAACAGGGCGGGCGATCATCCAGCACACTCCTCGACGCCCGGCACGACTCGCAGCCTGCCGCCCGAGCTCAGGCACAGCGCTGTCTTGTTCGCAACGTTGTCATCGTCGGCAGGACTGAAGACGACGCCGACCATGCCGGCGCCGGCTTCGCCCCACTGATTCAATCGCATGAGCGATGCGTTCGTCGTTCGCCGGACATCGACTCCGCGGGGAGCGGGCGATTGCTGCAAGACCTCATCGCCCTTGTCGGCGGATCCGTTGCCGTTGAGGTCCGCAAACACCAGCCACCCACAACTCCAGTTCTGGGACCCCGGCGCCGAGCAACCCGCCTGTGTCGCCTTGCGGAGCACGACCCCGCCGCCGCGCCGGATCGCTTCCGATCGCGCGAAGTAGATGGTTGCAGTGAAGTCCTCGACGGCGGTTCGAACGCGGTAGCGGGACACGACGGCGTTGAAACTGGGCAACGCTAGCGTGGCCAGGATGGCCACGACCGCAACGACCACCAGCAATTCGATCGCAGTGAAGCCCGACACGCGGCGCGCTTCACGGGCAAACAATGCGATCTGCTGAGTAAGGGGTTGCGAATTCACGCCCGCATGCTAGGGGCGCAAATGTAATAAAAAAGTGAACAAAACCAGACGGCAGTCTGTCTCCGACGAACGGAGCCAATCCGGCGAATTGAGACAATTAACGATCTTTGTGCTGAAGAAGTCACAAAGATGACGCGTGATTGCGTCGAAATCGGTTGCCTAGATATCCCGCAGCAACTGCCGAAATTCGTCCACATCCTCGAAGCTCCGGTAGACCGACGCAAAGCGCACGTAGGCCACCTTGTCGAGCTTCTTGAGTTCGCGCATCACCAGTTCGCCGACCTTGTTGGACTCGATTTCGCGCAGGCCGAGCGCCAGCAACTCCTGCTCGATGCGCAGCAACGCGCCGTCGATCTGCTCGATGGTCACGGGTCGCTTGCGCAGCGCCAGCATCATCGATGCGCGGACCTTTGATGCTTCGAAGTCTGCCCGGCCGCCATCCTTCTTGACGACCACCGGAAAGTTGACGTCCGGCCGCTCGTAGGTGGTGAAACGCTTCTCGCAGGACCCGCACTGTCGGCGGCGGCGCACGAAGTCGCCGTCCTCCGAGACGCGGGTCTCCACGACCTGCGTCTCAAGGTGGCCGCAGAACGGGCATTTCATGCTGCGGCCACCTGCGGTCCTGCTCAGCGATAAACCGGGAAGCGCGTCGTCAGCGCCTCGACCTTGGTGCGCACGGTCGCCAGGTTCGCCTCGTCGCGCGGGTTGTCCAGCACGTCGGCAATCAGGTGCGCCGTCGCACGGGCTTCCTCGTCCTTGAAGCCGCGCGTCGTCATGGCCGGCGTGCCGATGCGCACGCCGCTGGTGACCATCGGCTTTTCCGGATCGTTTGGGATCGCGTTCTTGTTGATGGTCATGTGCGCGCTGCCGAGCACCGCCTCGGCTTCCTTGCCGGTGATGCCCTTGGGCCGCAGGTCGACCAACATCAGGTGGCTCTGGGTGAGCCCGCTCACGATGCGCAGTCCGCGTTGGGTGAGCGTCTCCGCGACGATCTGCGCATTCTTGATGACCTGCTGTTGATAGGTCTTGAACTCGGGCGTCAGCGCTTCCTTGAAGGCGACCGCCTTGGCGGCGATGACGTGCATCAGCGGGCCACCCTGCAGGCCGGGGAAGATCGCGCTGTTGATCGCCTTCTCGTGCTGCGACTTCATAAGGATGATGCCGCCGCGCGGGCCGCGCAGGCTCTTGTGGGTGGTGGAGGTGACCACGTCCGCGTGCGGCACCGGGTTGGGGTAGCAGCCCGCGACCACCAGGCCGGCATAGTGGGCGATGTCGACCATGAAGATCGCGCCCACGTCCTTCGCGACCTTGGCAAAGCGCTCGAAATCGATGTGCAGCGAATAGGCCGAGGCGCCGGCGATGATCAGCTTGGGCATGTGCTCATGCGCCTTGCGCTCCATCGCGTCGTAGTCGATGGCTTCGTTCTTGTCGAGGCCGTAGCTCACCACGTTGAACCACTTGCCGCTCATGTTGAGAGGCATTCCGTGGGTGAGGTGGCCGCCTTCGGCCAGGCTCATGCCCATGATGGTGTCGCCGGGCTTGAGGAACGCCAGCATCACGGCTTCGTTGGCCGAGGCGCCGCAGTGCGGTTGCACGTTGGCCGCGTCCGCGCCGAACAACTGCTTGACGCGGTTGATGGCCAGTTGCTCGGCCACGTCGACGTGCTCGCAGCCACCGTAGTAACGCTTCCCGGGGTAGCCCTCGGCGTACTTGTTGGTGAGCTGCGAACCCTGCGCCGCCATGACGGCGGGCGACGCGTAGTTTTCACTCGCGATGAGTTCGATGTGCTGTTCCTGGCGTGCGTTTTCGGCCTGGATGGCAGCCCACACTTCGGGGTCGGTCTGTTCGACCAGATTGTTGCGTTGGTACATGGCAGTCCTGAAGACAAATTTCCTTGTTCATGCAAACAAGGGCTGCCCAGGCGAACGGCGGAACACCCGGCAAACCGGGCGGTACGCTCCCAAGTGGTATTCCACGTCAGCGCATGCACCCGGAGCAAGTTGCCCCAGGGTTGCGCCTATCGCCAGTCGCGTACCGCGCCAGTGTAGCCGAGAGGCTCCTGACGCAGAGGATCAGCGTCTTTCCAGGAGTCGCTCTCCAGCAATGCGACCTTTTGTCCGCCCGTCGATTCGGCGGACTTGTTCCGCTCGGCCACAGGCAGGCCAGCGGTGCGGTTCGAAGTCGTGGAGGGCGCCTTGCCCTGGGCAACCAGGCGCAGCCGCTCGTGCTCGGCCATCACTTTGCCGGCATAGCCGCCGTCGTCTTCCATCTTGGCGGCGCCGACGTAGTAGCGCAAGCCGCCCTCGACGGATCCGGCGCGCGAAATGCATTCCTGCAGCACCTTGACGCCGACGCGCATGTTGGTGACCGGGTCGAAGGCCGTCAGCGTGCCGCCGGCGCTTTCGTATTTCTCGCCATGGACGCGCGTCATCACCTGCATCAGGCCCTGGGCACCCACGCTGCTCTGGGCGAACGGATTGAAGCTGGATTCGACGGCCATGATGGCCAGGATCAGGGTCGGGTCGAGCTTGGTGCGCTTGCCGATGTCATAGGCCTCCGCGACCAGCACGCTCAGGGGTTCCGCTGCAACACGGTACTTCTTGCTGAGCCAATAGGCCACCGCGGCTTGCTGCTTGGGCAGGTCGCCGGGGCTCGCTGCCGTGGTGCGTTCGATCGCGTTCGGTTGCAGATCGGTTGCGCTTGGCTCCGGCGCAGGCTTGCGCGACTGGAGCCAGCCCATCAACTGGGCTTCCCCGGACTCGCGCAAGTCGGGCCGGGCCACGAGTGCCAACGCGGCAAACACGATAGCCAGACCGATCAACGCAAAGCCGTTGTGGGTGAGTTCAAAGAAACCATCTGCCACATCGGACCCGAAGGTCCGTAGCCCGCGGGCTGTGGAGGCCAAGGCCTGTTTCATCGCTTTTCCTTTCGTCGTCGGCACCGGAAAACGCAGGCAACGCATAAAGCGAGCCGGGTCGACGGTGACGTCGCTGGGGTGGGTATCAGGTTCCGCGCGAAGTGGTCTGGGGAGCGCGGCCGCCTGATAGGGCCGGTGGCAATAGTGCACGCGGCGGCGGAGTACAAAAGACTACATGCTGCAAGCGGGCAGCAAGGTTGGACGAATTCTAGGGGTCGCCTAATACCTGGTCAAGAATAACGTCTAGGGGTCTTATTCTAAAAATGACCTGAGAAAAGTCTGGATCAGTAGAGGGAAACGGCTCACTGCAAGTGATTGCAACACCGATTTGAAAAGACCATTCCACCGCTTAAAGTGAAGATGCCTGAACCGTCAGGCGTCACGCCAAAGGCCGAGAACAGAGGGATTTCTCCCGGTTCGACGTTGGAAGCACCCCCCGGTGGCAATCTCTTGCTGCCAGCGAAGCCGGAACCATTCAACTTCCGGTCAAGCGAAAAGATGGCATGGGTTTTGAACTCGCCATCGAGCCCGGTGACGAGACTCCGCGTCAACTCACCGGGCTTTCTTGTTTCTGCGAACCCGTGTTGCCTTGCGGCACACTTCCCGATGATGAAAGCTGCTGCCCTGATACAAAGCAAATGGGTGCGACGGGTGATCGTCGCCATGCTCACTGTTCTTGTGATCTGGCTGGTGGCCTGGCTGGTGGTGCCGCCGCTGCTCAAGAGTCAGATTCAATCCCTGGCAAGCGCCAAGCTGGGGCGCCAGGTCACCGTGGGCAAGATCGATTTCAAGCCGTGGACGCTGGAACTCACGCTGAACGATCTGCGCATCGCCACGGCCGACGGCAAGGGCGCCCAGCTTCAAATCGCCCGGATCTACGTCGATGCCGACATGGAGTCGATCGTGCGCCTGGCGCCGGTGATCGACGCGGTGACCATCGATCAGCCGACCATCGCGCTGACCCATCTGGGCGATGGGCACTACGACATCGACGACATCCTTGCCAAGCTCGCGACGCCGCCCGACAAGCCGCCCGGCGACCCGACGCGCTTTGCCATCTACAACATCGCGGTGAATGGGGGCTCGGTCGATTTCGACGACCAGGCCGTCCAACGCAAGCACACCTTGCGCGACCTCGTGTTGAACGTGCCGTTCATCAGCAACCTGGCCTCCCTGCGCGAGGCCAAGGTCGAGCCCAAGCTCGCCTTCACCTTCAACGGCAGCAAGTTCGACTCGACCGCGGCGACCACGCCCTTCGCCGAGAGCCGCAAGACCGATGCGCAGATCCAGTTCAAGGGGCTCGACTTGGTGCCTTACCTTGGTTATGTGCCAAGCGGGATGCCCGTGCAATTGAAGGCAGGCTCGCTCGACGCCGACATCAAGATCGATTTCGAGCGCGCCGCCACTGCCGGGCTGAAGATTTCCGGCACGGTCGCGACGCATGGCATTCGCATGGCAGATGGCGAAGGACGCGAGTTGCTCGCCTTCGACAGCCTGACGGTCGGCCTCGCCGACATTCGGCCACTGGAGCGGCTGATCCACCTCGGTGAAATCGGCCTCGTTGCGCCCAACTTGGCGGTGGCGCGCGATGCGGCCGGCAAGCTGAACCTGTTGCCGAAGAACCCGGCAACCGGCGCCGCGGAGAAGCCGGAGCCCAAATCGGATGCTGAGGAGGCCGCCACCGCGCCCAAGGCCCCGGCGCCTGCGCCCTGGAAAATCGAGGTCGACACGTTCGCCCTCAGCGACGGCAACATCGGCTGGCATGACGAAACCGTCAAGCCGGCCGCCGTGGTCGAGATGACCGGGCTCGGCGTCCACGCCACCGGGATCCAGTGGCCCATGGAAAAGCCGGCCAACTTCAGCGGCGGCGTGGCCATTGGCGGGGCGGGGCTCAAATTCGAGGGGCAGGGCACCGACAAGGCGGCCACGGTCAAGGCACAGGTCGAGGCCTTGCCGCTGTCGCTGGCGGCGCCGTACCTGGCGCAAAGCCTGGAACCCACGCTCGACGGCAAGCTCGGCGGCGAAGTCGAGATCGACTGGGCCCAGCCCGACCTCAAGTTCAAGGCAACCAAGGTCTCGATCGATGGCCTGGCGCTGTCGCAGGGCAAGACGGCACTGGCCAGCGTCGGTCGATTCGAATTGACCGCCGCCGTGGCGGACATGACGCAGCACACGCTGGCCATCGGCACCTTCAGCGCCAACCAGCCCAAGGTCCGGGTCGAGCGCGACAAGGAGAAGCACTGGATGTTCGAGCGCTGGCTCAAGGCGCCGTCCGGCAACGGGCAGTCCGAAGGCGAGCCGGCCAAGGTTGCCGCACCCAAGCCGCCCGATGCCGGATCGGCGAAGGCGAACGCGAACACCAAGCCCTGGGGCCTGACCATCGGCAATCTGCTGGTCGATGGCGGCGCGGTGTCCTATACCGACGATGCCGCCAGCACGCCCGTGGCCGTGGAGATCACCGCGCTCAAGGTCAACGCGCAGAAGCTGGCGCCCAATACCGCCACGGCGTCTCCGCTGGAAGTGTCCGGTCGTATCGGCGCCGGGCGCTCGGACCCGGGCAGGTTCCTCTACAAGGGCCAGGTGGTGTTGAAGCCGGTGTCGGCGGAAGGCCGTCTGGAATTCGGCAATTTCCCTGTGCATGCGTTCAAGGCCTATTACTCCGAGGCACTCAATGTGGACGTGCGACGGGCGTTCGCCAGCTACCGGGGCACGGTGAACTATGCCCAGATGCCCACCGGGATGAGCGCGAAACTGGCGGGCGACCTGGCGGTGGACGACTTGCGCATCAACAGCGTCCAGTTGACCCAGTCTCCCGGGTTCGACCGATCGAACAACCAGTTGCTCGGCTGGAAGACACTGGGCCTGGGCGGCCTGCAGGTGACGCTGGCCCCCAGCGCGCCGCCCAGGGTCGATGTCCGCGAAACCTCGCTGACCGACTTCTTCGCGCGTGTGATCGTCGACCCCAGCGGCCGGCTCAACTTGCAGGACCTGACGAAGAAGGGCGAGCAGGAGGGGATTGCCAAGGCCGCCGCCGCGCCGCAGCCGCCGACGACCACCACCCAGCGCAAGTTCGGCGGCGCGCGGATCACGTCCAAGCCGGCGCCGGGGCGTGCGACGGGCGAGCCGCCGCCGGCCGAGTTGATGGTCGGCGGAGGTGCGCCAGCGCCGACGCCGGCGGCTCCCGCACCGGTGGCCGCGGCGCAGCCGGAAGACACCGGCATGAAGCCGATCGTCAATTTCGGCCCGATGAGCCTGGTCAACGGCAAGATCGACTTCACCGACCTGTTCGTCAAGCCCAACTATTCGGCGGACCTGAGCGAACTCACCGGCAAGCTCAGCGCGTTCTCATCCAATCCGCCGAAGGGCAGCACCGGGTCGCCCGAACTGGCCGACCTGGAATTGCGGGGCAAGGCCCAGCAGACCGCTTCGCTGGAGATCACCGGCAAGCTGAACCCGCTGGCCAAGCCGCTGGAGCTCGACATTACCGCCAAGATGCGCGAGCTGGACCTGGCGCCGCTGTCGCCGTACTCGGCCAAGTACGCAGGCCATGGCATCGAGCGCGGCAAGATGAGCATGGAGGTCAACTACAAGGTGGCGCCGGACGGCCAGCTGACCGCGACCAACAAGCTGGTGCTGAACCAGCTCCAGTTCGGCGAGGAAGTCCCCGGCGCAACGCGCACCCTGCCCGTGCGCCTCGCCGTGGCCTTGCTGGCCGATCGCAACGGCGTGATCGACGTGGACCTGCCGCTGCGCGGGTCCCTCAACGACCCGCAATTCAGCATCGGCCCGCTGATCTGGAAGGCCATCGTCAACCTGATCGTTAAGGCCGCGACGGCGCCGTTCGCTCTTCTCACCGGCGGCGGCGGAGGCGGCGGCGATGCCAGCGCCATCGCGTTCGATCCCGGCAGCGCGACCTTGAATGCAGCAGCGAAAGAGAACCTCGACAAGATCGGCAAGGCCATGGTCGACAAGCCGAGCCTGCGCCTCACGGTGAGCGGCTCGGCCAGCCTGGAACAGGAGCGCATTCCCTATCAGAAGCAGCGCCTGCGGCAGTTGACGCAGGCCGAGAAGCGCCGCGTCGCGGTGCGGGCGGGCAAGGATGCGGCCGAGGTGGAGCCGGTCACCGATGCGGAGTACCCCGAGTTGCTCGCGGCCATCTACAAGCGGGCCGACATCACCAAGCCGCGCAACATGGTCGGCCTGGCCAAGGACCTTCCTGTCTCCGAGATGGAAAACCTGATGATCACCAACATCCCGGTGGATGAGGAAGTGATCCGCCAACTCGCCGTGGAGCGCGGCGGCGAGGTGCGCGACTACCTGCTCGCGCAGAATGTGCCGACAGAGCGACTTTTCCTCGGCGCGGTGCACGTACAGGCCGGCGCCGGCGAGTCCAGGCCGGGCGCCGAACTCAAACTCGACATGCGATAGCAGGCGCGTAAACAGTTGCTCGCAGACACGCTCCCCCGGGTCTGTGAAAATGCGGGGTTCGCCGGAATTCGGGCGCCCCTTGCCGGGTGCGTTTCCGCGCACCTTCCTTCCAGACAAAGACATCCGTTCCCGTGACCTCAAGCTCCACCAAATCCCTCGACATCCAGGCCCTCGATACGCTCACCGGCGGCGCCTTCACCGCGCCGACTTCGGGCGAACGCGCCCAGCGAATCCGCGACTGGCTGGCCGGGCAGCCCACCGCCGAGCAATTGCAGGATGTGTTCAAGGAACTCAGCGGCCGCGACAAGGGCGCGGCGCGCCCCGTGCGCGAGAAGCTCGACGAGATCCGTCGCGCCAAGGGGCAGGAAGTCATTGCTGCCGAATGGGCGCAGAAGGCCGAGGCGTTGCTGGCCCAGCCCAAGCTCAACATTGCCGACGCGCTCGCCTGGCAACGCGATGCGGCCAAGGCCGGCGCGCCGCTGTCGCGCGAGCCGCTGACCGGCTTCAAGGCCCGCCTGGCCGATCGCGTGAAGGGCATCGAGGACCTGCAGCACCGGGCGCAGGTGCATCGCGAGGCCGCCGTGCTGCTGGCGCAGCGCTTCGAGGTGCTGTCGACCAAGGGCTGGAAGGACGCGCAGGCGGCCGAGGAAGCGCTGCGCGGGGACGTCACGCATTGGCAGCAGCAGGCCGACGAGATCGCTACAGATGTCAACTGGACCAGCCTCGACGGCAAGTTCGCACCGCAGCTCGAAGCCTCGCGCGCCCAGTTGCTGAGCGTGTCCGACGCCTTCCATGCCGCGCTGGCCCAGGCCGTTGCCGCTGCCAACGATGCCGCCGCGGCCTTGCCGCCGGTGCCCGTGTGGGCTGACGAACTGCGTGCCGCGCGTGGTGAAGTGGTGGCGCCCAAGGCGGCGCCTGCCAAGCCGGCCCGGCCGCCGGTCGATCCGGCCGTGCGTGCCGCTGCGCAGGAAGCGGTGCAAGCCGCGCTTGCCAAGCTGGAACAGGAAACCGCCGAGGGCCATGGCAAGGGCAGCGCCGGCGCTGCCGCGGCATTGCGTGCGGTGTTGAAGGAGCACGGCAAGCTGGTCGAATCGGAACTGGAGTCGCGCGTCCATGCGGCGCTCGTCGCCGCCGGCGAACTCGAAGGCTGGCAACGCTGGAGCGCCGACAAGGTGCGCGAAGACCTCGTCGCCAAGGCCGAAGGCCTGCTCAAGCGCCCTGAGGGCCAGGCCCTGGGCGGGCGCAAGATGCAGGAGACCCTGCGTGCCCTGCGTGACCAGTGGAAGCAGTCCGACCAGGGCGGCGTGCCGAATCATGCGCTGTGGAAGCGTTTCGACGAAGCCTGCAACGAGGCGCACAAGGTGGTCGAGGCATGGCTGGAGAAGGTGCGTGCCGATGCGGCCGAGCACCGGGCGCAACGCCTCGCGCTGATCGAGGAAGTCAAGACGTGGGCGGCGGCGCATGCCGATGCGGCCGACCTCAAGGCGCACAACCGCGCCCTGCACCAGTTCGCAGACCGTTGGCGCGATGCCGGGCATGTGGGCGAGAAGGTGTTCGCCGAGTTGCAGCCGCAATGGAACGAGGCATTCGGCGCGGCCCGCGCGCCCTTCGAGTCGGCCCAGAAGTCGAGTGTCGAGCGGCGGCAGGCCATGATTGCCGAGGCCGTGGAACTCGGGGCCGCGCCGATGCTGCGCATCGACGCGGTCAAGGCACTGCAACAGCGTTGGCAAGCGGAAGCCCAGGGCGTTCCGCTCGACCGCCGCCAGGAGCAGAAGATGTGGGACGCCTTCCGCGCGCCGATCGACGAGGCCTTCAACCGCAAGACCGCCGAGCGCGAAAAGGTCTCGTCGGCGATGAGCGAGCACGATCGCAACGTGCTGCTGGCCTCGAAGGCGCTGGAAGCTGCCAATGCCACCGGCGATGCGCAGAAGATCCGCGTCGCGATGAACCAGCTCGAAGCCGCGATGCGTGGCGAGAAGGTACAGATCGTGGAAGCGCCGGCCAAGGCCGCGCCCGCAGCCACATCGCATCTCAACACGGCCGAGGCGGCCCCGCCCGCTCAAGCCGCGCAGGCAGCCGAAGCCGAATTCGCCGAGAGCGCGGGCCTGGCCCAGACCTCGGGCGAAGGCGATCAATCCGCCGCACCCACGACGGCTGCCGAGGCGCATGATCTCGTCGCGCCGGAGGGCAGTGCCGATGCTGCGGCCAGTGGAGACGCCGCTGGCGATGCGGCCCCCGCACCCGCTGCGCCTCCGGTGGCGGCGCCCAAGCCCGTGGTCGCGATGCGCCGTGCCGATGACCGTCCCGGCATGCGCAAGCCCGAACCGGCGATGGCAGGCCGTGGCGGCCGTCCTGGCGATCGCGGTGGCGACCGGCGTGACAGCCGCGGCGCCGGTGGACCTGGTGGCCGGCCGGACCGCGCTGGCGCGCCCGGAGGCGATCGCGGTGGCCGTTTCGGCGACCGTGGCGCGTCCCCTCGGTTCGAGGACCGGGGACCTCGGCTTGGCGATGCGGCTTTCCGCGCGCAACGGGATGCGGTCGAGCACGCCCAGGCGGCGCTGCGCAAGCTCGCCGCGCAGGCGCATGGCGAGGCCTTGACGCAACTGCTCGGCGCCTGGGAAAAGCGCGACGCCGCAGCGTTGCCTTCTGTGCAGGAACTCGGCCGGGCGGTCTCGCCGGCAGTGCGCGGTGCATGGTCGCAAGCCCTCGGATCGACGCCGGCGGGCAATCCGCAGGACGCGCTCCTGCGGCTCGAAATCGCAGCCGAAGTGCCGACACCCGCCGAGCATGTCGACGCGCGCCGCGCCATGCAGCTCCAGCTGCTGACCAAGCGCAATGAGCCGACGCCCGCGCAGACCTGGGGCCAGGATGCCGCCAGGGTGCTGGCCGGCAGCCATGACGCCTCCACCGCGCGTCGTTTGCAGAACGTGCTCAAGGCGCTGCTGAAGAGCTAGCGATGCCCCGCAGCCGCTACGGCTTCTTGCTGCCGGCGATCGTGCTGGCGGCAGGGCTGGGTGGCTGTGAGCTGATGGCGCCGAAGCAGGCCGGTGAGGCCGGTGCTCCTCCCTTGACGCCCGAGCAGCAGGCGGCCAGGGACGCATTGCCCGCGCCGGTGCGCAAGATCACGCCGCAGACGCCGGAGGTGCGTGCCTATCGCAAGACCGGCGCCCGGCACATCTACGCGGCCTACAAGACGCGGATCTACAAGGGCAAGATTCCGCCGCTGGTCTATGCGGTGGTCACGGTCGAGACGCACCTGGGCGCCAGCGGCGAAGTCGAGGCCGTGACCTTCATGCGGACGCCGGAACACGCGCCGGAGGTCAGTCTGGAGATTGCGGAGTTGATCAGGAAGGCCTCCCCGCTGCCTCCGCCACCGCAGACGGTCGGCGCGCACACCTACGTCGAGACTTGGCTCTGGGACAAGAGCGGCAGGTTCCAGCTCGACACGCTGACGCTGGGCCAGCGCAGCCGCTGAGTTGATTCGGGCGCTACCGCCGGGCGGGCCTGAAGAACTCGTCGAACAGCGCGAGCAGCGGTGCGAAGTCGGCGCCGAATCGAGGGCGATTCACGAAGTACGCCTCGCACGCCACCGCGAAGAATTCGCCGATGTTGACGGCGCCGTAGTCATCGAGCCACGGCCGTTCGGCGCCGAAGCGGTCGGCGAGGATTGTCTTTTCGCGGAAGTCCTCGTAGGCGGGCTTCAGCACCGCGAGCCATGCGGCGCGCGCTGCGTTCGGCGTTCGCGCGCCCGCAAATCCGGCGGGCAGCGGCGGGCAACCGTCCACCGCGCCGTCGCGCATGTCGATCTTGTGGGCGAACTCATGGATGACGACGTTGTAGCCGGTGCCGGCGGTGGCACCGCTGTCCAGCACGGCCTTCCAGCTCAGGGTCACCGGGCCGTTCTCCATGGCCTCGCCGGCGATCACCTCGTCGTATTCGTGCACCACTTGCGATGGGTCGGTGACGCGACGGCGCGCGACGACCTCGGTGGCATGCACCACGATGCCGACGAAATCGTCGTACCAGTCCAGGCCGCCCCGCAGGTGCAGCACCGGCAACACGGCCTGCGCGGCGATCGCCAGCGCAACCTCGTCGGTGATCTCGAAGCCCTTGGCGCCGTGGAAGCGCTTGTCGCGCAGGAACAGGGCCGAGAGTTCACGCAGGCGCGTTGCATCGGATGCCGCAAGCTCCGACAGGAACGGGTAGCGGTCGAGTGTCGCTTGCCAGGCCGCATCCGGAATCCGCGGCCCGGCGCGCAAGTTGCGCAACCAACTCAGCATCTAACGCAGGTCCACGCGCTGCGCGCCAGCGAGGGAGAGACACAGCACCTGGGCGCGGGGCGGATGCGCAGCCGCATCCCAATCGCTCAGCACGATGCGTCGCAGGCCGTCGCCGAGGTCGTGCTCCGCGGGGCGATGCGTGTGGCCGTGGATCAGCGTGCGGGCATCCGCGCGGCGCAGCCACGCGCGCGCCGCGTCGGCGTCGACATCGGCCCACACCATGCCGGGGCTGCGCTTGCGGTCTTCGCTCTGGTTGCGTACCGAGCGGGCCAGCGCACGCCGTTCTTCCAGGGGGCGCGCGAGCAGGGCCTGCTGCCACTCGGGCGATCGCACCTGCGCGCGGAACTGGAGGTACTCGTGGTCGTCGAGGCACAGCGCGTCGCCGTGACTCAGCAACCAGCGTTCGCCATGCAGCACAAGCACGGTCGGGTCGTCCAGCATCGTGACGCCGCTGCGGGCGGCGAAGTCCGCGCCCATCAGGAAGTCTCTATTGCCGTGCATCACGAAGATCGGACGGCGCTGGGCTGCATTGCGCAGCACCTCGACGCATTGCGCCTCGAAGCCGGGCACGGCGGCCACGTCGTCGCCAGGCCAGACCTCCAGCAGATCGCCAAGGATGAACACGGCGTCCGCTGGCGTGGTCTCGAAGTAGCCGCACCAGGCCTGGAAGGTGGCCGGCTCGTCGACGTGCAGGTGCAGGTCGGAAATCAAGGCGACGGTGCGCCACCCGGGCGGCGCAACGCATTCGGCAAAAGCCGCGTCATGGGTCGTCATGCGGGCCTTTGCAACATCGCTCGTCCGGCGGTTATTCGGCCTTGACGACGGCCTTCTCGATTACGACGTCGTCGAGCGGCACGTCGTCATGGAAGCCCTTGCGGCCGGTCTTCACGCCTTCGATCTTGTCGACGACGTCGCTGCCCGAGACGACCTTGCCGAACACGGCATAGCCCCAGCCCTGGGCCGAGGGTGCGGTGTGGTTCAGGAAGCCGTTGTTCGAGGCGTTGATGAAGAACTGCGCGGTGGCCGAGTGCGGTGCGTTGGTGCGCGCCATGGCGACGGTGTACTTGTCGTTCTTCAGGCCGTTGTTGGCTTCGTTCTCGATCTCGCCGGCGGTTGGCTTTTGTGTCATGCCGGGTTCGAAGCCGCCGCCCTGGACCATGAAGCCGGGAATGACGCGATGGAACACGGTGTTGTCATAGTGGCCCTTCTTGACGTAGGCCAGGAAGTTCTCGACCGACTTGGGTGCCTTGGCACTGTCGAGTTCGAGCGTGACGACGCCCATGTTCTTGATGTGGAGTTCGACTTGCGGGTTGCTCATGATGATGCGGTCCTTGGGTTACTTCGCCACGACGGTGGCGGACTGGATGGTGATGGGTTCGGCTGGCACGTCGGACATGCCGCCCTTGACACCGGTGCGCGCGGCGCGGATCTTGTCGACGACTTCCGTGCCGGAGACGACCTTGCCGAAGACGGTGTAGCCGTGGCCGTCGGGGCTGGGTGCGTTCAGCATCGCGTTGTCCTTCACGTTGATGAAGAACTGCGAGGTGGCCGAATTCGGGTCGCCGGTGCGGGCCATGGCGATGGTGTATTTGTCGTTCTTCAAGCCGTTGCTGGCTTCCAGTGGAATCGGCGCGCGCGTTGGCTTCTGCTTGAGGTCGGCCGTGAAGCCACCGCCCTGGATCATGAAGCCGTCGATCACGCGATGGAACACCGTGCCGTCGTAGTGCTTCTCGTTGACGTATTGCAGGAAGTTGGCCACGGTCTTCGGCGCCTTGGCCGGGTCGAGCTGGACCACGATGTCGCCCATCGAGGTGGCGAGCTTGACGCGGGGCGCGGCGTCTTGCGCCCACGCGGTGCCGGTCAACAGCACTGCGGTGCCAAGCGCCAATGCGGCGCGGCGGGTCAGGTGGGAAATGTTCAAGAGAGTCTCGCTTTCATGGCAGTGCCGCCGGCACCGCCGGAGCAGCGCCCATCGGCGGAGTTACTTGCGAATGCCTGGCTTGGTAACGGCCGGCACGGCTGGTGGCAATGTACCCGCGGCGCGCTCGCTGGCCGGCGTGAAGATCTGCCGGATCAGAGTGAGCTTGGGTGCAAGCCCGGCGTTGGCGGGTTCGAGTTGCTGGGCACGGGTGTAGGACTGTGCGGCGAGCCGGGCGTACACGTCGCCCAGGTTCTCATGCGCGGTGGCATAGGACGGGTTCAGCTTGACCGCCATTTCGAGTGCGGTGCGGGCCTTGTCGAATTCGCTTTGCGAAGCGTACAGGGCCGCCAGGTTGTTGTAGGGCTCGGGCAGTTCGGGGAAGTCCTGCGTGAGCTGGGTGAAGGCCACGGTCGCTTCGGGCACCTTGCCTTGCTCGCTGAGGATCACGCCGCGCAGGAAGCGCATTTGCGGATCACGCGGCTTGGCGACGATGTAGGTCTCGGCCTTGTTGAGGGCTTCGGCCTGCTTGCCCTGACGCAGCAGCAGGTTGACGTCGGCATACTCGTCCGCATGGGCCGCACCCAGCAGCAGTCCGAAGGCCAGGGCGGAGACAATGCGGGGGATGGTGTGCATGAGAGGAGGTGCGGCGTGCTTCATGAAGCCTCTGGAAAATGGGCGGATGAGGGCTCGACAAACACCCGAAAATGCCCGCCGCCGGCCGTTTATACTTGAAATGAATTGTAGCTGAGGGACCGTTCGGCAGCCCTTGCCGCTACAACCCCAACACCCCTGAAATCCACGGCCATTTGTCGGCGTTGCTTCAGCAATGCTCGAGCACCAGATGGCGGCCTTCCGAATTCCATGAGCCTGCGCATCTACAACACGCTCTCGCGTGAACTGGAGGAGTTTTCTCCACTGCAACCCGGCCGTGTGCGCATGTACGTCTGCGGCATGACGGTGTACGACCTGTGCCACATCGGCCATGCCCGCATGATGATGGCCTTCGACGTGGTGCAACGCTGGCTGCGCGCGAGCGGCTTCGACGTGACCTACGTGCGCAACATCACCGACATCGACGACAAGATCATCGCCCGCGCCCTGGCGCGCGGCATCACGATCCGCGCGTTGACCGAGGAAGTGGTGGCGGCCATGCACCAGGACATCGGTGCGCTCGGCATCGAGCCGCCCACCATCGAGCCGCGCGCCACCGAGTACGTGCCGCAGATGCTCGGCATCATCGAGAAGCTCGAGCAGAAGGGCCTGGCCTATCGCTCGACGAATGGCGACGTGAACTATGCGGTGCGCAAGTTCCCCGGCTACGGCAAGCTCTCGGGCAAGTCGCTCGACGAACTGCATGCGGGTGAGCGCGTGGCAGTGCTGGACGGCAAGGAGGATCCGCTGGACTTCGTGCTCTGGAAGTCCGCGAAGCCGACCGAGCCCGATGACGCGAAATGGGAAAGCCCCTATGGCATCGGCAGGCCGGGTTGGCACATCGAATGCTCGGCGATGAGCTGCGCCACGCTCGGCGAGACCTTCGACATCCACGGCGGCGGCGCGGACCTTCAGTTCCCGCACCACGAGAACGAGATCGCGCAGAGCGAGGGCGCCACCGGCAAGCCGCTCGCGCGCTTCTGGGTGCACAACGGCTTCGTGCGCGTGGACAACGAGAAGATGTCCAAGAGCCTGGGCAACTTCTTCACCATCCGCGAAGTGCTGCAGAAGTACGACGCGGAGAGCCTGCGCTTCTTCCTGGTGCGAACGCACTACCGCAGCGCGTTGAACTACAGCGATGCGCATCTGGACGATGCGCGCAACTCGCTCAAGCGGCTCTACACGGCACTGGATGGCGTGACGCCGGCAGACGTTGCAATCGACTGGTCGCAGCCTCATGCAGCGCGATTCAGGGCCGCGATGAACGAAGACTTTGGCACGCCGGAAGCGATCGCGGTGCTGTTCGACCTGGCCAGCGAAGTCAACCGTACGCGCTCGCTCGAATTGGCCGGCTTGCTCAAGGCGCTCGGCAGCACGCTGGGTGTCCTGCAGGGTGACCCACGGGCCTTCCTGCAGGCCGGCAGCGCGCTCGACGATGCGGCGATCCAGGTGTTGATCGCCGAGCGGGCAAGTGCCAAGTCGCAGAAGAATTTCGCAGAGGCCGATCGCATCCGCAAGCAGCTCCTGGAACAGGGCATCGTGCTGAAGGATTCACCCACCGGAACCACATGGGCTTCGGCGCAGTGAATTGAGGATCAGCGTGGCTCCTGTCAAAAAAGCAAGCGTCGAGATCTTCACGCCCGATTACTGGGAAGAGGCGTGCAAGCACCTGGGCAAGAAGGATCGCGTGATGAAGCGGCTCATCCCGCAATTCGGCGATGTGCGGCTCGAAACGCGTGGCGACGCCTTCACCACGCTGGCACGCAGCATCGTGGGCCAGCAGATATCGGTGAAGGCCGCGCAATCGGTGTGGGACAAGTTCGAGATGCTGCCGCGCAAGATGACGCCGGCGAACGTGCTGAAGCTCAAGGTCGACGACATGCGGGCCTGCGGACTGTCGGCGCGAAAGGTCGAGTACCTGGTCGACCTGGCGATCCATTTCGATACGCAAGCCGTGCATGTCAATGCGTGGAAACACATGGCGGACGAACTCATCATCGAAGAGCTCGTTGCGATCCGTGGCATCGGCCGTTGGACGGCTGAAATGTTCCTGATCTTTCACCTGATGCGGCCCAATGTGCTCCCGTTGGACGACGTTGGCCTCATCACCGGCATCAGCCAGAACTATTTTTCCGGCGACCCTGTCAGCCGCAGCGACGCACGCGAGGTTGCGGTCGCCTGGGCACCCTATTGCAGCGTCGCAACTTGGTATATTTGGCGCTCGCTCGACCCGGCACCGGTCGTGTACTGAACAACAAGGAGAAGACGTTGGCGAAACGAACCTTCCTCGATTTCGAGCAGCCGATTGCGGAACTCGAAAGCAAGATCGAAGAGCTGCGCTATGTGCAAACTGAATCGGCGGTCGACATCTCGGAAGAGATCGACCAGCTCGGCAAGAAGAGCCAGCAACTCACCAAGGATATCTACAGCGACCTGACGCCCTGGCAGATCACGAAGATCGCCCGGCATCCGGAACGCCCTTACACGCTCGACTACGTCAACGAGATCTTCACGGACTTCGTGGAGCTGCATGGCGACCGGCATTTCTCGGACGACCTGTCGATCGTGGGTGGACTCGCGCGCTTCAACGGCACGCCGTGCATGGTCCTCGGCCACCAGAAGGGGCGCGACACGAAGGAGCGCACTGCGCGCAACTTCGGCATGAGCAAGCCCGAGGGCTATCGCAAGGCGCTGCGCCTGATGAAGACGGCCGAGAAGTTCAAGCTGCCCGTCTTCACCTTCGTCGACACGCCGGGCGCCTATCCGGGCATCGATGCGGAAGAGCGCGGGCAGTCAGAGGCCATCGGCCGCAACATCTTCGAGATGGCGCAACTGGAGGTGCCGATCATCGTCACCATCATCGGCGAAGGCGGCTCGGGTGGCGCATTGGCGATCTCGGTGGGCGACCAGTTGCTGATGCTGCAGTACTCGATCTATTCGGTGATCAGCCCCGAAGGTTGCGCGTCGATTCTCTGGAAGACTTCCGAGAAGGCGAAGGAAGCCGCAGATGCGCTGGGCATCACGGCGCATCGGCTGAAGGCGCTGGGCCTGGTCGACAAGATCGTGAGCGAGCCGGTCGGCGGTTCGCATCGTGATCATCGGCAGATGGCTGCATTCCTGAAGCGTGCCCTGGGTGACGCCTTCCGCCAGGTCAGTGACTTGAAGGTCAAGGAACTGCTGGATCGCCGCTACGAACGCCTGCAGAGCTACGGCCGCTTCAACGACACCAAGGCCGACAAGTAGTCGACCCGCGCCGCCCGAGGGGCGGCGCCTGCAACTGGCCCTTTGCGCGGGCCGGGTGCGTCGCACAATTGCCCGATGAATTTCGATGAGGCCATCGCGGCTTTCGCGCCGTCGCTTCCGCTTGCCGTGGCCTACAGCGGTGGCGCCGATTCGACCGCGTTGCTCGTGGCTTGTGCTGCGCGCTGGCCGGGGCAGGTCGAGGCCTTTCACGTGCACCATGGGTTGCAGGTCGCGGCCGATGAGTTCGAGCGCCAATGTGCGGTCGTGTGCGAGCGGCTGGGAGTGACGCTGCGGGTGCATCGCGTCGATGCGCGACATGCGCCGGGCGAGAGCCCGGAAGACGCGGCACGACGTGCGCGCTACGCGTCGCTGGCCGCGCTGGCACGGGCCGAGGGCACGCGACCCGGTATCGGGTCGATCGCGCTCGGCCAGCATGCCGACGACCAGGTGGAAACCGTGCTGCTGGCACTGTCGCGCGGCGCAGGCGTGGCCGGGCTGGCCGCCATGCCCGAGGTGGCGCAGCGTGATGGCCTTGTGCTCCACCGACCCTTGCTTGGCGTGCCGGCCGCGGAGATCCGCGCATGGCTGAAGGCGCGCGACGTGCCATGGATCGAAGATCCGAGCAATGCGGACGCGCGCTTCACGCGCAACCGCATCCGGGCCGAGCTGCTGCCGGCACTCGATCGCGCGTTCCCGCAGTTTCGTTCGACCTTTGCCCGAAGCGCGCGGCACGCGGCGCAAGCGCATGCCCTGCTCGTCGAACTCGCGCAGCAGGACCTCGGGGCGATTGGCGCGCCGCCGGGCATCGACGCGTTGCGCCGGCTGTCGCGCGCCCGCCAGGCGAATGTCCTGCGCCATTGGTTGCTGCAGGCGCATGACTGCACGCCCAGCACGGCGCAACTCGAGGAACTGCTGGACCAGGTTCACGCTTGCACCACGCGCGGACACCGCTTGCACATCAAGATCGGCGCCGGCTTCGCGGAGCGGAGGGGGGCATTGCTCCATTGGTACAATCCCTCGCCCCCGACAGAGGCTTCGCGCTGATCGTCAAGGTGTACCGCTCCAGGGCAACCCCGGGCCGGTTTCATTTCTTTCCCATACTTCACCCATGGCATTGATCGTTCACAAATACGGCGGCACGTCGATGGGCTCGACCGAGCGCATCAGGAATGTCGCCAAGCGCGTTGCCAAGTGGGCACGCGCCGGCCACCAGATGGTGGTGGTTCCGAGCGCGATGAGCGGCGAGACCAACCGCCTGCTCGGCCTGGCCAAGGAACTCGCACCCGGCCGCACCAACGACGACTACAACCGCGAACTCGACATGCTCGCTTCGACTGGCGAGCAAGCCTCGTCGGCGCTGCTGGCAATCGCGTTGCAGGCCGAGGGCATGCCTTCGGTCAGCTATGCGGGCTGGCAGGTATCGGTGCGCACGGACAACTCCTACACCAAGGCGCGCATCGAGAGCATCGACGACGAGCGCGTGCGCGCCGACCTCGAGGCCGGCAAGGTGGTGGTCATCACCGGCTTCCAGGGCGTGGACGACGCGGGCAACATCACGACGCTCGGCCGTGGCGGCAGCGACACCTCGGCGGTGGCCATTGCCGCGGCGATGAAGGCGCACGAATGCCTGATCTACACCGATGTCGACGGGGTCTACACGACCGACCCGCGCGTCGAGCCCGACGCACGCCGCCTGACCACGGTGAGCTTCGAGGAGATGCTCGAGATGGCGAGCCTAGGCTCCAAAGTGCTGCAGATCCGCTCGGTGGAATTCGCCGGCAAGTACAAGGTGCCCCTGCGCGTGCTTTCGAGCTTCACGCCCTGGGACATCGACATCAACGAAGAAGCCAAGTCCGGCACGCTGATCACTTTCGAGGAAGACGAAAACATGGAACAAGCCGTCGTATCCGGCATCGCGTTCAACCGTGACGAGGCCAAGGTCTCGGTGCTGGGCGTGCCCGACAAGCCGGGCATCGCGTATCACATCCTGGGTGCGGTGGCCGATGCCAACATCGAGGTCGACGTGATCATCCAGAACCTGAGCAAGGACGGCAGGACCGACTTCAGCTTCACGGTGCATCGCAACGACTTTGCCAAGTGCATCGACCTGCTCAAGGAAAAGGTCCTGCCGACACTGGGCGCGGCCGAAGTGGTGGGCGACGCGAAGATCTGCAAGGTCAGCATCGTGGGCATCGGCATGCGCAGCCACGTGGGCGTGGCCAGCAAGATGTTCCGCGTGCTGAGCGAAGAGGGCATCAACATCCAGATGATTTCCACCAGCGAGATCAAGACCTCGGTCGTGATCGACGAGAAGTACATGGAACTCGCCGTGCGTGCGCTGCACAAGGCCTTTGACCTGGACCAGCCACCGGCGTAAAACCGTTGCCAAAGATGGCATAATCGATGGTTCCGGAACTGTGACCGAGTGGCCGAAGGTGCTCCCCTGCTAAGGGAGTATGGGGTGTAGAGCCTCATCGAGGGTTCGAATCCCTCCGGTTCCGCCAGGATTGGCTTCCAGATCACCTCACGGTGCATCAAAAAGCCCTTGAAAGCCCCGCCAGTCGGGGCTTTTTTGCGTCCGGTCGCTTCACATTGCGTTTTGACACAACACGCGGTTTGGGGGCAAATTCGGGGGAACAGGAGGCGTTTTGCCCCCGCAACCCCGGAGTTTTTCCCCCACCATGGCTCTCACCGACACCGCCTGCAAGAACGCCAAGTGCGCCCCTGACAAGCCCCGTACGCGCTTCGCGGACGCCGGCGGCCTCTACCTCGAGGTCGCAGCGACTGGGGGAAAGCATTGGTACTGGAAGTACCGATACGGGGGAAAGGAGAAGCGCCTTGCCTTGGGCGCCTATCCCGGCGTACCGCTTGCCAAGGCCCGGCGCGACCGCGACGATGCGCGCGACACGCTCAAGGCAGGCAGCGACCCGGTGCAGGCCAAGGCCACTCGAAAGTTGGCTGACCGCGTGAAGATGGAGAACAACTTCGAGGCGGTCGCGCGGGCATGGTTCGCCCACTGGAAGGGCCCGCGCTCTGTGCGGCACTCCGACTACGTTCTGCGCCGCCTGGAGGCCGACGTCTTCCCTGACCTCGGGAAGCAGCCCATCGCCAGCATCACCGCGCCGCAGCTGCTCGCCGTGGCCAAGAAGATCGAGAGCAGGGGAGCAGGGGACATCGCGAAGCGCGCATGGCAGACGTGCGGCCAGATCTTCCGCTATGCCGTGGCGCATGGCCTTGTCGAGCGCAACCCCGCCACCGACGTGAAGCCGGCGGACGCCCTCAAGCCTCGGGTGAAGAGCCACTATGCACGGCTGGAAGCGAAGGAGATGCCCGAGCTGCTCCGGAAGATCGAGGCCTACCCTGGCGCGCCTGCAACACGCCTGGCAATGAAGCTGATGGCGCTGACGTTCGTGCGCACCGGCGAACTGATCGCGGCGCACTGGGACGAGTTCGACCTGGAGGACGCGAAGGAATGGCGCGTGCCGGCCGAGCGCATGAAGATGAAGACCCCGCACATCGTTCCGCTTTCAACGCAGGCGATCGAAGTGCTGCAGGCGATCCACGAGCTGCGCGGGCTGAGCGGCCTCCTGTTCCCTGGCGAGAGGGACCACGACAAGCCGATGAGCAACAACACGATCCTGGGCGCGCTCAAGCGCATGGGTTACGCCGGCCGCATGACGGGCCACGGCTTCCGCGGTGTGGCGTCGACCATCCTGCACGAGCACGGCCATCGCCACGACATCATTGAGCTGCAGCTGGCCCACCAGGAGCGGGACAACGTCAGCGCGGCCTACAACTTCGCGACCTACCTGCCGCAGCGCCGCAAGATGATGCAGGAGTACGCCGACCACCTGGACCAGCTGCGCCGGGGCGCGAAGATCCTGCCCTTCAAGGCTGCGTGATGGCCAGCGAACTTGACGAACTCCGAGCACGGGTTGAAGTGCTGGAAGCTCAGCAGGCCATCGCCATCAGCTTTGTGCACTTCCTTTTGCAGGCGCTGACGCATCGGTACGATGAGAGCGACCGACCGGCGCTGCGCGCGGTTTTCGATGATCTGTTCGAACGCACGATCGCTGGCATCTTGGCCAGTGACAAGGGCTTCCCCGACATCAGCGTTCAGGCCGTCGAGGTCTTGCGTGAGCATATGTTCGGAAAACCCGCCGGCGGATCACCAACAGGGGCATGAAGCGGGGGCAAGCATTCGTGGCGCAGGCCATCTTTCCAGCACCGGCGCGGCCTGCTGCCTGAGATGCTGACGCTCAGGTAGCAGCGGAGTGCTCGACCTTGCGCGGCAGCGCCTGCGCCGCCTCGCGTATCGCCTTCGCTCGATCCGCCTGTTCCTGCAGCAGCTTGTTGGTCTTCTTCTGCTCGTTGATGAGCTCGCGAAGCATTGGCTTGGTGCCGAAGATCGCGAAGGGCATCAGGATCCAGAGCACCCCGATGAAAAACGCGATCAGAGCGAACACAATCGTCAATCCGCCGGCTGTTGCCATCTTCAACTCCTCGTTGTTGTTGAGTTTCGAATCGTAGCGCCGGAGTTTCTGTTTACAGAAATTAGCTTGCAATCTGCCGGATTGATGTTTACATTAATTCCC
Source organism: Variovorax sp. dw_308 (assembly GCF_019207085.1). Classification (GTDB taxonomy): domain Bacteria; phylum Pseudomonadota; class Gammaproteobacteria; order Burkholderiales; family Burkholderiaceae_C; genus Variovorax. The sequence goes on along the minus strand of NZ_JAATOM010000012.1, from coordinate 14,124 downwards.
ATGGCAACAAAGCAACCACCTCAACGCAAACCCGGCCGGCCTCCGCGCGAGGACGGCGAGAAGACGGTACCGGTGGCGGTGCGCATGACCGAGGGGCAGCGCGACAAGCTGCAGATCCTTGGCGGCGCCCCATGGGTGCGCGAGAGGATCGAAAAGGCGAAGTTGCCGAAGGAATGACGCCGCGCCTCGGGGCGACGTGGGCTGAATTTTCAGCCTACCTATCTGAGGCAAAAAAGGCGACGGCCGCAGGGCTCTGACCTCCTGCAGCCGTCTAACCATCAACCACTACTGGAGAGTGAATCATGGCTACCTCGAATGTTATCGACTTTGCCGCCGCCAAGCGCGCCGCGGCCGCGCAGGCATCCTGCCCCTTTGAGTCCCCGCTGCTGAAGGCCTACGCTGACAAGCTCAGCCCGGAGATGCTGCAGATCATGCGCACCGCCGTTGCCGAGGGCTTCACGCAGGGCCGGACCACCGGCAGCATCGTTGCCTCCATCCGTCGTGATGCCGTGCGCTTGGCCGCACGTGCTGCGCTGTGAGGGACACGAATCATGAGCACCGCTATCGAGAAGATCGAAGAAGCCACCTGCGATCAGTACCGCGGCACCGCCGCCGACCTGATTGCCGCCGGCCTGGCGCGCGCCGACCAGTTCCCGCCCGATGGACGCTACGGCATCTCGTACTTGCAGGGCAAGCAGGTGCATGGCAACGTCCGCAAGGACCAGACCTATCTCCGTGTTGAGCGCTTCCGTGGTGAATTGATGCGCGTGTACGTTGGCATCTCGCAGGAGGCCGCGCGGGCAAGAAAGGCAGCGGCGGAGGGCCAGCGCCGGCGAAGGTATGAAGCGGAGGCCCAGCAGGAGCGCGCCAAAGCGGCGGAGCGCGCGAAGCGTAATCTGAAGTCGGTTTTTCGATCCGAGGACGAATATCGTCGCAGCCTGGTCGAAAAGATCACGGAGATGCTCGGCATCATGTACGGCGAAAGCGACAAGCCGAAGGACTGGCACGCCTACAGGTTGGACCAAGAGTCCAAGGAGGCCGTCCTGCTCGCCGGCGACGCGGTGGTCGAGGCGATCATGCAGTCCACTGTGCATTTCGACGTGGCGCTTCACGCGAGGATCGTCGAGGGCTACCAAGCCACCATCAAGGCGGCCGACCCGTCGTTCTACGCGCACCTCGACAAGCTCGTCGCACCGAACCCTTCCATCCTCGAAGGAGAAGCGTCGTGAGCCGCCGCTGCAAGCCTGGGCAACGCGCCCGCTTCGTCACAGGGCGGAGCCAAGGAACCATCGTCATGGTCGTCGGTCCATGGTTCCATGGAACCGAATACGCTGGGTCCAGCAATTGGGCGGCATGCGTCTTCCCTTGGAAGGTCATCTCCCTCAGCGGTCCCATAACAATCGTCTGCTCGAACACAGGGAAGTACCTCGGCGACTCGATCGCTTGTGTCTGCGAGGATGCCGACCTCGAGCCCTTGGGCGACGACGATGACGGCCTGGCCCGGACGACGGAGAAGGACAAGCCCATTGCAAAGCCGAAGTCGACGAAGGTGCGAAAGCCTGTGACCGAGGCCCACTCGTCATGATCTTCGGCCGCAAGCCGCACCACGCCTGCAATGCGCCATCGTGCGCACTGCGGGCGCCCCCATTTCTTGCCCCCAGCCGGGCTTGCTGACTTCTGATCCGCGCATGGCCATCTTCGTCACATATCCGCCAGAAGGCGATGATGGCCATCGGCTCCCTGGAAACGAATGGAAGCCAGCAAATTATGGGATCGACAAAGAGTACGCGGGCGTGGAGCGCAGTCTCCGCATGCTGCGCGTCGAGTTCGAGCAGACGGGCAATTTTCTATACGTGATCGAGGCCTTCAGGATCGCAACTGCGAAGCGTCTGTATCCGCCGCTCTGGGTCCTTGACAGCCTACAGAATGGCTTCACCAGATACGTCACCGCGGCGGCGGAGGGCATGGGGAATCTCGATGGAGCGCTTGGCTTGGTCCGAGGGCGAGGCGAGGCAACGTCATGGAGGGAGAACGACCTTCGCGTGCGCGATTTCAAGATGGCTAGATTGGTGCTCAAGATGCAGAGCTTGGGGCTTTCGCGGCCGCAGGCGGCTCGAGCTCTTGCAAGTCTGCTGGACCGGATCCCCGATGGTCAGGTCATCAAAATCGGGCGCCATTCTGAGTCGCTCGGTCGAATGAGCATGACCGGAAAGGCCATTGAAAAGGCGGTCGCTCGTGTGGCGGACGAATTGAAGCACCTCCCCATCATGTTCAGGAATCTGGGATGGACACAGGAAGAGCGGCGGGACCAACTCAGCGTGTTCTACAAGTCTGAGCTTCCGCAGAAGATAGTTCAGGAGTTGTGGCCGGACCGAGGCTAGAACTCAAGCGGCGTTTTCGGTTCCACATCCGGTAAGCGTCCCCAGACACCATTCGCTCCGTGCTGCACCCCGCAGCGACACGGAGCGAATAGATGCATCAATCTCAGGCAACCCATCAAAAGCTGCGACCCACCGTCGCCAGCCATCTCTGCGGCGTCAGCAAGGCGACGCTGCTCCGCTGGGAGAAGGAGCGGGCCGACTTTCCGAAGCCCAGCCGTCCGACCCCGCGGGTCACGCTCTACGACCGCGACAAGCTGATCGCGTTCCTCGACGCGCAGGGCGAGGTCGCGCCGCAATGAGCTCCGCGATCGAGGCCGGCAAGGCCTTCACCACGCTCCAGGCGCGCTCGGCGTTGCTTGGCTACACCTGCACCCTCACCGAGGCCGGAAACATCGTCCTGGGCCGTTCTGGTGGTGCGTGGATCTTCGGGACGGTTGAGAAGGCACACGCCTGGCTCGACCGCCTGCCGCAGCAGCTGGCGTGCGAGGTGCTGCCATGAGCAACTTCGCGATCCTGCGCGGCCTGGTCGCGTTCGTGGACAACTCCGATGGCAAGGGCGCCGACGGCCTCGCCCGCGCGCTGCTGGGTCATCCCGAGATCGGCGAGCGGCTCTCTTTCGTCAGCTTCGAGATGCTGCGCGACGTGCTCAACGACAAGGGCCCGGGCATCCGCGCTGCTGCGATGACCACCGCTGACGCGCTCACGGCCGGCCTGATGGAACAGCTCACCGGCAAGGCGAAAGGACGCACCCCATGACGGCCAAAAAGAAACCCCAGCACCGCGGGAACGGCACTGGGGTCACAAACGAAATCAGAATGCGCACCGAGTTTCACGCCCCCGCTTCAAGCGGTCAAGCCCAGCGCCAGCGCATCATCGAAGCGCTCCGCCGCCGTGGCCAGACCACCGAAGACCTACGCACGATCGGCATCTTTCAGGTGCCCGCTCGAGTGAAGGAGTTGCGCGACCGCTTCGGATACGACATCGAGACGGTGCGCGTCACCGTCGTCGATCGGGAAAGCTACTCACACCCGCGCGCAGCCCTCTATGTGCTGCACGAGCCGAAAGGGGCGGTGTGATGCATGGCCCGCAAGGAACGATCAGCGCGAGGCGCAGGACGGGACGCAGGGGGCTTCGTGGCGCTGCCATGGGCAGTACTGGACTCCCAGGCCTTCCTGAAGCTCTCGCACCCCGCCAAGGCGCTTCTGCTGGAGTTGGCGAGGCAATGCCACGGGGACGACAACGGACGGCTCCTGCTGTCCCGCGTGTACCTTGCTGCCCGCGGCTGGAAGTCGGCCGATGTGATCCAGCGCGCCAAGACCGAGTTGCTCGAAGCGGAGTTCATCTTTCAGACCGTGCAGGGCTGCAGGCCGAACAAGGCGAGTTGGTACGCGGTGACCTGGCACAAGCTCGGAAAGCTGCAGGGGTTCGACCCGGGAATCGAGCGAGCCTTCAGGCAAGGGGCCTATCGCAAAAACGATGTGCTTATCCCGTCTCCCGGAACAGGGAGGGCTTCTATAGCTCCGTCTCCCGGAACAGAGCGACTCCCTGCTGTTCCGTCTCCCGGAGCTATGCGGGCCATTTCAGCCCCTTCCTCTGTTCCGTCTCCCGGACACCCTCTAGAGATGCCATCTGTGGTGTCGCATTGAAGGGGGTGCAGGCATGACCGAACTACGACTCAACATCGCGGCCGACATCAACCGATTCCACGAACTGGCATGCAAGCGGGCGGAGGAGGCGGTCGACCACGCGAAGCAAGCGGGCCTCTTGTTGCTGGAGGCGAAGGCGGCCCTGAAGCATGGCGAGTGGTTGCCCTGGCTCGAACAGAACATCTTCGTGAGCGCCCGCCAAGTGCAGCGCTATATGCAAGTTGCCCAGGGGCGGCCGCTGCCGATTAAAGCGCCGTGTAGTCCGACTACACCCGCGCTGCCCAAAAACGACACCGTGTCGCATTTGGAAGTGGACGCACCGCGCCTGTTCCCTGGCGGCCCGCCCGCGGCCGAGTTCGTGCCCGAGGCTGGGCACTGTTATGCGGTTGTCCTGCCCGACACGACCGTCTATGCGATCGAGCCATCGCTGAAGCACCCGGGCTACTTCTTCGTGTCGAAGATGGATGCGGCGACCGACATGGTGGACTACACACGCCGACCAGTCAGCGCTCCGTGGGTGGAGGCGAACCTGCAGTACTACGGGCTGGAGAACCCCGCCGCGGCCGATTGGCGGATGAAGCCCTCTGCCGGCGTGCTGGAGGCTCTGGACACCTTTCCGGGGTGCGCAGCATGCTGACCGGGCTCGACTTTCCGGACCTTTCGGTCGAGGAGCTGCCGAGCGGCCTATTCGAACTGAGCCAGGACGGCTTCGGCGGCAACGAGACCGCGTGCGTGGTCATTCATCGGCTGCACATCCGGGCGTTGGCCGAGCGGCTGGGCCTGCTGGGCCCGGAAGCGGGCGAAGGTCGGACCATTGACAAGCTCGCGCGCCGCATCAGGACGCTCTACGAACGCATCGACCGCTTTGACGACTACCTGCTGAACTGCAGCGATCACGAGCACGCGGATCTCGATTGGGAGGTCAGCTACAGCCGTGCGACTTGCGACATTGCCCAGGAGTTCGTCCGGGACCTCGACGACCTGCCATGTCACGCGGAGTCACGCTCTGTCGCGCCGGCGGCACGCGTGACATCCGTTGGCCAACAGCTGTCCACCGTTCCGGCGAAGTCTGCCGCCGAGCGCGCCAAGGACTATCGCGCGCGCCGCCGCGTCACGAACACCGCCACGAAAGTGCGTGACGCGTCACGTGACGCCGTGACGGACCAGTCAGCGCTGGAGCTGGAGGCCGTGTCGTGATGCTCCACCAGCTTTCCCATCATCCGCGGCAGGCCTGCCCCGGCGCGCCTCTCGGCGCTCACACCGCGGCGCCAGTCCCCCGGCATTGCCCCCTTTCCTCTTTCCCAACAGCCCAAGAAAGGCAAACCACCATGGCAACTTCCACAAAGACGTTCCAGTTCGATCGCACCGTAGTCGTCGTCACGACCAACACCGACGGAAGCGGAAGCATTACCTACAACCCGCCTCGAGCGAACGGGACCAGATACAACGACGGTCACCTTGTGCTCGACGATGCCGACCGGATGAGGCTGTGCGCGAACGTGCGCGCGATGCTGCAGGAGGTCGGCGATACGAACGGACTCGCCAGCCACGACGCCACCTACGGCCTCCCCGGCTCCGCGCGCAGCAAGTTCTTTCCCGACGATGAAAAGGCCCTCGCGATCGCAGCCGGCCAACCGACCAATTCTTGAAAGGGCACATCAAATGGCAACGAACCAACTCCAACAACAGCGGCAAGCCGCCGGCGCCGCATACGCGGCCGCTGCTCAAGCCTATCTCGACGCCTATGTCGAGTTGCACGCGCACGATCTCGCGTACCACGGCGGCGCCGGGCCCGGCTTCCCCGAGTTCCGCCCGCCCACGCCGCACGGCGACTTCCTTGCCGACCCTATCCACGGCACGCACGTCGAGCGCGTGCAGGCGCGCGCGGAGCAGATCAAGAAGGTCACGGGGGTCTGAAATGGCTGTTGAAAAAACGATCCTCAACGGCGGCCAGACGCAGATCAACCTGGCGGGCGGGAAGACCTTTGTCATGCCCACTCTCGACTCGGCAACCGTGGCAGTGGCCAGCGAGCCGCTGATGTATTTCGAAGGCCAGCTCAGTCTTCTCGACACCTTCGTTGAGGAGTCCGCGCTCATTCACGGTGACGCGATGCTCAGTCCCTTGGGCAAAGAGCAGAAGCTCCTTCCCAAGCAGAAGGAGCGAATCGAGGGCGTCTCCCGCGCGTGGGCGTCTATCGAAAACTACGAGCAGAGTCTGGACAGGCGCGAAGCGGAGATGCTGCGAGTGCCCAACCTTGATCCCACCCACACCGCGATGGCGATCGAGGATCGCGAAATGCGCGACTGGTGGGCCAGGCAGGACAGCGATACCCGGACGAAGCTGCTCAACCAGATCGGCGACGAGCCTGGCCACGATCGAATGATGATCGCGCTCCTGCGCAGCCCTGTGCCGCAACTCGACCACGAGGTGAAGTTCGTGCGCGATGTTTGGAACCGCAGCAAGCGCCTCGAGAACCTCCCAGAGGCCGAGTCAATCTCTTCGGGCCGCGCCGCCGTCGAATGGGCGCGCAGAGGCGTGACGACGGTGGCAGCACTCGCGAGGCAGGTCATCGGGTGGAATGACGATCGCACGTTGCACACCTTGATCTCCTCGGAAGAAGAGCGCGTGCAGAAGGGCTTCGGTGTCTTCGGTTACGGGCAGGCAACGGTGGTGCGCATGCGCCAGCGCATCGCCGGTGAAAAGCGGCAACGGGTCTCCTGACGTGGCCGGGACGTTGACGTTCGAGCAGGCGTGGCGCCTCCGCGGCGCTGCGGTGGGCATCGTTGCCCCACCAGCCGCCCGTGGTGCTGGGCCACCAACGCAGCGCCCTGGCCATTGCGGCCCGGCGCGCTGCCAACGAAGCCAGCATCGCTTGTCTCGCTGCCATACCGGCAACCCAACCATGCGCGCCAGGCCGCGCCGGTGCTCACGCTGCGCCGGCCGGCCAGGCGACTTGCCCCCAACTCAACCCCCGCGCTTGATGCGCTGAAAGGCCAAAAATGGACTTTGCCGCCCTGGGCATCAGGATCGATAGCAGCGAAGCTGTCCAAGCAACGAAGGACCTCGACAAGCTTGCCGCCACCGGCGAGAAGGTCTCGAAATCGATCGCGGACACCGCGAACGCAAGCAAGAAGCTGCAGCAGTCGATGGATGCTGGCGCCAAGGCCGCGAAGGCCAACAGCGACAGCATCGACAGGTATGTGCAGAACCTCCAGAAGGTTGCCGCAACCAATGGGCTCGGCACGCGAGAAGCCAAGCTGTACGACCTCGCACTGCAGGGTGCGACCAAGTCGCAGCTGCAGGCCGCCGATGCGGCTATCCGACTGGATGAAGGCTACAAGAAGGGCCTGGCCATGGGCCAGCGCTTCAGGACCGACATGATCTCGACAGCGTCTGCGGCGACGGTGCTCGGCGCCTCGCTGATCGCCGCGTCCGGGGCTGCCGTCGCGTACGTGTCGAAGATCGCCGGGAGCATCGCCGACTTCAAGGACCTGTCCGACGCCACTGGCGCGAGCGTCGACAACATCAGCGCGCTCGACCGCATCGCACGCGAGACCGGCGGCAGCTTCGACACAGTCTCGACGAGCCTGATCAAGTTCAACGCGGAGCTGGCCAAGGCCAATGGCAAGGACGATGCGTCGCGCGTGATCAAGGCACTGAATCTGGACTTGAAAGAACTCAAGGCGCTCGATCCTGCCGAAGCGCTGCGCCGGGTCGCGGTGGCGTTCGACGGCTTCGCGGACAACGGCGACAAGGCGCGCGCTATCCAGGAGCTGTTCGGCAAGTCGGTCAAGGAGGTCGGACCCTTCCTGCACGACCTGGCCGAGCAGACCGGGCTCACCGCGACGAAGTCGGCCGCGGCGACCGAAGAGGCCGACAAGTTCGGCAAGTCCATCGCGCGGCTCAGCGCGAACTCGCAGGATGCTGCGCGCAACATCGTCAGCGACTTCCTGCCGGCGCTCAACGCGATCATCACCACGTTCAACAACGGTGGTCTCAAGGCTGCGATCGATGACTTCGGAGAGCGCGCCTTCAGCTGGACCAGCAACGCGAACGCCAAGCGCATCAAGAGCCTCACGGCCGACATCAACGAGCTGAAGGATGCGTCTTCGAACATTTCGTTCGACGTGTTCGGGCAGAAGGGCCGCATCGACAAGGAGATCGCGGACAAGACCAGCGAGCTGCAGTCGCTCTCGAAGTCGTTCCTGCGCAGCGACAAGGGCTTCGGCGAGAAGTTCACTGCGCCGGCCCCCGATGCTGTGACCAACAAGCCGACGCTCAAGGTGCCGGAGAAGGCGGGCAGCCCCGGGCGCGACACCTCGAGGCAGGAGGCGAAGGCGCAGCTGGCATTCGACCTGGAAGACATCAGGAAAGCTCAGGATGCCATTACGAACACCATCGCGAATGGGGAGAAGGTCCTCGAAGCGAAGCGCGCCGCCAGCCTGGTCACCGAGCAGCAGTACTGGGACCAGAAGAAGCAATTTCTCATCGAGAACAACCAGGCTCAGCAGGAGGGGCTCGAGAAGGAATTGGATCGCCTCCAGCAGGAGAAACTTTCGGGCAAGGACCAGATCGACAATGCCCGCAAGATCCTGGATGTCGAAGCCAAGCTGGCCAAGACCCGGCAGGACGGCGCGACCAACCTGCAGGTGCTGAGCCTCCAGCAAGAGGCCAGCATCAAGCGCATCACCGATGCGTACGACCGCGCGAAGGAGTCGGCCGCCAGCTACCTGGACACGATCGCACGCAGCTATAACCGCGAGATCCAGGGTGTCGGCACCGGCGACAAGAACCGCGCTGACCTGACGGCACGTGGCCAGATCGACGACCGCCTGCAGCAGCAAAAGATGCTGTATGACGGTGAGCTGCGGCGGAAGGAGATCACGGAGGACGCGTACAAACAGTACATCTCCGTCGCCGATGAAACCTACAGCAAGGAGGTTGCGCTTTACGAAGCCCGCACCAAACGCATGGACGAGCTGCAGGCCAGCTGGCTCGCCGGTGCGCAGGACGCGCTGCACAACTACGCCGACGAGGCGGACAACACCGCGAAGCACACCGAGGAGGCATTCGGCAACGCATTCAAGGGCCTGGAAGACCAACTGACGAACCTGTTCACCGGCAAGAAGTTCGACGGCAAGGCGCTGCTCAATTCGATCGCCAACGATCTGACGCGCAATGCGGTGAAAGAGAGCATTACAGGCCCCTTGGCGAAGGCTGCCAGCTCGTTCCTTGGGACGGCGGGACTGGGTGGCACTGTGGCGGGCGCGAACGCTGGGGAAGCTGGCGGCGGCGGTTTTCTGGACACGATTGCCGGCCTTATTGGCGGCAAGAAGAGCGGCAGCGCGACGAGTGCGCTCGGCGGCGCTCTTGCGCGCGGCGCTACACCAGCAAACCCGCTGTACGTGCAATCGGTGGGACTGGATAGTTTGACTGGTCAATCCGGCGGTGGCGGCGGCGATGTCCTCGGCGACTTCATCAGCAAACTCGGCGGCGGCGGTGGCTACAGCGCATCCGACCAGGCCGGACTCGATGACCTGATTGCCGGCCTCGGGTTCTCCGATGGCGGCTTCACCGGTCCGGGCACCAAGTACCAGCCGGCGGGCATCGTCCACGCGGGAGAGTACGTGGTGAATGCTGAGAACACCAAGCGTCTCGGCCTGTCCTTCCTCGAACGCCTGAACAAGCGCGGGTATGCAGAAGGCGGGCTTGTGGCCGCTCTCGGCGGCGGTGGCGGCAATCCTGCTGCTGTCGCGCGTGGTGCGGGTGCCGGGTTCAATCAGGTCAACCACGTCACCGTCAACGGCAGCGTGGACAGGCGCACGGCCGACCAGATGCTCCACAAACTTGGCGTGCAGACTCGGCGCGCCACGGCGAGGCTCGGCTGATGTCTGTGCCTTCTCAACATCGGCGCCAGGGCGCGCGCAGCGGGCCTTTGCTGGCCGTTGTGCTGCCATCGTTCCCCCAACCCTTCCCCGCGGCGCGCGCGCTGCTGTGGCTTCGAAGCGGAGGATAGGTGGCGGAAAAACGCACCAAGAAACCGGCTGCAACCCGCGCCAGTGCTGGAGATCGGCCCAAGCCCCCCTCCCGGGTCCGCGTGCGCCTGATCACCATCGACGACGTCAAGCGCGAGATGGCCAGGCTGTACCGCGAGGCGCGCTCCAAGAAGGTCGACACGCAGGACGCGTCGCGCATGGCGAACATGCTCGCGATCCTCGGTCGGCTGATCGAAGGCAGCGATCTGGAGAAGCGAATCGAACAACTCGAATCTGCAAAGCAGGAAGGACAAGGACGATGGTCAACAAGACACTGATGAGCCGCCTCGTGGCGCTGGAAAGGGCCGAGCGCGGCGCTGGAGGCCTCGATGGCATGCTGACGTACAACGACTGCACCGAAACCCCTCTGATCGCTGTCGAGCGCGCCAGCGGGCCAGGGCTCTACTTCCTCGCGCCTGACAGCCTCGACGTGGGCTACCTCTGCGAGATCAACGCAAAGGGGCGTGCAACCGTCTTCGGGCACGAAGGCCGGGAGGTGGCGCTATGGTGAACAAGGCATTGCTCGCACGCGCCGCCGAGCTCGAGAAGTGGCTCGGCATGCATGACGATCCGTTGCCCACGTTGTTCCTGGTGGTCGTTGACGCCAGCCTGCCGGACGGTGCGACCTTGGAGGACGCCGGGCCTGTGATCTCTGGCCAGGTCGAGTACAGCGACGAGACGACGATCGGCTACACATTGGGGATGTCGGGCGCTCCGTTGCGTGGCATCCGCCGCCGACATGCCGAGCGCCTCGACGACCTCAAGGCTCGGGCCATGGAGACGCACCCAGGCTGCCGCGTCTTCATGCCCGTGTACGCAGGCGAGCTGCGGTCGACCGATGTCGAGTGGAACGAAGATCTCCGCGACTCCTCGTCGCACCCCCTCTCAAACCCTTAGTGCGAGAGAGAGATCAGCGACAAGGCGAACTTCAAGGCCGATTGGACGGCCTGGGCTATGTCAGGTTTTGTCAGGTTCTCGTTTCCGACCGACCGCGCCGGTACGCGCGCTGTAGCCGGCGGTCAAAGAAACGCTGGCGCGCTGAAGCAAGGCTCCGTGGTCGTCACCAACGACCACGGGAAAAGTGCGGTCGTTACTGACGACCGCACTTTTGCGTCCCAAACTGTCCGATGTTGGAGTCAGCAAAGACCCTGTCCAGCCGGGCGCAGAAACTGGCGGCGGTCCCTGAAGAAGTAATCAAGGCACCCAATGCCCTGATGCTGCCGGCGCCCCGCATTCGTGAGAAAGCAACGGAAGGATCAACTCTCTTGAGCTTGTTTTTCTGGGCTGCTTGACGCTGCAGACCAGCAGGGCGAGTGACTTTTCAAAGCGGGGGAAGCAGAGGGGGAACGCACTCGATAGAACCTTAGCCAAACTTAGCATCCATACGCCCTGCAGCCCGATATGCGAACGTCTCCGGTCCGCCAGATTGAAGACCTAAGTAATTGATTTACTTAGGTTTTTTTTCGTCCGAATGCGTGCTACCCATGTTTGTACCCACAAACTACACGCAGTAGGCTGTCCATCAAAGGCGAAGATATGGCGACGCGACGGATCGGAAACATTCAAGAAATCGAAGATGTTCGGTCGCGCTTGGTGTTGAAGCAATGGGACACGATGTGGCTCGACGTGGAGCAGCGAATGATGAAGCTGCGGGAACTAGTCTTGGAAAGACCCGTTGATAACGAATTCCATCGCCACGTCGTCGTTGCCTCCATCGCCGCCCTGCAAACGTTTCATCGGGGAACGCTTGTGTCGATCATTGACTCTGGCGACGAGTACAGGGAGCGCGCCGCCGAAGCTATATCTGAGAAATTTTTGATGAAGGACGCTCTCGGGTGGCTTCGCGGCCAGTCAGCTACGTTCGGAGAACTAGTTGCCCATACGGCGCCTTGCAACTCGGTAAGCGACCTCCTGTCGTGGCTGGGCAAACTGCTGGCTTGTGACATGCGGGTAGCTGTTGCCGAAGCCATCAACCCACATGACCGACGAAATCGAATCGCGAATCCTGTCAAACTCGTCGCCAATACTGACGAAATGCTCAGCCGATTAGCGGACGCATTCAGGCTTCGGCACATATTTGCGCATGAAGCGGCTCCGAATGTTGAAATAGACGCCGACTATTGCCGACTGTTGTTTGAAGCGGTGACAACTTGGATACGAGCTGTTGATGGCGTGCTTTGGACTACGGTCTACACAAGTCTCCCGCTGACAACGCGTGAGATGAACGACCACGGGAGGGCAGAAGTAATGTCTGCGAGGAAGGGGCTAGCCGACGCGATGCGGGTCGCACTTAAGGACGCGCGACAGGCAGGAAGCGCGGACTGGCTAAGGCGAAATCATCGCAAATGGAAGGCTGTCGTAAGCGAATGGTCCGACAACACCTATGCCACTCTCCAGGGGACCATGTGGCCGCCGATTAAGGCCGCTGATCTCGCTGAGGCGGTACGGAAACGTACGAAGCAGGTAGGCGATTGGACTCAGAACAGCGATCGAAACCTTTGAAGAAGAGAGGCTGGGCGGCCTACTTCACATCAGCATTATCACAACAGTTGTCGAAGCATCCCGATACAGTCAATAATTTTCACCCACTGATCAAGGAGCGAGGATGAAACGATTAGCGCTTGCTATTGCTGCGTTGGCATTTTTGGGCGGATGTGCCGACATGGCAGACTCAGTGTCGAAGGTTGCGGGACTAGGTGTAGTCACTCGCGAGCGATCGACCTTTGATAACGCGACAGTTATCGCAATGTCGCCGGCCCATCTCTACGCGGAGGGCTCATGGGGTAACGCGGTCAGGCTTGGTGCGCGTTGGTCAAGCGCATCGCCTGATAGTGTTGCATTGATACTTGCCTATGAGTCAAATGTGGCATCTGGCACTGCCTACATTGGCTTGAAATCTCTTCAGATAAACATTGATGGAGAAATATCATCATTTGCAGTTGGGGCGCCAACTGATTTGAGCAGTAGTAGTTATAACACTGTATCGAAAACGATATATACCTCGTCAAAAAACGCAGTTGTAATTCCATATCCATTGCTTAAACGAATGGTGGCTGCAAAGGATACCCGCTTGCGAATCCACACTAGCAAAGGCTATGAGGACTCGCAGTTTTCAATAGAACGCATTCCCGGAGGACAGGGTACGGCAATTCTTTCAATGAAAGAATTTACAGAATCGGTCGATTCGGTGAGATCTAAAAAGGGCGCTTAGCACGTTCGGTGAGCCAGCGCCCTAAGTTCTTCGGGCGTTGGTTGCCTGTAATGACCAAATTTTTTGCCGATAGCGATGTAATATTGCCCACATGACAAACCATTTCGGTCTGTTATGGAATAAACGAGTGAAGGCAGGCGCGCATTCTTTTTAATGCGGCCTGCCTCAAGCTTAGTCAGTCGTTGCGCTAAGTTACTCATTCATCAGATTTTTCAAGCTTTTGCAGTCTGGCTTCAAGATCGCCGGTTTCAATAAGCCTACCTAGCAAACCCAACACGTTTGCGAGGCGGCTAACATCGGAAACATCACGCGTTCCTGACTTGCCCTCACGGTAGAGCCGCGCAAGCTCGGCACGCACGTCCTCAGCCGTTTTCAGGTGCAGGCGCATACGGCGGGGGGGTGAAGCCCGTTTCGATGCTTCCACGGGGCTTCCAAGGCCGTTGAGGGTGCCAATTTCTGCCATTACACCCCCCTCAGAGGCTCAGAACGCGGCGATTCTCGACGCGAAACGCGCCGCTGTTAGATAGGCTAAGACGACATGCAGTCATTGTTAATCCTCGATAGCTTTCATAAATTCCTGGCAAATGAATAGTTCTTGGCGCAGATGACGAAGTTCTTTATCTGATGGGTTTCCATTCAACTGGAAGCGGATTTTTGCTAGCAATTCAGTAATTTCATTCATTATTTGCGCTTTGATCGGTTGATAGTCGCCGTGACCGTCTTTGGTCTTGAAATTCATAAAATGTAAGATCACTCTTTTATTCGTAGATAGCGTTTGAGTCAACCATAAAGCATGACCTTCGCTCAACTTCAGCGACGGATAGTAGATGGAAAGCAATTCGTCCACCGC
>NZ_JAATOM010000114.1 GCF_019207085.1 Variovorax sp. dw_308 | reverse complement strand
GCCGCGCGAATCTGCTCCAGCACGTCCTTGGCACTCGCCGGAATCGGCGTGCCCGGGCCGTAGATGCCCTTGACGCCAGCTTCGTACAGGAAGTCGTAGTCCTGCCGCGGGATCACGCCGCCGACGAACACGATGATGTCGTCCGCGCCCTGCTTCTTGAGTTCCGCGATGATCGCGGGCACAAGCGTCTTATGGCCGGC
>NZ_JAATOM010000113.1 GCF_019207085.1 Variovorax sp. dw_308 | reverse complement strand
ACAAGGCCCTGGCCGAGACGGCAGCGTTGCTGGTGCTCTCAAAAAAATGCGAGGCGATCTTCAGAAGAAACACGCAGGGCGAGGACGAATGATTGGCCTCGAAGATCGCCAGGAACATGCCCGAGACATCGAAGCCGCGCGCCGATCTGGCGCCCGGTTGCACGAGGCCTGCGAGGTGGTGGGTATCACCGCACGCACCCTGCAGCGCTGGACCGCCCACCAGGGCCTCGAATCGGGCGATGGCAGGCCCGAGGCG
>NZ_JAATOM010000112.1 GCF_019207085.1 Variovorax sp. dw_308 | reverse complement strand
AACGCGCAAGCGCATCTGCCGCTCGCTGGTGATGCTGCGCGAGAAGAAGCTCGAGAACCCGTGGCGCAAGCACGGGAACATTCCCCTCTGAAAGAACAGGAAGCACAACATGTTCAAGAAGATCCTGATCGCCAATAGAGGCGAGATCGCCTGCCGCGTCATCAAGACCGCGAAGAAGATGGGCATCCTCACGGTGGCCGTCTATTCCGACGCCGACAAGGAAGCCCGCCATGTCGAGCTGGCCGACGAGGCCGTGCACATCGGCGCC
>NZ_JAATOM010000111.1 GCF_019207085.1 Variovorax sp. dw_308 | reverse complement strand
GACGCGCAAGCGCATCTGCCGCTCGCTGGTGATGCTGCGCGAGAAGAAGCTCGAGAACCCGTGGCGCAAGCACGGCAACATCCCACTTTGAAAGAACAGGAAGTACAACATGTTCAAGAAAATCCTGATCGCCAATAGAGGCGAAATCGCCTGTCGCGTCATCAAGACCGCGAAGAAGATGGGCATCCTCACGGTGGCCGTCTATTCCGACGCCGACAAGGAAGCCCGCCATGTCGAGCTGGCCGACGAGGCCGTGCACATCGGCGCG
>NZ_JAATOM010000110.1 GCF_019207085.1 Variovorax sp. dw_308 | reverse complement strand
GGTGCCAGCGCCTACGCCGGCTGGGGCCTGCGCGACCTGTGCGACGCCCTGCATGCCTGCTTCCGCACCAACGACACGGCGCGCGCCATGAACGCGATGTACACCGACCTGCCCGAGCCTGCGATGAAGCCTTCGGAGGCCTATGACCGGCTTGTGCATGGTGCCGTCGAGCCGGTGCCGATCGACGACCTGAAGGGCCGCATCACCGCCGTGATGATCGTGCCTTACCCGCCCGGCATCCCGCTGGTCATGCCCGGCGAGCGCTTCATGAC
>NZ_JAATOM010000109.1 GCF_019207085.1 Variovorax sp. dw_308 | reverse complement strand
AGAGGCGGTGGCGCGAGAGATTGGAGTCGGCGTGGACACGCTGGAGCGCTGGCGCTCGGAGTCGTTGTCTAGGCCGGCCAAGGCGCGGGTCTGGACGGCCGCGGCGCGGTTTGAAGCGGTGATCACGACCGCCGCCATGGACGAGGCCTCGCGCGGCGCCTGGTGCCGCGGGAACGGCGTGTACCTGCAGCAGTTGCAACAGTGGCGCGTCAGCGCGACGCAGGCACTGGCCGCGCCCGAGGAGGTGCGTGCGAGCCCCTCGCAAACCAGAGAGGACCGCCGGCGCATCAAGGAACTCGAGCGCGAAGTCCGACGCAAGG
>NZ_JAATOM010000011.1 GCF_019207085.1 Variovorax sp. dw_308 | reverse complement strand
CGCACCCGATCCGAATTCGCTGCCGGCGCCCGCGCCGCGCGATCCGCGCCCACCGCGCTCGCCAAAGCCCGAGTCCGTCGACGAACCGGTGGATGGCAAAGGGGTTGCCGCGAATCGCGACGTGGAAGGCAGGCTCGCCGCCTCCATCGGCACGTCCGCCAGCAGGACGAATGTGCGATTCGACCGCGCATCGCAGCCGGCGCGCACCGTGACGTTGACCACCGGCTCTTCAATTGCAACGGTTGTGCGCACATGCAATCGCGGTGCGGCCGCCGATGCACCCGGTTCAAGGGATAAAGTCACCCGCTTGTCGTCAATGCGTGTATCACCCTGCACTACCTCGCCCTCGATGCACAAGGAGTTTCCTTCGCCGTCACCCAGCGTCAGAGGAATCACCAGATCGAGCGGCTTGCCGATCCATGCCGCACCTTGCGGGCGGCCGATCGTCAAGGCGAACGATGGGAGTGCGAGCCCCAACAGAATCAGGGTTGCCGCGGTGCGTCGATGTTTCAAGATTGGATGGGTACTCTGCAATCTAAAGTAAACACATTTTGACACGGTGATACACCAAATTCTTTCAGCAGGAGACTTTTATCAAATGACCGTGAATTTTTCCAATGTCGCCATTGTCGGTGCAGGCGCCATGGGGCGGGGAATCGCCCAAATGGCCGCGCAGGCCGGCAGCGAGGTATGGCTTGTCGACAACATGCCCGGCGCCGCCGAACGCGCCTTGGGCACGCTCGCCGAGCAGTGGGGAAAACTGCACGACAAGGGCCGGCTCGAAGCGACTGAGCGCGATGCACTCGTTGCAAGGGTTCATGCCGCCACAACGACCCGGGAGCTGGCGCATTGCGATCTGGTGATTGAGGCGATCATCGAAGACCTTGAAGTGAAACGCCAGTTGTTTCGCGAACTGGAAGATATCGTCGCGCCTTCAACGGTGTTGGCGACCAACACCTCGTCGCTTTCTGTAACAGCAATTGGCAAGGCATTGCGACATCCCGAGCGCTTCGCCGGTTTTCATTTCTTCAACCCGGTTCCGCTGATGAAGGTTGTCGAAGTTGTCGCCGGGTTCAGGACGTCCACCGACGTCTGTGCGCGCCTGGCCGGGTACGCCGGGCAGATGGGGCACAAGGCAGTCCAGGCGCAGGACACGCCGGGCTTCATCGTGAATCACGCTGGCCGCGCCTATGGCACCGAGGCGTTGCGCATCGTCAGCGAAGGCGTGGCCGATTTCGCCACCATCGACCGCATCCTCCGCGATCAGGCTGGCTTCAAGCTGGGTCCGTTCGAATTGATGGACCTCACCGGGCTGGACGTGTCGCATCCGGTGATGGAGTCGATCTACCGGCAGTACTACGAGGAGCCTCGCTATCGCCCGAGCGCGATCGCGGCCCAGCGCGTGGCGGCCGACGTGCTCGGCCGCAAGACATCGGAGGGCTTCTACCGCTACGCCGACGGTGCGATGCAGGTGGCGGCCGAACCGCCAGCGCCGGTGGTCGATGCGCTTCCCTCGTTCTGGATCTCGCCACGCGCCTCGCGCCGTGCCGAGTTGATCAAGCTGGTGCACGAACTCGGCGGCCAGATCGAGTCGGGTGCGACGCCCTCCCCGGCTGCGCTGATCCTGGTGGCGCCGCTCGGTTTCGATGTGACGACGGCGGCTGCCGTGGAACGCCTCGACGCCACGCGCACCGTGGGTATCGACATGCTGATCGACGACGCTGCCACCAAGCGCCGCGTGCTGGCCACCAACCCGGCCACGCGCATCGACATGCGCAATGCGGCGCACGCGCTGTTTGGCCGTGACGGCAAGCCAGTGAGCGTGATTCGCGACAGTGGCGGCTTCGTCACGCAGCGCGTGATCGCGTCCATCGTGAACATTGCGGCCGACATGTGCCAGCAGCGCGTGTGCACGCCGGCCGACCTGGAAGTGGCCGTGACGCGCGGCCTCGGCTATCCGCAAGGGCCGCTGGCGATGGGCAACCTCTACGGCCCGACCAACATCCTCGAAGTACTGTTCAACCTGCAGACCGTCTATGGCGATCCGCGCTATCGCCCCAGCCCGTGGTTGCGTCGGCGCGGTGCGCTGGGATTGAGCATGTTGCACGAAGAAGAATAGGGAGACCCATGACCGCAGAACTCAAGAGCCGCACCGAAGGCCAGACCATGGTGCTGACGATCAGCAACCCGTCGATGCGCAATGCGCTCGGGCCGGAGATGTATGCCGCGGGCGTGGAAGCGCTGAACGGAGCCGACAACTGCGCAGACGTGCGCAACGTCGTGATCGTCGGCGAAGGCGCCTGGTTCTGCGCCGGCGGTTCGCTGCAGCGCCTGGCCGGCAACCGTGAACGCGATCCGTCGGTACAGGCCGAAAGCATCGACGGGCTGCACAACTGGATCGACTCGATCCGCGCATTCCCCAAGCCGATCATCGCCGCCGTCGAAGGAGCGGCTGCGGGTGCGGGCTTCTCGCTCGCGCTGGCCTGCGACTTCGTGGTCTCGGCGCGCGATGCGGTGTTTGCCGCGTCATACAGCAACGTCGCGCTCTCCCCCGATGGCGGCCTGAGTTGGCAACTCGCGCAGGCGCTGCCGCGCCAGATCGCCAGCGAATGGCTCATGAACGGCGAGCGCATCGCGGCCACTCGGCTGCACGAGTTGGGACTGGTCAACAAGCTAACGGAACCTGGCCAGGCCCTGCAAGGGGCAATGGCCTTGGCCGACACCCTCGGCGCACGCGCACCCAATGCGCTGGCCAGCATCAAGGAACTGCTCAACGAAGCCAGGGGCGCCACGCTGGTGAACCATCTGGCGCAGGAGCGCGATCATTTCGTGCGCAACCTTCACCATGCGAATGCCGGCATCGGCATTGCCGCCTTCCTCGCCAAGACAAAGCCGCGCTACGAATAGCACCGGGTCGCGGCAGCGACAATCCGACCCCTTTTCAGTCGCCGACAGGACAGACCAATGGACGACCCCATTCTTACCATCGAAGAACGAGAAGCGATCAACTCCGGTCGCTGGTTCTCATCTCTCTCACCCTCGCTTCGTCACGACATCCTCCGATGTGCTTTCGTCAAACGCTACAAGGACGGCGACCTGCTGGCTGCACGCGGCGATCCGCCCGAATGCTGGATCGCCTGCGCCAAGGGCGCGGTGCGAGTGAGCTCGACGGCGGTGTCGGGCAAGCAGGTCACGCTCACCTATGTGGAACCGGGCATCTGGTTCGGCGATGTGGCGATGTTCGACGGGGACAGGCGCACGCACGATGCCTATGCACGCGGCGACACGACCACGCTGAACGTGGCGCGTGCCGATTTCCAGAAGATCCTCGCAGCCCATGTGGAGCTCTACGAAGCGCTGATGCGGCTGCAGGCGCGCCGCATCCGCACGCTCTTCGGACTGGTGGAAGACCTCAACACCCTGCCCTTGCGCGCACGCCTGGCCAAGCAACTGATTCACCTGGTGCGCAGCTATGGCGTGCCCAACCTGGACGACGGCAGCCAGATGCGCATCGGCCTGCAACTCGCGCAGGAAGAGTTGGCGCAATTGCTCGGCGCCTCGCGCCAGCGCGTCAACCAGGAACTCAAGGCCATGGAGCGGGAGAACGCGATCCGCATCGAACCGGGCGGCCTCGTGGTACTCGATCGCAGCGCGCTCATGCGCATCTCGGACGCAGATATTTGATGACCACCCCTGAACGCGCCTGCGACACACCGACATGACCGACTTCCAGAATTTCATCGGCACGCGTGCCGTTTCGTCGCAGCATGCCTTCGACATCGAGGCCCTGACCGGCTGGCTCGAAGCCAACCTCGACGGCTTCAAGGGCCCTCTGACGGTCGAGATGTTCAAGGGCGGCCAGTCGAATCCGACCTACAAACTCATCACGCCCGGCCAGGCCTATGTGATGCGCGCCAAGCCCGGCCCGGTGGCCAAGCTGCTGCCCTCCGCGCATGCGATCGAGCGCGAGTACAAAGTCATGAGCGGGCTTGCCGGCACCGATGTGCCGGTGCCGCGGATGTACTGCCTTTGCACGGATGAAAGCGTCATCGGCCGCGCCTTCTACGTCATGGAATTCATGGCCGGCCGCGTACTGTGGGACCAGTCGCTGACCGGCATGCGCAACGAAGAGCGCGGCAAGATCTACGACGAGATGAACCGCGTCATCTCCGCATTGCATACGGTCAAGTTCGCCGATCGCGGCCTGGCCGACTACGGCAAGCCGGGCAACTATTTCGACCGGCAGATCGGTCGCTGGAGCAAGCAGTACCTCGCCTCCATCACACAGCCGATCCCCGAGATGGACAAGCTCATGGAATGGCTGCCCGCCAACATGCCGGCCAGCGCGCGCGACGAGAAGATGACCAGCATCGTGCATGGCGACTTCCGGCTCGACAACCTGATGTTCCACGCCACCGAACCGCGCCCGATCGCGGTGCTGGACTGGGAGCTTTCCACGCTTGGGCATCCGCTGGCGGACTTCAGCTACCACTGCATGTCGTGGCACATCCCGCAAGGCATGTCGCGCGGGATCGGCGGGCTCGACCACAAGAGCCTCGGCATTCCGACCGAGAGCGAATACATCCGCAAGTATTGCGAGCGCACCGGCCTCACCACGCCCGAGGCGCTGGCGCCCGACTGGAACTTCTACCAGGCCTACAACCTGTTCCGCATGGCCGCGATCCTGCAAGGCATTGCCAAGCGGGTCGAGGCCGGCACCGCGTCAAGCGAGCAAGCCGTGGCATCCGGCCGCGGCGCACGCCCGATGGCCGAGATGGCCTTGGCCTTCGCCCAACGCGCCTGACGACCCTTTTCACCCCTGGAGACAGCAAAGATGGACTTCGAGTATTCGGCCAAGACACAAGAACTGCAAAAGCGCGTGCGCGCTTTCATGGACGAGCATATCTACCCGGCCGAGGCCGACTACACCGCCGAACTGGCCGCCAACACGGCAGCCGGGAAGCGCTGGAGCGCCTTGAAGACTGTCGAGAAGGTCAAGGAAAAGGCCAAGGCGCAGGGCCTCTGGAACCTGTTCCTGCCCGTCGACAGCGCGCATGTCGCCGGCTATGCGGGTGCGGGCCTCACGAACCAGGAATACGCGCCGCTCGCCGAGATCATGGGCGCGGTGCCCTGGGCCAGCGAGGCCTTCAACTGCTCCGCGCCGGACACCGGCAACATGGAAACGATCGCGCGCTACGGCTCCGAGGCGATCAAGGCGCGCTGGCTCAAGCCGCTGCTGGACGGCGAGATCCGCTCGGCCTTCGCGATGACCGAGCCTGCGGTTGCGTCGAGTGACGCCACCAACATCGCGACCCGCATCGAGCGCCAGGGCGACGAATACGTCATCAACGGCCACAAGTGGTGGATCTCCGGCGCGGCCGATCCGCGCTGCGCCGTGTACATCACCATGGGCAAGACGGACCCGGACGCGCCGAAGCATTCGCAGCAGAGCATGGTCATCGTGCCGGCCGACGCCAAGGGCATCCGCATCGTGCGCCCGCTCAACGTGATGGGCTACGACGACGCACCGCACGGCCACGTCGAGATGCACTTCGAGAACGTGCGCGTGCCTGTCGACAACATCCTGCTCGGCGAAGGCCGTGGCTTCGAGATCGCCCAGGGCCGCCTTGGCCCGGGACGCATCCACCACTGCATGCGCCTGATCGGCGTGGCCGAGCGCGCACTCGAACTGATGTGCAAGCGCGCCTCGTCGCGCGTCGCCTTCGGCAAGACGGTCGCCTCGCAAACCGTTACGCAGGAACGTATCGCCGAAGCCCGCTGCAAGATCGACATGGCCCGCCTGCTGACGCTCAAGGCTGCCTGGCTGATGGACGTGGCCGGCAACAAGGTCGCCAAGAACGAGATCGCGATGATCAAGGTCGTGGCGCCGAACATGGCTTGCCAGGTTATCGACTGGGCCATGCAGGTGCACGGCGGCGGTGGCATGAGCGACGATTTCCCGCTCGCCATGGCCTACGCCCACGCACGCACGCTGCGCTTTGCCGACGGTCCGGACGAAGTGCACCGCAATGCGATCGCCAAATGGGAACTGGGCAAGTACTCGGCCGACAAGCGCGAAGCGGAGATGCCCATCACGCGCTTCTGATCTATCTTCCTCCCTCTCCCTCCGGGAGAAGGCTGGGGGTGAGGGCCGCGGTGATCGATTCGCCGCGGCCTTTTTTTGTCAGAGCTTCTTCTGCATGAACACCGCAGTGCCGAAGGCCGGATCGAGCGAATAAGGCCCGAAACCTTCACGCTCATAGGCGCGGATCGCGCTGGCATTCCCCGACAACACTTCGAGCGTGAGCTTGCAGGCGCCGCGCACCCTCGCCTCCTGCTCCACACGCTCCAGCATGCGTTGTGCGACGCGCTGGCCACGATAGCGCGGCAGCACCACCACGTCATGGACATTGACGAGCGGCTTGCAGGCGAAGGTCGAAAAGCCCTCGATGCAATTCACCAGGCCGATCGCCAGGTCGCCATCGATCGCGAGCACGGTGAAAGCCTGCGGCCTTTTCGCCAACTCGCCCGGCAAACGCGTCAGCAGCTTGAGCGGAATGGCGGCGCCACCGCCCGCCGGATCGCGCGCATAGGTGTCGAGCAATGAAATGACGGCGGCGCCGTCCGCCGAATCGCCGTAGTCGGCCAGCCTGATCTCGATCACAGGGGCTTCCCGTTCAACCGGCCTCGACCGTGGCCACGAGCCGGCGCGCGCAGCTTTCCGCCTGGGCCGGATCGCGCGCCTCGACCATCACGCGCAGCAGCGGCTCGGTGCCGCTCGGGCGGATGAGCACGCGGCCACCGTCGCCGAGTTCAGCCTCGATGCGCCGGGTCTCGTCCGCCAGTGACGCGTTGCTGCGCCAGTCCTGCCCATCACGCAGGCGCACGTTCAGAAGCGTCTGGGGAAACAGGGTCACATCGACCAGCAACTGCGCGAGACTCTTGCCGGACCGCACGCACGCCTGGAGCACTTGCAGGGCGCTCACGATGCCGTCGCCGGTGGTGTGGCGGTCGAGCGCCAGCAGGTGACCCGAACCTTCGCCGCCCAGCACCCAGTTGCGCTTGGTCAGTTCTTCCAGCACGTAGCGGTCACCCACCTTGGCCCGCACGAAGTCGATGCCCTTGCCACGCAGCGCGACTTCCACCGCCTTGTTGGTCATCAGCGTGCCGACCACGCCTTGCAGTTGTTCGCCGCGTGCAAGGCGTTCGTTGGCCATGAGGTAGAGCAACTCGTCGCCATTGAAAAGGCGACCGCTGGCGTCGACCAGTTGCAGCCGGTCGGCGTCGCCGTCGAGGGCGATGCCGTAGTCGGCCTGCTGCGTCCTGACCATGTCGATCAGCGCCTGCGGATGCGTCGCGCCCACGCCCTTGTTGATGTTGAGCCCATCCGGCGCGCAGCCGATGACCGTGACGTCGGCGCCGAGTTCATGGAACACCTGCGGCGCCACCTGGTACGCCGCACCGTGGGCCGCATCGACCACCAGCTTGAGGCCACGCAGCGTCAGGTCGTTGGCGAAGGTGCTCTTGCAGAACTCGGTGTAGCGGCCGGTCGCGTCGTTGAGGCGGCGCGCCTTGCCGAGGTTGGCCGAATCGGCCCACACCGGCGGCGCCTCGATCGCAGCCTCCACGGCCAGTTCCCAGTCGTCATCGAGCTTGGTGCCCTGCGCGCTGAAGAACTTGATGCCATTGTCCGGAAAGGCGTTGTGGCTGGCGCTGATGACGACGCCCAGGCTGGCACGCTGGGCCCGCGTGAGATAGGCCACGCCCGGCGTGGGCAGCGGGCCGAGCAGCACGACGTCGACGCCCGCAGAATTGAAGCCGGATTCCAGCGCCGACTCCAGCATGTAGCCGGAAATGCGCGTGTCCTTGCCGATCAGCACGGTTGGCCGCGCCTCCTTCTGCTTCAGCACGCGGCCGACGGCGTGCGCGAGACGCAGGACGAAATCGGGCGTGATGGGCGGTACGCCGACCATGCCTCGAATGCCGTCGGTGCCGAAATACTGGCGTGTCATGTTGGGTTCTTCCTCGGTTGTTCTTGATTCATCGCACGCCACACGGCGAGCGCTTCCACCGTTTCGCGCACCTCGTGCACACGCACGATGCGCGCGCCGCGCTCCACCGCCAGCACCGCCGCCACCACACTGGGGAGCAGCCGGGCCGACGCGTCTGCAATGCCCGTCACCGCGCCGAGCGAGGACTTGCGCGACCAGCCCGCCAACAGCGGATAACCCGTCGCGAGCAATTCGTGCTGGCGCGCGAGCAGCGCGAAATTCTGGGGCACCGTCTTGCCGAAGCCAATGCCCGGATCGAGCACGATGCGCGAGGCATCGATATGCAGTGCCCGCAATTCATCCGCCGCGTCGACCAGGAAGGCTCGAACCTGCGGCACCACATCGCCCTCCATCGGCGACAGCTGCATGGTTTGCGGGTCGCGATGCATGTGCATCAGGCACACGCCGCAAGCCGGATGGGCGGCAACCACCTCGCGCGCGCCGGGTTGGCGGAATGCCCGGATGTCGTTGACGATGTCCGCGCCGATGTCCAGCATCGCGCGCATCACCTCGGGCTTGTAAGTGTCGACGGAGATCGCCACGCCGAGCGCCACGGCCTCCCGCACGACGGGCGACACGCGCGCCAACTCCAGTTCGAGCGGCACCGCCGGGCTGCCTGGCCGGGTCGATTCGCCACCGATGTCGAGGATGTCTGCGCCCTGCGCGATCAAGGCTTCGCAATGCCGCAACGCGGCCGAAGTATCCGCGTAGCTGCCACCATCCGAGAACGAATCAGGCGTGACGTTGACGATTCCCATCACGCGCGGCTGCGTGAGGTCGATACGAAACCGGGAGGTCTGCCAGAAGCTCATGGCCGACCGCTGCCTCCAAGAAAAAACGGGGCCGATGGCCCCGTTGCTTGCCGACGCAAAACGCTCACGCTGCAGTCGGCGCCGGGTCCGGCTTG
Organism: Variovorax sp. dw_308; assembly: GCF_019207085.1. GTDB lineage: Bacteria > Pseudomonadota > Gammaproteobacteria > Burkholderiales > Burkholderiaceae_C > Variovorax. The sequence continues at coordinate 205,470 of NZ_JAATOM010000011.1, read as the reverse complement.
ACGGTGGTACCACCGGTGCCGCCACCGCTGCTGCCCGAGGGCGGAATGCGCGGCGTCCAGTCCTTCGGCGGACGCGGCTCCTTGCCGGCCATGATGTCGTCGAGTTGCTCGGTATCGATGGTTTCCCACTCGAGCAAGGCCTTGGCCATGGCGTGCATCTTGTCGCTGTTTTCCTCGATCAGGCGGCGCGCCAGGGCGTACTGCTCGTCGATGATGCGGCGCACTTCGGCGTCGACCTTCTGCATGGTCGACTCGCTCATGTTCGTCGTCTTGGTGACCGAGCGGCCAAGGAACACTTCGCCTTCGTTCTCCGCGTAGACCATCGGGCCCAGCGATTCGGTCATGCCGTAGCGCATCACCATGTCGCGGGCGATCTGCGTGGCGCGTTCGAAGTCGTTGCTGGCGCCCGTGGTCATCTGGTGCATGAACACTTCTTCTGCGATGCGGCCGCCGAACAGCATGCTGATCTGGTTCAGCATGTAGTCACGGTCGTAGCTGTAGCGGTCTTGCGCCGGCAGGCTCATGGTCACGCCCAAGGCGCGGCCGCGCGGGATGATGGTGACCTTGTGCACCGGGTCGCACTTGGGCAGCAGCTTGCCGATCAACGCATGGCCGGACTCGTGGTAGGCCGTGTTCCGGCGCTCTTCCTCGGGCATGACCATGCTCTTGCGCTCGGGGCCCATGAAGATCTTGTCCTTGGCCTTCTCGAAGTCCTGCATCTCGACGACGCGGGCGCTGCGGCGGGCAGCCATCAGGGCGGCCTCGTTGCAGAGATTGGCCAGGTCGGCGCCGGACATGCCAGGCGTGCCGCGGGCAATGATGCTCGGGTTCACGTCCTGGCCGAGCGGCACCTTGCGCATGTGCACGCCGAGGATCTGCTCGCGGCCACGAATGTCCGGCAGCGTGACGTAGACCTGGCGGTCGAAGCGGCCGGGGCGCAGCAAGGCGGCGTCCAGGATGTCCGGGCGATTGGTGGCAGCCACGACGATCACACCGAGGTTGGTTTCGAAGCCGTCCATCTCGACCAGCATCTGGTTCAGGGTCTGCTCGCGCTCGTCGTTGCCGCCGCCGAGGCCCGCGCCGCGTTGACGGCCGACCGCGTCGATTTCATCGATGAAGATGATGCAGGGTGCGTTTTTCTTGGCGTTCTCGAACATGTCGCGCACACGGGCCGCACCCACGCCGACGAACATTTCGACGAAGTCGGAACCGGAGATCGAGAAGAAAGGCACCTTGGCCTCGCCCGCGATCGACTTGGCCAGCAGGGTCTTGCCGGTGCCGGGAGGGCCGACCAGCAAGAGGCCGCGCGGAATCCGGCCACCGAGCTTCTGGAACTTCTGCGGGTCTTTCAGGAAGTCGACGACCTCCTTCACTTCTTCCTTGGCCTCGTCGCAACCAGCAACGTCGGCGAAGGTGACGGTGTTGCTGTTCTCGTCGAGCATGCGGGCCTTGCTCTTGCCGAAGCTGAAGGCCCCGCCCTTGCCACCGCCCTGCATCTGTCGCATGAAGTAGACCCAGACGCCGATCAGCAAGAGCATTGGCCCCCAGCTCACGAGCAGCGTCATGAGCAGCGAACCTTCTTCGCGGGGACGCACGTCGAACTTGACGTTGTTGTCGATCAGGTCGCCGACCAGGCCGCGGTCCAGGCCGGTGGAATTGGTGCGTATCTTTCGGTCATCGGTGCTGACCGCGACGATCTCGCCGCCCATCAGGCTCTCTGGGATGGACGCCGTCTTGATCTGCTTGCTGCGCACCATGTCCAGGAATTCGGAGTAGCTCACCGCGCCAGCACCGGCGCCGCCGCGGGTGTCGAACTGCTTGAACACGGTGAACAACACCATGGCAATGACGAGCCAAACGGCAATTTTCGAAAACCACTGATTATTCAAACCGAAGCTCCAGTCAGGCGGTGCGTGTGACAAGACGGGAAATCCGCGCACCAAGCAGGCAATTGGCGGCCATTTTAGGCTTTTCAAGCTGCGAAATAGCCTCTATTCACCCCAGCAGCCACAGGCTAAGCACGGTTATGTCCCGAAATGGGCCGTTATTCGTCGGACGTATCAATGCGTATCTGTAGTCCGGAGCCCGATGCCCACGAGGAAGGTTTCCGCCGACTTGTCGCGCGAGGCCTTCGGTTTCACCTTCTTGACCACCTTGAACGTGTCCTTGAACAGCTTGTTCAGCGGGTCGTAGCTGCTGCCGTGGAACAGTTTGGTCACCAGGGCGCCTTCGGGCCTCAGGTGCTGATTCGCGAAGTCGACCGCAAGTTCCACCAGATGCGCGATGCGCGCTGCATCGGCCGACGCAATGCCCGAGAGATTGGGTGCCATGTCGGAGACCACGACGTCGGCCTTGCGGCCTTGCATTGCCTCTTCCAGGCGCGCCAGCACCTCCGGCTCGCGAAAGTCGCCGAGCAGGAAGTTCACGCCCTCGATCGGCTCCATGGGCAGCATGTCGAGCGCGATGATGGTGCCGTCCAGCTGGCCCGATGCCGCCCCGCCCGGAGCCATGCGGCGCCGGGCGTACTGGCTCCAGGCGCCTGGTGTCGAACCGAGGTCGATGACGAGCTGGCCCGGCTTGATCAGCCCGAGCGTCTCGTCGATTTCCTTGAGCTTGTACGCGGCGCGGGCGCGGTAGCCCTCGCGGGTCGCCAGCTTGACCCAGGGGTCGTTGATGTGGTCGTGCAGCCAGGCCTTGTTGACCTTCTTGCCGGTGGACTTGGTGCTCATGGGAAACGGATCTGGTGGGCTGCGCAGCGTCGAAAAGCAGGGAATGCAAGGGATCGTTTCACAGTGGTTCGATAATACGGCCATGCCCGCCATTCAATTGACCCCCGCCCAACGCAAGGAGCACCGCTCCGAAGCGCACCACCTGAACCCCATCGTGATGATTGGCAGCGACGGGCTCACCCCCGCCGTCACCAAGGAAGCCGATGCCGCGCTGAAGGCTCATGGCCTGATCAAGATCCGCGTGTTCTCGGACGACCGGCTCGCGCGCGACGCCATGCTGCATACGCTGGCGGACACGCTCGGCGCCGCGCCGATCCAGCACATCGGCAAGTTGCTGGTGCTCTGGCGCCCCAAGGTGGAGAAGGTCAAGGAGATCGACGAGGACCGGATGCCCGGCCCGCGTGACATCAAGGTCGTCAAGTACAGCAAGCGTGCCGGCCAGCGCCCCGAGATCAAGACGCTGCGGGTGCTCGGCAACCAGCGCCTGACGGCCGGCGGCAACATCAAGCGCGCCAAGCCGCGCAAGCCGCTCTCGGTCAAGAAGCAGCGCCAGGCGGACTGAGCGATGGCGGCGGAGCCAACGGCGCAGCCGATGCGCCACGTCGTCTGCATGAAGTGGGGCACGAAATACGAGGCCACCTACGTCAACAAGCTCTACGCGATGGCACGCCGCCATCTGACGGGTGACTTCCGTTTCATCTGCCTGACGGACGACAACGTCGGCATCCGCAGCGAGGTCGAGTGCTTTCCGATTCCGCGCCTCGACATCCGCCCCGAGGCCGCCGGCGTGCGCGACCGCGCCTGGCGCAAGCTCACCACGCTGAGCCGCGACCTGCCCGATGTCTATGGATTGCATGGCCAGGCCTTGTTCCTCGACCTGGACATCGTGGTGGTCGGCAGCCTGGACGAATTCTTCACCCAGCCCGGCGAGTTCGTGATCATCAAGGACTACCGGCGTCCGTGGCGCGTGACCGGCAATTCATCGGTGTACCGCTACACGATCGGCGCCCATGCCGACGTGCTGGACTACTTCCGCGCGAACGAAACCGCCATGCGCGAGAAGTTTCGCAACGAGCAGACCTACCTGTCGGACTATGTGCACGCGCAGGGCAAGCTGTCGTACTGGCCCAGCGACTGGTGCCCGAGCTTCAAGTACGGCGGGATTCCGATCTGGCCAAGTAACTACTGGCGGCGGCCCTTCGTGCCGGAAGGCGCACGCGTGATGATCTTCCACGGCGAATGCAATCCGCCTGATGCACTGGCCGGCCGCCGTAACCGCCGGTTCCGCTTCATTCGCCCCGCCACCTGGGTGGCCGAGCACTGGCACGAATAGGCGATCAGTTCAGCGGTGGGTCCGACTGCCGCAGCACGCGCCAGAGCACCACCGCCGCGCAGACCCATTGCAGCAGGTACATGCCGCTGCCGACGGCATGCCACAGCGGCAGGTTGTCGCGGGCCACGATGCGCGGCGCGACGCCGAACTCGCCCAGCAAGGCCAGCAGAAGCCCCGACAACACGAACGGCAATGCCGCGTGGACCCGCGCTGCCACATCAGGCATGCGGGCGGACCGGCTCATCATCAATAGCAACATGGCGCAGCCCAGCGACACCCAGGTCTGCGCCGTGAACAACCGGGCTGCCATGCCGCCCGCCATGGCGGGGGTCGGCAGGTTCTTGAACAAGAGCGGCACGACCAGGAAACCGATCGTGCCCAGGCTGCCCCACCAGAGCGCCGCGACAAATCCGGGCAGGCGCGCAACGAGGCCGCGCATCCTCGTCAGACGTAGTGAACCGCGACGATTTCGTACCGCTTGAGGCCGCCGGGCGCCTGCACTTCGGCGGTGTCGCCCTCTTCCTTGCCGATCAGCGCGCGGGCGATGGGGCTGGAGATGTTGATGAGGCCCAGCTTCAGGTCGGCCTCGTCCTCGCCGACGATCTGGTACTTGACCGCTTCGCCGGTTTCTTCTTCCTCCAACTCGACCGTGGAGCCGAACACGACGCGTCCACCCGCATCGAGCGCCGCCGGGTCGATGATCTGGGCTGCCGAAAGCTTTCCTTCGACTTCCTGGATGCGGCCTTCGATGAAGCCCTGGCGGTCCTTGGCGACTTCGTATTCGGCGTTTTCGCTCAGGTCGCCCTGGGCACGGGCCTCGGAGATGGCATTGATGACCCACGGGCGGTCGACCGTTTTCAGACGGTGGAGTTCTGCGCGAAGCTTCTCTGCGCCGCGCTTGGTGATCGGAATAGTGGCCATGGTTTGTAGTCTCAAAAAGCGAAACCGCCGAACGTCGCCGTTCGGCGGTTTCAGAGGGTGCGGATCAGACGAGGGTTCGTCCAGTCAGCCGGCTCAGGATCGCCAGCGGACTTGCCTGCGGATTGTATTGGCTTGCAGCGGGCAAATGAAGGGTCTGCTCCGCCATGAACTGGCCCGACATCACGGCATGCGAAGTCTGGTCAGAGAAGCAAACCCACACCGATCCCGGGGGGAACGGCACGGTCTCCTGCGGCGACGATTTCTGGTAGTCCATGTCGGACTTCATTGCGTCGTGGAGTTGCAGCATCAGGTGGTCGTATTCGCTGCGGAAAGACTTGGTGACGTGCAATATCTTGAGCACGCTGGCTTGCAGGTGCGAATAGGGCTTGGCGCGTGGCAAGAAGCGCTGGGCAACGGCCTCGAAGGGCTCGCCGACGCGCCAGACGCGCGGTGCACCCTGGGGATTGAGGTTGGTGAACACGCGCAGGATGCGCTCGCCGTAATTGGGGCGCGACGGAAAGGAATCGACATGCAGGCGGCGATCGTCGGCACGCCACGATTGCACGCGCGATTCGACCTGGGCCGGCCTGTAACTGGTCGGCGCCATGCGCAAGGATGGGCTGTAGTGCGGCAGCAATCCGTCGATGAGCTGGCGCGCCTGCGAACGGAACCGCCCGATCATGGCTTCGGCGGCACGCTGGACGGATTCGTCGCCCTCCACGCCCTTCAGCTTGCCGCCGCCATCGAGGCTGATGTTGCGCACACCCTTCGCCAGCAGCGCCGGGTCGAGCAACCTGGCTTCGGATGGCAAGAGTTCGAAACCCAGGCGCGGAAAGTACAGGACCTTGCCGGCTTCGAGCGCAGTGATCCACGCATCGTTGGGCCGCGCAACCGCCCAATCGGCCAGATCGACTTCTACAACTTGAGATTCCATGGGGCCGGTACTCCGTTCAGAACCATGGCGAGACCGACGTCCGCCGGCCCGCTGAAATCGCCCACGGAAGTGGACAAACACGAAGGTTACTGCACAAGCTGCGCGTGCATTTCCTGCACCGAGATCACGCTCAGCTCGTTCATGTGCTTCATGCCTTCGACAGCGGCTTCCGCGCCGAAGATGGTCGTGATGGTCGTCACGCGCGCGAGCAGGGCCGAGGTTCGGATCTGGCGCGAGTCGGTGATCGCATTGCGGCGCTCCTCGACCGTGTTGATCACCAATGCGATCTCGTTGTTCTTGATCATGTCGACGATGTGCGGGCGGCCTTCGGTGACCTTGTTGACCACCGCGCAGGTCACGCCAGCCGCGTTGAGCGCCGCCGCCGTGCCCTTGGTGGCGATCAGGTCGAAGCCGAGCGTGGCCAGCCCGCGCGCGACTTCAACGGCGCGCGCCTTGTCGTTGTTCTTCACCGAGATGAAGACCTTGCCGGACTTCGGCAGGTGCGTGCCGGCGCCGAGCTGCGACTTCACGAAGGCTTCGCCGAAGGTCTTGCCCACGCCCATCACTTCGCCGGTCGACTTCATCTCGGGGCCGAGGATGGTGTCCACGCCCGGGAACTTGACGAACGGGAACACGGCTTCCTTGACGCTGAAGTACGGCGGGGTGACTTCCTTCGTAACGCCCTGCTCGGCCAGCGACTGGCCGGCCATGCAGCGTGCCGCCACCTTGGCGAGTTGAATGCCGGTGGCCTTGCTCACGAAGGGCACGGTGCGCGAGGCGCGGGGATTGACTTCCAGCACGTAGATCACGTCCTGGCCGTCCTTCTCCTGGATGGCGAACTGCACGTTCATCAGGCCGACCACGTTGAGCGCCTCGGCCATCGCGGCGCTCTGGCGCTTGAGTTCGGCGATCGTCGATGCCTTGAGGCTGTACGGCGGCAGCGAACAGGCGGAGTCGCCCGAATGCACGCCGGCCTGCTCGATGTGCTCCATCACGCCGCCGATCAGCGTGGCGCCGGTGGCGTCGCGGATGCAGTCGACATCGCATTCGACGGCGTCGTTCAGGAAGCGGTCCAGCAGCACCGGCGAATCGTTGCTCACCTTCACGGCCTCGCGCATGTAGCGCTCGAGGTCGCGCTGCTCGTGCACGATTTCCATGGCGCGGCCGCCGAGCACGTAGCTCGGGCGGACGACCAGCGGGTAACCGAGTTCGGCGGCCTTGGTGAGCGCTTCGGGTTCGGCGCGCGCGGTGGCGTTCGGCGGCTGGCGCAGGCCCAGCTTGTGCAGCAGTTGCTGGAAGCGTTCGCGGTCTTCGGCCGCGTCGATCATGTCGGGCGAGGTGCCGATGATCGGCACGCCGTTGGCTTCGAGGCCAAGCGCGAGCTTCAAAGGCGTCTGACCGCCGTACTGCACGATCACGCCGACGGGCTTTTCCTTGTCGACGATCTCCAACACGTCTTCCAGCGTCAACGGCTCGAAGTAAAGGCGGTCCGACGTGTCGTAGTCGGTCGACACGGTCTCGGGATTGCAATTGACCATGATGGTCTCGTAGCCGTCTTCGCGCATCGCCAAGGCTGCATGCACGCAGCAGTAGTCGAACTCGATGCCCTGGCCGATGCGGTTCGGTCCGCCGCCGAGCACCATGATCTTCTTGTTGTTCGTCGGCGCGGCTTCGCACTCGTCCTCGTAGGTCGAGTACATGTAGGCGGTGTTGGTCGCGAACTCGGCTGCGCAGGTGTCGACGCGCTTGTAGACCGGGCGCACGCCCAGGGCGATGCGCTTCTCGCGGATGGCCGTGTCGGTGGTCTTCAACTGGAATGCCAGGCGGCGGTCCGAGAAGCCCTTCTTCTTGAGTGCCAGAAGCGTGTCACGGTCGATGTCGTCGAGCGTCTTGGCTTCCAGCTCAAGCTCGATCTTCACGATCTCCTCGATCTGCACCAGGAACCACGGGTCGATCTTCGTCAGCGCGAAGACTTCACCGACGCTCAGGCCCATTGCGAACGCATCGCCGACGTACCAGATGCGCTCGGGGCCGGGCTCGCCCAGTTCCTTCTCGAGCACTTCGCGGTCTTGCGTCTTCTCGTTCATGCCATCGACGCCGACTTCCAGGCCACGCAGCGCCTTCTGGAACGATTCCTGGAAGGTGCGGCCCATGGCCATCACCTCGCCAACCGACTTCATCTGCGTCGTCAACCGCGAGTCGGCCTGTGGGAACTTCTCAAAGGCGAAGCGCGGGATCTTCGTGACCACGTAGTCGATGCTGGGCTCGAACGAAGCGGGCGTTGCACCACCGGTAATCTCGTTGCGCAGTTCATCGAGCGTGTATCCCACGGCCAGCTTGGCCGCAACCTTGGCGATCGGAAAACCCGTGGCCTTGGAGGCCAGTGCCGACGAACGCGACACACGCGGGTTCATCTCGATGACGACCATTCGGCCGTCCTTCGGGTTGATCGAGAACTGCACGTTGGAGCCGCCCGTGTCCACGCCGATCTCGCGCAGCACGGCCAGGGATGCGTTGCGCAGGATCTGGTATTCCTTGTCGGTCAGCGTCTGGGCCGGCGCCACGGTGATCGAATCACCGGTATGAACGCCCATCGGGTCCAGGTTCTCGATCGAGCAGACGATGATGCAGTTGTCCGCCTTGTCGCGCACCACTTCCATCTCGTACTCTTTCCAGCCGAGCAGCGACTCTTCGATCAGGAGTTCGTTGGTCGGCGAGGCTTCCAGGCCGCGCTTGCAGATCGTCTCGAATTCTTCCGGGTTGTAGGCGATACCGCCGCCCGTGCCGCCGAGCGTGAAGCTGGGGCGAATGACGGTCGGGAAGCCGACCGACCGCTGCACAGCCCAGGCCTCGTCCATCGAATGCGCGATGCCCGAGCGCGCCGAGCCCAGACCGATCTTGGTCATCGCGTCCTTGAACTTCAGGCGGTCCTCGGCCTTGTCGATGGCCTCGGGCGTGGCGCCGATCAACTCGACCTTGTACTTGTCGAGTACGCCGTTGCGCCACAGGTCGAGCGCACAGTTCAGCGCGGTCTGGCCGCCCATGGTCGGCAGGATTGCGTCGGGGCGCTCCTTGGCGATGATCTTCTCGACCGTCTGCCAGGTGATCGGCTCGATGTAGGTGACGTCGGCCGTGGCCGGGTCGGTCATGATCGTCGCGGGGTTGCTGTTGATCAGGATGACCTTGTAGCCTTCTTCGCGCAGTGCCTTGCAGGCTTGCACGCCGGAGTAGTCGAACTCGCAGGCCTGGCCGATGATGATCGGGCCGGCGCCGATGATGAGGATGCTCTTGAGGTCTGTGCGCTTAGGCATTCTTGTTCTCCGCCTTGTTCTTTTCCATGAGTGCCGTGAAGCGGTCGAACAGGTAGCTGATGTCGTGCGGGCCAGGCGACGCTTCCGGGTGGCCCTGGAAGCAGAAGGCCGGCTTGTCGGTGCGCGCCAGGCCTTGCAGCGTGTTGTCGAACAGGCTGATGTGCGTGGGGCGCAGGTTGGCCGGCAGCGTCTTCTCGTCGACTGCGAAGCCGTGGTTCTGGCTGGTGATGCTCACGCGGCCGTTGTCGAGGTCCTTCACCGGATGGTTCGCACCGTGGTGGCCGAACTTCATCTTGAAGGTCTTGGCGCCGGAGGCCAGCGCCATGATCTGGTGACCCAGGCAAATACCGAAGGTCGGGATGCCGGTCTCGATCAGTTCTTTGACGGCCGTGATCGCGTATTCACAAGGCTCCGGGTCGCCGGGGCCGTTGGCCAGGAAGATGCCATCGGGTTTCAGCTTGAGCACGTCGGCCGCGGGCGTCTGCGCGGGCACGACCGTGATGCGCGCGCCGCGCTGGGCGATCATGCGCAGGATGTTCTTCTTGACGCCAAAGTCGTAGGCGACGACGTGGAACCTGGGCGTGATCTGCACGCCGTAGCCCGCACCGAGCTTCCATTCGGTCTGGTTCCATTCGTAGGTCTGCTTGACCGACACGACCTTGGCCAGGTCCAGACCCGACATGCTCGGTGCACCCTTGGCGGCAGCGATGGCCTTGTCGATCAGCGCCTGCGTCACCGCTTCGCCTTCGGCCAGCCCCAGGATGCAGCCGTTCTGCGCGCCATTCGTGCGCAGGTGGCGCGTGAGCTTGCGCGTGTCGATGTTGGCAATGGCGACCGTCTTGCCGGCCACCAGGTATTCACTGAGCGTCGCCGTCTTGCGGAAGTTGGATGCGACGAGCGGCAGGTCCTTGATGATCAGGCCAGCGGCGTGGATCTTGTCGGCCTCGATGTCTTCCAAGTTGACGCCGTAGTTGCCGATGTGCGGATACGTGAGCGTCACGATCTGCTGGCAATAGCTGGGGTCGGTCAGGATTTCCTGGTAACCGGTCATGGCGGTGTTGAACACCACTTCGCCGGTGGTGGCGCCGGTGGCGCCAATCGAGTTGCCTTGAAAGACCGTGCCGTCTGCAAGCGCCAGGATGGCGGGCGGGAAAGCTCCCTTGAGAGACAAAAGCACTGGGATTCTCCGAATGGATGACGCCCAGAGTGCACCCAGGATCTGACTCGAAGGGTGCGACTTTCGTCGAGGAGTACGGCTAGTGCGCTGTGGGCGGGGGGTGTATGCGGGAAAGCCCTTGATTATAGCCGGCGCAGTTCAGGCTTTTGCCGAGGCTGCGCTTGCGTGAAGGCATATCGCCGCCGCAGCGGCAACATTGAGTGACTCTTCGCCGCCCGGTTGCGCGATGCGGATGTGGTGGGTCGCGCGCGCTTCCAGTTCGGGCGATACGCCCTGCCCTTCGTGCCCCATGAGCCAGGCGCAAGGATGCGGAAGGCGGGCCTTGTGCAGCCAATCGCCCCGGTGCGAACTGGTCGCCACCAGCGGCACCCGCAACGCATCGAGCGCGTCGACCGTGATACCTTCAATCAGCCGCAGAGCGAAATGCGCGCCCATGCCGGCCCGCAGCACCTTGGGCGCCCAGAGCGCGGCGGTGCCCTTGAGCGCCACCACCTGCATGAATCCGAACGCCGCGGCACTGCGCAGGATCGAGCCCGCATTGCCCGCGTCCTGCAGCCTGTCCAGCACGACCGTGGGCGCATCCGCGATCAGTTCCGCCCGGGCCGGCAGTTCGAGCACGAAACCCATCGGCGCGGGCGACTCGAGTCCGCTGACGGCGGCCAGCAGCGCGTCCGCAACGACGACAGTCTTGCCGGCGGACCGCGACCAGTCCGGCGGCGCCGACGGCCAAAACGACTCGGAGAAGACGGCAACGGCCGGGCGCACGCCACGCGCGAGCGCCGCGCGGCACAAGTGGTCGCCTTCGAGCCAGAGCCTGCCCATCTTGCGATAGGCTCCAGGCTCCTGCGCCAGTTTGCGAAGCTCCTTCAGCAGCGGGTTGTCGCGCGACGTGATGTGCTGGACCTCGGGCGAGGTCATTGCGCGGCCACGATCCCGGTCGTCCCGACGACGACCCCATTCGCGACCACGACCTCATGCGTGACGGCGATGTTGCCCGTGCCCATGCGCGCATATGCAGCCGCAACGGGGCTGAACGAACGTCGGTGATGCACGCAGGCTCCGTGTCGTTCCAGCGCCTCCATGTGCTCCGGCGTGCCGTAGCCCTTGTGATTGGCAAAGCCGTAGTGCGGGAACTCCAGGTGCAGCTGCTCGCACAGGCGGTCGCGGTGCACCTTGGCCAGGATCGAGGCGGCCGAAATGGCTTTCACCCGCGCATCACCCTTGACGATGGCTTCGGCCAGCACGTCGAGCACCGGCAGCCGGTTGCCATCGACCAGCACCTTCGCCGGCTTGAGCCGCAGGCCGTCCACGGCGCGACGCATGGCCATCATCGTCGCCTGCAGGATGTTGAACTGGTCGATCTCGTCGACGCTCGCCTGCGCCACCGAGCAGCAAAGCGCCTTCGCCATGATCTGGTCGTGCAGGCGCTCGCGTTGCAGCGCGGTCAGCGTCTTCGAATCGGCCAGTCCTCGAATGGGCCGCAGGTCGTCGAGGATCACCGCGGCGGCAACGACCGGGCCGGCCAGCGGGCCGCGGCCGGCCTCGTCCACGCCGGCCATCAGGCCCGGCGCATCCCAGACCAGCGGGGCCTGTTCAGCCTTCAAGAACTTTCTGGATCGCATCGGCGCAAAGTGTCGGGGTGTCGCGGCGCAATTCCTCGTGCACCGTCGCAAAACGCTGCTCCAGCGCCGCGACCTTGTCCGGCGACGACAACCAGGTCAGCGTGGCATCGGCCAGCGCTTCCGGCGTGGCGGCATCCTGTAGCAACTCGGGCACGACGAATTCGCCGCACAGTATGTTCGGCAATCCGACCCACGGTTGCAACTGCTGCCGCTGCATGAGCCGCCACGAGAGCGAGTGCATGTTGTAGGCGATCACCATCGGCCGCTTGAACAGCGCGGCCTCCAGCGTGGCGGTGCCGCTGGCGATCAGCGTTGCGTCGCACGCGGCCAGCGCAAGGTGCGACTGGCCTTCCAGCAGCTTCACCTTGCCGGCCATCGGACTGACCGTCAGCATTTGCTCGAGTTCGGCGCGCAAGGCAGGAATGGTGGGTGCGATGAACTGGACTTCAGGGCGTGCACGCTGCATCAGCGCCGCCGCCGCGAAGAACCTCGATGCGAGGTAGCGCAGTTCGGAACGCCGGCTGCCTGGCAGCAGTGCGACGACGGGCACGTCGGGCTCGATGCCGAGCGCAGCGCGCGCTGCGGCCCGGTCCGGCACCATCGGCACCACGTTGGCAATCGGATGACCGACGTAGCTGGCGGCAATACCCAGCTTTTCGAGCAGTGCCGGTTCGAACGGAAAGATGCACAACACGTGGTCGGCTGCCGCACGGATCTTGTCGGCCCGGTCGGCACGCCAGGCCCAGATCGAAGGGCAGACGAAATGAACCGTCTTCATGCCGCGGCTGCGCAATCCGGCTTCCAGGTCGAGGTTGAAGTCGGGTGCGTCGACGCCGATGAAAAGTTGCGGCCACTCGCGCAGCAGGCGGGCCTTGAGCTGGCGGCGAATGCCGGCGATCTCGGCATAGTGGCGCAGTACTTCGATATAGCCGCGCACCGCGAGCTTCTCCTGCGGCCACCAGCTTTCAAAGCCGTGGGCCAGCATTCGCGGACCGCCGATGCCGACCGAACGCATGTCCGGCCAACGCGCCTGCAAGCCATCCAGCAGCAGGCTCGCCAGCAGATCGCCGGACGCTTCACCCGCAACGAGTGCGAACCGGTGTTGTGCCGAAGAGCTCGTCATTTCAGCGTGCCATGGCGCTGCGCGCCGGGGGCGCAGGCGGGGAGGCCGTCACCGTGCGATGCCGCGCGTGCTGGCGGCGAGGAAGTCGCTCATCAGCGCGACATCGGCCGCAGCCTCGGGCACCTCGGCGGCCAACGCACTGATCGCGCTGCGCGCATCGTCCAGCGTGCGGCCCTGGCGATACAGCAGGCGGTGCATCTGCTTGACTGCTGCCAGCCGCTCCGCCGTGAAGCCGCGACGGCGCAAGCCGATGACGTTGAAACCCCGCACCGCCATCGGATTGCCGTCGACCAGCATGTAGGGCGGCACGTCCTGCGACACCGCCGTGGCAAAGCCGACCATCGCATGCGGGCCGACCTTCACGAACTGGTGGATTCCCACCAGGCCGCCGATCGTCACCCAGTCGCCCAGGTCGACATGTCCCGCCAACGTGGTGTTGTTCGACAGTGTGGTGTGGTTGCCGACATTGCAGTCGTGCGCAATGTGGCAGTAGGCCATGATCCAGTTGTCATCGCCGACGCGCGTGATGCCTCCCGCCCCGGGCACGCCCAGGTTGAAGGTGCAGAACTCGCGGATGATGTTGCGGTCCCCGATGACCAGTTCGGTGGGTTCTCCGGCGTACTTCTTGTCTTGCGGAATCGCGCCGATCGAGGAGAACTGGAAGATCCGGTTGTCGGCGCCGATGGTGGTGCGCCCTTCGATCACGCAGTGGGCGCCGATGGTCGTGCCCGCCCCCACCCTCACATGAGGACCGATGACCGCATAGGGGCCCACGGTGACCGTCTGGTCGAGCTGCGCCCCGGAATCGACGATGGCCGTCGCGTGGACTTGCGTCATGCCCGCGCGCAGCTCAGTTGATTTGACGCATCGCGCACATCAGCGTCGCTTCGCAGGCGAGCTCGGTGCCCACCAGCGCGCGGCCGCTGAACTTCGAGATGCCGGCCTTCATGCGGTCGATGGTGACCTCCAGCGTGAGCTGATCGCCCGGCTCCACCGGCCGCTTGAAACGCGCGCCGTCGATGGCGGCAAAGTAATAGACCGTGTTGTCGTCGGGCACCATGTCCAGCGAATGAAAAGACAGCAGCGCGGCAGCCTGCGCCATGGCTTCGAGCATCAGCACGCCCGGCATCACCGGCCGGTGCGGAAAGTGGCCGTTGAAGAACGGTTCGTTCATCGTCACGTTCTTCAGTGCCGTGATGCGCTTGCCCTTTTCCATCGAGAGCACCCGGTCCACCAGCAGGAACGGATAGCGGTGCGGCAACAATTTGAGAATCTGGTGGATATCGAGCGTCGTCATGGTTCCTGTCCTGCAATCACTTCTTTTCGAGGGCCTTGATCCGGTCGCGCAAGGCATGGAGTTGCCGCAGCGTGGCCGCGTTCTTCTCCCACGCGGCATTGTCGTCGATGGGGAACACGCCGGTGTACTGGCCAGGCTTGAGGATGGAACGCGTCACGAGCGATGCAGCCGAGATATGAACGCCTTCGGCCAGCGTGAGATGACCCAGCACCATGCCCGCGCCACCGACCGTGCAATGCGGCCCGATGACCGCACTGCCGGCGACGGCCGAGCATCCCGCCATGGCCGTGTGCTTGCCGATGCGCACGTTGTGGCCCACCTGGATCAGGTTGTCGAGCTTGACGCCGTCCTCGATCACCGTGTCTTCCAGCGCGCCGCGGTCAATGCAGGTGTTGGCGCCGATCTCGACATCGTCACCGATGCGCACTGCGCCCAGTTGCTCGATCTTGACCCAGGTGCCCCGGTCCGGCGCCAAGCCGAAGCCGTCGGCGCCGATCACGACGCCGGGATGCAGCAAGCAGCGCGCACCGACCTGGCAATCCTCGCTCACGGTCACGCTCGACTTCAGCACCGTGTCGGCCCCGATGCATGCGCCCCGCTCCACCACGCACAACGGGCCAATGCGCGCCGTCGGATCGATTTGGGCCTCCGGATCGACCACCGCGCTGGGGTGTATGCGCGGCTGACTGTCCGGCCTGGCGTGGGCACGCTTCCAGAATTGCGTGAGCCGCGCAAAGTAGAGATAAGGATCGGGCGTGACGATGAAGGCGCCGCGCGCCGCTGCCTGCTCGCGCATTGCCGGCGACACGATCACGCAAGCCGCGAGCGAAATGGCCAGTTCCTTCACCAACTTCGGATTGCTCAGGAAGCTGAGCGAATCGGGACTGGCGTTTTGAAGGGGCGCGAGCCGCGCAATCTCCAGGTCCGCGTCGCCCTGGAGTTCCCCCCCCAGGGCATCGACTATGGCTCCGAGGCGCAACGCCACTCCCGTCGCCGCCTTACTTGCCTGGACCGGCGCCCGTACCCGTACCCGTACCAGCCGCCGTGGACGCGTTCAGCGCCTTGATCACCTTGTCGGTGATGTCGTGCTTGGGGTTGATGTAGATCGCCTCCTGGAGGATGGCGTCGTACTTCTCGGCCTCGGCGACTTGCTTGACCACGCGGTTGGCGCGCTCGTACACGGCCTGCAATTCCTCGTTCTTGCGCGCGTTCAGGTCTTCCTGGAATTCGCGGCGCTTGCGCTGGAACTCGCGATCCTGGTCGACCAGCTGGCGCTGGCGCGTGGCGCGCTGTGTTTCGGTCAGCGTGGGCGCCTCGCGCTCGAACTTTTCGGAAGCGGCCTTCAGGGCCTCACCCTGCGCCTGGAGATCCTTGTCCCGCTTGGAGAATTCCGCTTCCAGCTTGGCCTGGGCCGCCTTGGCGGTCGTGGCCTCGCGCAGCACCCGATCGGGATTCACGAAGCCGACGCGAAAGGTCTCCTGCTGCGCTTGCGCTGGCGCCGCGCACAGCGCAAAAACGGGGATCAACAGGGTGCCAAAGGCACGGGCCAAATGAGTCATTAAAAGGCGGTTCCGATCTGGAATTGAACGCGCTGAATTCTATCCTTGGACACCGCCGGCGGAAGCAGCGGATTGTTGGTCGCATTCGGGATTTCCTTTTGCTGCTTGACCGGGATCGCGTACGCGATCCGCAGTGGGCCGAGCGGCGAAACCCAGCTGATGCCGAGGCCCACGGACGCGCGAATTTTTTGCTGTGCATCCCATTGCGCATCGGTTTCGGTCGTCCTGTGGTCCGCGAACACATTGCCGGCATCGAAGAAGCCATAGAGGCGCAGCGTGCGGTCGTTGCCCGCCCCGGGGAACGGCGTGCCAAGCTCGGCGTTGAAGATGGCCTTCTTGGTGCCACCGACCGCGGCGCCTTCGGTCTGGCCCGGGAACGGGGTGTCCTTCGGGCCCAGCGAGTTCTGCTCAAAGCCGCGAACCGAGCCCAGGCCGCCCGCATAGAAGTTCTTGAAGATCGGGTAGTCCTTGTTGCCGTAGGCCTTTCCATAGCCAACCTCGGTGTTGACAGCGAAGGTGTACTGCTTGTTGATCGGGAAGAACTGCTGGTACTGGTAGCTGCCGCGGTAGTACTGCATGTCGCCAGCCACACCCACTTCAAGGTTAGCGCGTTGAAGCCTGCCGCGCGTCGGCACCAGTGCGCTGTCGCGATCGTCGCGAGACCAACCCACCGTCAACGGAATGCCCCACTTGTTGTTGTCCGAACAGTTGAACCCGGACACTGTGATACCGCAGCCGAAGTAGTCCTTGTAGGACTGCGGCGTATACAAGGCCGCCTGGCTGCCCGGTTTGAACTGGTAACTCTCGGCGCCGACCCCGAAGAACACCGTGTCGACTTCGCTGAACGGCACGCCGAAGCGAATGCTCCCGCCGGTGCTGTTGAGGCGGTAGGTGCCGTCCACCGTGTCGTTGTAGGGGCTGGTCGAGGTGTGAAAGACGCTGAAGGTGCGCGAGATACCGTCCTTGGTGAAATAGGGATCGGTCGTGTTCAGCGAAATGACGCGGTTGTACTTGCTGGTGTTGACGTTCAGGCCCAGGAAATTGCCGGAACCGAAGGCGTTTTCCTGCGTGATGCCGAACGTGATGGAGACCTTGTCCGCCGTGGAGAAGCCAGCCCCCAACTGCAGCGTACCGGTCGGCTTTTCAACCAGGACCACACTGAGGTCGACCTGGTCCGGGATTCCGGGGATTTCCTGCGTGTCGACGTTCACTTCGGTGAAGTAGCCGAGCCTGTCGATGCGGTCGCGCGACAACTTGATCTTGTCGCCGTCATACCACGAGGCCTCGAACTGGCGGAACTCGCGCCGGACCACTTCGTCGCGCGTGCGGTTGTTGCCGGCGATGCTCACCCGGCGCACGTAGACGCGGCGCGCCGGCTCGGCCACCAGGTTCATGGTGACGGTGTTGTTGGTGCGGTCGACATCCGGACGCGCCTGCACACGCGCGAACGCATAGCCGAAGGAGCCGAAGTAGTCCGTGAAGGCCTTGGTGGTCTGGGCCACCGCCTCGCCGTTGTAGGGCTCGCCAGGCTTGATCGTCACGAGCGACTTGAACTCGTCGTCGCGGCCCAGGTAGTTGCCCGCAAGCTTGACGCCCGCAACCGTGAACTTCTCACCCTCGGTGATGTTGACCGTGATGGAGAGATCCTGCCGATCGGGCGAGATGGCGACCTGCGTCGAATCGATGCGGAATTCGAGGTAGCCGCGCGTGATGTAGTAGGAGCGCAGCGTCTCGAGGTCGGCGTTGAGCTTGGCCCGCGAGTACTGGTTCGACTTGGTGTACCACGAGAGCCAGCCACCGCTGTCCTGGTCGAACAGGCCCAGCAGGGTCGACTCGCTGTACTCCTTGTTGCCGACGATCCGGACTTCCCTGATGCGGGCGGAATCGCCTTCGTTCACCGAGAAGGTCAGGTTCACCCGATTGCGCTCGGTCGGCGTGACCGTGGTGATGATGGTTGCGTTGTAGAGGCTGCGGCTGATGTACTGGCGCTTGAGTTCCTGCTCCGCGCGGTCCGCCAGCGCCTTGTCGAACGGCCGGCCTTCGGCCAGGCCGATCTCGCGCAGCGCCTTGGTCAGGGCCGCCTTGTCAAATTCCTTGGCGCCGGCGAAATCAACACTGGCAATGGTAGGCCGCTCCTCGACGATGACCACCAGCACGTTGCCGTTCACGTCGATGCGCACATCCTTGAACAAGCCCAGGTCGAACAGTGCGCGGATCGCAGCGGAGCCGCGCTCGTCGCTGTAGGTATCGCCCACCCGAAACGGCAGCGAAGCGAAGATGGTGCCGGGTTCGACGCGCTGCAGCCCTTCGACGCGGATGTCGCGCACCGTGAAAGGCTCAACGGCCCAGGCGGCGGTGGCGGCCAGCGCGCCCGCAACCAAAGCGACCACGCTGCGCATACGAAAGCGACTGTTTGACTTATTCATCTGAGAAGTAACCGGCGCGGAAAGGGCCGGTGGAAAGTTAACCAAAGAGCCGTGAGACGTCGTTGAAGAGTGCGATCGACATCATGACCAGCAACAAAACGAGCCCGCCATTCTGAAGCCCGTTCATCCATGCCGTGGAGACGCCCTTGCCAGTCAGCCCCTCCCAAAGATAATACATCAGGTGTCCTCCATCGAGGACCGGCAACGGCATCAGGTTCAGCACGCCCAGGCTCACGCTGATCAGGGCCAGGAACAGCAGGTATTGCGTGAAGCCTATGCTGGCGGACTTGCCAGCGTAGTCGGCGATCGTGAGCGGTCCGCTGAGGTTCTTCAGCGACGCCTCGCCGATGACCATCTTGCCCATCATTCGCACGGTCAGCGCGGACACTTCCCAGGTTCGCACCACGCCGTGCCACGCGCCATCGACGAGGCCCTGCCGCACCGTGACCATGTCGGGAGCGGTGCCCACATAGGCGCCGATCCGTCCGACCTTGAGCTTGCCTTCTTCGCGCACCTCGGGCGTGACATCCAGCGTCATGCTGCGGCCGCCCCGCTCGATGCGCCAGGGCTGCGTGCGCGGCTTGTCAACGTCGACAGACGCGCGAATGGCGTCTCTCAGCTGCTGCCCGTCGACAATCGCTTCGCTGCCAACCATCTGCACTACATCGCCACGTTGCAGGCCGGACTTGGCGCCAGGGCCACCCGCTACCACGTCACCGATCTCCGGCCGGGTCAGGGGTGCGAGCACGCCAATCTTGCGGAACATCTGCGCATCGGCATCCTTGGCTTCGATGCGGCTCAGCGGGAGCATCAGCATGCGCGACGGCCGCCCCCGCTCACCCGCGATTTCGAGTTCGAGGTCGTGACCGTCCAGCGCAGCGCGCGTCATGCGCCAGCGCAGGTCTTCGAAAGACTTCACCGGCTCCAGTGCATCGCCGGCATAGGCAGCGGCGCCGATGAGTTCACCGCCGCGCAAGCCGGCCTGCTCGGCGATCGACGCCACCGCCGGCCGCCCCAGTCGCGCCACCGGCTCCAGCACGCCGATCCAGTTGACCAGCGTGTAGAGCAGCACCGCGAGCAGCAGGTTGGCGATCGGGCCGGCGGCCACGATGGCCACGCGCGAGCGCAAGGGCTGGTTGTTGAGCGCAAGGTGCAATTCCTCGGGCGCGACGTCGCCTTCGCGCTCGTCCAGCATCTGGACATAGCCGCCGAAGGGAAACACGCCAAAGGCAAACTCCGTGTCCTGCCCTGGATGCTGCCGCTTCGGCTTGTAGGTCCACACCGGCTTGCTGATGCGCCAGAGGAAGCGCGAGGCGATGTTGGGGCTGTCGGGGTCGCCGAACGGCAAAGTGGCAATACCGAAGCGCTTGACCTTCACGCCGCACGCCACCGCCACCCGGTAGTGGCCGTATTCGTGCACCGTGATCAGCAAGCCGAGCGCGACGACAAAGGCAACGAGGGTGAGCATCGGGATTCCTCTGTAGTGCGATGCCGCGCGTCAGTGGGCGAAGCGTTGCGCTGCGGCGTTCGCGGCGGCGCGCGCCTCGGCGTCGAGCGCCAGCAGATCGGCCAGCGATGCAGGCTTGGACGGCTTGACCGTCTCCAAAGTTTCAAGATTCACCGCGTGGATACGGTCGAAGCGCAGCCGCTGCGCCAGGAAGGCCTCGACGGCGACTTCATTGGCCGCATTCAACACCGCCGTGGTGCCGGGCAAGGCGCGCAGTGCGTGCCACGCCAGGTGCAAGCCTGGAAAGCGCGCAGCATCCGCCTCTTCGAAAGTCAGGGCAGACAACGCGGCGAAATCCAGGCGACCCGCGCCGCTCGCGATCCGTTCCGGCCAGGCCAGGCCGCAAGCGATCGGCACCCGCATGTCAGGCGTGCCGAGTTGCGCGATGACGGACGAGTCCTGGAACTGCACCATGGAATGGATGATCTGCTGCGGGTGGATCACCACCTTGACCTGTTCGGGCGTCAGGTCGAACAGCCACCTGGCCTCGATCACCTCGAGCGCCTTGTTCATCATGGTGGCGGAGTCGACGGAGATCTTCCGGCCCATCGAGAAGTTCGGATGCGCGCATGCCTCCTCGGGCGTGATGGCACCGAGCGTCTTCGGGTCGCGCAGCCTGAAGGGGCCGCCTGAAGCCGTCAGCAACACATGATCGACGCGCTCGGCCCAGGTACTGCGGTCTTCCGGAAGGCACTGGAAGATGGCCGAATGCTCGCTGTCGATGGGCATCAGGTTGGCGCCGCCGTCGCGCACCGTGCGCATGAACAGCTCGCCGCCCACGACGATGGCTTCCTTGTTGGCCAGCATCAGGCGCTTGCCGGCGCGCGCCGCGGCCAGGCACGGCCCGAGGCCGGCCGCACCCACGATGGCGGCCATCACGGCATCCACCTCTTCATGCGAGGCGATCATTTCCAGGGCGCCCTGTGCGGTTAACACGGTCGTTCCGAGGCCGTTCTGCTTGAGCTTCTCGGCCAACTGGGCAGCGTGTGGCGCGCTCGCCATCGCGGCGTAGCGCGGCTTGTAGCGCGCGCACTGGGCCAGCAATTCATCCACTTTCGTGGCGGCCGAGAGCGCGAACACCTCGAATCGCTCCGGATGGCGCGAGATCACGTCCAAGGTGCTGACGCCGACCGAACCGGTCGACCCGAGCACCGTCAAGCGAAGTTTCCGTCCCTCCGTCACAGCGACACCAGCATCATCGCAAGCGGGAGCACCGGCAGCAGCGCATCGACCCGGTCCAGCACCCCGCCATGGCCTGGCAGCAGGTTGCTGCTGTCCTTGGCCCCCGCGGCGCGCTTGATGAGGGACTCGACGAGGTCGCCGACCACGCTCATCGCAGCCAGGAACACCACGCCGATCAAGAGCAACCACCAGCCACGCGCATCCAGGCGCGAGTAGAGGCTCTGCACCGACGCATCCAGCCGTCGATCCGACCAGACCCAGGCAAAGGCCAGCACCACCACGCCCGCCATGCCGCCCCACACGCCTTCCCAGCTCTTGCCGGGGCTGATCGACGGCGCGAGCTTGCCCGTCGTGAACTTGAGTCCAAACGCGCGCCCCGCGAAATAGGCGAACACGTCGGCCACCCAGACGAGCAAGAGGATCGACAGCAGGAAATTGATGCCTTCGATGCGCGCCTGCACGGCCGCCAGCCACGCGACCCACAAGGCCAGCAGACCGCCGACGAGGCGAACCGCACGCGGAATCTTCGGCCAGCCCGGCACGGCCACGCGCAACAGCGCCGCACCTCCGAGCACCCATGCCGCGCCCGCAATGATCCAGACCAGGTTCAGGGACTGATCGAGCAGGCCGCCCCACCAGGACAGCGCGCACAGCAGCACCATCTCGGCGCCCAGCATGAGCGACAGGCGCGGCCCGTAGCCGTTGAGCCGACCCCACTCCCAGGCAGCGGCGCCGATCAGCACCAGCATGACGACCGCAAAGGGCTCGTACGACTTGTAGAACAGGGCCGGCAGCAAGACCGCCAGAAGCGCCAGCGCGGTGATGATTCGTTGCTTGAGCATGCGCCTCAGGCCGTTTGCCGCGGCGATTTCGGCGCGCCACCGGCGATCTGCGCCGAGGTCTTGCCGAAGCGGCGTTCGCGATTGCTGAACGCGGCGATGGCTGCGTCCAGCGCGGCCTCGTCGAACTCAGGCCACAGCTTGTCGCTGAATACCAGCTCCGCGTAGGCACTCTGCCAGAGCAGGAAATTCGACAGCCGTTGCTCACCACCGGTGCGGATGAAAAGGTCCGGGTCGGGCACATGGGCCAGCGCCATCGCACGGTCGAGGTTCGCCTCGGTCAAGGGCTCGCCACGCGCGGCCAATTGCGCGGCGGCACGGGCGATGTCCCAGCGGCCGCCATAGTTGAAGCAGACGTTGAAGACAAGCCGTGTGTTGTGGGCCGTAGCGGCCTCGGCTTGCACCAGGCCGGCGATCATCTTGTCGGACAGGCCGCCCCGCTCGCCGATGAAATGAAGCTGCACGCCGTCGTCGCGGAGCCGGGGCACTTCCCGGCCGAGCGAGCCGACCATCAGGTCCATGAGCCCGGACACTTCTTCGACCGGTCGATTCCAGTTCTCCGACGAGAAGGCAAAGACGGTCAGCACGCGGACGCCGCGATCCGCGCAGGCGCGCACGCAACGCCGCAGCGATTCCACGCCCTGCTTGTGGCCGGCCACGCGCGGCAGGAAGCGCCGCGTCGCCCAGCGACCGTTGCCGTCCATCACGATGGCGATGTGATGGGGGACGGCGGGTGAAGGCGTCATGTCAGGAGCAGCGCCGGGCCGCCCCAAGCTGCGAAAGCCCCCTCGGGGGGCAGCGAGGACACGACAGTGCCGAGCGTGGGGGCCATACCGAGCAGCGCCGGGCCGCCCCAAGCTGCGAGAGCCCCCTTGGGGGGCAGCGAGGACACGACAGTGCCGAGCGTGGGGGCCATTTAAACAGCCATGATCTCGGCCTCTTTGGCCGCGATCAGCTTGTCGATTTCCGCGATGTGGCGGTCGGTCACTTTCTGGATGTCGGCTTCGGCGCGCTTCTGGTCGTCTTCCGACGCAGCCTTGTCCTTGACCAGCTTCTTGACCGCTTCATTGGCGTCACGGCGCAGGTTGCGCGTGGCGATCTTGGCGGCCTCGCCTTCGTTGCGCACGAGTTTGGTCATTTCCTTGCGGCGCTCTTCGCTCATCGGGGGCATCGGCACGCGGATCAGGTCGCCCATCGACGCCGGGTTGAGGCCGAGGTCACTCTCGCGAATGGCCTTTTCGATCTTGGCACCCATGCCCTTTTCCCACGGCTGGATGCTGATGGTCCGTGCGTCGAGCAGCGCCACGTTGGCGACCTGGCTCAGCGGCACCTGAGAGCCGTAGTAATCGATATGGATCGAATCGAGCAGCGCCGGATTGGCGCGGCCGGTGCGGATCTTCGTCAGGTTGTTCTGGAATGCTGCAAGCGACTGATCCATCTTGGTGTCGGTCGCCTTGCGGATGTCTGCAATGGTCACTTCAATTACTCCTCAAGCCTCAAGCATGGACCAGCGTGCCTTCGTCCTCGCCCATCACGACGCGCTTGAGCGCGCCATTCTTGAAAATCGAGAACACCTTGATCGGCAATTTCTGGTCGCGGCACAGCGCGAAAGCGGTGGCGTCCATGATGCCAAGATTCTGCGCGATCGCTTCGTCAAAGCTGAGCGTCGCATATCGCGTGGCGCTCGGGTCTTTCTTGGGGTCGGCGGTGTAGACGCCGTCGACCTTGGTGGCCTTCAGCACCAGTTCGGCACCGATCTCGGCGCCGCGCAACGCGGCCGCGGTGTCGGTGGTGAAGAAGGGATTGCCGGTGCCCGCCGCGAAGATCACGACCTTGCCCTCTTCGAGGTACTGCAGGGCCTTGGGACGCACGTAGGGCTCGACCACCTGCTCGATGGCGATCGCCGACATCACGCGTGCGGTCAGCCCCTGCTTGTTCATCGCGTCGGCCAATGCCAGCGCGTTCATCACGGTGGCCAGCATGCCCATGTAGTCGGCCGTCGCGCGGTCCATGCCGACCGAGCCGCCGGCCACACCGCGGAAGATGTTGCCGCCGCCGATGACCACGGCGACTTCCACGCCCATGTTCACCACCTCGGCCACTTCCTCCACCATGCGGACGATCGTCGCGCGGTTGATGCCGAAGGCATCATCTCCCATCAGCGCCTCTCCCGACAGCTTCAACAAGATGCGCTTGTGGGCTGGGCGGGCATTGGGCATGAAGAGATTCCTTGAAGTGGTTGGCGGGGGGAGTTTAAGCGGGGGGAGAGTGACGGCACCGCACGTGCGGCGCCATCGGTCACGGCGGTCAGGCGGCAGGCTTTTCGCCCTTGGCGGCAGCCACCTGGGCAGCCACTTCGGCGGCGAAGTCGTCGACCTTCTTCTCGATGCCTTCGCCGACGATGAACATCGTGAAGCCCTTGATCGAGGTGCTGGCGGCCTTGAGCATCTGCTCGACGGTCTGCTTGTCGTTCTTCACGAAAGGCTGGTTGTGCAGCGAGACTTCCTTCAGGAACTTCTGCACGCCGCCTTCGACGCGCTTGGCAACGATCTCGGCCGATTGCGTCGGCTTGCCGGCAGCTTCGGCGACCTTGCGGTCTTCCTCGGCCTTGCCCATGGCAACGGCGCGCTCTTTCTCGATCAGGTCGGCAGGCACGTCGGCGGTCGACAGCGCGACCGGCTTCATGGCGGCGATGTGCATCGCGACGTCCTTGGCAGCCGTGTCGTCGCCTTCGAACTCGACCAGCACGCCGATGCGGGTGCCGTGCAGGTACGAAGCCAGCTTGGCGCCGGAATTGAAGTGCTTGAAGCGGCGGAACGTCATGTTCTCGCCGATCTTGCCGATCAGGCCCTTGCGCACGTCCTCGAGCGTCGGGCCGAAGCCGTCCTGCTCATAGGCAACTGCGCCCAGCGCGGCGACGTCGGCCGGGTTGTTCTTGGCAACCAGTTCGGCGGCCGCCTTGGCCATGGCCAGGAAGCTGTCGTTCTTGGTGACGAAGTCGGTTTCGCAGTTGATCTCGATCATGCCGCCGGAGGTGCCGTCGACGTAGGCGGTCACCACGCCTTCAGCGGTCACGCGAGCCGAGGCCTTGCCAGCCTTGTTGCCCAGCTTGATGCGCAGCAGTTCTTCGGCCTTTTCCATGTTGCCTTCGGCCTCGGTCAGGGCCTTCTTGCATTCCATCATGGGCGCGTCGGTCTTTGCGCGAAGTTCGCCGACCATGCTTGCGGTGATTGCAGCCATTTGATTTCTCCGGTTTTCTCAGTATTCAGATTAAAAAAAGGGGCCACAAAGCCCCTTCTTCAGGCGCGCGTGAGCGCCTTATCAGGCGGAGGCGCCTTCTTCGACTTCAACGAACTCGTCGCTGTTGCCTTCGGCGATGGCCTTGACCACGTCGCCGGTGGCGCTGTTGCGGCCTTCGATGATCGCGTCGGCGATGCCGCGGGCGTACAGCGTGACGGCCTTCGACGAGTCGTCGTTGCCGGGAATCACGTAGTCGATGCCTTCAGGCGAGTGGTTCGAGTCGACCACGCCGATCAGCGGGATGCCGAGCTTCTTGGCTTCGGCAACGGCGATCTTGTGGAAGCCCACGTCGATCACGAAGATCGCGTCCGGCAGTGCAGCCATGTCCTGGATGCCGCCGATGTCCTTTTCGAGCTTGGCGATTTCGCGCGAGAAAGTTAGTTGCTCCTTCTTGCTCAGCGAATCGAGACCGGCTTCCTGCTGGGCCTTCATGTCCTTCAGGCGCTTGATCGAAGTCTTGACCGTCTTGAAGTTGGTCAGCATGCCGCCGAGCCAGCGGGTGTCGACGAAAGGCACGCCGGCGCGGCGGGCTTCGGCTGCCACGATCTCACGGGCCTGGCGCTTGGTGCCGACCATCAGGATGGTGCCGCGGTTGGCGGTGAGTTGCTTGGCGTACTTCATCGCGTCCTGGAACATCGGAAGCGACTTTTCCAGGTTGATGATGTGGATCTTGTTGCGATGGCCGAAGATGTACGGGGCCATCTTGGGGTTCCAGAAGCGGGTTTGGTGACCGAAGTGGACACCGGCTTCCAGCATTTCGCGCATGGTGGTCGACATAGGAATAACTCCAAAGGTTGTGTCTTAAATCCAGCCCGTTTTGCTGTCACTTGCGAATGACGGCAACACCTTGAGTGGGCTGGTTTGCGGATGTGTTTCTAAACCGAAGGTTGCCTGAATTGTCCGGGTAGATCCGGATGGCGCCCTCTCAGCGAAACCCAAGGAGTATAGCATGGGGGCATGCACGACCTTCATGCCACACGCCTCGCGCTGCGCGCGGGCAGGACCGACGCGCGCGCCGAGATCGAGCGCGCCATCGCAGCCGCCGGATCGCCGGCCTGCGCCCATGTCTTCACGCGCCCGATGTTCGACCAGGCGCGCGAAGACGCGGCTCGCGCCCGACCTGAACAGCCTCTCGCCGGGCTCGCCTTTTCGGCCAAGGACCTGTTCGACATCGAGGGGCAGGCGACGCCGGCCGGGTCCAAGGTGCTGGCTCACGCGCCGGCGGCGAAGGCCGATGCGCCTGCCGTCGCCCGCCTGCGTGCAGCCGGCGCGGCCCTCGTGGGCCGCACCAACATGACCGAGTTCGCCTTTTCGGGCGTGGGCGTGAACCCGCACCATGGAACTCCCGCCAATGCGAGCGATGCGGCCACGCCGCGCATTCCGGGCGGATCGTCCTCCGGCGCCGCCATCTCCGTGGCCACTGGGGCGGCCTTCATCGGCCTGGGCTCGGACACCGGCGGCTCGATCCGCATTCCGGCCGCGCTCAATGGCATCGTCGGCTTCAAGAGCACCGCCCGGCTCGTGCCGGCCGATGGCGCGCTGCCGCTGTCGACCACGCTCGACACCGTGTGCGCGATGACGCGCTCGGTGCGCGATGCGGTCATCGCCCACGAGGTCCTGGCTGCGCGCGGCGTCACGCGCGGCAACGCGCCGCTGGCCGCCTACCGCCTCGCCGTTCCCACCAACGTGTTCCTGGATGGCCTTGAACCGGCGGTCGCCGCCGCCTTCGACGGCGCCCTGGTTCGCCTGCGTACAGCCGGCGCCCGGGTCGAGGAGATCAGCCTGCCGCCGCTGGCCGACCTGCCCTCCATCAACGCGACGGGCGGCTTCTCGGCCGCCGAGGCCTATGCCTGGCATCGCCTGCTGCTCGAGCGCAGCGCGGCCGGCTACGACCCTCGGGTCGCCAGGCGCATCGTGAATGGCGCCCACATGAAGGCGCACGAATACATAGAGCTGGTCCATGCACGGCGCGCCTGGATCGAACGGATGGAAGGCTTGCTGTCGCCGTTCGACGCCCTGCTTTCCCCCACCGTGCCGATCACGGCGCCGACCATCGCCAGCGTGGCGCCCGGCGCCGAGCGGGACGACGAGTTCTTCCGCATCAACGGCTTGCTGCTGCGCAACCCGTCCATCATCAACATGCTTGACGGCTGCGCGATCTCGATCCCCTGCCCCGTGGGCGGGGGCTTGCCTGTCGGCTTGATGATCTGGCACGCCGCCTTGCATGACGACGCCGTGCTGGCGATCGCCGCCCAGGCCGAGCAGGCACTGCAAGCGGCGTAGCGCGCATCGGCATAGGTCCAATCGCGAGTGGTCAACGCCGCCCCCCCGTTGCGGCGATGGCACAACGCCGCATCGAATCCGCCCCCGCCGTCCACCGCAGCGCCCCTCGCGTCGTCTATCCTCGGCGCTTGGCGCGCAACGCCGCGCCCTCTTCTGAATTTTCGAATCCAATGAAAATCGCAATCGTGGGCGCCGGCATCATCGGTGTCACCACTGCCTGGGAATTGGCCTGCGACGGTCACGAAGTCATGGTGTTCGAGCGCCGTGGCGCCGTCGCGGAAGAATCCAGCTTTGCCAACGCGGGCGTGGTTGCGCCCGGCTACATCACCCCTTGGGCCGCGCCTGGCATGCGCGCGAAGGTGCTGCGCTCGCTGCTGTCAAGGCACGGCGCCGTCAAGGTGCGCTGGCCGCTCGCCATGCGCGACTTCGCATTCATGAGCCGTTGGCAGCGCGCTTGCAAGCTCGAAACCTACCTGGCCAATCGCACCCGCATGCAACGGCTGGCTTTCTACAGCCGCACCCGCCTGCACGAGGTCACCGAGGCCTGCGAACTGAGCTACGAACGCAGCGACGGCTACATGGTGCTGTTGCGTTCCAAGCGAGACCTCAAGATGGTGCAGCCCGGCCTCGACGTCCTGCGTGCCGTGGGCACCAAGTTCCAGCAGCTCGATGCCGACGAGGCCCGCAACATCGAGCCCGCACTGAGCACCGAGACCTCGCTCAGCGGCGCCATTCACCTGCCCGACGACGAGGTCGGCAACTGCCGCCAGTTCGCGCTGCTGCTCAAGCGCGAGGCAGAGGCGCTCGGCGTTCAGTTCCATTTCGGCTGCGACATCGCACCGCTGTCGCGCGCCACGCCGCGGGCCATCTCGCTCGCCGGCGGCTCCGAGGCGCATGAGTTCGACGCCATCGTGATGTGCGCCGGGGTCGACTCGGCCCGCATGCTGAAGCCCCTCGGCTTGCGCATCCCGCTCGCGCCTGTCTATGGCCACTCGATCAGCGCCAACATCCGCGAGCCGCTCAACGCCCCGCGCAGCGCAGTGATGGACGAGCGCTACAAGGTCGCCATCTCGCGGCTCGGCTTGCGCGTGCGCGTGGCTGGCAGCGCCGAACTCGGCGGCGCGCGCGACCAGGTCAATCCGGCCGCCCTGCGAACGCTGTACAAGGTGCTGCACGACTGGTTTCCCGGCGCGGTGACGCTGCAGGCCGGCGTGCAGCAATGGAAAGGTGCGCGCCCAATGCTGCCCGACGGTCCGCCGATCCTCGGACCCAGCGGCACACCCGGCGTCTGGCTCAACCTGGGGCACGGCTCCAGCGGCTGGGCGTTGTCCTGCGGGAGTGCGCGCGTGACGGCCGACCTGATCGGCGGCAACGATCCCGGCGTCGACCTCGAAGGCTTGGGCGTCGAACGCCTGCTGGTGCACTGATCCGCGCGGAGCATCGGGTGCTGCACATCACTTCATCGACCGTTGCAGACCTGTTCGACGTGGCGGGCACGCGCAGTCTGGAGCAGGCCGCGGCTGCGACGCTGGCACCCCACACGCTGATGCAGCGGGCTGGCCTCGCCGTCGCCCGGCTGGCGATGGCGATCACGCCGCACGCGGGCACGGTCTGGATTGCCTGCGGCCCCGGCAACAACGGGGGCGATGGGCTGGAAGCGGCCGCGCAGCTGGCGCAGCGCGGCTTTGCGCCGGTCGTCACCTGGCTTGGCCATCCGGAACGCGCGCCACCGGATGCCCGGGCCTCGTTCCAACGTGCCCAGACCGCGGGCGTGGCGTTCACGGATTTGCCGCCAGCCACCTGGGATCTCGCGATCGATGCACTGCTCGGCATCGGCGCCAGTCGCCCGCCGGACGGCGCGATGGCGCAATGGCTTCGCCAGATGCACGCCGGGCCAGCACCGGTCCTCAGCGTCGACGTACCGTCCGGTCTGGACGCCGGCACGGGCTGCCTTGCAGCGGACACGATGCCGCCAGGCGTCCACGGCGCTGCGCGCGTCTGCCTCAGCCTCCTGACCCTGAAGCCCGGCCTGTTCACCGCCCAGGGCCGGGATGCCGCCGGCGAAGTGTGGCTCGACGACCTGGCTTGCGATGCTTCCGCCGCGACGCCAGCGGCCCGGCTCGCCGGCGCGCCTCCTCCTCGTCAACGCTTGCAGGCCTCGCACAAGGGCAGCTACGGCGACGTTGCCGTGATCGGCGGCGCAGCCGGCATGGCGGGTGCGGCATTGATGGCGGCTTCCGCGGCATTGCATGCCGGGGCGGGACGGGTCTTTGCGGGCCTGCTCGATGGCCGCGCGGCATTGGATACGTCCCAACCCGAACTGATGCTGCGCGACCCCGCTTCGCTGGACCTGGGTCGGATGACTGCCGTCGTGGGATGCGGCGGCGGGGATGCCATACGCGCCTTGCTGCCCCGTGTGTTGTCGACGGCGCGACAGGCGGTGATCGACGCCGACGCATTGAATGCCATCGCATCGGATTCCGCGTTGCAGCGGTTGCTGGAAGCGCGCGGCCGCCGGGGTCAGCCGACCGTGCTCACCCCGCATCCACTGGAGGCCGCGCGCCTGCTGGGCGCCGACACGTCCACGGTCCAGGCCGACCGCCTCCGCGCTGCGCAACAGTTGGCGGATCGCTTCGGCTCCACGGTCGTACTCAAGGGGTCGGGCACGGTGATCGCCGCGCCGGGCGAACGACCCTCCATCAACCTGACCGGCAATGCCCGCCTGGCTTCAGCAGGCACCGGCGACGTGCTCGCCGGCATGGTTGGCGCCGCCTTGGCGAGCGGCCTGCCGGCGCTGCCAGCCGCACGCGAAGCGGTTTGGCTGCACGGCCACCTGGCCGACCGTTGGCCTGCCGAGGTGCCGCTCACCGCCGGCGCCCTGGCACGCGGCGGCGCACGCTAGAACGGGGATCAGCCGCGTCCCACGAAGGGCATCTTGGTCGCCATGATCGTGTGGAACAACACGTTGGCTTCCAGGGGCAGGTTGGCCATGTAGAGCACCGAACGTCCGACGATGTCCACGTCGATCACAGGCTCCACCGCGATCTCTCCATTGGCCTGAGGCACGCCGTTCGCCATGCGCCCGCCCATCGCAGTCATCGCATTGCCCACATCGACCTGGCCCACGGCGATGTCGTACTTGCGGCCGTCCAGCGACGCCGTCTTGGTCAGGCCCTGCACCGCGTGCTTGGTGGCGGTGTAGGCGATCGAATTGGGACGCGGCGTCGTCGCCGAGATCGAGCCGTTGTTGATGATCCGCCCACCGCGCGGCGACTGTGCCTTCATCGTCCGAAACGCCTGCTGGATGCAATAGAACATGCCGTTCAGGTTGATGTCCACGACACCCTTCCACTGTTGCGCGGTCCAGTCCTCGAACGGGCCGGGCGGGTTGCCGGTGCCGGCATTGTTGAACAGCAGGTCGACACGGCCGAATTGCTTCACCGCCGTTGCGAACAGCGCCTCGACGGATTGCGGATCGGCCACGTCGGTCGGCACCGCGATCACGCGCGAACCGGCGCCGGACTCGTCGGCAACGGCTTGCAAGGTCTCGGCCCGGCGCCCGGCCAACGCGACGCTCCAGCCGTCGCCCAGCAGGGCCAGTGCGGCGGCGCGCCCGATGCCGGTGCCGGCGCCGGTCACGACAGCGATGCGCGAGGTCGAGGTTGTCTCTGCAGTCATTCAGTCATCACTTTCTTCTTGGTTGGGTGTGGATCGGTCAAGGACGGCGCGGCTTGCGCCCTTTCATCTTGTTGGCGGCCTTCTTCACCG
Organism: Variovorax sp. dw_308; assembly: GCF_019207085.1. Taxonomy (GTDB): domain Bacteria; phylum Pseudomonadota; class Gammaproteobacteria; order Burkholderiales; family Burkholderiaceae_C; genus Variovorax. The sequence goes on along the minus strand of NZ_JAATOM010000011.1, from coordinate 174,159 downwards.
CCGACTTGAACGCCTGCATGGCGCTTTGCTGCGCGGGGCGATCGGTGCCCGCCATCACAGCGGCAGCGGCCTCGGCCTTGCTGTCGCCGTGCGAACGTGGCTGGCGCGACGAAGCCCGGGCAGAGGACCTGGAGGTCGAGCCGCCGCCGGGGCCGGACTTTTCCTTCACGCCCTTTTCCTTCATCGCCCGCGCGACGAGGTCCTCGCCTTCACGGATCAGGCGGAAGTCGATCTTGCGGCCGTCGAGGTCGACGCGGCTGACCTGCACCCGCACGCGCGTGCCGATGGCATAGCGGATGCCGGTGCGCTCTCCGCGCAGTTCCTGGCGCTGCTCGTCGAACTTGAAATACTCGCCGCCGAGTTCGGTGATATGCACGAGGCCTTCCACATACATCGCATCGAGCGTGACGAAGATGCCGAAGGTCGTGGCCGCGCTCACCACGCCGCCGTATTCCTCGCCCAGGTGCTCGCGCATGTACTTGCACTTGAGCCAGGCCTCGACGTCGCGGCTCGCTTCGTCGGCGCGCCGCTCGTTGGCGCTGCAATGCAGGCCTGCAGCCTCCCACGCCTGCACTTCCTTGGTCGGCGCGACGGTGGCCTTGGCCGGCTTGGCGGTCGGCGCCTTCACGCGCGATGCAAGGCGCTTGGCCAGCTTGGCATGCGCCTCGCCGGGCGTGGGCAACATCGGCAACTGGTAGCGGCTCTTGCTCAAAATTGCCTTGATCACGCGGTGCACCAGCAAATCCGGGTAGCGCCGGATCGGGCTGGTGAAGTGCGTGTAGGCCTCGTAGGCGAGGCCGAAGTGGCCGCTGTTGATCGGCGTGTAGATCGCCTGCTGCATCGAGCGAAGCAGCATGGTGTGGATCTGCTGCGCGTCGGGGCGCTCCTTGGTGGCGTCGGCGATCGCCTGGAACTCGCCGGGCTTCGGATCGTCGGTGATCGACAGGCCCACGCCCATCGCCTTCAGGTAGCCACGCAGGATTTCCTTCTTCTCCGGCGTCGGCCCTTCGTGCACGCGGTACAGACCCGGATGCTTGCCTTCGGCGATGAAGTCGGCGCTGCAGACATTGGCCGCGAGCATCGCCTCCTCGATGAGCCGGTGCGCCTCGTTGCGCGTGCGCGGCACGATCTTCTCGATGCGGCCCGCGTCGTCGCAGACGATCTGCGTCTCTGTCGTTTCGAAGTCCACGGCGCCGCGCTTGCCGCGCTGCTTGAGCAGGGCCTTGTAGACGTCGGACAGGTTGAGTAGGTCCTTGACCCGGTCCTTGCGCTTGGCCGCTTCCGGGCCGCGTGTGTTGGCGAGAATGGCCGCCACTTCCGTGTAGGTGAAGCGGGCGTGGCTGAACATCACGGCCGGGTAGAACTGGTAGGCGTAGATCTCGCCATCGGCCGCGACCAGCATGTCGCAGACCATGCACAGGCGCTCGACTTCCGGGTTGAGCGAGCAGAGGCCGTTGGACAACTTCTCCGGCAGCATCGGAATGACGCGGCGCGGGAAGTAGACGCTGGTCGCGCGATCGTAGGCATCGATGTCGATGGCCGAGCCGGTCTGCACATAGGCACTGACATCGGCAATGGCCACCAGCAGGCGCCAGCCCTTCGCGCGGCCGACCTTCGCGGGCTCGCAGTAGACGGCATCGTCGAAGTCGCGTGCATCCTCGCCATCGATGGTGACGAGCGGCACGTCGGTGAGGTCGATGCGGCCCTTCTTGTCGGCGGGACGAACCTTGTCGGGCAGCGCCTTCGCGGCAGCGATGCAGGCTTCGGAGAATTCATGCGGCACGCCGTACTTGCGCACCGCAATCTCGATCTCCATGCCCGGATCGTCGATCTCGCCGAGCACTTCCTTGACGCGTCCCACGGGCTGGCCGAACAGCGCAGGCGGTTCCGTCAGTTGCACGACCACGACCTGCCCGGTCTTGGCCGTGCCGGTCGCGCCCTTCGGAATAAGTACATCCTGGCCGTAGCGTTTGTCTTCCGGCGCGACGAGCCAGATGCCGCCTTCATGCAGCAGGCGTCCGATGATGGGTTGCTCCGGCCGCTCGACGATTTCAACGACCCGCCCCTCCGGACGCCCGCGTCGGTCTTGCCGCACGACACGCGCCTTGACGCGGTCCTTGTGCAGCACCGCGCGCATCTCGTTCGGGGGGAGGTAGATGTCAGCTTCGCCGTCGTCGCGCTGCACGAATCCGTGCCCGTCACGATGGCCTTGGACAGTTCCTTCAACTTCATCCAGCAAGCCGCTGGAATGGGTGCTATTTTTGATGATACAATCTCTTTCTACACTGAAATCAAAACATAACTGCTTATGCAGTCATGTGGGCCCAGATGGCGGAATTGGTAGACGCACTAGTTTCAGGTACTAGCGAGTAACATCGTGGAGGTTCGAGTCCTCTTCTGGGCACCAAGTTAAAAAGATCCCCTACCAGGATCTTGCAAATGAAGCCACCGGTCTCCGGTGGCTTTTTTGTTGCCTGAACGGCAGCGCCTCGGCGCATTTTTACAGCGCCCTCATACAGGCACCGCCACCAGGTCGTGGCCCTCGGCGCCGACGATGCGGGCACGGGTGAACTCACCGACCTTCAGCGTCTTGCTGATCTTCTCGGGCGGCAATAGGCGCACGACGCCGTCGATCTCCGGCGCATCCGCGTAACTGCGACCCACCCCGCCCTTGCGGCCCATGCCGGGCGCCGAATCGACCAACACCTGCATGCTCGCGCCGATGCGGCGGCGCAGGCGCGTGATCGACACCGACTCCGCCACCTCCATGAACCGCGCACGGCGCGCCTCGCGTTCGGCCTCCGGCAGCATGCCGGGAATCTCGTTCGCCGCCGCACCCGCCACCGGGCTGTAGGCAAAGCAACCCGCGCGGTCGATCTCGGCCTCGCGAATGAAGTCGAGGAGGTGTTCGAATTCCTCTTCGGTCTCGCCAGGAAAACCTGCAATGAAAGTGCTGCGGATCACCAACTCGGGGCAGATTTCGCGCCACCGGGCGATGCGCTCCAGGTTGCGTTCGCCGCTCGCTGGCCGCTTCATGCGCTTGAGCACTGCCGGATGGCTGTGCTGCAGCGGCACATCGAGGTACGGCAGGACCTGCCCGCTGGCCATCAGCGGGATGACCTCGTCGACGCTCGGATACGGATACACGTAGTGCAGCCGCACCCAGGCGCCATAAGGCTCCGCAATCTCGCCCAGCGATTTCACAAGGTCGAGCATGCGCGTCTTCACCGGCTTGCCGTTCCAGAAGCCCATGCGGTATTTGGTGTCGACACCGTAGGCCGAGGTGTCCTGGCTGATCACCAGCAGTTCCTTCACGCCGCCTTCGAACAAGGCCTTGGCCTCGTTCAGCACATCACCAATAGGACGCGAGACCAGATCGCCGCGCATCGACGGGATGATGCAGAAGGTACAACGATGGTTGCAGCCTTCGCTGATCTTCAGATAGGCGTAGTGCCGCGGGGTGAGCTTGAGGCCCGCGATGCCGAAGGTGTTCGGCACAAGGTCGATGAAAGGGTCGTGCGGCTTCGGCAGGTTGGCATGGACCGCATCCATCACCTCCTGCGTCGCATGCGGACCGGTGACTGCGAGCACGCTGGGGTGCATCTGGCGCACCATGTTGCCGCCGTCGGCACCGGACTTGGCGCCGAGGCAGCCGGTGACGATGACGCGGCCGTTGGCGGCCAGCGCTTCGCCGATGGTGTCGAGGCTCTCCTTCACCGCGTCATCGATGAAGCCGCAGGTGTTCACGATGACGATGTCAGCGCCCTCGAAAGTCTTCGAGGTCTCGTAGCCTTCTGCGCTCAGTTGGGTCAGGATCAGTTCGGAATCGGTCAGGGCCTTGGGGCATCCAAGGCTGACAAAGCCGACCTTGGGTGCGGCGGACGTGGCCGCGCGTTCGGGGAGTGCAACTTCGCTCATAACCCCGTATTGTCCCAGCTATCGCCGGTCGTGCCAGTTTCAGGGACGCTTGATGCCAAAGGCGCCCAGGACCTGCTCGGTGTTCTTCTGCATCTGCTCCTGCATCTGCAGGAAGACATTCTTGGACTGCTCGACGTAGTTGCCCATGAGGCCCTGCAGCATCGGCGACTGCATGCTCATGAAGTTGGCCCACATCTCGGGGGTGAGCCCTTGGGCCTTTTCCTTGAGCAGCGCCTGCATCTCGGTCATGGCCTGGATGTTCTTCTCCAGGTAGGGGCCCATGTATCCCTGCATGGCCTGGCCGTAGAAACGGATGATGCTGGCGAGCACCTGCTCTGTGAACATCGGTGCGCCGCCGGCCTCCTCTTCCAGGATGATCTGCAGCAGGATGCTGCGCGTCAGGTCGTCACCGCTCTTGGCGTCGCGCACCACGAATGATGCCTTTGACATGACAAGTTGCTTGACCTCCGCCAACGTGATGTAGGTGGAGGTGTCAGTGTCATAGAGCCGCCGATTCGGGTACTTCTTGATGACCCGTATGGCCGGCTTTCCACCGACTTTCTTACTCTGCACTAGATCTCCTTGAGGTCGGAAGCGACCACGCCCAAGGCATTCTAGGGAGCGGGTTTGCTGCACTGCGCCAAGGTTTACCCTGACGGACAGCGTCGTGAGTTTCGAGGGTTGCGAGGCTATTCGAGGGAGCTGGTGTACTCCGCGCCGCAGACCTTGCAGATCGCGGTTTCAGGGCGGTCTTCACTGGCCTCGCGGAAGTGCAAAGGGCTCTTGATGCCATTGAAAACCCAGCAGCGCGGGCAGTGCTCGTGGCCTGCGACGGGAAGGTAGGCGCGGGCTCGTTGCTCGGCACGTTCGCGCGTGACCGGCACGCCCTGGCGCACGGTGCGGGCGACTTCTTCAGCCGCCATGGTGCCGGCACGGCCACTGGCCCGGTCATTCAGGCCATACACCACGCGTGCAAATTCAAGCGGGGCCTGTCGCAGCAGGGAAGCGAGCCGAAGTTCTTCGGTCGCCGGATAAGGCGGCGTCGAGGGCATGATTCGCTTGGTTTCCGGGTTGTCACGAGAGACACCAAAGCTAACACAACCAGTGCTGCAAACGCCACTGAGCTAATGGGTTAACTACCTCGTGAGGTGGAGGATCGAATGATCCGCCAAAGGAAAAAGCCACTCGACCGAGTGGCTTTGATCCGTTCAACACCGAGAAATTTGGTAGGCCCAGACGAATTCGAATCGCCGACCTCTTCCATGTCAAGGAAGCGCTCTAACCAGCTGAGCTATGGGCCTGATGTGTGAAGCCATCGATTATAGCATGGGTTTTTGCGCCAGCCTAGCCCGTGCCGTCAACGACGGCGCGCGTGACGCACCCCGTCGACCATGCCGACGACGCCCAGGACTTGCGCGAGGCGCGCGGCGTCTGGAATCTCGACGGTGAAGGTCATCCACGCAGTGCCCTTGATCGACTGGGTCTGCACGCCGATCACATTCATCTTCTCCCGCGCAAAGACCTCCGAGATGTCCCGCAGCAGACCCTGGCGGTCCGACGCCTCCACGGCCACGTCGACGGCGTAGACGGCGCCCTCCTCCCCCTTCTTCGCGCCCCACTCGACCTCGATCACGCGCTCGGGATTCTGGGTGCGCATCGTGCGGAAGTTGCTGCAATCCGAACGATGGATGCTGACTCCGTGTCCGCGCGTGACGAATCCGCTGATGGCATCCGGCGGTGCCGGCCGACAGCATTTGGCAAGCTGGGTCATGAGCGACGACACGCCGACCACCAGCACGCCGCCCTGCACGGCCTTTTCATTGGCGCGCGGCTTGCGGATTTGCACTCCGTCGTCGGGGCTCGGCGGCGGTTCGGGCGGGCGCAGGAGGGTCTCGATGGTGCGCAAAGAGAACTCATCCTTGCCAACGACCTCGAACAGGTGATCTGCCGACTTGAAGCCGAGCCGGGACGCCAGGTCTTCCAGCTTGAGCGCGGTCTTGCCCTCACGCTGAAGCAGTTTTTCGACAGCCTCGCGTCCGCGCGCCACGGTCTCGTGCGTGACCTGGGCATTGAACCAGGCGCGAACCTTGGCACGCGCCCGATGGCTGGCCAGGTACCCGAGTTCGGCGTTGAGCCAGTCGCGCGAAGGGCCACCCTCCTTGGCCGCGATGATCTCGACCGTCTGGCCGTTCTGCAGCGGCGTGTTGAGCGGCACCATCGCGCCGTCGATGCGCGCGCCGCGGCAACGGTGGCCCAGGCTGGTATGCACCGTGTATGCGAAATCGACCGCCGTCGCGCCTTGCGGCAATTCGACTATGGCGGCGTCGGGCGTCAGCACGTAGATGCGGTCGTCGAACAGGCCCTGCCCTTGCTGGCCGCCGGACAGGTCGCGCTCCCATGCCAGCAGCTGGCGCAGCACGGCGATCTTGGCGTCGTACTCGCCGCCGGCCCACACGCCGACATAGCCCTTTGGACCGGCCTCCTTGTAGGCCCAGTGCGCGGCGACGCCATGTTCGGCATGGTCGTGCATTTCCTCCGTGCGGATCTGGATCTCGATCGGCTTGCCCGCGACGCCGTCCACCACCTCACGCACCACCGTGTGCAGCGACTGGTACCCGTTCGCCTTCGGGCGCGCGATGTAGTCGTCGAACTCGGCATCGATCGGCTGGAAGTGCGAATGCACCCAGGCCAGTGCGGCGTAGCAGTCCTTCACGTCCTTCACCACCACGCGGAGGGCGAGGATGTCGAACACCTGCGCAAAATCGAGCGACTTGCCGCGCATCTTCTTGACGATGCTGAAGATGTTCTTCGGGCGGCCTTGCACCTTGGCCGGCACGCCTTGCGACTGCAGGTCCGCTTCGAGTCGAAGGCGCAACTGCTCGACGTAGCCTTCGCGCTCACGACGCTTTTCGTCGAGCAGGCGCGCGATGAGCTTGTACGTCTCGGGTTCGAGAAAGCGAAACGACAGGTCCTCGATTTCCCACTTGACCTGCCAGATGCCCAGGCGGTTGGCCAATGGCGCAAACACCTGCAACGACTCGCGCGCCACGCTTTCCGCCACGGGCCGCTTGCTGGCCGCGGCGTAGCGCAGCGTCTGCAGCCGCGAGGCGAGCCGCAGCATCACCACGCGCAGGTCGCGTGAGAACGCGAGCAGCATCTTGCGCACGTTTTCCGTCTGGTTGCTGGCGCCGTCGGTGTGCGCGCCGACGGCGGCCGAACGGGTCTGCTTCTGGACATGGACCAGCTTGGTCGTCTCGACCGCCAGCGCGGCAAAGTTGTCGCCGAACACCTTGGCGATCACTTCGAGCGGACGGTTCAGGTGCTGGCACGAATAGACCAGGTAACTGGCCGCCTGCATCGCCTCCGAGCCGCCCATCGCGGCGACGATGGCCGCGACGGCGTCGGCATGGGCCATCGTGTTCTCGCCGGTGTCGAGCGTCTCGTCGGCGATCAGCGGTTCGGCGAACGCGCGGGCGCGCGCCAGCATGTTGGCTTGCACGGGCGTCTTGTCGGCCGTGGCGGCGGACAGGGGGTAGTCGACGACCATCGACTCCGATGATTTTCCGGGGACAGGACTGCCGAGTTCGCGCTTCACGGGGAAAGCAGGAACGAATTGACCGCGTCGTGCTGATCCGGCGCCACGAGGGTCGGTGCATGTCCGATACCCTCGAATTCGACGAGCTTGGCGCGAGGGCCGCGCTGCGTCATGGCTTCCGCCGTCGCAGGAGAGAGCAGATCCGACACCGCGCCGCGCAGCAACAGGGTTTGCGCGGTGATGCCGTCATAGAGAGACCACATGACGGCTTCGGAGTGAGCGATGCCTTCCGGCGTGAGCGCGCGCAGGGGCGCGCCGATCGACGGGTCGTAGTGCAGCAGGAAGGCATGGTCCTCGGGGCCGGCTTCGGGCGTGACCTTGGCGCGCCCGTCGGCGCTGCGCTGCGAGGCCGGCACCACCATGTGGCGGGACAGCTCCATCCACTGTGACGGCGTGTGCGGGCCGAATGTCGTCGAGATGGACCACATCGCGGCAGCAGCGTCGGCCACCGAGGCGAATCGCCCGCTCTGGCCCACGTAGGCGCTGATGCGCTTGATCGCCTCCGGATTGATGACCGGGCCGACGTCGTTGAGCACCAGGCGACGGATCGGCGCCGGCAATGGCAGTTCATGATTGCCCGTGAGCACCATGCCGATCAGGCCGCCCATGCTGGTGCCGACGTAGTCGAAGGTGGCGATGGGTTGTTCGCGCTGCAATTGCGCGAGCAGCGCGAGCATGTCGGCCGCATACAGCGGAAGCTGGTACTCGTTGGGGTCGCGCAGCCAGTCGCTCGCGCCGCGGCCCACGACATCGGGGCAAACCACGCGCACGTTGCCATCGGCGCGCGCGAGCAAAGCCTTGACGAGTTCATCTAAATCTCGCCCTTGCCGGGTGAGGCCATGCACGCACATCACGAGGTGCGGACTTGCGGGATTTCCCCATTGCCACCAAGCCATGCGGTGGCCGCCTGCCGCGTCGTTGCAGGGGATGAAATGGAGGGTGGGTTCGGTCATGAAAAGAGGCCGCTGCGGCTGCTGGTAATCTTGTCGATGCATCCTAATTCATCCGGAGATTGATCAACATGCTCAAAGGCAAGACCGCCCTCGTGACGGGGTCCACCAGTGGTATCGGACTGGGTATCGCGAAAGCATTCGCGCAACAAGGCGCGAACATCGTGCTCAACGGTTTCGGTGACGCGGAAGGACCGCGGTCGCAAGTTGCCGCGCTGGGCGTGCAAGTCGAGTACCACGGCGCGGACATGAGCAAGCCGGACCAGATCGAGGACATGATGAAGTTCGCCGCGTCGAAGTTCGGCCGGGTCGACATCCTGGTGAACAACGCCGGCATCCAGTACGTCGCCAATGTCGAGGACTTTCCGGCGGAGCGCTGGGACGCCATCATCGCCATCAACCTGACGAGCGCCTTCCACACCACGCGTCTTGCCGTGCCGGCCATGCGCCAGGCCAACTGGGGGCGCATCGTGAACATCGCCTCCGCACATGGCCTGGTGGCTTCGGCACAGAAGTCGGCCTACGTGGCGTCCAAGCACGGGATCGTCGGCTTCACCAAGTCGGTGGCGCTGGAAACGGCCAGGACCGGGGTGACCTGCAATGCGATCTGCCCCGGCTGGGTGCTGACGCCACTGGTCCAGAAGCAGATAGACGACCGCGCCGCGCGCGAAGGTATTTCGGTGAGCCAGGCGCAGGAAGAACTTCTGGGCGAGAAGCAGCCATCGCTGCAGTTCACGACGGTCGATCAGCTCGGCGGGCTCGCTGTGTTCCTGTGCTCTCCGGCGGCCGATCAGGTGCGCGGCGTGGCCTGGCAGATGGACGGCGGCTGGACGGCGCAGTAGCAGGGCGACCGCGCCCTGCGAAGCGCCGACGGTCCCCAAGGTCAGGCCGCGCCGGCCCTCGCGGGATCGAAGCTCAAGCCGCATCAACCGCAGCGTCGGTCACTTCAACTGCACGGAGCCGGACACGTTGACCACGACGCTGGTCTTGCCGGCCTCGATCGGCACCGCCGAATCAGACGCCATCGACTTGGCCTGCGCGGCCATCATGCGCGGGCGAATCGGGTCGCCGCTGCTCGCGTTGACCGACACCTCACGCAGCGTGTAGCCGGCGAAGCCGAAACCCTTCGCGAGTTCGTCGGCCTTCTGCTTGAAGGCGTTGATGGCGAGCGTCTGGGCTTCGGCCTCCACCTTGGTGCGCTGTTCGCGGCTCAGCGCGAATCCGACGTTGCCCACCGTGAGCGTGGTGATCCGGCCTGCCACCTGGGTGATGCGGGGAAAGTCGCGCCCTTCGAGCACGAGTTCGGCATAGCCGGCCCAGCCGCTGATCTTGCCGTCGCGCGTGTAGCGGGGGGCCAGGTTGAAGTTCCCGGTGCGGACATCGAGTTGCCCGGGCTGCGCGTTCTTGCGCGCTTCCACCAGCGCGGCGTCGAGCGCGCTCTTGAGCTGTCCCTGGATGGCGGCGGCGTCGGCGCCGTCACGCGTGGTGGACAGCGTCATGCTCAGCAGGTCTTGCTGCACTTCGACCGTGCCGCTGGCGGACAACTGCAGGACGTTCTGGGGCGGCGGGGTCTGCGCGGAGGCCGCGCTGGCGCCGGCCAGCACGGCACAGGCCGCGATCCATCGAATGGCGTTCAAGGAGGGACTTTCGAGTGGGAGGCGCAGGTGCCCAATCAGGGCCGCTGGTTTCGCTCCGTGCCCGGGAGCGTACGGGTGGGCTGGGCGTCGGCGATCGGAGTCGCGGTGGGCGCAAGAGCGGGCGCGGGAATGATGCGCCCGGCCGATTGCGATTCGGCCGGGCGGGGTGGAGATGCATTGGCGGATTCGGACCACTGCCGTCGCACTTGTTGCCGCAGTTCGAGGCGCTCGGCGGGGTTGAGATGGCGCCCCGCCATCGCGTCCTCGCGTTGGACCTGGGCCACCTGGGCGGCGCGGTTCAACTGGACTGCAGTGCGCAATTCGCTGCGGTGGGCGCTTTCGCCGACGACCACTTCGTGCGTCGCATGCGCGTGCGCACAGACGGCGACGAGGACCAGGGACAAGGTTCTGAGGACGGGCTGCATTGGGTGCCAAAAGTCGTAACAGACCCACTCTGCCACCGTCAACGGCCAAGCTGGGAGAGGTAAAGCATGCTTCCGCAAGTTTTGTAACTTAGTGTCAGACAAATGCCAAAACTACCTCAATGGGGTGACAACGCATACAGAATCAGCGTTGTTACAAATTCACCGTTGCTGAAATGACTCAAGTTCCTGCCCGCACCGACAAGATCGTCATCGTCGACGACGACGCCCGCATCCGAGATCTGCTGCGCCGGTACCTGACGCAAGAAGGGTTCGAAGTGATCGTCGCGGAGGACGGCAAGGCGCTGAATCGAATCCTGTTGCGCGACACCGTGGATCTGATCGTGCTGGACTTGATGATGCCGGGCGAAGACGGCCTCTCGGTCTGCCGCCGCCTGCGCGCCGCCAACGACCGCACGCCCATCATCATGCTGACCGCCAAGGGCGAGGACGTGGACCGCATCGTCGGCCTGGAAGTCGGCGCGGACGATTACCTGGGCAAGCCTTTCAATCCGCGCGAACTGCTGGCGCGCGTGCACGCGGTGCTGCGTCGGCGGCCGCCGCTGGAAGCGCCCGGTGCGCCTTCGACCGACAACGAGACGGTGAATTTCGGCCCCTTCAGCTTCGACCTCGGTTCGCGCACGCTGCGCAAGGACGGCGAGGAACTCTCCCTCACCACCGGCGAGTTCGCCATGCTCAAGGCACTGGTGCGCCATCCGCGCCAGCCGCTGTCGCGTGAAAAGCTGGCCCAGCTGGCGCGCGGCCGCGAGTTCGAGCCTTTCGACCGCAGCCTGGACGTGCAGATCTCGCGCTTGCGCAAGCTGGTTGAATCCGACGCCGCGGCGCCACGCTATATCCAGACGGTCTGGGGCGTCGGCTACGTCTTCGTGCCGGACGGCACGACCTGAGCAGCGTGCCTCCACCCACCGGACCCCGGACCACACAAGGCGCCCCGCTGCCCGAAGACAGCTCGCAGCTGACCCTGCCGAGCCCGCTCGAGAGCGTCGGGTCGGCTTCGCGCGGCGCGCGGCTGAAGGTCGGCTTCAGCCTGTTCTGGCGCACATTCTTCCTGCTGGCGCTGTTGCTCGTCGGCAGCACCGTGGCCTGGCTGCAGACCTTCCGGCAACTCGAGTACGAGCCGCGCGCCATCCAGACGGCGCACCAGATCGCCTCGCTGGTCAACCTGACGCGGGCGGCGCTGGTGTATTCGGACGCGATCACGCGCGTGTCGCTGATCAAGACCCTGGCCGACCAGGAAGGCGTACGCATCCTGCCGCGCGAACCCGTCGATCGCTTCGAGCCCTACACCAGCGGCACGCTGGACGAGCGCGTGACGGAGGAACTGATCGACCGGCTCGGCGAAGGAACGGTGGTCGCGAGCCAGGTCAACAACCAGGCGGGACTGTGGATCGGCTTCACGATCGAGACGGACAACTACTGGCTGCTGCTCGACCCGACGCGCTTCAGCCGGGTTGGCGGGCGCACCTGGCTGGTCTGGCTGATCACGGCGATGGCCCTGTCGCTGGCCGGCGCCGCCTTGATCACGCGATTCATCAACCGGCCGCTGAGCCAGTTGTCGCGGGCGGCGCGCGAGGTGCGCGACGGCGAGTACGAGGCGCACCGGCTCGACGAGCGCGCCCGCACCAACGAGATCCGCGCGGTGAACATCGGCTTCAACCGCATGGCCGACCAGCTGGCCAAGATCGAGCAGGACCGCGCGGTAATGCTGGCCGGCATTTCGCACGACCTGCGCACGCCGCTGGCGCGCCTGCGGCTCGAGACCGAGATGAGCGTGGAAGACGAGGACGCGCGTGCGCACATGGCCGCCGACATCGCCCAGCTCGATTCGATCATCGACAAGTTCCTGGACTACGCGCGGCCGGACCATGTGGACTTCAAGCCGGTGATGCTGCGCGACGTGATCGACGCCTGCACCTATGCCGTGCAGGACCATGAGGACGTGAAGATCAAGGTCGACGTGGCGCCCGACCTCGCGGTGATGGCGGACGAAGTGGAGCTGACGCGGGTGATCTCGAACCTGGTGGAGAACGCGCGGCGCTACGGCAAGTCGCCGGCCAGCGGCGTGGCGGACATCAACATCCAGGCGCAGGCGCACAACGACGCGGTGCTGATCAAGGTGCGCGACCATGGTGCGGGCGTGGCGCCCGCACTGCTGTCGCAGTTGACCAAGCCGTTCTTCCGGGGCGATGCAGCGCGGACCTCGGCTGCGGGGGCGGGGCTGGGCCTGTCGATCGTGGCGAAGAACATCGATCGCATGGGCGGGACCTTTGCGCTCACCAGTACGCCGGGGCGCGGGTTGGCGGCGCATATCCGGATGCCGCGCGCGGCCGCCGGCGTCAAGCCGTCGGTGCCGAAGCAAGCCGCTTAGGTCTATTCAGAGCGGCTGATCAACGGTGCACGAGCACGGTCGCGCGAGCTTCCATCGCGCGGCCTTCGCCGACCGGTCCGAGTTTCTCCGCCGTCTTGGCTTTCACGTTGACCTGGCCGGGCTCGATCGCCAGCGCTTGCGCAATGCGCGCGCACATGGCGGCGATGTGAGGGGCCAGCTTCGGTGCCTGCGCAATCACGGTGCTGTCGACGTTGCCGATCTGCCAACCCTCGGCGCGAACGCGGCGTGCCGCCTCGGCCAGCAGGACGATCGAGTCGGCACCCCGGAACTGGGCGTCGGTGTCGGGAAAGTGCCGCCCGATGTCGCCCAGGGCCGCGGCGCCGAGCAGCGCGTCGGTGATGGCATGCAGCAGCACGTCCGCGTCCGAATGGCCGAGCAGGCCGGTGATGTGCGGAATCTCCACGCCGCCGAGAAACAGCTTGCGACCTGCGACGAGCTGATGAACGTCCCAACCCTCGCCGATGCGGAACGGAAAGCCTGCGGTCATGATGCGTCGCGCCCTTTCAGGATCGCTTCGGCCAGCGCGAAGTCCTCCGGGTAGGTGAGTTTGAAATTCTGCGCACTGGCCGGGACCAGCAGCGGCGCCAGCCCGAGCGCCTCGACGGCGCCGGCTTCATCGGTGACGCTGTCGCCCGCCATCTCCAGCGCATCGATCAGCATGCCGATGCGAAACATCTGCGGCGTTTGTGCCAGCCATTTGTCGCTGCGCTCCAGCGTGTCCTTCACGCGTTGGCCGCTGTCCGCGACCTTGAGCGTGTCGGCCAGACGATGCGCAAGCAAGCCACCCACGGCATCGCCCCGGCAGGCGGCGATCAGCGCTTCGACCTGCGCGGGCGTCAACAGGCACCGGGCCGCATCGTGGACCAACGCCCAGTCGCGCAGCGTGGCGCCGACCGCCAGCAACCCGCGCAATCCCGCCAGGACAGTCGCCGCCCGGGTCGCGCCACCCTTGGCCAACAACCACTCGCCGTCGCGCGGAAAGTCGGGCAGCGCCGCACGGACGGCTCCATCTCCCGGCGAGACCACGAGCATCAGGCCCGCGAGACGGTCCCCCATGGCGCGAAAGACATCCACGGTGCGCCCGACCATCGGCTGCCCCGCAATCGGCCGGTACTGCTTGGGCCCCGCGCCGCCCGCACGGCTGCCCGTGCCCGCACAGGGAATGACGACAAACAGGCGCTCAGGGGATTGGGACATGGGGCACGGCAGCAAAAGGGCCGCCATTCTAGAATTGCCCCCGCACACCCCTCGCCCGTTGGCGCGGGGTGTTCTGCATTGTTCGCACTACGCCATGGATCTCCCCGCCCTCGTCGCCGGCAAGCGCTTCACGCTGCCTCGGCCGCCCTCCTCCGCCGACGCGCTGCTGATTGCACGGTTAGCCGAACGCGAGAAAGCGGCCGGCCGCGCCGTCGCCGTGTTCACCGCCGACGCCAATGACGCGCAGCGGCTCATCGACGAACTGGTGTTCTTCGCGCCCGGCCTGCGCTGCGCGCTGTTCCCCGATTGGGAGACGCTGCCGTATGACAGCTTCTCCCCGCACCAGGACCTGATCAGCGAGCGTCTTGCCACGCTGTGGCGCATCAGCCAGCGCGAGGCCGACCTGGTGCTGGTGCCCGCGACCACCGCGCTCTATCGCCTCGCGCCGCCGGCCTTCCTGGCCGGCTACACCTTCCATTTCAAGACGAAGCAGAAGCTGCAGGAGTCCAAGCTCAAGGCGCAGCTCACGCTGGCCGGCTACAGCCATGTGACGCAGGTGGTGAGACCGGGCGAATACGCGGTGCGCGGTGGGCTGATCGACCTGTTCCCGATGGGGTCGAGCCAGCCGTTCCGCGTCGACCTGTTCGACGACGAGATCGACTCGATCCGCACCTTCGACCCCGACACGCAACGCAGCCTCTACCCTGTGCCGGAAGTGCGCCTGCTGCCCGGCCGCGAGTTCCCGATGGACGACGATGCGCGCGCGCGCTTTCGCAGCCGCTGGCGCGAGTTGCTCGAAGGCGATCCCACCAAGAGCCGCATCTACAAGGACATGGGCAACGGCGTCGCGACCGCCGGCATCGAGTACTACCTGCCGCTGTTCTTCGAGGAGACGGCGACGGTGTTCGACTACCTCGGCACCGACGCCACCGTGGTCCTCCACGGCGACATGGAGCCGGCGTTCCAGCATTTCTGGACCGACACGCGCGAGCGCTACCGGCTGGTGCAAGGCGACCCCGAGCGACCGGCGCTGCCGCCGGAAGCCCTGTTCCTGAACGCGGAACAGTTCTACTCGCGGGCCAAACCGCATGCGCAGTTGGCGCTGCGCAGCGGCGACGGCGAGGTCACGCCCTTCGCCGAGTTCGAAGTGCTGCCGCCGTTGTCGGTGGTGCGCGGTGCGGAAGAGCCCTTGCAGCGGCTGCAAACCCACCTGCGCAACACGCAGCAGCGCGTGCTGATCCTGGCCGAGAGCGCCGGCCGGCGCGAGAGCCTGCTCGACTTCCTGCGCGCCAGCGGCGTGAACCCGCCGGCCTTCGACACGCTGGCCGAGTTCCAGGCCGACACCGGCGAGCGCATCGGCATCGCGACTGCCGCGCTGGCGTCGGGCTTCGCCTGGCTCGAAGCCGGCATCGACCTCGTCACTGAAACCGAGTTGTTCGCCAGCGCGCCGACCACGCGCCGCCGCAACAAGAAGCAGGAACAGGTCAGCGATGTCGAGGCGCTGATCAAGGACCTGAGCGAGCTGAACATCGGCGACCCGATCGTGCATTCGGCGCACGGCATCGGGCGCTATCGCGGCCTGGTCAACATGGATCTGGGCCAGGGCAAGAACCCCGATGGCTCACCGGTGCTGCAGGAGATGCTGCACCTCGAATACGCGGACAAGGCGACGCTGTACGTTCCCGTGTCGCAACTGCACCTGGTGAGCCGCTACACCGGCGTGAGCGCGGACGAGGCGCCGCTGCACAAGCTGGGCTCCGGCCAATGGGAAAAGGCCAAGCGCAAGGCGGCCGAGCAGGTGCGCGACTCCGCTGCCGAACTGCTCAACATCTACGCCCGCCGCGCCGCGCGCCAGGGCCATGCCTTCCGCTTCTCGGCGGGCGACTACGAGACTTTCGCCAACGACTTCGGCTTCGAGGAGACGGCCGACCAGAAGGCCGCGATCCACGCGGTGATCCAGGACATGATCTCGCCGCAGCCGATGGACCGGCTGGTCTGCGGCGACGTCGGCTTCGGCAAGACCGAGGTGGCCTTGCGCGCAGCCTTCGTCGCAGTGACCGGCGGCAAGCAGGTCGCCTTCCTCGCGCCGACCACGCTGCTCGCCGAGCAGCACTACCAGACGCTGGTCGACCGCTTCGGCAAGTGGCCGGTGAAAGTCGCGGAGATGAGCCGCTTCCGCTCGACCAAGGAGATCAACACTGCCGCCAAGGGCCTGGCTGACGGCACCGTCGACATCGTGGTCGGCACGCACAAGCTGCTCTCGCAATCGGTTCAGTTCAAGAACCTGGGCCTGCTCATCATCGACGAGGAACACCGCTTCGGCGTGCGCCACAAGGAGGCGATGAAAGCGATGCGCGCCGAGGTCGACGTGCTCACGCTAACCGCGACGCCGATCCCGCGCACGCTGGGCATGGCGCTCGAAGGCCTGCGCGACCTCAGCGTGATTGCCACCGCGCCGCAGCGCCGACTGGCCATCAAGACCTTCGTGCGCACCGAGGGCAACGGTGTGATCCGCGAAGCCGTGTTGCGCGAACTGAAGCGCGGCGGACAGGTCTACTTCCTGCACAACGAGGTCGAGACCATCGAGAACCGCCGCCAGAAGCTCGAGGAGATCCTGCCCGAGGCCCGCATCGCCGTCGCCCACGGCCAGATGCCCGAGCGCGACCTGGAGCGCGTGATGCGCGACTTCGTGGCGCAGCGCTACAACATCCTCTTGTGCTCGACCATCATCGAGACCGGCATCGACGTGCCGACCGCCAACACCATCGTGATGAGCCGCGCCGACAAGTTCGGCCTGGCGCAGTTGCACCAGTTGCGCGGTCGCGTGGGCCGCAGCCACCACCAGGCCTATGCCTACCTGATGGTGCCGGACATCGAGGGCCTGACCAAGCAGGCCTCGCAGCGGCTCGATGCGATCCAGCAGATGGAGGAACTGGGCTCAGGCTTTTATCTCGCGATGCACGACCTGGAGATCCGCGGCGCCGGCGAGGTGCTCGGCGACAACCAGAGCGGCAACATGATGGAGATCGGCTTCCAGCTCTACAACGAGATGCTGAGCGAAGCCGTTCGCGCGCTGAAGGCCGGCCAGGAGCCTGACTTGCTCTCGCCGCTCAGCGCGACCACCGAGATCAATCTGCACGCCCCTGCCCTGCTGCCGGACGACTATTGCGGCGACGTGCACCTGCGGCTGTCGTTCTACAAGAAGCTGGCGACTGCGAAGACCTCGGAACAGATCGACATCCTGCTGGAGGAAATCGTCGACCGCTTCGGCAAGCTGCCGCCGCAGGCGCAGACGCTGATCGACGTGCACCGCTTGCGCGTGCTGGCGCGGCCTTATGGCGTGGTCAAGGTCGATGCGGCGCCTGGCGTCATCCACATCACCTTCAAGAAAGACCCGCCGGTGGAGTCGCTCGCGATCATCCAGCTGATCCAGAAGAACAAGCACATCAAGCTGGCCGGCAATGAGAAGCTGCGCATCGAGCGAGAGCTGAAGGAGCCGAAGGACCGGGCGCAATTGGTGCGGGATGTGTTGCGCAGCCTGGGGCAGCCGAAGAAGGCGGAAGTGGCGACGGCATAAGTGCCGCACACGTATTTATTCGAAGACTGGTACGACTGAATGACAACGACCCTGAATACCGCGCCAGGCCTGGTCCTCCAGCGCCTCACCCCGCCCCTGCAACTGGCCGACTACAAGCTGATCGCCTTCGACATGGACTCGACGCTGATCAACATCGAGTGCATCGACGAGATTGCCGATGCGGTCGGCAAGAAGGCCGAGGTGGCCGCGATCACCGAGGCGACGATGCGCGGCGAGATCAAGGACTTCAAGGAAAGCCTGCGTCGCCGCGTCGCGCTGCTCGAAGGCGTGCCGGTCACCTCGCTCCAGCAGGTCTATGACGAGCGCCTGAGGCTGAACCCCGGCGCCGCTGAACTCGTGAACGCGTGCAAGGCCGTGGGCATGAAAGTGCTGCTGGTCTCCGGCGGCTTCACCTTCTTCGCCAACCGCGTGAAGGAGCGCCTGGGCATCGACTTCGCACGCTCCAACCTGCTCGACGAAGCCGACGGCAAGCTCACCGGCCGCGTCGTCACGCAGTCGTGGGGTGACATCTGCGACGGCGCGGAGAAGCGCCGCACGCTGCTCGAAGTGGCCTCGCTGCTGGGCATTTCGCCGGCCGAGACGATCGCCGTCGGCGATGGCGCCAACGACCTGCCGATGATGGGCGAGGCCGGCCTGTCGGTCGCCTATCACGCCAAGCCGAAGGTCCGCGAACAGGCCATGGTGGCCATCAACGAGGGCGGGCTCGACCGCTTGCTGGAAATCTGCCGCTGAGGCCGCGCTGCCCTCCAGGCGCTTCGCACATCTGAAAGCCCGAATGAACGAGAACAACCCCCTCTACCGCGCCGATGCGCTGACCGCCTTTGCCGACACCCTGCTGCAGAAGGCCGGCCTTGCCGCGCCGATGGCCGCCGTGGTCGCGCGAACGCTGGTCGAAGGCGACCTGCTCGGCCACGACACGCACGGCCTCGCACTGCTCGTCGGGTACGTGAAGGAAGTCGAATCCGGTGGCATGACGCGCGATGGCGCGCCGACAGTCCTGTCCGATCGCCCCGCTGCGGTGCTGTGGGACGGCATGCGCCTGCCCGGCCCGTGGCTCATGGACCAGGGCATGGACCTGCTCGTGCCGCGTGCCCGCCAACTCGGCACCGCCTCGCTCGTGATCCGTCGCAGCCACCACATCGCCTGCCTCGCCGTCTACATGCTGCGCGCGCTCGAAGAAGACATGCTGATGGTGCTGGCCTGCTCCGACCCGAACACGGCGAGCGTCGCGCCCTTCGGCGGAACCCGGGCCGTGTTCACGCCCAATCCGCTGGCGATGGGCTTTCCGCTGACGCAGGGCGGCGTGATGGTCGACATCTCGGCCTCCATCACGACCAACGGCACGAGCAATCGCAAGCGCGCGGCCGGCGAGACCTTTGCCGAGGACTGGCTGATCGACGCCACCGGCAAGCCGACAAACAACCCGCAGGCCCTGTTCGATCAGCCGCCGGGCACGCTGCTTCCGGTGGGCGGACTCAGCCACGGGCACAAGGGCTACGGCATGGCCCTGCTCGTCGAGACGCTCACGGCCGGCCTCGCGGGCCACGGCCGCGCCGACCCGGCGGAAGGCTGGGGCGCCACCGTCTACGTCACGATGCACGACCTGAACGCATTCGGCGGCAAGGATGCGTTCCTGCGCCAGATGGACCATGTCGCGCAGCAATGCCGCGACAACGCCCCGGTTGACTCCTCGAAGCCGGTGCGACTGCCGGGTCAGGGTGGCCTTGCACGGCGGGAATCGCAGATGCGCAACGGTGTGCGCCTGCATCCGTCGATCGCCGCGGCGCTCCAGCCGGTCGAGGCACGCCACGGCCTCGCGCTGGCCGACGCGCGCCTGTAGCTTTTCGTCAGGCCACGCCGGCGCGGCTCGACTCGAACAGGAACCAGGTGCGGCGCTCGGTCTCGTCGATCCAGTTCTCGAGCAGGCTCGACGACGCGATGTCGCGGTGCTCGTCGGTCACGTTGTGCGCTTCGCGCAGGCGGGCGGCCAGCGTCTTGTTGTCCTCGCGCAGTTCGGCCAGCATGTCGAGCGGGTCGACGTAGTCGGCGTCGTTGTCGCTGATGCGCTGCATGCGCGCGATGTGGCCGATCGATCGCAGCGTGGTACCGCCCACCTTGCGGATGCGCTCGGCCAGCGGGTCGGTCATGGCGTAGAGCTGGTCACCCTGCTCGTCGAGCAGCAGGTGGTAGTCGCGGAAGTGCGGCCCGCTCATGTGCCAGTGGAAGTTCTTGGTCTTGAGGTACAGCGCGAACACATCGGCCAGCACGCCGTTGAGCGCGGCGGCGATGTCGGCCGTTGCGCCGGCCTTCAGGTCACTGGGCGTGGTCAGCGGGGCCTTGCGGCGCTGGATGAGTTCGGTCTTCTTGCTCTTGTCGGATTTCGCCATGGATGAAGCCTGTGGTTGGGGGGCTTCACTGTAGGCCGACATGCCCGGATTTGTATGTCGGCCGTTGTCGCGTCTGTCTATTCGGTGTCCGGTGGCGCCGGCCGGGCCGTGCGCTGGCCGTGCTTCGCCAGGATCTCGACGTAGAACTGCGGGCCTTCCGCCTTGGCAATGCCGTCGATCAGGCCGGTGAGTTCGGCCAGGTGCACCGTGGCGGCGGTGTCTTGCGCAGTGCCGAACTTGCAGTCGAAGTCCCAGAAGTCGACGCCTTCGGGCAGTTCGCGGCGGCGCTCGCGCTTGATGTACTTGCGGATTTCGTGCTTGACGGCGTCGAGGACGCGGTCGGGGTGCTTGCCTTCGGGGCGCAGCTGAAAGGTTTTTCTCATGGGGCATGCTAACGCCGCGCGTAAAGTCGGCGTTGTTTCAGAAAGCAGGTGAACACATGGCGCGCGCAAACGACTGGGCTGGCAAGGTGATGGCGCTGATCAATGGCGGCAACGCGGCGGCGGCCATCGCGCAGATCAAGGTGGCGCCCACGGTGAAGGACCTGAAGGCGCTTCAGACCATCATGACGCTGTCGAAGATGACGGGCAAATACCGCCAGGTCGACACAGCGATCACCGACAACCTGGCCTTGTTGTCAGCACCGCGCCTGCACCGCTCGCCCTGAATCAAAGAGCCTTGCCGAGGCGCGCGATGCCTTCCTCGATCTTCTCGACATTGGCCGTGGCAAAGCTCAGGCGCAGCGTCGACACATCGGGGTTCGCGGCAAAGAAGGGCGCGCCGGGCACGAAAGCCACGAGCTTTTCGATGGCCCTTTTCGCGAGCACGTTCGCGTCCGCCAGCTTGCCGTTGGCGCCCGTGAGCCGTGCCCAGAAGAACAGGCCGCCGCCGGGTTGCTCGAACGAGATCGCATCGCCGAGTTCACGCTTCAGCGCCGCGCCCATGGCGGCAGCACGTTCCCCGTAGACCTTGCGCACATGGGCCAGCGTGCCCGGCATGCGGCCGCTCTTGAGATATTGCGCGGCGGTCGCCTGCGCGAAGGTGCTGGTGTGCGCGTCGCTGAACTGCTTGCACATCGTGGCCTTGGCCAGCAACTCGGCCGGCGCGATCATCCAGCCGATGCGCAGGCCGGGGCTCAGCACCTTGCTGAGCGAGCCGCAATGCGCAACGAGTTCGCGACTGCCCGGCACGTCCTTTGTCAGCGCCATGATCGACGGCGGCGGCGCTTCGCCGAAGTACAGGTCGCCGTACGGGTCATCTTCCACCACCAGCGTCTGGTACTTCACGGCAAGCTCAAGCACCTTCTTGCGGCGCTCCAGGCTCAGCATCGCGCCGCTCGGGTTGCCGAAGGTCGGGATCAGGTAGACGAACTTGGGCTTGTGCTCGGCGATCAGCTTTTCGAGTTCATCCGTCTTCACGCCGTTGGCGTCGATGGGCGCGCTGACGAGTTCGGCGCCGTAGAGGCGGAAGCACTGGATCGTGGCCAGGAAGGTCGGGCCTTCGACGATGACCTTGTCGCCGGGCGAGATCATCGTCTTGCCGAGCAGGTCGAGCGCCTGCTGGCTACCGGTGGTGACGATCAGGCCGGTGGGGTCGACCTCGACACCCTTGGTCTTCATGAAGGCGCTCAGTTGGGTGCGCAGCGGCTCGTAGCCCTCGGTGGCGCCGTATTGCAGCGCCCCGCCCGCTTCCTCGTTCAGCGCCTTGGAACTGGCCTCCTTCAGGCCCTCGACGTCGAACATCGCACTGTCCGGAAAGCCCCCGGCAAAGCTGATGATGCCGGGCGTGCCCAGCAGCTTGAAGAGTTCGCGGATGGCGGAGGTTTCGACGTTGTCGAGGCGGGTGGCGAATTGCATGGAAGGTTCTCGCTGGAGGGTCCGCCATTGTGGCGAAATCCCAGATCCAAGGTAAATCGCTCAAAAGTGATATTTTGACAAAATCGCCTTGAAGAGATATTGTGCATTTACCACCCGTAAGCGGTATCCATGCAAATCCCTGTCCACTCACCTTCGCAGTTGTCGACGCATCTCAAATCGCTGCGCAAGGCGCAAAAGCTGACGCAGACGCAACTGGGCGCGCGGATCGGCGTCAAGCAAACACGCATCGCCGACATTGAAAAGGATCCCGGCGCCGTCAGCGTCGCGCAACTGATGCAGATACTGCACGCGCTCGACACACGCCTGCTGCTGGCGCCGCCCTCCCCGCCCGCGACGGTCGTCACCGCGCAGATGCCAACGGCGGATTGGTAGGGCGTGGCACACCCCGAACTCGACATATGGATGAACGGCGAATACGTCGGCGCGTGGTTCTGGTCGCGTACCGGCGTGCCGGCGCTGCGCTACGACGACGGATGGCTGCGCTCACCGAACGTCCGGGCCTTGTCCCTGTCGCTGCCCATCCCGGCAGGCACGAAGGAACTGCGCGGGCCTGCCGTCGAAGACTATTTCGACAACCTGCTGCCCGACAGCGACCGCATCCGCGAGCGCCTGCGCCGGCGCTTTCATGCCGCCAGCATCGAAGCCGCCGAATTGCTGGCGGCCATCGGCCGCGATTGCGTGGGCGCGGTCCAGTTACTCCCCGCAGGCCAGGCGCCGGGTCCCGTCGA
Organism: Variovorax sp. dw_308; assembly: GCF_019207085.1. Taxonomy (GTDB): domain Bacteria; phylum Pseudomonadota; class Gammaproteobacteria; order Burkholderiales; family Burkholderiaceae_C; genus Variovorax. Next base: position 151,440 of record NZ_JAATOM010000011.1, on the reverse strand, counting down.
CCGGATCGACAGCGAGCCACTGAGCGATGCCCAGGTCGCCCAGACGCTGCGCAACGTCACGGCTGATCCGGTGCTCGGCCAACTCGCCGCCGACGAGGACGACCTTCGCATCTCCATCGCCGGCGCGCAGGAGAAGACCGCCTTGCTGCGCCTGGGCGACCGTTGGCACCGCCCTCACGGCGCGACGCCGACCACGCACATCTTCAAGCTGCCGCTGGGGCTTGTCGGCAACATGCGGGCGAACATGACCGACTCCGTCGAAAACGAGTGGCTGTGCGCTCGCCTGCTGGCAGCCCTGGGTTTTCCGGTGGCCGGCACGGAGATCGGACACTTCGACAACCAGAAGGCGCTCATCGTGGAGCGTTTCGACCGGCGCTGGATGGATGCCGGCCGCTGGATCGCACGACTGCCGCAGGAAGACTTCTGCCAGGCCACCGGCACGCCCGCGCAACGCAAATATGAAAGCGACGGCGGACCGGGCATGCGCGAATGCCTGTCGCTGCTCGCGGCCAGCGACGAGGCGCAAGCCGACCGCCTGCGCTTCGTGCTCACGCAACTCGCGTTCTGGCTGCTGGCCGCGACCGATGGCCATGCCAAGAACCACTCCATCTTCCTGCGCCGTGGCGGCGGCTACGACATGACGCCCTTGTACGACGTGATTTCGGCGTGGCCCATCATCGGCAAAGGCGCCAGCCAGGTGCCGTGGCAAAAGGCAAGACTCGCGATGGCGCTCCGATCGAAAAGCGCGCACTACAACCTGGCGAGCATCCAGACCCGCCATTGGCAGGCGCTGGCGACCCAGGCGGGCGTGGACGGCACCTTCGAGCGCATGTGCGACCTCGTGCACAACGCCCCGGCCGCACTGCAACGCGTCGAGCGCGAACTGCCGCCAGATTTTCCCGAGCGCGTCTGGCGCGCGGTGGACGCCGGGGTTCGCGCCCAGTGCCAACGCTTCGAATCCGGCCTGCCGAACGCCCGCCCCACGCCATGAAAAAAGACAACATCGCCCCCTTCTTCGCCATCCTGCAAGCCGCCAACCCGACGCCGGAAACCGAGCTCGAATACACAACGCCGTTCGAACTGCTGGCCGCTGTGCTGCTGTCCGCGCAAGCCACCGACGTCGGCGTCAACAAGGCCACGCGCAAGCTCTATCCGGTCGCGAACACGCCGCAGGCCATCCTCGACCTCGGCGTGGAAGGGCTGGAGAGCTACATCAAGACGATCGGCCTCTACCGCAGCAAGGCGAAGCACCTCATCGAGGCCTGCCGCATGCTCGTCGAGCAGCATGGCGGCAAGGTGCCGCGCACACGGGCGGAACTGGAGGCCCTGCCCGGCGTCGGCCGCAAGACGGCCAACGTGGTGCTCAACGTCGCCTTCGGCGAGCCAACGATGGCGGTCGACACGCACATCTTCCGCGTCAGCAACCGCACCGGACTGGCCCCCGGCAAGACGCCGCTCGAGGTCGAACTGAAGCTGGAGAAGCGCGTGCCACTCGAGTACCGCCTGCATGCGCACCACTGGCTGATCCTGCACGGCCGCTACGTGTGCATCGCGCGCAAGCCGCAGTGCTGGCAGTGCGCGGTGGCGGCCTATTGCGACTTCAAGCCGAAGACGCCAGCGCCAAAAGCCGGTTGACTTCAAGGCTGCGTTCGCATGCACTTCAGGGAGGCATTTCAGGAGAACCCTGTGGCTTCCTTCCCGACGCACCGTGCATTCATCGCCGTGGCAACCAGCCTGCTCGGTGTCCTGGCTGCATCGCCAGCGCAGGCACAACGCCTGCCGCCGGATGTGATGGCCCTCTACGGCGGCATCTGGTCGGCCGATTGCGCGAACCCCGCTGCGCCGAGGCTGAGGGTCGAACCTGACGGACTGCTGGTCGAACGCGACGGACAACGGCTCACGGGCAGCAAGGCGCAGGCCGCCGCCTCCTACTTCGGCAACTCGCCACCGCGCAACTACGAAATGACCTTGATGAGCGAGGTGCGGGGCGGCTCGGAACTGCTGTTCATCATCTACCGCGACCCGCGCGGCCGCTTCATCGAGATCAACGCGAGCGGGAAGACGGCCGCCGCGCTCGGTCCAGGCTTGCAGCAGTTGCGTTATCGCGCATGCAATCCCGCCGCGGGGCAGCAGCCGAATGCCGCAGCGCGACCCGCACCCCCACCCGCACCGCCCGTGACAACCGGCGGCAACGTCGACATGGTCATCGCCTCGCCGAGCTTCAGGGCGACCTGGCGCAAGGCGCTCGGCGCGGACGCCCGTGAGCCGTGGCTGGCGCAGATGAACGGACCGGCGCCACCACCGCGCTGGGTCAACGTGGCCGGCTCACGCTATGCATTCAACGCCTTCTGCAAGGATCACGACTGCTTCGACAACAACGCCGTGCAGCTCTACGCGCCCGAGACGGGGGTGGTCTACGCACTGGTGCATCGCGTGAACCGCGACATGCTGGTGGGCAACCCGCCGCCACCCGTCGCGTCAGAGTTGCAACGGATGTGGAAAGCCGAGTGGCGGCAGCAAAGTCGCTGAAGCGCCCGGTCAGAACCTGTGAATGAATTGGACGTGCGCGAGCAGCTCGTCCAAACGCGCCCAATCTAGGCGCAAAGCACAGCCGTAGCTTGGGCTACGGCGAGCATTTGCAACGACGGGTGGGTGTGTTTGGGCGGGCTGAGCGTGCATGGCCGATTTATTCACAGGTTCTCAGACCTCGATCAGGATGCACTCGCCGAACTCGATCGGCGCTTGCGGCCAGTGCTCGGCACGCATTGCCACTCGCACCCCGCGCGCGAGCAACTGCGTCGCCCGGATGACGCCCGCGTGGGTGATCCAGAAACCGTCGCGCTCCGAGATTTGCCATTCGTCGAACGCGTCGCCCACGCGCCGCATGAACTGGCGGGTGCTCTCGCCGGTGCCACCGGGATGGGCATCGGCGAAGTTGCCGATCCAGCCATCGAACTCCGCGCGCGAGATGGCGGACCATTCGCGTCCCTCCCAGGCGCCGAAGTCCATCTCCGCCAATCGGGTGTCGGCGCTGGCGGCCAGCTCGGGCCGGATGGCTTCGATGGCCAGCGCCAGTTCGGCGCAGCGCTGCAGCGGTGAACAACTCACCACCGCGTCGGCGGGAATCAGCGGCGCGATCTGGCGGGCCAGCGCCTGCGTGGCCTCCACGGACACGCTGATATCGGTCGAGCCGAAGCACACGCCCGGGTCGGCGTCGGTCTGGGCATGGCGCAGCAACCAGAGCCTCATGGTGCTTGCAGCGCGAGCGAGCGCAGGACGCCCGCGTCGAAATGACGCTCGATGTAGTCGGCGAGGCCATCGAACACGCTGTCCAGCGTCGGGGACGCGGCGCCGAACAGCGCATGCAACGCGGCGGCATCCTCGAACAGGCCGTGCAGGTAGATGCCGAGCACGTTGCCCGCATCGTTCTGCCAGGCCAACCCGTCGTCCATCACCGCGTGCGCATGGGCGCCTGCCGCGGCCATCGCCGTGTGCGCGAGCGTCTGGCCGTGGTGGATCTCGTATCCCTGCACCGCAATGCCCGACAGCGCGCTCCACGGCCCGCGCAGCGCGCCGAAGCTGGCGGTGCGATGGCGCACGGTCTTGTCGCGCTCGAAGCGCGTGACCACCGGCAGCAGGCCCAGGCCCGGAGCGTTGCCATCGACGCCATGCGGATCGATCAAGGCCTCGCCGAGCATCTGCAAGCCGCCGCACACACCCAGCACCCGACCGCCTCTTGCGGCATGTGCGGCAATGGCCTGATCCAGGCCCTGCGCGCGCAGCCAGGCGAGGTCGCTGCTGGTGTGCTTGGAGCCGGGCAGGATCAGCGTGCCGGCATCGGCCAGGTCGGCCGCGCTGCGCGCCCAGCGCAGGCGCACACCGGAAATGTTCTTCAGCGGCTGGAACTCATCGAGGTTGCTGATGCGCGGATAGACCACGACCGTGACATCTTCGCGCCTTGCCCCTGTGGGCAACGGCTGGGTTGGGGACATGCGGTCATCGAACAAGCCATCTTCCTCCGGAAGTCCATGTTGCCACCACATCGGCAGCGTCGCTACGGTCGGGATGCCGGTCATGTCCTTCAGCATCTCGGGCGCAGGGGCCAGCAATGCGGCATCACCCCTGAACTTGTTCAGCACGAAGCCCGCCAGCCGCGCCCGATCCTCCACGGGCAGCAAGGCCCAGGTGCCATACAGGTGCGCAAACGCACCGCCGCGATCAATATCGGTGACGAGCAGGCAGCGCGCGTCGGCATGCCGCGCCACGCGCAGGTTGACGATGTCGCTGCCCATCAGGTTGATCTCGGCCGGCGAGCCCGCGCCTTCGATGACGACCACATCGTTCTCCGCGCGAAGTCCGTCCAGCGCCTGCGCAACTTGCGGCCAGACCTTTTCGCTGCGGCCCCGCCACGGCAATGCAGAAAGCGATTCGCTCACCTTGCCCATCAGCACGACCTGGCTGTGGGTGTCGCGCTCGGGCTTGAGCAGCAAGGGATTCATCCGCACGTCCGGCGTGGCGTTTGCGGCCAGCGCCTGGAAGTATTGGGCGCTGCCAATCTCGCCGCCCTCCACCACGCGCGCGTTGTTGCTCATGTTCTGCGCCTTGAAGGGCGCGACCTTGAGGCCCTGGCGTGCATGCCAGCGGCACAGGGCAGTGGTCAGCCAGCTCTTGCCGGCGCCGCTGGTCGTGCCGAGCACCATGACGCAGCGCGCGTTCACGGCACGCCCCCGGCACGCCGGGACGCGAACGACAACGGGGGAAACATGGGGCTGGCGTGCATGTTGGGTTGGGGCGCAATCATCGTACGCGCGCATTCATTGCGCCAATAGAGTCAATGTCTTACGGAGGACCAATGTAGTCCCCCTCTCACCCCGAACGCGTGCGCCATCCTGCACCAAAGGCATACGTCGCAAGCCACAGTGCATGCACTCAAACTCACCTGGAGCACCTCATGAAAAGCGTCATTCTCTGGATCTGCGGCGTGCCGCTCGGTGTGATCATCCTGCTGAAGGTCTTCGGGGTTTATTGACCCATCTCGCAGCGGGGGCGGCCGGGGGCGGCTGCTCTTGCGCCTTCATCGAGGCAGCACCACCCATTGGTCTGCGACCCTGTGGATTTCGATCCGGTTGTCGAACACATCCCGAAGCGCGGCATGCATGACGGACTCGTCGACAGCGCCCTGATGCACCACTCGACCTCGTCGCAGCACGAGGATTTCGTCGGCATGCAGCGCCATGCCCAGTTCATGCAGGACGCTCACGACCGTTCGACCCGCTGAAACGAATTCCCTCACCGCCAGCAACCAGTCCGCCTGATGCGGCGCATCGAGATTGGCAAGCGGCTCGTCCATCAGCAGCACTTGGGCCTCAACCGCAAACGCGCGGGCCAGCAACACACGCTGGCGCTCCCCGCCCGACAACTGGCCCAACGGCCGATCCCGCCATTCCCAGCATTGCGTCCTGCGCATCGCACGCTCGACCGCCGCACGGTCTGCCGCGCTCGGCGCGGCAAGCCACGCCTGGTGCGGCAAGCGCCCGAGCATCGCGACATCGTGCGCCAACAGGTCGTCGGCGCCCGGCTCGCCCTGGCCCAGCCAGGCGAGCGTGCAGGCGCGGGCCTTGGCCGGCCACTCCTCCATGCGACGGCCCAGCAACTGCACGCTGCCTTGCATCGGCAGCAAGCGCGCCAATGCCTTCAGCAAGGTGGTCTTGCCGGCGCCGTTGGGCCCGACCACCGCTGTCCAGCGTCCCCTGGGCAAGGCGAGTTGCGGAACGTCCACGATGAGCCTTCCGCCGAGCGAGACCTGCAGTCGCTGCGCAGCCAGCGCCGCAACCGCGGTCACAGCGACCTCCTGTGCATCAGCCACAACAGGTAGCCGCCGCCCAGCAGGGCCGTCACCACGCCCACCGGCAACTCCTGCGGCGCGACAAGCCAACGCGCGACCACGTCGGCCGCGAGCAGCAACGCACCTCCCATCAACGAGGCCAGGCCCACAAGCCATCCGTGCGTCGGCTTGACCACGCCGCGCACCAGGTGCGGCGCGACCAGCCCGACAAATGCCACCAGCCCGACCTGCGCGACCGCCGTGCCCGTGGCCAGCGCCAGCGCCGCCACCAGCACCACGCGCACGCGCGGCAGGGCAATGCCCAGGCTCGACGCGCTGGCCTCGCCCAGCGTGAGTGCGTCCAGCGCGCGCGCCAGCCCCAGCGCAGGCAGCAGACACAGCACCAGCGCGCCGGCCAGCAAGGTCACGTTCGGCCAGCCGAGGAAGCCGGTGGTGCCCAGCATGAAGGCCTGCATGGCTCGCATGATGTCGGGCACCCACAGCACGACCAACGCACTCGCAGCGCCCAGCACCATGCCGACCACGACGCCCGCCAGCAGCAGGCGCAGCGTCTGCTGCACGCCGCGCGCCAGGCTCAGCGTGACCAGCACGGCCGCCACCGCGCCCATGAAGGCGGCGCCCGTCATGCCCAGGCGCGCGGCCCATCCCCCCGCCGCCGGCCCGAGCGCGGAGGACGTGCCCAATGCCACGAGCAGCAGGCACACACCGAAGTTCGCACCCGACGCACTGCCCAACAGGTACGGGTCGGCCAGCGGGTTGCGAAACAGCCCCTGCGCCAGCGCGCCGCCCAGGCCCAGCAGCGCGCCTGCGAACCAGGCGCCGAGCGTGCGCGGCAGCCGGATGTCGCGCACGATCTGCAGCGCGGTCGCGTCGCTGGCGGCGCTCCACACGCTCTCGAATCCGGTGCTGCCGATGCTCGCCCCCACCAGCCCCAGCACGAGGCTCACGACGACGATCGCAACGGCAAACCCGGGCTTGGTCACTTGAACTTGTCTTTCAGGCAATCGGCCATGATGCCGGCGCCCTCGGCCATGCGTGGACCGGGGCGCGCGAGCACATCGCCTTGCGCGGGCGTGAACACGCAGATGCGCCCCGCCTGCAGCGCATCGATGCGCCCCCACCCTGGCCGCCCGGCCAAGGCCACCGCGTTGCGGTCCCCCACCATGATGACCTGCGGATCCGCACGCACCACGAACTCGGGATTGAGCTTGGGAAAGGGCCCGAGCGACCCGGGCACGACATTGACAGCACCCAGCCGTGCCAGCGTCTCGCCGATGAACGACGACTCGCTGGCCGCATACGGCCCGCTGCTGACCTCGAAGTACACCCGCTTGCCACGCGCGCTCGCAGGCAGCGCGGCGGCGACGCGGTTGACGCCGCCATCGATCTGCAGCCACATCGCCGCAGCCTCGGCCTCGCGGTCGAGCACGCGGCCGAGTTGGCCCAGCACCCGCTCCATGTCCTTCATCGAGCGTGGTTCCAGCGTCAGCACCTTGAGGCCGAGCGCCTCCAGCCTGTCCGTCACGCGCGCGGCCTTGGCCAGCAACACCAGGTCCGGCTTGAGTGCCACGATGCGCTCGACGTTCGCGTCCTCCAGGCCGCCCACGCGCGGCAATGCCTGCACAGCCGCGGGCCAGTTCGAATAGCTGTCGACGCCGACCAGCCGCTCGCACGCCTGCAGCGCGCAGACGGTCTCCGTCAACGACGGCAGCATCGACACGATGCGCCGCGGCGATTGCGCCAGCGTGACCTCCACGCCGCGATCGTCGACCAGGCTGACCGCGCCCCGCGCCTGCGCCGGCCCCGCCAGCCAGCACAAGGCCATGAGACACAGCAGCCTCGACATCCTCATCGGCGTGGCGCCCACTTCATCGTCAGGAAGCCGCTGAGCCCGCGCTGGTTGTAGCCATAGGCGGTCTCATAGGTGGCGTCGAACAGGTTGGCGACGCGGGCCTGCACGGTCCATTCCGGCGTCAGCTTGTACTCGCCGAACAGGTCGACGGTCGTGAAGCTCCCCAGGCGCGTGGAAAGCGTGTTGGCAACGTCGTCATAGCGCTGGCCGACATAGAGCGCCGTCACGCCGAACTTCCATTGCCCGGTCGAATAGTCGACACCCAGGTTGACCTGGTCCTTCGCGCGGCGCGGCAGCATCTTGCCGGTGAGTTCGTTCTGCGGATCCAGCTTGTCGTAGCTGGCATGCACGCCGAGCGCATCGAAGGCGCCGTCGTAGCCCAGCGTCCAGCCCTGGATGCGGGCGCGCGGAATGTTCTCCGGAGTGGTGGTGTTCGTGATGAAGCCGGTGATCTTGTTGTCGAAGCCGACCAGCTTCACGCTGTGCGCGCCCTCGGTCCAGGTGATGCCGACGTCGATGTTCTTGCCTTCCTCGGGCTGCAGCCGCGGGTTGCTGAAGAAGGGGTAGTAGAGCTGGTTGAACGAAGGCGCCACGAAGCTCGTGCCATAGGACGCATTGACGCGCCAGTTCGGCGAAATGCGGTAGCCATAGCCGGCAAACCAGGTGTCGTGATTGCCGAACTGCGAGTTTTCGTCACGCCGCGCATTGAGCTGCCAGCTGTGCGCGCCGGCGTTGCCGTTCAACCCGACGAAGGCGGAGTTGATCGAGCGGCTGGTGACGTCGTAGGCGGTGTCGCTGTCCACGCTCTGCACGTTTCGCTCGAGCCCCGCGATCACGATGCCGATTGGCGTCGTCACGTTGTTCTGCCAGCTGAACTGGCTCTGTGTGGTCCGGAAGAGACCCGGCAGGCTGAAGGCGTCGGCCACCTTTGCCTGCGTCAGGTCGACGCCCTGCGCCACGCGGAACTGCGTGGTCCAGTTGTCCATCACCCTGCCCTGCAGGCCAACGTATTCCGTTTCAGTGCGCACGACGCCGAAGGTATCGCGGTTGGGGCCGTCGTCATAGTGGTTCTCGCCGTTGGCGTAGACCACGCCCGCGCTGAGCTTCCAGTCGTTGTTGACCTGGTAGCCGAGCGAGAGGGTGCCGGCGTCCTGCGTGAAAGGATCGCGGTCGGGGTTGAACTGGCCAAAGGGCACGCGTGGGTTGGTGGCTGAGAAGCCCTTGTCGCGCGTGTGCTGCAGATCCAGCGAATAGGTGAAGCCCCCATCGGCGCCGCTGAAGCCCAGCCCCTCCTGCGAATAGCCCTGGCTGCCGATGGTGACCGACGCGCGCGGCACGAAGGCCGGATCGCCCGGCTGGCCCTTGCGCATGAACACCTGCACCACGCCGCCCACGCCGTCGCTGCCGTAGAGCGCCGATGCCGGCCCCTTCACCACTTCGATGTGGTCGATCAGGTCGACCGGGATGTTGTCCCAGATCGGCGTGCCCGCCGTGGCCGAGCCGTAGCGCACACCGTCGATCAGCAGGATGGTGTGGCGTGCCTCGGTGCCACGGATGAACACGCTGCTGAGCTTGCCGGAGCCGCCATTCGATGACACCTGAACGCCTGCCGTGCGGGCCAGCAGTTCGGGCAAAGTGCGCTCGCCCAGTTGCTCGATCTGCGCGCGGTCGATGACGACGACGTCGGACACCAGTTCGTCGGCGCGCGTCGGCGTACGGGTGGCGGTGACCACGGTCTCGCGCAGGGTCGGGGGCTCCGATTGCGCGTGCGCAGGCAGGATCGCGAATGCGCCGAGCGCAAGCGTGACCGCCGGGAGACGCGTGGTGGCCCGGGGGGTGGTATCGCAGGAAGTCATGGTGAGAAAAGAGTCGCAGACAAATGCCCGTCACCGGCTTCCCCGCCGGTGCTTGGGCGTATGGTCGCCTGCTTGCGCAGGCAGCCGCCTCGTTGGCCGGTATCCGGGCTGGCAGTGCGTCCTTCACCCGCCTTCCCAGGCGCCTGTTTCAGGGCGCCCAGTGGCTTTGTGGGATGAAAGTGGCGCCAGAAGCCTGGGCTTCGGGCGCCGTCTGCTTGACCGTTGCGGGGGCAGCGCAGGTGGCGTCGGCCGGTGACACGGCGTCGACTCCTGCTTCCCGTTGAACTGGGCCGCGTGAACCACGACCCGAGCACCAACGGCCCGGATTTTAGGCGCACGGCGGCCGCTGCTGCACGGCTGCGGAGGGGCAGTGTTTTCCCCTTGCCTGGGTGACAAAGCACACAGGGCGGCTCGCCGGGCCCCACATACAATCCCCAGCCATGCCCGCCCCCAGCCCCATCGACCAGATCGCCGAGCGAGTCGAACGTTTGCTCGTGCGCCATGAAGAGGTGCAACGCACCAACGCGCTATTGCAGGAACAGGTCGACGCGCTGACGCGCGAACGCGATGCGCTCAAGGCGCGGCTCACGGCGGCACGCACCCGTATCGACGCCATGCTCGAGCGCCTGCCCGAAGAACCACCCGCCACCGAATAATTCCAGTCGAGACGATGAAGCAGATCGAAGTTCAGATCATGGGCCAGAGCTACCTGCTCGGCTGCCCCGAAGGTGGAGAAGCGCAATTGCGCAGCGCAGTCGAACGGGTCGATGCCGCCATGTGCAAGATCCGCGATGCCGGCAAGGTCAAGGCGCGCGATCGCATCGCGGTGCTGGCATCGCTGAACCTGGCCTTCGACCTGGTGCAGTCCGAGGCCGCAACCTCCGCCGCAGCGGCAGCACTGCTCGCGGTCACGACCACCGCCGCACCGGAAGAATCCGTTACCACCGATCAGCGCTTGCCGCAACTCATCCAGAGGCTGGATCAGGCACTGGCCGGCGATGGCCATCTGCTCTGAAATTTAGGGCTTACGCGACGGCGTCGGGGGCGTAAAATCGACACCGTCTGCAGTACGCGCCGGGCCTAATATTTCCTTGTTCCAATGCTCTACGGAGCAGGGCTTGGTACATCGCTTGACGGGCGTGATCATCTCGCGTCAGATGAACCCGAAGTCTTGCTGCCCTCGCCCACCTGAACCCTGGTTCAGGATGCGGGTCCGGTGCCCCCTACTGCAGACACCTATTCCGAAAGATCAGCGGCCCTCATCGCAGGGCCGTTGGTTTTTTTACAACCGATCTGCATGCGGGTTCGACCCCTCTGTTCATCCGGTGGACTCGCCGCGTATAAGCGAGTGTCCAGATCGAAAGAGGTACGTCATGAAAATCGTGATCGCGGTCGATGGCAGCAAGCACACCCAAAAGGCGATGGACTACCTGGCCCGGCACCGTGCCAGCTTTGTCGACGGCCACGAGCTCGTAGTGGTGCATGTCTGCAGCGGCATCCCGAATCACGCGGCACGCCATGTGGGGAGGGAAGTGCTGGAGGGTTACTACGCCGAGGAAAACAGCAAGGTGGTCGGGCCGGTCAAGGACGGACTTGCCGCTCGCGGCATCACCGGCTACGCGCTCGAGCAGCGCCACGGCAACGCGGCCGAGGAAATCCTCAAGGTTGCCACCAAGGTAAATGCCGAACTCATCGTGATGGGCACCCACGGCCACGGCATCTTCGGCCGCGCGCTGATGGGCTCCGTCACCACGAAGGTGATTGCAGAGACCGATATCTCCGTGCTGCTGGTGCAGTAGTACGGTTGCGTCAGCGCGGCCCGAACAGGCCCTTGTGCTGCTCGCGCAGGAGCGCCTTCTGCACCTTGCCCATGGTGTTGCGCGGCAACTCGGGCACAACGAAGCAGCGCTTCGGAATCTTGAAATTGGCCAACTGCGATTTCAGCGTGGCCAGCACCGCATCGCCATCCACCGTGGCGCCGGATTTCGCAATGACGATGGCCACGCCGACCTCGCCGAAGTCCGAATGCGGAACGCCGACGACGGCGCTCTCGGCCACGCCGGGCTGCTCGTTGATGTAGCCCTCGATCTCGGCGGGATAGACGTTGTAGCCGCCGCTGATGATCAGGTCCTTGCTGCGGCCGACGATGGTGACGTAGCCCAGGCCATCGGTCATGCCGACGTCGCCTGTCTTGAAGAATCCGTCGTGGGTGAATTCCTCGCGCGTCTTCTCGGGCATGCGCCAGTAGCCGATGAAGACGTTGGGGCCACTGACTTCGATGGCGCCGATTTCGTCGGTGGTGCATTCGCGGCCTTCGGCGCCCTCTTCCGTCGACATCACGCGCAGCTGCACGCCCGGCAGCGGGAAGCCAACCGTGCCGCCGCGACGCTCGCCCTGCACCGGGTTGTACGGGTTGGAGGTGAGCATGGCCGTCTCGCTCATGCCGTAGCGCTCGAGGATGGTGTGGCCGGTGCGCTCGCGCCAATCGTTGAAGGTCTCGATCAACAAGGGCGCCGAGCCGGAAATGAACAGGCGCATGTTGCGCACCGCCTCCTTCGTCAGCGAAGGTTCCGCCAGCATGCGCACATACAAGGTCGGCACGCCCATGAACACGGTCGCCTCGGGCAGCCTGGCGATCACGCCCTTCGGGTCGAACTTGCCGAACCACAGCATCTTGCTGCCGTTGAGCAGCGCACCATGCAGCGCGACGAACAAGCCGTGCACGTGGAAGATGGGCAGCGCATGGATCAGCACGTCGCCCTCGGTCCAGCCCCAATAGTCCTTGAGCACCTCGGCGTTGGACAGCAGGTTGCGGTGCGTCAGCATCGCGCCCTTGCTGCGGCCCGTGGTGCCACTGGTGTAGAGGATGGCGGCCATGTCGTCTTCCGCCATCTGCGCGACCGTGTGCTGGTCGCTGCATTGCACGGCAAGGTCGAGCAGCGAGCCGGTGCGGTCGTCGTTGAGCGTGAACACATGGTGCGTGCCGGCGGCCTGCGCGATCGCGCCGACCCAGCCGGCGTTGTCGCTGGTGCACACCACCACCGCCGGCTCCGCGTTGCCGATGAAGTACTCGATCTCGGCACTCTGGTAGGCCGTATTGAGCGGCAGGAACACGTAGCCGGCGCGCAGCGTGCCCAGGTAGAGCGCGATCGCCTCGACCGACTTCTCGACCTGCACCGCGATGCGCGCGCCGGGCTCGAGCTTCAGCGCATCCAGCAGGTTGGCGATCATCGCGCTGGCGCGGTCCAGGTCGCGCCACGAATAGAGAAGTCCGTTGTCGGTTTCGATGGCCACCTGGTCGAGGTTGGCCGGAAACGCGGCGCGCAGGGCCGAGAAGAGATTGGCGTTGGTCGTTGTCATGGTTGTCTCAGAAAACGGCAGGGCGTTTGGCAAGGAAAGCGTCGATGCCTTCGCGATGTTCGGGCGAGTCGGCGTAGCGGTAGGCAGTTGGAACCAGATCGGACGCGGCGCAGCGGTTCAATGCGAGAAAGGTGGCCTTGTTGAGGCGGGCCGCCGCGGGCGCGAGCGCGACGATGCGGGCTGCATGGGCCAGCACGGCGGCAGCCACGGCATCGTCGGGCAGCACCTGCAGGAGAAAGCCGGCATCGTAGAGGCGTTGCGCGCCGTGGACGCCGGCGGCCAGCAGCATGTCGCGCGCCAGCACGTCGCCGATGGCGCGTTGCACCAACTCGGCTTCGCGCGGCGCCATCGGAAAACCAAGCTTGGCAATGGGCGCGCCAAACTTCGCGGAACCGGCGGCCAGGCGAATGTCGCAACAGCTTGCGATCTCGATGCCCGCGCCCATGCAGGCGCCCTCGATCTGCGCGACGATGGGCACCGGGCAATCGAGCATGGCCTGCAAGCCGGCCCACACCTCGTCTTCATGAAAGGCACGCAGGCTGCGTTCCTCGAAACGGAACGACGGGTACTCCGAAATGTCGCCGCCCGCGCAGAAGGCGCCGCCCTCGCCGCGCACCACGATGCAACGCAATGCCTCCTCCGCCGACAAGGCCTCGAAGGCAGCGCGCAGCGCGAGCCACATCGCGCGCGACATGGCATTGAGGCGACCGGGATGTGAGAGCGTGACGAAGGCCATGGCGCCTTCGCGCACGACCCGGACCAATCCGCTCATTCCAGCTTGGCGCCGGAGGCCTTGACCACCACGGCCCAGCGCTTGATTTCCCCGCTGACGAAGTTGCCGTAGGCGGCATTCGTGAGGTTGGGAATTTCGGAACCGTTGGCGGCCCAGATGGACTTGAGCTCATCGGAAGCCCACGACTTCTTCACGTCCTCGATGATGCGCGCCTGCACGTCTGCCGGCGTGCCCTTCGGCGTCCACAGCCCGTACCAGGTGGTGACCGTGTAGTCGGGCAGGCCGACCTCGGCCGCGCACGGCACGTCGGGGAATGCCGGGTTGCGCTTGGCGCCCGCGACCATCAGCGCCTTGATGCGACCGCCCTTGATGTGCGTCGACGACGAGCCCAGGCCGTCGAAGCACACGTCCACGTTGCCGGAGATCAGGTCCTGCAGCATCGGACCGGCGCCGCGGTACGGAATATGGGTGATGAAGGTGCCGGTCTGCTGCTTGAAGAGTTCGCCCGCAAGATGGTGCGAGGTGCCCGCGCCGGCCGAGCCGTAGTTGATCCTGGCGGGGTTCTTCTTCACGTGGGCGATGAACTCCTGGATGGTGTTCTGCGGCACCCGCTTCGGATTGACCACCACCACTTGCGGCGCATTGGCCAGCAGCATCAGCGGGACGAAATCCTTCTCGATGTCGTAGTCGAGCTTGGGGTAGATCGACGGTGCGATCGCATGGTGCACCGCGCCCATGAACAGCGTGTAGCCATCGGCCGGTGCCCGGGCCGCGATGCTCGCGCCCAGCGTGCCGCCGGCGCCGCCTCGGTTGTCGATGACGAGCGTCTGGCCTGCGACCTTGGTGAACTGCGCCGAGAGCGGGCGTGCGAAAGCGTCAGTACCACCGCCCGCTGGAAACGGCACGATCAGCGTGACCGCCTTGGTGGGCCATGCGGACTGGGCGCGCGCGCCGCCGCACAACACGGCTGCGCCGCTCGCAGCCCATCGCAATACGTCCCGCCGTCGAAAGTTCTCGGTCATCCTGGTGTCTCCTGTCGTCGCGTCTTGATCAGTTCTTGAAATACAGGCCTTCTATGTCGCCTGAGACGGCCACTCTGCCATTGGCCAGCCAGGCTCGATGTTTATCGAGACGCTTGAGGTCGTACAGGTAGTTAACCATGAGGCCCCACGACTGCTTCTGTCCCTTGGCCGACGGGTCGCCGGCCCAGTTGAGCCGCTCCACGCGCGCTCCATTTCCCAGGTGGAAGCGCGCCACCGGATCGACGGGCTTGCCCTGCGTCACGGCGCGACCGAGGTATTCCGCCGCGCACTGCGTCAGCCACTGGCGCAGCGGCGACTTCGGATCGGCGAGCGCACCGGGCGCCTCCACCGCGGCCAGCAAGCGCTCCGTGGTGGGGGGCAACGAGCCGATCAGCCGGCCGAGTTCGTTGGCCCGCTTCTCATCCAGCAGCGGCACCAGCGTGGCCGCGTTCTTCACCAGCCAGTGGCGAAAGCCCGGGATCGGCGACAGCGTGGCGAACACCTTCAGGCGCGGCAGTTCGTCCTGCAGCGTTTCGACCACGCGCTTGATCAGCGAATCCCCGAAGCTCACGCCGCGCAGGCCGTTCTGCGTGTTGCTGATCGAATAGAAGATCGCGGTGGTCGCCTTCGCGGGTTGCACCGGGACCGCGGCTTCGTCCAGCAGCGGCGTGATGCCGTCGCTGATGCGGTCGACCAGCGCCACCTCGACGAAGATCAGCGGCTCGTTCGGCAGGCGCGGATGGAAGAAGCCGTAGCAGCGCCGGTCCTGGTGGTCGAGCCGGTTCTTCACGTCGTCCCAGCCCTTGATGTCATGCACCGCCTCGTAGCGGATCAGCTTCTCGATCAGCGACGCGGGCGAGTCCCAGTCGATGCGGCGCAACTCAAGGAAGGCTACGTCGAACCAGGTGGAGAACAGATGCTCCAGTTCCCCATCGAGCGCGAGCAGGCGATGGTCCGCCTTCAGGTGCGGCAACAGGTCAGCGCGCAGGTCGACCAGGAAGCGCATGCCCGCCGGCTCGACCGCGAAGCGCTGCAGCAGGCGCATGCGCGGCGACACCAGCGCACGGCGCAAGCGCATCTCGGCCTGGCCTTCCTCGGGTGTGCCGACAGCCGCCTGGTGCTGGTCGCGCGCGGCCTTGAGCGTCTCCGCGTCGGCGGCGAAGTGCTCGCTCATCAACGCCCAGTGGTCGCGGCGCTCGGTGGGCCCGGCCGCCAGGTACTCCTGCGCCACGGCATGCGCGCGGCGCCCGCCCTCGACCTCGCTGACGCGCGGGTCGATCACCGCCTCCAGGGCCGTGAGCACCTTGCGCAGCACGCGCGGCGACATCACCTCGTCGGACTTGCGAAGCGTCGCCTGCAGGCGCTCATGGGTTGAACGCGCGCTCGGCTTCGCGAGCGACTTCGCAGCCGGCCAGCGCGGCAGGGTGAGTGCCATGGGCACTTTCGACTTGAACCATTCCGTTGCGCTCACGATGTCCTCTCTGATTGCGGTTGACGCCATGCCATCTCGCCGAAACGAGAAACGCCTTCATTGTGAAAGCTCGCGCACGCAACTCACAACCACCTGCCCTAAGCCTTACGGATTGAATGTCCACTCGAACCGCGCGCGGCACTTGGGCTTCGACGCGAGCCGACGGCGCCGGCTCAGCGGGTTGCGACCCTCACCGCCGGCCGACGCGCCGCCCAGATCCACAACCCGATGCCGAACACGATCATCGGCAGGCTGAGCCACTGTCCCTGGCTCAGGTTGAGCGCCTGCAGGCCGAGGAAGTCGTCCGGCTCGCGGAAGAATTCGGCGATGAAGCGGAACACGCCATAGCCGATGGTGAACACCGCCGCCACCTGTCCCTGCTTGCGCTCCTTGCGCGCATACACCCAGAGCAGCACGAACAGCAGCAGGCCTTCCAGCAGGAACTGGTAGACCTGCGACGGATGGCGCGGCAGCATCGATCCGCTTTGCGGAAACACCATGCCCCAGGGGAGATCGGGGCTCGAGAAACGCCCCCAAAGCTCCCCGTTGATGAAGTTGCCCACCCGCCCCGCCGCAAGGCCGGTCGGCACGCAGGGCGCGACGAAATCCATCACCTGCCAGAACGGCCGTCTGCGCGAATGCGCGAACCAGACCATCGAGGCGATGACGCCGAGGAAGCCGCCATGGAAACTCATGCCGCCCTGCCACACCATGAAGATCTCCAACGGATGCGACAGGTAGTAGCCCGGCTTGTAGAACAGGCAATAGCCCAGCCGGCCGCCGATGATGACGCCAGCGACACCGAGGAACAGGATGTCCTCCACGTCCTTGCGCTCCCAGCCGCCTGGGCCGCCTAGCGAGCGAAACGGCTCGTGCTGCAAGCGCCGCGTGCCGAGGAACCAGAACAAACCGAAGGCAGCCAGATAGGTCAGGCCATACCAATGAATGGCGATCGGCCCGAGTTGCAGCGCAACGGGGTCGATGTGGGGATACATGAGCATCCGGCTATTGTGCCAAGCCACGTTCCCGCACAAATTCGATGAAGCGAGCGAGCGCCGGGTTGTCGCTGGCCGCCGGCCAGACCAGGCTGGTTTCGCACCCGGGCAGCGCCAGCGCCGCGCGACGACGACCGGGCGGCGCGGCAAACTCGGCAGCCGTGCGATAGACCACGCCCGCCCGCCGGAATTGCGTGACGCTCTCCGGCACCCAGGCCACGCCGAGGCCGCCCGACACCAGGTTGACGATGGTCTGCATCTGGATCGCCTCCTGCGCCACCTCGGGCACGCGCCCGACCCCGTGGTACAGCGCCAGGATCGCGTCGTGCACCGAGGGCAGGATGCGGCGCGGGAACGCGACCAGCGGCTCGGCCAGCACCGCTTCGAGCGCGAGCTGCGCGACGCCCGCGAGCACGTGCTGCGACGGCACGGCCAGCACCAGCTGTTCCGATGCCACCGCCAGTCGAGCCAACCCCGCAGGCGCGGCGCCTGGCGAATGCAGCACCAGGCCCGCATCGATCTCGCCGCGCGCCAACGCCTCCAGTTGCACGTCCCCGGTGGCCTCGACGAGTTCCAGCGCCACCGCCGGACACAGCGCGCGAAATTCACGCACCCACGCCGGCAGCCGCTCAAAGCCGATGGTCGAGACAAAGGCCAGCCGCACCCGCCCCACTTCGCCCGCCGCGGCCGCCCGCGCCCGTGCCGGCAGCGCCTGGGCTCGCGCAAGCAATTCGCGCACTTCCGGCACCAGCGCAGCGCCAGCGGGCGTCAACGCGACGCTGCGGCGCGTACGGTCGAACAGTCGCGCACCGATCGCTTTCTCCAATTGCGCGATGGCCTGCGTCACCGGCGGCTGCGTCATGTGCAGGCGCGTGGCGGCGCGGCCGAAATGGAGTTCCTCGGCCACCGCCAGGAACTGCCGCCAGACGCGCAGATCGATCAATGCTGTCATTCATGCAGCATATCAATAGTCGCTTTGAAATGGATTGGCGGCAATCACAGAAGCGGCCGATACTTGGCGCCCCACGAGATATTCCCTGAGAGAGGCACACCACATGGCTGACACCCCGATCAACCGCCGCAGCATCAACATCGTCGACGGCAAGTCGCGCGCGCCCAACCGCTCGATGTTCTACGCGATGGGCTACGAAGAGAGCGACTTCAAGAAGCCGATGGTCGGCGTGGCCAATGGCCACAGCACCATCACGCCCTGCAACTCCGGCCTGCAAAAGCTCACCGATGCCGCCATCGAAGGCATCGAGGAAGCCGGCGGCAACGCGCAAGTGTTCGGTACGCCGACCATCTCGGACGGCATGGCCATGGGCACCGAAGGCATGAAGTACTCGCTGGTCAGCCGCGAAGTCATCTCGGACTGCATCGAGACCTGCGTCGGCGGCCAGTGGATGGACGGCGTGCTTGTCGTCGGCGGCTGCGACAAGAACATGCCGGGCGGCATGATGGGCATGCTGCGCGCCAACGTGCCGGCCATCTACGTCTACGGCGGCACCATCCTGCCGGGCCGCTACAAGGGCCAGGACCTGAACATCGTCAGCGTGTTCGAGGCCGTGGGCCAGAACGCCGCCGGCAACATGAGCGACGAGGACCTGCTGCAGATCGAGAAGCGCGCCATTCCCGGCACCGGCTCCTGCGGCGGCATGTACACGGCCAACACCATGTCGAGTTCGTTCGAGGCGCTGGGCCTGTCGCTGCCCTACTCGTCCACCATGGCGAACCCGCACGACGAGAAGCAGAACTCGGCCAAGGAGTCGGCCAAGGTGCTGATCGAGGCGATCAAGAAGGACCTGAAGCCGCGCGACATCGTGACGAAGAAGGCCATCGAGAACGCCGTCGCCGTAATCATGGCCACGGGCGGCTCGACCAACGCGGTGCTGCACTTCCTGGCCATCGCGCACGCCGCCCAGGTCGACTGGACCATCGACGACTTCGAGCGCATGCGCAAGAAGGTGCCGGTGCTGTGCGACCTCAAGCCCTCGGGCAAGTACCTCGCGGTCGACCTGCACCAGGCCGGCGGCATTCCGCAGGTCATGAAGATTCTTCTGAAGGCCGGCCTCCTGCACGGCGACTGCGTCACCATCACCGGCCAGACCATCGAGGAAGTGCTCAAGGACGTGCCCGACACGCCGCGCGCCGACCAGGACGTGATCCGCCCGATCGACAAGCCGATGTACGCCGAAGGCCATCTCGCGATCCTCAAGGGCAACCTCTCGCCCGAAGGCGCGGTCGCAAAGATCACCGGCCTGAAGAACCCGGTCATCACCGGCCCGGCGCGCGTGTTCGACGACGAGCAATCGGCGCTTGCCGCGATCCTCGCCGGCAAGATCAAGGCCGGGGACGTGATGGTGCTGCGTTATCTTGGCCCCAAGGGCGGCCCGGGCATGCCGGAAATGCTGGCGCCGACGGGCGCGCTGATCGGCGCTGGGCTGGGTGAATCCGTCGGCCTCATCACCGACGGCCGATTCTCCGGCGGCACCTGGGGCATGGTGGTCGGCCACGTGGCACCCGAAGCCTATGCCGGCGGCACCATCGCGTTCGTCAACGAAGGCGACTCGATCACCATCGACGCCCACAAGCTGGTGCTCGAACTCAACGTGCCGGAAGCGGAAATCGCGAAGCGCAAGGAAGGCTGGAAGCCACCGGCACCGCGCTACACGCGCGGCGTGCAGGCCAAGTTCGCGTTCAATGCCTCCAGCGCCAGCTCGGGCGCGGTGCTCGACAAGTACTGAAGCTGAAGACCCGGCGGGGGCTCAGCCCTTGCCGCGGCGCTTGCGGTTGGACGGACTGTTCAGCATCCCGAGCCGGCTGCGCTGCCGATCGATGCGCTCCGACTTGCGCTCGTTTTCCTTCTTGATGACCTGGGACTTGGTGTAGCCCGACCAATCGGCCCAGGCCCACCAGACCACGGCCAGCGCAAAGGGAATCAGCACGATCCACCAGCTCAGCGTGGCGACCGGACCCATCTCGAAAAACTTGAGAGCGACACCGAGCACACCCAATAGAAGAAACCACATGGCGCAAACCCTCGGGAAAG
Source organism: Variovorax sp. dw_308 (assembly GCF_019207085.1). Taxonomy (GTDB): domain Bacteria; phylum Pseudomonadota; class Gammaproteobacteria; order Burkholderiales; family Burkholderiaceae_C; genus Variovorax. Next base: position 131,257 of record NZ_JAATOM010000011.1, on the reverse strand, counting down.
TTGATTGGTGCGCCACACCTCGCCGCGCACCGCGCTCCCTACAATCTCATCGGACCGACTGTAACGCAACGGATACGATTTCCCCATGAGAAGAACCCTCCTGCTGACGACCCTCGCAATGGCTGCGTCCGGCCCCGCCATGGCCGACCTCGCGCTTGCCACGTCGAAGAATTGCATGGCCTGCCACACCGTGGAGCGCAAGGTCCTCGGCCCCGCCTTCAAGGACGTCGCCGCCAGGTACAAGGATGACAAGACCGCGGCAGACAAGCTCGCGGCCAAGATCATCAAGGGCGGCAGCGGTGTGTGGGGCACCCTGGCAATGCCCGCCAATCCGCAGGTCAGCGAGAGCGAAGCCGCCCGCCTGGCGGCCTGGGTGCTCTCCACCAAGTAATCAGCCGCGCTGCGGAACGACCTCGCCAATGGCCGGGCGGAAGCGGTCTTCAAGTTGGCCGACATGCGCGGCCGTCGTGTTGTCCGACTCATCCACGCGCTGGCGCAATGACGCTTCCAGTTGCTGCACGCGGGCCAGCAGCACCTCCTGCCGCTGATTGGCCTGCGTCACCCGCGTGAGTTCCTGGGCTTCGAGGAAGCTGCGCAGTTCGGTGAAGCGCGACAGTTCGGCCTTGTCGGCCAGTTCGCGCTGCGATTGCAATTCCTTTGTGTGGCGACGCGTCTCCAGCATCACTGAGCTCTGCAGGTAGAACACGTAGGCCAGGAAAAACACGCCGAGCAGCGAAGTCAGCCCCAGCATGATCACGCCGAAGGGCGCAGTGACCTGCATGAAGCCGACCGACATCAAGGTCGGTTGAATGAGGATGCCCCAGTTCAACGTGGCCAGTGCCGCGATGAGCACCACCAGCAAAATCAAAATACCCGATCTGACACCCATGATTTCGTCCCCCGTCTGTTGCTAGAGGTCCGTTTGTAACTCACGCCGGCCAGAACGCCGTCCGACGATCGCTTCAACGTCAGTAGGCTTGCCCCAACTGTTCGAGGATGGCAGGGTTCTCCAGCGTCGACGTGTCCTGCGTGATGGCCTCGCCCTTGGCGATGGAGCGCAACAGGCGGCGCATGATCTTGCCGCTGCGGGTCTTGGGGAGGTTGTCGCCGAAGCGGATGTCCTTCGGCTTGGCGATCGGGCCGATCTCCTTGGCCACCCAGTTGCGCAGCTCGGCCGCGATCTTCTTGGCCTCGTCGCCGCTCGGCCGGCCGCGCTTGAGCACGACAAAGGCGCAGACCGCCTCGCCCGTCAAGTCGTCGGGCCGCCCGACCACCGCGGCTTCCGCCACCAGGTCGGTCTTCGAGACCAGCGCCGACTCGATCTCCATCGTGCCAAGCCGGTGCCCCGACACGTTCAGCACGTCGTCAATGCGCCCTGTGATGCGGAAGTAGCCGCGGTCCGCGCTGCGCACCGCGCCATCGCCGGCCAGGTAGATCGTGCCGCCCATTTCCTCGGGGAAATAGCTCTTCTTGAACCGCTCGGGGTCGTTCCAGATGGTGCGGATCATCGAGGGCCAGGGCCGCTTGATGACCAGCATGCCGCCCGCGCCGTTGGGGAGGTCCTTGCCGGTCTCGTCGACGATCGCAGCCATGATGCCCGGCAGCGGCAAGGTGCAGGAACCCGGCACCAGCGGCGTGGCGCCCGGCAGCGGCGTGATGACGTGCCCCCCCGTTTCGGTCTGCCAGAAGGTATCGACGATCGGACAACGCTCGTGACCGATGTTCCGGTGGTACCACATCCAGGCTTCCGGGTTGATCGGCTCGCCGACGCTGCCGAGGATGCGCAGGCTGGAGAGATCGGAGCGGTCCGGGTGCGCCTTCTCGTCGGATTCGGCGGCCTTGATCAGCGATCGGATCGCGGTGGGCGCGGTGTAGAAGATGGTGACCCGGTGCCGCTCGATCATCTGCCAGAAGCGCCCGGCGTTCGGATAGGTGGGGATGCCTTCGAACACCACCTGCGTCGCGCCGGCGGCCAGCGGGCCGTAGGCGACGTAGGTGTGGCCGGTGATCCAGCCGATGTCGGCGGTGCACCAGAACACGTCCTCCGGCCGCAGGTCGAAGGTCCAGTCCATCGTGAGTTTGGCCCACAGCAGGTAGCCGCCCGTCGCATGCTGAACGCCCTTGGGCTTACCGGTGGACCCCGAGGTATAGAGAATGAACAGCGGGTGTTCGGCGCCGACCGGCTCTGGCGGGCACAAGCCGTGCCCTTCCACTTCGGCCAGCGCCTCCGTGAAGCTGATGTCGCGGCCCTCGACGCGCTTCCAGTCCGTCAGCGTGCGCTCGTAGACCAGTACGGTCTTGATCGTGGTGCAGCCGCCCAGCTCGATGCCGTCGTCGACGATGGCCTTGAGCGGCAGTTCCTTGCCGCCCCGCAACTGGTAGTTGGCCGTGATGACCGCGACAGCACCGGCGTCGATGATGCGTTCCTGCAGCGCCTTCGCGGAGAAGCCGCCGAACACCACGCTGTGGGTCGCTCCGATGCGCGCACAGGCCTGCATTGCGATCACGCCCTCGATGGTCATCGGCATGTAGACGATGACGCGGTCACCCTTCTTGATGCCTTGCGCCTTCAGCGCGTTGGCGAACTGCGAGACGCGCGTGAGCAGGTCCTTGTAGGTGATCTGCGTAATGGCGCCGTCGTCGGCCTCGAAGATGATCGCGATCTTGTCCTCGGTCGGCGTGCCGATGTGCTTGTCGAGGCAGTTGGCGCTGGCGTTGAGCTCACCGTCACCGAACCATTGGTAGAACGGCGCATTCGATTCGTCCAGCGTGCGCGTGAAGGGTTTCGTCCATTGCACGTTCTCGCGCGCCAGGCGGGTCCAGAAGCCATCGAAGTCGGTCTCCGCTTCCTTGCACAGCGCCTCGTAGGCGGCCATGCCGGAGATGCGCGCGCCCTTGGTCGCGCGGTCGTCGGGCGGGAACACGCGGGTCTCGACCAATACGGACTCGATGTTCGTCGATGTGCTGCTCATGTCTGGATGTCTCCTCGGCCTTGGTGTGGATCGGGCGTAATGTCGATGGTGGCACTTACGGGCCACTGACGTTCACATCCTACGGCGTAAGGGCATCCCGCGTTCGCGGAGCAGGCGCTCCTAGAATTCGCGCCTTCGTCCCTCACAGCATCCGATGTCACTTCCTGATCCGTCTTCCGTCGCCCCCCGAACGGGATCCCCGCTGCGGCCCCTGCCCAAGCTCATCTTCGCGAGCCGCTGGCTGCAATTGCCCCTGTACCTCGGGCTTATCGTTGCGCAGGGCATGTACGTCATCCATTTCCTGGTCGAACTGACGCACCTGGTGCAGGCCGCGCTTGGAAGCGACCAGGCCCTGCAGGCGCTGATCACCGGCATCGGCTACAAGACCAGCGCGCCGATCACCACGCTGAACGAAACGGTGATCATGCTGGTGGTGCTCGCGCTGATCGACGTGGTGATGATCTCGAACCTGCTCATCATGGTGATCGTGGGCGGCTACGAGACCTTCATCAGCCGCATGGACCTCGAAGGCCATCCCGACCAGCCCGAATGGCTCAGCCACGTGAACGCGTCAGTACTGAAGGTGAAGCTGGCGATGTCGATCATTGGCATCAGCTCGATCCACCTGCTCAAGACCTTCATCAACGCCGAGAACTACACCGACAAGGTGCTGATCGCGCAGACCGCCATCCACATCACCTTCCTGCTGTCCGCGATGGCGATCGCCTACACCGACAAGATCATGTCGGCGATCGCGGAAAACCGGCACTGAGGTTTCAGCGACCGGTCATGTTCTCCGGGATCACCCACTGGTCGAACTGCTCGCCGGTCAGGTGACCCGAGGCCACGGCCGCCTCGCGCAGGCTGGTCCCTTCCTTGTGCGCCTTCTTGGCGATGTAGGCCGACTTGTCATAGCCGATGTGCGTGTTGAGCGCGGTCACCAGCATCAGCGACCGTTGCACGAGTTCCGTGATGCGTTCGCGGTTCGGCTCGATGCCGACCGCGCAGTGGTCGTTGAAGCTCACCATGCCGTCGGCCAGCAGACGCACGCTCTGCAGGAAGTTGTGGGCCACCATCGGGCGGAACACGTTGAGTTCGAAGTTGCCCGAGGCGCCACCGATGTTGATGGCGACGTCATTGCCGAATACCTGTGCCGCCAGCATCGTGACCGCCTCGCTCTGCGTCGGGTTGACCTTGCCCGGCATGATCGACGAGCCGGGTTCGTTCTCTGGAATGCTCAGTTCGCCGATGCCGCTGCGCGGTCCGCTGGCCAGCCAGCGCACGTCGTTGGCGATCTTGGTCATGCTGGCGGCAAGGGTCTTGAGCGCGCCGTGGGCATGCACCAGCGCGTCGACGCTGGCCATCGCTTCGAACTTGTTCGGCGCGGTGATGAACGGCAGTCCGGTGAGCCTGGCCAGCTCGACCGCCACCTGCTCCGCATAGCCCTTGGGCGCATTGAGCCCCGTGCCGACAGCCGTGCCGCCCAGCGCCAGTTCGCACAAGTGCGGCAAGGCGGCACGGACGTGCGCCTCGCCGTGCGCCAGTTGCGCCGCGTAACCGGAGAACTCCTGGCCCAGCGTGAGCGGCGTCGCATCCTGCAGGTGGGTGCGGCCGATCTTGACGATGTCCATGAAGTCGGCCGACTTCTGCGCCAGCGTGCCGCGCAACTTCGCGATGGCCGGCAGCAGCTTGTGGACGAGCGCCTCCACGGCCGCCACGTGCATCGCGGTCGGGAAGACGTCGTTGCTCGACTGGCTGCGGTTCACGTCGTCGTTCGGATGCACCATCCGCGCCTCGCCACGCTCGCCGCCCAGCAGTTCGCTCGCGCGGTTGGCCAGCACCTCATTGACGTTCATGTTGGTCTGTGTGCCAGAGCCGGTTTGCCAGACGACCAAAGGAAACTCATCCGTATGCTTTCCGGCGATGACCTCGTCGGCTGCGGCAACGATGGCGCCAGTCTTCTTCTCTTCCTGCAGGCCGAGCGCATGGTTGACCACCGCCGAGGCCCGCTTCACCTGCGCAAGCGCCTTGATGATCTCGCGCGGCTGCTGCTCGCCCGAGATGTCGAAGTTTTGCAGGGAACGCTGAGTCTGCGCGCCCCAGAGCTTGTGGGCAGGCACCTCGATCGGTCCAAAAGTGTCTCGTTCGATACGGGTCGCGGTCATGGTGCTCATCTGCGAAAATGGAGGGCTGGCCAGTATCGCGCCAGCCGCATAACCCTATAAAGCCCCACCATGACCACGACAATCCAGCAAGCCGATCTGATCGAATCCGTCGCTGCGGCATTGCAGTACATCAGCTACTACCACCCGACCGACTACATCGCGCACCTGGCCAAGGCCTACGAGCGCGAGCAGAGCGCCGCCGCCAAGGACGCCATCGCGCAGATCCTCACCAACAGCAAGATGAGCGCGACCGGCCAGCGCCCGATCTGCCAGGACACCGGCATCGTCAACGTGTTCCTCAAGGTGGGCATGGACGTGCGCTGGGGCGGCTTCACCGGCTCGCTCGACGACGCCATCAACGAAGGCGTGCGCCGTGGCTACAACCACCCGGACAACACGCTGCGTGCCTCGGTCGTGGCCGATCCGCAGTTCGACCGCAAGAACACCAAGGACAACACGCCGGCTGTCATCTTCACGGAGATCGTCCCCGGCAACACCGTCGAAGTCACCGTCGCGGCCAAGGGCGGCGGCAGCGAGAACAAGAGCAAGCTGGTCATGCTGAACCCCGGCGACAGCGTGGTCGACTGGGTGCTCAAGACCGTGCCGACCATGGGCGCCGGCTGGTGCCCGCCCGGCATGCTGGGCATCGGCATTGGCGGCACGGCAGAGAAGGCCGCGCTGATGGCCAAGGAAAGCCTGATGGACGACCTGGACATGCACGAGCTGCAGGCCAAGAAGGCATCGGGCGCCGAGCTGACGAAGGTCGAGGCCCTGCGCATCGAGCTGTACGAGAAGGTCAATGCGCTGGGCATCGGTGCGCAGGGCCTGGGCGGCCTGTCGACCGTGCTCGACATCAAGATCAAGATGTACCCCACGCACGCGGCCAGCAAGCCCGTGGCGATGATCCCCAACTGCGCGGCCACGCGCCATGCGCACTTCGTGCTGGACGGCAGCGGCGCCGTCTACCTCACGCCGCCCTCGCTCGACCTGTGGCCCGACGTCAACTGGGCGCCCGACTACAACAAGAGCAAGAAGGTCAACCTCGACACGCTCACACCCGAAGAAGTCGCGAGCTGGAAACCCGGCGACACGCTGCTGCTCAACGGCAAGATGCTCACCGGCCGCGACGCCGCACACAAGCGCATCCAGGGCATGCTGGCCAAGGGCGAGAAACTGCCGGTCGACTTCACCAACCGCGTCATCTACTACGTCGGCCCGGTCGACCCGGTCAAGGGCGAGGCGGTCGGTCCGGCCGGCCCGACCACCGCCACGCGCATGGACGGCTTCACCGAGATGATGCTGGCCGAAACCGGCCTCATCGCGATGATCGGCAAGGCCGAGCGCGGCCCGGTGGCGATCGAGGCGATCAAGAAGCACAAGAGCGCCTACCTCATGGCCGTGGGCGGCGCGGCCTACCTGGTCAGCAAGGCCATCAAGACCGCGAAGATCATCGGCTTCGAGGACCTGGGCATGGAAGCCATCTACGAGTTCGACGTGGTCGACATGCCCGTGACGGTGGCAGTCGATTCCGGCGGCACCAGCGCCCACATTACCGGCCCCGCCGAATGGCAGAAGCGCATCGCCTCGGGCGAATTCAAGACCATCACGCTGGAACCCGCTTGAGCGCATCGCCCGTCGGCGTGTTCGACAGCGGCGTGGGCGGATTGAGCGTCCTCAATGCGCTGCGCGCCGAATTGCCGCACGAGCGCTTCGTGTACTTTGCCGACACCGCGAATGCACCCTACGGCGAGCGCGGCGAGGACTTCGTCACGCAGCGCACGCTCGCGATCGCGGTCGACCTGGTCGAGCGGCATCGCATCAAGGCGCTGGTGGTGGCATGCAACACCGCGACCGCCGCGGCCATTCATCTCGTGCGAGAGACGTACCCCGACCTGCCCGTCGTGGGCCTGGAGCCCGCGCTCAAGCCCGCGGTGTCGCTGAGCGGCACCCGGAACATCGCCGTGCTCGCCACCCGCGGCACCCTCGACAGCCTCAAGTTCAAGAAGCTCCACGCCAGCCTGGCGGACCAGGCGAACTTCAGCCTGGTGCCGTGCGATGGGCTGGCGGCGGCGATCGAAAGCTCGAGCAACGCGGCCATTGCCGATCTGTGCGCCCGGTACATGCACGCGGCGGGCCGTTTCGGCACCGAGCCGGATCAGATCGATACGGTGGTGCTCGGCTGCACCCACTATCCCTTCATCGCCGACGAACTGCGCCGCCATGCGGGCCCGGGCGTGCGCTTCATCGACACCGGAGCGCCCGTGGCCCTGCAGACGCGGCGCCTGCTGGCTGCGGCCGCGACATTGGCTGATGAATGCGATGACAACATCGCCACCGTGCTCGAAACCAGCGGCGCACCACAGGCGCTGGCAGCCGCCGCGGCACGCTGGCTGCTCCAGCCCGCTGCACAGCCCGCCGCGGCGGCCCGTTGATGCATCCAGGACGAACGTGCCCACACCTCGATTCGCCGCGGCCCTGCTGCTTGTCCTGCCCGCGCTGACTGCGCACGCTGCCTGCGAGAGCGGCCTGGCCGAGCGCATGCACGCCAAGCTGCATCCCGACCGACAACTCGATGAGGAACGCGCCGCGTGCAAGCCGTGGCCCGCCTATCCGGGCCGCAGCATCGTCGTGCTGCCAATGCCGCGCCCCTCGTCCGACCCCGGCGTGACGGGCTACGACCTGGAGTTGCTCGTGATCCAGCGGCCCGACAACGGCAACACCGAGCGCGACACCATCCTGGCGCGCGCCTTCGAACCGAACGCGCTGACCGAGGACGCCATCGCCATCCAGGACATCCGCATCGACACCGGCCGCTACGCGCTCGCGGCCAACACGCGCGCCTTCGGCATCCGCGTGCGCTATCGCGGCGCGTCGCGCATCAACCCCTACGCGAGCGAGACGCTACAGCTCTACGTGGCACAGGGCGCGAAGGTGCGAAAGGTGCTCGACGAGATCGAACTCGACATGGACGGCGGCGAATGGGACAACACCTGTACCGGGCACTTCGAGCAGGTGCGCGGCACGCTGGCAGTCGGCCACGCTGCGAGCGAGGGCTTCGCGGATCTGGTGGTGCAACGCACACAGACCGCGAGCCGCGCCGAGTGGCAGGAAGGCGGCGCCTGCATCGAGAAAGTGCTACCTGTGAAGTTGCGCACTTTCACGCTGCGCTACGACGGCGAGCGCTACCCGATTCCCAAGGCGCTGCGCAACGAGTGAGTGATCTCAGCGTAGTGCGGCCGCGCGACCACGCCTCATGTCGATCGGCATCAGCAGCAACAGCCCGACAATGAACAAGCCCGTGGTCGCGAAGATCGCGATGCGCTGGTTGCCGCCGGCCATCCATGTGATGGCGCCATAGCTCAAGGGCCCGATGATGCTTGCCAGCCGCGTCGCAAAACTCCACAGCCCGAAGAACTCACCCAGCTGCTGCGGCGGCGCCAGCACGCCCGCCATGGCACGTCCGGCCGATTGGCTGGAACCCATCGCCAGCCCCGCAATGGTGGCGGCGCACCAGAAGCCGCCCTTGCTGGTGACCGAGCCGGCGATGATGCACACCGCGATCCAGGCCACCAGCGTCGTCGACAGCGCGATCTTGTGGCCGATGCGGTCCTGCAGATAGCCGAAACTGAAAGCACCCGCCGCCGCGGCCAGGTTCAACGCGAAGATCAGGACCATGGTCTCCTGCGGCTTGAAGCCGATCACCTGCTCCGCATAGATCGCGGCCAGCGTGATCGCCACCGCCACGCCGCCCTGGTAGGCCACGGTGCAAGCCAGCAGCCACATGACGTCGGAGAAGGCGCGCGCCCGCTCGAAAGTGCGGCGCAACTGGCGCCATGAGTCGCTCCACGAAACGCGCCCGGAAGCCACCGCAGGCCGGGCCCGCTCCGGCAACAAGACAAAGGTCGCGCAAGCCGCGAGGCCATACATCAGCGCGGTGACAAGCATCGTCACCGGCACGAAGTGCGAGTCCGGCAGCCCCCGCGCCTGCGCCCACAGCACGTAGGCGAGACACAGGCCCAGCGTCAGCATGCCGCCGATGTAGCCGAATGCCCAGCCCCAGCCGCTGACCTTGCCCATGCCGTCGGCTGTGGCCAGTTCCGGCAGGAAGGCGCCAGTCAGCGATTCGCCATACGAGTAGAAGGTGTTGGACACAATGATCAGCAGCATGGCCAACCCGACCGCTTCCAGGCCGGACAAGCGTGGCGTCAACGCCAGCGCGGCCGTACTGATCACGCACCCCGCGGTCGCCAGCATCAGCACGCGCTTCTTGGCCGCACGCAGATCCGCCCAGGCGCCGATCACCGGCATGGTGAACATCACGATCGCGTAGGCAATGCTCAGCGACAGCGTCCATGCGAAAGCACCCCAGGCGGCGCCCTTCGCCAGGCCACCGACGAAGTAGGCGGCGAACACGGCCGTGATGACGACCGTGGTGTAGCCGGAGTTGGCGAAGTCGTACATCGCCCAGCCGAACACCTCGCGCTTGCGCACGCCGGGATTCAGGGCCGATGAGGGAAATAGCGCCAAGTGGGTCTTGGGAAATTCGACGCCGGCGCCAGGGTCAGTGGAGGTGGCGCGGGCGGCGACCGCCGCCATGGCCACCCGCACCCGGCGCGCCGCCGCTCCCGCGCGGCCGCTTGCCGATTTCGAGCGAGCTGACCAGGGCATCGAAACGGTCGCCGAACAGCTTGTCGATCTCGCCGACCACGCCGCCGAGTTCGGAGCCGTCGAAATGGCGCTCCATCAGCGCGACCACGTCTTCGACGAGGAGGTCGCGTTGCACCTGCATGATCGCGGCCGGATTCGGGCCGACGAACAGCATGACGAAGTCGTCGCGCGATTCTTCGTCGGAATCGCCTTCTTCCTCGTCATAGTCGGTGTCGTAGAAGGTGATCTCGATGGCCGCGCCCTGCTCGGCCAGCTCGTTGAGCGCCATGCACATCTCGTCGAGTTCCTGGCGGAAATCCTCGTCGCCGGGGACGGTCCAGCACATTGTCAGCATGTGCTCCTTCTGGTCGAAGCGGATGCCGGGCTCTTCTTCATATGCGCTGGTGGCGCCGTCGGCAAGCGACTTGGCGCCTGCGTATTTCCAGAGCGGACGCAGCGCCTCCTGGATCTGGTCGAAGCTGACGTCGGCGCGCAGCGGCACGTCGCCGTGCACGTGTATTTCGAACGGAGCGTTGTAGCGAGGCATGTCTTGCTCCCTTGTAAGTTGGTGCCCGGGGCCGGAATCGAACCGGCATGCCCCTTTTCAGGAAGCGGCGGATTTTAAGTCCGATGTGTCTACCAGTTTCACCACCCGGGCAATGGAGGTCAATGCGTCGAAGATAACCCAAACAAAAACAGCCTCTCCAACGAAGTTGATGAGGCTGTCGAATCGGTCTTCTCGCGAACGATGACCAAGGAGTGGAGGCGCGATCCGGAGTCGAACCGGACTAACCGGATTTGCAATCCGGGGCATAACCGCTTTGCTATCGCGCCACGCTTGTTACTGACTTCGGCCACGCCGACGTATCGTCGATCGGTGGTCGAAAAAAAGGGAAGCGGTTGCTTCCCTTTTTCAAAACTGGAGCGGGAAAAGAGTCTCGAACTCTCGACCTCAACCTTGGCAAGGTTGCGCTCTACCAACTGAGCTATTCCCGCGTTTCGAGCCTCGAATTATATACCGATTTTCGAAGGCTTGGCAAACATGCCGCTCAATGTTTCACCGAAGACGAATCTTCGGCGGGTTGCACGGCACGCTGCTTGGCCAGCTCGGCGACCGCTGCCGCGGAGGCGGCGACCTCTTCGTCGGACAGCGGCGTCGGCGTCTTCTCCAGCGCGATCTCCAGCACCTTGTCGATCCACTTGACCGGGATGATCTCGAGGCCGTTCTTCACATTCTCGGGAATGTCCTGCAGGTCCTTCGCGTTTTCCTCGGGGATCAGCACCGTCTTGATCCCGCCGCGCAGGGCCGCCAGCAGCTTTTCCTTCAGGCCGCCGATGGCCGTGACTTCGCCGCGCAGGGTGATCTCGCCGGTCATCGCGACATCGGCCCGCACCGGGATGCCGGTGAGCGCCGACACGAAGGCCGTCGTCATCGCGGCGCCCGCACTCGGGCCGTCCTTCGGCGTTGCGCCGTCAGGCACATGGATGTGGATGTCGCGCTTCTCGAACATCTCGTCCTTGATACCAAGTCGGCGCGAGCGGCTGCGCACCACGGTGCGTGCGGCTTCCACCGATTCCTTCATCACGTCGCCGAGCGAACCCGTGCGGCTGATGACGCCCTTGCCCGGCATGGTCACGGCCTCGATCGTCAGCAGGTCGCCGCCGACTTCCGTCCATGCGAGGCCCACCACCTGGCCGACCTGGTTCTGCTTCTCGGCGCGACCGAAGGTGTACTTGCGAACACCCAGGAAGTCGTTGAGGTTCTCGCCGGTCACCGTGACCTGCGGCGTCATCTTCTTCAGCAGCAGGCCCTTCACCACCTTGCGGCAGATCTTCGACAAGTCACGCTCGAGCGAACGCACGCCGGCTTCACGGGTGTAGTAGCGCACGATGTCGCGCACGGCTTCCTCGGTGACCAGCAGTTCCTCTTCCTTCACGCCGTTGTTCTTCAACTGCTTGGGCAGCAGGTACTTCAACGCGATGTGGGTCTTCTCGTCCTCGGTGTAGCCGGCCAGGCGGATGACTTCCATCCGGTCCAGCAACGCCGGCGGGATGTTCATCGAGTTCGACGTCGCCACGAACATCACGTCGCTCAGGTCGAAATCGACCTCGACGTAGTGGTCGCCGAAGGTGTGGTTCTGCTCGGGGTCGAGCACTTCCAGCAGCGCGCTCGAAGGATCGCCACGGAAGTCCGTGCCGAGCTTGTCGATCTCGTCCAGCAGGAACAGCGGATTGCGCGTGCCCACCTTGTTGAGGCTCTGCAGCACCTTGCCCGGCAGCGCGCCGATGTAGGTGCGCCGATGGCCGCGGATCTCCGCCTCGTCGCGCATGCCGCCCAACGCCATGCGGGTGTACTTGCGGCCGGTCGCCTTCGCGATCGACTGGCCGAGCGAGGTCTTGCCCACGCCCGGAGGACCGACCAGGCACAGGATCGGCGCCTTCACCTTGTCGACGCGTTGCTGCACCGCGAGGTATTCCAGGATGCGGTCCTTGACCTTGTCGAGGCCGTAGTGGTCTTCGTTGAGCACTTCCTCGGCATGCGCCAGGTCGTGCTTGATCTTTGTCTTCTTGCTCCACGGCAGGCCGACCAGCACGTCGATGTAGTTGCGCACGACGGTCGCTTCGGCAGACATCGGCGACATCAACTTGAGCTTCTTGAGTTCGCTCTCGGCCTTCTTGAGCGCGTCCTTGGGCATCTTGGCGAGCTTGATCTTCTTCTCGATCTCCTCGATGTCCGCGCCCTCTTCGCCCTCGCCGAGTTCCTTCTGGATCGCCTTGACCTGCTCGTTGAGGTAGAAGTCGCGCTGGTTCTTTTCCATCTGGCGCTTCACGCGGCCGCGGATCTTCTTGTCGACGTTGAGGATGTCGACTTCGCGCTCGAGCTGGCCGAACAGGTTTTCGAGCCGGGCCTTGACGTCGGCCAAGTCCAGCACCGACTGCTTGTTGTCGAGCTTGAGCGGCAGGTGCGCGGCAATGGTGTCAGCCAGGCGGCCCGGATCGTCGATGCTCGAGATGGACGTGAGGATCTCGGGCGGGATCTTCTTGTTGAGCTTCACGTACTGATCGAACTGCTGCATCACCGCGCGACGCAGCGCTTCGATCTCGGTGCCGGTCTGCGCGGCGCCCTCGCCTCCGCCAATCGGGTTCACGTTGGCCGAGAAGTGGGTCTCGCCATCGTCGATGCGATTGACGCGGGCGCGTTGCTGGCCTTCGACCAGCACCTTGACCGTGCCATCGGGCAACTTCAGCATTTGCAGGATGGTCGAGATGCAGCCGACCTCGAACATGTCCTCGACGGCGGGCTCGTCCTTGGCGGCGGCTTTTTGCGCGACCAACATGATGCGGCGCTCGGCTTCCATCGCGAGTTCCAGCGCCTTGATGCTCTTGGCGCGGCCGACGAACAGCGGAATCACCATGTGGGGGAACACCACGACGTCCCGCAGCGGCAGCAGCGGCAGATCGATGGCTTCAGGTGGCAGGGGGGTGTGACCGGACATGCGAATCCTTCAGTGTGTCAGGCAAAGATGGAACGCGCCGCGCGGATTTCAAGCCCGCGCGGCGCGTTCAATGTGGGGCACACGCCAAATGGCGCGTGAAAGGTCGGCGTGAGGACCGCGATCACCTAAGCCTTTTTGGCCGCCTCGCGGTAGACGAGCAACGGTGGCTTGCTTTCGTCGATGGTCGATTCCTCGACCACGACCTTGTCGACGTTGGTGGCATTCGGCAGCTCGAACATCGTGTCGATCAGTGACTGTTCGAGGATGGAGCGCAGCCCGCGCGCACCGGTCTTGCGGGCCAGCGCCTTGCGGGCGATGGCCTTCAACGCGGCCGGGCGAATCTCGAGGTCCACGCCCTCCATCTGCAGCAGCTTGGTGAACTGCTTGACGACGGCATTCTTGGGCTCGGTCAGGATCTGCACCAGCGCGTCTTCGCTCAACTCGGCCAGCGAAGCGACGACGGGCATGCGGCCCACCAGCTCCGGAATCAAGCCGAACTTGATCAGGTCTTCCGGCTCGACCTCGCGGAACACTTCCGTGATGCTGCGCTGCGCCTTGCTGCGCACCGATGCGCCGAAGCCGATGCCCGAGGCTTCGGTGCGGTTCTCGATGACCTTCTCCAGCCCCGCGAATGCACCGCCGCAGATGAACAGGATGTTGGTCGTGTCGATCTGCAGGAAGTCCTGGTTCGGATGCTTGCGCCCGCCCTGCGGCGGCACGCTGGCCATGGTGCCTTCGATGAGCTTCAGCAGCGCCTGCTGCACGCCCTCGCCAGAGACATCGCGCGTGATGGACGGGTTGTCGGACTTGCGCGAGATCTTGTCGATCTCGTCGATGTAGACGATGCCGCGCTGGGCACGCTCCACCTCGTAGTTGCAGCTCTGCAGCAGCTTCTGGATGATGTTCTCGACGTCTTCGCCGACATAGCCGGCCTCGGTCAACGTCGTCGCATCGGCCATCACGAAGGGCACGTCGAGCATGCGCGCGAGCGTTTGTGCCAGCAGCGTCTTGCCGGAGCCCGTGGGGCCGATCAGCAGGATGTTGCTCTTGCTGAGTTCGACGTCGTCGCCCTTGGATTTTTCCTTGTGACGCAGGCGCTTGTAGTGGTTGTAGACCGCCACCGCGAGCATGCGCTTGGCCGGCTCCTGGCCGATCACGTAGTTGTCGAGGTTGGCCTTGATCTCAAGCGGCGTGGGAAGGTCGTTGCGGGCGTCGCGCACTTCCTCGCCGGCCGGCAGTTCGTCGCGAATGATCTCGTTGCACAGGTCGATGCATTCGTCGCAGATGAACACCGACGGACCGGCGATCAGCTTCTTGACCTCGTGCTGGCTCTTCCCGCAGAACGAGCAGTAAAGCGTCTTTTCGCTGGAGGAGCCTTTTTTCTCGGCCATGAAGGTGCCTCGTAACTGGAATTTAACAATGATAGCGAAACAAAAACGGCGTTCCCCGTGTGGGCAAACGCCGTTGTTGCTCGAATACGCGCCCCCGGCGCGGTACTGGCGCCGCAGCGCTTTGCAGCAAATCAGCTGCGCTTGGAGATCACCTGGTCAATCAGGCCGTATTCCTTGGACTCGTCGGCCGTCAGGAAATAGTCGCGTTCGGTGTCGCGGGCAATTTTCTCAAAGCTCTGGCCGGTCCGTTCAGCCAGGATTTTGTTCATTTGCTCGCGCGTCTTCAAAATGTCACGGGCATGAATCTCGATATCCGTAGCCTGGCCGCGTGCGCCGCCCAGCACCTGGTGGATCATGACCTTGGAGTTGGGCAGCGAGAAACGCTTGCCCTTTTCACCCGCCGCCAGCAGAAAGGCGCCCATGCTGGCCGCGAAGCCGATGCACAGCGTCGACACGGCCGGCTTGATGAACTGCATGGTGTCGTAGATCGCCATGCCGGCGCTCACGCTGCCGCCCGGGGAATTGATGTAGAACGAGATGTCCTTGTCCGGGTTTTCGCTCTCGAGGAACAGCAACTGCGCCACCACGAGATTGGCGGTCTGGTCGTTGACCTCGCCGACCAGGAAAATCACGCGCTCCTTCAGCAAGCGCGAATAGATGTCATAGGACCGCTCGCCGCGGCCCGATTGCTCGATCACCATCGGCACCATGCCGAGAGCTTTAGTGTCCAGTGCGCTCATGAAAATGCTCCGTTCAGTGCTTGACCTTGCCGGGGGATGCCGGCACGGTGCAAATGGGGTGGGCTTGCGCCGTTACAAGCCCGCCGCGCATGCAGTATCGATCAGCCTTGTTGCTGCTGAGCCATCAGCTCGTCGAACGAGACAGCCTTGTCGGCGACCTGCGCCTTGCCCAGGACGAATTCGGTCACGTTGTTCTCGATGACCACCGATTCGACTTCGGCCAGGCGGTTGTTGTCGCTGAAATACCAACGGACGACGTCCTGCGGCTTTTCGTAGCTGGCAGCCAGCTCGTCGACGTGCGCCTTGATCTGCTCCGGCTTGGCCTGCAGGTTGTTGGCACGAACGAGCTCGGCGACCACGAGGCCCAGGCGCACGCGGCGTTCGGCCTGCGCCTGGAAGATTTCTTCGGGAATCGGCGCCTTGTCGGCGTCCTTGATGCCGCGCTGCTTGAGTTCGGCGCGGGCGCCTTCGACCATGCGCTGGACTTCCTGCTGCACGCTCGCCTTGGGCAGGTCGAGCTCGGCATTGGCGATGAGCGCGTCCATCACGGCGGTCTTGTTCTTGGACAGCAAGCGGAACTTCACTTCGCGCTCGAGGTTGCGCTTGATGTCGGCGCGCAGGCCTTCGACGGTGGCTTCGGCGATGCCGAGCGACTTGGCGAGTTGTTCGTTGACTTCGGGCAGGTTCGTCGACTCGATCTTTTTCACGGTGACCATGAAGTCGGCTTGCTTGCCGGCCACGTCCTTGCCGTGATAGTCGACCGGGAAGGACAGCGGGAAGGTGCGGCTGTCGCCGTTCTTCAGGCCGCGCACCGCATCTTCGAATTCCTTGAGCATCTGGCCTTCGCCGATGATGAACTGGAAGTCCTCGGCCTTGCCGCCCTGGAAGGTTTCGCCGTCGATCTTGCCTTCGAAGTCGACCGTCACGCGGTCGGTGTCTTGGGCTTGTGCGTCGAGCGCGCGTTGCGCGAAAGTGCGGCGTTGCTTGCGCAGGATGTCGAGGGTCTTGTCGATCGCTTCGTCGCTGACATCTGCCGTGAGCCGTTCAATGGTGGCGCCGGACAGGTCGTTGATCTTGACTTCGGGGAACACTTCGAAGACGGCGTCGAAGGCCAGTTGGCCTTCGGGCGCTTCTTCCTTTTCCGTGATGCGGGGCTGGCCAGCGACGCGCAGCTTGGCTTCGTTGGCGGCTTGCGAGAAGGCTTCGCCGACCTTGTCGTTCATGACCTCGTAGTGCACCGAGTAGCCATAGCGCTGGGCCACGACGTTCATCGGCACCTTGCCCGGACGGAAGCCGTCCATCTTCACGGTGCGCGCGAGCTTCTTGAGGCGCGAATCGACTTCGTTCTGGATGGAGCCGACCGGCAGGGTCAGCGTGATCTTGCGCTCGAGCTTCTCGAGGGTCTCAACAGTCACGGTCATTTTTTGTTCCTCAAAAGGAGTTTGGAGCTGGTGCGCGGGGCCGGACTCGAACCGGCACGTTCTTGCGAACGTCAGGACCTAAACCTGGTGCGTCTACCAATTTCGCCACCCGCGCGGTCCGATGAAATCAACGAAAAACGGGCGGCCCTTTGTGCAGACCACCCGCTCGAAATCGGTCAACTGCGCATTTTAAGCTGGAACGGAAGCCGCTTTTGGCTCGCGCCTCACACGGAATGCAGCGGCATACATCGCGGGCAGCGCCAGCAGCGTCAGCACGGTGGCCACGATGAGGCCGCCCATGATCGCCACGGCCATCGGACCCCAGAACACGCTGCGCGAGAGCGGGATCATCGCCAGCACCGCGGCCGCGGCGGTCAGCACGATCGGCCGCAACCGGCGCACCGCAGATTCGACGATCGCATCCCAGGCCGGCACGCCGGCGCGGCGGTCGCTTTCGATCTGGTCGATCAGGATCACCGAGTTGCGCTGGATCATGCCCATCAGCGCGATCACGCCGAGCAGCGCGACGAAGCCGAACGGACGATCGAGCAGCAGCAACGCGCCGGCCACGCCCGCGATGCCGAGCGGGCCGGTGATGAAGACCAGCAGCGATCGGCTGAAGCTGTGCAGTTGCAGCACCAGCAGGGTGAAGACCAGGAACAACATGATCGGCACGCCTGCCACGATGGAGGACGAGCCCTTGCTGCTCTCCTCCACGGCGCCGGCCACGGCGATGCGGTAGTTGACCTGGCCGTCGGCGCGCCATTTGCCTTCCAGTTCGCGCAACTTCGGCAGCAGTTCGTTGGTGACCGTCGCGCCCTGGAGGCCCTCGACGATGTCGCCCTGCACGGTGATGGCGTAGTCGCGGTTCTCGCGCCACATCACGCCGGGCTCCCAGGTGAAGACCGGCCTGGCGATCTGCGTGAGCGGGATCGAACGGCCCGATGCGGTGGGCAGGTAGGCGTTGCCGATGTCGGAGATGGCTTCGCGCTCGTCGGGCGACTGGCGCAGCACGATGTCGATGAGCCTGTCGCTTTCGCGGTACTGGCCGACCGGGGTGCCGGTGAACATGGTGCGGGAGGCCTGTGCGATCGCCTGGCTCGTGATGCCCAGCGCCCGCGCCTTGGCCTGGTCGACTTCGAGGCGGATGACCTTGACCGACTCGTTCCAGTTGTCGTTGACGCCGCGCATGTGGGTGTTCTCGCGCAGGACCGCCTTGACCTCGTCGGCGTGCAGGCGCAGTTGGGTCGGGTCCGTGCCGGTCACGCGGAACTGCACTGGGTAGGTGACCGGCGGTCCGTTGGGCAGCAGCTTCACGCGGCCGCGCACTTCGGGGAATTCCTGCGCCAGCAGCGCCGGGACCTTGATGCGCAAGGCCTCGCGCTGCTTCAGGTCGCGGGCCAGCACGATGAACTGCGACACGTTGGTCTGGGGAAAGACCTGGTCGAGCGGAAGGTAGAAGCGCGGCGCGCCCGAGCCGATCCAGGTGGCGACCGAGGTCACGCCAGTCTCCTCCATGAAGCGCCGCTCGACGCGCCGGGTCACTTCCTCGTTGGCGGTGAACGAGGTGCCTTCCGGGAACCAGATCTCGACCATCAGTTCAGGCCGGCTCGAATCGGGGAAGAACTGCTGCTGCACCCGGCCCATGCCGACAATGCCCAGTCCGAAGATTAGGACGGTCGCGCCGATGGTGATCCAGCGGTGCGTCACGCACCAGTTCACCGCGCGCCGAAAGCTGTTGTAGAACGGCGTGTCGAACAACTCGTGCGGCGGTGCATCGGGGTCGTGCGGCTTGACCTTGAGCAGCACCGTGCCGAGGTAGGGCACGAAGTACACCGACACGATCCACGACAGCACCAGCGCCACCACCGTCACGCCGAAGATCGCGAAGGTGTATTCGCCGACCTGCGACTTGGCCAGGCCGATCGGCAGGAAGCCGGCCGCCGTGATCAGCGTGCCGGTGAGCATCGGCATGGCCGTCACTTCATACGCGAAGGTCGCGGCGCGGACCTTGTCGTAGCCCTCTTCCATCTTCCGAACCATCATCTCGACGGCAATGATCGCGTCATCCACCAGCAGGCCGAGCGCGATGATCAGCGAGCCCAGCGAGATCTTGTGCAGCCCGATGCCGAAGTAGTTCATCGCGAGGAAGGTGACGGCCAGCACCAGTGGAATGGTGATCGCCACCACGAGGCCCGGTCGCAGGTCCACATACCAGCCCCCCGTGAAGCGCGTCCAGCCCTGCCTCTTGCCCTTGTGCAGGCCGAGCGAAATGAAACTCACGCCGAGCACGATCACCACCGCCTCGATCAGCGTGCCGACGAACTCGTTGACCGAGCGCGACACGGCCACCGGCTGGTCCTGCACCTGCGCGAGTTGCACGCCGGCGGGCAGGCGCTTCTCGATGTCGGCGGTGGCGGTGCGCAAGGCCTTGCCCAACGCGATGATGTCGCCGCCCTTGGCCATCGAGATGCCGAGGCCGATGACCTCCTCGCCCTGGTAGTGCATCTTCACGGCGGGCGGATCGACGTAGCCGCGCTTGACCTCGGCGATGTCGCCGAGCTTGAGCAGGCTGCCCGAAGAGCCGCGGATCGGCATCGCGCGCAGCTGCTCGACGCTGGTGAACTGGCCGCCCACGCGCACCTGCAGCACGTCGTTGGGCGACTGGATGGTGCCGGCGCTTTCCACCGCGTTCTGCGCACCGAGCTGGGCCAGCACCGCGTTGAAGTCGAGGCCCAGTTGCGCGAGGCGTTTCTGCGAGACCTCGATCCAGATCTTCTCGTCCTGCACGCCGAACTGGTCGACCTTGGCCACGTCCTTCACGCGCAGCAGTTGCTGGCGCACGTCGTCCGCAAAGTCCTTGAGCTCGGCATAGCTGAAGCCGTCGCTTTCCAGCGCGTAGATCACGCCGTAGACATCGCCGAACTCGTCGTTGAAGAAGGGGCCCTGGATGGTGCCGGGCAGCGTGTAGCGCATGTCGCCGATCTTCTTGCGCACCGTGTACCAGACGTTGGGCACGTCGGCGGGCTTCGACGAGTCCTTGATGGTGAGGATGATCTGCGACTCGCCGGGCTTGGAGTAGCTGCGGATGCGGTCGGCGAAAGGCACTTCCTGCAGCGTCTTCTCGAGCTTGTCCGTGACCTGTTCCGCCACCTGCTGGGCGGTGGCGCCGGGCCAGTAGGTGCGCACCACCATCGCGCGGAAGGTGAAGGGCGGGTCTTCGTCCTGGCCGAGCTGGAAGTACGAGGCGAAGCCCAGCAGCATCAGCACGAGCATCAGGTAGCGCGTGAGCGGACCGTGGTCGAGCGCCCACTTGGAGAGGTTGAAGCCGGGCTTCCGCTCAGCCGCTGGCGTGCTCGTTGCCGCCCCCGCGACCGGGCGTTCGTGTCCTTGCCGCTCGCCAAGAGACGGCGAGCCCGGTTCTTCGGCCGCGCTCATCGCGAGGCGCCCGCCGGCATCGGGTCGAACGCCTTTACCTGTCGCTGCGAAGGCGCGGCGGGCGTCGAGATCACCTTGGGCTCATAGAGCGTGACCTTCTGGTTCGGCTGCAGCACATGCACGCCCGCGACCACCACCAGCATTCCCGGCGCGAGGCCGTCTGCGAGCACGGCTTCGTTGCCGTCCGCAGTCGCGAGCCGCACCGGCTGCGAACGCACCGTCATCGTGTTCTTGTCGAGCACCCAGACCGCGCTGTTCAGGCCGTCCTGGCGCAGCGCGCTGGTCGGCAGCTTGATCACCGCCACGCCGCTGTGCGACAGCGACTTCGGGCGCGCGTAGACGGTGCTGCCGAGCGGCGGGGATTTCGCGGCGTCGATCGCGACCTTCACGGTGTAGGTTCGCGTCACCGGGTCGGCGCTCACGGCGACCTCGCGCACCGTGCCGTCGATCTCGCGTTCATCCGACCAGCCGCGCACCGCGACCGGCGAGCCGACCTTGACCAGACCCGCGCGGTCTTCCGGCACGGAGAACACCACGTCGCGGGCGCCATCCTGCGCGATGCGCACCACCGGCATGCCGGCCGTGACCACCTGCCCCGGCTCGGCCTCGATGGCCGTGACGATGCCCGACACATCGGCCACCAACGTCGTGTAGCTCGCCTGGTTGCCTTGGGACGAAAGCTGCGCCTGCGCCTGCTCGAACTGGGCCTGCGCCGCCTTGAAGGTGTTCTCGCGGTTCTCCAGGTCGGCGCCGCTGATGAAGTTCTGATCGCGCAATTCCTTGTAGCGCTTGAGGTGGGCCGCGGCGAGGTCGCGATTGGTCGTGGCCGCGGCCAGTTGGGCGCGTGCGGCATCGGCGGCGAGGCGATAGTCCTGCGGATCGAGCTGGGCCAGCACCTGGCCGGCCTTCACCTGCTGGCCGATTTCCGCCTGGCGCCGGGTGATCTTGCCCGCCACGCGAAAACCCAGGCGCGATTCGATGCGGGGCCTGACCTCGGCGGAGAACTCGGGTTCGGTGCCGAAGGCGCTGGCGCCGACGGTCATGACCTTCACCGCACGCACCGGCTCTTCGGTGGCAACGGGCTTGCTGCAACCGGCCAGCGCGGTGGTGGCCAGCAGGAGCGCGAAAACCTTGCTGGGGAGGGTTGGGAAGCGGCGCGAATCGGTCTCGGTCATGGAACCCTCAGGAATGGATCGGTCCAGTTACTGACCGGGCGGTTAGTAATCTAGGGTAAACGCGAATCCTTGTCAATGACAAACAATCGGCCGAATGAAACAGGGCCTCCGAAGAGGCCCTGTTGGCAGATTGGCGAGAACGGCCCTAATTGCGCTGCCCCATCTCCACCAGCCGATTACCCGGCAGTTCGAAATAGTCCGACGCCCTGCCCGCGTTGCGCTGGAGCCAGCCGAAGAGCGCCTGACGCACCGGGTTCATGCCTGGCAGCTGCCCAGGCGTGACCGACGCGCGCGAAGTGAAGTAGGACGTGCTCATCGCCTCGCAGGCCAGCCCCTTCTGGTAGGCAAAGATGCGCACGAATTCAGGCACGTCGGGCCGCTCCATGAAGCCGTGGTTGGCTGTCACCGCCCAGATGCCGTGGCCCAAGTCGCGCGCCACGATCCGATGGGCGGCATCGACGCGCGGGGTCGGGCTGGAATGCACCACCAGCACGATCACCTGCGCATGCAGCACTTGGTTGTGCTTGAGGTTGTGCAGCAGCGCGTGCGGCACCGAGATCGCATCGGCATTCAGGAACACGGCCGTGCCGCCGACCCGGTGCGGCATGTGGCCCGCCAACGATTCGATGAAGGGCTCCAGTGGCAACTGGTGGGCTTCGGCTGCCTTCAGGCCCAGCCGCCGGCCCTTGGACCAGGTCGTGAACAAGATCATCACCAACAACGCCACGGCCAGCGTCAGCCACCCGCCTTGCGCCACCTTGAGGCTGTTGGCCACCACGAAAGTCAGGTCGATCGCGGCGAAGACGCTGGCGCCGGCGACCACCGCCACGCGGTTCCAGCGCCACAGCTCGTAGGCCACCACGCTTGCCAGCAAGGTCGTGGTGACCATCGTGATCGAGACCGCGATGCCATAGGCCGCCGACAGCGCGCTGGAACTGCCGAATCCGACCACCAGCAGCAGCACGCCCACCATCAGCAGCCAGTTGATGGTGGGCACGTAGACCTGCCCGATGGCGGCGCCGGAAGTCTGCACGATGCGCATGCGCGGCAGGTAGCCCATGCGCATGGCCTGCGCGGTGAGCGAGAAAGCCCCCGAGATCACCGCCTGCGACGCGATCACGGTGGCAAACGCGGCCAGCGCCACCATCGGCAGCACGGCCCACGACGGGAACATGCGGAAGAAGGGGTTGTCGATGGCGGCCGGGTTGCCCAGCACCAGCGCGCCCTGGCCGAAGTAGTTGAGCACCAGCCCGGGCATCGCGACGAAGAGCCAGGCAATGCGGATCGGTCGGGCGCCGAAATGACCCATGTCGGCATAGAGCGCCTCGCCGCCGGTGAAGGCCAGGAACACCGCGCCCAGCACAGCGAGCGACTGGGCCCGGTGCGTGACCAGGAACCCGGCTGCGCGGCTCGGATCGAGCGCCGCCAGCACCTGTGGCTGCTTCAGCACTTGCAGCAGGCCGGCCACGCCGAGCACCACGAACCACAGCAACATGACCGGCCCGAACACCTTGCCGACCGCATGCGTGCCATGGCGCTGCACCGCGAACAACGCGACCAGGATGGCCATGGTGATCGGTACGATGAAAGGCTTCAATGCATGGGCCTCCACCTCCAGCCCCTCGACGGCCGACAGCACCGAGATGGCCGGCGTGATCAGGCTGTCGCCGTAGAACATGGCCGCGCCGACCAGGCCCAGCAGGCCGAGGAGGCGCCACAGCCACGCGGGCGTGTGCGGACCCTTCACCGAGCGCCGCGCGAGTGCCTGCAGGGCCAGGATGCCGCCTTCGCCGTCGTAGTCCGCACGCAGCACGAAGATCACGTACTTGAAGGTGACGACCACCGTCAAGCCCCAGAAGATCAGCGACAACAGGCCCAGCACCGCATCGGGCGTGAAGGCGACGCCGTGCTCCGGATTCAGCGTTTCCTTGAAGGCATAGAGCGGCGAGGTGCCGATGTCGCCGAAGACCACACCCAGGGCCGCCACCATCACGCCCAGCGATCCGCCGCCATGACCCGCGTGGCCGGATTGGGAAGGCGTGGCCGAGGACGTCATGTGCGCAGGGATGGTACAGCCGTGCCCGACAATCCGCCGCGTGGCTGAACATTATGAAAACTTCCCCGTCGCCTCGCTGCTCTGTCCGCCGCGGCTGCGACCTCCCATCACGGCCATCTATGGCTTCGCGCGCACGGCCGACGACATCGCGGACGAAGGCGATGCCTCCGCCGATGAACGGCTGGCCCAGCTGAAGGCGTATCGCGCCGACCTGCGCGCCGTGGCGCGCGGCAGCAAGGTTTCGGCCCGCTGGCCCGAGGTGTTCGGCCCGCTGGCCAAGGCGATGCACGACTTCGCACTGCCGGAGCCGCTGCTGGCCGCCCTGCTCTCTGCCTTCGCGCAGGACATCGAGAAATCCCGCGACGGCACCGACTACATCGACCGCGCCCAGCTTCTCGACTATTGCTCGCGCTCGGCCAACCCGATCGGGCGGCTGATGTTGCACCTGTTCGACATCCATGAGCCGGTGTCGCAGACGCAAAGCGATGCGATCTGCACATCGTTGCAGCTCATCAATTTCTGGCAGGACCCGAGCGTGGACCTGCCGCGGGGCCGCCTGTACTTTCCGCTGGCCGATTGCGCGGCGCATCGCGTGAAGCCGGGCAAGCTCAAGGCCTTCACTGCGGCCTCCGCCGTGCCGCCGTCGCAAGCCATGAAGAAGCTGATCGCCGCCGAGGTCGCCTGGGCGCGCGAGCTGATGCAGCAGGGCGCGCCGCTGGTGCACCGCGTGCCGGGACGCATGGGCTGGGAGCTGCGCCTCGTGGTGCAGGGCGGGCTGCGGATCCTCGACAAGATCGAGGCGCTGGACTTCGACACGCTGCGCCATCGCCCGACCGTCGGGGCGACGGACGCGCCGCTGCTGGCCTGGCGCGCGATGCTGATGTAAGCGCAGCGCGTCGTTGACAATTGGGGGCAATGACCCCGGATTCACGATGACCACGCCCGAGCAATACGTCCAGCAAAAAGCCGCCGCATCGGGCAGCAGCTTCTACTACGCCTTCCTCTTCCTGCCGAAGCCGCGCCGTGCGGCCATCACGGCCTTCTATGCTTTCTGCCGCGAGGTCGACGACGTGGTCGACGAAGTGCGCGACCCCGGCGTCGCGGCCACCAAGCTCGCCTGGTGGCGCACCGAGGTGGCGCAGGCGTTTGCCGGCCAGCCAAGCCATCCGGTGATGAAGGCGCTGATGCCCTGCGCCGCCGAATTCGGCATCGAGGCGCGGCAATTGCAGCAGGTCATCGACGGCTGCCAGATGGACCTGGAACAGACGCGCTACCTCGCGTTTCCCAACCTCGCGCAGTACTGCCACCTGGTGGCCGGCGTGGTCGGCGAGGTGGCTGCGCGCATCTTCGGCCAGACCGAGCAAAGCACCACCGGGTACGCGCACAAGCTGGGCCTGGCGCTGCAGTTGACCAACATCATTCGCGACGTGGGCGAAGACGCGATGCGAGGCCGCATCTACCTGCCGGTGAATGAGCTGCAGCAGTTCGATGTGAAGGCGCACGAGTTGCTCAACCGCGTGTACTCCGAGCGCTTCGTCGCGCTGATGAAGTTCCAGGCCGCGCGCGCCCATGCGGCCTACGACGAGGCGCTGGCGCTGCTGCCCCCCGCCGACCGGCGCACGCAGAAGCCCGGCCTGATGATGGCCAGCATCTATCGCACGCTGCTGCGCGAGATCGAGGGCGACAACTTCCAGGTGCTGAACCAGCGCGTGAGCCTGACGCCCGTGCGCAAGCTGTGGCTCGCATGGCGCGTACAAGCCCTGGGCCGCATGTGACTTCGGTATTCCTCCCTCTCCCGCAAGCGGGAGAGGGTCGGGGTGAGGGCAAGGGCCGGTGACCCAGCGCATAGCCATCATCGGCGCCGGCTGGTCCGGCCTCGCCGCCGCAGTCGAAGCGATTGCGGCGGGCCATCAAGTCCATGTCTTCGAAACCGCGCACACCCTCGGTGGCCGCGCGCGCGCCGTGCAGGCGACGCTTGGCAATGGCACTCCCATCACGCTCGACAGCGGCCAGCACATCATGATCGGCGCCTATGCGCAGACCTTGCGGCTGATGCGGCACGTGGGCATCGATGTCGAAAAGGCCCTGCTGCGCACGCCGCTGGCGATGGTGTTCCCCGACGGCAACGGCTTGCGCCTGCCGAAGCTGCCCGCGCCGATCGATGCGTTGGCTGGCATCCTCGCGGTGCGCGGCTGGTCGTGGCGCGACAAGCTCGCGTTGCTGCGAATCGCCGTCGGCTGGCAGCGTGCGGGTTTTCGCTGCGATGCCTCCCTGTCCGTCGCCGATTTGTGCACCGGCCTCACACCGCGCGTGCGCGAAGAGATGGTCGATCCGCTCTGCGTTTCCGCGCTCAACACGCCGACGGCGCAGGCCAGCGGGCAGGTCTTCCTGCGGGTATTGCGCGATGCGATGTTCGGCATGAGCGGCGGCTCCAACCTGCTGCTGCCGCGGCAGGACCTGGGCGCGTTGTTCCCCGACGCCGCGGCACGCTGGATCGGCGAACGCGGCGGCCGCATTGCGGTCGGCCATCGCGTGCAGACGATCGCGCCCGCAGCGGGCGCCTGGCAGGTCGATGGCGAGGGCTTCGATGCGGTCTTGCTCGCCTGCCCACCGGGCGAAGCGGCTCGCGTGGTGGAAGGCAGCGGGGTCGGCAACAGCGCCTGGTGTGCCCAGGCTCGCGCGCTGCGCTTCGAAGCCATCGCGACGATCTACCTCGAAGGCGGGCATCGGCTGGCGGAACCGATGCTGGCACTGCGCTCGACGCCGGATGCGCCCGCGCAATTCGTGTTCGACCGATCGCAGCTATGCGGCGATACGGGCGTGTGGGCCATGGTGGTCAGCGCCAGCGGGACCGAACGCGCCGCGCTGGAGGCCCAGGTCTGCGCCCAAGCCGTTGCGCAACTGGGCTGCGCCGATCCGCGCGTACTGCAAACCGTCATCGACAAGCGCGCGACCTTTGCTTGCACGCCCGGCCTCGAGCGCCCGGCCATGGCGATCGCACCGGGCCTGCGCGCCTGTGGCGACTACGTCGAAGGCCCCTATCCCGCGACGCTGGAAGGCGCGGTGCTCGCAGCCATCGCGGCCGTTTCGGCGTTGTCCTGAGCAAGCCGGATCGACGGGCGGGCCGATTCAGTTCGGCCCAGGCTCCAGCGCCGCGCAAAGCGCATGAAGATTCGGCACGATCAGTTGCGGATGCATTCCATGCACCCAGGGCCGCTCGTCGCGCACCAGCCAGGCTGCCTGCATGCCGGCATTCAGCGCGCCGACCACGTCGAGTTCCGCGTCGTCGCCCACATGCAGCACATCGCGCGGCAGCAGCCCGATCGATGCGGCGGCGGCTCGGAAGATCGGCGCCTGCGGCTTGCCGCTGCCGAACGAGCGCGCGCTGAACGCGGTGCGGAACCAGCGCCCGACGCCAGTGAGATGGATGTCGGCATTGCCGTTGGAAATGGCCACGAGCGGATAGCGTTCGCTGAGCCATCGCAGCGCGGGCAATGCATCGTCGTAGAGCTTGACCCGCTGGCGCGCCGCAAAGAACGCATCGAAGGCCGGCTCGGCCAGCGCCGGGTCTTCGCCGGCGCGCTTGAGCGCGGCGCGGATCGACTCCAGGCGCATCAGGCTCATGTCGTGTGCGAGATCCGAGCGCTCCTTCTCCGTGGCCTCGCGCAATTCGCGCATCACGCCGGGGGTGAGCAGCAAGGCCGCGGTCCGGGGCGCTGCGGCTTCCAGCCACTTGTGCAACGTGCGCTCTGCGTATTCGATGGTGGGCCAGATCGGCCAGAGGGTGTCGTCGAGGTCGAGGGTGATGCCCGCAATGCGCTTCACATCGAGCGGCGGGGCCAGGGTCGCGGAGGTCATGCGCCAGAATACCCCATGCCTTTTCGCCCCGAACCGCCTGCAGTTTCTCCTGCCGACGAGCGCGTTGCCGTGCTCTGGTGCAATCTTGGCTCGCCCGACGCGCCCACCGCCGCCGCCGTAAGAACCTACCTTGCCGATTTCCTGAGCGACCCGCGCGTGGTCGAGATACCCAGGCTGCTGTGGTCGCTGATCCTGCACGGCATCATCCTGCGCACGCGGCCATCCAGGTCGGCCGCCAAGTATGCAAGCGTGTGGACGCCCGAGGGCTCGCCGTTGAAGACGTGGACGCGCAAGCAGGCCGTGATGCTGCAGGGCTGGCTCGGCGAACGCGGCCATCGCGTGAAGGTGGTCGAGGCGATGCGCTATGCCAATCCGTCGATCGCCGCGCAACTCGATGCGCTCAAGGCCGAAGGCGTGACGCGAGTGCTGGTGCTGCAGGCCTATCCGCAGTATTCCGCGACCACGACGGCCAGCGTGATCGATGCGGTGGGCGACTGGAGCCGCGAGGTGCGCCGTGTGCCCGAGTTCCGCTTCGTCAACCAGTACCACGATGACGCGCTCTACATCGAGGCGCTGGCCGCCAGCGTGCAGGCGCACTGGAAGCACCACGGCCCGCCCGACCAGTTGGTGATGAGCTTTCACGGCATTCCGGCGCGCAACGTGCAACTGGGTGATCCGTACCAGGCGCAGTGCCTTGAAACGGGGCGCCTGCTGGCCGAGCGGCTGGGCTTGCCGGTTGACCGGTACCGCCTCACCTTCCAGTCGCGCTTCGGCCGCGCGACGTGGCTGGAGCCCTATACCGAGCCGACGCTGCGTGCGCTGGGCGCGGCGGGCGTCGGCCGCGTCGATGTGATGTGCCCCGGTTTCCCGGCGGATTGCCTGGAGACGCTGGAGGAGATTGCGATGGAAGGACGGGATGCGTTCCTGACCTCGGGCGGCAAGGAGTTTCACTACATCCCCTGCCTCAACGACAGCCATGCATGGATTACTGCGCTGGCCGGCATCGCCGAGCGGAACCTGCTCGGGTGGCCCACCGGCGCTCAGTGAGGGTCAGCCACCGGCCGGTTGCGCGAGCAGCGACTGGATGGCCGCATCCATCTCCGCGTACTGGCCTTCGCCGAAGTGCTTGCGACGCACGTGGCCCGATTTGTCGACGAGGTAGAAGGCAGGCCAGTATTGGTTCTCGTAGGCCTTCCAGGTCGAAAAGCCGTTGTCCTGCGCCACCGGGTAGCGGATATCGAAACGTTGCAGCGCCGCCTCGACGTTCGATGTCAGTTTCTCGAACGCAAACTCAGGCGTGTGCACGCCGATCACGACGAACCCCTGGTCCTTGTATTTCTCGTACCAGCGCACGACGTGCGGCAGCGTATTGACGCAGTTGATGCACGAATAAGTCCAGAAGTCGACCAGCACCACCTTGCCGGCCAACCCCTGCATCGAGAGTGGGGCCGAGTTGAGCCACTTGTCGATGCCCGTGAACTCGGGTGCGGCACCCAGGTCGCCTGCAGGCGACGCAGCCAGCGTGAACCACGGCATCGCCGCCAAGCCCAGCATGGCGGCCGAGAAATTGCGCCGAGGAAGGAGTTTGGTCATGGTCAGAATCCTTTGAACATCGTTCGAAGGAAGTTCGGATCAGCACGAGGATGGCGTACTGGTGTTTACCCTGGATTCATTTCACGACGAGAGCGGCTTGTAGTAGTCCGGCTATGCCGAAAGAGAGACGCCATCCTGCAACGCCTTGAGCCAATCGGCACATTGACCCTTTGCGGCGCGCGGGAGATTCTTGATGCCCATGAAACACGCATTCAGGATCGCCGCCACCGCTCTTGCGTTGATTGCCTGCATCGTCGCGCTGGGGGCAGTGGCGACGCTGCTGTATGACGCGATCATGGGAGCGCGACAGGACTTCGGCACGCTCGGCATCCTGCTGTTGACCGGAATGCTGGCGGGCCAATGCCGCATCCTGTGGGTGCTGCTGCACCCGGTGACGGCCGAGGAACTGGACGCGCCGTTCGCGTCGGCCGTGTCAGCCGTCCGCGAGCCTCAGGCCCGGCCGAGATAGTCGCGCTTCCCGATCGGCACGCCGTTGTGCCGAAGGATGTCGTAGGCGGTGGTGACGTGGAAGAAGAAGTTCGGCAACGCAAAGTGCAGCAGGTAGCCCTGGCCGGTGAAGTTCAATTCCGTCGGGCCGGCCTTGAAGCTGACCGGGCGTTCCTCGCTGGCTGCAAAAGACTCACGCGTCAGCCCCTGTAGCCATTCACGCGTCTTCGCAATGCGGGCCTTCAGTTCCGCGAAGGTGGTTTCGTTGTCTTCGTACTTCGGCGCGGCGATGCCGGTCAGGCGTGCCGCGGCGAGCTTGGCCGTGTCACTGGCGATGTTGATCTGCGCGGACAGCGGCAGCATGTCCTCGGCCAACCTCGCGCCCACGAGCGTGGCGGGATCGATGCCGGTGGCACTGGCATGGGCCAGGCCCTTGTCGAGCAGGTGCGAGAGCTGGTTCAGGTTGTGCAGGAAGACGGTGACGGATGCGTCGTACATGGAGAGGGGCATGGGGGTCTCTTTGTGGTGAACAGGCGCGCGATTGTGACGGCAAATTTCCTCAGCTCGCCGCGCGGACAAAGGCCTCGATGGGCTCCAGATGCCCAGGCACGTTCAACGCGGGTGCATGGCCGCAACCCGGCACCTCGATGACCTGCAGCCGTCCCCGCACACCGGGGCCGCGACCGTGCATCTCGACGATCGTCTCTGGTCGCACCAGGTCCGAGTCGACGCCGCGCAGGCACAGCACCGGCGCCTCGATCGCGTCGTAGTGGGTCCAGATCAGGTAGTCGTCGGGATGGGCGATGAACTGCCGCACCATGGCCGGGTCGTAGTGCGGCGTGACGCGACCGTCGGGCAGGCGGCGGGTGGAAGTCTCGGTGAGCCGGCGCCATTGCGCATCGCTGAGCCAGCCGTAGGGCTTGTAGACGGTGCGGAAGAAGGCTTCGAGTTCAAGCACGCTGTCGAAGGCCGGCGGGCTGCCCGCATAGGAGCGGATGCGCTCGATGGCCGAGGCTGCGACTTCCGGCGCGGTGTCGTTGATGACCAGGCTTCGGATGCGCTGCTTCATGCGGGGTTGCGCCAGGCCCGACGCGCACACCATGCCGATCGCGCCGCCCATCGATGTGCCGACCCAATGAAGGCGGTCGAGGTGCAAGGCATCGCAGAAGGCATCGGCCAGTTGTGCATAGAACGAGAGCTGGTATTCGTCGTCCGGCGCGGGGCTCCATTGGCTCAGCCCGCGGCCGATGGTGTCGGGGCACAGCACGCGGAAGCCTCGCTCGGCAAAGTGCTGCGCGAGTTCATCCATGTCGCGACTGGTGCGCGCG
Organism: Variovorax sp. dw_308; assembly: GCF_019207085.1. Lineage (GTDB taxonomy): Bacteria > Pseudomonadota > Gammaproteobacteria > Burkholderiales > Burkholderiaceae_C > Variovorax. Next base: position 100,529 of record NZ_JAATOM010000011.1, on the reverse strand, counting down.
AGGCCGTGCCACGCGATGACGACCTCGCCGTCGCGCGGACCCCAGTCCATGTAGTGGATCTCCCGGCCGATGAGTTGGACGTAGTGGGAGGAAGGCGGGGAGGAAGGAGCGTTCATCGGGAGGCCCTTGTGCGAAGCCGGCCGACGATGCCGGTCGGGAAGTAGTAGACGGAGAGAACGAAGAGCACGCCGAGCCACAGCAGCCAGCGGTCCGGCGACAGCAGGGCCGACAGCCACGGCAGGTCGCTCGCGGCAGTGCTGCCGAGCTTCAGCAAGTCCTGGAGATAGCTTTGCGCCACCACGAACAGCGTAGCGCCAATGACCGCGCCGTACACGGTGCCCATGCCGCCGATCACCACGATCAGTAGCACGTCGACCATGATCTCGAAGCTCAGCGACGTGTCCGGCCCGTTGTATCGCAGCCAGATGGCGAGCATGGCGCCCGCCAGCGTCGCGAACAAGGCCGACAGCACCGCCGCCGTGGTGCGGTACACCACCACGCGGTAGCCGATGGCCTCGGCACGGAACTCGTTCTCCCGGATGGCCTGCAGCACGCGCCCGAACGGCGAATTAACGATGCGCAGCAGCGCCAGCACCAGCACCACTGCGACGACGAACAGCAGGTAGTAGCAGAGCAGGCGGCCATCGAGCGAGACGCCGAGGAAGGGCTCGTCGGCGAATTCGAAGCTCGGCGAGATCAGCTCCGGCAGCTTGAAGGTGAGCCCGTCTTCGCCGCCGGTGAAGTCCGAGAGCTGCGAGGCCAGCGTCTGGAAGGCCGAGGCCACCGCCAGGGTGATCATCGCGAAGAAGATTGCGCGCACACGCAGCGAGAACAGGCCGACCGCGACCGAGAGCACCAGCGACACCAGCAGCGCGCCAGCCAGCCCCACCCCCATCGCGCCCCACCCCGCACCCAGCCGCGTGGCCGAGATCGCGATGCCGTAGGCGCCGATGCCGAAGAACATCGTGTGCGCGAAGCTCACGATGCCGGTGTAGCCCAGCAGCAGGTCAAAGCTCGCCACCAGCACGATGAACACCAGCACCTTGGCCGCGACGCTGAGCGCCTTGACGCCCGGAAAGATGAAGGGCGCGAAGGCCAGGCCCAGCACCACCAGGACGAGCAATGCGGCGAGCACGCGGCTGCGCGGCGCATCGTTGGAGAGGAGTCTTGTCAGCATGTCTGGACGCCTGGATGTCTGGATGCGGGAATGGACAAGTCCGACTTCGACGGGTTCATCGATTGGCCACCGGGTACACGCCCTGCGGGCGCCACAGCAGGATGCCGACCATCAGCAGGATGTTCGAGAACAGCGCCAGTTTGGGCAGCAGGAAGCCGCTGTAGTTGGCCATCAGCCCGACCAGCAGTGCGCCGATCAGCGCGCCCCCGGTGGAACCGAGGCCGCCGATGATGATGACGATGAACAGCAGCACATTCACCTGCGCGCCGATCTGCGGCACGACGCTCTGCTGGAACAGTCCCCACATCACGCCACCCAGGCCGGCCAAGGCGCTGCCGACGACGAAGATGCCGATGAACAGGCGCCGGATGCGATAGCCGAGCGACTCGACCATCTCGCGGTCCTGCACGCCGGCGCGGATCAGCAAGCCGACCTTGGTGCGCGTCAGTGTCCAGGCCAGCGCGCCGAACACGACGAGGCCGATGGCCACGGCGAACAGCCGGTACTTCTCGATGGCTGCACCCAGCCAGAACACCGTGCCGGCCATGGCCGCCGGCGGCAGCAGCGGCAACTGCGCCGGGCCCCAGATCACCTTGATGAGTTCCTCGCCGATGATCATGCCGCCCATCGTGATGAGGATCTGCTTCAGGTGCTGCCCATAGACCGGCCGCACGATGAAGCGCTCGAACAGCAGCCCCAGCGCCCCGGCCGCGAGCATCGCGAGCAGCAGCGCCGGCACGAGCGCCATCAGGTTGCGGCCCAGCGCGTCGGCGGTGGACCAGTCGCTCAGGCCGCCCAGCACCGTGGTCGCGATGTAGGCGCCCAGCGCAATGAATACGCCGTGGCCGAAATTCAGCACGTCCATCAGCCCGAAGACCAGTGTGAGGCCCGAGGCGATGATGAAGATGATCATCCCCATCGCCAGGCCCGCGATGGTGAGCGTGAGCCAGGTCGAGAACGAGCCGGTGAGCGGCAGCGCCACGAGCGCGAGCACCGGCACGAGCAGCAGCGGCTTCCAGTCGAAGTCCATCGCTTTCATAGCGCCAACCCCAGCAGCGACTGCTGCAATTGCGCATCGGCCGAGAACGCCGCCATGCTTCCGCTGTGCACCACGCGCCCGTTGTCCATCACCGCGACCGAGTCGCCCAGGCGCTGCGCGAAGTTGATGTTCTGCTCCACCAGCAGGATCGTCACGCCACTGCGCTTCAACTCGTCGAAGGCATCGATCATGTTGTTGATGATGGCTGGCGCCAGCCCCTTGCTCGGCTCGTCGACGATCAGCAGTTCGCGCGGCTCGACGATCGCGCGAGACACGGCCAGCATCTGCTTCTGGCCGCCCGACAGCTTGCCGGCCGGGTGGTTCCAGAACTTCTCCACCGCGGGGAACAGCTTGAAGATCCACTTCAGCCGCGCATCGTCCATCTGCGCCGCATTCTTTGCGCCGCGCGCGGCGAGCAGCATGTTTTCCTTCACCGTGAGGTCGGAGAAGATGCCCATGTTCTCGGGCACGTAGGCCATGCCGAGCGCCGCGATCTGCGGCGTCTGCATTTGCGTGATGTCCTTGTCGGCGAAGCGCACCGTGCCCTGCGATGCGTGCCACAGGCCCATGATGGTTCGCAGCGTGGTCGTCTTGCCGGCACCGTTGCGGCCGAGCAGCATGGTGAGTTGCCCCTTCGGCACGGCCAGGTCGACGCCATGCAGGATGTGATACGCCCCGATGTGCGTGTGCACGCCGCTCAGTTCGAGCAGGTTGTTCATGCGGCCTCCTTCGGCGCGATGCCCAGGTAGGCTTCCTGTACCACCGGGGAGGCAATCACTTCGGCCGGCTCGCCATCGGCCACCAGCGTGCCGTTGTGCAGCACGATGATGCGGTCGGCCAGCTCGCGCACCACGTCCATCTTGTGCTCGACCAGCAGGATGGTCTTGGTCTTGTCCTTCTTCAATTGCCGGATCAGGTCGAGGATGACCGGCGCCTCGGCCGCGTTCATGCCGGCCGTGGGTTCGTCGAACATGAAGACCCTGGGCTCCAGCGCCATCAGCAAGGCCACTTCGAGCTTGCGCTGGTCGCCATGCGGAAGGCTGGCGACGGTTGCGTGTTCCCTGGCCTTGAGGTTGATCTGCGCGAGCAATTCATCGGCCCGCGCGGTCAGTGCCTTGTGGTCGCTCCAGATGCTCCAGAGATTGAGCCCGTGGCGATGCGCCCCGGCGCGCGTGGCCTGCACGGCGAGCCGCACATTCTCCAGCACCGTGAGATTGGGGAACAGGTTGGTGAGCTGGAACGCCCGCCCCAGCCCCGCATGCGTGCGCGCCGAGGGCGACATGCCCGACAGCGACTTGCCATCGAGCGACACCGTGCCCGCGCTCGCCTTGAGCTGGCCCGAGATCAGGTTGAAGTAGGTCGTCTTGCCGGCGCCGTTCGGCCCGACGATGGCCGTCAGTGTCCCGGGCGCGAAGGCGCAAGACACCGCATTCACGGCCACGTGGCCGCCGAAGCGGATGGTCAGGTCTTTGGTTTCGAGCATCTGAAATTCGGGATCGGACATCCGGACGCAGAGGACGCGAAGGTTCCGCGAAGGACGCAAAAGGACATCCGAGGATTTCCCTTTGGATTTCTTTCGCGTCCTTTGCGTACCTTCGCGCCCTTCGCGTACGGTCAAGTCCGCATTGGGCTGCCTTGCCTGTCGATCAACGCTTGTTCTTGATCGGAATGTTCATCTCTTCCGGCTTGATCTCATGCACCAGCTCCGGCACGCCCCACGCGAACGCCGGGTCCACCTTGATCTTGAAGTGGTACATCGACTGCATCGCCTGGTGGTCTTCCTTGCGGAAGGTCATCTTGCCCTTGGGCGTGTCGAAGCTCATGCCTTCCATGGTCGAGATGAGCTTGTTGGTGTTGGTGTCGCCGCCCGTCTTCTTGAGCGCCGTGACGATGGCCGTCGCCGCCGCGAAGCCGCCGGCGGTGAAGAAGTCCGGCGGTGCCTTGTACTTCTTGTAGTGGTTCGACACGAGCCACTCGTTGACCGGGTTCTTCGGGATGCCGAAGTAGTAGTAGATCGAGCCTTCCATGCCCGGGAAGGGCTTGTAGTTGACCAGTGCCGGCAGGATGTTGCCGCCGCCCGCGATCTCGATGCCGTTGCTCTTCAGGCCCAGGTCCGACACCTTGAACGGGTTGGCCGCGCCGGCCCACACGATGTAGACGACCTTGCGACCGGCCGTGCCCTTGAACTTGTCGAGGATGCGCTGCGCCGCGGCGGTGAAATCCGTGGTAGCGGGCGGCAGGTACTCCTCGCCCACCACCTTGGCCTTCTTGATCGACTCCTTGAACGCGGTCATGCCGTCGCGGCCGAAGGCGTTGTCCTGGGCCAGCAGCACGATCGAGGTGCCGTCCTTGTCCTGCGCGACCGCGTTGCTGATCGCGTCCTGCGAGCTGTTGCGCGCGGTGCGGAAGATGTACTTGTTCCACTTGTCGCCGGTGATCGAGTCGGCAACCGCGGGCTCGACGACCAGCAGCTTCTTGTATTCCTCGGCCACGGACAGCATCGCCAGCGCAGCGCCCGACGAGGAGGTGCCCACGGCCAGGTCGGCCTTGTCGTCGCTGTAGGCGGCGGAGAGCAGCGACTTGGCGACGTCCGGCTTGCCCTGGTCGTCTTTTTCCATCACGACGATCTTGCGACCGTTGACCATCATGGTGCCCTCGGTCGCGTATTCGAGGCCCAGGTTGAACCCGATCGCGGTCTGCTTGCCGTAGGCTTCCAGCGGGCCGGTGTTGCTGTAGATGTGGGCGATGCGAATGTCCTTGCCGGACTGGGCAAGGGCCGGTGCGGAAGCGGCGGCTGCGATGGCGCCGAGGGCTGCGATCGCGACGAGGCTGCGACGGTTCATGGATCAGGTCTCCTGGTTGGAATGGCTGAATATTGCACAGTTCATGCCAGGCCGGAGACGTTTGATTACAAGGGGTTCCTCCTTGTAACGCGCCAGCCGCTATGGGTTTTCAGACAAACAAGTGTCTGCTACTCAGACATTTGCATGGAAGACATACAGGGTTTTCCAGCGCCCCGACAGCCGCCGCGCCGCGCTTCCCTACCCTGCGCCAGGCTGCGTGATCCGCGCATACAAGGTGGCGCGCGAGATGCCGAGCAGCCGCGATGCCGCCAGCTTGTTGCCACCGGTCTTTGCCATGGCCGCAGCAATGGCACGGGCCTCCAGGTCGGCGATCTGGTCGGCCAGCGGCCGCAGGAGGGTTTCATCATCGCCCTGCGGGATGGACGCCGGCGCTTCGGGCGTCGCGATCTGCTCCAGGCCCGTCTCGGCGAGCACGCGCTTGACTTCCGCCGCATCGATGCGCGTCGAGTCGCTGCGCATCGCGACCTGCTCCAGCACGTTGCGCAGTTCGCGCGTGTTGCCGCGCCAGTGCTGCGCCGCCAGCAGGGCCAGCGCGTCGGGCATGAGTTCAGGTGGTGACTCGCCGCTGCGCTGCGCCATGTCTTCGCCCAGCGCCTCGACCAGCGCAGGGATGTCGCCACGACGCTCGCGCAGCGGCGGCACGCGCAAGGGCAGCACGTTGAGCCGGTAGTAGAGGTCCTCGCGAAAGCGGCCCTCGCGCACCAGCGCCGGGAGGTCGCGCGAGGTCGCGGCGATGACGCGCGCATCGAAGGCCACGAGCTTGTTGGAGCCCAGCGGCTCGATCTCGCCCTCCTGCAGCGCCCGCAGCAGCTTGGCCTGCAGGCTCATCGGCATGTCGCCGATCTCGTCGAGGAACAGCGTGCCGCCATCGGCCAGCTTGAACTTGCCGTCGCGCCCGCGGCGGTCGGCACCGGTGAACGCGCCCGGCGCAAAGCCGAAGAACTCGGCTTCCAGCAAGGTGTCCGGCACTGCCGCGATGTTCAGGCTGACAAAGGGCCCGTTCGCGCGCGCCGACGCCGTGTGGATCGCGTGCGCCAGCAACTCCTTGCCCGTGCCCGTCTCGCCGAGCAGCAGGACCGGGCTCGAGGACTGTGCGGCGCGACGCGCATGGCGCTTCACGTCCACCGCCGCGGGACTGCTGCCGATGAAGCTCGCGAAGGTGTACTTGGCGCGCCGCTGCCCATCGGTGGATTGCCGCAGCAGCGGGTTGGCACGCTGCGTGGCCAGTTCGCGCCGCGCGTCGTCGAGGTCGCGCTGCAGCATCGCGAACTTGCTGATCAAGGGCTGCAGCGTGGTCTCCGGATGGTCGAAGAGCACGATGCCGATCGCGCCGATCACATCGCCTAGCACATAGCCCTCATCGCCCTCGCGCTCCTCGTGCAGCGGGATGCGGCTGACCACGAAGGTGCCGGCCTTGTTGGTCAGCAGGTCGATCAGGATCGGCTTGCCGGTCTCCAGCACCTGCCGCATCTGGGTGTTGGGGATCACGTCCTCGACCATCTGTCCCATGAACTGGTCGATCGATGAGAACCCGAGCGCCGGCAGGAAGCGCTTGTAGCCCTCGTTGACCCAGACGATGCGACCACTGCGGTCAACCAGGAACATGCCCTGGCTGATGCTGGAAAACAGGTGGAACATCGAGCGGGCCGCCAATGCATGGATGGCGTGCGCGTCGAGCGGAAGCGCGGTGGCTGAGGCAGGCGTGGGCATGGCGCGGATCGTAGCCGCCGGCGCCATGGCGATGTCGGCGAACGCCTCTCCCGCTCACAAACGGTCACCGGGGGCGCCACACGAACGATTGACGGCCCGGCGGAATTCATCAACCATGCGAATCCATCCATGGGGAGACAAACATGCAGAACATCGGAAAACACCTTGTTTGGCTGGTCGTGGCTGTGCTCGGCGCCTTTGCGCTCGGCACGGTCGCACTCTCGCGAGGCGAGTCCATCAACGCGTTGTGGATCGTGGTCGCGGCAGTCTGCGTCTACCTCATCGCCTACCGCTACTACAGCCTGTTCATCGCCAACACGGTGCTGGGCGTGGACCCGAGTCGCAAGACGCCAGCGCATCGCCACAACGACGGTCTGGACTACGTGCCGACGGACCAGAAGGTGCTGTTCGGCCACCACTTCGCGGCCATCGCCGGCGCCGGCCCGCTGGTCGGCCCGGTGCTCGCCGCGCAGATGGGCTACCTGCCGGGGCTGCTGTGGATCCTGGCCGGCGTGGTGTTCGCCGGTGCGGTGCAGGACTTCATCATCCTCTTCATCTCGACGCGGCGCGACGGCCGTTCGCTCGGCGAACTGGTCAAGACCGAGATGGGCACCATCCCCGGCATGATCGCCCTGTTCGGCACCTTCATGATCATGATCATCATCCTGGCGGTGCTGGCGCTGATCGTGGTGAAGGCGCTGGCCGAATCGCCCTGGGGCACCTTCACCGTGGGTGCGACCATCCCGGTGGCGATCTTCATGGGCATCTACCTGCGCTACATCCGGCCCGGCAAGATCGGCGAGATCTCGGTGGTCGGCTTCGTGCTGCTCATGCTGGCCATCTTCGGCGGCCAGGCGGTGAGCCACAGCGAATACTGGGCGCCGCTCTTCACCTTCGACGGCAAGCAACTGACCTGGATGCTGATCGGCTATGGCTTCGTCGCCGCCACGCTGCCGGTGTGGCTGCTGCTCGCGCCGCGCGACTACCTCTCGACCTTCCTGAAGATCGGCACCATCGTCGCGCTCGCGATCGGCATCGTGTTCGTCGCGCCGACCTTGCAGATGCCTGCCTTCACGCAGTTCGCCCAAGGCAACGGGCCGGTGTGGTCGGGCAACCTGTTCCCCTTCCTGTTCATCACCATCGCCTGCGGCGCCGTGTCGGGCTTCCATGCGCTGATCTCCTCGGGCACCACGCCGAAGATGATCGACAACGAAAGCCACATGCGGCTGATCGGCTACGGCGGCATGCTGGCGGAATCGTTCGTCGCGGTGATGGCGCTGGTGGCGGCTTCGGTCATCGAACCGGGCATCTACTTCGCGATGAACAGCCCGGCGGCGCTGGTCGGCTCCACGCCGGATGCGGTCGCGCAGGTGATCTCGGGCTGGGGCTTCGCGGTGACGCCGGACATGCTGCTGCAAACGGCCAAGGACGTCGGCGAAACCACGATCCTGGGCCGCGCCGGCGGTGCGCCGACCCTGGCGGTGGGCATGGCGCACATCCTCCAGCAAGCGATTGGCGGCCAGGGGATGATGGCCTTCTGGTATCACTTCGCGATCCTGTTCGAAGCACTGTTCATCCTGACCGCCGTCGACGCCGGAACCCGCGCCGGGCGCTTCATGCTTCAGGACCTGCTCGGCAGCTTCGTGCCGGCACTGGCCAAGACCGACTCGCTGCCGGCCAACCTGGTCGCCACCGCCTTGACGGTCGCTGCATGGGGCTACTTCCTCTACCAGGGCGTGGTCGATCCGCTGGGCGGCATCAACACCTTGTGGCCGCTGTTCGGCATCTCGAACCAGATGCTCGCGGCCGTGGCGCTGATGCTCGGCACGGTGGTGCTGTTCCGCATGAAGCGCGAGCGCTATGCATGGGTGGCGATGGCGCCCGCGGCCTGGCTGCTGATCTGCACGCTGACGGCCGGCTGGCAGAAGATCTTCTCGGCGGACCCGAAGGTCGGGTTCCTGTCGCATGCCGGCAAGTACGCCGAAGCGTTGGCGCAAGGCACGCTGATGGCGCCGGCCAAGACGCCCGAGGCCATGTCGCGCATCATCTTCAACGACCGGCTCGACGCGGCGCTGTGCGCCGTGTTCATCTTCGTAGTGCTGAGCGTGCTGTTCTACAGCGTGAAGACCTCGCTCGCGGCCCGCGCCGCGAACCGGCCAACCACGCGCGAGACGCCGTTCGAGCCGGCGCCGTCGGCCGGATGAGGCAGCGATGAACACCTCGCTCCCCGAAGCCGGCCGCTACCTGGCCCGCACGCTGACGCAGACGCTGCGCCTGATGGTCGGCGTGCCGGACTACGACACCTACGTGGCCCACATGAAGACCACGCACCCCGACCGCGAGCCGATGAACTACGAGGCCTTCTTCCGGGAGCGGCAGCAGGCGAGGTACGGTACGGGCAGGGGCCGCTGCTGCTGAAGCGGACGACATTTCATTGCATCACTCGTCGACGGCGGCCTTCGCCGAGCCGTCCTTGTCGATGACCAGGTTCAGCCCCACTTCGGCTTCGTCGACGTTGTCGAAGGGCGGGATCCGGACGGCCGAGAGCTTCTCGACCATGCAGTCGCCGAATGGCGGCGCCTTCATTTCGCAATAGCCCGACGCGAAGTACACATTGCGCACGCTGCCGTCTGGCGCGAAGCTGAAGACCAGGGGGCACTCGCCCGCCAGGTCCTTGGCGGGCTTGCACGCAGCGACGGCCTTCGGGGTCGCGGCCAAGGTGATTTCATGGGCTCGATCGCGATCGAACGCGGCGGGCGCCGGTGGCGACTTCAACGCCAGCCAGGCCGCTGACGCAGCCAGGGCGGCCACCACGAGCCCGCCTGCTGCGACCCATTCCATTGGAACCCGGGCGAGCTTGAGCGCATTTCTCAATTCGCGGGCCAGGTTCGCGACGTCGTCTTTCCAGCGGTCGTCCCGGATCACCGTGGCCTGCCGCTGCACCAGCGGTCGCAGGTCGGCCGGCAGTTCTCCTGCAGCCGGCAGGCTCGCCCCCTGCATGAGGACCGGAACCACGGACACATCGGCCTGCGCGAGCGCGTGTGCCAGCTCCAGGCGCACATAGTCCTGGCCCTCGCGCGGCACGTCCAGGGCTTCACGCCATTGCGCGCCGATGACCGCGAGCACCGCGCCGCACGAAGCCAGTTCGCCGCGCAGCACGCGCTCGAAATCCGCGCCGGGCGCAATGTCGGCCACATCCATGAACACCCGGTCCCCCAGGATGCGCGTGAGGTCGTCCTTCAGGCGTCCGGCATGGCCAGCGCTGTCGGCGCGGCGGTAGCTGATGAAGATCCGGTCGCGCCGCGGCGGCCTGGCAGAGGGCTCGGCTTTCTCCGTGTGGATCTCCGTTTGCATCGCCCGATCTTCGCAGGGACGCGGGCTGCCGTGTGCGCCGGGCGAGCGTTCATCGCGGACCGGGACTTTCAAGGAAGGCCCCATGCGAGTGCGGGTTAAGTCAATCAAACGATTGATTTATCTGTTCCAATACGGTCCCCATGCCTGTCGCTTCCCAGCCACCCCACCCAACACGTTCCGACGGCGTGGAGGCGCGCGGCCGCATCCTGCACGCCGCCCTCGCCCTCTTCGCGGAAAAGGGTTTCGCCAAGACCTCCACGCGCGAGATCGCCCAGGCAGCGGGCGCGAACATCGCCGCCATCAGCTACTACTTCGGCGACAAGGCCGGCCTCTATGCGGCGACCTTTTCCGAGCCCATGGGCGGCGATGCTGGCGAACTCATTTCGCACTTCACCGCGCCCGGACTTTCGCTGGAAGAAGCGCTGCGCATCTTCATGACCGGCTACGTCGCGCCGCTGAAAGACAGTGAAACCGCGCGGCAGTGCATGCGCCTGCACATGCGCGAACTCATCGAGCCCACGAGCCAGTGGAAGATGGAACTCGACCGCGACCTCAAGGAGCCGCACGACGCGCTCGTGGCCTTGATATGCAAGCACCTCGGCGTGCCCGCGAACAGGGCCGACGACGACATGCACCGCCTCGCCTTCTCGGTGACCGGCCTCGCCATCCAGCTCTTCGTGATGCAGGACGTCATCGGCGAAATCCGGCCACCGCTCCTACGCACGCCATCGCATATCGATACATGGGCCGAGCGCCTTGTCCAGTACGCTTTGGCGCTCGTTGCCTCGGAGGCGCAACGCCGCGCCGGCGTGCCCGAATCCCAACCCCAGCGGGCGCCCATCGCTCCCAAGAAGAAGTCCAGCAAGATCCTATGAGCCTTCGCAGATTGAGACGGATCGGTTCGACCGCCTGCCTGCCCATCGCGGCGCTCGCGCTGAGCGCCTGCAGCCTGACGCGGCCACCGGCCAACATCGGTGCGCCCCTGCCCGCGCAATGGCATTCACCGTTGCCGGCGGCCGGTGCGTCGGCCGCCCTGCCCCACGGCGGCTCGGTGCGCGTGATGACCGAATGGTGGCGTCAGCTCGACGACCCATTGCTGGTCGAATTGATCGACGCAGCCCAGAACGCGAGCCCGACCCTGGCCAGCGCCGCGGCACGCGTCGGCGAAGCGCGCGCGAGCAGCATCGCGGCAGGCGCGGCCCTGCTGCCCAACCTCGCAGGTACGGCGTCGGCCTCGCGCGGCAACTCGCAATTCGCGGGCACCAGCGGCTTCGGCAGCGCGGCGACCACCAGCGGCGGCTCGACCGCGACGCCCATCGTCACCACTTACCAGGCCGGCTTGCAGGCCAGCTGGGAACTCGACCTGTTCGGCAAGCTGCGCGCCGGGCGTGACGCCAGCACGCTGCGCCTCGCCGGCGCGGACGCGCGGTGGCACCAGGCGCGCGTGTCCGTGGCCGCCGACACGGCCAACCTCTACTTCAACGAACGCGCCTGCGAGCAACTCGTGACGGTGGCAGAGAACGACGCGACATCGCGCGCGGAGACCGCACGCCTGACCGAACTCTCGATGCGCGCCGGCTTCACGGCGCCCGCTGATGCCGCGTTGGCGCGTGCCAGTGCCGCCGACGCATCCAACCGGCTCAAGCTGCAGACCTCGCAGTGCGCCGTGGTGCGCGCCGGACTGGTCGCCTTGACCGGCCTCGACGCCAACGTGATCGAGCAGAAGATGGCCGCCACGCCCGCCGACCGCGCGCTTCCCAAGACCCATGCGATCGACAGCGTTCCCGCCGAAGCCCTGGCGCAACGGCCCGACCTGTATTCGGCCGAACTCGACGTCGCGGCGGCCAGCGCCTCGGTCGGCGAGGCGCAGCGCGCGCGCTACCCGAGCCTGTCGCTCACCGGCACCGTCGGCAAGCTGCAGCTCCGTACCCAGGGCTTCAAGGAGACGCTCGACACCTGGAACATCGGCCCGCTGCAGCTCACGGTGCCGATCTTCGATGGCGGCGCTCTGAAAGCCAACGTCGACGCGGCGACAGCGCGCTATGACGAGGCAGCCTCGGTCTATCGCGGCAACGTGCGGCAGGCCGTGCGTGAAGTCGAAACGGCGCTGCTCAACCTCGACAGCACCACCCGCCGCGCCGACGATGCCGACGTGGCGGTGCAGAACTACCAGGCCTCGCTCGACGCCATGCAGGCGCGCTACCAAAGCGGCCTGGCCAGCCTGCTCGACCTGGAGACCTCGCGTCGCCTGTTGATCAGCGCACTCACCGCCCGTGTGCAGTTGCAGCAGGAGCGCGCCGACGCCTGGGTCGCGCTGTACCGCGCGATGGGCGGCGGCTGGGTCCGGCCCGACGGCGCCACCGCCATCAGCCAACAAGAAACGACATCCTCGAAGTCGCAATGAACATCAAACGTCCCACTCTCATCGTCGCAGCCGTCGTGCTGCTGGTCGTCGTCGCCGCAGGCTTCTTCATGATGCGCAAGAAGGCCGACCAGCCCGCCGCGCCCGGCACCGCCAGCTCGGCCAGCACCAAGCACGGCGCCCCGCCGGCACGGCCCACGCTGACGGTCACGGTCGCCAAGCCCGAGTCCGCCGAACTGACCGACACGCTCGCCGCCAACGGCAACGTCATGCCGTGGCAGGAGGCCAGTGTCGGTTCCGAATCGAACGCCCTGCGCCTTGCCGAAGTCCGAGTGAATGTCGGCGACACGGTCAAGCGCGGCCAGGTGCTCGCCACCTTCGAGCCCGAGACGATCAACGCCGACGTGGCGCAGGCCAAGGCCTCGCTCGCCGAAGCCCGCGCCACCGCGGCCGACGCGGCCGGCACGGCTGATCGGGCGCGCACGCTCGAGAAGACCGGCGCCCTGAGCCAGCAGCAGATCAACCAGTACACCACTGCCGCACAGACTGCCAAGGCCCGCGTCGAAGCCGCCGAGGCCGTGCTCGCCGCACAGCAGGTGCGTGGCCGCAACACGCAGGTGCTGGCGCCCGACGACGGCGTGATCTCCTCGCGCACGGCTACTGTCGGCAGCGTCGTCGCTGCGGGCACCGAGCTGTTCAAGCTGATCCGGCAGGGCCGCCTCGAATGGCGTGCCGAAGTCACCTCGGCCGAACTGGGCCGCGTCCCGGTCGGCACGCCCGCCAGCGTCACCAGCGCCAGCGGCGCGCAGGTGCAGGGCAAGGTGCGCGCGGTGTCGCCGATGGTCGACCCGCAGACGCGCGCGGCCATCGTCTACGTGGACATGCCCAACCTGCAGCAGAACAGCGCCATCAAGGCCGGCATGTTCGCGCGCGGCGATTTCCAGCTCGGTCGCAGCAATGCGCTGACGGTGCCGCAGGCCTCGATCGTGCCGCGCGACGGATTCAACTTCCTGCTGCTGCTGCAGCCCGACAACCGCGTGAGCCAACTCAAGATCGACACCGGCCGCCGCGTGGGCGAGCGCGTCGAGATCACCACCAAGCTGCCGGCCGATGCGCAGGTGGTGGTGCAAGGCGCCGGCTTCCTCAACGACGGCGACCTGGTGCGCGTCGTGGATGCCGGGGGTGCCAAATGAAGGTTCGGGTCGTGGACAGGCTTGTGAATTCGGATTTGGCCGTACGCGAAGGACGCAAAGGTTTCGCGAAGGACGCAAAAGAATTCATGAAGAAATTTTCTGGCTTTCCTTCGCGTCCTTCGCATTTCTTCGCGACTTTCGCGTACGGTCAAGTCCGCTCCCGTATTTGCCTCCCGGGGGTCCAGCCATGAACGTCTCCGCATGGTCCATCCGCAACCCGATCCCGGCGGTGATGCTGTTCGTGCTGCTCACCTTCGGCGGGCTGCTGTCCTTCAACGCGATGAAGGTGCAGAACTTTCCGGACATCGACCTGCCGACCGTCACGGTCTCGGCCGCGTTGCCCGGCGCCGCGCCATCGCAGCTCGAGACGGATGTCGCGCGCAAGCTCGAGAACGCGATCGCCACCATCCAGGGCCTGAAGCACATCACGACCAAGGTGCAGGACGGCGCGGCCACGCTGATCGTCGAGTTCCGCCTGGAGAAGCCGGTGCAGGAAGCCGTCGACGACGTGCGTTCGGCAGTGCAGAAGGTGCGCTCCGACCTGCCCGCCGACGTGCGCGACCCGGTCGTCACCAAGCTCGATTTCGCGGCCCAGCCGGTGCTCGCCTTCACGATCTCGTCGAGCAAGCTGGACCCGTCCGAGCTGAGCTGGTTCGTCGACAACGACGTCACGAAGAAGCTGCTTGCGCTGCCGGGTGTGGGCGCGGTCAACCGCGTCGGCGGCGTCACGCGCGAAGTGCATGTCGACCTCGACCCGGCCAAGCTGCAGGCGCTCGGCGCCAGCGCGGCCGACATCTCGCGCCAGCTTCGCCAAGTCCAGACGGAAAGCGCCGGCGGTCGCACCGACCTCGGCGGCAGCGAGCAACCGGTGCGCACGCTCGCCACGGTCAAATCGGCCGATGAACTCGCCGACCTGCAGATCGCGCTGTCGGACGGTCGACGCATCCGGCTCGACCAGGTGGCGCGCGTGAGCGACACCATCGCCCAGCCGCGCGCAGCCGCTCTGCTGGACGGCAAGCCGGTGGTCGGCTTCGAAGTGGCGCGCAGCCGCGGTTCCAGCGAAGTCGAAGTCGGCGCGGCCATCCAGAAGGCGCTCGGCGAGATGCGCGCGGAGCGCCCTGACATCCAGCTCACCGAGGCCTTCAACTTCGTCAAGCCGGTCGAGGAAGAGTACGAAGGCTCGCTGCACCTGCTCTACGAAGGCGCGATCCTGGCGGTGCTGGTGGTGTGGCTGTTCCTGCGCGACTGGCGCGCGACCTTCGTGTCGGCCGTGGCCTTGCCGATGTCGGTGATCCCCGCATTCATCGGCATGTACCTGCTGGGCTTCTCGGTCAACGTCATCTCGCTGCTGGCCTTGTCTCTGGTGATCGGGATATTGGTGGACGATGCCATCGTCGAGGTCGAGAACATCGTGCGCCACCTGCGCATGGGCAAGTCGCCGTATGAAGCGGCGATGGAGGCAGCCGACGAGATCGGCCTGGCCGTGATCGCCACCACCTTCACGCTCATCGCCGTGTTCCTGCCGACCGCGTTCATGAGCGGCGTGGCGGGCAAATTCTTCAAGCAGTTCGGCTGGACCGCATCGCTCGCGGTGTTCGCCTCGCTGGTGGTGGCGCGCGTGCTCACGCCGATGATGGCGGCCTACATCCTCAAGCCCATCGTCACGCAGGAAAAGGAGCCGGCATGGCTGCGCGTGTACATGCGCACGGTCGGCTGGTGCATGCACAACCGCTTCAAGACGATGGTGCTGGCCACGCTGTTCTTCTTCGGTTCGCTGGCGATGATCCCGCTGCTCAAGACCGGCTTCATCCCGCCCGACGACAACTCGCAGACGCAGGTCTACATCTCGCTCGCACCCGGTGCCACGCTGGCGCAGACCACGGCCACGGCCGAAGAGGCGCGCCGGCGCGTGATGGAAATCAAGCACGTGCGCAGCGTCTACACCACCGTGGCCGGTGGCAGCGCGGGCGGCGATCCCTTCGCCAACTTCGGCACGCCGGAGACGCGCAAGGCCACGCTCACGATCCAGCTCGACGCGCGCGGTGACCGCCCCCGCAAGCAGGTCATCGAGAACCAGATCCGCACCGCGCTGGAGTCGCTGCCCGGCGTGCGCAGCACCGTGGGCCTGGGCGGCTCCGGCGAGAAGTACATCCTCGCGCTGTCCGGCGACGACCCGAACGCTCTGACCACCGCCGCCCGCGCCGTGGAGCGCGACCTGCGCACCATCCCCGGCCTCGGCAACATCACCTCGACCGCGAGCCTGATCCGCCCGGAGATCGCGGTACGCCCCGATTTCGCGCGCGCCGCCGACCTCGGCGTGACCAGCAGCGCCATTGCAGAGACACTGCGCGTGGCCACGCTGGGCGACTACGACGTGTCGCTGCCCAAGCTCAACCTCGCGCAGCGGCAGGTGCCGATCGTGGTCAAGCTCGAGGACTCCGCGCGCGCCGACCTGCCCCTGCTCGAACGCCTGAGCGTGCCGAGCGCACGTGGCCCGGTCATGCTCGGCCAGGTCGCCAAGCTCACGGTGGAAGGCGGCCCCGCCGTGATCGACCGCTACGACCGCTCGCGCAACGTCAACTTCGAGATCGAACTGTCGGGCGTGGGCCTGGGCGATGCGAAGGACGCGGTCATGAAGCTGCCCTCCATCACCAACCTGCCGCCCGGCGTGCGCGTCGCGGAAGTGGGCGATGCGGAGGTGATGACTGAACTGTTCAACAGCTTCGGCCTGGCGATGCTGACGGGCGTGCTGTGCATCTACATCGTGCTGGTGTTGCTGTTCAAGGACTTCCTGCACCCGGTCACCATCCTCTGCGCACTGCCGCTGGCATTGGGCGGCGCCTTCGTCGGCCTGCTGATCGGGCAGAAGGCGCTGTCGATGCCATCCCTCATCGGGCTCATCATGCTCATGGGCGTGGCAACGAAGAACTCCATCCTGCTGGTCGAATACGCCATCGTCGCGCGGCGCGAACACCACATGAGCCGCTGGGACGCACTGCGCGACGCCTGCCACAAGCGCGCCAGGCCCATCATCATGACGACCATCGCCATGGGCGCGGGGATGCTGCCGATCGCGGTGGGTTTCGGCGCGGCGGATTCGAGCTTCCGCTCCCCGATGGCCGTGGCCGTGATCGGTGGGCTCATCACCTCGACCGTGCTGAGCCTGCTGGTGGTGCCCGCCGTGTTCACCTACATTGACGACATCGAGCACTGGATCCGGCGTACTGTCCGAAAGGTGCGCGGGCAACCGGCCGACCCGCACATCGACGACGACCTGAAACCATCTCCAAACTGAGGTCGCCGCAGCGGCGGCGACCGGTGTGCAACGAAACGAGGGTCCACCATGAAACGCTCGCGCATTGCTGCAGTCCTGTCCCTGCTGGCGCTTGCCGCATCGTCGGCCAGCGCACAGCCCTCCGAGGCCGCGCGCCTGCGCTATGAGCAGACGATCGCACAGTGCGACGGCGCGAACCTGCCGCGCCCGGAGCGCAATGCCTGCATTCGCGATGCCGGTGATGCGCTGGCTCGCGCGGGCGGCGGTCAGCCCGCGGTGTCGCCGGACACCATCCCCGACACGCGCTCCACGGTGATCGCGCCGGACGGCACGCAAAGGAGCGGGGATGACTCCGACTCGACCTACACGACGCGGGACGGCCGGGCCGTTGTCGTGCCGCCCGCCAAAAACTGACGCGCGAGAGCGCCAGCAGTTTTGCTAAAGCCGAAGTTCGCCCCGCACCTCGCGCGGCCAGCGATCCGGGTCCATCCCGTGCGTCTTGAACAGCGCCAGCACGGTGCGATCGAGCCCCAACCCGATGCAGGCCGTGTGCGCCGTGGCGTCGTCGGATTGCCGGATGCCGAACTTGCCGGTGAAGTGCTCCTGGTGCCAGTTGAAGGAGCAGATTGCTGTCGGCTTCTCGAGCGACACCACCGGCACGACGATCTCGAACTTGAGGGCCATCTCCCGCTGGCTCTCGGCCAGCAACCGCCCGGTCTTGCCGAAGAAAGGGTCGTTCGCGACCTCGCTGTGCACCGGCAGGCCGATGCTGCGAAACATGGCCATCCCCTGCGCCAGCCAATCGTCGCGCCACTTCTGCACGGCCTCCGGCGCACCGACGCGGACCAGCTCCCGCATGCGGAATGACTGCATCCGTGTCGGCTCGTCCGACGGCTCATGCCGATAGCACCAGCCCACGACGCTGACCAGGCGCCCGCCTTCGGGCAGCAGACCGCGCAAGAGCGGATAGACCGGGTAGCAGGCGGCAGGCAACAGCATGGCCTCGGTGATGTCGAGCAGGTCTTCCCAGCGCTGCCCCCCGGCTGCCCTGGCCTCCATCTCGCGCGCCTGAGCGTCGCTGCCAAAGAAGCTGTGCACGCTGCCGATCAGTTGCGGGAAGTTGCCGAGGTAGCCCATCTTCTCGATCAGGTCGCGCGCCACGATCGGGGGAAACATCATCGGCCTGGCGTCGGGAGCGTCGCCGGTGCGCATGAACAGCGCATCGAAGCACTGGAGCACGTGTTCGAAGACTTCTCCGCGGCCATACCCTCCCTTCACGGCCGATGGAAGGAGCAATCCGTGCGCAACGAGCGCATCGTGGAACGCACGGGGGTCATAGCGGTCGACGGCTTCCGCGGCCGGCGGCGAGGGGGTCATGATGGGGAGGCCTCTCTGGTCATCAGTTGCATGAACTTGCCGGCAATGCCGACACCGACTGCGCATGACACAGCGGTGGCATTTCTTTCCGGCGAGTAACGATCGTTGTCGAAATGCGCCCAAGGCCAACGCAGCCCGCTCGCTGTCGTGCATTGCCAACACCGCCGCATTTGAAGCGCAACATTCCGCAAGCGCTGAAAGCCAGCTCAGCGGAGTTTTGCATGGGTCATCCGGTGTCGGCCAACCCACCGCGCAACCCGGCCGGCAATGCATGCGGCACGCGCAGCGCCGCAATCCGACGGCTCGCAGTCACGCCTGCCCACCCAGCGCCAAAGCGTGCGCCACTGCGGTTTCGCGGGCGATCCGTGCGCCAGATGCCGTGGCCCTTGCCGGACGGCAGCGAAGCGAAATGAGGAGGCTAACGTTGGCATGAGGAAGTCGGAGACGCAATTGTTCGCAGTTTCGCTCCACGCTCTGCCCTATGGCCGATACCTCCGGAGGTAGTCGAGATGACTATGTACAACTTTTGGCCGAATCGCTACGCTCCTTATCGTCAATTCACGTCAACTCCTCGTCAGCATGCCCACCCCCCGTCGTCAGGACCCAGCTTCAAGTCTCCGCCTCGGCGTGGACCTGGTGGACGTGCATGCGATCGAGGACTCGCTGGCGGAATTCGGAGACCGTTTCGTCCATCGCATTTTTTCAAGGCACGAGATCGAGATCTCCAACGGATCGCCCGAGCGCCTGGCCGCGCGCTTTGCAGCCAAGGAGGCCGTGATCAAGGCGCTCGACCTGGCTGAACTCGGCGTCGACTGGCGAAACATCGAGGTCCGCAGCAGTGCGACGGGGCGCCCGGGAATGCGCCTTGCCGGCAACGTGGCGGCGCGGGCGCGCGAACTCGGCGCCCACGACATCATGGTCTCCCTGAGCCAGGAAGGAAGCATCGCGATGGCCGCGGTCATTGCGCAAATCGGTCCGGAACCGACCGAAACGGGATAGGGCCCAGGCGCTCGCGGGCGCGGACCCAAGTCGATAAAAATTGAGATCGTTTTAGCTGTCACACACATGAATACAACCACCGACATTCACACCGTCGAGGCCGCAGTACGGGAGGTACTCGGCAAGCATGGACGTCTTGTCCAGGACGTCTACAGGCTCCCTCACGATGCAAGCCTCGGGGAGGCGGGCCTGACTTCGCTGGCCAGCGTCAACGTGATGCTGGCCCTGGAAGCCGAGTTCGGCGAGATCCCGGAAGAACTGCTCACGCGCAGCGTGTTCCGGAGCATTGCTTCCCTCACCCGGGCCATGCATTCGCTCACGGCCTGAAGGCCGCCGCTTCCATCCGGCCGGCAAGGCCTCGACAGATTCATCCGAACTCCGGCGACCGTCGCCAGCCTCGATGGCTGCGCGCGTGAACGAGCAGTACCTCCCATCGTTCGATTGCCTCCTATGAAGTCCACTATGCCAACCACAACGACCCCGTCGAAATCCATTGCCATCATGGGAATCCGTGGCATTCCCGCCCAGCACGGTGGCTTCGAGACCTTTGCCGAGCAGCTCGCGCCCTACCTGCTTTCCGCCGGCTGGGCAGTCACCGTCTACTGCCAGGAAGATGGAAAGATGCCGACGTGGGAGAGCACGTTCCACGGCATCCGGCGCGTTCACATCGGCGTGGGGCGGGACACCGCCCTCAACTCCATCCGCTTCGACTGGGCCTGCATTTCGCACGCGTTGAAAGACCGTCCCTCGCTGGTGCTCACGCTTGGCTACAACACCGCGCTGTTCGGCTTGCGCCTGCGCGCGGCCGGCATCCCCAACGTGATGAACATGGACGGCATCGAATGGTCGCGCCAGAAGTGGGGGCCCATGGCGCGCGCCTGGCTCTACCTGAACGACTGGGCAGGCTGCCTCGGCGCGACCCACCTGGTGGCGGATCACCCGGAGATCGCGCGCCACCTTTCCTCGCGTGTGCGCGCTCGCAAGATCACCACGATTCCCTATGGCACCACGGCCATCGAAGACGTGGACACCGCACCGCTCAAGGAACTGGGTGTGCAGCCCGGCAAGTTCGTGACCGTGATCGCACGCCCCGAACCGGAGAACTCGATCCTGGAAATCGTCCAGGCCTTCTCCGCGAAGAAGCGCGGCGTCGACCTGGTGGTGCTCGGCAACTACCGGTCCGAGGTCGCCTACCACGCGCAGGTGCAGGCCGCGGCCAGCAACGAGGTGCGCTTCCCCGGCGCGATCTACGACAGCAGCATCGTTCACTCGCTGCGCAAGCACTCCATCCTCTACGTGCATGGCCACCGCGTGGGCGGAACCAATCCCTCCCTGCTCGAAGCCATGGGCGCCGGCAATGCGGTGCTCGCACACGACAACCAGTTCAATCGATGGGTGGCCGGCGAAGGCGCGGGCTACTTCAAGGACGCCAGCAGTTGCCGCGACGCACTCGACAACCTGCTCGGCAACGCAGCGCAGCGCAGCGAGATGAGCGCCGCCACGCTGAAGCGGGCCCGCCTCACCTTTGCGTGGCGCGACGTGCTGGCCGCCTATGCGTTCCTCCTCTCCGATGTGCACTCCTGGGCGCACGGCCGCCCCTCCTCATGGCAACGGCTGCCCACATCGCTTCCCCAAGAACCTGAAGGCACGTAGATGATTTTCTTCCGACCCCTGGTCGTGGTTCTCCTTGCATTCGCACTCGCAGCTTGTTCGAACCCGCCTCGTCAACAGGACGCAGGCGCCGTGTCGCCGCCCGTCATGGCCGCAGCGTCGCCTCCCGCCCGCGCGCCGCAACCCGATGCCGGCTACACCTTTTCGCCCGGCGACGAATTCGACCTGCGCGTGCCGGACGCGCCGCAACTCGACCAGTCGCTGCGCGTGCTGCCCGACGGCAACGTGAGCCTGCCGCTCATGGGCGTGGTGCGCTTCCAGGACCGCACCGTCGACGACGTGCAGAAGGACTTGCGCACACGCCTCGACAAGCTCGCCGGCGAGGCGCCGAATCGCGAATACCTGCTGCGCCCGAACGATGAACTCGAGATCAAGTTCCCGTTCGCCGCAATGCTCAACGACGTGGTCCGCCTGCGCCCCGACGGCAAGATCCAGCTCCAGCTGGTGGGCATGGTGCGCGCCGAAGGCCGCTCGCCCGAAGAACTGGCGCAAGACCTGCGCAGCCGCTATGCGACCTATGTGCGCAACCCCGACCTCGCGGTGATCGTGCGCACGGTCAACTCGCAAAGCGTGCGCACCGCCAATGGCATCGGACGCGCCGGCCTCTCCGGCCTGAGGCCGACGATCGTGATCCGCAGCTTCCAGCCGCCGCAGGTCTTCGTGGGCGGCGAGGTGGCCCGGCCCGGCACGCTGCCGTTCCGGCCCGGCCTGTCGCTGGTCCAGGCGATGGTCGAGGCGGGCGGCCAATTGCCCAGCGGCGATCCATCGGCCCTCATCCTGTTGCGCCGGCGCCCGGACCACACCCTGGAGGTCGTCAGCACAGGCTTCACGGCCGACGCGTTGCGCTCGCCCGACCGCGACATCCTGCTGCGTCCCTTCGACGTGGTGATGCTGCCCAAGTCCGGCGTCGCCATCGCCGCCGACAACCTGAACCAGTACATCTACAACCTCGTGCCCTTCCTGCGCAACGGCTCGATCGCCCTGAACTACGACAACGTCGGCAGGCGCTGAACAAAGAAAAACGCAAGCTCAAATGCCCGCCACCACGCCCTTGTTCCCTGACCGTCCTTCCACTTCACAGACCCTCATCTCTCCCGGAGAAATCGCGGGCATGCTCTGGCGCAACGGCCGGCTCATCGCAAGCTGCACGGTGCTTGTCTCGGCGCTTGCGCTGGGCCTGTACTTCGCGCAGGTGCCCGTCTACACATCCACCGCGCGGATGCTGGTGCAGATCGACCAGATCGGCACGCCGTCGTTCCTGTCGGGCATCGCGGCCTACCGCGAATCCCAGTTCGCCGAGCCGGTCAGCCGCAAGATCGAAACCGAAATGGCACTGGTGCTCAACCGCACCAACGCCCTCGAAGTGGTCGACAAGCTCGGCGTCCAGTCTTCGCAGCTTCCTGTGTCGGCCATCGCAAACGCCAGGTCGATGCTCGCCGAAACCTTTCCCGCCCTGGACGCACCGGAAAAGACGGACAGCGCCACCCGCCAGGGCCGGATCGCCGACGACATGCTGGCCAACATGAGCATCGAGCCGGTGCGCTCGAAGACGGCCGAGACCACGTCCAATGTGCTCGAGGTCAGCCTTGCCAGCACCGATCCCGAACTCGCACAGCGCGCGCTCGCGGGCATGCTCGACGCCTACCTGCGCGTCAGCACGCAGCAGAACCGGCGCCTCGGCACGGCGACGACAAACCTGCTGAAGTCGCAGATCGTGTCGACCCAGGCGGAACTGAAGAGCGCCGAGGACGCCATGGTGCAACTCGCGGTCCGCGAAAGCCACGACACCGACCTCACCGCATCGGCCACGCTGGCAGGCGCTGCCACCGGCGCGGTCGGCACGCGCCGCGAGACCGGCCGCAGCGCCAATGAAACCGCGAACGCCCAGTTGGTCACGCAGTACCTCGAGCTCCAGGGCCAGCTCGACGAGCTTCGCCAGACCTTCACCGACGAGGCCGACGGCGTCAGGAAGCTGAAGCAGCGCGTGGCCGACATGCGGGCCCGCCTTGCCTCGCAGGTGCGCTCGACCGCTGCCAATGCCGCGGCCTTCAACCGGCTGGAGCGCCAGCGCTCGCTGGCGCTGGACCGCTACGTGGAACTGCGCCGCAAGCTCGACCAGATCGACATCTACATGCAGCTGACGCCAGCGGCGCTCGACGGCCGGATCGTGGTCGATCCACCAAGCGTGCCCGACGGGCGCGAAGCGCGCAGGAAGAAGCTCATCGCCCTGTCCGGCCCCTTCGCCGGCTTCTTGCTCGGCCTGCTCCTGGTCACGCTGAAGCAGTTCCTTCGTCCGCGCATGCAAAGCCGGCGCGAGGTCGAGCGTTTGCTGGGCGCCCCCGTGCTCGGCGCGCTGCCGACCTTCGCCGACAGGCCTGCCAGCCCCACCCCACCCGACGCCGCCGGACGCCCCCGCAAATGAAAAATCCTGATTCGCTCCTGGCAGCCCGCCTCGCGCTGGCCATGCTGGAAAAACTGCCCGTCCGCAACGATGGCGGACATGTGGTGCTGGTGACCAGCGCAGTCGCTGGCGAAGGCAAAAGCTTCGTGTCGCGAATGCTCGCGCACGAATCCGCCCAGTCCACCCTTGGCGACATCGGCCTGGTCTCCACCGGCTTCATCGATGCGACCATGGGCACCAGGCTGGTGGACACATCGGTTCACGCCACGCAAACGCCGCACCTGTTCTACATCCCGGTTTCGCAGGAGCAGCGGCGCGACGAGCTCTACAACGCAGCGGCCGTGGCCGCGGGGATCGTGGCGCTGCGCACGCGCTTCAGGCTCAGCCTGATCGACGGACCGGTGATCGCGAACTGCGGCGCGCTGCTGGCGCGCGTGGACGCGGTGCTGCTGGTGGTCGACTCGGTCCGGACGTCTCCGCAGAAGGTCAGGCGCGCGTTGAGAGAGGCTGCGATCGCGCCCACCGACATCACTGGCGTCGTGCTGAATCGCGCGCCGCAGCCCCTGCCTTCGTGGATCGGCGGCGATTGAACACCTGGCCGAGCCGCGCCACCTCCAGCTTCGAGTGCATTGTTCTCGCGGCCGGCGTGCTGCTGGGCGGGCTCGGCATGGCATCGTTGCTCGGTGCGGAGTCCACGGGGTTGCAGGTGGCGGGGCTGGGCGTCATCGCGGCGGCGGTCTATGCACTGGCCACGCGGCAGCTGCGGCGGCCGCTGCTGGCCGCGGTGTTCTTCCTCGCGCCCGTCGACATCAGCAAGGCGATCATCTCGCCGCTGACGTCCTTGTACTTTCCCGCCGGCCCCTACTACTCACCCGGCCTGTACCTGACGCTTTCCCACATGGCGCTGCTGGCGCTGCTGGTCGCCTGGCTGGGACATCGCGCGCTGCTGGAGCGGCGCTGGCCACCGATGACCCGGCTCGACTGGCTGGCGCTGGGCTTCATGGTGTTCATCTGGATCCGCAGCTTCGGTGCGGCCCAGGGCCTGTTGTCGCTGGGCAGTGCGGCGGCGTATTCCCTTGCCGTGATCGGTTTCTACGTGGCCTCGCACACCATCCGGGACACCTCGGACGTGCGGCTGGTCGTCAAGGCCTCGCTGGCGGTGCTGCTCCTGTCGATCGTCTACGTGGCGCTGCAAGCCATCACCCAGTTGCCGCTGACGCTGCCCGGATCCAAGGGACTGGCCTTTGGCGCCAGCGTCGACTTCGGCGGCGGCGTGTCGACGTACCGGCCTTCGGGGTTCATGAACCACCCCAATTCGCTCGCGCACTACCTGGTCATCGTGCTTCCGCCCGCCATGGCGCTGTGCCTGCTGGGGCCCGCGCGCATTCCGCCGTCGGCATGGTGGATGGCCGTGGTGACGACCCTGGGCGGCGCCATGGTCCTGTTGATCACCCTGTCGCGCGGCGGGTGGGCCAGCGCTGCGCTCGCCACCTTCGTCATCGTGGCCGTCTACGTCCGCAAGGGACTCGTCAGCCGGCCCCAGCTGGCCCTGATGTTCATGGCCCTGATCGCCTGCGCGCTCGTGGTGGTCGCCCTCTACCCGGCGATCCTGCTGCGCCTCACCGCACCCGACAACCGCTCGCTCGAATCGCGCGTGTTGCTGGCGGACATGGCCTTCACCATCATCCAGGCCAATCCCTTCGCTGGCGTGGGTTTCGGGGACTACAACCGCGCGGCATTCGAATACGCCACGCCGCTGTTCGCCAACGTCACCGAGGCCTATCAACAAGCATTGCACCAGTTGGTGGTGCACAACCACTTCCTGCTCGTGGCGGCGGAACTGGGCATTCCGGCGATGCTGCTGTTCGTGTACCTGTTGTGGCGCTTCGTGCGGCTGCCCTGGCCGCTTTCCCGCTGGCAGGACCACGGCACCTTCGCCATTGCAATCGGCTTGTCGGCGGCGGTCGTCGGCGAAGCGCTGTTCTTCAACTCCGACAACTACTACGTCGACATCCGCGTCTACCTGTTCTGGCTGGCCGCTGGCGTGTTGCAGGCGCTGACGCTGCAGGCCGACCGGGAGCGCACGACGTGAAGCGCGGCAAGTTCCTGGTGGCGCTGGGCTCGGCCATGGGCTCCCGCCTCGCGACCGCGGCGCTCAACTACGGGCTGTTCTGGGCGCTGTCGCGGATGCTCGGCACCGAGGCGCTGGGCGGCTTCTCGCTGTTGATGAACGTGTTCCTGATGGTCCAGCTGCTGCCCTTGCTGGGGCTGACAGTGCCGCTGATGCGCCGGGTCGCCACCACGCCGGGCAGCCTGCCGGTCGAGATCACCAACGCCTTCGCATTCGCCGCACCTGTCAGCGTGCTGCTGGCACTGATGGTGGCGACATGGGGCCACGTCTCCTACAGCGGCGACATCGCGCTGTCCTTCGGCCTGGTCGCGCTTTCGTTGCTGCCGACCGCGTGGACGATCGTGGCCGAAGCGGGGCTGCTCGCGCAGGAACGCGTGGCCGACGTGGCGCGCCTCTACTTCATCGAGTCACTGTTGCGCACGGTGCTGGCCATTGCCTGCGTCTGGCTCGGCCATGGACTGGTGGGCGTGTTCACCGTCTTCCTGGTGCTGCGCTTCCTCGCGGCCCTGCTCTATGCGCTGCATTCGATGATGCCCTTCCCGCGGGTCGGCGCCTGGACCTGGCAACTGCAGAAGCGCAACTGGTCCGAGGTGCCGGTGTTCTTCAGCATCGCCGTGGTCGCAGCGCTGGTGTCGCGGCTCGACGTGCTGACGCTGTCGCACCTGCGCGGCCTGCACGACGTGGCCACGTACTCGGCCGGCTCGCGGCTCTACGATGCGGCGCAAATGCTTCCGACGGTGACCGCGCTGGTCGTCCTGCCCACGCTGTCCAGGCAGTTCCTGTCGGCGCGCGAGCAGTTCCGCACGACGCTCGGCCTGTCGGTGCGCATCGGCCTGCTGCTGGGCCTGGCGTTCGCGATGATGGCCGCCGCATTCGCGCAGCCGGTGATCGACCTGCTCTATCGCCCCGACATGGCCGAGGCCGCGGCGGGGCTGCGCTGGCTGATCTTCGCCGCCGCCATCATGATGGTGGACGTCATCCTGTCGTCCACGATGCTGGCGGCCAGCGCTCAGCGGCACGACCTGCGATCGCTGACCCTCGGGCTCGTGGCGCTGGTGCTGGCGCTGGGCGCGCTGGTGCCCGGCTTCGGGCCCACCGGTGCCGCCGCGTCGGTCGTGATCGGCCTGTGCGTGCGTGTGATGTGGCGCCTGCGCTGGGCGGTGCGCGAACTCGGCATGCCCCCGCCCTGGCTCCACATCGCGCGTCTCGTGGCCGGCTGCGCGACCGGCGTGGCGACCATGGTGCTGGCACTGCCCCAGGGCGCCCTGGCAGCTGCGGTGGGGGCGCCCGCAGCCTACGTGGCGACGATCGTCCTGCTGGGAACGCTGGGCCGCCACCCCTGGCGCGCGCTGCGCGCCGACATCGCGTTGCTGAGCAACCGCAATCCCTCCTGAAAGCACACGCCTGACATGCGAATCCTCCACCTCGACCCGGATGACATGGGCAACCCGCTCTCTGGCGGCGGTCCCATCCGGACCTACGAGATCTACAAGCGCCTGGCCTTGCGGCACGAAATCACGGTGCTCACGCCGACCTTCGCGGGATCGACGCCGGAAATGCACCGCAGCGGCATCCGCTACGTGCGCCTCGGCCGCAAGATCCGCAACCACGGCTCGTCGCACCACATCACCTACCTGGCCTCGCTGCCCCGCGCCGTGCGGCGCTTCGACCACGACCTGCTGGTGGAAGACTTCATGCCGCCGTCGTCGGCCACGTACACGCCGCTGTTCCGGCACCGGGACCGCCCGTTGATCGCATCGGT
Source organism: Variovorax sp. dw_308 (assembly GCF_019207085.1). GTDB lineage: Bacteria > Pseudomonadota > Gammaproteobacteria > Burkholderiales > Burkholderiaceae_C > Variovorax. The sequence continues at coordinate 73,215 of NZ_JAATOM010000011.1, read as the reverse complement.
GCAATGGTTCTTTGCCCGCGCCTACACCCGCAGGCTCAAGCTGCCATTCCACTGGGGCGAGGAGTACGGCGTGCGCCTGTACGACAACTTCGTGGTGCTGACCGAAGCCATGCGGACCTTCATCGAGGGGCGGCACCCGAAGGCCAACTGCCGCGTGGTCGCGAACGGCGTCGATGACGCCTTGTTCGAAACCAGTCCACTGCCGGGCATGGGCATCCTGTTCCTCGGCCGCATCGAGATCCGGGCCAAGGGCATCGACCTGCTGCTCGCCGCCTATGCACGGATTCCCGAGGCCGAGCGCGAAGTGCTCACGCTGGCCGGCACGGTGCAGGAGCCCCAGGAACTGCAGCAACTGATCGACCGCCACGACTTGCGGCGCTGGGTGCGCGTCACCGGCCCCTTCAATGCGACCGAACGCTTGCGGCTGCTGGAGGGATGCCGGTTCGTGGTGATGCCGTCGCGCACCGAGACCTTCGGCATGACCATCGCCGAGGCCAACGCCGCCGCCCGGCAGACCGTGATCTGGGACATCGCGCCGATGAACGAGGTGGCGTCGCCCTTCAGCCCCCGGGTCAAGGCATTCGATGTCGACGCCTACGCGGCCGCGATGCGCGTGCTGCTCCACGCGCCCGTGGAAAACCTGGCAGGTCTCGGCGAAGGCTCCCGCGAATACGCGAGGCGCTGGGACTGGAACGCGGTGGCCGATGCGCAGGAGCGCTTCTATCTCGACGTGATGGACCGGCATCGCCACAAGCGCTCCCGGGCCCGGGCCTGAGCACACACCCATTCCGAACCTTGCGCACTGCCATGGACCATTCGACTGCGACGCCCCCGAAGGACGCTCCGATGCGCTGGGCCGAGACGCGCGCGTGCATCCGGCAGGACTTCGCCCGCTTCGTCCCGCTGATGGGCGACAACGTGACGCTGCCCAGGAAGGTGTTCTGGTTCCTGTTGCCGTCCTTCCAGGGTGTATTTCTCTACCGCCTCTACCGCCATGCCTACCTGCGCGGCTGGCGCACGCTGGCCAACCTGATGTACCTGTTCAACCATTACGTGACGCGCGTGGACATCCCGCCCGCCACGTCCATCGGCCCCGGCTGCATGATCGGCCACTGCCCTGTCGTGCTCTGCGGGCGCATCGGCAGCAACTTCACGCTGATGGGCGACGGCGGCACGGGCGGCGGCTTCGACAGCCAGGACATCGGTGGCGGGCCGGGCCTGCCGGTGGTCGGCGACAACGTGGTCATGGCCATCAAGTCCATCGTGCTCGGGCCGATCCGTGTCGGCGACGGTGCGCGGCTCGGCCCTGGCGCGGCGGTCATGCGCGACATACCGGCCGGCGCCGTCGTGGCCGCGCCGCTGTCGCGCATCACGCGGACCACGGACGGGGATGTCGCCCATGCCCCCTCGGGGGGCAGCGATCAATGACCGCGTCGACCCTGCCTTCGCTCGAACGGAAAAGCCCGGGATGGCGTGAAACGCGTCGCCTCATCGGCACCGACCTGGACCGCGTCGCACAGCACCTGCAAATGCCGGATTCGTGGGCCCATCGCGCCTACTTCTTCTGCCTGCCTGGCTTCCAGGCGCTTCTGTTCCATCGCGTCTCGCGCTGCCTCTACGTCAAGGGATGGACAGGCTTGGCGCGCATGGTGTCGCTCTTCGCCCTGTACCTGACGCGTGCCGAGATACCACCGACCACCTCCATCGGCCCCTCGGCGCTCATTGCACACGCCACCTGCGTGAACGTGTTCGGAAAGCTCGGGGCGCGCATCACCATCAACGGTTGCAGCGCCATCGGCGGCGGCATGGCGATGGACGACATCGGCGGCGGCCCGGGTTACCCCGTCATCGGCGACGACGTCGTCCTGGCCTATGGCGCCAACGTGCTCGGCCCGGTCTGCATCGGCAACGGCGCGCACATCGGTCCGGGCGCGCTCGTCACCTTCGACGTGCCCGAAGGCGGGCTCGTCCTCTGGGATCGGCCCCGCGTCATCCGCGATGGCGCCAACCGGGCCTGAACAAATGAACGAAGACATGAAACAACCGCTGGTCAGCATCATCATCGTCAACTGGAACGTGCGCGAACTGCTGCACGCCTGCATCAAGTCGGTCTACGAGCAAGGAGGCCTCCCGGCCGACGCCATGCAGGTGATCGTCGTCGACAACGCGTCGGGCGACGGCAGCACCGCCATGGTCCGCGACTGCTTCCCGCAGGTGCACCTGGTCGCCAACGTCGACAACGTCGGCTTCGGCCGCGCCAACAACCAGGTGCTGGAGTTCTGCGAGGCGCCCTATGTCCTGCTGCTGAACCCCGACACGGTGGTGGAGCCCAACGCCATCGTCGACCTGGTCAAGGCCATGGACGCATCGCCCGAGGTCGCCGTGATCGGCTGCCGCCTGCTCAACGGCGACCGCACGCTGCAGCGCTGGACCGGCGGCGCCTATCCGCGCCTGCTGAACCTGATGACGCACAACTTCTTCCTCGACCGCCTGCTGCCCGCCGCATGGCGGCCGCTGCCGCTCTACCTGGACCATGACGTGCGCGAGGACATCGATGTCGACTGGGTCTCGGGCGCCTGCATGATGCTGCGCGGCAGCAAGCTCGACGGACGCCTGTTCAACACCGAGTACTTCATGTACGGCGAGGACATGGAACTCTGCCATCGCCTCAAGCAGGCAGGCGGCCGCGTGGTCTACAGCCCGAAGGTCTCGATCATCCACTACCAGGGCGCGAGCATGAAGAAGCAGGAAGGCGATGTCCTGCTGTCGTCGCTCAAGGGGCCGCGCCAGTTCTACCGGCAGATGCGCGGCGGACGCGGCCTGCGGGTCTACGACGTCATCACGGTTTCGGGCTTCGGCCTGCGCTGGCTGATGTACCAGGTGGCCGGCACCTTCCAGCCCGACAGCGGCTTCGACCGCAGGGCCCGGTCGAGCCAGGACATGATGCGACGCGCATGGGCCATCCTGCGTACCCACTGACGCGGCGTGCCTGGCTCGCGGGCTCGACGCTGGCCGTCGGGGCCGGCGGGATGCTGCTGCAGTCGTCGTGCCGGGCGCGGCCCGGTCCCGCGGGCCCGGATGATGCGACGTTCGCGCCCAGCAACGAGTCGCATGCGTTCGACGTGACGATCGACGCGCGGGCGGCGGGCACGCCTGTCAACCGCCGCGTGCTCGGCAGCAACGTCGGCTGGGTGTACGGCGGGGACAACATGGTGAAGGAGGACGGCGGCTTCGCGCCGGCCATGCTCGCGATGGCGCGCCGCCTCGGGCCCACCGTGCTGCGCTTTCCGGGCGGCACGTTCTCGGACGTGTTCCATTGGGAGGCGCCCGTCAACGAACATGTCTTCAGCCGCGAGCGCCAGCGCACGCTGATGGACACGCGGCGCTTTCTCGAACTGTGCGAGGCGGTCGACGCCCAGCCGCTGATCACCGTGAACATCGTGACCGGCACGGCCGAGGAAGCGGCGCGCTGGGTGGCGGCCACCAACGTGGGGCGCATGACATCGCGCATCACCGGCCGCAAGCTGCCGCACGTGGCGTACTGGGAAATGGGCAACGAGCCCTATCTCAAGGAAGAGTCCCGCACCGACGTCAACCTGCCGCCGCAGGAATTCGCGCGGCGCGTCGACACCTTCATCCGCGCCATGCGCGCGGTCGACCCCGACATCGTCATCGGCCTCCCGCTGACCACCGACCAGCGCGCCGGCCTGCCGGTCACGCCCTACCCCGGTTTCACGCGCACGGTGCTCGGCACCGTGACCGAGCGCTTCGACTACGCGTGCCTGCACAACGCCTACATGCCCTTCGGCTCCAAGCGCGGCATGTCGCCCGTCGAGTTGTACTGGGGCGCAGCGGCGGGCGCGCTCACCGTGAAACGCGACTTCGGCGTCATGCGACAACTGCTCGCCGACGTGCGGCCAAGACAGAAGCTGCCGCTGGCGGTGACCGAATACAGCCCTCTGTTCAGCCTGGGCCGGGGCCCATCCGACAAATGGACCAGCGCGCCCGCGGGCGCCATCTTCCTGGCCGATGTGCTGCGCGTGTTCGCCGAGACGCCCGACGTCCTACTGGCGAACTACTGGTCGCTGTCGGCCAACGGGCTCTTCGGCGCGATCCATGCCGGTGCGTTCCCGAGGCCGGCCTTCCAGGTCCTGCAGCTGATGGGCGAGGCGCTGCAGGGGCAGCGCATCCAGGCCGCCGTGCAGTCGGAAACCGTGCGCGTCGCAAGCATCGGCCAGGTGGAGGCCGTGGATGCCATGCCGCTGGTCGAGATCCTTGCCACGCGCGCCGATGCCAGCGGAGGCCGCGCGGCCCTGCGCATGATCGTCATCAACAAGGACCCCCGGCGCGCCGCGCTGGGGCAGTTCGGCTTCGGCGCCGTCCGCGCCGCGCAGGCGCGCATGAGCCTCCTGTCCTCCGACGACGTCTTCGACGCCGGCGACAAGCCCGACATGCTCACGCGCGGCGAGTCCCCGCTCGAGGTCCGTGCCAACCAGAAACTCAGCGCGCGCCTGCCCCCGCACAGCGTGGCGCTCATCACCGTGGACATTCCCAGCTCATGACCGCCTCTCCTCCCCGCCCGCGCGTCGGCGTGGACTTCCATACCTTCGACGGCATCTTCCAGGGCAGCCGCAGCCACATCCTCGGTGTCTACCAGGAGGCGATCGTGCAGGCGCCCGAGATCGACTTCGTCTTCCTGCTGGGCAACACCGCGCGACTGCGCGCGGAATACCCGGTGTTCAACGCGCCCAACGTCGAGCTGATCGAAGTACCCCATGCCGGCGGCATGGCGCGCCTGGGGTGGCAACTGGCGCTGCTGCAACGCAAGCACGACATCGACCTTTTGCACATGCAGTACCGCCTGCCCTTCCTGCGGCTGGGGCCCTGCGCCTGCACCATCCACGACACGCTGTTCGAGACGCACCCGCAGTACTTCACGCCCAACTTCGTCCGGATGTCCCGCGTGACGAGCATGATCGCGGTGCGCCATGCCAGCCTGCTCTTCACGGTGAGCGAGTTCTCGCGCGGGGAGATTGCGCGGCTCTACGACATCGACCCGGTGCGCATCGCGATCACCACCAACGGGATCGACACCACGCGCTTCCATCCGGGCGCCGAGGGCGCCGACTATGTGCGCAGCGCCGGTCTGGAGCCCGGCGGCTACCTCTGCACCGTCGGCCGGCTGGAGCCGCGCAAGAACCACCTGAACCTGCTGCGCGCCTACGCCCTGCTGCCCGGACCACGGATGCCGCTGGTGATCATCGGCCAGCGCGACTTCCACAGCGAACCCATCTTCGACGCCGTGCGCACGCTGGGGCTGGAGCAGGACGTGCGCTTCATGGAGAAGGTGCCGGACCATGGCCTGCCCGCGCTGTTGCGCCATGCGGCGGTGTTCGTCTATCCGACCTTTGCCGAGGGCTTCGGCATGCCGGTCGCGGAGGCGATGGCCAGCGGCGTGCCGGTCGTGACGTCGAGCACGACCTCCCTGCCCGAGGTCGCCGGCGACGCCGCGCTGACGGCCGACCCCAACTTTCCCACCGCCATCGCGGCGGCCGTATCGACGCTGTTGTCGAACCCGATCGCTCGATCGCGCGCCATCGAGCGGGGCATTGCGCAGGCGGCGCGATTCAACTGGCGTGCGTCGGCGCAGGTGATGGTGGCGGCGTACCGGCAGCACTTTGCGCAGGACCTGCCGTGACCCCCAAGTCATCCCGGTCATTTGCGCCTACAGCCGGGTCGGCGACTATTCCCACTGCGTGTATGTCTATGCGTTCCAGGTGCACCGGTGCGCCGCCGCCATGCTGCCGGGAGTTGACACATGGACATTGACTTGTGTCGCTGTCACTGAGACGCTGTTGCTCGCGATGCCGTCCTGGCATCTCATCGAAAAGCCGGCCCTATCGCTACGGAAATGAAAATCTTCGCCAAACTCGGCCTGCTCATCGGCCTTGCCGCTTGGCTCTGGATCACTCCGGTTGGCAACACAGCCATCGCCGCGACACCTCCCGCCCCGGAGGCAAAGGCCACGCGCATCGCCTTCATCGGCAACAGCCTGACGCTTCATCCGGAGAACAAGGCGTTGGATTGGCCGAATCACTGGGGCATGGCGGCATCGGCCCAGGCCAGTGACTACGCGCACCTGACGGGCGATGCCCTGAAGTTGCCCGTGTCGGTCTTCAGCTTCTCCAGCCTCGAACAGGACCCCGTGGCCAATGCGGGCCGGATTGCGGAGATGGCCCCCCGCATCGACGCCACGACCCTGGTGGTCGTAGAACTCGGGGACAACGTGCAGCCGGCAAACCTCGCGCCCTTCGCAGCGGCCTACAGCAAGCTGTTGGCGACGGCATCACGAGGGCTGCGTCTCGTCTGCCTCTCGACCTGGTGGCGCAACCCCTCGACGGACGCCATCATCCGGCAGGAATGCATGTTGCGCGGCGGGCGCTACGTCGACATCGGCGACATCCATCCCGATCCCGCAAGCCAGGACCGCCAGGGGACCCAATTTGCGAATGCCGCCGTCAACGCGCATCCGCATGATTGGGGCATGGCCCGCATCGCCGAACGCGTCGCGGCGGCGCTGCGATAGATAGCGCCGCCGCGACTCACGCGAGCATTCGTCAGGAGACCAGCGCCGCCTGCGCCTTGCGATCGCTGAAGCGCTTGGCCAGGCGCGGCAGGATCAGCACGGCCAGCACGATGACGACCAGCGCAATCGACATCGGCCGCTGGAAGAACACCACCGCGCTGCCCTCGCCGATCGACATGGCATTGCGCAGTTGCGCCTCGGCCAGCGGCCCCAGGATCATGCCGACCACCACCGGCGCGGTCGGGAAGTCGAAGCGCCGCATGAGCACGCCCAGGATGCCGATGCCGTAGAGCAGGAACAGGTCGAAGGAACTCTGGCGCATGCCGTAGGCGCCCACCGTCGCGAAGATCAGGATGCCCGCATAGAGCTGCGGCTTGGGGATCTTCAGTAGCTTCACCCACAGGCCGACCATCGGCAGGTTCAGCACCAGCAGCATCACGTTGCCGATGTAGAGCGACGCGATCAGCGCCCAGACCAGCGCGGCCGAGGTGGTGAACAGCTGTGGCCCCGGCTGGATGCCGTAGTTCTGGAAGGCGCCGAGCAGGATGGCGGTGGTGTTGCTGGTCGGGATGCCGAGCGTGAGCAAGGGGATCAGCGCCGCCGTCACCGTCGCGTTGTTGGCGGCCTCGGGGCCCGCCACGCCTTCGATGGCGCCGACGGTGCCGAAGTCCTTCCTGTGCTCGGGCTTGGCCAGTTTCTTTTCCGTGGCATAGCTGAGGAAGGTCGGGATCTCGGTGCCGCCCGCCGGGATGCAGCCGAAGGGCGTGCCGATGGCCGTGCCGCGCAGCCAGGCCGGGATGGAGCGCTTCCAGTCGGCCGCGCTCATGTGCACGCGGCTCAGCTTGTTCTGCCCTTCGACGACCTTGCCTTCGTACAACACTGCGTAGAGCACTTCGGCCACGGCGAACAGCCCGACCGCGACCAGCACGATCTCGATGCCGTCGAGCAGTTCCGGAACGCCGCCGGTGTAGCGGCCCTGGCCGGAGATCTGGTCGAGCCCGACGCAGCCCGCAGCCAGGCCGACGAAGAGCGCCGTCATGCCGCGCAAGGTGCTCTTGCCCAACACCGCGCTCACCGTGGTGAAGGCCAGCAGCATCAGCAGGAAGTATTCCGGCGGACCGAGCTTGACGGCGAACTCGGCCACGAAAGGCGCGAACAGGGTGACGATAACTGTTGCGATGGAGCCCGCCACGAAGGAGCCGATGGCTGCCGTGGCAAGCGCCGCGCCCGCTCGCCCGCTCTTGGCCATCTTGTTGCCCTCCATGGCCGTCACCATGCTGGCCGTCTCCCCGGGCGTGTTGAGCAGGATGGAAGTGGTGGAGCCGCCGTACATCGCGCCGTAGTAGATGCCGGAGAAGAAGATCATCGAGGCCGTGACCTCGACCTTGGCCGTGATCGGCAGCAGCATCGCGACCGCGACCGCCGGGCCGATGCCGGGCAGCACGCCGACGGCCGTGCCGAGCGCACAGCCGACCAGGCACCAGAGCAGGTTGGCAGGGGTGATCGCGAGCGCGAACCCGTGCATCAATGCGTTGAAGATGTCCATGTCAGAGCCAGCCGGTGTTGGTGAGTCCGGGCAGGTTGATCGCCAGGAATTTGGTGAAAGCCCAGTACACCGGGGCCGCGATCAGGAAGCCCGTGAGGCAGTCGAGGAGCCACGTGCGCGGCTGGTTGGCCGCGGCCTGCCCGTTGGCGCGGCGCAGGCCCTGCACGGCCAGCACATAGGCTAATGTGCAACTCAGGATGAAACCCAGCGTGGTGATGAGCGCCGCGTTGAGCAGCAGCCCGGCCGACACCCAGACGAAACCGGGCCAGTAGGCCGGCTCCTCGTCCGGGGCCGCCTCCAGTTCCCGAAAGCCACCGGTGCGCGCCTCCCAGATGATCCAGCCGCCACAGATCGTGAGCACGATCGATACCAGCCACGGCAGGAAGTTGGGGCCGACGCCGCCGTAGCCCGCCTCGGACGAGATGTCGATGGCGCCCATCGCGAGCAGCAGGCCCGTCAACAGCACGCCGACCCCGACCAGGGTCTGCGGCCACAAGGCGCCCGCTTGCGGTGACGCCGCGATTTCTGGGTTTGTCATTTGTCTTTTTCCTGGATTCGGGGCGTGAGCGCCCCATTGCGAGACACACCGCGGAGCCGACCTTGCCGGCCCGCGGGTATTGCCCTCGGCCCCTTACACCATGCCGGACTTGGTCATGATGGCGCGCAGGCTTGCGAAGTCGTCGTCGACGAACCTGGAGAAGGCATCGCCGGAAATGACGGCCGGCGTCCAGTCGTTCTTCTTGAGCGCATCGGCCCAGGACGGGGTCTTCACCGCGGCCAGCACCACGTCGATCAGCGCCTTGCGCTGGTCCGGCGTGATGCCCGGCGCGCCGTACACGCCGCGCCAGTTGCCGATCTCGACGTCGATGCCCTGCTCCTTCAGTGTCGGCACGTTGACGCCGGGCAGGCGCTGGGCCGAGGTGACGGCGATCGCCTTCATCTTGCCCGCCGCGATGTACTCGGCGAACTCGCTGTAGCCGCTGCCGCCCACCGTGACGTTGCCGCCCAGGATGGCCGCCGTGGCCTCGCCGCCGCCACGGAAGGCGACGTAGTTGATCTTCGACGGATCGGCGCCGACCTTCTGCGCGATCATGGCCGCGGCGATGTGCTCGGTGGAGCCGCGCGAACCGCCGCCCCACTTGACGCTGCCCGGGTCCTTCTTGAGTTGCGCGACCACGTCGGCCATCGACTTGAGCGGCGAGTTGGCCGGCAGAACGAAGACGTTGTATTCGGTGGTCAGGCGCGCCAGCGGCGTGGCCTGTTCGAGCTTGACCGGGGGCTTGCCGGTGATGATGCCGCCGAGCATCACGGAGCCCATCACCATCAGCGCGTTCGGATCGCCCTTGGAGCCGTTCACGAACTGGGCCAGGCCCAGCGCGCCGGCGGCGCCGCCCTTGTTGTCGTAGGTGACGGTGTCGGCGAGCTTGCCGTCCGACATGGCCTTGCCCAGCGCGCGGCCGGTGGTGTCCCAGCCGCCGCCGGGGTTGGCGGGGATCATCATCTTGACGTTGGCCGCAGCCCAGGCCGACAGAGGCAGGGCACCGGTGGCGGCCAGTGCTGCAAGGGATTTCAGAAAGGTATCGCGACGCATATGAGAAGGTCTCCTGTGACTGTGGTACTGACCGGAAGCTGACTGGGTATCATGCGCCGCCTTGCTGTCAGTTGGCTGTCCTGCGTCTTGGGGAAAACACTGAACCCTGCAAGGGCCATCGACCGCGCCCAATCCGTGGGGCGGATCACATGAAATTCGAAGGCTGAATGAAACTCCTGCTGGTCGAGGATGACCCATCGATGCAGGCCACGCTGCAGCGCGCGCTGGCGCGGCGCCGCATTGACGTGCGCCTCTGCGGGGACGGCGCGCTGGCGGTGGCGCAGTGGCGCGAACTGGAGCCCGACGTGGTCGCGCTCGACCTCAGCCTGCCCAACCTCGACGGCCTGCAGGTGCTGGCCCAGGCGCGCGCCGCGGGCCTGCGCACTCCCGTGCTGCTGCTGACCGCGCGCGGCACCGTGGGCGACCGCATCATGGGCCTCAACGCGGGCGCCGACGACTACCTGCCCAAGCCCTTCGACCTGGACGAACTGGAGGCGCGGCTGCGCGCACTGCGGCGCCGCCACCATGGCATGGGCGCCGACCCGGAGCGACCGCAACAGGTGGGCGCGCTGCGCTTCGAGGCCGATAGCGGCGCCATCTACCACCGCGGCGAGGTGATGGAACTCACCCCGCGCGAACTGGCCCTGCTCACCGCGCTGATGGCCAGGCCCGGCCATGCCGTGACGAAGGAACGGCTGTTCGAACTGGTGTTCCCCGGCGAGACCGAGGTGCAGTACGAGGCCATCGAAGTCGTGGTCTACCGTCTGCGCAAGAAGCTCGCCGGCACCGGCACTGCGTTGATGACCTTGCGCGGCCTCGGCTACCTCCTGCGCGAGGAAGGATGAAGCCGGCCGCCTCGCTGCGCCGCACGCTGCTGATCGGCATCCTCGCGCCGATCGGCGTGTTCGTCGTCATCAACTCGGTCAGCCTCTACCGCCAGAGCCTGGCCGCTGCGACGCTGGCCTACGACCGCACCCTGCTGGCGTCGGCCAAGACCATCGGCGAGCAACTCGACGTGGAGGGCTATGACGAGCAGGCCGAGCTGCGTGCCAAGGTGCCCTACTCCGCGCTCGAAGCCTTCGAGGCCGACAACCAGAGCCGCATCTTCTACCGGGTGTCGCATCTGTCGGGCGCGATGGTGTCAGGCTTCGACGACCTGCCGTTCTGGCACGGCCAGATACCGCTGCGCCCGGCCTATGCGGCGCTCGTCGATTTCTACGACGCCACCGTCCACGACGAGCCCGTGCGCGTGGCCGTGCTGCTGCAGCCGGTGGCGAGCGAGCGCGGCCGGGGCATGGCCGTGGTGCAGGTGGCCGAGACGCTGGAACTGCGCCAGACGCTGGCGCGGCGCATCCTGCTCGACACGCTCTGGCGGCAACTGTTGCTGATGGCAGTGATTGCCGCGGTGGTGGTGCTGGTGGTGCAGCGCGCGACGCGCCCGGTGCGCCGGCTCAGCGCCGAGCTGGCCGAGCGCGCGGAAAGCGACCTGTCGCCCATCGATGCGCCCGATGCGCCGCGCGAACTGCGTCCCCTGGTCGATGCCACCAACGAGGTCATGGGTCGCCTGCAGCGGCTGCTGGATCACCAGAAGCGCTTCGTGCGCGACAGCGCGCATCAACTGCGCACGCCGCTGGCGGTGCTGAAGGCGCAGGTGCAATCGGCGCGCCGGGGCGACATGCCGCCCGACGAGGCGCTGCGCGAGATCAACGAAACGGTCGAGCGCGCGACCGCGCTGGCCAACCAGATGCTGTCGCTGGCCAAGGTCGAGCAGTTGCGCCAGCAACCGGAATCGACCCGCGTCGACTGGGCGGACATGGCGCGCGAGGTGGCGCTGGACGTGTCGCCGCTGATCGCCGACAAGGCGCTGGATTTCGAGTTCGAGGAAGCACCATCGCCGGTGCGCGCGCACCGCTGGATGCTGCAGGAACTCACGCGCAACCTGCTGCACAACGCGATCAAGCACAGTCCGCCCGGCGGGCGGCTGCTGGTCGCGCTGCGGCCCGAGGACGAGGGCGTCTGCCTGCGGGTGCAGGATGTGGGCCCGGGCATCTCGGCGGAGTTGCGGCAGCGCCTGTTCGCGCCCTTTGCCGCGGGTGACGTGACGCGCGGCTCCGGCCTCGGGCTGGCGATCTGCCGCGAGATCGTGCTGGCGCTGGGCGGGCGGATTTCACTCGACAACCGGGAAATCGACGGGCGAGTCGTCGGATTGACGGCAATGGTCTGGCTTCCGCTGGACAATCCATCCTGATGGAACGACTCCGCATCGACAAATGGCTCTGGGCCGCGCGCTTCTACAAGACGCGCTCGCTGGCCGCGGACGAGATCGGCAAGCACCGCGTGCAGGTCAATGGCGACATTGCCAAGGCCTCGCGCGAGGTGAAGGTCGGCGACCTGGTCACGCTGCGGCAGGGGCCGGTGACGCGGGTGGTGAGCGTGCTCGGGCTCAGCGGCCAGCGCGGCCCCGCGCCGGTCGCGCAGAAGCTCTACGAGGAAACGCCGGAGAGCCTCGCCGCCCAGGCCGCGGCGCGCGAGTTGCGGCGCATGGGAACGGAGCCCGCGCACAGCCTCGAGCAAGGGCGGCCGACCAAGCGTGACCGGCGGCTGCTGGACGATGCCAAGGGCGGAGGCTGGGGTACGCGCTGGAGTGCGAGCATCGACGACGACAAGGACGGCGAGGAGTAACCGGCGAGGTGCCGAGCCGGTACATGCACGGCGGCGATCGGGAGGCGCAACGGCCAGGCCGGGTGATTCAGTTCGAAAAAATCGCCAGGTTCAACACGTAGGACTTGCCCAGCCACATCGCGCGATCCCGATGGTCGCGAAGATCATCACCAGTGTTCGGATGAACGAACACGTCCAGCGCGCCGTGGTTGAGCGCGAGCCAGCCGATCACCAGGGAAAAGTCGGCCGCGGGGATGGCCAACTGGTAGCTCCACATCGGATGCGGGCCCACCGGCTTTTCGTGGAACCGTCCCATCTCCATGCGTCCGGCCAGTTCCTTCTCGATGGTCTCGCGTAGCGTCCAGCCGGCGTCCCGCGTCGATGCATCGAAGTACACATGGGCATGCCAGCTTTCGATGGTGGCCGAGGGGTTCAGTGGATTCATGAACGCGGAGTCTAGGCTCACAATGCCCTTGCAGAAAGGATCGCCATGACCTCGAACCCTTGGAAGCGCCGCCTGCTCCTCTTTGTCCAGCGCTTCTGGCAGCCTACCAGCGCCTGCATGACCTGCATGCCGGGAAGCCTCGGCAACATCCTGAGCATCCCGCACTGGGCGACCGCGCTGCAGACGGGGCTGGTCACCGGGGTCCTCGCCGTGCTGCTGACCTTCACGCCGGCAGGCCGGCTCTATGCCAACCGCTACGGCACCGCACTGATGGTGGGCCTGCTGACGATGGTCGGCGACAGCTTCGCGCACGAGAGCCACTACGGCGCCTTCCACCTCGAAGCCGTGGTGACGGGGATCGTCTCGGGGCTGCTTTCCTTGGCGGGTTCCTATGTATTCGAGGATCGGGCGAGGCGCCTGCGGGCGATATGGGCGCGAGTGACGGGCCGCACTGCCGGCCGGGTGTAGCGGCCGGGCGCCCTCACCTTCCCAAGGTCCTGCTGCGCGTTTCCGGCAAGGCCAGCATCGCCAGCACCGTGATGATGCTGGTACCCGTCACATACCAGGCCGGCGCCGCAGGATTGCCGGTAGTGCCGATCAGCCAGGTGATGATGAACTGCGTGGTGCCACCGAACAGCGACACGCCCACCGCGTAGGCGATCGACATGCCCAGCGCTCGAAGGTGGTTGGGCAGGAGTTCGGGAACGATCACGAGCGAGGCCGCGCCGCTGATCGCCGTCATGCCGCCCAGCAGCGTGGTCACGAGCAGCAGGTTCATGAAGCTGGTGTGTTCGATCAGCAGCATGAATGCCGGGTAGGTCAGGAGTGCCAGCGCCACGCGCGGGATCACCATGATCCATCGGCGGCCGTAGCGGTCGGCCAGCCAGCCGCCGATCAGCGAGAAGACGAAGGTCGCCAGCCCGAAGACAACGGTCGCGGTCATGCCGATCACGGGCGACAGTTTCAGCGTCGAGATCGCATAGGTCGTCATGTAGTTGCCCACATAGGTCGACACGGTCCCACCCATCACCACCAGGATGCCGAGCAGGAGGAGCTTCGTATAGCTGCCCAGGCCTTCACGCTTCGCACCGCCGGTCGTTTCAACCGCGCCATGCTCCAGCGTCTCCGGCATGCGGCGGCGCAGGTAGATGGCGATCGGTATCAGCAGCAGGCCCAGCACGAAGGGCACGCGCCAGCCCCAGGCCAGCATCTGCTCCGGCGACAGCCCGATCGTCAGCACCACGCCGATGGTCCCCGCCACCAGCGCGGCCAGACCCTGGCTGGCGAGTTGCCAACTGCCATACAGGCCGCGCTGTCCCTGGGGTGCGATCTCGATGAGGAAGGCCGTCGAGGGCCCGACCTCGCCGCCGAGCGCGAGCCCCTGCACCAGTCGGCACAGCACCACGATGATCGGCGCCGCCATGCCGATGCTGGCGTATGACGGCGTCAGTGCCAGGCCCAGCGTGCCCACCGTGATGAGCGCAATCGTCAACAGCATGGCGGGCTTGCGGCCGGCGCGGTCGGCGAAGGCGCCGATCAGCACGCCGCCGATCGGCCGCGTGACGAAGCCGACGCCGAACACCGCCACCGACAAGAGCAGGCTCATGAGTGGCGTGGACGCCGGGAAGAAGGTCTTGCCGATGTAGACGGCGAAGAAGGCATAGGTGGTGAAGTCGTAGAACTCCATCGCGTTTCCGGCCACGGTGGCGGCCACGATGCTGCGCGTGACACGCTCGGTGGGCGGAGCGGCGCCGCCGCTGTACACGTCCGTGGCGGCGTGCCGGAGCGCGGCTGTGCGCAAGTCATGGGGAGTGGTGCTCATGTTTCCCTCTTTTCTGTTGCAGTGGATCTGGGCCTTCGCGGCCCAAGGTTGATCGATCAGGCGGCCAGCGGCGCATCGCTGAGGTAGCGCTCGGCCAGGCGAGTCCAGTAGGCCGCGCCGATCACGACGTTGTCGTCGTTGAAGTCGTAGCTGGGGTTGTGCACCATGCAGGCGCCGGCGCTGTCGCCGTCGCCATTGCCGATCAGCAGGTAGCAGCCGGGACGCTTCTCGAGCATGAAGGCGAAATCCTCGCTGCCGGTGAGTGCGGCGCCTTGCGGCGTGACGTGCTCGGCCCCCACCAGTTCGATGCCGACGCGACGCGCGAACTCGGTTTCGGCTGGCGTATTGACCAGCGCCGAATAGCCGCGCTGGTAGTCCACTTCCGCCGTGACGCCGAAGCTTTGCGCCTGCGCGTGGGCGAGTTCGGTGATGCGTTTCTGCAGCAGGTCGCGCACGTCCTGTTCCAGCGCACGCACGCTCAGGGCCAGCCGCGCGCTCTGAGGGATCACGTTGTTGGCGATGCCCGACTGCAGCATGCCCACCGTGACCACGGCCGTCTGCTGCGGATCGACGTTGCGCGACACGACGGTCTGCAAGGCCATCACCAGGCTGGCCGCGGCCACCAGCGGATCGGCCGCGCGGTGCGGCATCGCGGCATGGCCGCCGCGACCGTTCAGCGTGATGAAGACCTTGTCCGACGAAGCCATCATCGGCCCGTCGCGGAACACCAGCTTGCCCTGCGGATGCCCCGGCATGTTGTGCATGGCAAAGATCGCGTCGCAGGGGTACTTCTCGAACAGGCCGTCGTCCATCATGCGCATGGCGCCGCTCTCGCGCGTGCCGTATTCCTCGGCCGGCTGGAAGATCAGGTTCAGCGTGCCGGAGAACTGCCCCCGCTCCGCCAGCGACCTGGCCGCGCCGAGCAGCATGGCGGTGTGGCCGTCGTGGCCGCATGCATGCATCACGCCGGCATTGCGGCTGGCGTACTTGAGGCCGGTCTCTTCCTTGATCGGCAGCGCGTCCATGTCGGCGCGCAGCCCGATCGAGCGCTTGCCGCTGCCGCGTCGCAACTGCCCGACCAGGCCGGTGCCGCCGAGGCCGCGCTCGACGCTGTAGCCCCATTCGCGCAGGCGCTCGGCGACCAGGTCGCTGGTGCGCTGCTCCTTGAAGGAAAGCTCGGGGTGATGGTGGATGTCGCGGCGGATGGCGATGAATTCATCGGCATGGGGCCGCAGTGCTTGCAGCGTGGCTTCAGTGCTCATGGGTTCCATCCTTCGGAGGGGACTTGTGTGCTGCGGGACAGCACACCGATGGCAGGGATCTTCGGCGCGTGAACTGTGCAAGAGCCTAGCCACTTCCCGCAGCGCTTTCAATGCGCGCAGACCCCGAAGCACCGCGATGGCACGAGATCCACCTGACCAATCTGTCAGCTTCGCTCGTGCAGGGCCCGGACCGCGTGAGGCAATGAAACGTGGCCAAGCGGCGAGCCTGCCAGCGCCTGGGTACTTTCACCGATGTGGAGGCCCTGTTCCCGCCTTCGTATGTCGTATACGATATTCGAACTCATCAGGGATGAGCGGCCATGCCCGGCCCGGCGCCTGCGGGAATCTGGCAGCGCCATCCCGACCCGAGTGCGAAGGATCTTCCTCATGATGCCCTGGCTCTCCGCTCCGGCGGCCGACCACCTTTCCACGTTGCGCGACATCCCGCTGGCCAAGCTGGTGCGCGACGACATGCTGGCCATGATCCTGCGCGGCGAACTGCAACCGGGCCAGCGCATCAACGAGCCCGATGTCGCGTCGCGCCTGGGCATCTCCCGCGTGCCTGTGCGCGAAGCCCTGCGTGAACTCGAAAGCACCGGCCTGGTGGTCGCGCGCAAGCATGCCGGCGTGTTCGTGCGCGAACCGGACGCCGAGGAAGTGCGCGAGCTGTACGAGATGCGCGGGCTGCTCGACGGCTATGCCGGCCGGCGCGTGGCGTGCCTCGCGACCGCCGCGCGCATCGCGCTGGCCGATGTGCTGGATGCCTCGATCGTCCGCATGAACGACGCCTTCGCGGCGCACGACGTACAGCGCTACTACCGCGAGAACCTGCACTTCCACTGGACCATCGTCGATGCGGCCGGCAACCACGCGCTGGCCGCCACCTACCAGGGCATCGTGCAGAAGCTGCACCTGTCTCGCCTGAAGAATCTCTCGCAAGACACCGGCATGCGAGCCTCGATCGCTGACCACACGAAGATCGCGCGCGCCTTGCGCAAGGGCGACATGGCGCGCTGCGAGGACCTGATGGCACGCCACGTGGGCGACGCCTACGACCGCCTGCAGCGCACGAGGCGTTGAACTCCGGCACAGCCGCATTCATCGAGCCAAGGAGACAGTCCATGCAACGCCGCGCCTTCAGTCTCGCGCTTCCCTCGGTCGCCTTGCTCGGGCTTCATGGATTGGCCCGGGCACAGTCTTTCCCGGCCAGGCCCATCCGCTACATCGTGCCGGTCTCGGCAGGCGGCGGCAGCGACATGGTGGGCCGCACGGTGACCGAGCGCTGGGGCAAGTTGCTGAACCAGGCCTTCGTGGTGGACAACCAGGGCGGCGGCGGGGGCGTGATCGCATCGCAAGCCACGGCGCGCGCGCCGGCCGATGGCTACACGCTCATGCAGGGTTACGTCGCCACGCACGGAACCAGCCCGGCCACGCGCAAGCTGCCCTACGACGCGGTCAAGGACTTCACGCCGATCGGCATGATCGGCGGCACACCCAACGTGCTCGTCATCAACGTGGACGTGCCGGCGAAGGACTTCACGCAGTTCATCGCGCATGCCAAGGCCAATCCCGGCAAGCTCAGCTACGGCTCGGCTGGCCAGGGCTCGCTCACGCACCTGACGATGGAACTGTTCAAGGCGCAGACCGGCCTGGAGATGACGCACGTGCCCTACCGCGGCATCGCGCCGGCCTTCACCGACCTGCTCGGCGGGCAGACGCAGGCGATGTTCCCCGGCCTGGCCGCGGCCATGCAATACATCAAGTCGGGGCGCGTGCGCGCCATCGCCGTCACCGGCAAGACGCGCCACCCGCAGATACCGGAGGTGCCGACGCTGGAAGAACTTGGCCTGGCCGGCTTCGACGCCATGCAGTGGTATGGCGTGGTTGGCCCGGCGGGCATTCCGCCGGACGTGGTGCAGCGACTCAACGAGACGCTCAACGCCGTGCTCCAGGCGCCCGACATGGGCGAGAAGCTGTCGATCGAGGCGATCCAGCCGATGCCGATGTCGTCGCAGGAGTTTGGCGACTACATCCGTGCCGACGTCGCGCGCTGGACGCAGCTCGCCCGTGAAAAGAACATCCAACTCGATAACTAGGCACCCACCCCGATGGCTCGCAATACCCAGGTCGCGGCAGACCACGACGCCCCGCCCATCACCCGCATCCTGGCCGAGTTCGTGGCAGGCCATCCATCGCGCGGCTGGAGCGATGCAGTGGACCACGAGGCGCATCGCACTTTCCTCAACTGGCTGGGCTGCGCGGTGGGCGCCGCGCGGCACGAGGCCGTCGAGGCTGCTTTGGCGGCGGTGCGGGAGCTTCAGCCCGCGCCGCAAGCCACCGTGCTCGGCCGCGCGGACAAGGCCGACATGGCCAGCGCGGCGATGCTCAACGGCATCAGCTCGCACACCTTCGACTTCGACGACACGCACCTCAAGACCATCATCCACCCGGCAGGTCCGGTGGCCTCGGCGCTGCTGGCGTTGGCCGAGCACATCGGTTCGAGCGGACGCGAGGTGCTCGACGCGCTGGTGCTGGGCATCGACGTGGCCTGCCGCCTGGGCAACACCGTCTACCCGGACCACTACGACCGCGGCTGGCACATCACCGGCACCACCGGCATGCTCGGCGCGGCCGCCGGTTGCGCGCGCCTGCTCGGCCTCAATGCGGAGCGCACGGCCATGGCGCTCGGCATCGCGGCGTCGCAACCGATCGGCCTGCGCGAACAGTTCGGCACCATGACCAAGCCCTTCCACCCCGGCGGCGCAGCGCGTGCCGGCCTGATGGCCGCGTTGATGGCCAGGCATGGCTACACCGCGAGTCCGCGGGCGCTCGAGGCGCCGCGCGGCTGGGCGCAGGTCGTGTCGACGAAGCACGCGTGGAACGAAGTCACCGACGCGTTGGGCCAGCGCTTCGAGATCTCCTTCAACAGCTACAAGCCCTTTGCCTGCGGCATCGTGATCCATCCGAGCATCGATGCCTGCGTGCAGCTGCGTGAGCGCGGCATCGCGCCGGACTCGGTCGAGCGCATCGAACTCAAGGTGCACTCGCTGGTGCTCGAACTGACGGGCAAGAAGGAGCCTGCCGATGGCTTGCAAGGCAAGTTCAGCGTCTACCACGGGTGCGCGGCCGGGCTGATCTTCGGCCGTGCGGCGGAGGAGGAGTTCGCCGACGACATCGTGTCGCGTGCCGACGTGGTGGCGCTGCGCCGCAAGGTGGTGGCCACGGTGGACGACAGCATCGGCGAGGCGAGCGCGGACGTGACGGCGGTGCTTGCCGACGGGCGGCGGGAGCATGTGTTCGTGGAACACGCGATCGGCTCCTTGCAACGTCCGATGAGCGATGGGGACCTGGAGCGCAAGTTCCATGGCTTGTCGGATGCAGTGCTGGGTGCTCGACAGTGCGACGGCCTGTTGAAGGCTTGCTGGTCGCTGGGCGAAGCGCCGGATGTGCGCGGCTTGTGCAGTCTGGCTCGGCCGCAGGGCGATGGAAGCGTGGAATGAAATTGCTGCAAGGTTCACGACGTCTGCTGCCGGTCGAGGCTCTTCAGCTCGGGCGCGATCACGCCGACGGCGTACTCTGCTCCGCGAATGTCCCCCGGCCTGCGGCCTCCTCCTTTATTTCGCTGCGCAGAGCACACCATCGACGTGATCTGGATGCGCAGTTGTTGATCGATCAACGCAACACGTTCGGATTCGCGGGCACACGCCGCACGTTCTGCGCTTCAGCCGCGCTCATGCTGGTCGGGTGCGCAGCCACGCGACGTGACCCGCGGGCGGGCGCCATCGCCGAACTCGGCAGCACGGGCACGCTGCGCGCGGCCATCAACTTCGGCAATCCGATCCTCGCCAGCCGAGGTGCGGACGGCGCGCCGCGTGGCGTGTCGGTGGACCTCGCGCGCGAGGCGGCGCGACGGCTCGGGCTGGCTGTCGAACTGATCCCCTTCAGCTCGGCCGGCAGCGTCGTCGATGCGGTCAAGACGCGCACGGTCGACCTCGCTTTCGTCGCCATCGACCCGGTCCGCGCGGCCGACATGGAGTACACCGCGCCCTACGTGATCATCGAGGGCGCCTACCTCGTGCGCAACGACTCCCCGCTGCGGCGCAACGAGGACGTGGACCGCGCCGGCACACGCATCGCCGTGGGCCGCGGCAGTGCGTACGACCTGTTCCTCACGCGCGAGATCAAGTCGGCGACGCTGGTGCGCGCTGCGACCTCGCCTGCCGTCACCGACCTTTTCCTATCGCAGAACCTGGAGGTTGCCGCTGGCGTCAAGCAACAGCTGGAAGCGGACGCCAAGCGCGTCGGCGACGTGCGCTTGCTGCCGGGTCGCTTCATGGTGATCGAGCAGGCCATCGGCGTGCCCAAGGGCCGCACCGCCGCGCAGGCATGGCTCGGCGGCTTCATCGAGGAGATGAAGGCTTCCGGCTTTGTCGCGGCCTCGCTGCAGCGGCATGGCATCGAAGGCGCCGCGGTGGCGCCGACGCGTACCGCAACCTGAACCGCCCCCTCCACCTCTTGCCGGGATGCCCTCATGACCTGTTCGCGACGCGTGGCGATGGCCGCATTGGCCGCCAGCTTCACACTGCCACTTCGCGCTCTGGCACAGGGCGCATGGCCGACCCGGCCGATCCGGCTGGTCATTCCGCTTGCACCGGGCAGCGCCGTCGACAACGCGGCCCGCGTCGTGATGCAGAAGATGTCGGAAGGGCTCGGCCAGGCCTTCGTGATCGAGAACATCCCCGGCTCGGCCGGACTCATCGGCGCCGAGAAGGTGGCGCGCGCCGCGCCGGACGGCTACACGCTGGGCGGCTTCAACGACAGCGTGCTGACCATGGTGCCCAACATGCAGTCGCACATGACATGGAACGCACTCACCGACTTCGAGCCGGTGTCGCTGGTCGGCACGGTGGAATGGGGCCTGGTCGTGAAAGCCGACGCGCCCTGGCGCTCGCTCGCGGACTTCATCGCGGCGGCCAAGGCTGCGCCCGGCAAGCTGAGCTATGGCTCGGGCGGCAACGGCAGCCCGCAGCACATCGGCATGGCGCTGCTGTGCGGCCAGGTCGGCATCGACCTGCTGCATGTGCCTTACAAGGGCGCGACGCCCGCCGCGATCGCGGCCGCGGCGGGCGAAGTCGATGTGTGCATGCAGGGACTGGGCACGGTGGTCTCGCTGCTGCAGGCGGGCAGGCTGCGCCTGCTGGCGGTGTCCTCGGCCACGCGGCAGCCGCAGTTTCCGGACGTGCCGACCTTTGCAGAAGCCGGCACGCCGGGCTTCACCTTCAACTCCTGGTTTGCGCTGGTGGCCCCTGCGGGAACGCCTAAGGAAATCGTGGCTCGCCTCAATGCCGAGATCGCCAGGGTGCTGGCTGATCCGGCGATGAAGGAGAGGCTGTCGTCCATCGGCGTGACGCCGCGCGGCATGCCTGCGGTGGAGTTCGGGGAGGCCCTCAAGACGCAGTACGCGCTCTACCGCAAGCTGATCACGGACCGCGGGATCAAACCCGAATGAAAGGCCCCGGCGAGACCATCATGAATACCTTTCGCGTTTCACAAGTCGCGCTGCAGCGCTTCATCGAGGCGGTCTTCGTCAACGAGGGCTTGCCGCCGGCCGATGCCGCCACGGTGGCAGGCCTCATGGCCGAGGCCGACCTGCAAGGCAGCGACGGGCACGGCGTGATCCGGCTGCTGCCCTATCTCAAGCGGCTGCGCGCGGGCGGCATCAACAAGCATCCGGACATCCGGGTCGTGCATGAACGCGCGGCGATGGCAGTGGTCGATGGCGACAACGGAATGGGGCACCTGGTCGTCACGCGGGCGGTGGACATCGCCATCGAGAAGGCGCGCAGCGCCGGCGTGGCCTGGGTGGGCACGCGCTTCAGCAACCATGCGGGGCCCGCCTCGCTGTATGCGCGCCGGCCGCTGCAGCACGACATGCTCGGGCTCTACTTCGCCGTCGGCAATGCCAACCACCTGCCGCCTTGGGGCGGCACCGAGGCGCTGCTGTCGACCAACCCGATCGCAGCCGGCATCCCGGCCGGCGACGAGCCGCCCGTGGTGCTGGACATGGCGACGACGGTGGCCGCGTACGGCAAGGTCAAGGCGCTGGCCAAGCGCGGCGAGCAGATGCCGCCGGGCTGGATGGTGGACCGGCAGGGCGAACCGCTGCTCGACCCGGCGCGCTCGAACGAAGGCTTCCTGCTGCCGATCGGCGGCTACAAGGGCTATGGGCTCGCGCTCATCGTCGGCCTGCTGGCCGGCACGCTGGGCGGCGCGGCGATGGGCCGTGACGTCATCGACTTCAACGCCGACCATGTCTCCGTCACGAACACCGGGCAGGCGATCCTGGTCATCGACCTGGCGGCCTTCGGCGACCCTGCCGTGTTCAAGCAGGCGGTCGACACGCTGGTGCGCGACATCCGCGGCAGCGAGCGCATGGCGCACGTCGAGCGCATCTGGCTGCCAGGCGAACAGAGCTTCGACAAGCGCCGCAGGCATGCGCAGGAGGGCACCCCGCTTGCGCCGGCGCTGCTCGACGAACTCGACGCACTGGCCGCGGACATTGGTATCGCGCCGCTCGCGCGGCTTGCGCCGGCCTGACCCTCCCCTTGTCCACCCCCTCCCCCGCACACCAACCAAGAGGACTTTCTTTCCATGAATCGTTCGATCAAGTTCACCGCCGCAGCCGCCCTTCTCGCTGCGCTGGCCCTTCCGGCCCTGGCACAGAACGTCAAGGTGACGCCGCTGGGCGGCATCGACGGCGAGTTCTGCCCGCAGGACCGCGCCCTCGTCTTCGAGGACCCGAACGGCACGCGCATCCTCTACGACCCGGGCCGCACGGTGGCCGGCGCAAACGATCCGCGCCTGGGCAAGATCGACATCATCCTGGTCAGCCACATGCATGGCGACCACGTCGGCAATGCCCACAACAAGGAGCCGAACTCGGGCACCTGCGCGAGCCCTGACCTGTCGGTCTCGGCCCTGCCGAACACCCTCGCCGTGGAGATTGCGCTCGCCAAGAAGTCGAAGATCGTCACCGGGAGCGAGATGCCGCCCTTCTTCGCGGCCAAGCTCAAGGCCAATGGCGGCGATCCGGCCAACGCGATGCTGGCTCGCTTCGGCGGCAGCGTGGTGGTGGGCGGCGTGCGCATCGCGACGGTGCTGGCGCTGCACAGCAACGGCGTGGACCCGGACTTCATCGGCGGTGACCTGGGCAAGGCCATGAAGGACGCGGGCATCGCCGGCAACGTCGGCTCCGCGACGGGCTATGTGCTCACATTCAGCAACGGCCTCGTGGCCTACCTCTCCGGCGACACCGGCATCCTGGCCGACCAGGAACGGGTGGTGCGCGATCTCTACCACGCGAAGCTCGCCGTCATGAACATCGGCGACGGCTTCACCACCGGCCCGGCCGAGGCGGCCTACGTGATGAACGAATTGGTCAAGCCCGCCTCCGTCATCGTCTCGCATGCGAACGAAGTGGGCACCGTGGGCGGCAAGGTGCGCCCGGGGAGCAAGACGGAGGCCTTCCTGAAGGCGGCGAAGATGCCGGCCTATGTGCCGCTGTCAGGCAAGACGCTGGTGTTCGATGGCGACGGGAAGGCCGTGGCGACAAACTGAACGCTGAGGAAGGCGGCGCCACCCCGCCGGGGCCGCGGTACTGCGGAGTTCCAAATACACGAAGGCGTAACTCTGAAGTCCGTTATCGTTCGCCCCTCTCGACGGCATGTGGTCCGTCGCCGGATTGGGTTGAACCTTGGCGCTTCTCGACTTCGACGTTCTCATCATTGGCAGCGGACTTTCTGGCCTTAGCGCCGCGGTTCATCTGGCCCGCACGCACCGTGTGGCCGTCATCACCAAGCGTGCCCTCGGCGACGGCGCGAGCCAATGGGCACAGGGCGGCATTGCCGCAGTGCTGGCTCAAAGCGACAGCATCGATTCGCATGTGCAGGACACGCTGGTCGCAGGCGCGGGCCTGTGCGACCTCGCGGCCACGCGCTTCGTCGTGGAACACGCGCCCGAGGCCATCGCCTGGCTGCAGACGCTCGGCGTCCCGTTCACCGAGGAGAACGGGTTGCTGCACCTCACGCGCGAAGGCGGCCACAGCGAGCGTCGCATCGTTCATGTGACCGACGCCACCGGCGCGGCGGTGCAGCGCTGCCTCATCGATGTGGTGCGGCACACGCCCAACATCACGCTCTTCGAAGGCCACATGCTCGTCGACCTCATCACGGGCGCCAGGCTCGGGCTTGCCGATGCGGGATGCATGGGCGTCCATGCGCTGGACGTGGCTGCCGGCGAAGTCCTGACCTTTCGGGCGCCACACACCATCCTCGCCACGGGCGGCGCCGGCAAGGTCTATCTCTACACGACCAACCCGGACACGGCCACGGGCGACGGCATCGCCGCCGCGTGGCGCGCCGGCTGCCGCGTGTCGAACATGGAATTCATCCAGTTCCATCCCACCTGCCTGCACCACCCGTTCGCGAAGTCCTTCCTCATCAGCGAAGCGGTGCGCGGCGAGGGCGGGCAACTCAAGCTGCCTGCTTCGGCGGGCGGTGCGCGCTTCATGCCCGAACACGACGAGCGGGCTGAACTCGCGCCGCGCGACGTGGTCGCGCGCGCCATCGATTTCGAGATGAAGAAGCACGGGCTCGACTGCGTGCACCTCGACATCTCGCACCAGAGCCCGGCCTTCCTGGAGGCGCACTTCCCCAACATCCTGGCGCGCTGCGCGACGCTCGGCATCGACATCACGCGCGAACCGATTCCCGTGGTGCCAGCGGCCCACTACACCTGCGGCGGCGTGGTGGTGGATCTGGCCGGACACACCGACGTGCCTGGCCTCTACGCCATCGGCGAAACCGCCTGCACCGGCCTGCATGGCGCCAACCGCCTGGCCAGCAACTCGCTGGTCGAGTGCATGGTGTTCGCACGCGCGGCTGCGCAGGCCATCGCCACCGAGCCGCCACGCGCCCTGCCTGACCTGCCGACCTGGGACCACAGCCGCGTCACCGATGCCGACGAGGTCGTCGTCATCTCGCACAACTGGGACGAGTTGCGCCGCTTCATGTGGGACTACGTGGGCATCGTGCGCACCAACAAGCGACTGGAGCGTGCGGCGCATCGCATCGCCCTGCTGTCGCGGGAGATCGACGAGTTCTACGGCAACTTCCGCATCACGCCCGACCTGCTCGAACTGCGCAACCTGGTGCAGGTGGCGGACCTCATCGTGCGCTGCGCGCTTGCGCGGCACGAAAGCCGCGGGCTGCACTTCAGCCGCGACTATCCAGGGCTAGCCGATGTCGCCGAGCCGACCGTGCTGCTGCCCGACGAGCGCTGACCCCCGCCTCCCTTCCGTCCACTTTCCAATCCTTGAAGAAAAGGCTGCCACGCCATGTTCCGCACACTCCTGAAATCCAAGATCCACCGTGTCGCCGTGACCGACTGCGAGTTGCACTACGAAGGCTCCTGCGCCATCGACGAAGACTTGCTGGATGCCGCCAACCTCTCCGAGAACGAGCAGGTGTACATCTGGAACATCAACAACGGCGAGCGCTTCGTGACCTATGCGATCCGGGGCGAGCGAGGCACGGGGATCATCTCGGTCAACGGCTCCGCCGCGCGCAAGGCCTCGGTGGGCGACCTGATCATCATTGCCGCCTTCGGCCTCGTGCCGGAGGACCAGGTGGGCTCGCACAGGCCGAAGCTGGTGTTCGTCGATGGGGCCAACCGCATCCAGGAGCAGCGCGGCCATGTCCCCGTGCAGGCGGCATCCCATGACACGGTCCCGGCCTGAACACCACGCCCAGTGCATCCGCGCATGTCGATTGCCATCACCCCCGAAGGGACCCGTCCCGACGCCACCCTTCCGCCCCCATCGCCACCTTCGCCGCGCAAGCCCCTGAGCCTGCCGCGCCTGGCAGACATGCACGCACGCGGCGAGAAGATCACGATGCTCACCGCCTACGACGCCACCTTCGCTGCGATGGCAGATGCAGCGGGCGTCGAATGCCTGCTCGTCGGCGATTCGCTCGGCATGGTGTGCCAGGGCCTGCACAGCACCGTGGGTGTCACGCTCGACACCATGCGCTACCACACGGAATGCGTCGCGCGCGGCCTGCACCGTGTGCAGGGAACGGCGTGGCTCATTGCGGACCTGCCCTTCGGCAGCTACCAGGAATCGCGCGAGCAGGCGCTGCGCAGCGCGACCGTCCTGATGCAGGCGGGCGCGCACATGGTGAAGCTCGAGGGCGGCGGATGGACGGCAGAGACGATCCGGTTCCTCGCGGAGCGCGGCATCCCGGTCTGCGCGCACCTCGGACTCACGCCCCAGACGGTGCATGCACTGGGCGGCTACCGCGTCCAGGGCAGGAGCGAGGAGGCAGCAGCGCAACTGCGCCTGCATGCGCTCGAACTGCAGGACGCCGGCGCGGCCATGCTGGTGCTGGAAATGGTGCCCGCTGCGCTGGCCGGAGCACTCACGCTAGAGCTGTCCCGCTGCGCCACCATCGGCATCGGTGCCGGCAAGGCCACGGCCGGACAGGTGCTTGTGTTGCACGACATGCTCGGCATCCACCTCGGCAAGCCGCCGAAGTTCGTGCGCAATTTCATGGCCGAAAGCGGCGGCATCGCGCAGGCACTGCAGGCCTACGTGCGCGCCGTGAAGGACCGCAGCTTTCCCGATGACCGGCTGCACGCCTGGTAAGCATCCCCCTCCTTGAGACACCCGCAACCCATGCATATCGCAAGAACCATCGAAGACCTGCGCGACCGCCTCGGCGCCTTTCGTCACCCAGCCTTCGTGCCCACGATGGGCAACCTTCATGACGGCCACCTGGACCTGGTGCAGCAAGCCAGGCCGCTGGGCGACGTCACTGTGGCCAGCATCTTCGTCAACCGCCTGCAGTTCCTGCCGCACGAGGACTTCGATACCTATCCGCGCACCTGGAACAGCGATTGCGACAAGCTGCGCGCAGCCGGCTGCGACCTGCTGTTCGCGCCCGACGAAAAGGCCCTCTACCCGGAGCCGCAAGCCTGCAAGGTGCATCCCGATCCCGCGCTGGGCGACATCCTGGAAGGCCACTTCCGGCCCGGTTTCTTCGTGGGTGTCTGCACGGTGGTGATGAAGCTCTTCTCCTGCGTGCAGCCGCGCGTGGCGATGTTCGGCAAGAAGGACTACCAGCAGCTCATGGTGATCCGCCACATGGTTCGGCAGTTCGCGCTGCCCATCGAGGTTGTCGGTGTCGAGACGCGACGTGCGGCGGGCGGCCTTGCGCTGTCCTCGCGCAATGGCTACCTCAGCGATGCCGAGCGTGCCGAAGCCGTCGAGCTTTCAAAGGCATTGCAGGCCATGGCCGAGGCAGTGCGCACCGGAGAGCGGGACTTCAGCGCCATCGAAACCCGCGCCATCGCTTCGTTGCAAGAACGCGGCTGGCAACCCGACTACATGGCGCTGCGCCGGCGCGCCGACCTGCAGGCGGCTGCGCCGGGAGAACCGCTGGTGGCCCTCGCCGCAGCGCGGCTGGGCGCGACGCGCCTCATCGACAACCTCGAGATCGACACCTGAGGCCCGGGACGGGCGATCAGGCCGCGCCGATCCCGGCGATCAGGCCGCCGGCCGGCAGCCCCTTCTTGAGGCCTGCGGTGAACGCCAGCATGCGGTCGATCGGTACGCGCGCACGCAGCCCCAGTGCGGCATCGACCTGCACTTCGCCCATGCCCGTCTCGAGCACGCGCGCCACGTCGGCCAGGCCGTTCATCGCCATCCAGGGGCAATGCGCGCAGCTCTTGCAGGTGGCGCCGTTGCCGGAAGTGGGCGCCTCGATGAAGGTCTTGCCGGGATTGAGCGTGCGCAGCTTGTGCAGCATGCCGGTGTCGGTCGCGACGATGAATTCCTTCGCATCCATCCGCCGCGCGGCATTCAGGATCGCGGAGGTCGAGCCGACCGCGTCCGCCAGCGCGATCACGTCGGCCGGCGATTCGGGATGCACGAGCACGCGGGCCGCGGGGTGGTCCTTCATGAGCAGTTCGAGTTCGAGCGCCTTGAACTCGTCGTGCACGATGCACGCGCCCTGCCAGCTCAGCATGTCCGCACCCGTTTCGCGGCGGATGTAGTCGCCCAGGTGGCGGTCGGGCGCCCAGAGGATCTTGCAGCCCTGCGCGTGCAATGCGCGCACCACGTCCAGCGCACAGCTCGACGTGACCAGCCAGTCGGCCCGCGCCTTCACGGCGGCGCTGGTGTTGGCATACACGACCACGGTCCGGTCGGGGTGCGCATCGCAGAAGGCGCTGAACGCATCCGCGGGGCAGCCGAGGTCGAGCGAGCAGTTTGCATCGAGGTCGGGCATCAGCACGCGCTTGTCGGGCGACAGGATCTTGGCCGTCTCGCCCATGAAGCGCACGCCCGACACCACCAGCGTGCGTGCCGCGTGGTCGCGGCCAAAGCGCGCCATCTCGAGCGAGTCGCTGACGAGGCCGCCGGTTTCCTCCGCGAGGTCCTGCAGGTCCGGATGCACGTAGTAGTGCGACACCATCACCGCATCGCGTTCGCGCAGCAGGTGACGGATGCGTTCCTTCAATGCGAGGCGCTCGGACGGCGTTGGCTCCGCAGGCACGCGCGCCCAGGCGTGCCGCGTGCCGCAGGCGTCCGCACTCTCGGCGTTCAACGCAACGGGTTGTTCGTAGTCGACGTCGAAGACTGTTGAATCCATCGATCAGTCCTCCTTGAAGCGCATCGAGTAGTCGATCGCCTTCACATCCTTGGTGAGCGCACCGACCGAGATGCGGTCGACGCCCGTTTCCGCAAGTGTGCGAATGCCGGCCAGGGTCACTCCGCCGGAGATCTCGAGCACGGCACGCGCTTGCCCGGCCGCCTCGTTGCGACGGACGGCTTCGCGCAAGGTCGGCAGGTCCATGTTGTCGAGCAGCACCATGCGCGCACCGTGGGCCAGCGCCTCGTCGAGTTGCGCCAGGGTCTCGACCTCGATCTCGACGAAGCTGGCGCGCGCGGCGACCTGCGCGGCGGCGCGCAGGGCCTGCGCCACGCCGCCGGCGGCCACGATGTGGTTCTCCTTGATCAGGATCGCGTCGTAGAGGCCGATGCGGTGGTTCGTGCCGCCGCCGGTGCGCACGGCGTACTTCTGCGCCAGGCGCAGGCCGGGCAAGGTCTTGCGCGTGTCGACGATCCGCGCGCGCGTGCCCTGCACCGCATCGACATATCGCGCCGTGCACGTCGCCACGGCGCTGAGCAGTTGCAGGAAGTTGAGCGCCGTGCGCTCCGCGGTCAGCAGGCAGCGGGCGTCGCCCGAAATCGTCAGCACAGTCTTCTCGGCCGCGACATGCTGGCCCTCCACGCAATGCCAGGTCACTTGCGCCTGCGGGTCGAGTTGCCGCACCACCGCTTCGACCCACGGGGCGCCGCACAGCACGGCGGCCTCGCGCGTCACTACCTGCGCTGTCGCGCGCTTGCCGGCGGCCACCAGGCTGGCGGTCAGGTCACCATCGCCCGCGTCCTCGCTCAAGGCGCGCCGTGCATCGGCCATCGCAAGCTCGGTCACGCTGGCGATGGAGAAATCAAAGAGATCGGTCATGAATGAGTGCCGCGCGGAATGCGGCAAGCTGGCTTGGGGAGGTGGCCATTTTGACGCCTTGCAAAGTGCCCGGTACGTAGCTTTATCGGTCGCTTCCGTGCGCGCGCGTCGCAGCGATGGCGGCGCGTTCCATCTTGTTTCAAGTGCAACGTGCTACGCCAAACCTGCGTCACTACACTGGGGAAGGGCTGGTGGCGATCAGCCAGCCCGCCCTCCTTCCACCCCCAAGACAGTGAGACATCCTTGAAATTCCAGACCTTCCGGCTGTCGCTCCTCGTGAGCGCCGCCCTGCTTTCCAGCGTCGCCGTGCAGGCGGCATCCCAGGCGCCCGTCGCCGCCGAAAACGGCATGGTCGTGAGCGCGCAGCACCTGGCCACCAAGGTCGGCGTCGACGTGCTCAAGCGCGGCGGCAATGCCGTCGACGCGGCGGTTGCCGTGGGCTATGCGCTGGCGGTGGTTTATCCCGCAGCCGGCAACCTGGGCGGCGGCGGCTTCATGACCGTGCAGCTGGCCGACGGCCGCAAGACCTTCCTCGATTTCCGCGAGAAGGCCCCGCTGGGCGCCACGGCCAACATGTACCTCGACAAGGATGGCAATGTCGTCAAGGGACTGAGCACCAAGGGCCACCTCGCGGTCGGCGTGCCGGGCAGCGTCTCGGGCATGGAATACGCGCGCGAGAAGTACGGCACCATGAAGCGCGCCGCGCTGCTCGCCCCGTCCATCCAGCTGGCCGACAAGGGCTTCGTGCTCGAGCAGGGCGACATCGACCTGCTCAACACCTCGACGGCCGATTTCAAGGACGACGCAGCAACGGGCGCCATCTTCCTGAACAGGGGCGAGCCCTTCACGGCCGGCCAGAAGCTCGTGCAGAAGGACCTCGCGAAGACGTTGAAGACCATCAGCGCCAAGGGCACGGACGGCTTCTACAAGGGCTGGGTGGCCGATGCCATCGTGGCGTCGAGCAAGTCTGGCAAGGGCCTGATCACGCAGGCCGACCTCGACCAGTACAAGACCCGCGAAATGCCGCCCGTCGAGTGCGACTACCGTGGCTATCACGTCGTGTCGGCGCCCCCGCCCAGCTCGGGCGGCGTGATCATCTGCGAGATGCTCAACGTCCTCGAAGGCTATCCGCTCAAGGACCTGGGCTATCTCTCGGCGCAGGCCGTGCACTACCAGATCGAGGCCATGCGCCACGCCTACGTGGACCGCAACAGCTACCTGGGCGACCCGGACTTCGTGAAGAACCCGCTCGACCGCCTGCTCGACAAGGGCTATGCCGAGAAGCTCCGCGCCGCCATCGACCCGAAGAAGGCCGGTGTCTCCAAGGAGATCAAGCCGGGCGTCGCGCCGCATGAAGGCAGCAACACCACGCACTACTCCATCGCCGACAAGTGGGGCAACGCGGTGTCGGTGACCTACACGCTGAACGACTGGTTCGGCGCCAAGGTCACGGCGCCGAGCACCGGCGTGCTGCTCAACGACGAGATGGACGACTTCACCTCGAAGATCGGCGTGCCGAACCTGTACGGCCTGGTGCAGGGCGAGGCCAACGCCATCGCGCCCGGCAAGCGCCCGCTGAGTTCCATGAGTCCCACCATCGTCAGCAAGGACGGCAAGCCCGTCATGGTGGTCGGAACGCCGGGCGGCAGCCGCATCATCACGGCCGTGATGCTGACGATGATCAACGCCATCGACTACGGGATGAACGTGCAGGAGGCCGTCGACGCGCCCCGCTTCCACCAGCAATGGCTGCCCGACGTGACCAACGTCGAGACCTATGCGCTCAGCCCCGACACGCGCAAGCTGCTGGTCGACATGGGCCACAACCTCGGCGAGCCGCAACCGGCCAACCACCTCGCGGCGATCATCGTCGGCGCGCCGTCGCTCGGGGGCAAGCCGGTGGCGAACAACCGGTTCTACGGGGCAAACGATCCGCGCCGCAATACGGGGCTTGCGGCGGGGTATTGATCGCGCGCCGCGGCGCCGCGCGCATGGCCATGCCGATGAAAGGCAAGGCCATGCGCCCCACCCCCGGGGTCCCGGCACGGGATCGACTGTGTGGGCCTCAGTTCGCCGCAGGTCAGAGGGGAGCGGGCTGACTCCGCAGGTGCTCCGCCAGGAATGACATGCCGGCTTCGTATCCAAACGGTCCGAGTCCACAAATGACGCCCGTCGCGGCCAGCGAGACGTAGCTCTTGTGATACATCGGTTCGCGACGATGGATGTTCGTGATGTGCACCTCGACTATGGGTAGTTGCGACGCCTTCAGGGCATCGAGGATCGCCATCGATGTGAACGAGTAGGCCGCAGGATTGAAAACAATCCCCGCCATGGTCTTGCGCGCCTCGTGAATCCAGTCGACCAGTTGCCCCTCGTGGTTCGACTGTCTGAAGTCCACTTCGAGTCCGAGGCGCTTCCCGACTGCCTTGCACCGCTCCTCGACCTGCACGAGCGTCGTGTGACCGTAGATGTGGGGCTCGCGTTCGCCGAGCAGATTCAGGTTGGGGCCATTCAGAATCAATATCTTTGCCATGATTTCCCTGATCGAGATGAGTTGTGTCCGTCAATGTCGAGGCCGAATTGCTTCGTCTTCGGCCACCGTTGCTTGCGTGCGGGCGGGCGCTTCAGGGACCGCCGTGGAACAGCTTCGCGGGGCCGGTGACGAGCCAGGGAAAGAAGACCATCAGGAACATGATCAGGAACTGGGCGATCATGAACGGCAACACGCCCTTGGTCACGGTGTCCATTGACATTCGACCGACCCCGGCCACCACGTTGAGCACCACGCCAACCGGCGGCGTGACCAGCCCGATGGCGTTGTTCATGATGAACATGACGCCAAAGTAGACCGGATCGATGTGGGCGGCCACGACCACCGGCATCAGCACTGGCGTGAGGATGAGGATGGTCGGCGTCATGTCCATCGCGGTGCCGACGATCATGACCAGCACCATGATCGCCACCATCAGCGTGATGGGGCTGCCTAGGAAGGGTTCGAGCATGCCCACCACCTTTCCGGGCAGGTCCGCCACAGTGATGAGCCAGGCCGAGACCATGGCTGCGGCCACCAGGAACATCACCACCGCGGTGGTCTTGGCCGCCGCCTTGAAGATGCCGTACAGCTGGGACAGCTTCAGGCCACGGTAGATGACAGTCGCGACGAACAGCGCGTAAACCGCGGCCACCACGCCGGCTTCGGTCGGCGTGAACACTCCCATGCGCAAGCCGACCAGGATGATCACCGGCAGCATCAGCGCCCAGCCACAGCGGCGCATCGTGGCCAGCAGTTCCTTCAGCGGCTTGCGCGGCGGCGGCACCACGCCTTCGTTGCGGGCGACGATGGCCCAGGTGATCCACAACGCCAGTCCCATCAGCAGGCCGGGCGTGATGCCGGCCATGAACAGCTTGGAGATCGACACGTTGGCAGTGACGCCGAAAATGACCAGGCCAATCGACGGGGGCAGCACCGGCGCAATCACGCCGGATGCGGCGATCAGGCCGGCAGCCCGCTGCGGCGCGTGGCCGGCGGCCACCATCATCGGCAGTAGCATGGCGGTCAGTGCGGCGGCGTCGGCCACGGCGCTGCCCGACAGTGCAGACAGCATGATCGACGCGACGATGGTCACGTAGCCCAAACCGCCACGAATGTGGCCGACCAGCGCCATCGCGAATTCGACGATGCGCTTCGAGAGCCCGCCCTCGTTCATGATTTCGCCAGCCAGCAGGAAGAAGGGCACCGCCAGCAGCGGGTAGTTGTCGGCGCCGCCCAGCAGGTTCTGCGCAAGGATCTGGGCCTCGAAGATGTCCAGGTGCCACATCAGCGCCACGCCGCTGACCAGCAGCGCGAACGAGATCGGAATGCCGATTGCCATCGCCAGCAGCAGCGACCCGAGGAAGATGGTGAGTGTCATGGTGGCTTGCTCGGATCAGTGTTGTTTGGTGAAGTCGTCGCCATGCGGCCGGTTGAGGGCAGCCAGGTCTTCGGACTCCTGGACCATCACCAGATCGGCGTCTTTCATGTGGCCGGTGAACAGCAGCCACAGGTCCAGCAGCAGCACGATGGATGCGCACACCGCGAAAGCCACGCCGGCTGCGTGCAACACGGCCATCGGCAACTGGGTGGAAGGCGCCAGCACGTCCATGTTGATGGCGGTCTGTTCCAGCGCGCCCCTGAACACCAGGTAGCAGACGTACAGCATGCACAGGTGACCCAGCACGAGGCAGATCTTCTTGCCCATGGGCGGAAGACGCGACACCAGGGCGTCGGTGCCGAGGTGGGTGTGCTCGCGCAGCGCGACCACGCAGCCCATGAAGGTGATCCACACGAACAGCCAACGCGAGATTTCCTCGGACTGCGTGATCGACGAATTGAAGACGTAGCGCAGCACGACGTTGCCGAAGACCAGCGCCACCATGACCATGAGCGCCACGGCCATCAGGGCGGTGACCGCCCGACAGAAAGAATCGACCAGCTTGACTACCATGCCTGCTCCTCGATGGGACTCTTTGGCGCGTCGGCTTTCCGCCGACGCCAAAGGGCCTCCAGGTGACTACCGGCTCCAGGACTCAAGCCTGGAGCCGTCTCGAAATTTTCCGGAATCAGAACTTGGAGACGCGATCCAGTTCGGTCTTGAACAGGGTCATCACGGCCGGGTCGTACGAAGCGGAGAACTTGTCGTAGACCGGCTTGACTTCGGTGCGCATGCGGGCCACTTCGGCAGGTGCGACGGCGTTGTATGCCATGCCCTTGGCCTGGAGTTCGACCAGCGCTTTTCCAGCGGCTTCGCGGCTCGCCGTGCGCTGGTAGTTCTGTGCTTCCGTAGCGGCTTCCTGCAGCAGCTTGTGCTCCGCCGGCGACAGCTTGTCCCAGAAGCGCCTGCTGATCTGGATCGGATTGGTCGCATACACGTGGTTCGTACCACTGACGTACTTCTGGACCTCGTAGAACTTGCTCGACAGGATCACCGAATACGGGTTCTCCTCCCCGTCCACGGCCTTGCTTTCGAGGGCGTTGTACAGCTCGGCGAAGGGCATCGGGAGCGGGTTGGCCTTGAAGGTCTTGAAGGTCTCCAGGAACACCGGATTCGGGATGACGCGGAGCTTCAGTCCGTCCAGGTCTTCACCTTTCGTGATGGGCCGCTTGCTGTTGGTGACATTGCGAAAACCCAGGTCGAAGAACCCCAGGATGACGATGCCCTTGTCCGCCAGTTTCGCGCTGAGCATCTTGCCCAGCGGGCCGTCGACCATTGCATCGGCCTGCTGGGCATTGCTGAAAAGGAAGGGGAAGTCGAAGAGTCCGAATTCCTTGATGACACCTGTCAGCGAGGTGGTGGACGCTACGAGCATCTCCTGCACGCCGCCCTGCAGCGCGGATTGCTGTTGCAGTTCATTGCCGAGTTGGCTGCTTGCGAATTCCTTGACAGTGATCTTGCCGCCGCTCTTGGCTGCAACGAGCTCGGCGAACTTCTTGACACCCCAACTGGTCGGATGGTCGGTGTTGTTCAGGTGGCCAAATCGAATGGTCCGTTCCTGAACGTCCTGTGCTTGAACAAGCGTTGTGGCGACTAGCAGTGCGAGACTGCCTGCCAGTTTCAAGAGATTCGATGCCATGAAGGTCTCCTTTGGTGGTGGAAATGAACCGGGTGAATGCCCCGGGCGCGTTTTGTGGCGCGAGACAAGAAAGTTCTGACTGACGTGTCGAAGGGCCGTCGGTCGGTAGCGTGGGTTCACGAGCGGATCAGCGCGCGGCCGTGAATGCCGGGGCATCGGCGACGTCGACCGGTGTGGCCGAACATGACAACTGGTAGAAGCCACGTTCTGCTCCCGGGGCAGCGCCCATCTCGAGCAGCGATTCGCTGCTGAGTTCGCGTTCCGACAGGGCGCGCAAGGCGCCTGCTTCGTAGCCGCAAGCAATCAGGACCCAGTCGGCGGTCCGGTCGGCGTTTCCGCGAATCTTCTGTTCCTCGGTGGCGGGAACAGGTGGCGTCTCGTGACGCAGAAGATGAAGTCCGGCCAGGCCGCGCTCGAACGGAATGTGTCTGGCAATGCGGCCAATCGCGGCGCGCAATGCCTGGTCTTGGCCGGATGCAGGTGACAGGCGGATCGCGAGGGCGTTTTGTGCGGGGTTGATGCCGCAACTCTCCAGCACGCGGCATTGGCTTCGAACCATATTGCGATGGTGCGGCATCAGTCTCTGGGACCATGGCGTGGGCGCGTTCAGCCGCGCCACGTACGCCGGCGATGCGAGCACCTGATAGTCATCCAGCTCGTACATCACGAAGATTCCTTCCCCGCCGTCGGCGCTTCTCCAGCGCGTCGCGCGACGGAATCCCGGAATGCCAAGCCGCTCGGGAAAGTGCTCATGCGTATGCCAATGCTCGAACTCCGACCTGTGCGAGTGCGACATGTCCCACCACATTGCCAAGGCAGCTTTACCGATAAGCGACATGGGCGCGCTCCAAACCTTGCATCGAAATGAAGTCTCCGTTGTCACTGCCACGAGGGCGACCGTTGAGCCGTTGCCGGTCGTCGACCGCGTTGAGCCGCGGCGATGCGGCATCGAAATGTTATTGAATCGTCAGATGATGTGCAATGTATTTAATGATCGTGGTATTCTCTGATTGCCAGCGGTGCGGTTCAATCCAAACACTGTGTTCAACTTCGATCTCCTCCAGGAGCGACCCGTGTCAACCGACATCTCTCTCGATTCCCCAGACAGCGCCACCATCGGCGAGACCGCCTATCGCCGCATCCGCTCCGACATCGTGCTGGGCCGGTTGACGCCAGGGCGCCGCCTGCCGCTGGAGCGAATGAAAGAGGCTTACGGCGCCAGCGTCGGCACGTTGCGCGAGCTCTTCAGCCGCCTTGCCACGGAAGGCTTGCTCGTGGCCGAAGGCGCGCGCGGCTTCCAGGTCAGCGCGGTCTCGTCAGCCGACCTTCGCGATGTGGCATCGATGCGCCTGCTTCTGGAGAGCCACGGACTCAAGGAGTCATTCCAGCGCGGCGACCTCGAATGGGAAGGCCGCGTGGTTGCGGCGTACCACAAGCTCGCCACGATGGAAAAGAGGATGGCGGCCAACGATCCTGCTCCCCCGGAAACCTGGCGCCAGTACGACTGGGCCTTTCACGTTGCGCTGATCTCCGCATGCGATTCCCCCTTGCTGCTGCAGACCTACGCGTCGATCTGCGACAAGTACTTGCGCTACCAGATGATCGCCGCCATCTTCCGGGGCCAGGAGGCGGCCGACGAGCACCACATCCTGCTCGAGAGCGCACTTGCCCGTGACTGGCAGCGCGCGCAGCAGACGCTGCTCACTCACGTCGAGGATTGCGTCACGCAAATGGCATCGGTGCTGGACGCCGCCTGAAGCGGATTCCCGTGAGGAGCGCATGGCATCGTCTTGCGCCGTGGCATTGGATGGGATGCGGCGCACGAGGGGATCGAAACCGAAGCACGCGCCGGATTCCTGGCCGAAGCAGAATCGTTCCACGATCGCGTGCGCTTCGGCTGGGACCGCGATGGCGTTCCGGTCGAAGTCGCCCTGTAGCTCACGTCGTACGAAGTCCTTTCATCGACCGCCTACGTCAGTCACCTGAACGCGGCATCGGGACTGGAACCCGCCAGGCCGCTCCGTTGCACCAAGGTGCGATACCGTGGCGGGCCATCGTGGCGGATGATGGCCGCGGTCCTTCATCCCCAAAGCCTCAAAGGAGCACCGATGGCTACCGCAGCGAAGCCGAACATCCTGTTCATCATGGCCGACGATATCGGCTGGTTCAACGTCAGCGCCTACAACCTCGGCGTGATGGGTTACCGGACACCGAACATCGACCGCATTGCCCGGCAGGGTGCGATGTTCACCGACTTCTATGGCCAGCAGAGCTGCACGGCGGGGCGGGCGGCTTTCATCACAGGCCAGACGCCCATCCGCACCGGCCTCACCAAGGTGGGCATGCCCGGGGCGACGCTGGGGCTGAGCGCCGAGGACCCTTCGGTCGCCGAGTTCCTCAAGGGCTTCGGCTATGCCACGGGCCAATTCGGGAAGAACCATCTCGGCGACCGCAACGAGCATCTCCCGACCGTCCACGGCTTCGACGAATTCTTCGGCAACCTCTATCACCTCAACGCCGAGGAAGAGCCCGAGTACGAAAACTACCCCAAGGACCCGGCGTTCCGGAAGAGGTTTGGCCCGCGCGGCGTGATGAGGTGCAAGGCGACCGACAAGGATGACGCGACCGTCGACGAGCAATTCGGCAAGGTGGGCAAGCAGGTCATCGAGAACACGGGCCCGCTCACGCGCAAGCGCATGGAAACGGTCGACGAGGAGTTCATCGGCGCGGCCCTGGATTTCATGGACCGCAAGACGAAGGAAGGCGGTCCCTGGTTCTGCTACTTCAATCCGACCCGCATGCACGTGTTCACCCACCTCAAGGAGTCGTCGAGGGGAAAGAGCGGCTTTGGCCTGTATCCCGACGGGATGGTCGAGCTGGACGGCTATGTCGGCGAGCTGCTTCAGAAGCTCGATGACCTGGGTGTCGCCGACAACACCGTCGTCGTCTTCACGACGGACAACGGCGCCGAGGTCCTGTCATGGCCGGACGGCGGGGCAACACCGTTCCGCGGCGAAAAGGACACCAACTGGGAAGGCGGCTGGCGCATTCCCTGCGTCATGCGCTGGCCAGGCGTCATCGAGCCTGGCCGTGTCATCAATGACATCTGCTCGCTCCAGGACTTCATTCCCACCTTTGCGGCCGCCAGTGGCGAGCCCGAACTCGTGGAGAAGGTCAAGAAGGGCTACAAGATCGGCGAGAAGACTTTCAAGGTGCACCTGGACGGCTACAACCTGCTGCCGTTCCTGTCGGGCAAGGAAGAAGAATGCCCTCGCCAGGGATTCCTCTACTGGAGTGACGACGGCGACATGATGGCGGTGCGCATGGGACGCTACAAGGTCGTCTTCGCGGAGCAGCGCAGCAAGGGGCTGGATGTGTGGCGCGAGCCGCTTTCGCCGATGCGCATTCCCAAGTTCTTCGACCTGCGTTCCGACCCGTTCGAACGCGGCGAGGAGAGCTTCAAGTACAACGACTGGTTCACGGAAAACATCTTCCTCCAATATGCAGCGCCGCCACTGCTTGCAAAGTGGCTGGAGAGCTTCAAGGAGTTCCCGCCCCGCGCAAGGGCGGCGAGCTTCAGCATCGACCAGGTTGTCGAAAAGCTGATGCCGAAGAGTTGAACGGCGAGCTTCCGCAAGGCCCGCGCCTCACATCAGCATCTCACATCACTTCGCCGCCCGACACGGATATCGACTGCCCCGTGACGGACGCTGCCCCGTCGCCACACAGCCAGCGCACCGCATTCGCCACCTCGCCCGGCTGCACGATGCGCTGCTGCGGGTTGACGGACGCGAATTCGGCCATCGCTTCATCGGCGCTGCGCCCTGTCTTGGCGACCACGTTGGCGACGCTGTCGCGCAGGATGTCGGTGTCGG
Organism: Variovorax sp. dw_308; assembly: GCF_019207085.1. Classification (GTDB taxonomy): domain Bacteria; phylum Pseudomonadota; class Gammaproteobacteria; order Burkholderiales; family Burkholderiaceae_C; genus Variovorax. The sequence goes on along the minus strand of NZ_JAATOM010000011.1, from coordinate 34,228 downwards.
TGTAGCCCGGGCACACGGCGTTGACCGTGATGCCCTTGCGCGCGACTTCGAGTGCGAGCGAGCGCGTCAGGCCGACCACGCCATGCTTGGCGGCCGTGTAGGCGGCGACGTAGGCATAGCCGCGCTGGCCCGCCGTGCTCGCGATGTTGACGATGCGGCCCCAGCGGGCCTGCAGCATGTCGGGCAAGGCGGCTTGTGCGCAGAGGAAGGTGCCGGTGAGGTTGACGGCCAGCATGCGCTGCCAGAGTTCGAGCGAGGTCTTCTGGAAGGGCGCGCTCTCCGCCTGGCCGGCGTTGTTGACGAGCACCGCCACCGGGCCGAGCGCCGCGCGTGCCCCGGCGAAGGCGGCGGCCACCGATGCCGGGTCGGCCACGTCGGCCACCGCGATGAAGTGGCCGCTGCCGGGGAGTTGATCGGCCAGACGTTGCAGGGTCTCGCGCTGGCGGCCGAGCAAGGTGAGCCTGGCGCCGTCGGCCGCGAGCGTGCGGGCGATCTCGGCGCCGATGCCGCGCGCCGCGCCTGTGACGACGGCGTGGCGGTCGTGAAGGGATTGCATGTCTGTCATTTCTTCCTGGGAGTGGGCGCGCGATCCCACGTCGTCGCGGTCACGCCGCGTTCGCGCAGCTTGAATTTCTGGAGCTTGCCGTTCTCGGTGCGCGGCAAGTCTTCGACGATGTCGATGTAGCGAGGGATGGCGAAGTACGGCAGGCGGCCTTCGCAGAAGCTGGCGAGTTCGGCCACGTCGAGGCGGCTGCCGGGCTGCATGATCAGCGAGGCCATGACTTCGTCCTCGGCCAGTTCCGAGCGCACCGGGTACACCGCGACGGTCGCGACCGCCGGATGGCTCAGCAGCACCTGCTCCACTTCGTACGAGGAGATGTTCTCGCCGCGCCGGCGAATCGCGTCCTTCATGCGGTCGATGAAGCGGAAGGCGCCGTCGGGCTCGCGCACCACGCGGTCGCCGGTGTGGAACCAGAGGTTGCGCCACGCCTCCACGGTCTTGTCGGGCATGTCGAAGTAGCCGGTGGCGAAGGCGAAGGGCTCGTCGGCGCGCAGCAGCAACTCGCCCGCTTCGCCATCGGGCAATGCGGCGTCGGCCTCGTCGGCAACGCGGGCATCGAAGCCGGGTTGCAGCCAGCCCATGACGCCGGTTCGCGGCGCGTCGGGGCGCGTGGCGATGACGAAGTTGGTCTCGGTGGAGCCGTAGCCTTCGAGCAGTTGCACGCCGGTGCGTCGGCGAAAGTCCGCACCGGCCTGCGCGGGAACGCCGGGGCCGAGTCCGATGCGCACACGGTGCGACCGCTCGCCCTCGCCTTCGGGCTGCGCCAGCAGAATGGGCACCATCGCGCCGAGCAGGTACACCACCGTGGCGCCGCAGGCCTGCATCACTGGCCAGAACCCGGAAGCAGAGAAGCGCGGCGCGAAGACCACCTCGGCGCCGGTGAGTGCGGCTTGCGCGAAGGTGTTGAGGGCGTTGATGTGGAAGAGCGGGAGCGTGGTGCACAGCACGTCGTCGGCGCCCACGCCGAGGATGCGCGCGGTATTCGCGCCCCACCAATGGAACTGCGCATGCGGGCAGGTCACGCCCTTGGCCGGGCCGGTAGTGCCGGAGGTGTAGAGGATGGCGAGCGTGTCGCCCGGCTGCACGCCGGCTGCCTCGACGGCGTCGCCGTCATCGGGCATGCGGACAACGGGGACACCGCCGATGCCTTGTGCGGCTTCCGCGGGCTCGCCCACGGTCCAGATCGAGGCAAGCCCGGTTTGCGACAGGTCGGCCGTCTGCAATCTTTCGGCCAGCGCATCCTCGATGACCAGCAGACGCGCACCGCTGTTGGCCAGGAAGTACTGGAGTTGCGGGCCCATCGACGCGGTGTTGATTGGCACCGAAACGGCGCCGATCCATCCGCACGCGAGGAACACTTCGAGGCATTCGACGCGGTTGCCGCACATGAGCGCCACGCGGTCGCCGCGTTGCACACCGGCGCGTTGAAGTGCGCCTGCGCGGCGGGCCACGATGCCGGCGGCCTCGGCATGCGTCCAGCGCGTGCCGGCGATCGAGAGCAAGGGCTTGTCGCCGAAGCGCGCTGCGAGGCCTTGCAGCATGGCCGGCAGTGTGCGAGCGGGCGGGTGCAAGGCTTCGGTTGCCTTCATGCGCGGCCTCGCGCGATCGCCTGTCGATCAGTCATCGTCATGCGTGCCACCGCCCAGATAGGTGGCCTGCACGCGCGGGTCGCCGGCGAGCGCCTGGGACGCGCCGTGCAGCGCGATCTCGCCCGTTTCCAGCACATAGCCTTCGTCGGAACTCTCCAGCGCGGCGCGCGCGTTCTGCTCCACCAGCAGGATCGACACGCCATCGTCGCGCAGCTTGCGCACGATGGTGAGGATGTCGCGCACCACCAGCGGCGCGAGGCCGAGGCTGGGCTCGTCGAGCATCAGGAGGCGCGGCGCCGACATCAGCGCGCGGCCGACCGCGAGCATCTGCCGCTCGCCGCCGGAGAGCGTATTGGCGCGCTGTGATTTGCGTTCGGCCAGGCGCGGAAAGCGGTCGTACACCGACTGCAGCCGCTTCTTCAGCGCATCGCTGCGCAGGCGCTGGGTGTAGGCGCCGAGTTGCAGGTTGTCGAGTACGGTGAGTTCACCGAACAGCTCCCGTTTTTCCGGCACGAGGCAGAGGCCGCGTTCCACCCGCGACTCCACGTCCAGGCCGTGCATGTCCTCGCCTTCGAACTTGAGGATGCCCTTGGAAGGCAGCAGGCCCATCGCCGCGGCGAGCAAGGTCGTCTTGCCCGCGCCGTTGGGGCCGATGACCGAGATGATCTGGCCCTTCTCGAGCGACAGCGACACGCCGCGCACCGCGTCGACCTGCCCATAGGACACATGCAGGTCGCCGATCTCCAGCATGGCTGTCATTGCAGTGCCTCCCGTTCCGCGATGGACGCTTCGCTCATGCCACGCTCCCCAGATAAGCCGCCTGCACACGCTCATCCGCGCGCACCGCCGAGGGCACGCCCTCGACCAGCTTGGAGCCGAAGTTCATCACGACCAGACGGTCCACCAGTTTCATCACGAAGTCCATGTCATGTTCGACGATCAGGATCGTCACGCCTTCCTCGCGCAGCTTGCGCAGCAGGTCGCCGAGGGCCATCTTTTCCTTGCGGCGCAGGCCGGCGGCAGGTTCGTCGAGCACCAGCAGCACCGGGTCCGCCGCGAGTGCGCGCGCGATCTCCAGGATGCGTTGCGTGCCCAGCGGCAGGCTGCCCGCGAGTTCATGCGCGCGGTCGCCCAGGCCGATGCGGTCCAGTTGCCGCTTGGCTTCCTGCAGGATCTGGCGTTCCTCCGCGCGGTCGAGCCGCAAGCCCGCCTTGAGCACGCCAGCCTGGGTGCGCGAATGGGCGCCGAGCGCGACGTTGTCGAGCAGGCTCATCTGCGGACGCAGCTTCACATGCTGGAAGGTGCGCGCCAGGCCCAGCCGCGCCACCTCACGCTGCGGCATGCCCGCGATGTCGCGCTCGAGGAAACGCACCTGTCCGGCTGTCATCGGCAGCGTGCAGGTCAACAGGTTGAACATCGTCGACTTGCCAGCGCCGTTCGGGCCGATCAGCCCGATGATCTCGCCCGCGTTCACGTCGAAGCTCACTTCGTTCACCGCTACCAGGCCACCGAAGCGCTTGACCGCGCCGTTGACCGACAGGATGCGCGTGCCGCGCGCCGGTAGCTGGCGATGCGGCAGCGGCTCGACCGGCGCTGCGAGCTTCTCGTCCGGGCGCGGCGCGGCGAAGCGGCCCTGCGTCAGCTTGCGCACGAAGCCCATCAACCCGCCGCGCGCAAAGTGCACCAGCAGGATGAACAGCGCCGCGAAGGTTATGGATTCGAGCTGGCCGGCGCGCTGCGTCAGCATCGGCAGCACATCCTGAAGCGCGTTCTTCAGCACCAGCACCAGGCCCGATCCCACCACCGCACCCGCCAGTTGCCCGAGCCCGCCAGACACCGCCATCAGCAGGTACTCGATGCTGGCCCGGACGTCGAAAGGCGCAGGGCTGACGAAGCGGTTCATGTGCGCGTACAACCAGCCGGCCAGTGCCGCGAACAGGGCCGCCAGTACGAACAGCGACAGGCGCACGCGATAGGCATCCGCGCCTACGCTGGCCAGCAGCGTCGCGCCGCCACGCAGGCTGCGGATCGCGCGGCCGGGCCGCGATGCCAGCAGGTTGTAGCTGAACAGGATCGCCAAGCCAACGATGAACCAGATCAGGTAGTAAATGGCGCGCGGCTCGACCAACGACCAGCCCGCCACGCTCAACGGCGGAATGTTCGACAAACCGGTATGGCGGCCCAGCGCATCGACGTTGCCGAACAGCATCGCGATCGACAGGCCCCAGGCGATGGTCGACAGTGGCAGGAAGTGCCCGCCCAGCCGCAGCGTGAGCATGCCGATCGCCAGCGCAGACAAGCCTGTCAGCAACAGCGCGAACAACAGCCCGATCCACGGCGACATGCCTTGCGCCGTCGTCAGCCAGGCCGTCGCATAGGCTGCGATGCCGACGAAGGCGGCCTGCCCGAAGGAGGTCGCGCCGCCCACCCCGGTCAGCAGCACCAGCCCCAGGGCCACGAGTGCGCCGATGCCGATGTCGTTCATCAACGACACGGTGAAGTTGCCGAGGAGCAGGGGCGCCACCGCGATGGCAAGAATCACAACGCCGATCAACAAGCGGAAGTTGGTCTTGTGATTCATTGATCCAACTCCTCTTCATCCTCTTCCACATGCGACGTGAGGAACGAACGCAGCATCAGCACCGGAATGAGCAGGCTGAACACGATCACATCCTTCAGCGCCCCGCTCCAGAACGAAGCGAAGCTCTCCACCAGACCGACGGCCAGGGCGCCGACAGCAGTCATCGGATAGCTCACGAGCCCGCCGATGATCGCGGCCACGAAAGCCTTCAGGCCGATGATGAAGCCGGAGTCGTAGTACATCGTCGTCACTGGCGCGATCAGGATGCCGATGAGACCCGCCAGCAGCGAGGCGCAGCCGTAGGCCAGCATGGCGGTGCGCGCCGGCCGGATGCCCACGAGCCGCGCGCCCACGCGATTGACGGCGGTGGCGCGCAGCGCCTTGCCGGCCACCGTGCGCTCGAACACCAGGAAGAACAAGCCGCTGAGCACGAGGGCCGAGGTCACCATCAGGATCACCTGCCCGCTCACCGTGAAGCCATCGCCCAGCGTGAGCATGCCGGATGCCAGCGGTTGCGTGCGCGAACCTTCGGGCCCGAAGAACAGCAGGCCCAGCCCCGACAGCAGGAAGTGCAGCGCCAACGAGACGATGAGCAGCACCAGCACCGAAGCATCCGCGATCGGCTGGAACACCACCCGCGCCAGCAGCGGCGCGATGGGCACCACCAGCAGCACCGAGGCCGCGATCTGCAGCGCCGCCGGCATGCCTGCGCGCGCGGCCAGCCAGGCCAGCAGGCAGGGCACCGCGGGGAGCAATCCCCATGCCGCCACTGCCTTGGGGATTCGCGCGTATTCGCCGCGCCGCACCAGGCTGCCCACCTCGGTCAGCGTGGCCAGCAAGGCCAACGTCAGCACCAGGCCGATGGTCGGCGGCGTGCGGCCGGTCTCGAAGGCTGCCAGCGTCAGCGCCGCGAAAGCGGCCACGTCGCCGAAGGGCACGAACACCACCCGCGTGACCGAGAAGATCAGCACCAGCCCGAGGCCGGCAAGCAGATAGACGGCACCGTTGGCCAGGCCGTCGATGCCCAGGATGAGGGCCACGTCCCAGGTCATTGAAGCGCTCCCTTTTTATTCATGTCAGCAGCGCGCATTCAGGGGGCCAGCTTCCACTTGCCGTCTTCGAGCTTGACGATCACCCGTGCGCGTTCGTCGACGCCGGAGATGTCGCCCGGCTTGAAGGTGTAGACGCCATGCGTGCCCACCACTTCCTTGGTGCTGAAGATCGCGTCGCGCAGCGCCACGCGGAACTCCGGCGTGCCCGGCTCGCCCTTGGCCCGTGCGGCGGCATCCGCAAACACCAGCCAGCCGTCGAAGGAATAGGCCGAGAACGCGTCGGTCGTCGGCGCGTTGTTGACCTTCTGGAAGACTTGGCGGAAGTCCAGGCCGATCTTCTTGGTGGGGTTGCTGTCGGGCAGTTGCTCCGCCACGATGATCGGGCCGGTCGGCATCAGGGCGCCCTGCCCGGCCGCGCCGACCACACGCACGAAGTCGGGGTTGATCAGGCCGTGCTGGCCGTACACGCCGCCCTTGTAGCCGCGCTCCTGCAACGCGAGGAAGGGCAGCGCGCCGGGCGTGCCCGCGCCGCCGGTCATCACTGCATCGGGCTTGAGCGCGACGATCTTCAGCACCTGGCCGGTGACCGACGCGTCGGCGCGTGCATAACGCTCGTTGCTCACCACCGTGATTCCGGCCTTGGGCGCGGCCTTCATCAGCGCGGTGTAGACCAGGTCGCCCCAGGCATCGGTGAAGCCGATGTAGCCGACCGTCTTCACGTTGTTGCGCTTCATGCGCTCGACCACCGCGTCGATCATGAGCTGCGTTGGCTGCGCGACCGTCACGACCCAGGGGTTGTCGGCCGCGTCGAGCAGGATGGGCGTGAGGCCGATCATCGGCGTCTTGGTTTCCTTGGCGACCTGCGCCATCGCGATGGCGGCCGGCACGCCCGAGGTGCCCATGATCACGTCGCACTTCTCTTCCTCGATCAGCTTGCGCGCATTGCGCCCGGCCGTGGTCGGATCGGAGCCGTCGTCGAGCACGATGAGTTGCACCTTGCGCCCGTTGATCTCGCTCTTGTAGGCCTGCGCGGCAGCCATGCCCTTCGAGTAGGGCACGCCGAGCGACGAGTTGGGGCCGGACAGCGAAACGCTCAGCCCGACCTTGAGATCGGCCGCCAGTGCGCTCGCGGCGAACACGGTCATCACGGCCGCCGCCACCGCGCTGCGGGTCAGGGTCTGCATCAAGCGATTCATTGAAAAACTCCTCGTGGGGTTGGGGTTCGGAAAATCAGGATTCAGATGAACAGTTGCACGGCCGGCAAGGCGCGCTCGGCACCGAGCAGGTCCACGCGCTTCTGCCGGATGCGCAAGCCATCCGCGGTGCGAACCAGGGTGTGCTGGTAGCTGCCGGCGAGCATCAGTTGCTGCTCGCCGCGCGCCTCGACGTAGAGGAAGGGTGTGCGCAGCATGGCCGTGCCCGCGTCAACATCGATGCGCTCGATGGTGGCCGCCTGCAGCACATGCTGGCAATGGCTGGGCGGATGCTGCGAATGCGCGCGCGGATCTTTCAGTCGCTCGATGCGCACCTGGAGCAGCAGCTTGTCTTCATAGGCAAGCGAGTTGTGCGAGTGCGGGTCCTGCTGCATGCGGCCGAGCAGCGGCACCCAGTAGCGGCCGTCGTCGGCGAACAGGTCGAGCCACTCGTCGAAGCGTCGTTCGTCGAGCAATGCGGCCTCGTGCGCGACGAAGCCGCGCAGCGAAGTCTCATCGAAGGTCTGGGCGGCCGCGACGGTGTTCAAGCTGCAGTCTCCATGCCCAGCGTCATGAACCGCGCCCAGGCGCGGAACTGGTTGCGCATCAGCAGTTCGTTGGTGCCGTTGGTGTCCTGCGCGGCCACATCGAATTCGCCAGCCTTGAAGTCGCGATGCAGGCTCACCCATTCGTTGCCTTCGGCGCGCAGCCCTTGCTGCATGCTCTCGAACAGATGCACGTCGTCATGCGCGACCATCGACATCGGCGAGAACACGAGCCGGTTGTAGCTCATGGCGCGCTCGAACAGCACATCCGGCGCACCGGCCGCACGAAACGCGTAGGCCTCCACCAGCGTGCGGTTCGCGGCCAGCGGCCGGATCACGCGAATGGCTTGCGGCGCCCCCTTCACCGACAGGCTCGGAAACAGCACCGAGTTCTGTGGTGACCGCTGCAGGATCTCGGTTGCGCGCTCCGCGCCGTGGGCCGCGCGCATCGCCGCTTCATAGTCGGGCAGTTGCGCATAGTTGGAATGGATGCTGAAGTTGATCCCCAGCACGCTGTGCCCATGCGCGAACACCCGTCCGCCCATCTTGTCGAAGAAATCGTAGCCCGAGCCGAACGGCAGGATCTGCTCCATCGCCATCGGCTTGGGCTCATCGGCCGCGCGGTCTTTCCACACCGTGTTGGCCGCCCGCGTGGCCGACTCGTGCGTCGACATCGGATGCACCGTGTCGTTGATGTTCTCGAGGTACATCTTCCAGTTGCAATGGATGATGTTGCGCATCGCACCGCCGGCCAGCGTGAGCTTGCCTTCTGGCGAGCGATCGACCATGTTGTCGATGGCGCGCAGCACCTCGCCGAAGTAGTCCTCGAAGCCCGGCCCGTCATCCCCGAGCCGCACGAACACGAACTCGCGATACACGGCCACATGCGTCACCGCGGTCAGCCCCTGCCCCGACTCGCATTCCTTCAGCCGCGTGCCTTCGTACCCGCTCTTGATCGGGATCGCGAGCGGCGACCCGTCGAGCTTGTAGGTCCATGCGTGGTACGGACAGCGAAAGAACTTGCCGGTGTTGCCACAGGTGTCGCTGACCAGTTGCGTGCCCTTGTGCGCGCAGCGGTTGTAGAAAACGCGGATGCCGCCATCGGCCTGGCGCACCATCAAGAGCGGCTTGCCGGCAATGTCCTGCGCCAGAAAGTCGCCCGCGTTCGGCACTTGGCTCGCATGCCCGAGATAGTTCCAGGTGTTGGCGAAGAAGTGCTCCTGCTCCAGCGCGAACAGTTCATCGCTCAGATACAGGTCGCGATGGACGCGGTCCTCCTGTACGAGTGCGCGGATCGCGTCGGGATGGTCGCGGTAGTTCATGCGGCGGCGACACCGGTGACGGTGACGATCGATCGCGCGACGGACCCGGGAGCGACAGCAGCGAGCGCGCCCATTGAACACCCTGAGCCCGGCATGCGGTGCGCGACGGGTGCCGCCTCTGTGCCGCCGAGCAGCGCAGGGGAGCCGCGAAGCGGCCGGCACAGTGAAGGCACCCGGCGCGCACCGCATGACGGGCGCCCGTTCCAACGACACCGAACCAAGGATGAAGGCGTAGACATAAAAGTCAGGGAACCAGCTTCCACTGCCCCTTCTCCATCCGCACGATCACCACAGCCCGCTGGTCCGACCCATACCGGTTGTCCGGCTTGAAGTTGTAGACCCCGTGCGTCCCCACCAGCTCCTTCGTACTCACGATCGCATCGCGCAGGGCCGCACGATACTGCGGCGTTCCCGGCTCCACCTTCACGCGCGACGCAGCATCCGCCAGCAGCAGGTACGCGTCATAGGTGTACGAAGAAAACGCGTCCGTCGGCACGGAACCATTCGTCTTCTGGTAGGCCGCCCGGAACCCCATTGACACCTTCTTGATCGGATTGGCGTCCGGCAGCTGGTCCGCCACCAGCACCGGCCCGCTCGGCACCTGCAAGCCCTCGATGGATGCACCGCCCACCCGCACGAAATCCGCGTTGATCAGCCCGTGCGTCCCGTAGATCTGCCCCTTGTAGCCCCGCTCCGCCAATGCGAGATAAGGCAGCGCCCCCGGCGTCCCCGAGTTCCCCGCGAATACCGCGTCCGGTCGCTGCGCCACGATCTTCAACACCTGCCCCGCCACCGATGAGTCCGACCGCGCATAACGCTCGTTCGCAACGATCTTGATGCCCGCCGGCTCCGCGCTCTTCACCAGCGAGTCATAAGCCAGGTCGCCCAGCGCATCGGAGAAACCGATGAAGGCCACTGTCTTCACTCCCTGCTTCTTCATGCGCTCCACCACCGCCGCCACCATCAGCGGAAACGGCTGCGACACCGTCACCGTCCATGCACCCTCGGGGCCTGGAATGACCACCGGCGTCGGCGAGATCAACGGCGTGTTCAGCTCGTTCGCCACCGCCGCGATCGCCATCGCACCCGGCACGCCCGAGGTGCCGATCAGCACGTCCACCTTGTCGTCCACCACCAGCTTGCGCGCATTGCGCCCGGCGGTCGTCGGGTCCGACGCATCGTCCAGCACGATCAGCTCGACCTTGCGGCCGCCGATCGTCGGATGCTCCGCGATAGCCGCGCGAATGCCCTTCTCATACGGAATGCCGAGCGCTGCGACCGGCCCCGACAGCGAACTGACCAAGCCGATCTTCAGGTCCGCCGCAAAGGCCTGCGCCACGCCCAGCGCCAGCGCAGCGGCAACGAACAGGCGTGCAGGTTGTTTCATGGTCACGGCACCAGCTTCCACTGGCCCTTTTCAAGCTTGACGATCACGCGCGAGCGCTCGTCCGACCCGTAGCGGTTGTCCGGCTTGAAGTTGTAGACGCTGTGCGTGCCCACCAACTCCTTCGTGCTCACGATCGCATCGCGCAAGGCCACCCGGTATTGCGGCGTGCCCGGCTCGCCCTTGGTGCGCGAAGCCGCATCGAGCATCACCAGCCAGCCGTCGAAGGAATAGGCGGAGAACGCATCGGTCGGTGCCGCGCCGTTGGCCTTCTGGTAGGCCGCGCGGAAGTCCATCGACACCTTGCGCATCGGATTGCCTTCGGGCAACTGCTCGGCCACGATCACAGGCCCCGTAGGCGCCAGCAGTCCTTCGACCGACGGCCCGCCCACGCGCACGAAGTCAGGGTTGATCAAGGCATGCGTGCCGTAGATCTGGCCCTTGTAGCCACGATCGGTCAGCGCCAGGTAGGGCAGCGCGCCGGGCGTGCCCGAGGTGCCGGTGATGACCGCGTCAGGCCGCAATGCGACGATCTTCAGCACCTGCCCTGCCACCGAGGTATCCGAACGCGCATAGCGCTCGTTGCTCACCACCTTGATGCCGGCCGGCTCGGCGCTCTTGTTCAGCGCGTCGTAGACCAGGTCGCCCCACGCGTCCGAGAAGCCGATGTAGCCGACCGTCTTCACGCCCGACTTCTTCATCCGCTCGACCACCGCGCTCACCATCAGCGGCGCGGGCTGCGGAAGCGTGACCATCCACGCGCCCTCCTCGCCCGGCAGGTTGGCGTTGGCAATCGAGATCAGCGGCGTCTTCGTCTCGCGGGCCACGGCCGCGATGGCCAGCGCGCCCGGAGAACCGGCCGTGCCGATGATCAAGTCGACCTTGTCTTCCTCGATCATCTTGCGGGCATTGCGCGCGGCCGTCGTCGGATCGGACGCGTCGTCGAGCTGCACCATCGTGATCTTGTGGCCCGCCACTTCCGACTTGTAGGCCATGCCGGCCTTGATGCCCTTTTCATAAGGGATGCCCAGCGAGGACACCGGGCCCGAGAGCGAGGTGATGAAGCCGACCTTGAGGTCGGCCGCAAAAGCATTGACGACGGCAAGCGCGCCGAGGCCCAGCGCCAGGCCAGTTCGGATGCAGAGGCGGGATGAGGATTTCATGGCGTTCCTTGGGTGGAGGTCGAACGGAAAATGCACAACAATATGATTTGTAAATTGTTTAGCTCTAAACAATATTAACGAAGCAATTCGCGGGCCACAAGAGGAACTACCGCTAGAGCGCGAGGCTGCCGACGCTGGTGCCGCCGCAGACGTACAGCACCTGCCCGGTCACGAAGCTGTTGGCCGGGTCGGCGAAGAAACTCACCGCGCGGGCCACGTCGGCGGATTCGCCGAGTCGCTTGACCGGCACCGATGCTGCAAGCGCGCGTTCCTTGTCGCTGCCCTCCTGCACCACGTCAAAGAACATGTCGGTGCGAATCGGACCCGGCGCGACAACGTTGACGGTGATGCCTTCCGGCGCCAGTTCCAGCGCCCAGGTGCGCGCCATGCCCAGCATGCCGGCCTTGGTCGCGGAGTAGCTGGTGCGCGTGGCCAGGCCGACCGCGGCGCGCGACGACAGCAGCACCACGCGGCCGAAGCGCTGTGTCCGCATCGTCGGCAGCGTGGCCTGCACCAGCTGGATGGCGCAGCCGAGGTGCAGGTCGACCAGCGCATCCAGGTCGTCGAGCTTCACGTCGGCCAGCAAGGCGGCGCGGATCACGCCGGCGTTGTGCACCACCGTGTTCACGTCGAATTGGTGCGCGAGCTGGTGCACCGCCTGGCCGGTGGCCGCGCGGTCCATCAGGTCGACCTCGATGCTGTGCATCTTCGGATGCGCGATGTCGCTCTTGCGGCGCGCGAGCGAGATGACTTCATAGTCCCTGGCGAGCAGGTCCTCGCAGATGGCCTTGCCGATGCCGGCGCTGCCGCCAGTGACTGCTGCAACCTTGCGGATGGTCATGGTTCAGCCCTCCACCAGCGCCAGCACGCGCAAGGGGCTGCCGCTGCCCTTCTGGATCTTCAACGGCGGGCAGATCAGCACCGCGCCAGCGGGCGGGAGCTGGTCGAGGTTGCAGAGGCACTGCAAGCCGTAGCGTCCGGCGCCGTGCATGTAGTAGTGGCAAGGGTACGGCGGGCGCAGGTGATAGCCCTGGCCCGCATCGGTGCCGATGGCCTCGGAGCCGAAGCCGAGCACGTCGCGCTGCTCTACCATGAAGCGCACCGCCTCGGAACTCGGGCCGGGTGTGTGCTGTCCGGTCTCGTCGAAGTTCTGGTAGGCCTCGGGGTCCTGGCGCTGCGACCAGTCGGTGCGCATCAGCACCCACGCGCCCTTGGGGATGCGGCCATGCGCGGCTTCGTAGCGCTCGATGTCCTCGACGGTCATCAGGTAGTCGTGGTTGGCCTTCACCTGTTCCGAGCAGTCGATGACGCAGGCCGGCGCGACGAAGTGCTGCACGGGAATCGTGTCGACCGAGTTGTTCGGCAGGTCCTTGCCGGAGATCCAGTGGATCGGTGCGTCGAAGTGGGTGCCGGTGTGCTCGCCGCAGGAGAAGTTGTTCCAGTACCAGCCCGGGCCGCGCTCGTCGTAGTGCGAGACCTCCTCGATGCGGAAGGGCCAGCACTGGCCCATCTCGGGCGGCAGCGCGATCTGCGGGAACTCGGGGGTGAGCGTCTGCGTGAGGTCGACCACGCGGATGCGGCCGGTCTGCATGGCGCTCACCAGGCCGCCGAGCAGTTCGGCGGCGGATGCGAGGGTGCTTGTCGTCATTTGTTCGAATCCTTGGAGTTCAACTGCCACCGGCCGCGAGTTCGCGTTCAAGCACCTTCGGGTTGTCACGCCAGCGTTCCAGCCATTCCTGCGCCACGTCGCCGGGGTAGACGTCCTCGACGCCATCGCGCAGCGCCTTCACGATCGCATTCGCCAGCGTGCCCGACAGCAGCTTGGGCGGTGGCACATGCTGGTTCCACTCGTCGTCGATCGGGCCGGGGAAGACATTGATCACGCGGATGCCGGCCGGCCGCATCTCGGCGCGCAGGCATTGCGCGAGCGAATATGCCGCGGCCTTCGATGCGCTGAAGGTGCCGTGCGGCGGGAAGTTGCTCAGCGCATAGACCGAGAGCAGGTTGACCCATGCGGTCGCGCCGGTCTCGCCATCGGCGGAGCGCCCTTTGAGTGCCGGACCGAACTCCTGCGCCAGTCGCAGCAGGCCGAAGTAGTTGATGTCCATCTCGGCCTTGGCCACGTCGGTGCCGCGCCGCGCGCCGATGCCGAAGGTGCGGTGCACCTCGGCGTTGTTGATGACGATGTCGACCTTGCCGCCGATCTCGCCGGCCAGTTCGGTCACCGAGCGGCCGTTGGTCAGGTCGAGCGGGACCAGCGTCACCTGCGGCAGCGCCGTGATGTCTTCCAGGCCACCCGTCTTCTTCCATGGTTCCGCATGGCCGACCCACACGATGTCGGCGCCGGCCTTGACCAGCGCGCGGACCAGGGCTTGGCCCACTTCCGTCTTGCCGTCTGTCACCAGCACCTTGCGGAATTTCGGGTCGCTGGTCATTTCACGCAGCATCTTGTCATCGGCCATATGGGCGCTCCCTTCGTTCGGAAATCCAATCAATACCGCTTGTCCTGCCCGGTCCAGCCGGGCGCCGACGCGCACGCGCGTGGGTGCATCGCCGACCTCGCCGTGCATGTGGACCATCAGCGTCGGGCCGGCGTCCAGATGCACGAGGCCGAGGCGCCAGGGCAGGCGCTCGCGGAAGTACATGTCGTTGCTGTGGTGCAGCGTGGTGGTGGCCAGCAAGTTGCCTTCACCTGACTGCTCACGCCAACGCAGGGCAGCCGACAGACACTTGTGGCAGGCCTCGCGCGGCGGGTACTGCACGGTCCCGCACTCCTTGCACTCCTGCAGTTCGAAGCGGCCTTCCGCTGCGGCGGCGGTGATGCCGAGCGCGACGCGTCCGCGTGCCCATGGGGGCAGGTTCATCTGCCGCGTGCGCAGGACCGGGTTCTTGCGCTTGGGGCGCATCAAGGGCATCGTCATGCGGGCCTCCCGAGGATGACCGCGCCAGTACACAGGCAGCGGTCGTAGGTCACCATGCCGAAGCCGGCGACGAGACCGAGCCGAGCGTCCTTCACCGCGCGTGGCCCGGCTGCGTCGGTGAGCTGGCGGATCGTCTCCGTCATGCCCAGGAAGCCGCCTGCCGCGCCGGCCTGTCCGGCAGACAACTGGCCCCCGCTCGTGTTGTTCGGAAAGCTGCCCTCGAACGTCATGCCATGCGACTGCACGAAGGCCGAGCCCTCGCCCTTCTCGCAAAAGCCCAGGTCTTCGAACTGCATCATCACGATCACCGGGTAGTCGTCGTAGGTCTGCACGAAGTCGAGCGCCTCCGGCTTGATGTCGGCTTGCGCATAGAGGTCGTCGCGGTCGACGCGCCAGCCGCCGCGCGTCATCACCGGGTCTTCGCTGAAGGCGTTGTGACGCTCGATGGCGCCGCGGATCATGGCGTGCGGCAAGCCCAGGTCGCGCGCCCGTTCCTCGCTCATCACGAGGAAGGCCTCCGCGCCGGCGCACGGCATCACGCAGTCGAACAGGTGGATCGGGTCGGAGATCGGCCGCGCGGCCATGTACTCGTCGAGCGTCAATGGCTTCCTGAACATCGCGTGCGGATTGCCGAGCGCGTTGGTACGCTGGTCGACGGCGATGCGACCGAAGTCCTCGCGCTTTGCGCCATAGGTGCGCATGTAGTTCGCCGTGATGAAGGCGAAGATCGAGTTGGGTCCGCCGGCGCCGTAGGGATAGGTTGCATCGCGCGCGAAGTTGCTGAAGGCGCCCAGCGTCTGGCGGAAGGAGTCGACATGGTTGGTGTCGGCGGCCACGCAGGCCACCACATCCGCATCGCCCGACTGCACCGCACGCGCGGCGCGGCGCAGGCACATCACGCCGGACGCTCCGCCCGTGGGCACGTGGTCGAGCCAGCGCGGCGACAGGCCCAGGTGCTGCGTCACGCCAACGGCCGTGTCGGGCACCAGCGAGAAGCTGCTGAGGCACAGGCCGTCGATCTGTTCCTTCTTCAGCCCACTCGCCTTCACCAGCGCATCGACCGCATGGCCGATGAACCAGTGCGCGGTGCGGGTCGAGTAGCGGATGTAGGGGACGGTGACCGGCACGGCCACTGCAACGCCCTCGTAGGACATTCGCCTGGTCATGAATGCCTCCGCGTTCGGCACATCGCGTCCTCGCTGCCCGCCATGGGGGCTTTCACATGCTGGCGCGGTCCTGCGATGCTCATGCCTGCCTCTTCTTCATCGACCGCGTGTCGATGCAATTGGCCTGCCCCGGCAAGGCGTGCGCAAGCTCTTTCAGTTGCCCGCGCTGGATCTTCTGCGACGGCGTCAGCGGCAAGGCATCGACGAAGGCGACATAGCCGGGCGCCTTGTAGTAGGCCAGTTGCGACAGCGCATGCGCGACGATGCTGGCCGCGAGTTCAGCCGACGAGGTGGCGTCTTCACGCATCACGATGCAGGCCAGCACCTCGTCGCCGCGCACCGGGTCCGGCGTCGCCGCAACCGCGGATGTCTTCACCGCGGGGTGCTGGTTCAGCACGCTCTCCACCTCCACCGCCGAGATGTTCTCGCCGCTGCGGCGGATCACGTTCTTCTTGCGGTCGACAAAGAAGAAGTTGCCGTCCGCGTCCCGGCGCACCAGGTCGCCGGTGTGGAACCAGCCATCGGCCCAGGCCTCGCGCGTGGCTTCGGCGTCCTTCAGGTAGCCCGAGAAGAAATAGCGGCGCGGATCGCCGCCGGCCGAACGCACCAGCAACTCGCCCGGCGCATCGCCGACGGCATCGTGGCCATCTTCATCGACAAGGCGCACCTCGAGGAAATCGGGCTGGCGGCCGAAGCAACTGCTACCCACAAGGCGTGGCTCGCGGTTCGCCATCACGCAGGCACCGGCGCCAGTCTCGGTCATGGCCCAGGCCTCGACCAGCGGGAAGCCGAAGCGCTGCTCGAAGGGTGCGTGGTTCTTGCGGTCCACGCCGGCGCCGAAGCCCCAGCGGATCGCATGCTCCCGGTCCGCGGGCGAAGGCGGCGCGCTCAGCAGCATCGCCGGCATCACGCCCAGGTAATGCGCGATGGTCGCGCCGCTTTCACGCGCGCTCTGCAGCCAGCTCTTCGGATGGAAACGGTCCAGCTGCACCAGGCAGCCGCCGGCCACCAGCACCACCATGGTCGAGAACGCCATCGCGTTCATGTGGTTCAACGGCAGCGGCGTGATGACGCGCTCCGTGTCGCGGCGGATGCTGCACACGCCATCGAGCGCCGCATACCACTCGCCGGCACGCAGGAAGTAGCAGTTGTCGAGGATGCAGCCCTTGGGCCGGCCGGTGGTGCCCGAGGTGTAGAGCAAGCCGCACTCGGTGCCAGCACCGATGGCTCCGTCCATGCGCGGCGGCACCGTGGGGGCGCGCGGCACTGCGCCATCGGCCGACATGGTGTTGAAGGGCACGCCGGCCTGCGCCGCGGCGGAACGCAAGTCCGCCGCGCGCTCCGGCAAGGTCACCGCCAGGCCGATCTCGCTGTGGCCGATCAGGTAGGTCAGTTCAGCCGAGCGCATCTCCGCATTGATGGGCACCACGCTCACGCCCAATGCATTGAGCGCAAACCAGTGGAAGATGAAAGCGGGCCGGTTTTCCAGCAACAGGCCGACCCGGTGGCCATGGCCCCAGCCGGCAGCGCGGTACGCAGCGCGCAGGCGCTCGACTTCGGCAGCGGCAGCGCTCCAGCGGATGGCGCCCGCGTCGATGCCGTAGGCGGCGGCAGTCACGGATTCGGTGAACAGGAAATCCGCATCCGGCGTGCGCGCAGCGGTGGCGCGGAAGACGTCGTAGACAGTGGCGTGCATGGGCTCGATCAGATGAACAACTGCACCGCCGGCAGGGCCGCGTCGCAATTGAGAAGGTTCACGCGCTTGAGCGTCATGCGCAGCGCGCCATCGCTCAAGGTGAGGTGATGGAAGAAGGTGCCGACGTAGAACTGCAATTCGTCGCCTTGCGACTCCGTGTAGTGGAACTCGGTGCGCACGATGAACTTGTTGCCGGCTTCGTCGAAGGACTCCACGGTCGGCGTCTGCAACAGGTGATGGCAGCGGCTGGGCGGCTGCTGCGAGAAGGCACGCGGGCTCTTCAGGCGCTCGATGCGCAGGTCGCGCAGCAGCTTGTCCTCGTACATGTGCGAGGTGTGCTGGTAGCCGTCTTCCTGGTCGGGGACCAGCGGCAACCAGTAGAAGGCGTCGTCGGTGAAGAGCGCGTTCCACTCTTCATAGCGCTTGGCGTCGAGCAGGCGGCACTCGCGAACGACGAAGTCGATGAGGTCCTGGCGGGTAACAGCGGTCATGCTTCGGCCTTCTCCGCCACGCTCGCCATGTTCGCCGTCATGTGGCGTTCCCATGCGCGGTACTGGTTGCGCATGGAAATCTCGCTGGTGCCGATGGCGGTCACGTCCTTCTGGTCGACCTCCGCCGTATCGAAGTTGCGATGCAGGCTGACCCATTCGTTGCCACTGGCGTGCAGGCCGGCCTGGATGCCGCGATAGGCCTGCAGGTCGTCATGGCCGACGACGGAGAAAGGCGAATTGATGAGCCGGTTGTACATCGTGGTCCGATGCAGCAACTCCGGCGGCGCGCCCTTCAGGCGAAAGGTCCAGCTCTCGACCAATGTCTTGTCGACCGCGATCGGCTTGACCACGCGGATCGACTGGATCGCGCCCTTGATCGTGAGGTTCGGGTAGTACACCGTGTTGTGCCGCGCGAGGCCCAGGATCTGCTGGGTGCGCTCCGGCCCGTACTTCGCCTGCATGGCCGCGTCGTATTCCGGAATCGCCGAATACTTGCTGTGGATGCTGTAGTGCACGCCCGAGAAACTGTGGCCGTTGTCGAACACGCGCACGCCCATATCCTCGAAGAACTTGTAGTCCGACATGAAGGGCACGAACTGCTCGATGGCCATCGGCTTGGGCTCTTCCGCCGGCTTGCCCGACCACATGGTCTTGGCGGTGCCGGCGGACGACTCGTGCGCCACCATCGGATGCATGGTGTCGTTGAGGTTCTCGATGAACATCTTCCAGTTGCACTGGTGCATGAAGCGCAGGCAACCGCCGGCAATCTCCAGTTCGCCCTCGGGCGAGCGGTCGGCCATGTTGTCGATGGAACTCAGCGAGTCGCCGAAGAACTCCTCGAAGTCCGGGCCCGTGTCGTTCAGCTTGACGAAGATGAAGCCGCGATAGAGCCGCACGTTCTTCACCTGCGTGAGTCCCTTGGACGATTCGCACTGGCTCAGTTGCGTGCCTTCGTAGCCGTTCTTCAACGGGATCGACAGCAGCGAGCCATCGGTCTTGAAGGTCCACGCGTGATACGGGCAGCGGAAGAACTTGCCGGTGTTGCCGCAGGGCGCGCTGACGAGGCGCGAGCCCTTGTGGGCGCAGCGGTTCATCATCACGCGCACGGAGCCATCGGTGTGGCGCACCACGATCAGCGGGCGGCCGCCGATCTCGTTGCTGATGTAGTCGCCGGGCTTGGGCAACTGGCTGTCGTGGCCGACGTAGTTCCAGGTGTTCGCGAAGAAGTGTTCCTGCTCCAGGTCGAACAATTCCTGGTTGATGTAGAGGTCGCGGTGCACGCGGTCGGGCTGCACCAGCGCGCGAATCGCTTCGGGATTTCCGCGGTAGGTCGTCATGTGGGGTCTCCTGAATTCTTCCTAGACATCCAGCACCAGCCGCGCACCCTTGGCACGCGAGATGCAGATCTGGATCACGTTGCCGGCGGCCTTCTCGCTGGCCATCAGCACGTAGTCGCGATGGTCGATCTCGCCTTCCATCACCGGCGTCGCGCACACGCCGCATTCGCCGCGCTTGCAGTCGTACATCGGGTCACAGCCCTCGTCGATCATGCAGTCGAGGATGGTCCTGTCGGCCGGCACGGTGAAGGTCTTGCCCGACATCGCGAGCACGACTTCGAAGGGATGGTCGCCCTCTTCCACGGCCGGCGTGGTGAAGAGTTCGAAGTGCACGCGGTCGTGCGTCCAGCCGCGCTTTTGCGTGGCGGCAAGCACGGCGTCGAGCATGACCTTGGGGCCGCAGACATAAAGCTGGTCTTGAGACTCGCAGCCGTCGAGCAATGCCTCGATGTTCAACGGCGCGCCAGCCTCGACGTCGGTGTGGACGATGAGGTCGCCAGCGAGCAACGCGTCCAGTTCCGGCAGGAAGGCCATCAACTCGCGGCTGCGGCCGGCATAGTGCATGCGCACCGGCGCGCCTTGCACCTTGCGTTGCGCGGCCATGCTGATCATCGGCGTGATGCCGATGCCGCCGGCGATCAGCACCGCCCGCGCCGCGCCGTCGTGCACCGGAAAGTCGTTCTTCGGCACCTCGATGGTCAGTGCGTCGCCTTCCTTCAGGGTCTGGTGCATGAAACGCGAGCCGCCGCGGCCGCCATCCTCGATGCGCACGGCAATCACGTATTCATGCGGCGCCTCGGTCGCGCCCTGCTTCGCTTCAGGATTGATGAGCGAGTAGTGACGCCAATCTTCCTTGCCATCGGGCAGCGCGACCTTCACGCGGATATGCGCGCCGGCCGTGAAGCCGGGCAGCGCGGAACCGTCGTCGGTCCGCAGCCGGAACATGCGGATCAGCGGATTGAGTTGCCGCGCCTCCGCGACGCGCAACGTGAGGGTGGGAAGTGGTTCGTGTGACATCGTGCCTCTCTTCTGTCGTTGTCAGGCGAGCGCGTAGTGGGCCAGCACGGCGCGCAGCTGGTGGCCATGCTCGTCGGCAAGGGCCGCATCGCGCAGTTCCCGCAAGGTGGCGGGTGCCAGCGCACTGCCGGCGCGTCGGGCGGCGCCCATCACCAGCGTGTAGTTGCGCAAGCCGCGTTCGTGCGTGTCGCTGTAGCCCTTTACCAGACGCTGGCATTCCGCAATCTCGAGCGCCAGCGCCGGGTTGATCGCGGCGGTTTGCGCGATGCGCTCCAGCCATTCTTCGATGAGCTGGTTCTCTTCCGCGAACCGCGTGGTGGAACGGCGCCAGCGCGCGGCCGCTGCCACGCAACGCAGCATCAGGTAGCCATGCAGCGAACTGGTCTGGATCACGCGACCCTTTTGCGTCATGCGCTCGACAAAGCGGCGCGGCATGCCCGAGTTCATCAACCAGCGGCCGACGCCACCGGGCAACGTCTCGCAGATCTCCTGCAGGCGCGGATGCATGTATTCGTTGATGGCCATCACCTGGTCGGCCTGCACGCCGGTCTCGTCGCGCACGCGGTCGAAGCGGGTGGCACGTGTCTTCAGGGCGGCGACGCGCGCGGTGTCTTCATACGACATCCACAGCGCCAGATGGCGCGCGGTGCTCTCGGCGAGCCTGCCGCCATCGTCGATGCGCAGCGCGTGGATCTTGCACATGCGGTCGAGGAAGGTGCCCGCATAGGCCGTGTCCTGGTAGTCGATCAGCCGGCGCACGCCTTCGAGCAGGATCGGTTGGGCGGACACGGGGAAATCCTTCTGCACGCGCTCAACCAATGCCCGCACTGCCGGATGGCTGGGCGCTGGCGCCGCGCGCGCAGGCAACGCTGCCGCCGCCGCATCGGCTTCCGACCCCGACTGCACTCGCTCGAACGCACCACCAAACGCCTTCAGGCTCGGCTTCACGCCAACGCCGCCCCGCTCCACCGTCGCCTCGAACTGCGCACGGCTGAAAGGCAAGGCACCCGAGCCCGCCAGCGCGCCGAACAGCACCGCGCTGATCACGCTGCCCGCCTGCTCGGCCGCTTGCGCCATGTCGAAGCGGATGAAGCGCTTGGCCGCCTTCTGCGCATGCGCGACCAATTGCTCGCTGTCCACGCGCCCATCGCCCATCGCCGACTTCTCGGCAATCGAATACACGCGATGGGTAGAGGCGACCAGCGTGGTGCGGTCCTGCGTGACCAGCCCGCGCTGCACCGCGCGTCCCGCTTCCATCAGTTCCGATGCCAGCACCAGGTCGACGTCGCCAGGCAGCGGCATCAGCGCCAGCACGGGATGGCCGCCATCGGCCTTGGCGCGTGCCTCGGGATAAAGCTCGACGTAGTAGATGGTGGCGCCGGTGCGCTGCGCCACGCCGGGCACGGAAGTGGTTTGCGCGATGTAGCCGTTGTGCTCGCCGAGGTCGACGATCCAGTCGGCCAGCACGCCGCCGCCCTCTCCGCCCATGGCCAGGATGGCGATCTTGATGGGTTGTGTGGAATTCATGAAGACTTCAGAAGGCGAAACGTTCGCGGCGCCGGGCATCGCCGCGCTGCATCCAGCCGATGACGGAAGAGCGCACGCGTTCGCGCAGGCGGTCCCACTTGTTGGGATTGCTCACGACCTGCGCCTTGTAGAACGACGGGCACAGCACTGCCGCATGCGACACGTCGCCACAGTTGCCGCAGCCGACGCAGCTATCGAGCACGGTCGCAATCGGGTCGGTGCGCAGCGGATCGGGGTTGGGCTTGATCGAGAGCGACGGGCAGCCCGACAGGCGGATGCACGAGTGGTCGCCCGTGCAGGTGTCGGAATCGATGCCGAACTTCTCGCGAACCACCCGCTTGCCTTCGGCCACGGCCTTGCGCACCAGCGGCTTCTCCCGGCGCTGCTTGTTGAGCATGCATTCCGATTGCGCGATCAGCACCTTCGGGCCCTTCTCCTTCGTCGTCAGGGCTTCGCGCAACAGGTCGCGCATGCCGGCCACGTCGTAGGTGCGGCGGATGGTCTTGACCCACTTCACGCCGACGCCTCGCACGGCCTGCTCGATCGCGTGGCCGGTGCTGCGCGTGGGATTGATCGCCGTCGACGACAGGATGTCCTGCCCGCCCGTGGCCGAGGTGTAGTTGTTGTCGACCACGATGGTCAGGTTGTCGCTGCGATTGAACACCGCGTTGGCAATGCCGCTGGTCAGCCCGTTGTGCCAGAAGCCGCCGTCGCCCATCATCGAGATCGCCCGCTTGCCCGCGGGCACGTTGAGCGCAGACGCACCGGCCGCGCCCAGGCCATAGCCCATGGTCGTGTTGCCGAGGTGGAACGGCGGCAGGATCGAGAACAGGTGGCAGCCGATGTCGGCGCTGATGTGGTGCGGACCGAGTTCGCGCTCGACCAGCTTCATCGCGCTGAAGATCGGCCGCTCCGGACAGCCGGTGCAGAAGCCCGGCGGGCGCGCATGCACGCTATCGTCCAACGGACGCGAGGGCTCCGGCGCAGCATCGACACCGATGTTGGCCACGGCCGTGAGCGGAATGACCCTGCGCACCGGCGCGACCACCGGCAGCGGCGCGATGCGTTCATAGCGCTCGAAGAATGTGCGTGCGCCCTTGAGCAACACCGCGGCCGTGTATTCGCCAGCCACCGGCAGCATGTCCTTGCCGTGCAGCGCGGCATCGACGCCGGCTTGCCGCAGGATCGTCGCGAGGTTCTGCTCGATGAAGTTGGGCTGCCCTTCCTCGACGAGCAGCACCGCGCGCTTGCCCTTGCAGAAGCGCAGCACTTCGCTGTCGATCACCGGGTAGGCCACGTTCATCACGTACAGCGGCACTTTCGAGTTGCCGTACACGTCGGCCAGCCCGAGCCGCTCGAGCGCGCGCACCAGCGTGTTGTAGCTGCCGCCCTGCACGATCACGCCGATGTCGTCCGCGCCTTCGTTGAAGAACTCGTTGAGCTTGCGCTCCTCGATGAAGCGAACTGCGGCAGGCCAGCGGTCGCGCACCTTTTCCTGCTCGTGCACGAAGCTGGCAGGCGGCAGCACGATGCGGCTCACGTCGCGCTGCGGCGACTCCATCGCCTCCTTCAGCGTGAACTTCGGCGGCACGTTGTCGGATGCGACGAACTGCCCGTGCACGTGGCAGGCGCGGATGCGCAATTGCAGCATCACCGGCGTGTTGCTCGCCTCGGAAAGATCGAAGCCCTGCTTCACGGCATCGACGATCGAGGGCAGGTTGGGCCGCGGATCGAGCAGCCACATCTGCGACTTCATCGCAAAGGCATGGCTGCGCTCCTGCATGATCGACGAGCCCTCGCCGTAGTCCTCGCCCACGATGATGAGCGCGCCGCCGGTCACGCCGCCGGACGCCAGGTTGGCCAGCGCATCGGAGGCCACATTGGTGCCCACGGTCGCCTTGAAGGTCACGGCGCCGCGCAGCGGATAGTTGACCGATGCCGCCAGCGTCGCCGCCGCCGTCGCTTCGCTCGCACTGTTCTCGAAGCGGATGCCCTGTTCGGCCAGGATGTCCTGCGCATCGGCCAGCACATCCATCAGGTGCGAGATCGGCGCGCCCTGGTAGCCGGCGACATAGGCCACGCCCGATTCCAGCAAACCCTTGGTCACCGCCAGAATGCCCTCGCCGCTGAAAATGTCTCCGGCGCCGAGCCTCAGCTTCTTTACTTCCTCGACAAAAGACCGCTCAGCCATAGTGCTCCTTGAAAACCCTCGGACGCGCTCGCCCGAAGTGCGTATATTCTTTAGATCTGAATGTATGCACAATCATGAATAACCCTAGAAACGCAAGCACCGTGCCAGCTTCGACTCGACGCAAACAGGCTGTTTCGGCGCCGCTGCCGGTGCCCCGGCACTTCGTCGACGACTACCTGCCGGCGCTGCTCGCGCAGGCCAGCCACCTGATCTCCTCGGAGTTCCACAAGGTGGCGCGGCAGCATGGTTTTTCGATCTCGGAGTGGCGCGTGATGGCCACGCTGGCAGGCGGCGACCCGATCAGCATTGGCCGCCTTGCGCAGGTCGCGGTGATGAAGCAACCGACCGTCACGCGCATGCTGGACCGCATGGCCAGCAAGGGCCATGTGGAGCGCCTGCCCCATGACAGTGACCGGCGCATCACCTTGGTGCGCATCACCGACGCAGGCGAGCGCACCGTCAAGCACCTGATGGAACTGGCGCGCGAACATGAGCATCGCGTGCTGGAGCCTTTCGGCCTGCAGAGCGCCGAGGTGCTGAAGAACACGTTGCGGCGGATGATCGAGCTGCATGAGGATGCAGGCGCCGCAGTAGAAGACGAAGAGGATTGACGCCGCGCCGGCTTGCTCATTCGAGCCGGTCGAGGAAGTCGAGGATCGCTTCGGCGAAGGCGTCGGGCAACTGGTCGGGTAAGGGCACCATCCCGCCTTCGATATCGACGATGCGTGCATCACGCAGATACGCCGCCAGTTCAGCGGCATGCGGCGACGCAAAGGGGTCGCCGGGGGCACGCAGCAACAGCACCGGTTGCCTGATACGGCCGATCCGCTCCTCCATCCGATATGACGCCACCGCGCGATGGCCGCCTTCGAGATCGCTCCGCACCTTCAGCGCATCAAGCACGAACGCCTCCAGCAAGTCAGCGCGGTCCGCCGGATAGAAGCCCTGCCGGTTGCGCCACATCTGCAGCAGGTGCGCGCCGTCCCCGCTGCGGGTGACCGCGTCGATGGGCTTGCTCGTGGCACGCGCGGCACGAAAGGCCGCATCGGTGAACGGCGTGGAAGAAAGCACCAGCGACCCCACGCGCTCCGGCCATGCCGCAGCCAGTTCGACCGCGATCACGCCGCCGGTGTGGTGCCCCACGACATGCGCTTTCTCGATCCCCAGCGAAGCCAGCAGTTCCACCGCGACAGACGCCCAATGCTCGATCGTCGGCGCCCACGGCGCGGGCGCCGAATCGCCGAACCCGACCGTGTCCATCGCCACCGCTAAATAGCGCCGGCCGACCAAGGGCAGGACCGCGCGGTACTCGGCCCAACTTCGCGGCGTCTGGTGCAGGAACAACACGGCCGGCGCACTCGCCTCGCCGGCACAGGCGTAGTGAACCTGCCCGACCGACAGGTCCGCAAACGCGCGGCGAATGTCCGGGCCGTTCACGCGCTGCCTCGCTAATCCTGCGTCGCCGTCGCCGGCGGGCGCCACAGCCCGGCATGCTTCAACATGCCCAGCGTGCGCAACAGCACGTCGCTGCGGTAGGCGCCGACGTCGCGGCCGGCATAGTCGTAGAAGCCGCTGCCGGTCTTCAACCCCAGGCGCCCTTCGCTCATCATCTTGTCCAGGATGGCCGGTGCCTTGTAGCGGTTGGCGTCGATCGATGCCGACATCTCGCGGCTCGCGTGATGCAGGATGTCGCTGCCGCCGAAGTCGATGAACTCCACCACGCCCAGCGCCGCGAATCGCAGGCCCAGTCCAAACCGCGTGGCCTTGTCGATCTCTTCCGCAGTGGCCGCGCCCTCCTCGATCATCCGCGCCGCCTCGTTCATCACGAGCGCCTGCAGCCGCGGCACGATGTAGCCCGGGGTCGGTCCGCACACCACCGGCAGCTTGCCGATCTCCTCCATCAGCGCCTTGGCGCGCGCGAGCACTGCTGGGTCGGTGCCGGCGTGATAGCTCAGCTCCACCACCGGAATCACGTACGCCGGATTGAGCCAATGAATATTGAGAAAGCGCTCGGGGCGTTTCACGAATTCGGCGATCTGCGTGACCAGGATGCTGCTCGTGGTCGAGGTCAGGATGGCGTCGTCGCGGCAATGCGCATTGATGTGCTCGAAGGCCTCGCGCTTGGCTTGCAGCGTTTCCGGCACGCCTTCGAACACCAGCTCCGCTGCAGACAGCGCACGCGGCGCATCGACCGCGCGCACCACGTCGATGCGGGCCACGATGCCGGCCACTTGATCGCGCGCCAGCACACCCAGCGACGCCAGTCCGCCGAGGCTCGATTCAACCTCTGCAAGCACCTCTTCATGCAACTTCCGCCAGGCCTCGTCGCTGCGCTCGCGCAAGTCGACCAGCGACACGCGATGGCCCGCATACGCGAACGCAATCGCGATGCCGCGCCCCATGCGTCCGGCACCCACCGCCACCACGCGCGGCCCAGGCACCCGCGCGGAATCAGACGCCGTCATGCAGGCGCTCCTTCAGCGCATCGCGGTTCAGCCCGTTCAGCCCCAGCGCGTCGAAGGTGCGCGGCCCTTTGCGCAGGTCGCGCCCGAGGAAGCCACCGACGATCGCCAGCAAGCCATGCGCGATCGGCGCATCGACGCCGGCATGGCGAGCGGCCGACGCCAGGAAAGCCAGGCCAAGCTCGGTGTCTTCCGTGATGTAGCGATGACCGTAGAGGTCGATGTTCTCGCGCCAGTCGCCCGACTTCACGAGTTGCTTGTGCGCGTCACCGTACATCCACTTGTCGTTGTTGTAGTGGTCGGCCAGCGGATAGTGCGGGCCCGCATGGCCGAAGGCCTCGCGCACAGCGATGCGCTCGTTGTCGAGCTGGTCGGTCACGGCGCGCACCGCCTTCTGCGTGCCTTCGTTGTGGATGTCCCAACGCTCGAAGTGCTGCAGCGGCGCGGCGTTCATCACCATCAGCGGCGGGTGGATGACTGGGCCGGCATTCATCAGGGCGCCAGACAGCGCGTCGCCGCAGCCATGCACGCTGGGGTAGGCCTGCCGGATCACCTCGATCGCCTCCTTCTCCTTGCGCGCCGGGTACACGCCGGTGGGCAGGTGAATCGCGCGGATCGTCACGTTGACTTCGCGCTCGCCGTGCTTGCGTGCCAGGTAAGGCAGCGTGCCGGTTTCGGCCCAGGCGACGTCAGCCTTGCTGCCGGCTTCGCGGGCGATCTGCGCCATCACGTAGCTGCCGAAGGTGCCCGGCGGCAGGAACACCACCTGCCCGTCCACCAGGTGCGGCGCCATGGCGCGCGCTATGTCGGCCTGCGCGATGGCAGGCGACGGGATCAGGATGAGCTGCGCGCCGCGCATCGCTTCGCCGATGTCGGCGGTGGCCTTCGCGATCGCCACGTCGCGCGCGCCCTCCGCATCCTTCAGGTGAATGGAACCCGCCGCGATGACGGCCCCCAGCGCCGCCGCATCGCGCCGCCAGAGGCGAACCTCATGGCCGGCCTCGGACAGGTCGGCGGCGGCGGCGTAGCAGCCATGGCCTCCGCCCAGGATTGCAATTTTCATGAAGCTATACCTCACAGGATTCGAGATGGATGGTTCTCTGCCGCCGGTCGCGCCAGGTGACGGTACATTACTTTTCACATGTTTAGATGTCAATCAGTTTCGGCCCGCATGAGGTTCGGCAATCCGAAGCGGAGTTGCAACGGCGCCCTGCGCCAACGGCCCGGGTCGCGTACGCTCGCGTTTTGCAAAGCAATGGGGATCGCGCATGGCCAGCTTCAAGAACTACCGCGTCGGCAAGTCCTTCCACCTCGCAGACATCAAGCCAGGCGCGACGCCCTTTGCCGAAGGCTCACGCAGCGCGCAGGTCGAGCAGCTCGACGCGCTCGCGCTCCAACTCGACGAACTGCAGAACCTGCTGCATGCCGAAGGCAGCCGCAAGATCCTGCTGGTGCTGCAGGGCACGGACACCAGCGGCAAGGACGGCACCATCCGCTGGGTGTTCTCGCGCACCTCGCCGCTGGGCGTGCGCGTGGCCGCCTTCAAGGCCCCGTCGCTCGAGGAAAAGGCGCGCGATTTCCTCTGGCGCTGCCATGCCGTGGTGCCGCGCACGGGTGAAATCATGGTGTGGAACCGCAGCCACTATGAAGACGTGCTGGTGCCGGTCGTGGAAGGCTGGATCGACAAGAAGGCCACCGAGCGCCGCTACGCACAGATCAACGACTTCGAACGCCTCCTCAGCGAAACCGGCACGGTGGTCATCAAGTGCATGCTGCACATCAGCAAGGAGACCCAGCGCGAACGCCTGCAGGATCGCATCGACACGCCCGGCAAGCACTGGAAGTTCGATCTCAGCGACCTCGATGCCCGCAAGAAGTGGGACGACTACCAGCGCGCCTACGACAAGTTGCTGGCGGCTACTTCGACCCGGCATGCACCCTGGTACGTGATCCCGTCCGACAGCAAGACACACCGCAACCTCATGATCGCGCGGCTCCTGATCAAGACGCTCCAGCAGATGAAGCTGAAGGAAGCGCCGGACGACCCGGCGCTCAAGGGACTGATCGTCGAGTAGGCTCGCGCGGGCCCGCCGCGGCAGCAACTTTCGTGTTGCGCGGGGAAACAACGCAACGCCTGGGATGTCTGTACAAAGAGACGGTCCCGCGTCATATTCGGCTCAGCGCCACCTGTAGGACACATCCCTACAACCCGCCGCCCTCCCTACCGCGCAGCCCGGCGCTTGAACCCAAGGAAGACTTTCGGATGCCCAAGCTCATTGTGATGACCCATCCGGGCAAGACCAAGCTGGTCCCGCTGGCCGCGGCCGACACCCGGATCGGTCGCGCCAACAGCAACGACGTCGTCATCGATTCGGACCGCGTCAGCCGCTTCCACGCGACCTTGACCGTCGAAAGCGGCGCCGTCTGGATCCGCGACCTCGACAGCAGCAACGGCACCTTCGTCAATGGCCATCGCATCACGTCGCGCGCACTGTCCAACGGCGACACCATCCTCATCGGCGACTGCCAGATGCGCTTCCTTGCTGGCGAACAGAACGTGACGCCCGCCGAAGCTCTGCGGCTCATGACGATTCCGGGCGCGCTGATGGACTTGGACAAGCTGCGCAAGCCCGGGCCGCGTTGACACGCGCGAAAACCCTAGAAGCTGTGCCGCAAGCCCAGGTCGACGCCCCGTGAGCTGCGCCCGGGTTCGGTGATCGAATTGTTCAACGCGACCGCCGAATTGCCGCTGTTGCGCAGATAGGCCACCGTGCCATAGGCCGCCGTCCGCTTCGAGAGGTTGTAGACATAGCCCAGCGCCACCTTCTTGGCCCGCGGGTCCGTGACCTCGTCGGTGCCGTTCGACGAATACGAAACCTTCAACTGGTGCGGTCCCACCGGAATCACGGCGCCGACGATGTAGCTCGTGCTCTTCACGGAGACGAATTGCTTGCGCTCATCGACGAAGTAACCCGCCGTCATTCGCACGACGCCGAAATCGTAGAAAGCGCCGATGTTGTAGACATCGATATCCCCGGTAGTGGCTGTTTGCGCGTACTTGGTCTTCCCGGTCGCCACGGCAATGCCGAACGGTCCGCCGCTCCAGCCGATGCGCGCCTGGTAGCCATTGCCATCCTGCGCGTTGGGCATGTGCGAGATGTTCTCCCCCATGAACACCTGAACCTCTCCGAATACGCCGCCCAGATCTCCCGGCAGGAAGTAGCCCACCATGTTGGAGGCCCGCGTCGACGTCACCCCGGCGATCGACATGGAATAGGGCAACGATGCGCCCACGCCGCTGGTTCCGAAGGGGTCCGTCTGGTCCCGGTTGCGGAAGGTCGCCGTGAAATCCCGGCCCATCCGGATCTCGCCCCAAAAGTCCATCAGGCTGACCGTGGCGCGCCGGCTGAAGCTCATGAAGTCGGCACTCGTCGCACCGCTCGGCTGATTGTTGGTGTTGCCGGCGGTGCCGGTGCCGGTGTCGACCTGGAGCCCGGTTTCAAGCCAGAAGCCCGCCCCGAGCCCCCCGCCCAGATCCTGCACGCCCCTGAAACCCAGCCGCGACTGCACGTTGCCGTTGCTCGCGAGTTGGATCGTGTGTGCGGCGCTGCCGGAGCCATAGGCCACGAGTATGTCGGCGATGCCGAACAGCGTCAGGC
This sequence comes from Variovorax sp. dw_308, assembly GCF_019207085.1. GTDB lineage: Bacteria > Pseudomonadota > Gammaproteobacteria > Burkholderiales > Burkholderiaceae_C > Variovorax. The sequence continues at coordinate 4,370 of NZ_JAATOM010000011.1, read as the reverse complement.
TGCTGCCCGAGACCGGCCCCTGCCCCGTGCCCGATTGCGCCATGGCCTGGTGCGCCAGCAAAAGGTTGGCGAGGACCAGCACTCCGATCTTCTTCATGTCTTCTCCCTCGTTGGTGCTTGCACCTTGGTGTAGTCGGCAGCCCCTCGTTCGCTCGCACCGGAAGCGAGTCGCGTGGCAAGTTCAGGCATGCACGGCGCGCGCGTTCGAGTAATCGGCGGCCCTGTCGCCCCGGGCGCGTACTTTGGACCAAGCGCCAAGGGGCGTCAACCCGACTGGCGGCAACGGGCGGAAGCCTGTCTAGGCGACATCCACAGGCATCGGGAAAAGCGGAGCCAGAAAGCAAAAACGCCCCGTGAGGGGCGTTTCTACTTGGCTAGCTGGCGGAACCGGAGTCCGTCATCCTAGCGTCTGACAAGATTCAACAACATTCACTTTTTTCGAGGTATGACAGTAACTTAGCGTTCTTTATCGTCCAAAGAAGGCTTGCTACATCCGTTGAGATCCGGCCTAATATCGTGGGTAGAAACATGGGTAGATGGCAACACGATGGCAGGCGGTATCAACAAACTTTCGGCAGTGGCGGTGCAGCGGGCAAGGGCGCCCGGCTACTACGGCGACGGCGGCGGATTGTGGCTTCAGATCAGCAAGCTTGGCGGTAAGTCTTGGGTCTATCGCTTCACTCTGCACGGCAAGGCTCGGGAGATGGGACTTGGGCCAGTGCACACCGTGACGCTTGCAGAAGCGCGAACAAAGGCAGAGGGTCATCGCAAGCTAGTTGCCGATGGCCGTGACCCCATTGCAGCACGCAAAGCCGAAGATCAACGCTTGAGGCTTGAGACGGCGAAGGCGAAGACCTTTGCTGAATGCGCAACCGCATACGTCGATGCGAATCGGGCAGGATGGAAAAACGAGAAGCACGCTAAACAGTGGAGCGCAACTCTCGAAACTTACGCGTTCCCGAAGATCGGACAGCTTTCAGTTGCCGCGATTGATACCGGGTTGGTGCTTGCAGTGCTCCAACAAGAAGTTGGCGACGACAAAGCGCAGCTTTGGTACGCGAAGACCGAAACGGCAAGCCGCTTGCGCGGTCGCATCGAATCTGTCCTCGATTGGGCCGCGTTTCGCGGCTACCGGCAAGGCGACAACCCGGCACGGTGGAAAGGCCACCTTGACAACGAACTGCCAGCCAGGAACAAGGTCGCCAAAGTTGAGCACCATGCGGCCCTCCCGTATGCCCACATGGGCGCGTTTATGAGCGAACTGCGCCAGCGTGAAGGCGTCTCCGCTCGTGCGCTTGAGTTCGCCACCCTCACCGCCGCTAGGTCTGGCGAAGTGCGCTGCGCACTGTGGGCAGAGATAGACCTGCAGGCGAAGACTTGGACAGTGCCAGCCGAACGAATGAAGGCACGCAAAGAGCATCGCGTCCCACTATCGACGCAAGCCGTGAAATTGCTGGAGGCTCTGCCTCGCGTTGAGGGTTGCGACTACATTTTTCCAGCACCTCGCAAGGGTCCACTCTCCGACATGGCCTTGACCGCAGTGCTGCGGCGCATGGAACGCGGCGATCTGACACAGCATGGCTTCCGTTCCACGTTCCGCGACTGGGCTGGCGAGACAACGGCATACCCGCGCGAAGTGATCGAGCACGCCCTCACGCACCAGTTGAAGGACAAAGCCGAAGCCGCCTACCAACGCGGCGACTTGCTCGCAAAGCGTGCCCGATTGATGGCCGATTGGGCGAAGTTCTGCGGCACCGTGCAGGCCCCTACTGTGGGCAATGTTGTCGCAATCAATCAGGAAGCGGCGTGATGCGCCACGCCAGCGTTATCGGGCACCAACCATGATTCACAAGCCTGAAGATTTGCCGCATGAGGCGCGAACTGCACTTACCGCATCCCCGAAGACGGAATACTTAATCGAATGCGTCCCAATGCCGCCTGAAAAAAAAGTTGGCAGGCGAGAAAATCCACAGCAACTAAAAGCTGTAGATAAAGCCGCTAGAGCATTTGTGAATAGTGAACACACGACCGCATACGCGGCGGCGAAGTTCCATTTGCTCGACCATTCCAATAGTATCTTCCCAGAAAATCGAATTAACGATTTCGCGAAGCGCATCAGAATTCGCGCGAAAGAATTAAGATCTGAATAACTGCAAGAGTTATTCCCCGTGTCCGACCTAGACGGAGCCCCGGATACAAGGGCATAGTTCATCCATGCAGCGGCGTCCCGTCGCATCGTATTGGACTCAACTTATGACCCCTACTCTCCTTCGCCTGCCCGGCGCGCTCAGCATGAGCGGCAACACGCGTAGCACCCACTATTTGCGAATCAAGCAAGGCTTGCTAACGCCTCCAGTGAAGCTAGGCGAGCGATGCGCTGCATGGCCCGCGCATGAACTGGAAGCGATTAATGCGGCACGCATTGCCGGCAAATCTGACCGTGAAATCCGAAGTCTTGTTGCAACGTTATTAAAGCAACGGGTTAACTAGTCGGATGAGTTTGTGACGCCAAAATTAGACATACCGTTGATCGAAAACATTCCTCAAGACGGACTTGTTTTTGAGATAGCCAACGACGTTTTCAACAATTCGTACCGACCTATAAAGGTAGTTTCGGTCTGCACGGCCCTTGCGCTTATGGCGGGTATTTGTGGGCGTTCCCACAGCATCAAAGGGAGGGGTTTGAACTTGTGGCTTTTACTCCTTGCTGGCAGTGGCACAGGAAAGAACAGCATTTCTGAATCCATTAATCGACTATTGGCGCATGTTCAAAAATCTGTTCCCGCTGCGGGCGATTTCGTTGGAGCGGCCAGCTACGCGAGTCCTCAAGCGTTAGTGCGGCACCTTACTAATCATCCGTCAGTGGTTAGTCACTATGGCGAAGTAGGAATTTTTCTACAGCAACTGTGCAGCCCTCGCGCAAACGAAAACGCGAAGGGTCTTCTTCGCCTCATGTTGGATCTATTCACCAATTCTGGACCGAATGGCGTTATTCGACCAACAGTGTACTCGGACAACACAAAGAATACGACAACCATTTATAGACCTGCATTCAGCTTTATTGGGGATTCAACGCCCTCCGAGTTTTATAAAGCATTCAGCGAAGACCAGGTTAAATCCGGCTTAATACCTCGTTTCACCATCCTCGAACACAGCGGCGATATTCCGCCGGCAAACGAATTCCGTTACACCAATCCAAGACTAATTAAGGGACTTGACACCCTCTGTGCCCACACACTGCAACTCAACAGCCAAGGCTTCACGCAAGAGGTACTGTTGGACCCGAATGCGGCCAAGGCGTTTGCGGATGCCGAAGAGTTCTACCTGAAAACTGTCAACTCAGATGCACCAGAGCTGACAAAACTACTTTGGACTCGACGCATTGAAAAAGCATATCGCATCGCCTCGCTATTTGCCGTAGGAGTTAATGCATACACTCCAATCATTAATTTAGAACAGGCCAGATGGGCCCTTGAGGTTGAATTTCAATCAACCACACGATTAATTACGGCGTTTGAGTCGGGCGAAGTCGGAGAACAGGCAATTTCTGAAACGGCCCAACAGCATAAAGTTCGAGCAGTAGTTAAAGAGTGGTTCACTAAGCCTTGGGCGGAATTGCAACGATACAAGGTTGGAAGCATAGCGATGCAGCTTCACGGCATCGTTCCACATTCCTACATATCGAAGCGGTTGACAAGCGATGCCGCCTTTAAGCACGCAAAAAACGGCGCGACCGCAACGATTAGGCGAACCATAGATGAACTGCAAACGTGTGGCGAACTAAGGCGAATTTCCGTGGCAGATGCAAACGTTAAGTTTGATTCGACCGCGACATGCTACATGCTCACCAATTACAAGGACTATTTGAGTGAACCGGCAAATCACATTCCATCATTTTTCTAGACATCTGAAGAGGCTTCTACGGCCAAGCGCGGGCTAACTCCATGATTTCATTGGATTTCTAACTTCTAGCGCTTTTAAATTGATTCACTCCAAAGGGCAACGAGATGTCACATGAACCGGGTATTGAATGAGTATTAGAAGTGTTAGATTATTAGAAATTGAATGAAATCAACAGGTTAGCCAGATTTGGCACTCAGAAATTCATCAGATCGTCTAGATCGTCGCCTGCGGGCAAATAAGCAAGGAACATGCATCATATGAAGATTACGAAACCTAGCCGATATGAATCGTCGCTAGCCGTTCATCAACATTATATTGCCACATCATGAATGACAAATTTTACCCTGACGATGCAAGAGATATTGAATTAGATCCAAGATTGCAAAAGTTGTTTGCAAAGCTTTGGTTCAAACATCATTACATAACGTCGCTGAGAAAAGATGAACACGATATGTCTCCGCGTTTAG
>NZ_JAATOM010000108.1 GCF_019207085.1 Variovorax sp. dw_308 | reverse complement strand
CCCCCCGCGTCACAATAGTTGTCGCCCCGATAGGGCCTGAGCCTTTGGGGTTTGGGTTTCATTGATGGTGGTGGGAGGCTGTGGAGCTTGTGGGCGAAGGCCGGCGCGGTGGGCAACGCGGAATCGCGTTGTCCACGGCAAGCTGGCCGGTGCGCGAAGCGCATCGTCCACAAATCCACAGCCTTGTGCCGGCGCCGAAGGCGCCGGCCCCCTGCACCGTTGCTTCAACAACTCGGGGGTGTGGATGAGAGAAGACATTGGCTCGATACGGACAAGCATTCAAGGACCGAGCGGTAGCGCGCATGCTGCCGCCGGAGAGCGCACCGCC
>NZ_JAATOM010000107.1 GCF_019207085.1 Variovorax sp. dw_308 | reverse complement strand
CCACCGTTGGTACCTGTGGGTGTTCCAGGCCCAGGACGTTGTGCAGTTCGTGCTCGATCCCTCGCGCTCGGCGCAGGTTCCGGCGGCAGCACTGCTGGGCGTGGACTCGGGCATCCTGAGCGTGGATCGGTACTCGGCGTACAAGAAGTACGCCAGCCAGAACGCGGGCATCAGCCTGTCGTATTGCTGGGCGCACCAGCGGCGCGACTTCCTGAACCTGGCGCGCGACCACCCCGCGCTGTGGGACTGGGCGATGGACTGGGTCACGCGGATCGCCCGGCTGTATCGCCTGCATGAACTGCGCCGCAATGCGTATGGACGGTGTGGCGGCA
>NZ_JAATOM010000106.1 GCF_019207085.1 Variovorax sp. dw_308 | reverse complement strand
CACTCGGCCGGGAACGAGCGTGTGGATGAACTACAGTTACCGCCCGCGCAGATTTGCCGGGCATGATCTGCGCCCGCGTCGAGGCATGTCAATGAAAATCTTTGACTCCGCAGGCTATACAGCCGCAGGCGGACTTCCGCCGAGAAGGACTGAGGGCCTGTACCTGCGCGAAGAAACGCATCCCGGCCTGTGCTGGATGCCACTGACGGTAAAACCCCGCCCCCGTTGCCGGCGTAGTCAGCGGTGGAGCGGCAGCATCCCAAGCGGTGGACACAGTCCCGGGAAACGGCAGTCAGTTCATCGCTGCATTGCAGACGATCACCCGCCGATCGCCAATGCCCGCAAC
>NZ_JAATOM010000105.1 GCF_019207085.1 Variovorax sp. dw_308 | reverse complement strand
GCAGGCGCGCGGCGCGCATCTTGGCCACTTCCAGATAGAAGTTCATGCCGATCGCCCAGAAGAAGCTCAGGCGCCCGGCGAACACGTCCACGTCCAGGCCCTTGGCCAAGGCTGTCTTCACGTATTCCTTGCCGTCGGCGAGCGTGAAGGCCAGTTCCAGCGCCTGATTGGCGCCGGCTTCCTGCATGTGGTAGCCGCTGATCGAGATCGAGTTGAACTTGGGCATCTTCTGCGCCGTGTACTCGATGATGTCGCCGATGATGCGCATGCTCGGCGCGGGCGGGAAGATGTACGTGTTGCGGACCATGAACTCCTTGAGGATGTCGTTCTGGATGGTTCCGCTCAACTGGTCCTGCGCCACGCCCTGCTCTTCGGCG
>NZ_JAATOM010000104.1 GCF_019207085.1 Variovorax sp. dw_308 | reverse complement strand
GGCCGAAGAGCAGGGCGTGGCCCAGGACCAGTTGAGCGGAACCATCCAGAACGACATCCTCAAGGAGTTCATGGTCCGCAACACGTATATCTTCCCGCCCGCGCCGAGCATGCGCATCATCGGCGACATCATCGAGTACACGGCGCAGAAGATGCCCAAGTTCAACTCGATCTCGATCAGTGGCTACCACATGCAGGAAGCCGGCGCCAATCAGGCGCTGGAACTGGCCTTCACGCTGGCCGACGGCAAGGAATACGTGAAGACAGCCTTGGCCAAGGGCCTGGACGTCGACGTGTTCGCCGGCCGCCTGAGCTTCTTCTGGGCCATCGGCATGAACTTCTACCTGGAAGTGGCCAAGATGCGCGCCGCGCGCCTCT
>NZ_JAATOM010000103.1 GCF_019207085.1 Variovorax sp. dw_308 | reverse complement strand
GCATCGATGTCGAGATTGGCAAGGTCGACGGCCAGGGCGGCCAGGCCATCGGTGCTGCCCGCCTCGCACGATTCACGGCCTGCCATCAGCGCGTGCAGCGGGCGGTGCAAACCCTGCAGCGCCGGTGCGACCGGGCGCTGGCCGATACGCAACTGGCGAGCCCGGCGCGCAAGGTACTGCAAAGCCTGAAGGCGCACTGGTCGGGTCTGGTGGTGTTCGTCGATCACCCGTGGCTGGACCTGGACAACAACGCCGCCGAGCGCGCACTTCGCCCGGCGGTCGTGGGACGCAAGAATTTCTACGGCTCGGGCAGCCAGTGGTCCGGAGAGCTCGCCGCCATGATGATGAGCCTGCTGATGACGCTCAGGCTGTGGAAGATCAATGCGCGCACCTGGCTGACTTCATATCTGCAGGCCTGTGCCGAGGCCGGCGGGCGCGCGCCGGACAACCTGGGCTCCTTCGTGCCGTGGCAGAT
>NZ_JAATOM010000102.1 GCF_019207085.1 Variovorax sp. dw_308 | reverse complement strand
GGCCAGGAAGTAGCCGCGTGCGCGGTAGAGGTCGGTGATGGCCTTGGCCAGGGCTTCCAGGTCCGCCAGCGCCACGTCGCGCCCGATGTAGGGCTGGGTGACCGTCTTGAGCTCATCGGCCGAGAGCGCCTGCGCGCCATTCAGGCGGATGTCGTTGAGGCGGAAGGTCGGGGGTGGCGCGGGTGTGCGCGGGAGGTCTTGCGGCATGGCCGCGCCGGCCGGGGGGCGCGCGGCCTGTGCGAGCTGGGTGCTGTTGCTGTTGCTGTTGCTGCTGCTGTTGCCGTTGCTGCTGTTGCCGTTGCTGCTGTTGCTGCTGTTGCCGCAACTACCGCAGGGATCGTTGGTGGGCAACAGTTCGGTGTTGGCCGTGGTCGCTGCTGCCACGGTGGTCGCTTCCTCGGCCTCACCCGCCGCATGGGCCCGCTGCGCCGCCAGCAGCCACAGCATCGCGCCCGCCACCACTACGCTGGACGCCACGGCCACCTGCCGGCGCTTCGTGTGCAAGGCGCCCATCG
>NZ_JAATOM010000101.1 GCF_019207085.1 Variovorax sp. dw_308 | reverse complement strand
CGCCAGGAAGTAGCCGCGTGCGCGGTACAGGTCGGTGATGGCCTTGGCCAGGGCTTCCAGGTCGGAGAGCGCCACGTCGCGGCCGATGTAGGGCTGGGTGACCGTCTTGAGTTCATCGGCCGAGAGCGCCTGCGCGCCGTTCAGGCGGATGTCGTTGAGGCGGAAGGTCGGGGGTGGCGCGGGTGTGCGCGGCAGATCTTGCGGCATGGCCGCGCCGGCCGGGGGGCGTGCGGCCTGTGCGAGCTGGTTGCTGTTGCTGCTGTTGCCGTTGCCGCTGCTGTTGCCGCCGTTGCCGCTGCTGCTGTTGTTGCTGTTGCTATTGCCGCTGCTGTTGCCGCAACTACCGCAGGGATCGTTGGTGGGCAGCAGTTCGGGGTTGGCCGTGGTCGCTGCTGCCACGGTGGTCGCTTCCTCGGTCTCGCCCGCCGCATGCGCACGCTGGGCCGCCAGCAGCCACAGCATCGCGCCCGCGACCACCACGCTGGATGCCACGGCCACCTGCCTGCGCTTCGTGTGCAAGGCGCGCATGGCAGGCGACGCAGCCATCGTCT
>NZ_JAATOM010000100.1 GCF_019207085.1 Variovorax sp. dw_308 | reverse complement strand
ACACCTCGGTCGCGTCATCGGACACCGACCACAGCGAGGAGATCAGGCTCGAGGTGCCCGCCGACAGGAACGAGCGCGTGAAGCCCAGCACCTCGTCGCCCGTGGCCACGCGGCCCAGGCCCGACTCGCAGGCCGACAGCGTGACCAGCGCGCTGTGCGAGAGCGGCAGGTCCAGGATCTCGTGCGCCTCCAGGAAGTTCTGCTTGCCGTCCTCGTTGGCCAGCAGGATGCGCGAATACAGCGGATCGATCTGGTCGGCCTCGGCATGCGCGGCCACATGGATCAGGGGCGAACGGCCCGCCGCCTCGCGGAACTGCGTCTTGGTGGCGGCCGCGCCCATGTAGACCTTGTTGCGCGGGAAGACGGTGGCGATCTCCTTGACCTCCGCCGCGGCGCCGGGCAGCTCGTGCTGGTCGTCGATGCGCGGATTGCCGAAGGCGGTGAGCGACGCATCGACGCGCGGCGTGCTTTGCGCCAGTTGCACGGCGATGCTCATCGACGGCGCCACCGACACCGGATGCGTCTCGATCACATACTGGCCGTTGAGCCGCAGC
>NZ_JAATOM010000099.1 GCF_019207085.1 Variovorax sp. dw_308 | reverse complement strand
GCACCTCGGTCGCGTCATCGGACACCGACCACAGCGAGGAGATCAGGCTGGAGGTGCCGGCCGAGAGGAAGGAGCGCGTGAAGCCCAGCACTTCGTCGCCGGAGGCCACGCGGCCCAGGCCCGACTCGCATGCCGACAGCGTGACCAGCGCGCTGTGCGAGAGCGGCAGGTCCAGGATCTCGTGCGCCTCCAGGAAGTTCTGCTTGCCGTCCTCGTTGGCCAGGAGGATGCGCGAATACAGCGGATCGATCTGGTCGGCCTCGGCATGCGCGGCCACATGGATCAGGGGCGAGCGGCCCGCCGCTTCGCGGAACTGGGTCTTGGTGGCCGCGGCGCCCATGTAGACCTTGTTGCGCGGGAAGACGGTGGCGATCTCCTTGACCTCCGCCGCGGCGCCGGGCAGCTCGTGCTGGTCGTCGATGCGCGGATTGCCGAAGGCGGTGAGCGACGCATCCACGCGCGGCGTGCTTTGCGCCAGTTGCACGGCAATGCTCATCGACGGCGCCACCGACACCGGATGCGTCTCGATCACGTACTGGCCATTGAGCCGCAGT
>NZ_JAATOM010000010.1 GCF_019207085.1 Variovorax sp. dw_308 | reverse complement strand
CTGCTGTTCGCCGTGTGGGCCTGCGCGCCGCTGGTGGCCTGGTGGAGCAGCCGCCCGCCGTCGCAGGCAGGGCCGCAAGCGCAGTTGCCCGCCGACGAGCGCGACTACCTCGCCACCGTCGCGCGCGACACCTGGCGATTCTTCGAGAAGGTGGTCGGCGCCGAGGACAACCACCTGCCGCCCGACAACCTGCAGCTCGAGCCGGAATTCACTGTCGCGCACCGCACCTCGCCGACCAACATCGGCATGTACCTGCTCGCCACCTGCTGCGCACGCGAGTTCGGCTGGATCGACAGCGCCGCGCTGGCCGCGCGCATCGGCGCGACACTCGACAGCGTGGAGCGCTTGCCCAAGCATGACGGCCACCTCTTCAACTGGTACGAGACGCGCTCGCTGGAGGTGCTGCGGCCGGCCTATGTGTCGAGCGTGGACAGCGGCAACCTGGCGGGCCACCTGATGGCCGTGGCGCAGGCCTGCCGGGTGCGTGCGCGCGACGGCGGCGCCGCCCTGGACGCACTCGAGTCCCTCGCGCGGCGCTGCGACACGCTCGCCGGCGCAATGGACTTCAGCGGCCTCTACGACGCCAAGCGCCACCTCTTCCACATCGGCCTGCGCGCCGACGAGCACGTGCTCGATGCGAGCTACTACGACCTGCTGGCTTCCGAATCGCGGCTGTTGAGCTTCATCGCGATTGCCAAGGGCGATGTGCCGCGCCGCAACTGGAGCGCGCTCGGCCGGCCGTACGTCACCGTCGGCGTGCGGCCCGGGCTGAAGTCGTGGTCGGGCTCGATGTTCGAGTACCTCATGCCCGGCCTGGTGATGCCGGAGCCGGACGATGGCTTGCTGCAGGTGGCCAGCATTGCCGCCATTCGCGAGCAGCAGGCCTTCGGCGTGGCGCAGCAGTTGCCGTGGGGTGTCTCGGAGTCCGCGTACTACGCGCGGGACCATTCGCTCGCCTACCAGTATTCGCCCTTCGGCGTGCCCCGGCTGGCCTTGCGTCGCACGCCGCTCACCGACCGGGTCGTGGCGCCCTACGCCAGCCTGATGGCCGCGCAACTGGCCCCGCATGAGGCGGTGCTCAACCTGCGACGGCTGGAGTCGCTCGGCGCGCGCGGCGAGCTCGGCTTCTGCGACGCGGTCGACTTCACCGTCTCGCGCCAGGCCGAGGGCCAAGCCTTCAGCGTGGTGCGCAACTTCATGGCGCACCACCAGGGCATGTCGCTGGTGGCGCTGTGCAACCTGCTGTGCGGCGAGGCGCCGCGCCGCTGGTTTGGCGAAACCGCGCTGGCCGAGGCCTACGCGGCCCTGCTGCAGGAGCGCACGCCGCGCCAGGTCATCGGCAGTGCCGACCCGCGCACGCCGCCCGAACCCGCGAACGGCGATGCCGCGCCGGTGTTCCAGCCACGCACCGTCGATCCGATGGTGCCCGGCTTCCAGCCCACGCACCTGCTCTCCAACGGCCGCTACACGGTCGCGTTGCGGGCCAACGGCGCCGGCGTCAGCCGATGGCAGGCCTTCAACGTCAGCCGCTGGCGCGACGATCCGCTGCGCGATGGGTATGGCACCTTCTTCTACGTCCGCGACAGCGACAGCAGCCTCTCATCGCTCACGGCCCTGCCGGCACCGGGCGCGGAGTGGCGCTACCGCACCCGCTTCCTCGCCGACCAGGTGCAGTTCGACGCGAAGGGCCCCGGCCTGCAGGCGCGCACCACCGTGCTGATCAGCCCCGAGGACGACACCGAGCTGCGTACCGTGACGCTGCACAACACCAGCGACCAGACGCGCGAGTTGGAGCTGATCTCCTGCTTCGAACCCGTGCTGTCGCTGCCCAAGGCCGACGAGGCCCATCCCGCCTTCGCCAACCTCTTCGTCGAGACGCGCTGGGAGCCGACCTGGCGGGCGCTGCTCATGACGCGCAAGCCGCGGCTGCAGGGCGATCCGGTGGTGGCCGCGGCGCATTTCGTCGCGGCGGTCGATGCGCACATGCTCTCGGTGGAATGCATGGCGGACCGGCGCGCCTTCATCGGGCGCAACGGCCGGCTGTCGATGCCCGCGCTGGACCCGCAGCCGATGACGCCCGACGGCGCACCGATCAACGGACTCGACCCGATCGCCTGCCTGCGGGTGCGCCTGTCGATCCGGCCCGGCGCCACGGCGCGCGTGACCTTCGCGACGGCAGCGGCCGACAGCACCGACGCGCTCATCCCCGTGATCGACCGCTACCTGCAATTCACGCTCGTCGAGCGCGCCAGCCGCATGGCCGCGACGCTGGCGCAGGTGCGTCTGCGCGACCTCGACATCGGGCCGGCGCAAAACCTCGCGCTGCAGGACCTGACCACCATCCTGACCTACACCACGCCGCGGGTGATGAGCGATCGCGGCCTCATCGACCTGCGGCTGCTGTGGCGCTTCGGCATCTCGGGCGACAAGCCGATCGTGCTGGTGCACATTCATTCCGGCACCGGCATGGGCCTCATCAACACGCTGCTGCGCGCCCAGCCCTGGTGGGGCTTTGGCGGGGTGGCCTGCGACCTGGTCGTGCTCAATGCGGAGGCCGCTTCGTACCAGATGCCGCTGCAGCGCGAGATCGAGGCCCTGCGCGATCGCATCAGCCACCAGACGCAGAACAGCTTTCCGCGCAACGACTCCGCCGGCTTCTACCTGTTGCGCGACGAGGAGGTGACGCCCGCGGAGAAAGCGGCGTTGTCGAGCCTGGCGCGGGCGGTGTTCACGGCCGATGGGCGGCCCCTGGAACTACAGGTGGCCGCGTTGCGCGAGCCCGCACCAATCACGCCATCGCCGGGCCAGGCCTCTACGACAACCAGCGTGCCGCTGCTGGCGCCGCTTAGAAGCGCGGCCACGTCGGACAGGGCCGCTCACGCGGTCGTCGGCGACTTCGACGCGGCCAGCGGCGAATTCCGCTTCGATGTCGACGCGACGCACCGGCCCGAACGGCCCTGGATCAACGTGATCGCCAATGCCGGGTTCGGCTTCCAGATCTCGGAGGCGGGCGCAGGCTACACCTGGGCCGTCAACAGCCAGATGCAACAGCTCACGCCCTGGTCGAACGATCCGGTGCAGGACCCCGCGTTCGAGCACTACCTGTTGCAGGACCTCGACTCGCGCGAATTGCTGCCGCTCACCCCCGCGGGTCGCGGCCCGGGCAGCGACGCGGTGCATCGCGTGCGGCACGGACAGGGCTACACCGTGTTCGAGTGCACGCACGGTGGGCTGGTGTTGGCGACCACCTTCTTCGCCGACCGCGACGACAGCGTGAAGCTGGTGCAGGTGGAGGTCCGGCACGAAGGCGCCACGCCGCGCAACCTGCGGGCGCTGGCGATGGCCGAATGGCAATTGGGCCCGGCGCGCGGCGCGCGGCGCACGGTGCATTGCTGGAAGCCCGACGACCTGCCCGCCGTGTTCGGCCAGCAACGCGAATCGAGCACCGGCATGGGCGGCGGCACGGCATTCCTGATGCTTGCGGGGCTGCAGGCGGCGACGCACTGGACTTGCGACCGCAACGAGTTCTTCCGCCGTGGCGGCGTCGAGATCCCCAGCGCATTGGGGCGACGCGCAGGCAGCGGGCTCGATGCCTGCGCGGCCATCGCTGGCGACTTCACGCTCGCGCCGGGACAGACGATGCGCTTTGCCTTCGCGCTGGGCTACGCAGCCGATGCGGCGGCCGCGGCACAGCTGGCCACCCGATGGCAGCAACGCGACGTGCCTGCGGCCCTGGCGCAGGCGCGAGGCTTCTGGGACGAACTGCTGGGCCGCGTGCAGGTGCGCACTCCCGATCCGCTGTTCGATGTGCTGGTCAACCGCTGGCTGCTCTACCAGACGCTCGCCTGCCGGCTGTGGTCGCGCGCCGGCTTCTACCAGGCCGGCGGCGCCTTCGGCTTTCGCGATCAACTGCAGGACGCGATGGCCTTCGCCGCCATCGACCCCGCGCGCCTGCGCAACCAGATCTTCGTCAACGCCGCACGCCAGTGGCCCGAGGGCGACGTGCAGCACTGGTGGCACATGCCGGGCGGCGCCGGCGTGCGAACGCATTTTTCCGACGACCTGCTGTGGCTGCCCTTTGCATGCGCGCACTATGTCGAGGTCACGGCCGATGCCAGCCTGCTCGACCAGCCGGTGTCCTTCATCGAGGGCCCGCAGATTCCACCGGGTGCCGAAGACGCGTACTACGTGCCGCAGACCAGCGACCAGGTGGCCACGGTCTACGAGCACGGCGCACGCGCCATCGACCACAGCCTCACGAAAGGCGCGCACGGCCTGCCGCTGATGGGCACCGGCGACTGGAACGACGGCATGAACCGCGTGGGCAGCGAAGGCAAGGGCGAATCGGTGTGGCTGGCCTGGTTCCTGTGCGCGGTGGTCGAGCGCTATGCGCCGCTGGCGGATGCGCGCGGGGAACACGAGCGGGCGTCCAGGTGGCGGGCTGCGCGCGATGGCTGGATCGGCGCGCTGCACGATGCGGGCTGGGATGGCGCATGGTTCCGGCGCGCCTTCTTCGACAATGGCGCGCCGCTCGGCTCGTCGGCCAACACCGAATGCCGCATCGACCTGATCGCGCAGGCGTGGTCGGTGTTGTCGGGCGCGTCGACCCCTGCCTTCACCGACAAGGCCATGGCGGCGCTGAGGCAGCAACTTGGCGACGAGCAGGCCGGGCTGCTGCGCCTGTTGACGCCACCGTTCGAACACTCGGCCAACAGCCCCGGCTACATCCAGGCCTATCCACCGGGCGTGCGCGAGAACGGCGGGCAGTATTCGCACGGCGCCGTGTGGGCCTTGATGGCGCAGGCGCTGCAGGGCGACCATGAGGCTGCGTGGCGCAGCTTCGAGGGCCTGAGCCCCGCGCACCGGGCACGGCATCCGCAGCGCGGTCCGGTCTATGAGATCGAGCCGTATGTGATGGCCGGGGATACCTATGGCGCCCCACCCTATGTCGGGCGCGGCGGCTGGAGCTGGTACACCGGCTCCGCGGCCTGGATGCATCGCGCGGCGGTCGAGACGCTGCTGGGGCTCGAACTGCGTGGCCCGACATTGCGCATGACGCCACGCGTGCCGGCGCACTGGCCCGGGTTCGAGATCACGCTGCGGCTCGATGGGCGTACGCTGCGGGTGCGCCGGGGAGAAGTCGACGGGGGCGACGCGGACACGCATTCAGTCCGGGTCGGCGAGTGGATCGACTGGCACGCGCTGCCGCTGGATGGCGTGCTGCGGGTTGCCTGATGTGCTCGCTCCAGGAGGCCGTGCGGCAGAACATCGATCACGGAAATCTGGACGCCGCATCCCTCTTCGCTAGGAGAGATGGGTTCTCGCTAACCCCTACGGCAACAGTTCGTTGACGATCTGACACTGGCCCTGCCCAATATTGGGCGGAGGAGAACACCATGATCAAGAACATTGCCATTGCCGCCTGCGCTTGCCTGCTTGTGAGCGGTGCATTTGCGAGAGGCGGCGGCGGCCACTCTGGTTACAGCTCGGGGACGGGGGTCAACAGTTCAAGCCACTCCATCAGTGGCTACTCGAAATCGAACGGAACCTACGTCGCCCCCTCGCACGCCACCAATCCGAACAGCACCAGGAGCGACAACTACTCGACTCGCGGAAACTTCAATCCGTACACCGGCAAGCCCGGAACGAAGTAGCCGCGGCACGATTGGAATCTGGCGGGCGGCGTCACGTTTTTACTTTGCAAGGCTTGAGGTAGTGACGCCCGCCTCGGCGGTTGCATGGAAAGGCCGGCGCAGTTGGATGCCTGGGGCTCGGAGCCGCATCCCGGCCATGAGCAACCTCGTGGGACTCGACAGCTAGGCCTGTGCACGCGACGCCGCCGTGACGTGATGAAGGTCGGCGACCTCCACTTCGCAGCCAACCTCGCCGTCGAGCAAGAGCCACAGCGCGCTCCCGTCCTGCTCGTAAACAACGTCTGCGATGGGATAAATGTCTGTGAGCGAGCAACGCTTGGTCTGCACGTCCTTGAGGATGCCGAACATCGGCAAGCCGTCATTGTTGGCAATGTCGATGGCACTCCACAGGCTCTTGCGGTTGTTGTTGTTCACGCCTGGCTTTTCTTTGGCGACCCTGTACCAATACGATCCGCTTGCGCGATCCTTCCTGATGGCGCATTCGCGCACGACAGGTGCCGTCTTGGTCTGGTGGTAGTTCCACAAGGTCATCACAAACTTGGTCGCATGACCTTTTCGGGCCAGCGGCATCAGTACGTCGAAGGCGTACCAGCGTTGGCCCGGTGCAAGCACATCCTGTTGAAGATATGCCGCGTTGTGTTCGGAGGTGAATTTGCTTTTGTCGGTCATCGGTTCGTTGTGCAAGGGTGCATGGCACATGCCGACGCTTCTGCAGTCTGATTGTCGTAGTGGACTCGGCAGCCTTCGTGGGCATTTCGGTTGAATCATGGCCCACGATGGATCGCCAGGAAATCCAGCCTAGAGACCCTTCTCGATCATGTCCAGCAATTGCTGCCCCAGCGCCTCCGCATGCTTCTCCGGCACGCCGCGCAACGGGCCTTCGATCATCAGCAGGGCCAGCCCATGGACGCCGGCCCACGCCAGGAACTCGGCGCCCTGCCGGCGCGCAGCAGGCATCGCACCCGCCGCGACCATGCGGTCCAGTGCCGCGCCCAGCAATTGGAACGGGTTGAGGCCGCCGGGCCCCACCGCGCCCGGTCCGGCGTTCAGAGGCTCCAGCAGTTCGGGCTGGCCGAAGAAGGCGGTACGAAACAACCCCGTCTGGACGCGCGCGAAGCGCAGGTAGCCTGTGCCGACGGCACGCAAACCGGCGCGTGCCAGGTCCGTAGCCCTGCCCTTGGCGGGGACGGCGGCAAGCTCCTTCTCCATCGCAGCAGCCACTGCTGACAGCGCCGCGGCGCGCACCTCCCGCAGCAACTCGAGCCGGCTCGCAAAGTGGCGATAGGCCGCGTTGGGCACGACGCCGGCACGACGCGTCGCCTCGCGCAGCACCACGGCCTCGGGCCCGCCGCCTCGCGCGAGCTCGATACCCGCCTCCAGCAAGGCGCGCCGCAAGTCCCCATGCCGATAGCTGTCGCGGACCGGTGGCGGAGTGGGCTCTGTGCGCATTTGTTTCCAATGTGGACGCTGTCCATTATGTCTGCTATCTTTTGTGGACGGCGTACACAAACCACCCTTTTCCACCTGAAAGGAACTGCATTGAGCACCAAGATCTTCGTCAACCTCCCCGTCAAGGACCTCGACAAGTCGGTGGCCTTCTTCACCGCGCTGGGCTTCAAGTTCAACCCCCAGTTCACCGACAAGAACGCGACCTGCATGATCGTCAGCGAAGAGGCTTTCGTGATGCTGCTGGTCGAGCCCTTCTTCAAGACCTTCACGCCCAAGCCGATCAGCGACGCGCACAAGAGCACCGAGGTGCTGGTCTGCCTGTCATGCGAGAGCCGCGGGGAGGTGGACGACATGGTCGCCAAGGCCGTGGCCGCCGGGGGCGCCACGCCCAACAAGGCCAACGACCACGGCTTCATGTACCAGCATGGCTTCCAGGACCTGGACGGCCATCTCTGGGAACTCGCATGGATGGACATGAGCGCCATGCCCGCCAACCCCTGACCTCAACGCAAGGAGAACCCGTCATGAAAGTCCAACCCTATCTCTTCTTCGACGGGCGCTGCGAAGAAGCGCTCGAGTTCTACCGCTCCGCCCTCGGCGCAAAGGTCGGCATGGTGATGCGCTTCAAGGACAACCCCGAGCCGCCGCAACCGGGCGGGCCCGGCAGCGCGCCGGGCAACGACAACAAGATCATGCATGCCGAGTTCACCCTCGGCGAATCGCTGCTGATGGCCTCCGACGGCTACGCGACAGGCAAGCCGGAGTTCAAGGGCTTCTGCCAGTCGATCAGCACCAGGGACGATGCCGAGACCCAGCGCATCTTCGACGCGCTGGCCAAGGGCGGCTCGGTCCGGATGCCGCTGGGCAAGACCTTCTTCGCGTCGTCCTTCGGCATGGTCGAGGATCGCTTCGGCATGCCGTGGATGGTGATCACGCAGCACGACTGAACCTTCGAAGGCGCTGCGACGCTGCCGGGTTCGCCCCGGCACAACCCCTTGGACAGGCCCGCAAGTGGCTACACTGCACGCCCGCTGACCAGCGTGCCGCCCAAGGAGACAACTTGATGCGCAAGCGATTCGTCGTTCTGGCCGCCGTCTTCGCGGCCCTGTGGTTTCAAGGGCTGGCGGCGCATGCCGCGTCTCCCTTGCCGCGCCTCAAGATCGACCCGGCCCAGACCACCGTGTCGGGCCTGTCCTCCGGCGGCTTCATGGCCAACCAGCTCGGCTACGCCTACTCGGCCACCTTCCGCGGCGTCGGCGTCTTCGCAGGCGGCCCCTACATGTGCGCCGGCCACAGCTACTACACGGCCTGCATGTACAACGCGACGATCAGCAGCCAGATGCTGAACACGATGCAGTCCGACCTCAACAACTGGAGCGACACCGCGATCGACAGCAAGGCGAACGTCGCGCAGCAGAAGGTCTACCTCTTCGTCGGCAACAGCGACACCACCGTCGGCCCCAATCCGATGAACGCGGTGCAGACGCAGTACACGGCCAACGGCGTGGCCGCCGCCAACCTCGACTATGTCAAGCGCGCCAGCACGGCCCACACCTTTCCGACCGATTTCGACGGCGCCGGCAACAACAGCTGCAACTCCGCCGCCTCTCCCTACATCAGCAACTGCGGCTACGACGGCGCCAAGGCCGCGCTGACCCGCTTCTACGGCACGCTCAACGCCCGCAACAATGCGCCAGCCGCCGCCAACTACGTCGAGTTCGACCAGACCGCATTCACCGGCAATGCCGGCATGGCGCATACCGGATGGATCTACGTCCCTTCGGAATGCGCGAGCGGCGCCGCGACCTGCCGGCTGCACGTGGCGCTGCACGGCTGCCAGCAGAACTACGCCACCATCGGCGACAAGTTCATCAAGAACACCGGCTACACCCGCTGGGCCGACACCAACCGCATCGTCGTGCTCTTCCCGCAGACCCGCGTCGACAACACGAGCCACCCGACATCGGCCAGCGGCACGCTGCCCAACGGCAACGGTTGCTGGGACTGGATCGGCTGGTACGGCAGCAACTTCGCCCAGCGCGCCGGCAGCCAGCAGGCGGCCATCAAGGCCATGGTCGACCAGATCGCTTCCGGAGGTAGTGGAAGCGGCGGCGGTGGGGGCGGCGGCGCATTGCCCGCGCCCACGGGTGTCACGCTGTCCGCGGCGACATCCAGCAGCATGACCATCGGCTGGACCGCGGTGGCCGAAGCCACGGGCTACAACGTCTACCGCAATGGCAGCAAGTCGAACGCCGCGCCCGTTGCCGCCACCAGCTTCACCGACACTGGCCTGGCTGCGGGCACGTCCTATTCATGGACCGTGGCAGCCGTCGATGCCTCGGGGGTCGAAGGCGCCGCCTCGACGCCGGCCACGGGCACCACGACGGGCGGCGCCGCCGCCTGCTTCACCGCGTCGAACTACGCGCACGTCAGCGCCGGGCGCGCCTACGTCAGCATGTGGCTTGCCTTTGCCAATGGCTCGAACCAGTTCATGGGCCTGTGGAACATCTTCGCCACGACCACGCTGAAGCAGACCGGCCCCGGCTACTACGTGCTCGGTAGCTGCCCGTAATCGCTATTGCTGCTGGTGCCCTGCCTGCAGCATCGCGCCCATCTTCTGGTGGATCAGGTTGATGGCCTTGAGCGGGCGCAACATGACCTTGAACTCGACGATCTGGCCCACGTCGTTCCAGGTGATCATGTCGACCCCGTTCACGCTGATGCCATCCATCTCGACCTGGAACTCCAGCACCGCATGGTCGGCCGCCACCGTCTCGCGCAGGTAGCGGAAGCTCGGGTTGAAGAACACCCGGAAGGCGGCCGTGAGGTACTGCAGCGTCACCGCCTTGCCGACCTGCGGCGTATGGACCACCGGCGAATGAAAGACCGCATCGTTCGCCAGCAAGGCCTCCAGCCCCTTCGAATCTCGCTCGCGCACCAGTTGATGCCAGGTGGCGAGCACTTCGCTGCCGATACCGCTTGTGTTGTTCATGATGTTGACGGTGTTTCTTCGATTCCAAGTTCAGCGCATACGCGTGCCACCAGCGCCTTGAGGCTGGCCACTTCCGATTCCAGCCGGGCCACGTTGGCCTTGAGCGCCGCCACCTCGCCGAGCGAAGCCTCCGCGCCCGCAGGCTCCGGACCCGCCGCATCTTCCACGGGCGGCCCGCTCAGCAGATGCGCCCAGCGGTTCTCGCGCGCGCCGGGCAGCCGCGCCAGCTTGACCACCAGCGCACCGGCCGGTCGCTCCGCCAGTTCTTCGAGGAAGCCCTCCACCGAAGAGATGTCGGCGAAGTTGTGCATCCGGTCGCAGGCGATGCGCAACTCGCCCGGCGTCTGCGGGCCGCGCAGCATCAGCACGGTCAGCAGCGCAATCGACTGCGACGGCACCCGCAGCACGCGGTCGGCATTGTGCGCGTAGCGGAAGGCGCGGCCACCGCTCGATTCCGAGACCAGGCTGTAGCCCTTGAGGCTGTCGAGCGCGGCCTGCGCCTGCGTGTCGGTCACCTCCAGCACCGGGTTGCGGCTGGTCTTCTGGTTGCAGCCGGAGACGACCGCGTTGACCGTCAGCGGATAGCTGTCGGGTACGGTGCGCTGTTTCTCGGCCAGCACGCCGAGCACGCGGGTTTCGATCAGCGACAGGACAGGCAGGGTTGTCGACATGGCGTCCTCAACCTCCCGCGATGCGGCTCACCAGCGCCTTCGTGAATTCGGCCGTGCCGGCGCTGCCGCCGAGGTCGCCGGTGCGCACCTTGTCGATGTTGAGCGTCTCGTCGATCGCCTTGCGCAGCCGCGTTGCAAGCTCCGGCAACTTGCAGTGGTCGAGCATCAATGCAGCCGCCAGCAACAGCGCGGTCGGGTTCGCGATGCCCTTGCCCGCGATGTCCGGCGCCGAGCCGTGCACCGCTTCGAAGATCGCCGCATTCGTGCCGATGTTCGCGCCCGGCGCCATGCCCAGTCCGCCGACGAGTCCCGCCACCAGGTCCGACAGGATGTCGCCGAACAGGTTGGTCGTCACCAGCATGTCGAACTGCCAGGGGTTGAGCACCAGCTTCATCGCGCAGGCGTCGATGATCACCGTGTCGAGCTCGAACTGGCCCTTGTACTTCTTCTCGTAGAGGTCCAGGCCGGTCTCCAGGAAGATGCCGGTCAGCGCCTTCATGATGTTGGCCTTGTGCACGATCGTGACCTTCTTGCGGCCCGTCGCAACGGCCGTCTCGAAGGCGTATTCGAGCAGGCGGCGGCTGCCTTGGCGCGTGTTGATGCCGGTCGCCATGGCCACCGCATGCGGGTCGCCATCGATCGGCACATAGTGTTCATGGCCGATGTAGAGGCCTTCGAGGTTCTCGCGCACCACCACCAGGTCGATCTTGTCGTAGCGCCCGCCGGGCACGATGGTGCGGGCCGGCCGCAGATTGGCATACAGCTCGAACTCCTCGCGCAGGCGCACGTTCGACGAGCGATAGCCGCCGCCCGACGGTGTCTCGAGCGGCCCCTTCAATGCGAGGCGCGTGCGGCGGATGCTGTCGAGCGTGGCCTTCGGTAGTGGGTCGCCGGACGCCTGCACGCCGCCGAGTCCGGCGATCTGACGGTCCCATTCGAAGGGCGCCTTCAATGCGTCGAGTGCGGCGAGCGTGGCGTCCACGATCTCGGGGCCAATGCCGTCGCCGGGGATGAGGGTTGCGGGGATGGGAGTGGTCATCGGTGCGTTTCCGTGAATCGGGGAATGGGGTCGAGGCGAGCCAGAGGCCGCCCGGGGTCCGAAAGCATACGCCGGGAGTCGTCGCTTCAACCGTGCCTGGTGAGCAGGCGCAGCACGGTATTCCATGCGCGTGTGGTGGCGGGCAGGCCGAGTGTCTTCTCCAGATACGCATTCGGGCTGCCGGGGCTCTGGCCGAACTTGTGCACGACGCTCAACACCTCGCTGTCGGTCACATGGACGATCTGCACATCGCCGCGTGGCGAGATCACGGGCAGGTTTCGAGGCACGACCGCATCTGCGTGCAGGAAGGTGATGCAGAACTCATAGACCGATGCGCGGTCGACCCCTTCGAATGGGGCCGCATCGGCCAGTGCCGCCAGCGACGCCAGTTCGCGCACAAACACCGGCTCGCACAGCCCGCAGCAAGCCGTCAACGATTGGGCGGCCTGGTCCAGCAACGCGTCGACTGGCCGCGCGCCCGCATCGAACGCGATCGTCCCGTTGGTCAGGAACGACTGCGCCGCCGCTGCCCCTGCATCGATGAACGCCTGTTCGAACTGCGCCCGCGTCGGGCTGTTCGGCCGCCCGAGGTTCAAGTTGCGAAAAAAGGCCGCATGGTGCATGGCCGGAGCATCGTAAGGCTGGCCCACCTAAAATGCGGGTCCGGCCCGGCCAGCGTGCCCGCGACCGCACCACCCCGTCTTCTGTTCCCCTCCCCTGGAAAGCGCCCTCCATGTCCCCGCGCAAGCTCTTCGTCACCACCGCCCTGCCCTATGCCAACGGCAAGTTCCACATCGGCCACATGATGGAGTACATCCAGGCCGACATCTGGGTGCGGTTCCAGCGAATGAACGGTGCCGAGGTCAACTTCGTCTGCGCCGACGACGCGCATGGCGCGGCCATCACCATCGCCGCCGACAAGGCCGGCGTCTCGCCGCAGCAGTTCGTGGCCACCATCGCGGCGGGCCGCAAGCAGTATCTCGACGGCTTCCACATCGCCTTCGACAACTGGCACTCGACCGACGCACCGGAGAACCACGAGCTCGCCCAGCAGATCTACCGCGACCTGCGCGACAAGTCCGGCCTCATCACCAGCAAGAGCGTCGAGCAGTTCTACGACCCCGAGAAGGGCATGTTCCTGGCCGACCGCTTCATCAAGGGCGAGTGTCCCAACTGCCATGCCAAGGACCAGTACGGCGACAACTGCGAAGTCTGCGGCGCCGTGTATTCGCCCACCGACCTCATCGAGCCGTACTCGGCGCTGTCCGGCGCCAAGCCCGAGCTGCGCAGCTCCGAGCATTTCTTCTTCAAGCTGTCCGACCCGCGCTGCGAGGCCTACCTGAAGGAATGGACCGCTGCGCCCGGCCACGTCCAGCCCGAGGTGCAGAACAAGATCCGCGAATGGCTCTACAAGGACGACGAAGGCAAGGGCGGCCTCGGCGACTGGGACATAAGCCGCGATGCGCCCTACTTCGGCATCGAGATCCCCGACGCGCCGGGCAAGTACTTCTACGTCTGGCTCGACGCGCCGGTCGGCTATCTCGCGTCGCTGAAGAACCTGCTCGACGCGCGCTGCATCGAATCCGGTGGCGACGGCATCAGCTACACCGAATACATGGCCGACCCGGAACTGGAGCAGGTGCACTTCATCGGCAAGGACATCATCACCTTCCACACGCTGTTCTGGCCCGCGATGCTGCACTTCAGCGGCCGCAAGGCACCCGACCACATCTTCGTGCACGGCCACCTCACCGTGAGCGGCGAGAAGATGAGCAAGAGCCGCGGCACCGGCATCGATCCGCTGCGCTACCTCTCGGTCGGCCTGAACCCCGAGCACCTGCGCTACTACATCGCGGCCAAGCTCAGCGGCCGCAACGAGGACATCGACTTCAACCCCGATGATTTCGTGGCGCGCGTCAACAGCGACCTGGTCGGCAAGTTCATCAACATCGCGAGCCGCAGCGCCGGCTTCATCGGCAAGCGCTTCGGCGGCAAGCTGGGCGCGGTGACGGGCGACGGCGAAGCGCTGCTGGCCACGCTGCGCGCCGAGGCCGACAGCATCCGCACCTTGTACGACGGCCGCGACTACGCCCGCGCGCTGCGCGACACGATGGCGCTGGCCGATCGCGTGAATGAATACGTCGATGCCAACAAGCCCTGGGAACTGGCCAGGAAGCCCGACATGGAGGCGCGGCTGCACGATGTCTGCACGGTCTGCATCGAGGCCTTCCGCCTGCTCGCGCTGTACCTCAAGCCGGTGCTGCCGGCGCTGGCGAGCAGCGTCGAAACCTTCCTCAAGATCGAGGCGCTGCAATGGCCCGACGCCGCGATGGCGCTCGGCGCAGGCCATGCGATCAACGACTACAAGCACCTGATGCAGCGCGTCGATCCCGCCTTGCTCGACAAGCTGTTCGAGTCCGACGAGCCCGCGGTTGCAGCACCCGCTGCCGCACCGGCGAAGGCCGCAGCCAAGTCCGCCGCTGCGGCACCCGCCAGCGACCCGGACGCCCCCGGCGGCGAAGCACTCGCCCCGACCATCACCATCGACGACTTCGCCAGGATCGACCTGCGCATCGCGAAGATCCTGGCCTGCGAGAAAGTCGAGGGCTCGACCAAGCTGCTGCGCCTGACGCTGGACGCGGGCGAGCCGCAGACCCGCAACGTGTTCAGCGGCATCGCCTCGGCCTACCAGCCCGAGCAACTGGTGGGCAAGCTCACCGTGCTGGTCGCCAACCTCGCGCCGCGCAAGATGAAGTTCGGCATCAGCGAAGGCATGGTCCTGGCCGCCAGCCACGCCGACGAGAAAGCCAACCCCGGCATCCATGTGCTCGAACCGTGGCCGGGCGCGACGCCTGGCATGCGGGTGCGTTGAGGTTCAGAATCCGGCCATGACGCATCCATCGCATCGCCTGGTCATTGCTGCCATGTTGGCGGCGCTCCTCAGCCTGCTGGGCGGCTGCGCCGTGGTCTCCGTTGCCAGCACCGCTGTGAGCGTGGGCGCCGGCGCGGTCGGCCTCGCGGCGGATGCCGCCATCGGCACCGCCAAGATCGGCGGCAAGGTCATCGGCGCCGCGGCCGATGCCGTGTTGCCGGACAGCAAGTAGTCACGTGATCCGGGAGGCCGCGCACACAATAGGCGCATGTCCTCCCGCCCCCGATTCGCCCGCTTCCGCCCCCGGTTGATCGACACACTGGCGAGCTACGACCGGGCGCGCTTCTTCAAGGACGTCGGTGCCGGCGCGACGGTCGGCATCGTCGCCTTGCCGCTCGCCATGGCCTTCGCCATCGCTTCCGGGCTCAAGCCCGAAGCCGGCCTCTGGACCGCCATCATCGCGGGCTTCCTGATCTCGCTGCTGGGTGGCTCGGCCGTGCAGATCGGCGGGCCCGCAGGCGCGTTCATCGTCATTGTCTACGGCATCCTGGAGCGCTACGGCCTGGCCAACCTGCTGATCGCGACCGCCTGCGCGGGCGTGCTGCTCTTCCTGCTCGGGCTGTTCAAGCTCGGCACACTCGTGCGCTATGTGCCGGTGTCGATCGTGGTCGGCTTCACCAACGGCATCGCCATGCTGATCCTGATCTCGCAGTTGCGCGACTGGTTCGGCTTGCGCATCGACAAGATGCCGGCCGACATGTTCTCGCAGCTCAAGACCCTGGCCGCGCATGCCCACACCGTCAACCTCCACGCCTTCGGGCTCGGCGTGGTGTGTCTCGCCGGCCTGTTCGTCTGGCCGCTGCTGTTGCGCGGCGAGTCGAAGCTCGGCCAGAGGGTGCACAGGGTGTTCGGGCGCGTGCT
This sequence comes from Variovorax sp. dw_308, assembly GCF_019207085.1. GTDB lineage: Bacteria > Pseudomonadota > Gammaproteobacteria > Burkholderiales > Burkholderiaceae_C > Variovorax. Next base: position 207,845 of record NZ_JAATOM010000010.1, on the reverse strand, counting down.
CGAAGCGCGCGCCGTTCAATTGGGCGCGCGCATGCCGGGGCCGATCGTCGCGCTCGTCACGCTGAGCCTGGTGTCGTGGTTCTTCGAATTCCCTGTCGAAACCATCGGCACGCGCTTCGGCGGCATCCCGCAAGGCTTGCCGGCCTTCGAGCTGCCCGCCTTCAGTTGGGAGACTGTCAAGCAACTCGTCACGCCGACCGTGACCATCGCCTTGCTCGGCGCCATCGAATCGCTGCTGTGTGCGCGCGTGGCCGACCAGATCAGTGGGCAGCCGCGCCACGACCCCAACCAGGAGCTGATGGCGCAAGGCATTGCCAACATCGTTGCGCCCTTCTTTGGCGGGATGCCGGCCACCGGCACCATTGCGCGCACGGTGACCAACGTGCGCTCCGGCGGCAGCTCACCCGTCGCGGGCATCGTGCATGCGCTGACGCTGCTGGCCGTGGTGCTCCTGCTGGCGCCACTGGCCGTGCACGTCCCGCTGTCGGTGCTGGCCGGCATCCTGCTCTTCGTGGCCTGGAACATGGGCGAATGGCGCGAGTTCACGCCCTACCGCCTGCGCCACTTCAGCCGGCACTACCGCCTGCTGATGCTCGGCACCTTCTTCCTGACGGTCGTGTTCGACCTCACGGTGGCGGTGCAGGCCGGCGTGGTGCTGGCCTGCGCGCTGTTCATCCGGCGCATGAACGCGCTGTTCACGGTGGAGCTGGTGTCGATGCAACCCCCCGTCATCACCTACAGGCTCTACGGTGCGCTGTTCTTCGGCGCCGCGGCCCGTCTCGACGAAACCATCGGCGCAGTGGAGCGCGCGCCCCGCGGCATGACGGTGGTGCTGGACGCGATGCACCTCATTTCACTCGACGCCACCGGCCTCGATGCGCTGCGCCAACTGCACAAGGCCGTGCTCTCGCGCGACGGCTTGCTGCGCCTCGAATCGCTGCAGCCGCAACCGCGCGAGGAGATCGAGCGCTCGGGCTTCGCCGCGGAACTGGCGGCGGCGAGGGCGGAGCCATTGCGGGCGGCTGGCATGGATGAAGCCCGCTGAATCCGGACTGACGGACGCGAAGCACGCGACGCTGAAGGGGTGAACGAACGCTGCCGAAATCCGACTGCACGCAAAGGTTCCGCGAAGGACGCGAAAGGAGACAAATAGCGAAGCGGGCGCCACCGGGGCGGCGATCGGCGATGGCCAACGACCCACTTCAAAAATTTCTTTGGTATTCCTTTCGCGTCCTTCGCGTAACCTTCGCGCCCTCTGCGTACGGCTGTCCGATTCCGCATTCCTGACCCGCCAACCCAAGGCTATGGCGCCTCCGCCCCTCGATCCGCCGAAGACCCGCTGCGCACCACGCGCTGGTCGCCGTTGAGCACCGCCGTGAACACCATCGGCGAATTCGGCGGCTGCATCCAGCGCCATTCCCATTCGTATTCATTCTTCAGCGGATAAGGCGTCACCTTGGCCGGCTTGCCGAGCATCCTGCGCAGGTTCTCCATCGACATGCCCGGCTGAACCTTTGCAAAGTTCTCGGGCGTCAGCACCTGGCGCAACGCACTCATCTTGCCGTCCGGGCCGATGGTGATCATGTAGTTCTTCTGGCCCGCGGGCTGGCGGTTGTATTCGAAGACGCGCCCGCCGGCCGGACCGTCCCAGATGTTCTCCGGCGGCCCGAACCTGGCACGCACGTCGGATTCGGCGGCGACGCCCTCCTCCAGTTCGCTGATGTTCTTGTTGTCGCAAGCCGCCAGCGCGAGCAACGCGCCCAGTGCCATCGCGATCCAGCGCGTCCGCCCGGCCCCGAATATGCGTTGTGTCACCTGTGCCATCCCGTCCCCGGTAAAATTCGCGTCCAAAGGCCCAGTCTATGTCCATCTTCAATCGCCCCCACTACCGCTCCGACGTCACCAACTTCATCGACGAGTTGAAGCGGCAAAAGCCCAACCTCGAGGCCGAGCAGCGCGCCGGACGCGCCCTCTTGTGGGACAAGCACGTCGACCGCAGCCTGCAGGACGAGTACGCCGAAGGCGATGTGCCGCAGCAACCCTACGTCTACCAGACGCAAGTCAAGTAAGTGCCGCTTTCGGCCCGTGGCAACCGCCAGCCCCGTGTGCGGCGCTCTCCATCTTGCATCTGAGCCATGATCCGCACACTCGCCGACGACGACGGCGCCACGGTCCTGTCGCCCATGCCTGAGGTCGTGGACCAGGTCGCGCTCGCGCGCCTCTATGGCGAGCCGCTGTTCGCCCTGCCGAACGACCTTTACATCCCCCCCGAAGCGCTGCAGGTCTTCCTCGAAGCCTTCGAAGGTCCGCTCGACCTGCTGCTCTACCTGATTCGCAAGCAGAACTTCAACATCCTCGACATCCCGATGGCTGGCCTCACGCGCCAGTACCTGACCTATGTCGAGGAGGTGCGTCGCACCAACCTCGAACTGGCGGCCGAGTACCTGCTCATGGCCGCCATGCTGATCGAGATCAAGTCGCGCATGCTGTTGCCGCCACGCAAGACGGCCGAGGGCGAAGAGGCGGAAGACCCGCGCGCCGAACTGGTGCGGCGGCTGCTCGAATACGAGCAGACCAAGATGCAGGCCGCCGCCATCAGTGCCCTGCCGCAGCATGGCCGCGACTTCTGGAAGGGGCAGGTCTACATCGAGCAGTCGCTCAAGCCGCGCTTTCCCGATGTGAACGTGGTCGACCTGCGCGACGCCTGGGCCGACATCCTCAAGCGCGCCAAGCTGGTGCAGCACCACAAGATCTCGCGCGAGGAACTCAGCGTGCGCGAGCACATGAGCATCGTGCTGCGCAAGCTGCAGGGCCGCCAGTTCATCGAGTTCGAGAACCTGTTCGACGTGGACCGCGGCGTGCCGGTGCTGATCGTGACCTTCATCGCCATGCTCGAACTGGGCAAGGAAACGCTGATCGAGATCACGCAGGCCGAGGCCTTCGCCCCGATCTACGTGCGGCTGGCCTACTCGCCGACCTGAGCGCGTCGACCGGCGGCCGAAGCCCCAGGCCCGGCCGGCGACCCGACTCGCGAGCTCTACTGCGCGAAGCAGTACAACAAGCCCGCGCCACCCGTCTTCTTGAGCGCTTCCATGCCGCAACCCTGCGTCGCGTGCGACGAGTTCCAAGACTTGGCCGGTGCCGATTCGTCCAGCCCCGTGCGGTCATGGTGCCCGACGATGGCCGAGCCGTCACCGCTCTTGGTCCAGTTGCCGCAGGTGGTGTCCTTGTCCCCGGGCACGGCGCGACCGTCGGGCGACGAGCCGGTCAGGATGTCATGCATGTTGGTGGCATCGCCACGCCCCATGATCGTCTGCCCGCTTTCCGTCAGTACCGACACCTTGTTCAACATGTTGACGCCGTGCAGTTCGTCGACGCTGGACGCCACCAGCACGCCCTTGGCGTTGTACCAGGGGCCCTTGCCGATGCGATCGCGCGCGTTGACGCCGGGACTGCCGGTGGTGCTGAGGTAGGCACGCCATGTGCGCCCGCCCGCCCCGACCTTCGCGGCCAGGCTCTGGCAATAGTTGTCGGCACCTGAAAGGCCGCCGAAATTGGCACCCTGCCCGGGATTGGCGCTGGTCACGAAAAAGCTCATGGGCTTGGGGCCCGTCCCGGGAACCAGTCCCCCGGAGCCACAACCCGCGATCGCCGCAACCGCAGCCAGAGAAAGTACGAGTGAACCTGTGTGCCGACGAGCCATTGGAGTCTCCTTGTGAATTGAGGCGCCCACGCTAACCGAAGCCGGTGAGCGCTTCAATCAGCCTTCACCCGACCATCACCTGACTTCAGCGAAATAAATTCAAGGAGATCCGGGCCAGATCTGCCATCAGGCGGTGCGCCTCGGCGAGGGTCAGCGTCGCCTAACCCGGATCGGCCGAGGGTTCGCGTCCCATCAGGTTCGCAAGCGCCTGCACGGGGCTGACCGCGCCATCCAGCAGCGCGACCACGCCTTCGGCGATCGGCATCTCGATTCCAAGCAAGCGCGCCCGCTGGACGACGGTGCGCGCGCAATACACGCCCTCGGCCACATGGCCCAGCGAATCGACGGCCTGGGCCAGCGTGCGGCCCTGCGCCAGCAGCAGCCCGACCTTGCGGTTGCGCGACAGGTCGCCGGTGGCGGTGAGTACCAGGTCTCCAAGACCCGACAGGCCCATGAAGGTCTCCGCCCGCGCGCCCAGCGCCAGGCCGAAGCGCGTCATCTCCGCCAGGCCGCGCGTGATGAGCGCGGCGCGGGCGTTGAGTCCCAGCGCCAGCCCGTCGCACAAGCCGGTGGCAATGGCCAATACGTTCTTGACGGCGCCGCCGACTTCCACGCCAACGATGTCGTCGTTGCCGTAGACCCGCAGCGCCGGCCCGTGAAAGGCCTCGACCAGGAGATCTCGCACCTGCGCGTGCGCGCTCGCGGCCACCAGCGCGGTGGGGCGACCTTGGGCCACCTCCTGCGCGAAGCTCGGGCCACTGAGAACGCCTGCCATCAGGCCGGGCGCCACTTGCGCCCGGATTTCATGGGCGAGCAGGCCAAAGGGCTGGTCCGTGCCGACCACAGGCTCCACCCCCTTGGACAGCCAGGCCACCGGCACCTTGAGCGCGCGCAACAAATGCAATTGGCCGCGCAGGGCGGCCATGGGGGTGGCAATGATGACGAGATCCGCGTCCGCATAGGCCTGCGGGGCCTCGCCGGATTGCACCGAGAGCATCTCCGGAAAGGACGCCCCGGGCAGGTAGCGCGCGTTTTCACGCGCGGCATTCATGTGGCCGACTTGCGCCGCGTCACGACCCCAGAGCGTGACCCCGTGGCGCGCACCGGCGTTCACTGCGAGCGCAGTGCCCCAAGCCCCTGCGCCGAGGACGCAAATCTTCATGCGGCGACGGGGCCCGGTCTTTTGGCGTTACTGCGTGACCGCAGGCGCCGGCTGGGTCGAAGCAGCCTGTGCCTGCTGCTGCTCGTACATCGCCTGGAAGTTGATTTCAGCCAGATGCACCGGCGGGAAGCCGCCGCGCTGGATCACGTCGGCCACGTTGCCGCGCAGGTACGGGTAGACGATCTGCGGGCAGGCGATGCCGAGGATCGGGCCCATCTGGTCTTGCGGCAGGTTGCGCAGTTCGAAGATGCCGGCTTGCTTGGCTTCGACGAGGAACACGGTCTTGTCCTTGACCTTCGTCTGCACGGTGGCGGACACGGTCACTTCATAGATGCCGTCGGCCACGGGCTGGGCGTCGACGCCGAGCTGGATGTCCACGGTCGGTTGCTCGGCTTCAAGCAGGATGGCGGGCGAATTGGGTTGTTCCAGCGACAGGTCCTTCAAGTAGACGCGCTGGATCTGGAATACGGGGTCTTGGGTGTTGTCTGCCATGCTGAGCTTTCGATATTCAAAGGAGTGCAGGCCGCGGAGGTCCCCCTGCGGGCTTGCTTGTTGGAGCCATCGATTATGGCCTGCCGCCCGGGGCGATCCGGTTCGACGAACGGTCAGGAAGATTGCAAAAGTGGTACTAGTCCACCACGACCGTCCAGCGCGATGAGGTCGTCGCAACCGCCGACATGGGTGTCGCCGATAAAGATCTGTGGCACCGTGCGACGCCGTGTGACTTCCATCATGGTCGCGCGTGCGTCGGGGTCCATGTCGATCCGGATTTCCTCGATCTGGGCCACGCCCTTCGACTTGAGGATCTGCTTCGCGCGAATGCAGTAGGGGCAAACGGCGGTGGTGTACATCTTGACGGGTTGCATGTGCAGGGTCAGGCCTTTTCGATGGGCAGATTAGCGTCTTTCCAGCCCTTGAGTCCGCCGGCCATGGCTTGGGCCTGTTCGTAGCCGAGTTTCTTGGCGGTGGCCACGGCGCGATTGGCGCGAGCGCCGGTGGCGCAGACCAGGATCAATGGCACGGTCTTGTTCTTGACGGTGGCGGCGAGTTTTTCCTCGAGCAGCTTGAGTGGCACGTTCTTCGAGCCGGTGACGTGGCCGGCCGCGAACTCTTCCGGCTCGCGCACGTCCACCACCTGGGCCCGCGAGCGATTGATCAGTTGCACCGCCCCCTGCGCCGTCAGCGTGCCGGTGTTGGCGCCACGCAGCAGGGGCCAGGCCAGCATGCCGCCCGAGCTGAGCATGATCAGCAGCAGCATCCAGTTGTCGACGATGAATTTCACGATGTTCCTTGGGAGATTGGATTTGGCAAAGCCTGAGATTTTAGAATGGCGGGTTACGCCCACCCCGCACCCCTACGCCAAAGGCCCTCTCACATGCACAAGCTGGTACTGATTCGCCATGGCGAATCGACCTGGAATCTCGAAAATCGTTTCACCGGCTGGACCGACGTCGACCTGACCGAAACCGGCGTCGAGCAGGCCAGGCAGGCCGGCCGGCTGCTCAAGGCAGAAGGGTATGAGTTCGACGTGGCCTACACGAGCGTGCTCAAGCGCGCCACCCGCACGCTCTGGCACACCCTCGACGAACTCGATCGCACCTGGCTGCCGGTCGTGCATTCCTGGCGCCTGAACGAGCGCCACTACGGCGGCCTGCAGGGCCTGAACAAGGCGGAAACTGCCAAGAAGTACGGTGACGCGCAGGTGCTGGTCTGGCGCCGCAGCTATGACACCCCGCCGCCGCCGCTCGCCGCCGACGATCCGCGCAGCGAACGCGGCGACGTCCGCTATGCCAAGCTGGCGGCGGATCAGGTGCCGCTGACCGAATGCCTCAAAGATACCGTGGCGCGCGTTTTGCCCTTCTGGAACGAATCGATGGCGCCGGCCATCCGCAGCGGTCGCCGCATCGTGGTGGCGGCGCACGGCAACTCGATCCGGGCGCTGGTCAAGTACCTCGACGGCATCTCCGACAGCGACATCGTGGGCCTCAACATCCCGAACGGCATTCCCCTGGTCTACGAGCTCGACGAGGAACTGAAGCCGCTGCGCAGCTACTACCTGGGCGATGCCGAGGCCGCCGCCAAGGCCGCCGCGGCGGTCGCGTCCCAAGGCAAGGCATAAAGCCACATCCGTTCACAGTTGCGCGGAACCCCGCGCGGCAATGTTGTTCGAAGGTGTGTATATTGATTCGGGCCTCAACGCCGACACTCTCAGGAAGCTCCACATGGGCCAAAAACTCAAGACCACCGGTTGGGTTGCAGCAGGCGTCGTCGCCGGCGTTCTCACCACCGTTTCACTGCAAACCGTCGCGCGCGGTTCGCTGGCCCCCTTGCCGCTGGAAGAACTCCAGCAACTCGCTGCTGTGTTCGGCATGGTCAAGACTGACTATGTCGAGCCGGTCGACGAGAAAAAGCTGATCTCCGACGCCATCTCCGGCATGGTGGCCGGGCTCGATCCGCACTCCCAGTATTTCGACAAGAAGTCCTTCAAGGAATTCAAGGAAGGCACGAGCGGCCGCTTCGTGGGCGTCGGCATCGAGATTTCGCAGGAAGACGGGCTGATCAAGGTGGTCTCGCCCATCGAGGGCTCGCCCGCGTTCCGCGCCGGCCTCAAGCCCAACGACCTGATCACCAAGATCGACGACACCGCGGTGCGCGGCCTGAGCCTCAACGAGGCCGTCAAGCGCATGCGTGGCGAGGCCGGCACCAAGGTGCTGCTCACCATCTACCGCAAGGACGAGAACCGCACCTTCCCGGTCACGATCACGCGTGAGGAAATCCGCACGCAATCCGTGCGCGGCAAGATGATCGAGCCGGGTTACGCCTGGATCCGGCTGTCGCAGTTCCAGGAGCGCACCGTCGACGACTTCGTCAAGAAGGTGGAAGAGCTCTACAAGCAGGACCCGAACATGAAGGGCATGGTGCTCGACCTGCGCAACGACCCGGGCGGCCTGCTCGACGCGGCCGTGGCCATCTCGGCCGCCTTCCTGCCGCAGAACGTGACGGTAGTTTCGACCGACGGGCAGTTGGCCGAAAGCAAGTCCATCTACAAGGCCGCGCCCGAGTTCTACCAGCGCCGTGCCGGCAGCGACCCGCTGCGCAGCCTGCCGGGCGCCTTGAAGAACGTGCCGCTGGTGGTGCTGGTGAACGAAGGCTCGGCCTCGGCCAGCGAGATCGTGGCCGGCGCACTGCAGGACCACAAGCGCGGCATCGTGATGGGCAGCCAGACCTTCGGCAAGGGCTCGGTGCAGACAGTGCGACCGCTCGGCCCCGACACCGGCCTGAAGATCACCACCGCGCGCTACTACACGCCGAGCGGCACCTCGATCCAGGCCAAGGGCATCGTGCCGAACGTGCTGGTCGACGAAAGCGCCGAAGGCAGCCCCTTTGCCGCGCTGCGCATGCGCGAGGCCGATCTCGACAAGCACCTGAACAGCGGCCAGGGCCCGGAAGACAAGAGCCCCGAGCGCGAAAAGGCCCGCGACGAAGCCCGCAAGCGCCTCGAGGAAGAAGCCAAGAAGCCGCCGCAGGACCGCAAGGTGCCCGAATTCGGCTCCGACAAGGACTTCCCGTTGATGCAGGCCCTGAACCAGCTCAAGGGCCAGGCCGTGGTGGTCAGCAAGACGCAGACCATCGTCGAAAACAAGGAAGAGAAGAAAGAGAACTGATCTCCCTGCCGTCGGCCTCCTCGGAGGCCGATGTTCTTTCGGGGGACAGCTTCTTCCCGGCGCATGGAAGACCACGACCTGCTGCGCTATTCGCGCCACATCCTGCTGGAAGAGTTCGGAATCGGCGGCCAGGCGCGGGTCTCGGCCGCGCACGCGCTGGTCATCGGCGCGGGCGGGCTGGGCTCGCCGGCCGCGCTGTACCTGGCGGCCGCGGGCGTCGGCAAGATCACGCTGGTCGATGACGACACGGTCGACCTGACCAACCTGCAGCGCCAGATCGCGCACACCACGGCGCGCGAGGGCCAGGCCAAGGTGGCGTCGGCGGCCGCGGCCATGCTGGCGATCAATCCGACGATCGTGGTGGAAGCCCTGGTCCAACGCGCCGATGCCGATGCACTGTCCCGGCTCGTGGCCGACGCCGACGTGGTGCTCGACTGCAGCGACAACTTTGCGACACGCCAGGCCGTCAACCGCGCCTGCGTGGCGCAGGCCAGGCCGCTGGTGGCGGGCGCGGCCATCAGGTTCGACGGGCAACTGAGCGTGTACGACGTGCGCGATCCAGCCTCGCCCTGCTACGCCTGCCTGTTTCCGCCGGACGCCGAGTTCGAGGAGACACGTTGCGCCGTGCTCGGCGTCTTCGCGCCGGTGGTCGGCACCATCGGCACGCTGCAGGCCCATGAGGCGCTCAAGTTGCTGGCCGGCATCGGCGGATCGCTGACCGGCCGGCTGCTGATGTTCGACGGCCGCACCACGCAGTTCGATACGCTGCGGACGGCGCGCGATCCGCATTGCAGCGTCTGCGCGCAGCGGTCGGCCTGACAGGCCTTCAGTTCTGCGGCTGCCGGGCCCCGGTGGCTTTGGCGGCGCCCTTGGCAGCCTCTGCTGTCCCCGGCTTGCCCGCCTCGGCCAGGACGCCCTTGCAATCCGCATCCACGCCCGGCCCCGATTCGAAGGTGGCGGCCAGCGCCAGCATCGGCGTGATCGCGCCCAGTGCCAACGCCGTCAGCCCGCGTGCGGCGAGCGGGCCGGGTTCGACGCCGATGGTCGGCGAGCCGAAGGTGCCGCCGACGATGAGCGGCGTGCGCACCGAAAGGATGCTCATGTCCTTCGGCTTCTGGTCGATCACGAAATGCATCGTCTCGTCAGCGAGGTTGGCCTGTCCGGTGGCGTGGAACACGGTGTCCGTCGTGTCGAACACCAGGCCGCGTCCCTGCGCGACGCCCTTGTTCACATCGAAAGCCAGAGCGGCGCAGCGCAGCGTGACCGTCCGGTCCCCGCGCAGGATGAACTTGATCACCTCCCCGCCATCGAGCCCCGCGAATTCGAGCAGCAGGTTGCTGAACTCGCCGCGGCCGGTGATCGCGGCCACGTCACCCGATGCGCCAGCAAGCCAGCTCGCGACCGACTTGCCGCGACCCGACAGGTTGATGCGCCCGTCGAGCTTGCCGAAGCTGGTCTTCAGCGTGTCCACTTTCGGAATCAGCCGGTTGATCTGCATGCCGTGGACATCGAGCGACGCGCGGATGTCCGCCGGGTCCTGCCGGGCATCGATGCGGATGGCGCCGGCCACCTTGCCATTGGCCACGCCAAGGTCGAGCGGGTCCAGCGTCAGCACGCTGTCCAGCAGTTTCACATGCACGCTGCCGCGATCGAGCGGCACCTCGCGCACGTTGCGGATCTTGTCGGCGGTGTACTGCACGTCGGCATTCATGGCGCGCAGGCGCTCGAAGTCGAGCGTGGCGGTGGGGAGTACCTTGCGGCCGGGATCGCGGCGTGCGCGCTTGACCTGGGCGATGCTGGGCGGCGCCTCGACGCCTTCGATGGCCTTGGCGGAACGCTCCGTCGGCGGCAGGCCGATCAGCGGGCCCAGGTCGTCCATGTCCATCACCCTGGAGTGCAGCGTGCCGTCGAGTTGCGGCGTCTTCGGCGCCTGGTCGAAACGCATGTCGCCGGCGATGTCCGACAACCCGAGCCGGCCTTTCATGCCCTTCACCTCCCACAGCTTGCCTTGCTTGCGCAGTTCGCCGGCGAGCGCGTAGGGAGAGGTCTGCGGCAGCGCGATGCCCAGCAGCGGAAAGAGTTCGCCCAGTGTCTGGCCCTTGAGCTGGAAGCGAGCGTCGATGCCGTCGAGGTCGGCCAATGCCGCCACGGTGCCCTGTGCAGACAGCTGGGTCTTGCCGGCGGCAGCCTTGATCTCGAGCGGGAACGGCGGCTGGCCGGTGGCGGTGAGCTGGAGCACGTTGCCGGTGCGGCCCTCGGCCGTCAACGGCTGGCGCTTGTACTTGCCCTTGACCCGGAAGTCGAGCGGCAACTCGCCGCGGGTGGTGTCGTAGCTGAAGTCGGCGTGGATGTCGACGCCCAGGTGCTCGGCCAGGAAATTGACGCCGCCACCATCGACCTGGAGCAGTCCGATGGTCGGCACGGTGGAGGTGTCGCCGGTGTCCTTGCCGAGCGCCCAGGTGCGCCGGCCGTCTTCCTCCATCTGCAGGCCCATGACGGGAGAGACCAGGGCCAGCCGCGGTATGACGACGCGGCCCGAGAGCAAGGGCCAGAGCCGGATCTCGAACTCCGCCCGCTTCGCGCGCACAAGGTAGGGCTCGCGCGCCCACGTCGGGTTGGCGAAGTCGACGCCGTCGAACACGATGGTGGCCCCGCGCCAGCCGGGGTGGACGTCCAGGTGGCGCGTGACCTCGAACTGCCGCCCGGTCTTCTCGCTGACGTAGCGGTTGAGCGGCACTCGCAAGACATCCCACGGGAAGAACAGCAGCACCAGCATGAGCACCCCCAGCAGCACCGCGAACGCAACGGCCATGCGCAGCCAGGGCGATGACCGGGACGGCGGCGGGGACGGTTGGATGGCGACCATCCGCGCACCTTGATCGATGCGAGCGCCGCAGGGGGTCGGTTCGCGGCGGCAGAGGGTGTGGGGCGATGCCTACGGTCGCGCGATGGTCGGAATGGTCCTACAGCCCAGGTTGCCGCCAACTTGCATGATGTGAAGGTCCGCAAGCGGGGATAGGCAACGCCGCATGGCCCACACATTGAAGACTTTCATCGTCGAAGACAACCAGACGATTCGTGAGAATTTGGCGGGCACGCTTGAGGAACTGGCCGCGGTATCAGCCGTGGGATATGCCGCGACCGAGAACGAGGCGCGCGCCTGGCTGCGCGAGAACCGCGACGGATGGCACCTTGCCATCGTCGATCTCTTCCTGAAGCAGGGCAGCGGCCTCGGGGTGTTGCAGGAAATCCTGGTGCGCCAAGCCTGGCAGCAGGTGGTGGTGTTGAGCAACTACGCCACTGCTGAAGTACGCAGGCGCTGCGCCGATCTTGGCGTGGACGCCGTTTTCGACAAATCCAATGAAATCGATGCCCTGGTCGACTATTGCATTGCGCAAGCCGCGCGGATCAACACCCCCGGGGGTTGATCTGAACTCAATCGATCAGCTTGTTCTTCAGCGCGTAGTACGTGAGGTCGCTGTTGGACGACAGGTTCATCTTCTCCATCAGCCGGGTGCGGTAGGTGCTGACAGTCTTGACGGAGAGCGACAGCGTCTTGGCGATGTCGCCGGCCGTCTCGCCCTTGGCCAGCTTCAGGAAGACCTGGAACTCGCGCTCGGACAATTGCTCGTGGGGGGCTGCGTCGTCCTTGCGATCGAGCTGGCGGGCGAGCAGTTCGGCCACGGCCGGGGTGATGTAGCGGCGGCCCAGCGCGATGGTGCGGATGGCGTTGACGATCTCGATCGGATCGCATTCCTTGTTGAGGTAGCCGCTCGCGCCCTGGCGGATCAGGTTCATCGCGTAGTGCTCCTCGGGGTAGCCGCTGAGGATCAGGATGCCGACGTCGGGCGCCTTGGCGCGGATCATGGCGAGCGCGTCGATGCCACTCTGGCCGGGCATGGAAAGGTCCATCACCAGCACGTCGAGTTCGGTGGTGCGCACCAGTTCGATCGCCTCGCGGCCGCTGGCCGCCTCGCCCGCCACCCGCAGGTCCACGTGCTCCGAGAAGAACTGCCGCAGGCCGGAGCGCACGATGGCGTGGTCATCCACGATGCCAATCTTGATCATCATTTACTTTCGAGGTTCTCTGGCGGTCTTGCACGCCGCCATTCGCCGCTCCCCGGTCGGCGTCGATTATTCCCGAATTTGAACCGGGCACGTTTCGCGGAGACCCCGACCCCATGCGCTGGCTAGCGTTTCCACGGATCGCCCTCAGCCTGACGCTGGCAACGCTGGCCGCGCTGGTGCTGATCGGCATCAACGAGGCCGGCTTCCGGGAATCGAGCCACGCGCTGGAGGACATCGGCGAGGCGCAGCGGGCGCGGGTGGCGCTCAACGAGTTGCTGCAGGACGTCCTCGACGCCGAAACCGGCCAGCGCGGCTACCTGCTGACGGGCGAGGTGCGCTACCGCGAGCCCTATGACACGGCCGTCACGCAGATCGGCGGCAACCTGGCCAGCCTGCGCGCGCTCTATGCCACGCGACCGGACGAACTCGCACGCACCGAACGCCTGGCCGAGCACGTCGCGCGCAAGCTGGCCGAAATGGACGTGAGCATCCGCCTGCGCGAGCGGGGCAGCGAGGACGCGTGGAAGTTCGTCCTGACCACTGACGTCGGGCGCGAGGAAATGAACGCGATCCGCGCCGAGGCCAACGAACTCATCGCCATGAGCAACCGCTCCCTGATGGTGGGCCAGGTGCAGATCAGCAAGTCGCTACGGCTGGCACGGCTGGGCATCGCGCTGGTGGCCCTGGCGGGGCTGTTCGCGTTCTGGCTCTACCTGCGGCAGACCCATGCGCTGCGCCTGGCCGGCGAGCGGCAGCAGGAAGCCCTGCAGCATGAACGCAACGCGCTGGAGGCCGAGGTGAGCGAGCGCACCGCGACGCTGGCCGAGCTGGCCACCCATCTCCAGAACGTGCGCGAGACGGAGCGCGGCTTCCTCGCGCGCGAGCTGCACGACGAGCTCGGCTCGCTGCTGACCGCGGCCAAGCTGGACGTGGCGCGCCTCAAGTCGCGACTGGCCGACTCGCCGGACGCGTCGCAGCGCCTGCAGCACCTGACCGAACTGCTCAACAGCGGCATCGCGCTGAAGCGGCGCATCATCGAGGACCTGCGCCCCTCCTCTCTTTCCAATCTCGGGCTGGTGGCCTCGCTCGAGATCCTGGGGCGCGAGTTTGCAGACCAGTCCGGCATTGCGGTCGAGATGGCGCTGGAGCCGGTGACGCTGGACGAATCGCGGCAGCTCACCATCTATCGCATGGTGCAGGAGTGCCTGACCAACATCGGCAAGTACGCGCAGGCCACCGAGGCGACCATCGTGCTCAAGAACTACGACAACCACGTGATCGTGGAGGTCGGCGACAACGGCACGGGCTTCGACGTGAACAGCATCCGGCCGGCGACGCACGGGCTGGCCGGCATGCGGCACCGGGTGCAGGCGGCCGACGGAAAACTCACGGTGGCATCCACGGTCGGCAAGGGCACGCGACTGAGCGCGATGCTGCCCGCGCCACGGCTATGAGCGGGGCCACACTGTGGTGGCAGCTCTCCTACGCTCCCCGCCCGCGGCTGCTGACAGGTCGGGGGATGGCGGCACCCTACGCTCGTGGCTCGCCCGTTCAAGCCTTTGAACGTCTTATCCCAACTTCGAGGGCAATGCCCCGGTCAGGAGTTCAGCATGTTGCACTATGCCGTCGTATTTCTGGTGATCGCCCTGGTCGCCGCGTTGTTCGGCTTTGGCGGAATTGCCGCCAGCGCCGTGGGTATCGCGAAGATCCTTTTCGTCGTCTTCATCGTGCTGGCGCTTGCGAGCATGATCGCTGGCTTGATACGCAGGGGCTAGCACCGCTACGATTCAAAGCCTTGCTTCTCGAAAAACTATCACTCTCCCGGAACAGGAAACCGTCATGAACGCAACTGCCAAGACTCCCTCGCAACTCGCCGACGACGCCCGCCAGACGGCGAACGACGCAGTGGAAACCACCCGCGCCTATGCGCAGAACGCCGTCAACGCGGCCGGCGAGAAGGTGCGCGACCTGCGCGGCTCGGTGGAGCCGGCGGTCGAGCAACTCGCCAACCGTGTGCAGCAGGCGGTGCAGCGCGGACTGGAATCAGCGTCCAAGACGAGCGCTCGCGCGCAGCGCCAACTGGACCAGGCCGCCGATGTGACGGGCCGGTACATCGCGGACCAGCCGGTGCGCTCGGTGCTGCTGGCGGCCGCCGCCGGTGCCGCCATCACCGCGCTGATCGTGCTGGCCAGCCGCCGCCGCGACGACTGATCGATCCATCCATCGAGATTGAGGTAGTCCGCCAACGCCAGGCCCTTGCAGCAACCCCCGAAGCACCATGCTCCATCCGATTTTCTCCACGGTGCTCGGGCACCCCGAACTCATTGCAAACCACCTGGCGAACTACGCCGCGCTGGTGCGCGAGGAAGGGGCCGCGGCGGGCCGTGTACTGGTCGGGCGCCTGGTGGCGGGCGTGCTGGCCGCCGTCAGCGCCATGCTGGCGCTCGGGCTGATTGGCACCGCCGTGATGCTCGGCGTGCTGCATGGCAGCTTCCATTGGGTGCTTGCGGTCGTGCCAGGGGTTGCGGTGGCGATCGCGGTGATGGCCGGGCTGTATGCCGGCCGCGCCTCGCCCTCTTCCAGGGCCTTCGAGGAAGTGCGCGCGCAACTCGATGCCGACGTGCGCGCCTTGCACCTCGCCGGAGAGCGCCATGACCATTGACCACAACGCCCTGACGGCGCAACAGCGCCTTGCCGTATCCCGGCGTGCGCTGGTACGGGAAATGAACGGTGGCGCGCCGCAGGAACTGCCCTTGCGCGCCAGCGCGTACGAAAGTGCCACGACCGGGAGCGGCGCCGGTTTCCTGGAGCACTTTGCCTGGGCCAAGGTCGGGCGCAAGGTGGTCGAGCGCTGGTGGCGTCGCCATCCGGCCAATGCGGCGACCCAACTCGCCCGCCCCTTCCTGGACCGGTATGCGAAGGAGCAGCCTGGCAAGCTCGTGGCGATTGCAGCGACGAGCGGCGCGCTGATCGTGCTGGCCAAGCCCTGGCGGCTGCTGTCGGTCACGGCCGTGGTCACTGCCCTACTGAAGTCATCTGATATTGCTGACATGGTGACCACGCTGATGCAGAAAAACTCGTCCACTCCACGAAAGGACGAACAATGACTACAGCTACCCTGGAAGCCCCCACCGAACACCTGGTGCTGGACGAGTCGGCACTGAAAGCCGCGTCACGCAGCCTGGACGACGGTGTCTTGACCCCGAGCTACGGACCCTGGCGCGACGACATCGTCAAGCTGCTGAACGGCGCCCTGGCCACCGAACTGGTCTGCGTGCTGCGCTACAAGCGGCACTACTTCACCGCCGTCGGCGTGGATTCCTTGTCGATTGCCGATGAGTTCCTGGTCCACGCCAACGAGGAATCGGCGCATGCCGACAAGATCGCGGAACGCATCGTCCAGTTGGGAGGCGATCCGGATTTCAGCCCCGATTCCTTGCAGTCGCGCAGCCATGCCGAGTACGACGATTCCAAGGACCTGCAGTCGATGATCCGGGCGAACCTGGTCGCCGAACGCATCGCGATCGAAGCCTATCGCCAGATGATCACGCTGATCGGCGACAAGGATCCGACCACCCGGCGCATGCTCGAAGAGATCCTCACGCAGGAGGAAGAGCACGCGGACGAGTTGAAGGACTGGCTGCAATAAGCTCCCATGTCGCATGAAAAAGCCCGGCATCGACCGGGCTTTTTCATGAGGCAAGAACAACGCTCACATCTTCACTTCAAGCTTGTTGTCAACCGAACTCACGCCTTCAACGCCCTTGGCAATGTCTTCGGCGCGAGCCTTTGCAGCGGCAGTCGGCGCGGGACCGTTGAGCGTGACTGCGCCACCCTTGGTGTCGACGTTGATCTTGACGGCGCTCAGATCCGGGTCCTTGGCCAGCCCCGCGGAGACGGAAGCCGTGATGGCCGCGTCATCCACCTTGGCTGACACGCTCGAGCCCGCGTCCTTGACGGCTTGCGTCGCCTCGGCCGCGCCCTGCTTCATGCTGGAGCCCGCCGAAGCCGCTCCCGCCTCGGTCTTCGCCTTGGCGTCAGCCGCTGCCTCCTTGGTGGTGGTCACGGCCGAGTCGACCTTTTCGCCCAAGCTTGTCTTCGGCGCTTGCTTGTCGCACCCGCCCAGGGCGAGCGCGCACCCGGCGACGAGAAAGGCCAACACGGCGCGCGGCCGTGTTGATTTCTGGTGCAAAACGTTCATGGTGATTCCTCCGGAAATTCCACTGTCAATGCCGGCCGGCCGCGTTGCAATCTGTGCTGCGGCGCGGCTGACGGCGGTGCGTCAGAGCTTGTCTGCGCCCGTCTTGATGGCGTCCTTCACCTTTTCCCTGGCGTCGCCGTAGCTGCTCTGAACCTTGCCGGCGGCCTGGTCCGCGACCCCTTCGGACTTCAGCTTTTCGCTGCCGGTCACCTTGCCCGTCGCTTCCTTGATCTTGCCCTTCGCGTTCTCGACGCGTCCTGCAACCTGGTCCTTGTTCATGGCGTTTCCTTCCAAAGTTTCAAATGATCCATGACCCGGGATGGGCCACGAGTTCAATCTAGGCTTCTGGGACATACGCAGGGGGAGCACATCGCCCGTCCTGCTGTAGGACGGTTCAGGCGCTGACGATCCAGCCTTCCAGCGGATCGGCGCCTGGCGGCAGCCCCCATCCGGGCTGCGTGGACGCCCAGGCCGCCTGCATCAGGCACAGCACGGCGTCGAGCCGGTCACCCTGCGCGTCGGCGAGCAGCCCGGCCCGCTGGGACGCATCCAGCGCCAACCGGAGACCCAGGCGTCGGCTGCCGGCGGTGCAGAGCGCATCGAGCAAGTCCGTCCGCGCGGCGCTGCGTTCCGGCGTCTGCCGGGCCCGGTCGTCGGCCTTGTAGCTGCGCCGCCCGATGAGTTCGCGCGCCAGCAGCCCCGGGTAGGCTTCGAGCGCGACACGCGCAGCCCCGCCATCGATCGAAGCATCGTGGGCCGGCACGCACGCTCCAGCCGCCAGCAAGCGCGGGATGCCCGCATGCAGCATGAAGGCCACTGGCGGATTGACCCATTTCATCGACGGGCTGGAGCCTGCGGGACCATCGGTTGCCCGATGCGCGAACTTGCCGCCGATGGGCCGGGCGGCGCAGAAGGCGGCGAAGTCGGCGCGGATCGCGGCGCGGCTCATGCCCGCGTAGTGCGCCATCGATGCGGCCCACTGCAGGGGCCAGCCCAGTTGCACGACCAGTTCGCGCGGCAGGCCGAACGGAACGTCGAATCCCCCCACCCATGCCGGCGTCCGTGCGAGCCATTCGCCCCATGCGTCGAGCGTGTCGAAGGCGTGCAGTTGCGCAAGGTGCACGACGCTGCCATCGAGCGCGCCCTGCGCGATGACGATGGGCTTGCGCTTCGTCGGCGCACTCGAGAAGTCGCAGCCCAGCAGCAATGCCATCGCACCCTCAGCCGAGCGCCAGGGCGATCACCCCGGCGGCAATGAACGCCGCCCCGGCCAGCCGCAGCAAGCGATCGCCCTCGCGCAGCAGATGCCCGCCGATGAGCGCCGCGAACAGCATCGACACCTCGCGCGCTGGCGCCACATGGGAGATCGGCGCCTGCTGCACCGCATACAGCACCAGCACATAGGACACCGGGCTGATCACCGCCACCAGCAGGGCGTACTTCCATTGCAGTCGCCAGAGCCGGGCCGCCTCCGCCCGATCGCGCAGCGCGGCCGGCAGCAGCAACACCACGCGCACGAAGCCGCCAAAATAGTCGACCAGGATCGGCGACATCGCGAGCACCTTGACCGCGTAGCTGTCCGTCACGGTGTACGCGGCGATGAATGCACCGGTCAGCACGCCATAGCGCAAGCCCTTGTGCACCCGCGCGCGACGCGCCGGATCCTGGGTCGCGCGCCAGAGCTGGGGGCCGCCCGCGACGAGGAACACGCCGAGCACCACGCCCACGATGCCCGCCAGCCCGGTGAGGCTGATGCTTTCGCCGAGGAACAGGATCGCGAACAGCGACGAGAGCAGTGGCCCCGAGCCGCGCGCCAGCGGGTACACCACCGTCAGGTCGCTCTTGCGGTAGCCGCGCAGCAAGGTGACGTAATAGACCACGTGCAAGGCGCCGCTGGCGACGATGAAGCCCCATTCGGTCCAGCCCCACAGGGGCACGACGTTCCAACCCAGCGCGATGCCCAGTGGCGCCCAGACGATCATCAGGAACACGCCGCTCTGCAAGGCAAAGCGCGCATCGCCGTTGGCCTTCTTGGCCGCGATATTCCAGCTGGCGTGGATCACGCCGGCCAGGAGGATCAGGCCGAACGCGGAGAGAGGCAAAGGAGACTCAGGGCCTGCCGACGATGGCAGCGGTGGCCATCAGTTCTTCGAGCAGCGCCATCGAGGCCCTGCCGGAGACGGCATAGGGGTCGAGTTCGGGCTTCTCGAAGTAGCGCAGCAAGGTGGCCTGGTGCACCTTGCTGAGCTGGACCTGCCCCATGGTCCAGCCACCGAAGCGGCGCTCCTGGATTTCCTCGAAGGCCAGCAGCATCACGTCCTTGTGGCGCGGGTCGCGCTGGATGTGGCCGTAAAGCTCGCTGACCTGCATCCGACCGCCCTCGATCGCTTGGAGGAAGGTGCCGGCGCCATAGCAAAGGATGCCGGTGATGCCGCAGGAGGTGTTGTGCACGCGCGATTGCGCGAGGATGGCGTCGACAGCGGGTGCACTGCTGTCGGCGGCGCGGCTGGCGTAGAGGAGGCGGACAAGCATGTTCAGCCTTTCCGTGGAAGCAGGGAAAGGAATTCGCGCCGCAACGACGAGTCCTTGAGGAACACGCCGCGCATGACCGAGTTGATCATCTTGCTGTCCATCTCCTTCACGCCGCGCCATTGCATGCAGAAGTGCTCGGCCTCCATGACCAGGGCCAGGCCGTCGGGCTGGGTCTTTTCCTGGATCAGGTCGGCCAGTTGCACCACGGCTTCTTCCTGGATCTGCGGCCGGCCCATGGTCCACTCGGCAAGGCGGGCGTACTTGGACAGGCCGATCACGTTGGTGTGCTCGTTGGGCATCACGCCGATCCACAGCTTGCCGATGATCGGGCAGAAGTGATGCGAGCAGGCGCTGCGCACGGTGATCGGGCCGACGATCATCAGCTCGTTCAGGTGCTCGGCATTGGGGAACTCCGTCAGCGAAGGCGGCGGAACGTAGCGGCCCCTGAACACCTCGTTGAGGTACATCTTGGCGACCCGGCGCGCGGTGTTGTCGGTGTTGTGGTCGTTCTCGATGTCGATCACCAGGCTTTCCAGCACCGTCTTCATCTTGACCTCGACCTCGTCGAGCAACGCCTCCAGGTCGCCGGGCTCGATGAACTCGGCGATGTTGTCGTTGGCATGGAAGCGCTTGCGCGCCGCCAGGATCCGCTCGCGGATCTTGACCGAGACCGGCGTCCCCTCGTCCTCGTCTTCCCCGCCTTCGGGGCGCTCTACAGCGTCGATTTTCTTCAGCATCTGCTCATCCTAACCGCGCCGCTTGGGTGGCCGGCGCATGCCATCAATTCGCCAATGACAACGAAAAGTCGGTGACCAGCGGCAAGTGGTCCGACATGCGCGCCCAGATCGGCCCGCGCGGCACATGGCAAGCCACCGGCGACAGGTGGCGACCATAGATGAAGTCGAGCTGCGTCACCGGCAGGCGCGAAGGATACGTGAGCACGCGCGGCCCGCGCAGGTCGTGCGAATCGCGCATGCCCATCGCGTTCATGGCCGAACGCATGCGGGCGCCCCAGTCGTTGAAGTCGCCTGCGACGATCACCGGCTCGCCGTGCGGCACCTCGCGTGCGATGAATTCATTGAGTTGCGCCACCTGGCGCACCCGGCTGCCCTTGATCAGGCCCAGGTGCACCACGATGGCGTGCACCGGCCTGCCCTCGATATCGATGACCACATGCAGCAAGCCGCGCTGCTCGAAGCGATGGTCGGAAATGTCCTGGTGCCCCTGGCTCAGCACCGGCCAGCGCGTGAGCAAGGCATTGCCATGCTCGCCATGCCGGGTGATCGCATTGGTTTCGTATACCGCCGTGTAGCCTTCGGGCGCGAGGAAGTCGGCCTGCGGCATCGCCGGCCAGCGGGTGAAGCGCGCCGCCGCCTGGCGGTTCACCTTGCGCACTTCCTGCAGGCAGATGATGTCGGCGTCGAGTTGCTCGACGGCATGGCCCAGGTTGTGGATTTCCAGCCGCCGCGCCGGTCCGATGCCTTGCACCCCCTTGTGGATGTTGTAGGTCGCGATCCGCAGGTTCATGCTCATGCCGCAAATTGTGGCAGCAACAGGATGGCTTCTGCATTCGACGGCGAAAAGCATGCGTCGGCGGCCTCGCAGTACGGCAGCCATCGCCAGGCGGTGTGTTCATGCGGATTGAGCCGCGGCTCGATGCGCCCCGGCACGCACAGGCCGAAGAGGTGTTCGGTGTTGTGCGTCACCCCGGCGGCATAGCGGGCGCGCCAGCGAGGGTAGATCTCGTAGACGTTGCGCAACTGCCAGTCGACCAGCTGCGGGGCGAGAACGCTACCCTTGCCGCAATCGATGCCGGTCTCCTCGGCCACCTCGCGCGCGGCGGTGAGCGCCAGCGCCTCGTCCGCCGTGTCCTTGCTGCCGGTCACCGACTGCCAGAAGTCGTCGGCATCTGCGCGCTGGATGAGCAGGACGTCGAGCGCCGGCGTGTGGATGACGACCAGGACGGACTCGGGGATCTTGAAGGGGCGGTCAGAACCCACTGATGACCGCATTGAGCGCACCTGTGATTTCGGATGCTCGATGGGTCAATGAAGCTACCGGCTTGCCGAGCATCCGCACCGTCGCGGGAGCGGCGAGGTGCGCCATCAGCGACAAGGCTTCTCCCTCGATCTGGACCACTGGACACAAGTTGACGGGGACGTTGCGGCTTGCCACGCCAACCCTGGACAACGGCATCACGAATCGAGTGTTCAACTGCCCGATGAATTGGCTCTGCACATCGACGACGTAGGGCGTGGACTGCCGGGACGCGGGCTGCGGATTCACGTAGACGTCAAACTGCGCCATTCATCCTTGCTCCGGCCATGCAACCAGCCCGTCGCACCACAGGCCGTTGGCCTCGACCTCCGCGTTCTGCGCGGCGAGCCAGTCCTTGTACGTTTCGTTGAATTCGCGCTGACGCTGGGCCACGCTCTTGCGCCCCGCATTCTTCAGGGCTTCGTAGTGTTCAGCGGAAAGAATGACGGTATCGATCCGACCATCCTTCTCGACGAGAACCGGCTCTCTCTTTGCTTGAGCGCAAAAGTAGCCGAAACGATTCTTGGCCTCGGTGGCAGTGACAGTCATGGCGTCTCCGTAATGAACGGCATTAGCCATTTTAGCCAACAAAAAAGGCGCCCTGCATGAGGCGCCCTTTCATTGCGGTGCTGCGTCTCAGGCCGGCTGCTGCACGTTCCGCAGCCGGATGTGCAACTCGCGCAGCTGCTTCTCGTCGACCGGGCTCGGCGCCTGCGTCAGCAGGTCCTGCGCGCGCTGGGTCTTGGGGAATGCAATCACGTCGCGGATCGACTCTGCGCCGGTCATCAGCATGACCAGCCGGTCCAGGCCGATGGCGATGCCGCCGTGCGGGGGCGCACCATATTGCAACGCATCCAGCAGGAAGCCGAACTTGAGCTGCGCGTCCTCGGCACTGATCTTCAGCGCGCGGAACACCTTGCTCTGCACTTCCTCGCGGTGGATACGCACCGAGCCGCCGCCCATCTCGATGCCGTTGAGCACCATGTCGTAGGCCTTGGCGACGCACTTCTCCGGTGCGGTGTCCATGAGGTCTTCATGGCCGTCCTTGGGCGCGGTGAACGGATGGTGCACGGCCGACCAGCGCTGGCCTTCCTCGTCGAACTCGAACATCGGGAAATCCACCACCCACAGCGGCGCCCAGCGGTCGTCGAACAAGCCCGACTTCTTGCCGAAGGCGCTGTGGCCGATCTTCACGCGCAGCGCGCCGATGGCGTCGTTGACCACCTTCTCCTTGTCGGCGCCGAAGAACAGGATGTCGCCGTTGCGGGCACCCGTGCGCGCGATGATCTCGGCCAGCGCGGCATCGTCCAGGTTCTTCACGATCGGGCTTTGCAGGCCTTCGCGGCCGGCCGCCGCGTCATTGACCTTGATGTAGGCCAGGCCCTTGGCGCCGTAGATCTTCACGAACTCCTGGTACGCATCGATCTCCCCGCGCGACAGGCCGCCCTCGGCACCGCCGCCCGGCACGCGCAGCGCGACCACGCGGCCGCCCTTCATCGTGGCGGCGTTGGAGAACACCTTGAACTCGACGCGCTTCATGATCTCGGTGAGTTCGGTGAATTCGAGCTTGACGCGCAGGTCCGGCTTGTCCGAGCCGTACTTGAACATCGCGTCGCCGTAGCTCATGGTCGGGAACACGGGGAGGTCGATGCCGGCCGCGTTGCGGAACACGGTGCGGATCATGCCTTCGAACATCTCGCGGATTTCTTCCTCGGCGAGGAACGAGGTCTCGATGTCGATCTGGGTGAACTCGGGCTGGCGGTCGGCGCGCAGGTCTTCGTCGCGGAAGCACTTCACGATCTGGTAGTAGCGGTCGTAGCCGGCCACCATCAGCAGTTGCTTGAAGAGCTGCGGCGACTGCGGCAGCGCGAAGAAGCTACCGTCGTGCACGCGGCTCGGCACCAGGTAGTCGCGCGCGCCTTCGGGCGTGGACTTGCCGAGCATCGGCGTCTCGATGTCGATGAAGCCATTGGCATCGAGGAACTTGCGCGTTTCCATCGTGACCTTGTAGCGCAGCATCATGTTGCGCTGCATCACCGGGCGGCGCAGGTCGAGCACGCGGTGCGTGAGGCGTGTGGTCTCGCTGAGGCTGTCGTCGTCGAGCAGGAACGGGGGCGTCACCGACGGATTCAGCACCTTGAGTTCGTGGCACAGCACCTCGATCTTGCCGCTCTTGAGGTTGTCGTTGGTGGTGCCTTCGGGGCGCGCGCGCACCAGGCCCTTGATCTGAACGCAGAACTCGTTGCGCAAGCCTTCGGCCACGGCGAACTGCGCCGCGCGGTCCGGGTCGCACACCACCTGCACATAGCCTTCGCGGTCGCGCACGTCGATGAAGATCACGCCGCCGTGGTCGCGGCGACGGTTGACCCAGCCGCAGAGGCTGACGGTTTCGCCCATGAGGGCTTCGGTCACGAGACCGCAATAGTGAGTACGCATGGCCATATGAATTTCCGTTGCGCCGTGGCGGCGCATGTTGTTATCGGGTCGTCGGGAGGGCGACGGGGCCGGGAGCGACCACGCCCATCGAGACGATGTACTTGAGCGCCGCGTCGACGCTCATCTGGAGTTCGATGCAGTCGCTGCGCTTGAGCATCACGAAGTAGCCGCCGGTCGGGTTCGGCGTGGTGGGCACGTAGACGCTGAGGTATTCCTCGCCGCCAAGATGCCCCATGACCTCGCCGCCCGGCGCGCCGGTGACGAAGGCAATGGTCCAGACGCTTTCACGCGGCCACTGGATGAGGACCGCCGTGCGGAAGGCATTGCCGTTCTCGGAGAACAGGGTGTCCGACACCTGCTTGACGCTCGAATAGATCGAACGCACCACAGGAATGCGGCGCACCACGGCATCGCCCCAGCCCAGCAGGCGCTTGCCGATGAAATTGCTCGCCACGGCGCCGACCACCAGCAGGATGGCCAGCGTGAGCAGCACGCCCAATCCGCGCACGTTGTTGTCGTAGAGCCACTTCTGCCAGGCGAGCGGCAACACCCACAGCGTCTGGTCCAGCGTGTCGATGATCCACTTGAGCACCGCCAGCGTGATGAACAGCGGCACGATGACCAGCAAGCCGGACAGCAGCCATTTGCGCAAGGCGTGCATCGCAGAGGCCTCAGTCGGTCTTGGTGGCGGCAGCGGGTGCCGGGCTCGAAGCAGCAGGGGCTGGTGCGGCGGCGGGCGCGCTGGCTGCGGCAGCGGGCGCTGCCTCTGCGGGCGCTGCGGAGGCGGTGTCGCCCGCAGGCTTGGCTGCATCGCCATCGCCGGAGGGCGCGGCCTTGCCGTCACCCGGCTTCTTGCCGCCATCGCGGAAATCGGTCACGTACCAGCCCGAGCCCTTGAGCTGGAAGCCGGCCGCCGTGAGTTGCTTTTCGAACGCGCTGGCGTTGCAGGTGGGGCACACCGAGAGGGGCGCGTCAGACATTTTCTGCAGCACGTCCTTGGCGAAGCCGCAGGCGCTGCACTTGTAGGCGTAGATGGGCATGGAAATGGGGGGTCGGATGGAGCGCCAGCGTGGCCGCTCGCAAAGCCCTCGATTATAGAGCCCACCCCCTGCAGGCCACGCCCACACGGCTTTGCAGTCAAGCGCAGAAGGCCCGTCGCCGCGATCGTGCTCGCAGCATGGCAAGGCGCCCCGTCACAGTCGAGCGTTGGGCCCTATGTCAGGCCGAGGCCGTGGCCAGCGGCCGATGCGGCGTGCGCTGGTTGACCACCCACTGGGGGGCCAGCGAGCCGATCACCATGCCGAGCGCCGAGGCCAGCACGCCCGCCAATTGCCCCGGGAACGCCTCGCCCCAGGGCATGGCCATGAACAGCAGCCAGACGCCGATGCCGAGCACCACGGCCAGCACCGCGCCCTGCGTGCTGGCCCGGTTCCAGTACAGCCCGGCCACCAGCGGCACGAACGCGCCCACCAGCGGCACCTGGTAGGCGCCGGAGACCAGCTCATAGATCGACGTGCCCTGCATGCGGATCGCATAGCCCAGCACGGCGGCGCTGAACAGCAGCACCGTGATGCGCATGGTCATCAGGTTCTCACGGTCGGTGCCGGCGGGCCGGAACTGGCGCCAGATGTTCTCGGTGAAGGTCACGCTCGGGGCCAGCAAGGTCGCGGAAGCGGTCGACTTGATGGCCGACAGCAGCGCGCCGAAGAACAGCACCTGCATCACGAAGGGCATCTTCTCGAGCACCAGCGTCGGCAGCACCTTCTGCGGATCTTCCTTGAGCAGCGTGGCGGTCTGCTCCGGCATGATCAGCAGCGCGCTGGCCACGAGGAACATCGGCACGAAGGCGAACAGGATGTATGCGACGCCGCCGATCACCGGTCCGCGGGTGGCCGACTTGACGCTGTTGGCCGACATCACACGCTGGAACACGTCCTGCTGCGGGATCGAGCCCAGCATCATCGTGATGGCCGCCGCCAGGAAGAAGATCATGTCGTGGAAGCTGGGCTCGGGCCAGAACTTGAACAGGTCCTTGCTGACGGCGAGTTCGATCACCTTGTCGGCGCCGCCAGCCATGTTGCCGGCGAACACCGCGATCACCGCCAGGCCGCTCACCAGGATGATCATCTGGATGAAGTCGGTCACCGCCACCGACCACATGCCGCCGAACAGCGTGTAGGCCAGGATCGAGACCACGCCAATGGTCATGCCCATCGGGATGCTGATGACGCCCGCCGACAGCAGGTTGAACACCAGCCCCAGCGCCGTGACCTGCGCCGACACCCAGCCCAGGTAGCTCAGCATGATGATCAGCGAGCAGGCCACCTCCACCGTGCGGCCAAAGCGCTCGCGGTAGTAGTCGCTGATGGTCAGCAGCGTCATGCGGTAGAGCTTGCCGGCGAAGAACAGGCCCACCAGGATCAGGCAGGTGCCCGCCCCGAACGGGTCTTCGATCACGCCATTGAGCCCGCCGCCGATGAACTTGGCCGGAATGCCCAGCACCGTCTCCGACCCGAACCAGGTCGCGAAGGTGGTCGTCACGATCATGTAGAGCGGCAGGTGCCGCCCGGCGATGGCGAAGTCGGTGGTGTTCTTGACGCGGCGGGCCGCGATCAGCCCGATGGCGATGGTGATCAGCAGGTAGACGATGACCAGGGTCAGCAACACGGCGGCTCTCCTGAAAGCAAGGAAGGTTGCGAATGAAAACTAGAAAAGGCGGATGCGCAGGATGAACTGGAATGCAAGAAGACCCAATACAAAACCCATGCCACCGTAGATGATCGCCTGCAGCAGCTTGTTGGTTCGCTTCTGAGCGGCCAGCAGTTCGAGCAGTTCCCGGCGGTGGTCGGCGGGCCGATTTTCCAGGAAATCATGCAGCAGGCGCGGCAGTTGGGGCAGCAGCTTGGCGTAGCGCGGCGCCTCGGCGCGCAACTGCGCCAGCAGCCGCTTCGGCCCGATCTGGTCGACCATCCACTTCTCGAGGAAGGGCTTGGCCGTGGCCCAGAGGTCCAGTTCCGGATCGAGCTGGCGGCCCAGGCCCTCGATGTTGAGCAGGGTCTTCTGCAACAGCACCAGTTGCGGCTGGATCTCGACCTGGAAGCGGCGCGACGTCTGGAACAGGCGCAGCAGCACCATGCCCAGCGAGATTTCCTTCAGTGGCCGGTCGAAGTACGGTTCGCACACGGTGCGGATGGCGGCTTCCAGCTCATCGACGCGGGTGGTCACCGGCACCCAGCCGCTTTCCACGTGCAGCTCGGCCACGCGCTTGTAGTCGCGCCGGAAGAAGGCCGCGAAGTTCTGCGCCAGGTATTCCTTGTCGACCTCGGTCAGCGTGCCGATGATGCCGAAGTCCAGCGAGATGTAGCGCCCGAAGGTGGCGGCATCCAGGCTCACCTGGATGTTGCCGGGGTGCATGTCCGCATGGAAGAAGCCGTCGCGGAACACCTGCGTGAAGAAGATCGTGACCCCATCGCGCGCGAGCTTCGGCACATCGACGCCGCCGGCGCGCAAGCGCTCGATCTGCGCGATCGGCACGCCCCGCATCCGCTCCATCACCATCACGTCCGGATGGCAGAAGTCCCAGAAGATCTCGGGGATGAGCACCAGGTCCAGCTCGGCCATGTTGCGACGCAACTGGGCCGCGTTGGCGGCCTCGCGCACCAGGTCGAGCTCGTCATGCAGGTACTTGTCGAACTCCCCGACCACCTCGCGCGGCTTCAGGCGCTTGCCGTCCGGGGACAGCTTCTCGATCCAGCCGGCCATCATGGCCATCAGCGCCAGGTCCTTCTCGATCACGCCGCGCATGTTGGGCCGCAGCACCTTCACGGCCACGTCGCGCAACTCGCCCGCGCGGGTGCGCAGGATCGCGAAGTGCACCTGGGCAATGGACGCGCTGGCCACGGGCTCTTCCTCGAACTGCACGAACACCTCGCCGACGGGCCGGCGGAAGGCGCGCTCGATGGTCGCGATGGCCACGCTCGACGGGAACGGCGGCACCTGGTCCTGCAGGCGCGCGAGCTCGTCGGCGATGTCGGGCGGCAGCAGGTCGCGCCGCGTGGACAGCACCTGGCCGAACTTCACGAAGATGGGTCCCAGGCCCTCCAGTGCCTCGCGCAGGCGCTGGCCGCGCGGCGCCTCGAGGTTGCGGCCCACTGCCAGAAGGCGGGCGACCCGCACGAGCCAGGGCTTGTCGAAGCTGGTCAGCACCAGCTCATCCAGGCCGTAGCGAAGCGCGACCCAGACGATGTAGATGCCGCGGTAGAAACGCCTCATTCGCGGCCCGACGATGCCGCGGCGCGACCGGCGCGGTCACCGACGAACTGGCGCAATGCGCCCACCACGCGACGCGCGCCGTTGCCGATGGCATGGGCCGGCACATCGCCGATGAGGCGGGCCAGGTCGTCCTCGACGTCCCAGCGCACGTGGTCGACCAGCCAGTTGACCTCGGCCGCCAACTGTACGTCGCCGACGATCTGCACCTCCGGCTTGTCGCCGCGCAGGCCGCTGCGCACGAGGTCGATCGGGGAATCCTGCATGACGGTGAGCGTGAGGTCGGCAGTCGCGCCCTGGGGGGCGAGATCGAGCAGTCCGGCCGGCGTGGCCACCAGCTGCATCGTGATGAAGCGCCACTGGAAACGCACCACGTTGCCCTGCTGGCGGATCAGGCGCTGCTGCGCTTCCGGTTCCTGCTGCAGCACATGGTTGAGGAACAGCACTGCCCGGTGCTGGATTTCGTGAACCACCCACGGCGGTGGCTGCAGACGCTCGCCGACACGGTTGAACAGGTCGCCGAGAAAGGCAAATGGGGACGATGGTGTGGCCATGTCCCCATTATCGGTTGAGCCGGCACTGAAGCCGGTGGGTGCACCCTTATTGCAGCGCCTGCACGCCCGCCACCAGCCAGCCGCCCTGGCCGCCCGTGGGCTTGCTCATGTTCCACACTTCGCGGAACGGGCTCGGGCCGGCCGACGCGTCCTCTCGAATCATTCCGGAGAACTCGACGCTGGCCAGGTAGACGTCCGGCAATTCCTCGATGCCCAGCAGCTTGGCGTCGAGCATCACCACCTCGGTCTTGTTGGGCTGGCCGCCCGTGTGGCTTTCGCGCTCGGCCAACTGCATGCGGATTTCGCCCAGCATGGTGTCCGTCATCATCGAGCGCAGCATGCCGAGGTCGTTCTTGTCCCAGGCGTCCTGCAGCGTCACGAAGTTGCGCTTGGCCGCGGCCAGGAAGCCTTCGGTGTCGAAGCCCGCCGGAATGCCCCAGCTCTGCGAGCCGGCAAGCGCCGAGCCGATCATGCTGCCGCCGGCCGCGCCTGCTGCGCCGGCCATCGAGGAACCATGCGACGGCGTGGCATCGAAGGTGGCGCCTTGGGGTTGCTCCCAGGGGCGCGCCGAGGCGTCGTTGCCGACATTCGCGGGCTTGTATTGCGCCGGCGCGCCGGCATTGCCGGGACCGCCGGCCCCTTCGAAGGCGAAGCCACCCGGACGCCCACCAGCCGGCCGCGAGCGCGCCGCAAAGATGCGCCATACGACGACCGCGGCCAGCACCAGCAGACCGATCAGCAGGATGTTGCCGAAGGCGGCGCCCAAGCCCAGGGAGTTGGCCAGCCACGCGAGGCCGAGGCCCGCAGCGAGGCCACCAAGCATGCCCATCCATGGACGCTTCGGCGCCGCGGCGGGCGGCGTTGCAGGCGCCGGCGTTGCGGGCTTCGCGGCGGCCGCGTTGTTGGTCACGTTCTGCGAGGGCGCGGACGGTGCGGCGGCCTCTCGTTGCGTGACGTTGCTCGACTGGCGGCCCATCGACTTGCCGCCGCCCATGCGTGCCGCGTCGGCCTGCACGCTGACCAGCGCCATGGCGCAAACCAGCAAGACCGATCCAATTCTTCTCATGACGTCTCCTCTGTAGTTGCCGTTCAACGGCTGATGCTTCAACACTTGATTCCAACATGCAGGGCAACCACGCCACCCGTCATGTTGTGATAGTCCACATGGCCGAAACCGCCCTCTTTCATGAGGGTCTTGAGCTGCTCCTGCCCGGGATGCATGCGGATCGATTCCGCCAGGTAGCGGTAGCTCGCGTCGTCGCCCGCGACCAGCTTGCCGAGCCGGGGAAGCACGCTGAACGAATACCAGTCGTAGGCCTTGGCCAGCGGCTTGGCCACCTTCGAGAACTCCAGCACCAGCAGCTTTCCGCGAGGCTTGAGCACGCGGTTCATTTCCTTGAGCGCCAGGTCCTTGTGCGTCATGTTGCGCAGCCCGAAGGCGACCGTGACCACGTCGAAGTGATTGTCGGGAAAGGGCAGCTTCTCGGCGTCGCAGACCAGCGTGGGCAACGCGACGCCGGCATCGAGCAGGCGGTCGCGGCCGGTGCGCAGCATCGCTTCATTGATATCGGTGTGGACCACCTGGCCGCTGGCGCCCACCTTCTTTGCGAATGCCAGCGCGAGGTCGCCCGTGCCGCCGGCGATGTCCAGCACCCTGGAGCCTTCGCCCACGTTGGCGACCATGACCGTGTAGGCCTTCCACGCGCGATGCAGGCCGGCCGACATGAGGTCATTCATGACGTCATAGCGGGACGCGACCGAGTCGAACACGCCACGAACGCGTGTCGCCTTGTCCTTCTCTTCGACCGACTCGAAGCCGAAATGGGTTGTACTCATGCGCCCGATGTTAGGGCGTAAGTGCCGATATCAATCCGACAACCCGTCGGGCCGGCGGGTATTACCGCCTCTGGTGACGCGTCGGAGGTTCAGTGCGAAGCGCAGCCGTGGCCGCCCTTTTCGACCATCGGGGCATCGCGGTCGACGCCGGCCGCCTTGAGGCGTGCTTCGTATTCGGCCCACAGCTGGGACTGCTTCGCACCCAGTTCATAGAGCAGGTCCCAGGAGAAGATGCCGGTGTCATGGCCGTCGCTGAAGACAGGCTTGACCGCGTAGTTGCCGACCGGCTCCAGCTCGACCAGCGTCACGTCGCGCTTGCCGGTCTGCAGCACTTCCTGACCCGGGCCATGCCCCTTGACCTCGGCGGACGGCGAGTTGATGCGCATCAGTTCGAAGGGGATGCGAAAGGTCGCGCCATCGGAGAAGCCGATTTCCAGCACACGCGACGCGCCATGCACGGTGATCGATTGCGGCGTCGGTGCGCCGGATTGCAGGCCTGCCATGGATTGGATCGGTTGTCGAAAGTGAAGAGCCCGCGCAGTATGCCCCGCTTGCGATGGGAATGCCGCGGTCTTACTCCCCTCTCCCTACGGGAGAGGGCTGGGGTGAGGGCAACTGCCCCTTCAAAAGGGGCAAGCGCCCCGCCGCCCTCGTCACACCAATACCCGCTCGATCCCACCATGGTTGGCGGCGGCCACGTACTCCGGCAGCCACTGCTCGCCCAGGATCTTGTTGGCCATCTCGACCACGATGTAGTCGGCCTCGAGCAAGCCGTTGTTCAGGTCGTTGCCATAGCGGGAGAGGCCCTGGAGGCAACTCGGGCAGCTGGTCAGGATCTTGACGTTGTCCTTGGCGCCGACCTTGCCGGATTCGCGCAGCTCGGCCTCGCCCTTCTTCAGCTCCTCTTCCTTGCGGAAGCGGATCTGCGTCGAGATGTCGGGCCGCGTCACGCCCAGCGTGCCGGACTCGCCGCAGCAACGATCGTTCTTGAGCACGTTGTCGCCGACCAGCGCCTTCACCGTCTTCATCGGGTCCTGCAGCTTCATCGGGCTGTGGCAGGGGTCGTGGTACAGGTAGCCGGCGCCTTGCGACGTGTCGAGCGTGATGCCCTTCTCGAGCAGGTACTCGTGGATGTCGATGATCCGGCAGCCCGGGAAGATCTTGTCGAACTGGTAGCCCTGCAGCTGGTCGTAGCAGGTGCCGCAGCTCACCACCACGGTCTTGATGTCAAGGTAGTTCAGCGTGTTGGCGACGCGGTGGAAGAGCACCCGGTTGTCGGTGATCATCTTCTCGGCCTTGTCGAACTGGCCGCTGCCGCGCTGCGGGTAGCCGCAGCAGAGATAACCCGGTGGCAGCACCGTCTGCACGCCCGCATGCCAGAGCATCGCCTGAGTCGCCAGGCCGACCTGCGAGAACAGGCGCTCCGAGCCGCAGCCGGGGAAGTAGAACACCGCCTCGGTCTCTGCCGTGGTCGCCTTCGGGTTGCGGATGATCGGCACGTAGTCCGCATCCTCGATGTCGAGCAGCGCGCGCGCCGTCTTCTTCGGCAGGCCGCCCGGCATCTTCTTGTTGATGAAGTGGATGACCTGTTCCTTGATGGGCGCCGGGCCCAGCGTGGCGGGCGGTGCGGCGGTCTGCTTCTTCGCCAGGCCGCGCAGCAGGTCGTTGGCCATGCGCTGCGCCTTGAAGCCGATGTCGACCATGCCGACGCGCATCGCCTTGATGGTCTGCGGATTCGTCGCGTTGAGGAACAGCATCGCTGCCGCATTGCCCGGACGGAACGACTTCTGGCCCATCTTGCGCAGCAGGTTGCGCATGTTCATCGACACATCGCCGAAGTCGATCTTCACCGGGCAAGGCGTGAGGCACTTGTGGCAGACCGTGCAGTGGTCAGCCACGTCCTCGAACTCTTCCCAGTGCTTGATGCTGATGCCGCGGCGCGTTTGCTCCTCGTAAAGGAAAGCCTCGACCAGCAGCGAGGTCGCGAGGATCTTGTTGCGCGGCGAATAGAGCAGGTTGGCGCGCGGCACGTGCGTCGCGCACACCGGCTTGCACTTGCCGCAGCGCAGGCAGTCCTTGACGCTGTCGGCGATGGCGCCGATGTCGCTCTGCTGCATGATGAGCGACTCGTGGCCCATGAGGCCGAAGCTTGGTGTATACGCGTTCGTGAGGTCGGCGTGGATCAACGCGCCCTCACCCCTGCCCTCTCCCGCAAGCGGGAGAGGGGGCAATTCACTCCCTCTCCCGCTTGCGGGAGAGGGCCGGGGTGAGGGCAGCCCGCGCAGCAGCTTCCCCTTGTTGAACCGCCCCTCAGGATCCACCCGCGCCTTGTATTCCATGAACGGCCGCAGCTCCTCGTCGCTCAGGAACTCCAGCTTCGTGATCCCGATCCCGTGTTCCCCCGAGATCACCCCATCCAGCGAGCGCGCCAGCGCCATGATCCGCACCACTGCCGCATGGGCCGTCTGCAGCATCTCGTAGTTGTCGCTGTTGACCGGGATGTTGGTGTGGACGTTGCCGTCGCCCGCGTGCATGTGCAGCGCGACCCAGACACGCCCCTTGAGCACGCGCTGGTGGATGGCATTGACCTCGTCCAGGATCGGCGCGAATTCCGCTCCCGCGAAGATCTGCTGCAGCGGCGTGCGGATCTGCGTCTTCCAACTCGCGCGCAGCGTGTGATCCTGCAGCTGCGGAAACAGCGTATCCACATCACGCAGCCATTCGGCCCACAGCGCGCGCACCTCCTGCACCAGCGCGGTCGCCTGCGCCACGCGGTCCTCCAGCAGTTCCGCCGAGGGAATGTCGTTGGCATCGTCGGTCTTGCCGAGCGGCAGGTTGCCACGCGCGAAGAAGGCTTCAAGCGCCTGCGCAAAGGCCAGCTTGTTCTGCAGGCTCAGCTCGATGTTGATGCGCTCGATGCCATCGGTGTACTCGGCCATGCGCGGCAGCGGGATCACCACGTCCTCGTTGATCTTGAAGGCGTTGGTGTGGCGGCTGATGGCCGCGGTGCGCTTGCGGTCGAGCCAGAACTTCTTGCGCGCCTCCGGGCTGATCGCGATGAAGCCTTCGCCGCTGCGTGAATTGGCGATGCGCACCACTTCCGACGTGACGCGGGCCACGTCGTCTGCGTTGTCGCCCGCGATGTCGCCGAACAGCACCATCTTCGGCAGGCCGCCGCCGTGCTTCTTCGACTTGGTCGCGTAGCCGACCGCCTTCAGGTAGCGGTCGTCGAGATGCTCCAGGCCAGCGAGCAGCACACCCGAGCGCTTCTGCTCGGCGAACATGAAGTCCTTGATCTCGACGATGCTCGGCACCGCGTCCCTGGCATTGCCGAAGAACTCCAGGCAGACAGTGCGCGTGTGCGCCGGCATGCGGTGCACGACCCAGCGGCAGCTGGTGATCAAACCGTCGCAGCCTTCCTTCTGGATGCCCGGCAGGCCAGAGAGGAACTTGTCGGTAACGTCCTTGCCGAGGCCCTCCTTGCGGAAGGTCTTGCCGGCGATCTCGAGGCGCTCCGTGCGCAGCCTGGTCTTGCCGTCGGCAGCGAAGTACTGAAGCTGGAACACCGCGCTTTCCGCGTCGTGGATCTTGCCGAGGTTGTGGCCGATGCGCGTGACTTCGAGCCATTCAGCCTGCGGCGTGACCATGCGCCAGGAGGCAAGGTTGTCGAGCGCGGTGCCCCACAGCACGGCCTTCTTGCCGCCGGCGTTCATGGCGACGTTGCCGCCCACGCATGAAGCCTCGGCGGAGGTCGGGTCGACCGCGAAGACGAAGCCCGCGCGCTCGGCCGCATCGGCAACGCGCTGGGTGACGACACCGGCTTCGCTCCAGATCGTCGGCACGGGTTGGTCGAGCCCCGGCAGCGAGACCATCTCGACCTCGGTCATGGCCTCCAGCTTCTCGGTGTTGATGACCGCGCTGTTCCAGGTCAGCGGGATCGCGCCGCCGGTGTAGCCGGTGCCGCCGCCGCGCGGAATGATGGTCAGGCCCAGTTCGATGCAGCCCTTGACCAGCAGCGCCATCTCGGCCTCGGTATCGGGGCAGAGCACGACGAAGGGATATTCCACGCGCCAGTCGGTGGCGTCGGTGACGTGCGACACGCGCGAGAGGCCATCGAACTTGATGTTGTCCTTGGCCGTGAGCTTGCGGAATGCGCGCGTGGCCTTGCGGCGCAACGCGGCCACGTCCTTGAACATGAGGTCGAAAGTGGCAATGGCCTGCGACACCAGGCCGGCCAGTTCGCCAACGAGCGCATCGCGCTGGGCGTCGATGTCGGGTGTGCGGCGCTTGCCCACTTCGGTGAGCCGGTGGTTGAGCGCATCGACGAGCTGGCCGCGGCGGCGCGGGTTGTCGAGCAGGTCGTCGACCAGGTATGGATTGCGCTGCACGACCCAGATGTCGCCCAGCACCTCATAGAGCATGCGGGCCGAGCGGCCGGTGCGGCGCTCGCTGCGCAGCACTTGCAGCAGTTCCCAGCCGCGCGCGCCGAGCAGGCGGATCACGATTTCGCGGTCGGAGAAGCTGGTGTAGTTGTACGGGATCTCGCGGAGTCGCACGGGCTCTTCGGCCTGCGACAACAACGCGGTCAACGCGGTCGGAGCATTCATCGGGGATGGCCTCGGTCGGGCGCAGCGCGCCCACTAACCAGGGGGCCGATGATTTTAGGTCAGGGGGCTTGGGCTTTGCGGTTGGGGTGGTTTAGGGCTCTTCTCCGCGAAAAGCGCCCGGTACGCGGTACGGGCCGTCCGACCCTACTTCGCCGGCCCCTTCGGGGCTACCCTGCGCTGCTCGCGTATCGCGGGGTCTGGCTCGAACTCGCCTTCGGCTCAGACAATCGCCAGCCCTGATCCGCGAAACGCTGCGCTGCTCGGCGGCGCAGAAGGGTCGGCCAGCCCGTACCGCGTACCAGGCTTGGGGGGTGCGGACGCCCGCGCCCCTATTGGGAGGGGGGGTGCTCTCACCCCGGCCCTCTCCCAGAGGGAGAGGGAGGAAGACCAACAGCCTGCCCATGGCGACGAACTGCGTTAGCAAGACCACCGGCGTGCCCACGGCGGCGGGTGGTGTGCGGTGCGGGTTGGGCGATCCCTTCTGCGGTGCTGAGGAGCGCAGCGTTTGGCGGATCAGGGCCACATGCTGTTTGAGCGAAGCGAGTTCATGTGGACCCCGCCAAACGGGAGCACCGCAAGGGACCCGCGAAGCGGGCGCCGCAGTAGGGTCGGCTGGCCCGTACCGCATGCCGCCCGCCGACGCGCCCCGAACCGTAACGCAACCGCAGCGGCCGCGGCCGCGGCAGCCAGACCGCTAGAACAACACCCGACTCCGAATCGTCCCCGGCACCTGCGCCAGCTTCTCCAACGCCAGGTCCGACGACTCCGCGTCGATGTCGATCACCACGTACCCCACCTTCTCGTTCGTCTGCAGGTACTGCGACGAGATATTGATCTGGTTGTCCGCGAACACCTGGTTGATCGCCGACAGCACGCCCGGCACGTTGGCATGGATGTGCAGCAGGCGATGCTTGCCCGGATGCGCCGGCAGCGCCACTTCGGGAAAGTTGACGGACGACGTCGAGGTGCCGTTGTCGCTGTACTTCACCAGCTTCTCGGCCACCTCCAGCCCGATGTTGGCCTGCGCCTCCATCGTCGAGCCGCCGACGTGCGGCGTCAGGATCACGTTGTCCAGCCCGCGCAACGGCGACTGGAACTCCTCGTTGTTGCTGCCAGGCTCGACCGGGAACACATCGATCGCGGCGCCACGCAGCTTCTTTGCCTTGATCGCCTCGGCCAGCGCCTCGATCACCACGACCGAGCCGCGCGCCGCGTTGATCAGCACGCTGGCCGGCTTCATCGCTGCAATCTCGGCCGCGCCGATCATCCATTTCGTCGAGGCAAGCTCCGGAACATGCAGCGTCACCACGTCGCTCTGGCCCAGCAACTCATGCAGGTCGGCGACCTGGCGCGCATTGCCCAGGGGAAGCTTGCTCACGACGTCGTAGAACGCCACCTGCATGCCCAGCGACTCGGCCAACACCGACAGCTGCGTGCCGATCGATCCATAGCCCACGATGCCCAGCGTCTTGCCGCGGATCTCGTTGGAATTCGCAGCCGACTTGAGCCAGCCGCCGCGATGCGAGATCGCGTTCTTCTCGGGAATGCCGCGCATCAGCAGGATCGCCTCGGCCAGCACCAGTTCGGCCACCGAGCGGGTATTGGAATACGGCGCGTTGAACACCGCCACGCCGCGCTCCCGCGCCGCGTTCAGGTCCACCTGGTTGGTGCCGATGCAGAAGCACCCCACCGCCACCAGCTTCGATGCGCTCGCCAGCACATCGGCGGTGAGCTGGCTTTGCGATCGGATGCCCAGGAAGTGCACGTCCGCAAGCTTCGCCTTCAGCTCTTCGCCCTGCAGTGCCTTGGGCAGGGTCTCGATCTGCGAATACCCCGCGCCGCGAATCACATCGAGCGCCGACGGGTGCACGCCTTCGAGCAACAGGAACTTGATCTTGCTTTTGTCGAGGGAGGTCTTGGTCATCCCCAAAGGCTAGCATGGTGCGCCGCAACATACGCACTGTGCGGCCATGCCCGCCGCAGACCGCCAACGCAGAGGATGCGCGGTCCACGGCAGACTTCATCGGAGTCTTCCGAAGGGTTTCCCCGCTTGGACCGGCCGCGTTGCCTATGCGACAAACGCGCCTCGGCACTGTCATGCAGTTGCCCTAACATCCGCGCCTTTCCCAATCCCGCCTCAGGAGTTTTTCATGCGATTCAAGACGCTCGCCTTCGTCTCGGTGCTGGCCGCCACGGTGGCTGGCACGGCACAGGCCCAGGCCCCGACCGAGATCCAGTGGTGGCACTCGATGGTGGCCGTCAACAACGAGTGGGTGAACGACCTGGCCAAGCAGTTCAACGAGAGCCAGAAGGAATACAAGATCGTCCCGACTTACAAGGGCAGCTACGACGAGTCCATGACCGCCGCGGTCGCCGCCTTCCGCGCCGGCAACGCACCCGACATCCTGCAGGTGTTCGAGGTCGGCACGGCCACCATGATGGCCAGCAAGGGCGCGATTGTGCCGGTCGGCCAGGTCATGAAGGACGCGGGCGAGAAGTTCGACCCCAACGCCTACATCTCCGCCGTCGCCGGTTACTACACCGCGCCCAACGGCCAGATGCTGAGCTTCCCGTTCAACAGCTCGACCACCATCTTCTACTTCAACAAGGACGCCTTCAAGGCCGCCGGCCTGCCGACCGACAAGGCGCCGACAACCTGGCCCGAGGTGGTCAACGCTGCCGCCAAGCTGAAGGCTGCTGGCCACAAGTGCCCGTTCACGACCGCGTGGCAGGGCTGGACCCAGCTGGAGAGCTTCTCGGCCTGGCACAACGTGGAGTACGCCACCAGGAACAACGGCCTGTCCGGCCTCGACGCGCGCCTGAAGGTCAACTCGCCGCTGCACCTGCGCCACATCGAGAACCTGGCCAACATGGCCAAGCAGGGCCTGTTCATCTACAAGGGCCGCGGCAACGTGCCTGAGGCGTCGTTCGTGTCGGGCGAGTGCGCCATGATCAACACCTCCTCCGGCTTTTACGGCAACGTGGCCAAGAACGCCAAGTTCGCCTACGGCCTGGCGCCCCTGCCCTACTACCAGGACGTGCCCGGCGCGCCGCAGAACACCGTCATCGGCGGCGCCAGCCTCTGGGTGATGTCGGGCAAGAAGCCGGCCGAATACAAGGGCGTGGCCAAGTTCTTCAGCTTCATCTCGACGCCCGAGGTTCAGTCCGCCAGCCACAAGCGCACCGGCTACCTGCCGATCACCACTGCCGCCTACCAGCTCACCGAGAAATCCGGCTTCTACAAGGAGAACCCGGGCACCGACGTGGCCGTGACGCAGATGATCCGCAAGGTGACCGACAAGAGCCGCGGCATCCGCTTGGGCAACTACGTGCAGATCCGCGCGATCGAGGACGAGGAGCTCGAACAGGTCTGGAACGGCAAGAAGAGCGCGAAGGAAGCGCTGGATGAAATCGTGAAGCGCGCCGACGAGCAGCTGGAACGCTTCCAGAAGGCCAACAAGGGCTGACGCGCCGGTAGACTCGCCCGGCCCGCCGACATCAGCCGGCGGGCCTTTTTTCTTCCGAGGCCCCATGGAAAAACGCGTCACTTTCCGATCGAGCTGGCTGCCCTGGGCACTGCTCGTGCCGCAGATGGCGGTCATCATCGTGTTCTTCTTCTGGCCGGCCGGGCAGGCGATCCTGCAGTCGATGCAGCAGCAGGATGCCTTCGGCACATCGGTCGACTTCGTGGGCCTGGACAACTTCAGGCAGTTGTTCGAGGACCCCGCCTACATCGCCTCATTCAAGACCACGGCGATCTTCTCCGCGCTGGTGGCCGGCATCGGCATCGGCATCTCGCTGCTGCTCGCGGTGTTCGCCGACCGCATCCTGCACGGCGGCATGTTCTACAAGACCATGCTGATCCTGCCCTATGCCGTGGCGCCGGCGGTGGCCGCGGTGCTTTGGGTGTTCATGTTCTCGCCATCGCTGGGCGTGGTGGCCTATGCGCTCGGCAAGCTCGGCTTCGAGTGGAACCACCTGCTCAACTCGCGCCACGCCATGACGCTGATCGTCATGGCCGCCATCTGGAAGCAGATTTCCTACAACTTCCTGTTCTTCCTGGCCGGCCTGCAGTCGATCCCCAAGTCGCTGATCGAGGCCGCCGCCATCGACGGCGCGCGCCCCTGGCGGCGCTTCTGGACGGTGCAGTTCCCACTGCTCTCGCCCACCACCTTCTTTCTGCTGGTGATGAACGTGGTGTACGCCTTCTTCGACACCTTCGCCATCGTGCACGCGGCCACCAACGGCGGGCCGGGGCAGGACACCTCCATCCTCGTCTACAAGGTCTACCACGATGGCTTCCAGGCCATGGACCTGGGCGGCTCGGCGGCGCAGTCGGTGGTGCTGATGGTGATCGTCATCCTGCTCACGATCGTGCAGTTCCGCTACGTCGAGAAGAAAGTCCAGTACTGATGAACCCACCCCCGAATGCGCCTGCGGCGCTCCCCCTCAAGGGGGCGCACCCAGCGGCCCGGCAAAGCCGGTTCCGCGGGTGCCCACGAACGGGCCTTACTCGGCTTGGCTCTACGCTTCGCGGATTGCGCGACATGTCAAACCGTCCGGAGACCCTTCATGGTTGAAAGACGCGCATCCCACGGCATCCTGGCCCACGTGGTGATGGTGCTCGGCGTGTTCATCGTCGCCTTCCCGATCTACCTGGCCTTCGTGGCGTCGACGCACACGGCGCAGGACATCGTGCAGGCGCCGATGCCGCTCCTGCCCGGCCACAACATGCTGGAGAGCTACAAGTCGGCGCTGTTCGGGCGTGCGACGAGTTCGGGCTCGAATGCGCCGGTGGCCCACATGCTGTGGGTCAGCCTGGTGACGGCGCTGGTCATATCGATCGGCAAGATCACCATCTCGCTGCTGTCGGCCTTTGCGATCGTCTACTTCAAGTTCCCGTTCCGCAAGACCTGCTTCTGGATGATCTTCGTCACGCTGATGCTGCCGGTGGAAGTGCGCATCCTGCCGACCTACAAGGTGCTGTCGGACCTGCACATGCTCAACACCTACGCAGGCCTCACGATCCCGTTGATCGCCTCGGCCACGGCCACCTTCCTGTTCCGCCAGTTCTTCATGACCGTGCCCGACGAGCTGACGGAAGCCTCGCGCGTGGACGGCGCCAGCCCGATGCGCTTCTTCTTCGACGTGCTGCTGCCGCTGTCGAAGACGTCGATCGCGGCCCTGTTCGTGATCCAGTTCATCTACGGCTGGAACCAGTACCTCTGGCCGCTGCTCGCGACCACCGGCGAGGACATGTACCCGATCGTGGTCGGCATCAAGCGCCTGATCGCGGGCGGCGATTCGCAGAACGAATGGAACGTCGTCATGGCCACCGCCATCCTCGCGATGCTGCCGCCGGCGCTGGTCGTCGTCCTCATGCAGAAATGGTTCGTCAAGGGCCTCGTCGATACCGAGAAATAACAATGGCATCCCTCTCCCTTCGTAACGTCATCAAGCGCTATGGCCACGGGCCGAAGGCCAACCAGGTGATCCACGGCGTGAGCGCCGAGATCGCCGACCACGAGTTCATCGTCATCGTCGGGCCTTCGGGCTGCGGCAAGTCCACGCTGCTGCGCATGGTGGCGGGGCTGGAGGACATCTCCAGCGGCGAGATCCGCATCGGCGACCGCGTGGTGAACACGCTGGAACCTTCGGAGCGCGACATCGCGATGGTGTTCCAGAACTATGCGCTCTACCCGCACATGAGCGTGTTCGACAACATGGCCTACGGGCTGAAGATCGCCAAGGTGCCGGTGGCGGAGATCAAGACGCGCGTGGACAAGGCCGCGAAGATCCTCGAACTCGGCCAGCTGCTCAAGCGCAAGCCGCGCGAACTCTCCGGCGGCCAGCGCCAGCGCGTCGCCATGGGCCGCGCGATCGTGCGGCAGCCGAAGGTGTTCCTGTTCGACGAGCCGCTGTCCAACCTCGACGCCAAGCTGCGCGCGCAAACGCGCATCGAGATCCAGAAGCTGCACCACGACCTGGGCATCACCTCCCTGTTCGTCACGCACGACCAGGTCGAGGCGATGACGCTGGCGCAACGCATCATCGTGATGAACGGCGGCGTGATGGACCAGTTCGCCGCGCCGGAGGAGGTCTACAACCGGCCGGCCACGACCTTTGTCGCCAGCTTCATCGGTTCGCCGCCGATGAACCTGCTGCATCACGCGCCCGGCGTGCGGCCCGGCCAGATCCTCGGCATCCGCCCGGAGCACCTGTCGCTCGACGAAAGCGGCTGGACGGTGCAGGTGGAATCGGTGGAGTTGCTCGGCGCCGAGCGCCTGGTCTACGGCCGCATCGGCGAGGAGCAGATCATCATGCGCACCGACGAAGCCGACCATCCGCCGGTCGCCGGCGACACCGTGAAGATCGCGGCGCGCAAGGACAAGCTGCACTGGTTCGATGCCGGCTCGGGCAAGCGCGCGTCATGAGCGCAGCGCCGGGCCGCCCCAAGCAAGCTCATCCCCTCGGGGGGCAGCGAGGACACGTCGTGCCGAGCTTGGGGGCCTGTTGACCATGACCCACTGGCCCTACCCCCGCTGGATCGCGCACCGCGGCGCCGGCAAGTTGGCGCCCGAGAACACGCTGGCCGCATTCCGCGTCGGCGCCTCGCATGGCTACCGCATGTTCGAATGCGACGTGAAACTGAGCGCCGACGACGTGCCCTTCCTCATGCATGACGCAACCCTGCAGCGCACCACCAGCGGCCACGGCATCGGCGGCGACAAGGCGTGGGCGGAGCTGTCCATGCTCGATGCCGGCGGCTGGCACTCGCGCGGGTTCGCAGGCGAGCCGCTCGCCACCTTCGAGAGCATCGCGCGCTACTGCCTGCACAACCGCTACATGCTCAACATCGAGATCAAGCCGACGCCCGGCGCCGCCGAGCGCACCGGCAAGGCCGTGGCGCGGCGCGCGGCCGAACTCTGGCAGCAAGCGGACGTGCCGCCGCTGCTCACCTCCTTCGAGCCCGACGCGCTGGCGGCCGCACGCGACGCGGCGCCGGACCTGCCGCGCGGCCTGCTGCTCGACACCCCGCATCCCGATTGGCTCGCCACCGCGCAGCGGCTCGGCTGCGTCGCCATCGTCTGCAACCATGCCTTGTGGGATCCCGACACCGTGGCCGGCGCGCAGGCCGCCGGCATGCGCACGCTGAGCTACACCGTCAACGACGAGTGGGCGGCACAGCGGCTGCTCGCGCTCGGCACCGACGGCATCATCACCGACCGCGTCGACCTGTTCAGCCCGCTGGCGTAGCACTCCTACGGCTGGGCCGGGACGCGCCTCCTATGATGTGGCGATGACCCTGATTTCACGCTGCTGCGCCGCGCTGCTCGCCCTGCTGCTGATGGGGCCGGCATTGGCACAGGCGCCCGCCGCCAACGCGCAAGCTGCCGCAGAGGCGACGCAAGAGGCACCCGACGTCAACATCGCCGACTTGCGCGCCCGCTTCTCGAAGCTGCCCGCCAGCGCCGACAACAACGACGACCTGCGCGCGCTGCTGGCGCAGATCAATGCGATCGCGGCGCAGGTCGACGCCTTCATCAACTCACGCACCGCGCCGCTGGCCGACCTCAACGCGCGGCTCGGCGAACTCGGCGCGGCGCCCACTGCACCCGGCACCGAAGACCCAAACATCACGCGCCAGCGCGCCGCGCTCACCAAGCAGCGCAATGCGCTGGATTCCGACATACGCTTGGCCAAGCTGCTTGCCATCGATGCACGGCAGCGCGGCACCGACCTGGTGAACCAGCGACGCAAACTGTTCGAAGCACAGCTCACCGAGCGCGCATCGTCGCCACTGGGCGGCGCCTTCTGGCTCGACATCCGCGACGCATGGCCCGACGACATCGCGCGGCTGCGCGCGCTGTGGGATGAGATGCGCCGCGGTGCGGCCGTCGCGAGCGAGCCGCAGCATCGCACCGAGGTGCTGCTCACCTTCGTGGCGGCGCTGCTGGTCGCCGTGCTCGGCAACCTGCTGGCCGAGAGCGCTCTGTTGCGGCTGGCAAAGCGACTGCTGCCGCCCGGCCGGCTGCGCCGCTCGCTGCTGGTCATCGCCTTCGTCGGCGCCAACGTGCTGCTGGTCGGTGCTTCCGCACAGTGGCTGGCGTCGGTGCTCGACGACAACGGCGCGCTCGGCGAGCAGACGCGCAAGGTGGCGCAGGCCGTGGTCGCGGCGAGCATCTTCATCTCCTTCGTGGTCGGCCTCGGGCGCGCGCTGCTGTCGGTCAAGCGGCCCTCGTGGCGACTGCCGCCGATGTCGGACGACATGGCGCGGCGGCTTGCGCCCTACCCCTGGCTCATCGGGGTCATCGGCGCCATGGTGTGGG
Organism: Variovorax sp. dw_308; assembly: GCF_019207085.1. Classification (GTDB taxonomy): domain Bacteria; phylum Pseudomonadota; class Gammaproteobacteria; order Burkholderiales; family Burkholderiaceae_C; genus Variovorax. The sequence continues at coordinate 164,445 of NZ_JAATOM010000010.1, read as the reverse complement.
CGCCGGCCCAGGTCAACGCCGTGATCGATGCGAGCTTTGCCGCCGTGCTGGCGACGCACGTGATCACCGCGCTTGCGCTCACGGCGCTGATTGCCGCGATCGTGCTGCGACTGGGGCCGGACGCCGTACCGCCGCCGGCCCCGCCCGGCGCAACCACAGCCGATGCGCCGGTGCCCGTCGACCGGCCGATCTGGGTCGGCGTGCTGCTGAGCGCGGTGATGGTCGTGATCGTCGTCATCTGGGTGCTGGTGGCCATCGGCTTTGTCGCGCTCGCCAGCTTCCTGGCCGGCCAGCTGACCTGGGGCGGCATCGTCGCGGCTGCGTCGTACGTGATGTTCAAGTTCTCGGACGACCTCTTCACCGCGGTCGTCTCGTCGAAGAGCAGGTTCGGCATGCGATTGCAGAAGAGCTTCGGCTTCGCGCCGCAGACGCTCGACCAGGCCGCCGTACTGCTCTCCGGCGCCAGCCGCGTGGCGGTCTTCTTCTACATGCTGATCGCCTTGATGGCGCCCTTGGGCAGCGGACCCGGCGAGGTGTTCCAGCGCAGCGGGCAGTTCGGTTCCGGCTTCAAGATCGGTGAATTCGTCCTGGTGCCCGGCGCCATCTTCAGCGCGCTCGGCGTGGCCGTGGCCGGCTTCATCGCGGTGCGCGTGCTCAAGCGCTGGCTCTCGCAACGCTACCTGCCGAGCACCACGCTCGAGCCCGGCATGCAAAGCTCGATATCGACGCTGCTCGGCTACGTCGGCAGCGTGACGGTGGTGGCGTTCGCGCTGTCGGCGCTGGGCATCGGCATCAACCGCATCGCCTGGGTGGCGAGTGCGCTGTCGGTGGGCATCGGCTTCGGCCTGCAGGCGATCGTGCAGAACTTCATTTCGGGGCTGATCCTGCTGGCCGAGCGGCCGGTCAAGGTCGGCGACTGGGTGGTGCTGGGCACATCGGAGGGCGATGTGCGGCGCATCAACGTGCGTGCTACCGAGATCCAATTGGGTGACCGCTCGACGCTGATCGTGCCCAACTCGGAGTTCATCACCAAGATCGTGCGCAACATGACCTTGGCCAATGCCGAGGGCCGCGTGCTGATTCGCCTGCCCATGCCACTGTCGACCGATGCGAAGAAGGTCCGCGCCCTGATGCTGGCCGCGTGCAACACGCATTCCGAGGTGCTGCCGACGCCGGCGCCCTCGGTCACGCTGGAAGGCGTCGAAGGCGGCGCGCTGATCTTCCAGGCGATCGCGTTCGTGGCCAGCCCGCGCCTGGCCGGTGGCGTGCGCAGCGACCTGTTGTTCGAGATCCTCGACGCCTTGCGCACGGCCGACCTTCCGCTCTCCGTGCCCACCATGGTGGTCGCCTCCGGCGCCGCGACGCCGATGGCCACGCCCGCCGAAGGCCCGCCGCCGCCCGCGTCGGCCTGAACCTCAGCGCCGCCAGCCTTGCGCCAGCAACCACTGGCCGGTGCCGCAAACGACCACCAGCGCGGCATAGGTCGCGATCATGCCGTCGTGCCCGAACCAGGCGAGCCCACCCGCCAGCACGGCAACACCCGCTATGAGATTGATAGCAAACTGTACCCATCGGGCGGGCGCTTGCGGCCGGGTTGGCATCAGGAAGCCGGCCAGCAGCGCCAGCACGGCTGTGACGAAGAACGCCGGCGCGACAAAGTTCAGGAGGTGGTTCAGCAGGTCGAGCGCGGACATCGGAAGGGTCGGAAAGAGATTTCTACGCCGCACGATTGGGGGGCATGGCGGATGCAGCGCCCCGGGGGTCGCGCCAAAATTTTATAATCGAGGGATGTCTGTCTGGGCCCTTGGGTTGAACCACACGACCGCGCCACTCGACCTGCGCGGTCGTTTCGCGTTCGCCCTCGACCAGATCGCCCCCACCCTGCACAGCCTGCGCAGCTCCTTCGGCAGCCACCGGCATCCCCAGGTCGAAGCGGCCATCATCTCCACCTGCAACCGCACCGAGATCTATTGCGCCTCCGAGCACATGGCGCTGGACCACACGGTCGGCTGGCTGGCCGAAAGCGGCGGCGTCGCCCCCGCACTGCTGCGTTCGCATGCCTATGCGCTGCACGACGACGAGGCCGCGCGCCATGCCTTCCGCGTGGCCAGCGGCCTGGATTCGATGGTGATCGGCGAGGCGCAAATCCTCGGCCAGATGAAGGACGCCGTGCGCGCCGCCGAAACCGCCGGCGCCCTGGGCACCACCCTCAACCAGTTGTTCCAGCGCTCCTTCGCCGTGGCCAAGGAAGTGCGCACCGCGACCGAGATCGGCGCCCATTCCATCAGCATGGCGGCGGCGTCGGTCCGGCTCGCCTCCCAGTTGTTCGAGGACCTCGCCAAGACCCGCGTTCTTTTCGTCGGCGCCGGCGAAATGATCGACCTGGCCGCCACGCACTTCGCGGCGCGCCGGCCTCAATCCATCGTGGTTGCCAACCGCACCCTGGAACGCGGCGAAAAGCTCGCGACCCGCTTCGGCGGCGAAGCGATGCGACTGGCCGAACTGCCGGGCCGCCTGGCGGAATTCGACATCGTCGTCAGTTGCACGGCGAGCACGCTGCCCTTGATCGGGCTCGGCGCCGTCGAGCGTGCGCTCAAGCAACGCAAGCACCGGCCGATGTTCATGGTCGACCTGGCCGTGCCGCGCGACATCGAGCCCGAAGTCCAGAAGCTCGAAGACGTCTACCTCTACACCGTGGACGACCTCGCGCAGGTCGTGCAGCAAGGCCAGGCCAGCCGGCAGGCCGCCGTCGCCCAGGCCGAAGTCATCATCGACGCGGGCGTGCAGAGCTTCATGCACTGGCTTGCCCAGCGCGGCACGGTGCCGCTGATCCAGCAGCTCAATGCCCAGGCCGACGAATGGCGCACGCTCGAATTGACGCGCGCCCGCAAGCTGCTGGCCAAGGGCGAGGACATCGAGACGGTCCTGGAAGCCTTGTCGCGCGGTCTCACGCAGAAGATGCTCCACGGCGCCATGGCCGAGCTGCATGCCGGCGACAACGCCGCGCGCGAGCAGACGGCGCAGACCCTGTCGCGCCTGTTCCTGCGCAAAGAGCGTTAGCGACGCTCTCACGCCCCGCGCGTCCGCTGTCGAATGCGGACAGCCGAACGCAGAAGGCGCAAAGATCCGCGGAGGTCGCAAAAGGACCTCCAAAATTTCTTTGCATCCTTTTGCGACTCTGCGAAACCTTTGCGCCCTCTGCGTTCGGTTCCCGCTCCCGAATTTCCGAATCCCGACCCCGATGAAAACCTTCCTCCGCCAGCAACTCGACCGCTACGCCCGGCGCCTCGAAGAACTCGACTTCCTGCTCTCGCGCGAAGACATCATGGCCGACATGGCCCAGTACCGGGTCTTGTCGAAGGAACACGCCCAGGTCACGCAGATCGCCGGGCGCTACCTGCGCTTCAAGCAGCGCGAAACCGACCTGGCCGGCGCGCGCGAAATGCTGGACGACCCCGACATGGCCGAGATGGCGCAGGAGGAAATCGCCTCCGCCGAGGAAGAGCTGGTCAAGCTCGAAGACGAACTGCAACGCCTGCTGCTGCCCAAGGACCCTGACGATGCGCGCAACGCCTTCGTCGAAATCCGCGCCGGCACCGGCGGCGACGAATCGGCGCTGTTCGCCGGCGACCTGCTGCGCATGTACACGCGCTACTGCGAGCGCGCCGGCTGGCGCTGCGAGATCGTCAGCGATTCGCCCAGCGAACTCGGCGGCTTCAAGGAAGTCGTGATCCGAGTGATCGGCGACGACGTGTTCGGCAAGCTGCGCTTCGAATCGGGCGGCCACCGCGTGCAACGCGTGCCCGCCACCGAGACGCAAGGCCGCATCCACACCAGCGCCTGCACCGTCGCCGTGCTGGCCGAGCCCGACGAGGCGGTCGCCGTGCAGATCAACCCGGCCGACCTGCGCATCGACACCTACCGCGCCAGCGGCGCCGGCGGCCAGCACATCAACAAGACCGACTCAGCCGTGCGCATCACGCACATCCCGACCGGCATCGTGGCCGAGTGCCAGGACGACCGCTCGCAGCACCGCAACAAGGCCAAGGCGCTGCAGGTGCTCTCCGCACGCATCCAGGAAAAGGACCGCAGCGAACGCGCCGCCAGGGACGCGGCCGAGCGCAAGGGCCTGATCGGCACCGGCGACCGCTCCGACCGCATCCGCACCTACAACTTCCCGCAGGGCCGGCTCACCGATCACCGCATCAACCTCACGCTCTACAAGCTGCTGGCGATCATGGAGGGCGACCTCGGCGAAGTGCTGGCTGCGCTGCAGGCGGCGCGCGAGGCCGAGCAGTTGGCGGAGCTGGAATCCTCCGTCCTGCCCGCCTGATGTCGATGACGATGACGATGACGATCGTGCAAGCGCTGCGGGCGGCGGCAACGCTCGGCGTTGACCGGCTCGATGCGCAATTGCTCTTGCTGCATGCGCTGGACCGGCCAGTGCACGAGCGCGCGTGGCTGCTCTCGCATGACACCGACGAACTGCCGCCGGCGGCTTGGAATTCATTCGAAGCGCTCTGCACCCGCCGCGCCGCCGGCGAGCCTGCCGCCTACCTGCTCGGCGAAAAGGAGTTCCACGGCCTCGCACTGCAGGTCGATGGGCGCGTGCTGGTCCCTCGGCCGGACACGGAAACCCTGGTCGACTGGGCTCTCACACTCATGTCGGCCTCGGCCGCATCGCGCGTGCTGGACCTCGGCACGGGCAGCGGCGCGATCGCGCTGGCGCTCCAGCACGCCCGCCCCGCCTCGAAAGTCGATGCGGTCGACGCCAGCGCGGCCGCGCTGGAAGTCGCACGCGCCAATGCCAAGCGCCTTCGACTTCCGGTGCGATTCACCCAGGCCGACTGGCTGGCCGGCGCGGACGCCGGCTACGACCTCATCGTCTCCAACCCGCCCTACATCGCCGCTGACGACGCCCACCTCGCCGCCCTGCGCCACGAGCCCTTGAGCGCGCTCGCCTCCGGCCCGGATGGCCTCGACGACATCCGCCAGATCATCCGGCAAGCCCCCGCCCACCTTGCCGACGGCGGCTGGCTGCTGCTCGAACACGGCTTCGACCAGGCCCCTGCCGTCCGCGCCCTTCTCACCGAACGGGGTTTCGCCGACGCACAAAGCCGCGACGACCTTGCCGGCATCGCCCGCTGCTCCGGCGCGATCTGGCACACGGTGAAATAATCCGCCCCAACCCACCTACCCAAGGAGCCTGCCCATGAGCGACGCCCAGCAACGCATCGACGACCTCGTCAAGACCAACGACATCCTGCTCTTCATGAAGGGCAATGCCAGCTTCCCCATGTGCGGCTTCTCCGGCCGCGCCATCCAGATCCTCAAGGCCGTCGGCGTCGACACCCGATCGCTCAAGACGGTCAACGTGCTGGAAGACGACGGCATCCGCCAGGGCATCAAGGAATACAGCCAGTGGCCAACCATTCCTCAGCTCTATGTCAAGGGCGAGTTCATCGGCGGCTCGGACATCATGATGGAGATGTACGAGTCCGGCGAGTTGCAGCAGGTCATCAACGCCACCGCCTGATCGAGGCGGCAATGAGCGCCGCCCGCGCACGGGAGCTGAGCTGACATGAGCCACGATCACGCCGAACATTCGCACGGCGAAGACGGCGAACCCGCCTGGAAGCACGACGGCGTGCGCGTCATCCCCGGCAATCAGCTTGACGGCAACACCGCGCAAACGCCGGGCATGGACCGCAAGGCCGCCATCAACTTCGCACGCGTTGGCGCGCAGAAGCTCTGGGCCGGCACCGTCACCATCCATGCCAACGCCAAGACTGGCGCCCACCACCACGGCCACCTGGAGTCGGTGATCTACGTGGTGAGCGGCAAGGCCCGCATGCGCTGGGGCGAGCACCTGGAATTCACCGCGGAAGCCGGTCCCGGCGATTTCATCTACGTGCCGCCCTACGTGCCGCACCAGGAAATCAACGCCAGCGAGACAGAGGCCCTGCACTGCGTGCTGTGCCGCAGCGACGGCCAGGCCGTGGCCATCAACCTCGACATCGAGCCCGTCGAAAAGCCGGACACCGTGCTCTGGGTCGACCCCACGCACCCGCACGGCGGCGTGTAGGCGAGCGACGCGACTTGCGATTCCCTGTCGCAAAAACCCGAAAACGAGAAAACTTAGACAGACACCGGCTTCGGGCACGGCTTATGCTGCTGTATCGAAGTGTTCGAAACCGGAGGTGTCTCATGGATTCCCGCAGTCTCGTCCCCGCTTCCCCTGCCTTCCAGCTGCCGGTGGCCAACCTGCGCAGCGTGTTCCAGACGCACGACGTCGAGCGCAAGCTCGCCAAGCTGCCCGACCGGGACCACGAAAACCTCCGCACCACCTACGAACGCATGCTCGAGCGCGGTCCGGAGCGCTTCCAGGTCAAGCCCAGCGGCGTGCCCGAGATGGCCGCCCTCTACGCGCAATTGCCCAACTTCACCGAAGTCCTCGACGACGTGCGGCGGCACGTGGCGCTCGCGCAGGACAGCCGCGACGGCCTCGAAGTCACGCCAATGCTCCTGCTCGGCCCGCCCGGCATCGGCAAGACGCACTTCGCGAAGAAGCTGGCCGAATTGCTCGGCACCGGCATGTCCCTCGTGCCGATGAACTCGATGACCGCGGGCTGGCTGCTCTCGGGCTCATCCTCGCAATGGAAGGGCGCCAAGCCGGGCAAGGTGTTCGAGACGCTGGTCGACGGCCAGTACGCCAACCCGGTCATGGTGGTCGACGAGATCGACAAGGCTGGCGCCGACGCCCAATACGACCCGCTCGGCGCGCTCTACAACCTGCTGGAGCACGACACCGCCCACAACTTCATCGACGAGTTCGCAGAGATCCCCATCGACGCCAGCCAGGTCATCTGGATCACCACGGCCAATGACGAGCGCAACATTCCCGAGCCGATCCTCAACCGCATGAACGTGTTCGAGATCGAGGTGCCCACGCCCGAGGCCTCGCGCCAGATCGCGCGCAGCCTCTATGCATCGATCCGCGCCGAACACGACTGGGGCCGCCTGCTCAACCCGGAGCCCTCGGACGACGTCATCGACCAACTGGCCACGCTGGCGCCACGCGAGATGCGCCGCGCGCTGATGACCGGCTTCGGCAACGCGCGCCTCGCGCACCGCGACGAAGTGCGCGTCGACGACCTGCCACGCGCCAGCGCGAACAAGAGCCGCATGGGGTTCGTGCAATAGCTTGGTGGCTGGGCAGGCTGCCCGGGACAGGTCCTGCGCAGGACTTGTCCGGAGCCCCGTCCAGGTCGTGGCACCATCACGGTCTGTAGAGATCGTGCCATGTCCCTGACCCAAAGCCTCTTCCTCATTGCCCTCCTCATCGCGACGAGTGCTTTCTTCTCGCTTGCCGAGATCTCGCTCGCCGCGTCGCGCCGCCTGCGACTGCGCCAGATGGCTGACGAGGGCGATCCGCGCGCCGATCGTGTGCTGCGTGTGCAGGAGCAGCCCGGCCATTACTTCACCGTCGTGCAGATCGGCCTCAACGCGGTCGCGATCCTCGGTGGCGTGGTGGGCGAAGGCGCGTTCTCCCCCTGGTTCGTGCAAGTGTTCGAGCAATGGACGAGCCCGGAAGCGGCTGCGCGCTGGGCATTCGCCTGTTCCTTCGTCGTGGTGATCTCGCTGTTCCTGGTGTTCGCCGACCTGTTCCCCAAGCGCCTGGGCATGTCCGATCCGGAGCGCCTGGCCGTGCGCATGGTCGGGCCGATGAATGTGCTCATCACCACCTTCAAGCCGCTGGTGTGGCTGTTCACGCGCAGCACCGATGGCCTGTTCAAGCTGCTCGGCATGCCGCTGCAGCGCGACGAGAAGATCACCTCCGCAGACATCCTCGCCATGACCGAGGCCGGCGCCCGTGCCGGCGTGCTGGCCGTACGGGAGCAGCAGGTGATCGCCAACGTGTTCGAACTCGACACGCGCCTCGTCAGCAGCGTCATGACCTCGCGCGACCGCATCGCATGGTTCCAGAAGGACGACCCCGAGTCCGTGCTGCGCGCCCGCATCGTGGCCGAGCCCTTCTCCGCCTATCCGGTCTGCGATGGCGACATCGACCATGTGCTCGGCTATGTCGATGCCAAGGACATGTTCCAGCGCGTGCTGAGCGGCCAGCCGCTGGCGCTCGACCAGGGCGTGCCTCTGCACAAGGCGCTCGTGGTGCCCGACCGGCTCTCGCTCACCGAGGTGCTCGAGCAGTTTCAGCAGGCGCACGAGGACTTCGCGATCATCGTCAACGAATACAGCCTTGTCGTCGGAGTGATCACGCTCAACGACGTGATGAGCACGGTGATGGGCGACCTGGTCAGCGGCCTCGACGAGGAACCGCAGATCATCCGTCGCGACGACAATTCCTGGCTGATCGATGGCGTGACCCCGATCCAGGACGTGCTGCGCGCACTCGACATCGAGACCCTCCCCCATGCCGATGAATACGAGACGATGGCCGGCTTCCTCATGGTGATGCTGCGCCGCGTGCCACGGCGCACGGACCGCGTCGTCGCGGGCGGCCACACCTTCGAGGTGATGGACGTGGACAGCTACCGGATCGACCAGGTGATGGTCACGCGCGGCACCGGTTCAATCGGCTGACGGACGATCCACGAACTTCCAGTTGCGCTGGTTGGCGAACACGGCATCCGGATAGGGCGACTTGCCCCGGCTGCCGTTGTAGCGGCCCAGCGCCAGGAACAGGTCGCCGTTTTCCAGGCCCAGGTAGTGGCGCAGGATGACGCAGCCGAAGCGCAGGTTGGTCTGCATGCGGAACAACTGCGCCGCATCACCATCGCCGATCACACGCGTCCAGAACGGCATCACCTGCATCAGGCCGCGCGCCCCGGCGCTGGACACCGCGAATTTGCGGAAGTTGCTCTCCACCTGGATCAGACCCAGCACCAGGCTCACTTCCAGCGCCGAGCGACGGGTCTCGTACCAGACCGTCTGCAGGAACTCGATGCGCGCCTGAGGCTCCGGCAGCTTCTTCTTCAGGCGCTCGCTCATCTCGCCGAGCCATCGCAGGTAGGCCAGCCTCGACGCGGTGTCATTGAACTCCGGGATCGGCGGCGCGCTGCTGTGTATCGACGCCGTCAGCGCATTGCGCACCGCGTCGATCATCGGCTCCTCCAGTTGCGCCCCGGCCAATGCCATGCGCGGCAGCGCCATCGACAGCGCACCGGCTGCCGCGGCGCCCAGGCATGAACGCCGCGAAAGACTCACCTGTAGACCTCCGGCGATCCGGACACCGGACAACCTCCGCGCTGCGCGCTGCGGTGTGAGCGCCTTTGGAGCGGCCGGGCGGCGTTCATGCCGCGAGCTTGGCCCGGATGTGGGCCGCAGCCTCCGCCGCCGGCACCTTGGTCGCAGCCGTGTCGCGGCGATGCTGGTACTCGTACTGGCCTTCCTTGATGCCGCGGTCGGACACGACGATCCGGTGCGGCACGCCGATCAGCTCCCAGTCGGCAAACATCGCACCGGGGCGCTCGCCGCGATCATCCAGCAGCACGTCGACGCCTGCGCCGCGAAGCTCTTCGTACAGCGCTTCCGCGGCGGCCTTGACGTCCGCGCTGCGATCCATGCCGATGGGGCAGACGACCACGGTGAACGGCGCGATCGCGTCCGGCCAGATGATGCCGCGCTCGTCATGGTTCTGCTCGATCGCCGCTGCCGGCAGCCGCGTGATGCCGATGCCGTAGCAACCCATCTCCAGGAACTGCGGCTTGCCGCCTTCGTCGAGGAAGGTGGCGTTCATGTCCCGGCTGTACTTGGTGCCCAGCACGAACACATGGCCGACCTCGATGCCGCGCTCGATCGCCAGTTCGCCCTTGCCGTCGGGCGACGGGTCGCCCGCGACCACATTGCGCAGATCGGCGACCAGGTCCGGCTCGGGCAGATCGCGGCCCCAGTTCACGCCGGTCATGTGGAAGTCGACCTCGTTGGCGCCCGTGATCCAGTCGGCCATCACGGCCACTTCACGGTCGGCGATCAGCTTGACGGGCTTCTTCATGTTCAGCGGTCCGAGGTAGCCGGGCTTGCAGCCGAAATGCTCCTCGATTTCGCCGAGCGATGCAAAGCGGAAGCCCGCATCGAGGCCAGGGACCTTGCTGACCTTGATCTCGTTCATGTCATGGTCGCCGCGCAGCAGCAACAGCCAGACCTGTGCGCCGACGATGTTGCCCTTGGCGTCGAGCTTGTCGGTCGCGAGCACCAGCGACTTGACGGTGGTAGCCAGGGGCACGCCGAGCAGAACGGCGACGTCTTCGCAGGTGGCCTTGCCCGGCGTCGGCGTCTTCGCGAGCGCATTGGAAGCCGCGGGGCGCGGGCCGGCCGGCGCCATCGCCTCGGCCTTCTCCATGTTGGCCGCGTAGTCGCTGTCGGGGCAATAGACGATCGCATCCTCGCCGGTCGCGGCGATCACCTGGAACTCCTCGCTCATGTCCCCGCCGATGGCGCCGCTGTCGGCCGCTACCGCGCGATAGGTCAGGCCGAAGCGGTCGAAGATTCGGCGGTAGGCCTGCGCCATGTTCTGGTAGCTGACCTTGGCCGCCGTGAGGTCGCGGTCGAAGCTGTAGGCGTCCTTCATCGTGAACTCGCGGCCCCGCATCAGGCCGAAGCGCGGGCGGCGCTCATCACGGAACTTGGTCTGGATCTGGTAGAAGTTGCGCGGCAACTGCTTGTAGCTGCGGATCTCCTGGCGTGCGATGTCGGTCACCACCTCTTCGCTGGTCGGCTGCACCACGTAATCGCGGTCATGCCGGTCCTTGATGCGCAACAGCTCCGGCCCCATCTTGTCGAAGCGGCCGCTCTCCTGCCACAGCTCGGCGGGCTGCACCACGGGCATGGCCAGCTCGACGGCCCCGGCGCGGTCCATCTCCTCGCGCACGATCGCCTCGACCTTGCGGATCACGCGCAAGCCCATCGGCATATAGGTATAGATGCCCGCCCCAAGCTTCTTGATCATGCCGGCGCGCATCATGAGGCGATGGCTCGCCACTTCAGCGTCGGTCGGCGCTTCCTTGAGGGTAGAGACAAAGAAACGGGATGCTTTCATCTTGCGTGTCAGGAACTGGTAAGGAGTGATGAAGGGCCAGCAAGGCCTTCGAACCGGTCGCTTGCCGTGCGTAACACGGCGTGCATAATCGACTCAGTTCATAGAAATTTGGGGTTTGATTATGCTCGACCGGGACGGCTTCAGGCCCAACGTCGGCATCATCCTGCTCAACCAGAGAAACCAGGTTTTTTGGGGCAAGCGCATACGCACCCACTCCTGGCAGTTCCCGCAGGGCGGCATTGATCGCGGCGAAAGCCCCGAACAAGCCATGTTCCGCGAGCTGCATGAAGAAGTGGGCCTTCAGCCGGAGCATGTGCGCATCGTGGCCCGTACCCGCGACTGGTTGCGCTACGAGGTGCCGGATCGGTTCATCCGCCGTGACGCACGCGGTCACTACAAAGGCCAGAAACAGATCTGGTACTTGCTGCAATTGACGGGGCACGACTGGGATCTCAACCTTCGGGCGACGGATCATCCGGAGTTCGACGCCTGGCGCTGGCACGACTACTGGGTGCCGCTCGATGTCGTCGTCGAGTTCAAGCGCGGCGTCTATGAAATGGCCCTCACAGAACTGGCGCGCTACCTGCCGCGCCAGGACTTCCGCAACCGCTTCTTGCGCAGCAACGTGCGAGGGCGGGAATTCGATCGCCACCCGTTCGATGCGGGCGCACCCGCCGGCATGGATCTGCCACCGGGCGGCACATTCGATCCGAACCCCAATCTTTCTTCCGCGAGCGATGAGTCCTCTCCCCACAACGCGCCATTCCTGCCGACGCAGCGCTGAGCTTGCGCTCGCCCTTTCCGCCTGCTGTTTCCTTGCCGCATGCGCGTCCTCCAGCGGACGCAACCGTGACAACCCCGACTGGGCGCAGGCCGGATCGCCCCCGCCGCCAACGGTGACGGCCAGCGATGCGGAGTGGAAGGAAACCGACGTGCCGCCTCCGCCGGCATTTGCGGAGAGTCGGGCGATCGCCATCGACGTGCAGGGACGCACGGAACTCAAGTTCAGCATCGATCCGGCAACCATCGCAATCACCAAGGATGGCGTGGTCCGGTACGTGGTGGTCGCGAGCAGCGGTCGAGGCGGCGCCACCAACGCGTATTACGAAGGCGTTCGCTGCTCCACGGAGGAGGTCAAGACCTATGCCCGCTTCAATGACGGCAAGTGGGACGAAACCGTGAACGCCGAATGGAAGCCCTACCGGCAGATCAGGTCAGGCTACGTGAGGCAGTTGACCTACCAGGGTCTCTGCCGCGGCCATGGGACGCAAGTGTCGGTCCAGGAAACCGTGCAGATGCTGCGCAAGCCCGTGCGCGAGGTCGAGTAGGCGACGTTTCCGGCCTTTTCAAGTCGATGCGGCTTGCCGTCTGGACTTGATCCCTGGAGGGGGCGCAGAAGCGTCAAGATTCCGCAGCGAGGGCGCCGAGATCGATGTCGGCAGCAGGAAGATTCATGCCTTCTGCATCAGGACCATGTTGTCCCGGTGCACCATCTCCGGCTCGGCCACATAGCCGAGCAGGCTTTCGATCTGACCGGAGGGCTTGCGGCACAGCAGCCGCGCTTCGGCGCTCGAATAGTTGGCCAGCCCCCGGGCCAGCTCGGCGCCTGCCGGGTCGCGCACTGCGATCACGTCCCCGCGCGAGAAATCGCCCTCCACCGCCGTCATGCCGATCGGCAACAGGCTCTTGCCCTCGGCCCGCAGCTTGGCCGCCGCACCGTTGTCCACTGTCACCGCGCCGCGCATCTGCAGGTGATCGGCCATCCAGCGCTTGCGCGCCTGGTGCTTGGCGGTCTGCGCGACCAGCAAGGTGCCGATGGCTTCGCCCGCCGCCAGCCGCAGCAGCGCGTCCTGCTCGCGGCCCCAGGCAATCACTGTCGAGGCGCCGGATGCTGCGGCGCGCTTGGCCGCGAGGATCTTGGTGATCATGCCGCCGCGCCCCAGGCTGGAACCGGCGCCGCCCGCCATCGCCTCGAGCGCCGGGTCGCCGGCCACGGCCTCGTGCACGAAGGTGGCCGAGGCATCCTTGCGCGGGTCCGCCGTGTACAGGCCCTTCTGATCGGTCAGGATGACGAGCGCATCCGCTTCGACGAGGTTCGCAACCAGCGCGCCCAAGGTGTCGTTGTCGCCGAACTTGATCTCGTCGTTGACCACCGTGTCGTTCTCGTTGATGACCGGCACCACGCCGTGCGCGAGCAAGGTCACCAGGGTCGAGCGCGCATTGAGATAGCGCTCGCGGTCCGCCAGGTCGGCGTGGGTCAGCAAGACTTGCGCGCTGCCCAGGTTGTTCTGGCGCAGTTTGGTCTCGTACATCTGTGCGAGCCCCATCTGCCCGACGGCAGCCGCCGCCTGCAGTTCATGCACCTCATGCGGGCGAGTGCGCCAGCCGAGGCGCTTCATCCCCTCGGCGATCGCGCCACTCGACACCATCACGACTTCGCGGCCATCGCGCACCAGGGCCGCGAGTTGACGACACCACTCGCCGATCGCGCCTTCATCGAGGCCACGGCCTTCGTTGGTGACCAGGCTCGAGCCAACCTTGACCACGATGCGGCGCGCATCACGCAGGACTGTGGAACGGGGACGTTGGGTCATGTCAGAGAGAGCGATCTGGGATTGGAATCGAAGGAAGCCACCTTCTCGATGGCTGCAAAAGGCGCGAGAAACTCAGGCGGATTCGGGCGGCGGCTCTGAAATCGACGTGGCCTTGCCAGCCCGACCCGATCCGCCGCGCGGGGCGGACGCTGCGGGACCCGGCTCTGGCGGCTCCGTCGCAAAGCGCGGATCGACTTCCGCCGGCGCCTGCTCGGCAACCTGCTCGGCCTTCACATGCTTGTAGATCGCCTTGACCAGGGGTTCGCAGCCTTCACGCGTCAGCGCGGAGATTTCGAACACCGGTCCCTTGAAGCGCAGCCGCTTGACGAAGTCCTTCACGAGCGCGGCACGCTCATCGGCCGGCACCATGTCGAGCTTGTTGAGCACCAGCCAGCGCGGCTTCTGATACAGCGCCGCGTCGTACTTCTTCAGTTCCCCGACGATCGCCTTGGCCTGCGCCACGGGGTCGATGCTGTCGTCGAAGGGGGCCATGTCGATCACGTGCAGCAGCAAGCGAGTGCGCTGCAAGTGGCGAAGGAACAAGTGGCCCAGGCCCGCGCCTTCGGATGCGCCTTCGATCAGGCCGGGCAGGTCCGCCACCACGAAGCTTTGCTCCGGCCCCACCCGGACCACGCCCAGGTTCGGATGCAGGGTCGTGAACGGGTAGTCTGCGATGCGCGGTCGCGCATTCGAGATGGCGCTGATCAGGGTCGACTTGCCTGCATTGGGCATGCCGAGCAAACCGACATCGGCGAGCACCTTGAGCTCGAGCTTCAGGCTCTTCTTCTCGCCGGGCCAGCCCGGCGTCTTCTGCCGCGGCGCGCGGTTGATCGCACTCTTGAAGCGCATGTTGCCGAAGCCGCCGTCGCCGCCCTTGGCGATGGTGATGACCTCGCCCGGCACCAGCAACTCGTACAGCACTTCGCCGGTCTCGGCGTCGGTGATGATCGTGCCCACCGGCATCTTCAGCGTGATGTCGTCGCCCGCCGCGCCGAACATGTCGGAGCCCATGCCGTGCTGACCGCGCTTGGCATCGTGGCGGCGCGAATAGCGAAAGTCGACCAGCGTGTTGAGATTGGGGTCGGCCACCGCGAAGACGTGGCCACCACGACCACCGTCGCCGCCGTTCGGGCCGCCGAACTCCTTGTACTTCTCATGGCGGAACGACACGCAGCCGTTGCCGCCATCGCCGGCGGCGATGTCGATGAAGGCTTCGTCAACGAACTTCATGGGATGTGCAGTCTACAGAGTGAGGGCCCCGCAACCGGGGCAAAAACAAAAAAGCCCCGACGAGCGGGGCTTCGAAGCGGGTCGAAGTGACCTGGGCTCAAGCCGCAGGCGTCACGTTGACCGTGTGCTTGTTCAAGGCACCCTTGTGGCCGAACGACACGTGGCCGTCGACCAGGGCGAACAGCGTGTGGTCCTTGCCCAAACCGACGTTCACGCCGGGGTGGAACTGGGTGCCACGCTGGCGCACGATGATCGAGCCTGCGCTGATCAGTTCGCCGCCGAACGCCTTCACGCCGAGCATCTTGGGCTTGGAATCGCGCCCGTTTCGCGTTGAGCCGCCGCCTTTTTTCTGTGCCATTTCAGCTCCTTAACCGGCGATCGCGCCGATTTGCAGTTCGGTGAACTGCTGGCGATGGCCTTGACGTTTCTGATAGTGCTTGCGACGGCGCATCTTGAAGATGTGCACCTTGTCGTGCTTGCCGTGCGACAGCACCGTGGCTGTCACCGTTGCGCCGGACACCAGGGGCGCGCCGATCTTGATGTCCGAGCCGTTGCCGACTGCGAGAACCTGATCGATCACGATTTCCTGGCCTACGTCCGCAGCAATCTGTTCTACTTTAATTTTTTCGCCGGAAGCAACGCGATACTGCTTGCCGCCGGTTTTTATGACCGCGTACATGTAATGACCTCTTTGTCCCTGTGAAGGGGTGATGGCTCCACGGACGAATTTCCGCAGAGCCCAAGATTATAGCCCGGAATTGTCAGCCAACGCTAACTGGCATTTAGCGCTCACGGGAGGCGGGTGGGGCGCTCCCTATAATCCCCGGCCAACCCGGCCCCCGCAGGCCGACTTCAGATACCACCCCTCTCCGGCGCCTGGCGCATTCGCTTTGTCAGTCACCCCTGCTGCTTCTTCCACCAACGCCGTACTTGACCTGATCGCCGAAGACATGGGCGAGGTCGACCGCGTGATTGCCACGCGACTCGACACCGGCGTTCCACTGGTCAGCGAGGTTTCACGCTACATCATCTCGGCGGGCGGCAAGCGCTTGCGCCCGGCGCTGCTTCTATTGATGAGCGGCGCGCTCGGCTATCGCGGTGCGCAGCGCTTCAATTTGGCGGCCGTGGTCGAGTTCATCCACACCGCCACGCTGCTGCACGACGACGTGGTCGACGAGTCGACGCTGCGCCGCGGTCGCGCGACGGCCAACGAATCATTCGGCAACCCGGCCAGCGTGCTTGTTGGCGACTTCCTCTACTCGCGCGCGTTCCAGATGATGCTGGACGCCGACAACATGCGAGTGATGCAGATCCTGGCCGAAGCGACCAACGTGATCGCCGAAGGCGAGGTCCTGCAATTGATGAACATGCACGACGCCACGCTCGACGAGGCGGCGTATTTGCGCGTGATCCGCTCGAAGACGGCCAAACTGTTCGAGGCCAGCACCCGCCTGGCGGCCGTTCTCGCGGGCAGCACGCCCGCCGTGGAGGAAGCCTGCGCCACCTTCGGGCAGGCGCTGGGCACCGCATTCCAGGTGATCGACGACGTGCTCGACTACGCCGGCGACGCCAGCGAAACCGGCAAGAACCTCGGCGACGACCTGCGCGAAGGCAAGGCCACGCTGCCGCTGATCCTGGCCATGCAACGCGCGACGCCGGAAGGCAGCACGCTCATTCGCAACGCCATCGAAGCCGGCGACACCGAGAAGCTACCCGCCATCGTGGCAATCGTGCGCGCCACGGGCGCCCTGGACGCCACCCGCGCAGCAGCAGCAGCAGAGGCACAACGCGCCATCGATGCCTTGCGAGGCCTGCCTTCGAATTCGTACTCGCAAGGTTTGCTACAATTGGCGGCTCAGTTGCTTGAGCGTCGCACCTAAGTTACCTAAAGTCTTACGCGGGTCGTTTCTCTGTTTTTCGCAACAATCGGGGTGTAGCTTAGCCTGGTAGAGCGCTACGTTCGGGACGTAGAGGCCGGAGGTTCGAATCCTCTCACCCCGACCAGCCACATGTGGCTGTGAATTGCCAAATGCTTCTCAGACTGTTGCCACTGTTGCACGGCTGCGATTTACAGCATAGGGTCGATCAGCGATGATCGTGAATCAATTTTTCACGTTTTTTACAATCGTTGAATGGCCGCAGCCGATCCCCTTGCCAAAGAAAACCCGCCCATCGCGCTGCCAGGGCTGGCCCGCGCGCTGATATCGGCTGGCAAGCTGGCGGCAAGGACGGCTGAAGAGATCTACCAGAAGTCGCAATCGAGCCGAACGAGCTTCATTGCGGAACTCACGGGCACCGGTGCCGTGTCTGCGGCGGACTTGGCCCACACGCTGTCCAACGCGTTCGGCGCGCCCTTGCTGGACCTCGACGCGATCGACCAGCAGCGCCTGCCAAAGGACCTGCTCGACCCCAAGCTTTGCCAGGCCTACCGCATCGTGGTGCTGAGCAAGCGGAGCAATCGTCTCATCGTCGCCACGGCCGATCCATCCGACCAGCAAGCCGCGGAAAAGATCAAGTTCGCCTCGCAGATGGGCGTCGACTGGGTCATTGCCGAGTACGACAAGCTCTCGCGCATGGTCGAGGCCGCCGCGGTCAGCGCTGCGGAAACCATCGACAACATCGTCGGCGCCGAGTTCGAATTCGACGATGCGGCCACCGAGGCCGCCGACACCGAGCAGGCGGTCGCGGAAGTCGAAGACGCGCCGGTGGTGCGCTTCCTGCACAAGATGCTGATCGATGCGTTCAGCATGCGCGCATCGGACATCCACTTCGAGCCCTACGAGACCCAGTACCGCGTGCGCTTCCGGGTCGACGGCGAATTGCGCGAGATCGCCACGCCGCCCATCGTCATCAAGGACAAGCTGGCCTCGCGCATCAAGGTGATCTCGCGGCTGGACATCTCCGAGAAGCGTATTCCGCAAGACGGCCGGATGAAGCTCAAGATCGGCCCGGACCGCGTGATCGACTTCCGGGTCAGCACCTTGCCGACGCTGTTCGGCGAGAAGATCGTGATCCGGATTCTGGACCCGAGCAGCGCCCGCCTCGGCATCGACGCGCTCGGCTACGACGCCGACGAGAAGGAACGCCTGCTCTCGGCCATCGCCCGCCCCTACGGCATGGTGCTGGTGACCGGCCCGACGGGCTCCGGCAAGACCGTTTCGCTCTACACCTGCCTGAACCTGCTGAACAAGCCGGGCGTGAACATCGCGACCGCGGAAGATCCGTCGGAAATCAACCTGCCCGGCGTCAACCAGGTCAATGTGAACGAGAAGGCGGGGCTGACCTTTGCCACGGCCCTGCGCGCCTTCCTGCGCCAAGATCCGGACATCATCATGGTCGGCGAAATCCGCGACCTGGAAACCGCCGACATCTCGATCAAGGCCGCGCAAACCGGCCATCTGGTGTTGTCCACGCTGCATACCAACGACGCTCCGACGACGCTGACGCGGATGCGCAACATGGGCATCGCGCCGTTCAACATCGCGTCCAGCGTGATCCTGATCACCGCGCAACGCCTGGCCCGCCGCCTGTGCACCGTGTGCCGCGAGGCGCACGAGGTGCCACGCAAGGCGCTGATCGATGCCGGCTTCAAGGATCGCGACGTCGACGGCACCTGGAAGCCATACCGCCCGGTCGGCTGCAGCGCCTGCAATGGTGGCTACAAGGGCCGCGTCGGTATCTACCAGGTGATGCCGATCAGCGAAAAGATCCAGGAAATCATCCTGCGCGACGGCAGTGCCCTGGACATTGCCAGGCAGGCCGAGGCCGAGGGTGTGCGCTCATTGCGCCAGTCCGGTCTGAAAAAGGTCATGCAGGGGCTGACATCACTTGAAGAAGTGGTGGCGGTCACCAACGAGTAACACGGCGCACGAGGACTGAATGGCAACTGCAACATCCGTCAGGAACATCAAGGAAACGATCTTCGAATGGGAAGGTCGGGACCGCAATGGCAAGCAGGTGCGCGGCGAGATGCGCGCATCGGGCGAGAACCAGGTGCAGGCCTCGTTGCGGCGCCAGGGTGTACTGGCCACCAAGATCAAGAAGCGCAAGATGCGCTCGGGCAAGTCCATCAAGCCGAAGGACATTGCGATCTTCACGCGCCAGCTTGCGACCATGATGAAGGCCGGCGTGCCGCTGCTGCAGGCCTTCGACATCGTCGGCCGGGGCAATGCAAATCCGAGCGTGGCCAAGCTGCTCAACGACGTCCGCGGCGACGTGGAGACGGGCACCTCGCTGTCGGCTGCGTTCCGCAAGTTCCCGAAGTACTTCGACAACCTGTACTGCAACCTGGTCGAAGCGGGTGAGGCGGCCGGTATCCTGGAAGAGTTGCTCGACCGCCTGGCCACCTACATGGAAAAGACCGAGGCGATCAAGTCCAAGATCAAGTCGGCGCTGATGTATCCGACCTCGGTGATCGTGGTGGCCTTCGTGGTGGTCGCGGTGATCATGATCTTCGTGATCCCGGCCTTCAAGCAGGTGTTCAGCTCCTTCGGCGCCGACCTGCCTGCGCCCACGTTGATCGTGATGGCGATCAGCGAATTCTTCGTGTCCTACTGGTGGCTGATCTTCGGCGTGATCGGCGGCGGCCTCTATTTCTTCATGCAGGCCTGGAAGCGCAACGAGCGCGTGCAGAAGTTCATGGACCGCTTGCTGCTCAAGCTGCCGATCTTCGGCACGCTGATCGACAAGTCCTGCATCGCGCGCTGGACGCGCACGCTCGCGACCATGTTCGCAGCCGGCGTGCCGCTGGTCGAGGCGCTCGACTCGGTCGGTGGTGCGTCGGGCAACTCGGTGTATGCCGATGCCACGGTGAAGATCCAGCAGGAAGTCTCGACCGGCACCAGCCTGACTGCGGCAATGACCAATGCCAACATCTTCCCGTCGATGGTGCTGCAGATGACCGCCATCGGCGAGGAATCCGGCTCGATCGACCACATGCTCGGCAAGGCCGCCGACTTCTACGAATCGGAAGTGGACGACATGGTGGCCGGGCTTTCGAGCCTGATGGAGCCCATCATCATCGTGATCCTCGGCGTCATCATCGGTGGCATCGTGGTGTCGATGTACCTGCCCATCTTCAAGCTCGGCCAGGTCGTCTGATGTGGTTGTCGGCAGGGGCTGAGGCCGCGGTGGCGGCCGGCCTGCTCGGGTTGTTGATCGGCAGCTTTCTCAATGTCGTGGTCTACCGCAAGCCGGCGATGATGTATCGCGACTGGCTGACGGATTCGGTGGCCGCGCTGACGCCGTCGCCAGAGCAGCCGAGCTTGTGGACGCTGGTGTTCGGCGACAAGTCGGCCACGCCGCCCGCGCTGGAAGCCGCCGCGACGCCGGCGCTGGCGCAGATCGAGGCGCTGCCGCCGCTGAGCCTGTCGGCGCCGCGCTCGCGCTGCGGCGCCTGCGGACACACGATTCGCTGGTACGAGAACATTCCGGTGCTGAGCTACCTGCTGTTGCGCGGCAAGTGCTCCGCCTGCAAGGCCGGCATCAGCATCCGCTATCCATTGGTCGAGCTGTCCGTCGCGGCCTTGTTCGCGCTGGTGGGATGGCGCTTCGGCCTCAGCCCCGTGGGCGGGCTCTGGGCCGCCTTCAACGCGCTGCTGGTCTGCCAGTTCCTGATCGACCTCGACACGCAACTGTTGCCGGACGAATACACCTACGCCCTGTTGTGGCTGGGGCTGGTCGGCGCGGCGCTCGGATGGACCGGGGTGACGTTGAACTCGGCCGTCTGGGCCGCCTTCACAGGCTACATGTTCTTCTGGGTGGTTGCCACGCTGTTCCAGAAGGTCCGCGGCAAGGAAGGCATGGGACACGGCGACTTCAAGTTGCTGGCGGCGCTCGGTGCATGGCTGGGGGCCGACTACCTGCTGGCGATCGTGCTGGTGTCGTCCATCGTGGGCGTCATTCTCTGGGTCGTGCTGCGGATCGTCGGCAAGGTGGCGCACAAGGACATTCCAATTTCCTTCGGCCCCTGCCTGGCCGGCACGGGGATCGTGTGTTTCGTGCTCGGGCCGCACGCGGTGCGCCTGCTGGCGCCGTTCGCGTTTCCCCTTCCGCAGTTCTGAGCACCCGGGGAAATGCCTTCACCTTTGCGCGAGAGAGCCCGCGGCATGCGTCGCATCGGCCTGACCGGCGGGATCGGCAGCGGCAAGAGCACGGTCGCAGGCATGCTGGTGCAGCGCGGCGCCGCGCTGATCGACACGGATGCGATCGCCCGCTCGCTCACCTTGCCGGGTGGGCAGGCGATGGCGCCCATCGCGGCGCAGTTCGGCCAGGATGTGGTCCAGGACGACGGCGCCCTGGACCGGGACCGCATGCGCCAGATCGTGTTCCAGGACGCGTCCGCCAAGCGCCGGCTGGAGGCCATCCTGCACCCGCTGATCGGCACGGCCTGCGACCAGCAGGCGGCGCAGGCGCAAGGCCATGACATCGTCGTGTTCGATGTGCCGCTGCTGGTCGAGTCGGGCCGCTGGCGCGCGCGCGTGGATCGGGTGCTGGTGGTCGATGCCACCGAGGCCACGCAGATGGGCCGCGTGATGGCGCGCTCCGGCTGGTCGGAGGAAGCGGTGCGCTCGGTAATCGCGCAGCAGGCCAGCCGCGAGGCCAGGCGCGCCGCAGCCGATGCAGTGATCTTCAACGAGGGCCTGAGCCTCGCGCAGCTCGATGCCGAGGTCGAGGCGCTCTGGCTGCGGTGGATGGGCAGCGGCGCGCCATAATTGCGCTCTCGCCGGCGTCGCACCGGCAAGCAGTTGCACCCACAAGACGCGCCTCCGGATTGACCGGGCAACGCCACACGATTCGATGCTTTTCAACTCCTACGCGTTCATCTTTGCCTTCTTCCCGGTCGTGCTGATCGGGTTCTTCCTCATCGGCAAGCACAACATCCGGGCCGCAGCCGGCTTCCTGGCCCTGGCGTCGTTGTTCTTCTACGGGTGGTGGAGCGTGAAGGCGATGCCTTTGCTGGTGCTGTCGATCTGCTTCAACTACTGGTCGGCCCAGCGACTCACGCCTCAGCCCGGCCGCTCCGACAAGCAGCGCAAGCGCATGCTGGTGCTGGCGTTGACGGCCAATCTCGTGGTGCTGGGCATCTTCAAGTACGCGAACTTCTTCATCGCGAACGTGAACGACGCGTTGACGGCAGCCGGCACCTCGCCCATCGAAATGCTGCACATCGCATTGCCGATCGGTATTTCGTTCTACACCTTCACGCAGATCGCCTTCCTGGTCGACTGCTGGCAGGGCAAGGTGCATGAGCGCAGCTTCGTGCACTACGCGCTCTTCGTGACCTACTTTCCGCACCTGATCGCGGGGCCGGTGCTGCATCACGCGCAGATGATGCCGCAATTCGCCAACCCCTCGACCTACCGCGTCGACCCGAACAAGGTCGCGCTGGGGCTGGCGATCTTCACTTTCGGCCTGGCCAAGAAGCTGCTCATCGGCGACAAGATGGGCCAGTACGCCGACATGGTGTTCAACGGCGTGCACGGCGGCGTCATGCCTTCGCTCTACACGGCGTGGTTTGGCGTGCTCGCGTACACGATGCAGATCTACTTCGATTTCTCGGGCTACTCCGACATGGCGGTGGGCCTGTCGTTGTGCCTTGGCGTCCGGCTGCCGCTCAACTTCAACTCGCCCTACAAGTCGACCAACATCATCGAGTTCTGGCGCCGCTGGCACATCTCACTGTCGACCTTCCTGCGCGATTACCTCTACGTGCCGCTGGGCGGCAACCGCAAGGGGCAGACGCGGCGCTACATCAACCTGTTCCTGACCATGCTGCTGGGCGGCTTGTGGCACGGTGCGGCCTGGACCTTCGTGATCTGGGGCGCGCTGCACGGGGGCTACCTCATGGTCAACCACCTGTGGAATGCCAAGGTGCGGCGCAACGTGCCACCGGGTCGTATTGCCAAGGTGCTGGGCTGGCTGCTCACTTTTCTCTGCGTGATGATCGCCTGGGTGGTGTTCCGCGCGGAAAGCATGACCGCGGCGGTCGAGATCTACAAGGGCATGCTCGGCTTGCACGGCGTTCCGGACGGCGCCTTCGGCGAATTCATTGTCCCCTACCGCAAGCCGGAGTTCTTCCAGACGCTGCTGGTCGCGCTGGTGGTCTGCCTGGCACTGCCGCCGACGATCACGCTGGAGCGCTGGGTGCCTCAGCCGATTTTCCTGGCCACGCGTCCGCGCGCAGGCTCGATCGCGACCGTCGTGATGGCGCTGCTGACCGTGACGATGCTGGCCTTCTGCGTGTCGCAACTCGGCTCCTACAGCCCGTTCCTCTATTTCCAGTTCTAGGAATGACCGCCATCTGGATCGCGCCGGCGGCGCGCACCGTATTCGGGCCGTGCAGATGAGTCCGGCGAAGCTTTGGCTGCGTATGTTTTTCGCCGGCTTTGCCGTCATCGTTGCGATGCTGCTCCTGACGCTTTTCACCACGGTGCCCTATGGCGACCTGTCGCGCCTGTCCCGCCTGTCCGACGCCGAATTCGGCTGGCAGCAACGCCCACCGACATTGCCGGAGAAGCCCTTCATGGTCGCGGTGCCGCTGGCCGAGGCCGACATCGTGGTCATCGGAGACAGCTTTTCCATGACGCATGTCTGGCAGGCCGAACTGGTGCGCGCCGGCTACAAGGTCACGACGATCTATTGGGGCTCCTATCACGAGACGATGTGCGCCGACGTGCAGCAGTGGCTGATCGACGCCGGCTTCCGCGGCAAGCTGGTGATCTTCGAATCCGTGGAACGCCTGCTGAAGGAGCGGATGAGGCTCAGCACCCAGTGCGCGCACATGACCGCGCCGTTCATTCCGCGGCTCAATCCCCCTGTGGTGGCGCTGGCCGAGAAGCCGGGCTTCGCCCTCAATTCGACAGCGACGCTGGCCACCGGCATCATCACCTGGGACCGCACGCGGCGCGCGCGCGCGGCGCCGGGCGACATCAGCTTCGACGAAACCCAGGTCCGCGTGGTGCCGGATGGCTGCGCGCTGTTCAGCAACCCCTTGTGCCCCAAGGTGCTCTTCTTCAAGCAGGACCAGAAGGCCGGCGAGCTGGATGCCGGCGACTTCGAGCGCATGAAGGAATTCAACGCAAGGCAGACACGGATTCCCTATGTCTGGATGGTGATTCCCGACAAGACCACCACCTACTTCAACCAGAACCATTCGAAGGCCTTCCGCGATGTCTACCTGCCGGCGAAGCTTGGGCCCGACTTCTTCACGATGGCCGCCGAGAACCGCGACAAGATCAAGGATTTCTACTTTCCGAACGACACGCACATGTCGACCTACGGACAGGGCATCCTCGGAACGATGATGTTGCAGGCCGTGCGCGAGGTGCTGGCGCGGCCCGGCGCCGCGCCGCAATAGCGCGGTGACTTCGACATGAGCCCCGCCAAGCTCTGGCTCCGCGTTTTCTTCGCCGGCTTCGTCGTCATCACGGCGCTGCTGGTCGTCACGCTGCTGACGCCCGTTCCCTATGGCGACCTGTCGCGCATCGGGCGCGTGTCCGATCATGAATTCGGCTGGAAGCTTCAGCCGCCTCCCGTGGTCGAGCAGGACCTGATCGAGTCGCCCGTCAGCCAGGCCGATATTTTGATCGTGGGCGACAGCTTCTCGATGACGCACCAATGGCAAGCCGTCCTGGTGCATGCCGGCTACCGCGTGACCACCACCTACTGGGCCACCTACAGCGAGGCGCTCTGCGGCGACGTGGACGCGTGGCTCGCCGAGGCCGGCTTCCACGGCAAGCTCGTCATCTTCCAGAGCGTGGAACGCCTGCTCGACGAGCGCATGCAGAAGTCGGAAGCCTGCGTGAACGGCCGCATGAGCCGCAAGTTCACCGCCAAGCCGGAGCCCTTCATCCATCCGTTCACGGGCGTGCCCGGCTTCGAGCTCAACTGGACGGCAAGGCTCACCAGCGGCCTCGTGACCTACCGCAACACCCGGCGCGCCAAGGAAACCAGGTCGGACGTCCTCATCAGCCGGGCAACCATGGTGCGTCTCGTGCCCGATGGCTGCGATCGCTTCAGCCACCGCCTCTGCGACCGCGCCCTCTTCTACAGCGACGACGTCGACAACGGCCCGCTGACGCTCAAGACCCTGGAGCGCTTCAAGGCCTTCACCGCAGCGCGCAAAGCCACGCCCCTGTTGTGGATGGTGATTCCCAACAAGACGACGACCTACCTCAAACCCGACTATTCCAGGGAATTCGTCGACGGGTTCAACAAGCTGGGCATGGGACCGGACCTGTTCAGCCTGATGCGCGAGCAGCGCCTCACGATGCGCGACCTGTACTTCCCGAACGACACGCACCTTTCGACGCACGGCCAGGTGTTCCTGGGGCAATTCATGCTGCAGGAGGTGCGCAAGATCCTCCCTCCGCCAGCAAGTACGCCGCCTTAACATTCTGTTGAAGCTATGATCCCCGCAACAGCCCTCCGACACGCGTGATCCTCTACGAGTACCCCTTCAACGAGCGCATCCGGACCTACCTGCGCCTCGAACATCTTTTTCGCCGACTCGGCGAACTGGTACCGGCCGATTCGGCGCTGTCGCACCACTACGCGCTCGTCACGATCTTCGAGATCATGGACGTGGCGGCCCGCGCCGACCTCAAGGCCGACGTGATGCGCGACCTCGAGAAGCACAAGCACGTCTTCAACAGCTATCGCGGCAATCCGGCGATTTCCGAAACAGTGCTCGACCAGGTGATCGCCCAGCTCGAGCGGCACTTCAACACGCTCAACACGGTGCCCGGCAAGGCTGGCCAATCGCTGACCGAAAACGAATGGCTCATGAGCATTCGCAGCCGCGCCGGCATCCCGGGCGGCACCTGCGAGTTCGACCTGCCGGCCTACTACGCGTGGCAGCATCACAAGGCCTCGGCGCGACGCACGGACCTGGAACGCTGGTCCGCCACGCTGTCTCCGCTGGCCGAATCGATCTACCTGCTGCTCAAGCTCCTGCGCGACGCCGACGTGCCCTACAAGGTGATCGCGGCCAACGGGCAGTTCCAGCAGACCCTGCCGCAAGGCCGGACCTTCCAGTTGCTGCGCATGCGCATCGACCAGACCCTGGGCCTCGTCCCGGAAATCAGCGGCAATCGCCTGATGGTGTCGGTGCGCCTCATGAAGCTCGGCGAGGACGATCGCCTGCACCAGAGCAGCGAGAACGCCCCCTTCGAACTCACGCTTTGCGCATGACCGACCCGGTGAAATTCAGCGAACGCATCGTTCGCTGCCCCGGCTGTGGCGAGGACACCTACTACGCGCCTCGCAACCCCTATCGTCCGTTCTGCAGCGCGCGCTGCAAGGGGCTCGACCTGGGCGCCTGGGCCAGCGAATCGTTCCGGGTGGCGGCCGATGCGCCGCCCGACGACGAGCCCTTCGGCGACCCCAGGCTTCAATAGGCGTCGTGGGGCAAAAGCCGTATCAGGCCGACGGCGTCGGCAGGCCGCGCTCTTGCGCAAGCCAGGCCAGCACCGGCATCGCCCCTGGCAAGACCGGTGTGACCTCCAACGGCAACTGTTGCCAGCACATCCGCTGGCCTTCGCGCATCTCGAGTTCGCCGCTCCAGGCGTGCACCTTGCACCAGTGCAGGCGCACGAGGGCATGGGGATAGTCGTGTTCCGTGATCTTCCAGGCCTGGGCTTGCGCGATCGTGATGCCCAGTTCCTCGTGCAGTTCGCGCCGCAGCGCCTGCTCCACCGTCTCGCCGGCCTCGATCTTGCCGCCCGGGAACTCCCAGTAGCCTGCATAGGCCTTGCCTTCCGGGCGTGTCGACAGGAGCAATGCGCCATCGCCGCGGATCAGGATGCCGACTGCCACTTCGGTGTGCTTGCGCGCTTCGGTCATGCCGCGGCGCGCCCCGCATAGTCGCGCGCGAACTGCCAGGCCACGCGCCCGCTGCGCGAGCCTCGCTCCAGCGCCCAGACCAGCGCGTCCGCGCGCGCCGCCTCGATCGCGGCCGGCGCCACGCCGAAGGACGAAAGCCACTGCGCGACGATCGCCAGGTACTCGTTCTGGCTGAAAGGGTAGAAGCTGACCCACAGGCCGAAGCGCTCCGACAAGGAGATCTTCTCCTCGATGACCTCGCCCGGATGCACCTCGCCGTCCTCGGTGTGGGTGTAGCTGAGGTTGTCCTTCATGTATTCCGGCAACAGGTGGCGTCGGTTGCTGGTCGCATAGATCAGCACGTTGGCCGTCGACGCGGCGATGGAGCCATCGAGGATCGACTTGAGCGCCTTGTAGCCCGGCTCGCCCTCATCGAAGCTGAGGTCGTCGCTGAACACGATGAACTTCTCGGGCCGGTTCGCGACCACCTCTACGATGTCCGGCAGGTCGGTGAGCTCGGCCTTGTCGACCTCGATCAGGCGCAAGCCCTGCGGCGCGTAGGCCTGCAGGCAGGCGCGGATCAGCGAGGATTTTCCGGTGCCGCGTGCGCCGGTGAGCAGCACGTTGTTGGCCGGCTTGCCCTCGACGAACTGGCGCGTGTTGCGCTCGATCTTTTCCTTCTGGACGTCGATTTCCTTCAGGTTGTCGAGTGCCATCGCGGCCACGTGGTGGACCGGCTCCAGCACGCCATGGCCGGTACTGCGCCGGCGGTAGCGCCAGGCGATCGAGGCATTCCAGTCCGCGGGCGCGGACAGGGGTTGCGGCAACACCGATTCGATTCGGGTGATGAGCTGTTCGGCGCGCTCGATCAGGCGCTGGAAGGCTTCATTCATCGAACGCCTTCCGCATCAGGACCTGTAGTCGGCGTTGATGGAAACGTAGTCGTGGCTCAGGTCGCAGGTCCAGACCGTGTCACTCGCGTCGCCACGGCCGAGGCCGATGCGCACGGTGATCTCGCTCTGCTTCATCACGCGTTGGCCGTCTTCCTCGCGGTAGGACGGGTTGCGACCGCCCTTCACAGCCACGTGGACGTCGTCGAGGTGCAGGTCGATGCCGGTCTGGTCCAGATCGTCGATACCTGCGTAGCCCACCGCCGCCAGGATACGCCCGAGATTCGGATCGCTGGCGAAGAACGCCGTCTTGACCAGCGGCGAATGCGCGACCGCGTAGGCCACCTGGCGGCACTCCGCGGCATTCCGGCCGCCCTCCACCCGGATCGTGATGAACTTGGTCGCGCCCTCGCCATCGCGCACGATGGCCTGCGCCAGCAGGCGCGCGACGTCGCGCATGGCCTCGAGCAAGGCGCGGCCGTCCGCCGACTCCAGTGAGGTGATGGTGGCGTGCGCGGCCTTCTGCGTGGCGATGACCACGAACGAATCGTTGGTCGACGTGTCACCATCGATGGTCACGCGGTTGAATGACGAATCGGCCAGTGCCTTGGCCAGCGGCTGGATCAGGGCGGGGTCGATCTTCGCGTCGGTGGCCATGAAGCCCAGCATGGTCGCCATGTTCGGCCGGATCATGCCCGCGCCCTTGCTGATGCCGGTGATCGTGACAGTCGCGCCACCGATCTGCACGCGCTGGCTGAAGGCCTTGGGCACCGTGTCGGTGGTCATGATGCCTTCGGCGGCGCGGGCCCAATGGTCCGGCGAGGCATCGTCCAGCGCGGCCGGCAGGCCCGCCTCGATGCGGTCGATCGGCAGCGGCTCCATGATCACGCCGGTCGAGAACGGCAGGATTTCTTCAGGAGCGATGTCCAGGTGGCGCGCTAATGCGATGCAGGTGGCGCGCGTGCGGGCGAGCCCATCCTCGCCCGTCCCCGCATTGGCATTGCCGGTATTGATCAGCATCGCGCGGATGCCGAAGTTCTGCGCCAGGTGCTCGCGGCACACTTGCACCGGTGCCGCGCAGAAGCGGTTCTGGGTGAAGACGCCGCCAACCGCCGCGCCCTCGTCGATGAGCACGACGGTCAGGTCCTTGCGATTGGCTTTGCGCACGCCGGCTTCGGCAACGCCGATGCGGATGCCGGGCACCGCGAACAAGGCGGCAGGATCAGGGGCGGTCAGGTTCACGGGCATGAAAGTTATCTCCAGAAACGCGCTTGTTCAATTCCAGAATCACCGCGGACCGGCAACGCCGGGCCACCGGTGCATTGGCCAAGCGCAGCAAAGGCGGGGAGTCCAAGGTGTGCGTAGAAGGCGTGAAGATTCCGTAGCGAGGGCGCCAAGGTCGGGTCGAGGAGCGGAACCGCACTCTTGTGCGATGAGCACCGCAGCTCCGGGATTGGCGTCCGTAACAGGAATATTCACACCTTCTCAAGTCAGCTTGCCGTGGCACGCCTTGTACTTCTTGCCACTGCCGCAAGGGCACGGGTCGTTGCGACCGACGCGCGCAAAGGCCGCAGCGCCCGCACTGAGCCCGCCGCCAAGTGCCGCACGGCGAATGCTTTCCTCGTCGACGCGCACCTCGGCCTCGCCGGTTTCGGTAGGCGCCGTGTAGGTGATGTTCGAAATCGCCTCGGCACGGCTCTCCATCGCTTCGGCGGCCTCGTCGAGTTGCTCACTCGACTGCACGCGCACCGTCATCAACTGGCGCGTGACTTCGTTCTTGACCGAATCGAGCAACTGGCCGAACAGCTCGAAGGCCTCGCGCTTGTACTCCTGCTTGGGCTGCTTCTGCGCATAGCCGCGCAGGTGAATCCCCTGGCGCAGGTAGTCGAGCGAGGCCAGGTGCTCGCGCCAATGCGTGTCGATGCTCTGCAGCAGCACCATGCGTTCGAACTGGGTGAAGTTGTGCGCGCCGATCAACTCCACCTTGGCGGCGAAGGCGGCGTTGGCAGCGGCGACCACCTTCTCGACGACATCCTCGTCGGAGATTGCGGTCGCGGCTTCGACGTCCTTCACCAGCGACAGCTCCAGGCCCCACTCGGTGGAGAGCACCTTCTCGAGCCCGGGCAGGTCCCACTGCTCTTCGACGGATTCGGCCGGCACGTACTGGCGCGCCAGGTCGGTGAAACAGCCTTCGCGCAAGGCCGCGATCTGGGCCGTGAGGTCGGCTGCGTCGAGGATGTCGTTGCGCTGCTGGTAGATCACCTTGCGCTGGTCGTTGCTCACGTCGTCGTATTCGAGCAATTGCTTGCGCACGTCGAAGTTGCGTGCCTCGACCTTGCGCTGCGCACTCTCGATGCTGCGCGTCACGATGCCCGCCTCGATGGCCTCGCCGTCCGGCATCTTGAGCCGGTCCATGATGGCCTTGACGCGGTCGCCCGCGAAGATGCGCATCAACGGATCGTCCAGGCTCAGGTAGAAGCGCGAAGAGCCGTTGTCACCCTGCCGACCTGACCGGCCACGCAACTGGTTGTCGATGCGGCGCGATTCGTGGCGTTCGGTCGCGATAATGCGCAGGCCGCCCTGCGAGGTCACGAACTCGTGCTCCTTGCTCCATTCGCTGCGCAGCTTCTCGGCCTCGGCCTCGCGGGCGGCCTCATCGAACTCAGGGTTCTGCTCGAGCGTCTCGATCATCTTCTCGACATTGCCGCCGAGCACGATGTCGGTGCCGCGGCCGGCCATGTTGGTCGCGATCGTGATCATCTTCGGACGACCGGCCTGCGCAATGATGTCGGCCTCGCGTGCGTGCTGCTTGGCGTTGAGCACCTGGTGCGGCAGGCCCACTTCGTTCAGCAGCCCGTCGATGATTTCCGAGTTCTCGATCGACGAGGTACCCACCAGCACCGGCTGGCCACGGTCATAGCACTCGCGGATGTCCTCGATGGCCGCCTGGTACTTCTCGCGCGTGGTTTTGTAGACGCGATCGAGCTGGTCATCCCGCTTGCTCACGCGGTTGGGCGGAATGAGGACGGTCTCGAGCCCGTAGATCTCCTGGAACTCGTACGCTTCCGTGTCGGCCGTGCCGGTCATGCCGGCCAGCTTGGCGTAGAGCCGGAAGTAGTTCTGGAAGGTGATCGAGGCGAGCGTCTGGTTCTCGGCCTGGATCTCGACACCTTCCTTCGCCTCGACGGCCTGGTGCAGGCCATCGCTCCAGCGGCGGCCGGTCATCAGCCGGCCGGTGAACTCGTCGACGATGATGACCTCGCCCTGCTGCACAACATAGTGCTGGTCGCGATGGTAGAGATGCCGCGCGCGCAGCGCCGCGTTCAGGTGATGCATCAACGTGATGTTGGCCGGGTCGTACAACGACGCGCCTTCCGGCAGCAGCTTGAATTCCGACAGGAGCTGCTCGGCCTTCTCATGGCCGTCCTCGGTCAGGAACACCTGGTGAGTCTTCTCGTCGACGGTGAAGTCGCCGGGCGTGATGACGCCCTCGCCCGTGCGTGGATCGGCCTCGCCCTCCTGCTTCTTCAGCAGCGGCACGACCTTGTTGATGGCCAGGTACAGGTCCGTGTGATCCTCGGCCTGGCCGCTGATGATCAGCGGCGTGCGCGCCTCGTCGATCAGGATCGAGTCGACCTCGTCCACGATGGCGTAGTTCAGGCCGCGCGCGACGCGATCCGCCACTTCGTAGACCATGTTGTCGCGCAGGTAGTCGAAGCCGTATTCGTTGTTGGTGCCGTAGGTGATGTCGCAGCGATACGCTTCCTGCTTGGCCTCGCGCGGCATGTTCGGCAGGTTGATGCCGGTGGTCAGGCCGAGGTAGCCGTAGAGCCGTCCCATCCACTGCGCGTCCCGGCTCGCGAGGTAGTCGTTCACCGTGACGACGTGCACGCCCTTGCCTGAGAGCGCGTTCAGGTAGACCGGCAAGGTGGCTGTCAGCGTCTTGCCCTCGCCCGTGCGCATCTCGGAGATCTTGCCGTTGTGCAGGGCCATGCCGCCCAGCAGCTGCACATCGAAATGGCGCATCTTCATGATGCGCTTGGAAGCCTCGCGCACGGTGGCAAAGGCTTCGGGCAGCAGGTCGTCGAGCGTCTCGCCCTTGGCGAGCCGATCCTTGAATTCTTGCGTCTTGGCCTTCAGCGCGTCTTCGCTGAGCTTTTCGAATGCAGGCTCCAGGGCGTTGATGCGGTCGACCGTCTTGCGATACTGCTTGAGTAGACGGTCATTGCGACTGCCGAAAAGTTGGGTCAGGAAGTTGGTGGCCATGAGTGGAGGATGGACGGGCGCCCGACAGCGTCAGGCACTGCGGCCGAAATCCCTAAGATATGGTGGATGCAAGTGGGCGCGCTTTGCGCAATTGCAAGAATGCAAGCTCGCCCGGCCAGCGCGAACGCCGGCCAACCGCAGATTTTAGCCCGCTTGCCGCATCCCTATCACCACGCCCATGAGCACCCGATTCAACGCCGTCACCCTGCAGCAGGCCACCGAAGCCTCGCCCGCGCTTGCGAGCCTGGCCGCCCGTGTCCGCGACACGAACGAGCGCCTGCGCGCGGTGCTCGACCTGATCCCGCTGGAGATGCGCCCCGCCCTCCAGGCCGGGCCGGTGGAGGACGGGGTGTGGTGCGTGCTCGTGCGGGGCAGTGCCGCGGCGGCCAAGCTGCGGCAGCTGGTGCCGATGCTGCAGGCGCGACTGCGAGCCAAGGGATGGGATGACGCCACGATCCGCATCAAGGTGCAGACCAAGCGGTGAGGCGGGCGGGGTCGCGGCCTGCAGACGGTGCAAATGAAAAGCCCGGATGCATTGGACGCTACCGGGCCTGGATTTGGTGCCGCTTGTCGGAATCGAACTGACGACCTTCCGCTTACAAGGCGGGTGCTCTACCAACTGAGCTAAAGCGGCGTAACTGCGAATTTTAGCGACCAGTGCGCTGGCGCCTGGCCGGGTTGCCCTACTTGATGCGTTTGAGCGACGGGCGGGCGCCGCCGCCAGCCGGTGGACGCGGAGGCTCGTCCAGGTCCGCATGCCCGCTGGCCGTGCCGGCGCCATCTTCAGGCACGAGGTGCACGACCTTGCTTGCATCGCCCTCGCCGCCGCGCGCGGTGTCGCGCAACGGCGTGCGCGAAGCGGGATTCGGGACGGGCAATGCCGGCATGGAAGGCATCGCCGGAGCAGGCTCTGCAGGCGCTGGCGCAGGAAACGCCATGCCCTGTCCGTTCTCGCGGGCGTAGATCGCGATCACCCGGCCCACGGGCACGCTGATTTCCCGCGCCGTGCCGGCAAAGCGCGCCTTGAACTCGATGAAATCGTTCCCAAGCTTGAGCGAGCTGGTCGCGTCGAAGCTGATGTTCAGGACGATCTCGCCGTTCTTCACGTACTCGCGCGGCACCTGGACCGAATCGTCGACCTGCACCGCGACATAGGGCGTGTACCCATTGTCGGTGCACCACTCATAGAGGGCCCGGATCAGATAGGGACGGGTGGAAGTCGATTCGAGGGCGTTGATCATTTAAAGCGTAGTTTGCCTAGTTTTGCAAACTCTACTTGCGCATCACCTTTTCGGACGGCGTCAGCGCTTCGATATAGGCCGGGCGCGAGAAGATGCGTTCGGCGTACTTGAGCAGCGGCGCCGCATTCTTGCTGAGATCGATGCCGTAGTAATCCAGGCGCCACAGCAGGGGTGCAATCGCGACGTCGAGCATCGAGAAATTGTCGCCCAGCATGTACTTGTTCTTCAAGAACACAGGCGCGAGCTGCGTCAGGCGGTCGCGGATGTGCGAGCGGGCCTTTTCCAGCGCCTTCTCGTTGCCCTTGGCCGTGCGGTTCTCGAGCGTCGAGACGTGCACGAACAGTTCCTTCTCGAAGTTGAGCAGGAACAGGCGCACGCGGGCGCGGTCGACCGGGTCGCCGGGCATCAGCTGCGGATGCGGGAAGCGCTCGTCGATGTACTCGTTGATGATGTTCGACTCGTACAGGATCAGGTCACGCTCGACCAGGATCGGCACCTGGCCGTACGGGTTCATCACGCTGATGTCTTCGGGCTTGTTGTAGAGATCGACGTCACGGATTTCGAAGTCCATGCCTTTTTCGAACAGCACGAAGCGGCAACGATGGGAGAAAGGGCAGGTCGTTCCTGAATACAAAACCATCATGGCGAAAGGCCTCCTAAAAATCAAAAAGAGTGGGTCGCGTTGGCAACCCACTCTGCGGGACCGGGCGCGCAGCGCGCCCGATCGGCGTTGGACTACTTGACGTCTTTCCAGTACGACGCATTGAGGCGCCAGGTAAAGACCACGGCCATCAACAGGAACAGCAGCACCCAGACGCCGACGCGCACGCGCGTGTTCTGCGCGGGTTCAGCCATCCATTGCAGGTAGTTCACGAGGTCACCCACGGCCTGGTCGTATTGCAACGGCGTCATCTTGCCGGGCGTCAGTTGCTCCCAGCCCTTGAACACTTCCGTCTCGTGGCCGTGCGCCTCGATCTTGCCGTAGACAGGGCGGCGGTCGCCTTGCAGCTCCCACATCACGTGCGGCATTGCGACGCTCGGAAATGCGAGGTTGTTCCAGCCGGTGGCCTTGGTGTCGTCGCGATAGAACGTGCGCAGATAGGTGTAGAGGTAGTCGGCGCCGGTGCCGCCATGGCCCGCGCGCGAACGGGCCACCAGGGTCAGGTCGGGCGGATTCACACCGAACCATTCCTTGGCCTGGCGCGGATCGATGTTCGCCTTCATCGTCTCACCGACCTTCTCGGTCGTGAACAGCAGGTTGTCCTTGATCTGTTGCTCGGTGATGCCGATGTCCTGCAAGCGGTTGTAGCGCATGAAGGCCGCGGAATGGCAGCTGAGGCAGTAGTTGACGAACAGCTTGGCGCCGTTCTGCAGCGATGCGACGTCGTTGGTCTTGTTGGGCGCCTTGTCCCAGGCAAGGCCTTCTTCGTTGGCATGTGCGCCACCCATCAGGGCAAACGCGGCCACAAGCGTGAGGATCAGTTTCTTCATTGTCTTGAGCTCCTGCCTCAGTGCGCGGCAAAGACCACGCGGTCGGGGACAGGCTTGAATTCACCCAGGCGGCTCCACACCGGCATCAGCAGGAAGAAGCCAAAGTACAGGAGCGTGCCAATCTGCGAAATGGTCTGCGCGATGTCGAGCGCGAACGAACCGATCACCAGGTTGCCCCACACGCCCGGGGGCTGGATGCCCAGGTAGCCAAGGATCAGGAAGAAGAAGACGAACACGCCGTAGACATACTTGTGCCAGCTCGGACGGTAGCGGATCGACTTGACCGCGCTCTTGTCCAGCCACGGCAGGAAGAACAGGATGATGACGGAGCCGCCCATCACCACCACGCCCCAGAACTTGGCATCGAAGACATTGAGCAGGTAGATGGCGATGACCGCGACCACGGCAATCGCGATCTTGAGGCCCATGCCCATCTTGCCCTTGACGAACGCATAGACCGCGCCGAGCGCCACGATCAGCGAGAACACCTTGATCATGTCGTCGGTGGTGGCGCGCAGCATCGAATAGAAGGGCGTGAAGTACCAGACCGGCGCGATGTGGTTGGGC
This sequence comes from Variovorax sp. dw_308, assembly GCF_019207085.1. Classification (GTDB taxonomy): domain Bacteria; phylum Pseudomonadota; class Gammaproteobacteria; order Burkholderiales; family Burkholderiaceae_C; genus Variovorax. The sequence goes on along the minus strand of NZ_JAATOM010000010.1, from coordinate 129,284 downwards.
GTCTTCAACGAGTCGGCTGGGATGAAGTTGTTGTACTCCAGGAAGTAGCCGCCGGCCTCGGGCGCGAAGAAGATCACTGCCGAGAACACCGTCAGGAACACCACCACGCCGAAGATGTCGTGCACCGTGTAGTACGGATGGAATGGAATGCCGTCGAGCGGATGGCCATCGGCGCCGCGCTTGGCCTTGATCTCGACGCCGTCGGGATTGTTCGAGCCCACTTCGTGCAGGGCGATCAAGTGCGCGACCACCAGGCCCAGCAGCACCAGCGGCACGGCGATGACGTGGAAGCTGAAAAAGCGGTTCAGCGTGGCGTCGCTCACCACGTAGTCGCCGCGGATCAGCAGGGCCAGGTCAGGACCGACGAAGGGGACCGCGGCGAACAGGTTCACGATCACCTGCGCACCCCAGTAGCTCATCTGGCCCCAGGGGAGCAGGTAGCCCATGAAGGCCTCGGCCATCAGGCACAGGAAGATCGCGCAGCCGAACACCCAGATCAACTCGCGCGGCTTGCGATAGCTGCCGTAGATGAGCCCGCGGAACATGTGCAGGTACACGACGATGAAGAAGGCCGATGCACCCGTCGAATGGATGTAGCGGATCAGCCAGCCCCATGGCACGTCGCGCATGATGTACTCGACCGAAGCGAAGGCCTGCGTGGCGTCCGGCTTGTAGTGCATCACAAGGAAGATGCCGGTCACGATCTGGATCACGAGGACCAGCATCGCGAGCGAGCCGAAGATGTACCAGAAGTTGAAGTTCTTGGGCGCGAAGTACTCGCCCATGTGCTCGTTGTAGAGCTTCGACAGCGGGAACCGGTTGTCGACCCAGTTCAGCAACTTGGCACCGGCGGGTGCATTGGGAGAGATTTCCTTGAATTCAGCCATGTTCTTCCTGTGCCTCAGGCTTTCTTGTCTTCGCCGATCAGCAGGCGCGTGTCCGAGAGATACATGTGCGGCGGCACCGGCAGGTTGTCGGGCGCGGGCTTGTTCTTGAACACACGGCCTGCAAGGTCGAAGGTCGAGCCATGGCAGGGGCACAGGAAGCCGCCTTCCCAGTCATTGGGCAGCGAGGGCTGCGGGCCGGCCTGGAAGCGGTCGGTCGGGGAGCAGCCGAGATGGGTGCAGATACCGACCACGACCAGCACTTCAGGCTTGATCGAGCGATGCTCGTTCTGCGCGTACTTGGGCGTGAATTCATCGGGATGACGCTTGGACTGCGGATCCGCCAGTTGCCCATCGAGCTTGGCCAGCTCGGAGACCTGGGCGGGCGTGCGCTTGAGGATCCAGACGGGCTTGCCCCGCCATTCGACGGTCATCTTCTCGCCGACCTTCAGGGCACCAATATCGACTTCGACCGGAGCACCAGCGGCCTTGGCCTTTTCCGAGGGTTCAAAGGTGCTGACGAACGGAATTGCAGTGGCCACGCCGCCCACGGCGCCTGCGCAGCCGGATGCGATCAACCATGTCCGCTTGCTGGTGTCGACCCTGGGGCTGCCGACGGGGATGTCACTCATGGGGGTCCTCAAAATCTTCGCGGGATGCTTCGGTCAACCCGAGATTGTAGCGGAGCGTTAGACGCCGATTCAACGATGCAAATGCGTTGAATGGGTGGTGCGCGCCCCGCATAACGCCTAGTATTCGGCGAGTTTCAATAACCAGTAGAGAGGACAGTCCACATGAGCGTTTTGAAGGAATTCCGCGAGTTCGCGGTGAAGGGAAATGTCATTGATCTTGCCGTCGGCGTGATCATTGGCGGGGCCTTCGGAAAGATCGTCGACTCGCTTGTGGCAGACATCATCATGCCGTTGGTGGGCATGGTCTTCGGCAAGCTGGACTTCTCGAATCTCTATGTGGTTCTCGGCACGCCGCCCGCGGGCGTGGCCAACACGCTGGCCGACCTGAAAAAAGCCGGCGTGCCGGTGCTGGCCTATGGCAACTTCATCACCATCGCGGTGAACTTCGTCATCCTGGCCTTCATCATCTTCATGATGGTCAAGCAGATCAACCGGCTGCGCAACATCGAACCACCCGCGCCCGCAGCCCCGCCGGCGACACCCGAGGACGTCGTGTTGCTGCGCGAAATCCGCGACAGCCTCAACCGCCGCTGACCGGGGTGCATGCCAGCGCTCGCGCCATGTGAATGGCCGCGAGCAGGCTGGCGGGGTCGGCAATGCCGGTGCCGGCAATATCGAAGGCGGTACCGTGATCGGGGCTGGTGCGCACCAGCGGCAGTCCCAGCGTCACATTCACTCCCTGTTCCACGCCCAGGTACTTGACCGGGATCAGACCTTGGTCGTGGTACATCGCGACCACGACGTCGAACTCGCCGGTGCGCGCACGCATGAACACGGTGTCGGGCGCGTAGGGTCCATGGGCATCGATGCCCTCCGCGCAAGCCGCCGCGATGGCGGGCCCGATGATCTCCCGCTCCTCGGACCCGAACAGTCCACCTTCCCCCGCATGCGGATTGAGGCCGGCCACCGCGATCCTGGGAGCCTTTCCCAACGCAGCGCCGAGCGCCGCGTGCGTGATGCGCAGGGTCTGGAGCACGCCGTCGAAGTGCACTGCCTCGATCGCATGGCGCAGCGACATGTGGATGCTGACCAGCACGGTGCGCAATTCGTCATTGGCCAGCATCATGCGCACGGGCACATCTGCCACCGGGCGGTTCAGCCACGCGGCGGCCTCGGCCTGAAGCAATTCGGTGTGGCCGGGAAAGGCGAAGCCGGCCGCGTGAAGCGATTCCTTGTGGAGCGGCGCCGTGACGATTGCGGCAATGTCGCCGCGCAGTGCCGCACGCGCGGCCCACACGACCGCATCCCCGGCCGCACGACCCGCAGCGGCGCCAACCTGACCCACTACCACGCCCAAGGGCGGTGCAATGGCCTGCAGCACCGGGATGCAATGCGGGGGGACGCTGCCCGCCTGTTCGACGGATTCGATGAGGGCCACCGGAGCGGAGGGGCGACCGAATGCCGCGAGTGACTGGCTGGCCTGCCGCATCGTGGCGAGGTCGCCCACCACGAAGCAGGCGCGTGTCAGTTCGCTCTCGTCGCGAAATGCCTTGGCAATGATCTCCGGCCCGATGCCTGCCGGGTCGCCCTGGGTGATGGCGATGGGCTTCACGCGGGGTTGTCGATGTCGATGAACTCGTGTTTCAGGCCAAGCGTGGCGGCCACGTGCGCGGCGACCGCTGGCGCGCCGAAGCGCTCGGTCGCGTGGTGTCCACAGGCCAGGAAGGCGACGCCCATCTCGCGCGCGTAGTGCGCCTGCGGCTCCGAGATTTCGCCGGTGATGAAGGCATCGGCGCCAGCGGCGATGGCAGCTTCGAAGTAGCTCTGCGCGCCACCGGTGCACCAGGCGATCTTCTTGATCGGGCGGTGCGTCGGGTCGACCAGCGCCACCGGTCGCTTGAGCACTTTCTCGATATGCAGCGACAAGGCCGTCGCGCTTGAGAAGCCCTCGCCGTCGATGCGCCCGCCAAAGAATCCGAGATCCTGCTCGCCGAAGCGCCCCGCCGACCCCGGCTGCGCGATCAATCCAAGCTGCAGGCCGAGTTGCGCGTTGTTGCCCAACTCCGGATGCGCGTCGAGCGGCAGGTGGTAGGCGAACAGGTTGACGTCGTCGCCCAGCAGCAGACCGAGCCGCTGCCGCATCCAGCCGGTCACGCGGCCGTCCTGGCCGCGCCAGAACAGGCCGTGGTGCACGAAGATGGCGTCGGCGTCCGCATGGATGGCCGCCTCGATCAGCGCGCGGCTCGCGGTAACGCCGGAGACGATCTTGCGTACCGTGGTGCGTCCTTCCACCTGCAGGCCGTTCGGCGCGTAGTCCTTGAATCGGCCAGGCGCCAGCAGGACATCCAGCGCGTGCAGCAGTTCGTGGCGAGTGGTGCTCATGCCGCGATTGTGGCTCCGTCTTGCCCCCAAGTGCCACATGCCGCCGGTCATCACAGGGAGGCCGTTGGGGGACAATGCCGAATCCGTGTACCGGCGCCGCTGCCGGCCATCTCCGTGCAATCCTCATCGTCGTCGCCTTTCAATGAAACGCACCTGGCTGCTCTTTGCCCAAACCGTGACCGTCCTGCTGGCGGCCTATTTCGTCGTCGCCACGCTCAAGCCTGATTGGCTGAACCGCCGCGGCTCGCTGGGCGGGCAGGTCTCCGTGATCGAGGCGCCGGCCGGGCTCGCACAAGCGGTGGCGCCCGGCAGCCTGAGCGCCGCCGCGAAGAAGGCATCGCCGGCGGTGGTGAGCATCAACACCAGCAAGGCGGCGCAGCGCAATCCGCGCAACAGCGATCCGTGGTTTCGCTTCTTCTTTGGCGACCAGGGCGACGAGCAACCGCAGGTCGGACTCGGCAGCGGGGTGATCGTCAGCGGCGACGGCTACATCCTCACCAACAACCACGTCGTCGAGGGCGCCGACGAAATCGAAGTCACCCTCAATGACAGCCGCCATGTTGCCGCCAAGGTGGTCGGCACCGATCCCGATACCGACCTGGCCGTGCTGAAGATCGATCTCGACAAGCTGCCCGTGATCGTCCTCGGCAACTCCGACTCGCTCCAGGTCGGCGACCAGGTGCTGGCGATCGGCAACCCCTTCGGCGTCGGCCAGACCGTGACCAGCGGCATCGTGTCGGCGCTGGGTCGCAATCAGCTGGGCATCAACACCTTCGAGAACTTCATCCAGACCGATGCGGCCATCAATCCCGGCAATTCGGGCGGCGCGCTGGTGGATGTGGTGGGCAACCTGGAAGGCATCAACACGGCGATCTATTCGCGCTCCGGCGGCAGCATGGGCATCGGCTTTGCCATTCCGGTCTCGACCGCCAAGCTGGTGCTGGAAGACATCGTGCGCGACGGCAAGGTCACGCGCGGCTGGATCGGCGTGGAGCCGAACGAACTCTCGCCCGAACTGGCGGAAACCTTCGGCGTGAAGGCCACCAAGGGCGTGATCATCACCGGCGTGCTGCAGGCCGGCCCTGCCGCCAAGGCCGGTATCCGGCCCGGCGACGTGATCACCGGCGTGGGCGAGAAGAAGGTCGACAACGTGCAGGAACTGCTGACCGCCGTGGCCGGCCTCAAGCCCGGCACCGCCGCGCGCTTCGCGCTGCAACGCGGCAGCGACAAGCTGGACCTGGACGTGACTTCCGGCCAGCGGCCGAAGACCTCGCCGCGCCGCGCTCCTCAGCGCGAACAGGAGTAGCAGAGCGCCGGATCAAGCCCTCCGCCGCCCGCGCATCCTCGGCCGGGACAGCGGCCTTTATCAAGATCGCCCAATCCGGTTCCGATCAGGGCGCCGGTGAATCGGCGCTCTCATCGGGCGCCCTGGAGTGCCGCACGAAGTGCTTGGCGCCGATGATGCCGATTTCGTAGAGCAGGCACATCGGTATGGCAAGCGCCAGTTGCGACACCACATCAGGTGGCGTCAGCACGGCCGCCACGACAAACGCGACGACGATGAAGTAGCCGCGAAACGAGCGCAACTTCTCGACCGTGACCATCTCGAAGCGCACCAGCAGCATCACCACGATCGGCACCTGGAAGGCCACGCCGAAGGCGATGTAGAGCGACAGGATGGCCTCGACGTAGGACGCGATGTCGGGCGTCGCCTGCACGGATGGCGGGGCGAAGCGCTGTATGAAGGTGAACATCTTGTCCAGCACGAAGAACTGCACGAACGCGATGCCGCCATAGGCCAGCAGGCTGCCGAAGAAGATCAGCGGCAGGGCAAAACGCTTTTCATGGCTGTAGAGGCCGGGCGCCACGAACATCCAGATCTGGTACATGAGCCACGGCAGCGCCAGCAGCACCGCCGTCATGCCCAGCACCTTGAGCGGCACGAAGAAGGGGGAGAACACGCCGATGGCAATGAGCTTCGCCCCTTCGGGCATGTGGGCCCGGATCGGTATCGCGATGAAATCGATCAGCCCGCTCGGGCCGGGCCAGACGGCGAGCAATGCAGCCGCCACGGCCAGGCCATAGCAGCAATAGAGGAGGCGGTCGCGAAGCTCGACCAGATGCTGCACGAACGGCTGTTCGGTGCCTGCGAGTTCGTCTTCTTTGTTTTTCGAGGGTTCGGCCATTGGGGAAGGTGCATTGACCGGTGCGAAGTCCGGCGCGCGCGGGCGCAGGGTGGACTCAGTTGATCTTGTGCGGACGGAAGCGCGCCACGCGCGCCGCGCCGGAGAGCGCCTTGGTGCGCACGCCGTTGCGCGACTTGTACCACTGCGGCGTGGCGCCCTGCTTCAGGCGCCAGTTCTTGCGTGGATGCTTGTATTCGGGGAACACCTGCGCGACTTCGGACGAAGAAGACGGGCTGTCGTCGATTTCCTTGAAGCTCTTCTCGATTGCGTTCGCCTCGCTGTGGATGCTCTGCTCCACATCGCGCGCCGCGTCTTCGACGGTGCTCTTCATCTTGCGGAGTTCGTCCAGCTCCATCGAGCGGTTGACCTCCTGCTTGACGTCATTGACGTACCGCTGCGCCTTGCCGAGCAAGGTGCCGACGGTGCGCGCCACGCGCGGGAGCTTTTCAGGCCCGATGACGATCAGCGCCACCACGCCGATCAGCGCCATCTTTTCGATGCCGAGGTCGAGCACGCGGGATCAGGACTTTTGACGGGCTTCGACGTCGATCGTCGGCTTGTCGGCAGCGGCGGCGTTGGCCGTCACTTGCGCGGCGGGCGCGTTGCCGGCGGCGTCAGTGGCGGAGCCGTCCTTCATGCCGTCCTTGAACCCCTTGACAGCGCCCCCGAGGTCGCTGCCCATGTTGCGCAGCTTCTTGGTGCCGAACACCATCACCACGATCAGCAGCACGATCAGCCAGTGCCAGATTGAAAAAGAACCCATGGATGACTCCTGAAAAATTGTGACTAATTTTATGCGGGCCGCCGGTTCAGCCCCTGAGCCACGGGCGCGGGCCGCCCATGACGTGAACATGGAGATGATGAACCTCCTGCCCGCCCTCCGCACCGGTGTTGACCACCACGCGGAAACCGCCCTTCGGATACGGATTGCATCCCGCCTCGGCCGCCAGCTTGGGCGCGAGCGTCATGATCTTGCCCATCAGCGCAGAATCTTCCGGCGTGAGTTGCGCCATCGAGGGGATATGGCGCTTGGGCACCAGCATGAAATGGATCGGCGCCCACGGCGCGATGTCATGAAAGCCGAACAGATCGTCGTCTTCGTACATCTTGCGCGACGGAATCTTGCCTTCGATGATTTTGCAGAAGATGCAATTGGGATCAGACGACACTCGTTGTCTCCATTGGTTGGCCGGCGTTCATGCGCACCATGCCCTTGATGATGCGGTACAGGAACCATAGCGAAATCAGTGCCCACGCGATCCAGCCGGGCAGGAACAGCAGCAGCCAGAGCGGCGACGTCACCACGTAGAGCAGGCCGGCCCACAGCACCGAGCGGATGCGCCAGGAGAAGTGGGATTCCTGCCAGGTGCCCACCGCTTCGTCGCGCTTGACCAGGTCGATGACCAGCGCGATCAGCAGCAGCGCGATGGATGCCTGCGCCCCTGGCAGGACAGCACCTACCGCCACGATCAGGTGCATGACATAGCTGATCCAGCCGATCGTCTTGAGTGAATCGTTGGCGGGCACTGGCACGACTTCATTGGCCATGGCGAGTCCTTTCTTCAATCGTTGGTCGCCTCTCGATCCTGCGCCTTGCGCAGGGCCTTTTCCTCGATGCCGCTGGTGCCTTCGCGGCGCATCAGTTCGGCAACGACATCACGGGGCGACAAGCCGTAGTGCGCCAGCGCCACCATGCTGTGGAACCACAAATCAGCCACTTCGTTCACTATTTTGGCGCGGTCTCCGCCGTGGTCGGCATCCTTGGCCGCCATGACGACTTCGGTGGCCTCCTCGCCGATCTTCTTCAGGAAGGCGTCGGGACCCCGGTGCAGGAGGCGGGCCACGTAGCTCTTGTCCGGATCGCCGCCGCGCGCGGGCAGGCGGCTTTCAATGACGGCGGCGAGGCGGTCCAGGCTGTCGATGTTCATGCTGTTCATGCTGTTCATGCTGTTCATCACTTGTAGATCGACTCGGGGTCTTTCAAGACAGGCTCCACTGCCGTCCATTGGCCATTTTCGAGTTTGCTGAAGAAGCAGCTGTGGCGGCCGGTATGGCACGCGATGCCGGGTTCATGACCGAGCTGGGTGACCTTCAGCAGCACCACGTCGTTGTCGCAGTCGACGCGGATCTCGTGCACGGTCTGCACATGGCCGGACTCTTCCCCCTTGAACCAGAGCTTGTTGCGGGAGCGGCTGAAATACACGGCGCGGCCGAGCTCGGCCGTCTTGCCGAGCGCCTCGCGATTCATCCAGGCGAACATCAATACGTCGTTGCTGCCCTGCTCCTGCGCGATCACCGGCACGAGTCCGTTCGCATCCCATTTCACTTGATCAAGCCAATTCATCAGCGCATTGTCGGTGATTGGCAAAGGCAGTTTTCCCCGGCGGGATGTGGATACGCCACGCCGGACCGGCGGACCGGCGTGCGGTCAGATCCGCACGGGAATCCCGCGCGCGGCCATGCGCTGCTTGGCCTCGCCGACGGTGTGCTCGCCATAGTGGAAGATGCTGGCCGCCAGGACCGCATCGGCGCCGCCCTGTTGCACGCCGTCGGCCAAGTGATCAAGGGTGCCGACGCCACCGGACGCGATCACGGGCACGCCGACCGCGTCGCTCACCGCGCGGGTCAGGGCGAGGTCGAAGCCGCTCTTGGTGCCGTCGCGGTCCATGCTGGTCAGCAGGATCTCGCCGGCGCCACGGCGCGCCATCTCGGCGGCCCATCGAACGGCATCCAGGCCGGTATTCTTGCGGCCGCCGTGGCTGTAGACATCCCAGCCTGGCCCGGCCGCCTTGCCGTCGGCGCCGATGCGCGCTTCTTCCCCGGCGGTGCGGCGCTTGGCGTCGATCGCCACCACGATGCACTGGGCGCCGTATTTGTGCGATGCGGCGTCGATGACGGAGGGGTCGGCGATGGCGGCCGAGTTGAAGCTGGTCTTGTCGGCGCCCGCATTGAGCAGGCGGCGCACGTCGGCCACGGTGCGGACGCCGCCGCCCACGGTCAGCGGGATGAACACCTGCGACGCGACGGCCTCGATGATCGGCAGGATCAGGTCGCGGCCGTCGCTGGTGGCCGTGATGTCGAGGAAAGTCAGTTCGTCGGCGCCCTGCGCGTTGTAGCGGGCCGCGATCTCGACCGGGTCGCCGGCATCGCGCAGTTCAAGAAAGTTGACGCCCTTCACGACGCGGCCACCGGTCACGTCGAGGCAGGGAATGATGCGTTTGGCAAGCATGGTTCGGGGATTCAGAGGACGGTGAGTTCCTGCCACGCCTGCCATTGGGCGCCGGGTGGAAGGATGATGTTTTCGTCGATGCGGGCCGCCTCCACGCACAGCATCTGGCGGTAGCCGTCGTCGGGCATGTCCGCGAGCTTGGCGCTGAGGATGGGACCGGGGTTCCAGACCACGGTTTCGGTGCAGGTGGCGTTCTGGGCGATCTGCAGGGTGCCCGATGGCTGGACGAGTTTCAGCGGTGCAGGCGGGGCGCCGTAGACGCTGTCGAATTCGGCAGTGAAGCGCAGGGCTTGCGCCGATTCGACGTCGCGAAGGTCGCGCAACGAGTCCCAGCACGGGGCACCCTGCAATCCCTCGAGCCGGGCATCCGCGATGTCGTCGACCTGCAGGTAGCTGTGCAACGCCAGCGCGAAGCTGAACGGCGTCGCACCGGAGTTGGCTACATCAAGCGTGACGCGCAGTTGCCGCGGCGCGAGGGTGACGGTGAGCCGGAGGCTGAAGGCATGCGGCCAGAGGGTGCGCGTGGCTTCGTCGTCGCGCAGCGCCATCACCAGTTGCCCGTCGGCGGACGGCATCGCCTGCCAGGGCAGGTTGCGTGCAAAGCCGTGCTTGGGCAGCGTGCCGCGCACGTTGAACTGGGGCCAGCAGACCGGGATGCCGCCACGGATGGCGCTGCTGCCGTCAAACAGCGCTTCGGGACTCAGGTAGATGCGCTCGACACCGTCGGCGGTGGTCCAGGAGAGCAGGTGCGCGCCATGCATCGCGACGATGGCGCGATCGCCGGCAGGCAGGTCGAGCGCCAACGCGGGCTGGCCACGGAACTGGAGGGATTGGATCGGCATGCTTCCGATTCTAGGGACGCTCCGGACAAAGTCTCCCGAGGGCGCACGGAGCTTGCGCACACCGCGCAGCGCACGTACAGCGCTTCCAACAGTGGCACTCGCCGGCCGTTCAGTGCAGACTGCGTGCTTCAGGGCGGAAATGAATGCCACGCAGTGGGCGCCGGCCCGGATTCGACTGAACCGCCGCCGGACGCCCCTCCCGGATATCTATCTCGACGAAGGGGTTCGCAGCATGAAAAAGAAGTTCCCGCCGGCCTTGTCGATCCTGATCGCGATGGTGGTCGGCATCCTGGTCGGCTACATGATCTTCAAGAGCTTCCCGGACAAGAAGACCGCCGCGGAGATCGCGGGCTATGTGTCGATCATGTCGGATGTGTTCCTGCGACTCATCAAGATGCTGATCGGCCCGCTGGTGTTCTCGACGCTGGTCGTGGGCATTGCGCACATGGGAGACGCGGCCTCGGTCGGGCGGGTGTTCGGCAAGGCGCTGGGCTGGTTCGTGACCGCCTCGCTGATCTCGCTGATCATCGGGCTGATCATGGCCAACCTGCTTCAGCCGGGCCACAACCTGGGGCTGCCGCTGCCGGACATCGGCGCCTCGGCCAACCTCGCCACTTCCAAGTTCACGGTGAAGGACTTCGTGAGCCACCTCGTGCCGAAGTCGTTCGCCGAGGCCATGGCCAACAACGAGATCCTGCAGATCGTCGTGTTCTCGATGTTCTTCGGCGTGGCGCTGGCGTCACTGGGCGACAAGGCCAAGACGCTGGTGAACGCCATCGACGAACTCGCCCATGCGATGCTGAAGATCACTGGCTACGTGATGAAGCTGGCCCCGCTGGCGGTGCTGGCCGCGATGGCTGCCACGGTGGCCGTGAACGGGCTGGAGATCCTGCTGAAGTTCGCGGTCTTCATGGGCGATTTCTACCTCGGCCTCTTCGTACTGTGGGGCGTCCTGATCGGCGCCGGCTTCCTGTTCCTGGGCCCGCGCGTGTTCAAGCTGCTGGTGCTGATCAAGGAGGCCTTCCTGCTGTCCTTTGCCACCGCGAGTTCCGAGGCGGCGTATCCGAAGATCCTGGACGCGCTCGACCGCTTCGGCGTCAAGCGCAAGATCTCCAGCTTCGTGATGCCGATGGGCTACTCGTTCAATCTCGATGGCTCGATGATGTATTGCACCTTCGCCGTGTTGTTCATCGCCCAGGCCTACAACATCACCTTGCCGCTGGGCACGCAGATCACGATGCTGCTGATCCTGATGCTCACGTCGAAAGGGATGGCCGGCGTGCCGCGCGCCTCGCTGGTGGTGATCGCGGCCACGCTGAACCAGTTCAACATCCCCGAGGCCGGCCTGCTGCTGATCCTGGGCGTGGACACCTTCCTCGACATGGGTCGCTCGGCCACCAATGCGGTCGGCAACTCGATTGCCACCGCCGTGGTCGCCAAGTGGGAACGCGAACTGCTGCCCGAGACGGAGGCCGAGGCCAACGCGCGCAAGCTCGACGTCGAGAGCGCCGCGACGCTGGCGCATCCGGTGCACGCCTGAAGAACGTGAGACAAGCCATGAACACCGCATGCATGCGGCTGGCCGCCGCGACCTTGATGGCCTGGGGGCTTGGAATGGCAAGCGCCCAGGCCCAGAGCGACGCGGAGTTGACCGGCACGCTGGCCAAGGTGCGCAACGCGGGCGCCGTGACCATCGGCTTTCGCGAATCGTCGATCCCGTTTTCCTATCTCAATGCCCGCAAGGAACCCATCGGCTACTCGGTCGAACTGTGCAAGCAACTGGTCGACATGGTCGGCGATGCCGTCCACAAGACGCTGGCGATCAAGTGGGTTCCGGTGACCGCGGCCTCGCGCATCGATGCAGTGGCAAACGGGCAGGTCGACCTCGAATGCGGCTCGACCACGAGCAACCTCGAACGCCAGAAGCGCGTGGCCTTCTCGCCGACCATCTTCGTCTCCGGCACCAAGCTGCTGGTGAAGAAGGGTTCGCCGGTGAAGGAATATCGCGACTTGGCCGGCAAGACCGTGGCGGTGACTTCGGGCACCACCAACGAGAAGACGATGAGGGAGTTGTCGGAGCGTTTTAAGCTCAACCTCAACATCGTGGTGTCGACCGACCATGCCGAGTCCTTCGGCCTGGTGAAAGCCGGCAAGGCCGATGCCTTCGCCACCGACGACGTGCTGCTCTACGGCTTCATCGCGGAGGACAAGGCCGCCACCAAGGGTGCGGGCGACTACCAGGTGGTGGGCGACTTCCTCTCGTACGACCCCTATGGCGTCATGTATCGCAAGGACGATCCACAAATGGCGCGGCTGGTCAACGACTCGTTCCAGGTGCTGGCGCAGGACGGCGAGATCGAGCGCCAGTACAAGCGCTGGTTCTTGCGCAAGCTGCCCTCGGGCATCAGCCTGGACCTCGCCATGAGCCCGCAGCTCGAAACCATCCTCCAGACCATGGCGGTGAAGTCGGAATAGCTGCACGGCGCCCTCCCGCCTCGCGCCTCCCGCCCTTGCCGGCGCGTTTGCAGTTTTGCCTGATTGTTTCCGCGTTGCAATCGGCGCGAAACACGCGTTGTCGTTTACCCGAACCCCTTGGCGCCAAGCCCCACATATGGCCGCCGCCTGCATAACCACAGGCATGATTTGCATGACTGGCTGTTGGCGATGGCACGGTTTTGACATGAAATCGCTGCCGGACTGCAAGTCCAGTTTCACTACAAAGCAAAACAGAGGGGGGAAGAATGAAGAAAAAAATACCTGCGGCCGTATGGATCCTGATCGCGATGGTGATCGGGATCGTGCTGGGCTACATGGTTTTCAAGAGCTTTCCGGACAAGAAGGCTGCCGCTGAAATCGCGGGCTATATCTCGATCATGTCGGATGTGTTCCTGCGCTTGATCAAGATGCTGATCGGCCCGCTGGTGTTCTCGACGCTGGTCGTGGGCATCGCGCATATGGGAGACGCTGCCTCGGTCGGGCGCGTGTTCGGCAAGGCGCTGGGGTGGTTCGTGACCGCCTCGCTGGTCTCGCTCATTCTCGGCCTCATCATGGCCAACCTGCTGCAGCCGGGCCACAACCTGGGGCTGCCGCTGCCGGACATCGGCGCCTCGGCCAACCTGGCCACCTCCAAGTTCACGCTGAAGGACTTCGTGAGCCACCTCGTGCCCAAGTCGTTTGCGGAGGCCATGGCCAACAACGAGATCCTGCAGATCGTCGTGTTCTCGATGTTCTTCGGCGTGGCGCTGGCGTCGCTGGGTGAAAAGGCCAAGACACTCGTGAATGCGATCGACGAGCTCTCGCACGCGATGCTCAAGATCACCGGCTACGTGATGAAGCTGGCGCCGCTGGCCGTGATGGCCGCGATGGCGGCCACCGTGTCCGTCAACGGCCTGGAGATCCTGCTGAAGTTCGCGGTCTTCATGGGCGACTTCTACCTCGGCTTGTTCGTGCTGTGGGCCGTGTTGATCGGCGCCGGCTTCCTGTTCCTGGGCCCGCGCGTGTTCAAGCTGCTGGTGCTCATCAAGGAAGCCTTCCTGCTGTCCTTTGCCACCGCGAGTTCCGAGGCGGCCTATCCGAAGATCCTGGACGCACTCGACCGCTTCGGCGTCAAGCGCAAGATCTCCAGCTTCGTGATGCCGATGGGCTACTCGTTCAACCTCGACGGCTCGATGATGTATTGCACCTTCGCCGTGCTGTTCATCGCGCAGGCCTACAACATCCCGTTGTCGCTCGGCACGCAGATCACGATGCTGCTGATCCTGATGCTCACGTCGAAAGGCATGGCCGGCGTGCCGCGCGCCTCGCTGGTGGTGATCGCGGCGACACTGAACCAGTTCAACATCCCCGAGGCTGGCCTGCTGCTGATCCTGGGCGTGGACACCTTCCTCGACATGGGTCGCTCGGCCACCAACGCGGTCGGCAACTCGCTCGCCACGGCCGTGGTCGCCAAGTGGGAGGGCGAACTGCTGCCGGAAGCACAGGCTGCCGCGAATGCGAAGCTGCTCGACGCCGAAGCCGCGACCAGCGCGGCCACCACGGCCCAGCCGGCGCACGCCTGAGCATGACCATGAACTTCGCATGCTCGGCATGGAGGCTGGCGAAGGGAACGATGGCTGCGGGGCTTCTTGCAGCCACGGCCCTGGCCGCCGGCATGGCCAGCGCCCAGGCGCAGGCCGACTCGGCTCTCAGCGGCACGCTGGCCAAGGTCCGCAGCGCCGGCGCGGTGACTGTCGGCTATCGCGAGTCGTCGGTCCCGTTCTCGTACCTCAACAGCCGCAAGGAGCCCATCGGCTACTCGATCGAGTTGTGCAGGCAGCTTGTCGACGCCATGGGCGATGCGGTCCACAAGACGCTCGCGATCAGGTGGGTGCCGGTGACGTCGGCCTCGCGCATCGACGCGGTGGCCAACGGGCAGGTGGACATGGAATGCGGCTCGACCACGAACAACCTGGAACGGCAAAAGCGCGTCGCCTTCTCGCCGACGATGTTTGTCTCGGGCACCAAGCTGCTGGTGAAGAAGGGTTCGCCCGTGAAGGGCTATCGCGACCTGGCCGGCAAGACCGTGGCGGTGACCTCGGGCACCACCAACGAGAAGACCATGAAGGACTTGTCGGAACGCTTCAAGCTCAACCTGAACATCGTGGTGTCGGCCGACCATGCCGAATCGTTCAGCCTCGTGAAGGCAGGCAAGGCCGACGCCTTTGCGACCGACGACGTACTGCTCTACGGCTTCATCGCCGAGGACAAGGCCGCATCCAGGGGCCAGAGCGACTACGAGGTGGTCGGCGACTTCCTCTCGTACGACCCCTACGGCGTGATGTTCCGGAAGGACGATCCACAGATGTCCAAGCTCATCAATGAATCGTTCCAGATGCTCGCGCAAGAGGGAGAGATCGAGCGCCAGTACAAGCGCTGGTTCCTGCGCAAGCTGCCATCGGGCACCAGCCTCGACCTGCCGATGAGCCCGCAGCTCGAAACGATCCTCCAGACCATGTCGGTCAAGTCGGAATAAAGGAAGACGCCGCCGAAGTCACGCACGGCCCGCACCTGCAACGGTTGCGGGCCCTATTTTGTCCTGCGTATGCGGCCGGGTTCAGGCGGCGTCGGCCAGTTCGTCGGCGCGTGCCTGCGCGGCGGCGAAGTCGAGGTCACCCGAATAGATCGCGCGGCCGCAGATCACGCCTTCGACGCCATCCGGTTCGACGGCGCAGAGCTTCTCGATGTCGGCCATGTTCGACAGGCCGCCCGATGCGATCACCGGGATCGTCAGCGCCTGCGCCAGGCGCACCGTGGCCTCGATGTTGATGCCCGAGAGCATGCCGTCGCGGCCGATGTCGGTGTAGATGATCGATTCGACGCCGTAGTCCTCGAACTTCTTGCCGAGGTCGGAGACTTCGTGGCCGGTCAGCTTGCTCCAGCCATCGGTGGCAACCTTGCCGTCCTTCGCGTCGAGTCCGACGATGATGTGCCCGCCGAAGGCACTGCAGGCGTCCTTCAGGAAACCCGGGTTCTTGACCGCGGCAGTGCCGATGATCACGTAGCGCAGGCCGTCGTCGATGTAGCGCTCGATGGTGTCGAGGTCGCGGATACCGCCGCCGAGCTGCACCGGGATTTCGTCGCCCACGGCACGCAGGATCGCGCGGATGGCGGCATGGTTCTGCGGCTTGCCGGCGAAGGCGCCATTCAGGTCGACCAGGTGCAGGCGGCGTGCGCCGGCGTCGAGCCACTTGCGCGCCATCGCGGCCGGGTCTTCACTGAAGATGGTGGACTGGTCCATGTCGCCCTGTTTGAGGCGAACACAGTGACCGTCCTTGAGATCGATGGCGGGAATCAGCAGCATGGCAAGGCAACCCGGAGGGAGGCTTTAAGGGTTCCAGTGGAGGAAGTTGCGGTAGAGCTGCAACCCGTGGTCCGCACTCTTTTCAGGGTGGAACTGGGTCGCAAAAATATTATCGCGTGCGATGGCCGCCGTAAAGCGCGAACCGTAGTCGGCTTCGCCCACGCTGTGCTTCACGTCGGCGGGGCGTGCGTAGAAACTGTGCACGAAATAGAAGTAGCTGTTGTCGGGTACACCCGCCCACACGGGGTGCGGCTGCGCCTGCGTGACCTGGTTCCAACCCATCTGGGGCACCTTGAAGCGGCTGCCGTCGGGCTGGGTGCGGCCAGCGAGATCGAACTTGACGACGCGCCCCGGAATCAACCCGAGGCCATCGGTCGGCCCCTCGTCGCTGGACGACAGCAGCATCTGCATGCCGACACACACGCCGAACAGGGGCTTGCTGGCGGCCGCCTCGAGCACCGATTCCTGCAGGCCGGAATCGCGCAATTCGCGCATGCAGTCGGGCATGGCGCCCTGCCCCGGCAGCACCACGCGGGTGGCCTTGCGCACCACTTCCGGGTCGGACGTGACGAAGACCTGCACGCCGACCTGGTCGGCCGCATGCTGCACGGCCTGCGAAACCGAGCGCAGATTGCCCATGCCGTAGTCCACCACCGCGACGGTGTTCGCTGTTGAATTCATGGCAGGGCGCGCGGGCAGGAGGGTCGCCGCAATCCGGACAAGCTGGAAATTTTCAGAGGGAGCCCTTGGTCGAGGGAATGACGCCGGCAGAACGCGGATCGAGTTCGAGCGCGCCGCGCAAGGCGCGCGCAAAGGCCTTGAACACGGTTTCGCACTGGTGGTGCGCATTCACGCCCTTGAGGTTGTCGATGTGCAGCGTGACCAGGGCATGGTTGGCAAAGCCCTGGAAGAATTCGTAGGTGAGCTGGCTGTCGAAGGTGCCGATCATGCCGCTGGTGAAGGGCACGTGCATTTCCAGCCCCGGCCGGCCGGAAAAATCGATGACCACCCGGCTGAGCGCCTCGTCGAGCGGCACGTAGGCATGGCCGTAGCGGCGGATGCCCTTCTTGTCGCCGACCGCCTTGAAGACGGCCTGGCCCAGCGTGATGCCGACGTCTTCCACCGTGTGGTGGCCGTCGATGTGCAGGTCGCCCTTGCAGTCGATGTCGAGGTCGATCAGGCCGTGGCGGGCGATCTGGTCGAGCATGTGGTCGAAGAAGCCGATGCCGGTCGAGAGCCTGGCCTTGCCGCTGCCGTCCAGATTGACGCTGACGGTGATTTTTGTCTCGGCGGTGTTGCGGGTGACGGTCGCGCTGCGTGCGCCGGCCGCGACGACTGCCTCGGGTGCCGTGGGGGTGTTCATAAGGATGCTTCGAGTGCTGCCAGCATCTGCGCATTTTCGCCGGAAGTCCCGACCGTGAGGCGCAGGCAGTTGGCCAGCAAGGGGTGCATTCTAGAAACGTTCTTGATGAGCACCCCGCGAGCCTTCAGTCCTTCGAAGGTCTTTGTCGCATCGGGTACACGGATCAGCACCATGTTGGCGTCGCTCGGCCAGCTCTTCACGGCGGTCAGCCGGCCCAGCGCCAGGAGGATGCGCGCACGCTCGGCGCGGATCTGCGCGGCCTGCGCATCGAACACATCCGCATGCTCCAGCGCGAACAGCGCGCATTCGCAGTTGAGCACGCTGATGTTGTAGGGCGGGCGCACCTTGTCGATCTCGGCGATGAGCGCGGCCGGCCCCACGAGGTAGCCGAGCCGCACGCCCGCCAGGCCGAACTTGCTCAGCGTGCGCATCAGCAGCACGTGGCTATGCTGTGCAGCCTTGCCGATGTAGCTCTTGCCTGCGAATGGCTGGTAGGCCTCGTCGATGACGACCAGGCCGCCCTGCTCGCCCTGCGCCGCGATGATGCGGTCGATGACGGCTTCGTCCCAGAGGTTGGCGGTCGGGTTGTTGGGGTAGGCGAGGTAGACGATCGCCGGCTTTTCCTGCGCGATGGCGGCCAGCATGGCTTCCTGGTCGAGTTCGAAATCGGCCGTGAGCGGCACGCCGACGAACTTCAGGCCCTGCAGTTGCGCGCTCATCGCGTACATCACGAAGCCGGGCACCGGCGCCATGACGGTGGCGCCCGGCAGGTCGCAGGCGATGGCCAGCAGGGAGATCAATTCGTCGGAGCCATTGCCGAGCATCAGGTCGAAGCCTGCGGGCATGCCGGCGTGGGCGGCGAGCGCCCGCTTGAGGTCGTTGCCGCGATCGCCGGGGTAGCGGTTCAGCGCGAGTGCGCCCAGGCGCTGGCCCAGCGCGGCCTGCAGCGCAGGCGGCAGGCCGAAGGGGTTTTCCATCGCGTCGAGCTTGAGCAGCCCGCGCGCGTCCTGCACCGCATAGGCGTGCATGGATTGGACGTCGGCGCGGATGCGGCCGAGCGCGCCGGCCTGGGTCTGTGGAGCGTTCATTTCAGTGTTCATTGGGTGCAGCGGTAGCTGCTTTGCAATGCATTCGACATGACCAGTTGCACCGGCATGTCGGCTTCGTAGCTGTCGGCGTTGCGGGCGAGCTCACCTTGGTAGAGGGAACGGGCCATGGCCGGCTCAAGGCGCCGCTCGCCGACGCAGAACAGGGGCTTTCGGCCGGCGCGCCGCTCGGCATCGCTGGCCTCGCGCAGCCCTTCGAGGACGCCGACGAGGTAGTAGCCCGCGTAGGCCTTGCCGTCCTTCTCGGTGGCTTCGAGCGTGCGCATTTCGCGGATCGACATGGCGTGCGCCATGGCGCCGCATGTCAGCAGCGCCAGCAGGACGGCGGCGCGAACTGTCGGACGGCAACGTGCGAGTGAGACGGGGGCGAGGGTGCTCATGAAGGATCGGTGGGTTCTTGCCAGGCGGCGACTCAGTTTCGCTGGCGAGGCGGCGATGCGCTGCCGGAGCGCACGCCGATCGGGAACAGGTCGATCTGCTGCCCTTGAAGCGCGGCGGTGCGTTGCGATGCGGGTGCGTCGACTTCACCGAGCCGGAAGACCGACACATCCAGCACGCCGACGCCGCCGCCATCGCCGACCTCGGTCTTGCCAGCATGCGCGCGGCGGGGCGCGGCGAAACGGAACGGCGCCACGGCGTCGCTGCTCTTGCGGAACCCCTTGATGACCAGTTCGTCATGGGCAGCCAGCAGGTAGCCCCGGTGGGTCGTGCTGCCCGCCTTGCCGCCCAGCACGTCCAGGCCGTCGACCGTGGCGACGACTTCATAGTTGCGCTCGCCCAGGTTGCGGAACACCAGGCAGAAAGGCGCCCCTTCAGTCACGCCCAACTGGAATGCGCCGTCACCACGGCGCGAACGCAGCAGCGGCAACGGCCGCTTGTAGTCGTCCACCACCGACCATTCGATGTTGCCTTGCGCGAGCTCCAGGTTCATCCGCCGATCAACGGTCTTGCCGAGGGAACGACGCAGCACGGCCGCGTCGCTGTAGGCGATCGAGGCCAGTTGATCCGGCTGCGTCGGCGTGAGGCGCGCAACCAGGAGCGGTCTTGTGGGCGACACGATGCCCGCGCCCGGGGAGGCGCTGGCGCCTGCCGCCGGCGCAAGCGCGGGGATGCCCGCGGTCACCTGCGAATTCGGATCCTGCGCGCGCGGGGCCTGCGGCAGTTGCGCGCACGTGGCGAGCAGCCCGGCGATGCCAATGGCCATCAGGCGCCGAGGCCACCCGGCTTTCGTCCTTGATCGGATCATTTGTCTCTCCCGGGAAGCTCTTATTCTTTGGCTGACGACGGCACCGGCTCCAGTCGCATTTCCGCCGCGCGCGCGTGGGCCTGCAGCCCTTCGCCGTAGGCCAGTTCCGCCGCGATCGGGCCCAGCACCCGGGCGCCCTGCGCGCTGACCTCGATCAGGCTGGAGCGCTTCTGGAAATCGTAGACGCCCAGCGGCGACGAAAAGCGCGCCGTGCCGGAGGTCGGCAGCACATGGTTCGGGCCGGCGCAGTAATCGCCCAGGCTCTCGCTCGTGAAGGCGCCAAGGAAGATCGCGCCGGCATGCTTGAGCAGCGGCTCCCAGCGATGCGGCTCGTGGCTGCTGACTTCCAGGTGCTCGGGCGCGATGCGGTTGCTGATGGCGCAGGCCTCTTCCATATTGCGCGTCTGGATCAGCGCGCCGCGACCATTGAGCGAGGCAGTGATGATGTCGGCGCGCGGCATCTGCGGCAGCAACTTGTCGATGGAATCCTGCACCGCGTCGATGTAGGCCGCATCGGGGCACAGCAGGATGCTCTGCGCCAGTTCGTCGTGCTCGGCTTGGCTGAACAGGTCCATGGCGACCCAATCGGGTGGCGTGCTGCCATCGGCCAGGACCAGGATCTCGCTCGGGCCGGCGATCATGTCGATGCCGACGGTGCCGAACACGCGGCGCTTGGCCGCGGCCACGTACGCATTGCCGGGGCCGGTGATCTTGTCGACGGCCGGAATGGTTTCGGTGCCATAGGCCAGCGCTGCGACGGCCTGCGCGCCGCCGATGGTGAATGCGCGCGTGACGCCGGCCACGTAGGCGGCGGCAAGGACAAGCACGTTGCGTTCGCCCTTCGACGAGCCGGCGTTCCCTGACCCGCCGGTCGCCACGCTGCCCTTCGCGGGCGTGGGCACGACCATGATGATCTCGCCGACGCCGGCCACGTGCGCCGGAATCGCGTTCATCAGCAGGCTCGACGGATAGGCCGCCTTTCCGCCCGGCACGTAGATGCCGACGCGATCCAGCGGCGTCACCTTCTGTCCGAGCAGGGTGCCGTCGGCGTCGCGGTAGGTCCAGCTTTCGCCGCTCGCCTTTTTCTGGGCCTCGTGATAGCTGCGCACACGCGCCGCTGCCGCCTGCAAGGCATCGCGCTGCGCGAGCGGCAGCGAATCGAAGGCTTCCTTGAAATCGGACTGCGTCAGTTCCAGGTCGTGCATCGACGCCGCTTCCAGGCCGTCGAAACGACGCGTGTATTCCAGCACCGCGGCATCACCGCGCTGGCGCACATCGGCCAGCACGTCCGCCACCACTTTCTCGATGGCCGCATCGGCATCCGCGGACCAATGCAGCCGCGCCTTGAAATCGGCCTCGAAGGTGGCTGAAGTCGTGGAAAGACGGAGAGGAGCGGCTGTCAGGGTCATGGCGTCAGGAAGGCTGGATGGCGGACGCGAAGGCGTCGATGATGCGGCGGATCGGCTCGCGCTTGAGCTTGAGCGCGGCCTGGTTGACGACCAGGCGGGCGCTGATGTCCATGATGCGCTCGACCTCGACCAGGTGGTTGGCCCGCAGCGTGTTGCCGGTCGAGACGATGTCGACGATGGCATCGGCCAGCCCGGTGAGCGGCGCGAGTTCCATGCTGCCGTAGAGCTTGATCAGGTCGACGTGCACGCCTTTGGTGGCGAAATGGTCGCGCGCGATGGCGACGAACTTGGTCGCGATCTTGAGGCGCGCACCTTGGCGCACCGCGTGGGCATAGTCGAAATCTTCCCGCGCGGCGACGCTCATGCGGCAGGCGGCGATCTTGAGGTCCAGCGGCAGGTAGAGGCCGGCCGTGCCGTGCTCGATCATGGTGTCGAGGCCGGTCACGCCGAGGTCTGCGCCGCCCCACTGCACGTAGGTCGGCACGTCGGAAGCGCGCACCAGCAGCACGCGGACGTCCGGCTGCGAGGTCGGCAGGATCAGCTTGCGCGACTTCTCGGGGTCTTCGGTGACCTCGATGCCGGCAGCCGCCAGCAATGGCAGCGTCTCGTCGAAGATGCGGCCCTTGGACAGGGCGATCGTGATCGTCATGCGGTGACTCTTTCGCTGATGCGCTCGATGTCCGCGCCGATGCCGCGCAGCTTGGCTTCCATGCGGTCGTAGCCGCGGTCGAGGTGGTAGATGCGGTCGACCAGCGTCTCGCCATCGGCCACCAGGCCGGCGATGACCAGGCTGGCCGAGGCGCGCAGGTCGGTCGCCATCACCGTCGCACCCGACAACTGTTCCACGCCCTCGACGACGGCCACCTTGCCGTCGTGCTGGATGTGGGCGCCGAGTCGCAGCAATTCGTCGACGTGCATGAATCGGTTCTCGAAGATGGTCTCGGTCACCGTCGAGGTGCCGGTCGAGATCGCATTGAGCGCCATGAACTGCGCCTGCATGTCGGTGGGAAAGCCCGGGTATTCGGTGGTGCGGAAGCTTTGCGCCCTGAGGCGGCCTGCGGCCTGCACGTGCACGCCGCCTTGCACCGCCGTCACCGTCGCGCCGGCCTCGATCAGCTTTTCGACCACCGCCTCCATGTGCTCGGCGCGCGCATGGCGCAGCAGCACGTCGCCGCCGGCCGCGGCCACCGCGCAGAGGAAGGTGCCGGCCTCGATGCGGTCGGCCACCACGCGGTGCGTGCAGCCGTGCAAGCGCTCCACGCCCTGGATGTGGATGCGGCTCGTGCCATGGCCTTCGATCCTGGCGCCCATCGCGATCAGCATCTCGGCCAGGTCGGGGATCTCCGGCTCCTGGGCCGCGTTCTCGAGCACCGTCTCGCCCTCGGCCAGCGCGGCGGCCATGAGGAAGTTCTCGGTGCCGGTGACGGTGACCATGTCGGTCGTGATGCGTGCGCCATGCAGGCGCCGCCCGCCGCCGCGCACGCCCGCCACCATGTAGCCGTGCTCGACCGTGATGTCCGCGCCCATGGCCTGCAGGCCCTTGATGTGCTGGTCCACCGGGCGCGAGCCGATCGCGCAGCCGCCGGGCAACGAGACCCGTGCCTTGCCGAAACGCGCCAGCAGCGGGCCCAGCGCGAGCACGGAGGCGCGCATGGTCTTGACCAGTTCGTACGGCGCTTCGGCGTTGTGCAGCGGGCCGGCATCGATGCGGACGGTGCCGTTGTCGTCGCGCTCGGCCGTCACGCCCATGTTGCGCAGCAGCTTCAGCATGGTCGTCACGTCCTGCAGGCGGGGCACGTTATGCAGCGTGACCGGTTCGTCGGTCAGCAGCGCGGCGCACAACTCGGGCAAGGCGGCGTTCTTGGCGCCAGAAATCAGTACCTCGCCGCTGAGCTTGCGCCCGCCGCGAATCAACAATTTGTCCATCAGGAATCCAGGGAGTGGCCGAAAGGGCCCGGTTCTATTTCTGCGCCGCCCATTCGGCCGGCGTATAGGTCTTCATCGAGAGCGCATGCACCTCGTCGGTGTGCATTTTCGCACCGAGGGTGGCGTAGACCTTCTGGTGCCGCTTGATCGCGCGCTGCCCTTCGAACTCCGCCGACACGATGGTGGCGAACCAATGGCGGCCGTCGCCTTCGAGCGAAAGGTGTTCGCACGGCAGCCCGGCGGCGATGATGGCCTTGAGTTCGTCAGCGGTCATGTGAAACGCATCCATTCGGGAAACACCACAGAACCGGCTTTGCCGGGCTGTCGGTGTTGCCCCCGGTGAGGGGGTGAGAGTCGCGCACGAAGTGCGCAGCGACCTGGGGGAGAGCCATGTTCTATCCGCGAATCTTGTAGCCAATGCGCAGCAGGTGAACGGCCACGGCGCTGACGAACAACCAGGCCGTGCCGACGATGCCGAAGCTCAGCCAGGGCGACGCATCGCTCACGCCGAAGAAGCCGTAGCGGAAACCGTCGATCATGTAGAAGAACGGATTCAGGTGGCTGACCTTTTGCCAGAACGGCGGCAGCGACCCGATCGAATAGAACACGCCGGAGAGAAAAGTCATCGGCATGATCAGGAAGTTCTGGAACACCGCCATCTGGTCGAACTTCTCGGCCCAGAGCCCCGCGATGAGCCCCAGCGTGCCGAGCATTGCGGCGCCCAGGAACGCGAAGACGATGATCCAGAGCGGCGCGACGAAATCCGGCATCGCGAAGAACATGGTCACGGCGAACACGCCGATGCCGACCGCCAGTCCGCGGATGATCGACGACCCGACATAGGCCAGGAACCAGCCCCAGTGCGACAGCGGCGTGAGCAGCACGAAGACCAGGTTGCCCATGATCTTGCTCTGGATGATGGAGGACGAGCTGTTGGCGAAGGCGTTCTGCAAGACGCTCATCATCACCAGGCCCGGCACCAGGAACGCGGTGTAGCCGACCGTGCCGTACACCGTCACGCGGCCTTCGAGCACATGGCCGAACACCATCAGGTACAGCAGCGCCGTCAGCACCGGCGCGCCGACCGTCTGAAAGCCGACCTTCCAGAAGCGCAGCGTCTCCTTGTAGAGCAGCGCGCGCCAACCGGTGACGGCCATCATGGGCAACCTCCCGGGCTCGGTACTTGGGCTGGCACCCGTTCGATGCCAGCGAGCGGAATCGGTCTCATCGCGCCACCTCCAGCGGCGTCTGCTCGCCCGCCATCAGGTCGATGAACACGTCTTCCAGGTCGGCCTTGCGCATCTCGACGTCTTCCACCGCCACGCCGGCCTCGCGGATGGAGGCCAGCAACTGCTCCACCTCGAGCGCATTGCGCGCCGGTAGTTGCACGATGCGTCCCGTGATGCGGGCATGCTGCGCGATGGCCCAGGGCAGATCGGCATCGGTCTTGAAGCGCAGCACGTTGCTGTGGGAGGCACTCAGCAAGGCGCTGGTGCTGTCGAGCGCGATCACGCGGCCGAGTTTCAGCATGGCGATCCGGTTGCACAGCGCCTCGGCTTCTTCCAGGTAGTGGGTGGTCAGCAGGACCGTGCTGCCCTGCTTGTTGAGCTTGGCGACGAACTGCCAGAGCGTTTGCCGCAGTTCGACATCGACGCCGGCGGTAGGCTCGTCCAGCACGATGACGGGCGGCTTGTGCACCAGTGCCTGCGCCACCAGCACGCGCCGCTTCATGCCGCCGGAGAGTTGGCGCATGTTGGCCGAGGCCTTGTCGGTCAGCCCGAGGCTATGCAGCAACTCGTCGATCCAGCCTTCGTTGTTCTTGATGCCGAAGTAGCCCGACTGGATGCGCAGCGACTCGCGCACATTGAAGAAGGGGTCGAACACCAGCTCCTGCGGCACGATGCCGAGTTGGCGCCGCGCCTGCGCATAGTCGCGCTGGACATCGAATCCGTGCACGCTGATGCTGCCCGCCGTGGGACGGGAAAGCCCGGCGAGCATGCTGATGAGGGTGGTCTTGCCGGCGCCATTGGGACCGAGCAAGCCGAAGAATTCGCCCTCTTCGATCTGGAAGGAAACCTCATCGACCGCGCGCAGGCCCGATTTGCCTTGGGCCCGTTGCTGACGTGAGGGAGGATAGGTCTTGGAGACCGATTGGAACGTGATCGCGGGCATGGGAGCCCACGATTTTATGCTGCGCCCGGATTTCTCAGGGTGCGGCCGGCAAAAGGCCCGCCACGCCATACAGCGCGGCCAGTTCGCGCAGCCGGGGCGGCAAGCCCTTGACCGCGAACCCGCGCCCGCAGGCGCTCGCCTCGCGGCGGCATTCGAGCAGCACCGCGATGGCCGAGGAATCGAAATGCGTCAACGCGCTGGCGTCCACCACCGTCACCGACTCCTGCGTGGCCGCCTGCCCCTGCTGCAGCATGCGCAGGCAAGCCGGGGCGTCGTCATGCAGCAGGCGGGTTGGCAACACCAGCATGGTCATCAGCTCTTGGTGCTGTTGCCCTTGTTGCGCGCGGCCAGCACGGCGATCAGGCCGTCGATGCCCTTGCTGTTGATCTCCTGCGCAAACTGGGTGCGGTAGGTATCGACCAGCCAGATGCCCATCACGTTCAGGTTGTAGATCTTCCAGCCGCTGCCTTCGCCAGGCGTCTTCTCGAGCCGGTAGTCGAGCTGGATCGGCTCGCCGCCGCTGGCGCCCCGGACCTCGGTGCGCACCAGCACGTCCTTGTCGTCAGGCGAGCCGCGGAACGGCTTCACGCTCACGGTCTGGTCGGTCACCTGGTCGAGCGCGCCGGCATAGGTGCGCACAAGCAGGAGCTTGAACTCTTCCTGCAGCCGCTTCTGTTGCTCGGGGGTGGCCGAGCGCCATGCCTGGCCTACGGCCGAGGCAGTCATGCGCTGGAAATTCAGGTTCGGCATGACCTTGGTGTCGACCAGCGCCATGATCTTGTTGATGTCACCGGCCTTGATCGACTTGTCGTTGCGGATCATGTCGAGCACTTCGGTGGTCAGGCGCTTGACCAGCGCGTCGGGCGCCTCGTCGGCGGCACTGGCGGGGCGCATGTAAACGGCCGCCCCACTGAACAACAGCGCACTCGCCATCGCAAGACGGCCGAATGCGCGGCGTTTCAGAATCTGGTTCATCGGGTTTAGTCCTTATTGTCAAAACGGGCCTCAAGGGGCCCTAACGCGTCAGAGCTTCGCGCGGCGGACACGGTTCCCGAAGCCAGTGGCGCGCCCGCTACGAAATGCAAGCAAAGCGTGATCAACGGCCGCCGCCGTCGTCGTCGGCACCTGGTGGTTTGCCGTCGTCCACGTCTGCCTGGCGGCGCTGGAGCCAGATGTCGCGTACGAACGAATATTTGTCGAGCGCGGCATCGCCCAGGAACTGGCTGGCGCGCAGGTATTTCGCACGCTCCTCCACCACGCGCAGGACGTAGCTCACATCGCGCGCCGCCACGGGCCGGATCGCGGCCACGCCGTCGCCATTGAGGTCCACCAGCAGCGCCGCGGTATCGCGCACCGTCGACGGCCCGAGCACCGGCAGCATGACGAAGGGGCCGGGCGGTACGCCCCAGCGACCCAGCGTCTGGCCAAAGTCCTCCCGGTGCCGCTCGATGCCGAGTTCGGTGGCCACGTCGAGGATCCCGCCCAGGCCGAACACGGTGTTGACGTTCAGGCGCATGAAGGTCTGTGCGCTGTTCTGCGCCCGCAACTGCATCACGCTGTTGGCAAAGTTCCAGACGTCCCCGATGTTGTTGAAGAAGTTGCTCACCCCGGTGCGCACCGGCTGCGGCAAGACGGCGCGGTAGGCCTTGGCCGTGGGCACGAGCACGGCTTCGTCGACCGCATCGTTGAAGCGGAAGATGCTCCGGTTGAAAGGTTCGAACGGGTCGGCAGGGTTGGCTGCCTGCGCGCTGGCATGGCCGGCGATCAGGGTGAGGCCGAGCGCGGCGCCCGCGAGGCAAATACGCCTGGCCATCTTCCGGATGGCATTGCGTGGAAAGGGACTGCGTTTCATTTCTTGCTGTTGTTCTGCTGCGAACCGCCCTCGGCGGCCTTGCTGTAGAGGAACTGGCTGATCAGGTTCTCCAGCACCACCGCCGACTGGGTGGCCGTGATCGTGTCGCCCCCCTGCAGCGTCTTTTCTTCGGCGCCCGCCTCGATCCCGATGTACTGCTCGCCGAGCAAGCCGCTGGTCAGGATCTTGAGCGAACTGTCCTTGGGGAAACTGTAGCGAGTTTGCAGGGCCAAAGTGACGGTGGCCTGGTAATTCTTGTCATCGAAGGCGATGGATTCGACCCGTCCCACCACGACGCCCGCGCTCTTGACCGCGGTCTGGGGCTTCAGGCCGCCAATGTTGTCGAAGCGCGCCTTGACGGCATAGGTCTTCTGGAAATTGAGGCTCAGCAGGTTGGCCGATTGCAGTGCGAGGAACAGCAGGGCCGCCGCGCCGATCAGCACGAACAAGCCGACCCAGATGTCTTTGTTGGAGCGTTGCATGTGTCTACGTCCCCTTTTTTAAATGTTGAACATCATCGCCGTCAGCAGGAAATCCAGGCCCAGCACGGTGAGGGAGGCCATCACCACCGTGCGCGTGGTGGCGCGGGAGACACCCTCGGGCGTCGGCTGCGCTTCGTAGCCTTGCAGCAATGCGATGAACGTGACGGTGAAGCCGAACACGACGCTCTTGATCACGCCGTTGCCGACGTCGCGCCACACGTCCACGCCGCCCTGCATCTGGCCCCAGAACGAGCCGGCGTCGACGCCGAGCATGACCACGCCGACGACATAGCCGCCGATCACACCGACCGCGCTGAACACAGCCGCCAGCAGTGGCATGGTGATGACGCCCGCCCAGAAGCGCGGCGCCAGGATGCGCACCACGGGGTCGACGGCCATCATCTCCATCGCGCTGAGTTGTTCGCCCGCCCGCATGAGGCCGATTTCCGCCGTGAGCGAGGTTCCCGCGCGGCCCGCGAACAGCAGCGCGGCCACGACCGGGCCGAGCTCGCGCACCAGTCCCAGCGCCACCAGCAGGCCCAGGGCTTCGGCCGATCCGTAGCGCTGCAAGGTGTAGTAGCCCTGCAGGCCCAGCACGAAACCGACAAAAAGCCCCGACACGGCAATGATGGCGAGCGAATAGTTGCCGAGAAAATGAATCTGGTCCCGCACGAGGCCGAAGCGGCGGAAGGTCGTGGCGCCGGGGCCGAGCAGCCGCACGAACAACCCGGCCGCATGGCCGATGTTCGCGAGCTTGCTTCGCACGGCGAAACCGATGTCCGAAGGCCGCCACCAACTCATCGCAGGCCCCGCGACTGGCGTCTTGCCGCGTTCATCGGGTCAACTCCGCGCTGCGCGCTGCGGTGCGAGCGCCTTCGGGCGGCCGGGCGGCGCTCATTGGGCAACCTCCGCGCTGCGCGCTGCGGTGCGAGCGCCTTCGGGCGGCCGGGCGGCGCTCATGCCCGCCCCCCGTGCGAGTTGCCGAAGTCGTCCGCCACGCTCACGCCCGGATAGTGAAAACGCACCGGCCCATCGGGCAGCGCATTCACGAACTGGTGCACCAGCGGATCGGTGCTTTGGCGCACCTCGTCGGGCCGGCCCTGCGCGGCGATGACGCCGTTGGCCAGCACGATCACGTGGTCGGCAATGCGAAAGGTTTCCTCGAGATCGTGCGAGACGATGATGCTGGTCAGGCCAAGCGTGTCATTCAGTTGCCGGATCAGCCGCGCTGCAGTGCCGAGGGAGATCGGGTCGAGGCCGGCGAAAGGCTCGTCGTACATGACGAGATCGGGGTCGAGCGCGATGGCGCGGGCCAGTGCCACCCGACGCGCCATGCCGCCCGACACTTCGCTCGGCATCAGGTCACGCGCGCCACGCAGGCCGACCGCGTCGAGTTTCATCAGCACGATGTCGCGCACCAGGGCCTCGGGCAGCCTGGTGTGTTCGCGCAAGGGAAAGGCGACGTTGTCCAGCACGCTCATGTCGGTGAACAGCGCGCCGAACTGGAACAGCATGCCCATGCGACGTCGTGCCGCATAGAGGGCGGCCGGGGCCATCTTGCCCACGTCCTGTCCGTCGAAGAGCACCTGGCCGGACTGGGCGCGCTGCTGGCCGCCGACGAGGCGCAACACTGTCGTCTTGCCGCCGCCGGACGCGCCCATGAGCGCAGTCACCTTGCCACGCGGCACGCTGAAGGACACCTCGTTCAGGATGACGCGCGCGCCGTAGCCGAACGTGACGTCCTTGAATTCGACCAGTGGAGGGAATGGAGTGCTCATGAAACAGAAAAGCCGGGAACCTCTTCAGGCGTCCCGGCTCAGCGGTCCCCTATGATAAATGAACCATGGGGTGCCCTCCTGCAGCGGTCAGCGCGGCAGGTCGCTGTACCCCATGAGGAACTCGTCCACCGCACGCGCGCCCTGGCGGCCTTCGCGAATGGCCCAGACCACCAGCGACTGGCCGCGGCGGATATCGCCTGCGGCAAACACCTTCGGCACGTTGGTCGCGTAGCCGCCGGTAAATTCCACCGTCGCCTTGGCATTGCCGCGCGCATCCTTCTCGACGCCGAAGGCATCCAGCACGCCAGCGACCGGGCTCACGAAGCCCATGGCCAGCAGCACCAGGTCGGCCTTGAGAATCTTCTCGCTGCCGGCGACCTCGACCATCTTGCCGTCCTTCCATTCGACGCGAACGGTCTTCAGGCCGGTGACCTTGCCCTTGTCGCCGATGAATTCCTTGGTCGAGATGGCGAACTCGCGCTCGCAGCCTTCCTCATGGCTGGAGCTGGTGCGCAGCTTGATCGGCCAGTAGGGCCAGGTCATCGGACGGTTTTCTTCCTCGGGCGGCTGCGGCATGACCTCGAACTGCGTCACGCTAACGGCGCCATGGCGGTTGCTGGTGCCGACGCAGTCGGAGCCGGTGTCGCCACCGCCGATCACGATGACGTGCTTGCCGTCGGCGCGGATCTGGCCCTTGACCTTGTCGCCCGCGTTGACCTTGTTCTGCAACGGCAGGAATTCCATCGCGAAATGGATGCCATCCAGATCGCGGCCAGGCACGGGCAGATCGCGCGACTGCTCGGCGCCGCCAGTCAGCAGCACGGCGTCGAATTCCTTGTCAAGCTGCTCGGGCGTGATCGTTTCCTTGGCCCAGTTGATGACCTTGGAGCCCTTGCCGAGCGGATCCTTGGCGGCACCGATCATTACGCCAAGACGGAAGGTCACGCCCTCGGCCTTCATCTGCTCGACGCGGCGGTCGATGTGGGTCTTCTCCATCTTGAAGTCGGGGATGCCGTAGCGCAGCAGGCCGCCGACACGGTCGTTCTTCTCGAACAGCGTGACGTCATGGCCGACGCGCGCGAGCTGTTGCGCCGCCGCCATGCCGGCCGGGCCGGAGCCGACCACCGCGACCTTCTTGCCGGTCTTGTGCTTGGCAGGTCGCGCGTCGACCCAGCCTTCGTCCCAGGCGCGGTCGATGATCGCGTGCTCGATCGACTTGATGCCGATCGGATCGTCATTCACGTTCAGCACGCAGGCTGCTTCGCACGGTGCGGGACAGATGCGGCCGGTGAACTCCGGGAAGTTGTTGGTCGAGTCCAGCACCGCGAAGGCGTTCTGCCAGTCGTCGCGGTAGACCAGGTCGTTGAAGTCGGGGATGATGTTGTTGACCGGGCAGCCGCTGTTGCAGAACGGCGTGCCGCAGTCCATGCAGCGCGCGCCCTGCACCTTGGCTTGCGCAGGCGTCAGGCCGACGACGAATTCCTTGTAGTGCTTGACGCGCTCGTCGATGGGCTTGTAGCCCTCCTCGATGCGCTCATGCTCCATGAAGCCCGTGATTTTTCCCATCGTGATGTCCTCTGTTCTTTCTTGTGCTTCGCGTCAGACCTTGGCCGGCTTGCGCATCGCGTGCGGCTCCAGGCCGGCATGCGCATCGTTGCCGCTGCTGGCGAGCTCGACCTGCCGGTCGTGGATCTCGGCGAGGGCGCGCTTGTATTCGTTCGGGAACACCTTCACGAACTTCGTGCGGGCCGTCGGCCAGTCGTCGAGCAACTCACGTGCGCGCTTGCTGCCGGTCCAGCGGTGGTGGTCTTCGAGCAGCTTCCTGAGCTGCACCTCGTCGGTCTGGCCGGTGTGCCAGATCTTTTTGTGCATGCTCGCGGTCTGCTCGGCGCTGGTGAGCACCTTGTCAAGCGAGACCATCGACAGGTTGCAGCGCGATGCGAACTGCCCATCCTCGTCGTAGACGAAGGCCACGCCGCCGCTCATGCCGGCCGCGAAATTGCGACCGGTCTTGCCCAGCACCGCGACCGTGCCGCCGGTCATGTATTCGCAGCCGTGGTCGCCCGTGCCTTCGACGACTGCCGTGGCACCCGACAGCCGCACGGCGAAACGCTCGCCCGCCACGCCGCAGAAGTACGCTTCGCCGGTCGTGGCGCCATACATCACGGTGTTGCCCACGATGGTGTTGCGCACCGCTTCGCCGCGGAAGTCGAGGCTGGGCCGCACGACGATGCGCCCGCCCGACAGGCCCTTGCCCGTGTAGTCGTTGGCATCGCCGATCAGGTACAGCGTGATGCCGCGTGCCAGGAACGCGCCGAAGGACTGGCCGCCCGTGCCTTCGAGCTGGATGCGGATCGAATCGTCCGGCAGGCCTTCCGGATGCACGCGGGTCAGAGCGCCCGACAGCTTGGCGCCGACGGTGCGGTTGACGTTGCGCGCCACCTCGATGAACTGCACCTTCTCGCCCTTGTCGATGGCCGCGCGCGACTTCTCGATGAGCTTGGTGTCGAGGTTGTGCTCCAGGCCGTGGTCCTGGTTCTGGACATGGAAGCGCGGCACGTCGGCCGGCACCTCGGGCAGCGCGAACAGGCGGCTGAAGTCCAGGCCACTGGCCTTCCAGTGCTGGATGCCCTTCTTCATGTCGAGCAGGTCGGCGCGGCCGATCATCTCGTTGAAGGTGCGGATGCCCAGCTGCGCCATGATCTGGCGCACTTCTTCCGCGATGAAGAAGAAATAGTTGACGACGTGCTCGGGCTTGCCGGAGAACTTCTTGCGCAGGATCGGATCTTGCGTAGCCACGCCCACCGGGCAGGTGTTCAGGTGGCATTTGCGCATCATGATGCAGCCTTCGACGATCAGCGGCGCGGTGGCGAAGCCGAACTCGTCCGCACCCAACAGCGCGCCGATGGCGACGTCGCGGCCGGTCTTCATCTGGCCATCGGCCTGCACGCGCACACGGCCGCGCAGGCGGTTCAGCACCAGCGTCTGTTGCGTCTCGGCCAGGCCGATTTCCCACGGACCGCCCGCGTGCTTGATGGACGACCAGGGCGATGCGCCCGTGCCGCCGTCATGGCCCGCGATCACGATGTGGTCGCTCTTGCACTTGGTCACGCCCGCGGCCACCGTGCCCACGCCCACTTCGCTGACCAGCTTGGTGCTGATGCTGGCATGTGGCGCGACGTTCTTCAGGTCGTGGATAAGCTGCGCCAGATCCTCGATCGAATAGATGTCATGGTGCGGCGGCGGGCTGATGAGGCCCACGCCCGGCACCGAGTAGCGCAGCGCGCCGATGTAGTTCGACACCTTGCCGCCCGGCAATTGCCCGCCTTCGCCGGGCTTCGCGCCCTGCGCCATCTTGATCTGGATCTGGTCGGCCGAGGTCAGGTACTCGGCGGTGACGCCGAAGCGGCCCGACGCGACCTGCTTGATCTTCGAGCGCAGCGAGTCGCCGGCCTTCAACGGCAAATCGACTTCGACGTTGGCCTCGCCCACGACGCTCTTGAGCGTGTCGCCGACCTTCACCGGGATGCCCTTGAGTTCGTTGCGGTAGCGCGAAGGGTCTTCGCCGCCCTCGCCGGTGTTGCTCTTGCCGCCGATGCGGTTCATGGCCACGGCGAGCGTGGCATGCGCTTCGGTCGAGATCGAACCGAGCGACATCGCACCCGTGGCGAAGCGCTTGACGATATCTGCCGCCGACTCGACTTCCTCCACCGGAATCGCCTTCGCAGGATCGATCTTGAACTCGAACAGACCGCGCAGCGTCATGTGGCGGCGGCTCTGGTCGTTGATGATCTGCGCGTATTCCTTGTAGGTGCTCCAGTTGTTGGCGCGCGTGCTGTGCTGCAGCTTGGCGATCGCGTCGGGCGTCCACATGTGGTCTTCGCCGCGCGTGCGCCAGGCGTATTCGCCGCCGGCGTCGAGCATGTTTGCCAGGACCGGGTCGTCGCTGAAGGCGGCCGCGTGGGTACGCAGCGTTTCCTCGGCGATCTCGAACACGCCGATGCCTTCGACGCGGCTGGCCGTGCCAGTGAAGTACTTGCCGACGGTGTCGCTGTTCAGGCCGATGGCTTCGAACAACTGGGCGCCGCAGTAGCTCATGTAGGTGCTCACGCCCATCTTGGACATGATCTTCGACAGGCCCTTGCCGATCGCCTTCACGTAGTTGTAGATCGCCTTCTCGGCCGAGAGGTCGCCGGGCAGGTCGGCGTGCATCGAGGCCAGCGTTTCCATCGCGAGGTACGGGTGCACGGCTTCCGCGCCGTAGCCGGCGAGCACGCCGAAGTGATGCACTTCGCGGGCGCTGCCGGTATCCACGACCAGGCCGGCCGTCGTGCGCAGGCCCTCACGCACCAGGTGCTGGTGAATGGCGCTCGATGCGAGCAACGCCGGGATCGCCACGCGCGTCGCGGTCATGCCGCGGTCGCTGACGATCAGGATGTTGCTGCCGCCCTTGATCGCATCCACGGCTTCGGCGCACAGCGAGGCCAGCTTGGCTTCGATGCCCTCGCGGCCCCAGTCGGCCGGGTAGCAGATGTCCAGCGTGGAGCTCTTGAACTTGCCCTGCGTGTGCTTCTCGATGTCGCGCAGCTTCGCCATGTCGGTGAAGTCGAGGATCGGCTGCGTCACTTCCAGCCGCATCGGCGGGTTGACCTGGTTGATGTCCAGCAGGTTCGGCTTGGGGCCGATGAAGCTGTTGAGCGACATCACGATCGCCTCGCGGATCGGGTCGATCGGCGGGTTCGTCACCTGCGCGAACATCTGGCGGAAGTAGTTGTAGAGCGTCTTGTTCTTGCTCGACAGCACGGCCAGCGGGCTGTCGTTGCCCATCGAGCCGATGCCCTCCTCGCCGGCCTGCGCCATCGGGCTCATCAGGAACTTGATGTCTTCCTGCGTGTAGCCGAAGGCCTGCTGGCGGTCGAGCAGCGAGACCTCGCTGGTCGGCACTTCCGCCGTCGGCGTTTGCACGTTGTCGAGCTTGATGCGCAGGTTCTCGATCCACTGCTTGTAGGGCTTGGTATTGACGATCTGTGCCTTGAGCTCGTCATCGTCGATCATGCGGCCCTGTTCCAGGTCGATCAGGAACATCTTGCCCGGCTGCAGGCGCCACTTGCGGAGGATCTTGTGCTCCGGCACCGGCAGCACGCCGGACTCCGAAGCCATGATGACCAGGTCGTCGTCGGTGACGCAGTAGCGCGAGGGGCGCAGGCCGTTGCGGTCCAGCGTGGCGCCGATCTGGCGGCCGTCGGTGAAGACGATCGAGGCCGGGCCGTCCCACGGCTCCATCATCGCGGCGTGGTACTCATAGAAGGCGCGGCGGCGCTCGTCCATGTTGCCGTGCTGCTCCCACGGCTCGGGGATCATCATCATCACAGCCTGGCTGATCGGGTAGCCGGCCATGGTCATGAGTTCGAGGCAATTGTCGAAGGTCGCCGTGTCGGACTGGCCGGCGAAGCTGATCGGATACAGCTTCTTCAGGTCGGCCGCGAGCACGGGCGAGGACATGACGCCTTCGCGCGCCAGCATCCAGTTGTAGTTGCCGCGCACCGTGTTGATTTCGCCGTTGTGGGCGACGTAGCGGTACGGGTGGGCCAGCGGCCACTTGGGGAAGGTGTTGGTCGAGAAGCGCTGGTGCACCAGGCCCAGCGCGGAGACGCAACGCTCGTCCGACAGGTCCTTGTAGTAGACGCCGACCTGGTCGGCCAGCAGCAGGCCCTTGTAGACCACCGTGCGGCTGGACATGCTCGGAACGTAGTATTCCTTGCTGTGCTTGAGCGCGAGGTTCTGGATGTTTGCGCTGGCGGTCTTGCGGATCACGTACAGCTTGCGCTCCAGCGCGTCCTGCACGATGACGTCGTTGCCGCGGCCGATGAAGACCTGGCGCAGGATCGGCTCGGTCTTCTTGACCGCGGGCGACATCGGCATCTCGGCGTTGACCGGCACGTCGCGCCATCCGAGCAGCACCTGGCCTTCGGCCTTGATGGCGCGCTCCATCTCCTGCTCGCAGGCCATGCGCGAGGCATGCTCCTTGGGCAGGAAGATCATGCCGACGCCGTATTCGCCATACGGCGGCAAGGCCACGCCCTGGTTGGCCATTTCCTCGCGGTACAAGGCGTCCGGAATCTGGATCAGGATGCCGGCGCCGTCGCCCATCAGCTTGTCAGCGCCCACGGCGCCGCGATGGTCGATGTTCTCGAGGATCTTGAGCGCCTGGGTGACGATGTCGTGGCGCTTCTCGCCCTTGATGTGGGCAACGAAGCCGAGGCCACAGGCGTCATGCTCGTTGGCGGACGAATACAGCCCGTGTTTTTCCAGGTGTTGGATCTCTGCGTCCGTGGTCATGGGCGTACTCCTTCTTCAATTTTTTCGCGGGGGAAACGGAGAATATTGCATTGCACAAACAGTGCCAAGAACTTTAATTGGGGTCAGATTCCAAATAATTTCCGAATCAATCAATCAAGTATTAATTGGGGACACATCAGACTTGATAGCAATGAGGGCCCGAAAAACAAGCCTTCGAGTCACTTTTCAACCGGTAGATTTCAGCGATTGCGGCCGACGTCCAGCTCGCACCTTGGCAACGCGCCGTGGCGTCGCTGACTGCAGTTTTTCGACAAAGTCTGCGTCTCCCGCGGCCCACCCCTGCAACGCCGATTCGGTAAGCAAGCTCTGGTCCCGCGCCGACACGCCTGCACGCACCAATTCAGCATAAGCCGCCTCTCGCGCGAACGGAGTGTTTCCAAGCGTCCAGTACAGCGGATGGGGCGTCAACAGGCGATCCGTGCGCAGCCCCGCATAGTGGTTGTGGCTCGACCACGGGTAGTCGCGCGCCTCGCGGACCATGCCCGCGCGCACGGGATTGAGGTCGATGTAGGCCATGCAGGCCAGCAGGTACCTGTCGGCCTGGATCAAGGTGGAGCGGTAGCGCCCTTCCCAGAGCGTTCCGCTGCGGTGATGGCGGTCGTTGAACCAGCGCACGTAGCTGCGGCCGACGGCCTGCATGAGCTTGGGCAGCCCCTCGACCGTCGCGGGCGTGGCCAGCAGGTGGAAGTGATTGCCCATCAGCACATAGGCATGCAGCGCCACGCCGAAGCGCGGCGCGTTCTCGCCAAGCAGCGCGAGCATGCGCTGATGGTCTTCTGCGTCAATGAAGATCGCCTGCCGGTTGTTGCCACGCTGGATCACGTGGTGCGGCTGGTCCGCGAGCGTGAGGCGGGGCAGGCGGGCCATGGCGTATAGGCCGGGCCGGCTCAGGCTGGCGACGCGACAGGTTCTGGCGAACGCGGGACTTCGGGCAGCGGAAAACGCGTCGGCTGCAGCGCATCGAGCCCGAACTGCGCCAGCAGTTCGCGCAGGCGCTGCGCCGCGCCGGCCTTCCGATGGCCGGTTCGCCGCGCGATGATCAGTTCGTTCTTCATGCTGTGCTCCCAACCGACCAGTTCGGTCACCGTGACCTGATAGCCGTGCGCCTCCAGCAGCAGGCAGCGCAACACGTTGGTGAGTTGGCTGCCGATCTCGCGCGTGTGCAGCGGATGCCGCCACAGCTCGGCGAGCGGCGTGCGCGAAAGGGCCAGCGCCTTGGTCTCGCGCAGGCAGGCCGCCAATTCGGCCTGGCAGCAGGGCACGAGCACCATGTAGCGCGCGTTCTTGGCCAAGCCGAAGGCGATCGCGTCATCGGTAGCCGTGTCGCAGGCATGCAGCGCGGTGACCACATCGATCTGCGCGGGCAGTACCGCCGAATGCGCCGACTCGGCCACGCTCAGGTTCAGGAACGACATGCGGTCGAAGCCGAGCTGGCTCGCCAGGGCCTTCGATTTGGCGACCAGCTCGCCGCGTGTCTCGATGCCGTAGACGTGCCCGCCACCGAGCGCCTTGAAGAACAGGTCGTAGATGATGAAGCCCAGGTACGACTTGCCGGCGCCGTGGTCGGCCAGCGTCGCACTCGCGCCCTCGCCCGGCAATTCGCGCAGCAGCTTCTCGATGAACTGGAACAGGTGATAGACCTGCTTCAGCTTGCGGCGCGAGTCCTGGTTCAGGCGGCCCTCGCGCGTGAGGATGTGCAGTTCCTTCAGCAGCTCGGTCGACTGGCCCGGACGCACGGCGTCGGCCAGTTCGGCCTCGGCCTTGAGGGCTTTCGCGCTTGCTTTCATGGCGTGGCCGCCCGGGATCCGACATCGAGCGCGGCCCAGCCTTCGGCGCCAAGCACTTCCAGCGTCTCGATGTTGCGCTCGAAGATCTCTTCCGCGTCCGGGAAGGCCTCGACCGCGCGGCTCACGCTGTCTTCTCGCAGCAGGTGCAAGGCGGGATAGGGCGCGCGATTGGTGGCGTTGCCGATGTCATCCGGCTCCGTGCCGCCGAACTGGAACTGCGGATGGAAGGTCGCGAGCTGCAGCACGCCGTCGTAGCCGGCGCGCGCGAGCCGGCGTTCGGCGCGCGCGCCGAAGTCGTTGAAGTCGAGGAAGTCAGGCAAGGTGTTGGGCGCGATCAAAAGCGTAGTGTCGCGCACCGCGGCATCCTGTGCGAGCAGCGCCGCCGCCTCGGCCAGCAGCGCGTCGAGCAGGCCGCCATCGCTTTCGGCCAGGTAGACCGCCCAATGGATCTGCGCCTTGACGTGCACCGCCTTGGCAAAGGGACAGAGATTAAGCCCGATCACGGCCCGCTCGAGCCAGCGGCGGGTATCGGCGACGGCGTGTGCTTCATCGATCATCGCGATTTCCTTCCTGCAACTCACGCGGTGGCGCGCCGCCCCATGCCGGGCAGGCGCGATGCCAGCACGATGCCCGCCATCGAGCATGCCGCGGTCACCGTCCAGGTCCATTGCCAGCCACCGACGCGATGCGCGATCCATGCGACCAGCGGCGGCGCGATGAACTGCCCGAATGCCGAGGCCTGCTGCATCATGCCCACGGTCGTCGACACGGTGGCGGGCCCGGGCGCCAGGCGCACGGCGAGCATGAACAGCGTGGCCGGCACCGCGCCGCCAAACAGCGAAAACACACACACCGCCACATAGCGCAAGGCCGGCGGCAAACCCATCGCGTGGGCGCCCTGCCCCCACTGCGCGAACGCCATGATGCTGCCGAGCGCCATGACGCCATAGCCGATGCGCAACAGTTGCGCGGGCGCCAGGCCCCGCTGCAACCCGCGCCCGCCGGCGATGTTGCCCACGATGTTCATGGCCGCCGCGGTCGCGGTGAGCACGGCGCTCCATCCCGACCGCACGCCGGCCTCCGCATAGATCGAGGGAAGGAAACCGATCACCGCCATCCATTGCGATGAGTAGACGGCAAAGGCCAGCGACACGAACCATGGCCCCGGCGCGGCGAGCGTCGTCTTCAGGCGGCTGCGCCAGTCCGCGGCGGCGGGTCCCTTGACGCGCGGGCCATCCGAGGGAACCGCTCGGGCCACCCACAAGGCGGCGCCGCCGGACAGCAGCGACAGCACCCACCACCATCCGGGCCAGCCCGCCCACGCGATCAGGCCAGGGCCGCAGAGCAGTGCCAGGGCCACGCCCAACGGCATGTAGGCGCCCCAGATGCCCAGCGCGGCCTTCTCGGCGCCCGGCGGCGTCATCGCGCGGATGAGCCCCGGCGCGGGCATTACCACGAGCAGGAATCCCAGGCCTTCGATGGCGCGCAGCAAGAGCAGCCACGCCACGACCCAGGGGGATGCAAACTGCCCCGCGACACCGCCCAGGACGCTGGCCGTGGTCGCAATCACCAGGCCGATCAGCATGCTGCGCCGCAAGCCGATCGCGTCGGCGGCCAAGCCGACCGCCAAGCCCAGCGTCATGCTCGCCAGTTGCACCAGCGAGAGCATGAAGCCGGCCTCGACCAGGGACAACCCGAGCGTGGATTGGAGAGCAGGAATGGCCGGCGACAGCTTGCCCAGATGCAAGGCCACGCTCACGCCGGCCGCCACGACGGCGAGTGCGGCCATTGGCACGCGGACGGTCATCGAAGGACCCCCGCGCTTGTCGCTGCGGCGCGAGCTTGCTTGGGGCGGCCCGGCGCTGCGCTCATGCGATCCACCGCTTTCCCGTCAGCCGCTCGTGTTCGCGCATCGCGAATCGATCGGTCATGCCGGCGATGTAGTCGGCCACGGCGCGTTCCTTGTCGGTGCGGCCGGCAAAGGAATCGGGCATCTCCGCGGGCTTGTCGAGGTAGGCCGCAAACAGCCCGGCCACGACGTCCTTGGCCTGCTCGGTCGTCTGCATGACCTGCCGATGGCGGTACAGGTTGTGCAGGAGAAAGCGCTTGAGCGCGGCGGATTCGGCGCGCATCGCATCGCCGAACAGCACCAGCGGCCCGCAGCGTTGCGCTGCATGGGCGTCCGCTGGCGCAGCGGCGTCCAGGGCAGCCCGGGTGGTGTCGATCACGTCGTAGACCTGCGCGCTCAGCATGCGCCGGATCGCCTCGTAGAGCACCCGGCGACCTTGCAGCTCCGGATACTCGGCGAGCGCCTGCGCCCGATGGCGCTCGAACAATTCAACTCCCGCGAGGTCCTCGATGCGGATCAGCCCGGAGCGCACGCCGTCGTCAATGTCGTGCGCGTTGTAGGCGATCTCGTCGGCCAGGTTGCAAAGCTGCGCTTCCAGCGAGGGTTGGATGCGGTCGAGGAATCGCCGCGCTACGCCATCGGGCTCCTGCTTTTCGAGCCGCTCGGCATTCACGCGCGAGCAGTGCTTGAGGATGCCTTCGCGCGTTTCGAAACTCAGGTTGATGCCGTCGTACTGCGGATAGCGGTGCTCGAGTTCGTCCACCACGCGCAGGCTTTGCAGGTTGTGCTCGAAGCCGCCGTAGTCCGCCATGCAGGCATCGAGCGCATCCTGCCCCGCATGTCCGAAGGGCGTGTGGCCGAGGTCATGCGCCAGCGCGATGGCCTCGACCAGGTCTTCATTGAGCCCCAGCGCACGGGCAATGGAGCGCCCCAACTGCGCGACCTCCAGCGAATGCGTGAGCCGCGTGCGGAACAGGTCGCCTTCATGGTTCAGGAATACTTGCGTCTTGTAGACCAGCCGCCGGAAGGCGGTGGAATGGACGATGCGGTCGCGGTCGCGCTGGAATGCGTTGCGCGTGGGCGCGGGCAGTTCCGGATGGCGCCGGCCGCGCGAGTGCGCGGGGTCGCAGGCATAGCAGGCAAGCGACGGCGTCATTCCGTTTCAGGGCCCGGACAAGGACCGGTTGCAGAAACGATGGGCTTCAGGCCCGGCAGCATTGCGCCAGCACTTCCCGCACCAGCGCCTCGGGTGCGGCGCGCATGACTGCCGACCCGGGTCGGTCGAGCAGTACGAAGCGGATCTCGCCGCCCTCGGACTTCTTGTCCACGCGCATCAGTTCGAGGTAGCGCTCCGCCCCCAGTGCCGGCCCCACGATTGGCAGGCCCGCGCGTTCGATGAGCCGAGTCAGTCGCGCCACGAAAGCCGCATCCACGCCCCCCAGGCGCTGCGACAGTTGTGCCGCCATCACCATGCCGCAACCGACGGCCTCGCCGTGCAGCCACTCGCCATAGCCCAGGCCCGACTCGATGGCATGGCCGAAGGTATGGCCGAAGTTGAGGATGGCCCGCAGCCCCGATTCGCGCTCGTCCTGACCGACGACCTCGGCCTTGATCTCGCAACTGCGCTTCACCGCAAGGGCCAGCGCAGCGCCGTCGCGCGCCACCATCGCGTCCATGTGGGCCTCGATCCAGTCGAAGAAGGCCATGTCGTAGATCGGCCCGTACTTGATCACTTCGGCAAGGCCCGCGCTGAGTTCGCGCGCCGGCAGCGTCTTCAGCGTGCCCAGGTCGCACAGCACGAGTTGCGGCTGGTAGAACGCGCCGATCATGTTCTTGCCGAGCGGATGGTTGATGGCCGTCTTGCCACCCACCGAGGAATCGACCTGCGCCAGCAAGGTCGTCGGCACCTGGACGAAGGGCACGCCGCGCATGTAGCTGGCAGCCGCGAAGCCGGTCATGTCGCCCACCACGCCGCCGCCCAGCGCGAACAGCACGGTCTTGCGGTCGCAACCATGGCCCAGCAGCGCATCGAAGATCAGGTTGAGCGTGGGCCAGTCCTTGTAGACCTCCCCGTCGGGCAGTTCCAGCAGGTGCACCGAGCGGAAGCGTGGTTCCAGGACGGCGCGCAGGCGCTGTGCGTAGAGGGGCGCCACGGTGGTGTTGCTGACGATCAGCGCGCTGGCCGATGCCGGCAGGCCCGCGTAGTGCGACGCATCGTCGAGCAGGTCGTCGCCAATCAGGATGGGGTAGCTGCGGTCGTCGAGGTTTATCTCGACACGTTCCAGGGTCGCGGTCAAAGGCATCCCGCGAGTTTAGGCCCAGCAGGCTGGGCGTTCATTCGCGGGGGTCAACGGGCGGCAGATCGGGCGGCGGCGCCGGGACCACGATGCCCGCCAGTTCCAGCTGCATCACGATGATGTTGACCAGCATGGCGACCGAGGGCCGCCCGGTCTCGACGATGTCGTGCGCAGTTTGCCGGTACAGCGGGTCCCGC
This sequence comes from Variovorax sp. dw_308, assembly GCF_019207085.1. Lineage (GTDB taxonomy): Bacteria > Pseudomonadota > Gammaproteobacteria > Burkholderiales > Burkholderiaceae_C > Variovorax. The sequence continues at coordinate 87,466 of NZ_JAATOM010000010.1, read as the reverse complement.
GCGCCATGCAGTTCGCGCAGGCGCCCCAGCGGATCGGCCACCTGGAGCAACGGACGCTTCACGTCGTGACGCAGGCGCCGAAACAGGTCTTCGGGCGAGGACCGCAGGTAGATCACGTGGAAGCTGCCGCGCAGCATGGCCCGGTTGGCCTCGCGCAGCACCGAGCCGCCGCCCGTCGCCACCACGCCGGTGGCGGTCCGGGCCAGATCGGCGATGACCTGCTGCTCGATGTCACGGAAGCTGGCCTCGCCTTCGCGCTCGAAGTAATCGCGAATCGAGCAGCCTATGCGCTGCTCGATCACGTTGTCACTGTCGATGAAGGGGAGTTGCAAGCGCTGACCAAGGCGCCTGCCCACTGCGGATTTTCCGGCGCCGGGCAAGCCGACGAGTGCGACCGCCATGCGGTTCAGCAACGGCCGCGCATCAGCGCGCGGCGTTGCGGTCAGTGATCATTTTCGGGGTGATGAAAATCAGCATTTCTGTCTTGTTGGACGTGCGATTCTTCGTGCGGAACAGTGCGCCGAGGTAAGGCACCTCGCCCAGCACAGGCACACGCGTATCGTCGGTGGATTCGGTGAGCTCGAAGATACCACCGATGACCACCGTGCCGCCGTTCTCCACCAGCACCTCGGTCTGCACGTGCTTGGTGTTGATCGCGAAGCCTGCCGTCGTCGCCTGGCCGACGGTGTCCTTGTTGACGTCCAGCGTCAGGATGATGTTGCCTTCAGGCGTGATCTGCGGCGTCACTTCCAGCTTCAGGTTGGCCTTGCGGAATGCGATGGAAGTCGCGCCGCTCGAGGTGGCCACCTGGTAGGGCAGTTCGGTGCCCTGCTCGATCAGCGCCTTGGTCTGGTCGGCCGTCACCACACGCGGGCTGGACACGACCTTGCCCTTGCCGTCTTCTTCCAGCGCGGAGATCTCGAGGTTCAGGATCCGCGACAGGCTCGAGCTGAACAGCGACAGTGCGAACGCACCCGGCTGCGCACCGCTGGCCAGGGCCGCGGGCAGGTTGATGAAGTTGCTGTTGGCGAAGCTGGCCGTCGACGAGTTGGCCGTCGAATTGGTGTAGGTCGTGCTCGTGGCACCAACCAGCGCGTTGTTGACCAGCCCGTTGACCAGAGGATTCGGACCAGCGAAAGTGCCCGGACCGTAGGTGTTGATGCCGGCCGTCCGCACCCCGTTGGTGATCGCGGGCTGCACGCCGAAGCTGCTGGTGGAATTCAGCACACCGCCACCCAGCTTCACACCCAGCGACTTGCCGAAGGTGTCCGAAGCCTCGACGATGCGCGCCTCGATCAGCACCTGACGAACCGGCACGTCGAGCTTCTGGATCATCTCGGTGACCTGCGCCAGTCGCGAAGGAATGTCGGACACGAAGAGCTGGTTCGTCCGCGTCTCTGCGATGACGGAGCCGCGAGCGCTCAGCAGTCGCGTCGTCGTGACGCCGCCGCCGCCGCCGACGCCGGTGCCGCTCAGCTGCTGCTGGACGATCGCGGCCTTGGTGTAGTTGAGCTGGTAGGACTGGGTGCGCAGCGGCTCCAGCGTCTCGATCGCTGCGGCGGCCTCGAACTCGACCTTTTCCTTGGCATTGATCTCATCCTTCGGTGCGATCCACAGCACGCTGCCGTTCTTGCGCATGCCGAGGTTCTTCGCCTGCATGATGATGTCGAGCGCCTGGTCCCAGGGCACGTCCTTCAGGCGCAGCGTCAGCGAGCCCGTCACCGAGTCGGAGGTCACGATGTTGAAGTTCGTGAAGTCGGCGATGACCTGCAGCAGCGAGCGGATCTCGATGTTCTGGAAGTTCAGCGACAGCTTCTCGCCAGAGTAGCCGGGGCCGCGCGTCAGCTTGGTCGGGTCGACCTTGCGGGCGCGCACTTCGACCACGAACTGGTTCTCGCTCTGGTAGGCGCTGTGCTCCCATTCGCCGGTGGGCTCGATGGTCATGCGCACGCGGTCGCCCGACTGCTGCGTGGTGATCAACTGCACCGGCGTGCCGAAGTCGGCCACGTCGAGGCGCCGGCGCAGGCCCTCGGGCAGCGTCGACTTGGTGAATTCCACCACCAGGTTCTTGCCTTGCTGGCGAATGTCCACGCCCACCTGGTTGTTCGGGAGGTCGACGATCACGCGGCCGGTGCGGTCAGGCCCGAGGCGGAAGTCCACATCCTTGATCGGCAGCATGTCACGGTTGCGGTTCTCCGCGAAAGCGCCTTGCTGCGACGCGACCAGCGCCGGACCGACGACCGGCTCCAGCGACACCAGCAGCGACTTGCCCTGGATCTCGGTCTTGTACGCGGTGGCCTGCTTGAGGTTCAACACCAGGCGCGTGCGTTCGCCGGCCTGCACGACGTTGACCGAGCGCAGGTTGCCCTGGTTGATTTCGATGGCCGAGCGGCCGATGCCGTTCGTCACCCCCGGGAAGTCGAGCGCGATGCGCGCGGGCGTCTGGATCGCGAAGCCGGTCGGCGGCGCGGTCAGCGGCTGCGTCAGGTCGATGCGGATCACTTCGGCACCGGACTGCATCGAGCTTGTCACGTTCTCGATGGCATTCTGCGCATGAACGACCGCGGCGGCGCCGAGCGCCACCAGCGTCGTGCCGGCGGCTCTGAGCCACTTGGCGGCGATGGTTTGTACTTGCTTCATTTGGTCGGCCTCTCTTGCAGTTGCAGCGTCGCCACGCGTTCGATCCATTCACCGGCGGCGTCCTGCACGATTTCACGCAAGCCGAGTTCGGTTTCTGTGATGCGGGTGATGAGCCCGTAGTTGAGTCCCAGGTGCTCGCCGACGCGCACCTGGTAGAGCAGCTTGTCGACGCTGATCAGCGCTACGGGCTTGCCGTTGCGGTTGAGGCTGCCGACCATCGCCATCGAGTCGAGCGGGAAGGCTTCCAGCGCCTCCTTGCGCCTTGCCAGTTCAGGCCCGATCAGCCCCGAGGTGCTGGGCTGGGCCGAGTCGCGCCGCAGCGCCTGGGTCAACTTCTGGATGTCGAAGGGTTCCGTCGCACCGACTTCGGTGTAGGCCTGCGGCGTGAACTTCTTTGGCTCGGAAATGGGCGTGACGCTGGGCTTCACCTGGGCCCGCTGCTCGACCATCCACTGTTGCAACTCCTCGCGGTCGGAGTGGCCGCATCCGGCCAGGCCCACGACCGCCGCGGCCATCAGCAATACCTGCAGCAACTTCATTTCTTAGCCCCCGCCGCTGCTGCCGCGGCTGCCTTCTTCTGCATGTTCTGCTCTTCCGCATCCAGGTAGCGGAAAGTGCGCGCGGTGGCGTCCATGGTGAGGGAGCCATCCTTCGCTGGCGCCAGCGCGATGTTGTTCAGGGTCACGATGCGCGAGAGGTTCGCAATGTCGGCCGCGAACGAGCCCATGTCGTGATAGCGGCCGGTGACGCGCACCGCGATCGGCAACTCGGCGTAGTAGTCCTTGACCACCACCGTGCCGGGCCGGAACAGTTCGAACTGTAGGCTTCGTCCTAGGCCGGCCTGGTTGATGTCCGACAGCAATGCGTCCATTTCGGCCTTGCTCGGCAATTGCTTTTCCAGCAACGTGACGTATTGTTGGACCTGCTCGCGCTGCTTTTTCAGCATGTCGAGATTTGCGGCCAGGACGACCTTCTTCTGGTAGTCGGCGCGCAGCGTCACTTCCTTCGCGCGCTCAGCCTCGAGCGTGTCGTTCGAGTTGGTGAGCCAGACGAACCAGAGCGCCACCAGCACCAGCACCGTCACCAGCACGCACAGCGCGTAGCGCGGCACCGCCGGCCAGACGGACGGATCGTTGGGGTTGAGGCCGCGGAACTGGTCGCCGAAGCGGCGCAGCGATGCGGAGACGTCGAAATTCGGAGCGGAGCGTCGTGTTGCCATGGCGCCTATCCTTTCACCGGTGCCGCGGGCGCGGCGGCGGGTATCGCACCGTCGGCCGGCTTTTGCACATCGGTCGGCCGCTTGAGGCCGATCTTCATCGTGAAGTTGGAAACGCGACGCGTGTCGCGCGGGCTCAATGCCACGGTTCCGGCGGTGATTTCAACCAGTTCCGGCTTGACCAGCCACGGGCTGCTGTTGCCCAGGTTGCGCAGCAGTTCCGAGACGCGCTCGTTGGACTGCGCCACGCCCTGCAAGGTCACCGCCTGGTTGTCCTGCTTCATGTTGATGAGGTAGACGCCATCGGGCAGTTGCCGCACCAGTTCGTTCATCAGGTGGACCGGCATGTTGCGGTCGCCCTGCAGGTCTTCCACGGCCTGCTGCCGTGCACGCAAGGCGGCGATCTCGGCCTGCAGCGTGGAGATCTCCTTGATCTCGGCCTCGAGCTTGGTGATCTCGGACTGCAGGTAGGCATTCTTGTCCTGCTGCGCGGAGATCTGCGCCTCGAACCAGACATAGGCTCCGCCGGCGATCAGGCCACCCGCCAGCGCGGCGGCGCCCAGCGACGCATAGAAGGTCTCGCGACGCCGCTTTCGCGCCGCCTCCCGGTGAGGGAGCAGATTGATGAGGATCACTGCACGAACCTCCGCATGGCCAGTCCACAGGACGTGAGGTAGGACGGCGCTTCGCGTCGAACCTTCTTTTCGCGGATGCCAGGGCCCATCTCCATGCCGTCGAACGGATTCAGGAGCGAACAGGCGAACGAGGTCTGGCGCGTGACCGCGCTGGTCAAGCCCGGCAGGGCAGCCGAGCCGCCCGCCAGCAACACATAGTCGACACGGTTGTGCGGCGTGCTGGTGAAGAAGAACTGCAAGGCACGCGCGATTTCCTGCGCAATGCTGGCCACGAAAGGCTTGAGCACGCCGGCGCTGTAGTCGTCCGGAAGGTCACCGCTGCGCTTCTTGGTCTCGGCTTCTTCCGCGGAGAAACCGTACTGGCGCACGATCAGTTGCGTCAGTTGCGCGCCGCCGAAGGCCTGGTCGCGGTCATAGAGCACTTCCTGGTTGCGCAGCACCTGCATGCTGGTGGTGTAGGCGCCCACCTCGAACAGCGCGACCACGGCATCGCGGCCCTGCCCGGGCAATTGCTCGATGAGGCGCGCCGTTGCCAGCCGCGATGCATAGGACTCCACATCCAGGATCAGGGCCTTGAGCCCGGCCGCTTCGGCCAGGCCTTGGCGGTCCTGGACCTTTTCCTTGCGCGAAGCAGCAATCAGGACCTCGACATCACCCGCCGAACTCGCGTTCTGGCCGATCACGCAGAAGTCCAGACTCACTTCGTCGAGCGAAAAAGGAATGTATTGATTGGCTTCGGACTCGACCTGAATCTCGAGTTCCTGTTCGCTCATGCCGCCGGGCAGAACGATCTTCTTGGTGATAACCGCGGACGGCGGCAATGCCAGGGCCGCGTTCTTGGTGCGGGTGCCGCTCTTGCGGACCACGCGACGCACCGCTTCGGCCACCTCGTCGAACTTCTCGACGTTGCCGTCGGTGATCCATCCCCGTTCCAGCGGCTCGATGGCGCAGCGTTCCAGCACCAGCTTTCCGGTGGCGTCGCGGCCGAGTTCGACCAGCTTGACGCTGGACGAACTGACGTCCAACCCAAGCAGGGGAGCGGGCTGACGACGAAACAACGATCCCAGTGCAGTCAAGTTGAATCCCATCCGCTTGTAACGATTGGAAATATTTGCGAGTGGTTGCATGCTAGCAGTAAGCACAGCACCGAACCAAGCGCCCGACCTTGAATCAGAAACAGTTCGTTGTCAAAAGTAGACGCTAATCTTCACTTCTGCAACTTACATCACGGATTGAATCGGTCTGTATTAAGACCGCATTTCGCCCGGCCGAAGCAAGGGCGCCTTTTTATAATGCCCGGCTGACTCCGCCACTTTCCATGCCCGAAAAAACAAAAGCCTCCGGGCCCGCCAAAACCCCTGCTGCCCGACCAAGGCGTCCCGCCTGGATCACCTGGCTGTTGAGATTTTTCCTCTGGACCACCGGCCTCGCCATTGCGGGCGTGCTGTCGATCCTGTTCGTGGTGGCCGTCGCACTCGCGGTTGCGTATCCCAATCTTCCCGATATTTCCGAACTGGCCGACTACCGCCCGAAGCTCCCGCTGCGCGTATTTTCATCGGAAGGCATCCAGATTGGCGAGTTCGGCGAAGAGCGTCGCAATCTGACACCGATCGACACGATTCCCAAGGTCATGAAGGATGCGGTGCTGGCCGCCGAAGACGCCCGCTTCTACAGCCACGGCGGCGTCGACTACAAGGGCATGCTGCGCGCGGGACTGGCCAACCTCAACAAGGTCAAGAGCCAGGGGGCCTCGACCATCACGATGCAGGTGGCACGCAACGTCTACCTGAGTTCCGAGAAGACGCTGACGCGCAAGATCTACGAGATCCTGCTGACCTTCAAGCTGGAACACCTGCTCACCAAGGACCAGATCCTCGAGATCTACCTGAACCAGATCTACCTCGGCAACCGTGCCTACGGGTTTGCCGCGGCGTCGGAGGCCTACTTCGGCAAGCCGTTGAAGGACATCACCATCGCCCAGGCCGCGATGCTGGCCGGCCTGCCCAAGGCGCCCGGCGCCAACAACCCGGTCAACAACCCCTCGCGCGCCCGCGGCCGCCAGCTCTACGTGATCGACCGCATGCAGGACGCCGGCTTCATCACCGCGGAACAGGCCGACGAAGCCCGCAAGGAAGAACCCCAGTTGCGCGATGCCCAGGACCCGAACCGCCTGCACGCGGAATACGTGGCCGAGACGGTGCGCCAGCTCATGTACGCCCAGTACGGCGACACCACCTACACCCGCGGCCTCAAGGTCTACACCACGCTGGTCGCTGCCGACCAGGCCGCCGCCTACAAGGCGCTGCGCAAGGGCATCATGGACTACGAGCGGCGCCAGATCTACCGCGGCCCCGAGAAGTTCGTCGACCTCCCGCAGAACCCCAAGGAACTGGACGACGCGGTCGACGACGCCCTGTCCGACCACCCCGACAACGGCGACGTGATGTCGGCCGTGGTCCTCAAGGCCTCCGCAAAGGAAGTGACCGCCGTGCGCGGCAACGGCGAAACCCTGACCATCAGCGGCGAAGGCCTGCGCCCGGCCCAGTCCGGTCTGGCCGACAAGGCCGCGCCCAACATCCGGATCCGCCGCGGCGCGGTGATCCGGATCGCCAAGACGCCGAAGAACACTTGGGAAATCACGCAATTGCCCGAAGTCGAAGGCGCCTTCGTCGCGATGGACCCGCGCGACGGCGCCATCAAGGCACTGATCGGAGGGTTCGACTTCGACAAGAACAAGTTCAACCACGTGACGCAGGCCTGGCGCCAGCCGGGCTCGAGCTTCAAGCCCTTCATCTATTCGGCCGCGCTCGAAAAGGGCTTCTCGCCGGCCACGGTGGTCAACGACGCACCGCTGTTCTTCGACGCGGGCACCACCGGCGGCCAGCCTTGGGAGCCGAAGAACTACGACGGCACCTTCGAAGGCCCGATGCCGCTGCGGCGCGCGCTGATGAAGTCGAAGAACATGGTGTCGATCCGCATCCTGCAGTCGATCGGCACGCACTACGCGCAAGACTGGATCACCAATTTCGGCTTCGACCGCGACAAGCACCCGGCCTACCTGCCGATGGCGCTCGGGGCCGGCTCGGTCACGCCGATGCAGATGGCGACCGCCTATTCGGTCTTCGCCAACGGCGGCTACCGAGTCCCCCCCGTGCTCGTGTCGCGCGTGACCGACCACAAGGACAAGGTCCTGGTCGACCGGCAGCCGCCTGTGCTGAACGACAGCATGCGCGCCATCCCGCAGCGCAACGCCTGGATCATGGACAGCCTGCTGCAATCGGTCGCCAGCGGCGGCACCGCGGCCAAGGCGCAGGCCACGCTGAAGCGTACCGACCTCTACGGCAAGACCGGCACCACCAACGACTCGCTCGACGCGTGGTTCGCCGGCTTCCAGCCCACCATCGCGGCCATCGCCTGGATGGGCTACGACACACCACGCAAGCTCGGCGACAAGGAGACCGGTGGCGGCCTGAGCCTGCCGATCTGGATCTCCTTCATGGAAACCGCGCTCAAGGGCGTTCCGGTGGCCGAGTTGGCGGCGCCGCCTGGCGTGGTCAATGTGGGCAGCGAGTGGTATTTCGACGACTACGCGCCGGGCCGCGGCGTGTCCAGCCTGGGTGTGGACAACAGTGGTTCGTCGTCCGCGCCTGCCGCCGAATCGTTGACGGGCGCACCGGTCGCCCCGCCGGCACAGCCGGAAGAACGCAACCGCATCCTCGACCTGTTCCGGAACTGAGCGCCGTCGCTCAGCGCGCTGCGGTGAACTGCAGCGGCTGGCCCGATTGCGCCGTTGCCTCGCGCGAGAGGTTGGCGAACAGTTCCTCGCCGGTCTTGGTGTCGCGCCACACCCCCTCGACCTGCCGGTAGTGATAGCCGCCCGAGCGCGCCGCCAGCCAGATCTCCTGCAGGGGCGGCTGCAGGTTCACGATCAGCTGGCTCTTGTTGGGGAAGGTGATGGTGATCATCCCGCCCACCCGCTGGTTGTCGATGTCCGCGTCGGTCGCGTCGTTGAGGCGGTCGCAGCCCTGTTCGATGGCGGCAAGCGCCGCTTCCGCGCGGTCGAGGTACTCAGGGTCGGTCATTACAATTTCACGATGTTGAAAGTCACTCAAATTCTAGTGATCGCGCTTGGCCTTCCATCGGTCGTGGTCGGCATCACCGGCTGCGGTCAACGTGGGAGCCTCTACATGCCGACCGAGCCGGCCGCCGCGAACCGTGCGACCCTGCCTGACCTGGTGATCCCGGGAACGCGCAAGCCATCCGCCACGGCACCTGCACAAGCCCCCGCGGCGACGGCCCCGGCCTCGACCTCGACCTCGACCTCGACCTCGACCTCGACCTCGACCTCGACCGAACCCGCACCCGCACCCGCCGACCAGACCACGGAACCCACCCAGTGAACATCACCCCCCTGCCCGGCCATCCCCATGTCGCTCGACGCGATGGCCAACTGCACGTCGAAGGCGTGGCGCTCGATGCGCTGGCGCGCGAACATGGCACGCCCCTGTTCGTCTATTCCAGGCAATGGATGCTCGATGCGCTCGCCGCCTACCAGCGCGGCTTTGCAGGCCGCAATGCCCTGATCTGCTATGCGATGAAGGCGAATTCCTCGCTGGGTGTGTTGCGCGTGTTTGCCGAGGCGGGCTGCGGTTTCGATCTCGTGTCCGGCGGCGAACTGGCGCGCGCTTTAACGGTCGGCACCGACCCGGCCAAGATCGTGTTCTCCGGCGTTGGCAAGACGCGCGATGAAATGCGGGAAGGCCTGGCCGCCAACATCGGCTGTTTCAACGTCGAGAGCGAAGCCGAACTCGACGTGCTGAACGAGGTGGCCTTGTCGATGGGCAAGCGCGCCCCGGTCAGCCTGCGCATCAACCCCAACGTCGACCCGAAGACGCACCCCTACATCTCCACCGGATTGAAGGGCAACAAGTTCGGCATCGCGCACGATCACGCGCCCGTAGCGTACCGGCATGCCGCCTCCCTGCCCGGCCTGCAGATCGTGGGCATCGACTGCCACATCGGCTCGCAGATCACCGAGGCCTCGCCGTATCTCGACGCCATGGACCGGATCCTGGACCTCGTGGAAGCGGTGGAGCAGGACGGCATCCGGCTGCACCACATCGACTTCGGCGGCGGACTCGGCATCAACTACCAGGGTGATACGCCGCCAGCGGCCGACGCCCTCTGGGCCCAGTTGCTCGCACGCGTGGACGCGCGCGGCTTTGGCGACCGCAAGTTCATCATCGAGCCCGGCCGCTCGCTGGTCGGGAATGCCGGCGTTTGCGTGACCGAGGTGATCTACACCAAGCCCGGCGAAGACAAGAACTTCTGCATCATCGACGCGGCCATGAACGATCTGCCGCGTCCAGCGATGTACCAGGCCTTCCATGCGATCGTGCCGGTGCACGAGCGTTCGACCGACGCGACGATCTACGACGTGGTCGGCCCCGTGTGCGAGAGCGGCGACTGGATCGGCCGCGACCGGGCGCTGGCGGTCGAGGCGGGCGACCTGCTGGCCGTGCTGTCGGCGGGGGCCTACTGCATGAGCATGGCCAGCAACTACAACACACGGGGCCGTGCGGCCGAGGTGCTGGTCAGCGGCGACAGCGCGAAGCTGATCCGGCGGCGTGAGTCGGTGGAAGATCAGTTGCTGAGCGAAAAAATCTAGTCGGCTGCAACGTTCGATCCGCCAGCGAGGGCTGCGTCAGCGGAGCGCAAGTCAATCGCGCAGCGCTTTTGCGAGCGCTCCCCGCGCCAGCCCCCTACCGCTTCGACAATTGCGGCCGCCCCGCGGGCGCGGGGGCGATCTTCTTGCTCGCGAAGTTCCACACGCGCCAGCCCAGCAGCACGCCGATGATCGCGGCGTAGACGAACACTTCGTTGAAATTGTGCTTGGCTGCGCGCATCCAGAAGAAGTGCAGCAGGCCCAGTCCCGCGATCACATACACGAGCTTGTGCAATAGTTGCCAGCGCTTCGCACCCATCGCCTTTATCGCGCGATTGAAGGAGGTCGCAGCCAACGGTGTGAGCAGCAGGAACCCCGTGAAGCCGACCAGGATGAAGGGCCGCTTCGCAATGTCCTTCGCGATGTCGCCAAGTTCGAAGCCCATGTCGAACCAGCTGTAGCTCAGCAGGTGCAACACCACGTAGAAGTAGGCGAACAGCCCCAGCATGCGGCGAAAGCGCGCCAGCGCATTCCACTTCGTCATGACGCGCAGCGGCGTCACCGCCAGCACGATGCAGATGAAGCGCAGCGTCCAGTCGCCGTTCTTGCGTATCAGGTATTCGGCGGGATTGGCGCCCAGGCCATTGGTGAATGCGCCGTAGACCATCCACGCGAACGGCAGCAGGCACAGCACGAACAACACCGGCTTGACCGCCGGATGCATGAGCAGCTTGTTCATGGCCGCGCTCAGTAGTTCTTCTTCAGGTCCATGCCCGCATAGAGCTGGCCGACCTGCGCTTCGTAGCCATTGAACATCTGTGTCTTGGTGCGCTTGGCGAACAGGCCGCCGCCGTCGCCGATGCGGCGCTCGGTTGCCTGGCTCCAGCGCGGATGATCGACGTTCGGGTTCACGTTCGAATAGAAGCCGTACTCGTTGGCCGCGGCCTTGTTCCAGGCCGTGCCCGGCTCCTTCTCGACGAAGCGGATCTTGACGATCGACTTGGCGCTCTTGAAGCCGTACTTCCATGGCACCACGATGCGCACCGGCGCACCGTTCTGGTTCGGCAGCACCTCGCCGTACATGCCAAAGGTCAGCAGCGTGAGCGGGTGCATCGCCTCGTCCATGCGCAGGCCTTCGACGTAAGGCCAGTCGAGCACGCGTGAGCCGACGAAAGGCATCGTCTTCGGGTCGGCCAGCGTCACGAACTCGACGAACTTCGCATTGCCCTGCGGCTCAACCTTCTTGATGAGTTCGGCCAGCGAATAACCGACCCACGGAATCACCATCGACCAGCCCTCGACGCAGCGCAGGCGATAGATGCGCTCTTCCTGTGCGCTGAGCTTGACCAGGTCCTCGATGCCGTACTTGCCTGGCTTCTTGACCAGGCCCTCGACCTCGACGGTCCACGGCTTCGTCTTCAGCGTGCCGGCGTTCTTCGCCGGGTCGGCCTTGTCGGTGCCGAACTCGTAGTAGTTGTTGTAGCTGGTGACGTCCTTGTAGTCGCTCACCTTTTCGGTGGTCATGGCGCCCGCCACCGAAGACTTGGCGCCGACCAGCGCAGCCAGCTTGCCCGGGGCCGCTGTCTCGGCCATGGCATCGCGTGCGGCCCACGACGAGAGCAGCGCGCCGGCCGCGCCGCCAGCCAGCAGCTTGAGCATGTCGCGCCGGCTCTCGTAGACGCCGCGTGGCGTGATGTCGCTCGGGACCGGGTGGTCGAAGCCGTTGTGACGGGACTGAATCAGCATGATCGCCTTTCGCTGGGCTCGTTGTACTCTGGAGTCGATGTGGCCTTGCCGTCTCGACGCGGTCCCACGGGGGCGGACTGGGCGGCCCGGCCCTGGGGGCTCGCTGGGTAGTTCGTATGGAACCACGCTCTGGTTACGCGCCGATGATCCGATCGGTTTCAAACGTCATGAAAGTGCCGCCGGCAGCACCGCGAGATTGCCGGGGTGGCGTGGGCCGGGCGCGACCCTGCGGGCTCACAGCGTTCCGTAGCTGTGCAAGCCGCTCAGGAACATGTTCACCCCGAGGAAGGCAAAGGTGGTCACGGCCAGGCCGCCGAGCGCCCACCAGGCAGCCACGGTGCCACGCAAGCCCTTGACCAGCCGCATGTGCAGCCAGGCTGCATAGTTGAGCCAGACGATGAGCGCCCAGGTTTCCTTCGGGTCCCAACTCCAGTAACCGCCCCAGGCATCGGCCGCCCAGAGTGCGCCGAGCACCGTCGCGATGGTGAAGAACGCGAAGCCGACGGTGATCGACTTGTACATCACGTCGTCCAGCACCTCCAGCGACGGCAGCCGCGAGGCGATGCGCCTGCGCCCCATCAGGATGCCGGCCGCGATCACGGCCGAAATGGCCGCGTACACCAACCAATAGCTGCCGCCCGCCTCCTGCACGCGCTGGCGGAAGGCCACCGGCACGAAGCTCAACGCAATGCCGAAGAGCCAGATCGGCGTGAGCTTGTACAAGCGGGTTTCATCCGCCTGCTGCTTGATGAGGTAGGCGAACGAAACCATCGCGGCCAGCGAAAAAGTGCCATAGCCGATGAAGTTGGCCGGCACATGCAGCTTCATCCACCAGCTTTGAAGTGCGGGCACCAGCGGCTGGATCTCATGCGCCTGCCGCACCAGCGTGTACCAGAGCAGGAAGCCCACGGCCGCGCTGACCACCAGCATGACGAAAGCGCCAAGCGAACGCGTCTTGTAGCGCGACTCGAAGAAGAGGTAGAACGCGGTCGTGATCCAGCAGAACAGCACGAACACCTCGTACAGATTGCTGACCGGGATGTGGCCGATGTCCGGGCCGAGTTGATGACTTTCGTACCAGCGGACCATGGTGCCGATGAGCGCCATCGTCACCGCCGCCCACGCGACGCGCGAGCCGATGAGTTCCATCGCGTCGCCCTGCTTGCCGCCGAACAGGCCCAGCCAATAGAACATCGTGCTCATGAAGAACAGCACGCTCATCCAGAGGATGGCCGACTGGCTCGACAGGAAGTACTTGAGCTGGAACACCGTGTCGGCGCGCGCCAGGTCACCCTGGTACGACGAGATCGCCAGCAATGAAGCGGCAGCCACGACGAGCGCCAGCACGCGCAGCGGTCGCCAGAACCAGCCCAGCGATATGCCGGCCGCCATCGCAGCGACGAGGATCGGCTTCTCGTAGTAGTCCATCGAGGCCGAGTAGCGCGAGAACACGAAGGCCCCCCCCGCCAGCACCAGCACCGCGAAGAGCCAGTCGAAGGCATTGCGGCGTGACCGCCAGCTGTCGTTGAGCGTCAGGGTTGTCGTGGTCATGACACCGTCTCCTTGCTTGTGTCGATGGCGAGCAGCCTTGCCTTGAGATGCTCGAATTCGCGGTCGCTGTCCATGGTCTTGCGATTGACCGAGAACGCCATGGTGGCCGCCGTATCGCCGGCCCGCAAGCCGTCGGGCGTCAGCCAGACCCAGAGCCTGCGCTCACGCACGTACAGCATCGCAAAAATGCCGATGATGAGCAACAGGCAGCCCAGGTAGACGATGTTCTTGCCGGGCGCACGCGCCACCTGGAACACGCTGGCCTGCACCTGCTTGAAGTCGCTGAGCATGAGCGCCATGGGCGCCGGATAGAAGGCCGAATCGCTGATGGCCAGCACCGACTGCGTCAGGAAAGCCTGCGACTGCTGGTCCGGCGGCATCTCGGGCAGGCCGGCCTTTTCGCGGCTCAGGTTGAGCACCTCGAACAGCACGTCGTTCAGGATACGCACCAGCACCGTGCCCGCGCGCTCGCGCTCGGCCTGCGGCACGTTGACTTCCATGAAATCCGCGATGGCCTGCCAGCCGCCGCTGCCCGGGCTGTCGGGCTTGACGCGCTCGGCGCCGGCGAACAGGCCCAGTGCTCGCGCGGCCGACACGCGCAGTTGCTCGGCCAGCTCAGGGCGCTTCGAATCGCCCACGCGGGCGATGTAGCGGTCGATCGCCTTTTCGCGCAGGGCGGCGTCGGCCAGGGCGGCGCGCATCTGGACGAAGCCGTCCATCGTGCCCTTGTCGTCGGCCGGGACGCGCAGGTAGCGGAAGGGCTCTTCGGGCTTCTCGCGAACGCCCAGCAGGAACACGGGCATGCCATCGCCTGCATCGACGGGGGCCATGTAGTTCTGGAACTCCCGCGCCTGGCCCGAAGCGTCGCGCAGCTTGTAGCTGATGCTGGGGCCGATGTTGCGCAACGTTTTCGGCTTGTCGGTCTTGTTGGCCGCGCCGAGCCGCGATTGCAGGTCGTGCACCAGGTCCACCTTGCGCACGTCGGCGCCGCTGCCGCTGGCTGCATCCCCGAAGTTCTCAACGTTGATGACGCGCAGCGCGGTGTATTCGAGGGTGAGCTTCTCGGAGCCGTTGGTGAGCTGGGCGCTGCTGCCGATGGTGCCTTCGATCTCGAATGGCTTGGCCGCAGCGGCCATCGGCACCGACTTGAGCGTCACGGAAGAGCCGCCGTCGTCGAAGCTGGATTGGTAGATCTCGATGCCTCTCCAGCTCGCCGGATGGTTCACCTCGATGCGCGCCGTCTTGCTCTCACCCGTCTGCCGGTCGTGCAGCACCACTTCGCTGGCGAACAGCTTGGGCATGCCGGTCGAGTAATAGTCGACGATGAATTTCTTCAGTTCGATCGAGAAGGGCAGTTCCTGCAGCAGCACGCCGGTCGACTGGTTCAGGATCGCCACGCCGGCCTGCCCACCCTCGGGCACCAGGATGTTGCCGCGGAAGGTGGGATTGCTCGCCGACAGGCGATGCTGCGGCGGGACGTCGGCGATCATGCCGCCGCCGGTGTAGACGCTCTTGCCGGCGAACCAGGTCTGCGCCGTGACGATCAGGTCGCCGTCCAGCAGGCCGCCGATGCACACCAGCACGATGGCGCTGTGCGCGGCGATATAGCCCAGCTTGTGTGCACCGCCGGCGCGGGCGGCCACCATCCAGCCACCCTCCCTACCAGGCAGTTCGCGCCGCTGCAGCTTGACCTTCCAGCCGCCGCCCGAAAGCAACTGTCCGATGCGGTTGGCCGCCATGTCGGGCGTCTCGACCAGCACCGTCTCGGCCCGTTGGCCGAAGGCCTTCAGGCTCTGGGCGCGGATGTCTTCCTTGAAGACCTTGAAGTCAGCCAGGATGCGCGGCGTGTTGCGCGCCACGCAGAGCGAGGTGCTGATCACCAGGAACAGCAGGATCAGCAGGAACCACCAGGCGCTGTAGACCGAGTCGAGCAGCGCCGCGCGAAACACCTGCGCCCAGAACGGACCGAACTGGTTGACGTAGTTGCCGACGGGTTCGTGCTGCTTGAGCACGGTGCCGATGATCGAGGCGATGCAGATCACCGTGAGCAGCGCGATGGCAAAGCGCATCGACGACAGCAGCTCCACCGCGGCGCGCAGGGCATGCGAGCCGCGTTTCAGGCGAAGGCCGTGGGTGGAGACGGAGACGGACATGAAGAATGGAAAGCGCTGGTGCCAAAGACAAAGGCGGGCCATCCGGATGGACGGACCCGCCTTGCTTGGGGTTCTCTGTTGGCGTTTGGTTCAGCCGGAATGCGTGGTTTCAGCGCAATCCGGCGATGTAATCGGAAACCGCCTTGATCTCGCGGTCGTTCAGCTTGGCAGCCACGCCCGTCATCATCGGTGCGTTGGTGCGGCCGCCGTCGCGGAAGGCGACGAGTTGCGTGACCAGGTAGTCGGCATGCTGGCCGCCAAGGCGCGGGTACTGGGCCGGGATGCCGGCGCCGTTCGGGCTGTGGCAGCCTGCGCAGGCCGGCACCTGGCGGTCGGCAATGCCGCCACGGTAGATGCGCTCGCCCAGCTCGACCGTTTCCTTGCTCTTGGCGAAGCCGGGCTTGGCGGTCTTCGAGCCCACGAACCAGGCGATGTCGCGCATCTCCTGGTCGCTCAGGGTCGCGGCCATCGGCGACATGATGGCGCTCTTGCGCTTGCCGGACTTGAATTCTTCCAGCTGCTTGAGGATGTATTCCGGATGCTGTTGCGCCAGCTTGGGATTCGCCGGGACCGCCGAGTTGCCGTCCGGGTTGTGGCATGAGGCGCAGGCCTTGGCGTTGTAGACCGTGTCACCCTTTGCCAGGTCCGGCTTGGGTTTGGCCGGTGCGGCGGCAGCGGGTGCTGCCGCATGCTCGTCAGCCGCGAAGCTGGAAGTGCCGGTGGCGCCCAGCAGGGCAGCGAGCAGGAAGGGGACGAACAACTTCATATCGGGGGGTTTGATTCGATTCGTTGGCGCAAAACCCGGTAATTCTACAATGGCCCCCCGCTACGAAAGCCCGTTGATGACCTCCCCGCCGCGCAAGCAGGCCTTCATTTCCTCGCGTCCGCCCGCTGTGGCGGACCCCGCCAAGGCCGAACGCGGCCGCGTTGCCATGGGTTGGCTGCACACCGCGCACTTCCTCACCAGCGCGCCGCAGCTCGAGCACCTGCCCACGCTCGACCTGCCGGAGATCGCCTTCGTGGGCCGCTCGAATGCCGGCAAGTCCACCGCCATCAACACGCTCACGCAGCAGACACGGCTGGCTTTCGCCTCCAAGACGCCGGGCCGCACGCAGCACATCAACCTGTTCGGCGTCGGCAAGCAGAAGGTCGACGACGCCGTGCTCGCCGACCTGCCCGGCTACGGCTACGCGGCCGTGCCCAAGGAGGCCAAGCTGCGTTGGCAACGGGTGATGGGCAACTACCTCATGACGCGCGAGACGCTACGCGGCGTGGTGCTGATGTGCGACCCTCGCCACGGCATGACCGAACTCGACGAGATCCTGCTCGACGTCATCCGCCCGCGCGTGGCCGAAGGGCTCAAGTTCCTGGTACTGCTGACCAAATCCGACAAGCTCACGCGTTCCGAAGGCGCCAAGGTCCTGTCGATCACGCGACTGCAGGCCGGCGGCGGCGAGGTGAAACTGTTCTCGGCGCTGAAGAAGCAGGGCGTCGACGAGGCCGCCGAGCTGCTGTGGGAGTGGGTGCATCCGGAACCCGCGGTGCAGCAGGAACCTGCGGCGCAGCCGGCGTCCGACTGATTTCAGGCCGCAAGCGCCCCGGCCTTCTGGCGGCGATCCCGACAACGACAGCAACAGGAGACGATTGCATGGTCCAGACCTTCCAGCGCACGCTGCCCAATGGCATCACCCTGAGTTGCCGCGCCACCGGCGAACCCGGCCGGCCGCTGATGGTGTTCCTGCATGGCTTTCCGGAGGCGGCGTTCATCTGGGACCCGTTGCTCGAATACTTCGCCCAGCCGGAGCACGGCGGCTATCGCTGCGTCGCGCCCAACCTGCGCGGCTTCGAGAAATCCAGTTCGCCAACCGAGGTGGAGGCCTACAAGGCGCCTCTGCTGATCCAGGACATCCAGCAACTGGTCGCCACCGAGAGCGCCAGCGGCAACATCGACACCCTCGTCGCGCACGACTGGGGTGGCGCATTCGCCTGGGGCTATGCCAACGTGTTTCCGGCACAGGTCGGCAAGTTGGTGATCATCAATTCGCCACACCCCGGCACCTTCGCGCGCGAACTGACCCACAACCCGGCGCAGCAGAAGGCCAGCGCCTACATGAACTTCCTCGCGCACCCGAAGGCCGAGGCCATGCTCGCGGAAGACGACTACCGGCGCATGTGGCCCTTCTTCCTCGGCATGAAGGCTGGCGCCGACGGCTTCGGCTGGCTCACCGACGCAGTGAAGGACCAGTACCGCGAAGTGTGGAACGCCGGCCTGACGGGCGCCTGCAACCTCTACCGCGTGACGCCGATGAAACCCGCCGTGCCGGGCCAGACTGCGCCGCCGATCCCGGTGCTGCCGCGCGAACGGCTGGTCATCAACGTGCCGACCTTCGTGTTCTGGGCGCTGGACGATGCGGCGCTGCTGCCCGGCCTGCTGGAGGGGCTGGAAGACTACGTGCCGAAGCTGGAGATCCGGAAGGTGCCGAATGCCACGCACTGGATCGTTCATGAGCAACCGCAGAACGTGGCCCGCGAGATCGAAGCGTTCATGCGGCGCAATTGAGAGCAGCGATCCCGAGTCGATGTGGCTTTGCCATCTCGACTTGATCCCCTGCGGGGGTGGGCCGGGCAAGGTCCGGCTCAATACACCGAAGTCGCGCCCTCAGGCCGCGTCTTGAAGCGGCGGTGCACCCAGTAGTACTGCGAGGGCATCGTCTCGATATAGCCGGCCAGCCGTTCGTTCATCAGCGCCGTGTCGGCGACTGGATCGTCGCTCGGAAAATCCTTCCACTCGGGCAGGACCTCGATCTCGTAACCCTGCCGGGTGACGCGCGAAATGATCGGAATCACCTTGGCACGACCCAGCCGCGCAAAGCGCGACAGCGAGGGCATCGTCGCCGCCTGCACGCCGAAGAACGGGACGAACACCGACTGGTCGCGGCCGAAGTCCATGTCGGGCAGCAGATAGAGCAAGCCGCCCTTGCGCAGTGCCGCCACGATCGGCTTGATGCCGTCGACGCGGTTCAGCGTCTTCACGTTGCCGAAGCGCTCGCGGCCCTTGCACACCCACTCGTCCAGCATCGGATCGCGCTGCGTGGTGTAGATCGTGGTCGACTCGCGCGGCGAGCGCATCGTCAGGCCGGTGGCTGCGGCGTCGAGACCATAGAAGTGGGGCGCGAACAGGATCAGCGGCGTGGTGCCGCCCAGCACCTCGTCGACATCGACCGGCGCCCCCATCACCGTGGTGCGGCGCTCCACGACCTCGCGCGGCGCGTGCCAGAGCCAGGCACGGTCAAGCCAGGATTGCGCCACGTAGACGAAGGTGTCGCGCGAGATGCGCTTCCTCTCCGCGAGCGATTTACCGGGGAAACACAGTTCGAGGTTCCTGTCGACCACTCGCCGGCGCGGCACCGCAGCCGTGTGCAGGATGCGGCCGAGCACATAGCCGAAGCCGCGAGTCAGCGGCAGCGGCGCGTGCGACAGCGCCTTCATGAAGCCGATGCCAAGGCGCGCGGAAACGCTCATCCGTGCATCCTCGCGTTGCCTTGTGCGATGCGCGGCGGCCTCGCAAGATTCGACGCCGTATTCATTGCGCGGTTTCCTGCTCCGCTCGCGGCTGCTTGTAGCGCGCGTAGTCCCACACATACTGGCCGGGCAGGCTGCGGATCAGCCGTTCGATGCCCACGTTGAGCGCCGCCGCTGCTGCCTCCGGCGTGGCCTTTCGGTCGCTGAAGGCGGTGCCGTCGAAGGCCTCGAAGCGAATGGCATAGCCCTTGCCGCGCGGAAGGCGCTCGCAGACGCCCAGGAACACGTGGGCGCCGGTCTGTTGCGCCAGCCGTCCCGGCAAGGTGATCGTGTAGGCGGGCTTGCCGAAGAACGGCGCCCAGGCACCCTGCCCCTCCGGCGGCACCTGGTCGGGCAGGATGCCGGTGTAGCCGCCGCCTCGCAACGCGCGCATGAGGCCGCGCACGCCGGCCACGGTGGTCGGCAGCGTCTGCAGCCCGGGCCGGTCGCGCGAGCCGTCCATCAGCCCGGCCATGAAGGCCTTGCGCGGCGGCCTGAAGAGCGCGGTGATCGGCCCGTGCGACGACATGAAACGCTCGCCGACGGCTTGGCCGAAGAGTTCCCAGCTGCCGATGTGCGGCGTCAGCAGGATCACGCCCTTGCGCTCGTCGAGGGCGGCTTCGAAGGCCTCGATGCCATCCCAGCGGACGACCTTGGGCAGCACGCTTTCCCCCTTGGGCCGGCACCAGAGCCAAGGCAGTTCTGCCGCCATGGCGCCGGCCGCGCCGATGGCCGGGCGGTACTGTGCGGGCGCGAAGCCGGCGTTGCCTGCATTGGCCTTGAAGCGGCGCCGGTAGTCAGGCGCGCACCACCACACCAGCCAGCCGAGCGCGATGCCGAGCGCATGCATCAGCGGCAGCGGCACACGGGCAAGCAATCGGAAGAGGACGGACATTACGACGAAGGGAGTAATACCTGACGCGCGCGCAGTGACGGCGCGGCTCGAATAGAATCCAAATTGTCGCCGAGTTAAAGAACTACTTGCAGGGCGACGTTAAACAGTACTGCTAAAGCGTTCGCCAGAGCTCCAGATGGAATCGGCAACGCGCCCTTTCAACTTCACTGGAGTTTCAAGCAAATGGCGAACGACTTTCTCTTCACTTCCGAATCCGTCTCCGAAGGCCACCCCGACAAGGTCGCCGACCAGATCTCCGACGCCATCCTCGACGCGATCTTCGCGCAGGACCCGCGCAGCCGGGTTGCAGCCGAAACGCTGACCAACACCGGCCTCGTGGTGCTCGCCGGTGAAATCACGACCAACGCGCACGTCGACTACATCCAGGTCGCGCGCGACACCATCAAGCGCATCGGCTACGACAACACCGAGTACGGCATCGACTACAAGGGTTGCGCGGTGATGGTCTGCTACGACAAGCAGTCCAACGACATCGCCCAGGGCGTCGATCACGCCAGCGACGACCACCTCAACACCGGCGCCGGCGACCAGGGCCTGATGTTCGGCTATGCCTGCGACGAGACGCCCGAGTTGATGCCCGCGCCCATCTACTATGCGCACCGCCTGGTCGAGCGCCAGGCGCAGTTGCGCAAGGACGGCCGCCTGCCCTTCCTGCGCCCCGATGCCAAGAGCCAGGTCACGATGCGCTATGTCGACGGCAAGCCGCACAGCATCGACACCGTGGTGCTCTCGACGCAGCACCACCCCGACCAGAGCGAGACGCCGACGAAGATGAAGGCCTCGTTCAACGAAGCCATCATCGAGGAGATCATCAAGCCGGTGCTGCCGAAGGAATGGCTGAAGGACACGCGCTACCTGATCAACCCGACCGGCCGCTTCGTCATCGGCGGCCCCCAAGGCGACTGCGGCCTGACAGGCCGCAAGATCATCGTCGACACCTACGGCGGCGCCTGCCCGCACGGCGGCGGCGCGTTCTCGGGCAAGGACCCGTCGAAGGTCGACCGTTCGGCCGCCTATGCCGCGCGCTACGTGGCCAAGAACATCGTGGCGGCCGGCCTCGCGCGCCAGTGCCAGATCCAGGTGGCCTACGCGATCGGCGTGGCGCAGCCGATGAACATCACGGTCTACACCGAAGGCACCGGCGTGATCCCCGACGAGGCGATCGCCGCCCTCGTGCGCGAGCACTTCGACCTGCGTCCGAAGGGCATCATCCAGATGCTCGACCTGCTGCGCCCGATCTACCAGAAGACCGCCGCGTATGGCCACTTCGGCCGCGAGGAGCCCGAATTCACCTGGGAATCGACCAAGGCCGCGGCGACGCTGCGGGCTGCGGCCGGACTGCAGGGCCCGGCAGGCGTCGCGAAGCAACTGGCTGACGCCTCGGCCTGATCGAGGCACCCCGGCCGCCGCAACGCTGCGGCCGACCCTGATCAGAACCGGTAGCTCGCCCCGGCGCCCACCAGCCAGGTGCGGCCCGGCGCGGGCTCGTAGTAGCGCGCGTTGCCCTCGTTGACGATGACCGAGCCGATGTAGCGCTTGTCGAACAGGTTGTCGATGCGTGCGAAGGCATTGAAGTCCCAGTTCGCCCAGCGTTTCACATAGCCCGCGTACAGCGAGGCAATGGCGTAGCCGGGCGCCTGCGCGGTGTTGGCGTCGTTGGCCTGGATGTTTCCGAGCGCGCGCGCCTCCACGCCCGCGCGCCAGCCCTGTTCCGGCACATAGCCGAAGGACGCGTAGAACGACTGTTGCGCAATGCCCGGTATGCGATTGCCCGAGCGCACGATGTTCGGCAGCGTGCACGGCGACGAGGCGCAGAAGCCGTCGCTGTAGCGCGCGTCGAGCCAGGTGTAGGCGAGCTGCGTGCGCCAATGGCTTTCGGTCTCGTGGAACCAGCTCAGTTCGAAGCCGTCGCGCCTGGTGTCGCCGGCATTCTGGTAGGTGGCGCGGCCACCGACGTTGGTGGCGGTCACGATTTCGTCGGAGGTGCGTGTCTCGAACAGTGCCGCCGTCAGGACGCCGCCGCCCAACCGTGCCTTGGCGCCCACCTCGACGCTCTGGTTGACCGCCGGCTGCAGCGCGAAGTTGAGGCCGCCGCGCCCGTCGGGGCGGTAGGCGAGTTCATTCAGCGTCGGCGTCTCGAAGCCGCGTCCCGCCGTGACGTAGAGGTTCAGGTCCCGGGTGGCGGCAAAGCGCAGCGCCATTACCGGCAAGGTCTTGCTGTAGTCCGCCGCGCCGCTGTCGTCGCCGTTGCCGCGGGCGATGTAATGGTCGGAGGAGTCGAAGCGCACGCTGCTGTGGCGCACGCCGGCCTCGAACGTCCAGCGATCGGACAGGTGCAGCGTGCCTTGCACGTAGGGGTCGACGTTGTAGACCTCGTTGGTTTCATTGCGGCGCAAGCGCCCCTGCACGCCGAGGATGGGCGCGTTCACGCCGCCCAGGTAGTTCTCGAAGCCGCGGCGCTGCTCGCGCAGGGTGTCGTAGGCCAGCCCGGTCACGATCTCGAGCGGCATTGCGCCAAGCTGCGTGCGCGCGGTCCAGCGGGCGTCGAGGCCGCTGTAGTTGCGCGACAGGTCGATCACGCCGCCGGACTGCTGCGGATTGACCTGCGCCGCGGGCGGAATGGCCTGGTACTGGGTGGTCTGGCGCTCGCCCCCGTAGACCATCAGGCGCAGGTCGTTGCTGGCGTTGATGCGCCGCTCGTAGAGCAGGCCGGCCTGGGTCTGCTCCACCGTCTTGCGGGTGTCGTACTGGTCCGCGAGCGCAGCGCCGCGCGGGTTGGCCGCGGCCTGCTCGGCGGTGAGGCCGAGCGGGTCCTGCGCATGCATCTGCACGCTGTTCAGGATCAGGGTGAGGCGGCTGTCGTTGTCGAGCTGGATGCCGAGCTTGGCGTTCTCGATGCTGCGGCGCGCCTCGCTGTGATCGCGGTAGCCGTCGGTCTGGAAGTAGCTGCCGCTGAGCAGGTAGTCGAGCGCGCCGCTGGAGCCCGATGCCTTGACGCTCTGGCGCAAGGTGCCGTAGCTGCCGCCCGCCAGCGAATAGTCGATCCTGGGCGCGCCCTCGCCGCGTTCGGTGAAGACCTGGAGCACGCCGCCGGAGGAATTGCCGTAGAGCGCCGAGAACGGCCCGCGCAGCACCTCGACGCGGTCCGCGGAGCCGATGTCGATGTTCGAGGTCTGGCCCTGCCCATCCGGCAGCGTGGCCGGGATGCCGTCGACGTAGAGGCGCACGCCGCGCACCCCGAAGGTGGAGCGCGCGCCGAAGCCGCGGATCGAGATCTGCAGGTCCTGCGCATAGTTCTGGCGGTTCTGCACCTGGATGCCCGGCACCGCACCGAGGCTTTCCGAGAGGTTGACCTGCAGGCGCGCATCGCGCATGTCCTCGCCCTCGACGCGGTCGGCCGAGCCGGCGACATCGAACGGGCGGACCTGTCCGCTCGGGGTCGTGACGGTGATTTCCTTGAGGACGGCGGGCGCGGCCTCCTGCGCTTGCGCCGCCCAGGGCGTGACGAGGATCAGCGGGGCGGCGAAGGTGTGCAGGCGTTTCATCGATTCGATTCTTCCGGGGTTGCGGACGCGCGGTAACCCGCGCGAACCCGATGCCTTGGAACGCCCCCGACGCGCACGCATACACGGCCTCGGCAAGAAACTCCGCAAAAGCGGAAGCAGTTGGCAATGGCCTACGCGTACATACGACTTACAGCCAATGGCTTGCGTAGGGGGCGCCGGATACGCTGCGGCAAAGACATTCGAGATTGACATGCTGACGGTTGCCCAGAAAGCCAACATCCTTCGCAAGGCGGGAATTCCCGTCCCGCCCGGACCTGACGAGCCGGTGCCCGGAATGGACGCTTCGTCCACCGCCGAACCAGCCCTGAGCGCTGATGCGTGGGCTGCGACGGTGAACGTGGTGTTTGTGACTTACGCGGCCGCGCGGGCTGCCAAGAGCTTGCGGGATGCTGAGGAAGCGCGCCAGTTGCAGACCCTGCGGCAACTCTCGGCCGGCTTCTCGCACGGCCGGCGCCAATCGCATCGCGCATGAATCACCGCGCAGGATGCGCGTGACGCGCGCATGCAAAAACGGGGCTTTCGCCCCGTTTCCTATTTGCTTTTCGAAATCCTCACCAGGCTGCTGCGCTGCTTCTGCAGCGCCTCGAGCTGCGCCATCTGCGCCTTGCAGTCAGACGAGGCGGCGACCAGCACGAATGGGCTTCGCCGCAGCGAGGTGATCGTCTTCTCGACGGCCGCCGTGTCGCGGTTGGTGGAAACCAGGCCGGCGGCCACCGCGGCCCTGGACTGGTGGTAGAAGCGCCGCTCGAATGCTGGTGTGCCGCAGCGCGCGGCGATCACCCGGTAGTCCGCTTCCTGTTGTTCTCCGCTAACCGCGGGCTCCGTCGCCCCGGCCATGGACGGGCATGCATAGCCCAGGCCGAGTGCGGCCATGGACAGGATCGACCCGATTGATTTACGCGTTCTCAAATTGCCTCCGTTGCTTGCGCCTCCGTGCGCGCGTTCGATAGTAAGCCCGTCTTACACCGTGCCGGGATCAGCCGTGTGATGTATTGCCCGTAGGCGCACAACGGGTGGGTGAATTGCTGCCCGGAAAGACGCGCCGGCTGCGTCAGGCCCTGGAAATGATCGCGTGCGAGAGTCAGTGCGAAGGGTATTCAGGTTGCCGACAGCAACGCTGCATACGATCCCTGCGATGTCGACCCGGCGCTTCTCCCGCTGCATTGCCAGGCAATGGAAGGGGTGGTGCGCCCTGTTGTTGCTGGTGAGCGCTTTGCAGCCCTTCCTGTCGGTGCATTTCGATGTCGACGGGCTGGTCGAGCGGCAGGAACTGAGCATTCGCGCCTTCGGGCAAGATGCGCAGTTCCAGCCGGACGAGGATGGCCCCGGTCCTTCGGCCGTCGAGGTCAAGCTGTTCGTGCCGTCGGCCGCCAGCATCGACCTGCCGCTGGCATTCATCAGCGGACTGGCGGCCTTCCTCTGCCTGGTGATCCTCGCGGCTCCGCTGCGGGTTGTGCTGGCGGCCTTCCTGGGGGTCTTCGACAGCACGGAGGCAGCGCCGGTGCCGAATGCGGGCGGCGCGCCCCCGTCCACCCAGCTCTGGCGCACCCGTCCACCCGAGACTGCGCCTCCGCGCTGAGCACGTTCTCTGCGGCGCCGACGGCGCTGCTCGTCTTGCCGTGGCCATTGCCGCCGGCCATTCCAACGTGTTCGAAAATCGCGCCCATGAATAAAAACGAGGACCCGACGCTCCGGGTCGCCTTTCCCCTGTTCCTTTCACTGCTCGCGTTGCTCTGGTTCGGCTCGCTGGCGACCAGGTCGCTGATCAGCCCCGACGAGGGCCGCTATGCCACGCTGTCCTGGGAGATGCTGCGCACGGGCGACTGGATCACGCCGCGGCTGAACGGAATCCTCTATTTCGAGAAGCCGCCGTTGCAGTATTGGCTGGGTGCGATCTTCATGAAGCTTTTCGGGCTCAACGCGTTTTCCGCACGGCTGTGGCCGGGGCTCGCGGGATTCCTCACGCCACTGGTGGTGGGGGCCACGGCCCATCGCCTGTGGGGCAGGGAAGCGGGGCTGCGCAGCCTGGCCATTGCCGCGTCGATGACATGGGTGTTCGGCAACGCGCATTTCCTGACGCTGGATGCGGGCCTGACGCTGTTCCTGACAATCTCGCTGTGCGCGGTATTGATCGCCCGCTATGCCACGGCCACGCCGGAAGCCCGGCGCGGCTGGATCTGGCTCGCCTGGGCAGCCATGGCCGGGGCGGTTCTCAGCAAGGGCCTGGTCGGCATCGTGATACCGGGGGCGGCGCTGGTCATCACCGCGATCTGGCGCCGCGACTTGTCGTTGTGGCGCGGCATGCATTGGATCTCGGGCCTGCTGATCTTCCTGGCGCTGGCCGCGCCGTGGTTCGTGCTGGTGTCCCTGCGCAACCCGGGCTTTGCCGAGTTCTTCTTCATCCATGAGCACTTTGCGCGCTACCTCACCAAGGTGCACCAGCGCGAAGGCGCCTGGTGGTACTACCTGCCCTTCCTTCTCGGCGGGATGCTGCCCTGGCTCAGCGGGCTGCCGTGGCTGGTGAAGCGCCATGCCACGCCGCAGCAAAGTGCCATCTCGGCCACGGACGTGCTCGTCGCCTACTCGGCTTTCGTGCTGCTGTTCTTCAGCGCCAGCGGGTCGAAACTGCCGTCCTACATCCTGCCGATGTTCCCGGCCATGGCGTTGTTGCTCGGCCAACGGCTGGTGGCCGTCCCGGCGAAGACCTTGCGCCTGCACATGCTGGTGCCCGTCCTGCTTTGGGCGATTGCGCTGGCCGCGTCGACACAAAGCGCACGCGTGGCTTCCAACTCGACGCCGCCCGAGGTGTTCGCGCAACTGGGCGCGGGCCTGCGCACCGGCGCCCTGCTCTTCCTGGGCGGCGCGGCGCTGGCATGGTGGTGGCTGCGCCGCAATCGCAACACGCTGGCGATCATGACGCTGGCGCTCGCGCACGTCGCGGGCATTGCGGTCGCACTGTCGGCACACGAACCTTTCGGCCGGCTCAAGAGCGCCACGCCATACGTCGCGCTGCTGCAGCCGCTCATACAATCCGGGGCGCCCGTGTTCTCGGTCGGAGGCTATGACCAGACGCTGCCCTTCTACCTTCGCCAGGAAGTCATCCTGGTGGATTACACCGACGAATTCGCGATGGGCCAGCTGAAGGAACCCGGGCGTTCGATTGAATCGCTCGACGAGTTCGCGCAACGTTGGCAAGCGCTTCCCCAGGCTGCGGCCTACATGGATATCGCGAGCTACATTGACATGCACCGGCGCGGCCTTCCCATGCGCGTCCTCTACCAGGACCAACGACGAGTAGTGGTATCCAGGCAATGAAAGCTATTGATTTTTTGTGGGTGCTGACAGGCGTCCTGCTCAATGCGGCGGCGCAACTGCTGCTCAAGGCGGGGGCGAGCGCCGCCGGCGAGATCTCGATGTCGGCCGGCCCCGCCGCGCTGTGGCGCACGGCCACCGGGCTGGCGCTGCATCCGGGCATCCTCGGCGGGCTGGCGTGCTACGCGATAAGCGTGGTGGTCTGGATCGTCGCGCTCTCGCGCGTCGAGGTCAGCATCGCCTATCCGATGCTGTCCATCGGCTACGTGGTCAACGCGGCGCTTGCGTGGTGGCTCTTCGGCGAGCAGGTCAATGCGCAGCGTTGGCTGGGCATCGCCGTCATCATCGTCGGCGTGATTCTTGTTGCACGCAGCGGGAGCACGCAATGAGCGCAGTCCCATTCCTGCCCTTCACGCGTCCCTCGGTCGATGAGCGCACCATCGCAGAAGTCGGCGATGTGCTGCGTTCCGGCTGGCTGACCACCGGTCCGAAATGCCAGGCGCTTGAAGCCGCGCTGTCCGAACGATGGGGCGGCCGTCCGGTGCGCCTCGCGAATTCGGGCACGGCCACGCTGGAACTGGCGTTGCGCATCTGCGGCGTCGGTCCCGGCGACGAGGTGATTACCACGCCGCTAAGTTGGGTTGCCACCGCGAACGTGGTGCTCGCGGTCGGTGCCAAGCCGGTGTTCGTCGACGCCGATCCCGTGACGCGGAACATCGACCTGGACCTCATCGAGCAGGCCATCACGCCGCGCACGCGCGCATTGATCCCGGTGGACCTGGCGGGCCTGCCGGTGGACCGTGATCGCCTCAATACGCTGGCCGCGAAGCATCGCCTGCGCGTGGTCGAAGACGCCGCGCAATCCTTCGGCTCGCAGTGGAACGGACGCGCGATCGGCAGCTTTGGCGACATGGTGTCGTTCAGCTTTCATCCCAACAAGAACCTGACCACGGGCGAAGGCGGGTGCCTCGTCTTGAACAACGCCGAAGAAGCCCGGCGCTTCGAGCTGCTGCGGCTGCAGGGCGTCGCACGCCTGCCCGGCGGCGAACTGGAAGTGGAAGCATGGGGCGCCAAGGCCAACATGACCGACATCGCCGCCGCGATCGGCCTGGGCCAGTTGCGGACCATCGACGAAGCCACGGCGCGGCGTCGCGTGCTGGTGCGGCGCTACTTCGAGCTGTGGGACATGACGCTCGGCTTCGACATGCCCCCGGAGGACCTG
This sequence comes from Variovorax sp. dw_308, assembly GCF_019207085.1. Taxonomy (GTDB): domain Bacteria; phylum Pseudomonadota; class Gammaproteobacteria; order Burkholderiales; family Burkholderiaceae_C; genus Variovorax. The sequence continues at coordinate 59,283 of NZ_JAATOM010000010.1, read as the reverse complement.
GAGGGGAACGGCAACTGGCACATGTTCCAGCCGCTTCTGCCACGCGACCTGGCCGCGCGGCGCGCCGATTTCCTCGAGGGCATGAAGGCGCGCGGCATCGGCGTGGGCGTGCACTACCCGGCGATGCACCTGTTCTCGATGTTCCGCGCGATGGGCCATGCGCCCGGCGACTTCCCGGTGGCCGAGGACATCGGCCAGCGTACGGTCACGCTGCCGCTTTTCCCCGCCATGGACGATGCCGACGTCGATCGCGTCGTCGGGGCCGTGGCGGAGGTGGTGGCGGAACTGCGGGGCAGCGCGGTCGTGAGGGCAGCGAGATGAGCGCCGGATACGAAGTGCCACTGGCCGGATTCCAGCCGGCCGACCGCGCGGCGGAACGCGCCCTGAGCGTTGTCATCCCCGTCTACAACGAGGAGCAAGGCCTGGCCGCGTTATTCGCGCGGCTCTATCCGGCACTCGATGCACTGGGCGTCGACTACGAGGTCATCTTCATCAACGACGGCAGCCGCGACCGCTCGGCGGCGTTGCTCGCCGAGCAGTTCGAACGCCGGCCCGACGTGACGCGCGTGATCCTGTTCAATGGCAACTTCGGCCAGCATCGCGCGATCCTTGCGGGCTTCGAGCACTGCCGGGGCGATCGCATCGTCACGCTGGACGCCGACCTGCAGAACCCGCCGGAGGACATCCACCTGCTGCTCGATGCGATGGACAAGGGCCACGACTGCGTCGGCTCGATCCGCCAGGACCGGCAGGATTCCGCGTGGCGGCGCTGGGCGTCCCGCGCCATGAACCGCTTGCGCCTTCGCCTGACCGGCATCGAGATGACCGACCACGGCTCGATGCTGCGGGCCTACAGCCGCAACGTGATCCAGTTGATCAACCAGTGCAACGAGATGAACACCTTCATCCCGGCCCTGGCGCTGCAGTTCTCGCGCAACCCGACAGAGGTGGTCACGGGCCATGAGGAACGGCACGCGGGCGAATCGAAGTACTCGTTCTACAGCCTGGTGCGGCTCAACTTCGACCTGGTGACGGGCTTCTCGCTGGTGCCACTGCAGGCGTTCTCGATGCTCGGGATCGTGGTGTCGCTGATGTCGGGTTTGCTGTTCGTGATCCTGGCGGGCCGACGGCTCATCCTCGGACCCGAAGAAGGCGGCGTCTTCACGCTGTTCGCGCTGCTGTTCCTGCTGATGGGCCTGGCGCTGTTCGGCATCGGATTGCTGGGCGAATACATCGGGCGCATCTACCAGGAAGTGCGCGCCCGGCCGCGCTACGTGATCACCGCGATCCTGGAACGCGAGCGCCGATGATGAAGCCCGATCTTCCCGCGCGCGCCATCGTGTTCGCGTACCACGACGTCGGCGTGCGCTGTCTGCGCGTGCTGCTCGACGCGGGCGTCGAAGTGCCGCTGGTCATCACACACGAAGACTCGCCGGGCGAGAACATCTGGTTTGCCAGCGTGGCGCAAGTGGCGGCCGAGAACGGCCTGCGCTGCGTGGCGCCGAGCGATGCACATCTGCCTGAATTGCTGGCTGAGGCGGCTGCATCGAATCCGGATTTCCTGTTCTCGTTCTACTACCGCCACATGCTCAAGGCCGCATGGTTGAACGTGCCGCGTTGCGGCGCCTTCAACATGCACGGCTCGCTGCTGCCGCAATACCGCGGGCGGGTGCCGGTGAACTGGGCCGTGATCGAAGGCGCACGCGAGACCGGCGCCACCTTGCATCGCATGAACGAGAAGCCCGACAACGGCGCGATCGTCGACCAATGCGCCGTGCCGATCCTGAAGGACGACACGGCGTCGGAAGTGTTCGGCAAGGTGGTGACGGCTGCCGAGATCGTGCTGGCGCGCAGCCTCCCACGCATGCTGGACGGCACGGCCACCGAGCGCGCGCAAGACCTTTCGCAAGGCGGGTACTACGGCGGCCGCAAGCCGGAAGACGGCCGGATTCCCCCGAGTGCCAGCGCCCAGCAGATCCACAACCTGGTTCGCGCATTGGCGGCGCCCTATCCCGGCGCGTTCTGCCGCTTCGGGGGGTGCGAGATCGTCATCGATCGAACCAGACTCGTCGAGCAGAAGCCCAATACCGATGCAGCGCTGCGCCTGATCAACGAGAACAACGCCCTGTGGCTGCAGGCCGCGGACGGCAGCATGCTCCACGTCCTGGCCGCGCACGACAGCGATGGCCCCATCGACCCCGCCGGATTCGCGCGCCGCTTTGGCGGCCGCAGCGTTTCCGTCGACTCCTGACTCACTCCCACGAGACCGCTCCCATGCTCAAAGTCCTCATCCTCGGCGTCAACGGCTTCATCGGCCATCACCTCACGCGCCACATCATCGACCACACCGACTGGGTGGTCTACGGCATGGACATGCAATCCGACCGCGTCGCACCGTGGATGGACCATCCGCGCTTCCACTTCTTCGAGGGTGACATCACCATCAACAAGGAGTGGATCGAGTACCACGTGAAGAAGTGCGACGTGGTGCTGCCGCTGGTCGCGATCGCCACGCCGTCGACCTATGTGCGCGAGCCGCTGCGGGTGTTCGAACTCGACTTCGAGGCCAACCTGCCCATCGTGCGAATGTGCCTCAAGTACAACAAGCGAGTGGTCTTCCCGTCGACCAGCGAGGTCTACGGCATGTGCACCGACGACGGCTTCGACCCCGAGACCTCCAACCTGGTCTACGGCCCGATCAACAAGCCGCGCTGGATCTACGCCTGCTCCAAGCAACTGATGGACCGCGTGATCGCCGCCTACGGCCAGCAGGAAGGCCTGCGCTACACGCTGTTCCGCCCCTTCAACTGGATCGGCCCGGGCCTCGACAGCCTGCACGCACCCAAGGAAGGTTCCAGCCGCGTGATCACGCAGTTCCTCGGCCACATCGTGCGCGGCGAACCCATCAAGCTGGTCGACGGCGGCAGCCAGCAGCGCGCCTTCACCTACGTGGAGGACGGGATCAACGCGCTGGTAAAGATCATCGCCAACAAGGATGGCGTGGCCGACAGCCGGATCTACAACATCGGCAATCCGGCCAACAACCATTCGATCCGCGCGCTGGCCGAGATGATGCTGGCGCTGGCCGCGACGCTGCCCGACTACAAGGACGCCGCCTCGCGCGTGCAACTGGTCGACGTCGCGTCGGCGGAGTACTACGGCGGCGGCTACCAGGACGTGACGCGTCGCGTGCCCGACATCCAGGCCACCATGAAGGACCTGGACTGGAAGCCGACCGTCGACATGCGCGACGCGCTGGCCAAGCTGTTCGACTACTACCAGGACCACGCCGCCGCGGCGGCCGACCTGGAGCTCTGACCGCAACCATGGCCCGCATCGCATTGAAGGTCGACGTCGACACCTGGCGCGGCACCCGAGAGGGCGTGCCCGCGCTGGTCCGCGCAATGGCGCAGGCCGGCGCCGGCGGCACCTTCCTGTTCAGCCTGGGGCCGGACCACACCGGGCGCGCGATCTTCCGCGCGCTGCGGCCCGGCTTCCTGAAGAAGGTGTCGCGCACCTCGGTGGTCGAGCACTATGGCGTGAAGACGCTGATGTACGGCGTCGCCCTGCCCGGCCCCGACATCGGCAAGCGCGAGGCCGGCACGCTGCGCAGCGTGCGCGACGCCGGCTTCGAAGTCGGCGTGCATTGCTGGGACCACGTGCGCTGGCAGGACCAGCTGCTCAAGCACGACGCCGCCTGGGCAGAGCGCGAAATGCACCGCGCGACACAACGCTTCGCCGAGGTGTTCGGCACGCCGCCGCGGCTGCACGGTGCGGCTGGGTGGCAATTCAACGATGCCGCGGCCAGGGCCGAGATGAAGCTGGGCATCGCCCATGCATCGGACACCCGCGGCGGGCGGCCCTTCCTGCCGGTCGACGCGGCCGGCGCGGTGATCGGCCCGCCGCAGTATCCGACCACGCTGCCCACGCTCGATGAACTGATCGGCGTGGACGACATCACGGTCGACAACGTGGCGGAGCACATCCTGCGGATGACCGCCGGGACGCACGAGGATCAGGTCTACACGCTGCATGCGGAGCTGGAAGGCCAGAAGCTGATGCCTGTGTTCGAGCGCCTGCTGGCCGGATGGAAGGCCCAAGGTCACGCGCTCGTGACGATGGGCGCGCTTCATGGGGCGACGGACATCAGCACGCTGCCGCGGCGTCGCATCGCACAAGGGACCGTGGAAGGCCGCTCGGGCTTGCTTGCGGTGCAGGAGGCGGCGTAGGCAGGCCAGCTTCAAACCCTGCGCAGAATCGCGGAACCTGGCACGCAAAGACCCTCCTGCGGCAATGCCGGTCAACGTCCTGGTCAGTTGCCGCGAGAGATGCTCGAGGCAGCCTTTGTCTTTGTTGTGAATTCCTGATGCCGTCCTCCCCGCTGCCGATCCGCCTGCACACCCCTTCCCGGGCGCCTCTTCTCATCGCGGCGATGGCCGCACTGGCTTTCGCCGTGGTCGCGGTCGCGATCCGGAAGGGGAGCGCCCTCGTCCAGTGGGACACCGCGATCGGCATGTGGTTCGCCGCGAACAGTTCCGCGATCGGCACCCGGGTCATGACGATCGTGAGCCTGCTCAACAACGAGATCGCCATGCTGGGCTACGCCGTGGCGCTGGCCTATTGGCTGTTCGTGACGCGCAGGTATTTCTGGAGCCTGGTGGCCTTCTGGGCGATCCCTTCGGGCATGGCTGTGAATTTTGCGGTCAAGCATGTGTTCATGCGGGCGCGGCCCTCGTTCGGACTCGCGCAGCAGGCGCTCGGCACCTACAGCTTCCCGAGCGGCCATACGGAGGGCGCCATGCTGTGCTACGGCGTGCTGATCTGCGCGCTGCTGTCCGGAACGCCGACGCCTGCGCGACGTCTCGCCGCTGCGGCCTGCGCCGCGATGATCATCCTGGTCGGCTTCAGCAGGGTCTACCTCGGCGCGCACTATTTCAGCGATGTCGTCGGCGCCGCCCTGGAGGGCATCTGCTGGCTCGCCCTGGTGGTCGCGTGGCGCGACGCGCGAACGCGCGCCCACCGGGCGGCGCGACCGAGGCTGGGTGCGGCATTGATGAATGGGCGCTGACCGCATCCGCGGTTTCTGCGTCTGCAACGCGTAGGGCGCAGGTCTTTTTCGAACGGGTGCGCCTTCACGCGCAAGCCACAGGACGTTATCTTCGAGCGCATGAACAACACCATGCGCCACTTCTCCCTTGTTGCCACGCTCGCAGCCGCCCTTGGCGCGAGCCACGTGCATGCCGCCGAGCTTTCGCCCGCGGTGGCGACGCAGTACGCCCAGGCCACCTTCCGCGAGTACTTCGACCTGCTCGCGCTGCCCAACGACGCCATCGCGTCGGCGGACATCCGCAAGAACGTGGAGTGGCTCGAAGCTGCGTTCCGCAAGCGGGGCTTCGCCACGCAGCAGTTGCCCAACGACGGCAAGCCGATGCTCTTCGCCGAATGGCCCGGCGCCGACCCGAAGCGCAAGACGGTGCTGTTCTACATGCACCTCGACGGCCAACCCGTGATCGCGGAGCAATGGCAGCAGAAGAGCCCCTGGGTGCCCGTGCTCAAGCGCAAGGATGCCAAGGGCGATTGGGAAGAGATCGATTCGGCGCCGCTGTTCAACGGCCCGGTCGACCCGGAGTGGCGCGTGTTCGGTCGGTCATCGGCCGACGACAAGGCGCCGATCATGATGTTCCTGGCCGCCATCGACGCCCTCAAGGCCAGCGGCGACGCCACCGGCGTCAACGTCAAGGTGGTGCTCGACAGCGAGGAGGAAAAGGGTTCGCCCTCGATCGGCAAGGTCATGCTCGCGCACCGCGACTTGCTGCGCAGCGACGCCATCGTCATCCACGACGGCCCGATGCACGCCACCAACCGGCCCACGCTGATCTTCGGCAACCGCGGCGCGGCCATGGCGCGGCTCACCGTGTACGGCGCCAAGGTGTCGCTGCACAGCGGCCACTACGGCAATTACTCGCCCAACCCGGCGCAGCGCCTGGCCACCTTGCTGGCCTCGATGAAGGACGAGCAGGGGCGCGTCACGGTGCAGGGCTACTACGACCACGTGAAGCTCGGCGACGCGGAGCGCAAGATCATGGCCGCCGTGCCGGACGACGAAGCCGCGCTCAAAAAACGGCTCGGCATCGCGAAGACGGATGCGGTCGGCGCCAACTACCAGGAGGCGATGCAGTACCCCTCGCTCAACGTGCGCGGCATGCAGTCCGCGGCGGTGGGCGACAAGGCGGCGAACATCGTGCCCGACACCGCGGTGGCCGAGATCGACGTGCGCACCACGCCCGACTCCACCGCCGTCTACCTCGGCAAGCTGGTCGAGGCGCACATCCAGAAGCAGGGCTACCACCTCGTCAAGGGCAAGCCCACCGACGAGGACCGCGCCCGCTACGACAAGCTGGCCAGCTTCGACATGCAGACCGAGGGCGGGGACGCGGCCGGCACGCCGATGGATTCAGCCGTCGGGCAATGGGCCTACACGGCGATGGTCGACGCCTTTGGCGCCAAGCCCGAACCGGTGCGCATCCGCATGATGGGCGGCACCGTGCCCACTGCCGAGATCGTCGAGGCGCTGAAGGTGCCCTTCGCGATCGTGCCGCTGGTCAACGCCGACAACAACCAGCACGCCAGCAACGAGAACATGCGCATGGGCAACTACATCGATGGCACGCGGACCATCTACAGCCTGATCACGCACCCCTTTGCAGCGCGCTAGAACTTCTGCGGCTGTCTCGCCGCCCGATAGCCCAGGAGGAAATACATGGACAGCCGCAAGCCAGCGCAACGCCCGGACAGGAAGCAACCCGCAAGCCTCTCTTTCGACAGCCAGGCCGTGCATGCCGGGAACAGCCCGGATGCCACGACAGGGGCCATCCTGACGCCGATCGTCATGTCCAACTCCTACCAGTTGCCTGACGATCCCTCTGCGCTCGATTGGTCGGACTCCCGGACGCTGTTCTACACGCGCAACTCGGGTCACAACCAGATGTGCCTCGAGCGCAAGCTGGCTGCACTGGAGCGCGGCGAGGATGCAGCCGTGTTCAGCACCGGCGTTGCCGCGCTGCACGCGATCTTCTTCACTTTCCTGAAGAGTGGCGACCATGTGGTCGTCAGCGACGTCACGTACGAGGCCGTCGCCCGCCTGTTCCGCGAGTTGCTTCCGCAGCGGTACGGCATCGAGGCGACCTTCGTGGACATCAGCGACCTCGCCGCGGTCCAGGCCGCCATGCGGCCGAACACGAGGCTCGTGCACGCGGAGACCATTGCCAATCCGACCACCAAGGTGGCCGATGTCCGGGCGCTTGCCGCCATCGCCCATGCGCGGGGCGCCATGCTGTCGATCGACGCGACATTCACGCCGCCCCCGATGTTCCGGGGTCTGGAACATGGGGCGGACTTCGTTGCGCATGCGCTGACAAAGTACATCAACGGGCATGGCGATGCGATGGGTGGCGCCGTGATCGGCCGCGCGGAGTTGGTTCGCCAGTTGAAGAACGACGCTCTCGTCGACGTCGGGGGCTCCATCTCGCCCTTCAATGCGTGGCTGATCATGCGCGGCTCCGTCACGCTGCCGCTGCGCTTGTCGAAGCACCTGTCCACGGCGCAGAGGGTGGCTGATTTCCTGGACCGGGACCCTCGCGTCGCGTTCGTGGCATTCCCTGGACTGACATCGCACCCGCAGCATGACCTGGCGTCACGCCAGTTCGAAGGATATGGCGCAGTCATGGCCTTTGCCGTCGACGGCGGGCCCGAACTGCAGAACCGCTTCGTGGCGAACCTGCGCCTGATCGTCTCGGCGGTGTCCCTCGGCCACGATGTTTCCCTGATCGTGCACGTCGGAAAGAATGCGCGTCGCGGCTCCAGCGCCTATCCGGACGCGTTCCAGACCTACGGTCACATGCGCCTGTCGATCGGGCTGGAGGATCCGGCGGATCTCATCGCGGATATCAAGGCAGCGCTTGACGACACACTGGGGCCGGTGGTCGCCTGAAGATGGCGCGGGACGCTGCGCCTAAGGAATCACCTCGTCCGCGCGAATGAGAAGCGAGGTCGGGATCGAGAGGCCGAGGCTGCTGGCGGTGCTCATGTTGATCGTCAGGTGGTAGCGCTTGGGTTGCGCCACGGGCAGGTCGGCGGGCTTGGCGCCCTTGATGATGCGGTAGACGTAGTCCGCCGCCAGAGCCATGTTCTCGCCGGCGTCCGCGCCGTACGACAGCAGGCCGCCCGCGCGGACTTCGGCGGCATATTCGTAGACTGCGGGGATGCGCTGCATTGCCGCGTAGTCGATCACGCGCTTCCGATTGAGGATCGTGAGGGCGTCGGTGATCATCATCACGGCGTCGGGCCGTGCCTTGTTCATGGCGGCCAGCGCCACGTTGAAATCGTCCGGCTCGCGCACTGGCAGGGGATCGATCGCTACGCCCAACACCGGCGCGGCCTTCTCGATCGAGTGAAAGCGCAGCGTCATCGCGCCGTCGCCGGCGTTCCAGAGCACCGCCACGCGCTGGGCGCGGGGAACGAGTTCCTTCACGAACTCCAGCCGCTTGGCGCTCAGCACTGCCGCCGGGTCGTCGATGCCCGTGATGTTGCCGCCCGGATGGGCGAGACTGGCCACCAGGCCCGTCTCGACCACGTCGCCGGCGTTGATGACGACCACCGGCACCGTCTTCGTTGCCTGCTTGGCCACTGCCGCGGGGGGTCCCCCCACCGTCACGATGGCGTCGACCTTGAGCGCGACCAGTTCCGCGGCCAGGCCCGGCAACTGCTCGGGGTGCCCCTGGGACCAGCGGGCCTCGTAGACGATCCGCCTGCCGTCGGCGCTGCCTGCAGCGTCCAGTGCGTTTCGCAACGGCGCCGGAGCCAGGCCGTCGGGGGGCCGCGGGCCTCCCGACAGGAATCCGATTCGACGGATCTGCTCCCCGGATTGCGATGCGCTGACGAGCGGCACGCCGAGCGCGATCGCTGCAAATGCCGCCTTCGTCCATCCGCGTCTGTCGATCATTCGCACCACCTTTCTGCCGGGTAGGGGGAGCGCCCGGCCATCATGCCACGGAGTACGCGCGTTCCAACGTACTGGAGCCACGGCGGCGAAAGCCCCTTCCAGCCCCTTGAAACCGCAAAAAATGCCCTTATCATTAGCACTCGCTCAAGGTGAGTGCTAACAGCACCCCTTTGGGTCGATCGGCAGCCGGCAACCTCGCTGGCGCCCGGATTCAACCCCGTTTCTATCCATATCAGGAGATGCAATTGAAACTTCGTCCTTTGCACGATCGCGTGATCGTCAAGCGCATTGAAAGCGAAACCAAGACCGCCTCGGGCATCGTCATTCCCGACAACGCCGCCGAGAAGCCTGACCAGGGCGAAGTGCTGGCCGTCGGTCCTGGCAAGAAGAACGACAAGGGCGAACTGGGCGCGATGAGCGTCAAGGTCGGCGACCGCGTCCTGTTCGGCAAGTACAGCGGCCAGACCGTCAAGGTCGATGGCGACGAGCTCCTCGTCATGAAGGAAGACGACCTGTTCGCAGTCGTCGAGAAGTAATCAACCCATCCTCATTGGAGTAAACAAACATGGCAGCAAAAGACGTAGTCTTCGGCGGCGAAGCCCGCGCACGCATGGTCGAGGGTGTCAACATCCTGGCCAACGCAGTCAAAGTGACCCTGGGCCCCAAGGGCCGCAACGTGGTGCTCGAGCGTTCGTTCGGCGCCCCGACGGTGACCAAGGACGGTGTGTCCGTCGCCAAGGAAATCGAACTCAAGGACAAGCTCCAGAACATGGGCGCCCAGCTCGTGAAGGAAGTGGCCTCCAAGACCAGCGACAACGCTGGTGACGGCACCACGACCGCCACGGTCCTGGCACAAGCCATCGTTCGCGAAGGCTTCAAGCTGGTCGCAGCGGGCATGAACCCGATGGACCTGAAGCGCGGCATCGACAAGGCTGTCACGGCCCTGGTCGCCGAGCTGAAGAAGGCTTCCAAGCCCACCACCACGTCGAAGGAAATCGCTCAAGTCGGCTCGATCTCGGCCAACAGCGACGAAACCATCGGCAAGCTCATCGCTGACGCGATGGACAAGGTCGGCAAGGAAGGCGTGATCACCGTTGAAGACGGCAAGTCGCTCGACAGCGAACTCGACGTCGTCGAAGGCATGCAGTTCGACCGCGGCTACCTGTCGCCCTACTTCATCAACAACCCGGAAAAGCAATCGGCGATCCTGGAAAACCCGTTTGTCCTGCTCTTCGACAAGAAGATCAGCAACATCCGTGACCTGCTCCCGACGCTGGAACAAGTCGCCAAGGCTGGCCGTCCGCTGCTGATCATTGCCGAAGAAGTCGAAGGCGAAGCCCTGGCTACTCTGGTCGTGAACACGATCCGCGGCATCCTGAAGGTCGTGGCTGTCAAGGCTCCTGGCTTCGGCGACCGCCGCAAGGCCATGCTGGAAGACATCGCCATCCTGACGGGCGGCAAGGTCATCGCCGAAGAAGTCGGCCTGACGCTCGAGAAGGTCACCCTGGCCGATCTGGGCCAGGCTGCCCGCATCGAAGTCAGCAAGGAAAACACGATCATCATCGACGGCGCTGGCGCTGCTGGTGACATCGAAGCCCGCGTCAAGCAAGTGCGCGTTCAGATCGAAGAAGCGACCAGCGACTACGACCGTGAAAAGCTGCAAGAGCGCGTGGCCAAGCTGGCCGGCGGTGTTGCCGTTATCAAGGTTGGCGCTGCCACCGAAGTCGAAATGAAGGAAAAGAAGGCTCGCGTCGAAGACGCCCTGCACGCCACCCGCGCTGCAGTGGAAGAAGGCGTCGTGGCTGGTGGCGGCGTGGCGCTGCTGCGCGCCAAGCAAGCTGTGGGCGACTCGATCAAGGGCGAAAACGCTGATCAAGAAGCTGGCATCAAGCTGGTGCTCAAGGCCATCGAAGCTCCTCTGCGCGAAATCGTGAACAACGCCGGCGGCGAAGCCTCGGTGGTGGTGAACGCTGTGTTGGCCGGCACGGGCAACTACGGCTTCAACGCTGCGAACGACACGTACGGCGACATGCTCGAGCTGGGCATCCTGGACCCGACGAAGGTCACCCGCACCGCACTGCAGAACGCAGCTTCGGTTTCCTCGCTGCTGTTGACGACCGAAGCAATGGTCGCCGACGCACCGAAGGACGAAGCCGGCGCTGGCGGCGGCATGCCCGACATGGGTGGCATGGGCGGCATGGGCGGCATGGGCATGTAATTGCCCGCCGCTGGCGCCTGGGTCCCGGCCAAGCCGGTTTCCAGGTGTCTCGCGAAAAGAGAACGGTCGCTTCGGCGGCCGTTTTTTTTTGCCGATGCGATGCCCAAGTGACCGGCAGGGACGCTCTGCGCCGGATGGCGGCGCAGCGAGCGCACGCGCAGAATCGCCCAAGAAGGAAACCCGAGCCCATGAACACCCCACCTCGCCCCAACACCCGCCGCTCATCGGGCACACCCACCCGCCGCAGCGTCCTGGGCGCGCTGGCGCTTGGCGCGGGCGGCGCGATCTGGTGGCACCGGCCATCGTTCGCCGCCGAGGCCGCGGTGGCCGTGCCGGCGCCGAAGATCGATCCGGCCAGCCTCGATGCCTCGGCCACGGCAGTGCTCGCGGGTGGCTGCTTCTGGGGCGTGCAAGGGGTGTACCAGCACGTCAAGGGCGTGACGAGCGCCGTGTCGGGCTATGCGGGCGGCGACGAAAGTACGGCGAAGTATGAATCGGTCGGATCAGGCCGCACCGGCCATGCCGAGGCCGTGCGCATCAGCTTCGACCCGCGCCAGGTCAGCTATGCGCGGCTGCTGCAGATCTACTTCTCGGTGGTGCACGACCCGACACAACTGAACCGGCAAGGCCCCGACACCGGCACGCAGTACCGCTCCACCATCTTTGCGCAGAACGTCGAGCAGGCGCGCATCGCGCAGGCCTACATCGCGCAACTGACCGAGGCGAAGACCTTCGGCGGCAAGCCGGTTGTCACGACCGTCGAACTGCAGAAGCGCTTCTATCCGGCCGAGGCCTATCACCAGGATTACCTGACGCTGCATCCGGACGAGCCGTACATCGCCTACAACGACCTGCCCAAGGTCGACAACCTGAAGAAGCTGTTCGCCGACCGGTACTCGCCGCGGCCGGTGCTGGTGAAGAACGGGGCCTAGAAGCAGGGTTCGAGCGCGCGGTACAGCGCACGGAATCGCGCCTGTCGCGCGCGGTGCGCGCCGGCTTGCCCGGTGTCGGGCACGAAGCGCCGCTGCACTGCCGGCCGCTGGCACACCGCATCGACAGTGCCGCCATCGGCCAGCCAGCCCAATCGCGCCGCGCCCAGCGCGCCACCCGCCTCGCCACCCTCGCCCAGCGCCAGCGGCACTTCGAGGATGTCGGCCAGCAACTGCGCCCACCAGGCGCTGCGCGCACCGCCACCGACGAGCGAGAGATCACTCGTCGGCCGCTCCATCGTGTCGAGCCCGTCGCGCAGGCCAAAGCTCACGCCCTCGACAACTGCATAGGCCATGTCGGCCGCCGCATGCGCATGGGTCAGGCCGAACAGCGCACCCTGCGCCTGCGGATTGTTGTGCGGCGATCGCTCGCCGGACAGGTAGGGCAGGAACAGTGGCGCGCGTTGCCGGGCGTCCGGGTCCAGCGTCGCGGCCGCCGCCAGCAGGCTCGCCTCGTCCTTGAACCCGAAGCTGCGCGCGGCCCAGCTCACCGCACTGGCTGCCGACAACATCACCGACATCTGGTGCCAGCGTCCCGGCAGCGCATGGCAGAAGGCATGCACCGCCTGCGCCGGATTGGGCGCAAAGGCCGCCCCCGACACGAAGATCACGCCCGAGGTGCCCAGCGAGACGAAGCCCTCGCCCGGCGCGACCAGGCCCATGCCGACGGCGCTGGCAGCGTTGTCCCCGGCGCCACCGGCGATACGCGCGCCGCGCGCCATGCCCCAGCGCGCCGCAAGTTCCGGCTTGAGCGTTGCCGAGGCTTCGCTGCCTTCGACGAGACTCGGCATGTGGGCACGCGTGAGCCCGGTGGCGGCCAGCAGCTCATCGGACCAGTCGCGCTGGCCGACATCGAGCCACAGCGTGCCGGAAGCATCGGACATGTCGCTCACCGCTTCACCACCGAGCATCAGGCGCAGCCAGTCCTTGGGCAGCAGCACGCGACGAGTACGGGCGAACACGTCGGGCTCATGCTCACGCACCCACAGCAATTTGGGTGCGGTGAAGCCGGGCATGGCGAGGTTGCCGGCGATTTCGCCCAGCCGCGGAACGGCCCGGGTGAGTTGCCCGCACTGCGCTGCGCTTCGGCCATCGTTCCAGAGGATCGCCGGCCGCAGGACTTCGTCCTTGTCGTCGAGCAGCACCGCGCCATGCATCTGCCCCGACAGCCCGATCGCGCGCACCGCCGCGAGCGCATCGGCATGTGCTGCGTGCAGTTGCTGCATCACGTCTTCCAGGGCCGCCCACCATTGCGAAGGCGCCTGCTCCGACCACAGCGGCCGCGGCCGGCTCACGGTCAGCGCCGAGCGCGCGACGCCGACGATGCGATGGTCGTCGGCGAGGAGCAGCGCCTTCAATTCGGAGGTGCCGAGGTCAAGTCCAAGGTACATGGTGGGTCAGGGTGTTGGAAGACTTGAATACGGGCAGCCGGCCGCGAAGGTTTCGAAGGACGCAAAAGGAAATCCAAAGAAGAAACTCAATTTCTTTCTGTCTTCTTTCGCGTCCTTCGCGAAACCTTCGCGTCCTTCGCGGCCGATGTCCGATTTCGGATGTCCCAATTCAATGCGCCCCGCCAAACCGGCTGTCCGCCTGCCGGCGGAATTCACTCGGCGTCATGCCCTTGATTTCCAGGAAGCGGCGGTTGAAGTTGGCGACGTTGTTGAAGCCGACCTGGTAGCAGATGTCCGTCACGTAGTGGTCGGTCTGCATCAGCAGGTGGCAGGCGTTGTTGATGCGGACCTGGTTGACGAAGTCGGTGAAGCTGTTGCCGGTCGACTTGCGGAAGAACCGGCTGAAGCGGCTTTCGCTCATGCCGAGTTCTGCCGCCACGTCGGCCATCGCGATGGGCTCGGCCACGTTGTCGGTGATGCGGTTGACGATGGCGTTGATCTGGTCGCCTTCGGCGTCGCCCTCGGCGCCCTTGATCTGCACGCTCGACAACAGCCGGTAGTCGGTGCATTCGGCGAGGTCGGCCAGGTAGTCGCAGAACGCGCCCAGCCGGCGCAGCCCGTGCGAGGCCTTGACTGCGCGCCAATGCTGCTCGGCACGCTCCGACAAGCCGAAGAACTCGATGCCGCGGCGCGCGCGCTCCAGCAGTTGCATGACTTCGGCGATCTCCGGGATTTCCGAGGCCGCCTGCGCGAACGGCTCATGCCGGAACTGGATCACCAGGTCGCGCGTGCTCACGCCGTCGGCCGGCGCATCGAGCGAGATCCAGTTGTGCGGCAGGCGCGGGCCGCACAGCACCAGGTGGCCGGGCTGGAACGGGCCGATCCAGTCGCCGACGAAGGCCTTGCCGGAGGTGGCCGTGATCAGGTGCAGTTCGTATTCGTCATGGCAATGCCAGCGCGCCAGCTGGCTCGGGTAGCCGTGCGACAGGCAGCGGACCCAGCCCACTTCCTCGGGCTTTTCGTAGCCGAGCGAGGGCGAGCGGGCGAAGTCGTGTTCCAGCTCGGGTTGGCGTTGGCGCGGGGTTTGGCGAGAGCGTGTGCTCGGCATTTCAGGCCTCCCTCATGGGGCGGACAGCGCGGCCTGCAGTTCCGCGCGGGTGGGCGGGTCGCATCCTTCGCGGGTGCAGTTGAGCGCGGCAGCGGTGGCGGCGAAACGCAGCACTTCGCCCCAGGCATCGTCGGCCAATGCGTCGAGTTGCGCCGCGTGCTCGACGCCTTGCTCCAGCAGCGCCACCGAGATGCCGGCGGCGAAGGTGTCGCCCGCGCCGATGGTGTCGGCCACCGTGATCCTGGGCGGCTTCACCTCCACCGGCGCATGGCCTGCGCGGTACACGCCGGCGCTGTCGCCGCCCCGGGTGACGACCACGGCGCGCGGCCCCTGCCCGCCGGCTGCGTGCGGCGCGAGGAACATCGCGGCCGCCTCGGCCAGGCTCTTGCCCGGCGCAAGGTAGGCCGCGTCTTCGTCGCTGAACTTGAGCACGTCGCTGGCGGCCAGCCAACGCGGCTGCTTCGCGCGGTAGGCGTCCATGTCGGGGATCAGGCTGGGCCGCACGTTCGGGTCGAACAGCACGATGCGCTGGCCGCGCTGCGCTTCGACGAGTTCGGTGATGCGCGTGGCGGCAGGCTCGGTGAGGATGGAGATGCCGCCGAAGTGCAGGAAGCGGCAACTGTCGGGCAGTGCGGGCAATTCCGGCGGCGCCCACAGCGTGTCGGCGGTGCCCTTGGTGTAGAAGGCGTAGTGATTGGTGGTCGGCGTGCGCGCGACGAAAGCCAGCGTCGACGGCGCCGCGCTGCGCAGCACGAATTGCGTGTCGACGCCGTTGCCTTGCAGATGCTGCAGCAGGCGCTCGCCGAACATGTCGGTCGAGAGCTGCGTGATGAAGCCGGTCGGCTGGCCCAGCCGCGCGGCGGCGATGGCGCTGTTGGTCAGCGCGCCGCCTTCGTGGCCCTCGAAGCTCAGGCCCGAACTGCAAGTGAAGTCGATCAGGGCCTCGCCGGCCAGTGCGATTCGCATAGTGTCAGGTTGCCTTCGTTGTCGCCGCCACAAATGCCTGGACCCGGACACCGGCGCGGCGCACGGCGTCAACCAGCCGAGTATCACCGGCCAGCGGTCCCCACAGCGCGGTGTCGGAACAGAAGGCCGCCACCGGGTCGGCCGCCTCGCAGATCGCGTGGCCCACGGCCGGGTCCATCACCTGGTCCTGGTAGGTGTACGGGATTTCGCCGCGGTGCCAGCGCTGCAGGAAAGCCAGGAACAGCGCCGGCAGCATCGCGACGCTGTCGATGCTTTCGTCGCGGGCCAGGCGCTCGCGCACGGTGGGCGCGATGAAGCCGGGGATCTTCGAGAAGCCGTCCATTGCCACGCGCTGGTTGGTGTCGCGGATCGACGGGTTTCCGAAGCGGTCGAGCACCACGTCGCGGTACGCGGGCAGGTCGACCGGGCTCGGCGTGCCGGGGCGGCTCAGGCAGGGGATGACGTCGTCGGTGACGTAGTCGAAGGCCATCTTGCGGATCGCGGGCGTGTGCGTGCCCTCGTGGATGAACTGCAGGCCGATGAGCGTACCGGCCCACGCGATGCAACTGTGCGTGGCATTGAGCAGGCGGATCTTGGCCTCTTCGTACGGCTGCACCGATTCCACCATCTGCACGCCCACGCGCTCCCACGCCGGTCGCCGGCCACCGATGAAGTTGTCCTCGATGACCCACTGGATGAAACTTTCGCCGGTGATGGGCGCCGCGTCATCCTGGCCGGTGGCCTTCAACACGCGCTCGCGCAACTCCGGCGGGGGACGCGGCGTGATGCGGTCGACCATGGCGTTGGGACAGGTGGTGTTGATCTGCACCCAGGCTTGCAGCGAGACGTCGCCGCAGCGCTCTATGAATTCGAGCAGGCCCTTGCGGAAGCGGTCGCCGTTGTGGCGCAGGTTGTCGCAGTTCAGCAGCGTGACCGGGCCGCCGCCGCCGGTCTTGCGCGCGCGCAGGATCGCGCAGACCGCGCCGTAGATGGTGCTGCCCGGCTCGCCCTTGCGCGCGCGCTCGATGTCGGCGGCCAGGTCGGCGAAGGACAGGTCCAGCTTGTCCTTGGCGTCGAGGTAGTAGCCGGCCTC
Organism: Variovorax sp. dw_308; assembly: GCF_019207085.1. GTDB lineage: Bacteria > Pseudomonadota > Gammaproteobacteria > Burkholderiales > Burkholderiaceae_C > Variovorax. The sequence goes on along the minus strand of NZ_JAATOM010000010.1, from coordinate 42,517 downwards.
GGTCACGGTGAAGGAGATGATGCGCGTGGCCGAATCGGCGCCGCGTGCGATCACGCTCGCCAGGTCGGCCTCGTAGGGCAGAACCTCGCGGATCGACTCGATGCGCTGGTAGCGGTATTCGTTCGCCGGCGAGATGGTCTCCAGCGTGTACGCACCGCCCTGTGCGCGCAGCGCGGCCAGCACCTCGGGCATGTCCGGCCGCAGGTTGGCGCCGGAAATCGCATAGGCCTTGTCGCCGGTGTCGCGCAGCGCCTGCACGTACACCGCCTGGTGCGCCCGGTGAAAAGAGCCGAGGCCCAGGTGGAGGATGACGGACGTGGCGTCCGGAACGGCTGCGAGCGTCATCACGCGGCGACCGCCAGGCCTTCGCGATTGAACAGGTGCAGCACTGACGGATCCAACTCAACGCCCACGTCGTCGCCGATGCGCAGCGGCGTGCGCTCGTTCTGCCGCGCGATGAGCGGGATGCCACCGACGTCGACGTGGATCAGCGTGTCGGAACCCAGCGCCTCGATCAGGTCGACCTTGCCCGGCACGCCCGCGCCGACGCCGGCATGTACTTGCAGGCCTTCGGGTCGCACGCCGAGGAAGCCATCGCTCGGCAGCCTGCCGCCGGTGGCCGCCGAGAAGGTCGGGATGGCGGCGGCCGGCACCATGTTCATCGACGGCATGCCGATGAACTGCGCGACGAACTTGTTGACCGGATGGTCGTACAGGTCCATCGGCGTGCCGACCTGCTCGATCAGGCCGTCCTTCAGCACCACCACGCGGTCGGCCAGCGTCATGGCCTCGACCTGGTCGTGCGTCACGTAGATGCTGGTGGCGCCGAGCGCGACGTGCAGCTTGTGGATCTCGACGCGCGTGTTGCCGCGCAGCGCCGCATCGAGGTTCGACAGCGGCTCGTCGAACAGGAACACCTTGGGCGCGCGCACGATGGCTCGCCCGATGGCCACGCGCTGGCGTTGGCCGCCCGAGAGTTCCTTGGGCGTGCGGTCCAGGTACTGCGTGAGGTTCAGCTGCTTGGCGGCGTAGTCGACCTTCTTCCTGATCTCGTCCTTGGGCACGTTGGCCAGCTTGAGCGCGAACGACATGTTGTCGGCCACGCTCATGTGCGGATAGAGCGCGTAGCTCTGGAACACCATCGCCAGATCGCGCTTGCCGGAGGCGAGGTTGGTGATGTCCCGCCCGTCGAGCATCAGGTTGCCGCTGGTGGTCGGCTCCAGCCCGGCGATGAGGCGCAGCAGCGTCGACTTGCCGCAGCCCGAAGGGCCGACGAAGACGATGAACTCGCCCTTGTTGATCTCGAGGTTGACGCCCTTGATGATGTGCGCGTCGCCAAAGCTCTTCTTGATGTTGCGGAGTTCGAGGTAGGCCATGTGTGTCTCTCCTTGATTTATTACTTGACGGCGCCGAAGGTCAGGCCTTGGACGAGTTGTTTCTGGCTAAACCAGCCGAACACCACGATGGGCGCGATGGCCATCAGCGAGGCGGCCGACAACTTGGCCCAGAACAGGCCCTCGGGGCTCGAGTACTGCGAGATCAGCGTGGCCAGCGTGCCCGCCTTGGCCGACACCAGGTTGAGTGCCCAGAAGGCCTCGTTCCAGCTCAGCACCAGGCACAGCAGGCCGCAGGATGCGAGACCACCGACCGACAGCGGCATCACGACGTGGCGAAACTCCGTCCAGACGCTCGCGCCGTCCATGCGTGCCGCTTCGAGGATCTCGTTGGGGATGTCCTTGTAGCTCGTGTAGAGCATCCACACCATGATCGGCAGGTTCGACAGCGTGAACACGATGATCAGCGCGGGGATCGAGTCCAGCATGCCCGCGGTCTGCGCCAGGACGTAGATCGGCACCAGCGCGCCGACGGCCGGCATCATCTTGGTCGACAGCATCCACATGAGGATGTCGCGCGTCCGCTTGGTGCGGAAGAAGGCCATCGAGTACGCGGCGGGCGCTGCGATCAGCAGGCCGAGGATGGTCGAGCCCACGCTGGTGATGATCGAGTTGCGCGCATACAGCAGGTAGTCGCTGCGGCGCTGCACCTCGCTGAAGTTCTCCATCGTCGGCTCGAAGATGAAGAGCGGCGGCACGTGGATGGCCTGCAATTCGGTCTTGAACGCGGTGAGGAACAGCCAGCCCAGCGGGAAGAACAGCAGGAGCGCCGCGCCCCACGCGCCGAGGGTGCGCAGGACGGTGAACAAGGGATTGGGTTGCATGATGTGTCGCTCCCTTAGTCGAGGTTCTTGCCGATGATGCGCACGAGGAAGGCCGCCACGATGTTGGCCAGGATCACCGCGAACAGTGCACCCGCCGAAGCCACGCCCACGTCGAAGTTCATCAGCGACTGCTTGAAGATCATGTACGTCAGGTTCGTGCTCTCGTTGCCCGGCCCGCCGTTGGTGGTGATGGCGATCTCCGCGAACACGCTGAGCAAGAAGATCATCTCGATCATGATCACGACAGCCATCGGCCTGCCCAGATGCGGCACCGTGAGGTAGAAGAAGCGCTGGAAGGAATTGGCGCCGTCCATGCGCGCCGCTTCCATCTGCTCGCGGTCCAACGACTGCAGCGAGGTGATGAAAATCAGGCAGGCGAAGGGCAGCCATTGCCAGGCCACCATGATGATCACGGAGAACAGCGGCAGGTCGGTCAGCCAGTCGACCGGCTCGGCGCCAAAGGCGCGCCACACGTCTGCCAGTACGCCGTAGATCGGGTTCATCATCATGTGCTTCCACAGCAGCGCGTTGACCGTGGGCATGACGAAGAAGGGCGAGATCAGCAGCACGCGAACGATGCCACGCCCCGGAAACGGCTCGTTCACCAGCAGCGCCAGCAGCACGCCGAAGATCACGGTGATGACGATCACGCTGCCGATCAGCGTCATCGTGTTGGCCACCGCCGGCCAGAAGTCGGGGTCGGTGATGAAGTAGTGGAAGTTCTCGAGGCCGGCGAAGGGGCGGTCGCCGGGTTGCATGAGGTTGTACGTCACGAAGGAGAAGTACAAGGTCATCACGAGCGGCACGATCATCCACAGGAAGAGCGTGAGCACGGCTGGCGCCATCAGCGCCCGGGGCAGGAGTCTGTTCATTCTTGGTTCCTCTCTGGCGATGGACCCCCTCTCCCGCCGGCGGGAGAAGGTTGGGGTGAGAGCTCACCCTGGCCCTCTCCCCGCGGGGGAGAGGGAAGGAAGGCTTACTTGTAGTAGCCGCCCTTTTTCATCTCGCGCTCTGCCGTCGTCTGCGCGGTCTTCAGCGCCTGGTCCACCGTGACCTTGCCCGACAGCGCCGCGCTCATCTGCTGGCCCACGGCCACGCCGATCGCCTGGAACTCCGGAATCGCCGCGTACTGCACGCCCACGTACGGCGACTTGGGCAAGGTGCTGTCGTTCGGGTTGGCCGAATCGATCGCCTTCTTCTCGGCATCGGCGAACTTCGCGACCTTCTGGAACTCGGGGTTCGCATAGGTCGACTTGCGCGTGCCGGTGGGCACCGTATTCCAGCCGGTTTCCTTGGCGACGAGCTGGATGTATTCCTTGGATGTGGCCCACTTGATGAACTTCTGCGCGGCGTCATCCTTGGTGGAACTGGCCGGGATCGCCAGGTTCCACGACCACAGCCAGTTCGCGCCCTTGGGCGTGACGGCCACCGGGGCCTGCGCGTAGGCCACCTTGTCGGCGACCTTCGACTGCTTGGGGTCGGAGATGAAGGAGGCGGCGATGGTTGCATCCACCCACATCGCGCACTTGCCCTCGTTGAACAGCGCCAGGTTCTCGTTGAAGCTGTTGGCCGACGCGCCGGGCGGGCCGTTCTTCTTCATGATGTCGACGTAGAAGTTGATCGCGTCATGCCAAGGCTTGGTGTCGATCTGCGGCTGCCACTTCATGTCGAACCACTGGCCGCCGTTGGTATTGACCAAGGTCGTCAGGAAAGCCATGTTGTCGCCCCATCCCGGCTTGCCGCGCAGGCACATGCCGTAGACGCCGCCCTTCGGGTCGTTGGCTTTCTCGGCAAATTCCTTGACCTGCGCCCAGGTGGGTTGGTCGGGGATCTTGATGCCGGCCTTGTCGGCCAGGTCCTTGCGGTACATGAGCATCGAGCTTTCACCGTAGAAGGGTGCCGCGTAGAGCTTGCCTTCGTAGGAAAGGCCATTGCGGATCGCGGGCAGGATGTCGTCCACGTCGTAGGCGGCGTCGGTGGCGATCGGCTTGAGCCAGCCCTTCTTCGACCATATCGGCGCCTCGTACAGGCCGATGGTCATGACGTCGAACTGGCCGCCCTTGGTGGCGATGTCGGTGGTCACGCGCTGGCGTAGCGTGCCCTCTTCCAGCGTGACCCACTTGAGCTTGATGTCGGGATTGGCCTTCTCGAAGAAGGGCGTCAACTTCTGCATCTCGATCATGTGGCCGTTGTTGACGGTGGCGATGACGAGTTCGGTGGCAGCCTGGGCCATGCCGGCGCTGGCAAGCGCAACGACGAGGCCGGTCTGGATGAAACGCTTCATGGTGTGTCTCCTTTTGGGTTGGACGGCCCCTCACGGCCTGACCCGAATTCTGGAGACGCACTCATGCGTGCTTGGTACTTGATTTGCCGCCGCTGATACCCTGTTGCACTGATTGCCTAGTGCTATCCCTAATCGATGCAATACAGGATGTAACAAAATCCAGCAACCGGCTGTAAAAAAGGCCGCAATTGCGGCCTTTCGCGGGTTGCTTGCTATGCGTCAGACAACGATTTCCCCATGCACGTTGGGCTCGGTCGAGCCCGGCTGCACCCAGAAATAGATCAGCACGATGAATCCGATCAAGGGGATCAGCGCAATCAGTTGCAGCCATCCCGACTTGCCGACATCGTGCAGGCGGCGAGCACCGACGGCGATCGCAGGGAGCAACAAGGCCAGCCCGGCAATAGAGGAAATGACGTCGCCCAGGAACGAAGCCACGATGGCCACGATGACCTGGAAGAGGAAGAACCACCAAAACTCGGGGCGCTGCGCTCGCCCCTTGAAGTCCACGTACTTGCTGAGACAGACCTGAACCGCTTGCATGAAATTCATGAACAACTCCTCGGTGTTGGATCTCCCCTTGCCGGGCATCATATCGACGGGTTGGTGAATTTCGAAGGCAATTCAGCGCGGCCTCAGTCGCTCCATCAATCCCGCGGTGGAAGCGTCGAGACCGCTCGCATCACCCGATGCCAACCGCGGCTCGATGTCCTTTGCAAGGACCTTGCCAAGCTCCACACCCCACTGGTCGAAGCTGTTGATGCCCCACAGCGCGCCGCTGGTGAACACGCGGTGCTCGTACATCGCGAGAAAGGCGCCCAGCGCTTCCGGCGTGAGCTTTTCGAACACGAAGAAGGTGCTCGGGCGGTTGCCCGGGAAGTTCTTGTGGCCGCCCGCGTCGGCCTTGCCCTGCATCAGCGCCTGGGCCTGGGCCAGCGCATTGGCCAGCAGCTTGTCGTGGTGCCCTTCGAGGTCATGCGCGGCGTCGCGCACGGCCACGAACTCGAGTGGCGTGACATCGGTGCCCTGGTGCAGCATCTGGAAGTACGCATGCTGGCCGTTGGTGCCGGGCTCGCCCCACAACACCGGTGAAGTGCCATAGGGCAGCGGCTGCCCGCTCGCGTCGACCTGCTTGCCGTTGCTCTCCATCTCGAGCTGCTGCAGGTAGGCCGGCACGCGCTTCAAGGCGCTGTGATACGGCGCGATGCTGCGCGTGGTGAAGCGGTGGAAGTTGCGGTACCAGACGTCGAGCAGGCCGAGCCGCACCGGCAGGTTCCGCTCCAGCGGCGCGGTGCGGAAGTGCTCGTCCATCGCATGCGCTCCGGCCAGCAGGCGGCGGAAGCCGTCCGAGCCGATCGCCAGCGCAATCGGCAGGCCGATGGCCGACCACAGCGAATAGCGACCGCCCACCCAGTCCCAGAAGCCGAAGGTGGTGTCGATGCCGAAGGCCTTGGCCGCCTCGACGTTGGTGGTGAGTGCCGCGAAGTGCCGCGAGACGTCGAGCCGGCTGGACTGCTCGAACCAGCGCTTGGCCGAGATCGCGTTGGTCATCGTCTCGGCGGTGGTGAAGGTCTTCGACGCGATGAGGAACATCGTGTGTTCCGGCGCGAGGCCCCTGAGCACGCCAGCCAGTTCATGGCCATCGACGTTGGAGACGAAGTGGAAGTGCTTGCCCCGCGCCACGAACTCCTCCAGCGCCAGCACCGCCATTTGCGGCCCGAGGTCGGAGCCGCCGATGCCGATGTTGACCACGTCCGTGATCGTGTGGTCGGCACGCACCCGGTCGGCGAACTTCAGCATCGCGTCGAGCGTGGCGTGCACGTCGCGCAGCTTGTCGTCGGTGCTCGATGCGTCGGGCGGCGCGCGCAGCAGCGTGTGGAGCACGGCGCGGTCTTCGGTGTTGTTGATGTGCTCGCCGGCGAACATCGCGTCGCGGTGGGCCTCGAGGCCGCACTCGCGGGCCAGCGACATCAGCAGCGCCTCGGTCGGCGCGTCGATGAGGTTCTTGGACAGGTCGCCGAAGACATACGGAGCTTCCTGGCTCAGCGCGGCGAAGCGGCCGGCGTCGCTGGCGAAGGCCTGGCGCAGATCGAGGCTGCGGCCCTTCTCGTCGTAGTGCGCCCGCAGCTTGGCCCAGGACGGCGCCTTGTCGCACCGGGTCTTGTTGCTCATGCGGCCTCCATGAGCTTTTCGAGCTTGACCGCATCGGCGGCGAATGCGCGGATGCCCTCGGCCAGTTTCTCGGTGGCCATCGCGTCTTCGTTGAGCGCGTAACGGAAGCTCGCCTCGTCGTAGCTGCGCTTGGGCAGGTCGAGCGCCTGGGCCGCCTTGGCATCGAGCGCGTGCTTCAGCGGCGCCTCGCTCGCGGCCAGTTCGGCCAGCAGTTCGGGGCTGATGGTCAGCAGGTCGCAGCCCGCCAGCGCGGCGATCTGGCCGGTGTTGCGGAAGCTCGCGCCCATCACCTCGGTCTGGATGCCATTGCGCTTGTAGTAGTTGAAGATCTCGGTCACAGACTTCACGCCGGGGTCGTTGGCGCCGGCGTTGGCGGCTTCGTCCCACTTGGCGCCGGCCGACTTCTTGTACCAGTCGTAGATGCGGCCGACGAAGGGCGAGATCAGCTTCACGCCGGCCTCGCCGCAGGCCACCGCCTGCGCGAAGGAGAACAGCAGCGTCAGGTTGGTGTGGATGCCCTTCTGCTCCAGCGCCTTCGCGGCTTGGATGCCTTCCCAGGTCGAGGCCACCTTCACCAGCAGGCGCTTCCCGGTGTCGATGCCTTCGGCACGGTACATCGCGACGATGCGCTCGGCGCGCGCGATGGTGGCGGCGGTGTCGAAGGAGATGCGCGCATCGACCTCGGTGGACACGCGGCCCGGGATCAGCGTCAGGATCTCCGTGCCGAAGCGCACCAGCAGGCGGTCGATGACCTCGTCGATCGGCTTGCCGGCGTGCTTCTTGACCGCTTCGTCGAGCAGTGGCCGGTATTCCGGCTTCTGCACCGCCTTGAGGATCAACGACGGGTTGGTCGTCGCGTCCTGCGGCTTGCTGGCGCTGAGTTGCTTGAAATCACCGGAGTCGGCGACCACGGTGGTCCATTGGCGGAGGGCATCGAGTTGGTTCATCGGATCATTATGAAACCTCCGTATGCACTCGGCATGTACGTTCATGCCCGCGCCCTGCGCTTTCTGGGCCCATCGCGGCAACCGATCCGGCCCGCATGCCGACAAGGGCTGTGGTCCATCGCTGACGGCCCTTCTGGCGCAGGAGCGCAACATGGCAGCTTCGACTTCCGAGGAGCCACCCATGTCCTACCGTTCCGCGCGCCGCCGGGCATCCCCGCCCGCAACCTTCGATGACCAGTACACCAGTTCATCCATCGGCACGCTGGCTGCCGCGTTCTGCGTGGGCGGCGCCCTGACCCTGTACGCGTTCAACCAAGCGCGCAATGCGCGGATCGGCGCACCGGCGGGGCCCGCCGACGGCGCGCCGCTGATGCGTGCGCCGTTGCAGGTGGTCGCCCCGGTGGACCTGATCCGCTACGCCGGCCTCTGGCATGAGCAGGCCCGCCTGCCCAACCGTTTCGAGAAGGATTGCGACGGCCCGGTCACTGCGGAATATTCGCTGCGCGACGATGGCACCGTCGAGGTTCGCAATCGCTGCGAAATGGCCGATGGCACGGTCGACGAAGCGATCGGCACCGCGCGTGTCGTGCCGGTCGCCGGACAGCCCGGCGCCGGGCGTCTTGAAGTGCGCTTCGCTCCCGAATGGCTGTCGTGGCTGCCGATGGTCTGGGGCGACTACTGGATCCTCAAGCTCGACCGCGACTACCGGGTCGCGCTGGTCGGCACGCCGAACCGGGACTTCCTCTGGGTGCTGTCGCGCGTGCCGCAACTGGATTCGGCAACGATCGAGGCCGAACTCGAATACGCCCGCACGCTCGGCTTCGACGTGGACAAGGTGGTGCGGACCGGGCGCGCGCTGCCTGCGCTGGAGACCACGCCGGCTTGACGCTGCGGGCCAGCCCCGGATGCGGTAACGGGGTCGTTGATTAACATGTCAAAACAGTTGTTGTAGCGTGCTGCCGGCGCGGGGATGCTCGCGTCATGAACAGCACCGCTTCCCCAACCGCCTCCACGCTCTCGGCCGGCCCCTTGGCCGGCGTTCGCATCCTCGACATGGCCACGGTCATCGCCGCGCCGTTCTCCGCCACGCTGTGCGCGGACCTCGGCGCCGACGTCTTGAAGCTGGAACTGCCCGATGGCAGCGACGCGCTGCGAGGCCTTGCGCCCGTGAAGGACGAGCACGCCCTGCACTGGAAGGTGACCAACCGAGGCAAGCGCGGCATCTCGCTCGACGTGCGCAAGCCTCGGGGTCGCGAATTGTTCCTGCGCCTGCTGCCGCGCTTCGATGTGCTGGTCGAGAACTTCCGTACCGGCACGCTGGACCGCTGGGGTCTGGACATGGAAACGCTGCACGCGGCGAACCCGCGGCTCACCGTGCTGCGCCTCACCGGCTTCGGGCAAACGGGACCCTGCGCCGGGCGGCCAGGCTTCGCGCGGATCTTCGAGGCGATGAGCGGCTTTGCGCATCTCACGGGCGAGCCCGATGGCAGCCCGCAGCACATGAACTACCCGGTCGGCGATGCGGTCGCGGGGCTGTTCGGCGCCTTCGCGATCGCGTCTGCCATGGTCGAGATGCGGCAGCACCCCGAGCGGGCCGGGCGCGAGATCGACCTGTCCGCGACCGAGGCCCTGATGCGCGTGCTGGAGACGCTGGCGGTCGAGTTCGAGCAGCTCGGCCAGGTGCGGCAGCGCGCGGGTTCGCGGGCCACGTACACGGCGCCGTCCAACATGTACAAGTCTGCGGACGGCATCTGGGTGACGGTGGTGGGTTCCTCCGACGTCATCTTCCGCCGCATCTGCGAGGCCATGGACCGCCCCGAACTACCGGCTGATCCGCGCTTCGCCACCAACCCGGCGCGCGTCCGGAACCTCGACGAGATCGACGGACTGGTCGCGGCCTGGTGCGGCACGCAGAGCTTCGAAGTGCTCTCGGCCGCCCTGCAGCGGCACGAGGTGCCGTTCAGCAAGGTCTACGGCATCGACGACGTGCTGGCCGACCCGCACTTCCAGGCGCGAGGCGCCATCATCCGGCTGCCGGACGAACAACTGGGCAGCGTGCCGGCGCCGTGCATCGTGCCGCGCTTCTCGGGCTTTGCGGGCGAGCCGCCACGGACGGGGCCGGCGGTAGGCCAACACAACCACGCGGTGTTCGCCGAACTGGGAGTGAGCGAAATCGAGTTGCGCGCGCTGGAGGCCGAAGGCGTCATTTGAATCTTCGTCGTGTCGCGCGCGAGCCGCGCTGCAGGCCGCTGCAACACGCACTTGTTTAATCTGACGAAACAAGCACTCGACCCTTGCGCGCATCTCCCTAGACTGCGCCCACCCCACGCGCTTACGCCGTGGCAACAACAGGAGACAACCAGTGATACGTGACCCCCAAGGCTTCGAGACCTTCCTCGCCGGCCTGCGCCGCTTTTGCCGCGAACGCCTGATGCCGCGCGAAGCCGAGGTGGCCCGCAACGACGAAGTGCCGGTCGACCTGGTGGCCGCGATGGCCGCGCAGGGCCTGTTCGGCTTCTCGATTCCCGAGGCCTACGGCGGCGCGGGCATGACGACCGAGGAGCTGGTGCGCGCGGCGATGGAACTGTCGCAGTGCTCGGTGGCGTTTCGCGCACGCGTGGGCACCAACACCGGCATCGGCTCCGAGGCCCTGGTGGTCGACGGCAACGAGGAACAGAAGCGGCGCTACCTGCCAGCCATGGCCTCGGGCGAACTCACCGGCTGCTTCGCCCTTACCGAGCCTGGGGCCGGCTCGGATGCGGTGGCGCTGCAGACCACCGCCGTGCGCGACGGCGACGACTACGTCCTCAACGGCACCAAGTGCTTCATCACCAACGCGCCCATCGCCGGGCTCTTCACCGTGATGGCGCGCACGGACAAGTCGAAGCCCGGCGCCTCCGGCGTGACGGCCTTCCTGGTCGAGCGCGCCACGCCGGGACTGAGCACCGGCGCGCCCTACGCCAAGATGGGACAGGCCGGCTCGCCAGTGTCGGAGGTGCACTTCGACAACTGCCGCGTGCCCGCCAGCCAGCGCATCGGCGCCGAGGGCGAGGGGTTCAAGGTCGCGATGCGGGTGCTCAACAAGCAGCGCATCCACCTCGCGGCGCTGTGCATCGGGCCGGCCATCCGCATGCTCGACGACGCGGTCGCGCACACCGCCAACCGCGAGCAGTTCGGCCAGCCCGTGGGCGCCTTCCAGCTGGTGCAGGCGCTGGTGGCGGACTGCCAGACCGAGATCCACGCCGCGCGCGCGCTGGTGCTGGAGACCGCCCGCAAGCGCGACCAGGGACTGGACGTGACGATGGAGGCCTCGATCTGCAAGTACTTCGCCTCGGAGATGTGCGGCCGCGTGGCCGACCGCTGCGTGCAGATGCTGGGCGGCTATGGCTTCATCGCCGACAACAGCATCGAACGCTTCTACCGCGATGTGCGCCTGTTCCGCCTGTACGAGGGGACCAGCCAGATCCATCAACTCAACATCGCGCGGCGCACGTACGCCGCCGCCGGTCATGAAATCAGGTAACCCCCCGAAACGCCCAGAGCGCCCCGGGCGGCCACCGGAGCCTTGCTCGCCCTGGCTTCGTGGGGCACTGGCCATGCGTCGGATCCACCCGCAAAGCAACCTGAATAGACAAGCATCCTGAACAGAAAGAGACAAGCCAAATGCAACGCAGAAGCCTCATCGCCGCCGCCATCGGCGCAACATTCCTCGCATCCTCCGGCCTAGCGCTGGCGCAAGACGCCTACCCCAGCAAGCCGATCAAGATCATCGTCGGCTTTGCGCCGGGCGGCTCGGCCGACATGGCGGCGCGGCTGATGGCCGAGAAGCTCGGCGCCGAACTCAAGCAGCCCATCATCGTGGACAACCGCGCCGGCGCGGCCGGCAACATCGGCGCCGAAGCCGTGGCGCGCGCCGCGCCTGACGGCTACACCTTGCTCCTGGCCGCGGCGGCGCAGATCGTCATCAACCCGGCGCTCTACCGGAAGATGACCTTCGACCCCGTCAAGGACCTGGCGCCGATCTCGCTGGTGCAGAACGAGCACAACCTGATGGTGGTCACGCCCACCATCGGCGTGAAGAACCTCGCCGAATTCATCGCCTATGCCAAGGCCAACCCCGACAAGGTGACCTTCGCGTCGCCCGGCAACGGCTCGCCCGCTCACCTGGCCGGCGAGCTGATGAACCAGATGGCCGGCCTGAAGATGGTGCACGTACCTTACAAGGGCACCGCCCCAGCCATCACGGACCTGCTGGGCGGCAACGTGACGATGGCGATCGACAACATGCCGCCCTACCTGCCTCAGGTGAAGGCCGGCAAGCTGCGCGCGCTGGCCGTGGCAAGCGAGCGCCGCGCCACCGCTGCGCCCGACATTCCGACCGTCTCGGAGGCCGGCCTGCCCGGCTACGTCGTGACGGCCTGGAAGGGCCTGATGGCACCCGCGGGCACGCCGCGCCCCATCATCGACAAGCTGCATGCTGCGGTGGCGAAGGTGCTGGCCATGCCCGACGTGCAGAAACGCATGATCGACATGGGCGCCGAGCCCGCCGGCAACACGCCCGAGCAGTTCGCCCAGTTCATCCAGGCCGAGACGAAGAAGTGGGGCGCGCTGGTCAAGTCCACCGGCACCGTCCTGGAATGACGCCGGGCGCCAATCCCTTTGCGCTGACCGGGCGCATGGTCGAGCTGCGCGATCGGGTGCGCGACTTCGTCGAGCGCGAGTGCATCCCACGCGAAAGCCCCGCGCTCGCGCACGATGTCAACGCGCTGGACGAAGTGATGCGCACGCTGCGCCCCCTGGCCCGAAACGCCGGCATCTACGCGCCGCAGTTGCCGGCGGAGCTGGGCGGCCTCGGCCTCTCCTGGCGCGAGCGTGCCGTGATGCTGGAGGAAGCGGGCCGCAGCTTCCTGGCGCCGGGTGCGATGAACTGCGCGCCGCCCGACCAGCCCAACATGATCAACCTGGTCCAGCACGGCACGCCGGCGCAGAAGGCCAGGTACCTCGCATCGCTGATCCGCGGCGACATTCGCTCCTGCTTCGCCATGACCGAGCCGGCACCCGGCGCGGGTTCCGACCCGTCGATGTTGCGCACGACTGCGCGGCGGCGCGCGGGCGGCGGCTGGGTCATCGATGGCCACAAGTGGTTCATCAGCGGCGCGGTGGGGGCGGCCTTTGCCATCGTGCTGGCCCAGACCGACGAAGGCGCCACCACCTTCATCGTGGACACCGACAACCCCGGCTACCGGTTGGTGCGCAACATCCCGGGCCTGGGCGGCTTCCAGATCGGCGGGCATGGGGAAATCCGGCTCGACAACTGCGAAGTCGGCGACGACGCGGTGCTGGGCGAGGTGGGCCAGGGCCTGGTCTATGCGCAGCAGCGCCTGGAGCCTGCCCGCCTGTCCCACTGCATGCGCTTCATCGGCCGCGCCTCGCGCGCCATGAGCATCGCGCAGGACTACGTCAACGCGCGCAGCTCCTTCGGCGAGCGCTTGGCCGACCAGCAGCAGGTCCAGGCGATGGTGGCCGATTCGCACATCGACCTGCATGCCTGCCGCCTCATGACGTGGCACACGGCCGCCCTCATGGACGCGGGCGAATCGGTCAAGCATGAATCGGCGATGACCAAGGTCTTCGTGTCCGAGGCCGTGTTTCGCGTGGCCGACCGCGCCGCCCAGATGATGGGTGCGCTGGGCATGTCGGAAGACACGCCGGTGGCGCTGATCTTCAACGAACTGCGGCCGTTCCGCATCTACGACGGCGCCACCGAAGTGCACCGCGCCACACTGGCGCGTCGCATCCTCAAGGGCAACCTGCGCGCCTGAACGCCCCACCTGAAACCAACCCCATGCAACACTTCAAAGCCCTTCGCCTGCTGGCCGGCGACACCGCGCCGGTGCGCCAGATCTGCGAACTCACGCCGGCCGACCTGAGCCCCGGTGATGTCCTCATCGAGGTCGCGTACTCCAGCATCAACTACAAGGACGCGCTGGCCTCCAAGGGGCTCAACGCCATCATCCGCAGCTGGCCGCGGATCGGCGGCATCGACCTGACAGGGACGGTGCTGGAGTCCGCCGACGCACGCTGGCAGCGCGGCGACGAGGTGGTGGTGCATGGCTTCGGCATCGGCGTCGACCACGACGGCGGGCATGCGCAGATGGCGCGCGTGTCGGGCGACTGGGTCATGCGCATTCCGCAGGGCTTCAGCCTGTTCGATGCAGCCGTGCTGGGCGCGGCCGGCTACACCGCGGGCTACTCGCTGCACCTGATGGAACTCAACGGACTGGCGCCCGGACAGGGCCCGGTGCTGGTCACCGGCGCCACTGGCGGCGTGGCCAGCGTGGCGATCGACATGCTCTCGCAGCGCGGCTACAGCGTGACGGCGATGAGCGGCAAGCCCGAGGCCGTGCCTTATCTGCAGTCGCTGGGCGCGAGCGAGGTCATCGGCCGCATCGACGCGCAGGCAAGACCCAAGCCGCTGGAGAAGGGCCAGTGGGCCGGTGCGGTGGATTCGGTTGGCGGCGACACCCTCGCATGGTTGACGCGGACCGCCCTGCCCGGCGGCGTGATCGCGGCCTTCGGCAATGCCGGCGGCGCGGAACTGAACACCACCGTGCTGCCCTTCATCCTGCGCGGCGTGAGCCTCCTGGGCATCAACGCCAACTCCCCGATGCCGCTGCGCGAGATGGTGTGGAAGAAGATGGCGAACGAATACCGGCCCGCGCAACTCGCGCAGATTGCCAATGTGATCGGGTTGGAAGAATTGCCGGAGTGGCTGGATCGGACGCTGGAAGGGAAGGTGCGGGGGCGGACTGTGATTGATATGCGGCGTTAGGCAGGTGCCGGCATCCGCGGCACGCCGCCGCGATCCGATGTCGTCGCGGGCTACTGCGTGGCAAGGCTCTTCGTACCAGGCATTGCGGGCACTCTTTGTGGCTTTTCGCGCGTGTCCGCGGCACATGCAAACCTCGTCGCCGACGAAGCGCCAAAGGTCGCCTCCGGTCCGGACCCTCAGCGCCTGTCGACAGGCTCCAGCGTCCAAAGATATTCACTGTTCTCGTAGAAATGCATGTACCAGCTCCGATTACCCGGCACGATGGTGGTCAGGTAGTTTTCATGGTCATAGCACGGCACCAGGCACTGCCCGCTGCCGCCGGTTGCCCATCCGAACTCATATGCGCTCTGGATGCCGACACGATCACCGAAAAGGACAGGGCCCGGCTTCTCCTTCACGAGCATCCAGGTCTGGCGCGTGTTGTTGTCGCCTTCCATGTAGTCGTTGAAATAGTAGGCGTCGGTGGAGTCCTTCCATGCGCCCAGCACGTTGTAGGCGCCGAGCCCGCTCTCGGCGGCCACCAGCCTCATCTTCGCGCCGCGGATCGCCTGGACGCTACCCGCGTACGGGCGATCCTCGGCGTTCTCGAAATAGAACTCGGTGCGCTTCGCGGCGGGAGCCGAATTGCTCAGAATCGGAAAGAACTCGCTGATGTTCGGATCGGCGGAAACTGTCGAGAACGGCACGACGTAGTGTTCCGCAAATCCAGCGACGTACCGGCCCTTGTGATCCTTCAGCCAGAAGCGATCGTGATACGCGAGCGGTTCGCCGTTCGTGTGTGATTTCAGGAAGCGGACCGCCTTCTCGTCGCGCCGTGCGGTCTTCAAGCAAGGCACGGCGTCGAACGTGGGTGCCTTCGCGGTACGGCTGCCGAAATCCGGGATGTGCTTCTCCAGGCCGCGCCATTTGAGGATCGTCGCGATGAGCGACGTGTGATCGTAGGGCACATCTGTTGTCGATCTGAACACGGTGCCCTTCTCTATCCATGGCGACACCAGGATGGCAGGTACGCGACCGCCATACCGGCGAAAGTCGAAATTCGATTCCCGCTTGACGGGCGAAGGCCCGTCGCCCCAGGGCGGTATCGCCGCGGGCGGCGGCACGTGGTCGAACGCGCCGACGGGCTCGTCGAACGTCATGACAAACAGGGTCTTTTCCCAAGCCGCCCGGTTCGCGATCAGGCTGGCGTAGATGTCCTTGACCAGATTCTCCGCGGCATCGAGATTGCCGGGCGGGTGGTAGTCCCGGCCCTGATGGAAGAGCACGCTCTGGATGCCCAGCGTCGAGCCGAAGCCACCGCCGGTGCCGGCGTGGGCGATCGTCCATTCGGGTTGCAGATAGGAGAAGTGCGGCAGTTTTCCGGCGCGCGCCAGCGTGTGGAAGTCGTCGAGTTTCGCGAAATGGGTGTCCGCATTTGCGACGCGAAGCATCTCCGGGAAAAGGCGGTGGGTGTAGTCGGACACCACGTCCGGAGAGCTCAACTCCTTGAGGTATTGCGCGTGGTTCGCGCTGATGGCCCCGACGATCAATTGCCCGAGCGCAAGCAGGGGTGCCCGCGCCGCAAGCCCGATCCCCGCCGCGACACTGCCGCCCGTGGCGACCTGGATAGCGTTGTAGATGTTGCTCGGCAGATAGCCGCTCTGGTAGAACACCTTCCACGTCGAATTGGCCTCCTCCAGCGCATTGAAGATCGTCTTCGACTCGAAGCGGTCGTCGCCGATGAGGTATCCGAAGGCGCTCTCGATGGCGGCCGCGCGCGAATCCTTCTCCAGGAAGCCGTTGTTGACCAGGCCCATCGAGGTCCCGCACATCGCAAAAGCGCGGTTGGGGTTCGTCTGCGATGGCACCGACGAGAACCACAGGTCCGAGACGGCGTAGTGCTCCGCCAATCCATTGATGACAGGCAACTGATCCGGCGTGAAGCTCTGCATCACCTGTGAGGCGTATCGCCCGACAACTTCTTCCGGAAAGGCAAGGTGCCGCAGCACGTTCGTGTAGTCGCGCACATAGCCTTTCATGCTGGCCTTGCGCGAGCGCGTCCACGCCATGAGCACGAGGTCCTCGTTAGCGCTGGCCTGGAGCTCGCCCACCGGAATGGAGAAGGTATTCGCCAGCCACGCGATCACAGTGTTGCGGTGATCGTCGTCGGTTTGCGACTTGAGCCACGGCACGTCGCGGATCTTCGCGTCTCGCAGGAACACGACGATGGCCAGTTTGCCGGCCAGGTCGCTGGCCGGCGGACCATTCAGGGGCCGGCTGTCGGGGAAGGCCGAGAAGTAGGCATGGCTCTGGCTGCTGTTGCCGGCCATCGCGCCACTCAGCGCCTCGTGCACTTGCGCGGACGACATGCCTTTCACGGCGTCGTGGGTGCGCCATCCGCCTGCCGCCAGAACGCCGCCGGGCGTCATCTGGATGGGCGGCGCGAAGGTCATCTCGAACGGCCATTCGTACAACTGCGTGGCGACCTGCGCGAAGTTCTCGCCTGGAGCGATGTTGGGGACGTTGAGCCCCTGCGCGCCACGGGTCGGCTTGACCTTGATCCGCCCGGTCGCATCGACGTTCTCGAATGCGCCCAGATCGAGTCCTTGCAGGCCTTCGTAGGCGCGCAGTCCCTGCCGAAGCGGCGGCACGTGCCGGGCCGGGTGGCCTTGTTCGTAGAGCCAGCCAAGCAGACTGTCGAACGATCGGTTCTCCATCATCAGCAGCACGACGTGTTCGATCTGCTGCATTGGCCGGCCCAATGTGCCTGCGACGCCGGTGGCCACGATGCGGGTCACGCGCTCGTCGGCGTAATTCGCGACCCACATGCAGGTTCCGTCGAAGACCATGACGGCGGGGCTGGGCAGGCCGTCGATCGTCTCCACGACCGCGCCGGAGGCGGCATCCAGCTTTGTGAGGACGCCTCGGGCCTGGTCGGCGGCCCATATGCAGGCGCCGTCAAAGGCGATTTCCTGCGGACTATTGCCGGCAGGGCATTCCCAGACGACCGCGCCGGTGTCGACAGCGAGCTTGGTCACGATGGCCCGGCCCGTTCCCGAGACCCAGACGTGGGTACCGTCGCAGACCAGACCGCCCGACGACTCGGCGACCCGATAGGTGCCGACCTCGGCACCCGTGGCCGCCATGAGCTTGGTCACGCTCTCGCCGTATTGGTTGGCGACCCAGATGTGCGTCCCGTCGAACGCCAAAGCCGAGGGCCGCTCGCCGGTGGGATAAGTGCCGACCAGTTCGCCGGAGTGCGTGAGCAGCTTCGACACGCTGTGGCGACGGTAGTTCGCCGTCCAAACATTGGTTCCGTCGGCGGTGATCGTGGACGGTTGATCGTCGGAGGCCAAGGCATAGTTGCCGACCACCTCGCCGGTCTCGATCGACAACTTGACCGCGCCACCGTTCGACAGAACGACGATGTGGGTACCGTCGAAGGCCAGCCCCGCCGGTGCGACGACAGGATAGGTGCCGATAACCTCGGCCGTGGCGGCCCGTATCCGCATCACGTTGTTGCTACCCCAGTTGGCCACCCAGACGCAGGCGCCGTCGAAAGCCAGGGCACTCGGATTGGCTCCGACCCGGATCGTGATCTTTTCCGTCATCTCGATTCCCCTCTGGTTGCGCAGGAAGGTGTGCAACATCGACGTGGCCCGCTGCTCCTTGGCAGGGGCCCACGTCGATGGGGCGGGACCGGGAGGCGATGCTCTCGGAGGGAGGTGTGGCCAAGCATATTGGCACGGGAGGTTCGCTCTTGTCCATTGCAAGTTGCGTGCGGCGCGATGCACTTGCCTTCAGTGATCCACCCGAGGAATCAGCCTGTGCCATACGCTTGCACCAGCGTTCATGCGACCTGCCGGCTACCTTCGTTTTCGCACTTGCGCGCGCCGCGCTCGCAGCGATGATCCATAGAGCGGTCGCGACTTCGCGCCACACGTTTCATTGCTGGGCGCCGGCGACGCGACGACCGCCATATTGCAGGCACGCCTTCTTCGTGACGCGATTGCCCTCAAACGGTGGCACTGGTCGCGGGATCGACCAGCCTGTT
Source organism: Variovorax sp. dw_308 (assembly GCF_019207085.1). Lineage (GTDB taxonomy): Bacteria > Pseudomonadota > Gammaproteobacteria > Burkholderiales > Burkholderiaceae_C > Variovorax. Next base: position 24,031 of record NZ_JAATOM010000010.1, on the reverse strand, counting down.
CATCATTGGCGCCATCACGCACCTACCAACCGTTGAGTCGACGATGTCGACGGACCTCTTCGGGCCCGGAGTTGCCGGTCGTCCTTGACCGAATGCCGCGTCGTTCGCGCGGATCGCCAGTCAACGGTGCGCTCCCATCGAACCGACCTTGCGAAGGAATACATGCGAATTTCCGCCCGATGCGGGGGCCGGTCATGCAGCGGGTGCTTGCAGCCTCGCGAAGGGCCCATCAGCGGGTTGGCTTCGCACGCCTCTGGGGCTTTCTGCGGCAGCCTGCCGATGGCTTGGACCGCGGCGGGGTCCTACCAGCCTATGACCGAGCACGCACTACCGACACCCCATGCGCTCCCAGCGTCAGCGTCGTCTCAGCCCCCTCAACCAGCCTCCGCCCCAGCTCAGTCGACACCACGAACACCGGCCCCAGCGCCGTGTCGAACCCATACTCGTAGTACCCACCCAGATACGCTGCCTTGCGCAAGGTAGCCGGCAGCCCGCCCGGCTCGCCGATCACCCACGCCTCCGGCCGTACCGCCACCTTCACCGCACCCGGCGCCACCACATGCCGTGGCGTCAGCCACAGCGGACCAAGCGCCACCCGCCCATCCGCCAGCGCCATCGCGGGAAACACCGACGCCTCCCCCATGAACCCCGCGACGAACTCGCTCTCCGGCCGGCTGTAGAGCTGCTCCGGCGTACCGGTCTGCGCGATGACGCCGTGGTCCATCACGATGATCTGGTCGCTGACCGCGAGCGCTTCGCTCTGGTCGTGCGTGACGTAAGCCACCGTGAGTTTCAGCCGCTGCTGCAGGCCACGGATCTCCTCCCGCATCTCGCGACGCAGCCGCGCGTCGAGGTTCGACAGCGGCTCGTCGAACAGCAGCACCGCCGGCTCCAGCACCAGGGCGCGCGCCAGTGCCACGCGTTGCTGCTGGCCGCCCGACAGTTCGCTCGGCAGGCGCTCATCGAAGTCCACCAGGCCCACGCCCTTGAGCGTCTCGCGGGCGCGGCGCGCGATCTCGCCCTTCTTCACGCCGCTCATCTTCAGCCCGTAGCCCACGTTCTCGATCACGTTCATGTGCGGGAAAAGCGCGTAGCTCTGGAACATCATGCTCACATTGCGCTCGGCCGGCCCGAGCGTGGTGACGTCGCGCCCGCCCATGAGGATCGCGCCCGAGGTCGGCGACTCCAGCCCCGCGATCATGCGCAGCGTGGTCGTCTTGCCGCAGCCCGAAGGCCCGAGGATGGTGGTCAGCGTGCCGACCGGCACCTCGAAGCTGATGCCCTTCACCGCCAGCGGCGCCGACGGGTCGGTTCCATAGCGCTTGGTCACGTTGCGGAATTCGATGCCGTTGCTCATGAGGACAAGACTCCAAAATCGGATTCGGACAGCCGAACGCGGAAGTCCCAAAGGTTTCGCAAAGGTCGCAAAAGGAATTCAAAAACTTGGCTGTTCTTTTGCGACTTCTGCGAAACCTTTGCGACTTCCGCGTTCTCCTGCCCGTATTGCATTCCTACTGCGCCACCACAGGCGCAACCACAGCCCTGCGCCGCCCCAGCTTGCGCTCACCGACCAGCCACTGGATCAACGCGATCGCCGCCGACATCAGCACGATCAAGACCGTGCAGTAGGCCAGCGCCACGCCATAGTCGCCATTGCCGACGCGGCCGATGATGTAGGTGGTGGCCAGTTCGTTCTCGGCCGTCACCAGGAAGATCACTGCGCTCACGGTGGTCATCGCGCGCACGAAGCTGTAGACCAGCGCAGCCACCAGCGCCGGCTTCAGCAGCGGCAGCACGACGCGGAACAGCGTCTGCGAGGTCGAGGCCCGCAGCATCAGCGAGGCCTCGTCGAGCGAGCGATCGAGTTGCTTGAACGCCGCCGTGCCGGCCCGCACGCCCACCGGCAAGTTACGAAACATGAAGCACAGCACGATGATCAGCCCGGTGCCCGTCAGCTCGAACGGCGGCACGTTGAAGGCCAGGATGTAGCTCACGCCCAGCACCGTGCCCGGAATCGCAAAGGCCAGCAGCGCGCCGAACTCGAACACGCCCTGCCCCCTGAACTCGTTGCGCGCCAGCAGCCACGCGATCAGCAGGCCCAGCGCGGCCGTCACGGGCGCTGAGATGCCCGCCAGCTTCAAGGTGGTCAGCAGCGAGTTCCACGCCGTGCCCGCCCACACCAGCCCGAACTGGCCCCACTCCAATGCGAACGCGGTCTTGAAGTGCGCGAGGGTCAGGCTGTAGTCGCGCCCCCAGGTCTGCACGAAGCCGCCGGCGAAGGCGAAGAGATACACCACCAGAGTGAACACGATCCACGGGAACGCGATCGCGTAGACCGTGCGGCGCACGCCGTCCGGCAACGCCATCGCGATGCCCGCATCGCCCTTGCCGCTGACCGTCGTGTAGTTCTTCTTGCCCAGCACGCCGCGCTGCAATGCGAACACGCCGAGCGCGAAGATCGTCAGCACCCACGCGAGCGATGCGGCGCGCCCCTGGTCGTATTGCGCGCCGACGATGGCAAAGAAGATGTCCGTCGACAGCACCGAGAACTGGCCGCCCACCACCACCGGGTTGCCGAAGTCCGCGATGCTCTCGATGAACCCGACCAGGAAGGCATTCGCCAGCCCCGGCTTCATCAACGGCAGCGTGATCGTGAAGAAGGTCTGGCGCCGGTCCGCGTGTAGCATCTGCGCCGCCTCTTCCATGCTCGGCGCGATGCCTTGGACCACGCCGCGCATGATCATGAAAGCGATCGGCGTGAAGGCGAACAACTGCGCCACCAGCACGCCAAGCATGCCGTAGAACCAGCGCGTGGGCTCGATGCCGAAGTAGGTTTCGAGCACCTGGTTGACCACGCCCGCGCGGCCGAACAACAGGATCAGCCCCAGCCCGACGACGAAGGGCGGCGTGATGATCGGCAGCAACGCCAGCACGCGCAGCGGCGCCTGCCATCGCTTGCCGCCGCGCTCCGCCATCAGCGCCATCAGCGTGCCCAGCAAGGTGGTGCCGGTGGCGGTGAGCAAGGCCAGCACCAGCGTGTTCCACGCGACACCGCAGCGCACGCCGCCCGCCACGCAACCCAGGCCCCAGATCCGCTCGGTGAAGACACGCGCTGCGAACGCGGCAAGCGACCACTTGCCGTCCTCGTCGAAGAACGCGCCTGCCAGCGCCTTGCTCACCGGGTACGCGATGAACAGCGCCATCGTCACGCCGCAGCCGATCACCGCGCCCGCGACGAACAGGTCACCCCTGAAGAAGCCCAGCCGCGCGAGCCCGAAGGCGAAGAGCAGCACCAGCGCCGCCAGCGCGATGAAGCCACCGGCCCCGATGCCGAACTGGTTGACCGACAATTCGCCGAACGCGCTGTTGAGCGCGGTGACGCTCCATCCACGCGCGCCGATGGTGAAGCCCGACACCGCCAGCCCGACCGCTCCGATCAGCCCGCCCGCCAGCAACCACCGCCCTTGCGCGCGCCCCGGCGCCGACATTGCGCCGACACCGCAAAGCGCCAGCCCGAGCACGCCCACCAGCAACCAGCCGCGCCCCTGCAGCAACGCCTGCAACACGCCATTGGCCGCATCGCCCTCGCTGAAGATGCGCGGCCAGGCCTCATACCAACTGGTGTCCTGGATCGCGTACCAGGGCAGCAGCAGATAGCCGACGAGGCCGGCCGCCACGCAGGAGGCGATGGCGGCGTTGGGCTTGCGTGTCACCTCGGCAACGAGTTGACTTCCTTCTCCCACCGCCCGATCAGCCGCCGACGCTCATCGCTCTTTCCGTACTTCGCATAGTCGTAGTTGATCATCTTGATCTTCTTGAAGTCCGGTACGTTGGCGTCCACCGGCGTGGCTTTGTTCGACGGCAACTGGTACTGCTTGGCATTCGCGCCGAAGGTCTGTGCCTGCGGCGTCAATGCCCATTCATAGAACTTCTTCGCCTCGGCCAGGTTGCGCGCCCCCTTGACGATGCTCATCGAGCCGATCTCCGCTCCGGTGCCCTCCGACGGCGTCACCGTCTCGACCGGGAAGCCCGCCATCCTTTCCTGCGGCGCATCGTGCACGAAGCTGATCGACACCGCCGTCTCGCCGCGCGCCACCGCCTTGATCGGCCCGACGCCCGTGCGCGTGTACTGGCCCACGTTCCTGTGCAGCCCCTTGAGATAGTCGAAGGCCTTCTCCTCGCCCATCAGTTGCACCAGCGTGGCGATCATCGTGTAGGCCGTGCCGCTCGATGCGGGGTTGGCCACCTGGATGTCGCCCTTGTATTCGGGCTTCAGCAGGTCGGCCCAGCTCTTTGGAATGTCGAGCTTCTTTTTCTTCAGCAGCTCCGTGTTGTAGCCGAAGCCCAGCGGCCCCGAATAGATGCCCACGGTCTTGTAGCCCGACTGCTGCGCCTGCTCCTGTGCCCAGGGATAGAGCTGCGTCAGCGAGGGCGACTTGTATTCCAGCGTCAGGCCCAGTTCAGCCGCCTGCAGGTGCGGGTCGCCCGTGCCGCCGAACCACACGTCGGTCTTCGGGTTCTCCTTCTCGGCCATGAGCTGCGCCAGCGCCTCGCCCGAGCCCTTGAGCGCCAGGTTGATCTTGACGCCCGTGGTGCGCGCATAGACGGTCGCGATCATGTTGCACCAGTCGGCCTGCACCGAGCAGATCACGTTGACCTGCTGCGCCGAAGCCATCGACGACATGCCCAGAATCAAGGCCGAGAAGAGGATCTTTTTCATATGATGAATAACATTAAAAGAGAAGGGCCTCCCTTGGCGACAAACCAGCTTAGTGGCGCGTGAACGTATCGGTCATCCGTACAACTACCATTAAAGTCGGGCTCTCAAGTCGATGTGGCTTGCCATCTCGACTTGCTCGGAAGTCGGCTTCCCCACCTCACGGAAAACCACATGAGTTTCGATCTCGTTCTGTTCGGCGGCACCGGTGACCTGGCATGGCGCAAGCTGATGCCGGCGTTGTTCCAGGCCTTCCGCCACGGCAGCCTCCCCGCCAATGGCCGCATCATCGGCGTCGCGCGCGACGACCTCTCGGACGACCAATACCGCGAACTGATCCAGTCGCGCTTCAAGGCGGTCGAAGGCGCCAAGCGCCCCACCGAAGATGAGTTCAAGGCCTTCGCCTCGATGCTCTACTACCTGCGGCTCGACCTGTCCAAGCCGGCCGACTATGCCCGCCTGGCCGACATGCTCAACACGCGCAATGCCGACAACGTCATCATGTATGTCGCAACGGCACCGGCACTTTTCACGCAGACCGTCGAGCAGATCGCGGTGGCCGGCCTCAACGGGCCGAAGACGCGCGTGGTGCTCGAGAAACCGCTCGGCCACGACCTCGCCTCCAACCGCGCCATCAACGAAGCGGTCGGCAAGGTGCTGAAGGAGAACCAGGTCTTCCGCATCGACCATTACCTCGGCAAGCCCTCGGTGCAGAACCTGTTCGCGCTGCGCTTCGGCAATGCGCTGTTCGAACCGATGTGGCGCCGCGAACATATCGCCAACATCCAGATCACCATCGCCGAAGACCTCGGCGTCGAAAAGCGTGGCGCCTTCTACGACCAGACCGGTGCCTTGCGCGACATGGTGCAGAACCATGCGCTGCAACTGGTCTGCGCCATCGGCATGGAGCCGCCGATCAACGCGCATGCCGATGCCATCCGCGACGAGAAGCTGAAGGTGCTGCGCTCGCTGAAACGCTGGACGCCCGATTCGCTGGGCCTGCATGCCGTCCGTGGCCAATACACCGCAGGCACCGCGTATGGCGAGCGCGTGCAGGGCTACAAGGAAGAGCCAGGCGTCGACCCCGAGAGCCGCACCGAGACCTTCGTGGCGCTGCGCACCGAGATCGAGAACTGGCGCTGGGCCGGCGTGCCCATCTACATCCGCACCGGCAAGCGCCTCGCCTCACGCGACGCGCGCATCGAGATCAATTTCCGCCCCGCGCCGCATGCGATCTTCCGCACGCCGGCCGGCATCGCGAACAAGCTGGTGATCAACCTGCAGCCGAAGGATGGGCTGGAACTTCACCTGTTGGCGCAAGCGCAGGACCAGCGCGTGAACACCAAGGCCGGCGTGCGCGGCGGCATGCTGCCGCTGGCACCGGTGCAACTCGACCTCGACTTCGACAAGCGCTTCGGCACCGAGCGCGTGGGCGCCTACGAGCGCCTGCTGCTCGACGTGATCGACGGCCGCCTCAACCTGTTCGTGCGCAGCGACGAGCAGGAAGCCGCCTGGCACTGGGTCGAGCCCCTGATCGACAGCTGGGGCATCGACGGCGGGCCGCGGCCTTACGCAGCGGGCACCTGGGGTCCGAGTGCGTCGAGCGCGATGATTGCGCGGGACGGGTTTGCCTGGGGCGAGGAGCAGTAGCTCTGGGTGCGGGGGGTCGGAGCCGGGATCGGACAGCCGTACGCGGAGGACGCGAAGATTACGCGAAGGACGCGAAAGAAGACCCAAGAAAAATCAAACCCGGATTCTTCTTTTCAACTTCTTATTTTTGAATTCTTTCGCGTCCTTCGCGGAACCTTCGCGTCCTTCGCGTAAGGCCAAGTCCGCATTCAAAGGGCCTTGGAACCAGCCCTCCTCCTGCGTCCATCCCGTACCCTCAAATCCGCACCGGGCACGGCCTCAAATCCGCCCCTCCTCCACCGCATGGCAAGCCACCTGGATCCCCTCGAAGGTCTGCAGCTTCGGCCGTTCCGCCGAGCAGCGCGTATTCGCATGCGGGCAACGCGGATGGAAGGCGCAGCCGGTCGGCGGTGACAGCGGATTCGGCACCTCGCCCTGCACCGGCGTGCGCGCGCGGCCGGTGGCGTGCATCTGCGGGATCGCGTCGAGCAGCATGCGCGTGTACGGATGGCGCGGCGTCGCGAACAGGGTGCGCTTGTCGGCCACCTCGACCAGCCGGCCCAGGTACATCACGCCCACCTGGTCGCTCACATGGCGCACCACCGCCAGGTTGTGCGAGATGAAGAGGTAGGTCAGCCCACGCTCGCGCTGCAGGTCCTTCATGATGTTGAGCACCTGGGCCTGAACGCTCACGTCCAGCGCGGAGGTCGGCTCGTCGCACACCAGGAACTCAGGCGCCGTGGCCAGCGCCCGCGCGATCGAGATGCGCTGGCGCTGCCCGCCCGAGAACTGGTGCGGGTACTTCACCATGTCGTGCGGGCTCAGTCCCACCGATTGCAGCAACTCGCCCACGCGGTCGCGCAGCGCGCCCTTCTCCGTCACCAGGCCATGTTCCAGCAACGGCTCGCCGACGATGCCCTCGACTTTCCAGCGCGGGTTCAGGCTCGCATACGGGTCCTGGAAGATCATCTGGATGTGCTGGCGCAAGGCCCGGCCCTGCGGCGACGCAAAGGTCTCGTGCACGTCCTTGCCCGCGAAGTGCACGTGCCCCCGGCTCGGCTTGTAGAGCCCCACCAGCACGCGCGCCACGGTGCTCTTGCCGCAGCCGGATTCGCCGACCAGGGCCAGCGTCTGTCCGCGCGGAATGCTGAAACTGACGCCATCGACGGCATGCAGCAGCAGCCTCGGCTGGCGTTCGATCACGCGGTTGAGCCAGGGCGCGGACACATCGAAGGTCCGCGCAATGTCGTGTGCGACGACCAGCGGCTTGTTCTCGGGCGGCACGGCCAGGTCGATGTGCTCGACAACGGTGGAAGTCATCGCACGACCTCGGTGAAATGCATTGCGGGGCCTGCCGGCGCGGCGGTCATTGGATAACCTCCGCGCTGCGCACCGCCGTGCGAGCGCCTTCGGAGCGGCCGGGCGGCACTCATGCGACCACCCCCGCGCCCTGTGTCGCGTCATGCAGCCAGCAGGCCGCCCGCGTCGCACCGGCCTCGATGAGATCCGGCCGCTCGCGCGTGCAACGCTCGAAGGCACGCCGGCAGCGCGGGTTGTAGGCGCAACCGACGGGAATGGCGTTCAGCCGAGGCATCGCGCCGTCGATCTGGTTCAGCCGCTCGCGCTCGATCGCCATGTCCGGAATCGCCGCCATCAGCCCGCTCGTATAGGGATGCGCCGGCGCGTGGATCACCTCGTGCACCGGCCCGATCTCCGCGACGCGCCCCGCATACAGCACCGCCACGCGGTCGCAGGTCTCCGCGATCACGCCCATGTCGTGCGTGATCAGCATCACGGCGGCGCCGCGCTCATGGCAGAGCCGCTTGAGCAGCGTGATGATCTGCGCCTGGATCGACACGTCGAGCGCCGTGGTCGGCTCGTCCGCCACGATCAGCATAGGCTCGGCCGCGAGCGCCAGCGCGATCACCACGCGCTGCCGCATGCCGCCCGAGAACTGGTGCGGATAGTGGTCGATGCGTTGCGCGGCGCCGGGAATGCCGGTGTCCTCGAGCAGCCCGATGGCGCGCTTGCGCGCCTCCGCCTCGGTCACGGGCAGGTGCGTGCGAATGGTCTCGGTGAGCTGCCGCCCGATCGTGTAGAGCGGGTTCAGCGAGGTCAGCGGGTCCTGGAAGATCGCGCCGATGCGCCGGCCGCGGATGTGCCGCATCTTCGAATGGTCGAGGTTGTCGATGCGCTCGCCTTGCAGCAGGACCTGTCCGCCGGCGATGCGCCCCGGCGGCTCCAGCAGCCCGATGATCGCCGCACCGGTGAGCGACTTGCCCGCGCCCGATTCACCGACCACGCCCAGGATCTCCCCGGGCGCGATCGAAAAGGAAATGTCGTCGAGCGCCCGCAGCGTGCCGCGCCGGCCCGGGAACTCGACCACCAGGTTCTGCACCTGCAACAACGGATGCGATGCCTTCATCATCCCAACCTCGGATTCAGTGCATCGCGCAGCCAGTCGCCCAGCAGGTTCACGCTCAGCGCAATCAAGACCAGCATCACGCCGGGAAACACGACGCCCCACCATTCGCCGCTGAACAGGAACTGGTTGCCGTTGCTGATCAGCGTGCCCAGCGAAGGCGAGGTGGGTGGCACGCCCACGCCCAGGAAGGACAGCGTGGCCTCGGTGATGATCGCGGTCGCGACCTGCACGGTCGCGATCACGAACACCGGCCCCAGCACGTTGGGCAGCACGTGCTTGCGCATGATGCGCAGCGACGACACGCCGGTGACGCGTGCCGCCTGCACGTATTCCTTGTTTCGTTCCACCAGCGTGGAGCCGCGCACCGTGCGCGCGTAGTCGACCCATTTCGTCAGCGAGATCGCCAGGATCAACACGCCGAAGGCCACCGAGTTGGGCGCGTTCGGAAACAACGCCCGCCCCACTCCTGCGATCAGCAGCGCCACCAGGATGGCAGGGAAGGACAGCACTACATCGCAAAGTCGCATCAGGAACGAATCGAGCCAGCCACCGCGAAAGCCCGCCAGCAACCCCAGCGTCACACCGATAAGCATCGACAGCAGCACCGAGACAAAGCCCACCACCAGCGACACCCGCGAGCCATACATCAAGGCCGACAGGATGTCGCGGCCCTGCTCGTCGGTGCCCAGCAGGTACTTGGTCGTGCCCTCTTCCATCCACACTGGCGGCCGGCGCGCATCGCCGAGTTCGAGCGTCGCCAGGTCGTAGGGATCATGCGGCGCCACCCATCCCGCGAATACCGCGCAGAAGACGCAGACGAACGCGACCACCGCAGCGGCGATCGCCATCGGCGAATGCCGGAAGCTGTAGCCCACATCGCCGTCGAGCCAGCGGAACAATATTTTTTTCATCGTTGGTATCAACCACTCGCCGCAAGGATCACGCCCGGTTGACGCGACGCGCTCCCATTCCAGGGACACCGAGGAACCGGCTTTGCCGGGCCTCTGGTGTCGCCCCCGGTGAGGGGGTGGGAGTCGCGCACGCAGTGCGCAGCGACCTGGGGGAGAGCCTTACTTCACGCTCATCCACTTGAACGGCATGTAGTTGTCCGCCATCTGCGTCAGCTCCACCTTCTTGCTCACGCCCCAGGCCAGCGTCTGCTGGTGCAGCGGCAGGTGGCCGATGTCGTCGATGTGCAGCGCAAAGGCTTCCTTGATCATCGCGTCGCGCTTGCCCTTGTCGGTCTCGGACTGGATCTTCTTGGTCAGGTCGTCCACCTTCGGATTGCAGTACGCGCCCAGGTTGAACTGCCCGGTGCCGGTCTTGTCGTCCGGGCAGGCCATCAATGCGCTCAATGCGTTGTGCGCGTCGTAGGTGGTCGGCGTCCAACCGAGCATGTAGAAGCTGGTGTCGCGGCGCAGCACCTTCGGAAAGTAGGTGCCCTTGGTTTCCGCGGCCAGGTTGATCTTCACGCCGATCTTTGCCAGGTTGGCCGCCACGCTCTGGCAGATCTGGCTGTCGTTCACATAGCGGTCGTTCGGACAGTTCATCGTGACTTCGAAACCGTTCGGATAGCCCGCCTCGGCCAGCAGCTTCTTCGCGGCTTCGACGTCATAGGGCAGGCGCTTGTCCTGCGCTTCCGTCCAGCCGTTGATGCCGGGGCCCACCATCAGTCCGGTCGGGCGCGATGCGCCGCGCATCACCGTCTTCTGGATGCCCACGATGTCGATCGCCTGGTAGAAGGCCTGGCGCACGCGCTTGTCCTTGAACGGGTTCTTGCCCTTCACGCTGGAATAGAGCAACTCGTCGCGCTTCTGGTCCATGCCGAGGAACATGGTGCGAAGTTCAGGCCCGCTGATCACGCGTGCGTTCGCGCTCTTGTTGATGCGCTCGATGTCCTGCACCGGCACCGGCTCCATCACGTCGATCTCGCCGGAGAGCAAGGCCGCCACGCGCGTCGCCGGATTGGAGATCGGCGTGAAGATCACTTCCTGCACATTGCCTTCGATCTTGCCCCAGTAGGTCGGGTTGCGCGTGAACACCGTGCGCACGTTCGGCTGGCGCTCGCGCACGCGGAACGGGCCGGTGCCGTTGGCCTTGAACGAGGCCGTGTTCTCGATGCCTTTGCGCCGGTCCACCGGCATCGTCGCCTTGTTCTCCTCGCACCATTTCTTGCTCAGGATCATGAGCTGCGAGATCACGTCCGGCAGGATCGGGAACGGGCCCTTGGTCTCGATTTCGATGACGAAGTCGTTGACCTTGCGCACCTCCTTGATGTCGGAGGTGTTGGTCTTCACGTCCGAACCGTCGCCGGCCGCGCGCGCAAAACTGAACACCACGTCGTCGGCGGTGAAGGGCGTGCCATCGTGAAACTTGACGTTCTTGCGCAGTTCGAAGGTCCAGACGGTAGGCGTGCTCTGCTTCCAGCTCGTGGCCAGCAAGGGCGCCAGGCTCAGGTCCTTGTTGCGCCCGACGAGCGGCTCATAGGCATTCGCATCGGTGCTGAGCTGCAGCGACTCGTTCAGCGAGTGCGGGTCGAGCGAGAGTGCGTCGCCCTGGTTGGCAATGCGGATCGTCTGTGCATTGGCCAGCAGACTCGTCGCGCCCAGCGTCGCCAGGACAGCGGCCGTCAGCACTTTGGACTTGAAACTCATGGAAAGACACTCCTCGATGGGTTGGAACAGATACTCAGATGAGTGGCGGGGCAATCTCGCGGCCGGTGCACGGCAGCCCGATGATGCGGGCTATTGCAAGGCGCGGGCCTTGGCGTTTACCTTGGGCGCGGCGGCAAGCTGCAAGGGCATGCCCTGCTCGACCAGGCTCGCGTGCATCGCCGCGCCGAGCGGCAGGATCTCGTCGTTGAAGTCATAGCGGCTGTTGTGCAGGAACGCGCCGTCCTTCGCGCCCTGGCCGATGCGCAGGTAGGCGCCCGGCTTCTTCTGCAGCATGAAGGAGAAGTCCTCGGCGCCCATGCTCGGCTCCATGTTGCGCTCGACGTTGCGTGCACCCACCAGCCCCTGCGCCACGTCGCCGGCAAACAGCGCCTCGGTGGGCGTGTTGATGGTCGCGGGATAGATGCGTTCGAAGCGCACCGAGGCGGTCGCGCCAAAGCCCGTGGCCACGGCGCCGCACAACTCCGCCAGCCGCTGCTCGACCTGCTCCTGCACCGCGTCGCTGAAGGTGCGCACCGTGCCCACCAGCGTGGCCTTGCCCGGCACCACGCTCATCGCGCCAAGGTCGCCGGCCTGTACTGCGCAGATGCTGATCACTGCCGCATCGATCGGCCGCACGTTGCGCGAGACGATGCTCTGCACCGCCGTGATGATGTGCGCCGACACCAGCACCGGATCGATGGTCTGGTAGGCATGTGCGCCATGGCCGCCTCTGCCCGTCACCTCGATCGTGATGCGGTCGGCCGCTGCCATCATCGCCCCATGGTTCAGGCCGATCGTGCCCGGCTGCATGCCGGGCCAGTTGTGCATGGCGAACACCGACTCCACCGGAAAGCGATCGAACAGTCCGTCCTCGATCATCACCCGGGCGCCGGCAAAGCCTTCCTCGCCGGGCTGGAAGATGAGCACTGCCGTGCCGTCGAAATTGCGCGTCTCCGCCAGATAGCGCGCCGCGCCCACCAGCATGGCCGTGTGCCCGTCATGGCCGCAGCCGTGCATCAGGCCCTTCTTCGCCGAACGCCAATCGAAGCCGTTGTCCTCGCACATGGGCAATGCATCCATGTCGGCGCGCAGGCCGATCATGCGGCGGCTGGCCGTGGAGCGGCCGCGGATCACGCCGACCACGCCGGTCTTGCCGATGCCGGCATGGATCTCGTCGACCCCGCAGGCGCGCAAGGACTCCTGCACCCGCGCCGCGGTATAGACCTCCTCAAAACCCAATTCCGGATGCGCATGCAGGTCTCGGCGCAGCGCCGTGATCTCCGGATGAAACCGCGCGATGTGCGCAAACGCCCTTCCCGCCACCTGCCAACGTACCGGACCCATCAATGTCCCCCTGTCGTGGAAACCCGCAGCCTCGGATCGACCGCGAAATACAGCAGATCCACCACGAGATTGATCGTCACGAAAATCAATGCAATGAGGCAGAGATAGGCCGACATGATCGGGATGTCGGCGAAGGTCACCGCCTCGATGAACAAGAGGCCCATGCCGGGCCATTGGAAGACCTTCTCGGTAATGATCGCGAACGCAATCAGCGAGCCCAATTGAAGCCCCGTGATGGTGATCACCGGCACCATCGTGTTGCGCAAGGCATGCCCGAAATGGATGGCGCGGTCCGACAGGCCGCGCGCGCGGGCGAACTTGATGTAGTCGGTGCGCAGCACCTCCAGCATCTCGGAGCGCACCAGCCGCATGATCAGCGTGAGTTGGAAGATCGCCAGCGTCACGGTCGGCAACACCAGGTGGCTCCAGCCGTCCCGCGTGAACAGGCCGCTGCTCCACCAGCCCAGCTTGACCACCTCGCCGCGTCCAAAACTCGGCAGCCAGCCCAGCCAGACAGAGAACACCAGGATCAGCAGGATGCCGATGAGAAAGGTCGGCAGGGACACGCCCAGCAACGACAGCGCCATCACAGTCTGGCTGCCCACGGAGCCGCGCCGCAGGGCCGCATACACGCCCATGGGCAGGCCCACGGCAAGCGCCAGCAGGGCCGCCACCACCGTCAGTTCCAGCGTCGCCGGCAGGCGCTCGCCGATCAGGCGCGAGACCTTGGCGCCCTGGCGCAGGCTCAGGCCGAACTCACCCTGCGCCGCGTTGACGATGAAATGCCAGAACTGCACGACGAAGGGCTGGTCGAGCCCCAAGTCGATGCGCAGCTGGCGGATCTGTTCGGGCTTGGCGTCCTGGCCCAAGAGGAAGACAACCGGATCCCCCACGTACTGGAACAGCAGGAACGCGATGAAAGCCACCGCGACCATCACGATCACGGCCTGGATAAGGCGGCGCAATACGAAAACAAGCATCGAGAAACTATTTGTTACTAACGATAGCAGAGCAATCCGCGTGCCCGCGAGGGGACTAACCATGAAAAAAGCCACTCGACTTTCATCGAGTGGCTTTTCGAGTCTTTCAACTTCAACTGGCGGAAGCCAGCGTCAGATCAGAAAGCGTGACGGATACCGAAGTCGTAGCCGTAGGCCTTGTCAGCTTGGTAACCACCGTTGGGGGTCAGCAGGAACGTGTTCGTGAACTGCGGACCAGCGGTGAAACTGCTGTTGGCGTTCAGGTTCAGGCCGTTCTTGTTCTTGATGAACGCTGCCGTCGCGTACAGAGCCGTGCGCTTCGACAGGTTGTGCACGTAGCCGATGGCAAACTTGTCAGCCTTCGGATCATCCGTGAGCGTGCCCAAGCCGATCGTAGGCAACGTCGGGGTCGAGGTGTAGTTCAGCTTGACCGCCGAGTAGGACAGACGGATCAGGCCAGGACCGACCGGCACGGTAGCGCCGAGCAGGTAGCCGTCACCCTTGAACGAGCCCGTGCCGAAGACCGGCACGAAGCTGTCAACGTCGATGTCGTTCTTGGTGCGCGAGATTTCACCGAACAGCTTGACGACGCCGAAGTCATACGAAGCGCCGAGGTTGGCGATCTTGACCGTGGTGGTCGAGCCAGCGTAGAAGTCGTCGCCGGTCGTGCTTTCGCCGTAGGCAGCAGCAATGTCCAGGCCGCCGTTCGCGTAACCGAAACGGCCACCGACATAACGGCCAGCGCGTTGGCTGTTCAGCACGTTCGGGGTCGTGGTGCCCGGATCGTACTTGATGGCTTCGTTGAAGGCGTACTGGACTTGACCGTAGAAGCCACCCAGGTTCGGCGGCAGGAAGTAGCCGACCGAGTTGCTGGCGCGAATGTAGTTGGTGTTCGAGAACAGGCCGCGGTTGATGGCGGGACCGCCGGCGGGGTTGGCAACCAGCGTACGCGGGCCAGCGTTCATCGAGAAGATCAGGTTGGTGCCGACGCCGTTGGTGCCAAACGGATCGAACACGGTGTCGTTCCAGAACGTGGGCGTGTAGTCGCGGCCAAGACGCAGTTCACCGAAACCACCCGACAGGCTCACGGTCGAGCGACGTGCGAAGGTCGAAACGCCAGTAGCGCCGTCGTCGTTGGTGATGGGCGCTTCGAGCCAGAAGCTTGCAGCCAAGCCACCGCCGAGGTCTTCCGTGCCACGGAAGCCGAGACGGCTCGAGTTGTAACCCGAGTTTTGCAGGCCCCATTGGCTTTGCTTCAGGTCACCAGTGCCGATCGCGTTCAGCACCGGGGTACCGGCAAAGCCGACGAATTTGCTGGTCGTTTGGTAGTAGCTGACTGACGCGTCAACCACGCCGAACAACGTGACAGACGACTGAGCCGAGGCAACGCCAGCAACAGCCAGGGCAGCCAGAGCAACTAGGGATTTTTTCATTGCAAGTTTCTCCAAGGTTAAACATAGGGCTCCGGTGCAGAGGGCTCACCGTGACTGGGCACTTTTCTGTGCTCCCACCGGACCCCGGGCCAACCTCCTTTTGGGAAGTTGTCGCTATTGCACCAGACGCGCCGCATCAGGGCAAAAGAATTCGGCCTAAATCGCGGAAGGGTTCGGCGTTTCGTTGCACCAGTGCAACAAAGCCGCAGGGCGCCGCCCAATTCACGATGTGAAACGATGGAATGCCTGCCATCGGCGGCTGGCCAGTTGCGTTCCAATGGCGCCATGACCCGTTCACTTGACCCTCTCCTGACCGCGGCGGATGCGGCTCTGCGCACGCTGTTCACCCGCCCCCGGGCAACACGGCAAGCGCCGCCACCCGCCACCCCGCCGGGTAATTTGACCGCCGCCGAGCGCCGCGAGATGGGTGCATTGATGCGCGTCAACCATGTCGGCGAAATCTGCGCGCAGGCGCTCTACACCGCGCAGGCGGCCGTCGCGCGCGATCCGGCCCTGCGTGAACAGCTCCTGGAAGCGGCGCACGAGGAAACCGACCATCTGGCCTGGACGCAGCAGCGCCTGGACGAGCTCGGCGCCCGCGCGTCGCTGCTGAATCCGCTCTGGTATGCCGGCGCGTTCGGCTTGGGGCTGGTGGCCGGGCGGCTCGGCGATGCCCTGAGCCTGGGCTTCGTGGCCGAGACGGAGCGCCAGGTCGAGGCGCATCTGGACGGCCACCTCGACCGCATTCCCGCCGCCGATTCCGCGTCGCGTGCGGTCGTGGCGCAGATGAAGGACGACGAGGCGCGTCACGGCGCGCAGGCACGCAGCGCCGGTGCGCGCGAGCTGCCGGCGCCTGCACGCGCGGCAATGCGGCTGGCCGCCCGTGTCATGACGACCGTCGCGCACCGCATCTGATGCGACTCCGCGATCAAACGCATAACCGCGTTGGATCGCCTTGCCGTACTACAGCACTGTCTGCGGGGCTGCGCCTTGTTCTGCGCTTGATTGCAAAGTCGTATGAAACGGCCGGCGCGATTCACACCTTCTTCAGCTTTCCAGCAGTTCGAAGCTCGTCGTGATCTCGGCGGTCTTGCCCAGCATGACCGTGGCGGAGCAATAGGTGTCGTGGCTCAGCGCGATGGCGCGGGCCACGGCGGCCTCCGGGATGCCCTTGCCGGCCACCGTGAAGTGCATGTGGATCTTCGTGAAGACCTTGGGGTCCTTTTCAGCCCGCTCGCTGGTGAGCTTGACGCTGCAGCGGTCGACCTTGTGGCGGCCGCGCTTGAGGATCAGCACCACGTCATAGGCGGTGCAGCCGCCGGTTCCGGCCAGCAAGGTCTCCATTGGCCGCGGCGCCTGGTTGCGGCCGCCGTTCTCCGGCTTGGCTTCGTCCGGGGCGCCATCCATGGTCAGGACGTGACCGCTGCCCGTCTCCGCGACAAAGCCCATGGGCGACCGCGTTCCGGCCGCGCCGGTCCAACTCACTGTGCATTCCATCGAAAGACTTACTCCGATTGAAGGCGACCGCGCAAAAATCCACGGGATCGCCAGTTTGTGTGGGGAAAAACACTATTGCGTGTTGCGTTGCAGCAAACAGTCGATATACTTTATTTCATCGCGCAACCAATGGTTGTGCACCGGTTGTCTCCTCCACCCTCCCAATTGGTGGATTTAGCCCCGAGTCGCAAGACTCGGGGCTTTTTTATGCGCTCCGCCCTGCGCCAGGGAAGGCCCGCCCGCAGCGTCCTATGATCGCGGCCCTATGCCCAGCCCGCTCACCCCCGCCGACTACCTCAAGAAAATCCTCACCGCGCGCGTCTATGACGTGGCCGTGGAAT
This sequence comes from Variovorax sp. dw_308, assembly GCF_019207085.1. Lineage (GTDB taxonomy): Bacteria > Pseudomonadota > Gammaproteobacteria > Burkholderiales > Burkholderiaceae_C > Variovorax. The sequence continues at coordinate 7,011 of NZ_JAATOM010000010.1, read as the reverse complement.
CCGCGCTGGAGCCAGCGCGCGCGCTGGGCCTGCGCCTGGGCAACACTGTGCTGCTCAAGCGCGAGGACCAGCAGGCGGTGTTCAGCTTCAAGCTGCGCGGCGCGTACAACAAGATGGCGCACCTGAGCGCGGAGCAGTTGGGCAAGGGCGTCATCTGCGCCTCGGCCGGCAACCATGCGCAGGGCGTTGCGCTCAGCGCGCGAACGCTCGGCACGCGGGCCGTGATCGTGATGCCGGTGACCACGCCGCAGCTCAAGGTCGACGCCGTGCGTGCGCTCGGCGGCGAGGTCGCCCTCTTCGGCGAAAGCTATTCCGACGCCTACGGCCACGCGCTCGAACTTCAGGCCGCACAAGGCCTCACTTTCGTACACCCCTTCGACGACCCTGACGTGATCGCCGGCCAGGGCACGATCGCCATGGAAATCCTGCGGCAGCACCAGGGCAGGCTCGACGCGGTCTTCGTCGCCATCGGCGGCGGCGGATTGATCTCCGGCGTCGCCAACTACATCAAGGCCGTGCGGCCCGAGATCAAGGTGATCGGCGTGCAGATGAACGACTCCGACGCCATGATGCAGTCGGTGAGCGCGAAGGAACGCGTCACGCTGCCCGATGTCGGCCTGTTCTCCGACGGCACCGCCGTGAAGCTGGTCGGCGAGGAAACCTTCCGCATCGCGCGCGAACTGGTCGACGAGTTCATCACCGTCGACACCGATGCCGTGTGCGCCGGCATCAAGGACATCTTTGTCGACACCCGCAGCATCGTCGAGCCGGCTGGAGCGCTCGCAGTGGCCGCGATCAAGCAATACGTGGAGCAGCACGGCACGCGCGGCGAGACCTATGCGGCGATCCTCTGCGGCGCCAACATGAACTTCGACCGGCTGCGCTTCGTCGCAGAGCGCGCCGAAGTCGGCGAGGAGCGCGAGGCGCTGTTCGCGGTGACCATCCCCGAGGAGCGCGGCAGCTTCCGCCGCTTCTGCGAACTGGTCGGCGAATTGCCGGGCGCTTCGCGCAACGTGACCGAGTTCAACTACCGCATCAGCGACACGGCCGAAGCCCATGTCTTCGTCGGCCTTACCACCTCGACGCGCGGCGAGTCGACGACGATAGCCAACACCTTCGTCGAACACGGCTTCGGCGCGCTCGACCTGACGCATGACGAACTGGCCAAGGAACACATCCGCCACATGGTGGGCGGTCGCACGGGGCTGGCGCATGACGAGCGGCTGCTGCGCTTCGTCTTTCCGGAGCGGCCCGGCGCGCTGCTGAAGTTCCTGAACCTGATGCGGCCGAACTGGAACATCAGCCTCTTCCACTACCGCAACCAGGGCGCCGACTACGGTCGCATCCTGGTCGGGGTGCAGGTGCCGACGGCCGACCACGCGGCCTTCGATGGATTCCTGCAGACCTTGGGTTATCCGTACGTCGAGGAGACGGCGAACCCGGTCTACCAGTTGTTCCTGAAGGCATAGACGTCAGGCACGCCGCCCTTGGGATCGGCGGCGTGATGCCTGATCGGGCTCAGGGCCCGCGGGCGGGGCCGCCGAAAGTGGCAGGGCTGCCGGGACTGCCAGGACCGCCCGGGCTGCCGAAGCCGCCGGGACTGCTGGCCGCCGGGCTCGCCGGGCCAGCGACGCCGGGGATGGCCATCGGGCGATCGGGCAGCTTCAGCGTGAAGGCGACCGGCCCCCGCGCGACAGCGCCCAGCGATGCCGCGCGCGCACCGACCGACTGCAATACGTAGCTGTCGCCGATGCTGGCGCCCACACGGAACGGGCGCGCCGGCTTGCCGTCGACGGCGATCAGCGCGGCGCCCTGGCCATCCGTATCGGCAATCACGCCTTGCAGCACGAAACGGCTTGCCGCATCGGGCGTGGCCGCGGCGGCCACAGGTGTGTTGACCGCGCCAAGGAAGCGCGCGACCGAAGTCGGATCGACCGTCACCGGCGCACCGGCCACCGCCGGCGGCGGGGCCGAATCGGCCGGGGCTGCGAGGCGCAAGCCCCAGAACACGAGGCTCGCGGCGGCCACCCCCCACACGAGCAGCGTGGCGAGGGCCACAGGCCAGCGCGAAGAAGTGGCAAAAGGGGCCTGGAGCGTGGACGGGACCGACATGTGGGCGGATTATCATGCAGCGCCGCACGAACCAAGCCCGACTTCCCCATGACACCTTCGCCCCGCCCACTGCGTGCCTCCCTGCAACGCGGCTTCACCCTCATCGAACTGATGGTCGTGCTGGTCATCATCGGCGTGCTGGCCGCCCTGATCGTGCCCAACGTCATCGGCCGTGTCGACGAAGCCCGCGTGCAGAGCGCCCGCACCGACATCGCCAACCTGATGCAGGCGCTCAAGCGCTACCGCCTCGACAACCAGCGCTATCCCACCGCCGAGCAGGGCCTGCAGGCGCTCGTCGTGCCACCCACCACCGGCCCCGCCGCACCCAACTGGAAGCCCAACATCGACAAGCTGCCCAACGACCCCTGGGGCAAGCCCTATCAGTACCTGAACCCCGGCATCAAGGGCGAGATCGACGTGTTCTCGTTCGGCGCGGACGGCCAGCCGGGTGGCGAAGGCAACAATGCCGACATCGGCAGCTGGCAGTAGGCCCGGCAGCCCCCGCCACGCGAGTGGCTTCACGCTGCTCGAGTTGATGGTGGTGATCACCATCATCGCGATTGCCACGGCTGGCCTTGGTTTTGCGATACGCGACAGCGGCCAGACCTCCCTCGAACGCGAAGGCGAACGCCTGGCAGTGCTGCTGGACGCCGCGCGTGCCCAGTCGCGCGCCAGCGGCGCAACCGTGCGCTGGCGCACGACCGCTGAAGGCTTTACCTTCGATGGCCTCCCGCCCAATGCGCTGCCGGGCACCTGGCTCGAGAACGGGGTCGCCGCGCAACCCGCCACCGCCGACGGGCGGACCACGCCGGCGCTGCTGCTCGGGCCCGACCCGATCATCGCGGCGCAGCAGGTGGTGTTGACGACCGAGGGTCCGCCCGCGCGCAGTCTTCGAATCGCGACCGATGGATTGCGGCCGTTTGCAGTGGTTTCGCCATGAGCGCCGCCCGGCCGTCTAACGGCGCTCGCGCCGCAGTCCGGCGAGCCGTTCGCGGATTCACGCTGATCGAGGTGCTGGTCGCACTCGGCATCGTCGCGATCGCCCTGATGGCCGGGTCGCAGGCCACCAGCGCGCTGACCCGCAACGCCCAGCGCCAGTCCGACGCGATGCTGGCCCAGATCTGCGCCGAGAACGAACTGGCCAAGGTCCGGCTGGCGCGCGCGATGCCGGCGGTGGGCGACAGTGCATCGGTGTGCACGCAGGCCGGCAACAATTTCAACGTAGGCGTATCGACCACAGCCACGCTGAATCCCGACTTCCGCCGCGTCGATGTGCAGGTGCGCGACGCGGAGGATGCGCCGGTGCTGCGCGTGTCGACCGTGGTCGGCAGGTACTAGGATGAAGGGTTCTTCATGAACCGGCAACGCGGCTTCACGCTGATCGAGCTCATGGTGGCCGTCGCCGTCATGGCGATGCTGGCGCTGATGAGCTGGCGCGGCATCGAGAGCATGGCGAGCGCGCAGGAGCACAACCGCGCCCGCGGCGATGCCGTGCTGACGCTGCAGACCACGCTGTCGCAATGGAGCGCCGACCTCGACGGAATCACCCGGCTGGATGGCACCAGCACCATCGACTGGGACGGCCGGCTGTTGCGGATCACGCGGCGCGGCGTCGACGACCTGCGGCCGGTGATCTACGTGGTTGCCTGGACCCTGCGCACCCAGGCCGACGGCAGCTACTGGAGCCGCTGGCAATCGGCTCCGTTGACGCGACGTGACGAATGGCAGGCCGCCTGGGCCAGCGCCGCCGCCTGGGCGCAGGGCGACGCGGCCGACTCCGCCGCGCGCGGCCTCGACGTGAGCCTGATGCCGGTGGACAGCTGGCAGCTCTACTATTTCCGCAACGACACCTGGAGCCCAGCCGTCGGCGCCGCCACGCTCGCCAGCGCCAATGCCCTGCCCGACGGCGTGCGGCTGGTGCTGAACCTGCCGCCCGGCCCGGCGCTGACCGGCCTGCTGTCGCGCGACTGGGTGCGGCCCTCCTCGAGTATTCCGAAGACATGACGCCGCGCAACGCCTCCCCGCGCTTGAGCCGGCCATCCGCAGCCTCGAAGACGCGCCAGGCCGGCGCGGCGTTGCTGGCCGCAATGCTGACCGTGACGCTGGTGGCCACCCTCGCCGCGGCCGCCCTGTGGCAGCAATGGCGGGCGGTCGAGGTGGAGCAGGCCGAGCGCGCGCGCGTGCAGTCGGCCTGGGTGCTGATCGGCGCGCTCGATTGGGCGCGCCTGATCCTGCGGGCGGACGGCAACGCCGGCGGGCCGGACCACCTGGGCGAGCCGTGGGCCATTCCGCTGGAGGAGGCCCGGCTGTCGAGCTTCCTTTCTGCCGAGAAGAACGTCTCGAGCGCCTCGCTCGAGGGCCTGCCCGATGCATTGCTGTCGGGCCGCATCGTCGACGCCCAATCGAAGCTCAACGTGATGAACCTGGTGAGCGGCAACAAGCCTGACGCCGCGGCGGTGGCTTCCTTCAAGAAACTGTTCTCCCTGCTCGCTTTGCCGGTCGGCGAGGTGGACCTGCTCGCCAACGGCGTGCAGCGCGCGATGACCGGGATCACGACGGTCACCACCACGGCGCCGACCGCGGCGGCTGCCGGTGCGGCAACCGACACGGCCACGACGCCAGCGGCTGCTACCCCGACCACGACCACCACGGTGACCACCAGCACGTCGGCAGGCGACGATGCGCAGGCGCCCAGCGTTCCGCTGATGCCGATTCACACCTCGCAACTGGTCTGGTTCGGCCTTTCGCCGCAGACGGTGGCCGCGCTGCAGCCCTACGTCACCGTGCTGCCGGCGGGCACGCCGCTCAACATCAACACCGCCAGCGCCGAGGCCATCTACGCCAGCGTGCCCGGCATGGACATGGCTGCCGCCAAGCAAGTGGTGGCGCGGCGCACGCTCAAGTTCTTCAGCCAGCTCCCGGACACGGACAGCGTGCTGCGCGACCAAGCCATGGCGTTCAACGCGCAACGTCACAGCGTCTCCACCAACTACTTCGAGGTCGAAGGCAAGTTGCGGCTCGACAACACCTTTGTCGAGGAAAACTCGCTGCTGCGGCGCGACGGCATCAAGGTCACCGTGCTGTGGCGCGAGCGTGGCGCAGGCGCAACGCAGACTGCCGCCCCACGTTGATCCGCGGTCGGACGGGGTCTATCTTTTGATGCTTTTGTGAAGTGCCCGTCCTGCCTGCAACCCGCGCTATCAAAAAAATAGCGTTGGGCGGGCGCCTTCTACAATGGCCCCCCTTTTCCCGGATCGCCCATGCCTGAATTGATCGTTTGTCCACCGTTGTCGCGCGCCCATGGCGGCGCCGACCATGGCTGGGCGCTGGCGGCCGATGACGGGCGTACGCTGCTTTCGCACGGCAGCGCGCCGCTGGCGCTGTTGCCCGCCGGCAACGACGTCACCCTGCTGGTGCCGGGCGCCGCGCTGTCGTGGCACGCCGTGGCCTTGCCGCCAGGCAACCTGGGCGGCGCAGCGCGGCTGCGTTCCGTGCTGGACGGCCTGCTCGAAGAGCACCTGCTGGACGAGCCCGAGTCCTTGCACTTCGCACTGGCACCCGGCGCCAAGCCTGGCGCAACGGTCTGGGTCGCAGCCAGCCAGCGCATCGGCCTGCGGGCCGCGGTGCAGGCGCTCGAATCCGCCGGCCGGCGCGTGACGCGCATCGTCCCGGAATTTGCACCCCAGCCCGCCGACTCGCCAGCCATGCTGTTCGCCACCGGCGAGCCCGAGTCCGCGCAGCTCACGGTCTGCGACGCCAACGGCGTGGCCACGCTGCCGCTCAACGCCGCCAGCCTGGCGCTGGTCGGCAGCGCCCCGCTCGACACCGCGGTGGCCAGCGCGGAGCCCGCCGTCGCGGCGCAGGCGGAAGCGTTGCTGGGCCAGCGCCTGCCGATCGCGCAGACGCCCGAGCGCTGGCTGCAGGCCGCCCGCACGCCCTGGGACCTGGCCCAGTTCGACCTGGCCAGCAGCGGCCGTGCCCGCGCCGGCAAGAAATTCGGCGCATGGCTGAATGCGCTGCGCCATGCGCCCCAGTGGCGCGCCGCCCGATGGGGTGCCGTGGTGCTGGTGCTGGCGCAACTGGTCGGCCTCAATGCCTGGGCCTGGAAGGAGCGCAACGCGCTGGAAGCCAAGCGCGCCGGCATCAACGCGATCCTGGTGCAGACCTTTCCCTCGGTGAAGGTGGTGCTCGATGCACCGCTCCAGATGGCGAGCGAGGTGGCGGCGCTGCAGCAGGCCACCGGCGGCGTGGCCTCGCTCGACCTGGAACCGATGCTGGCCGCCCTCGGCGCCAGCCTGCCGCCGGGCCGGGTGCCGACCGCGCTCGACTACAACGCCGGCCAGTTGCGGTTGCGCGGTCTCAATCTCTCGGCCACGGAGGTCGGCGCATTGACCAACACGATGGCCTCGCGCGGCTACACGGCGCGCGGCGAAGGCGACTTGCTGCTGGTGCAGGCGGAGGCGAGGCGATGAAGTTCCGCGAAGTCATGCAGGCGCGCTGGGCCGAAATGGAAACGCGCGAGCGCCGGCTGGTGACGGCTGCCGTGACGCTGGTGCTGCTGGCGCTGGTGTGGTGGGTGGCGCTGGCACCGGCCTTGAACACGTTGTCGGCAGCGCGCGAGGAGCACAAGCGGCTCGACGCCCAATTGCAGCGCATGAGCACGCTGCAGGCGCAGGCCAAGGCGCTGCAGTCGCAACCGCGTGCCAACCGCGACGAATCCCTGCGGGCGCTGGAGAGCTCGGTGCGCCAGTCGCTCGGGGCCAGCGCCCAGGTCGTCAATGCCGGCGACGCGGCCAATGTGATGATGCGCGCCGCGCCGGCCGATGCCTTGGCGCAATGGCTGGCGCAGGCCCGGAACAATGCGCGCGCGGTGCCGCGCGAGGCGCACCTGACACGCGC
>NZ_JAATOM010000001.1 GCF_019207085.1 Variovorax sp. dw_308 | reverse complement strand
AATCCGCGGGCGGCGCGGCGCAACAGTTCGCGGGCGCGCACGAGTTCGCCGAGCTGGGCCATGGCGATGCCGCGCAGCGCCAGCGCCGGCGGGTCGTCGCGCAGGGCCACGCGCTTGAGCGCGCCGAGCGCATCGCCCGCGGCAAGGGCGCGTGCGGAGGCGGCGATCAGGGAGTCCATGGCGACAGGCTAACTTGACTCGCGAAATGCCGCGCGGGTTCTGGCCAGGTGCAGGCGCTGTAGGTCAGCGCGCCCTCCGCGTCGCAGTGGATTGCCACGCGCGACGCTGATGGCGCCCTGACGGCTTGCACAACTTCATGACACTTCGCTCCTCGCTTACACGCCGTTGACATGGGGATGCCACCATGAAGGCACTTATCGCTCTTCTGGAGTTGTCATGAAAAAACTTAGTTTCGCAGTTGCCGCAGCGGCCCTCCTTTCGCTCGGCGCCGTGGGGACCATTGCGCAAGCACAGCCGCGCATCGACGCGCAGGTCTACCTCGGCGCGCCCCCGGTGATCGTGGCGCCCCCGCCGCCCGTGTACGTGCGCCCGGCGCCGGTCTACTACGGCCCGCCTCCGCCGCCGCAACGCCGCTTCTACGACCATGATCGCGCCCACCGCTGGGACGAGCGCCACGGCTACTACCGCCACGACCGTGACGGCGACGGCGTGCCCAACCGATACGACCGCGCGCCCGACAATCCGTATCGCCGCTAAGGCCTGAGGGCGCGTGCTTCCTCAGCGCGCCGCAGCGTAGGCCGGAGCCTCGGTAGAAAGGCTCTGCTTGACCTGACGGGTCAACGCATCGGCAAGCACTTCGACCTGGCCCGCCTCCACGCCTTCGAGCGCCTGGCGGGCCACGTCATCAGGCGAAGCCTTCGGCCCCGCGATGCCCGCCGTCATGTCGGTCTCCATGAACGCGACATGCAGGCTCGTCACCTGCGTTCCCTGCCCGCGCAGCCCATCGCGCAACCCATTGCTCAACGACCACGCGGCCGATTTCGACGCACTGTAGGTGGCCGCACCCGGCAGGCTCAGCCAGGCCAGCACGGACAGCACGTTGAGGATCGCCCCGCCGCCATTGGCCTTGAGCACCGGCGCGAATGCACGCGCCATGGCCCAGGATCCGAAGAAGTTGGTCTCGAACTCCGCGCGCGCCGCGTCGAAGGCATCTGCCGCACCGAGCAGCGCACCACCCCTGGAGATGCCCGCGTTGTTGATCAGCAGCGTCACGTCGCCGCATGCCTTCGCCGCAGCCTCGACCTGGGCGGCGTTGGTCACATCGAGCGCCACCGGCGTCACACCGGCCAGCGTGATGCTCGCAGGATCGCGCGCCGCGCCATAGACCTTGCGAGCGCCGGCAGCCAGCGCGGCCTTCGCAAATGCAAGCCCCAGGCCACGATTGGCGCCGGTCACGAACACAACGGAATCCTTGAGTTTCATCTACGTCTTTCGGTTGTCATTGGAAGAAAAGAAATTCAGGCACGCTGAACACGCCGCAGCATGCCGGCCGTGGTGCGCGGCCAGCCGACGCGACCGAACCACGCGCCGCCCGCGATGGCCGCCGCGATGACGGCTCCGTAAGCCACCATCGCCACGCCCTGCATGGAAAACACCTGCCCCAGGTTGCCGCCCCAGCGCAGCGCCAGCCAGCCACCGATGGCGGCAACCGCCAGGCGCACCAGGTTGCCCATCACCGGCCACAGCAAGCGCCCCGCCCCTTGCGAGGCGAAATACAGCACCAGCCCGACGCCGAAGAAGCCATACATCGGCCCGGCCGCCTGCAGGTACTGCGTACCGGTCTCGAGCATGCCCGGATCGCTGCCGAACAGTTGCAACCAGGGGCGTGGAAACAGTGCCGCCGCGAGGCCGATGGTCTCGGTCAACGCGAACGCCAGGGCCGCGCCGGCCCATGCGGCACGCATCGCACGCTCGCGCTGCCCCGCGCCCATGCAGGTGCCCACCATCGCCAGCAGCGGTGCACCCAGGCCGAAGACCAGCGGCACCAGCAGGTATTCGAGGCGCGATGCCGTGCCGTACCCGGCGATGGCGCTGGCGCCGAAGTGCCCGGCGAGCGCCGTGGCGACGCCGATGGCCAGGTTGGTGGAGAACGTCGAAACCGACCCGAGCAGCCCGACGCGCAGGATGTCCCGAAACAGCGCCCAGCGCAGCCGGATGCCGGTGAGCTTCAGCTTGAGCAGGCTGCGGTTCGAGCGCAGATACACCACCAGCGCGATCGTGCCGAGCAGGTAGTACAGCAGCAACGCCACCGCGCCGCCCGCGATGCCCATGCCCGGGATCGGGCCCCAGCCGAAGATCAGCAGCGGCGACGCAGGCACCAGGAACACGACGCCCGCCACCATCACGTTGGCCGGCACCGTCATGTTGCCCGTCCCCCGGATCACCGCGGCCAGCGAGTTGAACAGCCACACCAGGATCGCGCCGACAAACACCCAATTGGAGTAGACCAGCGCGGCCTCCAGAGCCTGGCCCGAGCCGCCCATCAGCGTGTAGAGCCAGCGCCCGCCCAGCAGCAAGGCCAGCGAGAACACCACGCCAAAACCCAGCGCGATGACCATGGCATGCAGCACCAGCCCATCCGCATCGGCGCGACGACCGCCGCCGAGCGCACGCGCGATCGCCGACGCAATGCCACCACCCATCGCGCCCGCCGAAGTCATCTGCATCAGCATCACGATGGGGAACACCAGCGCCATGCCCGCCAGCGCATCGAGCCCCAGCTTGCCGACGAAGTAGGTCTCGATGAGGCCGGTCGCGGCCTGCGCGACCATCACCAGGATATTGGGCGCGGCCAACTTCAGCAGCGTGGGCACGATCGGCGCCTCCAGCAGCATCCGCGTGCGCGGGTCGAGGTTGCCGGCGGCGCGCGCCGGCGCGGGATTGGCGCCGTTGGCGGGATTCGCAGTGTTGGACATGGGGTTCCCTGTTTCAGGCGCGAGCCGTGGCCGAAGCGACGGGCTTGGCCGCCTGTTTCGCCGGGCGACGGATCATCATCACCAGCACCGAGGCCAGCAGGCAGGCCGCACCGGCCGTATACAAGGCCGGGGTGTAGGTCAGCAGCAACGTGCGCGCGAAGCCCGCGCCATAGGCGGCAGTGGCCGCGCCGAGCTGATGCGCGGCGAAGACCCAGCCGAACACCAGCCCGACCTTCTGCGGCCCGAAGGTGGCGCCGGCCAGCTTCACCGTCGGCGGCACGGTCGCGATCCAGTCGAGCCCGTAGAACATCGCGAACAGGCCCAGGCCGTAGATCGTGAACTCCGAATGCGGCAGCCAGAACAGCGAGAGCCCGCGCAGGCCGTAGTACCAGAAGAGCAGCTTGCGGTTGTCATAGCGGTCCGACAGCCAGCCCGACAGGATCGTGCCGACGAAGTCGAAGGCGCCCATCATCGCGAGCACCGATGCCGCCGGCACCGCGCTCAGGCCGTTGTCGCCGCACAGCGAGATGAAGTGCGTCTGCACGAGCCCGTTGGTGCTGAGGCCGCAGATGAAGAAGGTGCCGGCCAGGATCAGGAAGGTCTTGTTGCCGATGACTTCGCCCAGCACCTTGAACGGCGTGCCGAAGTTCATGACCATCGGCGCGGCCGCGGGCCCCGCCGGTTGCATGCCGGGCGCTTCGCCATACGGCAGCAGCCCCACGTCGGACGGACGATTGCGCACCAGGCACAGGGCCAGCACCGCGATGGTCACGCAGCCCACGAACAGCGGTGCCACGGCGGAACGCCAGCCCCAGTGCTCGATCATCCAGGCCGCGAAGGGCAGGAACGCGAGCTGCCCCGTCGCCGCGCTGGCGGTGAGCATGCCGACGACCAGCCCGCGCCGCGCCACGAACCAGCGGTTGGCGACCACGGCACCCAGCACCAGCGCCGTCAACCCGGTGCCGAGGCCGAGCAGCAGGCTCCACAGCACGAAGAGTTGCCACAACTGGCTGGCGACGGTCACGAGCGCCATGCCGGCGCCCACCAGCGTGAGGCCGGCGCACATCACGGCACGCAGGCCGAAGCGTTCCATCAGCACCGCCGCAAATGGCCCCATCAGGCCGAACAGCGCGAAGCGCAGCGCCAACGCAGACGAGATCTGTTCCGTGCTCCAGCCGAATTCCGCGGTGAGCGGCTTCAGCATCGCGCCCGGCAGGCCCAGCGCGGCCGACATCGTCAGCATGGTCAGGAAGGTGACGGCGGCGACGATCCAGCCGTAGTGGATGCCACGGCGTTGCAGCCAGGCGGAGAGTTGTGAGGCAAACATGGGGGCCCTGCTTGAACTGGAATGAAAGGGTGCTGGAACTCAGGCGACGTGTTCGGCCTGCGCGGCGGGCTCGTCCGAACCCAGCAGCGCTAGCGACTCGTCGATGAGCTGGTGCAGCGCGCTCACGCGCTCCACGCCAAGGATCTTGTTGAGGCCGAGTTGCGCCTCGCGCCAATGCACCTGCGCTTCCTTGCGCTTGGCAATGCCCGCCTCCGTCACGGCAATGAGGCGGCTGCGCGCGTCGGCGCCCTCGCCCTGCACCAGCCAGCCCGCGGCCACCAGCGGCTTGAGGTTGCGCGTGAGCGTGGAAGCGTCGACGCTCATGGCACGGGCCAGGTCGACCGGGCGCAACGGCCCCAGGTTGATGACATGCGACAGCAGCGAGTACTGCGAGGTCTTCAGGCCGCTCGCCGCGACGTGCGCGTCATAGTGGCGCGAGACCACGCGGCCCAGCTGCCGGAGCTTGAAATTCGTACACCCTTGGGGTTTGGAAATTTGCGTCATGGCTTTGATTGTAGCTACAATCATTGCATATGCAACCGTAAAGGAAAGACCATGTCGCAAAACAACCTTCTCGAACAGTGGCTCGCCGAAGAGCGCGAAGTCATCGCCCGCCTCGATGCCGGCCCCGGCCCGGGCCTGGCGCGCCCCGACCAGCTGGAAGGCAAGACCGGCCTCGAAGTCATGCAGATGATGCTGGCCGGAGAGATTCCCTATGCCCAGATCGCCAAGACGCTGGAGTTCACGATCATCGAAGCCCGCCCCGGCGTCGCCATCTTCCAGGGCACGCCGCTGCCCCAGCACCTGAACCCGCTCGGCACCATCCACGGCGGCTGGGTCGCGACGATGCTCGATTCGGCGCTGGGCTGCTCGGTCCACACGATGATGCCGCCCGGCCGCGGCTACACCACGGCCGAACTCGGCGTGAACTACGTCAAGGGCCTCACGCCGAGGATCGAGCGCGTCCGCGCCGAGGGCAAGGTCATCCACTGCGGCAAGCAGCTCGCCACGGCCGAGGCCCGCCTGTTCGGGCCAGACGGCACGCTCTACGCGCACGCCACGACCACCTGCCTCGTGTTCGAGATGCCCAAGCGCTGAGAGAGCACTGCCGGCGGAGGTTCTTGCGCGGGGCCGACGGGCATCGGCGGCGCGGTGGCGCAGCGCAATGTGGGAGAGCAATAATGCTTTTCATGAGACTCCTCCACACGATGCTGCGCGTTGGCAACCTCCAGCGCTCGATTGACTTCTACACCCAGGTGCTCGGCATGCAAGTGCTGCGCACCTCCGAAAACCCCGAGTACAAATACAGCCTCGCCTTCGTCGGCTACGAAGGCAATCCGGCGCAGGCCGAGATCGAGCTGACGTACAACTGGGGCACCGAGAGCTACGAGCTCGGCACCGCCTACGGCCACATCGCGCTCGGCGTGCCCGATGCCTACGCGGCCTGCGAAAAGATCAAGGCCAACGGCGGCAACGTCACGCGCGAGGCGGGTCCGGTCAAGGGCGGCACCACGGTCATCGCCTTCGTGACCGACCCTGACGGCTACAAGATCGAGCTGATACAGCGCGCAGAACAAGCCGCCGGCGGCGGGCTGCGCTGACCCTGGCGCCATGACGCGTCACGTCGCGTTGCTGCGCGGAGTGAACGTGAATGGCATCACCATCCGCAGCGTCGACCTGAAGAAGCTGTTCGTCGACCTCGGCTTCGCGAACGTGCGCACGGTGCTGGCCAGCGGCAACGTACTGTTCGACGCCACCGGCAGCGCCGCAACGCTCAAGAAGCGCATCGAGGCCGCGCTGCGCGAGCGCTTCGGCTACGACGCCTGGATCGTGCTCGAAACGCAAGCGCAACTGGCACACGCAGCGGCCGCGTGGCCCTTTGCACGCATCGACGACGAGCGCCATCCCTATGTCGTCTTCAGCTCCGACGCCAAGGTGCTCGACGCGTTGATCCGCCAGGCCGGGAAATCAGATCCCACCATCGAACGGCTGCAGGCCGGCAAGGGCGTGCTGTACTGGCAATGCCCGCGCGGCAGCAGCACCGACACGCCCGTCGCCAGGCTCCTGGCCAGGCAGACCTACAAGGCCAGCATCACCACGCGCAACCTGCGCACGGTCGAAAAGCTCATCGTCGATTGATTTCGCGCCGCACCGCATCCTTTCGCGGTGCCCAAACGTCCTGTTGATGTGCCTCTTGAGTCGATGTGGCGTCGACATCTCGACTCAATCCCCCGCGTGGGAACGGGCCGGGCGCCACCCGGTCCTGGGGGCCTCTCAACATCAACCGAAGGAACGTCATGAAACACATGGTGAGCTACAAACTCAAGCCCGATTGCGTCGCCGAAAACGAACGCCTGTCCAAGGCCGTGTACGAGGCCCTTGAGCAGGCACGGCCGCAAGGACTACGCTACGCGACGTTCAAGCTGGAAGACGGCGTCAGCTTCATTCATGTCGTCGCCCACAGCGAGGTCGACGGCACCAATGCGCTGACCTCGCTGCCGGCCTTCCAGGCGTTCTCGGCGGGCGTCAAGGAGCGCTGCGAAGTTCCACCGCACCGTGTGCAACTGACGGAGATCGGATCCTATGGATTCATCGGCGAATGACCAGGCCGAGCCCGGCGACATCATCGGCATGCTGGAGCAGGGGCGCCGGCAATTCCTTGCGCTGGTCGCGCACATCCGGCCCGACCTGCACCGCTACTGCACACGCATGACCGGCTCCGTCACCGACGGGGAAGACGTCGTGCAGGACACGCTGGCCGCCGCCCTCTTCGAACTGTCGCAGTCCCGGGCCTTGCCGCCGCTGCGCCCCTGGCTTTTTCGCATTGCACACAACAAGACCATCGACCACCTGCGCCATGAGAAATACCGGCGCCACGAGCCGATCGAAGCCGCGAGCGATGTCGCCGACGATGCGGCGGGCGAGCCCGACAACATGCTGGCGCGAAGCCAGGCCACCCGGGCTGCCATCGCGTGCTTCCTGGCGCTGGCGCCAGCCCAGCGCGCCTGCGTGATCCTGAAAGACGTGCTCGACCATTCCGCCGAGGACATCGCACTCGAACTGAACCTGAGCGTGCCGGCCGTCAAGTCCGCGCTGCATCGTGGGCGCGCCGTGCTGCGGCAAGCGGCCAGGGCGCCATCCCCTGCGCCCAATGCATCGCCGATCTCGCCGGCCCTGCTGCGCTACGCCTCGTTGTTCAACGCGCACGACTGGGACGGCGTGCGTGCCCTGCTCGCGGACGACGTGCGGCTCGACCTCGTGTCCCGGCGCAAGGCCGCGGGCCGTCGCGAAGTCGGCCAGTATTTCAGCAACTACGACCGAACCGCGGGCTGGCAACTGTTGCCCGCATGGCTGGAGGGCCGCGAGGCGCTGGCGGTCCGGACGCAGGCGCAATCCGAAGCGCCGACCTACTTCATCGAGATCCATTGGGCCGGCGGCCGGGTGGCATCGATCCGCGATTTCCGCTACGTGCCCTACATCGCCCGGGACGCGGCCTACCAGCTGTACTTCACGCCGGCCTGCCCCTTGCCCGCCATGTAGTTGCGCGCACCGAACTCCCCGCCCACGCTGCCCCAGACGCTGACGCGCTTCGTCACGTTGCCTTGCAGGCCGATCCTGGCCTCGAAGCGGTTCCTGGGCATGCGATCGACGACACGATCGCCGTCGAACATCATCGACTTGTCGGCGGCGGTGCCGCGCCACCAGTTCACCTCGGCGAAGGGTCGCATCAGCTTGTTGCCCGCATCGTCGTCCGTGTTGCCATGGACGCGCAAACCGACGCGCGTGGTGGGGCCGCTCACATTCAGGCGCGACACCACCGTGCTCGTGGACTCGACGTGGTTGTCGGCGCGCAGGTCCTGCAGGATCAATTGCGCCTGCGGCTCGACATACATCTGGCTCCGTCCGTTGTCGAACACCTTGAACGAGTAGCCGGCTTCCAGCGAAGCCGTGATGCCGCGCGAGCGGTACGACTCCTGCTGCAGCCCCAGGCCCTGCACCTTGTTCTTGTAGGAGCCGCCCAGGATCCATGCGTCCACATACGGGCCGGAGAGGATGTCGCGGTTGCCGTACCAGGTGGCGTACATGCCCAGGTTGTAGCCGTCGACCGTGCCGGCGGCCGAGCTGCCGTCGGCGTTGACCGAACTGCTTTGCGTCCTGCCGTACATGCCCATCGCACCGATCCGCACACTGCCTTCGCTGCCGACGTTGAAGCGGGCCAGGTCGGCGCCGCCGTGCAGGATGTAGGTGCGGGCGCCGATCGTCGACTGCGGGCTCGCACCGTCGCGGCTGCCATAGGTGTCCACCACGCGCAGCCAACCGTTGCCGTCGCTCGACGCCTTGAGGTCCTTGCCTTCCTGCCCCGGCGCCTGGCCCTGCCGCTCGTGGAGGGTGTGCACCGACATCTGCAGCGCGGCCTGGCGATTGGCGAGATAACCGCCCACCTCCGGCCGGTACACAGGCCCCGCCACCGATCCGCCGCCGCCACCGCCGTCGACCGGCGGCCTGAAGGCCACCAGGCTCGAGGTGTTCACCAGGTACCAATCCTGCACCTGCCCGCCGTCTCCCCCGCGCACGAGCCGATAGTTGAATGCGCCGGAAGCGATCGCATTGCTGCCGACACGGAAGCCATCGGAGCGGGTGTCCAGCGCGAAGGCGCCGGCCGTGGTGGTGGCGCCATTGCGCGTCTCCACCACGCGAATGCCTTGCCGCGTCTGCGTGCCGGCGGTGCCCGCGGACTTCACCACCAGGCCGGTCGAGCCCGTGGCGCTGCCGCCGTCGATCACCAGCTTGTCGGTGGCCGACGCGTCGCCGCCCAGCACGGTGCGAATCACCAGGCTGGCGTTGTTGCCGACGTAGCCGCCCGTCACCACCAGGTTGTTGCCCGGCGTGCTGCCGATGGGGCCGGCCAGGTTCACGATGCCGTTGTTGCCGAGGCCATTGGCCAGCGTGAACACGCTGTTGCCCGGATTCGGCGTCGCGCCCAGCGCGTTGAAGGCCGCCACGGTGCCGTAGTTGGTCACATGGCCGTTCACCGTGCCGGTGCCCGACAGCACGCCGGACTGAGCCACCGTGACTTCACCCGCGCCAGCGCCGCCGAAGCTGCCGCCCGCGATGAGCGCGCCGCCGTTGATGTCGGTGCGCCCGGTGTGCTGCACGTTGTCTTTCACGGTCACGGCGCCGGGGCCGTTCTTGACCACATTGCCGGCGCCGCTGACGGGGTTGACGAAGGCGCCTTGCGCGCCATTGAAGGTCAAGGTGCCGGCGTCGGCGATCGCGCCGCTGCCCAGGCCATCCACCTGCCGGATGGAAGCCGCGGCGCCCTGGGCGATGGACGTGGCCGCCGTCATGGAAGCGTTCGAACTCGAAACGGCCAGCGTGCCGCCGACGATGTTGAGCTGGCCCGCGCCGGTCAGTCCGCCGTCGGCCCTGCCCCCATTGACGAGGTTGAGCGTGCCGCCGCCCAGGTCCAGCATCGAGCCGGCATCCGCCTGCAACTGGCCGATGGTCTGCAGGTGCCCGGCGAGTTGGGCCTGCGTCGAATTCTGCAGGTTGAGCGAACGCGTGTTCCCCAATGCGTTGTCGGCCGCGAGCTGGAGCGTGCCACCGGCGACCGTGGTCTGGCCGGTGTAGTCGTTGGCCGTGTTCGACAAGGACACCAGCCCCGTGCCGGCATCGATCGCCAGGTTGCCGCTGCCGGTGATCCGGGCCGATTGGTCGCCCGCTTCGCCCGTCGCGCCGCTGCGCTGCTGCAGCGTCAGCGTCTGGCCCTGCTGCAGGTCGAGCTTCGTCAAGCCGTAGTTGACGTAGAGGCCGTCGTCTTGCCGGACGGCCAGGCGATAGTCGTAGTCGCCCTTCGCGACGACTTGTCCGCCCTGGGCGATGTCGAGCGTGCGCTTGGCGGAGATCGGTTGCCCGCCCTGGTCGCGCAGCACGAGGTTGCCGCCGGTGCCCACCGTGGCGGCGGCGTTGACGAGCTTGAGGCCGATGTTCGCGTCATCCTGCTCCAGCAGCGAAGCCCGGGTGTCGACCGTCGGCGTGACGGCGTTGTAGGGCGCCGGCACGTTGACCTGGACCGTGCCCGTGCCGCTCGCGTCCAGCGTGCCGACGGTGATCGAGCTGACGGCGACCTTGTGGTCGGGCGCCGTGCCGTTGAACAAGGCGGCGCCGCCGTTGAACCTCAGGCCGCCGATCTTCTGCTCGCCGTCGCCCACTGTCGTGATGCTCTGCTGGCCGAGTTCCAGCGTGGCGTTCTGCAGGGCCGCGGTATTGGCGCCGCCCAGCGCGAAGCTGCTGTCGCCGAGCTTGACCGTCCCCGCGAACGCGCCGCCGACGTTGCGCGTGAAATCGAAGGCCTGGCCCGCGGTGTCCGTCACGACCGTGCCGGTGCCGGCCAGCTTGTTGTTCAGCGCGAACGCGCCGCCGGTCGCGGTGACGAGCGAGCTGCTCTTGTCGATGGAGAGGATGCCGGTGTCGGCCTGGTTGTCGTCGAGCTTGAGCGCCGTCTTCAGCGTGACGACCGAGCCGTTGGTCAGCGCCACGTTTTCGAAGTTGCGGATACCGGACGTCGCGCTGTCGTAGGCGATCTGCGTGTTGTCCAGGATCAGGGTGTCGGTCGCGCCCCCCACGCCGCCGTCCAGGCGGCCCGTGACGATGGCCTTGTTGCCCCGCACGGTCACGGTGTCCTGGCCGGCGCCGCCGACGAGGTTGCCGGTGATCGTGCTGCTGCCCAGCAGCGCCGTGTTCGTTCCGTTGCCGAGCAGGACGTTGCCCGTGACAGCGCCGCCCGCGCTGTTCTCGAAGGCGTGGCCCGCGTCGTCCAGCACGACGGCGTTGGAGCCGGCCACCCCCAGCAAGGTGCCGTGGTTGACGAGCGTCCTGGCCGCGCCCTGCACCAGCACGGCGCCTGCATTCGTGCCCGTGATGTTGGCCCCCGCGTCGATCGTGACGGTATCGGCCGACTTGACCAGGATTGCCTGGCCCGTGCCGCTGACCTGGACCGACTTGCTCGTCACGGTGAGGTTCCCGGTCGTATTGGCATAGACGCCCGAGCCGTTGCCGGTCACGCTGATGTCGAATGCATCGCCGACCACCAGGTCGCCGGTGGTGGCGGTACCGTTGGCGTTGGTCAGTGCCAGCCCCTTGCCGGCCGTGTTGCTGCTCACCAGGATCGTGCCGTGCGAGGCCGCGTCGAGGTTGTTCTCGGTCAGCAAGGCGGCGCCGCTGCCCCTCATCTCAAGGAAGGTGCCGTCCAGCAGGGTGTTGCCCGCCTGGCCCTGGTTGGTGACGAGATTGCCGAAGCCGCCACCCAGGCCGATGATCGAAGCGTCTTTCGTCAG
Source organism: Variovorax sp. dw_308 (assembly GCF_019207085.1). Classification (GTDB taxonomy): domain Bacteria; phylum Pseudomonadota; class Gammaproteobacteria; order Burkholderiales; family Burkholderiaceae_C; genus Variovorax. The sequence goes on along the minus strand of NZ_JAATOM010000001.1, from coordinate 742,290 downwards.
CACGACGCGCCCCGCGTCCGTGCCGATCAGCACGCCCGAGGCGCCCTTGTCCACCGTGATGGTGTCCGAGGTCGTCAGCGTGCCACCCCCATGCACCCAGATGCCGGCGTTGCCGTCGTGCACGGTGATCGTGCCGGCCTTGCCATCGACCGGCGTCACGCGCGAGCCCACGCCGGTGATCTCGATGGCGGTGCCGTGCGCCAGGTCGATATCGCCGGCATTGCTCAACTCGGCGCCGTTCTTCACCTGGAAGACGGTGACGTTCCTGGCGCTGTCGTCCACCGTGATGTCGGCGGTATTGGTGAACCTGGAATCGCCTCGCCCGACGATATTGCCGCCCAGGTCGTGCTTGTTGTCGTCCACCGAGACGGCGATGGTGTCGTCGCGGAACGAGATGACCTTGGCCGCGCCGGTCATCGTGCCCGTGGCGCCGCCTTCCACCTTGAGCGCCGTGGCGCCCTTGCCTGCGACAGTCAGGTCCATGTTGTCGAGGTTCGCCGAAGAGCCGACGCCGGTGACCAGGATCGCAGTGGAGCCTTCGCCCGAAGCCACCAGTGGTGCGGACGTTGCGTTGTTGATGGTGGCGCCGTCCTCGATGCGGAACAGCGTCGAGTTCTTCGTGGCCACGTCCAGCGCGCCGCCTGCCGGGGCGTTGTTGATGTTCACCACCGAGCCCACGCCATGGGCGAAGAAGCCGACCTGGCGCTCGCCGTCGTTGAACTTGACGTTGCCCCCGCTCACGTCGATCCGGCCGCCCGCGCGGGCGTGCACGCCGATCGCGTTGTCCCCGCTCAGATTCACCACACCGCCCAGCGTCACCGCGCTGCCGACGCCTTCCGCCCACACGCCGTAGTTGGGCAGGTCCTTGTCGCTCGAAGTGCCGAGGTTGATGGTGCCGGTGCTCGTTGCCTTGCCGCCATCCGTGGCCTTGAGGCCCACGCCGTTGGTGCCGAGCAGGTTGATCGTGCCGGTGTTGCTGACGGTCGAGCTGCCGCTGTTGCCCTGGACCCAGATCCCGCGGTTCGCCAGCGGCGAGCCGTCACGCGCCCCCTTGACGTCGATCGTGCCGTTGTTCACCACGCTGGCCAAAGTCACGCCCTGGACGAGGATGCCCGTCGCATCCTGCATGCCGCTGCCGATGCCGATATAGCCGTCGTTGAGGAACTGGCTGCCGCCATGGACGACTACCGCCTGCCCGCCCGCGCGCACGGAGGTGTCGGCGCCGCCCGCGGCCATGCTGCCGGCCAGGCTTCCCGGCGTGATCGAGCCGGCCGCTTCACGGCCAAGGTACAGCACGCCGGTCGCCGTGTTGACGACCTTGCTGCCGTTGCTCGCCATCACGCCGAGCACCGGGCTGGCCAGCTCCGAATCGTTGGAGCCGATGTTCATCGCACCTTCGTTGATGAAGGTGCCCTGGTTGGTGACGTCGACGCGCGAGAAGCCGGTGAGCGCCCGGGTGTCGGAATTGACCGCGCCTGCGTTGAAGATGCCCTTGTTGGTCAGGACCGAGCCCGCACCGTCGACCGAACTGTTTCCGCCGATGTAGACCACGCCCGGCGCCGACGCATCGGCCGCCGTGGACGCATAGCCCACCGTCACCACGCCGTTGTTGGTGCCCTGCGAGCCCCCCAGGACCACGAACGGACGGGCAGTACCGGCGGTCGTGGCGATGCGACCGTCGTTGATGACCGTGGCGCCCTGCTCGCCGCGCAATGCGTCGCCATCCGCCATCTCCACGGTGGTGCCCGTCGGGCTGGCGACGCGCGCGGTGGCGTTGGCGCCCACGGCCAGCAGCAGCGCGCGCTTGCCGGCATCGATGTAGAGGGGATCGTTGGGCGGCAGTGGCGCGTCACTGCCGGTCGGCATGATGTGCACGCTGACCGGCGACGTGCCGTAAGCCAGCTTCACGCTCGCGTCGTAGTTCGCGTAGTCGATGCGGCCCGCCTGGATCTCCTGCACGAGCCAGGCGTTGTACTGGGTCAGCGAGGCCAGGTCCGTGACCGTGTGCGAGGTGGTGGCGCCCTTGGCGTCCGTGACGTTGAAGGTGCCGGTGTAGGCCACGGCATCGAAGGTCTGGTCGCGCGCGGCCGTCTGCGCCGGGGCAGCGGTGATCTGGAAGGCGTCGCCGAACTTCACGTAGTTGCCCGATCGCCAGACGGCCTCCGTCTTGTTGCCGGTCGTGCCGTCGACATAGATCAGCGCGGTCTGCTTCGCGGCATTCAGGTCGACCCGGCTCGTACCCAGGTCGACGTTGAGCGTGCCGTTCTGGACGGTCGCCAGGCGCAAGTCGACATAGGCCTGCGCGTCTTTCGGGAAAATCTGCACCGCGTTGACGAAGTAGGCATTTGCAAAAGCAGCGCCGATGGGCCCTTGCGTAAATGACGATGCGCTATAGACCGGCAGCGATTGCATATTGCCGGTGATCGAATCTGGCACCGTAATTGTGGAATTCTTGGCACCCACGACCAATTGCATCTTTCCCGTCACGTCCGGCGCTGTGGCATAGCCTTGCGAGACCGCATCTGCCCATGGAATGAAGTAGCCGGCCGGGATATTCTGGAAATTGGCGGGGCCGGCGAGCCTGTGCGTGCCGTTCGACGTAAAGACGGTTTGGCCCACCTCGTTGCTATTGCCGGCGCTGTCCCAGTCCGGGGCGATCGTGACCTCGAGCGCCATCGCCGGGCCGCTCGCCAGCGCCGCCGCGCCGAGCAGCCAGTGCGAAACCTTGCTGCGTGTGCTGGATTTGCTGCGCCCCCTGGCCGTTTCCTGGACGGCAACGTATGTATTGAGTGATTCGTTCCAGATGACTCGGTGATTCTTATTCATTGACAATTTGAAAAAACGTTAGTAGCTCAATATTCCAGCCTCCAAGTAAATCATGACGACTAAACGATCACAACCAAAGGTTCTGAATTTTCAATCACCGCAATTGTTAATTCAATTAACGCACTTGTCATTTATTCATTCTCACAGCTGCCGCGGCATCTCATTTTTTCAAGTCGACGCGCTTATTCCAGCGCTTGCGCTGCGACGGCAGTGCGCCAGCGTCCCGGAATGAATGCACTAGTCAATGCAAGACCCGCCTCAAGACGAATTGATTTGTCAATTGGCCAAAGGCACCGACGCTATGGAAGTACAGTGCGGTTTTAGGCAGGCGTGCAGGCGAACTGCGGCCGGCCGCAGCGGTGCGTCAGCTGCCAAAGGCCTGCAAATCGACCTGCCGTCGGGCGCACGGCAGAGGCGCCAGGTGTTGGCGCAGCGCCGCGGGGAGGCGCCGCGTGGCGCCTCGAAGCGTCGCCGGCAGCGCTAGGCGCAGCCCAGCAAATCCGCCAACGTGTTGATATCGCGGGCGTGAAAAGTGTTGCTTTCACGCGACGATACGTCCTTCGGACGCTTCGCGCCGTACTCCAGAGGACGCTCGATGTACCCGGTTTGCAGGCCGCAATTGCGCGCGGCCTCCAGGTCGTCATGGTGCGCGGCGGCCAGCATGACCTCGCCGGGGCTGAGGTCGAACACCCCAGCCACACCCAGGTAGGTGCGCGGGTCCGGCTTGTAGGCCTTGAATACTTCGGCCGACAGCACGCAATCCCAGGGCAGGCCGGCGCGCTTGGCCATCTCGGTGAGCAGGCCGATGTTGCCGTTCGACAAGGTGCAGATCGTGAACTTGCGCTTGAGGCGCGTCAGTCCCTCGACTGAATCGGGCCAGGCCGGCAGCCGATGCCAGGCGCGGTTCAACTCGCGTTTCCGGGCCTTGTCGAGACGGCCGACCTTGAACTCGCGCAACACGTCCTCGAGGATGGCGAGGTGCAGTTCATCGACGAGCGTGAAGCCGCCCTCGCCCGCCGCGAGCCGTTCCATGACGCCGCGCATCGCCGGCTGGTAGCCCGCGCGCCAGGCCAGCGCAAACGCATCGGCATCGACCTCGGGCAGCGCCTGCGCCACCTCGGCCGAGATGCCGCCGTGCCAGTCGACGACCGTGCCGAAGACGTCGAACGCGATGACCTTGAGGGTCTGTGTTGTGGACTCCATGAGCGCCATTTTGACGCTCTGAAAACGGGGAGCCGAACAGCCGGATGCGGGCAGCCGAACGCAGAAGTCGCAAAAGGAATGCAGAAGCATTTCTTGAGTTTCTTCTGCGACCTCTGCGTACTTTTGTCTTCCTTCTGCGTTCGGCTGCCCGCGTCCGTGTCCGCGTCCGACGGACCTCAGCGCTTGAGTTGGCTCGCCTCGCGCGCCAGCGTTTCGATGCGGGCCCAGTCGCCGTTGGCGATGGCGTCGGTCGGCACGATCCACGAGCCGCCGACGCAGGCGACGTTGGACAGGGCCAGGAAGTCGGGCGCGTTGCCCAGGCTCACGCCGCCGGTGGGGCAGAAGGTCACGTCGCCGAACGGGCCCTGCCAGGCCTTCAGCATCGGCAGGCCGCCGGCTTGCATGGCGGGGAAGAACTTGAGCTCGGTGAAGCCGTCTTCCTGCGCCGTCATGATTTCGCTGCCGGTGGCAACGCCGGGCAAGAGCGGCAGGCCGATGTCGCGGCAGGCCTTGCCGACGGCGCGCGTGTAGCCGGGGCTCACACCGAACTTGGCGCCGGCCAGCGCGGAAGCCTGCGCATCGGCGGAGCTGCGGATGGTGCCGGCGCCGGCGACGGCCTCCGGCACTTCCTTGGCAATGGCCTCGATGCACTGCAGCGCCTGGGGCGTGCGCAGCGTCACTTCCAGCATGCGGATGCCGCCGGCCACCAACGCGCGCGCCAACGGCACGGCATGAGCCACGTCGTGCAGCACGATGACCGGTATCACCGGTGCGTCGCGCATCACCTGGAGCGCGGTCAATGTCTCTTTCACAGCCATGTACAGGCTCCTTTTTCTGCGGTCAAAGCATTGCGGCGCATGCCGGCGAACAGTTCGCGACCGAGGCCGCGGCCGTCGGCATCGCGTTGGGACTCGGGTTGGACGGCGTTCTCGCGCGCGGCCCATTCGTCGTCCGGCAGCAGAACGGCCAGCGTGCCGGCCACCGCGTCGAGGCGGACCAGGTCGCCGTCACGTACCTTGGCCAATGGGCCACCGGCAGCCGCTTCCGGCGAAAGGTGGATGGCCGCGGGGATCTTGCCCGACGCGCCGCTCATGCGCCCGTCGGTGACCAGCGCCACGCGGAAGCCCTTGCCCTGCAGCACGGACAGCGGCGGCGTGAGCTTGTGCAACTCGGGCATGCCATTGGCCTGCGGACCTTGCCAGCGCACCACGCACACGACGTCCCGGTCCAGTTCGCCAGCGGTGAAGGCCTTCTGCAGCGCGAACTGCGAATCGAATACGCGCGCCGGCGCCTCGATCACATGGCGGTCCTCGGGCACCGACGACACCTTGATCACGCTGCGGCCCAGGTTGCCGTTCAGCAGCTTGAGGCCGCCGGTGGCGCTGAAGGGCTGGCCGACCGGTCGCGTGATCGCCTCGTTGGCCAGTGGCGCGGCCGCATTCCAGCGCAACGTGGCATTGGCTGCATCCGCCAGTTCGGGAATGCCGCCGAATTCGCGGATGCCACCGGCGCGCACGGTCATCACGTCGCCATGCATCAGGCCGGCCTCGACCAGTTCGCCGATCACGAAGCCGGGGCCGCCCGCGGCCTGGAACTCGTTGACGTCGGCCGTGCCGTTGGGATACACGCGGGCCAGCAGCGGCACCACGTCGGAGAGCCTGGAAAAGTCATCCCAGTCGATCACGATGCCCGCCGCGCGGGCTACCGCGACCCAGTGGATCAGGTGGTTGGTCGAGCCGCCCGTGGCGAGCAACGCGGCCATCGCATTGACGATGGCCCGCTCGTCGACCATCACGCCGATCGGCGGGCAGTCGTAGGCCTGGGCCGCGGCGCGTCCGAGCACGGTGCGGACCGCCTCGCGCGTCAGCGCCTCGCGCATCGAGTCGCCGGGCTGGATGAACGCACTGCCCGGCACATGCAGGCCCATGGCCTCCAGCAGCATCTGGTTGCTGTTGGCGGTGCCGTAGAAGGTGCAGGTGCCTTGGCCGTGATAGGCCGCCATTTCTGCCTCGAGCAGTCCCTTGCGCCCGACCAGGCCCTGCGCAGCCTGTTCGCGCACCTTCGACTTGGCCGTGTTCGACAGGCCCGAGGGCATCGGCCCCGCCGGCACGAACACCGTGGGCAAATGGCCGAAGTGCAGCGACCCGATGAGCAGCCCCGGCACGATCTTGTCGCACACGCCGAGCAGCAGCGCCGCATCGAACATGTCGTGCGTGAGGGCGACGGCCGTGCTCATCGCGATCACGTCGCGGCTGAACAGGCTCAGTTCCATGCCGGGCGTTCCCTGCGTCACCCCGTCGCACATGGCGGGCACGCCGCCGGCCACCTGCGCGGTCGCGCCGAGCTTGCGCGCCTCGTTCTTGATGATGTCGGGGTAGCCCTGGTACGGCGCGTGGGCCGAGAGCATGTCGTTGTAGGCGGTCACGACGCCGATGTTGGGCGCCCGCTCGCTCACCACCCTGAACTTGTCGTTGGCCGGTATCGCGGCCACTGCATGCGCGACGTTGGCGCATCCCATGCGATCGGAGCCCCGATCGCGGTCACGGATTTCGGCCAGCTGCTGCAGATAGGCATTGCGCAATGGCTGGCTGCGCACGCGAATCCGCTCGGTGACCTTTAGAACTGTGGGGTGTGTGGTCATGGCCAATCATCGTACCAAAGCAATATGAAAAGCCCGGTGTTACCGGGCTTTTCATCGATACGCTCTTGCGCCTTTGCGCGCGGAACAGTATCTCGGGTCGATGTGGCTTTGCCACTGCGACTGGGGGCTCAATCCCCCAGCTTGACTTCCACGCGGCGCGCCTGGGCGTTGCTGCCGCTGCCTTCGGTGGTTTCGGGCTTCTTCAGTTCGAGCTTGTCGGCCGGCACACCAAGTCCGACCAGCACGTCGCGCACCGCTTCGGCGCGCTTCTTGGCGAGTTGCTCGTTGATGGCGGCGTCGCCGGTGGTGTCGTGGTAGCCGGAGATCACGGCCCGCTTGCCGCCCTGGATGCCCTGGATGACGGCGGCCAGCGCTTCGGCCGCGCCGGGCGCGAGGTCCGTGCTGCCGGTTGCGAAGTAGAAGTTGACGACGCCGTTCTCCACGCGGATGCTCGCGCCGTCCGGAATAACGACCACCACCGTTTCAGTGACCGTGGCCACGACCGGCGCGGTGGCCGCCGCAACCACGGGCTTGGCCTTGTGCGCCTTGCCGTTTGCATAGAGCGCAATGCCGATCACGAGGAACAGCACGAGCGCAATGACGCCCACTGCGATGCCGAGGATGAGATTTTGTTGACTGTCGTCGTCGCTGGGGGATGCCATCGGGCGGACTCCGTTATTAAGGGGCAAGTAAATAATGGTGCGGTGAACCATGAGCCTCAAATTGTAGGTGCACCTGCACCCGACCCCGGCCCGCCCGGGCTCGACCCCATGCCCAAGCCATTGCGCGATCCGAAGCCCATGCTGGACCGCGTGATCGAGCAATGGGGCGGCCACCACGACCTCTGGCTCTTCGGCTATGGCTCGCTGATCTGGAAACAGGAGTTCGAGCATGCCGAGCGACGGCCCGCGAAGGTGCACGGCTGGCACCGCGCGCTCAAGATGTGGAGCCGCGTCAACCGTGGCACGCCGGCGAACCCCGGCCTGGTGTTCGGCCTGCTCTCCGGCGGCAGCGTTCAGGGCATGGTGTTCCGCATCCCGGCGGCCGAGGGGCTGGAAACGCTGGGCCGGCTATGGCTGCGCGAGATGCCGACCGGCGTCTACGACCCGCGCTGGCTCGATTGCAGCACGCCCGGCGGCAAGGTTCGCGCGCTGGCCTTCACCCTGTCGCGGCGCAGCCCCAACTTCACCGGCGAACTGGGCGAGGCGCGCTATCGCGAGATCTTCGCCAGCGCGGCAGGCCGCTACGGCACGTCGATCGACTACGCGCGACAGACCTTGCTGGAACTGCGCCGCCACGGCATCCACGACGCGGCATTGGCGCGGCTGGTGAGGATGGCAGGCGAGGACCTGTCGGTCGCATCGCACGGTGACCTGGCGTCGCGGCGACAGGCGTCGCCGGACAAGTCCCCGTGAGGCGCAGGCTTGTGCTGCGCGGCTTTACCCGGACATGAGGCCGCCCGATACTGGACCGGCCAATCATCTGGAGAAGCCATGACATTTCGATTCGCCGCCTTGACCACCCTCGCCCTTTCCACCCTCGCCCTTTCGAGCGCCTTGCTGGTCGGTTGCGGCAGCATGGGAATGGGAAAGGCCGGTGCCGTCGCCAACCTCGCGCCCACGGGCGCCATCACGCCCAACCCGACCCAGGGCAAGGCAACTTTCACGGCGCTGGAGCATGGCGTCCGCCTCACGGGCGAAGTCAGCGGCCTCCCCCCGGGCAGCGAACATGGCTTCCACATCCATGAAAAGGGCGACTGCGGCGACAACGCGATGGCAGCCGGCGGCCACTTCAATCCGGCCGGTGGCACGCATGGGAAGTTCGAGGCGGCAGGCAGCCATGCCGGCGAACTGCCCAGCCTGAAGGCCGACGCCGCCGGTGTCGCGCGCTTCGACGTGGAAGTCCATGCCATCTCGCTGACCGACGGCGCCGCCAACAACGTCGTGGGCCGCGCGCTGGTGGTTCACCGCGACCCGGACGACTTCAAGACGCAGCCGGCCGGCAACTCGGGCCCGCGCACGGCCTGCGCGGTCATCTCTAAGGGTTGAGCAGCAACGCTTCGGCGCGCGCCAGGGCGTCGAGCGTGTCGATGTCGGTGACGATGCCGACGTCGTCGACTTCGATGTCCGCGACCTTCCCGGCGCCACGCAGCGCCTTGAGCACGGGCGCCGCCCCCAGGTTGCCTTGCAGCGCCATCAGCGACTCGCGATTCACCCGCGCAAAGCCGACGGGATGGCCGCGCTCGCCGCGGAAGAAGGGCTGCGCCGCCTGCGCCTCGCCGCCGAGCGCCGCCGCCACCTGCCGCAACGTGGACGGCTGCACCAGCGGGAGGTCACCCGGCAAGATCAGCCATCCCGCCGCGTCAGGCGTGTTGCGCACCGCCGCCGCGATCGAGTCGCCCATGCCGGGATGGCCGGCATCTTCCAGGTGCCACGGCAGGCCGCTCGCCTGGACATGGGCCAGCGTACGCGCCAGCACGGCCTGGCCGGCCAGCAGGGCCTGCAGCTTGGAACCGCTGCCGCCGGAAGCGACGAAGCGCTCGCCGCGTCCGGAAGCCAGCACGATGACGGTGGGCAGTGTGTTGGTCATGGCCGGAGTATCGGTGTCCGGCGCGACAATCACCGCATGAGCTCACCGAACGATTCCCTGGCCGCGCTGCGCAAGAGCTACGAGCGCGCCGAACTCGACGAAACCGCGAGCGCCGGCGACCCGCTGCAGCAGTTCGAGCGCTGGCTCACCGAAGCCATCGACGCCCAGGTGCCCGAACCCAACGCCATGACGCTGGCCACCGTGGCCGGCGACTTGCGGCCGTCGACCCGCATCGTGCTGATCAAGGGCTACGACGCGCGCGGCATCGTCTGGTTCACCAACTACCAGAGCCGCAAGGGCCAGGAACTGGCGGGCAACCCCTTTGCCGCACTGCAATTCCATTGGGTCGAGCTGGAACGCGTCGTGCGCATCGAAGGCCGCGTCGAGAAAGTCGATGGCGCCGAGAGTGACGCCTACTTCGCCAGCCGTCCGCTGGATTCGCGCATCGGCGCCTGGGCCAGTCCGCAGAGCGAAGTCATCGAGGGGCGGCAGGTATTGGTGAAAAACGCCGCGGTGATCGCGGCAAGGCATCTGCTCTCGCCGCCGCGGCCGCCGCATTGGGGTGGTTATCGGCTGGTGCCGGACCGCTGGGAGTTCTGGCAGGGGCGCGCGAGCCGGCTGCATGACCGGCTGCGCTATCGGCGGGAGGACGGATCCTGGCGTCGCGAGCGCCTCGCGCCATAGAGCCGAGCCCCTCAGGACGAGCGCCGCGCACACTCGTCGGCCTCTGCGACCAACCTTCTTTCTTCAAAGACACCGTTCGCCGACTCACCGCCGACGATGCCGATATGCGTCTGCGGTCTCGGCGTTACCGAGGTAAGTGTTCGTCCCCGGCATGTCCCGCGGCACACATCGGGGACTACACTCGCGGCCCCTCGATCACGGGGGTCTCCCAGGAGGGGAAGCATGAAAACAAAAGCAGTTTTGCTGGCGTCGGCGCTTGTCGCGCTTTCAGGCCTTTCTCCATCAGCCGATGCCGGCCGGTGCGGGCCGTCGGGCCAGTGTGGCCCGGGCAGGGCACCCGGCCCCCGAGACGATGTTTCTTTCCCCGAGGCGTCGGCTGTATCTGCGGCAATCAATGCCGCAGGCGATGCCGTACGAGGATTGCCGCTCATCGCCCCGATCTACTCGCTGCCGGGTGGGCAAACCTATGGTCGATGGGCCGTCGAATGGCAACAGTGGATCGCATCCATGCCGGCTGACAGGTATCCGCTGACGGACATGACGGGTCAGTTCTGCGCTGAACGCCAGGTTGGAAAAGTATGGTTCCTCGGTGGGGTTTACCAAGGCACCACGGCCACCCGCAATTGCAGTATCCCGGCCGGGAAGGCCATCTTTTTCCCCTTGATCAACAACTCTTATTCGGCGTTCCTGAACGACCTTCCTGAATCCACGCGAACGGAAGAGTTCGTGCGCGGGGCGGGATCGTGCAGCGTGCCGGCCGAGATTTCGGTCTGGATCGACGGCATCAAGGTCCCCCGCCCGACGAGATACTTCACGGGGCCTGGTGGCAGTCAGTCTCCCATCTACAACGCCCAGATGGGTCCCAACAACATCGGCCAGTACTCACCCGATCCTGCCAGCGGGGCAAGGTATGCAAAGGATCTCGCCCTGGTGCCGAGCGCCGAGCAGGGCTACTACCTTTTCGTCTATCCGCTGAGCGTCGGCGCGCACAAGCTTCGCTGGATCGCCACCGGCTGCTATGCGGCGGACGCACTGCAGGACGTGACCTACCATCTTTCAATCACGGCCAACTAGACCAGGGGCCGCGATTGCAGCGCCGCGCCTTGCGTCAAAGGTAGCCGACCAGCGCCATCACACCCGACAGCGTCACCAGCGCCAGCACCGTCGACACCACCACGCTGGCCGTGACCAGTTCCTCGGCCACCTTGTAGCGCTGGGAGAACAGGAACACGTTGGCGCCGATCGGCAATGCGGCGGCCACCACCATCACTGCCAGCGGCAGGCCGCGCAGGCCCATCGCCCAGCCCAGCCCCAGCGTCAGCAGCGGATGCACCACGTTCTTGAACAGGGCCTGCACGAGTGCGCCGCGCCAGTGCTGCCCCACGGGCGTCAGCGCCAGCGTGACGCCCACCATCGCGAGCGCCACCGGGCTGAAGGCCTGGCCCAGGAGATTGATCGGCGTATCGATCGCCACCGGCAGCGTCCAGCCGGTCTGCGCGAACAGCAGCCCCGCGATGATCGGCAAGGGCACCGGATGGACGATGGCGTTGCGCAGCGCGCGGCCTACCGTGCGCAGCATCGCCTTGCGATCTTGCCGGCCGGCGCCGCTGCGGGCCGCGTTCTCATGCGCCACCGCCAGTTCCAGCACCACCGTCGCGCTGGTCAGCAGCACCAGCGAATGCAGCGAGATCAGCGTCAGCAGCACCACCATGCCGTCCGGCCCGTAGGCCAGCCCGACCAGCGCGATGCCGATCATCACGGTGTTGCTGTACGTATTGGCCAGCGCCAGCACGGCGGCCGTCCGGTTGAAGCCGCGCCACAGCATCGTCGCCGCGAAGATCAGCCCTGCCGCCAGGAAGTAGGCCGCGACGGGCCGCAGGCTCAGCTGCTCGACATGCACCGTGCTCATCGAGCGGAACAGCAGCGCTGGCGCCAGCAGCATGAAGATCAGGTTCGACAGGTCCTTCACCGACTTGCCGCCGATCCAGCCGCGCTTGCCCGCGAGGTAGCCCGCCACGATCAGTAGCACGACCGGCAGCAGCGAAGAGATGACGGTGGTATTCAGCGCTTCACCCGGCTCGCAAAGGTCTTCTGGAATTGCCCTGGCGGTTCAACGTGGTCGGGTCGTGCACCACGAAAAAGATCTCGAGGATCTCGCGCAGGGAGATCTGCGCGGTGTCGAACTCGACGTTGACCACTTCCACATGCCCGGTGCGGCCGGTGCACACCTGCTCGTAGCTCGGATTCATCGCCGAGCCGTTGCAATAGCCCGATTCCACGTCGGTGACGCCCTGCACGCGGTCGAATACCGCCTCGCTGCACCAGAAACAGCCGCCGCCCGGAACGATCGATTCGGTCGAAGAAGACATGGATTTGGCATCCCGGATGTTGCAAAAGACGCAACGCGGCATTGTCGCGGCTTGACGCCCGGAGCGTCGGTCACTACATTACTAACCCGTCAGTCATTAACTCCCTCATGCCGTCCCAGAGCTTCCTTGCCGACAAGCTGCGCACCGTCAGCGCCAAGCGCGAGCGCCGCAAGGAAGCCCGCCCCGGCGAACTGCTGGATGCGGCGCTCGACCTCTTCGTAGAGAAAGGCTTCGCCGCCACACGCTCCGAGGAAGTGGCAGCGCGGGCCGGCGTTTCCAAGGGCACGCTGTTCCTCTACTTCCCCAGCAAGGAAGAACTCTTCAAGGCCGTCGTCCGCGAAAACCTGTCGGGCAACTTCGCCGACTGGAACAAGGAGTTCGAGGCCTTCGAGGGCAGCACGCCCGACATGCTGCGCCACGTGATGCGCAGCTGGTGGCAACGCATTGGCGCGACCCGGATCTCGGGCATCACCAAGCTCATGATGAGCGAGGGCAGCAACTTTCCGGAGCTAGCGGCCTTCTACCAGGCCGAGGTGGTCATGCCCGGCCACGAACTGCTTCGCCGCATGTTCCGGCGCGGCGTCGAGCGCGGCGAATTCAAGCCGATCGATATCGACATGGCGATTTACACCATCGTCGCCCCCATGATCTTTCTCATGCTGTCCAAACATTCCAGCAACATCTGCATGGCGCCGAGCATCGAACTCGACGCCGACAAGTACATCGCCCTCCAAGCCGAGACGCTCCTGAACGGCCTTTGCGCGCCCTCCTCCAGGAGTGCCGCATGAAAAGGACGTGGTTGCGCTGGCTGATCGGCGCGCTGGTGCTGGCGCTGATCTGCGCAGGCGTGCTGCGCGCACTCTCCGCGCGCAAGGCCCAGCAGGCGGCCATCGCCAGCGCCGCGCAACCGGCCGAGACCGAAGTGGTGTTGACGCCCGCGGAAACTATGCGCGCGACTCAGCGCGAACTCATGCAGACGCTGCCGGTCTCCGGCACGCTGCGCGCGGTCGACTCGGCCGTGGTCAAGGCGCGCGTGGCCGGCGAGTTGATCGGCCTCACGCTGCGCGAGGGCGACTCCGTCTCCGCCGGGCAGGTCGTCGCGCGCATCGACCCTGTCGAATACAACTTCCGCGTCCAGCAGGCGCAGGAGCAGGCCGACTCGGCCCGCGCGCAGACCGAGATGGCGCAGCGCACGCTCGACAACAACAAGGCGCTGGTCGAGCAGGGCTTCATCTCGCGCAATGCGCTCGACACCTCGCAATCGACCCTCAACGCGGCGCAGTCCACGCACCGGGCCGCATTGGCCGCGGTCGACGTGGCGCGCAAGTCGCTCAACGACACGGTGCTCAAGAGCCCGATCTCCGGGCAGGTTGCGGCGCGGCTGGCGCAACCCGGCGAGCGTGTGGCCATCGACGGCCGCGTGCTCGAAGTGGTGGACTTGAGTCGCATCGAAGTCGAGGCGACCTTGTCGGCGGCCGACTCGGTGTCGGTGCGCGTCGGCCAGCGTGCTTCCCTGCAGATCGAGGGCAGCACCGCCGGCATGGCGAGCACGGCCTCGGCCGAGCGCAAGGTCGGCGCGAGCGTGGTGCGCGTGAATCCGAGCGCGCAGGCGGGCAGCCGCAGCGTGCTCGTCTACCTCCGCCTGGACAGCAACGACGGCTTCCGCCAGGGGCTGTTCGCGCAGGGCACGATCGACGTGGGCCGCACCACGGCGCTGGCGTTGCCGCTCACCGCCGTTCGCATCGACAAGCCCGCGCCCTATGTGCAGACCGTGGTCGACGGCCGCATCGCCTACCGGCAGGTGCAGACCGGACTGCGCGGCCAGGTCGACGGCCAGACGCTGGTGGCCGTCACCGGCGTGGAAGACGGTGCACTGGTGGTGGCCGGAACCGTCGGCCCGCTGCGCGAAGGTACGCGCGTGAAGCTGGCGGAGGCTGTGGCGGCGCCTGTGGCGGCTGCCGTGTCGCCCGCTGCATCGCCCGCGACCGCGGCCCGCGTCGCATCGGGCGCCGCGCGCCCGGCGCCCTGATCGGCGCGCCCGGCCATGTGGTTCACTCGCGTCAGCCTGCGCAACCCTGTCTTCGCCACGATGCTGATGCTGGCGCTGGTGGTGCTGGGCGTCTTCTCCTACCAGCGCCTGCAGATCGACCAGTTCCCGAACATCGACTTCCCGGTGGTCGTGGTCATCACCGACTACCCCGGCGCCTCGCCCGAGATCGTCGAGAGCGAAGTCACCAAGAAGATCGAGGAAGGCGTCAACTCGATCGCCGGCATCAACAACCTCACCTCGCGCAGCTACGAGGGCCAGTCGGTTGTCATCATCGAATTCCAGTTGTATGTCGATGGGCGCAAGGCCGCCGACGACGTGCGCGAGAAGGTGGCCGGTGTGCGGCCGCTGTTCCGCGACGAGGTGAAGGACCCGCGCGTTCTACGCTTCGACCCGGCCTCGCGCGCCGTGTGGTCGGTGGCGGTGCTGCCCGATCCGGAAGCCAAGCGCCCTCCGAGCGCGATCGAGCTCACCAACTGGGCCGACCAGGTGCTGAAGAAGCGCCTGGAGAACGTGCGCGGCGTCGGCTCGGTCACGCTCGTGGGCGGCACCAAGCGCGAGATCAACCTCTACCTGAACCCCGGCGCGATGGAGTCACTCGGCGTGACCGCCGACCAGGTGGTGAATGCGGTGCACAACGAGAACCAGGCGCTGCCCGTGGGCGCGGTGCGCTCGCTCGAACAGGACCGCGTGGTGCAGATCGACGCGCGCATGGAGCGGCCGGAGGATTTCGGCAAGATCATCGTGGCCCGCAAGTCGGGCGCGCCGATCCGCGTCGACCAGGTCGCGCGCGTCTCCGATGGCGCACAGGAGATCGACACCCTCGCCCTCTACAACGGCCAGCGCACGCTGTTGCTCTCCGTGCAGAAGGCGCAGGACGAGAACACCATCGACGTGGTCGACGGGCTGGTCAAGGCCATCGCCGACATCAAGCCGCAACTGCCGCCGGGCGTGACGCTGGAGCCCATCGGCGACGCGTCCCGCTCGATCCGCGTGGCGGTGCAGAACGTGCGGCAAACGCTGATCGAAGGCGCGCTGCTCACGGTGCTGATCGTGTTCCTGTTCCTGAACTCGTGGCGCTCGACGGTCATCACCGGGCTCACCCTGCCCATCGCCTTGATCGGCACCTTCTGGTTCATGCAGATGTTCGGCTTCACGATCAACATGATCACGCTGATGGCGCTGTCGCTGTGCGTGGGCCTGCTGATCGACGATGCCATCGTGGTGCGCGAGAACATCGTGCGGCATGTGCAGATGGGCAAGGCGCCGTACAAGGCCGCGCTCGACGGCACGCAGGAGATCGGCCTCGCGGTGCTGGCCACCACACTCTCGATCGCCGCGGTGTTCATGCCGATCGGCTTCATGGGCGGGATCATCGGCAAGTTCTTCCACGAGTTCGGCATCACCATCGTGGCGGCGGTGATGATCTCGATGTTCGTGAGCTTTACGCTGGACCCGATGCTGTCCAGCCTGTGGCACGACCCGGCCATCGACAAGCACGGCAAGAAGCGCGGCCCACCCGTCACCTTCTACGACAAGACCATCGGCCGCGTGACCGGCTGGTTCGACGATGTGACGGAGAAGCTGGCCGAGGGCTACCAGGCGATCCTGCGCTGGTCGCTCAAGCACAAGCTGGCCACGGTGTTCGCCGCGGTGGGCATCTTCGTCGGCAGCATCTTCATGGTGCCGCTGCTGGGCACCGAGTTCGTGCCCAAGGCGGATTTCTCCGAGACGGCCATCAACTTCTACACGCCGGTCGGCTCCTCGCTGGAAGTCACGGAGGCGAAGGCGAAGCAGGTCGACACCATCCTGCACGACATGCCCGAGGTGCGCTACACGCTCACCACCATCAACACCGGAGACGCGCAGGGCAAGATCTACGCAAGCATCTACGTGCGGCTGGTCGACCGCAAGGCGCGCAGCCGCAGCGTCGACCAGATGTCCGCCGTGCTGCGCGAGAAGCTGCGCACGGTGCCCGGTATCACGGTCACGCACGTCGGCCTGCGCGACTCGGTGGGCGGCAACAAGCCCATCGAGTTCTCGCTGCAGGGGCCGGACCTGCAGGAACTCGAGCGCCTCACCAAGCTCGTGACCGAGCGCATCCGCACCATCCCCGGCCTGGTCGACCTCGACTCCAGCCTCAAGCCCGACAAGCCCACGGTGAGCGTGGTGGTCAAGCGCGACGCGGCATCGGACCTGGGCCTGGGCGTGGCGTCCATCGCGAATGCCCTGCGCACGCTGGTAGCCGGCACCACGGTGGGCACCTGGCGCGCGCCCGACGACCAGACCTATGACGTGAACGTGCGCCTCGCCCCCGAGGTGCGCAACACGCCGGGCGACCTGGCCCGCCTGCCCTTCGTCAGCACCACCATGGGCGCCAATGCCGACGGCAGCAGCCGCATCGTGCGCCTGCAGCAGGTGGCCGACGTGCGCGAATCGACCGGCCCGAACCAGATCAACCGCCGCGCCCTGGCCCGCGAAGTCTCGATCAACGCCAACAACGACATCCGCTCCGCCGGCGAAGTCTCGGCCGACATCCGCACCGCGCTCGACGGCATCGCCTTCCCGCCGGGCTACGGCTACCAGTTCAGCGGCTCGACCAAGAACATGCAGGAGTCCTTCGGCTACGCGGTGTCGGCGCTGGCGCTGGCCATCATCTTCATCTACATGATCCTGGCCAGCCAGTTCAAGAGCTTCCTGCAGCCGATGGCGCTGATGACCGCGCTGCCGCTCACCCTCATCGGCGTGGTGCTGGCCTTGCTGATGTTCCATTCGACGCTATCGATGTTCTCGATCATCGGCGTGGTGATGCTGATGGGGCTCGTGACGAAGAACGCGATCCTGCTGGTGGACTTCGCCATCCGCTCGCGCGAGCCGCACCTGGCGGATGACGGCAGCACCGTGCCGGGCCTGGACCGGGCCGACGCCCTGCTGCTCGCGGCCCGCGTGCGGCTGCGGCCCATCCTGATGACCACGCTGGCGATGATCTTCGGCATGGTGCCGCTGGCCTTTGCGCTCAGCGAAGGCGCCGAGCAACGCGCGCCGATGGGCCAGGCCGTGATCGGCGGCGTGATCACATCGTCGCTGCTGACGCTGGTGGTGGTGCCGGTGGTGTACTGCTACATGGACGACCTGGCCAACTGGGCGCGGCGCAAATGGCAGGGAACGCCGGCCGCGCCGGTGGACAGCACACCTAAAATTCACGGCTTGTCCTGACCCGACCCGAGAAAGACCATGAACCCCCACGCCAACCCCACGCTTGAAAACCTGCGCTTCAACATGATCGAGCAGCAGATCCGCCCCTGGGATGTGCACGATCCGGCCGTGCTCGCGCTGCTCAACGAGATCCACCGCGAGGACTACACGCCCGAGGCGCACCGCACCCTGTCCTTCTTCGACATGGAACTGCCGCTCGGCGACGGCAGCGTACCCGGCGAGATCATGCTGGCGCCCAAGATCGAGGCCCGCACGCTCAACGACCTGAAGGTGCAGAAGCACGAGACCGTGCTGGAGATCGGCACCGGCTCCGGCTTCATGGCCGCCCTGCTGGCCAACTGCGCCGCCAGCGTGCTGACGCTGGAGATCAACCCCAAGATCGCCGCGACTGCCGCCGAGACGTTGCGCCGCAACGGCGTGAGCAACGTCGAGGTGCGCGTGGCCGATGGCTCCAAGCCGCTGCCCAGCGGTCCCACCTTCGACGTGATCGTGCTGAGCGGCTCCGTCGCGAAGATCCCGCAGAACCTGCTGGGCTCGCTGAAGATCGGCGGCCGCCTCGCCGCGATCGTCGGCGAGGAACCGATGATGCGCATGCACTTCGTCACGCGCACCGGCGAGGGCCAATGGAGCACCGCCCAGCCCTGGGACACGGTGGCGCCGCGCCTGCTGAACTTCCCCGAGCCCTCGCGCTTCGCGTTCTGAGCATCCGATGATCGATCAAGTCGCCCCCGCCGACCTGGCCGCCTGGTTCGCCGCCGACGCGACCGCGGCGCCGGTGCTGCTGGACGTGCGCGAACCCTGGGAACGGCAGACCGCCAGCGTCACGCCCTCCGGCTTCACGCTGCTGACCATTCCGATGAACGAGATTCCGGGACGCCTGTCCGAACTCGATCCGGCCCAGCGCGTGGCCTGCCTGTGCCACCACGGCGCGCGCAGCCAGCGCGTGGCGATGTTCCTGGCCCAGAACGGATTCGATGCGCTGGCCAATGTGGCTGGTGGCATCAATGCATGGTCGCTTCAACACGATCCCACTGTCCCCCGCTACTAGAACTCTTTCAGGACCCTTGATGCCCCTCTGGCCCCGGCTGCTTCCACTCCCTGCCGCATTGCTTGTGGCGCTTTCATTGCCGGCTCATGGCCAGAGCCTGATCGAACTCTACGACGCCGCGCGTGGCTACGACGCCACCTACAAGGCAGCGCTCTCGCAGTACGACGCCAGCATCGCGCGGGCCGCGCAGGCCAAGGCGGGCATCCTGCCGGCGGTGGGCCTGTCGGGCAGCGCCGTGCACTCCAACATTGCGGTCGACACGCCGCAGGGCGACATCTCGCGCAAGATCAACACGCAGGCCGGCGGCGTCAATGCCACGCAGCCGCTGTACCGCCCCGCCAACTGGGCAACCTACGAGCAAGGCAAGCTCCAGGCCGACATCGCGCAGGCGGTGCTGACCGGGGCCGAGCAAGACCTCATCGTGCGGGTGAGTCAAGGCTACTTCGACGTGCTCGCCAGCCAGGACACGCTGGCGCTGGTGCGCGCCCAGAAGGCGGCCACGGCGGAACAACTGGCATCGGCCAAGCGGAACTTCGAGGTCGGCACCGCGACCATCACCGACACGCGCGAAGCCCAGGCCCGCTTCGACCTGGTCGTCGCCCAGGAGATCGCGGCCGAGAACGACCTGCAGATCAAGAAGATCGCGCTCGACGAACTGGTCGGCCGGATCGGCACCAACCCGACACCGCTGGCCGCACCCGTCACCCTGCCCGCCTTGCTGCCGGCGGACGTCAATGTATGGGTGTCGCAGGCCGAGGCGATCCATCCGGCGATCCTGCAGGCAAAGCTCGGCGTCGACGTGTCGGGGCTCGAAGTGAAGAAGGCCGAGGCCGGCCACAAGCCCACGCTCGACGTGCAGGCCGGCTACAACGTCACCAACAATCCGCAGGGCACCTCCACGGCGCTGGGCAAGTCGCGCATCAACGCGGGCAACATCGGCGTGGTGTTCAACATGCCGCTGTTCGCCGGCTTCGCGACCGAGAACCGCATCAAGGAAACGCTGGCTCTGGAAGACCAGTCGCGCTCGATCCTGGATTCGACGCGCCGGACCGTCAACCAGAACACGCGCTCGGTCTACCTGAGCCTGGTCTCGGGCGCGGGCCAGGTCAAGGCGCTGGAAGCGGCCGAGGCATCGAGCCAGAGCGCGCTCGATGCCAACCGGCTGGGCTACCAGGTCGGCGTACGCATCAACATCGACGTGCTCAATTCGCAGAGCCAGCTCTACCAGACCAAGCGCGACCTGGCGCTGGCGCGCTATGGCGTGCTGCTGGGCAACCTGAAGCTGCGCCAGGCCAGCGGCACGCTGGCGCCGGCAGACCTGCAGCCGATCAATGCCACGCTGGCGCAAGCCGGCAGCGCGGCGGCCGCCGCGTCGCCCACCGTGCCTTCGGCCGCGACGATCAGCCCGGTGCCCGTGCCGTCGAACTCGATTCCCGGCGCGACGCCCCTGGTGCCGCAGCAGCCGTTCAATCCGCCGGCGCCGGTGATGCCGGTGCCGCCTCCGCCGCCGGTCATCCTCAACCCGCCGACGCGCTGAAGTCCCGGGGCGTCTACGCGGCCGCGCGTTCGCGCAGCACCAGCGTCTGCACCGCGATGCCGATGGGCCCGTGCTCGTCATAGAGGCGCGAGGTGACCATGCCCGCGCCCCCGCCGTCCACCTGCGTCTCCGACAGGAGCCCGACCCACTCCCCGACGGGCTCGCGGTACAGGTGCAGGCTGAGGTCGGCGTTGGTGAACAGGTAGCGGTCGAAGGGCAGCACCCAACTCAGGCCGTTGCCGAAGTCCGCCGCGGCGGCCGCGCGCATGGCGGGTGATGTCGGCACGCCTTGCACCAGGGGCGCCGCGAGCCTGAACCAGGCGCCGGCGGCGCCGGGCTGCGACGGGTCGCCCTGGGCCACACGGGTTTCCATGGCCGTGCGGTAGAACGAGGTCCCTTCGGGCAAGCCCGGGATGCGCACGCGTTCGCTGCACTCGGCAGGCAGGCGCTCCAGCTGTGCCGGCGATCCGCTGTGCGGCAGGTCGGCGGGCAATGCGATCCGCTCGCCGCGCAGCAGCAGGGCATGGGCGCTTGCGACCAGCACATCGCCGGCGAGCAGGTCGATCGTGACGCGCGCCGTCGAGCGTGCGGCCTGCACGCTGTGCTGCGTGCGCAGCGGCGCCACGGGCACCGGCTTGACCAGTTCCACGCTCATGCGCGAAAGGCGCCAATCGCCTTCTGGCGCTGCGCTTTCCGCCACGTGCGCGAGCAGTGCGCAGGGTGCGCCGCCATGCTGGGCACGCGGGTCCCACGGCCCGCGCGAGAGTTCGGTGGGCAACCAGGTGTCGCCCTCCCGTGCGTAGACTGCGTGGACATCGGTCAAGGCTGGGGTGTTGGTCATGTGAAGGATCGGGTCGCCGAAGCGTGCGCCAAAAAGGATGGAAAAATTCTAGACACAACATCGGTGCCAGATGTTCATATTCGCTTGCCATGAAATCCCGTTCGCAACCCCTTGCCTCACCCAAGCGAAGGAAGCCGCTCCAGTCGCGCTCGAAGGAGACTTCGCGCGCCTTGCAGGAAGCCTTTGTTCAGCTCCTCGTCGAGCGTGACTACGCCCGCGTGACGATCCGCGAGATCGTCGCGCTGGCCGGCACCGGCCTGGGCAGCTTCTACCAGTACTTCGCCAGCAAGGACGAACTGGCCCGTACCTGCATCCACCTGCGGACCAAGGCCCTGTTGCAGGCCATGCGCGACGCCGTGAACGCGCATGCCGGGCAGCCCCTGCCCGACATCGTCGACGCGGTGCTGGAGTCGCAACTGGCGGCGGTTCGCAAACGGCCGCAGGAATGGGGCGTGCACTTCGTGCTCGAGCGGCACTTGTCCGGACCCGAGGCCTACCGCAAGATGTACCAGCAGTTCATCGATGAATGGGTGCACGCATTCGAGGTGGGCGCGGGGCTGCCGGCCGGCTTCCCCAGTCAGGAGGCCGCATTGGTGAGCCAAGCCATCATGTACGAGCTGTTCGCCACCACCCACATCCGCTCGGACAAGAAGGCCGACCTGGAGGCGCTGGAGCGCCAGGCGCGGACCGCTTTGCACGCCTACCTGGCCCACGTTCCAGCGCAGGGCGAATCGCGCAAAACCTGAACAAGGTGCCACCGCGGCCGGGCTCAAAGACCGCGTCAAAAACGTGCCTTGTCCCGTGCCGCGTCCCGGAGATCGCGCGCCAGCCATCGGTGCGCCGGCGGCGGCAAACCTGAACATCCTGCGGCCTCTTTTTCCCTAGACTTCTGGCCATCCCATTCAAGGAGGCGACATGGCCTGGCAAACCCACGAGATCAGCAACCAGTTCGACGAACTGACCGACTACAACCTGTTCGCGACCGACGCGCCCCTGCGCGAAGCACTCGCACGCGCCGGCGCCGACTGGGCCGCGCCGCAGATGACCAGCTTCGGCGACACGCTGGGCAAGGCCGAGACCTGGAAGCTGGGCGCCGACGCCAACAAGTACAAGCCCGAGTTCGAGGCCTTCGACGCACGCGGCCGCCGCATCGACACCGTGACCTTCCATCCGAGCTGGCATCAGCTGATGGAAGGCTATCGACGCGAGGGCTTCATCTCCCTGCCCTTCCGCGACATGCAGCAGCAAGGCCGCTGGGCCGCCTGGGCGGCGGGCTTCTACCTGCAGGGCCAGGTCGAGGCCGGCGTGCTGTGCCCGGCCACGATGACGCAGGCCGCCATCCCCGTGCTGCAGAAGGAGCCGGCGCTGTGGGCGAAGTACGGCGCCAAGCTCATGAACAACGAATACGATGCGCGCGACATCCCGATGGACCAGAAGAAGTCGGTCTGGATCGGCATGGGCATGACCGAGAAACAGGGTGGCTCCGACGTGCGCGCCAACACCACCACCGCCACGCCCATTGGCGCGGGCGGTCGTGGCGGCGAATACCTGATCCGCGGCCACAAGTGGTTCTTCTCGGTGCCGATGAGCGACGCCCACCTCGTGGTGGCGCGCACGCAGGAGGGCGGCCATTCCTGCTTCTTCGTGCCGCGCTGGAAGCCCGACGGCACCAAGAACCCGGTTCAGATCCAGCGCCTGAAGGAAAAGGTCGGCAACCGCAGCAACTCCAGCAGCGAAGTCGAGTTCCAGGACGCCCTCGGCTTCCTGATGGGCGAGGAAGGCCGCGGCATCCCGACCATCATCGAGATGGCCACCTACACGCGGCTGAACTGCGTGGTTGGCAGCGCGGGCTTCCTGCGCCAGGCCACGGCGCAGGCCATCGGCTATGCGCGCAAGCGCAAGGCATTCGGCAAGCTGCTGGTCGAGCAGCCGCTGATGCGCGGCGTGCTGTCCGACCTGGCGCTGGAGAGCGAAGCCGGCCTGGTGCTGGCGATGCGCCTGGCGCAGGCCTTCGAGTTCGGCGACGACCCGGCCCAGCGCGTCTGGAAGCGCGTGATGACGCCCGCCGCCAAGTTCTGGATCTGCAAGCGCGCGGTCGAGATTTCCGGCGAGGCGATGGAAGTCTTCGGCGGCAACGGCTACGTCGACAACGGCCCGATGGCCCGCATGTTCCGCGAAGCGCCGGTCAACTCGATCTGGGAAGGCTCGGGCAACGTGATGTGCCTGGACGTGATGCGCGCCATCGCCCGCGACCCCGAAGGCGCGCACGCCCTGCTGCACGAGCTGGCGGGCAATGCGAATGGCGACGCCCGCCTGCTCGACGAGTTGCATGCCCTCGGGGAGATGCTGCAGCAGCCGCCAGAGCAGCTCGAAGCGCTGGGCCGGCAGTTCACGCAACGCCTGGTGCTGGTCGCGCAGGCCACGCTGTTGTGCAAGGTGTCGCCGGCCTTCGTGTCCGATGCCTTCATCGCCACTCGACTCGATCCCCAGTGGGGCCGCGTGGTGGGCGCCATCGACACGCGCCAGATCGACGTCGCGGCATTGCTGGAGCGCGCGCTTCCCGCCTGAGAAGGTGTGAATCTTCCTACTGCGGCCACCGATCTCGGGTCTGCGGTCCTCACCGCACGAGAGTGCGGTTCCGGTCCTCAACCCGAGCTCGGCGCCCTCGCTACGGAATCTTCACACCTTCCGAGCCCATCGTCCGGTACAAAGAACATGAACCTGATTTCCATCTTCGACACCAACGTCCACAAGACGCCGGACAAGGCCTGCCTGCGCGTGGCCGGCAGGAGCATCACCTATGCCGAGGTGCAGTCGCGCTCGCGCCAGGCCGCGCATGCGCTGGCCGGCCTCGGCGTGCAGCGCGGCGACCGCGTGGCGCTGATGTGCTTCAACACGACCGGCTTCGTCTACGCGATGCTGGGCGCCTGGCGACTGGGTGCCACGCTGGTGCCGGTCAACCACAAGCTGCAGGCGCCAGAAGTGCGCTACATCCTCGAGCACAGCAAGTCGCGCGTGTGCATCGGCGACGGCGCGCTGGCACCGGTGCTGAAGACGCTGGCGGACGCCGCCACCTGCCTCAGCACCGACTCGCCCATCGACGGCCTGCAGGACTTCGACGCCCTCTGCGCCGCCGCGCCGTCGACGCCGCTGGCCAACGAAGTCGCCGATGAAAACTCGATGGCCGAGATCCTCTACACCTCGGGCACCACCGGCCGGCCCAAGGGCTGCGTGCACAGCCATCGCAACGTGGTGCTGACGGCCATCAACGCGGCGCTCGGTTTGTCGATCACGCGCGACGAGCGCACACTGCTGGCCATGCCGATCTGGCACGCCTCGCCGCTGAACAACTGGCTGAACGGCACGCTCTACATGGGCGGCACCGTGGTGATGATGCGCGAATACCACCCGCTCAAGTTCCTGCAGACGGTGCAGGACGAGCGCGTCACCCTTTTCTTCGGCGCACCCGTCGCCTACTCCGTGCCGCTGCAGGTGGTACCGAACTTCGCCGACTTCGACCTGTCCAGCGTGCGCGCCTGGATCTATGGCGGCGGCCCGATCGGCGCCGAACTGGCACGCAAGCTGGCCGTGGCCTATCGCAGCGAGACCTTCTTCCAGGTCTACGGCATGACGGAAGCCGGCCCGGTCGGCACGACCCTGTACCCGAACGAGCAGGTCGCCAAGGCCGCCTCGATCGGCGCCGCGGCAGGCCCCGCGGTGGACATGCGCGTGGTGCGCGAGGATGGGGCCGACGCCAGGCGCGGCGAAACCGGGGAGATCTGGCTGCGCACCGAGTCCGCAATGCAGGGCTACCTCGACGATCCCGAAGCCACGCGCAAGGCCTTCTCCAACGACGGTTGGTACAAGAGCGGCGACATCGCACGCGTCGACGAGGACGGCTACCTCTTCATCGTCGACCGCATGAAGGACATGATCGTCACCGGCGGCGAGAACGTGTACTCCAAGGAGATCGAGGACGTGCTCAGCGCGCACTCCGAGATTGCCGACGTCGCCGTCATCGGCGCGCCGCATCCCGAATGGGGCGAAACCGTGGTTGCGCACATCGTGGTGGCCAAGGGTTGCAACCCGAGTCCCGAATCGTTGCGCGAATACCTGGCCGACAAGCTCGCAAAGTACAAGATCCCGCGCGAGTGGGTCTTCGCCGCCACGCTGCCGCGCACGCCCACCGGCAAGCTGCAGAAGTTCCTGTTGCGCAAATCCTGAAACGCGCGGAACCTCGGCTCGACCGGGAGAAGACAACATGAACAAGATCCAGACCATCAAGACCATTTCCGCCGCCATTGCGCTGCTGTTTGCCGGCGCCGCGATGGCGCAGGCACCGGCAGCCGCACCCGATCCCGCCGCCAGCGACCCCGTTGCGATGGGCTGGATGCAGGGTTCGCCACCGGCTGCCGACAAGACCGTGCGCTGGGTCGACGGCAGCTTCTACAAGTTCCCGCAGACGCGCTGGTCGTTCGCGCACTGGAACCAGTTGATCCCCTCGTCCGATGTCTGGCGGGGCGATGGCAAGGTGGCCGCGCTGCCGCGCGCCGAGCGCAAGGACATCGCCGGCCTGAGCTTCCAGCCCGCGAACGGCGGCGCCACGATGACCTTCGAGCAGGCGCTCGCGGCCAACTACACCGATGCCATCGTCGTGCTGCACAAGGGCCGCATCGTCTACGAGAAATACGCCGGCGCGATGACGCCGCACACGCGCCACATCGCGATGTCGGTCACCAAGTCGTTCTTCGGGACGCTGGGCGAGATGCTCGTCAACGAAGGCAAGCTCGACCCCGGCGCGATGGTCACGCAGTACATCCCCGAGCTGAAGGACTCCGGCTTCGGCGACGTCACCGTGCGGCAGGTCATGGACATGACCACCGGCATCAAGTTCTCCGAGAACTATGCCGACCCGAACGCCGAGATCTGGACCTACGTGCGCGCCGGCAGCGTGCTGCCACGCCCCGCCGGCTACACCGGGCCGCAGAACTTCTACGATTTCGCCAAGACCGTGCAGAAGGATCCCGAGGCCGCGGGCGCCTTCCGCTACCAGACCGTCAACACCGACGTGATGGGCTGGCTGATTCGCCGTGCGACCAACAAGACCGTGGGCGAACTGCTCTCGGAGCGCATCTGGAGCAGGCTCGGCACCGAGCGCGACGCCATGATCGCGGTCGATTCGGCCGGCAACGAATTCGCCGGGGGCGGCCTGATCCTGACCGCACGCGACATGGCGCGCTTCGGCGAGATGATGCGCAAGGACGGCAAGTTCAATGGCCAGGCGATCATCCCCAAGGCGGTCGTCGACGACATCCGCAATGGCGGCGACCGCGCAGTCTTCGCGCGCGCCGGCTACGCCACGCTGCCGGGCTGGAGCTACCGCGACATGTGGTGGATCTCGCACGACGACCACGGCGTCTTCGCCGCGCGCGGCGTGCACGGCCAGACCATCTACATCGATCCGAAAGCGGAGATGGTGATCGCGAGATTCGCCTCGGCGCCGCAGGCCGCCAACGGCGTCAGCGATCCGGTGATGCTCCCGGCTTTCCGTGCCGTGGCGGACAGGTTGATGCGCCGCTGATTCGCGGATCCAATCCAGTGCGGGGACATCGCAATGCGCCCGCATCGTTCAAAGGATCGACACTACCCCGCGAAGACGGCCTTCGTCCGCGAGCAACTGCGCGGCGGGCGCAGGGCCTCGGAGCTCGCGAACCAGTTGTACCGGGAGGGTACCCACTCGATCCAGATCGTCCTGATCTTTCACCAGGCCACCGGCGCCAGCATCGCCGATCTCACGGCGTTCGGCCGCTGGTGGGGCCGCAGTGGCGTCACCGACGCCCATGCCTTCGATGAATGGGCCAGGGAGGTCTTCGGTGATCCTCCGCGCCTGCGGTAGCCAGCCGCTGGGCGCCGTGCAGGCCAGTCATTCATCCGGGAAAGCAAAAGAGTCCTGCTCCCGCGTGGCATGGGACCCAGCAGGGCGGCTACGTCGTGTGGCGGCAGATGATGCCTTCGCCGGAGTTCCGGCCGCGCAGCATCTTCGCGACCCGCAAGCTGAACGAGGAGCAGGCGGTGCTCGGCAGTACTACCCCCGCCTCCGCTATTCGAGCCGCAGCGACTTCGAGAAGCTGGGCTGCGAGAAGCGGTAGCTACGGCCCGGTCGGCTCGGCGATGGCCAGCACGGCCTGGGCAGTGCGCTGCGCGGCGCCGCGATTGGAGGATGAGAACGCCTGCGCGGCCTCCACCATCGCCGCATGGCGCGCAGGGTTGCCCACCAGCGCCAGCGCGGCCTTCACGGCCTGCTCCATGTCGTTGACGCGCAGCGATGCACCGGCCGCCAGCGACAGTTCCGCCGCCTCGGCGAAGTTGAAGGTCGACGGGCCCATCACGACCGGGCAACCGCAGGCAGCCGCCTCGATCAGGTTCTGCCCGCCGAGCGGCTCGAAGCTGCCGCCGAGCAATGCGACATGGGCCAGGCCGTAGTACAGCGCCATCTCGCCGAGCGAGTCGCCAAGCCAGATTTCCGCATCGCCCTGGTCCTGGTCCACCGCGCTGCGGCGCGCCACCGCAAAGCCATTCGCCTCGACCAGCGCAGCCACTTCGTTGAAGCGCTGCGGATGCCGCGGCACGATCATCCATTGCACGTCGTGTACGCGCTTGGCGATGGAATTGATGGCCGTGTGCGCAACCGGCACCGGCGCGGCGGCGCCAAAGCGCTTCAGCACCTCGAGCAGTTGCTGCTCCTCACCGTCGCGCGAACTGGCGAACACGATGACCGGCTTGGGCAGCGTGGCCCGCAGGCTGGCCGCTGTGGCGAGCTGGCGCGGTTCAGGCGCGGCATCGAACTTCATGTTGCCGAAGATGCCCGACACCTTGGCGCCCAGCGACACCAGCCGATGCGAGTCGGCCTCGGTCTGCGCCCACACCGCCCTGAGCGACGAATAGGCCGGCCGCGCCAGCCAGCCCAGGCGCTCGGCTGACGCCAGCGACTTGGCATTGAGCCGCGCATTGGCCAGCACCAGCGGGATGCCGCGCTCGGCGCAGGCGGCCGTCATCTCGGGCCAGACCTCGGTCTCCATCAACACGCCGATGCGGGGCGAGAAGCGGTCCAGGAAGCGCGCCACCGCCGCGGGCGTGTCCCAGGGCTGCCAGACCTGGACATCGCCCGGCTGCAGCAGCTTGGCGCCCTCCTCGCGGCCCGTGGCGGTGCCATGTGTCAACAGCAGGCGAATGCCGGGCGCCTGCCGCCGCAGTTCCTCGATCAGGATGCCCGCTGCGCGCGCCTCGCCGAGCGAGACCGCATGGATCCAGCACCAGTCGGTGCCGCCAGGCGTGGTGGGGTAGTGGCCGAAGCGTTCCTCCACCGCGACCCCATAGCCGGGTTCGGCCACGGCGCGACGGCGCAGCTTGCGGCGCAGCAATGGCTGGATCAGCCTGGTAACAACGCCATAAAGGCGCAGGGACAACGAACGCACGTGATTCTTTTTCTCTTGTTCGCCGCGATCAGTGGGCAGCTTCGGCCAGCTTGGCGTCGGGCTTGACGGTCTTGAGCAAGGTCAGCATCGTGTCCTGGATGCGATGCAGCGCTGCATCGGTCTGGCCCTCGAAGCGCATCACCAGCACCGGCGTGGTGTTGGACGCACGGATCAGGCCGAAGCCATCGGGCCAGTCGACGCGCAAGCCGTCGATGGTCGAGACCTTCGCGGGTGCGTCGAAGCGTGCAGTGCTCACCAGCGTATCGACCAGGCCATGCGGCTCGCCTTCGGCACAGGCCACGTTGAGTTCGGGCGTCGAGAAGCTGGTCGGCAGGCCGTTGAGCACGACGTTCGCATCGGGGCTCTTGCTGAGGATCTCCAGCAGGCGGCAACCCGCGTAGGTGCCATCGTCGAAGCCGAACCAGCGCTCCTTGAAGAAAATGTGGCCGCTCATCTCGCCACCGAGCGGCGAGTCGACTTCCTTCATCTTCGCCTTGATGAGCGAATGGCCGGTCTTGAAGATCATGGCCACGCCGCCGGCCGCTTCGATGGCCGGGCCGAGGCGCTGCGAGCACTTCACGTCGTAGATGATGGTGCCGCCCGGCACGCGCGAGAGCACGTCCTGCGCGAACAGCTGCATCTGGCGATCGGGGAAGATGTTCTGGCCGTCCTTGGTGACGATGCCGAGGCGGTCGCCATCGCCATCGAAGGCCAGCCCCAGTTCGGCATCTCCGGCCTTCAACGCGGCCATCAGGTCACGCAGGTTCTCGGGCTTGCTCGGGTCCGGGTGGTGGTTGGGGAAGTTGCCGTCGACTTCGCTGAAAAGCTCGGTCACTTCGCAGCCGAGCGCACGGAAGATGGCCGGCGCCGATGCACCTGCGATGCCGTTGCCCGAATCGACCACGATCTTCATCGGCCGCGCGAGCTTGATGTCGCCGACGATGCGCTGCACATAGGCCGGCAGCACATCGACTTCGCGCACGCTGCCGCCCGGCGCCAGCGTGGCGCTGCCGGCTTCCATCGTGCGGCGCAGGCCCTGGATCTCGTCGCCGTAGATGGCACGGCCGGCGAGGATCATCTTGAAGCCGTTGTAGTCCTTCGGGTTGTGGCTGCCCGTGACCTGGATGCCGCTGGTGCAGAGCGTGTGCGCGGCGAAGTAGAGGATGGGCGTGGTGACGGCGCCGACGTCGATCACCTCGACGCCGGTGGCCACCAGGCCGCGGATGAGTGCGGCGCTCAAGGAAGGGCCCGACAGGCGGCCATCGCGGCCCACGGCCACAGCCTTCTCGCCGGCTGCGCGCGCCGCGCTGCCGAAGGCACGGCCAAGGGCTTCGGCCACGTCCACGTCGAGCGTGCTGGGCACGACCCCACGGATGTCATAGGCCTTGAAAATCGTAGCGCTGAGTTGCATGAAGGAGTCCCTGGCTGGTCTGAAAAAAGCGAACGGCATTGTAGGCCGGAGGTTTGCGGGGATGATGTCCGGAAACGGCTATTCCCAGAGTGGGAGAGCCGTATGATTCCCCTATGTCGAACCTTTCCGCGCCCACCCTGGAGAGCGATGCCTGCTACCTTGCGATGAAGACGCACGATGCACGCTTCGACGGGACATTTTTCACGGCTGTGACATCTACCGGCATCTACTGCCGGCCGGTGTGCCGCGTGAAACTGCCGCGGCGCGAGAACTGCCTGTTCTTCCGGCATGCGGCGCAGTGCGAGGCCGAGGGCTTTCGGCCCTGCCTGCGCTGCCGGCCCGAACTGGCGCCGCGTGCCGCAAGCTGGTCCACCGAGGACGCCTCCCGCATCCTCGCGTTGCAGGCCGCCCGCTTGATCGACGAGCCCGATGCATGGGCCGAAGATGGCCCCGGCGCGGCACAGATCGCCATGCGGCTCGGCGTGAGCGACCGGCACCTGCGGCGCATCTTCGAGGCGCAGTTCGGCGTGTCGCCGCTGCAGTACCTGCAGACGCGTCGGCTGCTCGCGGCCAAGCAGCTGATCGCCGACACGCGGCTGCCGATGACCCAGGTGGCGCTGGCCAGCGGCTTTGCCAGCGTGCGACGCTTCAACGCGGCATTCCTCGCGCACTACAAGCTCAACCCGAGCGCATTGCGGCGCGCGGGCGGAAGCCGCGAGGGCCGGCCGATCGAGGTGCGGCTCGGCTACCGGCCACCGTATGACGCCGGGGCCATGCTCGGCTTCTTCGAGCGTCGCGCATTGGGCGAAGTCGAGACTGTCGTCGCTGGCACCCTCGCGCGGACGCTGCGCATCTCGCAGGCTGGACGCACGCACGGCGGCTGGCTGCAATTGCGTTTCGATGCCGAGCGCGAGCTGGTGCTGCTGTCGGTGAGCGATTCATTGGCGGCGGTGCTGCCGGTGGTCATCAGCCGGGTCCGGGGCATGCTCGACCTGGACGCCGACCCAATCGCCATCAACGCTGCCCTGCACGCGCACTTTCCGCAAGGCGACGGGCTGCGCGTACCCGGCACGCTCGACGGCTTCGAACTCGCAGTGCGCGCCGTGCTGGGCCAGCAGATCACCGTCGCGGCGGCGCGCACGATGGGCACGCGGCTGGTCGCGGCTTTCGGCGAGCCCATCGATACGCCGGTCAAGGGACTGGGCCGCTTGTTCCCGACACCGGCTGCCATTGCCGCCGCCAGCGGCGACGCGCTGGGGCAGCTTGGCATCGTGAAGCAGCGCCAGGCCGCGCTGCAGGCGTTGGCGCGCGAAGTGGCCGATGGCCGGCTTGCATTGCATGCCGGCGCCGACGTGCCAGCCACGTTGGCCGCGTTGCAAGCCCTGCCCGGCATCGGCGACTGGACGGCACAGTACATCGCCATGCGCGCGCTGCGCTGGCCCGACGCCTTTCCTGCCGGCGACGTGGCCTTGCAGAAGGCGCTTGGCGTGACCGGCGCCAAGGCGGCGCACGAAGCCTCGCTGGGTTGGCGGCCGTGGCGCAGTTACGCGGTGCTGCGCGCGTGGCACTCGCCGCCCTCACCCCCGGACGCACAGGCCCATCCATCGACGATCACGGCCGCTCGCACGACAACGAGCGCCATCGACTGAACAGAACCATCATGAAATTCAAGCATCCCTCGGCCATCCACTGCACCCACATCGACAGCCCGCTGGGGACCATCACGCTGGCCGCGACCGACGCCGGGCTTGCGGGCTTCTGGTTCGACGGCCAGAAGCACATGCACGACATGAGCGGCTGGCAGACCGATGACGACCATCCCGTCCTGCGAGAAGCGGCGCTGCAGGTGCACGACTATTTCGCCGGTCGTCGAAAGGACTTCGACCTGCCGCTCGACCTCTCGCACGGCACCGACTTCCAGCAGGCCGTGTGGAAAGCGCTCTGCACCATCGCGCCCGGCACGACCACCACCTACGGCGCGCTGGGCGCGGGCATCGGCAGGCCGACGGCGGTTCGCGCGGTCGGCGCGGCGGTCGGGCGGAATCCGATCAGCGTGATCGTGCCGTGCCATCGCGTCCTGGGCGCCGATGGCGGGCTGACCGGCTACGCAGGATCGCTCGAACGCAAGAGCGCATTGCTGGCGCTGGAGGGCGCCTTGTGAGCCAACCCGTCGTGCATTCGCGCCGCTGGCTGGTCGACCTCGTCCTGCTTGGCGCACTGTGGGGTGCGTCCTTCCTCTTCATGCGCATCGGCGCGGCGGAGTTCGGTGCGCTACCGACGGCCGCGGTGCGCGTCGGCATCGCCACGCTGTTCCTGCTGCCCTGCCTCTTCTTCGCGCGTCAAGGCGCGGCGCTGGCGCAGCACTGGAAGCCGATCCTGCTCATCGGCGTGGCGAACTCCGGCCTGCCTTTCGCGCTGTTCTGCTTTGCCCTGCTCACCTTGAGCAGCGGACTGGCCGCGGTGCTCAACGCCACGGTGCCGATGTTCGGCGCGCTGGTCGCGTGGGCCTGGTTCCGCGACCGGCCGGACAACTCGCGGCTGGTCGGGCTGGTGATCGGCTTCGTCGGCGTGGCCTTGCTGGCGAGCCACAGCACCACGCCGCACGCCGGTGCCCAAGAGGGCTCGGGCGGCGCGCAACTCCTCGGCGTGCTGGCCTGCCTGGGCGCGTGCCTGAGCTACGGCATCTCGGCCAGCGCCACGCGGCGCTACCTCGTCGGCATTCCGTCGCTGGCGACGGCCGCCGGCAGCCAGGTCGGCGCGACGCTGTTCCTCGTCCTGCCGGCCATCTGGCTCTGGCCGACGCAGATGCCGAGCCTGCATGCATGGCTGGCGCTCACGGCGCTGGGCATCTTCTGCACCGGCGTGGCCTACATCCTGTTCTTTCGCCTGATCGCCCTGGCCGGGCCGGCGCGCGCACTGACCGTGACCTTCCTGGTGCCGGTGTTCGCGGTGTTCTACGGGGCGGTGTTCCTCGACGAGCCGATCACGATGTGGATGCTGATGTGCGCGGCGGTGATCGTCTGCGGCGTGGCGCTGTCGACCGGGATCGTGAAGCTGCCGATCGGCGCTACTGGATGGCGCCGGCAACCACGTTGATGCTGAGCGCCAGCACCAGCATGTTGAAGCCGAAGGACAGCACGCTGTGGATCAGCGTGATGCGGCGCATCTCCGCCGAGTTGATCTGGACGTCCGACACCTGCGAGGTCATGCCGATCACGTACGAGTAGTAGACGAAGTCGGCGTAGTCGGGCGGCGCAGTGCCGGGGAAGTCGAGGCCGTGGTCGTCCTTGGCACGGCTCATCTTCTGCAGGTAGTAGCTGTGCGCGTAGTGGAAGGCGTAGACGGTGTGGATCATGAGCCACGAAAGGGCCAACGCCACCAGCGCCAGCAGGATGTGCGCGGCGCGCACCGGCCCCGCGAGCAGCTTGACCTGCTGCAGCAGCATCGCGATGGCCACCATGCTGACGGTGACCGCCGTCAGCATGATCACCAGCAGCACCAGGTTGGGCTGGTCCATCTCCTGTGCGCGCTGCCGCGTCTGCTCCGCATCGAAGGTGTGAGCCAGCCACCACGCCAGGCACAGGTACACCGCGACGCCGACGCTCCAGCCGAGCAGCCCGCGACCCATGCCGTTCAGCAGCGGCCACGGGATCAGGCCCACCACGACGCCGACAGCACCGCCGTAGATCAGTCGTTGCGGGCCGGTGGTCGTCGAAAGGTGTTTGCGCATGCGGCCGACTGTAGCGCCGCCCTTGCACGCCTGCGTGCTGGGGCTTGTTCACACGACGAACGGAGTCGCTCGTCACCAGTGCGAACCGGTCCTACCCGGCCAGGCGGCCCAGCGTCTCCAGCGCGCGTTCGCTTCGCGCGTCCCATGCGTGGCCGTAGTTGAGGCGCAGGTGGTTGCCGAAACCGCGCGTGGCCGAGAAGACCGGGCCCGGCGCCACGCTGATGCCTTGCGCGAGTGCGCGTCGATGCAGGTCGAGCGCGTCGACATGCTTCGGAAGCTCCAGCCACAGGAAGTAGCCGCCGAGCGGGCGCGTCGCGCGCGTGCCCTCCGGGAAGTAGTGGCCGACCGCCTGCGCGAAAGTCGCCTGTTGGGTTGCCAGCGTCTGCCGCAGGTTGCGCAGGTGCTTGTCGAAGCCGCCGCGTTCCAGGTAGGTTGCGAGCGCGAGTTGCGTCGGCACCGCGGTGTTCAGCGTGCTCGTCAGCTTGCGGCGCGCCACGTTGCGGGTGAAACGCCCCGGCGCCGCCCAGCCGATGCGGTAGCCCGGCGCCAGGCTCTTCGAGAAGGACGAGCAGTGCAGCACCAGGCCTTCGGTGTCGAAGGCCTTGGCCGGCGCGGGTTGCCTGTCGCCGAAATACAGCTCGGCGTAGACATCGTCTTCGATCAGTGGCACCTGATGGCGTGTGAGCAGTTCGACCAGCGCCTTCTTCTTGGCCGCCGGCATGAGGCTGCCGAGCGGATTCTGGAACGTGGTCATGAGCCAGCACGCGCTCGGCTTGTGCCGCACAAGCGCTTGCTCCAGCGCGCCCAGCTCGATGCCTTCGCGCGGATGCGTCGGCACTTCGATCGCCCGCAGGCCCATGCGCTCGAGCGCCTGCAAGGCAGCGTAGAAGGTCGGCGATTCGACGATCACCGAATCGCCGGGTTGCGTGACCGCGCCGAGGCACAGGTTGAGCGCCTCCAGCGCGCCATTGGTGATGACGATCTCGTCGGCCGGCACGTTGACGCCGTTGGCCAGGTAGCGCAGTGCGATCTGCCGGCGCAGCGCGGCGCTGCCGGGCGTGAGGTCGTCCACCGTGCTCCATGGGTCCAGCTTCTTCGCGCTGGCCGCGAGGATCTGGCCCAGCCGCGGCAAGGGAAACAGCAGCGGGCTCGGAAAGGCGGAGCCGAAGGGCACCACCTCGCGCGTCATGCTGGCTTCGAGGATGCTGAAGACGTGCTCGCTTACATCCAGCGCCACCGATTCGCCATCGGGCTGCGATGTGAGTTCCGTCTCCGGCGGCGCCGCGCGCGGCCCACCCTCCGCCACGTAGTAGCCCGACCGGTCCCTGGCGCGGATCAGGCCGCGCGCCTCCAGCAGGTAGTACGCCTGGAACACCGTCGACGCGCTGACACCGCGGCTTTCTCCCGTGCGCCGGACCGATGGGATGCGGTCGCCAACCCGCAGCGTGCCACTGCGGATCGACGCTTCGATATCGGCGGCGAGAGCTTCGTAGCGCTTGATCGGCGGTGTAGCGTCCATGGTCGCCCGACTCTATCTGCTACGCACGATCAAGCTGAAACTGCATCTGTTCTTTTGGGTCGGTTCGCGTCACAGTCGTGCCATGTCAAAACGCTTGTGCTGGGTTGTTGCGTTCTTCCTCGGTGGGCTCCTGGCGGCTCCCTCGATGGCGGCGGCGCCTGAGGACACCATCGCGCAGCGCGTGGCCGCCTGCATCGCCTGCCACGGCCGCGAAGGCGCGACCACCGGTGCCGGCTACTTTCCGCGCCTGTCGGGCAAGCCGGCCGGCTACCTCTACAACCAGTTGCGCAGCTTCCGCGATGGCCGCCGATTCAACAGCGACATGGTGTGGATGGTGAGGCACCTGTCGGACGACTACCTGCGCGAGATGGCCGAGTACTTCGCCGGACTCGACCTGCCCTACCCGCCCGTCCCGCAGACCACCGACGCCAGCGATGCCACCTTGAAGCGCGGCCGGCAGCTTGCCCTGGAAGGCGACGCCACACGCGGCATCCCGGCCTGCGTGCAATGCCACGGCGCCACGCTCACCGGCGTGCAACCGGCCATCCCCGCGCTGGTCGGCCTGCCGCGCCTGTATGTGTCGTCACAACTCGGCGCGTGGCTCACACAGGACCGGCATGCCTTGGCGCCCGATTGCATGGCCGAGATCGGCCGCAAGATGACGACCGCCGACATCAACGCGGTGGCAAGCTGGATCGCACTGCAACCGATGCCGGCCAATACCAAGGCCGCAGCCTCCTTGCCCGCGCCGTTGCCGTTGAAATGCGGCGGGATGGAGGCGAAGTGATGCGACGCCTTGCATCGATCCTTCTGACGCTTCTCTTGCTGCTCGCCGTGCTTGCTGCCATGGTGTGGCAGCTGAACCTTCGCGGCGAAGACCCGCTGCCCGATCCAGCCGTGGCGTTCACCCCCACGCCACAACAGGTCGAACGCGGCCGCTACCTCGCATTGGCCGGCAACTGCGCCGGCTGCCACACCACGCGCGGCGGCGTACCGTACGCGGGCGGGGTTGCCATCGACACGCCGTTCGGCTCGGTCTATTCCACCAACCTCACGCCCGACAAGACGCACGGCATCGGCGACTGGAGCGCCGCCCATTTCTGGCGCGCGATGCACAACGGCCGGTCGAAGGATGGACGCCTGCTGTACCCGGCGTTTCCGTACCCGAACTTCACCAAGGTCACGCGAGAAGATTCCGATGCGATCTACGCGTATCTCCAGCAAGGCGTGGCCGCATCACCGCGCCCCAACGACGCACATCGGCTGCGCTTCCCCTACGACACGCAGCTGGCACTCGCCGTGTGGCGCGCGCTGTCATTCACGCCCGAGCCCTTCGTCGCCGATGCCTCGAAGCCCGCGGAGTGGAACCGCGGCGCCTACCTGGTCGATGGGCTGGCCCACTGCATCGCCTGCCATGGGGCGCGCAACGTGCTCGGCGCGACGGAGCAGGAGCGCGGCCTTTCCGGCGGGTCGGTTCCGGTCGAGAACTGGTATGCGCCATCACTCACCTCCTCGCGCGAGGCCGGTCTTTCCGAATGGGACGCGGAGCAGATCGTCGCGCTGCTGCGGACGGGAAGGTCCACGCACGGCTCTGTCATGGGACCGATGGCCGATGTGGTCTACCGCAGCACCCAGCACTTGAACGAGGCCGACCTGCATGCGATGGCTGCGTACCTGAAAGCGCTGCCGAGCCCGACGGGTTCTGCAACGCCCGCCCCATCGAAGGCGATCCGCCGCGACCCCGGCGTGATCGCCGCCGGCCAGAAAATCTTCGACCAGCGCTGCGCGTACTGCCACGGCGACAAGGGCGAAGGCGCACCCGGCGCCTACCCACCGCTGGCGGGCAATCGCGCCGTGCTGATGGACTCGCCGGTCAACCTGATCCAGATCGTGCGGCACGGCGGCTTCCTGCCTTCGACCGCAGGCAACCCGCGCCCCTATGGCATGCCGCCCTTCCGCCAGGCGCTGGACGACACTGAAGTGATCGCGGTGTTGAGCTACATCCGCGGCGCCTGGGGGAACAACGCCGAGCCGCTGTCCGCGCAGGACGTGCTCAGGCGCTGACCGGTTTCTCTGCGCTCTCTGCGGGCGGGATGGGCATGCCGACCAGCACCGCGCCGCGCGCGAAGGCATCGGAGACCGAGGCGACCATCACGTGCGTCTGGTGCTCCTTCGCGAGATGACATGCCAGCGCCAGCCCGACGAAGTCGCTCGCCGCGCCCATGTGCGCGCAGGTGGTGCCGGTCGACAGGTTGTTCTCGTCGAAGCTCACATGCGGCAAGCGGTCCTGCAGCAGCTTCGCGACTTCGGTGACGCGCGATGCACGATGGTCGGCATCGCTCACCACCCATTCGATGGCGGTGACTTCCAGTGCGGATGCTTCGGCCAATCGCCCCGCGAGCGCGCCGAGCATGGTGGCGCGCGACACGGTCGAGGCGTCCGCCGATGATTCGAGCTGCCCGAACGCGGGCCGCGCGACCTGCGCCGCGTCCGCGCTGGCAAAGCGCACATCCTTCGCGCCGGTCAGCAGCAGGCCTGCGCTGGCCTCACCCGGCATGAGCCCATTACGGCGTGTCGTCGAAAACAACAAGCCACGCGCATCCCACTGGGCAACGCACGAATCTGAAATCGCCGACTCGCTCGCCATCACGATCCACAGCGCCGGCTTCTGCGATTCGCGATTCAGCGCGAGGCTGACGCGGTCCAGCAATGTCCAGCCCGTCGTGCCCGCCTCGCTGCGGACGTAGTCGACTGTCCATTCGTGCGTCGGGTCTTCGCTGCGGCAGGTGTGCTGCGACCATTGGGCTGCAAGCAGGCGCTCCTGCTCCGACCACCCGCCCGGCAGCAGCAATGAGATGCGTAGCAGCGGCTCTTCGGGGACGTCGCGCTGCCTTGCCGTGCTGTTGTCGGAAGCGGGCGTTGGCGGCGCCGCTGCGAGCATGGCTTCGTCCGCTCGAGGCAGCAAGTCGGCCAGCGTCTCGCGCATCGACTGCATCGCACGCAGCCGGTCATCCGGCAGCATCGACACATCGATTCCGGCGGACATCGACAGGGGCATCTCGGCCAGTTCGTCGCGCGGTTCATCATCCACTTCGAGCTCCGCAATGCGCGCAGCGAAGATCGGAAAGCCCGCATCGTTCTTCAACTCGGGGTCTGGCTTGGCCCCTTTCCCTTCCGCGACCGCCGCGGCCAGCTCCTCCACCGAGGCACCGCCGGGCGTGCGCAGGCTGGACGCCAACACGCTCAGACAAAACCGGGCCTCATCGGCATCCGTCTTGTGTTGGCCGCCGCCGGGTGCAGTGCCGCCACGGAAACCACCCGTCGAGCCCTGGCCTTTCGCAGCAGCGGCCTGCGATGCCGGGTTCGCTGCGTCGCCCGCCAGGCTCGCACGCGCCTTGCTCACACCCCACACGGCCATCACCAACGCGAGCGGCGCCGCCAGGAGCCACACCACCACGTCGCCCGTGCTCGGCATACGCGCAGTCGACTGCCAGTAGACGTACACCAGCCCCCAGACGAGGGCGAACACCGCCATCACCAGCAGCGCCGGTTTGATCAATCGCGAGAACATGAAAGTAGAAAAGAAACGCGCGCGTGACGGCGCTATTCGGAAGAAGAGTCGAACTGACTGGCCAGCAACAGCGAGCCGCAAGCGGTCGTGTCATGGTGACGCGCCACCCGCCGCCCATCGATCTCGACATAGGGGCTTGCCGTCACGATCGGGTTGATCCCGTGCCCCGGAATCGGACACTTCACTAGGTCCCCGATTCGCGCCACGCGCTTCTCGTCGGTGAATGTGTTTTCGGATGCGGTGATGACGACACCGCCATGGTTGGTCTTGTCGCCCAACAGGATGAATGGTCTGTCCATTTATTGTTCACTCCCTTGACTGTCTGATTGGCCGGCGCCGCAATGCTCGCGGCGTCTGTGCGTGGACGGTGCATGCAGCCTGCTGATGGTAGCTGCGAATAAGGTAAGGGAAGGCAGCGAGTAGCCCGCAATGCTTCAAACGGTGAGGCGTCTTCGGCACTCAGCCACAGTCTTGAAGAGAACCGCAGGGCCTCGTCAAGATGGCTGAGTCCAAGGTTCTCATGGCGCAATCATCTTGCGGATGCCATCATCCGACGCAACTTAGCCAACGGCTTGGCCCAGCACTGTTCAATCGGTTTGCACCCGGAATTGCGCCCAAGCAAGATTTGAACAGCAACCGTCTTTGCAGGGGAGGTCAGAACGACGGAGTAGCACTGACCACCATATGGGCTGTGGACACCTGCCTCAGAAGACCAACCGCAAAGCGGAAATGCCTCAAAAGCAGTCCAGTCACCAAGTCGGGTTTGCTGAACACTTTCAGTTGGATCACTGATTCTGATTTGGCCAGTCGCCGAGTCCATCCAGTAGGTATCAGCACTTTGGGCAGTAGCGCAAAGGTGAATGCCGCCCATACAAACTGATCCCCCATCTGAATGTGTTCCGCCAACAGGCTTGCTTTTAATCAAAGAAAACGTGATCCGCGTCGGTGCTCCCTTCTCTCCGGCAACGACACTCGTCGCCGCATCCAACTCTCCTACAACTAGTGCGCGATACATATCCGTCGGGAGTCGGATGGCAATGTCTTCGACACTGGCCATGTTCTCTGAACTAGTTGCCGCAAACGCTTGAAATGGTGCACCGGCAATCAGCAGCGCACAACATCCGAATCGAATGAAAAATTGCTTACTCGTCATCGCCGAGGATCCCGTATGCGCGGACTGTGTGAAACACCCGGTTATCTAGTGCAGTTGTCCCCCCATTGATGCCTCGAGTAACCGCAATGTCAGCGTTCGCGATTCCTCGGCGCCTTGACCGAAGAAATGAGACATCTGTTGAGTGCTTCCCGCGATGAGGTATTTCCTCAACACTTGATTGACGAACTGGCGATAGCGTTCGCGGACAACATGACTCAGTGCATCTGGCGCGCTCTCAGTCTTTTTTTGCGATCCGGCGCTGATATGTGCTTGGATATACCCTTTCAAGCTCCTCGGTGCTCAACCACCCGCATCTCCTGAACTGCCCGATGAACTCCCTCGGGTGCCAGTGCCATTGGGCATCTTTGTACGACTGCTGCGGCAATCCATCGAAGGTGAGACTGCCTCCAAGTGAGTCTACAACCGCTCCCACGCATCTGAGCTCTTCTTGAAGGCATCCAACTCCTTCGCAAAACCATAGCGCACTTCGATCGTTGCCTTGTCCCATTCCTTCGGAAACTTGGCGACGCTGCGACGTAGTTTTTTCAGGACATCAGGCCTGCCCAGGCGCTTCGTCAGTTCCTCGGGTTCACACGCTTCTCAACAGACGCGGAAATGAAGCCGTGGTTAACTCCATATTTTCGAGGGCGACATAATTGTCAATAACGAAAAAAGAACAAGCCATACTCACCCGGATCATCCTGCCTACGTTTGGCCTTAGATGAGCTCACGAGATCGACATTATTTGGATCTGGCAAGTCGAGAGTGACAAAGATTTTTTGAGCCAATCGAACGAAGGGCGTCCATCTACGGCATAGGCTGAAAGTCATGAGGCCAAAAAATGCGTAGGAAGCTAAAACGACATAGTGAAAACCGGTAAGCATTACCGCAAAATAACGGTCCGCGCTCACCGTAGAAAAAACAAAAATTGCCATCATCACCGAAAAACAAGTTGCGATGATCAGCCACCACTTCAAGGCATTTCGGATATGTTTTGCCATGCCCCGCGAGCAATGCGGGTACAGCGCAATGATGCGATCATCTGGCCGGGCAATCCCTGCCGTTTCATAATGGTCTCCCCGCCACTCGGCCGCGACCTCGACCTGATCGCCCTCCTTGAACGGGCTTCGCCATACCCACCCTTTCACCGGTCTGTCGTCCAGATCAAATTCCAAGTAGTCTGCCGCTTCCTCTACGCTGGCAGCGCTTGAGGCACTAGCGATTGCAGCCCCACTCAGCCCCGCGATTCCTGCTGCAATCGCTACCACACCCAATTTTGTTCGATCAGCGCCCGTGAAAACAAAGCTGGCTTCGGCGCGGGTGGCCTTATAGTTCCTGATTTCGCCCGAAAGTTTTTTTAGGCCGTTTGGATGTCCGCTCATTGGAGTCCCATTTCAATCAGCGCCTTTTTCATCTTTTCGTCTTGCTCCTTGGCCGTCTTATATCCTCCCGTTGATCGCTTTTTTCCAAACGCGGAATGATCAATCCAGTCTTCGATCGCGTTAGGCGAGATCCACCAAATGACAACTTGAACGCCGAGCATCCCCACAGTAATCCACCCCCCTGCGGCCATCCCTAAAATTCGCAGTCCGATAATCGCAGCTGCTCGCGCGCCGACCGCTTCGATGGCGGCACCTGCTGCGGCACGCCCGGTCAGTCGGGCAACAAGGGGCGCCGCATAGGTAAAGGTAACGGCGAATGTTAGTGCACCATTGGCAACACCTAAACCACCCTTGAGGGCGTAGAGCCAGTAGAGATTGCCGTAGCCTTTAGCGTCAGCCTGTTTCGAATCCTCAAAGTCAAGATAGACGCCAACCCACGCAGCTCCTCCACTTAGTACGCCGCCCCAGCCCTTCACCACTTGATACCCCCAAGTTTCTGCGCCCATTCCCGGCATATTCTTTATCGGCACTGTCGCAATGTCCATTAATGCACTCCCAATAGACATACCTGAGGCGAGCAAACTCAGCCAGCTCTTCATGTCGTTCTTGGTCTTGCTCTCGATCAGCAGCTTGCTAAAGTTCACACCCTCGATGAGCATTACCACCATTGCTAGCCGTGCGTCCTTGATTGCTTGCGGCGCTTTGACGTCATCAGAGACCTTGAACTTGGCCCATGCGGTTCTCAGACCCTCTGTCTGTTGCGTATGAATTTCACGCGTATCAAGTTTCATGAAGGTCTTGGTCGCTTGCAGACGGCGCAAGGTTTGTGCACGGCCAATTTTCTCTGCCGCGACTTGTTTGGCAATCAAATCCTCCGACTCCATCGGGTTCACAAAAGCGCGAACACTGAAGATATGCTGGATTATTTTCTCGCTCGCATAGTCACCTAATTTGTCGACCCGAAAATGCTTGAAAATAAAGTCACCTACAGTGATTGCAAATTTGTCGGCGCCGTGTACGTTTACTTTATTTATCGAGGCACCAAACGCAGAAGATGTTCCCGTAGCAGCCTTGACGTTAGCATCGAAAACGCTTTGCGCCTTCTTGTACGTATCTGCGATCGATTTCATGAACTTTGCTGAATAGCCGATCCAAGTGAGTGTGCTTGCCAGCGTCTGCTCTGACTTATGGTGTACAGCTTCGTTCAGCTTCTCGTCGAGTTCTTCGCGTGCATGCATCTGGTTGAGAGCAACAACCCTCCAAAGCAGATTCGACTCGACCGTAGCCTTGCACTCCTTCACCCAAGTCTCGATCTTTTGCGCCCCCGACCGGCACGAGCCTATACCCCATATCGCCTCGGCAACCTGCTCCCCAAAAACCATGCCGTCGAGCAAGTTGTGACCATCGAAGTCGTTGAACGTGTCCAACAATAGCTGCGCCTCAAGCCAACGAATGAGTGGTATCGTGCGTTGATCGACGATAAAAGCGGCCGCGGCATGGAACTCCGCCAATTTTTTCTCTACACGTTCGCTCTCGTCCGTATCGATACGTTCTCGATAAGGTGGCCACGCCTTACCCGCCAAGCTTTTGCCAAATTCTTCGGATAGTCGAGGAGCGCCAGCGGAAATTTTGCTATTGAGAATGCGAACTTGATCCAATTGTTTTCGTAGATATTCGTCGTCCGGTGAAGTCCTTGACTTTTCTTCGAGTTCCCGCTGCGCAGACTGCAAGGGTCCATCCTGCGCGCCGCGCAGAACGTGCTCTTCTCCTCGTGAAAATGCTTGATTTTCTAGAGCGTTTCGCAGGCCCTTGTAGTTGTTGAGCGCTGCAATTTGTAATTCACGCTCGTCCCCATACTTCTTGATCCATCCGGCCGCGTCGTTTCGGTAGCCATTGAGTTCGTGCGCGATACCGATAGCGTCCCACATTGCGAGGACGTGAGGCTCGCTGGGTTTTCCCGCCCCCTTGTTTCGGCATACCATGTGTACGATAGTGCCCTCGGCCATTCCGGTCCTCAGATGCCAAGGGTAGCGAGTGCTCATTCGATGTAGATCCATAGTGGAGTAGCTACCGTTCTCCTCGCTAAGATCGCTGACTTTTCTGTCGAATGGCAACGACCCTGTGGGCGCGACCGAGGCATATTCGAGGATGTCCTCCAGCGTAGCTTGAGTGGCAATCGCGCCATGCGAATGCTTGACGCCTGCGGCCATCTGAGCTGGATGAATAGTTTGCATGCGCTTGTTGCGCAGCTTGCTATTGCGTTCATATCCTTGAACGGTTTCCTTGCTCCACTTGTGTTCGCTATAGGCAATCCAAGTCGGTCCACATTTCTCGGGTTCCGAGATCACGATGTAGTGCACTTGCGTGTTGAGCGCGTGGCGTGAGCATGCCAATGCCGGCGTGCTTTGAGGCCAAGCGGCCGCGGGGCTAGGCTGAATGGTGAAGCAGCCGTCCTCGCCCACAGCGTAACACTCCCATTTGTTGGAGCCTTCTTTGTTTGTTTCGTAAAAGATATACAGAAATCCAGTACGCATCGTGCGCAGAGCGTATTGAAACTCGCTGCCCAGTGCGACCTCTTTGACTCTCTGTCCACTGGCCCATCCAGGCAATCCAGGTTTGACGTCTTTCGGAACAACGGTGTAGCGCACCGGCATGATCGGCAGACCCTTCGAAGCGCATTGATCGCACGCAAGCTTCACCATACTTCCCCCTTCACATTTCTTTTACTGTGTTCGGCCATCCTGCGGTGTAGTCACTCGCGAGGACATCGTTTGCCGCGCATTCGCGCGCGATCCTGATCCAACTTTCTGTGCTCACGCAATCGATTAATTGCGTGAAATAGTCCCCGGACTCCCGCTGTTCGAGCAATCTCTCAATATCTGGATGCGAGTCGAAACTGGGGTGGACCGCGAATGCGCAGTGGGCGTACGACGCAAGGTCGCTTACGCTGCTGAAGCCTGTCGCCATCGCCCGGCGTACCGCAGCGAGAGCGCCTGCAAAAATGGATTCAAACCGTTCGCCCGACGTGTGGGCCTGCGTCCATTCGCGGAGTGCCAAATTCAGCGGCGCGATGGAATCCACGTCCCGCCACAAGGCGTCCGTGAGAGTGAGCTGCCCGGCGTCGCCGGCAGGAACCGTGGTGTCGGTTCGGATCGGCGTTAGACGCCCGATGGGGTCGAGTATCCAGAATGTATCGATTGGCCCTAACAGTGCACGACGCTGTTCTGGGGAGAGAAACTTCC
Organism: Variovorax sp. dw_308; assembly: GCF_019207085.1. GTDB lineage: Bacteria > Pseudomonadota > Gammaproteobacteria > Burkholderiales > Burkholderiaceae_C > Variovorax. The sequence goes on along the minus strand of NZ_JAATOM010000001.1, from coordinate 697,806 downwards.
ATAGCCACCATAGAACGGCCGGGTCATGTATACGGAGCCAAATCGATCCAACTCCAGGACGGTGCTGCAACATCGCGTTGCGCAAATGCCTTGCAACCTGCGTGGCGGACGAATCGCTCGTCAACCATCCGCCGATTCGACGCCCCGCACCGGACTGGAGCGCATCGGCCTGCAATTCTTCGCAGGCCTCTGCGACGCTGTGTGCAAGGAGTTCACTGCCGGCAAACCTGCCGGTGTCAAAACCCACCAAGACCGGCCAATGCGTCGGATCAACATTCGGCTCGAGCCGCACCGGAGTTTGCGAGTGCTCCAGATAGTCCGATGCAATGGCGTCCGCATCAGTGATTGGACGCAGCACGGAGTCCAAAATCAGAAAGCAGTTCGGTGCATGGGGCAAACCTAGCTGTCGATGCAGCTCATGCGAGATATGCCTTGCGACGGCCTCGACGGTGATTGATGACTCCATCTCGATCAACCAAGTGCCACAGTCGCGCTTTGTGACGCGGCGGCTGCTATGGAGCTTGGTGCACAGCCCTTGTATGTCGCGCCGTCCACCGAATTGCTTGCCCTATCCCCCATCGAACTCACCATCGAATGCATCCCATGAAACATCACCCTCCCAGGCGCATGAATCTTGATGCTGCTCCCCTCCAGCTTCACGTACGCCCCGCCCACCGTCAGCAGCACATGCGTCGGCGCCTCCACCTCGATCTCCTTCGTCACGCTCGCGATCGTCACCTTCTTGTCCGCCGCGATCTTCGTGGCGCCGCTCTGGCTTTGCAGCTTCACCTTGCCGCTGGCCGCATGCAGGCTGATACCGCGCTCGGTGTTGGGCTCTTCCGCCTTGGCCTTGGTGCCGACCGTGTACAGGCTCACGCCCTTGGCCACGGCAATGGCCGCCTGGCCTTGCGCCATCAGGTCGATGTCTTCGTTGGCGACGATCGTGCTGGTCTGCCCGCTCACAATCACCGCCTCCTTGGGCGTGGCGATGCCGATGCCCATCGGCGCCGTGAGTTGCAGGTGCGGTTCGCTCCACGCGGTCACGGTGCCCTGGCCGCCACCGGTGGCCTTGATATCGCCGTCGTCATCGCTTCCACCCGCGCCTGAGCCGCCCTCTGTCGTCCCCAGCACCTTCGCCACGTGCTTGAGCCCTTCCATCGGCTCCAGCTTGTCGGGCTTGGCCTCGCCCTTGAGCATGGCCTTCTGGGTCTGCGCGCTTTCCGCCAGTGACTCGGCGAGTTCTCGTGCCTGCGTGGTCTGGTTCTGCGCCTCTCGACTGGCCATGAAGGGACCGGTCGCGTTCGGTTGCGCATGGGCGCTGACCAGCAAGCCGGAGCCGGCCCGGATCGCGCCCTGGGCGGTGGTGGCCAGTTCCGCCCCGTGGCCGCGGTCCTTGCCGCGCTGGTTGTCGTTCTGTTGCTTGTGGTGGCCCAGGTGCAGCCGGCTGGAGGCTTGCGTGGTGGCCAGTGCCAGTCGGCTTTGCTGCGGGGTGTCGTCGAAGACGAGTTGGTTGTAGCCGCCGGTGCCGCTCTGGCTGGCGCGCATCTCCTGGGTCTTGATGCCGCTGTAGACGGCGTTGTGGGCGTGCTCGCCCTCCTGGCCGGCGAACCAGGCGGGCGCATTGCCGGTGGCGTTGGCCGCGCCGAGCTGCTTCCGGTTGTACTGGGCATCGGGCTCGCCCTGGCCGTTGTACAGGGCCGCGACAACGACGGGGCGGTCGATGTCGCCGTGCAGGTAGTCGACCAGCACTTCCTGTGCGGTGCGTGGCGCACCCGCCTGGCCCCAGTTGGTGCCGGCCATCGCGGTGGCCACGCGCACCCAGGCGCCGAGTTGGTGGGCGGCGGGGGCGTTGTTGTCGCCGGCCGGATGCGCAAGGCGGCTGCTGGAGCCGCCGCCGCGCTGCCAGTGGAACTGGACCTTGATGCGGTGGTCCCTGTCCGTGTGGATGACATCGCCCGCACCGATGACGATGGCGCTCTGGCTGCCCTGGATGGTGGGCTTGGGGTGGATTGCGCGGCCCTTGCCGTCCAGGGTGAGCGGGCGGTACGGGATCGCGGCGCGCACGGCGCTGAAGTGGTTGCGGTAGTGGGGGACGGCTTCGCTGGCGTTGCCCTTGTTGGACTTTCCAGCCTTGTTGCCTTTGCCGTCGTCCGCAACGACCGGTAAGTCCTGCGCCAGGTCGGGCGCACCCAGCTCCTCGTTGGCTGCACGCTGGAGGTCCTCATCGAGGTTGTTGCGCGCAACGTGGCGCACGGTCAGGACGGCGAAGCGCCGGTCTTCCGCGCCGTCACGGTCATGCACCGGGTGCTGGGTCAGCGTGAAGGTGCTGGCCGGGCTCAGTGTGCGGGCGGTGCCTTCTCCCTCGAAGGCCTTGTTGCGCAGTTCCAGTGCTTCGATGGCGTTGCGCAAAAGGCGCGCACCCTGCGCGCTGGTCTCCCACGCGTAGTGCCCCGGGTCGTCGGCACGGTGCAGGGTGCGGTGGCGCAGGCTGTTGGTGTGGTTGCTGGCTTCCTGCAGAGGCCGCGGGCTGACGGACTTGTAGTCCCAGCTCACCTGGCTCAGGCTGTTGGTTTGCAGTTGTCGGCGTGCGTGCCATTGCTGAATGCTGTCCTCGGCCTCGCTGGCATCGGCGCGGTGGAAGCGGATCTCCGCTTGCGCGTTGGGCTTGAACGCACCGGCGTGGTCGGCGATGACCATGGTGTGCTGGCCCAGGCTCTCACCACTGGCGGACTGGTGTTCGAACCAGTAGAACAGGCCCTCTTCGGCCAGTAGACGAGTCACGAAAGCCAGGTCGCTTTCGTTGTACTGGGTGGTGATGCCACGCTGCGGGTAGACGCTGCGGTCGGCGATGTCCCAGCGCCATTGGGGGCTGAGCTTGCCCTGGGTCTGGTAGTCCGCGAAGACGGCCTCGACGATGTCGAAGACGGCCTTGTCCTGGAACAGATAGCTGTCTTGCCGCCACTGCAGGAAGCTGAACCAGGGTTCGATGACCAGGCGGTAGCGGGCGAAACCGCCATTGCTGGAGATCAGTTGAGCTTCGGTGACATGACCGTGGAAGGGTCGCAGTTCAGTGCGGCTTTGCGCCGTCTGCAGGTCGAGGCGAACAGCCTGGCCGATCAGGCTCTTGAGAGGGATGTGCGCATCATCGGAGAGCGTGCTCAGTTCAAGGCGGAAGCCACCGGCATCGATGGACTCCTCCCCATCGAGCGCCTCTGCCAGCAGGCGGTTGGCGCCGAGCGGCGTGTGCAGCACCAGCAGGCGGTGGCGTTGCTCGAAGCCTGCGCGCAGCAGGTTGCCGACTTGCAATGGACTGACGGACATTTTTGTTCTCTCCCTGTTCACTCATCACTCTTCACCGACGGCCCCTCGGCCGTCAAGACGGGCTCACGTGATCCTGTATTTGAAGTCGCCGTTCTTCGCCGAGCCGACCTTGATCTTGCCGATCTGCGCTTCGTCCGCCATGCGTGCAAGCACGGCCTCGGCAATCTCGGGAAGCAAGGTGCCGTTGAGGATGTGATCGACGTTGCGCGCACCCGAATCCACCTCCGTGCAACGCGCCAGCACCGCATCGACCAGCGACGCGTCCCATTCGAAAACCGCCTTGTGGTTGACCGCGATGCGGTCGCGGATGCGGCCGAGCTTCAGCTCGATGATCTGCACCAGCACCTCGTCCGTGATCGGATAGAAAGGCGCCACTTTCAGCCGACCCAGGAAGGCCGGCTTGAAGGACTTCATCAGCGCCGGGCGCAGTGCCTCCGCGAGCACATCGGGCGCGGGCAGTTCGTCACCGGACTTGTTCAGGCAGGCCTGCATGATCTGCGGCGAGCCGATGTTCGACGTGAGGATGATCAGCGTGTTCCGGAAGTCGATCTCGCGGCCTTCGGCGTCGTCCATCATCCCCTTGTCGAAGGCTTGGAAGAACATCTCCATCACATCGGGATGCGCCTTCTCGACCTCGTCGAGCAGCACCACGCTGTAGGGCGCGCGGCGCACCGCTTCGGTCAGCACGCCGCCCTCGCCGTAGCCCACGTACCCGGGCGGCGAACCCTTGAGCCCCGACACGCTGTGCGCCTCCTGGTACTCGCTCATGTTGATGGTGATCAGTTTCTTCTCGCCGCCATAGAGGATGTCGGCCAGGGCCAATGCCGTCTCGGTCTTGCCGACGCCGGACGGGCCGACGAACATGAACACGCCGCGCGGCTTGTTCGGATCTTCGAGTCGGGCGCTCGCCGTTCGCACGCGCTGGGCTACCGCCGCCAGCGCATGGTCCTGCCCGATGACGCGCTCGGCAAGCAGCTTGTCGAGCTTGCGCACGGTGCGGATCTCATCCTTCACCATGCGGCCGAGCGGAATGCCGGTCCAGGCCGAGACGATCTCCGCGACCACATGCCCGTCAACTTGCAAGGGCACCATCGGCGTCTCACCTTGCAACGCGCGAAGTTCGGCGAGCAATGCATCCAACTCACTCGGCGCTGCGCCAACTGCGGCCTTCTTGCCCCGAGCGGAAGACTTGGGCGTCGCCGCCTTTTCAGGCGCCTTGTCATCCGCCTCCCCGGGCGCGGACACGACAGGCGCGGCCTCCCGCTCCGCGCGCAAGGCCCTGATGCGCTCGACCAGTTCGCCTTCCTTCTTGAGCTTGGCCTCGTACTCCACCAACGATGCCTGCACAGCTGCCTTCTGCTCAGCCAGTTCAGCCAGCCGCGCCTCATGCCGGCCGCCCGCCAGCGTGTCGCGCTGGAGCGCAGCCGCCTCGGCATCGAGCCGATCGATAGCCTTGCGCACTTCCTCGATCAACGCCGGCGTCGCGCTCTGCCCCAGCGCTACTTTGGCGCAAGCCGTGTCGAGCACACCAACCGCCTTGTCCGGCAACTGCCGACCGCTGATGTAGCGATGCGACAGGCGCACCGCCTCGGTGATGGCCTCGTCCAGCACGCGAATGTTGAAGTGCTTTTCCATCAGCGGCACGATGCCGCGCAGCATCGCGGAGGCCAGCGATTCGCTCGGCTCCTCGACCTTCACCACCTGAAATCGACGTGCCAGCGCCGCGTCCTTCTCGAAGTATTTCTTGTACTCGCCCCAGGTGGTCGCAGCGATGGTGCGCAGCTCGCCGCGCGCCAGCGCCGGCTTCAGCAGGTTGGCCGCATCGTTCTGGCCAGCCTGCCCGCCCGCGCCGATCATGGTGTGCGCCTCGTCAATGAACAAGATGATCGGATGCGGGCTCTTCTTGACCTCGGCAATGACGTTCTTCAGGCGGTTCTCGAACTCCCCCTTCACGCTCGCACCGGCCTGCAGCAAGCCCATGTCGAGCGTGTGCACTTCCACGCCGTGCAGCACCTTCGGCACGTCGTTCGCGGCGATTCGCAGCGCCAGCCCCTCGACCACCGCGGTCTTGCCGACGCCGGCCTCGCCGGTCAGGATGGGGTTGTTCTGCCGGCGCCGCATGAGGATGTCGATGACCTGGCGGATCTCGGCATCCCGGCCGATCACCGGGTCGAGCGCACCATCACGCGCGCGCTGCGTGAGGTTGGTGGTGAACTGGTCGAGTGCCGGCGTCTTGCCCTGCACCACGCCCGCTTCAGCCCCGGATGCCGGCGCGTCCACCGACGAACGGGCAGCACTGGCATAGGCAGACTCATCGGAGCCGTCCGTGAGCTTGTCGAAATCGTGCTTCAGGTCTTCCAGGCGGATCCTGGCGAACAGCGGCGACCCGCGCTGCGCAAGCTGCGACAAGTCGGGCTCGGTCAGCAACGCAAGCAGCAAGTGTCCGGAGCGGATCGCCGTGACATGGGCATCGAGCGAGGCCAGCAGCCACGCGTGCTGGAACAGCTTCTGCAGGTACGTCGAAAACACCGGCGTCCGCGTGTTCCCGTTCTTGAACGCGCCGATCTCCCGCTCCAGGTCGGACTGCAGCGCAGTCGCGCTGATTCGGTTGGCACGCAGCACGCGCGCGATATCGTTGCCCGGCTGCTCCAGGAGCGCAAGAAACAGATGCTCCAGGTCGACCTCATAGTGCCCTCGCGAGAGACACAGGTTGGCCGCACGTTCGGTCGCGGCACGCGCGGAAGGGTTGAGCTTGGTGATCAGCGTCTTGAGTGATGTGCTCATTGCTTTTTTTCTTCTGGAAGTTCAGTTATTCAATGGATGCAGTTCGTACGAGGTGTCGCTGCGGTCCTGCGGTGCGGCGCGCGTGGTGAGGAAGCTGTCCCAGCCAAGATGGCTGCCCAGCGGCTCGTCGAGCGTCACCGAGCGCACTTCCTCCTTGGCCAGGATCAGTCGCACCTCGTATTCGACGGTGACGCCCGCCAGCAGGCCGAGCATCTTTTCCAGCGCCTTTGCATGCGCTTTTCCGGGAAAGAAATCGCGAAACTGCGTGCGCTTGAGCGGCCCGATCCACAGCCGGATGCGCAGGTCGCGCTGCCAGACGCGCACGCCCGCCAGCGCCGTGTGCCCCAGTTGGATGTTGTTGCCCCCAAGTTGCGACATCTGCGATCTCGGTACGTCGTACCACTTGCCAAGGAACTGCTCCACGCGGATCCGGCTCTTGAAGTAGTCCGACAGCACCCGTTGCAGGAACACTGCCGACATCGGCCGGTGCTGCACCGCGGCCGCGTAGCCAGCGACGCTCTCGTCGAACACCCGGCCGTCGCCCTCCTGCAATGGCTGGCGCTGCGCCTTGTGTTCCAGGCCTGACAACGACAGCAATGCCGGCAGGTAGGCGCGTGTGCGCTCGTGCTCATAGTGCAGCGGCAGCCGGTACTTGCGCCAGGCCGCGTAGAACAGCGCGGCGGCGCGGTTGGTGAAGATGTCGAGAAACGCCCGCGCCGCGCTGTCGCGCTGGTTCTGCTCGCGCCGCTGCAGGATCTCGGTGTAGGCAATGGGCAGCGCGCCAGACGCTCCCAGCATGCCGAAGAACGCCGGCGTGATCTCGACCTTGTCGATGGCGTCGGAATCCGGGTGGGGCAGGCTCGCCCAGTCGCTGCCGGACACCGCCTCGCCTGCGGCATTGCGCAGTTGCAGGGCTTCGATCTCGCTGGGCGGAAAGCCCAGGTTCAGCGAGCTCCGGAAGCGCATGCGCTGCGGCACCATGCGCTCGCCGGGCACGAGTCGCTGATGCACGTCGCGCTCCTGTCGCCGAAGCATCGCCAGCTCGAGAAGCCGCACCGCCTGGAAGAACTCGAAGCGGTAGGGCTCGCGCGCGAGCTGCTCGATTACAGCAGGATCGAATCGCCGCTGCGTGGCTTGCATCGCACGAGCTCCTCGTTGTCGCGGGACGACAGGATCACCAGCTGGGTGAAGCTGTTCAGGTGCACGTAGAGCCCGAAGAAGTGGTCCAGCACGCGCGCGAATGCCTGAAGGCTGCTGCCCACGAATCCAGCCTCGTCGACCGTGATATGCACTTCGATACCGCGCACGAAGGTCGCGAAGGGCTTGCCCGGCAGCCACTGCGTGGCGGGCCGCTGCTCGATGGCAACCAGCGCCTCGATCTGCCGGCTCGACACCGCCGTGCGGCCCTGGTCATAGAGGCGCAGCATTTCCTTGAGCGCCGGCAGGCCGCTGCCGACCAGCGACAAGTGGTTGAGCGACAGGTGCGAGATCAGCCGCCAATGCGCCGACTTGCCCCGCGCCACGCGCTGCGTGCGGGTCGGCCGACGCAACAGGCGTATGCCCTGCGCGACCGTGTTGCCGTCGACGAACAGATCCCCGCCAGGAAGCCCGATCGCCATGGCGTTGGACACATCCCGGTTGGTGCAGGTGATGTCAATACTGAGCGTCTCCGTCACCGGCGCGGCGGGGTCGAAGTCGATGTCGACGATGGAAATCTCGGTCTCGTAGCCGGGACTCTTGCTGGCCACCAGTTCGTTGCGACGGGCGAACCAGTAGTGCTCCGATTCCTTGGGCTGTTCGCCGTGGTGCAGCGAATAGAACGGGCGGAACTCGACAAAGGTCTTGCCCCCCGGTGTTTCCTTGACGATCGTGACCGAGTCGATGCTGTAGACCTCGTAGGCCGAGGCATGCTTGGCATCGCCCAGCACCGGATAGGCCGCCGCCGTGTGCGTGATGCGGATCGGGTTCGCGGCCTGCTTGAACAAGTTGACGACCGGCGTGCAACCCAGCCGCAAGTTCCGACTCGATACGCCCTCCAACAGCCGCGACACCGGCGAATCGGCGCGCAGGTGGCGCATTACCCAATGCAGTGTCAGCGTGCGGCAAGGCCCGACGGCCTCCAGCGCCTTGCCTAGGTCGATGTCCAGGAAGTTGAACTTCTCCGGAAAGGCGAAGTACTCGCTCAGCAAGCGGTAGGCCGGGTGCGAGCGCGCGGGCAGTTCGATGAGCGCATCGGCCTCGTCGAAGCCGACCTCGTGCAACAACTCTCCCATCACCGGCGTCCACTTGCCACTGCGATTCGGCTCCACAAACACTGCGGCAGTCTTCAGGAACATCGCGTCGGCCAGCGCCATGGCGAGCGATGGCTCGGCATCGATGAACACGCGCAGGCGATCGAGTCCCAGCTTCTGCAGCGAGGTCTGTTGACCCAGCAACTCGATCGTGACCGACAGGCTTGCGGTCGCGTTCTTCGGCAGCGTCACATGCAAGGGCGGGTTGACGACCGAATGGAAGACCGCATCTGCGATCTGCACCGGCGCCAGCGTCACGTCGTAGGCCGTGCGAAAGCAGCAGGTGACACCCTGCATCGGGCGCGACTTGAGGACAGCGCCACGCTCCACCGTCACCCCTGTGCTCAACTTCGCGACCGCTTCGCTGCCGTCGAATTGCGCGATCGAACACGACGGAAACGCACGCAGGTAGTGCGGATACAGGATCTCGAGCAGCGCCTCGGTGAACTCGGGATAGTCGTCGTCGAGCTTCTTGCTGATGCGCGAGGTCAGCAGCGCGAAGGACTGGATCATCCGCTCGACGTGCGGGTCTTCGCTGTTGTCCGAAGCCATCGCGAGGCGTGCCGCGATCTTCGGATAGTTGTTCGCGAACTCCTGCGAGTAACCGCGCAGGAACGCAAGCTCGCGCTCGTAGAACGGCAGTAACTCTTCCATGGTGTCCTAGTAGTTGCGGGCCTTGCTGGCCCCGCGGGTCACGGAATATTGGAGGGTGGTGGGCTGAAGGAGCGCGTCGAAATTCACCGGCTCGCTCATCGCAGGCAATGTGAGCAAGGCCGAGATGCTGAAGTACAGGACGCTGGTGTTGGACTGACCATCGAGTTCCAACGTCACCACGACGTTTGTCAGTCGCGGCTCATGCCGCGCGATCGCTTGCTCCAGCGACCTGCAAATGAACGAGCGGTCGTTGAAACTTGCCAGGCTGCGCCCGGAGAAGTCGTTGAGCCCGTATGTCAGGATGGACTTCTTGCATTGCTCCAGGCCCTGGAGCATGGGATCGGTGAACACCATGCGCGTGTTCAGCAAGGACTCCAGGTCACGTGCCACCACGTTCTTCATCTCCTCCAGCGAGAAATTCCGCAGCGCTGGCGAAGCCGCTCCGCGACGATCGTCGTCAAACAGCTTGTCGAGCAAGCCGGGTTCAAACCCAGTCATTTATTGTTCCCGCCTTCGGGCGGCCGCCGTGGGGCGACCGGCCCAAAAAAGAACCGCGGCAATTGCCGCGGTTCTTGCCTGCAGCTCAGACTCAGACCGAATAGGTCTTGTCGTTCTTTGTCAGGCTCCAGGCGCCTTGCGAATTGCCGCCCTGGTTGCCGCCGATCTTCTGCTGGATGTACTTCCACTGCACAGCGGCGTACTTGAGCGAGAAGGATTCGCTCGGCACGCCGGTTTCCACCACGCTCGGGCTCACGCTGGAGATCAGCACGTACTTGAGCTTGATTTCCAGGTACTTCACACGCTTGCCTTCACCGTCGGCGCGGAAGAATTCGATCGTGACTTCGTCGAAGGTGCTGCCGCCCGAAGCGTGCTGGTACAGCAGCGGGCTCACGACGTCCATGTCCTTCGTGAAGATCATTTCGCCGTGCTCGCAACGCTCTGCGGTGTGGCCGCCAGCGGTGGATGCCGTTGCCGAGCGAGGCTGAACGATGGTGTGATGCCAGGTGTTGACCTCGATCCAGTCCTTGTGGTCCTTGTCCTGCGACTCACCCTTGATGGCCGGGCTGCCGAATTTGACGTAGATGTCTTTCACTCTTACCTCTCCTGCTGAAGTTTTTGATTACGGGAATAAACCAACACACTGACACCGCACAGGCAAGCCACCACGGCCTACTTGTTGACGGACTGGGGAAGATCCGCCACGAGACGCAGCGAGATCGACAATTCATCGAGCTGAAAGTGCGGCCGCAGGAATGCGACCGAACGATAGACACCCGGCTTGCCCGGAACCTCGGACACCTGGACAGAGGCCTCGCGCAGCGGGAACTGCGCCTTCTGCTCCTGCGACGCGTTGTCGTCGAGCAGCACGTACTGCGAGATCCAGCGATTCAGGAACTGCTCGACGCTCTGCGCCGATGCAAAGCTGCCGATCTTGTCGCGCATCATCGCCTTCAGGTAGTGCGCCACGCGCGACACCGAGAAGATGTACTGGAGTTGAGCCGACAGCACCGCATTGGCATTGGCGCTGTCGGTGTTGTACTTCTTGGCTTTTTGCAGCGACTGGGCGCCGAAGAAGGCCGCGTAGTCGGAGTTCTTGCAGTGCACCAGCGGAATGAAGCCGAGGTCGCTCAGTTCCTTCTCGCGACGATCGGTGATCGCGATTTCGGTCGGGCACTTGAGCGCGATGTCGCCGTCGTCCGTCTTGAAGGTGTGCGTGGGCAGGTCTTCCACCAGCCCGCCGCCTTCGACACCCCGAATGGCGGCGCACCAGCCGAAGTCATCGAACGCTGCCGTCAGGCGCGTGGCAAAGGCCCAGGCTGCGTTGCACCAGAGGTACTTCGAGTGGTCCGTACCGTCGACGTCTTCGACGAAGTTGAAGCTGTCGACGATCGTGCCTTCCTTGGGGTCGTACGGCAGGCGCCCGAGGTAGCGCGGCAAGGTCAGGCCGACGTAGCGCGAATCCTCGGAGTCGCGGAACGACTTCCACTTGGCGTATTCGACAGTGTCGAACACCTTGGCCATGTCGCGCGGCTTGCCCAGGTCGGAGAAGGTCTCGAGGCCCAGCAACTCAGGCGATGCGGAGCTGATGAACGGCGCATGCGAGGCAGCCGCAACATGCGACATCTGCTCGAGGAAGTACATGTCTTCCGGCTGGCGGGTGACCTCGTAGTCACCAATGATCGCCCCGAAGGGCGCACCGCCGAAAGTGCCGAATTCTTCTTCGTAGATCTTCTTGAACATCGAGCTCTGGTCGAACTCGATGGCGGACTTGAAGTCGCGGACCAGGTCGCGCTTGGTGGCGTTCAGTACCTTGATCTTGAGCATCGATCCCGTGGGTGTTTCCTTGACCAGGTAGTCGAGGCCACGCCAGGTGCTTTCCAGCTTCTGGAATTGCGGTGCATGCATCACGGCGCTCAGTTGGGCTGAGATCAGGTGATCGAGGTCTGCCACGCGTGCGTCGATCATGGCGGAGACGTTGTCCGACACGATGACGGAGCCATCGAGCACCTGGCTGACCAGTTCTCCGATGATGTCGCGGGCGCGGGAATGTTCGGACTCGGACTTCGCGACCTTGCTCTGGTCGACGATCTGGTCGAGCAGGCTGGTGGTGGCCTGTGCGCCATCCGCGAATGCCGCTGCTTGCGCTGCGCTCATAGGTTCAGCCCTCCTTCTTCTTCGCAGCGTCCTTGCCCAGGCGCTGCAATTGTTCGGTATTGCCGAGCACGTCGGCCAGCAGGTCTTCGAGCTTGCCGTTGCCGGCCATCTTGTTGCGCAGGTCGGCCAGCTTGGTGCGCGCGTCGAGCAGCTTGCGCAGTGGCTCGATCTGGTCGACCACAGCCTCGGGGGAAAAGGATTCCATCGAAGTGAAGGTGAGGTCCACGCCGAAGCTGCCGCCGCGCGCGTCGAGCTTGTTCTCGACCTGGAATGCGGCGCGTGGTTGAACGCCCTGCATGACGTCGTCGATGTTGTCGCGATCGACGTTGACGAACTTGCGATCCCTCAGCTTCGATTGGTCGATCCGCGACTGGCCGGCCAGGTCGGCGACCACACCTACGACGAATGGCAGCTCCTTCTGTTCGATACCGTCACCGATCTCGACGTCATAGGTCAGTTGCACCCGCGGGGGACGCACTTTTTGCAAGCGCTTCTGCACGCTTTGTCTTTTGGTAGCCATGGATTTCCTCCCTGCAAGAAACGCAGTTACTTCAACGCATCGAATGGATTGCCGTTGCCCGAACGGGCGGCGGATGCCGCGGCAGGCGCGGCCTTGGCGGGTGTTGCGGGCTTCACGGCCGCGGCGGGTGCAGGTGAAGGCGCTGGCGTCACATCCGTGGATGCGGCGGCAGGCGCCCGTGCGGCCCTGGGAGGCGGTGCCCGACGTACGGGGGTCGCGGCGCGCGCAGACTCCGTTGCAGGAACCAGCACCGAGGTGCCCAGGGTCTCGCGCAGGAGTTGCGCAAGCCTTTGCGCATCGGCCGTGGTGTCGCCGCTCAGCGAACTGTCCTTGCGAAGGTCTTCGAGCGAACGCGCGGCCAGGCGAAGACCGCCCACGGCCGTGACGCTCTTGGCTTGCCGGTTCGAAGGATCCCGCTTGAGTGTTTCTTCAGCCGCGACGATGGCAAGGCTGTAGTTGCCCTGCGCAAAGTGGATCTGGGCGATACGCGACCACGGTTCCCCGCGGCTGGGGTTGTTGGTCGCGATCTGCTGGTACATGCGGATGGCGCGTTCCTTGTCGCCCACCTTGTCGGTTGCCGCGACCTGGTCCGCCTCCGCCATGCTCTTGCTGAATGCCTCCGACGACTGCGCCGCCGCCGTTGTCGTCGGCGCCGTAACGCATCCGGTCAAGAGGCCAGTGGCGATAGAAAACGCCACCACCGCACTTGCAATGTGCTTGTTGTTCACCACTACTCCCTGAAGTCTTCTGTTTTGTCGGAAAGGCCACTCGCCCTTTCCAGCCCGGCCGAACGATACTACATATTGCTTAAGGGTCGGTCACGGCCCGTACCAAACATGAGGGAGAAATACACAATGCGGACTCGATCCGTTTCGCTTGAGGGCTTGCCGCGGTGCGAATCGGCGCACGCCGTGCCCGCCTACCGATTCATTACGACTTTGCTGTGCGCAGCAGCCCTCGCGGGCTGCGCATCGCCGGTGGCCACGCTGGGCACCGTTGCCAAGGTCGCACTCGAAGTCAGCGGCCTGAGCAAGCCCGAGTTGCCCGAGCTTCAAAAGCCGCCGCGCAAGGTACCCGTCTCGATCGCCGCGGGGAAGAACCTGAATGCCGACGATCGCGGCCGCCCCCTGGCCGCTGTGATGCGCATCTACAAGCTGAAGGACACCACGGCGTTCTACCAGGCGCCCTTCGATGCATTCGTCACCACCGGCCGCGACAAGGCCGTGCTGGGCGATGACCTGATCGAAAGCCGCGACATCACGCTCATCCCCGACCAGCAGCTCAACCTGAGCGAGACCTTGCCACGCACGGTCAACGCCATGGGAATTGTGGTGCTCTTCCATTCGCCCGGTGGGCAACGATGGCGTGTCGCCTTCGATGCGGCAGAGGCCGAAAAGACAGGCGTCGTCATCGGTGCACACGCCTGTGCGCTCACCGTCACGCAAGGTGCTGTGATCGACGTCCAGGGTCATGGGCAAAGCGAGCCACCGCGTACGTACAACAGGCTCGCGCAGGTGAACTGCAAGAGCTGAAGTTTCGGGGTCGCATGAGATACTGCGACCGCTTTTTTTCGCCGCGCCAAGGGAGCCATACCCGTCGTGGCAAATGTTTTCCAAGGGAGTTGATTCGTCGTGAGCTATGCCGCCAAGGTTCTTTGGGGCGAGGGCCTTTTCCTGCGCCCTCAGCATTTCCAACGCCAGGACGCCTACCATGAGGCGCGCCTTCACAACACCGCTCAATCGCTGCACCCGTACTACTGGGGCGTCCGCTCGTTCAGCTTCGACCTGGACGCGCTCGCCAGCGGCATGCTGCGTGCATCGGAGCTGTCAGTCGTATTCCCTGACGGCGAGCCGTATTCGGCGCCGCATGTCGACAAGCTGCCGCCCCCGATCGCGCTCGACACGCTGAGCCCCGGGCAGAACGAGATCACTTTCTACCTGGTGCTGCATCCGGTAAGGGAACTCGGGCACAACTACAAGGAGCCGGAGGACAGTGCATTCGCCGCGCGATACGTCAGCGACGCGACGCAGTGCCCCGACCTCTTCACCGATGCGGTCAACGCCGAGGTGGTCTACCTGCGCAAGACCGTGAAGTTGCTGGCCGACTCCGAGCCGCGCGAGCAGTTCGTCTCCATCCCGGTGGTGCGCATCCGGCGCACGGCATCGGGCGGCTTCGAGCTCGACCAGGCCTTTGTACCGCCATGTATTTGCGTGGATACATCGCCCACCGTCTACCAGCAATTGCGCCGCCTGCTCGACGTGCTGCAGGCCAAGGTCAACTCGCTCTACGGGATCCATCGCGAGGCCAGCAAGAACATCATCGAGTTCCGCTCCGGCGACATCGCCTCGTTCTGGCTCCTGCACACCGCCAACGCGGCATTTGCGTCGCTGTCGCATCTGTTTCGACATCCGGCGCTGCACCCGGAACGCCTCTTCCAGGAGCTGTTGAATCTTGCCGGCGCGCTGATGACTTTCGCCAAGACCTACACGCTGAACGACCTGCCCACCTACGACCACGAGAAGCCCGGCGCCGCATTCGCCGAACTCGACCACATCATCCGCGACCTGCTCGACACCGTGATCTCGACGCGCTACTTCGCGATCACATTGACCGAGACGCGGCGCGCCTTCCACATGGGCCGGCTCGACTCCGGCAAGATCGACGAGAAGACGGTGTTCTACATGGCCGTCACCGCCAGCATGCCGGCGGCCGAACTGGTCGAGGCCGTGCCCGCGCGATTCAAGATCGGCGCACCGGAAGACGTCGACAAGCTGGTGCTCTCCGCCATGCCCGGCGTGCGCCTGGTCTACGCGCCGCAGGTGCCGCCTGCCATCCCGATCCGCGCCGGCGCGTGCTACTTCGCGGTCGACAGCAAGAGCCCTCTCTACGAACGCATGCTGCAGGCGCAGAGCGTCGCCATCTACGCGCCGACCGGCATTCCCGACATGCAGCTCGAACTCATCGCGGTGACATCGTGAACGCATTGGACAAAGCACGCGCCGCAGCGCACAGCAGGGAGCATTCCAGATGAACATCACAGCACGCCCGCCCTCCCTCTTCGGTGGGGATGCGCTGCCCGCGGGATTCACGCCCGCCGGCGCCGTCCCCGCACAAGACTCTTCGCTCCTCGACATCCTGTATGACGGCTTTGTGATGCTCTTTCTCATCAAGAAGAAGCAGCAGCCCGCGCAGGCCGAGCAGTTCCTCGGCGGCATCCGCAGCTACCTCGCGGAGTTCGAGCGCAATGCGCGCAAGCTCGGCGCCGGAGCCGAGGAAGTCCATGCCTGCAAATACGCGTTCTGTGCCGTCGTCGACGAATTCGTCCTGGCCTCGCCGGAGTTCGCGATCCAGCCCGAATGGGAGCGCCGGCCGCTCCAGTTGGCCCTGTTCGGCGACCAGATCGCCGGCGAGAACTTCTTCCACATGCTCGAAGCGCAACGGGCCCAGGGCGCGGCGCGCGTGCAGACGCTTGAAGTCTTCTATATGTGCCTGCTGCTCGGCTTCCAGGGCAAGTACATCCTCGAAGGCCCCGAGAAGCTGGCCTACCTCACGGCCCGGCTGGGCGACGAGATCGCCAACATCAAGGGCAAGCGCACGCCCTTCGCGCCGCACTGGCCCCTGCCCGACCAGATCGCGCACACGCTCAAGCGCGAGGCGCCGCAGTGGGTCGTCGCATCGGTGTTCTCGCTGATCGCACTGGTCGGCTTCATCGGCTTGTCCCTGCACCTGTCCGGCACCACGCAATCCACGCTGGAGCGCTACCAGGACATCGTGCGCCTGGGCCCGCGCCAGGCCAACCTCACGATCTCCCTGCCCTGATGGCCGCTGAAACCATGCTCGACCTCGACGCACTGCTTGCCCCGATTCCCGGCCCGTCCCCCTGTGGGCCGGACATGCTCTTCTCACCCCAGTTCGACGCGATCCAGGCGGCGCGCTTGCAGGACGACCCATCGCTCGAGCAGGGCGACTGGGTGATCGATCTCAAGGAAGCCGACTGGCCCTTCGTCATCGCCGAGTCGCAGAAGCTGCTGACCGATTCCACCAAGGACCTGCGCCTCGGCGTGTGGCTCACTGACGCGCTGGCCAGCCGCCAGGGCTTTGCCGGATTGAACGACGGCTACCGCTTGCTGACCGGCCTTTGCGAGTGCCATTGGGACGACCTGCACCCCCAAGCCGAAGACGGCGACATGGACATGCGCTTTGGCAGTGTCAGTTGGCTGGCATCGCGCTCCATCGAACTCGTGCGACGCGCGCCGATCGTGAACGACGGGAAGATCTCCTACGGCGCCCACGCCTGGGAGCAGGCCCTCGCCCTCGAGCAGGCCGTCAAGCGCGCGCCATCCGACGCCGACGAACTGACGCGGGGCAAGATCACGACCGATCAGTTCGACCGCGTGCGTCGTGCGACGCCGGCAAAGTTCCTGCAGGCCGTGCATGCCGACCTGTCGGCCTGCGAGGCGTCCGTGAAGCGCTTCGAACAGGTCTTCGACGCGCGCACCGACTCGCAGGGGCCGAGCTTTGCGCGGGTCAAGGACATGCTGGAGTCCGTTCGCGCCATCATCGAGCGCTTTGCGCGTGATGCCGGTGTTTCACTCGGCCGCGCAGCCGCGCCACCCGCGCCAGTCGCCAACGACGAATCGCTGCAACGCGTCGAGCGCATGCTTGCAACACCCATCGGCGAGGCACCCGGCGCCGTCGCAGCCCCGCAGCGCGGCGGCATTCACACCCGGGCCCAGGCGATCGCGCAGCTCAATGAGGTGGCGGATTTCTTCGAGCGCACCGAGCCTTCGAGCCCGACGGCGTACATGGCCAAGAAGGCAGCGTCCTGGGCCAACATGTCGCTGCATGCCTGGCTGCGCAACGTGGTCAAGAACGAGCAGGAACTCGCGCAACTGGAAGACCTGCTCGGCGTCCGCGGGCAAACACCGGAAGACGGCAACTGAGGGAAGGCCACCCTCCCCGGGGAAAGGCGCTCAGTTCAGCGCCCGACCCTGAACTCGATGCGTCGATTGCGCGCGCGGCCCGCGTCGTTGTCGTTGCCCGCCAGCGGCTGGTCCGGCCCGACGCCACTGGTGGTCATGGTGGCAGGATCGATGCCCTTGCCGACCAGGTACCCCTTGACGGCCTCCGCTCGCGCCTGGCTCAACGCCAGGTTCGACGCCCGGTTGCCGGAGTTGTCGGTATGGCCAATGATCGCCACCGACTTGTTGCTGAGCTTTGCCAGCGCTGCGGCAATCTCGTCGAGGATGGCCCGACCCTTCGCTGTGAGCGTCGCGCTGCCGACTTCGAACTCGATGATGCGGTTGCCGAGGGCCTGGTCCACCACGACCTGCTCGGACGCCGGCACCCGAAGGCTGTTCTTGATGGTGTAGGTCGGATTCAGCGCGCTGGCCATGTCGCTGACGATCTTCTGGCGCAGCGCTTCGTTGCCGACTTCACCTTGCGCGGTGATCTGGGTGCCCTGGATCTGCAGTTGCCCGCGATGAATCTGCCTGAGCGAAGGGTTGAGCAGCTTCTGCACATTGGCCGACCAATTGGCTGGCGTCCCGACGGAACTGACGACCTCGATCCGGTCGATCACGTTGGCCGGGCCATAGACCTGGCGCAATGCGCCGATGACTGCGGCGCGCGTCGCCTCGTCGGGCACCTGGCCGCCCGCCACGACCTGCTCCGGCTTGCCGGCGGTACCGCCCGGGCTTTCGATGTTGGCGCCCTGCGCGGGTGCGATTGCAGGCGACTGGGCCTGCGTCGGCGGCGACAACGCAAGGAGCCCGGCCCAGGCCAGGATGCGCAACGACGCGATATTCAATTTGCGCATCTCAATCCCCGATGAAGACTTCGCGAAACGCGGACAACACGATTTCCAGCGGCAACTGCGGCTGCTCGAGATAGCTCACCAGCTTGTACATCGCGTAGTTGCTGTGAATGCTTTCCTCAACCCATTCCGGGTTGTCGATCTCGATGTTCTGCTCGGCATGCACCTGCAGGTGCAGGACGCTCTGCAGCGTCCGTGGCGACAGCCCGTTGAACCCGACGATCAGGCGCGGCAGGCCGCTGACGGCCGAGACGCAGAGCACCAGCTCGAAGTCCGCCCTCGCGAAGAACCTGGACACGATGTCGAGCCAGAAGGTCGCAAGCAACGGCTGGAGGAACGGATCGCGCGGCAGCGGCAGGGTCAGCCCCTTCTCGAGATGCGACACCGTGCTGGCCATGACCGGTTGCAGCAGCAGGCCCAACGCCAGCGTCAAGCGCCGCAGCGACACCTTGTGGCCGTCGGAGTTGAGCGTCTGTTCGATGCGCAGCAGGCTGTAGTCGCGAATGAAGTTCTGATAGGCCGCTTGCGCGCTGGAGCCCTTGAAGATGGTTTCGACATGGCAGGGCACGGCCTCGAGGCTGCGCAGGTCGGCCTCGATGTCGCGGCTCGTCTCAAGGTCGGCCACACGCCGCGACACCGTGTCCCACCACGGCTGCAGCAAGGCCGGCGCGCCGCTCATGAAATCGGTCGCCCTTTCGACGTCCAGCGGCACCGCCGCCAGGAACGGATAGCGGCGCGACGACTCGTCGTGGCTGGGCCGCACATGACCCGCGATGGCCAGGCGGCTGCGCGAGCCAAGGCACACGAAATGCAGCGGCGCCGCATCGTCGTAGATGAGCTTCCAGCGCGGATCCTCGGACAGGAGTTCCATGCCTTGGGAGAGCCAGTTGTCGAGCACGCGCAGCAATTGCGGGTTGTAGATGCCCTTGACGAAATCGCCGCGCATCGGCAGCTTGCCGAAGTACGACATTTGCTGGGCCTGGAGCGACGGATGGCTCATGGGGTCGCTCCTGTCATTACCGCGCCGCCCGGAGCGGGCGCGAGTGCTGCTGCACCCGGTGCAGAGGCCACGGGGCGGACATCGACCACCGATGCGGGCAACGCGATGCCGCGCAATCCTTTGCCCTGCGGCGAGTCGGAGCTGCTGGCGCCGGCCTGCGCGCTCTGGATCAGGCGCAGCTTCACCGAGACGGAGGCAGTGCCCTTGCTCCACGTCAGCTCGAAACTGTTGTCAGGCAGCTTCTTGCGCTGCGCAGTGGCAAAGAGCTTCTCCAGCCCGAAGTTGCCCGGCTCGTTGACCAGTTCGACCGTTGTGCCATCGAAGGTCACGGCGCTGATCTTCGAACCCGGCGTGCCCTGCGCGTTGGGCCAGACGAAGTTGGACCATTGCGGCGGCGTGTTGCGGTAGCGCAGTTGCTGGCCATCGATCTCGATCACGTACTCGGTCAGGCCCGACGCCGGCTGCGGCAGGATCTGGAACAGGGTCTGCGGCTGTGCCGCCGCCGCGCCGCCGGACGCCGCGCCCCCGGCCAGCGGTGCGACCCATTGCGCAAAGCCGCCGACGAATTCCGGGTTCAGGCGCAAGCCTTCGTCGCCCCAGGTGCGCGCAGAAAGCAGATCTCCACGCCGATTGACCAGCGGCCCCATCGTGGTCGCAACGAACTTGCCGATCGCGCCCTCGGGTCCGAAAACCTGCGCAATTTCAGCCGGTGCGGCCTCGATGGTGGAGCGCGCCGCAAACGGGTACTTGGTCGCCAGCGATTGCTGGAACAACTGCTGGACCTGCGCACTCCAGACCTTGTTCAATTCGACCGCGGTCGGCTGGATCGTCACCGAATACGCGCTCAGCAGCGGGCGCACCAGCAAGGGACGCAGAGCCTGGCGCTGCGACGGGTCCATGCCGGTCAGCATCTGCTCGTCGACGTACTTGAGCGCGTCGGCCAGTTCGGAGCCATTACCGTCGAGCGTCTGCTGCATCAGCTGGCGCGCGCCGGGGCCGGGGTCGCCCTGGTTCTTGATCTGGTTGAAGCGCGTCCGCAACTTCGATAACGCGTTCAGATAGCCCTTCAACAACGAGGTGTTGTCGCGGTCCACGACGATGCGGCCGACGCCTGCGAACTCCTTGCCCACGGGCCCCATCGGGATCTCGACCGGGTTGCTGGCATCGATGTTGACGTTGACGTTCAACTGCGACGGCGTGGCGCGTGAGAACAGCCCCTTGACCCATGCCATGGCGCCGGTGCCGGCCTGTTGCAATCCGGCATTGACTACCGACGGGTTGTCCCAGGATGTCTGGTCGTAGACGGTGGTGAACACCTTGCGGATCGGCGAGTTCTGTGGGTCGCCCAGCACGTTCATCGCGCCGACGGCCTGGTCGAAATTGGCAAGGTCGCGCACGGCGATGCCCTGGAGGAAACGCCTCCACTCCTTCGCGTACTCGAGCTTGTACATGTTGACCAGCGTCTTGCGGATCTGCTCCGGGCTGCCCTCGAGCGTGAGGTCGTCGTTGCTGGCGACGTTCAGCACCCAGTCCTTGTTGCTCGTCTCGCGATTGGCCGCGTCGCGGATGGCCTGGTCGACGTACTGCCGCCAGGCCTCGCGGGTGAAGGCGCCCGAGATCGCCGTGCTGCCTGCGATGACCGCCTCGCTCTCCCCTGTGCTGGCGCCGCCGATGATGCGCGACACGGTCATCGGCGCGAAACGGGTCGATGCGCGCGCCTTGATCTCGGCATAGACGCGCTCGCGCGCCGGCATGCCGCGCACCACGTGACGCAGGGCGTCGCGCGTTTGCTCGACCGCCGTGAGATTGATGTCGGTGATCACCGGCCAGTTGTCGTCGCCGACGCGGCTGAGGTAGAAGCTGATCGCGCGCTCGGCATCGCGGATGACCTGCTGGCGCGTCATGTCGCCACGGTTGGCCTCGAGCCACACACGCCAGAAGCGGGAGATCTGGTCGGTCAGGTGCGCGGTCTCGACGTGCCGCTTGTCGGCCAGCATGAGGTAGGTCTTCAGGGCGTTGTACGTGTCCTGGACATCGGTGGGCGATGAGCCGGCATACAGGCCGCCGGCATCGGCGCGCGGGGAAGCGTGGGTGGCCACGACGGGCGTCACCGCCGGCGGGGCGCCGTCGGCGAGCGGCACGTTGGGGCGCTTCAGCAACTCCGGGTGGGCGTTGACCTCTTTCAGGAAAGCCTGCAGGTTGTCCGACACCGGCGACAGCATGAGCTGCTTGATGCCGCCGTAGTACTCGGCCAGCAGCTTGTCCTCCAGCGCGTTGCCCTGGTAGAGGCCCAGTGACAACGCCAGCGGTCGGTCGCTGCGGAATTTCTCGAGTTGCTCGATCCGGTCCTGCAGGATGCCGAGGCTCTCGAAGCGTGCCTTGAGCCCGGGTCCGCCAGCCTGCAGCTTCACGACCTTGTCGAGGTCGGCCTGCACGTTCTCGATCAGTTGCCGGTTGCCCAGGTAGGACCAGGTCCAGCCGCCCAGCATGAGGCCGAGCGCGGTGACGAAGCCGAAGAAGACCAGGTATCGCAGGCGCGTCTTCATCGGGCTGGAGAACTGGCGGACTGTCTTCTTGTCGGCGAAGATGACCTTGGAGAACAGGTCGCGCAGGAAGAATCCGTTCTGCGAATAGACCTCCTTCGCCTTGCTCGACGGGTCGGTCAGCCGAAGCCCGAAGCGCGATGCGATGCGCTCGGTCGACAGGCTGCGCAGCGTGCCTTCCTGCAACGCGCTGGTGAAGTAGAAGCCGCGAAACACGGGCTTGTACTGGAACGGATTGCTTTCGAACAGCGTGGACAGGAACGCGCGCAGCGCCGGCTTGGTGGCCGCGAACTCCAGCGGAAAGATCAGCAGTCCAGGCGATGGATTGGTGTTGCGGCGCGTGGCGATGTGCGCCACGCTGATTTCCTTCAAGCCGGTGTAGAGCTCGTCAAAGCGCTCGTCGAACAGCGCGACGGCATCCTGCTTCTCGTCATGCTCGTAGGGCAGCGTCGCGCCCCAGACGCGGTCGCGCTCGACCTTGTCGCTGTCGCCGAAGAATTCGGCGAAGCCGGTGATCAGGTCGGCCTTGGTGAACATCACGTAGACCGGCGCGAAGATCTCCAGCCGCTCAGTGAGTTCCTGCACGCGCTCGCGCAGGCTCTTGGCCAGTTCGATTGCGAAGTCGGGGCGGTTGCCGATGAGTTCCGGCACGCTGGCCGTCACGATGATTCCGTTGATCGGCGCCTTGGGCCGGTACTTCTTGAGCAGGTCGAGGAAGCCGAACCATTCCTTGCGGTCTTCCTGGTGCACCGAGTAGCGCCCGGCCGTGTCGAGCACGATGCCTTCGGTGGTGAAGAACCAGTCGCAGTTGCGCGTGCCGCCGATGCCCTGGATGACCGCGTTGCCTTTTTCCGCGAACGGGAACTGCAGGCCTGAATTGAGGATGGCCGTGCTCTTGCCGGCGGCGGGGTTGCCGATGACCATGTACCAGGGCAGTTCGTACAGGGCTTCGTTGCCCGAGACCTGGCCGATCTTGGAGGTCTTGATGGTCTTGACGGCCTCGATCATGCGGGCGCGCAGCACCTCGATCTCGGCCCGTCGCGCGGGGTCGGCGACGGGTGTGACCGGGGCCGTCTCGCCCTGGTGCTCCAGCATGTCGCCGAGCTCCTGGTTGGCCTTGCGCCTGCGCCAGCGGCGGATGAGCCAGACCACCAGCCAGATGCCCAGGGCCACGGAGAACGCGGCCACGGCCCACATCAGCGCGAGTTCGAGCTGTTGCACGCCCAGGAACAGGACCCCGGCGAGCGCCAGGAACCCGATGGCGGACAGCGTGCGCGTGTCCAGCAGGAAACTGAAGAAGCGACTCATGACTCAGGCGGGCCGCGATGCGGCAGCGGTCATGGCGCAGGGCGCTCGGCCGGAATCCGCGCGCATGCCGCGGCGGCTTGATGATGTCGATTGATTGCTGGACGCGGCATCGGAGACGCCGTGACAGTCGGATCCATCGCCCGGCACGTTGTGCGGTCGATTCATTTTTATCTACTCCCTTGGCTGCCCTGCGCACCGCATTCTTGGCGGCGCGCAACTCACACAATGTCAATCCCGTGGCAGCTTGAAACCTGGCCTGCGGTATTCCACGTGCCCGTAGTCCTTGAACGACCACCGGCCGCCCCAGACAAGCCCGAGCGACTCGGCCACTTCGCCATACAGGCGGTAGCCCTCCATCGCCCACGCATCCTTCTCGGAAATGACGAGCTTGCCATTTCGATAGAACGCGTTGTCTGCTGCCAGACCATACTGATGGTAACTTTGATTTGCCTTCGCTCGCGTCACGTGCTCGCCCAAAGCAGCAAGTTTTGCCTGACGCTCCGGACTTCTGTAGCCCTCGAGCAGCGCCAGGTCGTAGCCGTGCTTGTCCTTCATGACCTTGTAGACGAGCAGCAGGCGCGCGCGAAAATCGGGGTCCAGCACATCCCAATTGCGGCTGCCTTCGCGGGTCAGCGGCCGCACCTGCTCCACCTCGGCCGTCGCGAAGACCTCGGGTGGCAAGGCTTGCGGCGGCACCAGTTGCTCGCCTCGAAGCAATGCCTCGACCTTCTCGTCGGTGTCGCGGGCGGCGTCTTCATAGAACACCGTCTTGCCGCTGCGCAGCACCACGCTCAGCAGCACGGGAACGGCCACGACCGCCAGCACGCCGAGCAGCATGAGTCGGCGCCGGACCAGGAACTGCATCGCGCCGGACCCCGCGTGGCCCGCGGCGCGCACCGATGCGGCGGAGGTCTGCGCGGCGCCATGCCGCGCACGACGCCAGCTATCGGTGAAGGACCGCCACGCGCCGCTCGCCGCGGCCATGGCTCGCGCCCGCGCAGCCGGCAGAAAAAAAATGGCGGCCGCGGCCACCATCAGTACGAAATAGAAGAAAAGCGCGAATGCGAACAAGCAAAACCGTGAGCGATGCGAAGACACGGAAATTGTAGGTTGGCGGAATCATTGGAAAACCTGCTAATCTGCGACGGCTGTCACCTTGTGCTGAAAAGTACTGGTTCATCAGGGGGAAAACAAATGAGCAATTCAAACAACAAGGCGTCCGCGAGCCGTTGGCCCAGCCTCATGGACTCCGCGCCTTCCTCGCCTTCGGACCCGCGAAATTCCACGGAACCCACCCGCGTGCTGGCCGACCTCGGCGGCCACAAGCCGCCGGGCATTTCGGGCGGCATGATCGCGGTGGCCTGCTGCATTGTCGCGATGGGTATCGGGGCCGGCTTCTGGGCCACGTCGGGCGCACCCAGGACGGTTGCGGCGGCGGCGCCGCCCGCGGTGGTCGCAAGCGCGCCCGCGCCGGTTGTGGCGCGCATCCTATCGACCGCGCCCGCCAGTTCGCCCGCGCCCGTCGTGGCCGAGGCGCCGAAGCCGACAGTCGCGGCCCTCGCGCCGCCGAAGGTCGAAGCAGCGCCCGCTGCGGAAATAAACGTCGCAAAGATCTCCGAAGAGCCCTCGGCCCCGCCCAAGGCCGTTGCGGCCAAGCCCATCGGGGAACACAAGGCGGCCGCACCCGTGGCGGTTGCCGCCAGGGTCAAGGCGCCAAGCGCATCGAAAGCCGGATCCGACAAGCCACGAAAGCTCGCGGCGAGCAAGCCCACTCAGAAAACCGCGTCGGTGAAGCAGCCTCGCCAGCCCGTCAATGTGGTGGCCACGCGGGACAGGGCGCACGCGCCAGGCAAGCCCGGCAGCACGATCGTCACGAGGGCACGCGACGACAAGCGGCGCGAGGCAGGCAGCGCCGCACCCGCCGCCCGGAAGTACACCGATCCGGACACCGACCTGCTGGCGGCCATGTTGCGGCGCAACGGCGGCGGCCCGCAGTAGCCCTCACGGGTTCCTGCCCGACCTCTCTTTCAATTGCCACCACGCACGGGCGCAAAGGTGAGCGGCGCCTCGAGCTGCCCCACCGCCTTCACGAGTTCGGCCAGCGAGCGCACCTCCATCTTTTCCATGACGTGCGCGCGATGGGCCTTGACGGTGCGTTCCGCCGCACCGAGTTCCCAGCCGATCTGCTTGTTGAGCGCGCCATTCACCACCATGTCAAGCACCTGCCGTTCGCGCGGGCTGAGCCTGGAATAGCGGGCTTGCAGCGCGGTCTGGCGCAGTCGCGCGCGGCGGCGCACGGCGTCATCCTCGATCACCTTGGCCACGACCGGCAGCAACGCATCGCTGTCGACCGGCTTGAAGAAGAAATCGGCGGCGCCGGCCTTCATGGCGCGCAAGGTTTCATGCACCGTGGCCTGCGCCGTCACGAAGATGACGGGCAAGGGTTCCGGCTGCGTGGCAATCATTTCCTGCAGGTCCAGCCCGCTCGGTCCAGGCATGTGGATGTCCAGCACGAGGCACCCTGGGGCGTCTCCGATTCCGTCGAGCAACATCTCGCCGACGGAACCGTATTGCGCCGTCCTGTACCCTGCCGCGCAAAGGACCCCGTGAAGCGCACGCCTGAACCTCACGTCATCGTCAATGAGACGTATCAGCGGCGCAGCTTCGCTGTCATCCAACAAGTCGCTCTCGATCATCTCGACCTTCCGCGCCCCATGCGCGTCCATGCAGTCAACTCCCTGACGGCTGTTATGTCGTTGCAGGCGGCTATTGAAACTGGCGGGTCGACGCGCGGCAACCTGACTTTTGGTCTAGTTCCGCATGCCGATGCTTCCGAAGAAAGCGGGCGCCATGGGAGCACACCGGCAACCCGCGGACAAGGCTGTTCACAAATATTTTCATATTTGCCGACCAGAACCCAGCAGGTGTCCAGCGGCTTTCTGCGGCGCTTGGAGACCCGGCGCTCCGGCGCAAATGCGTCTCTCAGGCCGGCGCCACGTGTGTCGGGGGGCGCCGCAGAATCAGCCGCGCAGACCGATCAATCGCAGCGGAAGCTCACCTCGGCGCCGGGCGCCGGCTTGACCTTGGGGTTGGTGAGCCGCATCGGCGCACCGAAATTGCGGCAGTAGGCTTCCGCCTCCTGCAGGGTCGGCGACGTGAAGACGCCATCACCCAGCCGCGTGACGCGAGGCGCAGGACCTGACGCGCAGCCGGCGACGACCGAAACGATGACGAGGGCGAAGAAGCGTGTGGCGAACATCGGGAGCAGCATGACTGCTGTATAGCTTGGAGGAAGTGCGCCACTTTAGCCGCAGTGCCCTGCCGCGACGATGCAGTGTCAGAAGCTGTGGCGCATCCCGAGGTCCATGCCCCGAGAAGACCGGTTGGGCGCGGTGCTGGCGCCGTTGAGCGCAGTGGTCGAGCCACCGCTGTTGTGCACGTACGCGCCAGTGGCGTAGAGCGCGGTGCGCTTCGACAGGTTGTAGACATAGCCGAGCGACAGCTTGCGCGCCGCCGGGTCGCCGGACTCGCGCGTTCCGTAGCTCGAGTACGCCATCTTGAGCTGGTTCAGGCCCACCGGAACGATGGCGCCCAGCACGAAGCCCTTGCGGACAACGGGCAGCACGCTGTCCACCTCGTCGCGGTAGTAGCCGACCGTCATCCTGACGAATTCGAAGTCATAGGCGGCGCCGATATTGAAGACACGGACAGTCCCGAAGTCGGCCGTGGACGCATAGCGGGCTCTCGATCCCGCCACCGCCAGCGCGAAATTGCCGGCGCTGTAACCGAGCCGGGCCGCATACCCCGTGCCGTCGTGCGTTGGCGGCAGGCCCGTGCCGGTCACGTTCTCGCCGAGGAAGTACTGGACTTCGCCGAAGAAACCGTAGAAGTCCGGGGGCAGGAAGTAGCCCACCATGTTGGACGCGCGCGTCGACGTGGGTCCTGCGATCGATTCGACCTGCGGCTCGGTGGTGCCAACGCCGTTGTTGGCGAAGGGGTCCATGTCCTCCCTGTTGCGGTACGAAGCCGTCTTGTCGCGGCCCAGGCGCAGCTCACCCCACCGGTCGATCAGGCTCACCGTCGCGCGACGATTGAACGAGATGACGTCCGATGGCGTCGCGCCGCCGGGCTGGTTGTTGGAGTTTCCGGCCATGCCCAGCCCGTTGTCGAGCGTGTAGCCCGCCTCGAGCCAGAACCCCGCCGCGAGCCCGCCCCCCAAGTCCTGGACGCCCCGGATTCCGAAGCGCGACGTCGCGTTGCCGCCGCTGTATAGCTGGATGAGACGCGATGTGCTGCCCTCGCCGTAGCCGATCGCTATGTCGGCAACACCGAACAGGGTCACTCCGGTGCGGTCGACGGTCGTCTGGCTCGTCTGCGCGGAGACCGTCAAGCTGGCACCGCCCAGTCCCGAGACAAGAACGCCGAAAACGGCTCGCTTCATCGTCACGCTCGTGGCGCTCAGGCCAGCATGCCCCGCCACGTGCCGCGATGGCCCGCCAACGAGCATCCGTTGCGAGTCATGCGTGCCGCGGCATCGCCAACCAGTGCAGCTTCCGCGAGGAGCGCCTTCATGGTGTCGTCGGGCGCGAAGCGATGGCCGAAGCGCATGCCGATCTGCGCCAGGTGGAAGCGTTCGAGCGGCGTCACCGCGCCGGCCGGCTCCTGCTCGACCAGTTGGCCGAGTTGCTCGAAGTAGCGATAGTCGGCGGGCGCGCTCGTGTCGATGGGGCCATGGGACCGGTTCAGGTACTGCACGGCCGGCACCCCCGATGCCTGCTGCGCCAGCGGATAGATGCGCAGCCCGGCGAAGCGACGGACGGCCCGCAGCGGATCACCATCGACCGGTTGCAGCAGCATCCATACCCCGTAGGTCGGCGAGCGCAGCACGAGGTAGCCCGGCCAGTCGCTTTCCGCGTCCCCCGGCCGGTCGCACTCCGCGTCGCCAGGCGGCAGCACCAGGTACTTCCCGCCCTTGGCCACGGCCCGCCCAATGCGCGCAACGTCACCCACCGGGCGCTGCCACATGTCGTCGAACACGCTCGCGATCCCGGCCGGAACGTCGATCACGATGGGGCCGTTGCGGAGGTTCAGGAAACTGCACACCTGCACTCTTTCGCGGACGCCGGACGTCGATTCTCCAGCGCCCTCCTGCAGGGTCTTCCAGATGACGACCTGGCAGGTCTGGCGGATGCCCGAGTTGGCCAGTCCCTGCCTGAAGCGGAACATGGCGACCGCTTCGGCGTTGTGCTGGTAGATGTCGACGGCGCGGCTGAAGGTCAGCATCTGCGCCAGGTGCTCGGCCGATTCGACGGTGGGGTGGCCATTGTTGAAGGTCAGGGCGCCGTAGCGCGTGTTGAAGGTTCCGTTGTCGATGCAGCGGTCGGGCGGGCGCTCGCTTCGAATCATCATGGTGGCATAGTTCTACTTCTTCCCGCGCAAATTTCCAGTCGTCTGATGGGGATGCTGCACCTGCACCTTGGTGCAATCCGCGGCACAAGTGCAACGGCTGCGCGACACTTCACCCCTCGCCCGAAGTACCGGAGGTGTGCGTTGACCCACGATGCAGAACAAGCCAGGCTCGATGAGGCGCGCATGAAGCGCGCGGACTGGAAGAAATGGGGACCGTACCTCAGCGAACGCCAGTGGGGCACCGTGCGCGAGGACTACAGCGACAACGGCGACGCCTGGAACTACTTCACCCACGACCACGCCCGCTCCCGCGCCTACCGCTGGGGAGAGGACGGCCTCGGCGGCATCAGCGACGACCACCAGGTGCTGTGCTTCGCGCTCGCGCTATGGAACGGCCAGGACCCGATCCTCAAGGAGCGCGCCTTCGGCCTGGCGAACGAGGAAGGCAACCACGGCGAGGACGTGAAGGAGTGCTACTTCTACATCGACTCGACGCCGACGCACTCGTACATGAAGTACCTGTACAAGTACCCGCAGGCGGCCTATCCGTACCTCGACCTGATCCAGACGAATCGCCAGCGGGGCAGGCTGCAACCCGAGTACGAGTTGCTCGACACCGGCGTGTTCGACGGCAACCGCTACTTCGACGTCTTCGTCGAATATGCCAAGGCGGGGCCCGAGGACGTCCTGGTGCGCATCACCGCGGTCAACCGCGGCCCCGATGCCGCGCCGCTGCATGTGCTGCCGACGCTCTGGTACCGCAACACCTGGGCGGCCCCTGGCGGCGGCACCCAGCCCGTGGTGGAGAAGATCGACCTGCACGGCCCCGCGGCGATATACGCGCATCACACCGATCCGTTGTTTCGGGAGTCGCTGTCCGACTACTACCTGAGCTGCGATACGGACGCTCCGTTGCTGTTCACCGGGAACGAGACCAACAACGCGCGCCTGTTCGGCACGCAGAACGCAACGCCCTATGTGAAGGACGCGTTCCACGACTTCGTGGTGCATGGCAACGCCAACGCGGTGAACCCGGCGCAGCAGGGCACCAAGGCCGCCGCGCACCACGCGATGACGCTGGCCGCGGGCGAGACCCGCGTGATCCGCCTGCGCCTGAGCACGCGCAAACCCGATGCCTCGACCTTCGCCGACTTCGATGCCGTGTTCGCCGAGCGCCTGGCCGAGGCCGATGCGTTCTACGACGTCGTCACGCCGCCCGCCGTGCGCGCCGACCCGGACCGCGCGAACGTCATGCGGCAGGCGCTGGCCGGCATGCTGTGGTCCAAGCAGTACTTCTACTACGACGTCGGCCTGTGGCTCGACGAGCACGGCGCGGGCTCTGACGTACCACAGGCGCGACGGCGCCTGGGCGTGCGCAACATCGACTGGGGCCACATGTTCAACGACGACATCATCTCGATGCCGGACAAGTGGGAGTATCCGTGGTACGCCGCGTGGGACCTGGCCTTCCACATGATCCCGCTCGGCATGGTCGACCCCGAGTTCGCCAAGCAGCAACTCGG
This sequence comes from Variovorax sp. dw_308, assembly GCF_019207085.1. Lineage (GTDB taxonomy): Bacteria > Pseudomonadota > Gammaproteobacteria > Burkholderiales > Burkholderiaceae_C > Variovorax. The sequence continues at coordinate 667,983 of NZ_JAATOM010000001.1, read as the reverse complement.
CCTGATGCTTCGCAACGATTACCTGCATCCCAACGGCCAGTTGCCGGCCTACGAATGGAACTTCGGCGACGTGAATCCACCGGTACACGCCTGGGCGACGATGCAGCTCTACCTCGTCGACAAGGAGCATCGAGACGACGACGGCGACATCGAGTTCCTGAAGTACGCCTTCTCGAAACTGCTGGTCAACTTCACCTGGTGGGTCAATCGCAAGGACCGCACCGGCGCCAACGTGTTCGAGGGCGGCTTCCTCGGGCTCGACAACATCGGCGTGTTCGACCGCTCCAAGCCGCTGCCCACCGGCGGCTACCTCGACCAGGCCGACGGCACCGCGTGGATGGTGTTCTTCAGCCAGCAGATGTTGCGCATTGCCGGCGAGCTGGCGGTGCATGAGCCGCTGTACGAGGAGTTCGTCGAGAAGTTCTACCACCACACCCTGTCGATCGCCGGCGCGATGGACCGCGTGGGCGAGTGCAACGACGAGATGTGGGACGAGGAAGACGGCTTCTTCTATGACGTGCTGCGGTTGCCGGACGGCAACGCCCAGCGGCTGAAGGTGCGCTCGATCGTCGGGCTGCTGCCGCTGGCCGCCGTCGCGATCTTCGAGGAAGGCACGCTCGAAAAGCTGCCCAACTTCCGCAAGCGCGCCGCCGAGTACCTGATGCGCCATCCCGAGCTGCGGGGCAGCATGCACCTGCCCGACCGGCCCGGCGTGGCAGGGCGCCGCATGCTGGCGATCGTCGACGAGAGGAAGATGCGGCGGCTTTTGTCGCGCATGCTCGACGAGTCCGAATTCCTCAGCCCGCACGGCATTCGCGGGCTGTCGCGCCAACACCTGGAACACCCCTACGTGTTCGAGCATGCCGGCGGGCAGTACCGCGTGGGCTATGTGCCGGGCGACTCCGACTCCGGCATGTTCGGCGGCAATTCCAACTGGCGAGGCCCGGTGTGGATGCCGATCAACTTCCTGCTCATCACGGCGCTGCTGCGCCTGTATGCGTACTACGGCGACGACTTCACCGTGGAATGCCCGACCGGCTCCGGCCAGATGATGACGCTGATGGAAGTGGCGCACGAACTGGGCGAGCGCATCACCCGCCTGTTCCTGCGCGACGCCTCCGGCGCGCGGCCGGCGAACGGCAGCGCGCACAAGTTCAGGGACGATCCGCACTGGCGCGACCTTGTGCTGTTCCACGAGTACTTCCACGGCGACACCGGCGCGGGCGTGGGCGCCAGCCACCAGACGGGCTGGACCGGATGCGTGGCTCGCATCATCCAGACCAATGCCGTGCTGACCCCCGACATGCTGACTTCGACTGGTGCGGAGGCTAAGGTGATGGACGCGCTGCAAACGGGCCGCACGCGGCCGCCCCCTTGAGCCGTCAGCGATTCTCGAGCCGGTTGTAGTCGAGCACACCTGCTTCCAGGGGCTGCGTCTTGCGATAGCGCGCGAGCACGTCGTCGCTGACGGCCCAGAACGCCGGATTGGTGCGACGTACGGCCCAGCGTTGCGAGAAGACGGTGTAGTCCCTCTCCGAGCGCAATTGGCGTATCGCATCGGCCAGCGCGGGAATCTGCGCGACATCAAGGCGGTAGAACGCATTCGGATAGCTGCCGACGATGCCGGGCACGACAGTGAGGGTGTCCTCCTCGGGCCGCAGCTCCCGCTTCTCGCCGACCAGGTGCGAGACGCTGGCATGCCCGGTGTCGCGCAGCAGCGTGAAGGTACTGGTTGCGCCGTCGGGCGTGTCGATGACGAGCAACGCCACTTCGGGCAGCCACTGCAAGGACGTGCCGCTGATGGCGGCGAGGTCGCGCAGCGGCGCACGCAGAGCGGGGGGCGCGTTAAGCGCAAGGTCGAGGCGTGTGTCCAGCACCGGCGCGAGCCGCGTCTTCATCTGTTCCATCAGCTCGCGCCTTGCATCCGAGGTCTTGTAGCGCACATCGCTCTCGGAGCGCAGCGTGGTGCCCTTGCCGCCGTAGACCTGCTCGCGCGTGCTCCGGCTGTCGCCGCGGTACCAGGCGTCGCGCGTGGGGATGCGCTGCGCGCGCGGCAGCAGCGCGATGAAGTTGAACTCGCCCTCCATCCGGAGGAAGTCCATGTACATCCGCGAGTTGAGCTGGTGCCCGACGTTGCCGTAGACGTCGTAATCGGCCACCAGCAGGTAGTGGATGCGCTCCAGCAACGGATAGCCGATGACCCAGGCGGTGCGCGGCGTATCGCCCACCATGCCCTTGACGACGCTCGCGCTGTCGTAGTGGCGGAAGATCGTGAGCGCCGCGTTGTCGTTGCGGCCGTCGCCATCCCAGACCAGGTTGAGGCCAAGCTTCACCCGTTTCTCGAACACGCCGGTCAGGAGTTTGGACCGGGACTCGAGGTATTTGTTTTCCAGGCGGGCGTACTGCACCCACGGCACCAGCAGGTCCGTGTTGCTGCTGCCCGTGGGCAGTCGCAGCAGGTTGGCATCGCGCGCCAGTGCTGCGGACAGCGGTTTGTCGAAGCGTTCATCCGGCGCAAGGAACACCACCCAGAAGCGGTCGCGGATCACGTCGAGCGCCATCTGGCCACGGCAGACCGGGCCTTTGATGAAGCCCATGATGGTGAACTCCGCCTCCTCGAGCATGAAGCGGTAGCGCGCATTCACCGGCAGCGCCGCGAAGGTCGAGAACGGGTTGGCTGCATCCTGCGCGCTGTAGCCAGGCAGGCTTGTCACGGCATAAGGCGGATCGAGGAACATCTCGCGCCAACGGGCCATGCGCTGCGCCGACAGCACATACGGCATGTGCGTCTTGGCGACGATGGTCTCGCGCTCGGGGACCATGCGGTAGTAGACGCGGTCCACGCCGGGGCTGTCGACAGGCCGCCGGCTCGCGATGACACGCACCGGCTGGCCCGGCGGCGTGGCCGAGCGCACCAGCTTGAAGAACTGCCGCTGCGGGTCGTCGTCGAAGTACAGGTGCGCGAGGAACAGGTGCTCGTAGGCGTAGCGGCTGAACAGCTGCGCCTTGAGCGAATCGCCGTTGAGGAACTGCTCCCACTGCGCGACGCGTTGCATGGCCAGCGCGGTCGGTGCGGATGGCGCGACCGCGGGTGCGCCCTCCGCCAGCCAGCGCGTCAGCGTGTCGTTCTCGGTCGTGCTGAGGGCGGGCAGGCCGAAGGGCATCCCGGCCATCGGCGTGTTGCGCTCGTAACGGTCGATTTCCTCGCCGGCCGGGCACGATGCGGCACGCTCCAGCGAGAAATCCAGCCCGCCGCCAACGACGCCTTCGGTGGGCCCTGGGTGAGCCTGCTTCAGCGCCAGCAGGCGGTGCATGAGCCCGGCTGTCCGGTTGGCTTCCGGCGTCTGGACCGCGTGCTCGTTCAACACGGCGAAGAAATCGAGCGCACGCCATTCCGAAGTCTTGTCGGCATCGACATACATGCGCGAGGGCTGCGCGGCGCGCAATCGCGTGGCGTCATACACCGGCGTCTTGCTGGCGCCGCGGGCAAGCCCGTCCCAACTCGTGGCCTTGAACTGGCACGGCGCGTCGTTGCAGGCATGGCACACGACGCAGCGACGGTCGAGGATGGGCTGGATCACCTGCGCGTAGGAGGCCGATGCGGGCCCGGCAGGCGGCGTGTCGAAGCGCGTCGGGTCGGCGGGGCCGAACAGCTTGTCGAAGCCGGACCCGGCAACGACCGCGCAGCCAGCGACCAACAGGATGACGATCAGCCACAGGATCCGTTTGCTCGGCACGAGGTTGCTCCTGACGAAATGTTGCTCGCGGCAATTCTCACCCAGGTGATTTGAAGCGGCGCCAACCTGGCTTGCTTGTAGGAGGGTTGCCAAAAATGCCGGGTCCATGCAAGTCGCGGGACAGGCCATGGTTGGCCCCGCGGCGACAGGGGCCGCTTGGATCGGGCCCGGGATGGCATCGACAATGGCACTTCATGCAAGCCCCAACCTCCGCCATCAACTCGCCAGCTCCCCAAACCCCATCGACGCCGCGCCCGATACGCGCCGCAGCCACGCTCCTCGTGCTGCGCGACGGCCGCGACGGTCTCGAGGTCCTGCTCCTGCGCCGCGCTGAAAAAGCCAACGACCAGAACAGCGGCGCCAGCGTGTTTCCGGGCGGCATGCTCGACGCGCACGACCGCAGCCTGCATGGCCACTGCACCGGCCTGGACGACACGACGGCGAGCGCACGTCTTTCGGTGAGCGCGGGCGGGCTCGACTACTACGCCGCCGCCGTCCGCGAGTGCTTCGAAGAGGCCGGCGTGCTCTTCGCGAGCGATGCCAGCGGCAAGTCGATCGATCTGGCGGCGCTCCCCGCGCAGGAGCTCGACGCCATGCGCCATGCCGCGGCGCAAGGCACGGATGCGCTGCTGGCGCTGTGCGACCAAAGGGGCTGGCGCCTGGCCGTCGATCGCCTGGCCTATTTCGCCCATTGGCTCACGCCGCCCGGCATGCCGCGCCGATTCGACACCCGCTTCTTCGCGGCACTGATGCCGCCAGCGCAGGTGGTCAGCGAGGACGGTCTCGAAACCGTCGAGCACATGTGGCTGCGGCCAGCCGATGCGCTGGCCCCGGCGCGTGGTCTCAAGCTGATGAACGTGACGCGTCGCATCCTGCAGCAACTGGACGCATTCGGCAGTGCCGGGGATTGTCTGGCCCATGCGCGTTCGCTGCAGCAGATACCCCTCAACATGCCGCGACTCGCACAAGGCCCGCAAGGCCAGCGGGCAGTGAACATCGAGGAGCCGGCATACGAGGAATTGGGCCACGTCGATCCAGACGGCCAATGCACCGGGCGCTACGCGCTGGAGGCGGGCCTTGCGATGCGGCTCTCGCCCCAGGTCTGGCGCGTGACGGACAGCGCGGATGGCACGCCGACGGCACCTGGCCTGAACAGCTACTTCATCGGCGAGGCGGGTGGCGACTGCGCACTGATCGACCCGATGCCCGCGGGATCCGCGCACTTCGCCGCGCTGCGTAGTGCAGCACCCGGGCCGGTCCGCTGGATTCTTTCGACAGGACCGCGCGGGAGCCTGGATGCGGCGACAGTCGAAGGCCTGCGGGCGGCATGGCCCGAGGCCCGCCCGCTGCAAGCTTCAACGGACGAAGTGCTGAAGGTGGGCGGCACGACGATCCGTGCGGTGGTCGACGCCGAGGACGCCGACGCGCTCGCTTTCCTGCTTGTCGAAGAGCGACTGCTCTTCACCGGCAGCGGCGCCACGGTGCCTGCGCACATGCGCGATTCCGTCGACTGGATCGTGCCGGCCCAGGGCTTCATGCGCAGGCGCGCGCGCTGAGCGTGCGGTCTGCGGCTTGTCGCCGAAGAGCGCGCCTACGCCCCCAGCAGATGCAGCACGAGTTCCCGCCGATGCGGGCGCGTCCGGTGTTCCCAGAGATAGATGCCTTGCCAGGTCCCAAGCGCCAGCCGGCCACCGTATAGCGGAATCGACAGTTGCACGGCCGTCAGCGCCGCACGCACATGCGCCGGCATGTCGTCAGCGCCTTCGTCCCGGTGACGGAACAACGGATCGCCGTCGGGAGCCAGGCGCGCAAAGAATCGATCGAGGTCGCCTCGCACATCAGGGTCCGCGTTTTCCTGGATCACCAGGCTCGCCGAGGTGTGCCTGACGAAAACCGTCAGCAATCCTTCTGCCAGCCCCGCCTTGGCCACCCAGTCAGCCACCTCCGGGGTGACCTCCAGCAGCCCACGACCGCGCGTCTGGAAGATCAACGACGTGGTGAACTGCTGGATCATCCCGCCTCAGGACACGTTGGCCAACTGCGCACGCAGCGGCAACTGCCGGATTCGCTTGCCGGTCGCTGCCGCGATCGCGTTCATCAGCGCCGGCGCGATCACCGGCACCCCCGGCTCACCCACGCCGCCCAGGGGCACGTCATAGCTCGAGGGCATGATGTGCACGACGATCTTCTTCGGCGCCAGGTTCATGCGCATCACCTCGTACTGGTGGAAGTTGTCCTGCTCGGCGCGGCCGTTCTTGAAGGTGATCTCGCTGACCACCGCCTGGCTCAGCCCCATCACGCAAGCGCCCTCGATCTGCGAGCGCACGCGGTCGGGGTTGACCGTCGGGCCGCAGTCCACCGCCACATCGATGCGCGGAATCAGGATGTCGCCCGACGGGTCGACGCTCACCTCCACGACCGCGGCAACATAGGTGACGAAGCTGTAGTGCGCCGCGAGGCCCAGCCCCTGGCCGTTGCCCATCTTGCGGCCCCATTGCGCTTCCTTCGTCGCGCGTTCGATCACCCCGCGCAGCCGGCCCACGTTGATCGGGTAGCGCTCGGGCGACTCGCCATGGTTCCAGCCGTCGCTGATCTTGGTCGGATCGATCAACCGGTTCGGCCCCAGCAACTCGATCAGCAAGTCGCGATGGTCCTTGCCCTGCGCCTGCGCAATCTCGGCGATGAACGACTGCGACGCGAACGCATGCTGGATGTTGTTGACTGAACGCAGCCAGCCAATGCGCGCATGCGCGGTCGCCTCGGGGTTCTCGATGCGGATGTTCGGAATCGCGTACGGCAGACCGGCCAGGCCCAGCCCCAGTTCGAATGGCGCCAGCGTCTTCGGGTCCGGCGCGAAGATCGACGCAATCGTCGGTTCTGCCGTGCGGTGCAACCAGGCCGTGACCTTGCCGTTGGCGTCCAGGCCCGCTTCCAGGTGCTGCGCGCAGACCGTGTGGAAGTAGTCGTGGTGCAAGTCGTCCTCACGCGTCCAAGTGAGTTTGACTGGCTGGCCGCCCATCTCTTTCGACGTCAAGGCGGCCTCGACCACGAAGTCCTGCTTCGACTTCCGCCCGAAGCCGCCGCCCAGCAGCGTCACGTTGACTTTGACCTTGTCCGCAGGCAGGTCCAGCCGTTTCGCGACGCGGTCATGCGCGGCCTGGGGCGACTGCGTGCAGGCCCAGACCTCGCAGGCGCCATTGACGATGCGTGCAGTCGCAGCCGGGCACTCCATCGACGCGTGCGCGAAATGCGGCACGTAGTAGTTGGCCTCGATCTTCTTCGTCGCCTTGGACAGCGCAGCGTAGGTGTCGCCTTCGTTGCGGACTTCCTTGCCGCCGGTCTTCAGCACGGCCTGCTCGAGTTCGGCCCTGAAAGCGGGCGAGTTGTAGCTCGCGTGCGCGCCGTCATCCCATTCGATCTTGAGCATGCGACGGCCCTTGATCGCGGCCCAGGTGTCGTTGCCGACCACGACGATGCCGCCGACGGGCTGGAACTCCGAGGGCGGCGGCGTGCCTTCCATCGCAAAGACCTTGATCACGCCGGGCACCTTCATCGCCTCGGTGGCATCGAAGCTCTTGACCTTGCCGCCGAGCACTGGTGGGCGCGCGATCACCGCGTACAGCATGCCCGGCAGGCGGGTGTCGATGCCGTACCAGGTCTTGCCGGTCGCGATCGCCTGCCCGTCGGTCAGGAAAGTGTCCTCCTTGCCGATGTAGCGGTACTGGCTCGGGTCCTTCAGCTTGACCGAGGCGGGTTCCGGCACATCCAGCTTCGCGGCAGCGAGCGCAAGGGCGCCATAGCCGAGCTTGCGACCGCTGGGCTTGTGCACGACTTCGTGGTTCCTGGCCTGCACCGAGTCGAGCGGCACCTTCCATTGCGCGGCCGCGGCCTGTTCGAGCATCACGCGGGCACTCGCACCGCACCGGCGCATCGGGTCGAACCAGTGGCGCGTGCTGCGCGAGCCGTCGGTGTCCTGGTTGCCGTATTTGGCCTCGTCGCCCGGCGCCTGCACCACGCGCACCCGCTTCCAGTCGGCCTCCAGCTCATCGGCCACGATCTTGGGGATGCTGGTGCGCACGCCCTGCCCCATCTCGGAGCGGTTGACGACGATGCTGACGGTGCCGTCAGGCGCGATCGAAACGAAGATCCTGGGGCTGTCGCGCAGGCCTTCCGGCATGCCGTCGCCGCCGTACTTCACGGGCGCATCGGCCGCGGCGCCAATGGCGGGAAGGCCGACGTACAGTACGAGGCCCGTCAACGGCGCAGCCTGGAGGAAGCGGCGGCGGCTGGTGCCCGCCGAGGGCGCCGACGCAGCCATCGAAGCGCCGGAAGCAAGGTAGTCGGCAAGCGAATGGGGTTGGCGGCGCGCGTTCATGCTGCATCTCCCATGCCGGCAGCGGACTTGATGGCCGCTCGGATCCGGGTGTAGGTGCCACAGCGGCAGATGTTGCCGCTCATGGCCTGGTCGATGTCGGCGTCGCTGGGCCTGGGGTTGGTCTGCAGCAGCGCAGTGGCGCTCATGATCTGGCCCGACTGGCAGTAGCCGCATTGCGCCACGCCGACTTTCATCCACGCGGTCTGCACGGCTTTGCCCGCCTGGCTGGCGCCGACGCCCTCGATCGTCGTGATCTTCTTGCCCACCGCCGTGGACAGCGGCGTCTGGCAGGCGCGCACCGGCGCGCCGTTGAGATGCACGGTGCATGCGCCGCACAGTGCCATGCCGCAGCCGAACTTGGTGCCGGTCAGGCCGACATGGTCCCGCAAGACCCAGAGCAAAGGGGTGTCATCCGGCGCCGCGACGGTGGTCGCCTTGCCATTGATAGTCAACGTGGTCATCGTGATGTGCTTCCAAGGTGGGTGGAAATCACCAAGCCGTTGATCTTTGCTCGCCGAACTCAGCCTCGCCACGCTGTGCCGTCTACCGGTGCGGGCCGAGGCAGGCACGCACTGTCGACGGCCCTGGCATCGAGCGCGCTTGGCGCTCCGCACGATTGTGCTGCCGCGGCCTGGCAAGCACAACTACCTCGAAGACGGGACTCAGGGCGCCATCGGTTCGATGGCTTGCCGCTTTGCGTCGAAGACCTTGACCTCCGCGTCGATCTCGAAGCGTGTCAGGTCCTCGCCAATTACAAGGGGGCCGTCGTAGGTCGTTCGTGTACGCGCCAGCACTTCGGTCGGCGGCACGTCCAGCGGCGCGTTCGCCCTGAACACGATGATGTGCGTGAAAGCGGCCACCTTGGGTCGTGCCATCGAGAAGATGCGGCCCGCCTCTTCCGGCGTGGTGTGGTGTGCCGCGATCTCCTTGAAGCGCGGGTAGGCCTTCAACAGGCCGGGATCGATGTCCGCCACCTCATGGATCAGCAGGTCCGCGCCCTTGGCCTGGGCAGCGATGCGCTCGTCGTAGGTGGTGTCGCTGGAGATCACGACCTTCTTGCCCTCGTACTCGATCCTGTAGCCGAAGTTGTGTTCGATGAGGTCGCCATGATGTGTAGCAAAGGCGGTGACCTTGACGCCGTTGCGCTCGTAGACCACGCCCGCCCCGATGTCGTGGGCGTCGAAGGCGATGCCCGCCGGCGGCAGCTTCTCGTCGGCGATGCGCGTCCGGATGTCCTCGGCAAAGGCGGCCGTGAGGTTCCGGGTCATGGCCTCGGTGCCTTTGGGTCCGTAGATGACCATCGGCGTGGTACGCGAACCGAAGGGCGTGGGCAGCCAGCCGGTCAACCACAGGTCGGGCAAACCCACCAGGTGATCCGAATGAAAGTGTGTGATGAAGCTGGCCGTGACGTCCTTGAACGGGATGTTCAGTTGCGCGAGCCGGATGCTGACGCCGCGCCCGAGGTCGAACACCAGCTTCTCCTTGCCGGCTTCGACCAGGATCGACTGGCTGAAGCGCACGTTGCTGGGCACGGGACTGCCGGTGCCGAGCAGCGTGACGTTGAGGGGTGCGGCTTGCGCAGTGACAGCGGCGCATGCGAAGGCGAGCGCGCCGAGGGCGCGACGGGCGAGGGAGAGGCTGTTCATTTGAACCATCGATTTAGTTGGGTGCTTTGCCCGGCCGCTGGTGTTGGCCCGGTCGGGTGGCAGAGTGAAGCGAAACCGGGGGGCGCGTCAGGCCTTTCCAGGCGCGGTTTCCTTGAGCGACAGCGCCACGAAGAACCCGATCACCAATGCCACGGCTGCCAGATGCATGATGTATTGAATGCCGAAGTGCTGGGCCACATAGCCCGCGATCACCGGCGCAATGCCACCCCCGAAGATCTCGCCCGTCCCCACCACGATGCCCGACGCCGTAGACATCAGCTTCGCCGGCACCGACTCGGCACTCAGCGGGCCGACCGTCAGGCAGATCATGCTGAAGATGAAGAACAGCGTGACGAACAACCATGCGAACAGGCCATAGGGCTGCGCACCGGTGTGCATGAGGAAGTACAGTCCGATGCCCGCGCCGATGACCGAGATGATCATCACCGGCTTGCGGCCGATGCGGTCCGACAGCGCAGGCATCACCAGCGTGCCCATCGTGCCGCCGAAGCCGATCGCCGAAAGCACCAGCCCCATCTGCTCCAGCGACAGGTGCAGGTAGTCGATGAGGTAGCTGGGCAGCAGCGCGCTCAACACGACCAGGTTCGTCAGCCAGCACAGCATGCCGATCATGTTGAGCGGTACGTTGCGATACCGGAACACGTCGGACCACTTGTGCGGCAATGCGTCATGCGTCGACGTGTGCGTCGCGGCGACGGCAGCCGGCGTGTTGCGCAGCGTGCGATACAGCAGGTACGCAATGAGAAGCCCCGGGATCGACACCATCGCGAAGATCCAGTGCCATTCGACCACCTTGAGCAGTTGCGTCACCAGGATCGGCGCGATGCCCAACCCGAACAGCGGCAGCGCCGCCTGCTGGATGCCGATGTTCATGCCCTGCCGCGAAGGCTTCGACGCATCCAGCGTCGCGACGATGCTCGACGGCGTGTACGCGCCCTCCGCAAAGCCGATCAACGCACGGATGAACATCAGGCTCATCACGCCGGTCGCGAGCCCGCTGAAGCCGGCCAACAGCGAGAACACGATGATCGCGGGAATGATCACCTTGCGATGCCCGAGGCGGTCCGACAGGTTGCCCATGAACAGCGCAGCCACGCCCCAGGCAATGGCCAGCACGCCGGTCACCTGGCCGAGTTGCTGGTAGTTCAACCCCAGGTCTTTCGCGATGACCGGGAACAGCGGCAGGATCATGAAGCGGTCGATGCCGACCAGGCCGAAGCCCAGGCACAGCAACGCAACGGCTTTCCATTCATAGCTGACGTCCCGGCGTGATGAGGTCGGCAGGACGCCCGGGTGGGCGGCGGTGTGGATGTTCATGGTGCTTGTCTCCAGTTGTCTTCGTGCTTGCTCAGGCGGCGAGCGCTTGCGGTTCTTGTGCGGAAGCGATCTTCACGCCATGGAGCTGCAGGTCGGCCGCGAGGTCGTCGACCAGCGCGTCGAGGTCGGACGCATCGACGGCGGCGCCGTAGAGGTAGAAGTCGGGCCGCACCAGCATCGTCTCGACGCCATGGCGTTCCATCCAGGGGATGAACTTCGCGTCCACATCCGTCAGTGCGCCGGCGGTGTCCCGTGCCGCGACCGTGACGCGATGCGCGCCGAGCGCATCCAGGAAAACCCGCTGCGACGCGCCGAGTCGCGACAGCGCGCCAGCATTGCGCGACACCAGCACGAAGCCCAGCCCGACGACGTCGTCGAAGCGACCGGTGCGGCTGCCCGAGCGCACGATGCCGTGCGGGCACAGCAAGCCGGCCGGCGACTGCACCGCGCCGTCCTGGCCCCGGCGCAGGATGCCGTCGGTCAGGCTCGGGAACGGCGGTGGCGGCGGCACTTCGCCAGCGAAGAAGGCGCGGTCGCGCTCGGCGGCCGCTGCGGGGTCGGGGATGCAGATGATCTTGCCGAGGAACATCGACAGGTCGATCACGTCGCTCACATGCGGGCGGCGCTCGGGCTGGTAGGTGTCGAGCAGCGAATCGTCAGCCCTGCCCTTCAGGATCAGGTCGAGCTTCCACGCGAGGTTCCAGTCGTCGCGCAGGCCGGCGCACATGCCCTGGCCCATGAAGGGCGGCATCACGTGCGCGGCGTCGCCGGCGATCAGCATGCGGCCCTTGCGCCAGGTGTTGGCCAGCAGCGAGCGGAAGGTGTAGACCTTGTGCCGCACGATGGTGGCTTGGTCGCGCCTGACCCACGGTTCGAGCAGGTCCCAGGCAACGTGTTCGTGTTCCAGCTCGGCGGCCGTCTCGTGCGGCAGGCGCATGAACTCCCAGCGGCGGAAGTAGCGGCCGTCCTTGACGCCGGCCGGCACGATGGTGGTCGGGCGGACCGGGTTGCAGTACTGGGCGGCCGGCGGGATGTCGAGGGTGACGCCTTCGTTCGGCAGCACGTCGATCACGAGCCAGTCGGCTTCGAAGCCGCGGTCTTCCTGGGTCGAGCCGATGGCCTGGCGCACCAGGCTGTTGGCACCGTCGGCGCCGATCAAGTACTTGCAGCGCACGGTGCGCGTTTCACCTGATTCGGTGTCGCGCACCACGAGCTGCGCATAGTCCGCCGTCTGCGTCGCCTCGATGGCTTCCCAGCCCAGGTTGAGCGTGACTTCGGGGCGCGCCTGCACGACTTCCTCGAACATCTTCTCCAGCGTCGGCTGGTGCACGAAGTTCACCTCGGGGCCGCCTGAGATCGATTCGGATTGCCAGTCGATCGAGAGCAGTTCCTTCCACTCGGCGTTGAACCACTTGTAGTGCGGGCCGGCATGGCTCACGGCGGGCAATTGCTCGCTCATGCCCAGCGCCGAAAGCACCCTGTACAGCTCATGGTCGATGCACACCGCACGCGGCAGTGCATAGCGCTCGCGCCAGCGTTCGAAGATAGCTACCTTATGGCCTTGCCGCGCGAGCGACAGGGCCATGATCTCGCTGACTGGGCCGTAGCCGATCTGCACGACGTCGTAGAAGGGAATGTTGCTGCTGTTCATGACGAGTCTCCTTGCGGCGGTGCGGCTCAGCGCGCGGCCAGTTCGTGGTTGACGATGAAATCCTCGGGAAGCGATGGGCCCCAGACGTAGAGCGAGTCCTCGCCAGGGTGGTCGGCGGCGGGCCAGGTGTTGCCGGGCTCGACAAAGTCGATGTCGAACGAATACTCCGCATAGCTGCCCCACGGGTCGCGCACGTAGCGGAAGTAGTTGGAGCCGAGCACGTGGCGGCCGACGCCCCAGCCCTTCTCGTAGCCAGCCTCTGCCATCTGTTGCGTGCCCTGGCCGACCTCGTCGATGGACGGCACGCACCAACTGCTGTGATGCAGTCCGCCACCGTTCGACAGCGCCAGTGCGATCAGGTGGTGGTCGCTGCCATGCGGCGTGTGCAGGAAGGCGATGACCGAGCCCGACTTGTCGGAGAGGCGCAGGCCCAGCACGTCTTCGTAGAAGGCGCGCGCCGCATCGACGTTGGCGCTGAACAGCAGGATGTGGGAGAGGTACAACGGCCGCGCCGCCTTGGCCTTGCTGCGACTTGGCGACCGGCCGGCGTTGGCGTTCTCCGGCGGGAACTCGCGCGGTGCCGGTTGCGACGGCGACGACTTTTCGGCGACACGCAATTGCAGCGGCATCGCGTCCGGCCCTTCGATCCAGATGCCGCCTGCATCGGCACGCGCAGGCGGCGCAATGGCCGGGATGCCCCTGGCCGCCAGGTGTTGCTGGAAGCGCGCCTCGTCTCTTGCGTGGATCCCCAGGCTGACCCATTCCAGCCGCTTGGCGTCGCCGCCCTTCAACGCGCGGGCCCAGCGGTGCGGATGGCCGAAGGTGTAGAGCGCCAGCGCGTCGCCTTCGTCGCGCACATCGAGTCCGAAGGCCGTGTAGAAGTGGCGCGCCTGTTCCAGGTCCGGCACGCTGTAGACGAACTCGTCGACGGAGTGCACCGCCAGGAAGTCCTTGTCGTCGTGATGGCTTGTCGTTGCAGTCATTCGTTGTCTCCTTGTTGACTTTTGGCGCGGGCAAAGCTCCGCCTGCGGCGCGCTGCATTTCGTGCAACGCGGCCTTTTCTTGAAAGGGTTCAGCGGCTGGGGCGGACGGTCAGATGACCCGTTGACGCTGCGTGCCCAGCACGCCCGCGCTCAGCGTCATGACGTCGCCGCGCTTCAGGAACTGCGGGCTTGGCTTCATGCCCAAGCCGACGCCCTGCGGGGTGCCGGTGATGACCACGTCGCCGGGCAGCAGGGTCATGAACTGGCTCAGGTAGGACACCACTTCCGCCACCGGAAAGATCATGTCGGCCGTGTTGCTCTGCTGCTTCACTTCACCGTTGACAGCCAGTTCGAGCGGAATGTTCTGCGGGTCAGGCAGCTCATCGGTGGTCACCAGCCACGGACCGATCGGGCCGAAGCCGTCGAAGCTCTTGCCCTTGCCCCACTGGCCGTTGCGCTTGATCTGCCAGTCGCGCTCCGACACGTCGTTGGCCAGGCAGTAGCCGGCCACGTGCTTCAGCGCATCGGCCACCGGCACCTTCCTGCACTGCGTGCCGATGACGAAGCCAAGCTCGATTTCCCAATCGCCGGCAACCGAGCCCTCGGGAAGCTCGACGTCGTCGTCGGGGCCGGCCAGCGAGGTCAGTGCCTTGGTGAACACCACCGGCTCCTTGGGGATCTCCAGGCCCGACTCCTCCGCATGCTTGCGGTAGTTGAGGCCGATGGCGACGAACTGGCGCACGCCCGCGACCGGCGCCCCGAGCCGCGTGCCTTCCGGCACCAGCGGCAGCTTCGACAGGTCGATGGCGGTGAGCGCCTGCAGCTTGGCCGGCGACATCCACTCCGGCGTGAAGTCGGGGATCAGCAGGGACAGGTCGCGGATCTTGCCGTTGGCGTCGAGTGCGCCCGGTTTTTCTGCCCCTGCGGGGCCGTGACGTAGCAGCTTCATGGGTGTGCCTCTTGAGTGGTTGATTTGGACTGTTTGTCTAAAACGAACTTTAGTCGAACTGACAAAAACATCAATATGACAAACCAGAGAAAATGGTAGGTGGTTTCCCTGAGCGCCATTGCCCGAGTCCGGTCGAAACCCATCGTGTACCCTCGACAGCCATGGCAATGAAGCAAGCAGAAACAGCCCCCGAAGATCACCGTGTGCGGGTCGGCGCGCAGCGGCGCGAGAAGACGAAACTGCGCCTGCTCGAGAGCGCGCTGTCCGTGTTCTCGGAGAAGGGACCGGACGTCGCCGTCATCGACGACTTCATCGCCGCGGCCGGGGTTTCGCGCGGCACCTTCTACAACCACTTCAAGACGACGAACGAGTTGCTGCTCGAACTGGCGGCAGCCATGAGCGACGAGGTGCTGCGGATCGTCGACCCGCTCGTCCTGCAACTTGAAGACCCTGTCGCACGCGTCGCATGCGGCACGCGCCTCTACATGCAGATGGCCGTGCGCTACCCGCTGTGGGGCGGCTTCATCACCCGCGTTGGCACCCGCATCGCCACGCGCGGCCAGCTCATCGACCTCTACCTCACGCGCGACCTCGAGGCCGCGCGCAAAAGCAAGCGGATCCAGGTCGACAGCGTGACGGTCGCGCGCGACATCGTGCTGGGCTCGATCTTCTACGGCATCGAGACCATGCTCACCGAGCCGACACAGAAGCACCATCCGGAACACATCCTGCGCAGCGTGCTGGTGGGTTTCGGTCTCGATCCGAAAGAGGCGGAGACCATTGCCTACATGCCCCTGGCCATGCCCGGTGCTGTGGAAGGCCCTATCTTTTCCGGTTTGAAACGCGTCGACGGCACGACCGGCCGCAGCAAGCGAAGCTGAGGTGGCCAGCCAGCTGCCGGCCGAGCTGAAGAGCTTGCCTGCGATCGCGCCCCGCGCGCTTCTCACTCAATCCGAAAAGTAGCTTTCCGGCGCCTGCTCGCGCAACGCGGCCAGGTGCCCGCTGATGTGATTGATGTGGGAGGACACGCTGGCGCCAAGTCCCGCGACGTCGCGCGACGCCATCTGCGCCAGCATTTGCTCGTGCTCCTGCAGCGCGCGTTCGGCATGGCCCGCCACGTGGCCCAGCAGCAGCCAGCGCACACGGTCGAACTGGCGCTTGATGGGCTCCAGCATCTCCCAGACGTGTCCTCGCCCGGCAAATTCGAACAGGCGGCGATGCATCAACTCGTCGAGTTCGGAGAATCGATCGATCTCTCCGCTCGACACGGCGCTTCGTTGCCGCTGGACGATCTGTCCGAACTCTTCCAGCTGTGAAGGCGTGATCGTCTGCACCAGTTGCACGTGGCTGGCGCACTCCAGCGTGCTGCGCACGAACCGCCCCTCTTCCAACAATTGCGTGCGCACTGGCGCGACGATGGTGCCCACCTGGCGATAGATCAGGACCATCTGCTCGTCGGCCAGTTGCGCCAGCGCCTCCCGCACGGGCGTCCGGCTGACGTCGATCAGCTTGGAGATCGTGGCCTCAGACAACGCGGTGCGCGGAGGCAAGGTACCGCGCACGATGGCCTGCAGCAGCTGGTCATGCACCTGCGCCGTGTAGGAGCGCGCGGGATCGAGGCGGAAGCCGGCAAGCGCAGTGACCAGCGGACCCTCTGCGGGCGACGGTTCGGCGGTCTTTCGCCCCTTGACGGGCACGCGGTCGGACGTGGCGATGGCTGTTCCTTTAAACGAGGTTTCCGCCATGGTAGTACACAAAACAAAAGCCACTTGCATGGGGTTTTCCCGGTATTGCGAGACGACATTCGCATCCTAGACTTCGTTGCACCACATTTACTACCATGGTAGTGCGGTAACAGGAACAAGCATGACAACGAGCGTCCTCGATCAATTGCATCTGTCATCGGACCATCTGCGCGCCGCCAACGCTTCGGTCACCCAGCCGAACTACGATCGAACGCGCCTGCAGACAGGCATCGTGCACCTGGGCCTCGGCGCCTTTCATCGTGCGCACCAGGCCCTGTACACCGAAAAGGTGATTTCAGAAGGCGACCTGCGCTGGGGCATCCTCGGCGTCAGCCTGCGCGACCCGCGCGTGCCTGATGTCCTGACGGCGCAGGACAACCTGTATTCGGTGACCGAGCGGCACGGCGACGAGGCCCGCACGCGTGTGGTCGCTTCGCTGCGCGGCGCCCTCTTCGCACCGCGCGACCTGGCGCGGGTCATCGCGGCCATCGCCGATCCGTCCGTCTCCATCGTCAGCAGCACGGTGACCGAGAAGGGCTATAGCCAGAACCCGGCGAGCGCCGACCTCGACATGGACGACGCGGATGTCCGTCACGACATCGCGCATCCAGAGGCGCCACGCACCACGCTCGGCGTGCTCGCCGCCGGCATCCGCCTGCGCCCCGACAGTTCGCCCCTGACCCTGGTCTGCTGCGACAACATGGCCGGCAACGGCGACACCCTGCGCAAGCTGCTGGTGCAATACGCCGGCCAGTTCGACCCGAAGCTCGCGCGCCGCATCGAGACGGAGATCGGCTGCCCCAACAGCATGGTCGACCGCATCGTGCCTGCGGCGACACCCGCTTCGCTCGACTGGGCGGCAGCGCGGCTCGGCCTGCGCGACGAGGCGGCGATCGTCTGCGAGCCCTTCACGCAATGGGTGATCGAAGACCGCTTCGCAAGCCCTCGCCCCGCATGGGAAGACGCCGGCGCCTTGCTGACCAGCGACGTGCGCCCTTACCAGGCGATGAAGCTGCGCCTGCTGAACGGCACGCACTCCGCTCTCGCCTATGCAGGCCAGCTGTGCGGAATGGAGACGGTGGCCGACGCGATGGCGGACCCGCTCGTCGGCGCCTTCGCGCGCCGCCTGATGCTGGAAGACCTGCGCGCCACGGTGGCCGCGCCATCGGGCTACGACGTGACCTCCTATTGCCACGACCTGCTCAAGCGCTTCGAGAATCCCACGCTGCAACACCGCACGCAGCAGATCGCGATGGATGGCACGCAGAAGATTCCGGTGCGCTGGCTGCCCGCCCTGCGCGAGAGCCTGGCGGCCGGCGTCGAACGCCCGTTGCTCGAGCGCGCATTGGCAAGCTGGCTTCACTACCTGGCCACGGGCCGCAGCGACAGCGGCGCCGCGTTGGTCATCAGCGACCCGGGCGCGGAGGCCCTCGCATCGCTCTTGCGACAAACCGGCAACGACGTCGATGCGGCCCACGCCGCGTTGGCGCACGGCCCCGTGTTCGGCGCGCAGCCCTGGCCGCACGCCTTCGTCGAACGCCTGGCGCTTCACCTGAGCACCTTGCGTCAAGGCGGCATGAAGACGCTGCTCGCCCCCTGAACCCGCACATTCGTCCATTCACAAGACCCAACGGAGACATAGCCATGACTTTCGCGCCCACACGCCGCCAGTTCGCCACCACGCTCGCCGCTGCCGGCGTCGCCGCATCGCTGCCCCGCTTCGCCTTCGCCGCGGGCGAGATCAAGCTCAAGTACGGCACGGCCTTCCCCGCCGACCATCCGGGCACGCTGCGCATCAAGGAGGCGGCCGAGGCCATCAGCAAGGACACCGGCGGCAAGGTCGACCTGCAGGTCTACCCGACCAGCCAGCTCGGCAGCGAGCCCGACATGATTTCGCAGACGCGCGCCGGCGCCATCGACATCATGTCGACGGCCGGCACCAACCTGCAGACGCTGGTGCCCACGGCCGGCATCAACGGTGTGGCCTTCGCCTTCAAGGACTACGACGCGGTCTGGGCCGCAATGGACGGCGACCTGGGTGCGTACGTGCGCAGCGCGCTGGCCAAGGTCAACCTCTACGCCTTCGACAAGTGCCTCGACAACGGCTATCGGAACATCACATCGGCCAGCAAGGCCATCGCAACGCCGGCCGACCTCAAGGGTTTCAAGATCCGCGTGCCGGGCATCCCGCTGTGGATCTCGATGTTCAAGGCCCTCGGCGCCTCGCCCACGGCGATCCCCTTCGGCGAGTTGTATTCGTCGCTGCAGACCAAGGTGGTGGACGGCCAGGAGAACCCGCTTGCGCTGATCCAGAGCGCCAAGCTCTACGAGGTCCAGAAGTTCTGCTCGCTGACGGCCCACACCTGGGACGGCCACTTCATCTTCGGCAACGCGAAGAAGCTGCAGGCCCTGCCCAAGGAAGTGCAGGAGTCGCTGGCGAAGAACCTTAATGCGGCGGCGCTCAAGCAGCGTGCCGACATCGCAAAGCTCAACACCGATGCGCAGGCGCAGTTGACCAAGCTTGGCGTGACCTTCAACAAGCCCGATGCCGCGCCGTTCCGCGAGATGCTCAAGAGCGCCGGCTTCTACACCGAGTGGAAGGGAAAGTACGGCGACGAGGTGTGGGCCAAGCTGGAGAAGTATTCGGGCAAGCTCGCCTGAGGACCTGCGCCATGCAGTCCACCATCGACCCCCTCGACATCGTGCCGGACACCAGCACACGCTGGTTCGACCGCTTGCTGGCCTGGATCACCGAGGTCCCGGCCGCCGCCATCGTGGTGGCTGAAGTCCTCATCCTCGGTGGCGGCGCCTTTGCGCGCTATGCGCTGCATGAGCCGCTCACCTGGACCGACGAACTCGCGAGCATCCTGTTCCTGTGGCTCGCGATGCTCGGCTCGTGCATTGCGTTGCGGCGCACCGCCCACATGCACCTCACGACTTTCGTCAAGGACCTGTCGCCCGAACGGCGCGCCTGGACCGACGCACTGGGCATGTGCCTGGTCGTGGCGTTCCTGGCCATGTTCATCGGGCCGGCCTGGGAGCACTGGCACGAGGAAATCGAGGTGTCGACACCGGTGCTCGGCATCAGCGAAGGCTGGCGCGCGGGCGCCGTGTTCGCCGGCGCGATCCTCATGCTGGTGACCGCGGTGACGCGTCTCGTCGAGCAGTCGCCATGGAAGCAGATCGCCGTGTGCGGCATCGCGGTCGCCGTGGGTGGCGGTGCGCTGTGGCTGCTGTCGCCAGCGCTGGCAAGCCTGGGCAATCTCAACCTGGTGATCTTCTTCCTGGTGATGCTGGTCGGCTGCATCGTGATCGGCGTGCCGATCGCGTTCGCCTTCGGCTTGGCCACGATGTCGTACCTGGCCTTCTCGACGACGACACCGATGTCGATCATGCCCAACCGAATGCAGGAGGGCATGTCGCACCTGATCCTGCTGGCGGTGCCGCTGTTCGTGTTCCTCGGTTCGCTGATCGAGATGACGGGGCTGGCGCGCGCCATGATCAACTTCCTCGTGAGCCTGATCGGCCATGTGCGCGGCGGCCTGCAGTATGTGCTGCTGGGCGCGATGTACATCGTCTCCGGCATCTCGGGCGCCAAGGCGGCCGACATGGCGGCGGTGGCGCCGGCCCTGTTCCCGGAGATGAAGAAGCGCGGCAGCAAGGACGGCGACCTGATCGGGCTGCTGTCCGCCTCGGGCGCCATGTCGGAGACCATTCCGCCGAGCATTGTGCTGATCACGGTGGGGTCGGTGACGGGCGTGTCCATCACTTCGCTCTTCGTCGGCGGCCTGATGCCTGCCGTGGTGGGCCTGTTGCTGATGGCCTTCGTCGTCTGGTGGCAGACGCGCCGCGAAGACATGACCGGCGTCACCAAGGCCTCGCGCAAGGAGATCGGCAAACTGCTGATGGTGGCGCTGCCCGCACTGCTCCTGCCGGTGATCATCCGCACGGCGGTGGTGGAAGGCGTGGCCACGGCTACCGAGGTGTCGACCATCGGCATCTTCTACACGGTGCTCGCGGGCCTGTTCATCTACCGGCAGTTCGACTGGAAGCGGATCTATCCGATGCTGCTCGACACGGCGTCGCTGTCGGGTGCGATCCTGCTGATCGTCGGCTGCGCGACGGCGATGGCCTGGGCGCTGACGCAGTCGGGCTTCGCGCAGGACCTGGTCAAGATCATGACGGCCGTGCCGGGCGGAAAGATGGGCTTCCTGCTGGTGTCGGCGCTCGCCTTCGTCGTGCTCGGCAGCCTGCTGGAAGGCATCCCGGCGATCGTGCTGTTCGGGCCGCTGCTGTTCCCGATCGCCAGGATGGTCGGCGTCAGTGAAGTGCACTACGCGATGGTCGTGATCTTCGCGATGGGCCTGGGCCTGTTCGCGCCGCCTTTCGGCGTGGGTTTCTATGCCGCATGCGCCATCGGCCGCGTGTCGCCGGACGTGGCGATGCCGCGCGTCTGGCCGCACATGGCGGCGCTGTTCATCGCGCTCCTGTTGCTTGTCTTCGTGCCCTGGTTCTCGGTCGGCTTCCTCTGAAGCGTCCCTCATCTTCTTCCTGGAGTCTCACTTGAAAATCGAACGCATCACGATCATCGTGACCTGCCCCGGCCGCAATTTCGTGACGGTGAAGATCGTCACCGACGAAGGCGTGGTCGGGCTCGGCGATGCCACGCTCAACGGCCGCGAACTCTCGGTCAAGTCCTACCTCGAGGACCACCTGGTCCCCTGCCTCATCGGCCGCGACCCGCGCAATATCGAGGACATCTGGCAGTACATGTACCGTGGCGCCTACTGGCGGCGCGGCCCGGTGACGATGACCGCCATCGCCGCCATCGACATGGCGCTGTGGGACATCAAGGGCAAGCTCGCCGGCATGCCGGTGTACCAGTTGCTCGGCGGCAAGAGCCGCAACGGCCTCATGGTGTACGGCCATGCCAACGGCCGCGACCATGAAGAAGCCATCGACGCCGTGCAGAATCACATCGAGGAAGGCTACAAGGCGATCCGCGTGCAGTCCGGCGTGCCGGGGCTGGCCAAGACCTATGGCGTCGGCAAGACCAAGGGCCACTACGAGCCGGCCGAGAAGGGCCTGCCGCCCGAGGAGCCGTGGGACACCTCGCTCTACCTGCGCCACACCCCCGAGCTGTTCCGCAAGGTGCGCGAGGCGGTCGGCTTCGGACCGCACCTGCTGCACGATGCGCACCACCGGCTCACGCCGATCGAGGCCGGCCGGCTCGGCAAGGAACTGGAGCCCTACAGCCTGTTCTGGATCGAGGACGCGACGCCTGCGGAGAACCAGGAGGCCTTCCGCCTCATCCGCCAGCACACGACCACGCCGCTGGCCATCGGTGAAGTGTTCAACTCGATCTGGGACTGCAAGGACCTGATCAGCGAGCAACTGGTGGACTACATCCGCTCGACCATCGTGCATGCGGGCGGCATCACGCACGTGCGTCGCATCGCGGACTTCGCAGCGATGTACCAGGTGCGCACGGGCTTCCATGGCGCAACGGATCTGTCGCCGGTGTGCATGGCCGCCGCGGTGAACTTCGGCATGTGGGCGCCCAACTTCGGCATCCAGGAACTGATGCCGCATTCGCCGCTCACCGACGAAGTATTCCCCCACAACTATCGCTACGAAGACGGCTACCTGGTCATGGACGAAGTGCCCGGCCTGGGCGTCGACATCAACGAGGAACTGGCCGCGAAGTACCCGTACGAGCGCGCCTACCTGCCGGTGGCCCGGCTCGCCGACGGCTCGATGTGGAACTGGTGAGGCGCACCGCGCCTCCTCTCCCAACCCAAGGAATTCAACATGCTTAGCGTCGTCGTCGACCAACCCAACCACATGGCCGTGCAAGAGCGGCCCATGCCTGAGCCACAAGCCGGCGAAGTGCGCGTACGCGTGCGCTTTGCCGGCATCTGCGGCTCCGACCTGCACATCTTCCACGGGCACAACCCCTTCGTCTCCTACCCGCGCGTGATCGGCCACGAGTTCGTCGGCCGCATCGAATCGGTGGGTGAAGGCGTCAGCGCATCGCGCATCGGAGAGACCGTGGTGGTCGACCCGGTCATCAGTTGCGGTCAATGCCATGCATGCCTCATCGGCCGGCAGAACGTCTGCAGCCGGCTGCAGGTGATCGGCGTGCATCGCGACGGCGGCTTCAGCGAATATGCCTGCGCGCCGGCCAGGAATGCCTACGTAGTGCCGAAGGGCCTGGCGCATGCAAGCGCCTCGGTGATCGAGCCCTTTGCCGTTGCGGCCAACGTGACGGGGCGCACCGGCGTGTTCCCGAGCGACGTGGCGCTGATCTATGGCGCCGGGCCGGTGGGGCTGAACCTGATGCAGGTGCTCAAGCGCGTGTACGGCATTCGCGCCTTCATCACGGACCACTTCGACGAGCGGCTCGCGCTGGCATTGAGCTGCGGCGCGGGCGAGGACGAGATCATCAACACATCGCGCGAACCGCTGCAGGAAGCGTTGGCGAAACGCGGCGTGGAAGGCGGCCCGACCCTGACCTACGACGCCGTCTGCCACCCGTCGATCCTGGAGGAGGCCGTGCGCATCGCCGCGCCCGCCGGTCGCATCGGCATCCTGGGCTTCTCCGCTTCGCCGTCCGCCATTCCGCAGCAGGAGTTGACGAAGAAGGAACTCACGCTCTACGCCTCGCGGCTGAACTGCGCGATGTTCCCGACCGTCATCGACTGGATCGAGCGCGGCCTCGTCGACCCGGGCCGCATCATCAGCCACAAGGTGGACTTCCGCGACGTGGCCGGCGCCTTCGACATCGCGGAGAAGAATCCGCGCTACAGCTGCAAGGTGCTGCTGGACTTTGGCGAGGAAGTCGGGGCGACCTGAATCGCGTATGCGGCCTGTCGTTCCGCTCCTCGCATGGCGTGCGAAACCAGAGGCCGCCTCGGTGACCAACGGGTTCTAGTGGTTTACCAGATTCGCCGGATTGCCGCGCCACTTGTATGGTCGTCACGCCCGCCTGACGCTCGCGCAGGCACTTCCCCAATCCCGGAGCGCCGGGGCTCGAACAACAGGAGACCAGAGATGATCCCACCCATCAGGACCTTGATCGCAGGCGCGCTGCTCGCCACCTTGGCGTGCCAGGCCGCGGCGCAGGCCGTCCCGGCGCCCGGCACGAGCGCGCGCATCGACGCGATCAAGAAGTCCGGCGTGCTGCGTGCCGCCGTGCTCTCGAATCCGCCGTGGCTGGTCGAGAACACGACCGGCTCCGGCGACGCATGGGCCGGCCCGGCGTGGCTGCTGGCTGTGGAAGCAGCCAAACAGTTGGGCGTGAAACTGCAACCCGTACCGGTCTCGCACGAGACCAAGGTGCCGGTGCTCGCGTCGAACCAGGCCGACATGACGATCTCTCCACTGTCCGTCACGCCGGAGCGCCTGAAGGTGGTCGACTTCGTGACCTATTCGCGCACCGCCTTGTGTGTGTTCGGCCGTGCCGACAACCCCAAGGTGGCCAACGCCAAGTCGATCGACGAGTTCAACAGCCCGGACGTGACGGTCGCCTACTTCACCGGCGGCGGAGAGGAGAACTGGGTCAAGAAGCGCTTTCCCAATGCCAAGCTGCGCGGCGTTTCCACCGCGGGCACGGCCGCGCCGGTCGAGGAGATCATGGCCAGGCGCGCCGACGTCACGCCGATCAACCGCGTGCCATGGCAGGCGCTCAACCGCAAGGTCAAGGGCCTGAAGGCATTGCCGGATGGCAACAACTGCCAGGACTCGACCGAGATGGCGACGCCAATCGGCCTGGCGATCGACAAGAACCAGCCGGAATACCTGGCCTGGCTCAAGGCGCTGAATGAATCGATGAAGGCGAAACTGGACGCGGACGAGGCGCGCATCATCAACGCCATGTAGGCATCCCGACGGCTCGCCCGATGGATTTCGACTTCTCGCCTCTGCTCGACAGCTGGCAGTACCTGCTGGGCGGGTTGGGCATCACGCTGCTGCTGTCGGCGATGACGGCCGCGGGTGCGCTGGTGCTGGGCACCCTGCTGGGGCTGGGTCGGGTCTACGGCCCGGCATGGCTGCGCATCCCGATCGTGTTCTACATCGACACACAGCGCGCGATCCCGGTGCTGGTGATCCTCGTTTGGTTCTACTTCGCCGTGCCGATCTTCACGGGCATCAGCTTCCATCCCTTCTGGGCGGCCTTCATGGCGCTGACGCTGCACATCGCCGCCTACGTCGCGGAGATCGTGCGCGCGGGCATCGAGTCGATCCGTCCCGGCCAACTTCGCGCGGCGCTCGCCCTGGGCATGTCGCGCTTCCAGGTGGTGCGCAAGGTCGTCATGCCGCAGGCGCTGGTACGCATGCTGCCGGCATTCGGCTCCATCCTCTCGATCACCATCAAGGACACCGCCATCGCCACCGTCATCGCGGTGCCTGAACTCATGAAGCGCGCGGAGACGATCGCCGGCCAGAGCTATCGCCCGATCGAGGTCTTCACCGTCACGATGGTCATCTACTTCGTGATCCTGTTTCCCGGTACGCGGCTCATCGATGCGCTGTACCGCCGCGTCGCGCACCTGGGACGCTCATGAACCTGGACTGGAGCATCGTCTGGGACCATCGCGAAGATTTGCTGCACGGCGCCCTCCTCACCGTGTTGCTGACCGTGCTCACCATGCTGGTCGCCGTGCCGGCCGGCATCGTGCTCGCACTGATGCGCCTCTCGCGCTCGAAGATCCTGTCGGGCGCCAGCCAGGCCTTCGTCGAATTTTTCCGGAACCTGCCGCTGATCCTGGTCGTGTACTGGGCCTTCTACGTGATGCCGGTGCTGTTGAATATCCAGTTCTCCGCCTTCACCACCGGCCTGGCGGCACTGTGCCTCAACGTCTCGGCCTACAACGCCGAGACCTTCCGTGCCGGCATCAACTCCATCCGCAAAGGCCAGACCGAGGCCGCCATTGCGGTCGGCATGAGCCGCTGGCAGGCCATGCGCAAGGTGGTGATTCCGCAAGCCTGGCGGCGCGTGCTCCCTGTGCTTGCAAGCACCTGGGTGTCGCTGTTCAAGGACACCTCGCTGGTCTCGGTGATCGCCGTGGGTGAACTCGCGCACGTCGCGCTGCAGATCCGGTCGTCCAGCTTCCGGGTGCTGGAGATGCTCACGGCCATGGCAGTGATCTACTGGTTGATGGGCTACCCGCAGGCCAAGCTCGTGGACTGGGTGCAGAAGAAGTTCGAGGTCAAGGAATGAGCGTGCCAATGGCTGAACGCAAGGGCGCCGAGCGCCCTGCCGTGGTCGTCTACGAGAACGTGCGCAAGCTGCATGGCAGCTTCGTCGCCATCGACGGCGTCTCCCTCCAGGTTCACAAGGGCGAGGTGATGTGCCTCATCGGGCCCTCGGGTTCCGGCAAGTCGACGCTGCTGCGTTGCACGAATGCGCTCGAGTCCATCGAGGGTGGACGCGTGCTGATCGACGGCGTGCCCCTGCCCACCAACGAGCGGGAAGCGCGCAAGGTCCGTCAGCGCATGGGCATGGTGTTCCAGAACTTCGAGTTGTTCCCGCACAAGAGTGCGCTCGACAACGTCGCGATGGGGCCCGTCACCGTCCTCGGGCTCAGCCAGCACGAGGCACGCGAACGCGCCATGGCACTGCTGAAGAAGGTCGGCCTCGCGGACAAGGCGCACAACTTCCCCAGTGGACTGTCTGGCGGCCAGCAGCAGCGCGTGGCCATCGCGCGGGCGCTTGCGATGGAACCCGAGGTCATGCTCTTCGATGAGCCCACGTCCGCACTCGACCCCGAGACCATCGGCGAAGTGCTCAACGTCATGAAGCAACTCGCCGAGGAAGGCATGACGATGGTCGTCGTGACGCACGAGATGGCGTTCGCCCGTCGTGTCGCGAACTGGGTGGTGGTGCTGGACCATGGCAAGGTGGTCGAGCAGGGGCCACCGGCGCAAGTCTTTGAAGCGCCGAGAGCGGAGCGCACACGCGACTTCCTGAGCCACCTCGGCTGGCACGGCTAGTCGTGGCGGCCAAAGGACTGCCCGCGTCACGCATCGCAGAAACAAAAAAGGCCACCCCGGTGGGGTAGCCTCATATTCCAGGAATCTGGAATTCAGGCTCCGGTGCTACGATTTTCATAGCACTGGAACCAGTGTGACTGGCGGAGTGGACGGGACTCGAACCCGCGACCCCCGGCGTGACAGGCCGGTATTCTAACCAACTGAACTACCACTCCTGGTAGGCAACGTTCACTCTGAAAACAGAGCCAAGTGTTGCCACTTGTGCCTCGCTGACTTGTAAGTCAATTTGGCGACCCTACGGGGATTCGAACCCCGGTAGCCACCGTGAAAGGGTGGTGTCCTAGGCCTCTAGACGATAGGGTCAAAACCTTGGAACATCTTCCGACTCGACAAGAAATTTTGGTGGAGGTAAACGGGATCGAACCGATGACCTCTTGCATGCCATGCAAGCGCTCTCCCAGCTGAGCTATACCCCCGAATTCCCATCAAGACTTTCGTCTTTTCGCTGAGCCCCTGCTCCTGCGTGTCGAGCCTCAAATTATATACCGAAAATCAGGCCGTTCTCAATCTCGTCAAAATAGTTTCGCGAGAAAACAGTGCGAGCACTGAATCCAGCGACGGTGTCTGCGGTGTTCCGAGAACAAGCACACGCACCGGCATGGCGAGAGCCGGCATTTTAAGGCCGTGGGCAACCAGCACTTCCTTGATGGCTGCGGCAATGGTCGGCTTGTCCCATGAGACGTCGGCCAACTTGTCGGCAAGCGCAGCAACCGCGGGTCGCACCGCATCGGTCAGGTGTTGCGCGCGATCGGCCTCGCTGGCCGTCACGTCGGCATAGAAACCCGTTGCCCAATTGGCAAGTGCGACGGTGGTGTCGCAACGATCCTTGAACAGTGCGCAGATGTCGGCGAGGCGTCCGTCGGCATCGATGCCGCGCTTCTTCAATTGAGCGGCCACCAGTCCGGCCAGCGCCGCGTTGTCCATCTGCTTGATGTAGTGCGCGTTGACCCAGCTCAACTTGGCCGCATCCCATTGGGCAGGGCTCTTCGACAGGTGCGAACCATCGAACCATTGCACCAGTTGCTCGCGCGAGAACAGCTCGTCGTCGCCATGGCTCCAGCCCAGGCGCGCGAGGTAGTTCAGCATGGCCTCGGGCAGGTAGCCGTTCTCTTCATAGGCCGTCACGCTCACGGCGCCGCGGCGCTTGGAGAGCTTCTGCCCGTCATCGCCGAGGATCACCGGCACATGGCCGAACTGCGGCAGCGGCGCACCGAGCGCGTTGAAGATGTTGATCTGCCACGGCGTGTTGTTGATGTGCTCGTCGCCGCGGAACACGTGGCTGATGGCCATGTCCCAGTCGTCGACCACCACGGCGAAGTTGTACGTGGGCACGCCATCCGGTCGCTGGATGATGAGGTCGTCGATCTCGCGGTTGTTGATGGTGATCGGTCCCTTGACCAGGTCGTCCCAGGTCACGTCGCCTTCGACGGGGTTGCAGAATCGCACCACGGGCGGCACGCCTTGCGGCACCGGCGGCAGCACCTTGCCCGGTTCCGGCCGCCAGCGACGGTCGTACAAGGTCTTCTCGCCGCGCGCGCGCTGCGCTTCGCGCATGGATTCGAGTTCCTCCGGCGTGCAATAGCAGTGGTAGGCGGTGCCCGCCGCCAGCATCTGCGCGATCACTTCCTGGTAGCGCGCGAGGCGCTGCATCTGGTAGATCGGGCCTTCGTCGTAGTCGAGGCCGAGCCAGTGCATGGACGCGAGAATCTGGTCGGTCGATTCCTGCGTCGAGCGGGCCACGTCTGTGTCTTCGATGCGCAGCACGAATTCACCACCGTGGTGGCGCGCATAGGCCCACGAATAGAGGGCGGTGCGGGCGGTGCCGAGGTGCAGGAAGCCGGTGGGGGAAGGCGCGATGCGGGTTCTGATTTTTCGGGTCATGTGATTCAAGGTGCGAGCGTGCCGAGGCCGCGCAGCAGGTCGGCCTGGATGTCGTCGATGTGGTCGAGGCCGGCCGCGATGCGGATCAGGCCCTGGCCGATGCCGGCCGCTTGGCGTTGCGGTTCGGAGAGGCGGCCATGCGACGTCGTGGCAGGATGGGTGATGGTGGTCTTCGTGTCGCCGAGGTTCGCGGTGATGCTCAGGACGCGCGTGCTGTCAATGACATGGAACGCATTCGCTCGCGCCTCATCGGGCGTGTCGCCGATCACGTCGAACGACACCACGGCGCCACCCTGCCCCGACTGCTGCTGCATCGCCAGTGCATGCTGCGGATGCGATGCCAGGCCGGGGTAATAGACGCGCTTGACCGCTGGTTGGGTTTCCAACCACTTTGCCAATGCGAGTGCGTTGTCGCAATGCGCCTTCATGCGCAGGCCAAGTGTTTCGAGGCCTTTCAGCACGACCCACGCATTGAACGGCGAGAGCGCCATGCCTGCAGTGCGAACCACCGGTCCGAAGACTTCGTTGACGAGCTTTGCGCTCGTGCAGATGGCGCCGGCCAGCACGCGGCCCTGCCCGTCCAGGTACTTGGTGCCAGAGTGCAGCACGAGGTCGGCGCCAAACTCGATGGGTCGCTGCAACGCCGGCGAGCAGAAGCAGTTGTCAACCGCCAGCAGCGCGCCGACACCATGCGCGATGTCGGCCAGCGCGCGGATGTCGCAGACCTCGGTCAGCGGATTGGTCGGCGTCTCGGCGAACAACAGTCGCGTGCTGGGCCGGACGGCAGCGCGCCATTCGGCCACGTCGGACTGGGATACGAAGGTCGTCTCCACGCCAAACTTGGCAAATTCGCGGCCCAGCAGGTTGAAGGTCGAGCCAAACAGCGAACGCGAACTCACCACATGGTCGCCCGCCTTGAGCAAGCCCATGCACATCATGAGGATCGCGCCCATGCCGCTCGATGCGCCGATGGCTGCCTCGGTGCCCTCCAGCGCGGCCAGGCGGCGCTCGAAGCTGGTCACGGTCGGGTTCGATGTGCGGGTGTAGGTGAAGCCCTCCTCCGTGCCCGCGAAGCGTCGCGCCGAGGTCTCGGCATCCGGCTGCACGAAGCTGCTGGTGAGGAACAGCGCCTCGGAGTTTTCGCCGTACTGGCTCGGCTCCAAGGACGTGCGCACCGCCAGCGTGTCGCGGTGCAGGCCCGCGGGCAGGGATCGATCTGTCACGGGGTCTTTCAGTTCAGGTTGGGCAGTGCCAGGCGGGAGGCGTCTTCCTCGGTCTCTTCGACGCGCGGGCGGTTGTTGTTCATGCGGTTGATCGCATCGGTGTCGATGTCGCCGGTCACGTAGACGCCGTCGAAGCACGAGGCCTCGAAGCCCGCGAACTTCGATGCGCCTGCGGCCACGGGCGCGGCCTTCATCACCGCGCGCTTCATGGCGTCGACGTCCTGGTAGATCAGCGCGTCGCAGCCGATGAGGGCGCGGATTTCCTCGATCGTGCGGTCATGCGCCACCAGCTCGCCCTTGGTCGGCATGTCGATGCCATAGACGTTGGGATAGCGCACGGGCGGCGCGGCACTGGCAAGGTAGACCTTGCGCGCACCGGCGTCGCGCGCCATCTGCACGATCTCGCGGCTGGTGGTCCCGCGCACGATGGAGTCGTCGACCAGCAGCACGTTGCGGCCCTTGAACTCGCTCGCGATCGCATTGAGCTTCTGGCGCACCGACTTCTTGCGCTCGCCCTGCCCGGGCATGATGAATGTGCGGCCGACGTAGCGGTTCTTGACGAATCCTTCGCGGTAGGGAATGCCCAGCAGGTGTGCGAGCTGGGTGGCGCTGGGCCGGCTCGACTCGGGGATCGGAATGATCACGTCGATGTCGCTCGGCGGCACCGTCGAGACGACCCGCTTGGCCAGTGTTTCGCCAAGGTTGAGGCGTGCCTGGTAGACCGAGATGCCATCCATCGTCGAGTCGGGGCGCGCGAGATAGACGAACTCGAAGATGCACGGATTGAGCGTGGCCGCCTCGGCGCACTGGTGCGCATGCACCTGGCCCTGCATGTCGATGAAGACCGCCTCGCCGGGCGCGATGTCGCGCTCGAACTTGAAGCCCAAGCCTTCCAGCGCGACCGACTCGCTGGCCACCATCACGGTGCCTTCCGCATTGCGGCCGAGGCACAGCGGCCGGATGCCGTAGGGGTCGCGAAACGCGAGCAGCCCCTGTCCGGAGATCAGCGACACCACGGCATAGGAGCCGCGCAGGCGCTTGTGCATGCTCTTCACCGCG
Source organism: Variovorax sp. dw_308 (assembly GCF_019207085.1). Taxonomy (GTDB): domain Bacteria; phylum Pseudomonadota; class Gammaproteobacteria; order Burkholderiales; family Burkholderiaceae_C; genus Variovorax. Next base: position 637,340 of record NZ_JAATOM010000001.1, on the reverse strand, counting down.
GTGAAGAGTTGCTCGGTGTGCAGCTGAACGCCGCGCGTGGCACGCTCCAGCTCATTGGCAAGCACGTTGAGCAGCACTTCCGAGTCGCTCTCGGTGTTGGTGTGCCGATGGTCGGTGGTGAACAGTTCGGCACGCAGCGCATGCGCGTTCGTGAGATTGCCGTTGTGCACCAGCACGATGCCGAAGGGCGCATTCACGTAGAAAGGCTGTGCCTCTTCCTCGCTGTAGGCATTGCCCGCGGTCGGGTAGCGAACCTGGCCGAGGCCCACGCTGCCGGGCAGCGCGCGCATGTTGCGGGTGCGGAACACATCCTTCACCATGCCCTTGGCCTTGTGCATGAAGAACTTGCGGTCCAGCAGGGTCACGATGCCGGCCGCGTCCTGGCCCCGATGCTGCAAGAGCAGCAGCGCGTCGTAGACCAGTTGATTGACGGGGGCGTTGCTGACAACGCCGACGATTCCACACATGAAGCGATCCTCTCAGGGCAAATAGCTTGCCAATTTCTCGGGCAACGCAGGCTTGATGGCCTGCAAGGCCGTATCCAGAACAGTGGCACTGCGCGACTCGCGCCACCAGGCACTGTCGCTCAGCGAAAAAAGGTGGATCCCTGTGGCCAACGCGAGCAATGCGACGGCCCCACGCACAAAACCAAAAGCGGCGCCCAGGGTGCGGTCGACAGGCCGCAGCCCCGCCGCCACGACCATCTTGCGCACCAGCGCGGTGATCAATCCGGCGGCGAAGGCCACTGCCACGAACACCAGCACGAAGGCCACCGCGTAGCGCCACACCGCATCGGGCGCTCCCACCGGCAGCCAGGCCGCGACAGGGTCGGCAAACAACTGGGCACAAATGAAGGCCACGACCCAACCCGCCAGCGACATCAACTCGAACACCAGGCCGCGCACCATGCCGACCAGAACCGACAGCAACAGCAGCGCGACGACAACCCAATCCAGCAACGCCACGGAACGCGATGCTTACAGCGTGAGCACGGCCGCGGACAAGGCCAGGCCCTTGACGCGGGCGGCCGCCTTGTCGGCATCGGCACGCGTGCTGAACGGGCCGACGCGCACGCGCGTGCGCTCGCCATCGGCCGTCTTCGCGACGTGCGTATAGGTCTTCAACCCGGCCCGCTCCAGCTTCTGGCGCACCTCGCGCGCCTTGTCGGCGTCGGCGAAAGCGCCCACCTGCACCACGAAGCGGCCCGCTTCGTCGGCGGCCGATGCCGGCTTGGCGGCGGCGGCATCGGCAGACCGGCCATCGAGCAGGGCGCGAGCGCGTGCTGCATCGTCGTCGGCCGGCTTGGGCGTCTTGGGGTCGGGTTTGGCCTCTGCCTTGGCTTCCTTCGTGTCGGGCTTGGGCTTGGTCTCGGGCTTTGTCTCGGGCTTCCGTTCCGGCTTGGCCTCGGCCTTCTTGGGCTCGGGCTTGGGTTCCGGCTTGGCCTCCGCCTTCGGTTCCGGCTTGGCCTTGGCTTCCGGCTTTGGTTCGGGCTTTGGCGGCGCATCGGCCATTGGCTTCGAAGGCACGATTTCCGTGCCGTCGGCCGCCTCGGTGATCATGCCGCCGCCCGGGGTAGCAGCTGCCACGCGGGTCGATGCGTCCTTGCCCGGCGCAGCGGATGTGGTGGGCGCGGGCGCGGCCGGCAGGGCCAGCGGCTTGACCTTGTTGCGATCCGGGATCTCGATCGGGATGTCGACCGCCACCGGGCGCGGTTGGGTGTCGAACAGCAGCGGGAATCCGACCACGCCCAGCAGCACCAGCACGGCCGCACCGAGCAGGCGGTGGCGGGCGCGGCGGCGCATGGTCTCGACGCTTTCCGCAGGCACCGCACCGGCGACGTTGCGGGCTTCGTTGCCTTGCGGACCGCGTGCGCGGAACTTGAAAAACGCCATGAAAGTTCGATTCCTGATGGAGAGAAGCGTGGGTGCGATGATGCGGCGGAAATCAGGCCTTGTCAGGCCCTTCAGGTCCCATTTCAAGCCCCATTTCAAGCGTCCCGCAGCAGGTGTCTGGCTTGCAGGCGGGGTGTTCCGTTTACGAGCACGCCACCGACGGTAAAGAACGATCCGAAGACCACGATTCTATCAGTGGGGTCCGCCTGATCGATGGCTGCCTGGAGGGCCTGCATGGGGCTGGCGCACGCCGTCCCCGACGCATCCTTGCGCGTGTTTTGCGCCTGCCAGCGCGCCTGCAGATCCGCGGCCGGCGCGGCGCGCGGCGTGGGCAGGTCGGTGAAGTACCAGCGGTCGATCAGCGGCCCGATGCGCGCGAAGATCGGACCCAGGTCCTTGTCCGCCATCACGCCGAAGACCGCGTGCGTGGTCGGATAGAAGCCCATCGCATCGAGGTTCTCTGCCAGCGCCGCCACGGCATGGCCGTTGTGTGCCACGTCGAGCACCAGCGTCGGCTCGCCCGGCACGATCTGGAAGCGGCCGGGCAACTCGACCATGGCCAGCCCCGTGCGCACGGCTTGCGCGGTGATCGGCAGCACGGGTCTCAGCGCCTCCAGCGCTGCAAGAACGCCCGCCGCGTTGATCAACTGGTTGGCGCCGCGCAGCGCCGGATAGGCCAGCCCGCTGTAGCGCCGGCCGCGACCGCTCCAGCCCCACTGCTGCTTGTCCCCCGCCACGTTGAAATCCTGGCCGAAGCGCCAGAGATCGGCGCCAATGGCTTGCGCGTGCGCGATGACGCTGTCCGGCGGCATCGGGTCGCTCACGATGGCGGGACGGCCGGCGCGCAGTATGCCGGCCTTCTCGTAGCCGATGCTCTCGCGATCCGGCCCGAGGAAATCCATGTGGTCCAGGTCGATGCTGGTGATGACGGCGCAGTCGGCATCGACGATGTTGACGGCATCGAGCCTGCCGCCGAGGCCGACTTCGAGGATGGCGACCTCGACGCCGCTGGCCGCCATGCAACGCAGGAGCGCCAGCGTGGTGAATTCGAAGTAGGTGAGCGAGGTCGATCCGCGCGCCTCCTCGACCGCGGCGAAATGCGGCAGCAGCGCGGCGGCATCGACTGACTCGCCACGCAGGCGCAAGCGCTCCTCGAAGTGCACCAGGTGCGGCGAGCCATAGACGCCGGTCCGGTAGCCGGCATGCCGCAGGATCGATTCGAGCATGGCGCAGGTCGAGCCCTTGCCGTTGGTGCCCGCCACCGTGATCACAGGGCAGTCGAAGCGCAGGCCGAGCCGGTCGGCCACGGCGCGCACGCGGTCCAGGCCGAGGTCGATGTTCTTGGCGTGCAGTTGCTCGCAGTGGGCGAGCCAGTCGGCGAGGGTTTCCATGGCGGGCGGAATTGTCGCCGACCCGCCGACGCGGCATCATTCCGGGATGACAACAACCCTTTTCGGCATTCCCAACTGCGACACGGTCAAGCGTGCGCGCACCTGGCTGGACACGCAAGGCGTGCCCTACACCTTCCACGATTTCCGCAAGAACGGCCTGCCTGGCGCCTCGCTGGACCGCTGGTTGCGGGCTCCGGGCTGGGAGGCGCTCCTCAACCGGCGGGGAACCACGTGGCGGCGACTGGACGAGGCCACCCGCGCTTCGGTGGTCGACGCGGCGTCGGCTCGCACGGTGCTGGTCGCGAATCCGACGCTGATCAAGCGTCCGGTCGTCGAATGGCAGCCCGCGAGCGTTGTGACTGTCGGCTTCGACCCTGCCGAGTGGGCGGCCCATGCTGCCGGGAAGGCGACGCGGTAAGGCTTCCGCAAAAGCCAGGCAAAAAAATGTGAAGCAGTGAACCCGGCGCGTCGGACTGCATCCAACCCACGTGAACAAGCGGAAGCGCCGCGATCTTGAGGAGAAATTTCATGCGCACCCCCACCCGAACCATCATCAGCCTCGCCCTCGTCGGCCTGCTCGGCGGCGCCGCGTCGCTGGCACAGGCGCAGCAGGTCTCCGGCCGCGTCATCTCCAGCACCCCGATACACGACGCGAACGGCCAGGCGGGCTACAGCGTGACCTACGAATACGCCGGCCAGCGCTACGCCACGCGCACAGACAGCCCGCCCGGCCAGACCATTGCGCTGCAGCTGAGCCCGATGGGTGTTGCCACCAACTCGCCCGCGCCCGACCAGCCGCCGCCGGCCGCGTACAACGACGGCAATCCGCAGAACTGGAACAACGTGGAGGCGCAGCCCGGCGTGGTGGTCGGCGCCGGCGGGGCGCCGGCGCCCGCTTACGGCGCTCCCGTCTATGGCGGCCCGGTCTACGGCGCGCCGGGCTACGCGCAACCCATGTATGTGCAGCCGGCCTACGGTTACGGTTACGGCTATGCGGCACCGTGGCTCGCGGTCGCGCCCATCGGACTGTCGCTCAACTTCGGCTATTCGCACGGCTGGGGCGGCGGCTACTACCGGCACGGCTGGCATTGAGCGCCTGCGCGCTGGATAAACTCGGGCGATGACCGAAACCATCCACAGCGTGGCCGTGGCCACCAAGGCCAATGTTTATTTCGACGGCAAATGCGTGAGCCACAGCCTCACGCTGGCCGACGGCACGCGCAAGTCCGTGGGCGTGATCCTGCCCTCGACGCTGACCTTCAACACCGGCGCGCCAGAAATCATGGAAGGCACTGGCGGTGCCTGCGAATACCTGCTGAACGGCACCACCGAGTGGAAGAAGGCGGGCGTTGGCGAGAAGTTCAGCGTGCCGGGTGATTCGTCGTTCCAGATCCGCGTGGCGGGCGAGCCGTACAGCTACATCTGCCACTTCGGTTGAACAATTCACCGCGTCACATCCACCGAGCCACCTCCGGGTGGCTTTTTTGCGCCGGCCGGGCTCGTCAGTCGCCTCCGCCGCCGCAACCGCCGCCACAGCCGGAACCGCCGTCTCCACCTCCGCTGTCGCCTCCTCCGCTGTCCGAGGAGGACGACTCGCTGCCGCCGAAGCCGCCCGCGTCACCCGATCCAGAATCGGAGTCGCTGAAGCTGGTTCCGCAGTCGGAGCCGGCAGCGCGGTCGATGGCATTGCAGTCGGGCGTGTACTTGAAGCCGCCTTCGACGTCGAACTTGGCATCGAGCGCGAACAACAGCGGCAGGCGCGTTGGCTTGCGCGGGTCGATGCTCTCCTCCTTGCAGGCCCAGTACCAGGTACGGCGCAGGCCGTCGTTGCGACGTGCATCGTTGCCGAGCACTTCGGCCGGCGTGTGGTGCAGCATCCCGCCGAAGGCCGCCTTGCACCAGCGTTCGTAGCCCCGCGTATGCAGGATGTACTCGTGCCAGGCTTCGTCCACGATCCTCGATGGCATTGCCACGAACTTGCGGCCCGAGCGCAGGTGCGCCATGAAGAACTGCCGCAGGCCGCGCAACACCAGATCGGTGTCACGCCGCTGCAGTTGCGGGAAGGCGGCCGTCAGCTTGCCGACGAGGAATCCCGGGAATTCGGCCTCCCGAATGAACTGGCGCCGCAGGCTCGCTTGCCATGACACCAGCGCGCCGAGCAGCGTCATCACCAGGATAGCCCCTGCCACCAACCAGCCGAATCGGCAGGTCCAACCCAGGACCAGCCCTGCCGAAACGCCGCCAAGAATCGACAGCCGGCGAGCCCACGACAGCAAATGGATGCGACGGCGAAAGTTGAGCTGCGGCAGAACATTCATCGTCGACTCCCCGTCACTTCCCCTCGCTCATCGGCTTGCCGTTGAGCAGCACCGCGCCCTTCTCCAGGACAACGGTGCTTGCCAGGAATTCGCCATCGCGCACGGCGAAGCCCTTGCCGACAGCCAGGTCGACCATCGAGTGGGCCTGCGCCACGCGCTGCGGTGCGCCGGCCGGGTCGCCGCTGCGCTCGCCGAGCAACTGGACCCAGGCTACCGGCAGCCTGGCACTGGCCTTCACGAGCATGTTGGCATGCAGCTTGGCCTTCATGACCACCGGCTCTTCGACGTCCTCGGCCGTCAGGCCCGGCGCACTGGCCGAGAAAGACATCTCGCCGCGCTGGCCCTCGTAGGTGACGGCCAGTTTGTCGACCGATATCTCGGGTGCGTGGGGCAGCAATTGCGCCAGCGTCCGCATCATCTCCAGGCCCAGCGCGGCGGCGTCTTCTTGCGACACCTTGCCGCCCTCGCAGGTCGACGATAACTGCGCCATCGACGCTTCAAGGACCTTCTGCAGGGTCGGCCCGTGCAGATGCTTCAGCGACTCCTGGAATTCGAAGTTGTCGAGCTGGATCGGCTTGGCCTCCTCGCCGATGCGCAGCGTGGCATCCGCGGTGAAGGCGGCCTTGGCGTCGAGCAGGTCCTTGTCGGCCTTCACTTCAGCGAGGTACTTGAACTTGCCGATCTGTGCCGAGACCGGCTTGCCGCCGGCGTTGGCCAGCACTTCCAGGCGCTCGATGTCCAGGGTGCTGGTGCCGGGGCGCAGCCAGAAGCTGTCCGCGGGCAGCGAGGTGCCTTGCCAGCGCAGCTTTGCCAGCTTGACATCCAGCGTGGACTTGCCGCCTTTCTCCGCGCCGACGAAGGCCAGCTCTGGCAATGTGCCGTCGAAGGTGAAGGCGCCGCCGTCGAAGTTGCCGGCGCCGCTCAGGTGCACGTCGGGCCAGGTGAGCTTGCCCGTTGGCAGCGCGATGTCGCCGCCCGGCAGCCGCACCCTGGTGTTGTAGTCGCCGCCGTAGCCGACCACCGTGCGGATGTCTTGCGGCTTCATGCCGGCGAGGTATTTGCGCACGCCCTCCGGCACTTCGTCTGGCAGGACGACTTCGGATTCGATCACCGCCGCGCCGATGGTGCTGAAGCCCGGCAGCGGACCGGCAAGCACACGGTCCCGGAAGCCGATGTCGAGGGTCTTGCCCGCCTTGGCCGCCTCGCCGCCCGCTCCCGCGGCCGGCGCGCAGCCGATGCGCAGCTTGCCGCTGTAGGTCGACGAGAACATGCCCTTCTCGGCCTGCCGGTGCACCACACGCACGAACGGAAACTGCTTTTCCAGCTTTTCCGCGCGCGCATCGTAGGCCGCCGCGATCTTGTTGCCCGTGACGACCGTCGCGCCCAGGTACCCGCCCACCACGACGACCGCAACGGCCGCCAGTGCTTTCATCTTCACTTTCACACTCCCTGTTGTTGACTCTTTGTTCTGGCTATACGACGACCGGCTCGGGCTCGAGCAGGATGCCGAATCGCTCGTAGACGCTGGTCTGGATGGCCTTTGCCAGCGTCATCACCTCGCCTCCGGTGACCGGATGCGTCCGGCCGCCGCGGTTGACCAGCACCAGCGCCTGCTTCTCGTAGACGCCGGCATTGCCGATCGATTTTCCCTTCCACCCGCACGCGTCGATGAGCCAGCCGGCCGCCAGCTTGATGCTGCCGTCGGCCATCGGGTAGTGCACGATCTTCGGGTCGCGGGCGATGATATCGGCGCACTGTTCGGCCGTGACGGTCGGGTTCTTGAAGAAGCTGCCTGCATTGCCGAGTTGTCGCCAGTCGGGCAGCTTGGCGCGGCGGATGGCGCAGACCCAGTCGAACACCTCGCGCGCGTTGGGCGTGAAGTTGCCGGTTTCGGCCATCTTGCGTTCGAGGTCGAGGTAGCCCATGACGGCCTTCCACGGCTTGGGCAGGCGGAAGCGCACCCGCGTGATCAGCGCCCTGCCCGCCAGGCCGAAGCTGTTGGTTCCGCTGGCGATGTGCTTGAACACCGAATCGCGGTAGCCGAAGGCGCACTGCGCGGCATCGAGCGTGAAGGTGCGCCCGGTGTCCAGCGCGATGGCATCCAGCGACTCGAACCGGTCCTGCAGCTCGACACCGTAGGCGCCGATGTTCTGCACCGGCGACCCGCCCACCGTGCCGGGTATCAGCGCCAGGTTCTCCAGGCCAGGGAAGCCGTTGTCCACCGCCCACTCGACGGCCTCGTGCCAGTTTTCCCCGGCGCCGGCCTCCACGATCCAGGCGCGCGGCGTGTCTTCGACCAGGCGCAGGCCCTTGATCTCGACCTTCAGCACCAGCGGCTTGACGTCGCCGGTCAGCACGATGTTGCTGCCCCCGCCGAGCACGAACTTGGGTGCATCGCGCCATGCCGCATCGGCCAGCACAGCCAGCACGTCGGCCTCCGAGGCGATGCGCGCAAGGTGCTGCGCGCGCGCCACGATGCCGAAGCTGTTGTAGGGCTGCAGCGGGACATTGTGCTCAACGATCATGGGAGAATTGTCTCATTCAAGCTTGCGCCATTGGCCTTACAGGAGGCATCACATGCCCTCATTCGATACCGTCTGCGAACCTAACCTCCCCGAAGTCAAGAACGCCGTGGAGAACACGGCCAAGGAAATCGGCACCCGCTTCGACTTCAAGGGCACCTCCGCCGCGATCGAACTCAAGGAGAAGGACATCACCCTCATCGGCGATGCCGACTTCCAGCTCGTGCAGGTGGAGGACATCCTGCGCAACAAGCTCACCAAGCGCAGCGTGGACGTGCGCTTCCTCGACAAGGGCGACGTGCAGAAGATTGGCGGCGACAAGGTCAAGCTGGTCATCAAGGTCAAGAGCGGCATCGAGAGCGAGCAATCGAAGAAGATCCAGCGCCTGATCAAGGACAGCAAGCTCAAGGTGCAGGCCGCCATCCAGGGCGATGCGGTGCGCGTGACCGGCGCCAAGCGCGACGACCTGCAGGCGGCGATGGCATTGATCAAGAAGGACCTGCCCGACATGCCGCTGAGCTTCAACAACTTCCGGGACTGATCTTGCAGCGAACCCTCCTCGTTGCCGCGGCTCTGTTCGCGGCCAGCATGCTGGCGCATGCCGATTCGGTGATGCTCACCGGCACCATCGGCAGCCGCGCCATCCTCATCGTCAACGGCGGCGCGCCAAAGACGGTGGCGGTGGGTGAGACCTGGCAAGGCGTGCGCGTGGTGTCGGTGCAGTCGGACCAGGCGCAGGTCGAGATGGGCGGCAAGCGGCTCGCGCTGCGGATGGACACGCCGGTGAGCGTGGGCGCTTCCGGCGGTGGCAAGCCGGAGGGCAAGCGCATCGTGATGACGGTCGACAGCCGTGGGCACTTCATGGGCGGCGGCATGATCAACGGACGACCGGTGAGCTTCATGCTCGACACCGGCGCCACCAGCGTGTCCCTCTCGGCCGCGGACGCGGTGCGCATCGGACTCGACTACCAGAAAGGCACCGCGGTGCAGATGAACACGGCCAACGGCGTGATCCAGGGGTATCGGGTGAAACTGGGTTCCGTGCGCGTGGGCGACGTCGAGGTCTACGACGTCGATGCGGTCGTGTCGCCGCAGCCGATGCCCTACGTGCTGCTGGGCAACAGCTTCATCAACCACTTCTCGATGCGGCGCGACGCGGACCAGATGGTCCTCGAGAAGCGCTTCTGATAAAAAGCGCGCGGCCCCTCGTCTCGGTTTTCCACCGCGCGACCCGAGGCTTCGGGGGTGGGTTTCGTTTCAGCCCTGCGCGGCAGTGACCACGACCTCGATCTTGTAGCCCGGGTTGGCCAGCTTGGCCTGCACCGTGGCGCGCGGCGGCGTGTGGCCCGGGGCGACCCACGCATCCCACACCTCGTTCATTACGGTGATGTCGGCGATGTCGGGCAGGAAGATCTGCACCATCAGCATGCGCGACTTGTCGCTGCCCGCTTCGGCCAGCAGGCGGTCGATCATGCCGAGCACCTGCTGCGTCTGGCCGCGCATGTCGGCGGTGGTGTCGTCGGGCACCTGGCCCGCCAGATAGACGGTGCCGTTGTGGACAGCCGTTTCGCTCAGGCGCGGGCCGACGTGGAAGCGCTGGAGTTCAGCCATGGTGTGTCATTCCTTCTTTTTCTTCGAGCCGAGCTTCGACTCCGTGCCGGCAATGAGCCGCTGGATGTTTTCGCGATGACGCCAGGCGAGCAACAGGCTCATGCCGACCATCGCGACGAATGCCGTGGCGTCGAGCTTCCAGACGATGCCGCCGCCGAGCAGGTAGTAGGCCGGCGCGAACAGCGCCGCAGCGAGCGAGGCCAGCGACGAATAGCGGAAGAACAGCGCCACGATGAGCCATGTGCCGCCCGTGGCCAACCCGAGCAGCCAGTCGAGCCCCAACAGCACGCCGGCCGCCGTCGCCACGCCCTTGCCGCCCTGGAATCCGAAGAACACCGGATAGAGGTGGCCGAGGAATGCTGCCAGGCCAGCCAGTGCGGCGATGCCCATGTCCATGCCCCATGCAGCGCCGAAATGCATGATCAGGAACACCGGCAACCAGCCCTTGATGGCATCGAGCAGCAGCGTGGCGAATGCGGCGGCCTTGTTGCCCGAACGCAGCACATTGGTCGCGCCGGGATTGCCGCTGCCATAGCTGCGCGGGTCAGCCATGCCCATGGCCTTGCTCACGATCACCGCAAAGGACAGCGAGCCGATCAGGTAAGAGGCAACGATGGCGACGACAGACGGCCAATGAAAATTCAACGTGGACTCCGACCGGAAAAATGGTCGCTCATTCTGCCAGCGCGCACTGCACTGGTTTCGCGCCCAGCAAGGTGATGCACACCTGAGGGTCGATGCCGACGAGATAGCCGCGCCGGCCGCCGTTGATCGCAATCCTGGGCAGCTCGAGGATGCTCGACTCGATGTACACCGGCATGCTGCGCCTGGTGCCGAACGGTGACGTGCCGCCCACCAGGTAGCCGCTGTGCCGGTTCGCGACGTCCGGCTTGCAGGGCTCGACCGACTTCGCGCCGATCTGCCGCGCCAGGTTCTTGGTCGACACGGTGCGGTTGCCGTGCATCAGCACCAGCAGCGGCTTCGCGTCCTGGTCCTGCATGACCAGCGTCTTGACGACGGTGAAGGGGTCGAGGCCGAGCACCGCCGCGCTGTGCTGCGCGCCGCCGTGCTCGAGATACTCGTAGGGGTGCTCGGTAAAGGCGATCTTGTTCGCGCGCAATAGTTGCGTGGCGGGGGTTTCGCTGACGTGCGCTTTCTTCGCCATCGGCCGGTCACATCGCAGGGTCGCGAATCTCCCAGCGGATCTTGTCGATCTCGACCAGAACTTCCGCCGGCAGCGTGGTGCCGAACGCATCGATGTCCTCGTCGAGTTGCGCCACCGTGGTGACGCCGATGATGGTGCTCGTGACGTGCCACTTCGTGTAGCAATAGGCGAGCGCCATCCGCGTGGGCGTGAGGCCGTGGTCGCGCGCCAGCTGGTTGTAGCGGCGCGCGGCGCGCAAGGCGTCGGGGCGGCCCCAGCGTTGCTTGCGCACAGACTCGAAGCTGGAGATGCGCGCACCCTTCGGCGCATCCGGGCCGTCGATGCCGCCCTGGTCGTACTTGCCGGTAAGCAGCCCGAACGCGAGCGGCGAATACACGAGCAGCGACACATGGAGCCGATGCATCGCCTCGTCCATGCCGTTCTCGTGCGCGCGGTTGACCAGGTTGAATGCGTTCTGCACGGAGGCCACGCGCGGCAGGCCGTGCTGCTCGGCCTGCCGCACGAACTCGTGCACGCCCCAGGGCGTCTCGTTCGACAGGCCGATGTGGCGCACCTTGCCGGCCTTGACGAGGCCCGCCAGCGCTTCGAGCTGGTCATGGATGGGTGTGGCCGAAGTCTCCTTCGCGGGGTCGTAGTAGATGTTGCCGAACTGCGGTACATGGCGCTCCGGCCAGTGGATCTGGTAGAGGTCGATCACGTCGGTCTGCAGGCGCTTCAGGCTCGCGTCGCACGAGGCCACGATGTCGGCCGACGTCATGCCCTTGCCCTCGCGCACCCACGGCATGCCGCGCGACGGGCCGGCGACCTTGGTGGCCAGCGTGATCTTCTGGCGCACGCCCGGGTTGGCCGCGAACCAGTTGCCGATGATGGTCTCCGTGGCGCCGAAGGTTTCCTTGCGCGTCGGCACGGCATAGATCTCGGCCGTGTCGATGAAGTCGACGCCGCGCTCGAGCGAGCGGTTGAGGATCTGGTGCGAGGTCGCTTCGTCGACCTGCTCGCCAAAGACCATGGTGCCGAGGCAGATCGGCGTGACATGAAGATTGCTCTGGCCGAGCGGGACTTTGCGGAGTTCGGTTTTTTGCATGCGCGGGATGCTACCGCCGCGATCGGGAACGCGTGACCTCGCCGCCAGAAACCCGCGCGGGCACGGACCGATGCCGCATGGCAGGGCCGCGCCAGGCCGCGCCCGCGCAGTGGCGCGGCAGCGCCACGAGCCTTCGAAGGTGTCACGTGTGGCTCCGCCTCTCGCGGAGTCGCTGCTTATGATCGGCCGCATGTACCAGCCTCTCCGTCCTGCCCGCAGCGAATTCATCCCGGTGCGCGGGCTCCAATATCACGTGTTGCATTGGGGCGATCCGACGCCCGGCCAGGCGCCGCTGGTGCTGCTGCACGGCTGGATGGACGTGGCGGCGTCCTGGCAGTTCGTGGTGGACTCGTTTGCCCAGGAACGCCACGTGATCGCCCCCGACTGGCGCGGCTTCGGCCTCACCGAGGCGCCGGGCGTGGACAACTACTGGATCGCCGACTACATGGCCGACCTCGACTGGCTGCTCGACCACTACGCGGGCGAGGCCAAAGTCGACATCGTCGGCCACAGCATGGGTGGCAACGTGCTCATGCAATACGCCGGCGTGCGGCCGCAGCGCGTGCGTCGCGTGGTCAACCTCGAAGGCTTCGGCATGCCGGCCGCACAGGCCGATGAAGCGCCGGCGCGCTACGGCAAGTGGATGGACGAGATCAAGCGCATGCACCGCGGCGAACTGGACCTGCACCCCTACACGACGCTGGCGGGCGTGGCGCGGCGGCTCATGAAGACCAACCCGCGCCTGAGCCCCGACAAGGCCCACTGGCTGGCCAGCCAATGGGCGCGCGAGACCACCACCGAGGACGGCCGCCCTCAATGGCAGATCCGCGGCGAACCGGGCCACAAGATCACCAGCGCGCAGAACTACCGGGTCGATGAAGTCCTCGCGATGTACCGCCGCATCACGGCCCCGGTGCTCGCGGTGATCGCTGACGGCAACAGCCTGGGCGGCTGGTGGAAAGACCGCTACACGCTCAACGACTACCACGAGCGCCTCAAGTCCGTGCCCGATGCGCGCGTGGAGACGGTGGCGCAGGCGGGTCACATGCTGCATCACGACCAGCCGGCCCGGGTCGCCTCGCTGATCGCCCAGTTCCTGGCGGGCTGAGCGGCCAGGGGAACGCGCGGCTCGCGCAGGGCGCGAGGCGTGGGTGCCGTTTCCCTCTTGACACGTGCCGCAACGCGCGGTCTTCTCCGACACGGCGAGCGGGCGGGCTCGGGCAGACTCCTCAGGTTTTGCCCCACCCGCCCTTGCCCATGAATCGCCAGACCCTGATCGACAACCAAGCCTTCCAGCGCGTGCTGAGCCGCAACGTCAAGTTGCCGCTGATCGCGGGCCTCGTGGGGGCAGTGATTTTCGCGGGGCTGATCTTCTACCTGCTGTCCGTGATTGCCTGGGTGGAGCACACCGACCAGGTGACGCGCAGCGCGACCGAGGCGCAGCGCCTGTCGGTGGACATGGAGTCCAGCATGCGCGGCTTCCTGATCAGCGGGGACGCACGCTTCCTGGAGCCCTACGAGTCGGCCCAGGCGCGCATCGAAGGCAGGCTGTCGGCCCTGCGCGAACTGGTTTCCGACAACCCGCAGCAGGTGCAGCGCGTCGACCGCATCACGGCGGAGCAGAAGAGCTGGCTCGCCTACGCCGGCGAACTGATCGCTGCACGGCGGCTCGACGAGGACTATCGCAAGGCGGTCGTCTCCGGCCGCGGCCGTGCGCTCAGCGAGGCCATGCGCGACGAGTACACGGCCTTCCTCGAAACGGAACAGGCCCTGCGATTCCAGCGCAACAACACCGCCAACAACACCAGCATGGTGGTGGTCGGCTCGTATGTCCTGTTCAGCCTCCTGCTGACCGGGCTGCTGGCCTACTTCGGCCGTCGCCAGCTCACGCAGCTCTCCGGCAGCTATGAGGCCGCGCTGGCCGAGCAGGCCGCACATGCCGAGATCCTGCACCAGCAAGCCTGGTTGCGCAGCGCACAGACCGAACTGGCGGCCGAACTGGTGGGCCAGCTCAGCGCCCGCGAGTTGGGCCGCAAGGCGCTGGCATTCTTCGGGCGCCACGTTGGCAGCGGCGTCGGCGCCTTGTATGTGCGCGAGCCGCACGGACAACTGCGCCGCGTCGCGAGCTACGGATTTTCCGCGGAGGCGGAGGCCAGCCCGCAGGTCTTCGCGCCCACGGAATCCCTGCTCGGCCAGGCCGCGGCGGAAAAGCGGACGATGCTCGTAGAGCCGGTCGCGGCCGACTACCTCAAGGTCAACTCGGGCCTCGGCGATACCGCGCCGCGCGCTGCGCTGCTGCTACCGGTGACCAATGAAGGCCAGGTCAACGGCGTGATCGAGCTGGGCTTGATGCACCGGCCGAACGACCGCGCCTCCTCGCTGCTCGACGCCGTGGCCGGCAACATCGGCAGCGCCGTCGCCGCGGCGCGCTATCGCGAGCAACTGCAGGACGCGTTGGCCGAGACGCAGCAACTCAACGAGGAGCTGCAGGTGCAGCAGGAAGAGCTGCGCACCGCCAACGAGGAGCTGGAGGAACAGTCGCGCGTGCTGCGCCAGTCGCAAGCCACGCTGGAAAACCAGCAGGCCGAACTGGAGCAGACCAACAGCCAGCTCTCCGAGCGCACCGAGGCGCTGGACCAGCGCAATGCCGCGCTCAAGCGCGTGCAGTTGGACCTGGAAGACCGTGCCGACGAGCTGCAGCGCGCCAGCCGCTACAAGTCCGAGTTCCTGGCCAATATGTCGCACGAGCTGCGCACGCCGCTCAACAGCGCACTGATCCTGGCCAGGCTGCTCGGCGACAACCCGCAAGGCAACCTGACGCCGGAGCAGGTGAAATTCGCCGAATCGATCTATTCGTCCGGCAACGACCTGCTGGTGTTGATCAACGACATCCTCGACATTGCCAAGGTCGAGGCCGGCAAGCTCGACGTCGTGCCGGAGATCATCACGCTCGCAAGCCTGGCCCAGGGCCTGACGATGACCTTCACGCCGCTGGCCCAGAACAAGAAGCTGGACTTCAAGCTCGAGGTCGCGCCCGACGCACCCACCAGCCTCGTCAGCGACCGGCAGCGGGTCGAGCAGATTCTGAGGAATCTGATGTCGAACGCCATCAAGTTCACCGACCGCGGCGCCGTGCGCCTGCACGCGATGCGCGGCACCGATGGCGGCGTGCGCCTGGCCGTGAGCGATTCGGGCATCGGCATCGCACCTGACCAGCAGGAGGTGATCTTCGAAGCCTTCCGCCAGGCCGACGGCACCACCAGCCGGCGCTATGGCGGCACCGGCCTGGGCCTGTCGATCTCGCGCGACCTCACGCGGCTGCTCGGCGGCACCCTGTCCGTCGACAGCGCGCCCGGCGAAGGCAGCACCTTCACGCTGGAACTGCCGGCCGACATCGACAAGCCGCTGGAAACATCCGGCCGCAAGGGCGACGCCGTGCCGGCCGCGCGGACCGCCCCGGCCATGCGCTCGCTCCATGTGCCCGTGGTCGCCAAGCCAGTGGCGTCGCCAACCGTGCCGGCCCCCGAGATCCCGCAGTTCTCCGATGACCGCGAACTGCCGCCCGATCCGTCGCGCCGCGTGCTGGTCATCGAGGATGAGCCGCAGTTCGCCCACATCCTCTACGACCTGGCCCACGAGCTGGGCTACCGCTGCCTGGTCGCGCACGGCGCCATCGATGGCTTCGACCTGGCCGCGAAGTTCGTGCCGGACGCGATCCTGCTCGACATGCGCCTGCCCGACAGCCCCGGCGTGCAGGTGCTGCAGCACCTCAAGGACGATCCGCGCACGCGGCACATTCCGGTGCATGTGGTCTCGGCCCACGACCAGTCGGAGGCCGCGCTGCACATGGGCGCGATCGGCTATGCGCTGAAGCCCACCACGCGCGAACAGTTGAAGGCCGTGTTCCGCAAGCTCGAGGAGAAGCTCGCGCAGAAGGTCAAGCAGGTGCTCGTGGTGGAAGACGACGACCTGCAGCGCGACAGCGTGATCCGGCTCATCTCGGACGAGGACGTCGCCATCACCGCGGTCGCCACCGGCGAGGAAGCGCTGGCCCTGCTGCGCCAGCGCGTATTCGACTGCATGATCACCGACCTGAAGCTGCCGGACCTGCAAGGCAGCGAACTGCTGAAGCGCATGGCGTCGGAGGAGATCGTCTCGTTCCCGCCGGTCATCGTCTACACCGGTCGCAACCTCACGCGCGACGAGGAGGCTGAACTGCTGCGCTATTCGCGCTCGATCATCATCAAGGGCGCACGCTCGCCGGAGCGGCTGCTCGACGAGGTGACGCTTTTCCTGCACAAGGTCGAGTCGAAGCTGTCGAGCGAGCGCCAGACCATGCTGAAGACCGCGCGCGGGCGCGACCGCGTCTTCGAAGGCCGCCGCATCCTGCTGGTGGACGACGATGTGCGCAACATCTTCGCGCTGACGAGTGCGCTCGAACAGCGCGGCGCCGTGGTAGAGATCGGCCGCAACGGCGTGGAGGCGCTCGACAAGCTCGACCGCGTGCCCGACATCGACCTGGTGCTGATGGACGTGATGATGCCGGAGATGGACGGCCTCGAGGCCACGCGCCGCCTGCGCCGCGACCCGCGCTTCCAGAAGCTGCCGGTGATCGCCGTCACAGCCAAGGCCATGAAGGACGACCAGGAGCAATGCATCGCCGCGGGCGCCAGCGACTACCTGGCCAAGCCGGTCGACCTCGACCGCCTGTTCTCGCTGCTGCGCGTATGGATGCCGAAGATGGAGCGCCTGTGAACCAGTCCGCAGCGTCCCCGAAGGCGCAGCCGCCCGACAACACCGCCATCGAGCTGCGGCTGTTGATGGAGGCGATCTACCTCAAGTACAACCACGACTTCCGGGACTACACCGGCGCCTCGCAGAAGCGCCGCGTGTTGTACGCGCTGGACCAGCTCGACCTGCCGACCATCTCAGCGCTGCAGGAGAAGGTGCTGCGCGACCCGGCCCTGTTCGCGCGACTGCTGCAGTTCCTCACGATCCCCGTGAGCGAGATGTTCCGCGACCCGGCCTACTTCCTGGCGCTGCGCCGGCAGGTGGTGCCGGTGCTGCACACCTATCCGTCGATCAAGGTCTGGGTGGCCGGGTGCAGCACCGGCGAAGAGGTCTATTCGCTGGCCATCCTGCTGCGCGAGGAAGGCCTGCTGGAACGCGCGCTGATCTACGCCACCGACATCAACCCCGCCTCGCTCGACAAGGCGCGCCAGGGTATCTTCGGGCTCGACGCGGTGCGCGGCTTCACGGCCAACTACCAGCGCGCCGGCGGCCAGCGCGCCTTCTCCGACTACTACACCGCGGCCTACGACGCGGCCCGCTTCGACCCCAGCCTGCGCGCCAACGTGATCTTTGCCGACCACAGCCTGGCCACCGACAGCGTGTTCGCGGAGACGCAACTGGTGTCCTGCCGCAACGTGCTCATCTACTTCAACCGGCAGTTGCAGGACCGGGCGCTCGGGCTGTTCCACGAGTCGCTTTGCCATCGCGGCTTCCTTGGCCTCGGCAGCAAGGAAAGCATCGATTTCTCGGCGTACGCCGAACGCTTCCGTGCGCTCTCGCCGCTCGAGCGGATCTACAGGAAGGCGCAATGAGCCAGGCCTTGTCGTCCGGAACTGCCCGCACCGAAGCGCAAGGCCCGGAGCTCGCTTCATGAACGGCCGCATGTTCGAAGCCATCGTGATCGGTGCGTCGGCGGGCGGCGTCGACGCATTGATGGTGCTGCTGGCCGACCTGCCCGCCGGCTGGCGCATCCCGCTCGTGGCAGTGCTGCACCTGCCCGAAACCCACGAAAGCCGACTGCCCGAGGTGTTTCGCCCGCGCGTGCCCATCGACGTTCGCGAGGCCCGTGACAAGGCGGCCATCGCGCCCCGCACGCTCTACTTCGCGGCACCGGGCTATCACCTCTCCATCGAGCGCGACCGCTGCTTCTCGCTGAGTTGCGAGCCGCCGCTGCACTGGTCGCGCCCTTCCATCGACGTGCTGATGGCTTCGGCGGCCGATGCCTATGGCCCTGCACTCGCCGGCCTCGTGCTGACCGGCGCCAACGAAGACGGCGCCGACGGCCTCGCACTGATCCACCGCGCGGGTGGCTTCACCGCCGTGCAGGATCCCGACGAAGCCCTGGCGCCCGCCATGCCCCGCGCCGCGCTGGCGCGGCATCGGCCCGACCACGTCCTTCCCTTGCGCCAACTGCGCGACCTGCTCCTGAAACTGGATTCCGCCCATGCCCCTTGAACACGAAAGCAAGCTGTTGCTGGTCGACGACTTGCCTGAGAACCTGCTGGCGCTCGACGCCCTGGTGCGGGGCGAAGGGCGCACGGTGTTCCAGGCGTCGTCAGCCGATGCGGCGCTCGCCCTGATGCTGGAGCACGAGTTCGCGCTGGCGATCCTCGACGTGCAGATGCCGGGCATGAACGGCTTCGAGCTGGCCGAGATGATGCGCGGCACCGAGCGCACGCGGCACATCCCGATCATCTTCGTGAGCGCCGCGGGCAGCGAACTCAACTATGCCTTCAAGGGCTATGAAAGCGGCGCGGTCGACTTCCTGCAGAAGCCGCTGGATGGGCACGTGGTGCAGAGCAAGGTCAGCGTGTTCGTCGACCTCTACCGGCACCGCAAGGCGCTCAGGCGCGAGATGGACGCGCTGGCCGCCTCGCACCGGCAGACCGAGCAGCTGGTGAAGCAGTTGCAGGCCGCGCAATGCGAGCTGGAGCGGGCAGTGCGCATGCGCGACGACTTCATGTCGATGGTGTCGCACGAGTTGCGCACGCCGCTCAACACGCTCTACCTGGAGACGCAGGTGCGCAAGCTGCACCTGTCGCGCGGCAACAGCGCTCCCTTCGAGGCGGAGCGGCTGCCCGCGATGATCGAGCGCGACCAGCGCCAGATCCAGAACATGGTGCGGCTGATCGACGACATGCTCGACGTGTCGCGGCTGCGCAGCGGGAGCCTGTCGATCCAGCCCAAGCCCGTTGATGCTGCCGCGCTCGCGCGGCGCGTCGTCGAAAGCCTGGCGCAACAGGCCGAGGCCGCCGGCTGCGTCATCACGCTGGGAGCGCCGCTGGCGGTTCATGGTGCGTGGGACGAATTCCGCATCGAGCAGGTGCTGACCAACCTGCTCACCAACGCGATGCGCTATGGCGCCGGCAAGCCGGTCGCGGTGACGGTCGCGGCCAGCGACGGGCGGGCGCACATCAAGGTGCGCGACAACGGCCTGGGCATCGCGGTGGTCGACCAGGAGCGCATCTTCGGCCAGTTCGAACGCACCGAATCCAGCCGCAAGCAGGCCCCGGGCCTGGGGCTGGGCCTCTACATCGCGCGGCAGATCGTGCATGCCCACGGCGGCGAGATCCTGGTCGAGAGCACACCCGGCCAGGGCGCCTGCTTCACCGTGGTGCTGCCGCTGCAATCCCCGGGGGGGTAGACCCGCAGCGGGCGGTCCCGCCGGTTGGCCGACAATCTCGGGTTTCGAAAATCACGACTCGGGATGTTCATGCACAAGAAATCGAAAAGGCTGGGGAAAGTCGCGCTGGCCCTCGGCTGCCTGGTCGCGCCCGCCGCGTGGGCGCAGGATGCTTCCGTTGCCACGCCTGCCGACCCCGCTCCCGCTACCGGTCCCGCTACCGCCGC
This sequence comes from Variovorax sp. dw_308, assembly GCF_019207085.1. Taxonomy (GTDB): domain Bacteria; phylum Pseudomonadota; class Gammaproteobacteria; order Burkholderiales; family Burkholderiaceae_C; genus Variovorax. The sequence goes on along the minus strand of NZ_JAATOM010000001.1, from coordinate 617,716 downwards.
GGTCCAGCCCAGCGCCCCCGCGGCCTTCCCGACACTGAAGGACGGCGCCAAGTGGGAATTCACCTTCTCGCCCTACAGCTATCACTTCCACAGCGATCCGGAACACAAGAACGTCTGGCTGGTCGGGCTGGCGCGGCTGCGGGAAGACGGCCAGATCTGGGGCTTTGCCGCTTTCACCAACTCCTTCGGCCAGCCTTCGGCCTATGCCTACTACGGCCATATCTGGGAAAACCTCTTCGATCAGCCGAAGCTCTATGCCAAGCTCACCGCGGGCATCCTGTACGGCTACAAGGGCAAGTACAAGGACAAGGTCCCGTACAACCACAACGGCTGGTCGCCGGGCCTGATCCCCTCCGTGGGCTGGCGCGTCACGCCGAACGATGCCTTCGAGCTGGCCACCCTGGGCACTGCGGGCATCACCTTCATGTACAACAGACGGTTCTGACCCTCCCGGGCCGGGCGGCACCCGCCCGCCGCGCGCCCTCGCTTGTGCCCTTCGCCGCAGACAGTATTCCAGCGTGAGAAAATACCGGGTTGCCTCCCGGTCACGCCGGGCCACCGAACACACACAAGCAGGACACATCATGGACGCAGAACAAATCAACCAGATCGGCACCAACCTCGCGGACCTGAGCGTCCGGACGGTCGATCTCCGGAGGTATCTTTGACTACGATGCCAAAGCTGAACGACTGAGGACAGTCAACGCATCGCTCGAAGACCCGACGGTCTGGAACGACCCCAAGAAGGCCCAGGAGCTGGGCCGCGAGAAGAAATCGCTCGACGACGTGGTCGAGACGATCAGCAAGCTCACGAGCGAGCTGGCCGACAACACCGAGCTGTACGACATGTCGAAGGCCGACGGCGACCTCAATGGCCTGCAGGCCATCTCGGACGACGCCGCCAAGCTCGAAGAGCTGATCAAGCAGCTCGAATTCCGCCGGATGTTCAACAACCCGGCCGACCCGCTCAACGCGTTCGTGGACATCCAGGCCGGCGCCGGCGGCACCGAGGCTTGCGACTGGGCCAGCATGCTGCTGCGCCAGTACCTCAAGTACGCCGAGCGCAAGGGTTTCAAGACCACCATCGAGGACGAGTCGCCCGGCGACACGGCCGGCATCAAGGGCGCGACCATCAAGGTCGAGGGCGACTATGCCTTCGGCCTGCTGCGCACCGAGACCGGCGTGCACCGCCTGGTGCGCAAGTCGCCGTTCGACTCGTCGGGCGGCCGTCACACCAGCTTCGCCAGCATCTTCGTCTACCCGGAGATCGACGACTCGATCGAGATCGACATCAACCCATCCGACGTGCGCACCGACACCTTCCGCGCCAGCGGCGCCGGCGGCCAGCACATCAACAAGACCGACTCGGCCGTGCGCCTGACGCACATCCCGACCGGCATCGTGGTGCAGTGCCAGGACGGCCGCAGCCAGCACAGCAACCGCGACGTCGCGTGGAAGCGCCTGCGCTCGCGCCTGTACGACCACGAGTTGCGCAAGCGCCAGGAAGAGCAGCAGAAGCTCGAGGACAGCAAGACCGACGTGGGCTGGGGCCACCAGATCCGCAGCTACGTGCTGGACAACAGCCGCATCAAGGACCTGCGCACCAACGTCGAGATCTCGGCCACGCAGAAGGTGCTGGACGGCGACCTCGACGCCTTCATTGAAGCCTCCCTGAAGCAAGGCGTCTGATGAAGGTCGAAGCGCTGATCTTCGACATGGACGGCACCATGATCGACTCCATGCCCTGGCATGCGAAGTCGTGGGTGGTGTTCGCGCGCAACCACAAGCTCGACATCGACGTGAGCGACCTGCTCGCGCGCACCACCGGCCGCACCGGCGTCGAATGCATGCGCGTGCTGTTCGACGACCGCGTGCTGAGCGACGCCGAATGCGAGGCGCTGGTGCACGAGAAGGAAACGATCTACCGCGATCTGTTCCACGACAACTTCACGGAGGTCGCGGGCTTCACTGCCTTTGCCAAGGCCGCCGTCGCACGCGGCCTGAAGATCGCCGTCGGCACGGCCGGCGACAAGCACAACATCGAGTTCGCGATGTCGCGCCTGAAGATGGACCCGCTGCCGCTGGCCATCGTCGGTGGCGACGAAGGGCTGACCGGCAAGCCGACGCCGGCCATCTTCCTGGAGGCCGCGCGCCGCATCGGCGCCGACCCGGCCCGCTGCATCGTCTTCGAGGATGCGCCCTTCGGCATCGAGGCCGCGCGCCGCGGCGGCATGCGCGCCGTGGCCGTCTGCAGTACCCACACCGCCCAGGAGCTGTCCGGCCCGCATGTGATGGCGGCGGTCAGGGACTACGAAGAACTCGCTCAATCAAATTTTCTGGAGACACTCGATGCAACTGCGTGATGCACAACCCGTGGCGGTTCGTCGCGAGGACTACGCCGCACCGGCGTGGTGGATCGACACCGTCGACCTCACCTTCGACCTGGACCCAGCCAAGACCCGCGTGCTCAACCGCATGCGCATGCGCCGCAACATGGACGTTCCGGCACAAGCGCTGCGCCTGGACGGCGACGAACTCAACCTGGCGCGCGTGCTGGTCGACGGCCAGGGCGCATCCTTCCGCATGGAAGGCGACCAGTTGGTGATCGACACCCTGCCCGACGCCTTCGAACTGGAACTCTTCACCACCTGCTGCCCGAGCAAGAACACCAAGCTCATGGGCCTGTTCGTGAGCGAGGACACCTTCTTCACCCAGTGCGAGGCCGAAGGCTTCCGCCGCATCACCTACTTCCTCGATCGTCCCGACGTGATGGCGAGCTACCAGGTCACGCTGCGCGCCAACAAGTCGCTCTATCCCGTGCTGCTGTCCAACGGCAACCTGGTCGACCAGGGTGACCTGCCCGAGGGCCGCCACTTCGCGAAGTGGGTCGATCCGTTCAAGAAGCCCAGCTACCTGTTCGCCCTCGTGGCCGGCAAGCTGGTCGCACGCGAGCAGCGCATCAAGGCGCGCAACGGCAAGGAGCACCTGCTCCAGGTCTATGTGCGTGCCGGCGACCTCGACAAGACCGAGCATGCGATGAACTCGCTGATCCATTCGGTGACGTGGGATGAGGCCCGCTTCGGCCTGCCGCTGGACCTGGACCGCTTCATGATCGTCGCCACCAGCGACTTCAACGCGGGCGCGATGGAGAACAAGGGCCTGAACATCTTCAACACGAAGTATGTCCTGGCCAACCAGGCCACCGCCACCGACGCCGACTACAGCAACATCGAAAGCGTCGTCGGCCACGAGTACTTCCACAACTGGTCGGGCGACCGCGTCACCTGCCGCGACTGGTTCCAGCTCTCGCTGAAGGAAGGCCTCACCGTCTTCCGCGACCAGGAGTTCAGCCAGGACCTGTGCGCCGACGCCTCGGCGCGTGCCGTCAAGCGCATCGAGGACGTGCGCGTGCTGCGCACCGCCCAGTTCCCCGAGGACGCCGGCCCGATGGCGCACCCGGTACGGCCTGACAGCTACATCGAGATCAGCAACTTCTACACCGTCACCATCTACGAGAAGGGTGCCGAGGTGGTGCGCATGATGCAGACGCTGGTCGGCCGCAAGGGCTTCGAGCGCGGCATCACGCTGTACTTCGAACGCCACGACGGCGACGCCGTGACCTGCGACGACTTCGCGCAGGCCATCGCCGATGCCAACCCCGAGTCCGAGCTGGCCGCCCTGCTGCCGCAGTTCAAGCGCTGGTATTCGCAGGCCGGCACGCCTCGCGTCACTGCACGCGGTCTCTACGACGCCGCCGCGCGCACCTACACGCTGGACTTCACGCAGGGCTGCGCGCCGACGCCCGGCCAGGCGCACAAGGAACCCTTCGTGATCCCGGTGACGCTCGGCCTGCTCTCGCAGGACGGCCGCGAGCTGCCGCTGCACCTTCAGGGTGACGAAGACGCGGCCACCGTCCAGTCGCACACGCTGGTGCTCACGCAGCAGCACGAGAGCATCACCTTCAACAGCATCGACAGCGAACCGGTGCCGTCGATCCTGCGCGGCTTCAGCGCGCCGGTGGTGCTCGACTTCGAGTACACCGATGCCCAGCTGCTCACGCTGCTGGCCAACGACCCCGATCCGTTCAACCGCTGGGAGGCCGGCCAGCGCCTGGCCATGCGCCGTGCGCTCGGCGCCATCATCGGGCAGGCGGCGGATGCGGCCGGGCTGGACGATGCCTACATCCAGGCCATGCGCGGCGTGCTGCGCGACCCGAAGCTCGATTCCGCCTTCAAGGAACTGGTGCTCACGCTGCCGTCGGAGACCTACATCTCCGAACAGCTCGAGGTGGTCGACCCGCAACGCGTGCATGCCGTGCATGAGGCGATGCGCGCCCAGCTCGCCACCGCGCTGTTCAGTGACTGGGAATGGGCCTATGAGCAGAACCATGACACCGGCGCCTATCACCCCGACCCGCTGTCGGCCGGCCGCCGCGCGCTGTCCGGCCTGGCGCTGGACAACCTGTGCCTGGCGGCGCGTGCATCGGGCGACACCGTGTGGCCCGGCAAGACGCTGCAGCGCTTCAAGGACGCGGGCAACATGACCGACCGCTTCAACGCGCTCTATGCGCTGGTGTCGTCGGGCCATGCGCTGGCGCAACAGGCGCTGGCGCGCTTCCACGCGATCTTCAAGGACGAGGCACTTGTGCTCGACAAGTGGTTCTCGCTGCAGGCCGGCGCGCCCGACCGCGGCGGCGACGTGCTGCCGCTCGTCAAGCAGTTGATGAAGCACCCGGACTTCTCGCTCAAGAACCCGAACCGTGCGCGCAGCGTGATCTTCAGCTATTGCAGCGCCAACCCCGGCGCCTTCCATCGCACCGACGCCGCAGGCTACGTCTGGTGGAGCGACCGCGTGATCGAACTCGATGCGATCAACCCGCAAGTGGCGGCCCGCCTCGCCCGCTCGCTCGACCGCTGGAGCAAGCTGGCCGAACCCTACCGCAGCGCCGCCCGCGAAGCCATCGCGCGTGTTGCGGCACGGCCAGACCTCAGCAAGGACACGCAAGAAGTCGTCAGCCGCGCCCTTGCAGGCTGAAAAACTTGAATTGATATGCCACAGAACATTTCACTGACCCGTTACCTCGTCGAGCAGCAACGCATCGACGACAAGATCCCCGCGCAGTTGCGGCTGCTGCTCGAAGTGGTCGCACGCGCCTGCAAGAGCATCAGCCAGGCCGTCAACAAGGGTGCGCTCGGCGGCGTGCTCGGCACGGCCGAGAGCGAGAACGTGCAGGGCGAGATCCAGAAGAAGCTCGACATCATCGCCAACGAGGTGCTGATCGAGGCCAACGAATGGGGCGGCCACCTGGCAGCCATGGCCAGCGAGGAAATGGACACCATCCACCTCGTGCCCAACCGCTATCCGCAAGGCGAATACCTGCTGCTGTTCGACCCGCTCGACGGCTCCAGCAACATCGACGTGAACGTCAGTATCGGCACCATCTTCAGCGTACTGAAGAAGCCGGAAGGCCAGGCCGGCGTGCAGGAGTCCGACTTCCTGCAGGCCGGCAACAAGCAGGTCGCGGCCGGCTATTGCATCTACGGCCCGCAGACCACGCTGGTGCTCACGGTCGGCGACGGTGTCGCGATGTTCACGCTCGACCGCGAGCAGGGGTCCTTCATCCTCACCGACGAGAACCTCACGATCCCCGCGGACACGAAGGAGTTCTCGATCAACATGAGCAACAAGCGTCATTGGGCGCCGCCCGTGACGCGCTACATCGACGAATGCCTGGAAGGCAAAGACGGCCCGCGCGGCAAGGACTTCAACATGCGCTGGATCGCCAGCATGGTGACGGACGTGCATCGCATCCTCATGCGCGGCGGCATCTTCATGTACCCGTGGGACAAGCGCGAGCCCGAGAAGGCCGGCAAGCTGCGCCTGATGTACGAGGCCAACCCGATGAGCTGGCTGGTCGAGCAGGCCGGCGGCATGGCCACCAACGGCCGACAGCGCATCCTCGACCTGGAGCCGGGCAAGCTGCACGAACGCGTGGCTGTTGTTCTGGGCTCAAAAAATGAGGTCGAGCGCGTGACTCGGTATCACGACACGCTATAATGGAAGGCTAGCCGGTGTAGCTCAGTCGGTAGAGCAGCTCATTCGTAATGAGAAGGTCGGGTGTTCGATTCATCTCTCCGGCACCAATCGCAGCAAAGCCCCGTTGCTATCAGATCGATAGCAACGGGGCTTTTCTCATTGTCAATCTGCGTGCGGCTCGCCGTGAAGCGACGCGGCCGGATGGCCGGCGGCAAGTGCGCGCTTCGTCCTATCGCATCCGCTCCACGTCCGGCAGCTTCCAGCTCTTGTCGAAGAAGACCTTGGTCGGCGCGTAGGCGCGGAACATCAGCTCGAAGCCGCGCCTGGGATCGGTCGGCACCCAGTTGGATTCCTTGCCGGCAGGCGCCTTCGGACCAAAGTAGACGTCAACAGAGCCATCGGGGTTCTTCTGCATCTCGGCAATCTGCGACGAGCGGCTCGCACGCGGCATGTTGCGGATCAGGGCATGCGTCTCGCGGTCGTACGCGGTGATCGACCAGTACTGCGCCACCGGCGCATCGGCCGGCACCGTGATGCGATAGGTCTTGCCGCCCTGGAACGCGTTGCCCTCCTTGTCCTTGATGCCGATCAGGTAGAACTGCCCGGCTCCGAGCCGCTTGATGCCGATGTAGGCATAGGAATAGGTCAGGCCGCGAAGGTCGACCGGGTACTTGTCGGGCTCGTTGAAGGACTTCTGGGCCGCCTCGATCAGCTCGGGGAATGTCGGCCCGGTCCAGTGGCTGCCGGGATAGAACGGCGGCAAGCCCGCGTCGTAGCGGGCCTCGAGCCAGGCGCGCGCCTCCTGGGCGCTCGCGGCGAGCGTGGCCCGGGTCCTTGCATCGGGGTTGAACGGCTTGCCCTTCTCGATGCCGAGCGTGCGCAGCGGATCGATCATGGCGCGGTCGCGTTCGAGCCAGGGCTCGGCCTGCACGATGCGGTCGAGCGATTCGAAGAAGCTGGCGTCGTAGCGGATGGTGGCGTCGAACAGCACGTCGGCCGCGTCGGTGAACACCGTCGCAGCCGGTGCGCCCGCCTGCGCGAGCGGGTAGACCTTGATTCGCTTTCCATAGGCCACCGACTTCGCAACGTCGGCCGCGCCGTGGCTCTTGAGGTTGGAGCGCAGCAAGGCGTAGCTGCCGAAGGTCGCGGGCCGCAGCACGATGTAGCCCTCGGGAATCGGGCTCGCGTACCCCGGCGGCACGAGCAGGTACTTGCCGCCCTTGCCTGCATCGGCGCCGGTCGGGCCGGCGTCTTCCAGCGGCATCTGCCAGATGTCGACGATGTTGCCGTTGAGGGAGCCGTCCTCACCCGCCGGCGGCACCTCCAGAACGACCGGGCCATCCTTCGTGTTGAAGAAGGCCATCAGGTAGATCGCGTCGGGGTTGGGCGTGAGGGTCTGGTTGTGCCAGTCGAGTGGCCGCGACCAATAGACGATCTGGTTGACCTTGCCCGGTGTCCCGGTGAGCATCTGCTGCAGCATCAGGTCGTAGTTGACGGCGGGGATGCCCCAGTTCACGGCCTCCACGGCACGGCGCTGCAAGGCGCGGTCGGACAGTTGGGCCGCCGTCGGCGCGCGCGAGGCAGGGGCCGCCCACGCGGCGAGCGACGCTGCGACGGCCAAGGTTGCAAGGACTGCTTTCTTCATGAAGAGCCTTCATTTGCGTTGAAAGGACGCGCGAGTTCATCACAGTTCTCGCCGCGTTGCCACCGAGACGATCGGCCTTGACATGAGCGCAGCCAGGAGCAACCCTCTGTGCCTTTCAACGCACCACCCGGGATCGCCATGGACATCGGACGCAAGGCTTCGTTCTGGAAAGGCTCGCGCGCGCGCACCGGCTGCCTGGCCCTGGGCGCGCTGCTGGTGTCCGCCTGCAGCACGCCACCGCCCACCACCGAGGCCGTGTCGCCTCCTGCGGTTCAGACCCGTGTCGGCAAGGTGGAACTGCAAAGCGGCTATCCGAGCGAAGCCTCGGTGCGCATGCTCTACGACGAGATGGACTTCCAGCGCGCCGTGCAGGCCTACATCTGGGCCACGCCCATCGTGGCGATGGACGCCCTGCGCATTGCCAACGTGCGCGACTGGGGGGTCGACTACAACGGCGTCGGCATCGTCGACCAGTACACCGGCTCGGCGGTCGTGGCCCTCACCGGCAACTCCACCACCATCTACGCGGCAGCGTTCTCCGATCTTTCGCGCGACGGACCCATCGTGATCGAGTCGCCGCCGGGCGCCTACGGCGTGATCGACGACTACTGGCAGCGCCCGGTGGTGGAGGTCGGCCCCTTCGGCCCCGACAAGGGCAAGGGCGGCAAGTTCCTGGTCGTGCCGACGGACTACAAGGGCACCGCGCCCCGCGGCTACATGGTGGTCCGCTCGAAGACCAACCGCTTCATGTACCTGGTGCGCGGCATCGTCAAGGACGGCAACGTAAAAGCCGCGGTCGACACGCTTTCCACCATCCGCATCTATCCCCAGAAGCAGGCCGCCAGCCCGCCGCCCACGCAAATCTTCAAGGCCGGCAACAAGGGCATGGATTCCATCGCGCCACGCGGCTACGCCTACTGGGAACGCCTGGCCGACATCATCGACAAGGAGCCGGTGGAAGAGCGCGACCGCTTCTTCCACGCGATGCTCAAGCCGCTGGGCATCGAGAAGGGCAAGCCCTTCTCGCCGGACGAGCGGCAGAAGAAGATCCTCACCGATGCGGCCCCGGTCGGCTTCCTGATGGCCCAGACCATCAGCATGGCGCCGCGCTTGTCGAACGCCAACGCCTACCCCGGCACGCACTGGGAATGGGTGCTGACGCTGAAGCCGAACCAGGAGGCGCCGAACTACTCGCAGCTCGACGAACGCACCGACTACACCTTCGAGGCCATCACCGTGGCCGAGGGCATGGTCAAGGAGATCGTCGGCGCGGGCTCGCAGTACATGAGCGCAGCCAAGGACAGCACGGGCGCGTGGCTGGACGGCGGCAAGTCGTACAAGCTCAAGGTCCCGCCCAACGTGCCCGCCAAGGACTTCTGGTCGTTCACCGTCTACGACAACCTGACGCGCTCGATGGTGCAGAACGGCACGGCCAAGGTCGCCCTCTCGTCCTACGACAAGCTGCAGCGCAATGCCGACGGAAGCATCGATCTGTACTTCGGTCCGGCCGAACCTGCCGGGATGGCATCGAACTGGGTCAGGACCATGCCGGGCAAGGGCTGGTTCGCCTACTTCCGCTGGTACGGGCCGACGCAGGCCTTCTTCGACAAGAGCTGGCGGCTGCCCGATATTGCGCCGGCGAGCTGAGGCCCGGAGCCGGAAGGTTCTACTGCTGAACGGTCCTGCTTCGGGTACAGGGTCCTCTGCAACCCGCTACTCATTCGCATCGATGAACAACCGCTGGATCATCGGATAGCGCTCGCGCACCTCGCGCTGCAGCCGCGCCACCGTCTTGCCGGCTTCGCTGGCCAGCGTGGTGGGCGTGAAATCGATGTCGAGCGTGACGAGCACTTCGTCGGGGCCGAGGTACATCGACAGCACATGGCCCACGTGACGCACATTGGGCTGCGCCATGGCCATCTCTCGGATGGCGTCGGCGGTCTCCGTGCGGATGCCTTCGCCGATCAGCAGGCCGCGGGCCTCGCGCACCAGCGCCACGGCCACGGCGGCGAGCAGGAGCCCGATGACGATCGACGCAGCGCCGTCCAGCTCGGGCATGTCCAGGCGATGGCTGGCATAGATACCGAGCGCCGCCACCAGCAAGCCCACGAGTGCCGCGGAGTCTTCCGCGAGCACGGTGTAGGTTGTCGGATCCTTGCTGCGATGGAGCGACTTCCAGAATGGTGCGTCGCCCTTCTGCTTCATGAACTGCCGCAGCGCGACCGCGAAGCTCGTGCCCTCGAACAAGGCTGCCGCCGCCAGCACGACGTAGTTCCACGTTGGGTCCGCCAGTTCGACCGGATGCCGGATGTGCTGCACGCCCTCGTAGAACGACACGCCGCCGCCAAGTCCGAAGATCAGCACCGCGACGATGAGGCCCCAGAAGTACAGCTCCTTGCCGTGGCCGAACGGAAACTCCGGCGTGGGCGGCCGCTTGCTGAGCTTGATGCCCACCAGCAGCAGCACGCCGTTGAACGTGTCGACAGAGGAATGGATGCCTTCCGACAGCATCGCGGAGCTGCCCGAGAGGCCGGCCACGATGAACTTGGTGATCGCGATGGCGATATTGGCCGCGATCGCGCCATAGACCGCAACGGGCGACTCGGCAGCGGCGCGCGGCATGGCGGTCAAGCGCCCATCAGGGCTTCGGCAAGGCGTAGGCGATGACGTAGTCGCCCGGCTTCGTATGTGTCGAGCCATGGCCGCCGGCCACCACCAGCAGGTATTGCCGCCCGTCGCTGCCGGTGTAGGTCATGGGCGTGGCCTGGCCGCCTGCGGGCAGGCGGCTTTGCCACAGCTGCCGGCCATCGGTCACGTCATAGCCGCGCACGTAGTCGTCCAGCGTGCCCGACAGGAAGGCCACGCCACCCGCTGTCATGACCGGGCCGCCGAGGTTCGGCACACCCATCCTGAACGGCAGCGGCACCGGAGCGAGGTCGCGCACTGTGCCGTTGCGGTGCATCCACGCAATCTTGCCGCTGGCCAGGTCGGCACCGGCCACGTAGCCCCACGGAGGCGCCGTGCAGGGAAAGCCCAGTGGCGACACGAACGGGTTCAGCTTGATGGCGAAGGGCGCGCCGAAGTTCTCGTTGAGCGCAGGCAGCGCACCCTTCGGCGCACCTCCGTCCTGCACCATCAGCGCGGTGTCGTTCGACCTTGGCACCAGCTTCGACACGAAGGCCAGGTAGGTCGGTGTCGTGAAGGCGATCTGCCGGGTCGGATCCACAGCCACGCTGCCCCAGTTGAAGACGCCGAAGTTGCCGGGATAGATCAGCGAACCCTGCGTGGTCGGCGGCGTGAAGCGGCCGTCGTAGCGCAGGCGGTGGAACTGGATCCGGCAGGCCAACTGGTCGAACATCGTGGCGCCCCACATGTCGCTGCCGGCGAGCCTGGGTGGCTCGTAGGAGAGCGCGGCTTTGGGCTGCGTCGGCGCGGTGTGGTCGCCCGGTTCGGCGCCCTGCGGCGCGGGCACTTCGGTGACCGGCGTGATCGGCGCGCCGGTGCGGCGGTCGAGCACGAAAAGCTCGCCCTGCTTGGTCGGTTGCACCAGCGCCGGCACGCGGGCGCCGGCGATGGTCAGGTCCACCAGGCTCGGCTGCGACGGCACGTCGTAGTCCCAGAGGTCGTGATGCACGGTCTGGAACACCCAGCGCACCTTGCCGGTCGCCAGGTCGAGCGCCACCACCGAGGAAGAGTACGTCTCGACGGCCGGGCTGCGGTTCGCGCCCCACTGGTCGGGCGGCTGGTTGCCCATCGGCACGTACACCATGCCCAGCGCCTCGTCCACGCTGGAGATCGACCAGCTGTTCGGCGAGTTGGCGGTGTACTTCTGGCCCGGAGCGATCGGCGCCGTCGCATCGGGGTTGGCGGAATCCCAGTTCCACACCAGCGCGCCCGTGTCGATGTCGAATGCGCGGATGACGCCGGACTGCTCCTTCGTCGAGACGTTGTCGAGCACGGTGCCGCCGACGATCACCAGCCTGGCCGTCACGACCACCGGCGAGGTCGAGTAGTAAGAGCCCGGATCCAGGTTGGGCATGTTGGCCCACAAGTCGATCTGGCCCTTGCCGTTGCCGAAGCGCGTGCACAGCTTGCCGTCGTCGGGGTTGAGCGCGAGCAGGCGGCCGTCCGCCGTGGGCATGAAGAGCTTGCCGTGCGGGCAGTCGGTCGCCGCGTTGGCCGGCGTGGGCGGCTGCCAGGACAGGCCCCGGCAGGTCAGGTGTTGCAGCGCGAGCTTTCCGTCCACCTTGACGTTGGGCTCATGGCGCCACGCCTGTTCGCCGGTGGTGGCGTTCAGGGCGATCACCGACTGGTGCGGGTTGCAGAAATAGAGCCGGTCGCCGATCTTGAGCGGCGTGACCTCGTAGGTGGTCTCCTCCGGGTCGCCCGGCTTGCCGCGCAGGTCGCCGCTGCGAAAGGTCCAGGCTTCCTTCAGGTCGGCGACGTTGGCCGGCGTGATCTGGGCCAGCGGCGAATAGCGCTGGCCGTCCGCGGTGCGTCCATAGGCTTGCCAGTCGCCGTCCGGCACGCCATGCGCGGCCGCCACCGTGGGAATGGGCGTTTGTGGGGGCGGCAGCATGCCGGCGGTGTCGTGGACATCGTGCAATGCCGCGGTCCCCGCCGCCACCGCGCTGGCCGCCAGCACCAGGCTCAGGAACAGGCCGCCGCCGCGACGCCAACTCGTCTCGAGCGGACCGGTGATCCAGGGTGTCAGCAGCAGCAGGCCGAATACGACGAGCACGTCGAGGCGCGCAGCCAGCGGCCACCAGTCGAGCCCGACCTCCCACAAGGCCCAGAGCAGGGTGCCCAGCACCAGCACCGCGAAGACCGCCAGCGCACCGTCCGAGCGAACCGTTACGAAAACGCCGGTCAGGCCCAGCAGCAGGCCGGCGATGAGGTAGTACCAGCTGCCGCCGAGCGCGACGAGCCAGATGCCGGCGCCCAGCAGGGCCAGTCCGAGGACGAAGAACAGGATGCCCAGAAAGGCAGTAAAGGATGAGGAACGCGTGGTGCGGGACGAACGGCGGTAAGAAAGGGGCGTGGGCTGCAAGTGAAGACTCCGGTTCCACCAACCGTACGGCTTGCCCGGGCGGAGGCCCGTAGGCCGGCGGCTTCAACCGGCGTCTGCTTGCGACGATAGACGCCGCACCGCCCCGCCCTGCTGAAGGCGCAACGATGCGCAGCCGGCGTCAGCGGCGGCCGGCGATGCCGGAGTCGCCCTGCGGTGTCGGGCGCATGGAAACCGGCGCCATGCTTTCAAACACGCCATCGCGCCGGACCCACGCATGGAACAGTGCGGCAGCAAGATGCAGCAGGATCAGCGCGAAGAAGCACAACGCCAGGAACTGGTGCGCATTCCACAGCATGCTGTGCAGCGCCGCGTTGGGCGCCACGATGGCCGGCAGGTGCAGGCCTGCGACCACCACCGGATAGTCCGCCGCCGACAGCATGCCCCAGCCGATCAGCGGCATCGCGATCATCAGCAGGTACAGCAGCACGTGCGACGACCTGGCCGCAAGCTTCATCGGCGCGGGCATGTCGGACGGCAGCGGCGGCGTGCCGGAGCGCCAGCGCACGAGCAGCCGCAATAGCGCGAGCAACAGGATGGCGATGCCCAGTGGCTTGTGGAAGTTCACCAGCGTCAGGTACACGGGCCGGATCGTCGAGACCATGCCGACGCCGACGAAGAGCATCGTCCAGATGCAGATCGCCATGACCCAGTGCAGCACGCGTTGCAGGGGCGTGAAGCGCAGGAGATCGCGGCTCACGGCTTGGCTCCCGATGCGGTGCGCGGATAGTCCTTCTCTTCGGCGGTGCGGCGGTTGAACGACACGGCGTACGCAGCCGAACGCGCGGCCGGGAACGGATCGTCGGAGGTGCGCATGCCCGAGGGCAGCACGGTCGGGTCGAAGTTGATGTCGCGGCAGGGCCCGTCAGGCTCGGGCTCGATCTTGCTGACCAGCAGCGTTCCGACCTCGACCTTGCGACGGTCGTCCGGCCATGCCTTGCTGGGTTCGGCTGTAGGGTCCCCGGCATTGGCAACAGTGACGATGAAGGTCCAGCGCTGTGGCGCGCTGGCAACCCTGTCGGTGATGTCCTTGAACAGGAAATCCGGGCCGCGCTTCTTGAGTTCATCCTGCGGCACGGGCACAGGCGCCGCAGCCGGCACGAAGGACCAGCGCACCGTCTGCTCCTGACCTTGGGCGTTGGTGAAGACGAAGCTGTTGAGGCTGTTGAAGCGGTTCTCCGCATAGGAGCCGGTGAACGGCGCGCTGCCGGCCCACGCGCCGAACGCGCCGAGTTCCGGATGTGCCGCCACGAAGGTCTTCATGGCATTGGGGTCCTTCGAATGCGATGCCAGTTGCAGGTCGTAGAAGGCCTGCGGCGTGGCGACCGGAAAGAAGGGTGCATCGAGCATGGCGGACCGCCATTCCTGCCCGTCCGGCGACTGGATGCGCAGGCTCAGGCCGCGCACGCGCGAGGCGGCATCTGCGGTCTTGGGATCGGCCACGGCCAGGTTGAAGCGGCCTGTCACCGGATAGCTGCCCTTCGAAAGGATTTGCGCCTTCGACAAGTCGACCCCAGCGCCGTTGGCCTCGAAGCTGCCGGTGAAGCAGATGCCCTTTGCATGATTGCGCCTGAACCCGAGGGCCACGCCCGCGGGCGGCGCCAGGTTGTCGACGAGCTTGGCCGGAGTGACCCGCGCCGGCGTGAGCCAGCCGGCGGTCCAGGCGAATGCAATCGCGATCACGGCGACGATGGCTGCGATCAGCAAGAGGCGGATCGGGGTCGATCCAGAAGGGGGCGGCTGGCGGTCCATCATTTGAATTCCCGTCCAAGGCAAAGCGCCTGCACGGAATCTATCCGTACGCTGCGCTTTTTTCTGTCGGACATTGCCTACCGCGCGGCAAATAGCGTGCGGACCCGGGGTCAATTGCTGTACGGTCATCGCTCCACCCCTTGCGGCAAACCATGACACCTCGACCTTTCATGCTCCATGTGGATGAGAAGGCGCTCGCCGATCTGCGCGAGCGGCTTGCGCGGACCCGGTTTCCGGACGCCATGCCTGGCGCGCCTTGGGAAGCAGGCGCCGACCTGGGATGGATGCGCGAGCTGGTCGACCATTGGCGCAACCGCTTCGACTGGCGCGCGCAGGAGGCGCGACTCAATGCCTTCGACCAGTTCAAGGTGCCGATCGCCGGCATCGACCTGCACTACCTGCATGTGACGGGCAAGGGCAAGGCGCCGCTTCCGCTGTTGCTGTCGCACGGCTGGCCGGGCTCGGTGTTCGAATTCCTCGACATCCTCCCGATGCTCACCGACCCCGAACGCTTCGGCGCTGATCCAGCCGATGCCTTCACCGTGGTGGCTCCCAGCCTGCCGGGCTATGGCCTCTCGTTCGTTGCAGACCAGCCACGCTTTTCCATCGAGCAGATCGCGGACGTGTTCGCACAGTTGATGAGCGAGGTGTTGGGCTATCCACGCTTCGCCACGCAGGGTGGCGACTGGGGCGCATTCATCTCCTCGCGCATCGGACTGGCGCACCCCGACAAGACGATCGGCGTGCATCTGAACTTCCTCCCGATCCGACGCGATCTGCAACCTGATGCCGATCCCAGCCCGGCCGAGCGCCAGTACCTTGCCGAGTTGAAGCATTGGCTCGCCGAGGAAACGGGCTACAGCCTCGAGCAGGGCACGCGACCGCAGACGCTTGCCTTTGCGCTCACTGATTCGCCCACCGGCCTGGCCGCGTGGATCGCCGAGAAGTTCCGGAGATGGTCCGATTGCAACGGCGATGTCGAATCGGTCTTCACGAAGGACGAGATCCTCGCCGACGTGAGCCTGTACTGGTTCACAGGTGCGATCGGCTCGTCGTTCTGGCCGTACTACGCCCGCCAGCGCGGGCCGTGGCCCCTCCCCGCGGGCCGGACTGTGGACGTGCCGATGGGCTATTGCGAGTTCCCGGCGGAAATCCTGCACCCGCCTCGCCGGCTGGCCGAGCAGACCTTCACCGACATCCGCCGCTGGAGCGTCATGGCCCGGGGCGGCCATTTCGCAGCGATGGAGCAGCCGGAGGCGCTCGCGGCAGAGATTCGCGCGTTCTACCGGCCTTTGCGTTCCGGTGAGTGATGAATATCAGAACGCGTGCCGGATCCCGAAGTCGTAGCCGTAGCCGCGGTCCGCGCGGTAGCCCGCCGCATTCGAGTTGACCGTGTTGGTGTAGCCCGGCCCGACGTCCGCGGACGCCACGTTCACCACCCCCACGGCGGCGCCGTTCTCGTTCTTGGTCACCGCAAAGTTCGTGTACAGCGCGGTGCGCTTCGACAGGTTGTACACATAGCCCAGCGCGAACTTGGTGGCCTTGGGGTCGGGCGTGGTCATCGGCAACGGGCCATACGGCGTGAAGTTGTAGAACTGTCCCTTCACCTGCGCGTACGAAGCCTTGATCTGGCCGGCGCCGATGGGGATGCTCAGGCCGACCAGGAAGTTGCGCGTGTCCACGTTCAGCGGCGGCGTCAGGGCCGGCGTCAACGGGAAGGTTGCGGCATTGGCAAAGTCGGTCTCGACGTCGATCATCGAATATTCGCCGAACAACTTGACCAGGCTGAAGTCATACGACGCGCCGAGGTTGGTCGTCGTGACGGTGGTGGTCGAGCCGTAGTGGTAGTTGTCGCCGATGTTGCTCTTGCCGTACGAAAGGGCAATGTCGAACGGGCCGTTGGCGTAGCCGATGCGTGCGCCGGCGTAGCCGCCGGTGCGCGAGTTGTTGACCGCCTTGGGATCGTCCTGCAACTGCGGACCCGACACGTTCTCGCTGAACGCGTACATCGCCTGGCCATAGAAGCCGCCGAGGTTGGCCGGCAGGAAGTAGCCGACTGAGTTGGCCTTGCGCGCGTAGTAGCCGCGGTTCAGCGAGATCGTGGGGAGCGAGCCGCCCATCGTCTGCGCGATCAGGCTGGTGCCCGCGCCGACCACGCCGAATGGATCGAACACGGCGTCGTTCCAGAAGGTCGGGGTGTAGTCGCGGCCCATTCGCACTTCGCCGAAGGGACCGAGCAGGCTCACCGTCGAGCGCCGGTCGAAGTAGGTGCCGGCACGGCCGATCGAGCCCACGTCGGGCCACAGCGTCGACTCCAGCCAGAAGGCAGCGGCCAGGCCGCCGCCCAGGTCTTCCTGGCCGCGAAAGCCGATGCGGCTGGATACGTTGCCGCTGTTCGACAGCGCCCATTGGCTTTGCTTCAGGTCCGGCTTTGGCGCCGCCGGGGTGGTGAGGCCCTGGTACTTGCTGTTGGTTTCGTAGTAGCTGACGCCGGTGTCCAGTGCGCCGAACACGGTCAGGGTCGATTGCGCCGAAGCGATGCCGGCGGCCGACAAGGCGGCCACGGCGACGAGAGTCTTTTTCATGGGGGATCAAGTGAACGAATGGATGACCGCGTCGAAGGTAGTTCGCGCAATCCATTCGCCCTCCCCCCGAACAGGGTGGAAGGGTATGCCCGCATTGACGGTGGTGCGCGGCGGCGACCCGCATTCAGGCGTGCGCGGCGCTTCGATCCAGCCGATCAACGCCGATGGATCGGATCCCTCATGTCGGCCGATGCGGCCGGCAAGCGGCCGATGTCGGATCTACCTTGAGAAGGCGATGCCCAATGCCCCGCCGCCCGCCGCCACCGCCGGCGGGACCATCGGGCTGAGGGCGCCCGACGTGCCATCGATGGTGAAGGCCGACACGGTGCCGGCGTCGATGCTCGGCGCGTACACGAACTTGCCTGTGGGGTCCACGCCGATCGAATAGGGCGCACCGCCGGTCACCACCGTCGGCACGGCCAGGGGGCTGAGGGCGCCCGCGGCATCGATGGCAAAGGCCAGCACAGAGTTGGCGCCGGCATCCGACACGTAGGCGAACCGGCCCGTGGCGTCGATGGCGACCTGGTACGGGCGGGTTCCCGTCATCACCGTCGGCAAGGCCATTGGGCTGAGAGCGCCCGTCGTCTGATCGATAGTGAACGCCGACACGTTGTGGTCGGAAGAATTCGCAACGTAGGCGAACCGGCCCGTGGGGTCCACGGCGACGTTGGTGGGGTTCACTCCCGTCGTCACCGTCGGCACGCCCATCGGGCTGAGGGCGCCCGTCGCGGCATCGATGGTGTAGGCGGACACGTTGCCGGACGTGTAGTTCGCGACGTAGGCGAACCGTCCCAAAGGATCCACGGTGACGGATTGGGGATTGGTCCCTGCTGCCACCGTCCCGATCAGGCTGAGGGCGCCCGTCTTGGCCTCGACGGTGAAAGCCGACACAGTGTTGTTGTCGGCTTTCGGAGGGTCGTTGTCGGCATTCGCGACGTAGGCAAAGCGGCCCGTGGGATCCACGGTGATGGAATAGGGGCGGCTCGTCGGCACCGACGGCACGGCCATCGGGGTGAGCGCGCCGGTGGTGACGTCGATGGTGTAGCCCGTCACGGTGCCGGAGTCGGCATTCGGGACGTAGGCAAAGCGGCCCGTGGGGTCCACCGCGACGGGGTGGGGGAAGCTCCCTGTCGCCACCGTCGGCACGACCATCGGGCTGAGGGCGCCGGACGTGGCGTCGAGGGTGTAGGTCGACACGGTGTTGTCGCCGGAATTCGCGACGTAGGCAAAGCGCGCCGCCGGTGCGGCACAGGTCACCACCACGTCCACCACGGCGGCCGCGGCGACTGTCCCGCTGCCGCTGCTGACGGTGCAGACGCGGGTCAGGATCCTGGACTGCGACTTGACCGTGACGGTGTAGCTTGCCCCGGTGGCAAGCGGCGTGGTGAATGTGAAGCTGCCGTTGGACGCAACGACCAGGTCATCCGCGGCGTTGTCCTGGAGCACCAGGCCGGTGCCGAGCAAGCCAGTGACCGTGCCGCTGACGGTGAACGTCGGCGGTGGCGGTGGCGTGCCGCCTGCACCGCCAGCACCCGTACCACCACCTCCAGCACCTGTACCCCCGGCGCCCCCGGCACCCGTACCGCCGCCCCCACCACCGCCGGCACCCGTGCCGCCACCGCCACCGCCACTCGGCGCGGGTAGTGCCGGTGGTACGGCTACCGGCGGCGCTGGCGTCACCGCAGGCGCGGGTGTCACGGCAGGGGCTGGCGGTTCAGCAGACGCTGGCGCTGGCGCTGGCGGTTCCACGGGCGTTGCCGCCGGGGACGCCGCCGATGGCGAGAGCGCCGGGAAAAAACCACCGCCCCCTCCTCCGCCGCAGGCGGTCAATGCGAGCGTCGCGCCAGCTACAAGGGCGTAGCCGACGCGGCTCGGCCGCGTTGACGAAAAACGCTCGCCGACGGGGGCGGGGGCGGGGGCGGGACGCATGAAAAGCTCATACATGACATCAGGCACCAACGAGTGCAATAGTCAACGAATGTGAACAAGTCTACCGACTACTCCCG
Organism: Variovorax sp. dw_308; assembly: GCF_019207085.1. Taxonomy (GTDB): domain Bacteria; phylum Pseudomonadota; class Gammaproteobacteria; order Burkholderiales; family Burkholderiaceae_C; genus Variovorax. Next base: position 598,624 of record NZ_JAATOM010000001.1, on the reverse strand, counting down.
GTCGGTCACCGATATATTTGTTAACCCTCACTTCGCTGGCAACAGGCGCCGCTCGGCGCCGCAAGAGATGCAGGCCCGGATCCGCACGCCACGGCCGGGAGGCCTGGCGGCAATGCCGAAAGCGACCGCCGGGGCCCCTTGATGGGCCCTGTGCAAGCCGCAGACTCAAGCGTCCACGGTCAACGCCTCGGCAACGGAGCGCATCGCCAACAAATATCCGCTGACCCCCAATCCGCAGATCACCCCCGTTGCCGCCAGCGAGATCAACGAATGCTGGTATTGCACGCTGCGCTTGTGGATGTTCGTGATGTGCACTTCGACCAGGGGCTTCTGGATCAGCTTGACAGCATCCAGCACGGGAATGGACCCGAACGAGAAGCCGGCCGGGTTGATGATGACTGCGGCGTCCTTCTCGAAAGCCTCTTGCAGCCAGTCGACCATCACGCCTTCGTGATTGGTCTGTCGGAAGTCCACGCGCAGGCCGAGTTCGGCGGCGAGGCTTTCGCAGCGCGTCTTGACTTCGGCCAGCGTCGTGGTGCCATAGAGGTGCGGCTCGCGCTTGCCGAGCATGTTGAGGTTCGATCCGTTGAGGACGAAGACGGTTTGAGTCACGGGGATGTCCTTGCGGGCCCGCCCCGCCAGGTGGGGCAGTCGGGCCTCGTTGCGGTTTCAGTGGTGTGAGACCCTGGCGGCCGGGTCCACGCGGTTCATGTCGATACCGCGGGTTTCAGGGCCGGTCAGGATCATGATGAGCGAGACCGCGTTCAGCGCGACGCACAGCGCCACGACGCCCCACGGCGAACCGTTGAACGCGCTCACCAGGTAGACGGCCACGAGTGGCATGGGGCCGCCTGTCAGCAGGTTGGCGCCGGTATAGGCCAGGGCGGAGCCGGAATAGCGCACGTTGGTCGGGAATGCTTCGGCAAACCACACCGGCTGGATGCCGCTCTGGAACTGCGTGAAGCCCAGGAACAGGCCCATGATGCCCAGCATCGGCCAGAAGCTCCTGGTGCCCAGGATGCCGAAGTACACGAACAGGATCAGCAGCGTCGCCGTCGAGCCGATGGCGAGCGCCTTCTTGCGGCCGATGCGGTCGCTCAGCAGGCCACCGGCGAGCGCGCCAACGATGGCGCAGACGTTGGCGCCCATCAAGAGCAGGAAAGCCGTCTGCTTCGGAACTTCGAGGTTCTTGGTGATGTAGCTCAGCGAGAACACGACGATCAGGTAGAAGATCGCCGCCGGGCCGCAGAAGAAGAACATCAGGCGAAGGATGGTCCTCCAGTGCAGTTGCACGGCGTCGCGCAGCGGGTTGCCCACTTGCGCCACCTTGTTCTTCTTCAGTTCGACGAAGGCCGGGGTTTCCTCCACCTTGAGGCGGATGTAGACGCCGACCACGACCAGCACGAAGCTCAGCAGGAATGGAATGCGCCAGCCGAACCTGTCGAACGACTCGGGACTCAGGCTCGAAGACAAGAGTAGCAGCACCGCGTTCGCCAGTATCTGGCTCAAGGGCGAGCACAAGCCCAGCAGGCCGGAGTACTTGCCGCGCTTGCCCGGGTGGGCGTGCTCGAGTGCCATGAGTTGCGCACCGGTCGACTCGCCGCCCAATGCGAAGCCCTGCACGATGCGCAGGATCACGAGCAGGATGGGCGCCCACACGCCGATCTGGTCGTAGGTTGGCAGCAAGCCCATCAGGACCGACGCCAGGCCCATGATGCTGACGGTGCCCAGCATCAGGTTGCGCCGGCCGAGCTTGTCGCCCAGGTGGCCGCAGATGATGGCGCCGAGCGGTCGTGCGGCCAGGCCGACGCCGAAGGTTGCCAGCGACGCCAGCAGCGCCGAGGTCGGGTCCATCGAAGGAAAGAACAGCTTGGGCAGCACGGTCGCGGCAACGGTGCCGTAGAGCGTGAAGTCGAACCATTCCAATGCGGTGCCGATGGTTGCAGCCGTCACGGCGCGCGTGGCCATCGAGTCGGTCGAGGCCGCTGCCGCGGGCGCATGGGCCGGTGCGTCAGATGCCATGGAGTTTGTTGTCATGCGTGTCTCCGGGAGTTGGTGGGCTGGAGCCGATTGTTTGGGCTCCGCCGCCCGGGCGTTCCGAATTGGAATTCGGTTTTATATTGCGGGATCTGAAGCTGGAATCGACACCATGAGCACGGCACTCACACGCGGGCTGGAAGTCCTCGAATACCTCCTGGCGCACCCCGGAGGCATGCCGCTGGCACTCATCGCGGACGCACTCGACATTCCCAAGAGCGCTTGCCACCGAGTGCTCGCCGAACTCAAGCTGCGCGGTTATGTGCGCCAGATCAGCGAGCGCGGTGAATACGTCATGACCACGCGGCTGGCGTCGCTGGGACTCGGCTTCCTGAGCAGTTCGGGCATCGTCGACATCGCGCACCCGGTCATCGAGCGGGTCGCGGAAGTCTCCGGCGAACTGGCGCGCCTGTCGGTCGTCGACGGCGACCGGCTCACCTGGGTGGCCAAGGTCGAAGGCAACCGCAAGGGGTTCCGCTACGACCCCGACATGGGCCGCGACGCGCGGCTTTCGTGCACGTCGTCAGGCCATGCGTGGCTGATGACACTGTCGGATGAACAGGCCGTCGCGCTCGTTTCCAGGCAGGGCTTTGGCTCGCCAAAGGACTATGGCCCCAAGGCCCCGACGACCGTGAAAGCCCTGCTCGGCTTCCTGCACGCCGCTCGCGTGCGTGGCTACGCGATGATCGACGAGGTCTTTGCCCCGGGCATGACCGCCGTCGCGGCGCCGGTGCGGCGCGGCGAGCGGCCGGCGATGGGCGTGATCAGCATTGCCGGACCGAAGACGCGGCTCGACTTCGCCCGGATACAGCAGCTCGGTCCGATGCTGCTGGAGGCCACTCGCGAACTGGCATCGTTGAGCAGTGCCTCCGGGCTTTTCTCCCGGCCGCCGCTAGGCAAGGCTTGAAGCACCGGCGATGGGCCGGGACGCATGCTGCGCACATTCGCCACGCCCATAAGCTCGGGACGATTTCGTCTTTGCCACGCCGCACGGGATCGCATAAAAGGGCAGGGTTCCCATCTCCGCCCCCTATGCCCTCCACCCGCCAACTCAAGCTCGGCGCGTTCATGCGCCCGGTCAGCATCCACACCGGCGCATGGCGTTATCCCGGCGCCTTCCCCGATGCCAACTTCAACTTCGCGCACCTGAAGCGTTTCGCGCAGACGCTGGAGCGCGCGAAGTTCGATGCCTTCTTCATGGCCGATCACCTGGCGGTACTGAACATGCCGATCGAGGCGCTCAAGCGCAGCCACACCGTGACTTCCTTCGAGCCGTTCACGCTGCTGTCGGCGCTGAGCCAGGCGACCGGGCACATCGGCCTCGTCGCCACCGCATCGACCACCTTCGACGAGCCCTTCCACATCGCGCGCCGCTTCGCCTCGCTCGACCACCTGAGCAACGGCCGCGCGGGCTGGAACGTGGTGACCACCTCCAACCCCGATGCGGCGCTCAACTTCGGGCTGGAAGACCACATGGAACACGACGAGCGCTATGCCCGGGCGCGTGAGTTCTACGACGTGGTGACCGGCCTGTGGGACAGCTGGGCCGATGACGCCTTCATCCGCGATGCCGCGAGCGGCCTTTACTTCGACCCGGCGAAGCTGCACACGCTGAACCACAAGGGCAAGTACCTGTCGGTGCGCGGACCGCTGCACATCGCGCGACCGGTGCAGGGATGGCCGGTGATCGTGCAGGCCGGCGCCTCGGAGCCCGGCAGGCAACTTGCCGCCGAGACGGCCGAAGTGATCTTCGCCGCGCACGGCACGCTGGCCGAGGGCCGCAGCTTCTACGCCGACGTGAAGGACCGCCTTCCCGCGCTCGGCCGGGAACGCGATCACGTGAAGATCCTGCCGGCCGCCTTCGTGGTGGTGGGCGATACGGTGGAGGAAGCGCGCGCCATCCGCGCGAAGCTTGACAGCCTCGTGCATTACGAGAGTGCCATTGCCTCGCTGTCGATCTCGCTCGGCGTCGATGCCTCGAAGTTCGACCCCGACAAGCCGCTGCCGCCCGTGCCCGAGACCAATGCCAGCAAGAGCGGCCAGCAGCGCGTGATCGCGCTGGCCGAACGCGAAGGCTTCACCGTTCGCCAGCTGGCCCAGCGACTCGGCGGCTACGGCGGGCTCGCCTTTGTCGGCACCGCGCAGACCATTGCAGACGAGATGCAGGAGTGGCTGGAGTCCGAAGGCTCGGATGGCTTCAACATCATGTTTCCGTGGCTGCCGGGCGGGCTGGATGCCTTCGTGGACAAAGTCATCCCCGAACTGCAACGCCGCGGCATCTTCCGCCGCGAGTACGAAGGCAAGAACTTGCGCGAGAACCTGGGCTTGCCGCGGCCGGCGAACCGGTTCTTTCCGGGTTGAGCACGAACGCGGGAACCGAACGCAGAGGTCGCAAAGGTTTCGCAGAAGTCGCAAAAGAAGACACCAAAAAATCTGGAAGTCCTTTGCGTCCTTTGCGTGTCTTTGCCTTCCTTCTGCGTTCGGCTGCCCGCTCCTGTATCTGGTTCAGGCCGTCGCGCGCCCAGCCCCCAAGCCCTGCGCCGCAGCCGTCCCATACCCATACAACGCCAGCTTCCGGCACCCCGCGAACATCGACTTGGGCGTGAGCCCGTACACCTGCCGCACCGAGTGGCTGAAGTGCGTGGAGTCCGGGTAGCCGACGTCCAGTGCGATGTTGGCGAGATTCGCGCTCTGGGTCACGAAGTACAGCACGCTGCGCGCGCGCTGCCAGGTGCGGAAGCTGCGGAACGGCGCGCCGACCTCGGCGCGGAACAGGTGCAGGAAGCGCGACACCGAGAGGTGGCAGGCCACGGCGCAGTCCTCGGCCGACGTGTGGCTGTTGGGGTCGTGCTTGATGCGGTCGAGCACGGCGCGGATGCGGCGTTCGATCCGCCGCGTGGGCAGCGCGAGCCCGAAGAAGTGCCGGTCGAAGTCCTCGGTGCGATCGAACTGCCGGCGCGGCGCGGCCTTGAAGCGGTCGAGCGCATCGCGCAGGGCGGCGAGCGTGTCGGCATCGTCCACGGCACCGCCGCCATCGCGAATCCATTCCGGCAAGGCCGGCACGTCGACCGTCTCCGCCTCGACGAGGATGCTGAAGATCATCCGCTCGCCCGCCACGATGCGATGCGGCACACCGGGCGGCACCACCGATAGCTCCGCAGCCTCCCACGCGCCGCCTTCCACGCTGATCCGGTGCGGCTGCGTCAACGACACGTAGATCGAGAACGCACCCAGGGTGCGAACCGTCGGCTCGCCCAGCAGGCCGACGTAGAGCACGCGGTCCGCGTTGAGCCACATCACGCGCTCGGGGCGCCGGGTGGAGGGTTCGATCCGAATCTGCTCGTCCTGATGCATGTTCTTGTCTCCTTGGGTTGTCGTTGCGTGCTCTCTCAGCGTGGCGCCGCTCAGCGGTACTTGGCCAGTTCCAGCTTGCCGATCTGGTTGCGGTGCACTTCGTCGGGGCCGTCGGCCAGGCGCAGCAGGCGCGCCGTGGCATAGGCCGAGGCGATGCCGACGTCGTTGTTGGTGCCGCCACCGCCGAAGGCCTGGATGGTCCAGTCGATGACCTGGCAAGCCATCTGCGGCGCGGCCACCTTGATCATCGCGATGTCGGCCTTGGCCACCTTGTTGCCGACCGTGTCCATGCGGTACGCCGCGTTCAGCGTGAGCAGGCGCGCCTGCTCGATGAGGATGCGCGACTGCGCGATGCGCTCGATGGTCACGCCCTGCTGCGAGATCGGCTTGCCGAAGGCCGTGCGCGACTGGGTGCGCCTGCACATCAGCTCCAGCATCTTCTCGGCCAGGCCGACGAGTCGCATGCAATGGTGGATGCGGCCCGGCCCGAGGCGACCTTGCGCGATCTCGAAGCCCCTGCCCTCGCCGAGCAGCATGTTCGACGCCGGCACGCGCACGTCCTTGAACGTGACCTCGGATGCGCGGTCGGGCACGCCGTAGAAACCGAACACCGCGATGGGGCGCACCACGGTGACGCCGGCCGTGTCCATCGGCACGAGGATCATCGACTGCTGCCGGTGGCGGTCGGCGTTGTCGGGGTCGGACTTTCCCATGAAGATCGCGATCTTGCAGCGCGGGTCGGTGGCGTTCGTCGTGTACCACTTGTGGCCGTTGATGACGTAGTCGTCGCCGTCGCGCACGATGCTCGACTCGATGTTGGTGGCATCGCTCGACGCCACGGCGGGCTCGGTCATCGCGAAGCAGGAACGGATCTCGCCGGCCAGCAGCGGCTTGAGCCAGCGCTCCTGGTGCTCCGGCGTGCCGTAGCGCGCCAGCACTTCCATGTTGCCGGTGTCGGGCGCCGAGCAGTTGAAGACCTCGGGCGCGAGGTGCGAGCGGCCCATGATCTCGCACAGCGGCGCGTACTCGAAGTTGGTGAGCCCGGCGCCGTGCTCCGACTCGGGCAGGAACAGGTTCCACAGGCCGGCCGCGCGGGCCTTGGGCTTCAGTTCGTCGAGGATCGGCGCGACCTTCCACGGCCCCAGTTCCTCTGCCTCCTTGTAGTAGCGGGCCTCGTTGGGATAGATGTGCTCGTCCATGAAGGCGCTGAGGCGCTTCTGCAGGTCCTGGACCTTGGGGGAGAACTCGTACACGTGAACCTTTCTGTGGGTGACCCGCGCCTCAGCGCTCGCCGGCCGGGAAGTGGGCCTCGACCTGTCGCCATGCAGCCTCGGCGATCGGCCGCGCGCGGGCCCCGGTCTCGGCGGCCTCCGCGCTGGATGCCGTGCCGTGGCGCGCGCGCTGCGAGATGCCATGGAGGATGGCGGCCAGCCTGAACATGCTGTAGGCCAGGTAGAACTCCCAGTGCGCCGGGTCTATCGCCGGACGGCCGACACCTGCGCAATAGGCTTGCAGGTACGCCGCCTCGTCGGGAATGCCCAGCGCCGCATAGTCGGCGCCCGCCATGCCGCGGAACTGCACGGCGGTGAGCCGCCAGGGCAGCGCGTGATAGGCAAAGTCGGCCAACGGATGGCCCAGCGTCGACAGCTCCCAGTCCAGCAGCGCGAGGACGCGCGGCTCGGTCGGGTGGAAGATCATGTTGTCGATGCGCAGGTCGCCGTGGAAGAGCGTGGTCTCGTCGTCGGGCGGCACATGGGCCGGCAGCCAGTCGATGAGACGCTCCATCGCCGGAATCGGGTCTTCTGCCGCGGCGGCCTGGTACTGGCGCGTCCAGCGACCGATCTGGCGCTCGAAGAAGTTGCCGCTGCGGCCGTAGTCGCCAAGACCCGGGGCCTGGTAGTCGACGGTGTGGAGCGCGGCCACGGCCCGGTTCATGCCGGCGTAGATCGCGCTGCGTTCGGCATTGGCAAGCCCGGGCAAGGCCGGGTCCCAGAAGATGCGGCCGTCGACGAAATCCATGACGTAGAACGGCGTGCCGATGACCGATGCGTCGTCGCAGTAGCCCCGCGCGCGTGCAACGGGCACGTCGGTGTCGTGCAGCGCCGCGATCACGCGGTACTCGCGGTCCACCGCATGGGCCGATGGCAGCAACTCTCCGTCAGGCTTCTTGCGCAGTACGTAGCGCGTGCCGGCAGCATCGGTGACGAGGTAGGTCGGGTTCGACTGCCCGCCCTTGAAACGCTCCAGCGTGAGCGGTGCGCGGAATCCCTCGATGTGCACGAGCATCCATTCCGCGAGAGCCTTCACGTTCAGCATCAACGAATTGTACGAAGATCTTGTCTGACAATCAATTGGTGTTTGTCCGACAGAATCAAGGGGAATCAAGGGGCCTCCGGGCCGAACACCGGAGCCCGCTTCCCGATGAATGCGGCCACGCCCTCCGCTGCGTCCCCGGTGCCGCCCGACTCGACCATGTAGCGATGCTCCAGTGCGAGATGCGCCTCCAGCGAACGCTGCCCGGCGCCATCGACGAGGTCCTTGATGCGCCCCAGCGAGCCGGTCGCGCCACGCGCCAGCGACGTCGCCAGCGCATGCGCCTTCGCCTCCAGTTCGGCGTCCGGATGCACCTGCGACACCACGCCGAGCTGCAGGCACTCGCGTGCCGACAGCGGCTCGTTGGTGAAGAAGATCTCCTTCGCGCGCGCAGCCCCGACGCGGCGCGCGAGGAACCACGAACCGCCGACGTCGGGCGTGAGGCCGATCGCCGAATAGCCGCCGCGCAGCTTCATCGACTCGGCTGCGAGCACGATGTCGGCGCACAGCGCAAGGCCGATGCCGCCGCCACCGATGGGGCCGTTCAACGCGCTTACCACCGGCACCGGCAGCGTGGCCAATTTGTGGATCGCGCGGTGGAGGGGCGGGATGTGCTCGTCGAGCATGTCGGCCAGGCGATCGCGCGCATGCACGAAGCCGCCGATGTCGCCACCCGCGCAGAATTGCCGGCCTCGTGCTTGCAGCAGCACGGCGCGCACGCCAGCGTCGCCCGCCACCGCATCGATGGTCGCGATGAGTGCGTCGCCCATTTCGAAGTCGAGCACGTTGGCGCGCTCGGGCCGGTTCAAGGTGATGAAGGCGACGCCGTCGCGGTGTTCGAGAAGGATGGGCAAGGTCATGGCGGAAGGGCTTCGTGAAGGAATCAGATCGGCGAGATGCCGTGCGGCTTGTCCGGCCATGCGCGGTGCTTCTTGCGCGGTGCGCAGCGCTCCAGCGTGGCCACGATCACGGAGCGCGTGTCGCGCGGGTCGATCACGTCGTCGATGCCGAAATGCTCGGCCGCATGCAGGGCGCCCAGTTGCTCGCGGAAGCGGCCGATGAGTTCGGCCCGCTTCGCCGCAGGGTCGGCCGCCGCCCTCACCTGCTTCTGGTAGGCGACATCGACCGCGCCTTCGATCGACATCGCGCAGATCTCCGCCGTGGGCCAGGCCACGCAGAGGTCGGCATCGAAGCTGCGGCCGCCGCACATCGCGATGTAGCCGAGCCCGTAGCCCTTGCGCAGCACGATCGACACGCGCGGCACCGTGGCCTGCCCGAGTTCGTACAGCAGGCGCGCGCTGCGCCGCGCCAGCGCGGTGTCCTCGGCCTGGCTGCCCACCAGGAAACCCGGCAGGTCGACCAGGTAGACCAGCGGCAGCCCGAAGCCGTCGCAGACCGAGACAAAGTGCGCGCCCTTCTCGCAAGCCTTCGCGTCGAGCGTGCCGGCCAGGTGCATCGGCTGGTTGGCCACGATGCCGACGGCGCGACCCTGGATGCGCGCGAAGCCGGTGACGAGGTTGGGCGCGAAGCCCGGCTTGATCTGGAACAGCGAGCCTTCGTCGACCACGCCGCGGATCACGTCGCAGATGTCGTAGGGCTTGCGCGGGTTGTCGGGCATCACGTCGAGCAGGCCGCGCTCGAATTCGGCATCGGGCTCGCGCGGGGCCTTCGTCGGTACGGGCAGTCGCGCATTGGATGGAAGAAAGGCCAGGTAGTCGCGCACGTATTCGATGGCTTCGGCGTCGTCGCCGGCGGCGATGTCGGCCAGTCCGTTGAGGTCGGCCTGCACCGCGGCGCCGCCGAGCGCGTCCTTGTCCGTGGTTTCGCCCGTGGCGGCCGCGACGAGCGCAGGGCCGGCGATGCCCATGGTGGACGTTCCGCGCACCATCACGACAAAGTCGCACAGCGCCGCGAAGTTGGACGGCCCGGCAAAGCCCGGCCCCATGACCACCGCCACCGTCGGCACCCAGCCCGACAGCGCCACTGCGATCTGGAAGTAGCGCGAGCCCTGCGCGAAGTGCCGGCTGTCGAGCCCTTCCTGGATGCGGTGACCGCCGCCATCGAGCAGCAGCACCATCGGGCAACCGTGCTCCAGCGCGTGCGTCGCCATGCGCTCGACCTTGGTCTCGCCGATGCGGCCGTTGGAGCCGCCGAGCACCGTGAAGTCGAAGGCGCACAGGCACACCGGCCGCCCGTCGATGCTGGCGTAGCCGGTGAGCACGCCATCGGAAGGCGCCTGCAGCGACTCTGTGTCGAAGGTGTCGCGCTTCGGTTCGACCAGGCCGCCGAATTCATGGAAGCTGCCGTGATCGACCAGCAGTGCGATGCGCTCGCGCGCCGACAGCTTGCCGAGTGCATGCTGGCGCGCGATGGCCGCGGGTCGCGCCGCATCGACCAGGCCGTCCCGCTTGGCCGTGAATTGCGCGTAGGCGAGGCGCGTCGCGCCGAGGTTGGTGTCGTCGCTCATTTCTTCCTTGCGGGGGCGGCCGGGTCGCTCGTGCGGTCGTAGGTGCCGGCGGTCACACCCGCTTCGCGCAAGACCTGCTTGCGCACCTTGGCGGTCGGCGTCTTGGGCAGCTCGGCGATGTACTCGACGTAGCGCGGCACCATGAAGTACGGCAGCCGCTCGTCGAGGAAGGCCAGCAGCGCGGCCGGCGCCACGGCCGTGCCTTCGCGCAGCACCACGCAGGCCTTGATGTCGTCCTCGCTGGCATCGCTGGCCACGGCAACGACGGCGCATTCGAGCACCGCGGGATGCTCGTTGATCTCCTTCTCGACCTCGAAGCTCGACACGTTCTCGCCGCGCCGGCGCATCGCGTCCTTGATGCGGTCGAGGAAGACGAACTGGCCATCGGGCTCGCGCCGGAACGCATCGCCGGTGTGCAGCCACTGGTTGCGCCACACACCGACCGTGGCCTCGGGCATGTCGTGGTAGCCGTCCATCACCATCCAGGGCTCGCGCGTGCGGATGACCAGTTCGCCGAGTTCGCCGTCGGCCACCTGCTGATCGTGCGCGTCGACGAGGCGCACCTCGAAGTCCGGGCGCGGCCAGCCGACCTTGCCCGGCTCGGCCTGCCCGACCGGCGCACGCAGCACGGTCGAGCCCTCGGTGAGCCCGTAGGCGGTGCAGACCGCCTCGATGCCGAAGCGCGTGCGGAACTCCTCGATCTGCGCCATCACAGGAACCATCATCACGCGCCGCAACGGATGGGTGGCATCGTCCGCGCGCGGCGGCTGGCGGTAGAGGAAGTTGGCCATCGCGCCGAGCAGCATCGTGTAGGTGCAACCGTACTGGCGCACGTCGTCCCAGAAGGTGGTCGCCGAGAAGCGCGGCAGCACGACGTTGCTGCCACCCGCGATGAGGTTGTTGTAGATGGCGGCCCACTGCCCGCCGATGTGGAACAGCGGCAGCGTGCAGAGCGAGACATCGCTGGCATCGGCCAGCCCCAGCACCTGCGGCGCCGAGTAGCCATAGGCGTGCGCGTGCGTGACGCGCACGCCCTTCGACGGGCCGGTGGTGCCCGAGGTGTACATGATGCCGATGAGGTCCCACGGCGCGAGTTGCGCCGGCGCCTCGCGCGGGCCGCGCAGCGCATCCCACGGCACGAAGCGCAGGCGTCCGACCGCCGGCAGGCTGCCCATGGCGCCGCGCACCACCACGTGCTCCAGGTGCTGCAAACGGTCTGCCACGTCGAGCAACAGCGGCAGGTAGTGCGCCTCGATGACGATCACCTTCGCGCCGCAGTTGTTGATGACGTGGACCAGGATCGAGCCCTTGTAGGCGGTGTTCACCGGCACCTCGACGCGCGCCGTCAGCGACAGCGCCCACCAGGCGATGACGTAGTCGAGGTGGTTGTCGAGCATCAGCAACACGAACTGCTGCGGGCCGACGCCGAGCCGCACGAAGCCAGCGGCGAAGGCGAGCGATTCCTCGTACAGCGCGGCGTAGCTCATGCAGCGCTCGACGTCGCGCACGGCGGGCTTGTCCGGCGCGGTGCGCAGGTGGCCCTCAAGCACCGCGCCGAGCGTGCGCGCCGCGAGCGGCGGCAATGCGGACTGCGAGTGGTTGGGAGGGCTCATGGGTGATGTGACTTCTGGCGGCGGCATCGAGAGGGTTCGCCCCGATGCATTTACGTTGATTGTCAGCCACGATTGCCAGACAATCAAGCCATACGACCGATGGTTTCCCCGAGGTGGCCGCGTCGCAGTTCTAAGCGCTGCGACGCAAGCCCTCTCCTAGAATCCAGACCGCCCAAGCTGCACGCGCGAACCCGAATGACCGTCATCACCAAAGCCCCCTCCACCAAGACTGCCGCCGCCAGGAAAAGGGCGGTGGCCGAGGCGCCTGCCAAGCCGCGCAGCACGCCCGACCGCGTGGCCGACGCGATCAGCAAGGGCATCCTCACGCGCAGGTTCACGGTAGGGCAACGCCTGGTCGAGGCCGACCTGACGCGCGACCTCGGCGTGAGCCGCAGCACCGTGCGAGAGGCGCTGCGCATCCTGGCGTCGAGCGGCGTGGTCGACCTGACGCCCCACCGCGGCGCCGTCATCCGCTCCCTGAGCCGCGAGGATGCGGCCAGCCTGCTCGGTGTGCTGGAGGTGCTGACCGGCCTCGCCGCACGCCTGGCCGCCACCAACATCCACATCGGCAACAACGCCAAGCGCTTCGAGGCGGCGGCACAGACGCTGATCTCGGCCAGCACGCCAGAGGCGCTCGACCGCGTGCTCGACGGGCGGGCCAACTACTACCGCGTGATGTTCGAGATCGCCGACAGCAGCGAACTCAGCCGCGTGCTGCCGCAGGCGCGCGCGCACCTGTTCCGCGCGCAGTTCTACAACTTCCTCACCACCGCCGACCTGCGCTCGATGGTGGCGGAGTACCGCGGGATCACCGAGGCGATCCTTGAAGGCGACCCGGTGAAGGCCGAGGCGCGCACGCGCAAGCATCTGCAGAAGTCGGGGGAGCGGACGCTGCCGAGGATGTCGGCGTTTTCGCTGGGGTGAGTTCGCGGGTCTGATCGAGCCGAGTGAGTCGGGAAGTGGTTGCGGCACCTCCCGACCGTGTGCCGGTCGCTTGCAGTCCGCCAGGGATACCCGCCCGATTGCGATCGACCCCACGCACCTCATCGATGCTGATGCCGGAACCGGCGCGGAGACTCGCCGATATGCGCAGTGAATACCCTGGTGAAGTGACTCTGGTCTGAAAAACCGAGCTCCAGCGCGATCTCGGACATGGGTCTGTCCGTCGATTCGATCAGCTTCGCCGCCGCAAGGACTCTGCGGGAAGTCACGTATCGATGCGGCGGCATGCCCACGCTTTGCTTGAAGGCGCGCGAGAAATGGCAGGCCGACAACCTGGTGAGCGTCGCGAGGTGACCTACCTCGATGTGCTCGCCAAGATGGTTCTCGATGTGCTCGCGCACCCGCCGCAATGCAGACGGAGCGATGCCGCCTTGCGGGCGCGCCGCAGTGGTTGGCTCGGTCCTCGCATGGTCTCGCACGGCCGGAGAGTCCTGCAGCCCAGGGCGATCCGAACCAATCAGTCCGCACACCGTTTTCAGCAAGTCGTCCTGGCCGCAGTTCATCGGCAAGCATGCGCTGATGCCTGGCGGCAAAGGAGCCGCGCTCGACTTGCACTCGGCTGTCGCCGTCAGCAGCACGATCTTGGGCATCGAGAGCGTGCGGGCCGAGCGCACCAGCGAATCCGAGTCAGAAATCAGCAGGTCGACGTTCTCAAGCGAGGTTTCGAAATGCGGATCATCGCCGGCCGCGCTGAACTGGACATCGCATCCATGAATCCTCTGCATCGTGGCCACCAGGCCAGCGGCCACGAGCGCGTTGGAATGCGACACCAGGATGTTCATGGCAACGGGCACCTGCCCGACCGAGGCAGAAGAGTATGTATTCATGAGGAGCCCTCGAAATCAGATGTGGATGAGGAGCCGGTAGATTGACAGGGCGTTGCCCGCGCACGATGTCCGACCTCCGCACCGCGTCTGTCAATTGACACATTCGAGCCGCCACATTCGCGAGGCGATGCCATCCAACATGTCGGTTGACATATGGACCATGACGAATATGAGTGCGCGCCGCCCGCATGTCGGGTCCAATGCAGCGAGGCAGTCAAAGGGCTATGGATGACATGAAAGCGACAGGCCGAATTGCGGTGATCGAGGGAGACGATCTGGTGCGAGAGCTCGTCCGGCAATGGCTGGTCGATGCGGGGTACTTCGTGGAAGCCTTTTCAACGCCAGCGCGCATGGCCGCTGTCGATCTCATCATCGCCGACGTCGCGAGCCCGCGCGCCGCGGAACCGCTGTTGCTCCAGCTGTTTCAGCCCGGGCGAAGCGTGCCTGTCCTGTTGCTCTCGGCAAGGTTCCGCACAGGTCAGGGCGGCTCGGTGGATCTCGCAGATGAACTGGGCGTCAAAGGCGTGCTGCCGAAGCCCTTTACTCAGCGCCAATTGCTTGCCGCAGTTCGGCAGTCGCTGGCGAAGTGACTCGTCGCGGTTGTCAGCCTCGAACGACATCGACGTTCGCGTTGAACGCGTAGCCCCTGCCTCGCTCGGTGACGATGAATGTCGGAACCTTGGGGTCGGACTCGATCTTTCGACGCAGTCGACCAACCTGCACATCGATCGCCCTGTCGAAGACCTCGGCGTTGTGAAGCCGTGACAACTCCAGAAGCTGTTCGCGATCCAGCACCTTCTGCGGGGCAGCCAGGAATGCCACGAGAAGATTGAACTCGCTGTTGCTCAATGGCACCGGCTTGTTCAGCGGGGAGGTCAGGCGCCGCAGGCGGATGTTCAGTTCCCAGCCGTCGAATCGATAGGCTCGCACGCTCGCAAGCGAATCGGTCACGCGCTCATGCATCCGGGTGCGACGCAGCAATGCCCGAACCCGCGCGAGCAACTCGCGCGGGGAGAAGGGCTTGGTCACGTAATCGTCAGCACCCAATTCGAGGCCCATGACGCGGTCGGCCTCTTCGAGACGACCGGTCAGGATGATGATGGGAACCTTCGACCGCTCGCGCAGGCGGCGCGCGATTTCCAGCCCGTCTTCACGTGCCAGCCGTAGATCCAGCACGACGATGTCGACTGCATCCCGCGCCATTACCTCGCACATTTCGCGCTCGTTGGCTGCCGTACTCACGCGAAAATCGTGATCGCCAAGGTAGCTGCTGATCAGGTCAAGCACATAGGGATCGTCATCCACGGCCATCACGTGAGCGAGCGCCGAAACGGCGACAGCCTGCATCGCGCGTTCTCCTGTCATGGCGCTGCCTGCCTGCGATGCGGCTTGTCCGCCAGGGCTTCTGATAGTGCAAGGGCAAGGTCGCGCCGTGACAGCGGCTTGGTCAAGAGGATGTCGGCGCCCGCGTCGCGCGCCTGATCGGCAGCCGTCCCCGCAAGAAATCCGCTGACCAGCAGTACCGGGACCTCCGAAGGCAATCCGCGCAGCGCGCTGATCAACATGAGGCCCGACATGTGCGGCATGCGCAAGTCGGTGATGACAGCGTCGAACGAATCAGGATCGAGGCGGAAGACCTCCAGCGCTTTCTCCGCGGAGGTGAACGCAGCGGGCCGATAGCCAAGCTCGGCCAGCATGTTGCTGCTCAATTGCACCAGGGACTCTTCGTCGTCGACGACAAGGATCCGTTCGTTCTTTCCTCGCGCCAGCGGAAGCGCCTTTTCCTCCTTTTGACCCGGAGCAGTTTCACCGCTGCGAGGGACGTAGACCGTGAAAGCGCTGCCAACCTCCAATTCACTCGATACATCGATCGCGCCGCCCAGCTCGGTCACGATGCCATGCACGAGGGAAAGGCCCAGACCCGTTCCCGTGCCAACGTCCTTCGTCGTGAAGAACGGGTCGAAGATCTTGTCTCGTATGGCGGGGTCAATGCCTGCGCCGCTGTCACGAACGCACAGCACCACGTATTCGCCCGGGGGCAACGGGCCTGTGGTCGCCATCCGCTCCTGCGCGAGGCTTTCGCAAGTCAGCCCGACCTGCAACGATCCGCCTGAAGGCATCGCCTGCATGCCGTTCGTGGCCAGGTTCATCAGCACCTGGTGCACCTGCGTGGGGTCGCCGATCATCGTCGCGTGGCCCGATTCCAGCCGGGCGTGCAGACCCACGTTGGGAGGGCGCGTCGCTTCGATCATCGCCAGCGACTCCGCGACGACGCTTTCCATGTTCACGACAATGCGCGCGCCGACGCTGCTGCGGCTGAACGCGAGGATGCGTTCGACCAATGCGCGCCCCCGTTCGCCGGCAGACAGGATGCGCTCCAGATCCCGGCGCATTCGGCTGCCGGGCCGCGTGTGCTTCATCGAGGCTTCGCCAAAGCCGAGGATCACCGCCAGGATGTTGTTGAAATCGTGCGCCACGCCGCCCGCAAGCGTGCCTACAGCTTCGAGGCGTTGCATCTGCTGCATGGCGGCTTCTGTGCGCCGGCGCGCATCCACGTCGCTGACCGAACCCGCCATCCGCGTTGCGCGACCCTCGGGGTCCCGCAAGCAGACGCCGCGAATTCGCACCCACCTGTACAGGCCGTCCGGGTGCAGGACCCGCCATTCGCCGTCGTAGCTCGGTACCGATCCATTCAAGTACGCATCGATCAATTGGCCTTGGTGACTGACGTCCTCGGGATGCAACCTGACAGTCGCGACCCAGTCGCGTCGCGGCCGTATCAAGGCGCCAGGCTCGAGCCCGTACAGCTGTTGTGCCCGATGGGACAGGAACATCTGATGGGTGTCCAGGTCCCAATCCCAGAGCCCGTCATTCGAGCCTTCGGTTGCAAGCGCGAAACGCTGCTCCGATTCACGCAACGCAGCCTCGCCTGCCTTGCGTTCCGTGATGTCGCCCACGGAACCTGTGTAGCGCCTGGGTCGACCTTGATCATCGCGAGACAGCAAGCCGTTGGTGTGAATCCATCGCACCTCGCCATGGCGTACCAATCTCAGCTCGATCTCGAGGCGAGACCTTGTGCTGGCGAAATGCTCGGTGACGGCAGCCTGCCACCTGGCGCGATCTTCCGGATGGAACGGGAAGCGGTCGAGAAAGTCCTGTCTGCCGTTGAAGCGGGTGTCCGGGGGGAAGCCGTAGATTTCGAGCATTCGCGGCGACGCGTAGAACTCGTCCGTCTCGGCAATCCAATCCCAGTGACCGTCGCGCGCAGCCTCCATGGCCAGCGCATGACGGTCTTCCGACCGCTGCAATGCGAGCACGGCCGTGCGCTGCGCAGTGACGTCCGTCGCGATACCGCTCACCCGGCGCGATCCTTGACCCTCGTCAGGAAGGAACACGCCGCGTTCGTGGATCCAACGTATCGCGCCGCAGGGCTGAACGACCCGGAACTCGACCTCCCACGCCGTGCTGCCGTCCGATTCGATCCAGTTGCCAAATGCCATCTTCACGCGCGCCCGGTCATCGACGTGGATGCCGTCCAGCCACACTTGCGGGTCCCGGTAGAGTGCCGCCAGATCGACGCCCCAGATTCGTTCGAAGCTCGGACTCGCATACAGCACGCGTTCCGGATCCATTTCGGTGATCCAGATCACGTCAGGCGTGGCATCTGCCATGGCGCGGAACCGCCCTTCGCTCTCGCGCTGGGCGCGGGCCGCGCGCTCGGCGCCCTCCTCGGCCAACCGGCGATCGCGGTTCTCCCGTTTCAGATCGAGGTAGAGCCGCGAATTCTCCAGTGCGACAGCCGCTTGCGCCGCGACGAGCCTGAGCACGGCGGTGCGCTTGCGTGTGAACGCGCCAGTCATCAGGTCGTTTTCGAGGTAGAGAACTCCGGCGAGGCGCGCCTGCTTGAGCAATGGCAGGCACAAGACGGAACGCGTTCCACGTCGTTGGAAATAGGGATCGCCGGAGTGCTGGCCCGAATGCGCTGCATCATCGAGGAGCACGGTGTCCAGGCTCTTCTCGACGAGCTCCAGCACGGAAGTGGGCCGGGGCACTTCAAGGGTCATCGCACCGCGGCGCATGACCTTGACGCCGTCGCCGAAGATCTCCGCCTGCGCCTCGAATTCCATCCCGTCCATGCCGCGCAGGAACAGCAATCCGCGCTGGGCACCGGCGTGTTCAAGTGCGACCTTCAGCAAGGTTTCCATCAAGTGCTCGGATTCGATCTCGCTGGAGAGCGCCTCCGAGACGGCCTGGACGGTCTCGAAGTCGAGCAGCTCGACGAGCGTGTGTGGCGCGCTGTCCGCCTCAGGCAGCGCGTCTGCGGAAAGCCAGGGATGTCCGAGCTCGAGGCGCTTCACCTTGCCGATGGCGCCCCATCTGAGATAGGCGTAGCGCGCCTGGCGCAGATAGGCGTGCGCGATCGTGACCAGACCCCGATCGGAATGAAATCCAGCCGCCACTTCATTGGCCAGCGCTTCAACACAGGTACAGCCATTGACGCGCGCCAGGCGGACAGCTTCCTCGAAGTGAATCTCTGCATCCAGGTACCGGCCCTCGCAGCGCGCCAGTTCGCCCTCCACCAGTTCGCTCTTGTCCGCAAAGGTCGCGGGGTTGCAGGCGCGCCAGGCGCGCAGGCGTTCAAGGTGCACCACGACGGTCGCGCGCCTGTCCGCGGCGTCCTCCTCGGACAAGGCGCCCGCGCCGGCCGCAGCGGCAAGCGCCGTGTAGAGGTGGTAGTTCACCAACTGGCTCTGGATGGCCGAGGCTTTCCAGGGCGTCGCCCGTTCAAGAGCGTCGCGGGCTTCGTCAAACCGTCCGGCGATGAACCGGAGCTGGCCTTTCAAGACCCAGTACCAGAAGAACATCGTCGGCAGGCGCCCTTCGACGACCTGCGCCTCGAACACGGCTTCCTGAAAGCCCTCTCCGTCGAACTCCGCCAGCGCCGGGGTGAGCCCGCGCAGTGCCGCGACAAAGCGCTGCTGATGCACCAGTTCGTCGGCAATGTCTCGGAACCGTGCGCGACGGACGAAGTCGAGGGATCTGTCGATCTCGCTCGCCACGTCGTCGAGGTGATCGCCTCGGACCAGCAGGTCGTTGACGGTGTGGTTGCAGGCCCAGCAAGCGACGGCAACGTCACCCCGGTTGATGCCAGCCGCGTGGGCGGCGCGCCCCGTCTCGACCGCGATCGACAGCGGCTTCGCCCAGACGCTTGCGATCTGCAAGGCGAGGATCGTCTTCGCCTCGCTCGCGGCGAATGCGTGCTTGTCGACGATGCTTCGAGCCAGCGTCGCGAATCGATGCCCCTCGAGGTAGCGGCCGAAGTGCTGGCCCATCATGACGCCGAACCAGGCGAATCCGTGCGCGGATGCAGGGGTCAACCCGTGCTGGAGCGTGAGCCGCACCATTCGGCAGAGATGCACGACCACCAGCGACAGATCGGTGAAATAAGCGACGGAGAAAATCTCGCCCAACACGTTCATGGCTGCTGCAACGGCAGGATCCACGGAAACCGGCAGGTCGACCAGCGATTCGATGGGACGTTCCGCGAGCAACTCCATCGCCTCGGCGAATGCGCGGTCCACTTCCGCGACCGGGGGGTGCGCCTCGATGTCGATGCCGAAGAGCCGCAAGCAGGTCACGGCCTGCTCGACGGCCTCTGCATGGCGGGAGCCCACGACATAGAGCTCGATCAGGCGCCGACCGACGGCCGCGCTTTCCAAGGGCGTGCATGCCAATTCCATGAGGCGGTGCAACGCGCGTTCGGAGGGCTCGATCAGTCCCGCGAGGAAGTCGCTTTCCGCGCGAGTCAATTCGAGTTCGAAGCTGATGCGTCGCTGTCGCGCATGGCCATCCGGTCCAAGGAGATCGATTCCCGCCTGTGCAAAGCCGCGGGCCGCGGCATGGGCCGTTGCCGTCAGTGCGTGCTGCGCTGCCTTCAGGTTCAACCCGGCAACGGCGTCGCGTTCTTCCTGCGATCCCAATGCGGTGGCGGCGAGGTTGAACTGTCCCACGAGATCGAAGCCGCCCGGATCGCGGACGGCGTCGAAGGCCGGTGACGACATCCCGCGGAGTCGGCGGGCGATCTCGAGGTGTGCCGCCGCACGTTGATCGTCCGGGATCATCGCGTAGGCGGCCTCTTGAAAACGGTCGTGGAGGAATCGATAGTCGCCCTGCGATCTCAGGCACAGCCCGCCCATGACCGCGGGCCACAGCGCCGAATGCAGATCGTCCTCCACAAGTCCGACAACGTGCGCCAGCGTCGCCGTTGAACTGCGGACGCCCAGGCACGCGAAGGCCTTGAGCGTCTTTCGCGTCGTCGGCGGCAGCTTGCGGATTCTCTCGATCATCAGCGCCGGCAAATCCGCCTGATGGGAGTGGCCGCGAAGCCGTGTCATGTCCCAGGTCCACTCGCCGGAATCGCCTCTTTGCTGGAACAGGCCTTCATCCGACAGTCCGCTGATGAACTGCGTGGCAAAGAAGGGGTTTCCGGCGCTGGCCCGATACACCAGCTGAGCGACTTCCGCACAAGCCTGCGGCGCACACGCAAGGGTGTCGCCAACCAGCCTGGAGATCTCTCCGGCCAGCAACGGCTCGAGGAAGATTTCCTCGACGTCCGCGATCCGGCTTCGCAATCTTCCCAGCCAGTCACGCAGTGGATGGTTCGACTCGACCTCGTTGCTCCTGTAGGCACATACGAGCAGCAGCTTCGGATTCGATTCGGCGAGGAGGACGTGTTCGATCGAATCCAGCGTCGCGCGGTCCGTCCATTGCAGGTCGTCCAGAAAGAGCACCAACGGCGAGGGCTCCGAACCGAAGACCTTGAGAAACCGGCTGAGCGTGGTTTGAAACTGGACTTGATGGTCACGCGTCGACAACTCCTGCAGCGCTTGTTGAGGGCCGAGAAGTTCGACCAGCTCAGGCGCCATGTTCGCGATGATTCGGCCGTTGCCAAGCACCGCCTCCTGCAGGCGTTGTCGCCAGCCCTCGCGCTCGGTCTCGGGCAAGGTGAGCAACGGGCGCACAAGGGATTGCAGTGCCTGGGCCAGCGTGGCATGAGGGACGCCGGACTGGTATTGATCGGCCTTTCCGGAAGCGAAGAAGCCGCTGCCGCCGGGCAGCGAACGCTGAAACTCGGCGACGACGGCCGACTTGCCAATGCCCGAAAAGCCGGACAACAGCACGATCCTGATCCGGTCTTGCGAGGCCACTTGCGCGAGCGCGTTGTGCAGCGACTCGACTTCACGCTCGCGTCCGTAGAGGCGGTCCGGCACCCGCAATCGACCCGCGGTTTCCGATGACGCCAGCGCAAAGGGTTCAATGTGCCGGTGCGCGCGCCAGGCGTACAACGACAAGCGCAGATCTGCTTCCAACCCCACTGCGGTCTGATACCGGTCTTCGGCGGCCTTGGACAAGAGCTTCAGGACGATGCGCTCCAGGACAGGCGGCACGCCCGCCACGATTTCCGATGGCGGCGCAGGCGGCTTGGCAAGGTGCGCATGGATCAGTTCGCGAGCGTCAGCGGTGACGAAAGGCAGTCGACCCGTCAGCAACTGATAGAGCAGGACGCCGAACGAATACAAGTCGCTGCGGGAATCGACACGGCGGTTGATTCGCCCGCCGATTTCGGGGGACGCGTGGGACAGGGCCGAGGTGGCGAGGCCTTGCCCCGGAATCACTGGCGCCGTCGCCTGCGCGGCCGAGGCGTTCGCGAATCCGCTGAGCCAGGCACGACCGCTCGACAGGTCCACGAAGACATTGCTGGGCCGAACGTCCTTGTGAACGAGCCCGGCATCATGTGTTCTGCGAATCGCTTCCGCGATTCCAACCGCCACGCGCAGGAACTGGTCGATGTCCCAGGGCTGCCCGATGACGTGCTCGAGAAGCACGCCTCCAGGGTCCGTCGTCCTCAAGGCCGGACGCTCCGCGGTGGCATCCAGTTCCAGCGGAACTGCCGCCCAGGACGTTTGCAGCCGGTTGCGCAATGCAAACTCATGCTGCAGGCGCTGGCGCCCCGCCAGGCTGAGATGGGCGCGGGGACGCCGCGACAGTTCGGTCCGGCCGGCATCGAAGGTGTGACGCATCAGCAGCGTTTCGCCATCGTCGTGCAGTTTCATCACGGACATCGAAGCGGGACCGCTTGCAATGTCGGCCGCGTAATCGATGGCGGGTTCGTCCATGCACGAATTGGACGCGCATTCGCCGATGGTGTGTATGGTCAGCGATGGAATCTTCGGAAAGCCGATGTCAGCTGACACAAACGGATGCCGAAGCAGCGTGTCGGCGAGTGGGCCCTCCCGACCGCTACTGCCGGCCGCCAAACGATATGGGGTAGGCCTGGGTCCGGAGCGTCAGCATCGGATCCGCCGCTTCGATCCCCGCGTGCACCGAGCCCGGGAGAAAGAGCGTCTTCTTGTCGGTGGCCTCATCGTCCGCCAGCGCGTCGATGGTGAGCGTGCCGAGCCTGGTGAGTTTCCGGTCATCGGGCCAGGCGATGGAGGGGTCGTCGATCTTGTCGCCGGCACCCGAGATCTGGGCAAACCAGTCGAAGACGATCGGACCTTTCGCGACGCGTTGGGAAATCTCTTCGCGAAGATAGCCCGGTCCCTTCGCCTTCAACTCGTCTGCCGACAGGTAGTGCTCACCGGCCCTTGGCACGAAGCGATAGCGGACATAGACCGCCTTCCCCTCGGCGTTGGTGTACTTGAGGGCGTTCACGCCGAAGTAGGCGGCCGTCGCGTAGGAAACCGGCGGCGGCTTCTGCGTGGTCAGGAAGGTCTTGGCGACAGGATGATCGGCCAGGAATCGCTCCACCGGCGTCGGATGCGCCGCTTCCGGACCGCTGGCGCCGATGCTGCGCAGCAGGGCCGCGAACTCGTCGCTCGTCGGTGAGGGAAAACCGTTGAAGCTGTGGGTCACGACGTCGAATTCCTCCGCGTCCCGGGCCTTGATCTTGACGGCGAAGCCACGCGGATTGGCTTCGGGAATGGTGTCGGGAATGTCCGGGATGCCTGTGAAATCCGAGAAGCGGACGGTCAGCGGCAAGGGGCCACCGGCCGCGAAGATCGGCGCCTTCGACAGCGACTTGGCGTGGGGATCCGCAACGAAGGTCCCCTTCAGGATGACGCCCTTGGCATGCACGGCGCGGGCGTGGTGTTCGCCGAAAGCGCTGTGCAGCGCGTCGACGAGGTCCTTCGGCGACTGGTTCGGGACGACCGCATCTGGCGCAGCCTCCGCGTGGACGGGCGTGACCGCTCCCATCACGCCGGCGATGGTCATTGCGGTGGCAACGCCGAGTTGTGCCGCACGAAGGTTCAGCTTGTCGAAGTAGTCGTCCTGGTTGCGCATGGTCGGAGCTCCTGGTGGTGAGTTCAGTGGTGGTGCCTGCCCATCTTCATCGGCGTCATCCGGAGCGTCTTTCACAAAGCGAGGGCCATTGGACGAATCCGTGCAAAGGCATTGGCGACACCGACGCCGCGACAGCGAATCTCCGTCTTTCGACGCAGCCTTTCATGGACCTCGTGCGGGACGCAGGACCTTGCGGCCAGCGTCACAGTCATCTCCATGCCCGACGCCCCTTCGCTTCCGCCCGCACCGGCCCCACCGCCGGTCGCGTCGATCACGCCGCCCGCACCGGTCGCGCGCACGTGGCGCACCCTCGCCCGCATGGCCTTGCTCGTCGCGCTGGTGCTGCTGGTGTTCGTGATCGCGCAACGCTGGGACGCATGGACCGGCGGCAGGCTGCACCAGACGACCGACGATGCTTTTCTCCAGACCGATATCACGCCCCTCGGCGCCAAGGTCTCGGGCTACGTGCTGGAAGCGCCGGCCGGCGACTTCGCGGCCGTGCGGCGCGGCCAGTTGCTGGTGGCCCTGGCGCCCGACGACTACCGCGCCCAGCTCGCGCAGCAGGATGCCAACGTGGCCGCGGCGTTGGCGGCACTCGCCAACAACAGTGCACTGGTCGATCTACAGCATGCCAACGTGCGAGCCGCTCAGGCGGTGATCGCGAACGCGCAGGCCGTGCTTGCGCGCAACCAGCGCGAGGCGTCGCGCCAGCGCCGGCTCGCCAGCGATGGCGCCGGCACCGAGCAGTCGCGCGAGACCGCCGATACCAGCGAGCGGCAGAGCACCGCGCAGCTCGAACAGTCACGCGCCCAGTCGACGGCCGCCGAACGCCAGCTCGACGTGCTGGCGGCACAGCGCAAGCAGGCGGACGCGGCCCTGTCGGCCGCCCGTGCCAACCGGGAAATCGCTGTCCTCAATCTCGGCTACACGCGCATCGTCGCGCCTGACGATGGCGTGGTGGGGCAGCGCCAGGTGCGCGTCGGCCAGTACGTCTCGACCGGGCAGCAGGTGGCGGTGCTGGCCGCGTTGCCCCGCCTGTGGGTGCTCGCGAATTTCAAGGAAACGCAGATCCGCCGCATGCGCATCGGCCAGCCTTGCGAGATCGCCGTCGATGCGTTCCCCGGCTCGCGCCTGGCGGGGCATGTGATCGGCTTCGCACCGGGCACCGGCTCCCAGTTCGCGCTGCTGCCGCCCGACAACGCGACCGGCAACTTCACCAAGGTCGTCCAGCGCGTGGGCGTGAAGATCGCACTCGACGACCAGGGTTCGCTCGCCGAACTGCTGCGGCCCGGGCTGTCGGTCGTGGCTTCCGTCAGGACCGACGAATGACACCGGCAGCCGCGTCGCGTCCGCAGGCGCCGCCCCTGCTGGGCCTGGGCGCGGTGCTGCTCGGCGCCTTCGTCTCGACGCTCAACGGCCGGCTGTCGACCTTCGGCCTCGCCGACATCCGCGGTGCGATGGGCCTGGGCTTCGACGATGCAGCATGGCTCACGACGGCGCAGACGGCCGCGCAGATGATGGTCGCGCCGCTGGCGGTCTGGGCCGCGACCGTGTTCGGCCCGCGGCGGGTGCTGCTGGCCGGTTGCGTGGTGTTCGCGACCGCCTCGGCACTCGCGCCCTTCAGCCGCGGTATCGCTCCCCTGCTCGCGCTCCAGTTCATCGGTGGCCTCGGCTCGGGCTGCTTCATGCCGCTGACCATCATGTTCGTGTTGCGCAACCTGCCGCCGCGCTACTGGGCACTCGGCATCGCGCTCTATGCGCTCAACATCGAGGCCTCGCTGAACATCGCGGCATCGGTCGAGGGCTTCTACGTCGACCGCCTCTCGTGGCAGTGGATCTTCTGGCAGAACCTGCCGCTTGCGGTCGCGATGGCTTTCTGCGTGCACTTCGGCATGCCGCGCGAACCGGTGGATCGCAAGGCCGCGCGGGACGCGGACTGGTTCGGCATGGCCTCTGCCTCGCTCGGCTTCGGGCTGCTCTATGCCGCGCTGGACCAGGGCAATCGTCTCGACTGGCTGGCGTCGGGCCTGGTCGTCGCGCTGCTGGTGGGCGGCAGCTCGCTGGTGGTCGCCTTCTTCGTGCACGAGTCGATCACGCCACAGCCCTGGATCGACGTGAGGCTGCTCACGCGAGGCTACCTCCCGATCCTGCTGCTGCTGGTGATCGAGGTCCGCTTCGCATCGCTGGGCACCGGCTTCCTGGTGCCGCAGTTCCTGACCGCCGTGCGCGGCTTCCGTCCGCCCGAGGTCGGCGCCGTACTGCTCTGGCTCGCGCTGCCGCAGTTGGTCGCGGTCCCGCTGGCCGTGCTGCTGCTGCGCCATGTCGATCCACGATGGGTCGCCTTCACCGGCATCGCGATGATCGGCAGCGCCTGCGCCATCACGTCCAACGGCCTGACGGCCTCCTGGTCGAGCGCCGACTTCCTGCCGACCCAGTTGCTCCAGGCCCTCGGACAGACCTGCGCCATCAGCGCCGCGATCTTCATCGGCGTGCTGAACCTGAAGCCGCCCGACATTCCGACCTTCAGCGTGATGATCCAGATCGCCCGCCTGTTCGGCGCCGAGGTCGGCTTCGCCTTTGCCGTGACCTTCGTGCGGACCAGCGAGCAACTGGCATCGCATGTCTTCGGCAATCATGTCCAGGCCGGCGCGGTCGGCACGCTGGCGCGCTTGCAGGGCATCGGCGCGGGCCTTGGTGTTGCACCTCAAGGCGCGGGTGCGGCATTGGCAAGATCGACGGCACTGCTCGCGCAGGCGGTGCGCACGCAGGCCAACCTCCAGGCCTGCATCGAGGGATTCGGGCTCATCGCGGCCAGCACGGCACTCGCGTTCTGGCTGCTGCTCGCACTCGATGCGCCACCCAAGGGGCCGGCCTCGCCGCATGTCCTGCGCTGGCGCGGGGGCGGAACGTGAAGGCCCGTCGACCGATCGCGATCGTCGCGATGGCCTCGATGGCCGCGATCTCGGGCTGCACGCTGGGACCGGAATTCAGGCAGCCGCCGTTGCCCGCCAGGTCCGCTGGCGCCTTCGTGAGCGCATTGCCGGATGCCGAGGCGGCCAGCGAGGCACCCGATGCCTGGTGGCGCCTCTACGACGACGACGCCCTTGCCCGCCTCGTGACCGAAGCCCTGGACCGGAACACCGACCTGGCCGTCGCTGCGGCCAACCTGGCGCTCGCGGAGGCCGTGTGGCAGGAGGCCCGCGCCGGACGCTATCCGACCACCACGCTGACTTCGGGCGCCGTCTATGGCCGCAACCTGATCGCGAATTCGATCGCCGCCGCCTTCAAGGGCCATGCCGAGAACCTGACGACCCTGCTCGGCGGGATCGATGTCGGCTACGAAATCGATCTCTACGGCCGTGTCGCGGGTTCGATCGCTGCGTCCAGCTTCGATGTGGAGGCGACCGCGGCGATGCGTGACGTGGCACGCGTGGCGGTCGCGGCGGAGACCACGCGCGCCTATCAGACGGTGCGCAGCGCCGGCCGTGAGCTCGACGTCGCACAGCGATCGGTCGCGATCGCGGAACAGGCGCTGGCGATCGTCGCGCGCCAGGCCGCCGAGGGCGCAGCATCCGATTTCGATGTCGCCCGCGTGCGCGTGCTGGCCGACCAGGCCCGCTCGCAATTGCCCGCCTTCGAGGGGCGGCGTCAGGCCGCGTTGTTCGAACTTGCGGCGCTGCTCGGACGGGTGCCCGCCGAGGCGCCGTTCGAAGTCGCGCAGGGAAGCACGACAGCGCGCCTGCCGATGCCACTGCCGACAGGGGACGGTGCCGCACTGCTGGCGCGTCGGCCCGATGTTCGCCAGGCCGAGCGTCGCCTGGCTGCGGCCACCACGCGCATCGGCGTCGCGACGGCGGCGCTCTACCCGCGCGTGAGCCTTGGTGCGAGCCTCGGCTTTGCGAACAACGAGGTGCTGAGAAGCTCGAATGCCGTCAGCTTCGCCATCGGGCCGTTGATTTCGTGGAGCTTTCCGGACCAGGCCGTCGCCCGCGCGCGCATTGCCCAAAGCGACGCGGCGGCCGCGGCTGCGCTGGCGAACTTCGACGGCACCGTGCTGCGGGCGTTGAAGGAAGTCGAGCAGGCCATCACCGCATGCAACGCCGAGACGCAGCGTCGTGCGTCGCTGGCCGATGCCGAGGCGCACGCGGCGGACGCCTATCGCCTGTCGGGAATTCGGCGCCGGGAGGGGGCGCTGAGCCAACTCGACCTGCTCACCGTCGAGCAGACCCTGCTCGTTGCGCGCGCCGTGCTGGCTGCCGCCGACACCCGGATCATCGACAGCCAGGTCAGCCTGTTCAAGGCGCTTGGCGGTGGCTGGCGCTGACGCTGCGGCTTATTGGCGTTCAGAAGGGAAATCGTTGTGAAATGTCCGTCGCACCGCGACAGTGGAGCCCTCCCCTGCCCATACCAGACCCAAGGAAATCGACATGACCACCGACACCCGCACGCCCGTCGTCTTCATTCATGGCCTCTGGCTGCATGCGAGCAGTTGGGAGCCATGGCTTCGGCTGTTCGACGAGGCCGGCTATGCGTCGACGGCGCCGGGTTGGCCCGGCGAACCCGCGACGGTGGCCGCCTCGCGCGAGTCGCCCGAAGCTGTCGCCGACCGCGGCATCGACGACCTCGTCGCGCACTTCGGCCAGATCGTCGACGCGCTGCCCGCGCCGCCGATCCTGGTCGGCCATTCGTTCGGCGGCCTGATCGCGGAAAAGCTGCTCGGCCAGGGCGTCGGGCGAGCCGCGATCGCAATCGACCCGGCGCAGATCAAGGGTGTGCTGCCCCTGCCGCTCGCGCAGTTGCGGTCTGCCCTGCCGGCGCTTGGCAATCCATTCAACAAGCACCGCGCGGTGTCGCTGACAACGAGCGAGTTTCGCTACGGATTCGGCAACGCCCTGAGCGAGCAGGAGTCCGATGCCCTCCACGAAAGGTGGAGCATCCCGTCTCCGGCGCGCGGGCTGTTCGAAGTGGCGCTGGCGAATTTCACGCTTCATTCGCCAGCCAAGGTCGATACGCGCAACGATTCCCGCGGTCCGCTGCTCCTGATCTCCGGCACGGCGGATCACACGGTGCCCGACGTCACGACCCAGGCCACCTTCCGCCAATACCGTGACTCGACGGCTGTCACCGAACTCAGGCAGTTCGAAGGCCGGGGCCATTCGCTGACCATCGACCATGGCTGGCACGATGTCGCGGCGGCCTGCATCGCGTGGCTGAAGGCACACGGGATGTGAGGCATGCCCTGCCGCCGCCGATCATTCGATGCGAACGGCGAGATGCGCTGTCATGACGCGGGCACGCCCTCCGGCGTGCGACGAAAGCTGATCGCCATGCGGTTGTAGGCGTTGATGACGCCGATCGCGAGGGTCAGCTCGACCAGTTCCTTCGGCGAGAACTGGGCCATCGCCGCTTCATAGTCGGCATCGGGCGCGCCCTGTTCCGAGATCAGCGTCACGGCCTCGGCCCAGCGCAACGCGGCCTGCTCCCTCGCATCGAACAGCCCGGCCGTTTCGCGCCACGCCGACAGCAGCATCAGTTTTTGAACCGGCATCTCGGCCTTCAACAAATCCCGTGAATGCATGGCGATGCAATAGGCGCAGCCATTGATCTGCGACGCGCGCAGATAGACCAGGTCGATCAACATCTGCGGCAGGCCAGACTTGGTGACGACGTGGTGGTAGAGGCCGTTGAGCCCGCGCATTCCTTCAGGCGTCAAGGCGAGGTGATCGAGGCGTTGGGTCATGGGAATCTCCTTTCAGCGAGGGTCTGGAACCTTGAGCGGCGCGCCGGTCGGGCCGACGAACACCACCAGAAGGCGCGCCGCTTTCGTGCGGCTGGCGTTCTCCGTCAGCACGTGGTGAGCGCCAGGCGCTTCGTACCAGTTCTCTCCGGCGCGATAGACCTTCGCCGGCGTGTCGTCGAGCTGGCTGCGTACGCTGCCCGAGAGCACATAGGCGTACACGAACGCTTCGCCATGCCGATGCGGTCCGGCCTTCGCGCCGGGAGGGAATTCGACGACCGCGGAAGTGAACGTCTTGCCGGGGAGATTGGCGATCGGCTGGCCAAGCAGCGGCGTCACGTTTTCCGAGGGCGGCGCAGCGGATGCCGCCATGCAGCCGAAGGTGCAGGCGAGTGCAGCGAAGTGAATCAATAGCTTCACGAGCTTCTCCTGAGATGTCGAAAAGGCGAGGCCTGGTCAATGGTCCAGGCAGACCATGCCGAGGCGATACGCCTTGTGTACGGCCTCGGTCCGCGAGCGCGCGCCAAGCTTGTTCATGATCGCCCGCACATGGCTCTTTGCAGTGCCGACCGTCACACCCAAGCCTCGCGCGATGTTCTTGTTGCACTCGCCCTGCGACAGCAGGGCAAGCACCTCGGTCTCGCGGTTCGTCAGGTCCATCAGCGTGAGCGCTTCCGCCAGTTGGACCGCGACCGTTGGCGCGATGTATCGGCTGCCTTGCGCGACTGCCGATACCGCCGCATGGATCTCGCGGGCATCGGCCGTTCTCTCGATGATCGCGCTGGCGCCCGTTCTGATCGCTTCTCGAACGACGTGGGGCTGATGCAGATCAGTCATCAGGATGACACGCAGTTTCGGCGCGGCCATCCGGATCGATTTCATGAAGTCGCGCATCGGCATGTTGCCCAGCGCGGGATCGACAAGCGCGACGGCCGCACCATCCCGGGAGCAGCAGGCCAGGAAGCCTTCGATGGAGGTCGATGAGCCTGTCAAGGTGGCGATGCCTGACAGCAGCAGCAGCGACCTCAGTCCGCACACCAGTGTCGGCGAGGGCATGCCGATGACGATCCGCGTGGCGGGCGCTGCGACAGTCGATCGGGGCGCGGCGGGCGGATCGAAGAAGTCGGATGAACATCTGTCGGTCAGCGACTCGTTGCTCGCATCCGGGAACAGTGCGTTCGAGCTCGCCACCGAGGACTTGGCCAGGAAATCGGTCATTGGGCGCTCCTGAGGTATGGGTCCCACCTTAGGCGCTGGCAGGATTTCGCGCCTGCTCAGTCCGAGCGCAGCTTGTAGGAAACCGGCATGACCGTGCGCTGGCGACGGGTCAGGTCTGACAAATGGCCAATCGACATCGCCTCGGTGACGGCGCAGATCGCGTGCCTGGCCGCGAAGTCGTTGGCGTCGAAAGCCGCCCGGTACCGCTGGAGCGCAGCTCGCATGTCGTCGCCAATCTGGAAATTTTCCTCATGGCCGGATCGCGCGCAATGAAGCATCAAGGCCCCAGCTTCAACGCCCTTGCCAGACCGCCCCGCGCCTCTCCGCGAACATCTGCAGAAATCGGGGGAGCGGACGCTGCCGAGAATGTCGGCGCTATCGCTGGGTTGAGTTCGGATTGGCGGCGACTCTGCAAGCGCGTCGTCAGCGTGCGCAGAGCGCCGTGCAACCGTCCAGGGCAACCGCGCACCAGGAGATCGGTCCTGCCAGGGCTTCGAGAAGGTCGGGGGGCAAGCTCATGCAGGCCGCGAGCGCGCCTACACGCCGCTGGCCCTGCGGTTTGCTCGTCCAGTCCCGCTGCCGCACGAGGCCGCGCGTGGCTGCGATGGTGGCGGCATGGGTGCGCGAACTCGCACCGAGCTTGCTCATGATCGCCGTCATATGTGACTTGACCGTTCCCGCCTTGATCGCGAGATCCCTGGCGATCGCCTTGTTGGAATCGCCGCTCGCGACGAGGCGAAGGACCTCGATCTCGCGCGACGTCAGGGATGCATGCATCAGGCTGTCGACCATGCGCTGCGCGACGGAGCGGGAGACGTAGCGGCGGCCGGCGGCCACCGAAGTCGCGCCCTCGATCAGCTCGTCCAGCGGGCCGCCCAGGACGATGTAGCCATGGATGCCCGCCTCGATCGCGCGTCGGATGTCCACCTCGCAATCATTGGTCGTGAGCACGAGGATCCTTGCCCCCGACAGCTCCCCGAAGGAGACGGCAAGGCGCATGGCGTTGTCATAGTCGGTGACGACAACGTCGATGCAGGGTCGGCCTGCAGCCACGGCATCGCCTTCATCGACGAAGGTCTCGAAGGCCGAGAACTGGCGCAGGGATGCCACGAGTCCTGCGCGGAGCAGCGGGTCAGGGTGCATGACAAGGATGGTCGAGGGGCGAGGCGCAACGTGGTTCATCGTTATCTCCACAGGGGCAGCAGGCAGCGTTCGAACGCGCCAGACGAGAGCTTCGCTTTTTCCACGGCCGATGTCATTGGCGCCGGCCTGAAGATTTCCTGATGTCTTGGGGTGGCGGCGTAGACTCGCTTTCGCACAGGCGCCTGGCATCGCTTCCATGACCGCTCCAGCTCGATGGGTCCGCTACCGGTTTGAGCGCTTCGAGCTCCAGCCGGACGAGCGCCGCCTGCTCGCGAGCGACCAGGCGGTCCATCTGGGTCCGCATGCCCTCGATCTGCTGGCCGCACTGGTCGAGCGCTCCGGGCAACTGGTCACCAAGGACGAACTGCTGGCCCAGGTCTGGGGCAAGGTGGTCGTCGAGGACAACACGCTGCAGGCGCATGTCTCGGCACTGCGCAAGGTGCTGGGGCCCGAAGCGATCTCCACGGTCTCCGGGCGCGGCTACCGCTTCAACTTCGACGTCCTCCGCGACACGGCCGCGCCAGCGCGCGCCTCGCAGCCAAGGCACAACCTGCCCCAGCCCCTGACGAGTTTCATCGGCCGCGAGCGGGAGATCGCGGAGGTCAGGCAGTGGCTGGCCACCACGCGGCTGCTCACGCTCGGCGGTGCGGGCGGCTGCGGCAAGACGCGGCTGGCGTTGCAAGTTGCCGCCTCGATGCTGGAGCGGTATCCGGATGGCGTCTGGTTCGTCGAGTTGGCCCCGCTGGGCGACCCGTCGCTGGTGGCCCAGGCGATGGCCAAGGCCCTCGGCATCACGGAGCAATCCGGCAAGGACCTCATGGAGACCGTGGCCGAATGGCTCGCGCCGCGGCAGCTGCTGCTGTTGCTGGACAACGCGGAGCACCTGCTCGAGGCATGTGCGCGGCTCGCCGACACATTGCTGAGGCGCTGCGCAGGGCTCACCCTCCTCGTCACCAGCCGGGAGCGCCTGGGCATCGAGGGCGAACTCACCTACCGCGTGCCATCCCTGTCCGTCCCGCAGGCGCAATCTGACGCGACAAGCGAGGACGTCCTGTCTTGCGAGGCCGCACGCCTGTTCATCGATCGCGCGCGGCTGCAGCGACCGGACTTCGAGGTGGCGGCGAAGGACGCCGCGGCCCTGGCGTCGATCTGCCGGCGCCTGGACGGCATCGCGCTGGCCATCGAACTGGCTGCACCGCAGGTGCGCGTGATGTCGCTGCAGGCGTTGAGCCATCGCCTGGACGACCGCTTCGGCATGCTCACCGGCGGGTCTCGCACGGCGCTGCCGCGCCACCGCACGCTGCGCTCGCTGATCGACTGGAGCCACGAACTGCTGGGCGCGGCCGAGAAGGTGGCGCTTCGGCGAGTCTCGGTGTTCGCCGGCGGCTGGACGCTGCAGGCGGCCGAAGCCGTCTGCAGCGGCGGGGACATCGATCGCGCCGAAGTGCTGGAGCACCTGGCCTCCCTCGTCGACAAGAACCTCGTCACGATCGAGATGCAGGGCGACGAGACGCGCTTCGGCCTGCTCGAGACCGTGCGCCACTATGCGCAGGACCGGCTGCGCGAGAACGGCGAGGACGAGCCGCTGCGCGACCGCCACGTCGAATACTTCCTGGCGATGGCGGGCAGGCTGCTCGACCCGCTGCAAACCGATTCCGAACTCCAGGCCAAGCTGCTGCAACTCGACCAGGAACACGACAACGTGCGCGGGGCGCTGGCATGGTGCGGAGCCTCGCCCGCGCGATCCGAGAATGGCCTGGCGCTCGCGGGGCAGCTCCACTGGTTCTGGAGAATGCGCGGCCACTACAGCGAAGGGCGCGACTGGATCGCCCGCCTGCTGGCCATCGCGCCCGATGCGAAGCCGGGCGAAGCGCACGCCAGCGCGTTCCATGCAGCGGGATCGCTGGCCTATCTCCAGGGCGACTACGCGGTGGCGGAGCGGCGCCATCGGGCAGCACTCGCCATCTGGAGCCGGCTGGGCAACCGCCGGGGCAACGTCCGCTCGCTCATCAGCCTCGGGAGCATCGCCGATGCGCGGGGCGAGCCCGCGGCCGCGCGCGGGCTCTACGAGGACGCCCTGGCCATCGCACGCGAGATCGGCGATCGGCGCAGCATCTCCATGGGCCTGCACTGCCTGGGCGCGGTCGCCCACAACGCGGGCGATTACGCCGCGGCGCAGGCGCTGCTCGAGGAATGCGTTGCCGTCAGCCGCGACATCGGGGCTTGGCGGGCGGCGGTGGCACTGTCGGTGCTGGGCGAGGTACGCCATGCGCAGGGTGCGCTCGACGCGGCCGAGTCCCTGCTGCAGGAAGCGCTGAAGGGGCACCGCGAACTGGGGGACCGGCCCGGCATGGCCAAGACCCTCGTCGGACTGGCGACCGTCGCTCACGATCGCGGCGACATCGCCGCGGCTCGGTCCCGGCTCATGGAAGCGCTGGATCTCGTGCCGACCGGCGACGCCCTGTCCCATGCGACGTGGCTGGATGCCTTTGCCGGCCTCGCGCCAGCGTTCGCGGGCGCGGACTGCGCGGCGCGACTGTGGGGCTGCGCGCAGCGATCGCGCGAGGAGATCGGCGCGCCGATGTCCACGCCGGAGCGTGCGCGGCGCGACCGCATGGTGACCAGCGCGCGCGGCGCACTCGCGGACGATGCCGCGTTCGACCTCGCGTGGAACGCAGGGCGCTCGTGGACGGTGGACGAAGCGCTGCGGCATGCGCTGACGCTCTGATCGCGTCCCCGGCCAGCCGGACTCGCCAAAAGGTACGAGGACCGGACTGGACCTCTTTCCGATGCGGTGTGACGCGCCGCCCGGCACGCTATCCCGACCCTCCATGGAGATCGACCATGAACGACCCTGACCTCACGCCGGACCTGCCGACCACACGCCGCGGATTGCTCGTCGGCGGCGTCGCGGCCGCAGCGGCGCTCGGCTTCCCGCTGGTGGCTGCCGCCACCGACCCGCCCGCCGCGCCCCGACCGGGCACGCGGCGCAACCCCAACCTCCACAGCGAAAGGCGAACCATGAGCACCTTCAACACCAGGGACGGCACCCAGCTCTACTTCAAGGACTGGGGCTCGGGCCCCGTCGTCAGCTTCAGCCACGGCTGGCCGCTGAATTCAGACGCCTGGGAGTCGCAGATGTTCCACCTGGCATCGAACGGCTTTCGCTGCATCGCACACGACCGCCGCGGCCATGGCCGCTCCAGCCAGCCCTGGAACGGCAACAACATGGACACCTATGCCGATGACCTGAACGAGCTCTTCACGGCGCTGGATGTGAAGAACGTGACCATGATCGGCCACTCCACCGGCGGCGGCGAGGTGGCGCGCTACGTCGGGCGGCACGGCAACGGCCGCGTCGCGCGCGTGGTGCTGATGGGCGCGGTGCCGCCGATCATGGTGAAGACCGCGGCCTATCCCGGCGGCCTGCCGATGGAGGTCTTCGACAACTTCCGCAAGTCCTACCTGGCCGACCGGTCGCAGTTCTTCCTCGAGATCGCCAGCGGCCCCTTCTTCGGCTTCAATCGTCCGGGTGCCAAGGTGTCGCAGGGAATGATCCAGGCCTGGTGGGCGCAGGGAATGACGACGGGCCACAAGAACGCCTACGACTGCATCAAGGCCTTCTCGGAGACCGACTTCACCGAGGACCTGAAGAAGATCGACGTGCCGACCTTGATCATCCACGGCGACGACGACCAGATCGTGCCCATCGCCGCGTCCGCACTGCTGTCGGCCAAGCTGGTCCGGGGCTCGGTGCTGAAGATCTATCCGGGCGGCTCGCATGCCCTGGGCGACACCGACCGGACCAAGCTCAACGCGGACCTGCTGGCCTTCGCGAGCTCCGCCCACACCCCAAGGAGTTCATCATGAACCAGTCCATGTCGGCAGAGAAGATCCCTTCGGCGAACAGCACCGGCGCGCCCTACGTCGCCGGCAACTTCGCGCCCCTCAAGAGCGAGGTCACGGCCTTCGACCTGGAGGTGATCGGCCGAGTCCCCGAGGAACTGAACGGACGCTTCCTGCGCATCGGCCCCAATCCGATCGACGAGCTGGACCGTGTGCAGCTCGTGCGCCATCACTGGTTCGCGGGCTCGGGCATGGCGCACGGCTTGCGCCTGCACGGCGGCGAGGCGGACTGGTTCCGCAGCCGCTTCGTGCTGGACCGGGATGCCGCCAGGGTCCTGAGCCGCAAGCCGATTCCGGGTCCAGGCGAAGGCACGCGCGACGGCAACGTCAACACCAGCCTCATGAACGTGGGCGGCAAGCTGTGCGCGGTCGTCGAGGCCGGCAGCATCCCGGTCGAGCTCGACTACGAACTGTCCAGCGTGCGGCGCACCGACTTCGACGGCACGCTCGAAGCCGGCTTCACCGGCCACCCCAAGTTCGATCCGGTCGCGGGCGTGCACCACGCCCTGGCCTACGAACCCTTCCAGCCGATCCGCTACATCTCGGTCGATGGCGACGGGCGTGCCACAACGAAGGCGCGCATCGACCTGCCGCACATCCCGCTGATCCACGACATGGCGTTCACGCAGGGCTTCATCGTCGTGCCCGACTTCCCGGTGACCTTTCAACCCGAGTTGTCCCACACCGACTTCCCGTGGCTCTGGGACGAGCGCCGGGCCTCGCGCATCGGACTCCTGCCACGCGACGGCGATGTGTCTGCCATCCAGTGGTTCGAGGTGCCGCGTTGCTTCGCCTTCCACTTCGTCAATGCCTACGACGAAGGCGATCTCACCATCGTCGACCTGGCACGACACGAGCGGATGTTCCACACAGACCAGAACGGGCCCAACGAAGGCGCGCCCGTGCTGGTGCGCTGGACCTTCCACCGGCCGTCCGGCCATGTGAGCGAGACCGTGATCGACGACCGCGGCATCGAGTTCCCGCGGATCAACGGGCGCCATGCCGGGCTGCCCTATCGCTACGCCTACACCGCCTTCTGGGGCGACGACGTGGCCTTCGGCCCTGCGATGAAGCACGACATGACGCGCGGGACGACCGAGGTGCATGACTACGGCGCGGGCATGATGACCTCCGAGCCGGTCTTCGTTCGCAAGCCGGGCGCCGCCGCCGAGGACGAAGGCTGGGTGCTGTCCTATGTCTACGACCCGAAGCGCGACCTCAGCGACGTGGTCATCCTGGATGCCCAGGACTTCGCCTGCGAGCCGGTCGCGACGATCCGCTTGCCCGTTCGCGTGCCCTTCGGCTTCCACGGGGGCTGGGCGCCCGACAAGGTGACCGTCGTCGAGTGAGTGTTCAGCCGGGCGGGTCTGCCTCATTTCGGCCGTCGTTCGAGCGGCCGCTGTCGTGGCGGGCAATCCTGACGTGGGTCGCGGTGCCCGAAGCGTGGACACATGAAGGCGTCCCTGCAGCTCGCGTGCCGCATATCTCGCATCGATAAGATGAGGATGGAAGCTGGGTATGCACAGCTTGATGGCCCTCATGACATCGAACGCCGACTCCCCGCAACTCACGCAACTCACGCACCTCGCCAGCACCGGGCGGCTGGTGCGCGGGGCGCGCACGGCATTGCTGCTTGGAATTGCCCTGCTGCTCACGGCGTGTGCGGGCCTGCCATCGATCCCGCGCCCCGCTGCGACTTCCGCCATCGACGACTACGGACAGACGCCACTCGCGGCAGTCACGCAGAAGGCGCTGCCAGGCGATGGCCGATCCGGCTTCCGCCTGCTGCCCTACGGGCCCAACTCGTTCGCGACACGCATCGAACTCACCAAGGTGGCGACCCGAAGCCTCGACGTCCAGTACTACCTGCTGCAGGGAGACAACACGGGCCGCGCGCTGATGCGCGCGCTGCGCGACGCGGCCGCCAGGGGTGTGCGCGTCCGCGTGCTGATCGACGACCTGTACACGGTGGGGGAAGACGAACTGCTGCTGGGCCTCGCCAGCTATCCGAATGTCGAGGTGCGCCTGTTCAACCCCTTTCCCGCGGGCCGCGGCCACGACGCAACGCGCTTTGTCCGCTCCGGCTTCGACTTCAGCCGCGTGAACCGGCGCATGCACAACAAGCTCTTCATTGCAGACAACGTCGCCGCCGTGGCGGGCGGGCGCAACATGGCCGACGAGTATGTGATGAACGCCGCCGGCAGCAACTTCATCGACATGGACACCTTCGTCGCCGGTCCGCTGGTGCGAGACCTGTCCCACGCATTCGACGCGTACTGGAACAGCGAGGTCGTGTTTCCGGTGCAGAGCATCGCGCACAGCGACGCCGCGCCCGCCCAACTGCAGCAGGCGTTCGAACGCAGCACCAGCAACGCAAAACCGCCGCGGGCCAGCGAGATTCCGGCCGACGGCAGGCCGCTCGATCCCACAGGCGGCGAGCCGAGCGCGTTGCCGCTGGATCTTGTTCCTATGTTGAACCTGCCATTCGAGCTTGCGGCCGGGCGCTTGAGCCCGTTGATCTGGGCGAATGCCCGTGTCGTGTTCGATCCGGTCACGAAGACCGAAGGGCTCAACGATGCGCAGGACTCGATCAGGGGCACGGTGACCGAAGCGGTCATCAACTGGTTCAGGACCGCGCACAGCAACATCAAGATGGTGTCGCCCTACTTCGTGCCGACCGACAGCGGGGTGGCGAGCCTCGCCAGGGCCACGCAGGAAGGCATCGGTGTCGAACTCATCACCAATTCGCTCGCGTCGACCGATGAAGCGTGGGTCTACGTGGGGTACGAGGCGCACATCAAGGCGCTGCTGAAGGCAGGCGTGAGGGTGTGGGAACTGAGCCCTTCGCTCAGCGTCAAGCGCCACAAGCTCGGCATCTTCGGTCACCGCACGG
The DNA here is from genome assembly GCF_019207085.1 of Variovorax sp. dw_308. Classification (GTDB taxonomy): domain Bacteria; phylum Pseudomonadota; class Gammaproteobacteria; order Burkholderiales; family Burkholderiaceae_C; genus Variovorax. The sequence goes on along the minus strand of NZ_JAATOM010000001.1, from coordinate 560,769 downwards.
GCGCCTTGCACATGAAGAACGCCATCGTCGACCACCAGCAGGTTTTCCTGGGATCGATGAACCTCGACCAGCGCTCGGCGAAGCTGAACACCGAGCTTGGACTGATCATCGACAGCCCGGAGATGGCACGGCAGCTGGACAGTTTCGGCGACGCCAGCAGCTCCTACGAACTGCGCTTGAGCGCCGATGGACGGAACGTCGAATGGCTGGAGGAAGGGGACGACGGCACGCAGATCGTCCACGACCAACCGCCCGAGACAACCACCTGGCAGCGTTTCTGGTTGAGCCTGATCGGGCCGTTCATTCCCGAGAAGGAACTGTGATCGGCCGTGCTCGTTGCACGACGGGCGCATAGGTGCGGGCGCTCGGAATCAAGCAGCACTCGACGGCTCCCGCAGCGGCCCGAGCTGCCCCAGCGATCACGAATCTGGTTTCAGCGCCCTTGCCAGACCGCTGTGCGCTTCTCGGCAAACGCCGCCGCGCCTTCCCGCGCATCGGACGACCGGTTGACGACCTGCGCCACCGCACGCTGCCGCTCGAACATCTCGTCGTCGCTCCAGGTCCTCGAGCCCTGGATGATCCGCTTGCTCGCCGCCACCGACAGCGGCGCATTGGCATCGATGCGCGCGGCCAGTGCCATCGCCTCGGCCAGCGCATCGCCCGGCTCGACGAGCCGATTCACCAGCCCCCAGCCTTGCGCCTGCGCCGCAGTGATCGGATCGCCGGTGAGCGCCATCTCCATCGCCAGGCCGATGGGAATCCGATGCGGCAGGCGCATCAAGCCGCCCGCGGACGCGACCAGTCCACGCTTGACCTCCGGCAAGCCGAAGCTCGCCGAGCGGCTGGCCACGATCAGATCGCAGGCCAGCGCGATCTCGAAGCCCCCCGCGACGGCATGCCCTTCGACAGCCGCGATCAAGGGCTTCCTCGGCGGCGCTTCACAAAGGCCGGCGAATCCCCTGCCCTCGATCACGGGCTCGACGCCTTCGAACGCAAAGGCCTTGAGGTCCATGCCCGCGCAGAAGTTGCCGCCGGCGCCGGTGATGATGCCCACGTGCAATGCCGGGTTGGCATCGAGTTCGGCCATCGCCGCGGCAAGGGCTTGCGCCACGGCCAGGCTGATCGCGTTGCGCACCTGCGGACGGTTGATCGTGACCACCATCACGTGGCCTTCGATGCGGACGAGAACAACGGGTTCCTGCAAGTCGCTCAAAGCACCTCCCGCGTGGTCGAGCGCAGCTTGCCGACGATGCCGCTCGGAAAGAAATAGACCGACAGCACGAACACCGCGCCGAACCACAGCAGCCAGCGGTCAGGATGGAACAGCTTGGCCAGCAGCGGCACCGACTCCAGCGAGCCGCTGACTCCGCCCATCAGGCTCTGCAGGTAGTTCTCGGCCACGACATACAGCGCCACGCCGACCACCGAGCCGTACACCGTGCCCAGCCCGCCAATCACGGCCATCAGCAGGATGTTCAGCATCACGTTGAAGCCCACCGTCGTCTGCGGGCCCACATAGCGCAGCCACAGCGCCATGAGGATGCCCGCGCAGGTCGCGAGCGCGGCCGACAGGCAGTTGATGGCGACGCGGTAGAACAGCGTGCGGTAGCCGATGGCCTCGGCGCGGAACTCGTTCTCGCGGATCGCTTCGAGCACGCGGCCGAAGCGCGAGTTGACCACGCGCAGCATCAGCAGGAACAGCAGCACCGACGACAGCAGGATCAGGTAGTAGGTCAGCACCTTGCCGTTGATCGTGGTGCCGAACACGTCGTTCTCGAACAGGCGGAAGGCCGGCGTCAGCAGTTCCGGCAGCTTGAAGGTGCGGCCATCGTCGCCGCCGGTGAAGTTACTCAATCGCATCACCAGCGCGCCGAAGGCGGAGGCCACGGCCAGCGTCATCATCGTGTAGAAGATCGCCTTCACGCGCAACGAGACCAAGGCGATGAGGAAGGAGAGCAGCACCGAAACGCCCAGGGCCGCCGCGCTGCCGATGGCCATCGCGCTCCAGGTCGGCCCCAACTTGTACATCGCGATCGCCACGCCATAGGCACCGATGCCGTAGAACATCGCGTGAGCGAAGGACACCACGCCGCAGTAGCCCAGCAGCAGGTCGAAGGAAGCGACCAGCACGACGAACACGCAGATGGTGGCCGCCACGTTGAGCGAACGCGCGCCGGAGAACAGGAACGGCGCGGTCGCGAGGTAGAGCAGGATCAGCACCAGCAGTGCCGTGAGCACGCGACTGCGCGGGAAGTCGCCGGAGAGTATTCGGTTCAGCATGGCGTCGTGGTCCGCGTCAATGTTTGTTCACGGGGTACAGCCCCTGCGGCCGCCACAGCAGCACGGCCATCATCACGAGGATGTTCGACACCAGCGCCAGGTCCGGCAGCACGAAGCTCACGTAGTTGGTGCTGAGCGCGATCAGCATCGCGCCCGCGAAGCAACCGGTGACCGAGCCGAGCCCGCCGATGATCACGATGATGAGCATCTGCACCAGCACCTCGGCGCCAATGGCGACGGTGAACTGCTCGCGGTAGAAGCCCCACATCACGCCGCCCAGCCCAGCCAGCGCCGAGCCGCCGACGAACACCGCGACGAAGATGCCGCGCACGCGATAGCCGAGCGCCTCGACCATCGAGCGGTTCTCCACGCCTGCACGGATCAGCAGCCCGACCCGCGTGCGCGTCAGCAGCAGCACCAGGCCGGCGTAGACCAGCAACCCGATCACCACCGCCACCAGCCGATAGCGCTCGATGGCCACGTCCCCCATGACGAAGGAGCCGCGGAAGGTCTCGGGCAGCGGCAGCAGCATCTGGTTGGCGCCGAACAGCACCAGCACCAGCTGCTCGATGATGATCATCGCGCCGATGGTGATGAGGATCTGCTTCAGGTGGTCGCCATACACCGGCTTGATGAAGAGCCGCTCGTAGACCCAGCCGAGCGCGGCCGTGACGAGCATGGCCACCAAGATGATCGCGGCGATGGCGACCAGGCTCAGGCCCACCTGCCCCGACTCCAGCAGGCCCTTCAGCGGCGCGACCATCAGCGTCGCGGTGTAGGCGCCGACCGCGACGAAGGCGGCATGGCCGAGATTCATCACGTCCATGAGGCCGAACACCAGCGTGAGGCCGCTGGCCATGATGAACAGCATCATGCCCATCGCGAGCGCGGCGACGGTGAGCGTGATCCAGGTCGGCACGCTGCCGACCACCGGCAACGCGAGCGCGATGAAGGCGAGGATGAGGATGCCCGGCACGAGATCGCGCTTGCGGCCCGGCAGCGCTTCGAGCGCGGCGGATTCGGGGGGTGTGGACGCGACGGGCAATGCCGACGGTGTTGCGATGGATTCGAGAGCGGCCATGTTCTTCCTAGTGCACCGCGCCGGCATGCAGGCCGAGCAGGCGCGCCTGCATCGATTCGTCGTCGGACAGCGCCTGCATGCTGCCGGCATGCACGATGCGCCCGTCGTCCATCACCGCGACGTGGTCGCCGAGCGCGCGCACGAAATGAAAGTTCTGCTCGACCAGCAGGATCGTGGTGTCATGCGCCTTCAACTCAAGGAAGGCCTGCGACAGGTTGTCGACGATGGCGGGCGCGAGGCCCTTGGTCGGCTCGTCGATCAGGAGCAGCTTGCGCGGCTCGATGATGGCGCGCGCGATGGCGACCATCTGCTTCTGCCCGCCCGACAGCGTGCCGCCCGGCCGCAGCCAGAAGCGCTTGAGCGCCGGGAACAGGCCGAACATCCAGTCGAGCCGCTGCTCGTCGAAGCGTCCGCCGATGGCCGCGAGGCGCAGATTCTCCTGCACCGTCAGGCCAGAGAAGATGCCCATGTCCTCGGGTACGAAGGCGATGCCGCGCCGCGAGATGTCGGGCGTCAGTTCCTGCGTGATGTCGTAGCCGTCGAAGCGCAAGGCACCGGCGCTCGCGTGCCATAGGCCCATGATGGTGCGCAGCGTGGTGCTCTTGCCGGCGCCGTTGCGGCCGAGCAGCACGGTGAGCCCGGCGCGCGGCACGACGAGGTCGACGCCCTGCAGGATGTGGTACTCGCCGATGTGCGTGTGCACGCCTTCGAGCGTGAGCAGGGGCGCGGCGCCGGGCAGGGTGTTGGGTGCGTCAGGCATGGGCGGGCTCCGCGCTCTTGTCGCTCATGTCGCTCATGTCGCTCGTGTCGCTCTTGTTCGTGGCCGGGCGCTTCACGCCCAGGTAGGCCTCCTGCACGATGGCCGAGGCCATCACCTCGGCCGGCGCGCCGTCGGCTACGAGCTTGCCGTTGTGCAGCACCACAATGCGGTCGGCCAGAGAGTGGATCACGTCCATCTTGTGTTCCACGAGCAGGATGGTCTTGTCGCCGCGTGCCTTGAGCCTGCGGATGAGTTCGAGGATCACCGGCACCTCGTCCACGCTCATGCCAGCCGTCGGCTCGTCGAACATCAGGATCTCCGGCTCCAGAGCCATGAGGATCGCAACTTCGAGCTTGCGCTTGTCGCCGTGAGGCAGCTTCGATGCCGCGTCGGCGCGGCGATGGGCCAGGCCGACTTCCGCCAGGTAGTGGTCGGCCTGCTCGATCAGGTCGCGGCGGCCGCGCCACATCGCCAGCATGTTGAAGCCCGCGCTGTGACGGCTCTGCACCGCCAGGCGCACGTTCTCTGCGACGGTCAGGCGCGGGAACAGGTTGGTGAGCTGGAATGCGCGGCCGATGCCGCGGCTGGTTCGCTGCGCCGCGCTCAGCCGCGTGATGTCCTCGCCCTTGAGGTGCACCGTGCCCGAACTTGCGCGCAGCTGGCCCGACAGCAGGTTGAAGTAGGTCGTCTTGCCGGCGCCGTTGGGGCCGACGATGGCCGTGAGCGTGCCCGCGCCGAACGCGGCCGTCACGCCATCGACGGCCGCGTGTCCGCCGAAGCGGATGCCCAGGCCGGTGCTGGCCAGCGCTGCGGTCGTCATGGCGCGCGCCCGGCGTTCAACGCTTGACCGTGACCGGCACCGGCATTTCCGAAGCCGGGATCTCACGCACCAGTTCCAGCAGGTCCCATTCGCTCGCCGGGTTCTTCTTCATCCTGAACTGGTACTGCGCCTGCATGGCCTGGTGGTCTTCCTTGCGGAAGGTCATCTTGCCCTTGGGCGTGTCGAAGTCCATGCCTTCCATCGCCGCGATGAGCTTGGGCGTGTCGACCGAGTTGGCCTTCTTGATGCCGGCCACGATGGCTGCCGCACTGACGAAGCCGCCCGCGGTGAACAGGTCTGGCGGCACGTTGTAGCGCTTCTGGTGCTCGGCGACGAGCCAGTCGTTCATCGCGTTCTTCGGGAAGCCGTAGTAGTAGAAGGTGCCGCCGGTCACGTCGAGGCCCTTCCACGGCTTGGTGTTCTCGAGGTTCGCGCCACCGATGGACATGAACTCGATGCCGTAGCGGCCCGGGTTCAGCTCGGAGATCTTGCGGATCGGATTGGGCGCACCCCAGATCACGACCAGGTACTTCTTGCCGGTGACGTTCTTCATGCCGTCGAAGATGCGCTGCATGGGCGCGGTGAAGTCGGTGGTGGCCAGCGGGATGAACTCCTCCTGCACGACCTTGGCCTTGCTCTTGGTCTGCGCCATCGCGTCCTTGAAGGCCTTCACGCCGTCGCGGCCATAGACGTAGTCGGGCGCGAGGAAGGCGATGTTGTCGCCGTCCTTCAGGCTGGCCGCGCTGGCCAGCGCATCCTGGAACGAGTTGCGGCTGGCGCGGAACATGAACTTGTTCCAGGCCGCGCCGGTCAGCGAGTCGGCAATGGCCGGCTCGACCATCAGCAGCTTGCCGTACTCCTCCGCCACCGGCGCCATCGCCAGCGCACCGCCCGACCACGAGGTGCCGATCGCGATGTCGGCCTTGTCGTCGGACAGCGCCTCGGTGAGCATGGCCTTCGACAGCTCGGGCTTCATCTGGTCGTCCTTGACCACGATGTCGACCTTGCGGCCGATCAGCGTCATCGTGCCGCCGGTGAGGTATTCCATGCCCAGCCGGAAGCCGCGCTCGGTGTCGCGCGCATAGGCCTCGGATGGGCCGGTCTTGCTCGCGATCAGCGCGATCTTGATCGGCTTGTTGTCCTGCGCGGCGGCGGGCAGCGCGAGGCATGCGGCCAGCGCCAACGCGGCGCCGGCCATCAATCTCTTCGTCAGCATCATCTCGTGGTCTCCTTTGAATCAGGTTGGGGTCACGCCACAGCGCGTTGCTGGTTGTGCCAATAAGGGGCGCGCAGGATGCGCTTGAGGATCTTCCCGCTCGGGTTGCGCGGCAATTCGTCAACGACATCGACGCTCTTCGGGCACTTGTAGTGCGCGAGGTTGGCGCGCATGAAATCGATGATGTCGCGCGCATCGGCCGTGGCGCCGGGCCGCAGGACAACGCACGCCTTGACCGCCTCTCCCCAGGTCTCGTCCGGCACGCCGATGACGGCGCCGTCCATCACGTCCGGGTGGCGCATCAGCACGTTCTCGACCTCGGCCGGATAGATGTTCTCGCCGCCCGAGACGATCATGTCCTTGATGCGGTCGTTGATGTAGAGGTAGCCGTTCTTGACGTAGCCGCCGTCGCCCGAGCGCAGCCAGCCGCCGTTGGCATTGCGGCCTTCGGGGTAGGCGGCAGTGGTGGCTTCGGGGTTGCGCCAGTATTCCTTCAGGTTGCGGTCGGACTCGATCCAGATCTCGCCGGTCTGGCCATCGGGCAGGTCCTGCATCGTGATCGGGTCGACGATGCGCAACCGTCCGCCGCCAATGGGCCGGCCCGCCGAGCGCAGCAGTTCGGCATCGCCCGAGCGATGGTCCTCGGGGAACAGGAAGGTGGCCGGCCCCGAGACTTCTGTGAGCCCGTAGACCTGCAGGAAGTCGCAGCCGAACAGGTCGAAGGCCTGCTGGAGCGTGGTCTCGCTGATGGGCGAGCCGCCATACGCGATGAGCTTCACGCCGGCATAGTCGTTGGCCTTGGCACCGGGCACCTGCAGCATGAACAGCAGCATCGCCGGCACGACGAAGCTGTGGGTGATGCCGTGCGTGGAGAAGGCCGCGAGGTACTGCACCGGGTCGAAGTCGGCGAACACCGTCGTCAGGCCGCCGTTCTGCAACGGCATCAGCAGCATCGTCATGCCCGCGACGTGGAACACCGGCAGCGGGTTGCCGAGGATGCTCGACTGCTCGAACTTCCATTCGCGCTCGACCACGCAGCTGGTCGACAGCAGCCCCGCATGCGAGAGCACGATGCCCTTGGGCAGGCCGGTGGTGCCGGACGAATAGAGCTGCAGCGCGGCGTCGTGCGTGTCGAGTTCGACAGGCGTCAGGTTGGGACTGGCATCGGCATACCACTGCGCGAGCGAGGGCACGTCGCCTTGCTGCGATTCGGTGCAGACCAGTCGGCGGACCAGCGGCAGCTTGGCGGCTTGCTGCACGGTCGGCATGAAGGCCGCATCGGCCATGAGGAACGGCGCCTCGCCGTTGTTGACGATGTACTCGACCTCGTGCGGAGCTAGGCGCCAGTTCACCGGCATGCAGACGGCGCCGAGCTTGCACGCGGCCAGCGTGACGAGGATGCACTCGATGTGTTGCTTGGTGAGCACCGCGACGCGGGTGCCGCGGCCGACGCCCATCGCGGCCAGTGCGTTGGCGATGCGGTTGGTGTGGATATCGACGTCGCGGAACGTGAGCCAGCGGTCGCCGTTGCGGTAGGCCGGCGCGTCGGGGCGGATCGTGGCCTGGCGTTGCAGGCATTGGACGAGGGTCTTGTCTTCCATGTCAGGTTTCCAGTGCGCGGGTTGCATGCGTTGCGCGAAGTCCGTTCGGGGCGCGTGCCGAGGGCACTGGGTATCCCCCTCCGCGAATGTCCCCCGCCTTCGGCTCCTCCTTTATTTCGCTGCGGGGGACACCCAGCACCCTCGGCACAGGACACGGTGCGTCGTGCCAGCCGATCAACAACTGCGCGTCTGGATCACGTCGATGGCGTGCTCCCCGCAGCGAAATAAAGGAGGAGGCGGCAGTCGAAGACTGACGGCGGGGGACATTCGCGGAGGGGAGTACGCCGTCGGCGTGATCCCGCCCCAAACCCAAAGCAGAGGGCTGCAGCGAGCGGCGGAAGCATCGATGCTGTTTCATGCTCAGGCGGCGCGCCAATCGGAAATGCGCTGTCCTCGCTGCGCCAGGTCGGCGAGCAGGGGCGACAAGGTCCAGTAGCCGAACTCGTTGCCGCGCACCTGCGCGTAGTGCTCCAGGCGTTCGGCGATCACGCCCAGCCCGATCTGGTCTGCCATGAACATCGGGCCGCCCTTGTGGTCCGGGAATCCGTAGCCGGCCGTCCACACGATGTCGATGTCGCCGGGCCGGTAGGCGATGCCCTCCTCCAGGATCTTCGCGCCCTCGTTGATGAGCGGATAGAGCAGTCGCTCGACGATCTCCTGCTGGCTGATGTCGTTACGTTGGGCGATGCCGTGTGCCGTCGCCAGCTCTTTCGCCAGCCGCGTGGTCTCCGGGTCGCCGACCGGCTTGCGGCCGTCGTAGCGGTAGTAGCCCGCACCGGTCTTCTGGCCGAAGCGGCCCAGTTCGAACATCGTGCGCACCATGGCGCGGTAGCTGTCGTCGGGTGGCAGGCCGCCGGCCTTGCCGTACTCGATCACCGTCTTGGCGCCCACGTCGATGCCGGCCATGTCGAGCATGCGGCACGGCCCCATCGCCATGCCCAGCGCTTCCACGGCGCCGTCGATCTCGGCCGGCGCGGCGCCTTCCATCATCAGGAACTCGGTCTCGCGCATGTAGACCTCGGCCATGCGGTTGCCGATAAAGCCGTAGCAGACGCCCGACACCACCGCCACCTTGCCAATCTTGCGGGCCAACTGCATCACGGTGGCCAGCACCTCGGGCGCGGTCTTCGCGCCGCGCACGACTTCGAGCAGGCGCATCACGTTGGCCGGGCTGAAGAAATGCATGCCGACCACGTCGGCCGGGCGGCCGGTGGCCTCGGCCAGCACGTCGACATCGAGCGTGGAGGTGTTGGTCGCGATGATCGCGCCAGGCTTGCAGACGCCGCCGAGCTTCGTGCAGACCTGCTTCTTGAGGTCCATGTTCTCGAAGACGGCCTCGATGACCAGATCGCACGGCGTCAGCGCGTCGTAGTCGAGCGTGCCGCGCAAGAGGGCCATGCGTTGCTCGACCTGTTCGGCAGTCAACCGCCCCTTGGCCGCGCTGGCTTCGTAGTTGGCCCGCACCAGAGCCAGCCCGCGATCGAGCGCCGCCTGCGAGGTCTCGACCAGCACCGCCGGGATGCCCGCATTGGCGAAGTTCATCGCGATCCCGCCGCCCATGGTGCCCGCGCCGACGATGCCGACCGACGCGACCGGTCGCAGCGCCACGTCCTTCGAGAGCCCGGGGATCTTGCCCGCCTGGCGCTCGGCGAAGAACAGGTGGCGTTGCGCCTTCGACTCGGGCGACGTGCGCAGTTCCTCGAACAGGCGCGCCTCCACCGCCTCGCCCTCGGCGAAGGGCAGTGTCGAGGCCTGCACCGCCATCACGATGTTGCGGGCCGAGGGGTAGAAGGCCTTCTTGCGCTTCGCCTCGTCGAGGGCACGTTCGAAGTAGTCCGGCGGCAGGCCGACCTGCGACACGTTCATCTCGCTGACGCGGCGCGGCCCGGCGCCACGCGCCACCAGCGCCTGCGTGAAGGCCAGTCCCGCGTCGAGGGGATCGCCCTCCTTGAGCTCATCGACGATGCCGGCCTTGAGCGCAGCGGCCGCCTTGATGGAGCGCCCGCTGGAGATCATGTCCAGCGCCAGCTCGACGCCGGCCACGCGCGGCAGGCGTTGCGTGCCGAGCGAGCCGGGCAGCAACCCCAGCTTGACCTCCGGCAGGCCGATCAGTGTGCCTGGCAAGGCGACGCGGTAGTGACACGCCAGCGCCAGTTCGAGGCCGCCGCCGAGCACGGTGCCGTGCAGCGCCGCAATGACCGGGCGGTCTTGCGATTCCAGCCGCATCAGCGTGCCGTTGTAGAGCGCGGCGGTGAAGCCGGGACTGTCGAAAGAGGTGATGTCCCCGCCCGCCACGAAGGTGCGGCCCTCGCAATGCAGCAGCAAGGCGGCGTAGCTGCGGTCGGCCTCGAAGGCATCGACGGCAGCGGCCAGGCCGGTCACCACCTGGAGCGAAAGCGCGTTGACGGGAGGGTTGGCGATGCGCAGCACGGCGACGTCGCCATGGCGGGCGAGGGAGACGAGTTCAGTCATTGGGGCAGGCTAGCAAAGGGCTGTTCATCTCTCTTGCGTCCACACGCTGTCCGGATGGGGTCTGACCCGCGCCGTGGGCATCACCAGCAGCTTGATCTGCGTGGTGGGCCGTCGCAGCGCCTCGAAGGCCTCGGGTAACTGGTCCAGGGTGACGGTGTCGGTGACCATCGGCGCCGGGTCGACCCTGCCCGCGTCGAGCAGGTCCAGCACGCGGCGCCAGTCGGGCTTGCCGTAGCCCATCACGAACTGCAGGCTCAGTTCCTTCGCCATGGCGCGCTGCGGCAGCACCCGGTCCTCGGTCGGGCAGACGCCGACCACGACGACGCGGCCACGCGGCTTCGACAGGTCCACGCATTGCTGGATCAGGTCCGGTGCGCCGACGCATTCGAAGATCACGTCGGGTGGCGCGCCTGTGCTGCGGGCAAAGGCTTCGGCAATCGGTTCGGACTTGGGGTCGATGACCGCGGTCGCGCCGAAGCGTGCGGCCGTCTCGCGGCGGGCTTGGGCGTACTCGCTCACCACGACGTGCGTGGCGCCGGCCTGTCTTGAAAAGGCCGTGACGGCCAGCCCGATCGGCCCGGCGCCGATCACCAGCACCCGGTCGCCGAGCCCGACCCTGCCCGCCTCCACCGCGTGCAGGCCGACGGCCAGCGGCTCGATCATCGCGCCCTCGCGGTCGCCCACGGCATCGGGCAGGCGCAGTGCCTGGCCCACGGGCACCTTGACGTATTCGGCCAGCGCGCCGGGGCGATTGGGGCTGAAGCCGGTGAGCCGGTTGTGCGGGCAGATCATGCCCAGGCCCTCCCTGCACTCCCGATGGCCTTCCGAGGTACAGGCGGTGCAGGCGTTGTTGGGCAAGGCGGTCACGCGCTGGCCCACCTTCCAGCCGCCGGCGCCGCTCTCGACGATCTCGCCGGAGAACTCGTGGCCGAGCACGGTGCCGTCCTTCACGGTGAAGAGGCCGGGGTGCGTCGAATGCAGGTCGGAGCCGCACACGCCGCAGCAGAACACGCGCAGCACCAGTTCGCCCGCGCCGGCCTGCGGCAGCGGCACATCTTCGATCGACAGCAGGCGGTCGACCCCGCGGAACACAGCAGCTTTCATGGATGCCGAGGCTAGTGGCGCGGGGGCCGGCTGGCTTGCGTGCAGGCGCTGCGCTCGCGCGTCGGGCCGACGTTTCAGCGTGTGCGCGCAAGATCGAGAGGCAGTACCTGCCTACGATCGGCTTCAATGAACCTGCAGGACAAGGTTGTCGTCGTCACGGGCGGCGCGAGCGGTATCGGCGCCGCGATGGCGCAGCGCTTCGTCGCGGAAGGCGCGCGCGTCGTGGTCGTGGCCGATCGCGATGGCGCGCGGGCTCGCGAGATGGCCGACCGGATCGCTGCTCCGGGCACGCGGCGCGACGGGCCGCGCGGCGCCGTCGCGGCCACGCTCGACGTGGCCGACGAGTCCGCCCTCACCACGCTGATCGATGAAGTCGAAAACACGCACGGCCCGATCGACCTCTTCTGCAGCAACGCCGGCACCACCATCCGCGGCGGCCCCGAGTTGCCCGATGCCGACTGGCGCCATGTGCTCGACATCAACCTCATGGCCCACGTGCACGCCGCCCGCGCCTTGCTGCCGCGCATGCTGGCGCGCGGCGGCGGCTACCTGTTGCAGACCGCGTCGGCCGCGGGCCTGCTGTCGCAGTTCGACGCGCCCTATGCGGTCAGCAAGCATGCGGCGGTGGCCTTCGCCGAGTGGCTGTCGATCACCTACGGCGACCGCGGTATCCGCGTGAGCTGCCTCTCTCCCGGTGCGGTGGACACGCCCTTGTTGCAGGCAGAAAGCCAAGCGCGCCGCGCGCTGATGTCACAGGGCGTGATCGACGCCGACGCGGTCGCCGGCATCGTGGTGCAGGGGCTGGCCGAGGAGCGCTTCCTGATCCTGACGCATGACTTCGTGCAGGCGCAGGTCGAGCGCAAGGCGGCGGATCGGGAGCGCTGGATTCGAGGCATGCGGCGCTTGCACGCGCAGGTCTGAAGGCAGCCGCGCGCTTGGCAGGGCACGACTTCAACATGCGTATCGCACCGATCAGCCGAGTGCGGAACGGAAAGCCGCAACCACTACCAGCGCGCCAGATCCGCGAGCAACCGCTCTTTCACGTCCGCATTCGCAAAGCTCGCCGTGATCGAATCGCACGCCACATCGCGCAACACCTCCTCCGACCAGCCGAAAGTCGTGCTGCAAAGCGCATATTCGCCCACAAGGCTCGCACCGAGCAGCACCGGATCGTCCGTGTTGAGCGACACCACGACCCCAGCCCGCCGCAGCCGATCGACCGGATGCGCCTCGATCGACGGATAGACCCCGAGCACCAAGTTCGACGTGGGGCAGACGCCGAGCGGAATGCGGCGCTCGGCCAGCAGTTCCACCAACGCCAGGTCGTCGATGGCCCGCACGCCATGGTCGATGCGGTCCGCGCCGAGGAGCTCGATCGCATCGCGCACACCTTCGGGTCCGCTCGACTCGCCGGCATGCACGGCGCGCCGCAATCCAGCCGCGCCGGCACGGCGAAAGGCTTCGGCAAAGCGCGGTCCGGTGCGGCCGGCCGCGGCTTCGTTGCCGTCGATGGAGAGCGCCACCACGCGCGGATGCCGCAAAGCAACGAGCGCATCGACCAGTTCCGTCGCCTCGTCCGCCGTCTGCGTGCGCAACAGGCTGACGCACAGGCCCACCGGCGGCAGGCCGTCCTGCTCCGCAGCAGTGAAGCCGGCGTCCATCGCATCGATCATCGCGGGCAAGCGGCCATGCCATGCCTTCCAGTGCGTCGGGTTGAAGATCACGTCCGCATAGCCGGCGCCGTTGTCGGCAAGCCGTTTCGCATAGCCGTAGCTCAGTTCGGCCAGCCGCTCGCGCGTCGAGGCCAGGCCGCAGGCCCAGTCGAGGAAGTGCAGGAAGCCGGCGAGGCCTTCGAACTGGAACAGCCGCTCGCGCGGGCGCGGCATCGCAATGCCGGCCTGCGTGGCCCATGCTTCGAGCACGGCGGGTTCGAAGCAGCCTTCGAGGTGGGCATGGACCTCGGCCTTGGGAAGGGCACGCAGGCGATCGAGATCGGGAGGCATCGTTACACCCAGCGGCGCACCGCCTCCGCCGTATCGCTCGGCTTCGTGTTGAAGCAGATCTTCGCCGCCGGCGCGTGCGCATGCACGATGTTGATCAGCCGCTCGAACAACAGGAAGTACGCCGGCAGCGTGCGTATGCCCGCGCCGATCGCGATGCAGTCGAAGGGCTCGCCGGAGAGCACCTCGGTCACCACCTGCCCCGCCGTCTCGCCCAGGTCCGTCAGGCACAGGTGCGCGTCGTAGCCGAGGCCGTTCAACGTGGCCTGGTCGGTCGCAAGGCCGGTGCGCACCTTGTCGGCATTCATGTCCGGCATCGCGCTGAAGTCGACCAGGCTGGGCTCCAGGCCGATGACCAGCACACGCTTTCTTTTCGCATCCATGCATCGCTCCTGTTCGGGATTGGAGACCCGGATTGAATCACTGTTACGAAGCACTGCGGGGATTCGTCTGATCCGACGATCCATGCATGCCGGTGGCGTGCCACCATGACTGCCACCCCTGCGCAGCACTGCACACCATGCCCATCGACTTCCATCCAACCTGGCTCGACGAAGAGCTCTCCATGTACCGCGACACCGTCGCGCGCTTCGTCGACACGGAGATGCTTCCGCAGGACGAGGAATCCCGAAAGCGCGGCCATGTCGGCCATGATCTGTGGCGCCGCGCGGGCGAGCTCGGCCTGCTGTGCTCCGACATTCCCGAGGCCTATGGCGGAGGCGGCGGTGACTTTCGCCATGAGGCCGTGTTCTACGACGCCATGTCGCGCCGCGGCCTGACCGGCATGAGCCCTTCCGTGCACAGCATCGTCGCGCACTACCTGCTCAACCACGGCACCGAGGCACAGAAGCAGCGGTATCTGCCACGCATGGCGCGCGGCGAGATCGTCGGCGCGATCGCGATGACGGAGCCAGGCGCCGGCTCCGACCTGCAAGGCGTGCGCACACGCGCCGAACGCCGCGGTGACAGCTACGTGATCAACGGCTCCAAGACTTTCATCACCAACGGCTACCTCGCCGGGCTGGTGCTGGTGGTGGCCAAGACCGATCCTTCGCAGCGCGCCCGCGGCACCTCGATCCTGATCGTCGAGCCGAAGGAGGTCGAGGGCTATCGCGTCGGCCGCGTGCTGGACAAGATCGGCCTCAAGGCGCAGGACACCTCGGAGCTGTTCTTCGACGACGTCACCGTACCGGCCGACAACATCCTCGGCGGGCAGGAGGGCCAGGGCTTCTTCCAGCTGATGTCCGACCTGCCGTACGAGCGCACCATCATCGGCGTGATCGCGGTCGCGGCCATGGAAGGCGCCTACGAGGCGACGCTCGACTACGTGCGGCAACGCACCGCGTTCGGCAAGCCGATCGCGGATTTCCAGAACACCAGGTTCAAGCTGGCGGAGATCGCCACGACCATCAAGGTCGCGCGCACCTTCGTCGACCGTTGCGTGTCGGACCTGGTGGCCGGCACGCTCGACACCGCCACCGCATCGATGGTGAAGCTCTGGACCTCGGAGCAGCAAGGCAAGGTCATCGATGAGTGCCTGCAACTGCATGGCGGCTATGGGTTCATGACCGAGTACCTCATCGGCCGCATGTACGTAGACTGCCGCATCCAGCGCATCTATGGCGGCACCAACGAGGTCATGAAGGAAGTCATTTCCCGCGCAATGTGAGGCACCGAAAGCAATGCAATACGAACACCTCGAAGTCGACATCCAAGGCGCCGTCGCCTGGGTCACGCTGAACCGGCCGGAGCGGCTGAACGCGCTCAACCCGAAGATGATCGCGGAACTCACTGCCTTCTTCGGCGGGCTCCGGGCCAGCTCGCCGGTCCGCGTGGTGATCCTGCGCGGCGCGGGCCGTGCCTTCTGCGCCGGGCTCGACCTGAAGGACTTCCAGTCCGGCGGTGCGCGCAAAAGCGTCGGCGAGATGCTGGAGTTCCAGAGGAAGGTGCGCGACATCATGATTGCGATGCGGCGTTGCCCGCAGCCGGTGATCAGCATCGTCAACGGCTCGGCCAGCGGTGGCGGCTTTGCGCTGGCGCTGGCCTCCGACATCCGCCTGGCCACCACCGATGCGCGCATGAACGCATCGTTCATCCGCCTCGGTCTCAGCGGCTGCGACGTCGGCGTGAGCTACTTCCTGCCGCGCATGGTCGGCGCATCGGTGGCGGCCGAGCTGATGCTGACCGGGCGCTTCCTCCACGCGCAGCGCGCACTGGCATTGGGGCTGGTCAGCCATATCGGATCGCCCGACGAACTGGAAGCCGAAGCCGCCGCGCTCGCCGACGAGATGCTGCGCGCCACGCCGCTCGGCCTGCAACTGACGAAGGACGCGCTCGGCATCGCGATCGATGCGAATTCGCTCGAAGCGGTCATCGCGCTGGAAGACCGCAACCAGGTGCTGTGCACGCAGGGCGAGGACTTCGCCGAGGGTGTGGCCGCCTTCCTGGAGAAGCGCGCGCCGAGGTACGGTGCCCCATGACGAACGACGCTTCTGGCCTCGTGACGGTCGAAAGGCCCTTTGCGGGCTGCGCCGTGGTCACCCTCAATCGCCCGCGCGCGATGAACGCCCTGTCGGTCGCGCTGCGACGCGAACTGGTGTCGACTTTCGAAGCCCTGCGTTCCGACGCGGATGCACGAGTCATCGTGCTGACCGGCGCCGGCAATGCGTTCTGCGCGGGACTCGACCTGAAGGAGTTGGGCGCCGCCGCGGAACCAGGTGCGGCCGTGGCGCCTGCCGCCGACGAAGACCCGATGCTCGCCATGTTGCGCCTGCAGGCCCCGGTGATCGGCGCGATCAACGGCCCGGCCATCACCGGCGGCTTCGAACTCGCACTCGCATGCGACTTGATGATCGCCTCGACGCGTGCGAGCTTCGCCGACACGCATGCGCGCGTGGGCGTGATGCCGGGCTGGGGACTGTCGCAACGCTTGCCGCGCCTGATCGGCCCCGGCCGCGCGAAGGAACTGTCCCTGACCGGCAATTTCCTCGACGCCCGGCAGGCCGAGGCGTGGGGCCTGGTGAACCGCGTCGTCGAACCCGACGCCCTGCTGCCCGCCGCGCTGAAACTGGCGAGCGACATGCTGTCGGTGCTGCCGGAGATGCTGGTCGCCTACAAGCGCCTCATCGACGATGGCCTGCGGACCGGCCTTGCCGAAGGACTGGAACTGGAGCGCGAGCGCTCGCGTGCATGGGCCGCCGGCTTGCGCGGCGCCGACATCGAAGCGCGACGCCGGCAGATCGCGGAACGCGGCCGCGCGCAAGGCAAACCAGCGAGCTGACCCCCGCCCGCGCGCCGCATCAGGTGGCCAGCGCCATGCGCGAATCGCCAGCCACCGGAAAGTCCCCGAGGTGCGCATCGATGCCCATGACCGCCGCCCGCCGCCGCACCTCCGCGACATACAGCGCGACATTGCCGGCCTTCACGTCCTCATAGCCGCGCACCATGTCCGGCAGGCCGGCGAGTGCGACCATCTGCGCATGATTGGCCTCCGTGAGACTGGCTGCCATCGTGTCAACCAGCGATTCGTAGTGCGTGACCAGCATGCGCTCCATGCGTCGGCCCGGCGTCGCGCCGAACACGTCGAAGGCGGTGCCGCGCAGCCGCTTGCCCCAGCGCAGCAGCTTCAGGACCGGTGCGAACCAGGGTCCCAACTGGATCTTGTTCTTCACCCCGAGCTTGCGCAGGAACGTGGGATGCATGTGCCACGTGATGCGGGCGTTCGCACCGAACGTGCGCTGCAGCCGCGCCTGCTCCGTGCCGTCGAGCAGCAGGCGCGCAACCTCGTACTCGTCCTTGTAGGCCATCAGCTTGTAGAGGTTCTTCGCGACGGCCATAGTCAGCGCTTCGCTCAGCGCCTCGCTCAGCGCATCGCCTTCTCCGCCGAGCCTGCGCTCTGCCTCACGCAACGCCTTCACGCGCCCGACATAGCGCGCGGCGCAAGCGATGTCCTGGAACGCGATCAGTTCCGGCACGCGCACTTCAAGCACGCGCTGCAATTCGCCCGTTGCGCCGACGCGGTCGATGAGTTCACGTGCCTGCTGCGACATGGGCGCGGGTGACGCACGCACATCGCGTTCGTCCTGCGCCAGCGCCGCATCCACGCGCGCGCGGTCGGCCACCACCAGCCGTCCCCAGCGGAAGGCCTCGAGGTTCATCTCGACCGCCGTGCCGTTGAGCCGGATCGCATCCTCGATGGCATCGCCCGGAATCGGCAAGGCGCCCGCCTGGTAGGCCACGCCGACCAGCAGCATGTTGCTGGCCATGTGGTCACCGAACAGGCGCTCGGCCGTGTGCTGTGCATCGATGAAGACGTTGTGCGCGCTGCGGCTGGCCGCGTCGATCGCCTCGCGCAGGCTGTCGGGCGCGGGATAGTGCTTGTCCTTGTTGGCCACCATCTCGCCGGTCGGCACCTGCGTGGTCGAGACGATGGCCACGGTGCGCTCCGGCGAGGCCAGCGCGAGGTTCTGCGCGCTCACGCCGACGAGCGGGTCGAACACCAGGTAGAGGTCCGCGCTCGCGGTGCCCACGGTCGGCGAGCCCTCGACATCCTGCGGCATCACCTTCAGGTGCGACACCACCGGGCCGGCCTTCTGGCTGGAGCCGGTGTGGTCATAGGTCTGCACCTTCATGCCGCTGCGGAAGGCCGCCGTGCCGAGCACCTGGTTGACGGTGACCACGCCGGTGCCGCCGATGCCGGTCAGGCAGATCGAGAACAGGTCTTGCGGCACGACCATCACTGGTTCGGCCAGCACGACGTCCGACGGGAAAGGCGCATGCCGCGCCACGCGTTTCTTCTGTACGCCCTCGAGCGGCTCCACCGTCACGAAGGACGGGCAGTCGCCCTTCAGGCAGGACAGGTCCTGGTTGCACGAGGACTGGTGGATGGCGGTCTTGCGGCCGAACTCGGTCTCCACCGGCTGCACGCTGAGGCAGTTCGACTTCTTGCCGCAGTCGCCGCAGCCTTCGCAGACCCGCTTGTTGATGAAGGCCGAGCGCGGCCGGTAGTCCATCTTGCCGCGCTTGCGCAGCCGGCGCTTCTCCGTCGCGCACTGCTGGTCATGGATCAGCACCGTCACGCCGTCCGTCCCCGCCAGCAGTCGCTGGGCCTCGAGCAGGCGATCGCGATGCCACACCTCCGCGCCATGCACCTTGCCTTGCGCATACTTCTGCGGCTCGTCCGACGTGATGAGGATGCGCTTCACACCCTCGGCCTCGAGCGACTTCACCATGTCGGGCACGCTCATCCCGCCCAGCACGTCCTGCCCGCCCGTCATCGCGACGGTCGAGTTGTAGAGCAGCTTGTAGGTGATGTGCGTGTTCGTAGCGACTGCGAAGCGGATCGCCAGGCTGCCCGAATGCGCGAAGGTGCCGTCGCCCAGGTTCTGGAAGAAGTGCTTGGTCTCGGTGAAGGGCGCGAGGCCGACCCATTGCGCCCCCTCCCCGCCCATCTGCGTGTAGCCCTTGACCTCGCCATGGCCCGGTCCCATCCACAAGGCCATGATGTGGCAACCGATGCCCGCGCCGACGATCGCGCCATCGGGCAGCTTGAGGCTGCTGTTGTGCGGGCAACCAGAACAGAAGAAGGGCGTGCGCGCCGTGCCGAGCATGATCGGCGCGCGCTTCGTGGCATCGAGCATCAGCGCGCGTTGCCGCACCTGTGGCGTGTCGGCCAGCGGACCGAGCCGCTTCGCCAGCGCCTGCGCGATCGCATCCGGCGACAACTCGCCAAACGCCGGCAGCAGTTGCACGCCACGCTCGTCCTGCTTGCCGACGATGCGCGGACGATGCGCCTCGCCATACAGGATGTCCTTGACGAAGAGTTCGAGGAAGGGCCGCTTGTCCTCGATGACGACGATCTCCTCCAGCCCCCGCGCGAACTCGCGCACGATGCCCGGCTCCAGCGGAAACAGCATGCCGATCTTCAGGATCGCGATACCGCGCGCCAGCAGGGCCTTGTCGTCCAGCCCGATCGCACGCAGCGCCTCGCGCAGGTCGTAGTAGGTCTTGCCACTGGTCAGCAGGCCGATGCGCGCATCGGGCGGTCGCACCACGATGCGGTTCAGGTGATTGGCCGCCGCATAGCGTCGCGCCACTTCCAGTTGCTCGTCGAAGATCATCCGCTCGGCCTCGAGCATCGGCGGCCCGGCCACGTTGGTGCGGATCACCGGCTTGAGCGGCTTGCTGCCGAACTGCAGGTCCGGCATCACCGGCACCACGCGCCGCGGCCCGACCCATGCCACCGCGGCACTGTCGGCCACGTCATTGACAAACTTGAAGCCCACCCATAGCCCGCAGGCGCGCGACAGCGCATAGCCATGCAGGCCGAAGTCGATCACCTCCTGGATGTTGCCGGGCGCCAGCACCGGCATGTAGAACTTGTAGAACGCGGTGTTGGAATCGCTCGGGAAGATCGTCGAACGCGCATGCGGGTCATCGCCGGCCACGGCCAGCACGCCGCCGTTGCGGCCCACGCCGCGGAAGTTGTGGTGATGGAAGGCATCGCCGGTGCGGTCCACCCCCGGAGCCTTGCCGAACCACATCGAGAATACGCCGTCATAGCGCGCACCGGGAATGTCGTGCAGCACCTGCGTGCCGAAGGCAGCCGTGGCGGCCAGCTCCTCGTTCAGGCCCGTGCGATGCACGATGTGGTGCTCTTCGAGCAGCGCCTTGTTGCGGTCCATCTCGCGATCGACATTGCCCACCGGCGAGCCCGGGTAGCCGCAGACGAAGCCGGCCGTATTGAGCCCGTTGCGCAGGTCGAGCCGCCGCTGGTCGAGCATCACGCGCAGCAGCGCCTGCGTCCCGTTCAGGTAGACAGGCCCTTCCTCCAGCGTGAAGCGCCGCTCCAGGCTGAATGGGTCGACAGCGGCGTCGACGGCGCGTGCTTCGTGGTCCATGGTGGCCTAGATCTCCGCCACCTTGTAGCGCTCGACAAGGTCCCAGTCAATGCGCGCGCCGATGCCCGGCCCCGGCGGCACATGGGCAAAGCCTTCCTTGTCGATGTGGATCTTCTCGACGCCGGCCAGCGTGAACAGCGGTTCGGGCACCAGCTGCTCGAAGTACTCGGTGTTGGCGATCGAGGCGATCACGTGCAGGTTGGCCGCGTCGATGATGGTGTTGGCATTGGTGTGGATCTCCAGGTTCATGCCGAAGGCTTCGCACAGCCCCGCGATCTTCTTCACCGGACCGATGCCGCCCTTGAAGGACACGTCCGCGCGCACGATGTCGACCGCGCGCGTGGTGATGTACTCCGGCGTCGTGTACATCGATCCGCCCACCACCTCGACGCCGGCGATCTGGATGTCGAGCTTGTCCGACAGCATGCGGTAACCGTGCAGGTCGAAATCGCGCAGCGGCTCCTCGTACCAGTGGTACTTCAGTTCCTCCAGCACCTTGCCCACCATCAGGGCCTGCGCGTGGTTGTAGTTGCCGGCCACGTCGATCATCAGCGGCCACTCCTTGCCCACGGCCTCGCGCACCGCGATGCACAGGTCGATGTCGCGGCGCGCATCGCCCCAGACGTGCAGCTTGTAGCCCTGGTAGCCCATCTCCTTGTACTTCAGCGCCTCCTCGACGAAGAGATCGACATTCGCATGCTCCATCGAGCTGGCATACACCGGCACCTTGTCGCGCACGCCGCCGAGCAGCTGGTACAGCGGCGCATTCACGCTCTTGGCATAGAGATCCCACAGCGCCACGTCCACCGTGCCGATCGCGAACTGCGTGGTGTAGAGCAGCCGGTCCCGGCGCCACATGTCCTGCCAGATCGCCTCGCGGTAGGCCGGGTCCTTGCCGATCAGCAAGGGCCGCAGGCGGTCGGCGATCGAATGCGCGAGGCTCAGGCCCCCATAGGCGCTCACCACTTCGCCGGAAACGCCTTCGTCCGTGTTGATCTGCACCGCAAGGAAGTCGGTGACGTAGGCGCCGATGGACTGTCCGCCATACAGCGTGGGCGTCTGGAAGCCCTCGGGCATCGGCGGGCGGAACGAGGTCAGCTTGACTTCGGTGATCTTCATGCTCAGATTTCCTTGACGGTCAGGGTCTTGATGGCATCCCAGTCGATGTCATAGCCGAGCCCGGGCTTGGTCGGCGCCTCGACAAAGCCGTCGCTGGTGCAGCGGATCACGTCCGTCATGCCGACGTCCAGGATGCCCTGCGGCACCGGGATCTCGAACAGGTCGCAGTTGTGGATCGCCAGCATCACGTGCAGGTGGGCCGCCTGCACGAGCGTGGTGCCATAGCTGTGCGGCTCGTACTTGGTGTTGAAGGCCTCGCACAGGCCGGCTGCCTTGCGCATCGCGCTGATCCCGCCGATCCAGTCGCCGACCGAGCGGATGCTGTCGACGACGTGTCCCGACAAATACTTCGGATAGCCGCGCAGGCCCTCGGCCACGCTTTCCACGGCGGTGATCGGGATCTTGAAGCTGCGCGTCAGGTCGGCCAGGCCATTGAGGTCGGAGTCGGCAATGGGCGCCTCGTACCAGTAGAAGTCGAGTTCCTCCAGCACCTTGCCCACCTTGAAGGCGCCGAGCCGGTCATAGGCATTGACCGGGTCGAGCATCAGGTCCATCTTTCCGTTGAAGACCTTGTGCACGGCGCGGCAAACCTCGATGTCCTTGTCGGGCACGCCGAAGGCATGCAGCTTGAAGGCCCGGAAGCCCTGGTCGTAGGACTCCTGGGCGATCTGGATGTACTCGGGCACCGTGTCGTACATGATGGTGCTGGCATAGGCCTTGATGCGCGGTCGCGCGGCGCCGAGCAGGCGGTAGATCGGCTCCTTGTGGTACTTGCCCATGAGGTCCCAAAGGCAGATGTCGACCGTGCTGGCCACCGCGCTGGGCGAGCGCAGCGAATCAGTGAGCTTGTACGAGATGGCCTCGACCTCGTGCGGATCGCGGCCGATGAGCAGTTCGCGCAGGCCGGGCAGCGCTGTCTCGATCGCGCCGGGGTCCAGCAGCCAGGTGATGCACACGCCCTCGTGGCCCTCGTCGGTGCCGATGCGCAGCAGCACATGGTGGATGGTCATCGGCGCCCATTCCTCTTTCCAGCGGAACTTGCGCTCGTTGGGCTTCAGCACATGCGCCTTCACGCTCGTGATCTTCATTGGAGTTCTCCGGTTTGGATGGCCCAGGCGGGCCGGGGTGGCAAGGCGGCGGCACGTGAGCCGGCCCAGGATTCGGGTGCGACCAGGCCGGGCGGGCGCAGGCCGCGCAGCGCGTGGTCGATGTCGGTTGCCGCAGCCAGCGACAAGCGCCGGTAGGCGCCGCGCGTGATGCCGGCGCAGTGCGGCGACACGATGACGTTGGGGAGCGCTAGCAGGGGGTGGTCGACGGGCGGCGGCTCGGGGTCGAACACGTCGAGCGCGGCGCCAGCCAGGCGACCCTGCACCAGCGCCTCGTGCAACGCGGCCGCATCGACGACGCCGCCGCGCGAGGTATCGACAAGCCAAGCCGTCGGCTTCATGCAGGCGAGTTCGGCCCGGCCGATGAGCCCGCGCGTGGACGGCGCCAGCGGCACGTGCACCGAGACGATGTCGGCCGCCGCCAGCGCATCGCCCAGCGGCACCGTGCGCAGCACGTTGCCGTCTGTTGCCGGTTGGCCATCGCGCGTCACGGCGATGACGTCCATGCCGAAACCCAGCGACGCAATGCGCGCCAATTCGCGGCCGATCGCACCGAAGCCGACGATCGCCAGCGTGCGGCCGGAGATCTCCTCGTAGGGGTTGTCCAGGCGCGGACCGAAGCGCCCGCCATCGCGCACCGCGCGGTCCAGGTGCACCAGCCGCTTGGCCAGGCACAGCATGTGGCCGATCGCGTGCTCTGCCACGGACAGCGCACCGGCGCCGACCGCATGCGTCACCACGATGCCATCGGCGCGGGCTGCGGCCAGGTCGATGTGGTCGACCCCGCTGCCCGCGGCCGCGATGACCTTCAGCCGACGCGCGTTGGCAATCATCGGCGCCGTCACCTTCAACGGCGGATAGGCATACAGGGCGTCTGCCCCGGCGATGCGTTGCGCCACTTCGGCAGGGTCGTCATGCTCGACGAGCCGGTAGTGCGCACGCAGCGCCTCGCGCCCCGCCTCGTGCAGCAAGGGCAGCCCGAGCACCAGCGCACGATCGGTCATGCCGCGGCCTCCGCAGCAACGGCCGCGTCGCCCAGGTAGGCCCTGCGCACCACGTCGCTGGTGGCCAGTTCGGCGGGCGTGCCCTGCGCCGTCATGCGTCCGCTCTGCAGCAGGTAGGCATAGTCGACAAAGCCCAGCGCCTTCTCCACCACCTGCTCCACCAGCAGCACCGCCACGCCGCGCGAGCGGATCGTGGCCAGCGTCTGCAGCACCTCGTCGACCAGGTTCGGCGCGAGGCCGAGCGAAGGCTCATCCAGCATCACGAGCGCCGGCCGCCGCACCAGCGCCTGCGCAATCGCCAGCATCTGCTGCTGGCCGCCGCTCAGGCCACCGGCGGTCAAGCGCGCCTTCTCGCGCAGCACCGGGAACAGTTGCAGCACCTCGTCGATGCGCGCCTGCGCCTCGCCCTTGCCCAGCTTGATGCGGTACATGCCGAGCAGCAGGTTGTCCATCACCGTCTCCCGGCGAAAGATGCGGCGGCCTTCGGCGACATGCGCCAGCCCCCTGGGCACCAGCGCCTCGGCACTGCTGCCGACGATGTCGGCGCCGTCGAACGTGGCCACGCCGGCGCTCGGCTTGAGCAGGCCCGACAAGCCCTTGAGCAGCGTCGACTTGCCGGCGCCGTTCGCGCCGAGCAGCGCCACCGCTTCGCCGCGGCCGACCTGGAGGGTCGCCTCCTGCACCACTGGCACGATGCCGTAGCCGACCGACAGGCGCTCCGCGCGCAGCAATGCGTCGGGCCGGCTCATCGCGCACCTCCGGTATAGGCATGGACCACGGCCGCACTGCTGAACACCTGCTCGGGCGTGCCCTCCGCGAGGATGCGCCCTTGGTCCAGCACGGTCACCGTGTTGGCAATGCTCGCGACCAACTCGATGTGGTGCTCGACCATGATCAGCGTGGTGCCCATGCGGCGGATCGTGCGCATCAGGTCGCCGAGTTCATCGAGCTCGCCCATCGACAGGCCGGCCGCCGGCTCGTCGAGCAACAGCAGCTTGGGCCGCCCGATCAGCGCACGGGCGATCTCCACCAGCCGCTGCTGGCCATGCGGCAGCAGCGCGGCATGTTCATGGGCCCGGCCCGCCAGCCCGACCAGCGCCAGCAGGCGCAATGCCTCCGCATCCAGCGCCGCTGCCTCGTGCCGTGCGCGCGGCAGCCGGAACGCGATCTCCAGCCCGCTCGAACGCTCGCGTGCATAGGCGCCGAAGCGCACGTTCTCCAGCAGGCTCAGTTCGCCGAGCAGCTTCGGCGTCTGGAAAGTGCGCTGCACGCCGAGCCGCGCGATCGATGTCGGCCCGCGCCCGACCACCTCGGCCCCATCGAGCAGGATCGATCCTGCGCTGGCCGGATAGAAGCCCGAGATCATGTTGAGCAAGGTCGTCTTGCCCGAGCCATTCGGCCCGACGATCGCGTGGATGCTGCCCGGCTGCACGTCCAGCGAGACGCCGTCGAGCGCACGCACGCCGCCGAAGTCTTTGGCCAGGCCGCGGATCGCGAGCGCCATGCCCCGCACCGGCTCCACCGTGGCTGCGCCGGCATCCCGCGGCAGCGTGGCCGCAGGCGAAGTGGCACGACGTGCCTGGCGCCGGTCGTCGAATCTGGCGATCGCGCCCGCCAGGCCTTCCGGCAGGAACACCGAGAACGCGAGCAGCCCGACGCCGTAGGCGATCATGCGGTACTCCTTCAGGCTGTCCAGCAACTCCGGCAGGACGTAGAACGCGGCCACGCCCAGCATCGGTCCCGACAGCCGCGCCGGCCCGCCCAGCACCACGACGAACAGGAAGAAGATCGAGAAGTCGAAGCTGAAGTCCTCCGGCGTCACCACGCCCTTGGCACTGGCGTAGAAGGCGCCGGCCAGCCCCGCCACCGCCCCCGAGAAGGCGAAGGCGAACAGCCGCAGCCGCGCCGTCGAGACGCCGTTGGCCCGGGCCCGCACGTCGCCCTCGCGGATCGATTGCAGCGCCCAGCCGATGCGAGAGTCGATCAGGTTGTGCATCACCCACCACAGCAGCGCCGCGACGCCGCCCACAAGCGCGAACAGCCCGAAGCCATCGAACCTGACGCCCGCCAGCGACGGCTTGGGAATGCCGACGATGCCGCCGTAGCCGCCGGTGAAGCCGCGCAGGTCGTTCAGCATCGCGGTCACCGCCAGCGTGAAGGCAATCGTGATGAGCACGAAGTACCAGGACGACAGCCGCAGCGCAGGCAGGCCGAGCACCACGCTGAAGCCCAGCCCGACGCTGGCCGACAGCACGGCAGATGGCCAGAAGCCCCAGCCGTAGCGCACGCTGGCGATGGCCGTGGCATAGGTGCCCACGCACACCAGCGCACCGTGTGCAATCGAGACGATGCCCGCATAGCCCGTCAGCAGGTTGAGCCCCATCGCCGCGACCATGTAGATCGCAGCGAAGGTCATCAGCAGCAGGTAGTAGGAGTTGACCAGCGCGGTGCCGGCGGCCACGAGCACCATCAAGGCGCAGGCCACCAGCGACAGCGAAGGCATGGCGAGCCCCGGGCCTGCGCGCTGCGGCGAGACGAGCGATGTCGCGATCAGCGGCTTCACCTCAGACCTCCCGCAACGCACCGCGGCCGAACAGGCCGAAGGGCTTGACCAGTAAGACCACCAGCACCACGCCCAGCAGCAGCAACTGCCGGTAGCCGGGCGTGAGCTGCACCGAGCTGATGCTCTCGACGCAGCCCAGCATCAGCCCGGCTGCCAAGGCACCCCAGTTGCTGCCGACGCCGCCGATCGCCAGTGCCATGAAGCCCTTCACCAGCAGTGCCATGCCGATCGAGGTGCTGGCCAGCAGCAGCGGCGCGGCCACCACGCCGGTCAGCGCCGCATAGGCGGCCGCGATGGCAAACGACGTCATCGTGAGGCGCGACGGGCTGATGCCGTTCAGCCGTGCGGCATCGCGGTCCTCGGCCACGGCCAGCACCGCCTTGCCGGCCAGCGTGTGGCGGTACACCCACTCCACGATCGCGATGCTCGCGACCGCGATCGCGAACACCGCGACCTGCTGCGTCGAGAAGGTCAGCGAACCGATCTGCACCGTATCCATCGTGGCGCCCGGCACCGGCGGCACGACCTGCGGGTCGGTGCCCCAGATGCGGTCGCCGACGTTGATCAGGATGATCGAGAAGGCCAGCGTGCTGATGATCCAGCCGTGGTGGCTGGAAGGCCGCTTGATCAGCGTCGCCACCGCCACCCGCTCCTCGAACAGCCCGACCAGCGCCACCGCCCCCATCACCACGACGAGCCCGACGATCCACGACAGGTGCTGCTGCGTCATCAGCGCCCAGGCGAACATCGCGCCCAGCATGACCAGCTCGCCCTGCGCCATGTTGAAGACGTTGGTCGGCTTGTAGGCGATGTTGAAGCTCACGGCCACCATCGCGTAGATGGCGCCCATCGTGAGGCCGGTGGTCAGCAATGCCAGCAGGTCTTCGAGCAGCATCTCAGACTCCCGGCGCGCGGCGGCGGAACAGGCCGTGGAACTGCTTGCTGAGCGGGTCTTCCATCGAGTTGGCCACCGCCATCGCCACCACTTCCGAGTCGTAGGCCGAGTGGCGCGACGACGAAAAGACCATCTTGCCGAACAGCCCGTCGATGCCGTTCGATGCGTCCAGCGTCTTCTTGATCTGTTCGGTGTCCCACGACTTCGATTTCTCCACCGCGTACTTGAGCGCGTAGATGAAGTCGTAGAAGGGCGTGGTCGCGGCAGGCCCGAGCAGCGAGTCGGGCACATTGCCCTTCAGCAACTTGCCGCAGAAGGCCTGCACGCGCTCGGGCGGCTGGTCCTTGTCGGTGTAGGTCAGCGCGCGGTAGGTGGCGGCATAGACATCGTTGTAGCGGGCGCTGTCGGGCACGGCGCCCGGCGTGCCGGCGAACAGCAGGCCGGTGTGGCCGGCGATCGGCGGCTTCCAGGCCATGCGCGACAGGCCGACCAGCAGTTGCGTGATGTCGACGTTGTTCGACACGTGCGCGGCGATGCCTTCGGCGCCGTCGCTGCGCAGCTTGCGCAGGAAGGGCGTCATGTCGGCCACCTTGATCGGGAAGGTCTGCTCGGACACGATCTGCATGCCGCTCGCCGGGATCTCCTTCAGCAGCGCGTCGCGCGTGGAGGCGCCGGCAGCAGAGTCCTCGATCAGCAGACCCACCTTCTTGATGCCCAGCTTGGCCAGCAGTTCGGCATGCCGCTTGGCTTGCGCGCCGGAGGTGAAGTTGAACTGGTAGTGATAGGGGAATCGCGTACCGTCTCCCATCTCGTTGGCCGACGCGTAGGAGGCCTGGATGATCTTGGCCGGCGTGGCCACTTCGAGCGAAGCCAGGGCCTGCGAGCTGCCGATCGGGCCGACGATGAACTTCACGCCGTCCTCGATCAGCCGCCGCGTCGCGATCGGGGACTGCGCGGGCGAACCCTGGTCATCGACCTCCACCTTCACCAGCTTCCGGCCGAGGATGCCGCCGGCCGCGTTGATCTCGTCCATCGCGATCTGCGCGGGCAGGTAGAGCGGCGCGAAGCTGCTGGCGAGAGGGCCGGTGATCGGCTTGACCCAGCCGATCTTCACGTCGTCCTCCGCATGCGCGTTGCGCGGCAACAGCCCGCCGCCGAGCGCCAGCGCGCCGAGGGCCGAGGCCAGCACCGTGCGCCGATCGACGCCTGCTTCGCTCGGGAGGGAGTGATTGCCTGGGTTCATTGCTTGTCTCCTGTGGTTTTGGGTTCGAATCGGACCGGCTGCCGCAGGCTATTCCCGCGGCCGTCGGAAGAATGTCAAGAGTTGACATTTATGGGGTATGCACTAGGCTTCTCCGGCCATGAAGACCACGGAAGCAACGACGATTTCCGCGGGCCTGGGCGCAGGCAGCGCGCGGATGCGCGTGCTCGAACGCAGCAGCTGGTTTGCCGCGCTCCCGCCCGCGCTCAAGCGCGAAATGATGGAACGTGCCGTGGTGCGCCGTTGTGCGGCGCGCTCGTTGATCTATGCGGCGGGCGCGGCACCCAGCGGCCTCTATGCCGTGCTCAGCGGCGAGGTGCGGCTCGAGCATTCGGCCAGGAGCGGCAAGTTCGCCTTCTACCAAGGCCTGCGCGCCGGGGATTTCTTCGGGCTGCTCAGCGAACTGGACCAGTCGCCACGCTTCAGCGACGCGCGCGCCTGGACCGAGACCACCGTGCTGCAGCTGCCCCATGCGGAATTCCAGTCGCTCTATCGCACCTCAGCCCCGGCACGCGAAGCCTTCGTGGCGCTGATCTGCGAGAACCTTCACACCACGCTGGGCATCCTGGTGGAGGAACACAGCGCCCCACCGCGCTCGCAGATTGCCCACATCCTGCTGACGCTCTCCAACCAAGAGCCTGACGAAAGTCGCGAACAACTCAAGCTCACGCACGAGGCCATCGCAGCCATGGCCGGCGTGTCGCGCCAGACGACGAGCAAGATCCTGCACGAGTTCCGCCAGCTCGGCCTGATCGCGATGCAGTACGGTCAGCTGTCGGTGCTCGACACGGCCCGGCTGCGCGCCATCGCAGAGGCGGCATGACGCGCGTGGCACCCCGCTGCATCGATCAAGGCTGCATGTAGTCCGTCACCGGCACCCACTTGCCATTGACGATGCGCGAGATTCGCACCGCCTCCGAGCCGAGCCGCTTGGTCTTGGTGAAGCTCATGGTGTCGAAGCCGAGCTTGTCGCGCGGGAAGGTCGAGGTTTCCATGGTCTGCACGAAGCGTTGCGTCGTCAGGTCCGGGCCGACCTTGTCGAGCGTCTTGATGACCCAGTCCATCGAGGCGTAGCCCATCACCGCGTACTGGCCCGGGTCCTCGTTGTACTTGGCCTTGTAGGCGGCGAACCAGTCGCGCAAGGCCTTCGACGCGTCGTCGGCATAGGGCTGCGAGCTGGCATGCGAGGACAGGAAGCCGTCCATCGTCGGGCCACCGAGCCTGGGCACCAGGTGCGAATACGAGGCCGAAGTGCCGATGAACTCCGGCGTGAAGCCGCTCTTCTTCGCCTCGGCGATGGTGCCGATGGTCTCGCGCAGCGTGGTGCCCAGCACGACGGTGTCGCAACCCGCGCTCTTCAGGCGGGCCACCTGCGACGAGAAGTCGGTCGCGCCGCGCTTGTAGGTGGTCTTCTCGATGACCTTGAGCTTCATGTCCGCGGCCTGCGCCTCGACGCCCTTCATCAGTTCCGAACCCAGGTCGTCATCCTGCGTGAGCGAGCACCACTTGCGGTCGGCCTTGATCTGCGTCAGCGCCTTGACGATCACCTTGCCCTGCTGGTAGTAGGGCACGGTGAAGCTGAAGGCCAGCGGCGTCGGCGGGTCGTACAAGCCGCGCGCCGATGCCAGCGGGAACGCATGGATCACGCCGCCGTTGGTGAAGATCGGCATCGTGGTGAGCGCGAGCGACGTGCCGATGTTGCCGACCGTGATGAAGATCTTGTCGTTCTGCACCAGCTTCTGCGCGGCCAGCACGGCTTTCTTGGTGTCGTAGCTGGAGTCCTCGACGATCAGCTTGATCTTGCGCCCGGCCGTGCCGCCCGCCGAGTTGGCCTCCTCGATGCGCATGTTCATGCCGTTGAGCGTTTCCTTGCCGAAGTTGGCGATCGGGCCCGACAGGTCCTGGATCGTCCCGACCAGCACTTCGGTCTGGGTCACGCCTTGCGTCGCATGCGCGAGCAGGGGCAGCGCCGCGCAGGCGCTGGCGCAGACACTGGCAATGAGCCAGCGCACGGACGGGCTCGTTGCACGCTTCTTCGTCATCTTGCTTCACTCCTTGGGTCGACCGCCGGCCGGAATCGGCCTGCAATGAGTCGGAGTGTGGCGAGCGGGGCGGGCAGCGTCTTGCGCCGAGTCGCTACGCGCCCGGCGGGAAATCCCTGCCTTCCCAGTTGCCCCCAGCCCGATCAGTCGCCCCGGCCCAGCGCCGTCGTCAGCATGATCTTGCCGGTGGCGCGGCGGTCAGCCACCACGCGCAGCGCCTCGGCCGCGCGCTCCAGCGGATAGTGCGCGGTGATGGTCGGGCGCAGCCGGCCGTCGGCGAGCCAGCCGACCAGTTCCTGCATGAAGGCGTCGTAGCGCGCCGGCTCGGCCTTGGCAAAGCCGCCGTAGAACACGCCGACGACGCTGCAGCCCTTGAGCAGCACCAGGTTCAGCGGCAGCTTGGGGATCTCCCCGGCGGTGAAGCCGATGACCAGGTAGCGCCCACGCCAGGCCATGCTGCGCAATGCCGGCTCCGCATAGTGGCCGCCGACCGGGTCGTACACCACGTCGACGCCGCGCCCACCGGTCAGCGCCTTGATGCGCTCGCGCAGGTCTTCGGTGGCGTAGTTGACGGTCTCGTCGGCGCCGCTCGCGCGGCACAGCGCCAGCTTCTCGTCGGTGGAGGCGGCAGCGATGACGCGCGCGCCCATCAGCTTGCCCAGTTCGATCGCCGAAATGCCAGTGCCGCCCGCCGCGCCCAGCACCAGCAGCGTCTCGCCGGGCTGGATCGCGGCGCGGTCCTTGAGCGCGTAGTGCGAGGTGCCGTAGGTGATGACCAGCGCCGCGGCGGACTCCATGTCGATGCCCTGCGGCAGGCGCACCAGCTTGTCGACCGTGGTCAGCACCTCCTCCGCATAGCCGCCCCAGCCGCACACGGCGATCACACGGTCGCCCGCGGCGAAGCCCTGCACGCCCTCCCCCACGGCCTTGATGGTGCCGGCCACCTCGCCGCCCGGCGAGAAGGGCAAGGCGGGCTTGAACTGGTACTTGTTCTCGATGATGAGCGTGTCGGGGAAGTTGACGGCGCTGGCATGAACCGACACCAGCACCTCGCCCCTTCCCGGCACGGGCGAAGGCACTTCTTCGAAGACCAGGCTCTCGGGTGGCCCGTGGCGGTGGATGCGTGCGGCTTTCATGGGCTGACTTTCAAATCATGGAGATGGACATGCCGCCGTCGACGGCCAGGCTTGCGCCCGATACGAAGGCGCCGGCGGGAGAGC
Organism: Variovorax sp. dw_308; assembly: GCF_019207085.1. Taxonomy (GTDB): domain Bacteria; phylum Pseudomonadota; class Gammaproteobacteria; order Burkholderiales; family Burkholderiaceae_C; genus Variovorax. Next base: position 529,326 of record NZ_JAATOM010000001.1, on the reverse strand, counting down.
TCAGGTAGAGCACCGCGTAGCCTATCTCCTCGGGCTGGCCGACGCGGTGCACCGGCGTCTTGCTGACGATGCGCTCGGTCGCGGCGGCGTCGAAGGCCTCGGCCAGCTTCGTCTCGATCACGCCCGGCAGCACCGTGTTCGCCCGGATGCCGAACTCGCCGTACTCCAGCGCGAAGGCGCGGCTCATGCCGATCAGCGCCGTCTTCAGCGTGGCATAGAGGCCCAGCATCTTCTCCGGATGCCAGGCCGACAGCGAAGAGATGTTGACGATGCTGCCGCCGCCGCGCGGCTTCATCAGCTTGACCGCCTCGACCGAGAGGAACCAATAGCCGCGCAGGTTGACGTCGACTGTCTTGGCGAACAGGGCGTGGTCGATGTCCTCGATGCGCCGCCACGGGCTCAGCACCGCGTTGTTGACGAGGATGTCGAGCCCGCCGTGCGTGGCCTGCAGGTGTGCGGCCATGGCGGCGATATCGTCGAGCTTGCCGATGTGGCAGGTGCGTGCCTCGGCAGAGAGCCCTTCCCCGCGCAACGATTCGGCGACACACTCGCAGTCGTCTGCCTTGCGGCTGCTGACGATGACGTGTGCGCCGGCCTGCGCCAGCACGCGCGCGGTAGCGGCGCCGATGCCTTGCGAGGAGCCGGTGACGAGCGCGACCTTGCCGGCCAGGCTGAATGGGTTGGGATTCATGCGAGCGGTTCCTGGGATTCGAGGATGTCGAGGCCGGTCTGCGCGAACACGTCCATGGTGTTGCCGAAGTGGAGCGCGCTCTCGGCCACCGCCGTCCCGAGCGCGGCGCGCCGCTTCAGGCCGGCCGACATGGCCGCCTGACGAAACATCGCGAAGGCCTTGAAGAAGCGCATGTCCGTCGCCCGGTTCATGCCCATGCCCTCGAAGTAGCGTTGCGCGAGTTGCGTTTGCGTCGGCAGTCCCTCGGCCGCGCGGCCGACGCCACGCAGTCCGGGCAGCAGGTAGTCGGCCGGCAAGTCCTGCACCGCCAGGAACTGCCCCAGGTCCGCGAGCGGATGGCCCAGCGTGGACAGCTCCCAATCGAGCACCGCAATGACGCGCTCGCCGCGCCGGTCGAACATCAGGTTGTCGATGCGCGAATCGCCATGCAACAGCGTCACCGGATGGTCTTCGTGCGGCAGCGTGGCATCCAGCCGTGCGATCAGCCGGTCCATGACAGGCGAGCCTTCCGGCATCGCCGTGCGGTACTGCTGCGACCAGCGATGCAATTGACGCTCGAAATAGTTGCCAGGCCGGCCGAAGTCGCGCAGCCCGAGCGCGTCGAGGTCGGTGCGGTGGATGGCCACGAGGCTGTCGATCGCCGCCGCGTAGACCTCGCCGCGCCGCTCGCGCGGCACGTCCGGCAGCCCGACCGATCGATGCACGATGCCTTCGACGAGATCCATCAGGTAGAACTGCACGCCAACGACGTCAACGTCGTTGCACAGCACGCGCAAATTCGGCACCGGCACCGGGCCGCCGTGCAGCGCCCTCAACACGCGCGCCTCGCGGTCGAGCGCGTGAGCCGACTTCAACAGTTCGCCGGCCGGCTGCGTGCGCAGGATGTAGCGACCGCTGTCGGCCTCGATGCGCCAGATCGGATTGGAGTTGCCGCCCACGAAACGCTCCGCCCTGCGCAGGCCGCGGAAGCCCTCGGCATGCACCTCCAGCCATGCGCCCAGGCGTGCCAGGTCGAGCGGCGGTGCGCTGACCACCGCGCGAGCTTCCATGTCGGCCGGTGTATTCATGGGAATGCGGACGCACGAAGTCGTGAAGATTTCGTGGCGAGGGCGTCAGCCTCGAGCCCGGTTCGCGGAGCGGAACTGCACTCACGCATGGTTGGCACCCAAGCGCCGAGGTCGGTGGCCGCAGCACAAAGATTCACGGCTTCATCAAGCGGAGAAGCGCTTCAGCAGCTGCTTGCCCACCGCCGACAAATGCACCTGGTCCGGCCCGTCGCCGATGCGGATGAAGCGGGCGTAGACGTAGGCCCGCGGCAGGAAGGTGTCCTGCGACACGCCCGCACCACCGTGGATCTGGATCGCCCGGTCGATGACGCGCGCGGCCATCGCCGGCACCACGATCTTTGCGGCGGCGATGAGGTCGCGCGCCGCCTTGTTGCCCTCGCGGTCCATCTTGTCGGCCGCGCGCAGCGTCAGCAGCCGGGCCTGCTCGATCTCGCAGAACGAATGCGCCACGTCCTCGCGCAGCGAGCCCTGCTCCGACAGCGGCTTGCCGAACGCAATGCGCGAGTTGGCCCGCTTGCACATCAGCTCCAGCGCACGCTGTGCGCAACCGATGAGCCGCATGCAGTGATGAATGCGCCCGGGCCCGAGCCGGCCCTGCGCGATCTCGAAGCCGCGCCCCTCGCCCAGCAGCATGTTCGAAGCCGGCACCCGCACGTTGTCGTAGACGATCTCCGGATGGCCGACCGGCGCGTCGTCGTACCCGAAGGTGGTCAGGTCGCGCACGATGCGCACGCCCGGCGTGTCCTTGGGCACCAGGATCATCGACTGCTGCCGATGCAGTTCAGCGTGATCCGGGTCGCTCTTGCCCATGACGATGAGCAGCTTGCAGTCTTCGTTGAGCGCGCCCGAGGTCCACCACTTGCGGCCGTTGATGACGTATTCATCGCCATCGCGCCGGATCTCGCACTGGATGTTGGTGGCATCGCTCGACGCCACGGCCGGCTCGGTCATCGAGAACGCCGAGCGGATGGTGCCGTCCATCAGCGGCGCCAGCCATTGCGCCTTCTGTGCGTCGGTGCCGTAGTTGGCCAGCACTTCCATGTTGCCGGTGTCGGGCGCCGAGCAATTGAAGATCTCCGGCGCCCACAGCACGCGGCCCATGATCTCCTTGACCGGCGCGTATTCGAGGTTGCTGAGGCCGCTGCCGTGCTCGCCGGAGAGGAACAGGTTCCAGAGGCCCTTCGACCTGGCGAGTGCCTTCAGGTCCTGCAACACCTTGGGCGTGCGGTAGGGATGGCCCGTCTCGCGGCCTTCCTCGTGGTAGCGGTCCTCGACCGGATAGACATGCGCGTCCATGAACTCGGCCACGCGTTGCTGCAGCTCGAGCGACTTCTCGGAATGGGTGAAATCCATCGAATCATCCTATGCAAGCGGTGGCCGGCGGGCTTGCGTCCACGCGCTGAAATGAGACCACGCCCGAAGCCGCGATCGGTGGGCGCAATAGAAGATTTCAGCGTCTCAAGCGGGTTCGACGGCTGCGCGCGTCAACGCCACGGCCAGCTCATAGGCCATGCTCGGATGCGCGATGCGCTCGTACGGCGGCTTGGGCCAATGCCAGCGCGAGGCCGGGAACAGCGCGCGCATCGCATGGATGTCGCAGTGATACGGCGGGCCGGTCACCGCGCCATCGGCGGACGACGGATCAGGCCGCTGCATGAACAGCGCGAACAGCTTGCCGTCCGGACGCACCCACGCCGCGAGTTGCGCCGCATAAGCCATCCAATGGTCCGGATGCAACGCGCAGAGGCAGGTCTGCTCATAGACCGCGTCGACCGGCAGCGGCGGGTTCCAGGCCAGCACATCAGCCTGCACCACCTCGGCCTCCAATGAGCGATCCGCGAGGCGATGGCGCGTGCGCGTGACCGCGCCCTCCACGTAGTCGATGCCTGTGATCGCCACGCCCGCTTCGGCCAGCGCCGCCACATCCCACCCACTGCCGCAGCCGGGCACCAGCACGCGCTGGCCGGCTGCGATGGCGCCCTCTGCAATCCAGCGTTCAAGTTGCGGACCGGGCGCGCCGCGGTCCCACGGCGTCGTCGAGGTGTCGAAGCGCTCTTGCCAGAAGGCGGGAGTCGGGCCGGCCATGCTTTGGTCCTTCAGGCGCCGGCTGCCGACTTCTCGCCGGCCGGCGCATTCTGCTCGCGCAGCTTCGCCTTCAGCACCTTGCCGGTCGGGTTGCGCGGCAGCGCTTCCACGATGCGCAGTTCCTTCGGCAGCTTGTAGCGGGCCAGCTTGTCCCCTGCGAAGGCATGCAGGTCTTCCAGCGTGACGGTCTTGCCCGGCTTGGGCGCGACCACGCACACCACGCGCTCGCCCCAGCGCTCGTCGGGCGCGCCGATCACTGCCACCTCGGCCACGTCGGGGTGGTCGTAGAGCACGCTCTCCACCTCGGCCGGGTAGACGTTCTCGCCACCGCTGATGACCATGTCCTTGAGCCGGTCGCAGATGTAGAGGAAGCCCTCCGCGTCGCGATAGCCCACGTCGCCGCTGCGGAACCAGCCGTCGTCGGTGAACACCGAGGCCGTGGCCTCAGGCCGGTTCCAGTAGCCGGGCATCACGTTGGCGCCGCGCACGCAGACCTCGCCGGTGGCGCCGGGCGCGGTGACCTCCTCGTCGTTCGGGCCGAGCAGCTTGATCTCGGTCAGGATCGGCGGCGTGCCGGCCGAGCCCAGCTTGTCGATCGTGCGGTCGGGGTGCAGGAAGGTGATCATCGATGCCGTCTCGGTCATGCCGTAGCCCTGATGCACCGGGATGTTGCGCGAGGCATAGAGGCGCAGCAGCGGCTCCGGCATCGGCGCGCCGCCCACCGCGATCGAACGCAGAGACGACAGGTCGGCCGCCTCGAAGGACGGATGCTGGCTCATGAACAGCAGCATCGCCGGCACGCCGAAGGTCACGCTCACGCGGTACTGCGCGATGGCGTCGAACACGGCCTGCGGCTCGAAGGCGCGCTGCAGCACCAGGTGGCCACCGGCCATCAGCGTGGTCAGCGTGCCGCACAGCAGGCCGCCGACGTGGAACATGGGCGCGAAGTTGAGCTTGACGTCCGACGACCCCAGATCCCACAGGAAGATCTCGTTGAGGTTGTTCGCCCAGAAGTTGCCGTGCGTGAGCATCGCGCCCTTCGGGTGGCCGGTGGTGCCCGAGGTGTACATGATCAGCGCCGTGTCGTCGGCACGCGCGGGCACGGCATCTGGCAAGGGCTTGCCCACGGCCGCAGCCATCAGCGCATCCGTCGACTCCCAGCCTTCGCAGCCGCCGGCACGATGCAGGTAGCGCGCGCAATGCAGGCCGCCGCGGACTTCGTCGATGACGGCCAGGTGTGATTCACCCACCATCAGCGTGTGGATGCCGGCGTCCTCGATGATGAAGGCCAGTTCATGCCCTGTGAGCCGGAAGTTGAGCGGCACGAAGATCGCGCCGACGCGCGCCGCCGCGAACAGTGCGACCAGCAGCATCGGATCGTTGAAGCCGAGGTAGCCGACGCGCATGCCTGCTTGAACGCCGCCGGCGGACAGCACGGACGACAGCCGTTCGATGCGGTCGATCAGCTCACCGTATTTCCAGGTCAGGCCATCGCAGGTCAGCGCGGGCTTGTGCGGCGCACGCGCGGCGCGGCGCCTGAGCCACTCGGCCAGGCCCACGGCATGCGCGCTGCCGGCAGTCGGGCTCACTGCCCTGTCCATACCGGCTTCCTCTTTTCATTGAACGAGGCCAGTCCTTCCTTCGCGTCTTCGGTGGTCGCGAGCAAGGCGATCTGGCCCTCAGTGAATGCGATGCCCTCGTCGAAGGACATCGACGACAGCGCCCGCATCGCGTACTTGCCGCGCCGGATGGCGGTCGGCGACTTGCCGGCGATGCGGTCGACCAGCCATTGCGTCTTCGCATCCAGCTCCCCGGCCGGCACGACGTGGTTCAGCAGGCCGGCTTCCTTTGCCTCCGCAGCGCCGAAGGGCTCGCCGGTCAGGCACCACTCGCGCAGCACGCGCCGCGGCACGATGTCCTGCAGCAGGCTCAGCACCTGCATCGGGAACAGTCCGATCTTCACTTCGGGCAAGCCGAACAGCACGTTGTCCGCCGCGATGGCCATGTCGGTCATGCACAGCAGGCCCATGCCGCCGGCCATGCAGACGCCGTTGATGCGCGCGATGCTCGGCAGCGTGCTGTTCTGCGCCTCGCGCAGCAGGTCGGCATAGTCGAGCGTGGGCTGCGAGAGGTCGAAGGAAAAGCCCGCGCCCGGCTGCAGGTCGCCGCCCGCGCAGAAGGCTTTGTCGCCCGCCGCGGTCAGCACGATCACGCGCACGTCGCGGTCGGCATGCGCGGCGCGCCAGCCGGCACGGATGCCCGCGACGACGTCCTTGTTGATGGCGTTGCGCTTGTCGGGCCGGTTGATGGTGATCCACATCGCGTGGCCGCGCTTCTCGTGAAGCACGGCCGGCTCGGCGGCGGTTGTCGTGTCGGTCATCGTTCTCGTGTCTCCTTCGTTGTCTTGCCGCACCGGTTCAAGCCGGCGCGGACTCCTTCGCCGCCGCCTCGATCTCCACCACGATGCGGCTTGCGGCGACCTGGTCGCCGGTCTTCACATGCAGCGCCGTCACCTTGCCGGCGACAGGCGCGGCGTGGATGTGTTCCATCTTCATCGCTTCCAGCGTGACCATCGGCTGGCCGGCCTCGACGATGTCGCCGACCGCCGCCATCACCGCGACCACGCGTCCGTTCATGGAGGCACGCAGCTTGCCGTCGCCACCGGCCTCGCCCTGCTTCGCGGACGCGGCGCGCGTCTTGTCCTCGATGCGCACCGGCCTGCCGCGGTAGTGCAGGAACAGCGCGGCGCCGTCGCGGAAGAACGAGACGCCTTCGAGCAGGCCATCGCAGACAAGGTGCGCCGCGTGCTCGCCCAGGTCGCGCAACTCGATCACGAAGGCCTGCTCGCCGATCGTCACGTCGAAGTGGCGCTGCCCCGAGAGCACCAGGCCCGCCGTCACCATCGCGCCATCCGCTTCGAAGCGCAGGGAGATCGGCAGGCTGTGCGTCATGCGCCGGCCCGGCGCGCGGGCACGCCGTTCGCCGGCGGTTTCGTGGAGCACGACCGCGGCGATGGCGGCAGCGCGTGCCTGCACGGCGGTGTCGGCCGCGAGCAAGGCGTCCTGGTTCTGCGCGATGAAGGCGGTGGTCGCGCCGCCCTCGGCAAACACCGCGTGGCCGAGGCAGCGGTGCAGGAAGGCCTGGTTGGTCGTCACGCCCAGGGCCACGGCGTCTTCCAGGCCCGACATCAGCTTGCGGCGCGCGGCCTCGCGGTTGTCGCCGTAGCTGATGATCTTCGCGATCATCGAGTCGTAGTAGGGCGGGATCTGCGCACCCGAGCGCATCGCGTGCTCGACGCGCAGGTGCTGCGGCATGTGCCACAGCGCCATCGTTCCGCTCTGCGGCATGAAGCCTTTGTCGGCATCCTCGGCGCACAGGCGCACCTCGATGGCGTGGCCCTTGAACTTCACGTCGTCCTGCGCGATGGGCAATGGCTCGCCCGAGGCCACGCGAAGTTGCAACGCGACCAGGTCCAGCCCGGTGATGGCCTCGGTCACGGGATGCTCCACCTGCAGGCGCGTGTTCATCTCCATGAAGTAGTAGTTGCCTTCGCTGTCGAGCAGGAACTCGAGCGTGCCCGCGCCCTCGTAGCGGATCGCCTTCACCGCCGCGACCGCGGTGGCGCCCATGCGTGCGCGCAGGTCGGCATTCACGGCCGGAGACGGCGCTTCCTCGATCAGCTTCTGGTGGCGGCGCTGCACCGAGCAATCGCGTTCGCCCAGGTGGATGGCGTTGCCATGGCGGTCGGCGAAGACCTGGATCTCGATGTGGCGCGGCTCGACGATGGCGCGCTCCAGGATCACCTCGGGATTGCCGAAGGCGCTCTGCGCCTCCGAGCGCGCACTGCGCAGCATCTCGGCGAACTCCCTGGCCGACGGCACCAGCCGCATGCCGCGGCCGCCGCCGCCGGCGGTCGCCTTGATCATCACGGGAAAGCCGACGCGCTCCGCCTCCCGCGCCAGCCGTTCCTCGCTCTGGTCCTCGCCCTGGTAACCGGGGATGCAGGGCACGCCCGCAGCCATCATCAGGGTCTTGGCGCCGGCCTTGTTGCCCATCGAGACGATGGCCTCGGCGGAAGGACCGATGAAGACCAGCCCCGCATCCTTGCAGGCCTGCGCGAAGTCCTCGTTCTCGGCCAGGAAGCCGTAGCCGGGGTGCACCGCGTCGGCGCCGCTGAGCCTTGCCGCATCGACGATGGCGGGGATGCGCAAATACGACTGCGCCGGCAGCGGCTCGCCGATGCACACCGCTTGGTCGGCCTCGCGCACATGGCGCGCGTCGGCATCGGCCGTGGAATACACCGCCACCGTGCGGTAGCCGAGGGCGCGGGCGCTGCGGATGATGCGCAGCGCGATCTCGCCGCGGTTGGCGATCAGGATCTTGCGGAACGGAGTCGCGAATGAAGTCGAGGGAGGATTCTGCGGTGCGGTCATGGAACGTGCGTCCGGTTGCGTCGTCGATAGGTGGTCAGGCCGTGCCCTTGAGCGGGAAGGTGCCCATGAACTTGCTGAGGATCTGCAGCATCACTTCGTCGGCGCCGCCGCCGATCGAAGTGAGCCGACCGTCGCGGAAGATGCGCGAGATGGGGCTCTCGTCCATGAAACCCATGCCGCCCCAGAACTGCAGGCAGCCGTCTGCTACCTGTCGAATCACGCGGCCGGCCTTGAGCTTGGCCATGGTGGCGGTGCGCGTCGCGTCCTGCCCGGCCACGACCTCTTCCACGCCCTGCCAGCAGATCGCCTTGAGGCAGGCCACCTCGGTCTGCAGTTCGGCCAGCTTGTAGTGCACCCACTGGTTGTCGAGGATGGAGCGGCCAAAGGCTTGCCGCTCGCGCGTGTACTTGACCGTGACGTCGATCGCGCGCTGCGCCATGCCCACGTTGTTGAGCGCGCCCCACAAGCGCTCGATCTGGAACTGCTCCATCTGGTACATGAAGCCCATGCCCTCCTCGCCGATGCGATGGCGCTGCGGTACGCGCACGTCGTCGAAGTGCAGTTGGGCCGTGTCGGACGCATGCATGCCCAACTTGACCAGCTTGCGCGCCACCTCCACGCCCTTGGTCTTCATCGGCACGATGATCAGCGACTTGTTGCGGTGCGCCGCGCCATCGGAGGTGTTGGCCAGCACGCAGCAGAAGTCGGCCTGCGTGCCATTGGTGGTCCACATCTTGCCGCCGTTGATGACGTAGTCGTCGCCGTCCTTGCGTGCCGTGGTCTTGATCGACGCCACGTCGGAGCCGCTGCCGACTTCCGACACGCCGAGGCAAGCCACGTAGTCGCCCGCGATGGCCGGCGCCAGGAACTCGTCGCGCAGTTCCTTGCTGCCGCGGTGCGCCAGTGCCGGCGTGGCCATGTCGGTCTGCACGCCGATGGCCATCGGCACGCCGCCGCAGTTCATGTGCGCGAGCGTCTCGGCCATCACGGCGCCGTAGGAGTAGTCGAGGCCCGAGCCGCCGTTCTCCACCGGCTTGGTCAGCCCCAGGAAGCCCAGGTCGCCCAGGCGCTTGAACACCTCGTGCGCGGGAAAGACCTCGGCCTTTTCCCACGCGTCGACGTGCGGGTTGATCTCCTTGTCGATGAAGCGCTTGAGCGTGTCGCGCAGCGTCTCGTGTTCGGGGGTGAGTTGCATACGGCGATCAGGGACGGGCCACGGAGAACTGCATCTTCTGCGGCTCGCGCAGTTCCGCGTCGCGACAGATCGACAGCACCTTGCTCAGCACCTCGCGCGTGTCGCGCGGGTCGATCACGCCGTCGTCGAGCAGGCGTGCGCTGGTGGTGAACACGCTCATCTGGCTGTCGAAGTGGTCGACGATGCGTTTCTCCATCACGTCGAGCTTGGCCTGGTCGACTTCGCCCTTTCGCTTCATCGCGGCTTCGGTGACGATGACCATCGTCTTGGCCGCCTGCTCGCCGCCCATCACCGCCGTCTTGGCATTCGGCCAGGAGAAGCAGAAGCGCGGATGAAAGCCGCGGCCGCACATGCCGTAGTTGCCCGCACCGAAGGACGCGCCGCAATAGATCGTGATCTGCGGCACCGTCGCGTTGGTCACGGCCTGGATCATCTTGGAGCCGTGCTTGATCATGCCGGCCTCCTCGTAGTCCTTGCCGACCATGAAGCCGGTCGTGTTGTTGAGGTAGAGCAGCGGCGTCTTCGACTGGCAGCAGGCCTGGATGAAGTGCGTCGCCTTGGTTGCGCCGGCCACGTCGATCGGGCCGTTGTTGGTGACCACGCCGAGCGGCATGCCCTCGATCTTGATGTGGCCCACCACCGTGGCGCTGCCGTAGTTCTCGCCGAACTCCAGGAACTCGGAATCATCGGCGATGCGCGCGATGACCTGCTTCATGTCGACCGGGCGCTTGTGGTCCATCGGCATGATGCCGAGCAGTTCTTCTGCGTCGTAACGCGGCGGCTTGAAGCTGCGCGCCGGCGCGGCCGGCATGTCGCGGTTCCAGTCGATGTTGGCAAGGATCTCGCGGGCGATGCGGATGGCATCGCGGTCGTCCTCCGCCAGGTAATCGCCCAGCCCCGAGATCGACGTGTGCATCACCGCGCCGCCCAGTTCCTCCTCGGTCGCGACTTCGCCGGTGGCCGCCTTCAGCAGCGGCGGCCCGGCCAGGAAGGCCCGCGAACGCCCGCGCACCATCACGATGTAGTCCGACAAGCCCGTCTGGTACGCGCCGCCCGCCGTCGACGAGCCATGTGTGACCGTCAGCACCGGCAGCCCGGCCGCGGAGATGCGCGCCAGGTTGCGGAACAAGCCGCCGCCGATGATGAACTCCTCGACCTTGTAGGTCATGAGGTTGGCGCCCGCGCTCTCGACCAGTTGAACGAGCGGCAGCTTGTTTTCCAGGGCCAGCTCATGGATGCGCATCTGCTTCGGGATGCCCATTGGCTGCAGTGCGCCGGCATCGATGCCGGAGTCCGACGCATTGACCATCACCCGCACGCCCGACACCCAGCCGATGCCGGCGATCACGCCGCCGCCCGGCACGCTTTTCTCCAGGTCGGGGTTGTCGAGACCCAGCCCCGCCAGGGACGAGATCTCGAGGAATGGCGTGCCCGGGTCGAGCAGCAGCGACAGGCGCTCGCGCGGCAGCAGCTGCCCGCGCTTCTCGAAACGCTCGCGCGACTTGGCCGAGGTGGCGATGCTGCGCCGCTCGAACGTGCGTACACGCTCGATCAAGGCCAGCATGCCCGTGCGGTTGGCCTCGAAGGCCTCGCTGCCGGGGGAAACGGTCGACTCGATGATTGCCATGGGTGGTGATGCCTTGCCGGGTCACGGCACGATGCGGATGGCGCAGCTTAGGCAATCGGGCGGGAGCGGTCTTGTGCGAAGTGGCTGCTTCGCGCGGTGGCTGCTCGTGGCCCGGTCGTGGCCTGCTCGTCGCCTGCTTGTGGGCGGCTCCTGAGCGGCTCCCGGGCAACTCTTCGGCGGCCAGAGACGCAGCTAGCCGCGACCGAGGTCCATGGCCCGCATCACCTGGTCGGCAGACGGATCGAGCGACGTGACGACCCGCAGGAAGCCGCCGGCGTCCACGATGAAGACCCGGTTCAGGTGCTCAGCCGCGTTGATCGCGCTGGATCCGACGCTGAACTCGGACAGCAGCCGGTCCGTCTCCTCGACGGAAGGCACGCATGCGGTCCAGCGCGCACCTTGCGCGCCGAAGCGGCCCAGCCACGCCGCCAGCACCTTCGGGTCGTCGCCCAATGCGTCGATGCTGATCGAGAGCAGGCGACGGTCGCGGCTTTGGCCGGCCAGCCTTTCCTGCAAGGCCGCGAAGAGCGCGCCTTGCATGAGGCAGGTGGTGCCGCAGCCGGTGAACATCAATTGCACGGCAGTCACCTGCCCGTCGACCAGCGTGCGCAATTCGGACGTCCCGCCACCGGCCATGCGCAGCCGCAGGCGGGCAACGGGTCGGTCGGGCCGCAGCAGCGTCTGCGCAGGCGATTCGCTCACCGGTGCGGCATGCCCGGCGTGCGCGAGCGCGATCGACGGAGCCGCGGCTGCCACGGCCATGCCGGACATCGCCGCCAGGAAGCGCCTTCGCCCCGGGCCGCCCGGGTGGTCTGACCGCGTCATCGCCCCGTGCTCCTTGTGGTTCATGGAATACGCGCGACGGTAAGCCCGCAACGTGGCCGCGCGTTAGCCGGATTTGGCAAGCGGCCCGCTCGGCCGCAAGCCATCCCGTGCTGACACCCGCAGCCAGCGAGTAGACGCAAGCCAGCCCATGGCAACGCACTTACCCTGCGGCGATGCACGCCAACCCCTTCACTGCTTCCACCTTGCCCCAGGCCCTCGAACGCGCTGCTTCGCTGCATCCCCAGATCGAGGCCTGGATCGACGGCGACACGGCCCATTCATTCGCCGACATGCACATGGCAAGCCGACGCATGGCCAGCGCGATGCAGGATGCGGGCCTTGCGCGGGGCGACCGCATCGCGGTGCTGTCGCACAACCAGATCGAGTGGCTGCAACTGTTCTTTGCGGCCACCCGCATCGGCGTGGCCGTGGTCGCGCTCAGCGCCCGCTACCGCGACGCGGAGATCGAATACATGCTGGCCGACAGCGAGGCCAGGATGGTGTTCACGCTCGACAAGGTCGATGGATTCGATTGCCTCGCGATGTTCGATCGCATGGCCGCGCGCCTCCCGGCGCTGCGCCAGGTCATCGCCATCGGCAGCGAAGCGTTCCGGAAGATGCAGTCCGCAGACGCCGACGCCGCGCGCTCTCAAGTCGATGTGGCTTTGCCATCTCGTCTCGATCCCCCGCAGGGGACGAGCCAGGGGCGGCCTGGCCCTGGGGGCGTGGAAACCGCCACTACCACCGTGCAGCCCGACGACCTGGCCATGGTCATCTACACCTCCGGCACCACCGGCCGTCCCAAGGGCTGCGCCCTGACCCATGCCAGCCTGCTCGCCTCGGCCGGCGGCCAGGCCCGCCACACGAAAGCGCGCGCCGGCGACCTGATGCAGCTGTCAAATCCGCTCAACCATGTCGGCGGCATCACCTGCGGCATCCTGTCGCAACTGCTCGTCGGCGGAAGCTGCGAGCTGGTCGCGAGCTTCAAGGCCAGGACCGTGCTCGACATGATCCGCAAGCGTCCGCCCCAGATCCTGGTGGGCGTGCCGACGATGATGACCCTGATCCTCATGCACCCCGAGTCGGAATCGGTCGACCTGTCGTCGGTGCGACTCATCATCACGGGCGGCTCCAACGTCGACAGCACGCTTCTCTCGCAACTGCAGCAGCGCATGCAGGGTGCGACGATCATGAACCTCTACGGCCTCTCCGAGGCCTCCGGCGCGCTGGTCATGACCCCGTGGGGCTGCGCCGACGAAGACCTCATGCAAAGCATCGGCAAGCCGCTCGAAGGCGCCGAGGTCCGTGCGGTCGGAGCGGACGACCATGCACTGCCGCCGGGCGAGATCGGCGAGCTGCATTTCAGGGGACTGGGCGTGGTGCGCGACTACATCGGCGCGGCAGCAGGCTCCGGCGCTTTCGAGGGCGGCTGGCTGCACACGGGCGACATGGGCATCGTCGATGCGCGCGGCTACATCACGCTCAAGGGCCGCATGAAGGACATGTACATCCAGGGCGGCTTCAACGTCTACCCCGCCGAGGTCGAGGCGCACATCGCGAAGCATCCGGCCGTGCTGATGGTCGCCGGCATCGGCGTGCCCGACAAGGTGCTTGGCGAGGTCGGCCGCTACTACGTCATCGCCCGCGAAGACAGCGACCTGACCGAGGCCGAGGTGCTGGCGCACTGCGCCGGCCAGATCGCCGACTACAAGATGCCACGCCAGGTCGTGCTGCGCACCGAACTGCCGATGACGCCGGCCGGCAAGATCCAGAAGGCCGCGCTGCGCGCCGAAGGGCGCTGACCGGGCGCCTCAGGCGCCGGGCCTGCGGTACCAGCGCGGGGAGAACTGCGCGATCGCCGAGCGCATGAAAGCCAGCGCTGGCAGCACGAGGTGAAGCCGTACTACACACGGCGCAGCCCAAGGATCGAAGCTGCCCCGACTGGCCGTCAACACAGAAGGAGCCCAGCATGATCCGCAAGCTCGCCTCCGGCGAATACCGCCTCTACTCCCGCAAGGTCGATCCCAAGACCGGAAAGCGACGCAACCTTGGCACCTTCGATTCCATGGCGCAAGCAAAGCAGCATGAACGTGAGGTGCAGTACTTCAAGCGCCAGGGCTGAAGTTCGGGTCCATTCGACACGGCGCGCGCTGACTGAAGCTGTACGGAAGCAGTTCCCGCGTCAGCTCCACGGCGCATCGCACCGACCCGCGAAATTGCTGTCGCTCCGGATCGCCTCATAGGCTGAATACGCGAGCGGCCCATTGCCGCAAGGTCACGCCGGCCGTACGGCGCCTTTATTCGCTCGGCGGCAGGACGATGCGGCGCTTCTTCTTCACCGTCACCACCACCGCCGGCGAAGGCGCGCGGGGGATGTTGACGATCGGCTCGCCCGGCTTGGTGCCCGTGGCGGCGCGCAATGCGAACTCGACGCGGCTGCGGTTCAGCGTCTCGACGATGTCGCCGTTGACCTGCGCATAGTCACCATCGGGCATCTTCGCCAGTGCACCGATCTGCATGCCGCGCTGCACGGTGCCAATCAATTGAAAGCCCTCACGCTGGTAGGTGAAAAACTGCCATCGGGGGCCAACGGTGATGCGGAGAGGTTCCTGGCTCATGGAGAAATCATTCGGGTCGGCGGTATTCAGCCATCTTCCGGGTTGTAGGTCGTGTCGGGACTTGCCAGCACTTTGTCGATTCGCCTGCCATCGAGCGCCGCCACCTCGAAGGTCCATCCCGCGCAATCGATGCGCTCGCCCACTGTCGGCAACTGGCCGGACACCGACATCAGCAGCCCGGCCACCGTGTTGTAGCGACCGCGCTCCTCGTCGGGCAATTCCTTGATGGCAAGTCGAGCCCTCAATTCTGACACGGGCATCAATCCATCGAGCTCCCAGGTGCCATCCTCCCGATGCGTCGCCCATGCATCGGTCTGCATCCCGGGCTGCAATTCGCCGGTAATGGCCTCCAGCAGATCCCGCGGCGTCATCAGGCCCTGGACCTCGCCATACTCGTCGACGACGAACACCAGCCGGCCGGCCCGCTCCCGGAACTGCTCCAGCAACTCCATGCCGGTCAACGTCTCCGGCACGAACGATGCCGGCTGCGCCGCCGATTCGATCACGCCCTCATGCTGCGGACCCAGATGCAACAAGCGCGCCACGCTGATCACGCCGACCACGTCGTCGAGCGAATTCCGGCAGACCGGATACCACGAATGCACGATGTTCAGCGCGCCGGCGTCCGCGACCTTCCGCAGGGCCTGGGCCACCGAATCGCTGGCCTCCAGCCATTCGATGTCGGCGCGTGGAACCATCAGTGACGACAGGCGCCGGTCGTCCAGGTGGAACACGTTGCGCACCATCTGGTGCTCATGGTGCTCGATGACGCCCGCATCCACGCCCTCTTCCAGGCTCGCCGAGATCTCCTCCTCGGTGACGACTCGCGCCGCGTTGGCATCGATGCGCAGGAAGCGCAGGATCATGGCGGTCGCGCCCGACAGCAGCAGCACGAAGGGCTTGGCGCCCGTGGCCACAGCACGCATCGGCCGCGAAACCCAGCGCGCCACCGGCTCCGGATACAACTGCCCGATGCGCTTGGGCACCAGTTCGCCCACGAGGATGGTGAAGAAGGTGATGACCGTCACCACCAGCCCCGTCGAGACCACGCTCGCGGCCCCCTTGCCCATGCCCAGCGTCTCGAACCAGTCGGCCAGCGGCGCAGCGAAGGCGGCCTCGCCCACGATGCCGCTGAGCATGCTGATCGAGGTGATGCCGATCTGCACCGTGGAGAGGAACTGCGTCGGGTCTTCCATCAGGCGCAGCGCGGCCACGGCGCCGGCATCGCCCGTTTCGGCCATTGCCGCGAGCCGCGCACGGCGGCTGGTCGAAAGGGCCATTTCGGACATGGAGAACAACGCGTTGAGCGTCGTCAGCACGGCCAGGAGGAAAACATCCATGAACGCGGGGGAGAATGGGAAGCATGGCACTTTACTTGATAGGCGACGTGCAGGGCTGCGACGAGGCGCTTGGACGGCTGCTGGACAAGATCGATTTCTCGCCGAGCCGCGACCGGTTGGTACTGCTTGGCGACCTGGTCAATCGCGGCCCCGGGTCGGCGAGCGTGCTCCGTCGCGCGCACGGCTACGGCGCGTCGGCGCGCAGCCTGCTCGGCAACCACGACCTGCACCTGCTGGCAGTCGCATCGGGCGCGCACAAGGCGGGCCGGCGCGACACGCTGGCGGGCGTGCTCGAGGCGCCGGACCGCGATGCCATGCTCGACTGGCTTCGCCACCAGCACATGGCGCTGCATGAAGCCATCGGCGGATCGGACCTGCTGATGGTCCATGCCGGCGTGCTGCCGCAATGGAACGTGGGCGATGTGCTGGCCTGCGCCTCGGAAGTCGAATCCGTGCTGCAAGGCTCCGCATACGGCGAATTCCTGCACGACATGTACGGCAACAAGCCGGCACAGTGGCGCGACACGCTCGTCGGCATCGAGCGCCTGCGCGTCATCGTCAACGCGCTGACCCGCCTGCGCTTCTGCGATGCCAAGGGCGTGATGGAGTTCGAGGCCAAGGACGATGCCGCTTCGGCCCCGCCCGGATTCATGCCCTGGTTCGACGTGCCTGGCCGGCGTACAGCCACGGCCACGGTGGCATTCGGCCACTGGTCCACGCTGGGCTGGCTGTCGCGTCCCGACCTGCTCTCGACCGATACCGGCTGCGTCTGGGGTGGATGCCTGAGCGCAGCGCGCATCGGCGCCACGCTGGCCGAGCGCGAGCACATCGAGGTGCACTGCGCCCAAAGTCAAAAGCCAGGCTGAACCTGGCTTTTTTGTCGTCGCGCGTCCGGCTTGAGCTTCAGTTGCTCGGCTCAGGGGTCTTGAACAGGGCGGCGACCTTGCGCTTGCTCTTGATGTTGGCCGAGATGCCGCGCACCGGGGGCGTGCTCTTCGCAGCCGCTTCCCATGCCGGTGCGGCCTCGCGCTGGCCCGGTTCGTAGGGCTGGTCGAAGAACGGATCGCGCGGCGCGGCGGGCGCACGGTGCGGACGACCACCGCCGCGCAACCCACGCAACTCGCCACCGCGTTCGCGCGGCGCGTCCAGCACGTCGCGCGCATCGCCGGCCTCGCCCTCTTCGCGCCAGTGGCGACGGCCGTCGTTGATGCGGCCACGCGGACGGTCTTCATCGAACTCGAGGGCTTCGAGTTCGATCTTGTTCTTGATCAGCTTCTCGATGTCGGCCACCAGGCGCGCATCGTTGCCGCCGCTGGCAAAGCTCACGGCCAGGCCGGAAGCGCCGGCACGGCCGGTGCGGCCGATGCGGTGGACGTAGTCCTCGGCGTTGAACGGGATGTCGAAGTTGAACACCGCCGGCACGTCCTTGATGTCGAGGCCGCGCGCCGCGACGTCGGTGCACACGAGCAGGTCGACCTCGCCCTTCTTGAAAGCGTCCAGGGCCTTCAGGCGCTCGTCCTGGCTCTTGTCGCCGTGCAGCGCCGTGGTCTTGAGGCCCTCGCGCTCCAGCGAACGCGCGAGCCTCGCGCAACCGAGCTTGCTGTTGACGAACACGAAGGCCTGCGTGATGCCGCGCTGACGCACGATCTGCTTGAGCGCGCGACGCTTGTCGTCGTCGCTCACGCTGTAGAAATGCTGCTCGACGGTGGAGGCCGTCTCGTTCGGCCGGGCCACCTCGATCGTGACCGGGTTCTGCAGGTAGCTGCCGGCCAGCCGCTTGATTTCCGGCGAGAAGGTCGCGGAGAACAGCAACGTGGTGCGCTGCTTGGGCAGGTAGCTGAGGATCCGCTGCAGGTCCGGCAGGAAGCCGATGTCCAGCATCCGGTCGGCTTCGTCGAGCACCACGTACTCGACCTGGTTGAGCACCGCGTTCTTGGCCTCGATGTGGTCGAGCAAACGGCCGGGCGTGGCCACGAGCACTTCGACACCCCTCTTGAGCTCCAGCGTCTGCGGCTTCATGTCCATGCCGCCGAACACGACCGCGCTGCGCAGGTTCGTGTACTTGGCGTACAGCTCGACCTGTTGCGCGACCTGCACGGCGAGTTCGCGCGTGGGCAGCAGCACCAGGGCGCGCACCGGATGGCGCGCCGGCGAAGTGGAAGCGTTTTCGTGCTTGAGCATCCGCTGCAGCAGGGGCAGCGCGAAGGCTGCCGTCTTGCCGGTCCCGGTCTGGGCCGCGCCCATCACGTCCTGACCCGCGAGCACCACCGGAATGGCTTGCTCCTGGATCGGGGTCATGGTCTCGTAGCCCATTTCGGCCACGGCGCGCGCCAGCGGTTCAGCCAGCGAAAGATTGGAAAAAGAACTGGTCATTAACCCTCGATTGTCGCACTGCCGCAAATCTGAGCAAAAAACCAGAGAAAAACCCCGCAATCCGGCGTGCCGGATCAGCGCCGGACCGCGCCGAAGAATGCCAGCGCCGACAGCAGGATCACGCCCGAGCCGAACTCGTACGCCGTGCGCGCGATGTCGCCCTGGTGCGCGACGTCGTAACCCGCGATCATCGCCGGCAGGCCCATCGCCAGGTACGAGATCACGAACAGCACCGCCAGCACGCCGGCGCGCTCCTGCGGCTGGATCAGCGCAACGATGGTCCGCAGCGCGCCCTGGAATCCTGTGCCGAAGCCGACGCCGGCCAGCGCCGTGCCGAGCAGGAACAGAGCCGGCATGCGCAGCGCCACGGCGGCCATGGCCGTGGACATGCCCACCAGCAGGGCACTCGCGCCGAGTCGCAGCAATGCATGAGGCTCCAGCGCCCGCGTCGCGAGGACGGACAGGGCGCCACTGCCGGCCAGCACGAACAACGCGCTGCTGCCCAGGATCACCGAGCCGGCGCCGCCGGTGAGACCGATCAGCAGGGTCGGCCCCAGGGACGCATAGAAACCGGCCAGGGCCCACACCGACACCAGCGCCGGCGTGACGCGCAACAGCGGCCCGCGCACGCCAACCGGCACCGACATGCGGGGCCGCAGCGACGCCAGCGCGCCGCCCTTCACGGCCGCGGTCTCCGCCATGAAGTACACGAGCGCCGCCTGCGCCACGAACACGACGCCCAGCACTGCGTAGACCAGGTGCATCGGCGCGGGCAGGTAGCGGATCATCAGCCCCGCGGCCAGTCCGCCGACGGCCGTGCCCATCATCGGCGCAAGCGAATTGGCCAGCGCGCCGCGACTCTTGTCGATGTCCAGCAGCCCGGCCCCGGCCGTGGCGATGGCCACGCCTGCCGAGACACCCTGCACCACGCGCGCCAGCAGCAGGTCCGACAAGCCATCGGCATTGGCGAAGATCACCATGCTTGCCGCCTGGGCCAGCGCCGCGCCGATCAGCACCGGCCGGCGGCCCACGTGGTCCGACAGCCGACCGCCGAACAGCAGCGCCAACAGCACCGCGATCGCATAGACGCCGAACGCGACCGTCAGCATCGTCGACGAGAAGCCCCAGGCGCGCTGGTAGATCGCATAGAAGGGCGTCGGCGCGCTCGACCCGGCCAGGAAGCCCAGCGTGATCGAGGCCTGCAGCAGGAAAGCCGCATTGGGCGACAGGCGCCGAGCGGCCGGCAGCACGGCGGCGGGGTGAGAAAGGCTGGTGCGGGCATTGGTCATGGTGGGCGGCCTCTTCGTTCGAGCTGGCTGACATCGAACAGACAAGTCTGTCTGGTGGTTGCAGTGTACAGACCGGTCTGGTAATGTCAAGCCCATGGAAACGAAAAAATCCCTTGCCCCGCAGCGCGGCTCCGCCCGCGAGCGCTTGCTGGCGGCTGCCGACGAGCTGTTCTATGAAGGCGGCATCCACACCGTCGGCATCGAGCGCGTGATCGAGCGCGCCGGCGTGGCCAAGGCCTCGCTCTACGACTGCTTCGGCAGCAAGGAAGAACTGATTCGCGCCTACCTGCAGTCCCGGCAGGAGGCGCGCAGGCTGCGCATCACCGCGAGGCTCGCGACGTACACGACTCCGCGGGACCGCCTGCTCGGCGTGTTCGATGCCATGGAAGACCTCATGGCAAGCGGCAATTTCCGCGGTTGCGCCTTCAATCGCGCGGCCAGCGAATCAAAGGCAGGCGGCGTCATCCAGTCCACCTGCGACGACGCGCGGGGCTGGATGCGGGAGCTCTTCACGGGGCTGGCCCGGGACGCCGGCGCCGCCGATCCGGAAGCGCTGGCGCGGCAGCTGATGCTGCTCTATGACGGCGCCTCGGTGTCCGGCCAGCTCGAGTTCGGCAGCGGCGCGGCAGCTACGGCCCGCGCCATCGCAGCGCACATGCTGGACACCGCCATTCCTGCAAAGGCCAGGAAAAAAGTCGCGGCCTGACCGGGATTCGTTCCGCGCCAGACTACGGCAGCGCTAGAGGCTGCGCGCCGCGAAGGTATCGCAGGACTGGATCTTGCCGCTCTCATAACCAGCGCCAAACCAGTGCTGGCGCTGGGCGCTGGTGCCGTGGGTGAAGCTGTCCGGCACCACCGCGCGCCCCGCCGAACGCTGCAGCGCGTCGTCACCGATCTTCTGCGCGGCGTTCATGGCCGCCTCGATATCGCCGGGATCGAGCCATTGCTTCGACTCCTGCGAATTGCGGGCCCAAACGCCCGCGAAGCAATCCGCCTGCAGTTCGACGCGCACGCTCAGGGCGTTGTTCTGGGTCTCGCTGAGGCGATTGCGCATCGCGTCGACCTTGCCGGTCACGCCGAGTTCATCCTGCACATGGTGGCCGACCTCGTGCGCGATCACGTACGCCTGCGCAAACTCGCCAGGCGCGCCCAGGCGGTTCTTGAGCGTGTCGTAAAAAGCCAGGTCGATGTAGACCTTCTTGTCGCCGGGGCAGTAGAACGGGCCCATGGCCGACTGGCCGGTGCCGCAAGCGGTGGGCGTGGCGTTGCGAAAGAGCACGAGCCGGGGCGGCGTGTAGGTCTTGCCGTTCTGCTGGAAGATCGCCGTCCACACGACTTCGGTATTCTTGAGCACGGTGGACACGAAGGCCGCTTCGCGATCGTTGGCGGGCGGCTTGTGGGCCGGCCCGGGTTGCTGCTGCACTTGCGGCGAGCCGCCGCCGCTGAGCATGCCGAGCATGGTGAGCGGGTTGATACCCAGCACCCATCCGCCGATCAACGCCACCGCGATCGTGCCGATGCCGATACTGCGACCGCCGATGAATCCGCCGCCTCCTCCGCCGCCACCATCCCGTCGATCCTCGACGTTGTCCGATTGTTCGTTGCCTTCCCATCTCATGGCTGTCTCCTCACCGGCGGCGCCGGATAGCGCGTGAATAGTAATGGCTCAACGGTGGGGCGTGTAACCGACGGTCATGACGCCATCCCCCAACGCCGCCGGGCGCGACGGGCGTTGCGCGACCTCCGTGCGACGTTGCGCTTCGGCAGCCGCGCGCCACTCGGCCGCGCGGACCTGGGAGTGGGCAATCATCGCCATGGCCACGGCTTGCGCCAACACGATCGCCACGAGTACGGCAACCAGCAACTTGCGCAGCGGCGACAGTTGGCGCACCTCGTTGATCGAATCCAGCATGAAGGTCCCCTTTGGAGCGACGCGCCCGGTGCGCGACGGCAGCGCCATGCTGAACGAGCGTGCGCACGACGGCTGGGAGCGCGCGGCGCAAGCGGGCGTAGGAACTCAGGCCTTTGGAAGCGTCACGCCGCGCTGACCCTGGTACTTGCCGCCACGGTCCTTGTAGCTGGTCTCGCAGACCTCGTCGCTCTCGAAGAACAGCACCTGCGCGCAGCCTTCGCCCGCGTAGATCTTGGCCGGCAGCGGCGTGGTGTTGCTGAACTCCAGCGTCACGTAGCCTTCCCATTCGGGCTCGAAGGGCGTCACGTTGACGATGATGCCGCAGCGCGCATAAGTGCTCTTGCCGAGGCAGATGGTCAGTACGTTGCGCGGGATGCGGAAGTACTCGACGGTGCGCGCCAGCGCGAAGCTGTTGGGCGGGATGATGCAGTAGTCGCCATGCATGTCGACGAAGCTCTTCTCGTCGAAGTTCTTGGGGTCGACCACCGTGCTGTGAATGTTGGTGAAAACCTTGAATTCCGGCGCGCAGCGGATGTCATAGCCATAGCTGGAGGTGCCGTAGCTGATGATCTTGTGGCCTTCGCGTTCGCGGATCTGGCCCGGCTCGAAGGGCTCGATCATGCCGTTGCTCTCGGCCATGCGCCGGATCCATTTGTCGCTCTTGATGCTCATGTGAAGTCGGGGCTGCGGGAAGTGGGCGTGGATTTTGGCACGCCACCCGCCGAGGGCGCCGCTTGCGAGATCACCGTCCGCTCGATCACCCGGTCGTCGCCCAGCACGATCAGCGAAAACAGCAGTTCCTCCAGGCTGTTGGCCCGCCCGGTCTTGCGCGCCAGCAGCGGCGTCGCCTTGGGGTCCAGCACCAGGAAGTCGGCCTCGCAGCCGGGCTGCAGGTTGCCGATCACGCCATCGAGTCCCAACGCACGCGCCGCGCCGGCGGTGTGACGCCACCACAGTTGCGAGGGCGGGATGCTCAGGCCCGGCTTGGTCCGGCCCTCGCGACCCACGTAGTAGGCGGCGAGCATGGTGTGGAAGGGGCTGAAGCTGGTGCCGCCGCCCACGTCGCTGGCCAGCCCATAGCGGTAGCCGATGCGATCGGCGCCCTCGAAATCGAAGAACCCGCTGCCCAGGAACAGATTGCTGGTCGGGCTGACGGCAGCAGCCGCACCGGTCTCGCGCATGAGGCGGCGATCGTCGTCGTCGAAATGGATGCAGTGCGCATAAATCGATCGCTCGCGCATCAGGTCGAAGCCAAGGTAGACGTCCAGGTAGGAGCGCGCCTTGGGGAACAGCTTCATGACCCACTTCACCTCGTCCTCGTTCTCGGCCACGTGGGTGTGGATCCAGGTGTCGGGATAGCGCGCGGCCAGCTTGCCTGCGCCGCGCAATTGCTCGTCGGTGCAGGTCGGCGCAAAGCGCGGGGTGATGGCATAGCCGAGGCGGTCGACGTTGTGCCAGCGCCGGATCAGCGCTTCGGTGTCGATCAGGCTCTGTTCAGTTTCGTCCCGTACACCATCTGGCGAATGACGATCCTGAAGCACCTTGCCAGCCATCATGCGCAGCTTGCGCCGCTGTGCCGCCGAAAAGATGGCTTCGACGGAACTCGGGTGCGAGGTGGCGAAGGTGAGCGCGGTGGTCACGCCATTGCGCATCAACTCGTCCAGGAAGACCTCGGCCACCTGCGCGGCATGCGCCGGGTCGGCAAACTGGCTCTCGGCAGGGAAGGTGTAGTTCTCCAGCCATGGGAGCAACCCATCCGCAGGCGCCCCGATGATGTCGGTCTGCGGGAAATGGATATGCATGTCGATGAATCCCGGCGCCAGGATGCGCCCGGGTAGGCTTATTGCGTCGAGGCCGGCATGGCGAGGGACCACCTGGTGCCATGGCCCGGCGTCGACCACGACCTGCCGACCGCGGGAATCGGCGCCGACGACCAGCAAGCCATCTTCGTCAAACAGGGCGCCTCCATCGAAATCAAATCGCAAAAGTGAGGCACGGTACGCTTTCATGGGGGGTAGCTTAAGCAGAAACGCCACGTCAATGATGCTTGCGTACCGATAATTAGTATCCGCAACCGTACACAATCGTCGTGAATTCCAGGGAGCCCTTTCCTTGAGAACTCGACCCCTTCCCCCGGATCTGGATCTCTGCAATCAATGAAAGTGCTGCTGATAGGTAACCTGCCCGCGGACGGGCAGACGAGCATGCTGTTGTTCCAGGCCGTCATCCAACGCGAAATGACGCGGCTGGGCCATGACGTGCGCCTGGTCACGCCCATGCCCTGGGTGCAGCGGCTGCCGTGGCCCGAGCGCCTGCGGAAATGGGTGGGCTATGTCGACAAGTTCGTGCTGTTCCCGTTCACGCTGAAGCGGCATGTGCGCTGGGCCGACGTGGTGCATGTCACGGACCACTCCAACGCGATGTACGTGCCCCGCGTGACCGCGAGGCCGAATATCGTGACCTGCCACGACGTCATCGCGATCCAGGCCGGTCTCGGCATGATTCCCGGCTGGAATGTGGGCTGGACCGGGCGCGTCTTCCAGCGACTGATCTCCAAAGGGCTGGACCGCACCGATGAAGTCGCCTGCGTATCCCACCTGACGCGCCGCCACCTGCTGGAACTGCGCCTGGCCCAGGAAGGCAAGGTGGGCGTGGTCCTGAATGGCCTCAACGCTGCCTTCGCGCCGGTGGCGCCCGAGGCCGCCGCACCCGTGGTCTGCAAAGTCGGCCTGGGACCGCAGGACCGCTATGTGATGCACATTGGCGCCGACATGCCGCGCAAGAACCGCATCACCATCATCAGGGCGTTCATCGAGTTGCAGCGGCGCGCCGTCGCGAGCGGGCAGCCGCCGGTGGCCGACAAGTTGCTGATCGTGGGGCCGCCACTGTCCCCTCCGCTGGATGAACTCGCCCGCTCCAGCGGAGTCTCCGACAAGATCATCCTGGCCAAGAACGTGTCGCATGAAGATTTGTGCGCGCTCTATTCGCAGGCCACGGCCCTGCTGTTTCCCTCGCTGCAGGAGGGCTTCGGCTGGCCCATCATCGAGGCGCAGGCCTGCGGCTGCCCGGTGTTCACCTCCGACGTGGCGCCGATGAACGAGATCGGCGGCACGGCCGCGGTCTATGTGCAGCCGGAAGACGCCGATGGACTCGCAAGCGCGATCGAGCAGGCCGCGCCGCGCCTGGATGAGATGCGCAGGCTGGGTCTCGAGAACGCCTCCTTCTATACGTCCGAGCGCATGGCCCGGGGCTACATCGACACCTACCGCAAGGCGATCGACGCCCGCCAAGCCGCATGAAGAAGCTGCTGTCGCTCCTCGTCGTGGCCCTACCCTGGCCGCTGAAGCGCTGGCTGCTGCGCAAGGTGTGGGGCTATCGCATCGCGGACAGCGCGCGCATCGGGCTCTCGTACATCTTCCCGGGTGAACTGGAGATGGGCGAGCATGCGTACATCGGGCATTTCAATGTCGCCATTCACCTGGGACGCGTGGCGTGCGGCGAATATTCACGCATCGAGCGGGGCAACTGGATCACCGGCCACCCGCCCGCGGGCGCCCATTTCTCGCATCGAACGGGGCGCGACCCCGCCCTGCTGCTCGGCGCCCATGCCGCCATCACCAAGTCGCACATCATCGATTGCACCGACCGCGTCTCGATCGGCGCCTTCACGACCGTGGCCGGATATCACTCGCAGCTCATCACGCACGGCATCGACGCCGTGACGGCGCGCCAGGACTGCAAGCCGATCTCGATCGGCGCCTATTGCCTGGTGGGCACGCGCATCACCGCGATCGGCGGGGCGGTGCTGCCCGATCGCTGCATCCTGGGTGCGGGATCGGTGCTGAACAAGGCGCATGCCGAGGAGTGCGTGCTCTATGCCGGGCAGCCCGCGGTTCGCATCAAGTCGATTCCGGAAGATGCGGCGTACTTCAAGCGCACGCGCGGCTTCATCGACTGAAGGTGTGAATATTCCTGCAGCGGACACCGCCCTCGCTACGGGATCTCCGCACCTTCAGGGTCCCCAAGCTTGCTGAGTCATCAAGCGCCCTGGCGACTCACCTTGCCCTGCACGCCTTCGACCAGCCAGTTCATCTGCAGGATCTGGGCATCCGTGAGCGAGCTTCCCTTCGGGATTACCACGCGGCCCTGGTTGTCGCGCACGTCGGCCGTCGCGGCAAAGGGCAGGAGCTTGCCGCTGCCGATGTCGCGCTGGCGGGCCAGCACCTCGTCCTGTACGGACTTCGGCACCTTGCTGCCGAAATCGCCGACGCGGATCATTCCTTCCTTCACGCCGCCCCAGATCGAGCCGCTTTTCCAGGTGCCGTCCAGCACGGCGCGGGCGCGCTGCGTGTAGTAGCCGCCCCACTCGTGCGTGACGGCGACGATCTGGGCGTCGGGCGCCACCTTGCGCATGTCGGAGTGGTAGGCCACGGCCATCTTGCCGCGCTCCTGGGCGGCGCTCATGACGGCGGTGGAGCCGGTGTGGAAGGCGATCACGTCGACGTCCTGGTTGAACAGTGACATCGCGGCATCGCGCTCCCTCGGCGGGTTGAACCATTCGTCGAGCCACACGACCTTGACCTGCGCCTTCGGGTCGACCGAGCGCATGCCAAGCGTGAAGGCGTTGATGCCCTGCAGCACCTCGGGGATCGGGAAGCCCGCGACGTAGCCGGCCAGGTGCGTCTTCGTCATGCGGCCCGCGGCGACGCCGGCCAGGTAGCGGCCCTCGTAGTAGCGCGCGTTGGAGATGGCGACGTTGTCAGCCGTCTTGAGGCCGGTCACCGATTCGAACTTCACGTCGGGGAAGTCGCGCGCCACCTTCAGCGTCGGCTCCATGTAGCCGAAGCTCGGGGTGAAGATGAGCTTGTTGCCTTGCTGGGCCAGGTCACGGATGACGCGCTCGGCGTCGGCGCCTTCGGAGACGTTCTCGACATAGGTGGTCTTGACCTTGCCGGGTAGCGCAGCCTCGACGGCCTTGCGGCCCAGCTCGTGCTGATGGACCCAGCCGGCATCGGTCAGCGGCGCAACGTAGACGAAGCCGACCTTGAGCGGCGCACTGGCGGGCGCGGGGGTCTGGGAAAAAGCGGGAGATGAAAAAGCGCAGGCAGCCGCGATCGCGGCCACGAGGTTTTTGTACATGGTAGTCCTCTACATGGCCCCGGGTGGTTGAAAAAATGCGGCGCCTCGGAGCAGCGGTGCGGGCGGTATTTTAGCGGCGCGGCCCCGGGCCTTCGAAATGCCCTGGCGCGGCGGAACTTCGCCAACGGCTGCCCGTCTATCCCGTGCCTCGCAACCCTCTCCAACCAACATCAACAACCGTGAGCAGCCTTTCATGAGCCGCAATGGCCCCGGCGTCCGATACGCCACCAGTCCCCTGCTCGCAAGCAAGACGCCGCTGTGGCGCAGCAAGTTCATCGTCGGCAGCATGGCATTCGGCTTCGCGCTGCTGGCTGCGCGTGCGGCCTATGTCGAGGTCTTCAACAACCAGTATTTCATTCACCAGGGCGAGGTTCGCTTCGTGCGCACGCTCGACATGCCGGCCAGCCGCGGCCGCATCCTGGACCGCAACGGCCAGATCCTCGCGGCCGACGTGCCGGCGCCCAGCATCTGGGCCATCCCGGAGGACATCGAGCGCGACGACCCGAGCGTGCAGGCCAGGCTGCGCGATGCCGCGCAAGTGCTGGGCATGCCACAGAAGGACTTCGACAAGAAGCTGGCCGACGAGGACAAGAGCTTCGTCTGGATCAAGCGCCAGGTCGACGTGGCCGTCGCGCGCAAGCTGGCAGAGCTCAACATCAAGGGCCTCTACCAGCGCAGCGACTTCAAGCGCCTCTACCCTGAAGGCGAGGCCGCTGCGCATGTGGCCGGCTTCACCAACATCGAGGAGCAGGGCCAGGAAGGCGTGGAGCTGGCCTTCGACCACAGTCTGGCCGGCAAGGCCGGCTCGCGCCGCGTCATCAAGGACCGGCTCGGGCGCGTGGTGGAAGACGTGGGCGAGGCGGTGCCGCCGGACAACGGCGACGACGTGCAGCTCAGCATCGACGAACGGATCCAGTACGTCGCCTACGAGAAGATCCGCGACGCGGTGATCGAGAACAAGGCGAAGGCCGGCAGTTGCGTGGTGGTCGATGCAGTGACCGGCGAGTTGCTCGCGATGGCCAACTACCCCAGCTTCAACCCCAACGACCGAAGCGACCTCAGCGGCGACCACCTGCGCAACCGCGCGATGACCGACGTGTTCGAGCCCGGCTCGACGATGAAGCCCATCACCGTCGCCACCGCGCTGCAGCTGGGCCGCATCACGCCGCAGACGATCATCGACACCAACCCGGGCCGCATCACGGTGGCCGGCGCCACCATCCACGATGACGAGAACTTCGGCGTGCTCAACGTCATCGGCGTGATCCAGAAGTCGAGCAACGTCGGCGCGACCAGGATCTCGCAGCGCATGACGCCGCACGAGATGTGGGATTCGTTCACTTCGCTCGGCTTCGGGCAGAAGCCGCAGACGGAGTTTCCGGGCGCCATCACCGGGCGGCTGCGGCCGTGGAAGGCATGGAGGCCGATCGAGCAGGCCACCATGTCCTATGGCTATGGCTTGTCGGCCTCGCTGTTCCAGATCGCGCATGCCTACACCGCGTTCGCGCACGGTGGCGAGGTGATCCCGGTGAAGCTGCTCAAGAGCGATGCGCCGCCGGTCGGCATCCCGGTGTTCACGCCGCAGATCGCGAGCGAGGTGCGGCAGATGATGCACCTGGCCGCGGCGCCCGGCGGCACGGCGCCGCTGGCGCAGACGGTCGGCTATTCGGTCGGCGGAAAGACCGGCACCGCCCACAAGCAGGAGGGCAAGGGCTACGCCGGCAACAAGTACCGCGCCTGGTACACCGGCATGTCGCCGATCGACAAGCCACGCATCATCGTCGCGGTGATGGTCGACGAGCCTGGGGCGGGCAAGTACTTCGGCGGGCTGGTCGCGGCGCCGGTGTTCAGCCAGGTGGTGCAGCAGACGCTGCGCATCATGAACGTGATGCCGGACCTGGCGGTGCCTTCGCAGGCGCATTGAGGCCCGTCAGGGGCCATCGCGACGCCTTGGGGCGCGATGGCCCGCGCCGTGAATCGGCATGGGCCCGCAGCGCGGGCGCGCCGCAGAATCGGAGGATGCCTGAAGCATCCCCGCAACCGCATTGGCGGCGCAATCTCATCGTCTGCATGTTCGGCTCGTTCACGACCATCGTCGCGATGACGCTGCTGCTGCCCTTCCTGCCGCTGTATGTCGAGCAACTGGGTGTGACGGACCATGCGGCCATCGTGCAATGGTCGGGCGTCGCGTTTGGCGCGACCTTCTTCAGCGCGGCGCTGTGCGCGCCGCTGTGGGGGAAGCTGGCGGATCTCTATGGGCGCAAGCTGATGCTGATCCGCGCCAGCCTGGGCATGTCGGTGGCGATGGCCCTGATCGGCGTGGCGGACAACGTGTGGCAACTGGTGGGACTGCGCCTGCTGGCCGGCCTGCTCGGCGGCTATGCCTCCGGCTCGATGGTTCTGGTGGCCACGCAGACGCCCAAGGAGCGCACCGGCTGGGCGCTCGGCACGCTGTCGTCGGCGATCATGGCGGGCAACCTCGTCGGACCATTGATCGGCGGCGCATTGCCGCCACTGATCGGCATCCGCAACACCTTCTTCGCGGCGGGTGCGGTGATCTTCGTGGCCTTCCTCGCCACCGTGACGCTGATCCGCGAAGAGAAGCGGCCTCCTGTGGCCAAGGGAGCGCAAGTGAAGGTCGGCTGGGCGTCCATTGATGACAAGGGGCCGATCGTCGCGATGTTCATCACCGGCACGCTGCTGATGCTGGCGAACATGTCGATCGAGCCGATCATCACGGTCTACGTCGCGCAACTCGTGGCCGACCCGGTGCACGTGACCCTGATGGCCGGGCTGGTGATGTCGGCCGCGGCGCTGGGCAGCATCCTGTCGGCGGCGCGTCTCGGCAAGCTGGCGGACCGCGTCGGGCACTGGACCGTAATCATCGGCTGCCTCGCGGTCTCTGCCGTGCTGCTGGTGCCGCAGGCCTTCGTGACATCGTCCTGGCAACTGGTGCTGCTGCGCTTCCTGATGGGGCTGTCGCTAGGCGGCCTGCTGCCCTGCATCGCCAGCGTGATCCGCCACAACGCGCCGGAGCGGGCGGCGGGGCAGATGCTGGGCTGGTCGGTGTCGGCGCAGTACACCGGGCAGGTGGTGGGGCCGCTGCTCGGCGGTTTCGTCGGCGGGCACTACGGCATGCGCGCAGTGTTCCTGGGCACTTGCGTGCTGATGGCGGGCGGTGCGCTGTGGAATTGGCGCGTGAAGCGCTGAAGGTCCCAGCCCCCAGAGCCGGCTCTGCGCCCTGGTCGCCATGCCGCTGCTGGCGCCCAGGAAGCGCTATCAGCTGGCGTCGAAAGTCTCGAATGCAGCGTTGAGCCGGTCGACGTAGGCCTTCTTGGCGGAAGCCTCGATGAAACTGCCGTTGAAGCTGTTGGCCGCCAGTTGCCAGGCCTGCTGCGCCGAGAGGCCGGTCGCGGCGAAGGTCTGGAGGAAGTTCTCGTTCATGTAGCCGCCGAAGTACGCAGGGTCGTCCGAATTGACCGTCGCGACCAGGCCTGCGTCGAGCAAGGTGCCAAGGTTGTGCTTCGACAGGTCCGGGAACACGCAGAGCTTGAGGTTCGACAGCGGGCACACCGTCAGCGGGATCCTGTCCTGCGCCAGCCGCCTCATGAGCGCGGGATCCTTGCTGCTCTGCACGCCGTGGTCGATGCGTTCGACCTTGAGCACGTCGAGCGCGCTCCACACATAGGCGGGCGGGCCTTCCTCACCGGCATGCGCGACGAGGTGGAAGCCCAACTCCCGGCAGCGCGCGAACACCTTGGCGAATTTCTCCGGCGGATGGCCCACCTCGCTGGAATCGAGGCCGATGCCGATGAACTTGTCGCGGTATGGCAGCGCCTGCTCCAGCGTCTCGAACGCCTCTTCCTCGCTGAGATGGCGCAGGAAGCACAGGATCAGCGCGGCGCTCACCCCGAGCTTCGCCTGCGCATCGACGCAGGCGCGGTGCAGGCCGTCGATCACCGTCTTGACGTCGACGCCGCGCGCCGTATGGGTCTGCGGGTCGAAGAACATCTCGCAGTGGATGACGTTGTCGGCGGCAGCGCGCTCGAGGTAGGCCCAGGCCATGTCGTAGAAGTCCTGCTCCTTCAGCAGCACGCTGGCGCCGGCGTAGTAGATGTCGAGAAAGCTCTGCAGGTTGGTGAAGGCATAGGCGCGCCGC
Organism: Variovorax sp. dw_308; assembly: GCF_019207085.1. Lineage (GTDB taxonomy): Bacteria > Pseudomonadota > Gammaproteobacteria > Burkholderiales > Burkholderiaceae_C > Variovorax. The sequence goes on along the minus strand of NZ_JAATOM010000001.1, from coordinate 498,573 downwards.
AGTTCCTCGACGCTCGCATAAGGGATGCTCACCGCATTGCGCTGCGCCAGCGCGAAGATCAGCTCAGGCTCCAGCGAGCCCTCGATGTGCATGTGAAGCTCGGCCTTGGGCATCGCGCGCAGCAGCGCGGGCAGGCGGTCTTGGGCAATGGGGCGGACAGTGGTCATGGTGGGGGTCTTGTTCGTGGGAAGTGCAGTTCAACGGCAGCGAATACGGGAGCGGACAGCCGAACGCAGAAGTCGCAAAGGTTTCGCAGAAGTCGCAAAAGGAATGCCTGAAATTTTGCTTGAATCCTTCTGCGACTTCTGCGTGCTTTTGTCAAAGCAAAAGGGCCGCTCGAAAGCGGCCCTCCATCAGCAAAGCGAGCGAGTTACTTCTTGTCGCCCGGCACCTTGCCGTCCACGCCCTTGACGTAGAAGTTCACGCCCGACAGGAACTTGTCGTCGGCCACGGCGCCGGCAGCGACCAGCTCCTTGCCGTCGTTGCCGACGATCGGGCCCTTCCAGATCTGGAAGCTGCCGTCCTTCAAGCCCTTCTTGACCTCCTCGACCTTGGCCTTGACGTCGGCCGGCACGTCTTCGGCGATCGACACGATGTCGATCGCGCCTTCCTTCACGCCCCACCAGCTCTGGCCGGTCGTCCACTTGTTGTCCAGCACGTCCTGCGTGGCCTTGATGTAGTACGGCGTCCAGTTGATGACGGCCGATGCCAGGTGGGCCTTGGGGCCGTAGGCAGTCATGTCGGAATCCCAGCCGAAGGCGCGCTTGCCCTTCTCTTGCGCCGTCTTCAGCACGGCCGGCGAGTCGGTGTTCTGGAACAGCACGTCGGCGCCGCCATTGATGAGGGCGGTGGCCGCTTCGGTTTCCTTCGGCGGGCTGAACCATTCGTTGACCCACACCACCTTGGTCGTGATCTTCGGGTTGACCGATTGCGCGCCCATGGTGAAGCTGTTGATGTTGCGCAGCACTTCAGGAATTGGCACCGAGCCGACCACGCCGAGCTGGTTGCTCTTGGTCATGCCGCCTGCGATCACGCCGGCCATGTAGGCGCCTTCGTAGGTGCGGCTGTCGTAGGTGCGCATGTTCGGCGCGGTCTTGTAGCCGGTGGCGTGCTCGAACTTCACGTCCGGGAAGTCGGGCGCGATCTTGAGCATGGGCTCCATGTAGCCGAAGGTCGTGCCGAAGATCAGCTTGTTGCCCTGGCTGGCCATGTCGCGGAACACGCGCTCGGCGTCGGCCGACTCAGGCACGCTTTCGACGAAGGTGGTCTTGATCTTGTCGCCGAATTCCTTTTCCAGCGCCTTGCGCGCGTTGTCGTGCGCGAAGGTCCAGCCGCCGTCGCCCACGGGGCCGACATAGGCAAAGGCGATGTTCAGCGGACCCTCGGCCGGCGCCGGCGCGGGCGCGGCGGCGGTAGGTGCCGGAGCGGCCGGCGGGGCAGCGGGCGCCGCAGCTTCTTCCTTCTTGCCGCAACCGACGAGTGCGGCCGAAGCCACGGCGGTCAGGGCGGCCAACTTCAGCAGGGCGCGCTTGTTCATCAGATCAGTCATTGTCGAAAATCCTCAAAAGGGGACAGGTTGGCAAACACAAAAAGACACATCCGGGCGGATTATGAACCGGGGTAGAACGGTTTTCCGATCGACGCCGGCATGTTCACGCGGATGAACGCCGGGTTGCGGGAGATCAGTGCCAGCACGACGATGGTGGCAACGTACGGCATCATGTTCAGGAACTGGCTGGGAACGTCGACACCCACGCTTTGCAGGTGAAAGCCCAGCATGGTGACCCCGCCGAACAGGTAGGCACCAAGCAAGACCCGCGCCGGTCGCCATGTCGCAAAGGTGGTCAGCGCCAGTGCGATCCAGCCCTTGCCGGCCACCATGTTCTCCACCCACAGGCCCGTGTAGACCACCGACAGGTAGGCGCCCGCCAGCCCGCACAGCGCGCCGCCCGCGACCACCGCCAGCAGGCGTATGCGGCGCACCGGGTAGCCCAGCGCATGCGCCGACTCGGGTGATTCGCCGACCGAGCGCAGCACCAGCCCCGAGCGCGTCCGGTAGAGGAACCAGATCAGCGCGAAGGCCAGGAACACCGCGAAGTAGACGATCGGGTGGTGCCTGAACAGCGCCGGCCCGACCAGCGGAATGTCCCCCAGGAAGGGCAGCGGGTACTGCACGCTCTCTGGCAGCTTGGCCTGCACGTAGTCCTTGCCGGCAAAGGCCGAGAAGCCCACGCCGAACAGGCTCAGCGCCAGCCCGGTGGCGTACTGGTTGGTGTTGAGCCAGATCACCAGCAGGCCGAACAGCATCGACAGGAAGGCGCCCACAGCCATGCCCGCCAGGAAGCCGATCCAGGTGCTGCCGGTCTGCACCGTGGTCGCGAAACCGGCGATGGCAGCGCAGAGCATCAGGCCCTCGGCGCCGAGGTTGACGATGCCGGCCTTCTCGTTGATGAGCAGGCCGAGCGAGGCAATGGCCAGCACGGTGCCGGCGCTGAGCATCGAGCCCAGCAGGAGTGCGTAGGAGTCCATGTCAGAGCGCTCCTTCGGTGGCGCGTGCAACGGGTTGTGCGGTGAGGGGGGTGCTGGCTTGCAGCGAAGCCGTTCCGGCGGAGAAAGGCGCCGGCTTTGGCGCCGCCTTGCGCCGGATGCGGTACGCGATGAGCGTGTCGCAAGCCAGCAGGGTGAACAGCAGCAGGCCCTGGAACACGCCGGTCAGCGACTTCGGCAGGCCCAGGCGCGACTGCGCCAACTCACCACCGATGTAGAACATGCTCATCAGGATGGCCGAGAACACCATGCCGACCGGATGCAGCCGCCCGACGAAGGCCACGATGATGGCCGCAAAGCCATAGCCCACCGGCAGGTAGGGCGTGAGCTGGCCGATCGGGCCGGCGACTTCGAGCGCACCGGCAAGGCCCGCCGCGCCGCCCGAGGTCAGCAAGGCGATCCACACCGCGCGCCGGGCCGAGAAGCCCGCGTAGCGCGAAGCCGCCGGCGCAAGGCCGCCGACCTGCTGGGCAAAGCCGGCTCGCGTGCGGAACAGGAAGACCCACAGCGCCCCCACACCCAGCAGCGCGATCGCCAGCCCGATGCTCACGCGCGAGCCCTTCATGAGGCGCGGTATCTGCGTGATCACGTCGAAGGGCTTGCTCTGCGGGAAGTTGAAGCCCGCCGGGTCCTTCAGCGGCCCGGAGACGACGTAGCCCAGCACCAGGATCGCGACGTAGACCATCATCAGCGTCACGAGGATCTCGTTGGCGTTGAACTTGTCGCGCAGCAGCGCCGCGATCGCCGCCCAGGCCATGCCGCCCAGGATGCCCGCCACGATGATGGCCGGCACGATCCACGGGCCGGTGTTCTTGTCCGCCGTCACCGCCACGAAGGACGAGCAGATCGCGCCGATCACGAACTGCCCTTCGGCGCCGATGTTCCACACGTTCGAGCGGAAGCACACGGCCAGGCCCAGCGCGATGATCAGCAGCGGCGTCGCCTTGACCATCAACTCGCCGAGCGCGTAGCCGCTCTTGATCGGCTCGTAGAAGAACACCAGCAGGCCCTTGACCGGGTCCTTGCCGAGCGCCGCGAACAGCGCCATGCCGATCAGCACCGTGATCAGCAACGCCAGGATCGGCGAGCCATAGCTCCAGAATTTGGAGAGCTGCGGACGGGCTTCAAGCTTGAACATGTGCGGGCTCCCTTGCTGCGGCGGCGCCATGCCAGAGTCCGCTCATCCATTCACCGATCTGCGGCACCGTGGCCGCGGCCCGATCCACCGAGGGCGACAACTGCCCCTTGGCGATCACATACAGGCGGTCGCTGATCTCGAACAGCTCGTCGAGTTCTTCGCTTACCACCAGCACCGCGCAGCCCGCATCGCGCAGCGCCAGGATCTCGGCGCGGATCAGCGCAGCCGCGCCCACGTCGACGCCCCAGGTCGGCTGCGCGACGATGAAGATCTTCGGGTTGGCATCGATCTCGCGCCCGACGATGAACTTCTGCAGATTGCCGCCCGACAGCGACCGTGCCGCCGAGCCCGGCCCGCCGGCTTTCACGTTGAAGCGCTTGATGATCTCGGCCGCATGGCCCTGCAATGCGCCGGTGCGAATCCAGCCGCTCTTGCTGATCGCGTTGTCGCGGGTCAGCAGCATGTTATGGGCGAGGCTCAGCGTCGGCACCGCGCCGCGGCCCAGGCGCTCCTCGGGCACGAAATGCATGCCGAGCTTGCGGCGTCCGCGAGGTCGCATTCGCGCCGCGGCCTGGCCGAACATCTCGATCATGCCGGCCTCGGCACGGGTGTCCTCGCCGGAAAGCGCGTAGAGCAACTCCTTCTGGCCGTTGCCCGAGACGCCGGCAATGCCGACGACCTCGCCGGCACGCACATCCATGTTCACGCCGTCGAGATCGACGCCGAACTGGTCTTCGCGTGCCAGCGTGAGCCCCTTCACGCGCAGCGCGACCGGCCCCACCTTGACCTGGCGATGCTGCAGCGGCGGCGGCTCCGCCCCGATCATGAGGCGCGACAGCGACTCGTTGCTCTCCTGCTGCGGGTTGCACACCCCCGTGACCTTGCCGCCACGCAGCACCGTGCAGGCGCTGCACAACTCGCGGATCTCGTGCAGCTTGTGGCTGATGTAGAGAATGCTGCAGCCCTCGGCGGACAACTGCTTGAGCACCACGAACAGCTTCTGCACCGCCTGCGGCGTGAGCACGGATGTGGGCTCATCGAGGATCAGCAGCTTGGGATTGGTGAGCAGCGCGCGGATGATCTCGACGCGCTGCATCTCGCCGACCGACAGGGTGTGGACCGGGCGCGTCGGGTCCATGTCGAGGCCGTATTCGCTGGCCTTGGCCTCGACGCGGCGCGCAACTTCTGCCAGCGCCAGGCTCTTGTCGAGCCCGAGCCAGACGTTCTCGGCCACGGTGAGCGTGTCGAACAGGCTGAAGTGCTGGAACACCATGCTGATGCCCAGCGCCCTCGCCTCTTGCGGGTTGCGGATGTTGACCGGCTGGCCGTTGAAACTGACGGTGCCTTCATCCGGCTTCACCGAGCCGTAGATGATCTTCATCAGCGTCGATTTGCCGGCGCCGTTCTCGCCGAGAACGGCATGCGTTTCACCGGGTTGGACCGTGAGGGAAACGTCGCTGTTCGCGACCACGGCCGGATAGCGCTTGGTGATGTTCGCAAGCTGGAGTCTGTAGGGTGTCATGACCTTGGAGCGTTGTCATTTTTTATGCCAGAAAAGTCGCTGAACGTCCGTCCGGGCGGACGACGCCAGTCGCTCTCCTTTGTATCACCCCCTACTGCGAGCCCGGCCTTAAGCCTTATGTTTGATGGCGCTCCCCGTGCTGGACCGCAACGACGCGGCCACGTTCTTGCTGCGCTCGCGCAACCATTGCGCGGAGATGGACGAATGCGTTCGCTCGTGCCAGAGCTGGTAGTACATCAACTGCGGCAGCGCGATCGGACACTCGAGGATGCAGACCGGCAGCCGCTTGACCAGGCGCTCGCAGTACTGGCGCCCGGTGGTCAGCACCAGCAGGCTCGATGCCACCATGTCGGGCATGAGGCTGAAATGCGCACAGCGCGCGGTGATGTTGCGCTGCAGGTTGAGCTCGTCGAGCATCTGGTCGATGACGCCGCGTGCACCGGGATGCGTGGGCGTCGGCGCGATGTGCTCGGCGGCGAGCCAGGTGCGTGCGTCCCAGCCGCGACGTGCGGCCGGATGGTCGGTACTGACCAGCGAGACCACCTCATCGGCGAACAGCTTCGCCATGTGCAGGTCTTCCGGCGGCTTGAGCCAGTTGCCGATGACCAGGTCGACATGGCCGAGCGACAGGTGCGCGTGGTAGTCGGAGTCGGGCGACAGCGGATGGATCTCGATCTTGCACAGCGGCGCCTGGCTCTTGATCTGCGCTACGAGCATCGGCAGGAACAGCGGGTCGAGGTAGTCGCTGGCGGCGATGCGGAAGGTGGCGGTGGCGTGCTGCGGATCGAAGCCACGCGCGTCGCTGAACAGCACCTCGGCCGCGCGCAGGATGCTGGCGCTGGGCTCGATCATGCGCAGCCCCGCATCGGTCGGCACCATGCCGGTGCCCGAACGCACCAGCAGCGGATCGCCCGAAAGATCACGCAACCGCTTGAGCGCGGCCGAGACAGCCGGTTGGTACATGCCGAGCCGGATGGCCGCACGCGACACGCTCCTGTCCGTCAAGACCGTGTAGAGCACCCGGATCAGGTGCAGGTCGATCTTGTCGAAAAGCGCGTTGTCTCTCATGACGTCTCAATCAAGCGGCCGACGGTGCGGCGGACTGGACGGCCGTGATCGCGTCGAGGATGGCCTCGCTGGTGGCGGGCGCGCGCAGCGGCGGGTCGCTCTTGTGATTGCCTGCCGCGGACACCGCGTCACGGATGGCATAGAACACAGAGAACGGCAGCAGCAGCGGCGGCTCGCCGACGGCCTTGCTGCGGTGGATCGAGTCCTTGAAGTTGTCGCCTTCGAACAGCTGCACGTTGAACACCGGCGGGCAATCGTTGGCCGTCGGGATCTTGTAGGTGCTCGGCGCGTGCGTGGTGAGCTTGCCGCTTTGCGGATGCCACACCAGTTCCTCGGTCGTGAGCCAACCCATGCCCTGGATGAACGCGCCTTCGACCTGGCCGATGTCGACGGCCGGATTGAGCGAGCGGCCCGCGTCGTGCAGGATGTCGGCGCGCAGCAGCTTCCATTCGCCCGTGAGCGTGTCGATGATGACTTCGCTCACGGCCGCGCCGTAGGCGAAGTAGTAGAAGGGATTGCCCTTCATCTTCTCGCGGTCCCAGCTCAGGCCCGGCGTGGCATAGAAACCGTCGGACCAGAGTTGCACGCGGTCGATGTAAGCCTCGCCGACCAGCGTGGCGAAGTCGATGGTGCGGCCGTTGACCTCGACCTTGTCGTTGGCGAAGCGCACGGCCGAAGCCTCGCCGCCATGGCGTGTGGCCGCGCAGGCTGCGAGGCGCTCGCGGATCTGGCGTGCGGCATCCTGCGCAGCCTTGCCGTTCAGGTCGGCGCCGGTCGATGCGGCGGTTGCCGAGGTGTTGGCGACCTTGGTGGTGTCGGTGGCCGTGGCGCGCACGGACTCGAAGCTCACGCCCAGTTCATGCGCCACGACCTGCGCCACCTTGGTGTTGAGGCCCTGGCCCATTTCGGTGCCGCCGTGGTTCACCAGGATGGAGCCGTCGGTGTACACATGGACGAGCGCGCCGGCCTGGTTGAAGTGCTTGACGTTGAACGAGATACCGAATTTCAACGGGGCCAGCGCCAGGCCGCGCTTGAGCACGGGGCTGGTCGCGTTGAACGCCTCGATCGCCGCGCGGCGCGCGCGGTAGTCGCTGCTGTCTTCGAGCTGGGTGACCAGCTTGTCGATGATGTTGTCGGACACCACCTGGTCGTAGGGCGTGACGTTGCGTTCGGTCTGGCCGTAGAAATTGGTGCGGCGCACGTCGAGCGGATCGCGTCCCAGCGCGCGGCCCACCGAGTCCATGATGTTCTCGATGGCAATCGCGCCCTGCGGGCCGCCGAAGCCGCGGAACGCCGTGTTGCTCTGCGTGTTGGTCTTGCCCGAAAAGCCGTGCATCGACACGTCCGGCAGCCAATAGGCATTGTCGAAGTGGCACATGGCGCGGGTCATCACCGGGCCCGACAGGTCGGCCGAGTGGCCAGCGCGCGACACCATCGTGATCTCGGCGCCGAGGATGTGCCCCTCGTCGTCATACCCGACCTCGTATTCATACCAGAAGCAATGGCGACGTCCGGTGATCAAGAAGTCGTCGTCGCGGTCGAGCCGAAGCTTGACCGGGCGCTTCAGATGGTTGGCCGCGATGGCGGCCACGCAGGCGAACAGGCCCGACTGCGATTCCTTGCCGCCGAAGCCGCCGCCCATGCGCCTGCATTCGACGTGCACTTCGTTGGCGTGCAGGTGAAGTGCGTGGGCAACCATGTGCTGCATTTCACTCGGATGCTGGGTCGAGCAATAGACGTGCATCGCGCCGGCTTCCTTGGGGATCGCATAGCTGATCTGCCCTTCCAGGTAGAACTGCTCCTGGCCGCCCACGTCGAAGCTTCCCTTGAGCCGGTGCGGCGCCCGGGCGATGGCAGCCCTGGCGCCGCCTTCGTTCGTGCTGCGGGCCAGGTGCATCGGCGGCAGGACGTACTGGCCTTTTTCGTGGGCCTGCCGCGGCGTCAGCACCGGTGGCTCGGCCTCGATAGTGAGCACGGACTTGGCCTTTGCCGCTGCACGGCGGGCGATGTCGCGCGATTCGGCAATGACCGCGAACACGGGTTGGCCGAGGTGTCGGATGTCGCCGGCGCAAAGGATCGGATCGTCGTGGATGATCGAGCCGCAATCGTTGGTGCCGGGTATGTCCTGGGCGGAGAGAACGGCCACCACGCCGGGGATGGCGCGGATCGCCTCGAGGTTCATGCCCGTCAACCGCCCGTTGGCCACCGGCGACAGGCCCAGTGCGCAATGCAGCGTGCCGGCCAGTTCGGGGATGTCGTCGATGTAGGTGGCCTCGCCGGCAACGTGCAGTTGCGCCGATTCGTGCGGCCTGCTGATGCCGACACGGGCGCCGTCGCCATGGGCCTTGGCTTCCGCGGCCACGTCGATGCGGGCTGCCGCGTTCTTGAGGTAGTCCGCGAATGCCTCCGCGGTTTGCAGCAGGCGGGCGTCGATGGGTTTGTTCACTTTCAGGCTCCTTCAGCAACGACGTGCGGCATCACGCTCCAGACGCTGGTGGCTTCCACCGGCAGGGCGTCCGAGGCGCGCGTTTCGAGCCAGAGGCGCTGGATGAGATTCTGCGCCACCTGCAGCCGATAAGCGGCCGATGCACGCATGTCCGACAGCGGCTTGAAGTCCTGCGCGAGCGCCACCTTTGCCGCGTTCACGCTGGCCTGCGTGAAGGGCTTGCCGAGCAGCGCGGCCTCGGCGCCGGCAGCGCGCTTGACGGTCGCGGCCATGCCACCGTAGGCCAGCCGCACCTCCTTGACCACCTCGCCATCGAGTTCGATCGAGAAGCCGGCGCACAAGGCCGAAATGTCGCAGTCGAAGCGCTTGCTGATCTTGTAGGCGCGCACGCGTCGCGAAGCGACCGACAGCGGCACCGACACCGCCTGCACGAACTCTCCCGGTTCGAGCTTGTTCTTCATGTAGTCGACATAGAACTCGACCAGCGGCATGCGGCGGACCCGGGCGCCCTGGCGCAGCTCGATCTGCGCATCGAGCGCCATCAACACCGGCGGCGAGTCGCCGATGGGCGAGCCGTTGGCGACGTTGCCGCCCATCGTGCCGGCATTGCGGATGGGCGGGGAGGCAAAGCGCAGCCAGACGTCCGTCAGGCCTTCGAAGCGCTGCGCCAGGGCGCGCCAGGCGTCTTCGAGCGACGCGCCCGCGCCGATGTAGAGCTCGCCATTGCGTTCGTCGACCGCCTTCATGTCCGCCACGTCGCCGACGTAGATGATGTCGCCGAGATCGCGGAACTGTTTGTTGACCCACAGGCCGACGTCGGTCGAGCCGGCCAGCACCTGGGCGCCCGGCATGCGTTCGCGCAGCGCGGCCAGTTCGGCCAGCGTCTTCGGCGCATGGAAGCGGTCGGTGCGGCCACCCGCGGTGTTGCTGTATTCGAAGGTGTCTTCGCGTTGCAAGGCGGTCAGCGCCTGCACCACGGGCTGCGTGTCCACCCGCACGGCCGGCAGGTCGAACATGCGCTGGCCCGCGTCGAGGATCGGCCGATAGCCGGTGCAGCGGCAGAGGTTGCCCGACAGCTCGTCGGCCAGTTGCTGGCGCGAGGGCTGGGTGCCGGCGGTCTGGTGATGCTCGTAGCTCGACCAGAGCGACATCACGAAGCCTGGCGTGCAGAAGCCGCATTGCGAACCGTGGCACTCGACCAGCGCCTGCTGCACCGGGTGCAGGCATTGCACCGCATGCTTGCCGTGCTGCTCGGTGTCGACGACCTTGCCGCACTGGCGCTTCAGGTCCTCGACCGTGAACAGCGCCTTGCCGTGCAGGGTGGGCAGGAACTGGATACAGGCGTTGACGGTCTGCAACTGCAGGCCGCCGACGGCGCCGGCAGCGCCAGGAACGGCCAGTTCGCCGATGACCACGGTGCAAGCGCCGCAGTCGCCTTCGTTGCAGCCTTCCTTGGTGCCGGTGCAGCGCGCGTCCTCGCGCAGCCAGTCGAGGACGGTGCGGGTGGGGTGGACATCGGAGACGTCGACAACGCGCCCCTGATGGAAAAAACGGATGGGTTGGGTGCTCATGCTCGTGGGTGCTTGCAAGAAAGACGCCGCAAGTGCGGACTATTGCTCTAACTTAGTGGTTCTTGCGCCCGGCGGAATACGAGTCCAGGAATAAGAAACATCCGTCGGGCGATATGTCACAGCCCCAACTATTCATCAACGATCAAGGCTGGGCAATGGACATTCTGCGCCTGCGCTTTCCGTGGGTACAGGAATTGCGGAGTCGACGCCACCTGTCGTACCGATGCACCGTCAAGGTTCACGTTTTCCCGAACGGTGACCGAAGCAGATTGCTATCGGCACGACATGGCGCAAAGAATTGATGGAGTAAGGGAGGAATTTGAAGATGACTGTCACCTTGGCCGTCCGCCTTGCCGGACTGCGCCACCCCGCCATGGCCGCCTGCTCAGGCAAGGCCACACCTGTTGAAGCACCGCCACTGCGCGCCGGGAACGACGCCTTCGGCTGAGCACGCTCCCGTCTCTCCCATCGACGCCCGTCACTTTTAGAAAAACCATCAGAGAGGAATCGCCATGAGTTCAAGCAGCACCACCACCGGGGGCGCGCCGCCGCGCGGATCGGCGCGGGCAACCAAAGTCCACCCGGTCGACGAAGTCCTGCCAATACCCCTGCTCGCGGCCTATGGCTTCCAGCACGTGCTCGCCTTCTACGCCGGCGCGGTGCTGGTGCCCATCATCCTGGCGAGTGCGCTGAACCTCACGCGCGACCAGTTGATCCACCTGATCAACGCCGACCTCTTCACCTGCGGCATCGCCTCCATCATCCAGGCGTGGGGCATCGGCAAGGTGGGCGTGCGACTGCCGCTGCTGCAAGGCGTGACCTTCACGGCGGTGAGCCCCATGATCGCCATTGGCCTGGGCGCCGGCGGCGGCGTCGACGGGTTGCTCGCCATCTACGGCTCGGTGCTGGTCGGCGGCCTCTTCACGTTCTTCGCGGCCACCTACTTCGCCAAGCTGGTGCGCTTCTTCCCGCCGATCGTGACCGGCTCGGTGATCCTGATCATCGGTGTCGCGCTGCTGCCGGTGGCGGCCAACGACATCGTGGTGGGCAAGGGTCCGTTCGCGATCCAGGACCCGGTACTGCTCAAGAACGTCATGTATGCCTTCGGCACGCTGGCGCTCATCGTGGCCATCCAGCGGCTGTTCCGCGGCTTCATGGCCACCATCGCGGTGTTGATCGGGCTGGTGATCGGCACGCTCGTGGCCTGGGCCATGGGCGACGCGCACTTCGCGGACGTCGCCACGGCGCCGATGCTGGGCTACACCTCGCCCTTCTACTTCGGCATACCGACCTTCAGCTTCACGGCCTGCCTGTCGATGCTGATCGTGATGATGATCACCATGGTCGAAACCACGGGCGACGTGTATGCCACGGGTGAAATCGTGCAGAAGCGGATCCGCGCCGACGACATCGCCCGCGCCATTCGCGCCGACGGCGCCGCCACCTTCCTGGGCGGCATCCTGAACTCGTTCCCCTACACCTGCTTCGCGGAAAACGTCGGCCTGGTGCGCCTGACGCAGATCAAGAGCCGCTGGGTGGTGGTTGCCGCCGGGGTCATCATGATCATCCTGGGTTCGCTGCCGAAGGCCGCTGCCCTGGTGGCCGGCATCCCGCATCCGGTTCTTGGCGGCGCGGCATTGGCCATGTTCGCGGCGGTGGCCGTGGTGGGCGTGCAGACCTTGTCGAAGTGCGACTTCAATGACCATCGCAACATCGTGATCCTGGGCACCAGCCTCGGTCTCGGCATGCTCGTGACGGCGCAGCCCTTCGTGGCCGGCGCGTTCCCGAAGTGGGCGGAAATCGTGTTCGGCAGCGGCATCACGCTGGGCGCCTTGTCGGCGATCTTCCTGAACATCCTGTTCAACCATACCGGCGGCAGCCCGCACACCGCGGTGGCCGGCGTCCCGGGCAACCTGGTGGGTCTGGACCAGGTCAATTCGATGTCCCGCGCCGAGTTCACCAAGACCTTTGGCGGCCTGGTTGAAAACACGCCGTGGGTTCTGGATGCAGCCTACGCGCGCAGGCCCTTCGCCAACACCCTCGCGCTGCGCTCCGCCTTCCAGGACGCCTTGCTGACCGGCACCAAGGAAGAGCAGCTGGAACTGATGAACTCGTTCGCCGACCTCGGCAGCGAGGGCGACGCGCACAACGCCTACCTGCTGGACCACGCCGACGCGGGCATGAGCGGCATGGAGGAAAAGGATCACGAGGAAGTGCTTGAACTCGCGATCGCCTATCGCAAGCAGTTCGGCTTTCCGCTGATCGTCTGCGCCAAGGAAGTGGAGCGCTACGAACGCGTGATCGCCAACGGCTGGCATCGGATGGCCAATTCAACGGGGGTGGAGCGATCGGCTGGGCTGATCGAGATTGCCAAGATCGCCAATCATCGTTTCAACGAGTTGGTTGCCAACGCCAACCCGATCGGAACGGCCCGGGCACAAGCGTTTGCAAAGGCACACGCACACGGACACTAAAAAAGTTCTTGGTTGAGCAGAGCCGCATCACTGCGGCCTTCAGAGTGCATCGCGCAAGTGATGCACTTTTTTTTGCTTCCAGCGGCCTTGCTGCACTGCTGCCCCATCAGTTTTCCAGCACGACGGCGAGCGCGGCGGTTCGCGTTCGGTAGCAACCTCTGAACCGCTTTTGCCGGTCCGTAGGGTGCGCCTCCTTGAGAGGCTGAGGGCCGCGGCTCCGAGCCCGCAGCAGGCTTGGACGGCCCGCAAGAGCAGCCGCCTCTGGCGGCCGCCCGAAGCGCGGAAGGCGCTTCGGGGGTGGGTCAGGCTTCAGCGAACAGGTCTGTCATCACTTGACGCAGCCAGCGGTGCGCCGGGTCGGCTTCGAAGCGCTTGCTCCAGTGCAGTGAAACGCTGAAGTTGCGCAGTGGGAATGCCGGCTCAACGATCGCGTAGCCGCCCTGTTCCTCGACGAAGCCGCGCGCGATATTGCGCGGCATCACCACTGCGAGGTCGGTGGCGCGCACGATCGCGGGCAGTACCATGAAGTGCTCGGTCGTCAGCCGCACGCGGTCGTCGAGCTTGAGCAGATGCAGGATGCGCAGCGTGTCCGCATGAGTGCGCACCGCGACGTACTCGAGCCTGCGCAAGGCTTCGAGCAGGGCCGCGCCAGCACGTGTGCGCTGCTGCACGAACGGGTGGCCTTCGCGCAGCAGCACGATGTAGCGGTCCTTCAGCAGCAGCGTGCGCTGCGTGTCCTTCACTTGCGGCAGGAAACCGAAGGCGAAGTCGAGGCGTCCGCTGTCGAGCGCGCCGCCGATGTCGGCCTGCAGCAGCGGCAACGTCTCGATGCCCACGGCCGGCGCCAGTTCGCCCAGGCGCGCCATCAAGGGCGGCAGGAAGCGGCCTTCGCCGATGTCGCTCATGTGGATGCGGAATCGCTTGGACGATGCGGCGGGGTCGAAGCGCTCGGGTTCGTCGAGCGCCTGCTGCAGCGTCCTCAGCGCGGCGCGTACCGCCACGGCCAGCCGGTCGGCGCGCGGCGTGGGCGCCACGCCCCCGGGAGCGCGCACGAACAGCGCGTCCTGCAGCAGTGTGCGCAGGCGACCCAGCCCATGGCTGGCGGCGGGCTGCGTGAGGCCCAGCGACTCGGCCGCGCGGCTCACGCTGCGGGCGCTGTAGACCGCGTCGAACAAACGCAGCAGGTTGAGGTCGAGCGCGTCGATATGCATGAAATGCATGTTACTTAGTTCGAATCATTTATTGAACGACGGGCGCGAGCCTCGCACACTCCGTCCGGCGCTACGCCGATCCAACAGTCGAGAAGGAGACAACTTGATGATGCGCGAGTTCAAGAGCGGCAAGCGCCCCGGCTACACCATGGCCATGGCCGGGGCCGTCTCGCAGGTTCCGGTCGAGGACCTCGACACCCTCGCCTACTACATCGCACGCTTTCCCGCCTCGCCGGCCGGCAAGTAAGCGGAGGAGCACCCGATGGAAGTTTCCTTCAGCAAGGAGATCGAAGCATTACGCCTGGGCACGGGCGACACCTTCCATGGCGAGGGCATCCTGGCCATCACCAAGGGGCTGCTGCAGTCCGGCGTGTCCTACGTGGGCGGCTACCAGGGCGCGCCGGTGTCGCACCTGCTCGACGTGATGGTGCAGGCCAAGCCGTACATGGACGAACTGGGCGTGCATGTGGAGGCATGTTCCAACGAAGCCTCTGCCGCCGCGATGCTGGGCGCATCGATCCACTACCCGCTGCGCGGCGCGGTCACCTGGAAGTCGATCGTCGGCACCAACGTGGCGGCAGATGCGCTGTCCAACCTGTCGTCGCCGGGCGTGACGGGCGGGGTGCTGATCGTCGTCGGCGAGGACTACGGCGAGGGCGCCAGCGTGATCCAGGAGCGCACGCATGCCTATGCGCTGAAGTCGAGCATGTGCCTGCTCGATCCACGGCCGGATCTCGGCCGGATGGTCGACATGGTCGAGCACGGCTTCCGCCTGTCGGAGCAATCGAACATGCCCTGCATGATGGAGCTGCGCATCCGCACTTGCCATGTGCGCGGCAGCTTCGAATGCAGGGACAACATCGCGCCGAGAATTTCCACGCGTGCGCTGATGAGCGAGCCGGCCGGCTTCGACTACATGCGGCTCGCGCATCCGCCGGTGACCTTCCGCCACGAAAAACTCAAGGGCGACGAGCGGCTGCCCGCCGCACGTCGCTACATCGTCGAGCACGGGCTCAACGAACTGATGCCCGGCGAGCATGCGGATCTGGGCATCGTGGTGCAGGGCGGGCTCTACAACGCGCTCATCCGCGGCCTGCAGCAACTCGGCCTCGCCGATGCCTTCGGCGACAGCGTGATCCCGCTGCTGGTGCTCAACGTGACCTGTCCGCTGGTGCCGGAACAACTGGCCGAGTTCTGCGTGGACAAACGTGCAGTGCTGGTGGTGGAGGAAGGCCAGCCGGAATACATCGAGCAGGAGCTGGCGACGCTGCTGCGCCGGCGCGACATCCAGACACCGCTGCATGGCAAGGACATGCTGCAGGCGGCCGGCGAATACGGCGTGGAAGTGCTGGCCACGGGCCTTGCAGCTTTCGCGGCGAAGTGGCTGCCCGGCCATGCGCTGGATTCGGCGCAAGGATGGCTGGCCGGCAACAAGTCGCGCCGCGCCGCCGTCGCCGCCCAGCTCGAAGCGCCGCTGCCCAACCGCCCACCCAGCTTCTGCATCGGCTGCCCGGAGCGGCCGGTGTTTTCCGCGCTCAAGCTTGCGCAACTCGACAACGGCCCGGTGCACATCGCGGCGGACATCGGCTGCCATGCTTTCGGCACCTTCGAGCCCTTCTCGATGGGCCATTCGATCCTCGGCTACGGCATGAGCCTGGCCAGCCGTGCCGGCGTCTCGCCGATGATGAACCGGCGCGCGCTGTCGATCATGGGCGACGGCGGCTTCTGGCACAACGGGCTGCTCACCGGCGTGCAGAGCGCGCTCTTCAACGGCGACGATGCGGTGCTGTTGATCTTCAAGAACGGCTACACCTCGGCCACCGGAACCCAGGACATCATCTCGACGCCCGACGACGACATGAAGGCCCGCGCGGTCGACAAGCTGCAGAGCATGGTCGCGCAGAACCAGACCATCGAGACCACCCTCAAGGGCCTGGGCGTGCAGTGGATGCGCACCGTCCACACCTACCGCGTCGACAGGATGCGCGCGACGCTCAACGAAGCCTTCACCAGCGACTACAACGGCCTCAAGGTGATCGTCGCCGAAGGTGAATGCCAGCTCGAACGCCAGCGCCGCATCAAGCCCTGGCTCGCAAGCCTGCTGCAGCGCGGCGAACGCGTGGTGCGGGTGAAGTACGGCGTCGATGAGGACGTGTGCAACGGCGACCATGCCTGCATCCGCCTGTCGGGCTGCCCGACGCTGACGCTGAAGGACAACCCCGATCCGCTCAAGGTGGACCCGGTGGCCGTGGTGATCGACGGCTGCGTGGGCTGCGGCCTGTGCGGCGAGAACGCGCATGCGGCCACGCTATGCCCCAGCTTCTACCGGGCCGAGGTGGTGCAGAACCCGAAGTGGCATGAGCGCCTGCTGCATGAATGGCGCGCGCGCGTCCTGCGCTGGCTTCAACCGGCGCAGCCGCGCACGACACGGGTGCAGCCATCATGAACCGGACATCGCCGATCACCCTGCTGATCTGCGCCCTGGGCGGCGAAGGCGGCGGCGTGCTGACCGAATGGCTGGTCGACGTTGCGCGCCATGCCGGCTACGCGGCGCAGAGCACGTCGATCCCCGGTGTGGCGCAGCGCACGGGCGCGACCACCTACTACCTCGAGGTGTTCCCCACGCCGCTCGCACAACTCGGCGGCCGACGCCCGGTGTTCAGCCTGAGCCCGGTGCCGGGCACGCTGGACGCGATCGTCTCGTCGGAACTGCTGGAGACGGCGCGGCAGATCGGCAACGGCATGGCCGTGCCGCAGCGCACGCTGGTCATCACATCGTCCGCGCGCACGCTGACGACCGCGGAGCGCATGCAGCCCGGCGACGGGCGCGCGGATGCGCAGCGCCTGCTCGACACGGTGAAGTGCTTCAGCCGCGAGCACCATGTGTTCGACATGGCTGCAGTGGCGCGCGAATGCGGCACGGTGGTGAGCGCAGTGATGCTCGGCGCGATCGCTGGCAGCGGCTTGCTTCCCTTTCCGCGCGAGGCCTACGAGGCGGTGGTCCGCGGACGCGACACCGAGGCGCCGGAGAAGGTCGACAAGATGGCCGCCGCGAGCCTGCGTGGCTTTGCCCGGGCATTCGACGCGGTCAGCACGCCGCGCGCGCAGGCCGCGCTGGTGACCAGCCTGCTGGCCACGCAGGAGCCCGATGGATCGGCGCCCTCGCCACTGCCGGACGACCTGGCATCGGCCTTTCCGCAGCCTGTGCACGCGATGCTGGCGCTGGGCCATGCGCGGCTGCTCGACTACCAGGACGCCGGCTATGCCGCGCTCTACATCGAGCGCCTGCAGAGAGTGCTGGCCACCGAGCGGGCCGCCGACCCGGCCGGCGCCAACGCCTTCGCCATCACGCGCGAGATGGCGCGCTGGCTGGCGCTGTGGATGGCCTTCGACGACATCGTGCGCGTGGCCGAACTCAAGAGTCGTGCGAGTCGCATCCGCCGCGTGCATGCGGAGGTGAAGGCCGGGCCGGACGACATCGTCCGCATGTACGACCACTTCAAGCCCGGCGCGGCCGAGTTGGCGGCACTGTTGCCGCTGGCGCTGGCCCATCGCCTGATCGCATGGGACCGCGGGCGCCAGGCGAAGGGGAAGGCGCCCTGGGCCGTGCCCCTGAAGATCGGCGCGCATTCGATCCTGGGCATGGCATCGCTGCGTTTTCTGGCCTCGCTGCGCGGCTTGCGCGAGCGCGGCAGCCGCTTTGCCGACGAGCAGGCACTGATCGACCGCTGGCTGGCCGCGGTGGTGGCGGGCACGCGCAACAACTGGCGGCTCGGCCATGAGATTGCCCTGTGCGGCCGGCTCATCAAGGGCTACGGCAGCACCAACGAACGCGGCAAGGCGAACCTGCTGCACGTGATCAACCACCTGGCCAGCGAACCGCTGCCGAAATGCACGCCCACCAAGCGCGCCGACGCCATTGCCGCCGCGCGCACCGCGGCGCTGGCCGATGACGCCGGCATCGCGCTCGATGCCGCACTGGTGCGCCACGGCGCGCCGCCACGCCCCGTGGTGGCGCAGCCGATACGGTGGATGAAGCGCCAAGCCCAGCCGAGGTGAGGGGTACGGCAAGGGCGCGGGATTCAACGCAGCCGGGTTCAGGGGGGCTCGTCGCCAGCACCGCTTAGGGCGGCGCGGCCATCACGAGGATGGCTGCTTGACCCCCGGCGTGGAAGCCTGCACGAGACCGAGGTCGTCGATGTCCTTGCACACGATGTCGATGGTGTTCTGCAAACGGCGCACGTTGCCAACGAAATAGCTGGCGGATGCTTCTGCCCGTCGACGGAACTCGGCCGCAGTGAAGTAGCCGCGCGCGGCCAGCGCGAGAATGTCCCCTCGGTCGTTCCCCTCGAAGCGGCCAAGCTTCGAGACCCCGACGTCCACCGGAGCAAGTACCCTCAGTCTCACGACGCGCTGCTCGTTTCCGATGCCGACCCACTCCCGCGAGTCGTCCTCGTAGTCCTCATGCATCGGACCGAGCGTGGGAGAGTAGGTGGTGTCGAAAAACAGCTGGGTGGGCTTGCCGGTGGCGTCCACAAAGTCGACGATCAGGTCGTTGTAATCGAGTGCCATCCGCCGCGAGAAACTCGCGTCCACGTCCCTGGTGACGCGAGTGCCGCAGTAGTAGTTCACTGCCATTCCGCCTGCCAGGTACATGATGATCGGCGGGCCCTGGTACGAGTTCTGACGAAGCGTTGCGTCGATCCTGTCGAGCATCGTCGACAGCGCCGCCGCCAGCTCAGGGGTGGCGTGATTCATGGGCGATCCTGGTTTTCAGCATGCTGTCGAAACGGCTGCAATTGAACTCTGCCGCCCTTGCGCGCTCGGCGAAATGGCCGACCGAACCCGGGGAGAGCTGTTCGGCGACACGGAAGAGCCCGTCCTCGTGGCCGTACCAGTAGCCTCCTGCGAGAAAAAGCGCTGTCGCGACGACCTCGTCGCGGCTGACGAGGCCGCTCTTCGCAAGCTGCACCCACGCATCCACATCAAAGTCGTGGCGTTGCGAAGCGCCAAACGCCAGGAGGTGCTCTTCGTGGTCTCGATTCATCCGCCAATGGTAAGGGGAGTGCGGCGCGGGCGGTCCGGCACGCGTAACTTTTCGGACTCACATCCCACAGGTAAACGCGGATATACGCCACCCCCACCTTCTTATAAAACATAACTTGATTCCAGCCCGCTTCCATTGCATCCGTTCACCAGGAGACACCGATGACGCGCCACCGATTCAGCACACTCGCGCTTGCCGCCGCGCTCGCCGCCTGCACCTGGAGCGCGCAGGCGCAGGACAAGCCGGTGAACCTCAAGATGTCGAGCTGGGTGCCGGCGCAGCATCCGCTCAACCCGTCGCTGATCGCCTGGGCCGAGGACATCAAGAAAGCATCGGGCGGCACCATCACGGCGACGCTGTTCCCGTCGGAGCAACTGGGCAAGGCCTTCGACCACTACGACATGGCGCGCGACGGCATCGCCGACTTCGCCTACATCAACCCCGGCTACCAGCCGGGCCGCTTCCCGATCATGGCTGGCGCGTCGCTGCCCTTCCTGTTCTCGAATGCCAAGGGCGGCTCGGCCGCCATCGACGCCTGGTACCGCAACTACGCCGCAAAGGAAATGAAGGACGTGAAGTACTGCTTCGCCTTCGTGCACGACCCCGGCACTTTCCACTCGCGCAAGAAGATCCTGCTTCCCACCGACATCAAGGGCATGAAGATCCGCCCGGCCACCAGCACCATCGGCCAGATGGTCACCTCGCTGGGCGGCACCAACGTGCAGGCCTCTGCGCCGGAGTCGCGCGACATGCTGGAGCGCGGCGTGGCCGATGCCATCACTTTCCCGTGGGGCTCGATCGGCCTGTTCGGCATCGACAAGGTGGTCAACTTCCACATGGACGTGCCGCTCTACGTCACGCCCTTCGTCTGGGCCATGAACAAGGACAAGTACGACGGCATGTCGCCCGCGCAGAAGAAGGTGATCGACGACCACTGCACCAGCGAATGGGCCGAGAAGGTCGCCTCGCCCTGGGCGGACTTCGAGTTTGCCGGCCGCGCCAAGATCGCGGCGCTGCCCGGGCACGAGGTGTACAAGCTCACGACCGAGCAACTCGATGCATGGCGCAAGGCCGTCGCGCCCGGCGAGGCGCAATGGGCCGAAGGTGTGAAGAAGGCGGGCGGCGATCCGAAGGCGGCCATGGATGCGTTGAAGGCCAGCCTGGCGAAATCCGGCGCGGCACTTTGATGCTCGGGGAACAGTCTTCCTCTCTCGCCGGGGGAGGCGTGGGGTTGGGGCACGCTGCGGTTGATAGCCCAGGCTGCGTGCCCTCATCCCAACCTTCTCCCAGGGGGAGAAGGAGCAAGACATCATGAGCACGCGCTCGACCAACGTGATGGATCGCATGATCAACACGATCGAATGGCTCGCGGCCATGTTCGTGGGGATCGTGGCGCTGAACATCTTCATCGCGGTGGTCCTGCGCAAGTTCTTCAACACCTCCATCCCCGACGCCTACGACTTCGGCCGCATGCTGCTGGGCATCCTGATCTTCTGGGGCATCGCGGCGACGAGCTATCGCGGCGGGCACATCACGGTCGACCTGGTGTGGACCGCGGCCGGCCCGCGCATGAAGCGAGTGATCGACGTGTTCGCGACGCTGGTGCTGCTGTTCGTGGTGGCGGTGCAGACCGCCATGCTGTTCGACAAGGTGCGCGGCACCTATGCCGACAACGTGCAGACCTACGACCTCAACATCCCGACCTGGCCCTTCTATGCGGTTGCATGGTTCGGCGATGTCTGCGCGGTCGTGTTGATTGCCATCCGGACGTATCGCCTCATCTTCCAGCCCGAGTTGCTGGTCGAGGAGACACCGGAGCAGAAGGCGGATTGATGGGCATCGCCGCACCGCGCCAGCTTGGAGCCACATGAGCACGGATGCGATCGCGGTTCTCGGCTTCGTGGTGCTTTTCGCATTGATGCTGCTGCGTGTGCCGGTCGGCATGGCGATGGGCCTGGTGGGCGTGGTCGGCTACAGCTGGATCGTCGGCCCCGGCCCTGCCCTCAAGCTGGTGGGCCAGACCTCGATGCGCACCGTCACCGACTACACCTTCGGCGTGATCCCCATGTTCATGCTGATGGGCGCGCTGGTGTCGGTGTCGGGCGTGAGCCGTGAACTGTTCAAGGCGGCCAACTCCTTGATCGGGCATTTGCGCGGCGGGCTCGGCGTCGCCACCGTGCTGGCCTGCGGCGGCTTCGCGGCGATCTGCGGCTCCTCGGTGGCGACGGCGGCGACGTTCTCGGCGGTCGCGTATCCGGAGATGCGGCGCTTCAACTATCCGCAGTCCTTCTCCACCGGCGTGATCGCGGCGGGCGGCACGCTCGGCGCCATCCTGCCGCCGTCGACTGTACTCGCCGTCTACGCCATCCTCACGCAACAGGACATCGGCAAGCTGTTCATGGCGGGCGTGGTGCCCGGCATCCTGGCGATGACGATGTACGTGCTGACCATCGCGCTCATCGTGCGCGTGCGGCCCGACTGGCTGCCGGCTGGCGAGCACAAGCCGTGGTCGGAGCGGCTGGTGGACCTCAAGGCGGTGTGGGCGCCGCTGGTGCTGTTCGTGTTCGTGATCGGCGGGCTCTACGGCGGCTTCTTCACGCCCACCGAAGCCGGCGGCGTCGGCGCGAGCGGCGCCTTCATCCTGGGCCTGCTGCGCCGCAAGCTCGACGGGCCGAAGATCCGCGAGGCCTTGCTGTCCGCCACGCGCACCGCCGCCGCCGTGTTCACCGTGCTGATCGGCGCGCTGCTGTTCGGCTACTTCCTTACCGTCACGCAGAGCCCGCAGAAGCTCATCGGGTTCCTCACCGGCCTGGGCATCGGCCGCTACGGCGTGCTGGCGCTCATCATGCTCATGTACCTGGTGCTGGGCTGCCTGATGGATGCGATGGCGATGATCATCCTGACCGTGCCGATCATCTTCCCGGTGATCGTGGCGCTGGGCTTCGACCCGATCTGGTTCGGCGTGATCATCGTGATGACGGTGGAGCTGGGGCTGATCCATCCGCCGGTGGGCATGAACGTCTTCGTCATCAAGAGCGTGGTGAAGGACGTCAGCTTCACGACCATCTTCAAGGGCGTGTTGCCCTTCATCGCGACGGACATATTGCGCTTGATCATCCTGATCGCTTTCCCGATCATTGCGCTATGGCTGCCGACCAGAATGAGATAGGCCTCTCGCGCTCGCAACTATTGCGAGCTTGCGCGGGTGCTGTCGCGTGCGCTGCCCTACCCTTTCACGTTGCAGCCCACACATCCGCAACGAACACGCGCATGAACACCCGCCCCATCCCCTCGACGAACGAAGCCCTGCCCGTCATCGGCTGTGGCACCTGGCTCGGCTTCGACTACTCGCCAGGCACGGCCGAATACGCGCGCTTGCCGGGCGTGCTCGACGCCCTGTTCGACGCCGGCGGCCGCGTCGTCGACAGTTCCCCGATGTACGGCCGCGCCGAGGCCAACACGGGCGACCTGCTGGCCGCCGCGAAGACCCGCGACAAGGCCTTCCTCGCAACCAAGGTGTGGACCAGCGGGCGCGAGGCCGGCATTGCGCAGATGGAGCAATCCTTCGCCCGCCTGAAGACGCAGCATATGGACCTGATGCAGGTGCACAACCTGGTCGACTGGCGCACGCACCTGGCCACCCTGCGCGACTGGAAGGCGCAAGGCCGCGTGCGCTACCTCGGCGTCACGCACTACACCGCGTCGGCCTACGGGGAAGTCGAAGCGGTGCTGCGCGCGGAGAAGCTGGACTTCCTGCAGATCAACTATTCGCTCGACGAACGCGCGGCGGAGAAACGCCTGCTGCCGCTTGCGGCCGAGCGCGGCGTGGCGGTGATCGTGAACATGCCTTTCGGCGGCGGCGGCCTGCTGCGCCGGCTGCGCGACAAGCCGCTGCCGGCCTGGGCCGCGGAGATCGGCTGCACGAGCTGGGCGCAGGTGCTGCTCAAGTTCGTGCTGAGCCACCCGTCGGTGACCTGCACCATCCCCGGCACCAGCCGGCCGGAGCACATGGCCGAGAACGCCAAGGCGGGCATGGGTGTGGTGCCCGACGCGACCTTCTGGAAGCAGCACGCGGCGGACCTGCCTACTTAGTTGGGCTTGGGCGCTCGACCCTGCCACCGGCCACCTACACGCGCTTTCGTTCGCGCAGCGACGCGACCTGCTCCGCGGCATAGCCCAGTTCCGCCAGGATCTCGTCGGTGTGCTCGCCGAGCGCCGGCGCGGCGCGGCTGAAGTCGACCGGCGTTGCGGACATCACCACCGGATGGCGCGCCACCGGATAGGCCTGCGCACCAAAGCGCTGCCGCTGCAGCATTCCGTTGGCCTGGATCTGTTCATCCTCGAGCGCCTGCTGCAGGTCGTTCACTGGCGCGGCCGGGATCTTGCAGCCAGCCAGCGCCGCCAGCACCTCGTCGCGGCCACGCGCGGCGCACCAGTCGCGCATGACGGCGCTGATCGCCTCGCCGTTTTGCGCGCGCAGCTCGTCGCTGGCGAAACGCGGGTCGGACTTCATCGCCTGTTGCCCGACCAGTTCGCACCAGCGTCCGAACATCGCCTGCCCGATGGTCTGCACGATGAGCCAGCCGTCGCGCGCGCGGAACACGTCGCTGGGCCCGGCGAGGTAGCCGCGGTTGCCCTGCGGCACGCGGTTCTTCGCCAGCAGCGCCTGCTCGATCAACGCGCCGTTGGTGTGCACCAGGGCCGTCTGCAGCAACGAGCCTTCCACGCATTGCCCGCGCCCGGTTCGCTCGCGCGTCCACAGCGCGGCCAGCGCGCCCATGGCGCAGGCCTGCGCGGTGCCGAAGTCCACCCACGTGGCGGCGGTGCGCGCCGGCGCATCCGGCAGGCCGGAGAGGAACATCGCGCCGCTCATCGCCTGGCCGACCGAGTCGAAGCCGGCCTGCCGCGCCGAAGGCCCTTCGGTGCCGAAGGCCGTCACGCTCACCAGCACGATGCGGGGGTTGCGGGCGCTCAGGGTCGGGTAGTCGAGGCCGAGGCCGCGCAGCGTCTCGGGCGGCAGGTTGGCAACCACCACGTCGGCCGTGGCCACCAGTTGCTCGACGATGGCGCGGCCTTCCTCGCTGGCCAGGTCGAGCGTGAGGCAGCGCTTGTTGCGGTTCAACTGCAGGAACATGCCGCCCTCGCCGCTCTCCAGTACCGGCGGCACGCGGCGGTCCTCGCCACCTTCCACGCGCTCGATGCGGATCACGTCGGCGCCGAGGTCGCCCAGCAAAGCGGCGCAATAGGGGCCGGCAATGTAGCGGCCGAAGTCGAGCACGCGCACGCCTTCGAGCAGGGGCGGTGCGCTGGGATGGGAAGCGGGTGTCGTCATGCGGACCAGTATCCCGCGCGGCGCCAGCCGCACCCATGCGTGGAAAGCCGGAAGCGCCCGTCCCGCCTTGTCCGCACCTTGTTATCGTTCATGGCACATGACCCAAATCCTCGGCATCACCGGCCCGATCTACCTCGTCATCGCGCTGGGCTTCCTGGCGGGGCGACTGGAGATCTTCTCCAAGGCCGACATGCGGGTGCTGGGCACCTACGTCGTCAAGTTCGCGCTGCCGGCGCTGGTGTTCACCGCGTTGTCGCAGCGGCCGGTGGGCGAGATCCTCAATGCGCGCTACATGGCCGACTATGCGGTCGGCTCGCTGATCGTCATGCTGGTCGCCCTTGCCTGGGGCTGGCGGCAGCAGGGCAAGAGCTTCACGCTGAGCGCGTTGTGCGGCCTGGGCATGTCCAGCTCCAACAGCGGCTTCATCGGCTACCCGATCGCGGTGCAGGTGGTCGGCCCTGCCACGGCGGCGGTCGCGCTGGCCATGAACATGGTCATCGAGAACCTGGTGATGATCCCGATCACGCTGGCGATGGCGGACAGCGGCAGTTCGGGCGCCGGCAAGTGGTACCGCATCGCGCTGGGATCGATGGGCAAGCTGGCGCGCAATCCGGTCATCCTGGCCATGCTCGGCGGCTTCGCCGTGGCCTTGCTGGAACTGCCGATCGCGGGCGGCGTGCTGGCTCGCACGATCAACATGCTGGCAATGTCCTCGGCGGCGGTGTCGCTGTTCGTGATCGGCGGCGCGCTGGTCGGGCTGCCGATCAAGGGCATGCGGCGCGATGTGTCGGCGATCGCGCTGGGCAAGCTGGTGCTGCATCCGCTGGTGGTCGGGCTGCTGGTGTGGCTGCTGCCGCCCAGCGACCCCTCGCTGCGCGCCGCGGCGGTGGTGTTCGCGGGCGTGCCGATGCTCAGCATCTATCCGATCCTGGCGCAGAAGTACGGCTTCGACGCGCTCTGCGCAGCGGCGCTGCTGCTGGCGACTGTCCTTTCGTTCGTGACGATCAGCCTGCTGCTGTGGTCGCTGGGGGAGTTGCCGGGCTGGATACCCGCGACGTAGCCACGGTATCAGCCGGCGACAACGGCGATGCCGCGGATCTGCCCCGCCTTCGCTTCACCCACCGGCCGCGGATAGCGCGCGGGCGCAAAGCGATGCAGCAACTCGGCCTCACGCGCACGCGCCATCGCAAGGTTGGCCAGCTTCACATGCCCGTAGCCGCGGATCGTCATCGGCACGGCGGCGATCTGGGCTGCCAGCTTCTGGTTGCCCGGCGACAACGCCGCCACCAACTCGTCGAGCCGCGCCTCGAACTGGCCGATGAGCGAGCGCTCCAGCCGGCGCTCTTCCGTGTAGCCGAACAGGTCAAGGGCGGTGCCCCGCAGGCGTTTGCCGCGGGCCAGCCACTTCATCGCGGGCAGCATCCAGCCGCCGAGGCGGATCTTGCGCGGCGGCTGCCCGTCCTTCGGGCGTGACAGGAAGGGCGGCGCCATGTGGAATTCAAGCTGGAAGTCACCCTCGAACTGCTCGGCCAGCTTCTCGCGGAAGCTGCCATCGGTGTAGAGCCGCGCCACTTCGTATTCGTCCTTGTAGCTCATGAGCTTGAGCAGGCTGCGTGCGGCATTGCGTGTGACGGGCAGGCTCGCGTCACCACCCGCCAGTGCGGACTCGCGCGCCCTCACCTCGCGCAGGCGATCTTCGTAGCGCCGGGCCCAGGCGGCGTCCTGGTAGGCGGACAGGCGAACGATGGCATCGGCGATCAGCGCCTGCGCCGTCTCGTCCTGCGGCGCATGCGTGGCGGCGCTGCGCAGCCCATGGATCGCATCCGCATCCGCCGCGGCCAGCCGGCCCAGCGAGAAGGCCGTGTGGTTCGCCTCGACCGCCACGCCGTTGAGCTCGATCGCACGCGTGATCGATTCGAGGCGCAGCGGGATCAGCCCGCGCTGCCATGCGTAGCCCATCGCCAGGATGTTCGACGCCTGCGTGTCGCCGATGAACTCCTGCGCCAGCGTCTGCGCATCGAAGGTCTCGACCTGTTCATCGCCGGCAACGAAACGCATCTTCTCCAGCAGCAGGTCCACCTTCAGGTCGGCATCGGGATTGCGCAGCGCTTCGGCGACCGGGATCTCGTGCGTGTTCGCGAGGATGCGCGTGCGGCCGTGGCGCACCGTCTGCAACGCATCGGCCGATGCGCCGACGACGATGTCGCAGGCGAGGATCGCATCGGCCTGTTGCGTGTCGATGCGGACCTGGTTGAGCCGCTCGGGCCGATCGGCCAGCCGCACGAAGCTCAGTACCGCGCCGCCCTTCTGCGCAAAGCCCATGAAGTCCAGCACGCTGGCCGACATGCCTTCCAAGTGCGCCGCCATCGCGATCACCGCGCCCACCGTCACCACGCCGGTGCCGCCGACGCCCGTGACGAGCAGGTCGTACGGGCCATCCCACAAATGCCCGCCAGGCGCTGGCAGCTCCGTCACATGCCGGAGGAAAGCCGCGCGGCCCGCCGCGAGCGCGCCGCTCTTCTTGCGCAGTGCGCCGCCGGTCACGCCCACGAAGCTGGGGCAGAAGCCCTTGGCGCAGGAATAGTCCTTGTTGCAACTGGTCTGGTCGATCTGGCGCTTGCGACCGAGTCCGGTTTCCAGCGGCAGCACCGCCACGCAATTGCTTTGCACGGTGCAGTCGCCGCAGCCTTCGCAGACGGCCTCGTTGATGAAGAGGCGCTTGGGCGGGTCTTGCAATTCGCCCTTCTTGCGGCGCCGGCGCTTCTCGGCCGCGCAGGTCTGTTCGTAGATCAGCACCG
Organism: Variovorax sp. dw_308; assembly: GCF_019207085.1. Classification (GTDB taxonomy): domain Bacteria; phylum Pseudomonadota; class Gammaproteobacteria; order Burkholderiales; family Burkholderiaceae_C; genus Variovorax. The sequence continues at coordinate 471,419 of NZ_JAATOM010000001.1, read as the reverse complement.
TGACACCCGGCACTTCGCGCAGGCGACGCTGCACCGCGTCGAGTTCACTGCGGTCATGGAACTCGGTGCCGGCCGGGAAACGACTCTTGAGCGCGTCGTACTTGTCGATGGCGTCGCTCACGACCACCACCTGCTTCACGCCTTCGGATTCCACCTGCCGCGCGATCGCATCCACGCTGATGACGCCGTCCACCGGTTGCCCGCCGGTCATCGCCACCGCATCGTTGAAGAGGATCTTGTAGGTCAGCGTGGCCTTCGCCGCCACGGCCTGGCGGATCGCGAGATAGCCGGAGTGGTAATAGGTGCCGTCGCCGAGGTTCTGGAACACGTGCGGTGTGCGCGTGAACATCGAGTGCGAGACCCAGTCGACGCCCTCCCCGCCCATCTGGATCAGCCCGGCGGTGCTGCGGTCCATCCAGTTGGCCATGAAGTGGCAGCCGATGCCGGCACGCGCGGTCGAGCCCTCGGGCACCCTGGTGCTGGTGTTGTGCGGACAGCCGGCGCAGAAGTACGGCAGTCGCTTGACCGAATCGCCACCGTTGCTCAGCAGCTCGGGCAACGTGAAATCGCGAACATGCCGGAAGTGGTCGCCCAGTTCGGTGTTGTCGGGGAAGTGGGCCGCGAGCCAGTGCGCCACCAGTTCGATCAGCCGCGAAGGCCGCAATTCGCCGAGCGCGGAGACCAGCGGCTGGCCGTCGCGGTCGTTCTTGCCGACCAGCGCCGGACGCGCACCGGCCGGCGCGTTGTAGAACAGGTCGCGCAACTGCGTCTCGACGATGGCGCCCTTCTCCTCGATGACCAGGATCTCGTCCAGCCCCTGCGCGAAGGCCTTGATCCGCGTCTGCTCGATCGGGAAGCTCAGGCCCACCTTGTAGAGCCGCACGCCCACGCGCGCGAGGCTCTCGGGCGTCACCTCCAGCCGGCGCAGCACTTCCATGAGGTCGTAGTGCGCCTTGCCGCAGGTCACGATGCCGGCGGTGGCATGCGGGCTCTCGATGATGTGGCGGTCGATGCTGTTGACGCGGGTGAAGGCGGCGACGGCCTCCAGCTTGTCGGCCAGCCGCGATTCGATGCGCAGCGACGGCAGGTCGGGCCAGCGGTAGTGCAGGCCATCGCGCGGCGCACTGTGGTCGGTGATGCCGCGCACGGCGTCCGCATCGGCCCAGCCCGCGACACGGGCATTCACGATGTCGAGGTCGACCGTCCCCGCGCTCTCCACCACCTCCGACAGCGCCGCCATGCCGACCCAGGCGCCGCAGAAGCGCGACAGTTCATAGCCATACAGGCCGAACTCCAGGTACTCGGCCACGCTGGCCGGCTGCAGCACCGGCATGCTCCAGGCCATGAAGGCATGGTCGCTCTGGTGCGGCATCGACGATGACACGCAACCGTGGTCGTCGCCCGCCACCACCAGCACGCCGCCGTGCGGAGAGGAGCCGTAGGCGTTGCCGTGCTTGAGCGCATCGCCCGCGCGGTCCACGCCGGGCCCCTTGCCGTACCACATCGCGAACACGCCCTCGACCGTGCGCTCGGGGTCGGACTCGACGCGTTGCGTGCCCAGCACCTGCGTGGCCGCCAACTCCTCGTTGATGGCCGGCACGAAACGGATACCGGCGTCCTTGAAGCTGGCGCCGGCCTTCCAGATGGCCAGGTCGACCATGCCCAGCGGCGAGCCGCGATAGCCGCTGACGAAGCCTTGCGTGCGGAGGCCACGCGCCGCGTCGCGCCGGCGCTGCATCAGGAGCACGCGCACCAGGGCCTGCGTGCCGGTGAGGTAGATGGCGCCTGAATGGGCCCAGAGGCCATCGGCGAGCTTGTAGTCGGCGCGCGCCAGCGGCTGCGCAACGGAAGCGTGAGTCATGCAAGGATTGTTCTTCGCATGCGCAAGGAATATTCTCTCCACTGCACTCGAACCAACCCTCAATTCGAGAACACGATTCTCGATTCAAACCATGAATGACGATTTCGTTCCCCTCGACAATCACTCGTTGCAGATCCTCCACGAACTCCAGCGCGACGCCCGCCAGACGGTCCAGCAGATTGCCGACAAGGTAGGACTCTCCTCCACGCCGTGCTGGCGCCGCATCAAGGAGATGGAAGCCTCGGGCGTGATCCGCGGCTACACGGTCGTGGTGGACAGGGAGAAGGTCGGCCTCAACCTCGCGGCGGTGACAGAGGTCAACCTGGATCGGCACCATGAATCGAATGTGCGGGGCTTCGAGAAGGCGGTGGCGGCCAGCCCGCAGATCGTGCGCTGCGTCGCGGCGACCGGGCCGGCCGACTACATCCTCACGGTGCTGGTGCCGGACATCAAGCACTACGAGAAATTCCTGCACGCCACGCTGTTCGAGCAGGCCGGCGTGACGCACGTGCGCTCGGCGATCGTGCTTCGGGAGGTCAAGAACGAAGGCAGCCTGCCGATCGAGTCGGGGACGGCATTGCGGCAACGCTGAAGCATCGCGCCTGGCGCAGGCTTCGGCAACCGGGCGGCCGCCTCGAGGGCGCGCATCCGGCGGGCGGGCTCAAGCCCTGCGCCGTCGCGCCTTCAGCATCTCGGCCACGAGAAACGCCAGTTCCAGGCTCTGCGACCCGTTGAGCCGCGGGTCGCACGCGCTCAGGTAGCGCGCCTGCAAGCCGGCCTCGGTCAAGCCTTGCGCGCCGCCGGTGCATTCGGTGACGTCCTGGCCGGTCATCTCGAAGTGCACGCCGCCCGCATAGCTGCCGGCGGCCGCATGCACGTCGAAGAAGCTGCGCACCTCGGCCAGGATGCGCGGGAAGTCGCGCGTCTTGTAGCCGGCCGATGTGGTCACGGTGTTGCCGTGCATCGGGTCGCAGCACCAGACCACGCTTCGCTGTTCGCGCTGCACTGCCGCGATCAGGGCCGGCAGGCGCCCGGCCAGCAGGTCGGCGCCCATGCGCGTGATGAGCACCATGCGGCCTTCGGCGTTCTGCGGATTGAGCGTGTCGAGCAGCCGCAGCAGGTCGTCGGGCTTCGCGTTGGGCCCGAGCTTGCAGCCGATCGGGTTGTCGATGCCACGCATGAACTCGACGTGCGCGCCGTCCAGCGAGCGCGTGCGTTCGCCCAGCCAGAGCATGTGGGCCGAGCCGCCGTACCAGCGGCCGGTGGCGTCGTCGCGGCGCGTCAGGGCCTCTTCGTAGTGAAGGTGCAGCGCCTCGTGCGAGGTGTAGAACTCCACTTCCTTGACCTGCGACGAGTTGCTGGCGTCGAAGCCGCAGGCTTCCATGAAGGCCAGCGCCTCCTCGATGCTTTGTGCCACCGCCTCGAAGCGCTCGCCCTGCGGGCTGTGGCGCACGAAGTCGGAAGTCCAGCGATGCACCTCGTGCAGGTCCGCGAAGCCGCCCTGGGCCATCGCGCGCAGCAGGTTGAGCGTGGCCGCGGAGTGCGAGTAGGCGCGCAGCAGGCGCTGCGGGTCGGCTGTGCGCGCGGCTGGCGAGAACTCGGCGCCATTGACGATGTCGCCGCGGTAGGACGGCAGGCTCACGCCGTCCACCGACTCCATGTCCGACGACCGCGGCTTGGCATATTGGCCTGCCATGCGGCCGATCTTGACGACCGGGCAGGAGGCCGCGAAGGTCAGCAGCACCGCCATCTGCAGGATCACGCGGAACGAGTCGCGCACGGTGCCGGCACTCAGTTCGTCGAAGCTCTCCGCGCAATCGCCGCCCTGCAGCAGGAAGGCCTTGCCGCGCGACACGGCCGCGAGGCGTTCCCGCAGCGTGGCCGCCTCGCGGCCGAAGATCAGCGGCGGCCAGGCTGCCAGTTGCCTGTCGGCCAATGCCAGTGCCGCGGGGTCCGGATAGCTCGGCATCTGCGCCACCGGAAAGCGGCGCCAGCTGTCGGGCGACCACGTCGTGGTCGAAGGTGCGGTGTCGGTCATGCCGCACGATACCGCGACTTCAGCGGTGAACGGCGCGCGCCGCGCTCAGGCGTGCGTGGTCGCCTGCGCCTCGGGAGACTGCTTTCGCTTGGCGTCGTGATAGCGGCCGGTTCCGCGCGTCAACAGCGTGTCGGTGGGCAGCAACGTGCCGGGCTGATAGTCGCGCTGGCCGGCGATGCGCTGGTAGAGCGGCGCGAAGTCGACCTCGGCAAGCTTGAGCAGCTCATCCAGGTTGTCGATGACGAAGTAGCTCTCCTGGAAGTCGTCGATGCGGTAGTTGGTGCGCATCACCCGCTCCAGGTCGAAGCGGATGCGGTTGGGGGACGGGTCGTCGAGGGAGAACACCGTCTCCGTGAGCGACGAGGCGATGCCGGCGCCGTAGATGCGCAAGCCGTCGGCCTGCTTCACCAGCCCGAATTCCACCGTGTACCAGTACACGCGCGCCAGCTTGTCGAGCACGCCGAGCTTCTGCGCCCGCAGGCCGCCCACGCCGTAGGCCTGGATGTAGTCGGCGATGGCCGGGTTCATCAGCATCGGCACATGCCCGAACACGTCGTGGAACACATCGGGTTCTTCGAGGTAGTCGAGCTCGTGCGGCTTGCGGATGAAATGCCCCGCGGGAAAGCGACGATTCGCCAGGTGCTCGAAGAACACCTCGTCCGGCACCAGGCCCGGCACAGCAACCACCTGCCAGCCGGTGCGCTTCATCAGCACCTCGCTGAGCCGTTCGAAGTCGGGAATCTGCTCGGGGCCGATCGGCAGGTCCTTCATGCCGGCGACGAACTCGTCGCAGGCTCGGCCTGGCAGCAGCTTCGACTGGCGCTCGAACAGCGTCTTCCACACGGCATGCTCGGCCTGGGTGTAGTTGTGCCAGCCCTGGTCGATGGTCCAGTCGGCGCGCTCGGGCTTCTCGCCGGCTGCGAGGCCGTGCAACGCCGTGTCGTCATGCGGGGTGGCGAATGTCTGAAGCTGTTGGAGCATGTCAGTGTTCCAGCGCAGCGGTGGCTGCAAAGACGCGGTCGGCCTGCAAGGCGGCCTCGATGTCGCGCATCGACAGGCCGCCCACGTCGTGCGTGGTCAACGTGATGTCCACGCGGTTGTAGACGTTCGACCACTCCGGGTGATGGTCCTGCTTCTCGGCCGCCAGCGCGACCTGGGTCATGAAGCCGAAGGCCTGGCGGAAGTCGGCGAAGACGAACTCGCGACGGATCAGGCCGCCGCGGTCCTCGCTGAACTGCCATTGCGGCACGTCGCCCAGCAGGCGGCCAAGGTCTTGCGACGAGAGTTTCATCGTGCGGTCGCTCAAGCGGCTTGCAGCACGCCGCGGCGCACCTGGTCGCGTTCGATCGACTGGAACAGCGCCTTGAAGTTGCCTTCGCCGAAGCCGTCGCTGTAGTCGCCCTTGCGCTGGATGAACTCGAAGAACACCGGACCGCCGAACGCGGTCTCCGAGAAGATCTGAAGCAGCAGACGGGGCTGGCCGCCTTCAGTGGTGCCGTCGAGCAGAATGCCCCTTGCCTGCAGTTCCCCGATGGGTTCGCCGTGGCCCGGCAGGCGCGTTTCCAGCATCTCGTAGTAGATGTCGTTCGGCGCGGTCATCAGCGGCACGCCGGCCAGGCCGAGCTGGTCGATGGTATCGATGAGGTTGTCGCTCGACAGCGCAATGTGCTGGATGCCCTCGCCGTTGAACTTCATCAGGAACTCTTCGATCTGGCCCGAGCCCTTCGACGATTCCTCGTTCAGCGGAATGCGGATCTTGCCGTCCGGTGCGGTCAGCGCCTTCGAGGTCAGGCCGGTGTATTCGCCCTGGATGTCGAAGTAGCGGATCTCGCGGAAGTTGAAGAGCTTCTCGTAGAAGTTGGCCCAGAAGGTCATGCGGCCGCGGTAGACGTTGTGGGTCAGGTGGTCGATGACCTTGAGGCCGTGGCCCGGCGGGTGGCGGTCCACGCCTTCGATGAATTCGAAGTCGATGTCGTAGATCGACTTGCCGTCCTCGAAACGGTCGATGAGGTACAGCGGCGCACCGCCGATGCCCTTGATGGCGGGCAGGCGAAGTTCCATCGGGCCGGTGGCAATCTCGATGGGCTGCGCGCCGAGTTCGAGGGCGCGTGCGTACGCCTTGTGCGAGTCCTTCACGCGGAAGGCCAAGCCGCAGGCCGACGGGCCGTGCTCTGACGCGAAGTAGGCGGCGGGGCTGTGCGGCTCGCGGTTGACGATGAAGTTGATGTCGCCCTGGCGGTAGAGCACCACGTCCTTGGAGCGGTGCTTCGCGACGAGGGTGAAGCCGAGCTTTTCAAAAAAGGGCTCCAGGGTGTTGGCGACGGGCGCGGCGAATTCAACGAATTCGAAGCCTTGAAGGCCCATGGGGTTCTCGAAAAGATCGGTCATGCGGAGGTCTCGTATGTGGGTTGGATCGAATACCCACGATGCTAGGGATTTGCGCCGCAACAATCTTGCAAGTTTTGTATGTGTTGGCCTCAATACGCAGGAATCCTGCGTCTTCGATCTGACGTTTGCACGTTCAAATATTCATATCGTGCCGAAGCGCCGTCTTTTCACAGCATTGCGTGACCTGGCAAAGCGCGCGAACATGAGCGCACGGCGCTTCCGCCACGAACAACAGAGGAGACTTCTCATGAACCTTGGCGACAAACTCGCCGGCAAGCGGGTGCTGGTGACGGGGGCCTCGTCGGGGCTCGGTGAAAACTTCGCGCGCCTGGCCGCCGGCTGCAAGGCCCAGGTGGTGATTGCCGCGCGGCGCAAGAGCAGGCTCGACGCGCTGGCCAAGGACCTGGAGCAACTGGGCTCGCCGCAGGTCACTGTCGTGGAGATGGACGCGGCCTCCGAGCAGTCGATCGACGACGCCTTCGCCGCGATCGATGCATCGGGTGACGTCCTCGACGTCGTCATCAACAACGCTGGCGTATCCGGCGAAGGCGCGTCGCTCACCTTGCCGACGAAGGCGTACGACGACTTGATGGCCGTCAACGTGCGCGCGGTCTGGCTGGTCGCGGTCCGCGCAGCACGCCGCTGGCAGGCGGCCGGCCGTGGCGGCTCGATCGTCAACATCGCGTCCATCCAGGGCGAGCGCGTCATGCCGGGCATCACGCCGTATTCGACGTCCAAGGCGGCTGTCGTGCACATGACCAAGAGCCTGGCGCTCGAATGGGCCCGCTACGGCATCCGCGTCAATGCGATCGAACCCGGCTACATCGGCACCGAGATGACCGACGCGATGTGGGAAACCGACTATGGCAAGGCCCTGATCAAGCGCATCCCGATGCGCCGCCTCGGCAAGCCCGAGGATCTCAACGGCCTGCTGTTGCTGCTGGCCACCGACGCGGGATCGTGGATGACCGGCGCCTGCGTGCCGGTCGACGGCGGGCACCTTTGCTCGTCGCTGTAGCCAGCGGCTGCAAGTCGGGGCCGGTCAACTCGAAAGAGCGAGCGTCTCGGCCGCCGTAGAGCCCCGCTCGACGATCCGGAAGCCGATGTCGACCACGGGCTGCGCAACGGTCTCCCCACGGCAGCGCTCGACGATCATGCGGGCCGCCAGCCGGCCGATCTCGGGGCCGTCGACATGCACGGTGCTGATCGACGGTACGGTATGCGCCGAGAAGTCCGCATTGCCGAAACCGCAGATGGCCAGGTCCTCCGGGACGCGCAGCCCGCGTGCCTGCGCTTCGATCAACACGCCGTGGGCCAACTGGTCTGAACTGCAGCAGACAGCGCGCAATGCCGGCTCCTTCTGCAGCAGTTCCGCCAGCGCGCGGCGCCCCAGTTCGAGGTTGCTGGGCGCCGGTACCACCGCCGTCGGCACGTCCCGGCCGATGGTTGCCACGAATCCTTCGCGGCGCATCAGGGCGCGCTGATCGCTCCCCGTGGCGACGCCAACCTTGTGCCAGCCCTTGCCAAGGAAGTAGCCGGCCACCGCGCCGCCGACTTTCAGCAGCGAGAAGCCGACCAGCATGTCCACGGGCCGCTCCGTGAAGTCCCAGGTCTCGACGACCGGAATGCCGGCGCGCTGGAGCCGATCCCGGCCAGCCTGCGATTGCACCAGCCCCGTCACCACGATGCCGTCGGGCCGACGGCTGATCATCGTGTTGAGCATGGCTTCCTCGCGCGCCGTGTCGTACCCGGTCTGCCCGATGATGAGCTGGTAACCGGCCGCGGCCAGGGATTCGTTCAGCGCGCCCACCGTCGGCAGGAATTGCGAGACCGAGAGCGCCGGCACCAGCGCGGCGACCAGCAGGCTGCGCTTCGACTTCAGGCCGCCCGCCAGGAGATTGGGGGTGTAGCCGGTGACCTCGACTGCCTGCTTGACGCGCGCGATGGTCTTGTCCGACACCAGCCCCGGATTGCTCAAGGCCCGCGACGCGGTGATCAGCGAGACGCCTGCTTCGCGTGCCACGTCATGCAGGGTCGAGGGCTTGAATGGAAGGGGCGCGTTCATGGTCTCTTGGAGATTGACAACGTTAGCAATATAGCCCGGAAAGGCGGCTTGAATCCGCCTTGCGTGGCGGGCGTCAACGACTGTCCGTCCTGGCAACTTCTCCCCATAAACCATCGGCGAGACCAAGGGAAAACCCGCACGAAATGTCGATTGACGCCATAAATGACAACGATATCATTTGCACATCCCAGCAGAGCAGACCGAGGCATCAGACGGCAGGCTCCATGGGAATGCTGGCGGAAGACCTGCTCTCTGCGGCAAATAATGACAACGTTACCAGTTTGACTGGCAGCACAAGACAAACCACAGGCGCCCCACGGCGCAGCAAAGGACCAACTCATGAAGAAGATCGCCCTCAGCGGCGCCGGCGGCCAACTCGGCGCCGTGCTGCGCACCGCATTGATCGCGCGCGGCGTCCCGCTGCGCTCCGCCGCCGGCAGCAAGCCGCTGGCACCGCTGGTCGACGGCGAGGACCTGATGCATGGCGACCTGCGCGACAGCGCCGTGGTCGACCGGCTGCTCCAGGGCGTCGACGTGCTGATCCACCTGGCCGGCACGAGCGTCGAGAAGCCCCTGCCCGAGATCATCGAGAACAACCTGCGCGCGCTGGTCGAGGTCTACGAAGGCGCACGGCGCAACGGCGTGCGCCGCATCGTCTTCGCCAGCTCCAACCACGCGATCGGCATGTACCCGGTCACCGACAAGCTCGACCTCGATTGCGCGCTGCGCCCCGACGGCTTCTACGGCCTGAGCAAGTTGTGGGGCGAAGGCCTGGCGCGCATGTACTGGGACAAGCACGCCATCGAGAGCATCTGCGTGCGCATCGGCAGCTGCATCGAGCGGCCGACAGAGCCCCGTCACCTGAGCACTTGGTTCGGCCACGACGACCTGCTGCATTTCGTCGACCGCTGCATCGAAGCCGAGGACGTGGGCTTCCTGGTCGTATGGGGCGTGTCGGCGAACAAGCGCAGCTGGTGGGACAACAGCGGCGCCGAACGGCTGGGCTTCAAGCCGACGCAGGACGCGGAAGCCTTCGCCGCCGAGGTGCTGGTCCGGCCGAACCCACTCGACGCCCTGGGCCAACGCTTCCAGGGCGGCAGCTTCGTCGGCATCGATTACTCGCGGGATGACATCGCGGCGCAGCGGCCCGTGGCCGTCGCCGCCTGACGCTCCCTTTTCCTGAACTCCCGGATTCATACACAACAGGAGACATCACGATGAAGATCAAAGGCTTGCGCTGGTGGATGGTCGGTCTGGTTTCGGCCGGCCTCATCGTCAATTACCTCGCGCGCAACACGCTGTCGGTGGCAGCACCGACGCTGATGAAGGACCTCAACATCACGGTGGAGCAGTACTCGCACATCGTGGTCGCATGGCAGCTCTGCTACGCGTTCATGCAGCCTGTCGCCGGCTACCTGCTCGACGCGATCGGCACCAAGATCGGCTTCGGCATCTTTGCGCTGCTCTGGTCGCTGGCCTGCGCCGCGGCGGCATGGTCCACCGGTTGGCAAAGCCTCGCCTTCTTCCGCGGCGTGTTGGGGCTGACCGAAGCGGCCGGCATCCCGGCCGGCGTCAAGTCCACGACGGAGTGGTTCCCAGCCAAGGAGCGCTCGGTGGCGATCGGCTGGTTCAACATTGGCTCGTCGGTCGGCGCCTTGCTGGCACCGCCGCTGGTGGTCTGGGCCCTGATGCATGGGCAATGGCAATGGGCCTTCCTGATCGTCGGCGCGCTGGGCATCGTGTGGAGTGCACTGTGGATGCTGTTCTATCGCCACCCGAAGGATCATCAGGCCCTGACCGACAAGGAGCGTGACTACATCCTGTCCGGCCAGGAGGCGAAGTACGCCAACGCCGGCGCAGCCAAGCGCAAGTGGACCGAGATGATCCGCAGCCGCGACTTCTGGGCCATCGGCATCCCCCGCATCCTGTCCGAGCCGGCATGGCAGACCTTCAATGCCTGGATCCCGCTCTACATGATGACCGAGCGGCACATGAACCTGAAGGAAGTCGCCATGTTCGCGTGGATGCCCTTCCTGGCAGCGGACATCGGCTGCGTGCTCGGCGGCTACCTGAGCCCGCTCTTCCACAAGTACGCCAAGGTCTCGCTGTTCACGTCACGCAAGATGGTGTTCGTCTTCGGCGCCCTGTGCATGGTCGGTCCGGCCTGCGTCGGCTTCGTCGCCAGCCCGTACGTCGCGATTGCGCTGCTGTGCGTGGGTGGCTTTGCGCACCAGACGCTGTCGGGCGCCCTGTACTCCATCACCTCGGACATGTTCGGCAAGAACGAAGTCGCCACGGCCACCGGCATGGGCGGCATGGCGGGCTACCTGGGCGCCGCGGCGTTCACCGCACTGTTCGGCGTGCTCGTCACGCAAGTGGGTTACAGCCCGCTGTTCGTGGTGCTGGCGGTGTTCGACATCGCCGCAGCCGTGGTCGTGTGCCTGCTGGCCCGAAGCGGCGACCGGGTGCCCGAACCGCGCTGGCAGCCGGCAGTCGCCGTGGCCAAGTGAACCGAAGCACCTGCTGAACGAGAAGCGTCGGCGTCCCTGCACATGAAGCAGCAAACGCCGGCCCGACCCAAGCCCACGGAGACATCGATGAACCAGACACTCACCCTCAAAGACTCGCCCGACGCCATGCCCAGCACTGCGGAAGCAAGCAAACCCACGCGCGTGCGCTACTGGGTGCTGCTGATGATCTTCATCGTGACCACGGTGAACTACGCCGACCGCGCCACCCTGTCGATCACCGGCCCGGCGATGCGCCAGGAGTTCGGCTTCGACACGATCCAGATGGGCTACATCTTCTCGGCCTTCAGCTGGGCCTACGTGCTCTCGCAGATGCCGGGCGGCTGGCTGCTGGACCGCTTCGGCGCGCGCAAGGTCTACGCGGCGAGCATCTTCTTCTGGTCTGTGTTCACGCTGATGCAGGCGTCGATCGGCGTGGCGACCAGTGCGGCGCTGGCGGTGACGACGCTGTTCGTGATGCGCTTCTTTGTCGGCATGGCGGAAGCGCCCGCTTTCCCGGCCAATGCCAAGGTGGTCGCGAGCTGGTTCCCGACCAAGGAGCGCGGCACCGCCTCTGCCATCTTCAACGCGGCGCAGTACTTCGCGGCGGTGGTCTTCACGCCGATCATGGCGGCGGTGACGCATTGGCTCGGCTGGCACTACGTCTACCTGTTCATGGGCGCATTGGGCGTGGCGCTGGCGATCGCGTGGTGGTTCCTCATCCACAGCCCGGCCAGGCATCCCTCGGTCAACAAGGCGGAACTCGACCACATCGAGGCCGGCGGCGGGCTGATTCACATGGGCGAGCGCGGCGGCCCCACCGCCACCGCCTTGCCGAAGGGCCAGACGGCCTTCTACGTGAAGCAGTTGCTGACCAACCGCATGCTGCTGGGCGTGTACATCGGCCAGTTCTCGATCAACGTGCTGACCTACTTCTTCCTGACCTGGTTCCCGGTGTACCTGGTCCAGGAACGCCACATGACGATCATGCAGGCCGGCTTCATGGTGTCGCTGCCGGCCATCTGCGGCTTCGTCGGCGGCGTGCTCGGCGGCGTGGTGTCGGACTGGATGATGCGCAAGGGCTTCACCGCCACCGCGGCGCGCAAGACGCCCATCGTCGTCGGCATGGTGATGTCGATGACCATGATCCTGTGCAACTACGTCTCGGCCGACTGGATGATCGTGGGCCTCATGGCGCTCGCCTTCTTCGGCAAGGGCTTCGGCGCACTGGGCTGGGCGGTCATGGCCGACGTGGCACCCAAGGAAGTGATCGGCCTGGCCGGCAGCATCTTCAACACCTTTGGCGCCGTGGCGGGTATCGTGACGCCGATCGTCATTGGCTACATCCTGGCTGCGACCGGGTCGTTTGCCGGGGCGCTGGTGTTCGTGGGATTGAATGCGCTGGTGACGGTCTTCGCGTACCTGGTGATCGTGAAGGACATCAAGCGCATCGAGCTCAAGCACTGACGAACTGAATGAATCATCGGAGTCCCACATGAAAAGCGAAACACTGCCAATGGCGCCCCTGTACATCACGATGCACGATGCCGACAACGTCGCGATCGTGGCCAACGACGGCGGGCTGCCCGCCGGCACGGTGTTCCCCTCGGGCCTCACGCTGGTGGACAAGGTGCCGCAGGCGCACAAGGTCGCGCTGGTCGACATTCCCGAGGGCGGCGAGGTGCGCCGCTACAACGTGGTCATCGGCTATGCGCTCAAGCCGCTGCCCGCGGGCACGTGGGTGCATGAGCGCCTCCTGAAGATGCCGCCCGCACGCGAGTTGGTCGGCCTGCCCATCGCCACCATCAAGCCCGAGCCCCAACCGCCGCTGGAGGGCTACACCTTCGAGGGCTACCGCAACCTCGACGGCTCGGTGGGCACCCGCAACATCCTGGCCATCACGCAGACCGTGCAGTGCGTGGCCGGCGTCACTGACTTCGCCGTCTCGCGCATCAAGGCCGAGTTGCTGCCCAAGTACCCCAACGTCGACGATGTCGTCGCGCTGGAGCACACCTACGGCTGCGGCGTAGCCATCGATGCGCCCGACGCGATCATCCCGATCCGCACGCTGCGCAACATCAGCCTGAACCCCAACTTCGGCGGCGAGGTGATGCTGGTGAGCCTGGGCTGCGAGAAGCTGCAGCCCGAACGCCTGATGCCACCGGGCACCATTCCGTTGATCGACGAGCGCAACGTGGCCGATGTCGGCTCCAGCGCCGATGCCAAGCTCGACGTGGTCTGCCTCCAGGACGATGCGCACGTGGGCTTCATGTCGATGGTCGAGTCGATCATGCGGCAGGCGGAAGAACACCTGGAGCGCCTGAACGCGCGTCGGCGCGAGACCGTGCCCGCGAGCGAACTGGTGGTGGGCGTGCAGTGCGGCGGCAGCGATGCGTTCTCCGGTGTCACGGCCAACCCGGCGGTGGGCTACTGCACCGACCTGCTGGTGCGCGCGGGCGCCACCGTGATGTTCTCGGAAGTGACCGAAGTGCGCGATGGCATCGACCAGTTGACCTCGCGCGCCACGACGCCCGAAGTGGCCGAGGCGATGATCCGCGAGATGGCCTGGTACGACGCCTACCTGGACAAGGGGCGCGTGGACCGCAGCGCCAACACGACGCCGGGCAACAAGAAGGGCGGGCTGTCGAACATCGTGGAGAAGGCGATGGGCTCGATCGTGAAGTCGGGGAGTTCGCCGATCTCGGGCGTGATCTCGCCGGGCGAGAAGGTGAAGCAGAAGGGGCTGATCTACGCAGCCACGCCGGCGAGCGACTTCATCTGCGGCACGCTGCAACTCGCCGCAGGCATGAACCTGCATGTGTTCACCACGGGTCGCGGCACGCCCTACGGCCTCGCCGAAGTGCCCGTCATCAAGGTGGCCACGCGCGCGGACCTGGCGCGCCGCTGGCACGACTTGATGGACATCAACGCGGGCACCATCGCCACGGGCGAGAAGACCATCGCGGACGTGGGCTGGGAGATGTTCCAGCTGATGCTCGACGTGGCCAGCGGTCGCAAGAAGACATGGGCCGAGCACTGGAAGCTGCACAACGCGCTGGTGTTGTTCAATCCGGCACCGGTGACTTGAATTGTTTGTCAGGTTCCAACTGACTTCGACAGGCTGCCGACCTGAACGCGGACGCGCGCGCTGACCTTGCGAAGTCAGCGCGCGACATGTGTAGGGCCCGCTGGATGCATCGATCCAGCGGCATCGGCAGGAGGAGCCGGCGCATTCGGTGACCCGATGCGCCGGACTCGCGCCGCGGCTCAATTCGACGCGACAGCCGCGCGGGTGCTGGCCTGGTTCCGATGGGCGGCCAACTCGAAGGAGCCGCTGTCCTCGCCATACAGCTGGTCGAGCGTGCCGTTCTTCTCGGCCGCCGCCAACTCGGACTTCACTTCCGCGCGCGGCGTGTCCAGCACCTCGTGGCGTGAGAGATAGAACGAACCGCTGTCGGTGCCATCCAGCGCGTTCAGCGTGCCGTCTGCACGGGCCTCCTTGACTTCCGCCTTCACTTCACTGCGGGGTTCGGTCGAGTGGAAGTGGGAAGCGAGATAGGCCGAACCGCTGTCCTCGCTGGTGAGCGCCTGCAGTTCCCCGCTGGCCTCCGCGGCCTTGAGTTGCGCCTGCACTTCTGCGCGGGTCAAACCTTGGGCCGAGACCGCGGTGGCGGACAGGGCGAGGACGGCGGCCAGAGCGGCCATGGTTGCCTTGAATTGCTTCATGATGATTTCCTTCGCGCGTCTGGATGAAGGAGAGAGGCAACGCCGACAGACACGCATCCGGCGACCTCTTTGAATTACCTGGCGACTTGCGTCTGCTTCGGTGCCTCTACTGTCGATTCCGGCGGTTGCGGCCGGATTGCATCGCGGAGGCTGTGCAATGCGCATGAAACGGATCAGATTGCTTTTGAAACACTGCAGTTCCTGCCCCGGTTCAGCCGTGGGCCGCCGCCTCGAGGATGAGGTCGGTGATCTCGTCCGGATGCGAGATGAGGCCCAGGTGGCTCGACGGCAGCTCGATGGTCCTGGCCTTCATGCGCTGGGCCAGGAAGCGCTCCAGGTCCGGATTGATCGTGCGGTCGTTGCTGGAGACCTGGTACCACGACGGCTTGCTGCGCCACGCAGCCACCGTCGTGCGGCCGTTGAACAGCGTCGATGCCACGCGGCCCTGCACGGCGTAGAGCACACGCGCCTTGACGGGGTCGATGTCGCCCGCGAAGTCGCGCAGGAAGGCCTCTTCGCTCAGTTGCGCAAAGCCGCCGGACGTGACCAGCCCGGCGCTGGCCGGTGGCTTGGGAAACTTGGCGGCGAGCGCGCCGAAGTCCTCGCCTGCATCGGGCGCCCGGGCCGAGACATAGACCAGGCCGGACACCTTCTCGTGGACCCCTGCCTCGCTGATGACCATGCCGGCCCACGAGTGGCCGACCAGCACGGTCGGTCCGTCCTGCAGATCGAGGATGCGGCGCGTGGCCTGGACGTCATCGTCGAGCGAGGTCAGGGGGTTCTGCACCGCCGTGGCACGCAGTCCTGCGGCCTGCAGGCGGCCGATGACATCGAGCCAGCAGGAACCGTCGGCATAGGCGCCATGAACGAGAACCACGTTGCGAACTCGCACGTTGGCGGCGCTGCGCCGTGGTGCGGGACCGGGAATGGACTGGGCCATCGAGGTTGCCGCCACCAGCGAAGCGCCGGCGCCGGCCAGGATTGCGGAAAAATTGCGTCGATTGATCATTGGAGTGCTCCTGCGCCAGCCCCGCAGCGCGGAATGCACTGGCCTCGAACCGGCAGGCTCCAAGATCCCTCACTGCCATTGCCCGCGCGTTGCACGCGGGCCGGTGGTCGAATCCAATCGAAATGCGGGCGGTTTCAGCTGCAATACGCCGCGCGGCGGACTTGCTCAGTGCACCACCTGGACCTGCTGCTCGAACACGTAGCCGGCCCCGCGCTCGGTTCGGATCATCTTTGGTGCCGAGGCATCGACCTCGATCTTGCGGCGCAGCCGCAGGATCTGCACATCGATCGAGCGGTCGTACACCTCGGCGCCATGCAGGCGCGACAGCTCCAGCAACTGGTCGCGCGACAACACGCGTTGCGGTTGCTCGCACAGGGCCAGCAGCAGGTTGAATTCCCCGTTGCTGAGTTCGACGCGCTTGCCTTCCGGCGAGGTCAGGCGCCGTGCCAGCAAGTTGAGTTCCCATCCGGAGAAGCGATAGGCCCGGCGCTTGGTGCTGTGTCCCTGGGGAGCGGCGTCGGCTCTGGCCTGGTAGCGGCGCAGCACGGCGCGAATCCGCGCCAGCATCTCGCGGTTGCTGAAGGGCTTTGTGACGTAGTCGTCGGCGGCGATCTCCAGGCCCATGACCCGATCGGCCTCGTCCTGCTTGCCGGTGACGATGATGACCGGCACCTCGCTGGTGTCGCGCAGGGTGCGCGCCAGCTGCATGCCGTCCTCGCCGCCCAGCCGCAGGTCGAGCATGACCAGGTCGATCACGTTCTCCTGCAGCACGGCGTTCATCTCGATCCCGCTCGCGACGGCGGTCACCTGGAATTCGTTCTCCGCCAGGTAGTCCGACAACAGCTCTCGCAGCGCCGGATCGTCATCGACGACGAGGATGTGGGGTGAAGCGGTTTGCATGGCTTCGAAGCGTAGACCCATTGATGCTACGGGAGCCTACGGCCGGATTACAAGTGAAACCGGATACGACATTGCGTCGGCATCGGCAACGGCTCCAATCGGTACTGCACGGGCAACTCCGCCCGGCGCAGGACAGGGACCGATTTGATGTCGAAGATCATGGTTATCGAGGAAGATGGAGCGATGCGCATGCTGATCTCCGAATGGCTGGCCAGCGAGGGGCACGACGTCTGCTCGCTGCGTCGGCTCGACCCTGCGCCTGACGCCACGGTCGACCTGGTCATCCTCGACCTTCCCTATCCGCGCTCGTCCAGCGGCGAGACCGCCCGCGCGGTGCAGGCGGCGCACACCATCTACCCGCGTTCCTCGGTCATCGGCATGTCGACCCAGGTCGGTCGCAGCCTCGGCGGCGATTCCGTCGTGGCCCGTGCGCTCGGCGTCAGCCGATTGCTGGCCAAGCCGTGCAGCCGGGAGGAGATGCTCGGCGCCGTGGCGGCTGCCTTCTAGCTTCATGCCATGACATCGGGTGAACGGCTCCGGCAGCGCATCATTGCCGCGGGCATCGTGCTGGTCACCGTCTTCACCGGCTCGGCGGTGTACGACGGCTGGCGGCTGCACCAGCAGATCATGCTCGCCAACGAACGCGAACTCGGCAACCTGGCCAAGGCGCTGGCCGAGCAAGGCGCCCGGACATTGCAGGCCGTCGACGTGCTGTTGCGCGACACCAGCGTGTGGTGGGAGAGCAGCGGCCGCGTGCTTGCGCCGGAGGCGATCTCCGAAGCCCTGGCGTCGCGCGTGGTCGGCGTCTCGCAGGTGAGCGTGCTCTCGATCGTCAACGCGCAGGGCATGCAGCTGCATCGGTCGCGCATCACGGGTGAGCCGCTGGCCGATGTCTCCGACCGGCCCTATTTCCGGAACCAGCGCGACCGGATGTCGGGCGGGCTGTTCATCAACGATCCGGTGGTCACGCGCACCGAGCGAGTGGCGGCGCTGGTGGTGTCGCGCCGACTGAACAAACCGGATGGCACCTTCGACGGCGTGGTGGCCGCCACCGTCACGCTGCAGGCGATCCAGGCGGCCTATTCGGCGATCGAACTCGGGGAAGGCAGCGCCCTGATCCTGACGCTCGACGACGGCACGCTGGTGGTGCGGCAGCCCGAGATCCCCGGGCGCGACACCAGCCAGCGCTTCCCCGAACTGCCCGCTTTCAAGGGCGACCCGCTGGTCGATCGCGCGGTCAGTCCGGCCGACGGCCGGGCCAAGCTGCTGGCGGCCGTGGGCGTCGGCCACCGGCCGCTGACGCTGACGATCACGCGCGACGAGGACAACGCCCTGCGCCCCTGGCACGACGAGGTGCGCAGCGCCGTCATCCGCACGCTGCTGCTGACCGCGCTGGTGGTGCTGACCATCGCAGGCCTGCTGCGCCAACTGCGGCGGCTGGAGGCCGGTGAAGCCGAGAAGGCCGCGCTGCAGGCCCGGCTGCAGAAGGCCCATCGGCTGGAGTCGCTGGGCACGCTGGCCGGCGGCATCGCCCACGACTTCAACAACATCCTCGGCGCGATCCTCGGCTTCGGCGAGATGGCCCAGCAGCACGCCGTGCCGGGCACCGACATGCGCCGCCACATCGACCGTGTCATGCAGGCCGGCGCGCGGGCGCGCGTGCTGGTGCGCCGGATTCTCGACTTCAGCCGCAGCGGCTTCGCCGAGCGCGTGCCGGTGCCGATCCAGGCGGTCGCGGAAGAGGCCATGGCGATGCTGCGCCCGACGCTGCCCGAAGGCATCCGCTTCGACGCGCGCCTGGAGGCCGGCACGGCGGCGGTGCTGGGCGACGGCACCCAGCTCTACCAGGTCGTCATGAACCTGTGCACCAACGCCGCCCAGGCGATCGGCGATGCCGGCGTCATCGATGTCGGCCTGGACCGCGTGCAGTCCGGCACGCGGCGCCCGCTGCTGCATGGCGAACTCGCCGCGGGGGCCTATGTGCGCCTGACGGTGTCGGACACCGGGCGCGGCATGTCGGCCGAAGTGCTCCAGCGCGCCTTCGATCCCTTCTTCACGACCAAGAAGGTCGGCGAAGGCACGGGGCTCGGGCTGTCGATGGTGCACGGCATCGTGGCCGATCTGGGCGGGGCGATCGACATCGAGAGCCAGCCGGGCCACGGCACCCGGGTGGCCATCTGGCTGCCGGTTTCCGGTGAATTCGAAAGTCTGCCGCAGCGCCCCGAGCCCGGCTGGCCGCTCGGCCAGGGCCAGGTGGTGATGGTGGTGGACGACGAACGGCCGCTGGTCGAACTGGCCGAGGAACTGCTGGCTGAACTGGGCTACGAGCCGGTCGGCTTCGAATCGTCCGAGCGTGCGCTGGACGCCTTCATGGAAGACCCACAGCGTTTCGATGCGGTGCTCACCGACGAGATGCTGCCGGGACTCGCCGGCAGCGAGCTGGCGCGGCGGCTGCTCGCGGTGCGGCCTGGGCTGCCGGTGCTGCTGGTCAGCGGCAACGTCGACGCGGCGCTGGAGCAGCGTGCGCGCGACGTCGGCGTGGTGGCGCTCATGCGCAAGCCGCTGGCGCTGCGGGAGCTGGCCGAGAGCCTCGCGCGGATCTTCGATCGCACGTGAAACGGCCCGGCGCGCCGTAGAAATTCCCGCGCGAGGCGCGATGTCCACGTGGTGCTGCCAGTGTCGAGCGCGCGCGGCTGAACTCGAACAGCCGAACGCAGAAGAAAGACAAAGTTACGCAGAGGTCGCAGAGGAATTCAAAAGAAAGTTTTTGGCATCCCTTTTGCGACCTCTGCGAAACCTTTGCGAAACCTTTGCGACCTCTGCGTTCGGCAGCCCGATCCCGCATCCGGAACGTTGATCAGCCGAGATCGCCCGCCACGCGCGGCGTCTCGCCGGTGTCCCGGAGCCACCCGCCACCCAGCGCCCGGTACAGGTCGACCAGGCTTTCCAGGCGGTCCAGCCGCACCGTCACCAGCGCCTGCTGGGCGTTGTACAGGTCGGTCTGCGCCGTCAGCACGTTCAGGTACCCGTCCACCCCGCTCTCGTAGCGCAGTTGCGAGATGCGCAGCCGCCGGCCTTCCTCGTCTGTGAAGCGCCGCGCCGCGGCCAACTGGTCGTCGTAGGTGCTGCGTGCGGCGAGGCCGTCGGACACCTCGCGGAACGCCGTCTGTATTGCCTTCTCGTACTGCGCGATGCCGATGTCCTTGCGCACCTGCGCGATGTCCAGATTGGCGCGATTGGTGCCGGCATCGAAGATCGGCAGCACCAGCGAGGGGGCGAAGGACCATGCGCTGGAACCGGCGCCGAACAGTCCGCCCAGCGTCGGGCTGGCCGAGCCGAACGCGCCGGTCAGCGTGATGCGCGGAAAGAAGGCCGCGCGGGCGGCGCCGATGTCCGCATTCTCCGAACGCAACTGCGCTTCAGCCTGCAGGATGTCAGGGCGTCGTGTGAGCAGGTCGGAGGGCAGGCCGGCCGGCACGTCGTCGCGGATGGCCTGCTCGCTCAGCCGCACCGGGGCCGGAAGGTTCTCCGGCAGGGGCTCGCCGATCAGCAGCACCAGCGCGTTCCCGGCCTGCGCGCGCAGGCGCAGTTGCGCGGCCTCGTTGACGCGGGCCTGGTCGACCAGCGTCTGCGCCTGGCTCAGGTCGAGATCCGACGCGGTACCGACGTCGAAGCGGCGCTGCACGATCGCCAGGGAACTCGTGACGGCCTCCAGCGTGGCGCGCGTGACGGCCAGTTGTTCGTCGCTGGCGAGGGTCGCGAGGTACTGGTCGGCGACCTCCGACACCAGCAGGATCTCGGCGGCCTGGCGCGCGTGCGCGCTGGCCATGTATTGCTCGAAGGCCGCGTCGCTGAGGCTCTGCAAGCGGCCGAAGAAATCGACTTCCCAGGCTGCCGACAGCGCCACTGTCTTCGAATGCGTCAGCAGCGTGTTGCCGCTCGGCTCCAGGCTGCCCGGGGTGCGCGACTGCGCGCCTTGCACGCCGGCCGAGACCTGCGGGAACAGGGCCGCGCGCTGGACGCCGTACTGCGCGCGCACCTGCTTCACGTTCAGCATCGCGACGCGCAGATCGCGGTTGTTCTGCAGCGCGATCTCCACCAGGCGCTGCAGGCGCGCATCGGCGAGGAAGTCATGCCAGCCGATGTCCGTGGCGGGCAACTGCCCTGCCCCGGCATTCGCCGCTGTTCCCTGGCCCTCGACCAGGGGATAGGCGGCGGCGACCGGCGCGGCGGGTCGCTGATAGAGCGGCTGCAGCGAACAGCCGGCCGCGGCGATGGCGGCGGCTGCCGCGAGGGCGCAGAGCGGGAGGGTGCGCATGTCAAGCTCCTTCGAGAGTTGCGTTGGCGTTGGTGTTCGCGCCGGCGTTCGCGGCCCCGGCCGGCAGTTGCGGCGCTGGCGCCGGCTTCGTCCGCGCCAGCCGGCCCGCGACCACGACGTAGAACATCGGGATCATGAAGATGGCGAGGAAGGTCGCCGCGGTCACGCCGCCAATCACGCCGACCCCGATCGCGTTCTGGCTGGCCGAGCCGGCGCCCCGGGCGAGCGCCAGCGGCAGCACGCCCAGCCCGAAGGCCAGCGAGGTCATGACGATCGGCCGCAAGCGCATGTGCGCCGCCTCGATGGCCGCATCCAGCGCGCTGCGCCCCTCGGCCTGCAGGTCGCGTGCGAACTCCACGATCAGGATGGCGTTCTTCGCCGACAGCCCGATGGTCGTGAGCAGGCCGACCTGGAAATAGACGTCGTTGGACAGGCCGCACAGGGTGGTCGCGGCCAGCGCACCCAGCACGCCGAGCGGGATGACCAGAATGACGGACAGCGGGATCGCCCAGCTCTCGTACAGCGCGGCAAGGCAGAGGAACACCACCAGGATCGACAGCGCATAGAAGTACGGCGCCTGCGAGCCCGACTGCTGTTGCTGCAGAGAGATGCCGGTCCATTCGAAGCCGACGCCGGGCGGCATCTGCTTCATCAGGCGCTCCATCGCGGCGATGGCCTGGCCGGTGCTGCGGCCCGGCGCGGCCTGCCCCTGGATCTCGATCGCGGGCACGCCGTTGTAGCGCTGCAGTTGCGGCGGTCCCCAGCTCCACGAGCCCTTCGCGAAGGCCGAGTACGGCGTCATGCCACCCTGCGCGTTGCGCACGTAGAGGCGGTCCAGGTCCTCCGGGTTCATGCGGTACGGCGCGTCGGCCTGCACGTACACCTTCTTGATGCGGCCATCGGTGTCGAGGAAGTTGTTGACGTAGCGCGCCCCCCAGGCGATCGAGAAGGCCTGGTCGGAATCGGCGATGGCAACGCCCAGGGCGCTGGCCTTCTCGCGGTCCGCCTCGACCTTGAAGGTCGGGTTGTCGGCCAGCCCGTTTTGACGCACCAGCGCAAGGTCCGGGTCGTGGCGGGCGAGGTCCAGCAGCTTGTCGAGTGCCTGCATCAGCTTCTCGTGGCCGACGCCGCCGCGGTCCTCCAGTTCGAAGTCGAAGCCGTCCGCCGTGCCCAGCCCCTGGATCGCGGGCGGGTTGATCGGGATGATCACCGCGTCCTTGAACGGCGCGAAGCGCTTGGTCAGGCGCGCAGTCAGGGCGTTGGCGCTGAGCTCGGGCCGCGTGCGCTCGTGAAAGTCCTTCAGCTGCACATACACCAGGCCCTGGTTCTGGCCGCGGCCGGCGAAGTTGAAGCCGTTCACCTGGAAGCTGGCCTGGACGGTGTCGGCCTCGTCCTTCGCCAGGTAGTCGCTGATGGTCTCGAGCACGCCGCCCGTTCGTTCCATGCTCGCGCCGGGCGGCGTCTGCACCTGGATGTAGAGGAAGCCCTGGTCCTCCGTCGGCAGGAAGGAGGTCGGCAGGTGGACGAACATCCACCCCACCGCGGCGATGATCGCCGCATAGATCACGAACCAGCGCCCGGCGCGGCCGATCACGTGGCGCACGCCGTGCACATAGCCGTCGCGCGAGCTGTCGAACTGGCGGTTGAACCAGCCGAAGAAGCCCGTCTTCGGCGTGCCCGATTCCCGGTCGGCGGGCTTCAGGATCAGCGCGCACAGCGCCGGCGTGAGCGTCAGCGCGACGAACACCGACAGCAGCATCGCCGAGACGATCGTGAGCGAGAACTGCCGGTAGATCGCGCCCACCGTGCCGCCCGAGAACGCCACCGGCACGAACACGGCGCACAGCACCATCGCCACGCCGACCAGCGCGCCGGAGATCTGCTGCATCGCCTTGCGGGTCGCGTCGGCCGCCGACAGGCCTTCTTCCTCCATGACGCGCTCGACGTTCTCCACCACGACGATCGCGTCGTCCACCAGCAGGCCGATCGCCAGCACCAGGCCGAACATCGACAGCGTGTTGATGGTGAAGCCCAGCGCCGCCATCACGCCGAAGGTGCCCAGCAGCACCACCGGCACCGCGATGGTGGGTATGAGGGTGGCGCGGATGTTCTGCAGGAACAGCAGCATCACCAGGAACACCAGTGCGATGCCTTCGAACAGGGTCTTCACGACTTCCTTGATCGACTCGCGGATGAAGGGCGTCGAGTCGTTCGGGTACACCACCTTCAGCCCGGGCGGGAAGTACTTCGAGAGCTCCTCGATGCTGCCGCGCACCGCCTTCGCCGTCGCCAGCGCATTGCCGCCGGTGGACAGCTGCACCGCGATGCCGGCGGCCGGCTTGCCGTTGTAGTGGGTGTCGACGGCGAAGTTCTCGGCACCCAGGTCGATGCGCGAGACATCCCGCAGGCGCACCTGCGAGCCGTCCGGCAGCACCTTCAGCAGGATCGCGCCGAAGTCCTCCGGCGTGCGCAGCAGCGTCGCGGCCGTGATGGTGGCGGTGAGCTGCTGGTTGCCCACGGCAGGCGCCCCGCCCAGCTGGCCGCCGGAGACCTGCACGTTCTGGTTGGTCACGGCCGTGGTCACGTCTACCGGCGTGAGCGCGTAGCTGTAGAGCTTCTGCGGGTCCAGCCAGATCCGGATCGCGTACTGCGTGCCGAACACGTTGAGGTTGCCCACGCCGTCGAGCCGGCTGACCGGGTCCTGGACATGCGAGACGATGTAGTTGGCAATGTCGAACTTGTTCATGCTGCCGTCCGTCGACACGAAGGCCGCCACCAGCAGCGTCGAGCTGCTGGACTTGGTGATGCGCACGCCGGTCTGCTGCACCTGCGCCGGCAACAGCGGCGTGGCCAGCTGCAGCTTGTTCTGCACCTGCACCTCCGCGATGTCCGGATTGGTGCCGGGCGCGAAGGTCAGCGTGGTGGTCGACTGGCCGGTGTCATCGCTGGCCGAGGACAGGTACAGCAGGTGGTCGAGCCCGCTCATCGATTGCTCGATGACCTGGACCACCGTGTCCTGCACGGTGGTCGCCGAGGCGCCGGGATAGCTGGTCGTGATCTGCACCGTGGGCGGCGCGATCTGCGGGTACTGCTCGACCGGCAGCGTGAAGATCGACAGGGCCCCCGCCAGCATGATGAGGACGGCGAGCACGATCGCGAAGATCGGCCGCGCGATGAAGAACCTGGCATGGCGGATCACTCCTGGTTGGCGCTGGAGGCGACGACGGGGTGGACGGCCGCGCTGCCCGCAGCTGCGACCTTCACCGGCGCCAGCGGCGTGAGGGCCGCCGGTGGCGCCAGCGACGCGAGGGGTGCGCCGGGCGCGCCCTCCGGGGCCGTTTCCACCGGCCGCACCAGCGCGCCGTCCCGCACCTTCTGCAGTCCCGCCACGATCACTTTCTCACCATCGACCAGGCCGCCGTCGACGACCCAACGGTCGCCGATGGTGCGCGTCGCCTGCACCGTGCGCAGCGCGACCTTGTTGTCCGGACCGACGACGAACACCGTCGCCTGGCCCTTCGGATCGTGGGTCACGCCGACCTGCGGCACCAGCAGCGCGGCGTCGTCCACGCCCTGGTCGATGCTGGCGCGCACGAACATGCCCGGCAGCAGCACATGCTCCGGATTCGGGAAGACCGCGCGCACCGTTACCGAGCCGGTGCCGGCATCGACCGTGATGTCGCTGAACTCGAGCTTGCCCGGCTGCGGGTACCGGGTGCCGTCTTCCAGCGTGAGTTGCACCTTCGCCGCGTCGGCGCCGTCGAGCTTCAGCTTGCCGGAGGCGAGGTCGCGCCGCCATTGCAGCCCGGCCAGGCTGGAGCGGTTCAGGTCCACGTAGATGGGGTCCACTTGCTGCACGGTGGACAGCAGCGTCGCGGTGCTGCCCTGCACGTAGGCGCCCTGCGTCACCTGCGAGATGCCGACGCGGCCGCTGATCGGCGAGACCACGTCGGTGTAGGCCAGGTTGATGCGCGCAGCCTCGACTGCTGCCTTGCCGGAGGCGACCGCGGCTTGCGCCTCGCCCTGCGCGGCGACCGCGTTGTCCAGGTCCTGCTTGCTCACCGCGTTGGCGTCGATGAGTTGCCGGTCGCGCTGCGCCAACGCGTTGGCCGAAACCAGGCTGGCCTGCGCGTTCTGCAGCGAGGCCAGCGCGCCGTCGAGCGCGGCGCGGTAGGGCGCCGGATCGATGCGGTAGAGCGACTGGTTCGCCTTGACGTCCGAGCCCTCCTCGAACTCGCGCTTCAGTACGATGCCGTCGACCCGCGCGCGCACCTGCGCCACCAGGTAGGCCGAGGTGCGGCCCGGCAACTCGGTGGTGATCGGCACTGGCTGCCGGTGCACGGCGACCACCTCCACTTCGGGCGCCTGTGCCACGGGCGCATGTGGTTTCGAATCTCCGCATCCCGCCAGCAGGAGGACGCAAAGGGCGGCGCTGCCGCGGCTGCGCATGAGTGCTTGGAGTGAGTGCATGGAAGCGGCTCCTGTCAGTGGACGATGGGGTTGCTGTCAGTGAGAGCCGATCGTGCGGGGCCTGCGTTGCGCTCGGGTTTCAGGCGCACGGGCTCGTGTTTCAGCTGTAGCGCAGGCCCGCTTGTCGACGACGAGAGGCAGCCGCAACCGCTCAGGGACACCACGCCGGTCAACAAGAAGGACGGGTTGTCGAACATCGTTGAGAAGGCGATAGGCTCGCGATCGTGAAGTCGGGCAGCTCGCCGATCTCTGGCGACATTTCTCCAGGCGAGAAGCTGGAGCAGAAGGGACATGTGGCCACGTCGGCGAGCGACTTCATCTGCGACACGCTGCGGGCATGAATCTGCATGTGTTTACGAAGGGCCGCGGCACGCTGTACGGCCTAGCCTGCCGATCATCAAGGTGGCCCACGCGGGCTGACCTGCCACACCACTGGCAGGACCTGATGAACATCAACGCGGGCACCATCGCCACGGGGGAGAAGACCATCGCGGACGTGGGGTGGGAGATGTTCCAGCTGATGCTGGACGTGGCCAGCGGTCGCAAGAAGACCTGGACCGAGCACTGGAAGCTGCACAACGCGCTGGTGTTGTTCAATCCGGCGCCGGTGACTTGAGGGAGCGTAGACGCATCAAGCCGCATGGCGGAAACTGGGCCATCGCATGAACCAACGCGTATTCGCGACAAGGTAACTCACAGGCGCGCACCAGAAGGACCTGGCCTGCACTCGCTGCGTCAACGCCCCGGACTCAACCTGTCAGTTTGCGAATCACTCGAAATCCCAGGAACTCATTGCGATGGCCTGGAAACTGACCGCCGCGAAATCCGGCGCGACTGAACTTGTCGAGGTGAAACCATGAACCGCCGCGTACGGACAGTCGGTCACATTGATCGGTTGCGGCTCCACCAAGTTTGCTGGCATCCAGAACTGGTGCGTATTCGCTGCACGTCCACTCCAAGACATTTCCTGCCATGTCGGTCAAGCCGTTCGGGGTATCGGCGGTAGCGAAGACTCCCACAGGACTTGTGCAGCGCAAATGGGAATAATCGCCATTAATTTGACAGGGCTTGACTTTCGCACTGCCCCACGGCCATTTGCGCCCTTTCTTGCCACGTGCGGCGGCCTCCCATTGGGCCTCAGTGGGCAGCACGATATTCTGTTCACTTTGCGCGGAAAGCCATCGGCAGTAGGCATTGGCTTCAAACAGGCTGATGCCGACAACCGGCTGTGAAGGCTGGTTGAATGCTGCGTTCGCCCACTCTTGAGGCAGGCGGTACGCGTGGGCGCCCCATCGTGATTCCAGTAGTCTCTCGATTGCGTCATTATCTTTTTCAGCGTTCGCTTTGAGCCACCCGCGTTGAGACGCAGTGCAAGGCACGCGCGCGAGCGTGCCCCCGAGATCATCGCGCGCTTTGCGGAAAATATTTCGCCATTCTTTTACCTCTTCGTTGTCACGTAATCCATCTTTCCACCACTCCAATTCCCGGCCGCTCCCCCACCAATGTTCGCAGTTGTAACCGCCATCATCGACGAAACAACGGTACTCGGAGTTGGTAACCGGTGCAAATGCCATTTCAAACGCCTCGATGCCGACATCGGTAACAGGTTTCTCATCAGGCTGATCGCCACGCACGCCAATGCGATACACGCCAGCTTCGATGCGAATCCACTTCGTCGGCATTTTGAAGCGCACTTCCTCCTTGGTTTGTCCTTCCAGATAACGTGGATCTCCCAGTTGACCAAGAATCTGGCCTGCCTCGATGCGTTGCCGCAAGTCGACCGTGACATCGCCACTCCGGGTCAGAAGCGCCGCGCGAAGGGGAACCAGTTGTTCCGACCACTCTCGCTTGCTGTTGAGACGCGCCAGCGACGCAGCCGCGGCGCGTCCAGCCAGAGCTAGATTGGTCGCACTCAGGTGGCGAATCCAATCTATCGGATTGCCGCTCAATTGCACAGCAATTTTGACAGCCTCTTCCCAGGTACTTAGCGCAGGTGCTGGAAGGGGTTCGTTCGTTTCCAGGGCAGCCCAAACGTCGTGGAAAGGCACAAGCTCAGGAGCTGGGAAAATCAATTTCGGATTGTCCGGACTTTCATTTTTCACCAGACGGTTTCTCAGATTTCGCCCGACGAAGAACTCATGCCACAGGGGGTGTCGGTATTCGAGAAAGGTGCCCTCACTGCCATCCTTCTCGTCCGGGGGGCTCCATCCGTGGATGAATCCCAATGCCTTTGCTGCCTGCAACAAAACACGGGGATGCGGAGGCTCCGTGACAGCAAGATCGAAAGGCGCCTCGTCATGGGGTGACGCGTTAGCTTGGCGCAACACCTCGGCCAACTGCAAGAGCATCTCCCTCTGGCTGAACTTATACGGATCGACCCCTCCCTCCTTCGACGAGCGAATAAGGGACTCCGCGTGCGCGTCAAAGCCCCTCAAGAGCCAACCATCTTCCGGAGTAGCACGAAGGTCATATTTCCACGGACGGTCGGGGCGAACGGCGAACTCGAGTTCGTCCTGGCTTAACAAACCCTCGGCCCTTAATGCCCCGTCTGGTCTGTCATTCAACTCACGATGCAGGCGCAACCAGACAATGCCGCTCAATTGTTCACCGAGATCAACAGCGAGCCGCCCCGTCGCTTCGTGCAGCTCGCACTGTGCGTGCAAATTGAACGGCACCCGACACATCTCACGGAGCTTGTCTGTCCCTGGCTTATGTAGTGCGCTCAATACTGCGCCTGCTTCACGTTTTTGGCAATACTTGTCAATTTGCTCGTCGCTCCACTCAGCGAGACGTATAGGACGAGGTACTAGTTTTTTTCCACGCAGTCCTTCGCCGATTTCCAGTGTTCGCACGCTGAAAACCGGAGCGAGGCGGCCATTGGATGAGTTGCTCAAGTCGGCAGCCCACTTTGCCCAACGCCCCATGGCTTTAGCGCGTGAAGCCTTGTCATTCGGACTTATTTCATTCAAGCCGTCCGCCAAGATACGGATTTGCGCCCAGTGGCACGCTTCATCCCAGCCGAGAAAGCTATTTTTGGTTTCTTCTTTCCAGAGATACTTGAGCCACTCGTTTGGCTCCGGATCGGCTAATGTATACGAGGAAAGCGACACCCAAAAGCACAACTCCTTCGGCTTCTCTCTTTTCTCAATGGCCCGCAATCCTTCTGTCGCCGTGCGCAATTCGTGGTGTTGCAATGCAGTGGATTTTCCGCCTCCGGGCTCCCCCATCAGCATCCAGGCATCCGCATCGGGCTGCGCTTCCAGCAGTGCAGCCAAGTCCTCATAATCGGGCTCTGGCAGACCACGAAACTTATCTGCCTTGAACCGAAGCTCGACGAAAAGACGGCTCAAATCTCCATTATTTGGAGAGCACCATTTTGCAACTCGTTTGACAAGATAGCTGCGCAAATCAGTTACCCTTTCGTTGAACGCTCTACCCGCAAGCTGCAGGAGGTCCGTCGGCAACTGCGGCAACGATTTCGAACTGTCTGCTAGTAAAAATTCGTGAAATATTCTCTGATTTTCTTCAAGCTGTCCGTCATCGATTCCCCTGAGTCCACCACGCATTTCATATGCCTCGGTCTGGCACAATTCGGCAATGCTTTCAACGACTGCTTCCAGTTGCGGAGTTTTGGACTTGAGATCCCAGCCCGCGAGATCAAAGTAATTCAGGGTTCGGAATTCCATTGGCAGCTTACAGTCAACCTGAATTACGACGGAAACGACTTTTTCATCGAGGAGTCCCTCGTGCGCTTCTGCGCGAACCCAGCGAGACCTCACCGACTCTTTTGACCACAGAACCACCACGGCGAGTGCGGAGTCAATTTTTGCCTCGAGCATCGGGGAAAATGGCTTGCTTCCCCGCATCTGCGTATCCACAAAAACAGTGAAATTCGCACCCTTAAGGTAAGTTTTCAGTGCCTCGGCACACTTACCATCGGCTCTCGAATAGCTTATGAAAACTTGCTGACCTGGCGGCGGTGGTGGTGGTGGTGGTGAGTTCATAGCTTGTGATTGAACTAGTGTGAGACCTTTGATCAACTTCGCGGATGGCGAGCCACAGCGGCAAACATCTTGACGCGAACCACTCGATTCCGGCAAGTACTCGCGTTGCTGAAAGAGAGGACGAAACGGCGTTCGAACCAGCAGGAAATCTGCAAGGCGCGACTACGGGCTCGCCGCCACAATCCGACCGCTGTCCACGCGAAGCATTCGCCCATGGAAGGGATGCACGCTTCTACGATGGGCAATGGACGTCAACGTGGCGTCGGCCAGCCGCATCCGGAGGAGTTTGTAGATCGCACGCTCATCCGCCTCGTCCAGCG
The DNA here is from genome assembly GCF_019207085.1 of Variovorax sp. dw_308. GTDB lineage: Bacteria > Pseudomonadota > Gammaproteobacteria > Burkholderiales > Burkholderiaceae_C > Variovorax. The sequence continues at coordinate 441,813 of NZ_JAATOM010000001.1, read as the reverse complement.
CCGACGTCGCCTCGTCCAGAAACAGCCAATCCGGTTGCACCACAAGCGCTCGCGCAATCGCAAGTCGCTGAACCTCCCCGCCAGAAAGTCGGCGTTCCCACGCATCGATCCGGTGCATTTCTTCCTTCAGGTGATGCAAACCGACGTCCTCCAATGCCTTGGCCACGGCGTCATCCGGTATCTCCGCTTCGGGCAGCGGATAACACACAGCGTGCTTGAGCTTGCCAAGCGGCATGTAGGGCCGCTGAGGCAGGAAGAGCGCCGTGCCCTTTCCGCAGGTCAACTTACCGCCGCCGTAGGGCCAGATTCCTGCAAGGATCTTGAACAGGCAGGACTTGCCAGAACCGCTCGGGCCCTGGATCAGCAAGTGGTCGCCGCGAACGAACGTCAGATTGACGTCTCTCAGCACGCGTCGCCCGTCCGGCAGGTCGATGTCCGTGTTGGTCAGGGTGATCCGCTCTGAGTCATCCCGGCAGACTTCCACCGCGATGCCCGGGCGCCGGCTGTCCCGCATCGCACGCTGGAATCCAGCCAGCCGATCGACTGTCGCCAGCCACTCCGTGACCGCGGCATAGTTGTCGACAACCCAGGCCAACCCAGCCTGCACCTGCACGAAGGCATTGCTCGCCTGGAAGATGCCCCCCAATGCCATCCGTCCGGCGAAGTAGGCCGGTGCCGTTACCGCGAGCGGAAAGACCAGCACCACCTGACCGTAGCCGGACGTCATGAAGGTCAGCCGTCTGGTCAAGACCATGATCTCGCGCCAATTCGACACGACCGCGCCGAGTCGGCCATCGAGTTCGCGCTTCTCTGCGGCCTCTCCACCATGCAGGGCAATACCTTCCGCGTTCTCCGAAAGCCTCATCAAGCCGAACCGCAGGTCCGCCTCGGCCTTCTGCTGCTGGAAGTGCAGGGGCGAGAGCCGCCTGCCAATCAGGTGCGACAGGCCGGTGCCGAGGACCGCGTAGGCCAGTGCGACCCACACCAGATAGCCGTGGACGGTGACGCCCGCGACGACGATGTCCCCGGAGATCGACCACAGCAGGACGACGAAGCACAGCAGCGTCGCAACGGCCCGCATCAGGCCGGTGCCAAGCAGCAGCGTGTTGTCGACAAACAGGCGTATGTCTTCCGCGATGCGCTGATCCGGGTTGTCGGTGCCCGTCTGTTCAAGTCCCATCCTGAAATAGGTATGGTCTGCCAGCCACTGGCCCACATAGCGATCCGTCATCCATCTGCGCCAGTTGATCTGCAGCAACTGCCGCAGGTACAGCGCGTAGACGGTGACGAGCACCGAGACGATCAGGATCGTCGAGAAGCCCGGCATGAATCCGCCAGTGGGCATCTGGCGACCCAGCAGCAGCAGTCCGAGGAACTGGTCCCAGTCCTTTGCTTCCAGGGCGTTGTAGAACTCGCGCTGCCAGTAGGTCAGGAGCACTGATATGGCAACGAGCAGGAGGTTCAGCACCACGATCGAAAACAGCAGGGCGCAGGCCGGCCAACGCTGGTCACTTTGCCAATACGGCATGCAGAGGCGTCGAGCCTCACGCAGGGTGTCGTCAAGACGGCGCATCCAACCCTCCTGTGTGCAATCAATGCCGCCCGTTTCTCGCACGCTGGTGGCGCGACAGGGAGTGAACTATTACTTTAGAACGTTTGACCTACCAGAACGATTCGGGTAATTTGAGGCGTGGGCTGCCCACACCACGTCTTCTTCTCCCTCATCCTTCCGACTTGCACAGGAGTTACCCAGATGGAAACCCAAGGTCGAATCGTGACGCCGCTTTCATTGTCGATTGCGCTGGCCAAAGCAGCCTTCGAGCGCGGACAACTGGACAACTACAAACCCTTGCAGAGCCTCAAGGCCTCCGGTGCCCCCAGCACGCCAAAGGCGTCCTGGGGCCCGATGATGAAGAGGTGAATTTGCGTCGCCCGCATTTCGCTTCACGCGTATGCTGCCCCCCGCGCGAGCGCAGCGTGCGCGAATCGCTCGAGTGAAGGCTTGAGCAGGAGATGCACGGTTCGTTCGGCCCCATCGAACTGATCGTCCTGCAAGGCACGTCGTTCTGCAATCTCAATTGCAGCTATTGCTATCTGTCGGAGTCAAGCCGCAAGCAGCGCGGCTCAATGTCGCTCGAAGCCATCGAGTCCGTCTTCTCACGCATCCTCGCAAGCCCCTACGTGGGCGAAACCCTGCATGTCAGCTGGCATTCGGGCGAGCCGCTGGTCTTGCCGCCCGACTACTACCGCCGTGCCATCGATCGAATCCTTGGCCTGAAGAAGCAGTTACTTCCACACGGGCTCCGGGTACGGTTTGACATCCAGACCAACGGAACGCTGATCGATGCGTCCTGGTGCGAGTTCTTCAAGGACTACCGCGACGTGCTCGGCGTCGGCGTCAGTTGCGACGGCCCGGATTTCCTTCATGACGCGCATCGCCACACGTGGGCGGGCAAGCCGACGCATCGCCAGACGGTACGCGGCATGGATATGCTGCGCGCGAACGACATCGTCTTCGACATCATCGCGGTCGTGTCGGAAAAAGGCTTGGCATACCCCAGGGAGTTCCTGAACTTCTTCCGGCCGTATGCCGGCCGTATCGGCGAGTTTCATTTCAACCTGCTCGACGAATTTACTGGAAACGCTCCCTCGCCCGCGTGGACAGCACGCTATGCCGGGAAGTACGAGCGTTTCCTGGAGAGCTTGCTATCGGAGATTCGAAGCACCGACGATGCGCTGGTCGTTCGGAATTTCAGCAGCTTCTTCGAGCATTTGCTTGCTGACGCGGAGGGCGCGGCGCAACGCACTGCGCGCACCTTGAGTCGACCATTCAAGACGCTCAACATCGACATTGCCGGCAATGTCTCGACCTTCTACGCCGGGCTGGCGGAAGACGGCTGCAAGGACATCTATGGCGATGGACGTGGCCTGACGGTGGGCAACCTCCTGTCTCAGGAACTCGAAGACATCGCCCGGTCCCCCAAGCTACAGCGCATCGCCGACGATTTCGAGCGCAGCCATCGGGCCTGCGAGTCGAGTTGCGAATTTGCGTCGGTCTGTCCCGGTGGCTACAACCTCGTGAAGCACAACCGATTCGGAACCTTCGAGGCGACTGAAACACCCGAGTGCTTCGTGCACGTCAAGACCTTTGCGCGGGTCATGCTGCAAGACATCGAGCGAAGCATTTCCCCGGCGCACCCGACACCCACGGCGTGACGGCGCACAACGCGCTTACGCGATCGATGCCTCGGATTCACGGCCGAGATCCGTCTCGTCGAAAGCGCGGACAGGGCACGAGATTTCGAGCTGGATTCCATTGGGGTCGTGGAAGAAGATCGAGCGTGCGTGGCCGAGGTCGATCACCGACGAGGTGTCCACCCCGAGATTCACAAGCTCCGAACGCCGTTGCTCCAGGGCATCGAGTGTCGAGACCCTGAGAGCGACGTGATACATGCCTGCCGGAACACCGAGCGCGCCGTTGATGCCGGTGTCGTAGTTGTCGGGGATACCGCGGACGCCCTTGGCTTCCATGAATACGAGATATTGGCCGTCGCCCACGTCGAACGAAACCTGGCGCATGGTGCCGCCTTCGCGGATGTGGATCTTCTCGTCGGCCTTGCAGGCGAACCTCAATGTGCGACTGTAGAAGCGGATCGTCGCCTCCATGTCGTGGGTCGACAGACCCACATGCGAAAAGCCCTCAGCCATGGTCTCGTTCCCTTGCGGCGTGCGTCACCAAAGAGCCCAGATGATCCGCGAGGCGGAGCGCGAGCGCAATCAGTGTGAAGGTTGGATTCGCCCAACTGCTGGTGGGGAACACACTGCTGCCGGCGATATATAGGTTGTCGATGCCATGTACACGGCAGTCGCTATCTACGACACCTTCTGTGCTGGTCGCGGACATTCGCGTGGTACCGATGTGGTGATTGGTGGGGATGAACGTGCGCCCGCGCGAAGTCGATCCCGAAGGCCGTCCAGGCGAGAGGTGCCCGGCACCGCATCGCGCAAACTCTTCCGCCAGCAACCGGCACGTGATGTCGTAGCTTCGCTGGTCGAGCGAGTCGAGCTGCCAGTCCAGCCGGACGCGGCGCAAGCCGATGGCATCGCGCGAATCGGATAGTTGCAATGCGCTGTTCGGATTGGGGGCCTGCTCCATGAACAATCCCAGACGCGGCGGTTCACTGCTGGGCATGTCGGGTGTCCTGTAGACATGCGCGCGAGCATTCAGGATCTTCTCCGTTTGCTGGGCCCGGGTCGTGAGTCCCAGTGCCAGCATGAATTGCTGCCCACCGATCCCGTTCGATTGGTGGAGCGAATGCTCAAACCAGTCTGCATGCGTCAGTTCGAGCGCGTGGACTGCTTCGTGCGGATGCTCCATGAAGAAGCGTCCGACGAGCCCGGTCTCGTTGCCGATGCCCGCGGGATGGTGCCCGTTGGCATTGAGCAGGAGCCGCGGCGTCTCGATGCCTCCGCAAGCCAGGACAACGACATCCGCCGCCACGCGGCCCTCGCGGCCGTCGAGCGTCCGCACGAGCAACTCAAGGACCTTGGTGCCATCCCGGCTCAACTGGATGTCAGCAACGCTTGCATGCACGAGCGCGGTCAAGCTCTTCGAGGCTTCGAACGCGTCCCGAAACTGTGCGCCGAAGCGCGCGATGGACGTGCCAAAGCGCCAGACCGAAGGTGTGACCAAGGTGGCGTCGAAGGGCAGATCGACCGCCTTGCCCGCCACGCTATGTGCATCGAAATCCGCGCGATCCAGGTTGACCACCGAAGCGGCACGCGCATAGAAAGGCGCCAGTTGCGCGGCCTCGATGGGCCAACCACTTTCAGGCACCCATTCACGCCGCACGAAATCATGGTCGTCCAACACGGCGCACCACCCCGCCCACAGGCTGGAAGATCCACCGAAGCCCCGCGCCCGCGAGTCGGTCAACGAGTAGTCCCAACCGACGGACTCGCCTTGCGAGAGTGCGTTCACGTCGTCGCAGTTCTTGAGGCCACCGCTCTCGATCAGGAGCACCGGGCCGACGCTTGCGAGTTCTCTTGCGATCGTGATGCCTGCCGGGCCGGCGCCGACGACGGCGAACTGCGTTGCGCGGTTCAACGGACAGTCGGCCTTGCGTGCGTCGAGAAACATGGGCAGATGCAGAGCGTGCAGATGACCGGGTTGGGATTGCAATGGATACTAGCGGCACCCGCTCAAACCAACAATCGCGTATGAAGCTCGTATTGGTCGGACACGCGTGCTGGCTCCTCGAAACCGCAGACGTCCGGATCCTGTTCGATCCGCTTCTCTTCGATCCCAACCAAGCCGATTGTTATGAGGTCCACCCTTCCCGCTCGGTGAATATCGATGCGCTTCGGGACGTGCAGGTCGTTGTCGTCTCGCACAGGCATTCCGATCACTTCGATTTGCGCTCGCTGGCTGCATTGTCGAGAGAGGCTCAAGTCCTCTGTCCGCAAGACACGCTGCTGGCAGACACGCTGCGCAGACTCGGCTTCAGGAGCGTCCGGGCATTGGGTGACTGGCAACCCGTGCGGTTCGGCAGGACAAGCCTGCTCGCGACACCATCGGACAACAAGGTGCCGGAACTGGGGTTCGTGGTTTCAGACTCGGTGAATGCCGTGTGGAATCAAGTCGACACGCAAGTGAGCGCGCGCACGGCGCAACGGGTCAATGCGATTCATGGGCGCCTGGACGTCGTCATCAGTCCATGGCAGCCGCTGATGGAGCTCAAGTTCCAACTCAATGAAGAGACAGGATTTCCGCATCGCGACTACTTCGATCTGCTGGCCCGCGCCCGTTCAAGCAATGCCAGGATGCTGGTTCCGGGTGCGTGTGGCTTCAGGTACACCTCGGGCGGCGACTGGATGAACAGGCAGGCATTTCCGGTGGCACGCGATCGTTTCATGGACGACCTGGCCGCCGCATGGCCGCATGCACCGGTACAGCTGGAAGGCATGGCGCCGGGCGACGAAATCGTCTTCGAAGGGGAAGAACCGGTTATTCGCCGGCAAGGCAGTCCGATCGCCTCGTCGAGTTCCGATGACGAAGACCAACGCGTGGCCTACTGCCCCGTCGATCCGTTCGCAAGCCTTTACAGGAACATTCGCGAGCGCGATGCACGCGCATGCGGGATCGAGGATGTCATCGAGGACCTCGACCGCTTCGTACGAGCCAACTGGGAAGACAAGTCTTCAGCACTGCAGCGTTTGCGCGGCTGGAAGGTGTTGTACCAGTTGATCGTCTGCTTCGACGACTTCAATTGCTTCGTGCATTGGGACCTGGGGCGCACCGGAGAGCGAGTGGATGGGAACGACACGCGGGCCACCATGACGTCGATCGTCAGCGGCCGGGTACTTCGGCTGTTGTTCGAAGGACGCTGCGGATGGGAGGAGGCGTACCACTCGGGCGAGTGTCGCTCCTTTCAGACGGTGGCTGCCGTCTCGGAGCGGGAGTACGCATTCCCCCGACCAGGCGATGTCGAGGATCTGCTGCGATTGCGCTACCCGTATTTCGACTGCTTCGAGAAGGTCATCGACCAGGAGATCGCCCAATGGGGCGCTGATTGACTGTCAGCCGACTGGACGCAGCGCATGCCGCGCCGCCTTCACGATGCTCGCCGCATCCACCCCGAAGAAATCGCGCAGCGCCGCGCGCGTGTCGCTGCGACCGAAGTCGTCGGTGCCGAGCGTGAGGTAGCGGCGGCCTTCCGGCAGATACGCGCGCACGCTTTCCGGCACGGCGCGCACGTAGTCGGTCGCGGCGATGACCGGACCGTTGCCTTGCGCAAGCTGCTGCGCGATGAACGGCACGCTACCGGCCTCGCCGCGCAGTTCGGCTCGCTCGCACGCCGCGCCGTCGCGGGCCAGTTCACTCCAGCTCGTGACACTGATCACCTCGGTGGCGATCCCTTCCGACGCGAGTTGCTGCGCGGCCTTGATGACCTCGGTGAGGATCGCGCCGGAGCCCAGCAGCGTCACCTGCGTTGACGTGGCGTCGGCAGGGAAGCGCCCGAAGCGATAGCAACCGCGCAACACATCACCATGCACCTCCTGCGGCAGGCTCGGCTGCGCGTAGTTCTCGTTCATCAGCGTGACGTAATAGAAAACGTCCTGCTGCTCGACCATCATCTCGCGGATGCCCGCATCGATGATCAGCGCCATCTCGCCCGCGAAGGCCGGGTCGTAGGCCTTGCAGTTGGGGATGGTCGCGGCGACGAGGTGGCTGGTGCCATCTTGATGCTGCAAGCCCTCTCCGCCGAGCGTGGTGCGGCCAGACGTGGCGCCGAGCAGGAAGCCGCGCGAGCGTTGATCGGCGGCGGCCCAGATCGCATCGCCCACGCGCTGGAAGCCGAACATCGAGTAGTAGATGTAGAAGGGCAGCATCGCGAGACCATGCACGCTGTAGCTCGTGGCCGCCGCCGTCCAGCTCGCGATGGCGCCAGCCTCGCTGATGCCCTCCTCCAGGATCTGCCCGTCGGTGGCTTCGCGGTAGCTCAGGATGGTGTCGATGTCTTCCGGTGAATAGCGCTGGCCCACGCTCGAATAGATGCCCACCTGCTTGAACAGGTTGGCCATGCCGAAGGTGCGCGCCTCGTCGGCCACGATGGGCACGACGCGCGGGCCGAGTGCCTTGTCCTTCAACAGGTTGCCGAGGATGCGCACGAAGGCCATCGTCGTGCTCATGTCCTTGCCTTCGGCTTCGATGGCGAACTTGGCGTAAGCGGCGAGCTCGGGCTTGGGCACGACGTCGCAAGCCGTCTCGCGCCGCGGCATCGCTCCGCCGAGCGCTTGTCGATGCGACTTCAGGTACTGCATTTCCAAGCTGTCGTCGGCCGGCTTGTAGAAGGCCAACGACGTGGCCTGCTCGTCGGTGAGCGGCAGGTTGAAACGGTTGCGGAAGCCGATGAGGTCCGCGCTCTCGAACTTCTTGTGCGAGTGCGTGGTCATCTTGCCCTGCCCTGCGCCCATGCCGTAGCCCTTCTTGGTGTGGGCGAGGATCACGGTCGGCTGGCCTTGATGGGCGGCGGCCGCGGCATAGGCCGCGTGGATCTTCACGAGGTCGTGGCCGCCGCGCTTCAGGCGGTCGATCTGCTCGTCGGTCATGCCTTGCGCGAGGCGCGCGAGTTCCTCGTTCTGGCCGAAGAAGGTGTCGCGGTTGAAGCGGCCGTCCTTCGCGGCGAAGGTCTGCATCTGACCGTCGACCGTGTTGGCGAAGGCACGCGCCAGCGCGCCCGTAGTGTCGCGCGCGAACAGGCCGTCCCAGTCGCTGCCCCACACCAGCTTGATGACGTTCCAGCCTGCGCCTGCGAAGAGCTTCTCCAGCTCGTCGATGATGCGGCCGTTGCCGCGCACCGGGCCGTCCAGGCGCTGCAGGTTGCAGTTGACCACCCACACCAGGTTGTCGAGCTTCTCGCGTGCGGCCAGGGTCAGGGCGCTCATCGACTCGGGCTCGTCCATCTCGCCGTCGCCGAACACACCCCACACCTTGCGCGCGCCGCAGTCGAGCAGGTTGCGGTGCGTGAGGTAGCGCATGAAGCGCGCGTGGTAGATCGAGCTGATCGGGCCGATCCCCATCGAGCCGGTCGGGAACTGCCAGAAGTCGGGCATCAGGTAGGGATGCGGATAGCTCGACAGGCCGCGCGCGCCCTCGCCTGTCGTGAAGGCCGGCGCGGTGAGTTCCTGGCGGTAGTGTGAGAGGTCGTCTTCGCTCAGGCGCCCTTCGAGAAAGGCCCGCGCATACACGCCCGGTGCGCTGTGCGGCTGGAAGAACACGAGGTCGCCGCCGTGGCCCACGTCCCTCGCGTGGAAGAAGTGGTTGAAGCCCGTCTCGAAGAGGTCGGCCGCGCTGGCGTAGCTGGCGATGTGGCCGCCCAGTTCGCCATAGGAATGATTGGCCCGCACCACCATCGCGAGTGCGTTCCAGCGCATCAGCGACGCCAGTCGCTCCTCCACTGCGAGGTCGCCGGGAAAGGCGGGCTGCGCGTCAACCGCGATCGTATTGACGTAGGGCGTGCACAACTCCGGCGCCCAGCCGATGCGCTCGTCGCGCGCCATGCGCGCCAGTTCGTCGAGCATCTGCCGCGCGCGCACCGGGCCGTTCGCGGCGACCAGCGCGGCGAAGGCATCGCGCCATTCGGCGGTTTCCTGGGGGTCGGGATCGATGGCGCTGGAAAGCGCTGCGAGGTGGGGCGCTGAGAGGGCATTCATGGAGAGCACTTTAGAGCGGTCGGGGCCAAATGTGTTGCTGTGCAGCCTTGTAACCGGGTGCTTGTGCAGCATAAACTGCCGCGCAACAAAGCAATCACGGCATCCATGAAGCTAGATAGCCTCGACATCCGCATACTCGACGAACTGCAGCGCAATGGCGCACTCTCGAATGTCGACCTCGCGCGCCGCGTGCACCTCTCGCCCTCACCGTGCCTTGCACGCGTGAAGGCGCTCGAAGGCGCCGGCGTGATCGACCGCTACGTCGCCATCGCCAACGCCGCGGCACTGGGACTGGGGCTCAACGTCTTCATCTCCATCAGCCTGACGACGCAGAGCAAGGCATCGCTCGCCACCTTCGAGCAGCGCATCGCCGAGCATGACGAGGTGATGGAGTGCTACCTCATGACCGGCGACAGCGACTATCTGATCCGCGTGCAACTGGCCGACATCGGGGCGCTGGAGAAGTTCATCCTGGAACAGCTCACGCCCATCCCGGGTATCGAGAAGATCCGCTCGAGCTTTGCGCTCAAGCAGGTGCGCTACAAGACCGCCCTGCCCTTGCCCTCGGCTCGGCCTTGATGGCTTTTGAACCGCAGGGCTGGCTACAAGAGCGGTCGCCGGATCCTCTAGGCTTCATCTTCAATCTCGTGATCCTCTCGACCAGAACCTGCCAGCGGCGTCCAGGCCAGCCGCTGCCCGCTGATCCATTCGTCCAGGTGCCGCCGTGAGAACTCGACACCGCGTTCGCGCAGTTCGGTGCTGCAACCCAGGGACTGGAGCGCCATCCTGACGGAGATGTCCATGTACGCATGCGGATCCGCCACGCCGCTGCGCACGCCCTGGATGCCTCCGGCAGAGGCGCCCATCAGGAAGTCGCAGGCCGTCTGCGCATCGTCGATGTGGAACTGGCCCAAGACCCTGCCGCGCTCCAGGTCGCGCGCCATGTAGATAGCCACCAGAGAGTCGCGCGGCCACGCATCCATGCGCGTGACGAACGCCGCCCAGTCGGGGTCCCGCCACGCGCGAATGAGGAACAGCCGAAAGCCAACCGCCGCGCGTTGCCAAGGCTCCTTCAGGCAGTCGTAGAGCGGAAGGATCTCCGCGATCATGCGTTCGTTCATCCCGGTGCTGGCAGCCCGCAGCGCATCGTCGAGCGAAGGAAAGTGCTGGTAGAACGTGCCGCGCGAGATCCCTGCCTCGCGCACCACGTCCTCGATGACGGGCATGTCGTCGCCCCGGCGCACGAACACCCGCACGGTCGCCTCGAGGATGCGTTTGCGGGTGCGCTCGCGTTTGCGCAGCGCGCTCTGCACACGGTGATCGTTGTCGCCGGCTCCAAGGCGCGACGCTGTGGGCGATGCCTGCATGAGGTGTCTCCTGACGCTTCGATGCCAAGCTGACATCTTGACGATTCGGCATTCTGACTTGCGGAAAGCAGGCATGGAAGCGTCGCCGCCAAAGATCAAGAATTCGTCCATGGCCCCCACCCTTCCCGACTCGGAGCAACGCACGATGAACTCCATCGAACCCAGCCTCTTTCGCTCGGTCATGGGGCGTTTCGCCACCGGCGTGACCGTGGTGAGCTATCACCGGGAGGGCCTGCCGGCGGGCATGACCGCCAATGCCTTTCTGTCGGTGTCCCTCGAGCCTCCCCTGGTGCTGGTGTCCGTGCGGAGAAACTCCCAGTTCACTGCACACGTGCGGCACGGCAGCCGTTATGGCGTGAATCTATTGGCCGAGAGCCAGCAGGACCTGAGCTCGCACTTCGGCGGCCGGCCCGTCGAGGGGATACCGATCCCGTTCGTGCACTCGGCCGGCACGCCGCTGATCGATGGCAGCCTGGCGCACATCGTGGCCCGCGTCGTCGACATCCATGCGGCCGGCGACCACCTGCTCTACATCGGCGAAATCGAGCATCTGAGCCATGGCACCGATGCCAGTCCGCTCATCTTCTACGGCGGCAACTACCGCCAGGTGCACACCCACGCGAAGCCCGCTGTTCAGTGGCAATCCACCGATGGCTGGTGAATGCCATCTCACCCTGAAGGAAACAACATGTCCCATCTCCATCCCGATCCTGAAGTCACAGACCTGCGTGCGGAACTCGTCCGCCGCGCCCATGCGCTGAAACCGCTGCTGCAGAAGAATGCAGCGCAGACCGAAAAAGACCGTCGCGTCGTCGAGGAAAACATCCTGGCCCTGAGCGAGGCGGGCCTGTTCCGCACGCTGCAGCCGCGGCGATACGGTGGCTACGAAGCGGGCGTGCGAACGCACCTCGACGTCACCGCGGCGATCGCGGAATACTGCCCCTCGAGTTCGTGGGTGGTCAACCTGATCGGCGTGTGCACCTGGTTCGCCTCCCTGCTTCCGGGCCGGGCGCAGGACGAGATCTTCGGCGCCAATCCGCTGGCCCGCGTGGCAGGCGTCTTCACGCCGAGTTCGCAGACGCACCGGCGCGCGGTCGATGGCGGCCTGGTGGTCTCCGGCAAGTGGTACTACGCATCGGGTTGCCTGCACGCCGACTGGGGCTTGATCGGCTTGACCGAGCAGAACGAGAAAGGCGAAGTCACCGACCAGTTCCTGGCCTACGTGCCGATGAGCGAACTGCGCATCGAGGACACCTGGCATACCGTCGGGATGCGAGGCAGCGGAAGCAACTGCCTGGTGGCCGACGAGATCTTCGTGCCCGACCATCGCATGTATTCGATCCAGCGGGCCATCGGTGGCGACTACGCGAGCGAGTTCAAGGAGGAGCCGCTCTACCGCAGCGCCTTCGTACCGGTCGCAGCCTTGATCCTGGTGGGTCCGCAGCTGGGCATGGGCACCGCCGCGCTGAAATATGTCATCGACATGGCCGGCAAGCGCAACATCGCATACACCGTGTACGGCAAGCAGTCGGAATCGGTGGCCTTCCAGATGCAGATTGCCGAAGCGGCCATGAAGATCGACACGGCGCATCTGCATGCGTACCGGGCGGCGGAAGACATCGAGCGCTTCGCGGCCGAGGGCAACTATCCGGACTTCGTCGCGCGGGCCAGGGTGCGTGCCGACACGGGCCATGCCATCACGCAGATCGTGGAGGCACTCAACATCCTGGTCACGGCGCACGGCGCGGGATCCTTTGCGGAATCGAGCCCGATGCAGCGTTTCTGGCGCGATTCGAACACCGGCGCCCGGCATGCCGTGGCATCGCCCCTGATCGCCGCCGAGGTGTACGGCAAGGCACTGCTCGGCGTCGACACCTTCGTCACGCCACTGGTGTGAGTCACTCAAAGAGGATCAACATGTCAATCCGACCCACGAGCTTCGCGCACGTCGTCTACCGCACTTACCGCTTCCAGCAGATGCTGGCGTGGTACGTGAAGGTGTTCGACGGCAAGGTTCAATACCAAAGTCCGGTCATCGCCTTCGTCACCTACGACGACGAGCACCATCGCGTGGCCTTGCTCAACATGGGCATCATCGTCGGGGAGTCCGAGGCGCGCTCTCCGCGCGGCCAGCCCGGGATGGACCACGTGGCCTACGGCTACCGCTCGCTCGCCGAACTGTTCGAGAAATACGCCGAATTGAAGGCGTCGGGCGTGTTGCCGTATTGGTGCATCCACCACGGCATCACGGTCTCGCTCTACTACGCCGACCCGGACGGCAACCAGATGGAGTTCCAGGCGGACAGCTACACCTCGAACGACGAGGCCAACGCGTTCATGTACGGCCCGAACTTCGAACTCAATCCGATCGGCGTCGAGTTCGATCCCGAGGTCTTCCTGGCCCGCTTGCGTGCCGGCGAAAGCGAAGCGGCGCTGTTGACGCGCACCGAGCATCTGCCCGTCTCGGAAATTCGCGGCTCGATGTTGGGCTGAGCGGCTGGGCATTGAAAACCCATGACATGAACAGCGATCAAACCCAACCAACCCGCATCGAGGACGAGGCCGCCTGCGCGCGCCTGTGCGTCGACTTCGCGAACCACCTCGATGCGCGGCGCTATCCCGAGGTACTCGATCTGTTCACGCAGGACGGGTCGCTGGATCGCATGGGGACGGTGTTCGCCGGCCGCGCCGCGATCGAGGGCTTCCTCGACGCGCGGCCGACGGGCATGACGACCCGGCACCTGTGCACCAACATCCGAGTGCATTTCGACGACGGCGCGGACGAGGCCACCGGCTTCTGCTACGTCCTGTTCTTCCAGGGCAGCGCAGAAACAGGTCCCTGCATCGCGAAAGGTCCGCCATCGGTGGTGGAGTACCACGACCGCTTCAGCCGCACTTCGTCGGGCTGGCGCATCCAGGAGCGGCGCATCCGCATGGCCATCCAGGGCTGAAGAGGCTCCGATCAAGCCCTCGCGGCGCGCGGCAATCGGCCTACTTCCGAGCCTTGACCGGCAACTGGAGATATGACGCGTACCCTCCTCCGGTGTGTATGACGTGCTGGCCGCTGTTGGCGCCCACATACTCCTCGATCGCTGGCATCAGGGTGCCCAGGAGATTGCGGGAACTGACGATGAAGCGCAACTGCTGGCCGGGGTAGAACGCGAGGCCCATCGGCATCAGGTCGATCTCGATGTCCACGATCTGCCCGGGGCTGAGTTTCTCCACCCGGTCGAAGCTGTGCGCAGGCACATCGCCGGTGGCCAGCTTCTCGTCCAGGTGACGGGCGGAGACGCGCAGGCGTCCATCCGATCCCTTGTACCGCAGGATGGTGGCGCCATGGTCGGTGAGATCGTGTGCCATCGCGCTCTGGTTGGGAACGGTGAATGCCTGGAGTGGCGTGCCGTACTTGTCCAGCTTCTGCACCAGCACGAAGAGGTCCATGTCATCGGCATCCCGCGCCTCGACCCACAGGTGCGCCTTCGGATAGCCGACGATCACTGTCTCCTCGTCAAAACGCGTGAGGAACGACACTGCGTTGGGATTGGACGCCTCGGCGTAGGAAGCGTGGAACTCGGCGGCGGGCGCATCCAGGGTCAATGTGCGCGAGCGGCCGTCGAGATAGAACCTGGTCGGAACGACATCCGTCGGTGGGAACCGGGCCGCGGGGAGATCGACGCGATCACCGCCCTCCAGGTCGAGCACGCTGTATCGCACGGGCGGCGTCTGCTCCCAATCGTTCTCCACGTTCTTCAGGTAGCGGTCGAAGAAGCGCAACAGGTCAGCCCGATTGCGCTCGTCGTAATAGTCCGGCCACTCCTGGCCGTTGTGGATGCGCAGCCACTTGTCGTTCGAAGCGATGCGCCTCCAGGCGCGGAAAGTTCCTGCGGTGTGAAGGGTGTTCGAGTAGCTGGCGACCACGTAGGCGGGAACCGTGATCCGGTCGAACTCGGGGATCTTGTTTTCCCACAGATCGTTGATTAGCGGATATTTTTCAACCTCCGCAAGAAGGTCCTCCTTCAGGTTCTTGCCGAAGAAGCTGCCCTCCTGCAGTTGTCGTGCGAAGCCCACATCGGGCATGCCTCCGCGCATGACGAGGTCGCGATACACGTCGCTGACCCCCTCCCACGGATTGATGGCCGCCAGGTGCGCAGGCTGCTCGGCCGCAGTGAACCATTGCGACACGGCAAGGTAGGAAGTTCCGCTCATGCCGACCTTGCCGTTGCACCACGCCTGCTCGGCCAGCCACTCGACGATGTCGTGGCCGTCACGGCCGTCCTGCCGGTCCCAGATCACGGAGTCACCTTCTGAATCGACCACGCCGCGGATGTCGGGGTTGCAGATCGCATAGCCCTGTGCCACCCAGAAGGCTGGATCGGGCGCCTCGAACTTCGCGAGGCCGGAGACCACGTTGTTGTTCAGGCCGACGAGACCGAACACACCCATGACGCTGGCAGAAGTGCCCTGCCCCTTGCCATAGGGGCTGTAGGCCACGATGACGGGCACTTTTTCCGATCCAAGCGGACGAAAGACATCAACGTGAACGGTCACGCCGTCGCGCAGCTTCAACGGAACATCCTTCTCGAACAGGATGTCCACCGGGATGGGCCGGAACGCAGGCGCGATCTGGAAGCCCGCCTTCAGGATTCGGGTCCCTGGATCGAACGGGGTCAACAGGCCGGTGCGCGGGGCAGGCAGTGGACTGGACGGGATGTAGATCTTCTTGTCATTGCGCACGCAAAGTTCCTTTGGACCGAGTGGTCCGTGTCACGCGGTTATACGTTTGCGCAGTGGCGTCTTCAAGCACCTGGTGCTTTGGAGGCGCCCGCGACCATCTGCTCTCGCCGCCGGATGGCGAGCGGCGTCTCGCCAAACCAGCGCTTGCACGATCGCGTCAGCGCCGATTGCTCCGACAGTCCCAACTGCTCGCAGACCTGTACCAGCGGCAAGGGGCCGGCAAGGTAGCGAAGCGCCGCTTCGCGCAACACGGCGTCGCGCACGTCGGCAAAACGCACGCCTTCCAGACTCAGCTGGCGCTGCAGTGTGCGAGGGTGCAGGGCCAGCATCGCCGCGACGCCTTCC
This sequence comes from Variovorax sp. dw_308, assembly GCF_019207085.1. Classification (GTDB taxonomy): domain Bacteria; phylum Pseudomonadota; class Gammaproteobacteria; order Burkholderiales; family Burkholderiaceae_C; genus Variovorax. The sequence goes on along the minus strand of NZ_JAATOM010000001.1, from coordinate 426,151 downwards.
AGCGCGCATTGCGACGTGCCCAGCGTGCGCGCAATTGCGAGCTGCACGCGTGTGCGCATGCTTTTCTGCGGGGCATCGAAGGTGCTTTCGAGATAGTGGGTCGCCAGGTTGCGCAACGTCGCATTGGCCTGCGGCAACGCTGCATCGAACAGCTTGCGCGGCACGATCAACGAAGCGCTGGGTTGGTTGAAGCGCGGTGCGATGCCGAACGCATGCCGGTAAGCCGACGCGCTGGCGACCGGAGCATGCGGAAAGTGCACGGCCTCCAGCCGGTAGCGATCCCCGCCGAGCAGCGCCAGGATGCGGTGACCACCGCACAGCATCAATTCGAACGCCTGCCGGGACTCGGGTAAATGCATGCCGGACGTCTCATAGCGCAGTTCGGCGAAACTCGCGCCCGCACTCCCGTCGGTGACAAGCGTGATCGCCAGTCCCTGGTTGTGCACGTACATGTAGCGCGATGCGATCTTCAAGGCTTCGCCGAGCGTGGGTGAGTTCTGGATGGCTACCGCAATCGGCCCGAGGATGCCCATGTCCTGCGCCTGGGCCAATCGCAAACCGAAACCCGGACATTCGAGCTCGCGTGCGGTGGCCTCCAACAGCCGCGCCAGCTTGAACGCGGGCACCAGCAATTCATCGTCGCCCAGCAACTTTTCCGGCAGCTTCTGGCTGCGCAACATGGCCGCGGGATCGCCGCCAAGGCTTCGCACCAATTCACTGAAGCCACGCAAACTCGCGGCGCGAACACTGTTGGACATGTGTCGTGAAATGTCAAATATTCGTCGCGCGGCGTCAAGCCCTGGGTTGCCCGCACCGGCGACCATCAAGCCGCCAGCTGCTTGCTGGCTCCCCTGCCCCACGCCAGACAAGAAAGACGAGACATGCGCATCCAAGAAAGCAAAAACTTCAAGATAGGCGGCCCGCGCGCCACCTATGTGCTGGTCATCTGCTCGCTGCTGAACGCAGTGGCCTACGCCGACTGGCAAGTGATGGCGGTCGTGCTGCAGTCCATCAAGCGCGATCTCGGGCTGACCGATTCGCAGATCGGCGCGGTCAACACGGCCTACTTTCTCGGCATCATCGTGTGCACCTTGCCGGTGGCGCATTTGGTCGATGCCTGGAGCCGCAAGAAGATGATCGGCTTGATGGCGCTGGCCTGGAGCGGCTTCACCCTGGCGACCGGCTTTGCGGGTGGCTTTGAATCCATGCTGCTGACGCGGCTGGGCGTCGGCATCGGCGAGGCGGGCTATGCGCCTGGCGGCACCGCGCTTGTTTCGGCGTCGTATCCCGAGTCGCAACGGGCTCGCAAGCTCGGCGTCTTCAACCTCTTCATCACGGTGGGCGTCATCCTCGGGGTGATCGTCGGGGGCTACCTGTCGGCGCACCACGGCGGCTGGCGCACACCTTTCGTGGTGTTCGCCGTACCGGGCATCGTGCTCGGGGTGCTGGCGTTCTTCATGCAGGACTACCGGCTCGAACGAGATGCCGGGCAGGCGCGCTCCCACGGCAGCATCCTCGCCAATCTGAAGCTGCTGCTGTCGGTGCCCACGCTTCGCTGGATGTACTTCGGGCTGGGCATGTTCGCGGTGCTGCAGGTCTCGGTCGGTACCTGGTTTCCGTCACTGCTGATGCGCGCTTACGACATCAAGGAGGACAAGGCCGGCCTCGTGATGGGCGTGGTCACGATCTTTGGCTTGGCCGGCCCGATCCTGGGCGGCGTGCTGGCCGATCGCTGGCACCAGCGCGTTCCCGGCGGGCGCATGCGCCTCGCTTCGGCCAGCATCGCCATCGCCGCCGTGTTCATGTTGCTGGTGTTGCTTGCGGGGCTGGATCTGAGCAACAAGCCGCTGATGATGTTCTGCGCGGCCATGATGCCGCTGCACAGCATCTTCGTCGGCATGGCCTTCCCTGCCGTCGCGGCCACCAGCCAGGACGTGGTGCCGCCACACCTCAAGGGGCTTTCCTGGGGTGCGGCGATGGTGGCGCTGTTCATGCTCGGCGGCGCCTGGGGACCGCTTCTTGTGGGCGCGATTTCCGACCGCCTCGCCGGCGGCTACCAGGGGCTGGCGATGGGCCTGGCGGTGACCGGCGTGTTCGGTTTCATCGCGAGCTGGGCCTGGTTCGTCACGGCGCGCCATGTCGAGGCAGACATGCGGCGAGCGTCCAGCCTTGGGTTGTCCGAGTCCGACGAAAAACAGCTCGCAAGCGGCCATCGCTCGGCGGTGACCAACGCAAACCTCCGCTGAGTTCACCCCGCACCCACGAGCGCAACCCAATCAATAAACCTCAGAAAGAAGAAAGACATGGCCTCCGAAATCGACATGAGCCGCCTCGACATCACCCGGCAGAACGTTGCCGTCGAAAAGGCGCTCGCCAACACCACGAACCCCCGCCACCGCTATCTTTTGCAGGCTTACCTTCGGCATCGCTATCTCGAATCCGCGGGACGGTGGCAGGAAATCCTGGACCCCTCGCTGACGGTGGACAAGCCGTTCTATCGCTTCAACTTGGCCGGCCGTGAACCCTTCACGCTCGAAGGCAAGGAGCAGGTGGGCATGCTCTACGGACATTGGACCGCGACGAACCAGTGCATCTTCTACGTCGAAGACGAAGACGTGGCCGTCGGCGATCACATGGTGATCGGCCGCGGCATCGGCTATCAACAGACGCTGGGCTCCGAACTCGCCGCCGCCGGCCTGGACGTCGATCCCACGGCCATGTACCTCAAGAAGTCCCAGATCATGATGCTGTGGCCCTACGACGACCAGTGCCGGTTGCTGGGCGAGGACGTCTGGGAGTTCGATACCGCAAAGGCCGGCCTGTACAAGCTCGACCCGGCCGACGTGCTGACGGCGGCGCAAAGCCGCGAGCTGCTCGATCCCTTCATCAAGCCATTGCCGGTCTTCGACGACAGCATGCTGCCCCGATGAAAGCGGTCGTTTGCCAGGACGCGAAGCTCGACGTGATCGACCTGCCCGAGCCCGAACCCGGGCAGGGCCAGCTCGTGCTCGAGGTGACGCGCTGCGGGATCTGCGGCTCTGACCTGCACGCTCGCCACCACGCCGATGCCCAGGCCGATGTGCTGGCCGAGGCCGGCTACGACGGCTTCGCGCGGTCGCACGAGGCGGTTGTGTTCGGCCACGAGTTCTGCGGCAACATCGTCGAGCATGGGCCGGGCACCTCGAAGAAGATCAAGACCGGCACCCCAGTGGTCGCGCTGCCGCTCGTGCGCCGGCCCAACGGGATGCATGCGATCGGCCTGTCCGCCTCCGCGCCTGGCGCTTACGCGGAACGCGTGCTGATCGAAGAAGCGTTCATGATCCCCGTGCCCAACGGCCTCGCGCCCGAAATCGCGGTACTCTCCGAGCCGATGGCAATCGGTCATCACGCGGTCAATCGATCGGAGATCACCCGCAAGGATGCCGCGGTGGTCATCGGTTGCGGCCCGGTCGGCCTGGCGATCATCTGCCTGCTGAAGACCAAGGGCATCGAGACCATCGTCGCGAGTGACTTCTCGCCGGCCCGGCGCGCGCTCGCCACTGCGTGTGGCGCAACCATGGTCGTCGACCCTGCGACGGCCTCGCCCTACGAGGCGCTGGCAGCGCGTGGCTACACCACCTCGATCGCCGACCACGCGGCAGGCGGGCTGAAGGCAATGAAGGGTCTGCGCAGCCTGCCCCTGCCTTGGCACCTGACCCTCGGCGCGTTGAAGGCGCTGGGCGCCACTGCGCCAAAGCGGCCGATCGTGTTCGAATGCGTCGGCGTTCCCGGCATCATCGACAGAATCATCACCGACGCTCCGCTCCATTCCCGCGTCGTCGTCGCCGGCGTCTGCATGACGCCGGACCAGTTCCGCCCGGTGATGGCGACCAACAAGGAAATCGACCTGCGCTTCGTCATGGGCTATGACCCGCTGGAGTTTCGCGACACCTTGCGGATGCTGGCCGACGGCAAGATCGACGCGTCGCCTCTTGTCACCGGCACTGTCGGGCTCGATGGTGTCGCTGGCGCATTCGATGCCCTTGCCGCGCCGGACAAGCATGCCAAGATCGTCATCGATCCCCGAAGCGCCGCGGTCTTGTAGCCGCCGCGAGACCGGGCTGCATTCGTCGGGGGCTGGGCTGCTGGACTTCGACGAGGTGCTGGTGCGTGCCTGGCCGCCCGGGCAGGTGGTCGGCACGCACAGCCATCCGTTCGCCGTGAAGGCGCTGGTGGTGCAAGGCGAGATGTGGCTGACCGAAGGCGGTGATACACGGCCGCTGAAGCCCGGTGACTCCTTCGAACCGGGCTACGCCGCTCCGCATGCGGAGCGCTACGGCAGCAAAGGCGCGGTCTACTGGGCCGCCCGGCGCAACACCAGGCCCGATTGACAGACGGCGCGATGTCGGCCGGTCGCCGCTGTCAGCGACGCCGTGCAGGCCCCCACCGCCAGACTACGCAGGTTCCGCTTCGTCGCAAGCCGGCTCCGCTGCTGCATTGCCCAAGCTGAACCGCGTTCTCGTGGCCGCCGTGTGCGGATGCCGCGCCGAATCGTAGAGACTGCGCGCCAGCGCGCGGTGCATCGCCACCAAGGGTTCGAGTTCGAGGTCGACGAACTGCCCGTCGCGAATCCGCACCCGCCCGTTGATCACGCTGAGCGACACATCGATGCTCTGGCAGAACACCAGCGCCGCGACCGGGTCGTGCCCCGCGCCCGCATGCCCCACGCCGCGCAGATCGAAGGCCACGAGGTCGGCCGACATGCCCGGCGCCAGCGCGCCGATGTCGTCGCGGCCGAGCACCTTGGCGCCGCCCAGCGTCGCGATCTCCAATGTCTCGCGCGCCGTCAGTGCCGCCGGACCGAAGCCCACACGTTGGAGCAGCATCGCCTGCCGCGCCTCGCCCAGCATGTGCGCGCCATCGTTCGATGCGCTGCCGTCGACACCCAGGCCGACCGGCACGCCTGCGCGGCGCATGGCACCGATCGGCGCGATGCCTGAACCCAGCCGCATGTTGGAACAGGGGCAATGCGCAACGCCGGTGCCGGTGCGCCCGAACAGCGCGATGCCCGCCGGGTCGAGCTTGACGCAGTGCGCATGCCACACATCGCGGCCGACCCAGCCCAGGTCCTCGGCGTACTCCGCCGGCGTCATGCCGAACTTCTCGCGCGAGTAGGCGATGTCGTTGTCGTTCTCGGCCAGGTGCGTGTGCAGCGAGACGCCGTACTCGCGCGCCAGGAAGGCCGACTCGCGCATGAGGTCGCGCGATACCGAGAAGGGCGAGCATGGCGCCAGCACGATGCGGCGCATGCTGTGGCGCGAGGCGTCGTGCCAGCGCGTGATCAGGCGCTCGCTGTCGGCCAGGATCGCAGCCTCGCTCTCCACCACCGAATCGGGCGGCAGGCCGCCGAGGCTCCTGCCCACGCTCATGCTTCCGCGCGCCGCGTGGAAGCGCATGCCCATCGCCTCGGCCGCCTCGATCGAATCGTCGAGCCGCGCGCCGTTGGGGAACAGGTAGAGGTGGTCGCTGGTGGTCGTGCAGCCCGAAAGCATCAGCTCCGCCATCGCGGTCTGCGTCGAGACCTGCACCATCTTCGGCGTCAGCCGTGCCCACAGCAGGTAGAGGTTGGTGAGCCAGCCGAACAGCTCCGCGTCCTGCGCCTCGGGCACCACGCGCGTCAGGCTCTGGTACATGTGGTGGTGCGTGTTGACCAGCCCCGGCATCAACACGTGGCCGCGCAGGTCGATGGCATCGGCCCCGCCGCTGGCCAGCGCGTCGCGCCATTGCGCAGGGAGTTCGCTCGTCGGCCCGACCCAGGCGATGGCCGGCCCTTCGACCACGACGGCCCCGTCGGCGATCTCGCGCCGCGCGGCATCCATCGTGACCACCACGTCGGCGTGGCGCAGGACCAGGGCGCGGCTCTTCTTCATGCTGTGGCTCATGTCGATCTTGTTGCAGGCGTCGGCGCTGCTGCGTTGCGAGGAAAAGCTCATGCCTCGGCCGAATGGGCGGCACCCGCGGCGAGCGCGAACGAACACTCCTTCGACAGCACGCCGTGATAGAACAGGTTGAGGATCACCGCCGACAAGGTGCCCAGCACGATGCCGCTGTGCGTGATCGGATGCGTCCAGGCCGGCAGGTGCTGGAAGAAGGTCGGCGACAGCGTCGGGACCAGGCCGAGCCCGATCGAGATCGCGATCACGTAGAGCGCATGCTTGTTCTTCGCATAGTCGATCGAGCCCAGGATGCGCACACCCGTCGCCGCCACCATGCCGAACATCACGATGCCCGCGCCACCCAGCACGAAGGGCGGCACCGAAGCCACGATGTGCGCCACCTTCGGGAACAGCGCCAGCAGGATCAGCAGGCCGCCGCCCATCGCCGCCACGTAGCGCGAGCGCACGCCGGTCACCGTCACCAGCCCGACGTTCTGCGAGAAGGAGGTGTACGGGAAGGTGTTGAAGATGCCGCCGATCAGCGTGCCCAGGCCGTCGGCGCGCAGGCCGCGCGTCAGCAGCTCGGGCGTCATGCGCTTGCCGGTGATCTCGCCCAGCGCGAGGAACATGCCGGTCGATTCCACCAGCGTGATCAACATCACGATGCACATCGACACGATGGCCGCCGCATCGAAGCGCGGCATGCCGAAGTGGAAGGGCGTGGTCAGCGCGATCCAGCTCGCGTCCTCGATGCCGTCGAAGCTCATGAGGCCCAGCGCGAGGGACACCAGCACACCCGCGACGATGCCCAGCAGGATCGCGATGTTGGCCCACAGCCCGCGGCCGAAGCGCGTGATGAGCAGCACCACGACCAGCACCAGCGCCGCGATCGCGAGCTTGGCCGGGTCGCCATAGTCCGGATTGGCGATGGCATGCGCCACACCGTCGACCATGCGCGTGGAGCTCGGTTGCCCACCCGCGGCCCAGTTGATGGCCACGCCCATCAGCGACACGCCGATCAGCGTGATCACCGTGCCCGTGACCAGCGGCGGAAACACGCCGAGCATGCGGCCCATCATCGGCGCCACCACGATGCCGAACAGGCCGGCGGCCATCGTGGCGCCGTAGATCGAGCGGATGTCGAGCGACGGGTCCAGGCCGATCGCGATCATAGGGCCGACGGCCGCGAAGGTCACGCCCATCATCACCGGCATGCGGATGCCGAAGCCCCAGATGCCCAGCGCTTGGATCAGCGTCGCGATGCCGGCCGCCAGCAGGTCGGCGTTGATGAGGAAGGCGATGTCCGCCTTCGACAGCCCCAGCGCGCCGCCGACGATCAGCGGCACCGCAACGGTGCCCGCGTACATCACGAGGACGTGCTGCAGGCTCAGCGCCGCGCAGCGTGGAAGGGGGACTTTCTGGTCGACCGCGTCGCGCGTGGCGTTGTCTCCGGCGGCGGTCGTGTTCGTGTGGGAACGCATGTCTCTGGACCTTTCTGCAGTGGGGCGCTCGGGTGGCGCATCTGTCGGCGGGACCGGAGTATGGAAGCGCACCATCCCCTCGCGCAAAGTCAATAAATCGCGCGGCGCGTCCACTAAAAGTGCACGTCCGGGAAGACCCGGGTTGCGCCTGGATCAGCTCGCCACCAACGCTTCCTCGATGCAGACGATCACCTGCTGCACCAGCACCTCCGCCGCAGCGCTCAACGCGGCACCGGCGCGCGTCACCAGCGCCAGGCTTTGCGGGCGCAGCCCGCTGTCGCGCAGCGGCACGAACACCAGCGTGCCGGCACGCACGTCGTCGCCGACATCGAGGCGGTTGAGCAGGCTGACGCCCGCACCCTGCCGCGTGAGCTGGCGCATGAGCGCGGTGGAGGTGGTCTCGATGACCGGCGCCACGCTGATGGCCGAGCGCCCCAGCGCGCCGTCGAGGATCGGCCGCAGCGTCAGCGAGGCGGTCGGCAGGATCAGCGGAAAGCCCACGCAATCGGCCAGCGTCGTGGAGCTGCGCGCACTCAGCGCATGGCCCGGCGGCACCACCGCGCCGATCGGCCACTCGCTGGTGAACAGCGTGCGAAGGCCGGCGTTGTCGGGCACGTCGTAGGCCAGCGCCACGTCCACGTCGCCTTCGGTGGCTGCCTTGAGCAGCGCCGTGATCTGCATGTCGATGAGCTTCAGGTAGATGCCCGGATAGCCGGCCCGGCAACGCTGCGCCACCGTCGGCAGGAAGGCGCTGGCCAGCCCTGCCGTGGTCGCCAGAGAAGCCTCGCCCTGTCGCAGGCCGCGCACCGCATCGATCTGCTGCCGCACGCCGTCGAACTCGCGCAAGGTACTGCGCGCATGCGCCAGCACGATCTCGCCGACCGGCGTGAGCTTGAGCTTGTTGTGGATGCGCTCGAACAGCGGCGCGCCCAGCTCGGCTTCGAGATTCAATATCTGCCGGTTGACCGCCGTCGGCACCACATGCAGTTGCTCGGCCGCCTTGCGGATCGAGCCGGCGCGCACCACCTCGACGAAGTAACGGACCACCTTGGCATGCATCGGTGCGCCTTCAGCCCGGGCCAGGCGCCGGCACGTCGAGCAGCGCCGCCAGCCGCGCCAGCGCATCGACCGCCGACGGCGCCAGCGCTGTCGAGCGCGTCAGCATGAGGTTGAGCCGCTGCCCGAGCCCCTCGACCATCACGCCGCTTCCGGCTTCGCGCAGCACACCCTCGTCGTCGCGGATGCAGTCCACGGCGGCGCTCACCCTTTGCGCATAGCTGCCCTGCTCCACGCCATAGCCCACCACCGGCTTGCCCAGCGCCACCGCAAAGCCCACCTCGAACACCGTGCCCGAATCCGGCTCGTGCCCGCGAAAGCACATGAGGTTGGCCACGACGCCGTCGGCCTCCTGGATGAGCCGGATGTTGCCCTCGTAGATCCGTTGCGCACGCTCGTCATCGCTGCCGCCGGCCGCCTCGGCAATGGCGGCATCGGACGGCGCCAGGCCGACCATGCCCAGCCGCTCGCAATCCGCCTTCAGTGCCTGGAAGATGGCCGCGCTGTCGCGGAAGAAGACATCGGGGCCGGCAAGGTAGACACGAGGTCGGCGGGAGGCTGGAGCCTGGCGCGGGGTCAAGGGCATGGCGTTCATCAAAAGTGGATGATGCCTTCCTTCATGACCATGCGCAGGTTGGATTGCTGCTGCAGCAGCCGGACGTCGTCGGTCGGGTCGCCTTCCACCAGCAGCAGGTCGGCGAGGAAGCCTTCCCGCACCAGGCCCAGTTCATGGCGCAGCCCCATCAGGTCGGCGCCGACCGCGGTGGCGCAGCGCAGTGCCTCCGCCGTGCTGAAGCCGAAGAAGTCGACGAAGTGCGCGATGTCGCGCGCATTGGTGCCCATCGGCGTCAGGCTGAAGCCGTAGTCCCCGCCCACCACGATGCGCACGCCACGCTTGTGCAGTTCCTTGTAGGTGGCCACGCAACTGTCGAACTTGTGCTGCATCTTCATCTGCTCGACGGCCTCGCGCGGCATGCCGAAGAGGTGGTGCTCCTTCACCGTGTTGTGCAGGAGGCCGAACGCCGGGCCGACGAAAAGCTTGTCCTTGTTGGCCTCGAGCATGTCGAGCGCTTCGCTGTCGGCATAGTCGCAGTGGTAGATGCAATCGATGCCGGCACGCACCGCCATCTTCACGCTCTCGCTGGAGCGCGCGTGCGCCACGGTGGTCTTGCCGTACTTGCGCGCGATCTCCATGAAGGCGTCGAGTTCATCGACGCACAGCGGCGTCTGCTCGCCACGTGCATGGGGCACGAACTGGTCGCCCGAGATGTTGATCTTGAGGTTGTCCACGCCCTCCCGCACGCAGGTGCGTGCTGCCAGCCGCATCGCTTGCGGGCCGTCGGCCACCAGCCCGAAGCCGATGCGATCCTGGTGCATCTGGCCCTCGTCGCCCAAGCCGCCGGTCACCGTCAGTTCGGGACCGGCCGCACGCAGCCGCGGGCCGGCCAGCTGGCCCGCGTTGATCGCATTGCGCAAGGCCACGTCGATGCGCATGCGTGCCGATGCGGCCGAGAACGCGCTGGTGAAGCCATGCCGCAGCAACAGCGTCGCGTTGGCGGCCGAGGCCAGCACATGGTCTTCGGGCGGGATGTTGCCGACGTCGGCATTGGAAGTGAGGGCCGTGAACGACAGGTGGCAGTGGCCTTCGACCAGGCCCGGCATCAGGGTGCAACCGCTGCCGTCCATATGGCGGGCGACATCCGCCGCCTGCTCGCGCAAGGCGCCACGCTGCTCGCTGATCCTGGCGATCCGCGGGCCGTCCACGAGCACATCCGCCGCCCGCCGTCGGGCATGTTCCGCATCCCAGACCAGCGCGTTCTCGATGAGTGTCAACATGGTTCCACCGCGATAGAAGTGACCCGGACAGTGTCCGCGCGAAGCCCGCGCGCCGCAAGTCGCGCCCGCCGTTCGGCAGATTGTTTCCGTTGCCGCGCAGGCGTAGAGTTTCCGCCTCGCTGAGGCTTCAGGAGCCGGACATGACACAGCAGGCGAACGACCGCGTCGAGGCTTTCATTTCGGGATTCAACGGGCAGGCGCTCACTGCCGGGCATGCGGAATACGACAAGTCCCGCTCGCTCTGGAACGGCGTGATCGACCGCAAGCCGCTCTTGATCGCGCACTGCGACGCCGCGGCGCAGGTCGCCGACGCCATCCGCTTCGGCCGTGCGGAAGGCTTGGCCATCGCGGTGCGCGGCGGGGGCCACAGCTATGCCGGCAACTCCTGTTGCGACGGCGGCCTGATGATCCACCTCGGCACGATGAACAAGGTGGTCGTCGATCCGGTCAAGCGCCGCGCCGTGTGCGGCGGCGGCGCCACCTGGGGCGATCTCGACGCGGCCACGCAGGCGCACGGGCTGGCCACGCCGGGCGGCTTCATCAGCCACACCGGCATCGGCGGCCTCACGCTCGGCGGCGGCATCGGCTGGCTTTCGAAGCTCGCCGGCCTGTCCTGCGACAACCTGGTCGCCGCCGAGGTCGTCACGGCCGACTCGCGCATCCTGCGCGCCACGGCCGACGAGAACCCCGACCTCTTCTGGGCGCTGCGCGGCGGCGGCGGCAACTTCGGCGTGGTTACCTCCTTCGAGTTCGCGCTGCACCCGGTGGGCATGGTCAGCCTCGGGCTGTTCTTCTTCGGCCTGGAGCAGGGTGCGGAGGCGCTGCGCTTCTCGCGCGAATTGGTCAAGTCATTGCCCGCCAGCGTCAACGGCTTCCTCGCCATCGGCCTCAGCGCGCCGCCTGCGCCCTTCGTGCCGCCCGAGCATCACTTTCGCACCGGGCATGCGTTGCTGGTCGCGGGCCTCGGCCCCGAGGAAGAGCACCAGGCGGTGGTCGCGCAGGTCCGCAACGCCGTGCGCCCGCTCTTCGAATGGGTCACGCCGATTCCCTACGTCGCGCTCCAGCAACTGTTCAACGGCAGCGCGACCTGGGGTTCGCTCGGCTACGAGAAGGCGCTCTACCTCGACGAGCTGAGCGACGCGGCCATCGCCGTGATCGGCGAGCATGTGCCGAGGAAGACGAGCCCGCTCTCGTTCTGCCCCGTCTTCACGATGACGGGCGCCTACCGCACGCCAGCCGACGGCGACACGGCCTTCGGCGGCAGCCGCGGCGCGGGCTACGTCTTCAACATCGAGGCCGCCGCGGCGGACCTCGAGACCTACGAAGCCGACCGCGCCTGGGTGCGCAACTTCTGGGACGCGATGCGCCCGCATGCCACCGGCTCCGGCGGCTACGTCAACTTCATGGTCGACGCCGACGAGGACCGCGTGCGCGCCTCCTACGGCGATGCCAAGTACCAGCGCCTGGCCGCCATCAAGACCCGCTACGACCCCGACAACACCTTCCGCCTGAACGTCAACATCAAGCCGGCGTAGCGGATGGGCGCGGCGTTGCGGCGCCTCCCCAAGAATGAGTACGGCAATCGACCTATACGCCGTCTGGCCCTTTGCATTCGTGCTGCGCTGCAGCGACGATGAAGGCACGCGCCGTCCGGCGCAAGCAAAGGAGTCGCCATGGGCCCCGCCGCTTCCTTCTTTCGCACACCGCTTCTTGTCGCAGGCATGCTGCCCTTCTTCTGCGCCGCGCTGTCGGGCCCTGCCGGCCTCATCGCACCGCCGCCGGAGGAAGGCAGTCCGGCCTACCTGGCGGTCCAGCATGCGCGCGATGCCTTCTCCACCGAAGTCGAGATCGACCTGTCCGACACCGAGCAGGCACTGACGGCCATGCAGCAGGCCAACCAGATCGTTGCGCCGGGCTTCTATTTCTGAGCCGACAAGCCGACAAGCCGACAGGGCCGGGCTACCTCTACAAGACCAGCAGCGCGCGGAAGTCGTTGACGTTGGTGTTGGTCGGTCCCGTCACCAGCAGGTCGCCGATCGCATCGAAGTAGCCATACGCGTCGTTGCGGTCCAGGTGATCGCCGAGCTTCCGGCCGGCGGACGCCGCGCGGACCAGCGTGTCGGGCGTGACGAAGGCGCCCGCGTTGTCTTCCACGCCGTCGATGCCGTCGGTGTCCGCCGCCAGCGCCCACACCTGTGATTGCCCCATCAGCGCACTGGCCAGCCCCATGCAGAACTCACCCGCGCGACCGCCGCGGCCCCTGGCCTGGCCGGGCTGGCGTGGCCGGATCGTCACAGTGGTCTCGCCACCCGACAAGATCACGCAAGGCCGCGCGAAGGGCGCGCCGCGATGCGCCACGGCGCGGGCCAGCGCGGCATGCACCTTGCCCACTTCGCGCGACTCGCCTTCGATCTCGTCGCTGAGGATGTGCGCATCGATGCCCGCCGCGCGCGCCGCCGCGGCGGCTGCCTCGAGCGACTGCTGCGGCGCGGCAATCAGGTGCACCTCGTTCGTCGCGAAGATCGGATCCTGCGGGTCGGGCGTTTCCAGCGCGCCGCTTTCGAGGCTGGCGCGCACCGCTGGCGGAATCTCGATGCGATAGCGGTCCAGGATCGCCAGTGCATCGGCGCAGGTGCTGGCATCGGGCACCGTCGGCCCGCTGGCGATGATGGCCGGGTCATCGCCCGGGACGTCGCTGATCGTCAGCGTGACCACCTTGGCGGGCGCGCAGGCCGCTGCCAGCCTGCCCCCCTTGATACGCGACAGGTGCTTGCGCACGCAGTTCATCTCGCCGATGCCCGCGCCGCTGTCGAGCAGTTGCTTGTTGATGCGCTGCTTGTCGGCGAGCGTGAGCCCCTCGGCCGGCAGCACCAGCAACGACGAGCCGCCGCCCGAGATCAGGCACAGCACCAGGTCGTCCGCCGTGAGCCCGTTGGCCAGCGCGAGGATGCGCTGCGCGGCCTGTTCGCCCGCGGCATCCGGCACCGGGTGCGCCGCCTCGACGATCTCGATGCGTTGCGGCAAGCCTTCGGGCCGCGGCGGAATGTGGTCGTAGCGCGTGACCACCAGGCCCGACAGCGGCGCATCCGCGGGCCACAGCGCCTCCAGCGCCTGAGCCATCGAGCCCCCCGCCTTTCCCGCGCCCAGCACCAGCGTGCGCCCCTTCGGCGGCGCGGGCAGATGCGCGCCCATCGTGGACAGCGGAAGCGCACGATCCACCGCGACGCGATAGAGATGCTCCAGGAACTCGCGCGGCTGCGCGCGAGCATCCGGCACCGTCGACAGGCCGGTTTTTGATGCGATCATTTGTGCTTTGTCCAGTCAGGGATTACCGCGCGATGAGCACGCTTTTGATTCGAAATGCCGAGTGCATAGCCACCTTCGACAACCAGCGCAGCGAGCTGCGGCACGCATCGATTTATATCCGGGATCACCGCATCGAGGCGATCGGCGCCGATGCCGATATCGCCCGGTCTGCCGACGAGATCATCGACGCGCGCGGCCACCTCGTGGTGCCGGGGCTGGTCAACACGCACCACCACATGTACCAGTCGCTCACGCGCGCCATTCCGGGCGTGCAGGATGCCGAGTTGTTCTCCTGGCTGCGCGGGCTCTATCCGATCTGGGCCGGCCTCACGCCGGAGATGGTGCATGTGTCGACACAACTCGCCATGGCGGAATTGCTGCTCTCGGGCTGCACCACCAGCAGCGACCACCTCTACATCTACCCCAACGGCGTGCGCCTGGACGACAGCATCGAGGCCGCGCGCGAGATCGGCATGCGCTTCGTCGCCACGCGCGGCAGCATGAGCGTCGGCAAGTCGCAGGGGGGCCTGCCGCCCGACAGCGTGGTCGAGAAGGAAGACGCGATCCTGAAGGACACGCAGCGCCTGATCGAGACCTTTCACGATGCTTCGCACGGCGCGATGGTCAACGTGGCCGTCGCGCCCTGCTCGCCCTTCAGCGTGAGCCGCGACCTGATGCGTGAATCGGCCGTGCTGGCACGCCAATACGGGGTGCGGCTGCACACGCACCTGGCCGAGAACGACCACGACATCGCCTACAGCCGCGAGAAGTTCAACTGCACGCCCGCCGAATACGCGCAGGACCTCGGTTGGCTCGGACACGACGTGTGGCACGCGCACTGCGTGAAGCTCGACGCAGAGGGCATCGCGCTGTTCGCGAAGACGAAGACCGGCGTCGCCCACTGCCCCTGCAGCAACATGCGGCTGGCCTCGGGCATCGCACCGATCCGCAAGATGATCGACGCCGGCGTGCCGGTGGGCCTTGGCGTGGACGGCAGCGCCAGCAACGACGGTGCGCACATGGTCAACGAGGCGCGACAGGCCTTGCTGCTCGCCCGCGTCGGCCGCGCGCTGGAACCTTTCGGCTGCGACCACGGCCCTTCTGAAATGACGGCGCGCAACGCATTGGAAGTGGCCACGCGCGGCGGCGCCGAAGTGCTGGGCCGCCAGGACATCGGCCACCTCGCGCCAGGCATGTGCGCCGACCTCGCGTTGTTCGACTTGCGCACGCTGGGCTTTGCCGGCGGCGCGGTGCACGACCCGGTGGCCAGCCTGCTGCTGTGCGCGAGTCCGAACAGCGCGTGGACCATCGTCAACGGGCGCGCGGTGGTGCGCGAGGGACAGTTGGCGACGGTGGAGTTGGGTCTGTTGGTCGAGCGGCACAACCAGCTTGCCTTGCAGTTGGCGGCAGGTTCGCACTCGGGAGGCTGAACAAGTCCCCGTGAAAGAGAGCACCTCGGCCGGGGACAGGATGCCAGGCGCAAGCCATAGCCACAGCGAGGAATTGCAACGCCTCAGACGGAAAAAAGCCCCTGAATCATCAAGACTCAGGGGCTTCTTGCTTCGTGGCGCTACCGTGAAACCGCGCGTCAGGTCATTTCGTCGGCGCGCCGCCTTCAAACCACTTCCCGATCAGCGCCCGCTCCGCATCGGTGATGCCCGTCGCGTTGTTCATCGGCATGATCTTCGTGACCACCACCTGCTGGTAGATGCCCTGCGCATGCGCAGCCACCTGGTCGGGCGAATCGACCCGCACGTTCTTCATCTGCATCGCCGTGCCGTGGCACATGTAGCAGCGCTGCTCCAGCACCTTCTGCACCTCGCCGAAGGACACCTTCTGCTCCACCGCGCCAGGCGCTGGCGCCGCGGCCGGCTCCGGCTTCATCCACACGATGGTCAGGCCCAGCACCGCGATGCCGAACAGCGCGTACGGCAGCGGGTTGCCCGCATTGCCCAGCTTGAAGCGGTGCCGCACCACGAAGAACTGGCGGATCGCCGCGCCGCCCAGCATGATGAGCAGCAGCACGATCCAGTTGTACTGGTGCGTATAGGTGAAGCTGTAGTGGTTGCTCAGCATCGCGAACAGCACCGGCAGCGTGAAGTAGGTGTTGTGCACGCTGCGCTGCTTGCCGCGCTGGCCGTGCACCGGGTCGACCGGCTGGCCTGCGCGCAGCGCCGCGACGTTCTTGCGCTGGCCGGGGATGATCCAGAAGAACACGTTGCCGCTCATGGTCGTGGCCATCATGGCGCCAACCAGCAGGAAGGCCGCGCGGCCCGCGAACAGGTGGCAGGCCAGCCAGGTCGCGAACACGATGAACAGCGCGATCAGCACGCCGACGACGGTGTCGCCGTTCTTGCGCTTGCCGAAGATCTGGCAGATGCCGTCGTAGACCATCCAGAACACGACGAAGAAGGCCAGCGCCACGCCGATGGCGGCGCCGGGTTGCCAGTCCATCTTGCTCTTGTCGATGAGGTAGGTGCTCGCGTTCCACAGGTACGACATGGTGAAGAGCGAGAACCCGGTGATCCAGGTGGTGTAGCTCTCCCAGTACGACCAGTGCAGGTGGTCCGGCAGCACCTTGGGCGCCAGCAGGTACTTCTGCATGTTGTAGAAGCCGCCGCCGTGCACGGCCCATTGCTCGCCGCCCACACCCTTGTCGAGCGATTCCTGGTCTTGCGGCCTTTCGAGGCTGTTGTCCAGCATCACGAAATAGAACGAGGCGCCGATCCATGCGACCGCGGTGATGACGTGGACCCACCGCAGGAGCAGATTGGCCCAATCGAGGTAGTAGCTTTCCATGATGCTCTCAACCCTGGCGGCACTGCTTGGCGCCGCGTTTATGTTTACCTCTGCTCACCACTGCGGGGCTGTGAACAGAAAGAAAGCCGCGATTCCCTCGCTCCGCTGCGGCTTGTGGACCGAAGTGTATACAATTTTTTCGCGCTGCGTCCATAGTTTTTCAGCCTTGGCGCAGTTGCAACAACTGTGCCGCAACCGCAACGGCGATCACCTCCGGCTCCTTGCCGGTGATGCCCGGCACGCCGATGGGGCACGTAATCCGCGCCAGCTCGCTTTCCGCAAACCCGCGCGCCTCCAGCCTGTGCCTGAAGGTCGCCCATTTGGTCTTGCTGCCGATCAGGCCGACATAAGGCAGGTCATCGCGCTCGCGCAGGCGCTTCAGGCAGGCGATGACGATGTCGAGGTCTTCCGCATGGCTGAAGCTCATGATCACCACGTGCGAACCGGGCGCAAGCTGGGCCACTGCGTCCTGCACCGGCTCGGAGTATTCGGTTTCGACCTGCGCCGGCAGGGCGTCGGGGAACACGCCGTCCCGGCTGTCGATCCAGCGCACCGAATACGGCAGGCCGGCCAGCAAGCGCGCCAGCGCCGCGCCTACGTGGCCGCCGCCGAACAGCGCCGCCGGCGCCAGCCGGGCCACGAGTTCGCGCTGCAGTGCGGCACGGTCGCCTGCCGAGATGTGCTGATACGAAAGAAACACCACGCCGCCGCAACACTGTCCCAGGCTCGGGCCGAGCGGGTAGCGCCGCACCTCAGGGATGGGCGCGCCGCCCAACAGCCAGTCGCGTGCCTCCTGCGTGGCCTGGAACTCGAGCTGGCCGCCGCCGATGGTGGCGGTGAGCCCATCGGCCCAGACCGCCATCCAGGTGCCGGCTTCGCGCGGCGCGGAGCCCTGGGTGCGGGTGATGCGCACCAGCACGCCGTCCTCGCGCGACAGGCGGTCGAGCAGCAGGTCGACGTCGCCGCTCACTGGAACATCTCCAGGCCGTGCGCCGCGGTCGGGACCTGCCGGGCAAGGCGCCGAAACCTCCAGTTGCCCTCGGGTTTTGCGAGCACGGTATAACCCCGCCGATGAACCTTTCGCCCACCCTGCGCCGACTCGCCCAAGCCAGCGCCCTGCTCTGCGCCGCGTGGCTCGCCGGCTGCGGCAGCACCGGCACCGTTCCCGGCCAGTTGAGCAATGCCACGCCGGGCCGCGACAAGGCCGCGACCGCCCCGCCCCGCCCGTCGAACGCCGGCACTGCACGCGACTACCGGCGCGATGCCGCCCGCCACATCTACGAGATCAATGCGCAACGCATCTACGAGGGCAAGCTGCCGCCGATGCTCTATGCCATCGGCACGCTGGAGGTGAATGTCGACGCCGGCGGCAAGGTCGTCTCGATGCACTGGATGCGTGCGCCGCAGCATGCGCCGGAGGTCATTGCCGAGATCGAGCGCACCGTGCTCGCCGCCTCGCCCTTCCCCGTCGCCACGAAGCTGGGCAAGGTGACGTACACCGACACCTGGCTGTGGGACAAGGGCGGTCGCTTTCAACTGGACACACTCAGCGAAGGGCAGCTGTAACCACTGACGCGGTTCACGAACCGCGGTAGGTGGAATAGCTCCAGGGGCTGACCAGCAACGGCACGTGATAGTGCTGGTCGGTATGCGCCACGCCGAAGTCCAGCGCCACCTTGTTCAGGAAATTGGGCTCGGGCAGCGTCACGCCCTTCGCCTTGAAATAGCCCGCCACGTCGAACACCAACCGGTAGGTGCCGACCTTGATGGTGGTGTTGTCGTATAGCGGGCCGTCGCTGCGGCCGTCGTGGTTCAGCGTGAACTGGCGCACCAGCGTGGCCTGCTCGCCGTCGGTGGTGTAAAGCGCCACGGACATGCCGGCCGCCGGGCCGCCATGCATCGTGTCGAGTACGTGTGTGCTCAAGCCCATGAGAAACGCTCCTGGAAATTTTGTCGCGGGAAATTCCGGTGGACAAAAGTGTATACAGTTCTTGACTTTCGGACTATCATAAAAATCATGGAGTCCTCATCCGCCACTCGCTCTATCGTCGACGCGCTGACCAAAGCCATTGTCGACCACCGCCTGCAGCCCGGCACCAAGCTGGCCGAGCAGAAGCTGGCGGACCACTTCGGCGTGTCGCGCACGCTGGTCAGGCAAGCCCTGTTCCAGCTCTCGCAAAACCGCTTGATCCGGCTGGAGCCCGCGCGCGGTGCCTTCGTGGCGGCGCCTGCGGTGGACGAGGCAAGGCAGGTTTTCGCGGTGCGCCGCATGCTCGAAGCCGAGATGACGCGCGCCTTCGTGCGCACCGTCACCCCGGCCAAGATCAAGGCGTTGAAGGAACACGTGGCGCTGGAGAAATCCGCCGTCGCAGGCGAGGACATCTCGGGCCGCACCGAGTTGCTGGGCGACTTCCATGTGCGCATGGCGGAACTCATGGGCAACACGGTATTGGCCCAGATCCTGGGAGAGCTGATTTCACGCTGCGCTTTGATCACCTTGATGTATCAGAGCGCCAGTGCAGCAGAACATTCGAATGATGAGCACGCCGACATCGTGAAAGCGCTGGCGGCGAGGGACGAAGAACGCGCAGTGCGCCTGATGACTGAACACCTTGAGAACGTCGAGGCCAACCTGACCTTCGACCGCAAGGTTCCGACAAACGATATTTCCCTCGCGCTGTCCTAGCGGCGCAAACCATCATGAGCGATTCCCCGAAGACTCCCTACCCAAGGGACATGATCGGCTACGGCCGCAATGTTCCCCATGCCCAGTGGCCCAACGGCGCGAAGATCGCCGTCCAGTTCGTCCTCAACTACGAGGAAGGCGGCGAAAACAACGTGCTGCACGGCGACCCGACCTCGGAGACCTTCCTCTCCGAACTGGTCACCGCGCAGGCCTACGAAAACCGCCACATGACGATGGAGTCGATGTACGAGTACGGCTCGCGCGCCGGCGTCTGGCGCATCCTGCGCGAGTTCGAATCGCGCGGCTTGCCGATGACCGTCTTCGGTGTCGGCATGGCCCTGCAGCGCTACCCCGAGCTGCTCGACGTATTCCTGAAGAACGACTACGAGATCGCCAACCACGGCCTGCGCTGGATCCACTACCAGAACCTGCCCGCGTCCAACGAGAAGCGGCACATGGACCTGGCCACGCATGTCATCCGCGACATGACCAAGGGCCAGTGGCCGCTGGGCTGGTACACCGGCCGCGACAGCCCCAACACGCGCCGCCTGCTGGCCGACCACGGCGGCTACGAGTACGACAGCGACTATTACGGCGACGACCTGCCTTTCTACATGCAGGTCACCAAGTCCGACGGCAGCGTGGTGCCGCACCTGGTGGTGCCCTACTCGCTCGACTGCAACGACATGCGCTTCGTGCAGGCCCAGGGCTTCAACACCGGCGAGCACTTCTTCAACTACCTGCGCGACAGCTTCGACGCGCTGTATGCCGAAGGCGAAGAGGCGCCCAAGATGATGAGCATCGGCATGCATTGCCGCCTGCTCGGAAAGCCCGGCCGCATCGGCGCGTTGAAGCGCTTCCTCGACCATGTGCAGAAGCACGACAAGGTCTGGGTATGCCGCCGCATCGACATCGCACAGCACTGGAAGAAAGTGCACCCGTTCACTGCATAAAGGGAGACTCCAAATGGCACTGACCATCGAACAACTGAACAGCGCTTCGGCGCCTGAAGCCGTCGCCATGCTCGACGGCATCTACGAGCACTCGCCCTGGGTGGGCGAGCGCGCGCTGGCCGAGCGGCCCTTCAAGTCGCTCGCGCATCTGAAGTTGGCGATGGTGCAGGTGCTGGAGCGTGCCAGCGAGGACGAGAAGCTCGGCCTGATCCGCGTGCACCCCGAGCTGGCCGGCAAGGCGATGGAAGCCAAGACGCTGACTGCCGAATCGACCAACGAGCAGGGCAAGGCCGGCCTCACCAACTGCACGCCCGAAGAACTCGCACACATTCGCGGGCTCAACAAGGCCTACGGCGAGAAGTTCGGCTTCCCCTTCATCCTCGCGGTGCGCGGGCCGCGCGGCACGGGGCTGAACAAGAAGACCATCATCGAGACCTTCGAGCGCCGCGTGCACCATCACCCCTCGTTCGAACTGGGCGAGGCGATGCGCAACATCCACCGCATCGCAGAGATCCGCCTGAACGACAAGTTCGGCCGCGACATCACGCTGGGCAACGAGGTGTGGGATTGGCAGGAACAACTCGCGGTCTACACCGACTCGGGCTATGCCGAACTGGGCCAGCTCACCGTCACCTACCTCACCGACGCGCACCGCGCCTGTGCCGCACTGATCTCCACCTGGATGACCGAGTGCGGCTTCGACTCGGTGCACATCGACGCGGTCGGCAACGTGGTCGGCCGCTACGAAGGCGCGACGCCTGGCGCCAAGGCGCTGATCACCGGCTCGCACTACGACACCGTGCGCAACGGCGGCAAGTACGACGGCCGGCTCGGCATCTTCGTGCCGATGGCCTGCGTGCGCGAACTCCATCGCCAGGGCAAGCGCCTGCCCTTCGCCTTCGAAGTGGTCGGCTTCGCGGAAGAGGAAGGCCAGCGCTACAAGGCCACCTTCCTCGGCTCCGGCGCACTCATCGGCCACTTCAATTCCGAGTGGCTCGAACAAAAGGATGCCGATGGCATCACGATGCGCGAAGCGATGAAGCATGCGGGCCTCAAGGAAGAAGACATCCCGAAGATCCAGCGCGACCCGGCGCAGTACCTCGGCTTCGTCGAGGTGCATATCGAGCAGGGGCCGGTGCTGACCGAGAAGGACTTGCCGCTCGGGATCGTCACCTCGATCAACGGCAGTGTGCGCTATGTGGGCGAAATCATCGGCATGGCCAGCCATGCCGGCACCACGCCGATGGACCGCCGTCGCGATGCAGCCGCGGCCGTCTCCGAGCTGATTCTGTTCGCCGAGCAACGCGCGGCGAAGGATGGCGATTCGGTTGCCACCGTCGGCATGCTCCAGGTGCCGAACGGCTCCATCAATGTCGTGCCGGGCAACTGCAAGTTCAGCCTCGACATCCGCGCGCCCAACAACGCGCAGCGCGACGCCGTCGCCAACGACGTGCTGGCCGCATTGAAGGACATCTGCGAACGCCGCAGCGTGCGCTACACGCTGGAAGAAACCATGCGCGCCGCAGCCGCGCCGAGCGCGCCCGAATGGCAGAAGCGCTGGGAAGATGCGGTCGACTCGCTCGGCCTGCCGCTGTTCCGCATGCCCAGCGGCGCCGGCCACGATGCGATGAAGCTGCACGAGGTGATGCCGCAAGCCATGCTGTTCGTGCGCGGCATCAATTCCGGCATCAGCCACAACCCGCTCGAATCGAGCACCTCGGACGACATGCAACTGGCCGTCGAGGCCTTCCAGCATCTCTTGAACAAACTGACGGCCTGAACATATGACTGACTACGCAAAGCTAGACGCCTGGATCGACGCTCACTTCGACGAGGAAGTGACGTACCTGCAGCAACTGGTGCAGGTGCCCACCGACACGCCGCCCGGCAACAACGCACCGCATGCGGAGCGCACCGCAGAACTGCTGAAGGACTTCGGCTTCGAAGCCGAGAAGCACGCCGTGCCCGAGCAGGAAGTGAAGGACTACGGCCTCGAATCGATCACCAACCTGATCGTGCGCCGCAAGTACGGCCCCGGCCGCACCATCGCGCTCAATGCCCACGGCGACGTGGTGCCACCGGGCGAAGGCTGGACGCACGACCCCTACGGCGGCGAGATCAAGGATGGCGCGCTCTATGGACGCGCCGCTGCGGTCAGCAAGAGCGACTTCGCGAGCTTCACCTTCGCGCTGCGCGCGCTCGAAGCCGTCGTGCAGCCGAGCAAGGGCAGCGTGGAACTGCACTTCACCTACGACGAGGAATTCGGCGGCCTGCTCGGCCCCGGCTGGCTGTTGCAGAAGCAGCTGACCAAGCCCGACCTGATGATCGCGGCAGGCTTCAGCTACGAAGTCGTCACGGCCCACAACGGCTGCCTGCAGATGGAAGTGACAGTGCACGGCAAGATGGCCCACGCGGCCATCCCGACCAGCGGCGTCGACGCGCTGCAGGGCGCGACGAAGATCCTTACGGCGCTGTATGCGCAGAACAGGCTCTACCAGCAGGTCACCTCCAAGGTCGAGGGCATCACGCACCCCTACGTGAACGTGGGCCGAATCGAAGGCGGCACCAACACCAACGTGGTGCCCGGCAAGGTCATCCTGAAGATCGACCGCCGCATGATCCCCGAGGAAAACCCGGTCGAGGTCGAGGCCAGCATCCGCAAGGTGATTGCCGATGCGGCGGCGGAAATGCCGGGCATCACGGTCGACATCAAGCGCCTGCTGCTCGCCAACTCGATGCAGCCGTCGCCCGGCAACAAGCCGCTGGTCGACGCGATCCAGAAACACGGCGAGGCCATCTTCGGCGAGCCCCTCAAGGCCGTCGGCACGCCGCTCTACACCGACGTGCGGCTGTACGGCGAAGCCGGTATCCCCGGCGTGATCTACGGCGCCGGCCCGCGCACCGTGCTCGAGTCGCATGCCAAGCGCAGCGACGAACGCCTGGTGCTGGAAGACCTGCGACGCGCCACCAAGGTGGTCGCGCGCACGCTGGCGGATCTGCTGGCCTGAGCGCGGTGCTCCGGCGCGCGCTCTTCATCGGCCTTGTCCTGTGGGCCGGCATGGCGTTTGGCCAGACGCGCTGGCCGGACTACATGTCCTCACTGGAGCCCGAGGCTTCGGAGAGCGCCGTCCTGGCCGCACTCCCGGCGGACGCAGCGGTGCGCGCACCAGACACCTCACTGCCGGCGTCCCTCCAACGCTGGAGCGGCAAGTGGTCGGGCTGGGCATGCGCGGCGCGCATCTGCGACGTCAGGCTGGCTGTCGAGCAGGTCAGTGATCAGGGTGCGACGATCGTCTATGCCGCGGCGTCCTCCGCGATGGGGCGCTACAGCGAACGATTCGATGCGCGCTTCAATGCCGACGGCGAACTGCAGGGCACGCTGACCAATGGCAGGCAGCTCGTGTTCCGCCTGCGTGACGCTGGCGTGATGGAGTTCCTGTCTCGCCGCAGTGCGACGGAGTTCGCCGCAGGCGTCTTGTCCAGGGACGATGCCGGCGGGCCGCAACGCGTGGTCGAACGCATTCCGACACCCTTCGTCGAAGGAGGCAAGCCCGTGACGCTTGAAGTCGTGATCTTCAAGCCGGCGGGCGCAGGGCCCTTCCCCTTGCTGATGGTCAACCATGGCTCGACCGGCAATGGCGACAACCCCGCCCTCTTCACCAGCACCTTTACCAGCCCGACCCTCACGCAGTACTTCACCGGCAAGGGATGGATGGTCGCGTACCCGCAGCGGCGCGGCCGAGGGAAGTCGGACGGGCTCTATGACGAAGGCTTCAACCGCGAACGCTCGGCCTACAGCTGCAATCCAGCGCTTTCACTGGCGGGCTTCGACCACGCGCTGGCTGACGTCGATGCAGCCGCCGACTTCCTGCTCGCCAAACCCGAGGTCGACGCCGGGCGCAGCGTGATCGCCGGCGTCTCGAGGGGCGGCGTCCTGTCGGTCGCCTACGCCGGCATGCACCCCGAGCGCTTTGCAGGCGTCATCAACTTCGTCGGCGGCTGGATGGGCGACGGCTGCCCGCAAGTGGACGCCATCAACGCACCGGCCTTCGAACGCGGCGCAGCGTTCAGGAAACCCGAACTCTGGCTCTACGGCGAGAACGATCCGTACTACAAGGTCACGCACAGCCGCAAGAATCACGATGCCTTTGTCGCCGCCGGTGGCAAGGCCGACTTCATGGTCATCGACCCCGGCGCCGGTCAAGGCGGCCACGGCATCCATGCGCGGCCCGAACTCTGGCGCAATGCCGTGGAGCGCTACCTCGGCGAGATCGCCCACCCCTGAATGAAACCACCGGGCCTGCTGGCACCTGATCACCAGCTGTACTTCATCCCCGCCCGCGCCGTCCAGGCGCTGTACGACGACCCCGCCTGCCACCCGATATCCCCCCATCCGGCCCACCCGCCTGCGAACCGGAGGTCGGCGCCGGCCTTCAGTTCGTAGCGGCTGGTGGGAAACACGTCCTTGCTCGGCAACTGACTGCCGTACGTCAGCTCATCCTCCAGGTGGTCGTAGAGCCAGTTGATGGCCGCATAGGGCTTGATGCGCGTGTCGCCGTCCCCGATCCAGCCAGGGTACATGCGCACGCCCAGGCGCGACGTCCAGCCGCCGCGCTTTGCGCCGTCGACCTGGGTGCCGTCGGACTGAGTCACGTTGTAGGCGTGGTTGTGGGCATAGATGAGTTGGCCTTGGGGCTGGATCACCCAGGAACTGTTGTCCGACAGGCGCAGCGCATAGCCTGTCTCGACCGACGCCATGCCGTTGTGCGACGTATAGCTGGCTTGCCGGATCAGCGGACTCTCGACCTCGTTGCGGAAGCGGGCGTATTGCGTCCAGGTGTCGGCATACCAGCCGAGCCGGGTCTGGTCGTCCTGGTACCAGGTGGCATAGAAGCCGAAGCCGCCGCCATCGGTGCGACCCTGCGCGGTGAACAGGCGGCCGGGTGCGGTGCCGTCGGTGCGGCCGCCGCCGACGCTGAGCAACGCACCCACCGACAGCCGGCCGGTGCTGCCCAGCGACCATTGCCAGACATCCACGCCGGCCTGCAAGACGGCCTGCTTGCTGTCGACACCGAAGCCGATGCCGTCATCCTTCAGGCGGAAGCCCTCGCCGCCCGTGCGCATCCAGAAGCCGCGGCCCGCACCCGACACGCCCTGGCTTGCCGTGGGCACGGAACCGTCGCCCATCCTGTCGTCGAGGCCGTAGACGAAGAGCAGATCCGTGATGCGGCGATTGCCCATGTACGCGCCGGTTTCGGGCCGAAGCGAAGTGCCGCAAGAAAGGCCAAGGCCCGCGCTTGCCGGCACGCATTGCGCCAGCGCGCCACCGCCGCCACCGCACAGCAGGACCGCGATTGCAAGGGACGAGCGATGCACGGATTCGGCCTCCATGTCAGACGACACATCAGGGCCTGTTCTCAGGCGCGTTCGAACGAATTCTGGAGAAAGTAAATGACTGTCACCTGAACGCCGCCCCCGAGTCCGCCGTCATGCCGCCGGCACGGCGCTGCCGAGCAGCAACTCCCGAAACGCCGCCGCAGCCGGCGACAGCGAATTGCCCGGTGCACGCAGCAAGGTCATGGTGCGCGCGAACTGCGGCCGGCCGACGGCGCGAATCTCCAGCCCGTTCCATTGCGCCAGCGGCCGCAGCGCCATGGTGACGACTGCGATGCCGAGCCCCTCGCGCGCCAGGCCGATCATGGTCCAGGGCAGTGCGATCTCGTAGGCATAGGCCAGCACGATGCCGCGCTCGGCCAGCTTCTCCTCGAGCATGCGACGCACCGGGTTGCCCGGCAGGTAGCCGATCAGGGGCTCGCGCGCCAGTTGCGCCCATTCGAGCGAACGGCGCGACGCCAGCGGGTGGCTCGGCGGCAGAGCGGCGATGAACTCGTCGGAAGACATGGCGGTGGAAACCAGATCGGTGCGCGCATCGGTCTGCGTGGCAATGCCCAGGTCGGCCACGCCGCTTCGCACCAGTTCCTGGACTTCGTGCTCGGGCACGTCCTGCACCACCACGCGCACGCCCGGATGCGAGGCGCCGAAGGCCCGGATCACCGGTGGCAGCAGCAAGGCGCACTGCGCGCTTGGCGCGGCGACCGCCACGCGTCCGCGCGAGAAACGGGCGAAGTCGCGCGCATCGGCAAAGAGATGGTCCCAGTCCGCGACGAGGCGCCGCGCCGCGGGCAGCAAGGCGGCGCCGGCCTCGGTGACGCGGCAGGCGCGCGTGTGGCGGTCGAAGAGGCGCGTGCCGAGCTGCTTTTCGAGCTTGACCAGGGACGCGCTGAACGACGACTGCGACATGCCCAGGCGCTCGGCCGCACGTGTGAAGTGCCCATGTTCCGCCAGCGCCACGAACACCCGCATCTCGGCCAGGGAGGCTTTCATCGCGAATCCAGATTGATTTATTGGATTGTGCGTCTTTTTCGATTTGCGCCGCGGGCCTATTCTTTGCGTGCACGCAGCATTCGCCGCCCCGTTCGTGCGCCGCCCATTCGTCCGCCCAGGAGTCCTTCATGAGTTCAGCCGGTTCGTCCTCCGTCCACCCTATCGACCAACGATTGCCGGCCGGCAAGTTGACGGCGCTGGGACTCCAGCACGTGCTGGTGATGTATGCCGGCGCGGTCGCGGTGCCGCTGATCGTCGGCCGCGCGCTCAAGCTGAGCCCGGATGAAGTGGCGATGCTGATTTCGGCCGACCTGTTCTGCTGCGGCATCGCCACGCTGATCCAGTCGCTGGGCGCCACGCAGTGGTTCGGCGTCAAGCTGCCGGTGATGATGGGCGTGACCTTCGCCTCCGTGGCGCCGATGGTGGCCATGGCCAACGCCAACCCGGCCACGGCCGGTGCGCAATTGTTGTTCGGCTCGATCATCGGCGCGGGCATCATCTCGATCCTGATCGCGCCGCTGGTCAGCCGCATGCTGCGCTTCTTCCCGCCGGTGGTGACGGGCACCATCATCGCGGTGATCGGCATCAGCCTGATGCGCGTGGGCATCAACTGGATCTTCGGCAACCCTTTCGGCCCGACCGCGCCCAACGTTGTCGACCCGGCCTACACCAAGTGGCTGTCGGACATCACGGCGCCGGGCTCCGCGCTGCCGCCGGTGCCCAAGGGCCTGGCCATCGTGCCGACCGTGCCCAACCCCAAATATGCCGACCTCACCGGCGTGGGCATCGCGGCGCTGGTGCTGGTGTCGATCCTGCTGATCGTCAAGTACGCCAAGGGCTTTGTGGCCAACATCTCGGTGCTGCTGGGCATCGTCATCGGCGCCATCGTGTCCACGATGATGGGCATCATGACCTTCGAGAAGGTCGGCAAGGCGGAATGGGTCGACATCGTGACGCCCTTCCACTTCGGCATGCCGCAGTTCGATGCGCTGCAGATCCTGACGATGACGCTGGTGATGATCGTGGTGATGATCGAATCGACCGGCATGTTCCTCGCGCTCGGCGAGATGACCGGGCGCAAGATCACGCAGCAGGACCTGGCGCGGGGCCTGCGCACGGACGGCCTGGGCACGCTGATCGGCGGCATCTTCAACACCTTTCCGTACACCAGCTTTTCGCAGAACGTGGGCCTGGTGGCGGTGACCGGCGTCAAGAGCCGCTTCGTCTGCGTGGCCGGCGGCGTGATCCTCATCGTGCTGGGGTTGCTGCCGAAGATGGCGGCGCTGGTGGAGTCGCTGCCGACCGTGGTGCTGGGCGGCGCCGGGCTGGTGATGTTCGGCATGGTGGCCGCGACCGGCATCCGCATCCTGGCCAACGTGGACTTCAAGACCAACCGCTACAACGCCATGATCGTGGCGGTGTCGATCGGCTTCGGCATGATTCCGCTGATCGCGCCCAACTTCAAGCAGTGGATGCCGCACAGCATCCACTCGCTGATCGAGTCGGGCATCCTGCTGACCTCGATCTGCGCGGTGGCGTTGAACCTGTTCCTGAACGGGGCGAAGCACGACGAGGACGCGATCATCGCGGCGGCCAAGCAGGCCGAGGCGCATTGAGCAACGCGGGCCGGCATCTGACATGAGGTGGCGGGGTCGGCCCTTCCGGCGGCGCCCGGAGGGGGCCGGCGGAGCAAGCAGCCGTACGGCTCAGGGTTTTCCGCCATACGGCCGGCCGTCTAAAGTGTATACAGTTTGGCGTACACCACGGTGCACGCCGTGGTGATCCCTTTCCCCTCACCCATCACTGCAGGCGGACACCATGGAACACGGCGATCACGGCATCCGGGGCGCAGACCCCCGGCTCATCAACGAAGACCTGGCGCCCGTCACCGGCGCGCGCAAAGGCTGGTCCTACTACAGCGTGTTCGCGATGTGGATGTCCGACGTGCACAGCGTCGGCGGCTACACCTTCGCGGCCAGCCTGTTCCTGCTCGGGCTCTCCGGCTGGCAGGTGCTGGCGGCGCTGGTGATCGGCATCTCGGTGGTCAACGTCCTCATGAACTGGATCGGCCGGCCGAGCCAGCAGCACGGCATTCCGTTCCCGGTGATGGCGCGCGTCAGCCTCGGCGTGATGGGCGCGAACTTCGCGGCGGTAATCCGCGGCGTGGTCGGCATCGTCTGGTATGGCGTACAGACCTACTTCGCGTCCAAGGCGGTGGCCACGCTGGTGCTGGTGTTCTTTCCCGACGCGGCATCGCTGCACGGCATGAGCTTCCTGCGGCTCGACATGCTCGGCTGGGCCTGCTTCCTGTTCATGTGGTTCTTCCAGCTGCTGATCTTCCAGCGCGGCATGGAAGCGATCCGCAAGTTCATCGACTTCTGCGGCCCGGCCGTCTACCTGGTGATGTTCCTGCTGATGGGCTGGATCATCTGGAAGGCCGGCTGGTCGCTCGACCTGACGCTCAGCGACAAGGTGCTGACCGGCGGCGAAGCGTGGATCGCGATGGGCAACGCGGTCCTGCTGGTGGTGAGCTACTTCGCCGCGCTGCTGCTGAACTTCGGCGACTTCTCGCGCTACGCCAAGACCGAGCGCGACATGAAGATCGGCAACTTCCTCGGACTGCCGATCAACTTCATCCTGTTCGCGATCATCGTGGTGGTGGTCACCTCCGGCAGCGCCAAGGTGTTCGGCCACATGATCATGGACCCGATCGAGATCGTCGGGAAGATCGACAACAAGTGGGCCGTCGTGCTGGGTAGCGTGACCTTCATCATCGCCACGATGGGCATCAACATCGTCGCCAACTTCGTCTCACCGGCATTCGACATCGCCAATCTGTTCCCGCGCCACATCAGCTTCAAGAAGGGCGGGCTCATTGCCTCGATCCTGGCCGTCTGCGTCTGCCCGTGGATCTTCGTCGACAGCCCGAAGGCGATCACCGTGTTCGTGAGCGTGTTCGGCGCGGTGCTGGCGCCGATGTTCGGCGTGATGGTGGCCGACTTCTACCTTCTGAAGAAGCAGGTGGTCGACGTCGAGCAGCTCTACACGATGGCGCCCAATGGCCGCTACAACTACGACGGCGGCTGGAACAAGGTGGGCCTGGCTGCGCTGGGCCTCTCGAGCGCCATCGCCATCGGCTGGGAGTTCGCCGCACAGTTGTTCCACGTGATTCCGGACAACAACTTCGGCTGGTTCATCGGGGCGATCGCTGGCGCCGTGATCTACATGGCAATGATGCGGGGCGCCAAGCGAACCTGAGCGCGCAACGCATCAGATCATCGCGAGGGGGGCCTTGCGTCGGGGCGGCGGGTACAGGCGATCGATCGCCGCGATCTCCTCGGGTTCAAGCGTCAATTCGGCGGCGGCGAGGTTCTCGCGCAGGTGTACTGCGCGAACCGCTTTGGGAATGGCGACGACACCGGGCTCGGCCAGCAGCCGCGCAAGCGCGATCTGCGCCGCCGTCACGCCGCGCCGGGCGGCCAGCGCACCCAACTCCGGGCTGGTGGCCAGCGCTCCCTGGTCGATGGGGCTGTAGGCCATCATCGGCTGGCCGTGGTTGCGCAGCCAGGGCAGCAAGCTGAACTCCGGACCTCGCTCGCCCAGCGAGTAGTAGACCTGGTTGGCGGCGCAAGCCTTGCCCTCGCCGAGCGCATTCAGTTCGGCCATGTCGTCGACGTCGAAATTGCTCACTCCCCATTGGCCGATGTCGCCCTGCGCCACCAGCGCCTGCAACGCTGCACAGGTATCGCGCAACGGGTGCGAGCCCTGCCAGTGCAGCAGGTACAGGTCGATGCGGTCGATCCCCAGCCTGCCCAGGCTCCGCGCGCAGGCCTGCACGGTGCCCTTGCGGCTGGCGTTGTGCGGCAGGACCTTGCTGACGATGAACAACTCATCACGCCGCACCTCGCCAGCGCGGATCGCCTCGGCGATCGCCAGCCCAACAACCTCCTCGGAACCGCCGTCGCCGTACATCTCGGCGGTATCGATCAGCCGGTACCCCATGGCGATGGCAGAACGCACGGCCGCGACTTCTGCATCCCGCCGATTCGCAACTTCGCCCAGCCGCCAGGTGCCCAGGCCGAGCACAGGCATCGAGCCGCCTGAAGGCAAGGAAACGGCGCGCGTCATGGCTTCATCCCGCAGAGCTGCAAGTCGTGTCCGGTTTTCATTCGTCGATCTCCCTGCGGCGGGGGTTCGCCGCGGCTGCGCCGTGGAACGGGTCTTGCGTTGGATGCAATGCGCGAGGCCACGTTCTAGCAGCTTGCGTGCTCCGGGAATACCCTCTGCGTTTTCATCGCAATCTTGCCTACATTTCTTGCATGCAAGATTGATCGATGTTGCATGCAACCTTGCACTTTGAACAGGAGCCTCTTTCATGCCCCGTTTCGCGAAATCCCTTTTTGGCCAGGTTGTCATCGCGCTGGTCATCGGCGTGCTGGTCGGCCTGTTCTGGCCCGCCTTCGGCACCAAGCTGCAGCCGCTCGGCGATGGCTTCATCAAGCTGATCAAGATGATCATTCCGGTGCTGGTGTTCTGCGTGGTGGTGCATGGCATTGCCGGCGCGGGCGACCTGAAGCGCGTCGGGCGCGTCGGCGTCAAGGCGCTGGTCTACTTCGAGGTGCTGACCACCATCGCGCTCGCGCTGGGCCTGGTGCTCGCCTTCGTGTTCAAGCCCGGCGTGGGCATGAACGTCGACCCCAAACTGCTCGACGCCTCGGCCATGAGCGCCTATGCGTCCAACGCCGACAAGCTCAGCAGCGGGGGCACGGTCGAGTTCCTGATGCGGCTGATCCCGACGACCGTGGTCAACGCCTTCGCCACCGGCGACGTGCTGCAGGTGCTGCTGTTCGCGGTGCTGTTCGGCTGTGCGCTGACGCTGCTCGGCGACCTCGGCAAGCCGGTCGCGCAGGTGGTGGACGCGCTCTCGCTGGTGCTCTTCAAGATCATGGGCATTCTCATCAAGCTGGCACCGCTCGGCGTGCTCGGCGCCATCGCCTTCACGGTGGGCAAGTACGGCATCGGCTCGCTCAAGCAGCTCGGCATGCTGGTGGCGCTGTACTACGCGTCGGTGCTGATCTTCGTGTTCGGGGTGCTCGGGCTGATCATGCGCATGTCGGGCTTCAGCCTGGTCAAGCTGCTGCGTTACCTGCGCGAGGAACTGACCATCGTCTTCGCCACCACCTCGTCCGACAGCGTGCTGCCGCAGATCATGGCCAAGCTGCGCCACATGGGCATCCGCGACTCGACGGTGGGCCTGGTGATCCCGACCGGCTATTCGTTCAACCTCGACGCCTTCTCGATCTACATCACGCTGGCGGCCGTGTTCATCGCTCAAGCGACCAACACGCCGATCTCGATGTCCGACCTGCTGACCATCCTCGCGATCGCGCTGGTCACCTCCAAGGGCGCGCACGGCGTGCCGGGCTCCGCGATCGTGGTGCTGGCGGCCACGCTGCATGCCATCCCGGCCATCCCCGCGATCGGGCTGGTGCTGGTGCTGTCGGTCGACTGGTTCATGGGCATCGCCCGAGCACTCGGCAACCTGGTCGGCAACTGCGTTGCCACCGTCGCCATCGCGGCATGGGAAGGCGACATCGACCGCAAGCGCGCGCATGCGGTGCTCGACGGCAACTATTCCCCGGACGACGAACCGCTGGCCGAACCCGGCGTGGTCGTGTCGCCCGCACTCACACCCAGCCATTGAAGATGAAGGACCAAGAAGTGCCTGGCGTGGTGCCTCCGATGGCGGCCGTGTCCCCGACGGTCATCGCCGAGCAGGTGGTCGAGTCCATCCTTGCGCAGAAGCTGGCCCCCGGCGAGCGGCTCGGCGAGCAGGCCCTGGCCACCCACTTCGGCGTGAGCCGCACGATGGTGCGCGAGGCGTTGATGCAATTGCAGGCGCGCGGCTTCGTCGAGGTGCAATCGAAGCGCGGCTGGTTCGTGGTGGAGCCGTCGGCCGAGGAGGCGCGCGACGCGTTCTCGGCGCGGCGCATCGTCGAGTCGGGCATCCTCGGCGACGCCGGCAAGCCGCTGCAAAGGGTGATCAAGCGGCTGCGCGAGCACATCGCCGACGAGCAGCGCGCGATCGATGGCGCCGATGCCGCCACCCGCGCCTTCCTGCTGGCCGACTTCCACGTCTGCCTGGCCGAGCAGATGGGCCATCGCCTGCTCAGCGACATGCTGCGCGACCTCACCGCCCGCACCACGCTGGCCGCGACGCTCTACCAGTCGAAGCACGAGGCCGCGCAATCATGCGCAGAGCACGCGGCCATCGTCGCGGCGCTCGAGCGCGGCAACAACGAGGCGGCGCGCACGCTCATGCTCGAGCACATCGGCAACGTCGAGAAGGAACTCGAGGTCGAACGCGCGGTGGAACC
This sequence comes from Variovorax sp. dw_308, assembly GCF_019207085.1. GTDB lineage: Bacteria > Pseudomonadota > Gammaproteobacteria > Burkholderiales > Burkholderiaceae_C > Variovorax. The sequence goes on along the minus strand of NZ_JAATOM010000001.1, from coordinate 393,358 downwards.
TGACGCGCCGACGCGGCTTCGGGCCACGCTGGCGCCGGTTGCCCGGCGACGCATCGCCACCTGAGCGCCCGCTACGCTGCGGTGAATATGAATTCATCGCAACTTCAGCGCGGCGTTTTCCTGGCGTTGCTGGCGGCTGTCACTGCAGGCTTCGCCTGGATCCTGCTCCCCTTCTTCGGCGCCGTGTTCTGGGCCATGGCGCTGGCCATCCTGTTCACGCCGATGTACCGCTGGCTGCTGAAGCGGCTGCCCAAGGGGCACAACTTCGCGGCGCTGGTGACGCTGGCGCTTTGCCTGGTGGTGGTGATCCTGCCGCTGGTCATGATCACCCTGTCCGTGATCGAGCAGGTCACCTTGCTGGCGCAGGCGATCGGTTCGGGGAAAATCAACTTCGCCGCCTACTTCCAGCAGATCCTCGACGCAACGCCGCGCTGGCTGATGGACCTGGCGCGGCGTTTCAACCTCGGCGACATGGGGGCATGGCAGGCACGCATCTCGGCCGGCGCGTCGCAGGCGAGCCAGTCGATCGCGACGCATGCGCTGTCGATCGGGCAGAACACCTTCGAGTTCCTTGTCAGCTTCTTCGTCATGCTGTACCTGTTGTACTTCCTGCTGCGCGACGGCGCGGACCTGTCGAAGACGGTGCGCAACGCCTTGCCGATGGCCCGGCCGCACACGCACTACCTGCTCAACAAGTTCACCACCGTGATCCGCGCGACCATCAAGGGCAACGTGGCCGTGGCCATCGCGCAGGGCACGATCGGCGGGCTGGCCTTCGGGTTCCTGGGCGTGCAGGGCGCGCTGCTGTGGGCGGTGCTGATGGCCTTCCTGTCGCTGCTGCCGGCCGTGGGCGCGGCGCTGATCTGGGGGCCGGTGGCGCTCTACTTTCTCGCGACCGCCCACTACTGGCAGGCCGGCGTGCTGGTGTTCGTGGGCGTGGGCGTGATCGGCCTGGTCGACAACATCCTGCGGCCGCTGCTGGTCGGCAAGGACACGCAGATGCCGGACTACGTCGTGCTGATGGCGACCATCGGCGGCATGTCGATCTTCGGCATCAACGGCTTCGTGATCGGGCCGGCGATTGCGGCGCTGTTCATGGCGGCGTGGGGCCTGTTCGTGGACTCGGGCAACCTGGACGACATGCCGGACGAAGTGGTCACGCCGCCGAAATGATCAGCCCGCCCACCAGCCTTCGGCAAAGCGGCCCTGCATGAACGCGATCAGGCTCAGCACCTTGCCAGGCACCAGCTTCGGCGACGGGAAGACCGCGTGAATCTCCTGCTCGGCCAGCGCATGGTCGGCGAGCACCCGAACCACCTTGCCGGTGGCCAGGGATTCGCTTGCCACGTAGTGCGGCATCATCGCGACGCCCAGGCCGTTGCGGGCCGCGACCAGCACCGCGGAGACGTTGTTGGAGCGCAGGCGGCCCGACACCGACACCGTCACCGGCTCGCCCTTGGGCGTGTGCATCTGCCAGACGTCGTCGCCGACCACGCTGCTGTAGATCAGCGCCACATGCGCGCTCAGGTCCTGCGCCCGCTTCGGCGTGCCATGCGCCTTGAGGTAGCTCGGCGCAGCCACCATGACCCACGGATTGCGGCCGAGGAAGCGCGCACCCAGCGACGAGTCGGCCAGCTTGCCCATGCGGATGGCGACATCGATGCCCTGCGCCACCAGGTCCACATAGCGGTCCTCGAAGCTCAGGTCCACCTGCACCTGCGGATGCCGCGCCATGAACTCCAGCACCTGCGGCACCACCACGCGGCGCCCGAAGGCCACCGACGTGCCGATGCGAAGCAGCCCCTGCGCCTGCGTCTGGCGCAACTGCACCGAGTTGTCGGCCTCCTCCGCATTGCGCACGATGTCCTTGCACTTCTCGTAGTAGAGCGCACCGGTCTCAGTGAGGCTCACGCCGCGCGTGTTGCGGTTGAGCAGGCGCACCTTCAGGCGCGACTCGATCGCGGCCACCTGCTTGGTCACGGTGGGCTGCGTGGTGTTGAACTCGCGCGCAGCCTTGGAGAAGCTGCCGGTCTCCACGACACGCACGAACATTTCCATGGCAAGAAGGCGATCCATTCCATCCACTCCTCGGGCGGGTTGCTGCCGACCGCGGGCCGGCCTGGCAGCGATCGATGGTACTCACTCATTCCGGATTGGAATAGGTTTTATGGCTGCGTACCCACTTCTTGGAAAGCCCTTTGATTCCCAGAATCGAGCCATTCACAAGGAGCTACGACATGGCAAAGATGACAGCGGCGCAGGCCGCAGTGCTGGTGATGGAAAAAGAGGGCGTGACGCAGGCGTTCGGTGTGCCGGGTGCGGCCATCAATCCGCTGTACTCGGCGTTGCGCAAGCAAGGGACGATCGCGCACATCCTGGCGCGCCACGTCGAGGGCGCGTCCCACATGGCCGAGGGCTACACCCGCGCGGTGGCCGGCAACATCGGCGTGTGCATCGGCACCTCCGGCCCGGCCGGCACCGACATGATCACCGGGCTCTACTCGGCCTCGGCGGATTCGATCCCGATCCTCTGCATCACCGGCCAGGCGCCGCGTGCGCGGATCTACAAGGAAGACTTCCAGGCGGTCGATATCGAGTCGATCTCCAAGCCCGTCACCAAGTGGTCCGTCACCGTGCGCGAGCCGGGCCAGGTGCCGCAGGTGTTCCAGCAGGCCTTCCACATCATGCGGTCCGGCCGCCCGGGCCCGGTTCTGATCGACCTGCCCTTCGACGTGCAGATGGCGCAGATCGAGTTCGACATCGACACGTACGAACCGCTCAAGCCCTACAAGCCGGCCGCCTCGCGCGCCCAGATCGAGAAGGCCATCAGCATGCTCAACGCGGCAGAGCGCCCGTTGATCGTCGCCGGCGGCGGCATCATCAACGCCGACGCGGCCGACCTGCTCGTGCGCTTCGCCGAAGCGACCGGCGTGCCGGTGATCCCGACGCTCATGGCCTGGGGCGCGATCCCCGACGACCATCCGCTCATGGCCGGCATGTGCGGCTTGCAGACCAGCCACCGCTACGGCAACGCAACGATGCTCGCGAGCGACTTCGTGCTCGGCATCGGCAACCGCTGGGCCAACCGCCACACCGGCTCGGTCGAGGTCTACACCAAGGGCCGCACCTTCGTGCACGTCGACATCGAGCCGACGCAGATCGGCCGCGTCTTCACGCCCGATTTCGGCATCGTGTCGGACGCCAAGGCCGCCCTGGAGCTCTTCGTCGAAGTGGCCGAGGAGATGAAGGCCAAGGGCCAGTTGCCCGACCGCGGCACCTGGGCCGGCGAATGCCGCCAGCGCAAGAAGACGATGCTGCGCAAGACCAACTTCGCCGACGTGCCGATGAAGCCGCAGCGCGTGTACCAGTGCATGAACAACAACTTCAGCCACGACACCTGCTACGTGAGCACCATCGGCCTGTCGCAGATCGCGGCCGCGCAGTTCCTGCACGTCTACAACCCGCGCCACTGGATCAACTGCGGCCAGGCCGGCCCGCTCGGCTGGACCATCTCGGCAGCGCTCGGCGTTCGCGCCGCGGACCCGACTCGCAAGATCGTCGCGCTCTCGGGCGACTACGACTTCCAGTTCATGATCGAGGAGCTGGCCGTGGGCGCGCAATTCAAGCTGCCCTACATCCACATCGTGGTGAACAACAGCTACCTCGGCCTGATCCGCCAAAGCCAGCGCGGCTTCGAGATGGACTACTGCGTGCAGCTCGGCTTCGACAACCTCAATGCCGGGCCGGACGCGGGCATCGAGGCCAGCTACGGCGTCGACCACATGAAGGTGGTCGAGGGCCTGGGCTGCAAGGGCATCCGCGTCTACAAGCAGGGCGAGATGCAGGGTGCCATCCAGCGCGCCGAGCAACTCATGGCCGAGTACGGCGTGCCGGTGGTGATCGAGGTGATGCTCGAACGCGTGACCAACATCGCGATGGGCACCGAGATCGATGCGATCAACGAGTTCGAGCCGTTGGCCGAAGGGCTCGAGGACGCACCAACTGCCGTTGCGGCAGCCATGCTGGACTGAGAAAGCGCGAATCCTTCTACTGCGGCCGCCGATCTCGGGCCCCTGGTGCTCACCGTACCTGCGTACGGTTCCGCTCCTCGACCCGACCTCGGCGCCCTCGCTACGAAATCTTCACACCTTACGAGCCCCGGGCATCAAGAGCCCAGGCTCCGCGCACCTTCGTATTTCATATCAAGTTGAACCCATGCCCAAATTTGCAGCCAACCTGACGATGCTCTTCACCGAGCTACCGTTCATGCAACGCTTCGAAGCCGCCGCCAATGCCGGCTTCGAGGCTGTCGAATACCTGTTCCCCTATGCCTTCAGCAAACAGGAACTGACTGCCGCGCTGCGCGACAACAAGCTGCAGCAAGTCCTGCACAACCTGCCCGCGGGCAACTGGGACGGCGGCGATCGCGGCATCGCCTGCGACCCGGCCCGCACCGCGGAATTCCGCGACGGCGTGGCCAAGGCCATCGACTACGCTAGCGCGCTGGGTTGCCCGCGCGTGAACTGCCTGGCCGGCAAGCTGCCGGCCGGCGTGAGCCCGCAAGTCGCCAGGGCCACTCTGATCGAGAACCTGCGCTTTGCCGCGAAGGAGTTGCAGGCGGCCGGCATCCAGTTGCTGATCGAGCCCATCAACAGCTTCGACATTCCCGGCTTCTTCCTGACGCGCACCGACCAGGCGCTGGCCATCATCGACGAGGTCGGCTCGCCCAATCTCTTCGTCCAGTACGACATCTACCACGCGCAGCGCATGGAAGGCGAGCTGGGCAACACGCTCAGCAAGCAGCTCGCGCGCATCGGCCACATCCAGCTGGCCGACAACCCCGGCCGCGGCGAGCCCGGCACCGGCGAGATCAACTACGCCTGGCTTTTCAAGCACATCGACGCGATTGGCTATGACGGCTGGATCGGCTGCGAATACAAGCCGCGCACCACCACCGCCGATGGCCTCGGCTGGCGCGAGGCGCTGGCCCCACAAGAGGAGGAGACCAACGCATGAGCACCACCACACCCCAGAAGATCGGCTTCATCGGCCTAGGCATCATGGGCGCCCCCATGGCCGGCCACCTGCTCGAAGCAGGCCACCAGCTTTTCGTCAACACGCATGGCAAGGCGCCCGAGCCCTTCGCGTCGAAGGCCACCGTCTGCCTGACGGCCACCGAGGTCGCACGCCAGGCCGACATCATCTTCGTGATGGTGCCCGACACGCCCGACGTCGAACTCGTGCTGTTCGGCGAAGGCGGCGTCGCGGCCGGATTGTCGAAGGGCAAGACCGTGGTGGACTGCAGTTCCATCGACCCCGTAGCCACCAAGGGATTCGGCAAGAAGATCGAGGCGCTCGGCTGCGGCTACGTGGACGCGCCGGTGTCCGGCGGCGAAGTCGGCGCGAAGGCCGCGAGCCTCACCATCATGTGCGGCGGCCAGGATGCCGAGTTCGAAAAGGTGAAGCCCCTGCTCGACAAGATGGGCAAGAACATCACGCTGGTCGGCGGCATCGGCGACGGCCAGGTCTGCAAGGTCGCCAACCAGATCATCGTGGCGCTCAACATCGCGGCGGTGGGCGAAGCGCTGGTGTTTGCCAGCAAGGCAGGCGCCGACCCGGCCAAGGTGCGTCAGGCATTGATGGGCGGATTTGCGTCATCGCGCATCCTCGAAGTGCATGGCGAACGCATGATCAAGCGAACCTTCGCGCCGGGCTTTCGCATCGCGCTGCACCAGAAGGACCTGAACCTGGCGATGCAGAGTGCACGCGCGCTCGGCGTGGCCTTACCCCAAACGGCCGGCGCCGCGCAACTCATGAACGCCTGCGCCGCGATGGGCCACGGCCAGTCCGACCACTCGGCGCTGGTGCGAGCGCTCGAAGCGCTGGCGCAGCACCCGGTCCAACCGGACTGAGCGTCAAGCCCAAGCCCGAAGCGCCTTCGGCGCTCCGGGCGGCCGAGACAGGCGGCTGCTTTTTCGGGCCGCGGCTCCAAAAGGGGGCACACCCAGCGGCCCCGCAGAGCCGCTTCCGCGGGTGCCCACGAACATCCTTCGCTGTGCTCGCCCCGAGGGGTTCAAGCCGTCAGGGGGCGCCGGCGTGAGGGCCGTCGGGTCAAGCCGTCGCATCCCCTCCTCGCGAATCGCATCCCTGGCTGGACGCCTCCAGCCCCGACGCAGCCAGCGGCGTCTCCAGCTTCCTGCGCCGCCCAGCCCAGGTCGCGAAGGCGCGCACCACGCTGGCCCGCGCCAGTTCGATCATGAATTCCATTCACAGATGATGTGCTGGCGCGATTCTTTTCAAAGGTCCGCCCGAATCGCACGATGGGGGCTAACGACAGGCGCATTCGCATCCTGTCATTCCCACCGACGATACGGAGACATCATGGAAGAACGGACCGAACTTCAGGAAGCCCTGCTCGACAGCTTGCAACGCGTGGTCGACAAGGAAATCGCGCCTATCGCGCAACAGATGGATGAAGAGGAAAAATTTCCCGTCCACCTCGTCAAGATCTTCGGCGAAATGGGGCTCATGCAGGCCCGGGTGCCCGAGGAATACGGCGGCCCCGGCCTCGACCTCACCACCACCTGCATGGCCAAGGAACTCGTGGCCCGCGTGTCGATGACAGGCGCACAGCTCATCAACCAGAACACCATTTCCTTCGTGCTGCCCTTGCTGCACTTCGGCACCGATGAACAGCGCAAGAAGTGGCTGCCGCTGGTGGCCAACGGCGGCGTGGTGAGCTCGGTGGCCATCACCGAGCCGCATGCGGGCTCCGATGTCGGCGCAATGAAGACCACGGCCGTGCGCGACGGCGATCACTATGTCGTCAACGGCCAGAAGTGCTTCATCACCATGGCGCCGCTGGCCGACTACATCACGCTCTTCGCCAAGACTGGCGACACGGGCAAGCGCGGCGTGGACAACATCAGCTGTTTCATCGTCGACATGAAATCAGCCGGCATCACGCTCGGCGGCAGCGAGAAGATGATGGGCCAGCGCGGCACGCCGCATGCGGACATCTTTTTCGACAACGTTCGCGTGCCGGTGGAAAACCGCATGGGCGACGAAGGCCGCGGCTTCACCTCGTGCATGCACATCCTCGACCTGAACCGGCCCACGGTGGCGGCCAGCGCGGTCGGGGTGGCGCAAGGCGCATTCGACATCGCTGTGGCCTATGCCAAGGAACGCAAGGCCTTCGGCCGCGCCATCGGCGAGTTCCAGGGCCTGCAGTTCATGCTGGCCGACATGCACATCCAGATCGAGGCTGCGCGCGCACTGCTCTACAAGTGCACCCGCGCCATTGACGCAGGGCAACTCGACCGCCTGACGGAGATGGCGTCGATGGTGAAGTGCTTCTGCACCGACATGGCCATGAAGGTGACGACGGATGCGGTCCAGATCCTGGGTGGACATGGGTACATCCGCGGCAATCACGTGGAGCGCATGATGCGCGACGCCAAGGTACTGCAGATCTACGAGGGCACCAACCAGATCCAGCGCATGGTCATCGCGCGCCGCGCCCTCGGTTTCCGCTGAGTAGCGCGATGGCAACCGTTGCTGCCGGCGCGCCCGGCGCGCTCTCAGGCATCCGCGTGCTCGACTTCACCTTCGTGATGTCGGGCCCCTACTGCACGCGACTGATGGCCGACCTGGGCGCCGAAGTCATCAAGATCGAATCGAAGAACGGCGACCTCACGCGCAGCCGCCCGCCATTTCGCGAGGGGCGCAGCAGCTACTACGCGTCGCTGAACTGCGGCAAGCGCAGCATCGTGCTCGACCTGAAGACCGATGAAGCGCGGGAGATCGTGCACGCGTTGGTCAAGCAGGCCGATGTCGTGGTGGAGAACTTCCGCCCCGGCGTGATGAAGCGGCTGGGCCTGGGCTACGAGGCGCTCAGCGAGATCAACCCTCGCCTGGTGTACTGCTCGATCTCCGGCTTCGGCCAGGGCAAATCGGGCGACGGCAAGGGCGCGTATGCGCCCACGTTGCACGCGCTCTCGGGTTTCGACGACGCCATGCGCGGCTACCAGGACGATGCGAGCCGCCCGCCCAACACCGGCATCTTCGTGGCCGACGTGCTTGGCGGCTCGCTGGCCTTCGGCGGCATCCAGGCCGCGCTGGTGCAGCGCCAGCGCACCGGCCAAGGCGACCTGGTCGATTTGTCGCTGCTCGATTCGATGGTGAGCCTGCTGGTGTGCGAAGTCGGCGAAGCCCAGTTCCCCGAACAGCCGCTGCACTTCGTCTACAAGCCCACTCCCGCGCGCGACGGTCACCTTGTCGTCGCGCCGACCACGCAGGACAACTTCATCGCACTGTGCAAGGCCGCCGGCCATCCCGAGTGGCTGGAGGACGAACGCTTTGCCACGGGTCGCGGACGCCAGGTGCACTGGGACGCCTTCCTGGCCGAGCTTGCCAAGTGGGCGATGCAGCACACCGCAGAGGAATGCGAACGCATTCTCGACGTGCATCAAGTCCCGTGCTCGCGCTACCTGAACATCGGCGAGACGATGCAGTTGGACGTGGTGAAGGAGCGCGGAACGATGTGCGAGATGGATGACGGTGCCGGCCCCTTCCTGGTCGCGGGAACGCCATTTCGCATGAAGAAGGGCAACGCCGGTCCGCGCGCGCACCTGCCAGCGCTGGGCGAGGACGGCCCCGGGATCCTCGGCGAATTGCTCGGCAAGGACGCCGGCGGCATCGCGCGGCTGCGTGCCGCCGGCGTGCTAGGCGGATGAACGCAAGAACACAAGCCAAGAACCCCGGAGACAAGTTGCAATGAACAACCCGATGACGGCGCTCCTCGCCGGCGCCTGCGCGATGGCGCTGGCGTGCCACGCGACTGCGCAGACCGCCTTTCCTGAAAAACCGATCCGTGTCGTCTTGCCCTTTGCGGCCGGCGGCGTGACCGACGCGATGCTGCGCCTGCTGCAGGAGCCTGTGGCGCGCAGCCTTGGACAGCCGCTGATCATCGACAACCGCCCGGGCGCCGCAGGCATGATCGGCGCGCGGCTCGTTGCCGATGCACCCGCGGACGGCTACACCGTGATGGTGGTGAACACCGGCGTGATCTCGATCACGCCCTTCGTGCAGAAGAGCGCAGGCATCGATCCGCAGAAGCGCTTCGTTCCCGTGGCCGGCCTGTCGAGCGCGCCATCGGTGCTGCTGGTCCATCCATCGGTGCCTGCCAACGACCTGCGTCAGTTCCTCGACTATGCCAAGGCCCATCCCGGCAAGCTCGAATATGCGGTGGTCGGCAAGGGTGCCTACGGCGACGTGGCGACAGCGCTGTTCCAGCGCCAGGCCGGCATACAGATGCTGCCTGTGCCCTACCAGGGTAACGCGCAGACGACGACGGCACTGCTGACCGGTGAAGTGAAGGTTCAGCTCACCATCCTCTCAGGCCCGATGAATGACTACGTGAAGGCAGGCCGCATCAAGGCACTGGGCGTGGCAACGGCGGCGCCGAGTCCCCTCGTGCCCGGCGTGGCGCCGATTGCCACGCAACTGGCCGGCTTCGATGCAGTGGTCTATACCGGCATCGTCGCACCGGCGCGCACGCCACCTGCCATTGCCGAGAAGATCGGCCGCGCCTTCACCAGCGCCCTGGCCGATCCCGCGATTCGGCACCAGCTGAACACGATGGGCATGGAAGCATCGCCGCTGGACGGCAAGGCCTATGGCGAGCGTATCGCGCGCGAGATCGGCACATTCGCGCCTATCGTCAAGGAACTGGGCACTGAATGAACCCGAACAACTTTGTAGTGAATGCAAGGCCGGGGCCATGAAGACTCTAGTTCCGACGGCAGTGATCGCCGTGCACGCACCCGACCAGCAACCAGGCTGACAACCAGATTCAAAAAACCGGAGACATAAAAATGCCCTCGATCATCCGCACGTGCGGCCTTGTTGTCGCATTCGCCCTGCCCATCGCGACCTCGGCGGCCTACCCCGACAAACCGATCCACCTGGTCGTCCCCTATGCAGCAGGCGGCCCGACCGACGCAATGGCCCGCATCCTGCAGGGCCCGTTGCAGCAGGCCCTGGGCGGCGCCACGATCGTCGTGGAAAACGTGCCCGGTGTCGGCGGCGCCTTGGGCGCCCAGCAGGTGCTCCGCGCACCCGCCGACGGCTACACGCTCTTCCTCGGCAACAACGGCCCCAGCGCCGTCACGCCGCTGCTGCAGAAGAACGCGGGCTTCGATCCGGTGAAGGACTTCGCGCCCATCTCCATGGTCGCCAGGTCGACCATGGTGCTGGCGGTGAGCTCAGCCGTTCCCGCGACCAACATGAGCACGTTCCTGGACTGGGCCCGCAAGACGCAAGGCAAGGCCAACTACGCCAGCGCGGGCGTGGGCTCGCTCGGCCACCTCGGTACCGAGTTGCTCATCAAGCAGGCCGGCATCAAGATGACGCACGTGCCCTACAAGGGACAGGCACCCACGCTCAACGCCTTGATGGGCGGCGAGGTGCAGGTGCTGCTGACCACGCCGACCGAAGCCATGCGCGGCCAGATCGCCACCGGCAGGATCAAGCTCGTGGGCGTGACCTCCGACACCACGTCGCCACACGACCCGAAGACCGATGTGGTCGGCAAGTACGTCCCGGGCTATTCGCTGTACTCGTGGTTCGCGCTGCTCGCCAAGGCCGGCACGCCACCGGCCGTCGTCGAACAACTGCATGCCGCCGTCGTCAAGGCGGTGGCATCCGAAGACGTGAGAAAGCGCTTCGATGCGCTCGGCGTCGATGCCGAGAGCAGCGCGCCCGCCCAGGTGATGGACTACGTCAAGCAGGACGTTGCGCGCTGGAGCGTGATCATCCGCGAGCAGAACATCGAACCCGAATAGGCGAGATCACAAACTGGCCCAGCCAGCCTCGAACTTTTCGTTCAGGAAATCGAGGAACGCCCGCACCCTCGGGCTCAGGTTCCGCTTGCTCGGGTAGACCACGTAGATGGGTTCGTCCGAGGCCATCTGGAACTTCTCCAGCACCGGAACCAGACGGCCCGCCGCCAGGTCGGCACCCACGTGCACGTGCGACAGGCTGACGATGCCTACGCCCGCGACGGCATAGGCGCGGAGCAGTTCGGCCGAGTTGCTGCCGATGTTGCCCGTCACGCTCAGCGACACCGGTTCGCTTCCGTCATGCAGTGTCCACGTGCTGCGCACCGAGCCCGGCAGGAAGTTCATGCAGTTGTGATGCTGCAGGTCTTCGAGGGATGTGGGAATGCCCGCCTTGGCAAGGTAGCTGGGTGACGCGCACAAGGTCCAGCGCGTCGTGGAAATGCGCCGGGCGACGAGCGAGGAATCGGGAATCTCGCCGCTGCGGATGGCCACGTCGATATGGTTCTCGAACAGATCGATGGGGCTGGCCGTGAGGATGAACTCCACGCGCATGCCTGGGTGGCGTTCGAGGAACTCCGGAATCACGGGCGAGAGTTGATGCTGTGCGAGCAGCAGGGTTGAATTGAAGCGCAGCACCCCGCTGGCTTGCGCCTTGGTGTTCTGTAGCCCGTTCTCCGCCTCCTCGAGCGCGTCGAGCACGCGGTGCGCGCCCTCCAGGAATTGCTCGCCTTCGCGCGTGAGCTTGAGCACACGCGACGTGCGATGAAACAGCCGCACGCGCAGGCGGTCTTCCAGCCGCTGGATCAGCTTGCTCACGGTCGACGGGTCGCAGTCCAGGCTGCGCGCGGCCGCGGAAAAGCTGGTCTCCTCGGTCACGCGGAGGAACACGTCGAGCTCTCGGATGCGGTCGTTCATGGGTGGCTCTTCGTCGGCGCTGCGAGCTCGGACGTGCGCTGCGGGAAAAACTGCCGCGCGCACGCGCCGCTCAGGTCGTGCAGGATTCGGTACGACCATCGAAGCGACGGCCTGCGCTCGAGATTCACGGAGGCAGGCGGCAACCCGTCACCCCTTCTCGTACACCGCGTCCCTAGGCGCCTCCAGCCCCGACACAGCCAGCGACGCCTTCAAATTCTTCCTCCGCCAGGCCCACGTCGCAAAGGACTGCTTCATGATCGTGATGCACGAGATGTAGTAGATGAGCTTGAAGCCCATCAGCCGCGGCCAGATCGGTGTCTTGCGGAACAGGTCGCCGGCCAGGATCGAGATCAGCGCCTCCTGCATGCGCCACATGTTGCGCGGGTTCATGAAGATGTTGCGGATCGCCGGCGAGGTGATGCGGTAGATGAACCACGAGAACATCTTCGGCCCGTGCCGCATGGTCCGCTCGAATTGGCGGAAGGCCTGCTCCGCTTCCTTTGCCTCGCCCTTGAGCCAGTGGTCCACCGCGGTCGCGCTCGCAAAGGCGCTGTTCATCGCAAGGTACACGCCCGACGAGAACATCGGGTCGACGAAGGCATAGGCGTCGCCGATCATCGCGAAGCGGTCGCCGCGGCAGAACTTGGAGTCGTAGGCGTAGTTACCGGTGGTGGTCGCGCCTTCCAGCAGCGTCGCATCCTTGAGACGCTCGGCCAGCTTGGGCGCCAGCGCAATCGTCTCCATGAGGAAGTCGGTCAGCGTACCGGTGCGCCGCTTGAAGTAGGCGGGCGAAGCCACCGCACCGACGCTGGTGGTGCCGTCGCGCAGCGGGATGAACCAGAACCAGCCATGGTCGAACCAGAACAGCGTGACGTTGCCCTCGTACTTGCCGGGCGTGCGCCTGGCATTGGCGAAGTGGCCGAAGATCGCCGCGCTCGCATGCTTGGGGTTGCGCTTCTTGGCGTCGAGTTGGTTCGACAGCACCGTGTCGCGGCCGCTGGCATCGATGACGAAGCGCGGGCGCCATTCGGTTTCGGCGCCGTCGTCGGCCTTCACCTTGATCAGCGCACGGTTGTCGGGCGTGCCCTTGCCAGCATTCATGTCGACATGCGTGACCTTGTGTCCTTCGAAGGTGCGCGCGCCGCGCTTGCCGGCATTGCGAAACAACAGCTCGTCGAACTCGGAGCGGCGCACGTGCACCGCATAGGGGAAGGACTTGTCCATCGCCTCGCCGAACAGGAACAGGCTGGTGTGGTCGTGCCAGGGCGAGACGAATTCGCCGCCGTGCTTCGTGATGCCGATGTTCTCGACTTCCTTGCGCACGCCCAGGCGATCGAACAGGGGCATGTTCATCGGCAACAGCGACTCGCCGATGTGAAAGCGCGGGTGCTGCGCTTTCTCGAGGAGAACCACGTCGTACCCCTTCTCCGCCAGCAGGGCCGACACCGTCGAGCCCGCCGGGCCGCCGCCGATCACGACGACATCGGGCGATGCTTCATCAAGATTCTGTATTGCCATGAAAGCGCGCCTCCTCCGGCGCATTGTGATCCCAGCCCTCCCCGATTGCGGACTGGAGTTTATCCACCGGCGCACCCCGACTGACTGCCAAAACATGCCACCGTGCTTCCACTACGCGAACGCAGAGCACTTTTGGAGTAGCCTTCCGAGCCCAGAGAACGAAGGAGATTTTCAAATGGCCGCCCCCCTGTCACCGGCAGAAGAAGCGCTGCGCGAAGCAGCCCGCGAATACCACCGCAGCCCCGTCAAGGGCAAGATATCCGTCACGCCCACCAAGCCGCTGATGAACCAGCGCGACCTGTCGCTGGCCTATTCGCCGGGCGTCGCCTACCCCTGCCTCGACATCGAGGCCGACCCTGCGATGGCAGCCGAGTACACCTCGCGCGGCAACCTGGTGGGGGTGGTCACCAATGGCACCGCCGTGCTGGGCCTGGGCAACATCGGCCCGCTGGCGAGCAAGCCGGTGATGGAGGGCAAGGGTTGCCTGTTCAAGAAGTTCGCCGGCATCGACGTGTTCGACATCGAACTGGCCGAGAACGACCCCGACAAGCTGGTCGACATCATCGCCGCGCTGGAACCCACGCTCGGCGGCATCAACCTCGAGGACATCAAGGCGCCCGAGTGCTTCTACATCGAGAAGAAGCTGCGCGAGCGCATGAACATCCCGGTGTTCCACGACGACCAGCACGGCACCGCCATCATCTCGGCCGCCGCCTTGCTCAACGGGCTGGAACTGGTCGGCAAGAAGATCGAGGACGTGAAGATCGCCGTCTCCGGCGCGGGCGCGGCGGCCATCGCCTGCCTGGACGTGATGGTCGGCCTGGGCGCGAAGATCGCGAACATCTACGCGGTCGATTCCAAGGGCCTGATCTACGAAGGACGTGCCGGCGGCTTCGACGAATCGAAGAAGCGCTACGCCCAGAAAGATACGGGTGCGCGCACTTTGGCCGACGTGGTCGACGGTGCGGACGTGTTCCTCGGCTGCTCGGCGCCCGGCGTGCTGTCGGCCGACATGGTCAAGACCATGGGCACGCAACCGATCATCTTGGCGCTGGCCAACCCGGAGCCCGAGATCCGGCCCGAGCTGGCCAAGTCCGTGCGGCCCGACTGCATCATCGCCACCGGCCGCTCGGACTATCCGAACCAGGTCAACAACGTGCTGTGCTTCCCCTACATCTTCCGCGGCGCGCTCGATTGCGGCGCGAGCAAGATCACGGAAGAGATGAAGCTGGCCTGCGTGCGCGAGATCGCCGACCTGACCAAGGCCGACATCAGCGAGGAAGTGGCCACTGCCTACGAAGGCCAGGAGTTGGCTTTCGGCCCCGACTACATCATTCCGAAGCCCTTCGACTCGCGCCTGATCCTGCGCATCGCGCCGGCCGTGGCCAAGGCCGCTGCGGAATCTGGCGTGGCGGCACGACCCATCGAGGACATAGAGGCCTATCGGCAGCACCTGATGCGCTTCGTCTACCAGACCGGCATGTTCATGCGCCCGGTGTTCAGTGCGGCCAAGGTTGCCACCGCCAAGCGCGTGGCATACGCCGAAGGCGAGGACGACCGCGTGCTGCGCGCCGCGCAACTGGCCGTGGACGAAGGCCTGGCGCGACCCATCCTCATCGGGCGCCCGAACATCATCGAGGCACGCGTGAAGAAGGCCGGCCTGCACCTGCGGCTGGGCGAGGACGCCGAGGTCGTCGACCCCGAGAACGATCCGCGCTTCCGCAACTACTGGGAGGCGTACCACAAGATCATGGGCCGCCGCGGCATCACGCCCGACGCCGCCAAGGCCATGGTGCGCCGCTCCAACACCACCATCGCGGCGCTGATGGTGCACCTGGGCGACGCCGACGCGATGCTCTGCGGCCTGGTGGGCCGCTTCGACAGCCATCTGAAGATCCTGCGCGAGGTCACGGGCCTGAAGCGCGGCGCCCCCGGCTTCGCCGCGCTGAACGCGCTGACGCTCGACAAAGGCACGCTGTTCATCGCCGACACCTTCATCCACGAGGACCCGAGCGCCGAGATGCTCGCCAGCATCGCCGTGATGGCCGCCGAGGAGGTGCGCCACTTCGGACTGCCGCCCAAGGTGGCGTTCCTGTCGCATTCCAATTTCGGCTCGTCGGAGCGGGCCTCCGCACGCAAGATGCGGCTGGCGCGCGACCTGTTCTCGCGCATGGCGCCCGACGTCGAGTGCGACGGCGAGATGAACGGCGACGCCGCGCTGTCGGACGAAGTGCGCAACAAGGCGCTGCCCGAGAGCTCGCTCAAGGGCGAAGCCAACCTGCTGATCTGCCCGAACCTCGACGCCGCGAACATCCTGTTCAACGTGCTGAAGATGACCGGCAGCAACGGTGTGACGGTGGGCCCGATCCTGATGGGTGCGGCAGCTTCCGTGCACATCCTCACGCCGAGCGCCACGGTGCGGCGCGTGGTCAACATGACGGCGCTGGCGGTGGCGAACGCGGGGATCCACAAGTAGGGAGCCGCCTCGAGGCCGCAGGCCGGGGGACATTCGCGGAGGGGAATACCCGCTGTCCCCGGCCCGCGCTCCGCCGGACGCACCTCACGGCTTCGGCAGCGCCTCCAGCCACTGCTGCATCTGCGTCTTCCAGAACTTCGCCATGCCGGTGGTGCCGTGGCCGCGCGTGTCCTTGCTGGCCGGGATCAGGTAGAGCTTCGCGTTCTTCACGCGTTTGAGTTCGCGCTCCATGATGCCCAGCTCCGGCGGGTTGCGTTCATCGTCGGCGGAGTTGATCGCGAGCACCGGTACGCGGATGCGCTCGAGCTGCGGCGATGGGTTGTAGTCGCGCGATGAATCCCACTGGTAGAGGAAGTCGTTCGCATCGGGGGTGAACGGCGCCGCCAGCCGCGCGTCCAGCAACTTGTCGGCGGCTGCGCGTGTCGGCGCCTGGTCCTGGTAGGCCAGCGTACCGCCGATGGAGACGATGCCGAAGAACGCATTCGCCACGCGAACGGCCTGCGGTTGCGTGGTGTAGTTGCCGTTGTTCCATGCGGGGTCGTTGCGGATCGAATCGATGACCATGCGCCGCATCATCCAATTGCGGCCGGACATCTCGGAAGGCTGCGAGGCCATCGGCACCAGCGCGTCCATGAAGTCGGGATGCTGCTCGCCCCACATCCAGGTCTGCATGCCGCCCATCGAATTGCCGATGACGAGGCGCAGGTGCTTCACGCCAAGCCCTTCGGCGAGCAGGCGATATTGGCCCTGCACCATGTCGTCGTAGTTGTAGCGCGGGAACTTCGTGCGCAGCCCGTCCGATGGCTTGGCCGACTTGCCGTGGCCCACCGCATCCGGAAGGATGATGAAGTACTTCGCGGCATCGAGCGGCTGGCCCGGACCGAACAGTTCCTCCCCGAAGGCCGGCGACAACATGCTGCCGCCGGAGCCCGCCGTGCCGTGCAGCACGAGCACCGCCTCATTGGCGGGCGAGCCGAGCGTGGTGTAGTGCAGGCGCACCTCCGGCAGGACCTCGCCGGTGCTGAAGCGGAAGTCTTTCGCGACCCAGTCACCCTCGCTCGCGGGCGGCAAGGCGGCGGCCGATGCGGTGAGCGCGACGGATGCAAGGAGGAACAGGGCAGCGCAGGCCCGGCGCAGTGTTGTTGTCATGGGGTGTCTCCGTGAAAGCCGCGGTCGCGGCCAGGCCACTTTAGGCACGACATCGAGCGCTTGCCCATCAGGGAGTGCACCGAGGTGCGATGACGCCCCGCACCGACACAAGGCACGCTCGCGGGTTGGCACCATTTGCGTGCGGCCCCGTTTTTGCTTGAATCCCTCGCACTGCTCTCCCTCTCTCCATCGGATTCAAGAATGAACAAGCGTCAGCTGATCAAGAATTTCCTCGCCGTGTCGGCCCTTGGCCTGGGCCTCGCCGCCACGGCCATTGCCCAGACCGCCACGCCCATCAAGTTCCAGCTCGACTGGCGCTTCGAAGGCCCCGCTGCCCTCTTTCTGCACCCCGCCGCCAAGGGCTACTTCAAGCAGGCCGGCCTGGACGTGACCATCGACGCGGGCAACGGCTCGGGCGGCGCCGTCACGCGCGTGGCTTCGGGCGCCTACGACATGGGCTTTGCCGACCTGGCCGCGCTGATGGAATTCCACGCCAACAACCCCGACAGCCCGAACAAGCCGGTCGCGGTGATGATGGTCTACAACAACACGCCGGCGTCGGTCATGGCGCTCAAGAAGAGCGGCATCACCAAGCCCTCCGACCTCAACGGCAAGAAGCTGGGCGCGCCGGTGTTCGACGCAGGCCGCCGCGCGTTCCCGATCTTTGCCAAGGCCAACAACATCACCGGGGTCAACTGGACTGCGATGGACCCGACGCTGCGCGAAACCATGCTGATGCGCGGCGACATCGACGCCATCACCGGCTTCACGTTCACCTCGCTGCTGAACCTGGAAGCGCGCGGCACCAAGGCCGCCGACGTGGTGATCCTGCCCTACGCCGATAACGGCGTGAAGCTGTATGGCAACGTGATCATCGCGTCGCCCAAGCTCATCAAGGAGAACCCGGCCGCCATCAAGGCTTTCCTCGCCGCCTTCACCAAGGGCGCGAAGGAAGTCCTCGCGAACCCGGCCGTGGCCGTCGAGTCGGTGAAGGCGCGCGACGGCATCATCGACAGCGCACTCGAGACGCGCCGGCTCAAGCTGGCGATCGACACCGTCATCAACAGCCCCGATGCACGTGCCGAAGGCTTCGGCGCGGTGAACTCGGGGCGGCTGTCGCTCATGGCATCGCAGGTGTCCGACGCCTTCAACACCAAGAGCCGCGTGAACCCGGATGCCGTGTGGACTGCGGCCCTGCTGCCGCCCGCCGCCGAGCTGAACATCCTGCGCAAGTGATGGGCGCCGCCGACGCGACGCCCGAAGCGCCCTTCGTCGACTTCCAGGACGTCTGGCTCGCCTACAACGAGGAATTGCTGCGCGCCAATCACTTCGCGGTCGAGGCCATCGACCTGAAGGTGAAGCGCGGCGAGTTCATCGCCATCGTCGGGCCGTCGGGCTGCGGCAAGTCGACCTTCATGAAGCTGGCGACGGGGCTGAGGATGCCCTCGATCGGCAGGATCCGTATCGATGGCGCACCCGTGACGGGGCCGCTCAAGATCTCGGGTATGGCTTTCCAGGCGCCGTCGCTGTTGCCCTGGCGCACGACCGTGGACAACGTGCTGCTGCCGCTGGAGATCGTCGAGCCCTATCGCTCGTCGTTCAAGGCCAGGCGCAAGGAATACGTGGAGCGTGCGCGCACGCTGCTGCAGAAGGTCGGCCTGGCCGGCTATGAAGACAAGTTCCCGTGGCAGCTTTCCGGCGGCATGCAGCAACGCGCGAGCATCTGCCGCGCGCTCATCCACGAGCCGAAGATGCTGCTCCTCGACGAGCCCTTCGGCGCGCTCGACGCGTTCACGCGCGAGGAGCTATGGTGCATCCTGCGCGACCTCTGGACCGAGCAGCGGTTCAACGTGATCCTGGTCACGCATGACCTGCGCGAGTCGGTGTTCCTGGCCGACACGGTGTATGTGATGAGCAAGAGCCCGGGGCGTTTCGTAGTGCGGCGCGAGATCGACCTGCCGCGCCCGCGTGAGCTGGAACTGACCTACACCAAGGAGTTCACCGACATCGTGCTGGAGCTGCGCGGGCACATCGGCGCGATCCGAAATACCGGCATCGGCGCGGCGCAGGCCGCAGCGGCGGTTTCTTCATGAAGAACAGCAGGCAGATCGAGCGCTGGTCGCCGTGGATCCTGCTGGTGGCAGTGCTGGTGCTGTGGCAGGTGATCTGCGCGGGCTTCGAGGTGTCGGAGTTCATCTTCCCGAGCCCGTGGCGCATCTGGACCCAGTTCTGGGAGTTCAAGCTGATCATCGCGGGGCACGCGTGGCGCACCTTCTGGGTGACGATGGCGGGCTTCGGCCTGGCGATCGTGGTGGGCGTGCTGCTGGGCTTCGTGGTCGGCAGCTCGCGCCTGGCCTATGCGGCGATGTACCCGTTGATGACCGCGTTCAACGCGCTGCCGAAGGCGGCCTTCGTGCCGATCCTGGTGGTGTGGTTCGGCATCGGCGCGGGCCCTGCCATCCTGACCGCGTTCCTCATCAGCTTCTTCCCGATCATGGTCAACATCGCCACCGGGCTGGCCACGCTGGAGCCGGAACTGGAAGACGTGCTGCGCGTGCTCGGCGCGAAGCGCTTGGACGTGTTGATGAAGATCGGCCTGCCACGCTCCATGCCCTACTTCTACGCCTCCCTCAAGGTCGCGATCACGCTGGCGTTCGTGGGCACGACGGTGAGCGAGATGACGGCGGCGAACGAAGGCATCGGCTACCTGCTGATCTCGGCCGGCTCGGCCATGCAGATGGGGCTGGCCTTTGCGGGGCTGGTGGTGGTGGGCGCGATGGCGATGGTGATGTACGAGATCTTCAGCGCGATAGAGAAGCACACGACGGGCTGGGCGCACCGCGGTTCACAGGGCGAGTGAGTCGGGTCTTCTTCCCCTCCCCTCCGGGGAGAGGGAGCAAATCCCGGCGATGCCCATGGCGCTGAGGTCGAGCGGCTCGACGGGCCCGGATGTCGGATTCGGCGGGAACTGGCACCGGAAATCGGGCACTTCATCGGATTCGGCTGGAGCCGCCTCCTGGCCCGTCCTAAGCTGCGCAGATCCACGTTGGCCTTGACAGCCGGCGGCAATGATGTCAAACCGGCGCGCAGCCCCCAGCGTGGGAGGCGAACAGGCTCCGCGAAGACTCCTGGCTCGAGGCTCGCATGCGAGATCGGCCGATAACCACAGGATCAAAGGCAATGTCATGGCCGGTGTTCCGTTCCAGCGCCATCGCTCGTGGTTCGAGAACGTCGCGATCTGGCTGACGGCCGGCGTCGCCTGCGCGCTGATGCTCGCGTCGTTCGAAAGCCTGTGGCTCTTCTTCCTCGAGTCCTTCTCGGACGCGTGGCCTGAGTTTGCCTGGTGCTTTCTGCGTGCCCTGGTGGCGGTGGCGGCATTGCTTCTGGTCTTGCGGCTCGGCACGGCATGGCTGCCCGAGCGCCGGGCGCTGCGCTGGCCGGCGTTGGCGCTGGTGATCTTCACGGCCGCCGCTGCGGGTTGGTTCGCCGAAGACGGCCTGACGCTTGTGCTGAGCGGCGAGCCCGTCTCGGATGGCGAGCGGCCCTACATGCTGCACACGATGTTCGTGCTCGCGCTGCTGGTGGGCGTGCTCGGTGAATATCGCTGGGCAAGCCTTCGCGCGGCGGCGGCGCTGCATGAAGCCGAATTGAATCGCGTCCGGCTGGAGAGCGAACTGGCGGCGGGGCGCTTGCAGGTGCTGCAGGCGCAGATCGAGCCGCACTTTCTCTTCAATTCGCTGGCTAACGTGCGCCGGCTGTTGCGCACGGACGGCAGGGCGGGCCGCGCGATGCTCGTCGACTTGATGCTCTACCTCGAAAGCGCGCTCCCGCGGATGCGCGGTGACAGCTCGACGCTTGCGCGCGAGGCCGAGCTGATCCGGGCGTTCCTCGCCGTGCACCAGGTCCGCATGGGCGCGCGGCTCCAGTTTCACATCGACGTTCCACACGCTCTCGGCCGGCACATCGTGCCGCCGATGATGCTGCTGACGTTGATCGAGAACGCGCTGAAACACGGGTTGAGTCCGCTCGCCGAGGGCGGATCGATCAGCATCGTCGCCACCGAAGCCAACGACATGCTCGTGCTCCAGGTGGCCGATACGGGGCACGGTCTCGTGCCGGGGTCGGGCGGTGGCACCGGCCTGGCCAACATCCGTGCGCGCCTGAGGGCGATGTACGGTGCGGCGGCGGGCTTGTCGCTGCAACTCAACCAGCCGCGTGGTGTCGTGGCGCAAATTCACTTCCCTGTGCATGCGGTGTGAAGGTGCTCTCACACAAGAGACTCACGATGCCGCGCTCGTGCCTCGGCGCGTGGGCGGCGCGAGCCTGGCGTCGGATGGGTTGGCGGCACGTGCTGCTGGCGCTGCTGATCTCCATCGTGCGTAATGCAATCAATCCGCTCGGGGGGATTTTCTTTCCGCCAGTGGAACTGGTCGACCCCCTTGTTCCTTACCTCGAAGGCGCTTGGGCGGTCGCCAATATTCCAGTCATATATGCCGTGCTGATCGCCGACGAGGCTTTCGATGATGGTGTATCCCCGCTGCGTGCATACGGGTTGGCCGTCATCGCGCTCGTCGTTTTCGATCCGGCCATCACACGGCTGTACGGCCTTGTCTTCGAATTCCAACGATCCGCTGAACCGGGTCCAAGCAATTTCATCACGGGGCAGGATGAGGGCGTGGCACAGCTCGTGTGGTGGATGTTGGTCGCGTTGTACGAATTCGGCTTTGGCGTGTCGATCTACGCCTACTGGCGCGTCACGCAACGGACGACGCGCCGGGCCCAGGCTGCCGAAACCGAACGCGTGCGCAGCGAGCAGCGGGTGCAGACGGCGCGATTGCTCGCCCTTCAGTCGCGCGTCGAGCCGCAATTGCTGTTCGATGCGCTCCGGCGGGTTGGCGACTTGCACGATCGCGAACCACAGGCTGCAGATGCCTTGTTGGCCGAACTGATCACGTTGCTGCGCGCCATGCAGCCCGGTGGGGGCGCCGACACCTCCACCATCGAGCGGGAGTTTGCGCTCGTCGAGGCCTGGCTGCGGGTGTCGGGGAGTGCGGGGCGCGCGCGTAACCGAATCCGGCTGCACATGACGCCCGATAGCGCCAAGATCGGCATCGCTCCCATGCTGGTGCTGCCGCTGCTGCGCGAAGTGCTGGCGGTGCCGCGTGCCACGGAGGTCGAGTGGTGCCTGGACGCAGAACTCGTCGGGCAGCGTCTGATCGTCACGCTGCAGCCGAGCCCCGCTGACCTGACCGGGATCCCGGGCGTGCTGGCGCAGCCCAATCTCGCGCCGCTGCACGAGCAGCTCTGGCGGCTGTTCGGGCAGACCGCCCGCCTGGCCGTCTCGGCGGCCCCGCCGTGCCTGACGCTCGATCTGCCTCTTCTGCTGGGAGACCACGATGACCACGGCATTGATCGCTGAAGACGAACCGGTACTGGCCGCGGAAATCCGCGAGGAACTGGGGCGCCTGTGGCCCGGGCTGGTCATCTGCGCCATGGTGCACGATGGCCACGAGGCGCTGCGCCAGATCGAGCGGCATCGGCCGCAGGTGCTGTTCCTGGACGTCAAGATGCCGGGCCTCACCGGGATCGAGGTTGCGCGTGCGATGGGCACGCGCGCCCATGTGGTCTTCATCACGGCGTTCGACCAGTACGCGGTGCAGGCCTTCGAGGAGGGCGCCGTCGACTACCTGCTCAAGCCCCTCGACCCGGCACGCCTGGCGCGGGCGCTGCACCGCGTGAAGGAGCGCCTGGCCGCGCCGCCGGCCGACATGAGCGGCCTGCTCGAGCAACTCCAGCGTCGAGCCACCAGCGATCGCTTGCGCTGGATCACCGTCCTGCGCGGCGCGGACATCCACCTGATCACCGTGGAGGACGTCTGCTACTTCCGGGCCGACAACAAGTACATCGCCGTCGTCACGGCCGAGAGCGAATCGCTGATCACGACGCCGCTGAAGGAGTTGGTCGAGCGGCTGGATCCGGAGATGTTCTGGCAGATCCACCGCGGCGTGATCGTCAACATCAATGCGATCAAGAGCGTGCGGCGCGCGCTGGCAGGCCATCTCGATCTCCGCCTGAAGGAGCGTCCGGAGACGCTGCGGGTCAGCGCGGCAAACGCGCATCTGTTCAAGCACATGTAGCGCCATGAACTGGATTCGTCCGCGCCTGTCGCGGTTCGTCCGGGATTTCGGGGCGTTCGTCGGAAGAGCCCGCCGCTACGGGCGGCAATGCCTATGCTGGCACCGCGTAGCCGGGGCGCTTGACCATCGACGATCGTCGAGGCGAGGTGTACAGTGCCCTACCCCCCGGTCAACGTAGTCCACGGCCCGTATGTTCCAGGAGAACAGCGATGAATGCCCTTAGAAGGAAGACATCGGCAGTCTTGGTCGTCACCCTCTGCGCCGCCGCATCGCGGGCCCAAGCCTGCGGCGAAGTGATGCTTCGCGCGCTCGGTACGATGCGCTACCACGCCTTCGTGACCCACAATCCAGCGGCCATACTTCTGTACTCGGACGGTCCGGCGGGCAACGCCAGGCGCCCTGCGGCCACCGATGCCAGGCTCCATGACAACCTGGAGAAGGTGGGCCACAAGGTCAGCATGGCGCGAGGATCGGGCGAACTGGGGCATGCGCTGGCGCAGAATCACTACGACGTGATCGTCGCCTACGTAGACGACATGCTGGCAGCAACCGGCCAGATCGCGAAGGCCGCTCCCGAGCCAAAGCTGATCCCGGTGCTCGACGAGGCTTCGCACGAGCGCGAAATGCGAGCGCGCTTTCCGCGGCTCGTGACCGGGAACTTCAACGACCTGCTCAAGGCCATCGAGCAGGCGATGAGTGCCTAGCGAACCCACCGTGTGCTCGAAACACGAACGAGGGCGCCCCTCTCGGCGCATGGGGCTGCCCGTCCGTGGGGGCTTGCTGCCAACCTTGCTGACCACCATGGGCGCGATCTGCGCAATGCCGTGTGCCGCGCAGATCGGCAATGCCTTCGTGGTGCCCGCGCTCGATCTGACCGAGCAAGACAGCACCGCCAAGGGACACGGCTGGATGTCCATCGGCTATCAGAACACCTACATCGACGGTTTTTTCGCGCCGGTACCAGGCGGAAAAGCGCCGATTGGTGCTGTGCGAGTGCAAAGCCTCTCGCTCAACGCGGAATACTTCTTTGCGGACAGCTGGTCAGCGTACTTGGGCATTCCGTTCATCGAAAGCCGCTACGGCGGCGACTCGCCGCACTGCGTCTCCCAGGCGCCGCCGCAATGCCGAGGCGCAACGGTGCCCGTGCAGCCGCACCCCGAATCGAAATTCCTCGACGACGGCCATTACCACGGCACGTGGCAGGACTGGAACGTCGGCGTGGCCTATCACACCAATGTCGGCGACTATCTGATCAAACCGTCGGTCACGGCGTACATACCCAGCCACAACTACACCTTCTTCGCGCAAGCCGCGCCCGGCCAGGATTTGCGGAAACTGGAAGTCGCGGTGGAGGTCGCGCATCAATTCGAATTGAGCAATATCTATTACCGCGTGAACGTGGGTCACGTCTTCGCCGAGAAGACGCTGGGCCAAAGCATCGACCACAACCGGCTGGACCTTGAACTGGGCTACTTTCTCAACGATGCATGGACGGTCAAGGCGTTTGCTCTCGGCAAGAAGGGCCATGGCTACACCGGGGACTATGACCAGACCACCGAGCTCTGGTATCACCACGATCAGCGCGCCATGCACAACTACGCCAGTGTCGGCGCCGGTTTTGACTACCGCGTCGGGGAAAAGGACACGCTGTCCGTGACGGTGCAAAGGCTTGTCTGGGGACAATTCGTCTTCGACTTCAAGTATTCGATCGACGCCCACCTGACGCACTCTTTCTAGAGTGACGCGATGCCGGCGTTGCCCAGGAAGCGGTCCGACGCCGTCTCCACGAGGCGGCGCTGCACGAACGAATGGCGCGCGGCACCGGCGAGTTCCGCGTCCGGGACCGCTGCCAAGGTGTCTTGCGCGTGCGTGCCGAAGGGCGCGAAACTGAGGATCGCGATTCGCAGGATGGCGAGGAGCCCGTTGCGTGTCATGTCGACTCTCCGAGGGTGGCCTGGGATCAAAGGTACCCAGGTCCAGCACGAGCGGCCAGCCCGATCCGATGAATGCACGCCGGTACAGGACGAATCGAAACCTGCGTGGATCAACGCATGCCTGTGTCACCGGCGCGATCACGCAGAGCCTGAACGCCTGCTACGAAACCCAGACATCACTTCGCATCGCCAGCACGGAGACGGGCTCGACTCGCCCGCGAGTCGACACGGCGCCGAGGCCAGCTTCGTCGCCGCGGATTCTGGTTCGTCGCCCGGTTTGCCGCTTTCGTCGCTCCGGGATCGCGAGCGCCAGCGGGTTGCGCGATGCTGGCGCACGGATTCCAGGTCCCAAGGAGCAGCCGAATGATCGCCAAACGAACGATGATCCATCGTCTCCTCATGGATGAGCCGCTGAGCGAAGCGCCTGGCGCCCAGGTTGCTGTCCTCCTGGTCTTTGCCGGCTTCGAGTTCGATCCGCGGCGAGACGAGTTGCGCAAGGGCGGCGCCCCGATAGCGCTGCGGCCCAAGCCGCTCGCCTTGTTGCGGCATTTGCTGAAGAATCCCGCACGCCTGCTCATGAAGGATGAGCTGATCGCAGCACTGTGGGGCCCGACGGTGGTTACCGACGATTCGCTCGTTCAGTGCGTGGGAGATCTGCGTGCTGCTCTTGACGATCGGGACTTGCGCTTGATCAAGACCCTGCCGCGTCGGGGTTACATGCTCGACACCACCGTCGAGGTGGTAACGCCGGGACCTGTCAAGGCTGCTGCTGCGGCAACCCGACCAGTTTGGTTGCTCGGCACGTCCGCTTTCATGCCAGCGGACGCAGGCGAGATGGACCAAAGCCTGCTCGAGCTATTTCACGCGATGCCCCGCGAGAGTCGGCTAAAGCTGCTCTCGCTTCTCGTCAGGCCCAACCCTCGCAACGCTTTGTCTCGTCGGGCATAGCCCGGATTTGCCCCCTCTCCCCGAGGGGAGAGGGAGTAAAGCGCTGGCACACTGCGCCGATGACCCAAGACCAGATCCTCCGCGCGCTGCGCCGCGCCAACGAAGTCGCCCAACGCGCCATGACCATGGGCCGCCACCCGTTCGGCGCGGTGCTCGTCGCCCCCGATGGCGAGACCGTCATCGCCGAGCAAGGCAACATCGACACCGTGCATCACGCCGAGGCCACGCTGGCGCGCACCGCCTCGCTCAACTACCCCGCCGATTACCTCTGGCAGTGCACGCTGGTCACTACCTTCGAGCCCTGCGCGATGTGCGCCGGCACCGCCTACTGGGCCAACATCGGCCGCGTGGTCTACGGCGCGGAAGAGGCGGCGCTGCTCGCGCTCACCGGCGACCATCCGGAGAACCCGACGCTGTCGCTGCCTTGCCGCGAGGTCTTCGCGCGCGGGCAGAAGAAGATCGAGGTGGTCGGGCCGGTGGCCGCGGTCGAGGAAGAAATGATCGCCACGCACCGCGGCTTCTGGGAGCGCCGGGGGCGGAGCTGAAGCTCTTCCCGCAGCCGCCTACCCAGCCGGAATCGTCACCAGCGGCATCACCTCCCTCGCCCCCGTCTCGGCCAGCGTGGACAGGATCATCACCATCGCGAAGGTGCGCTTGGACGGGATGTCGCGGTCGTCGATCCAGAACCATTGGGTGCGGTAGGGCACCGCGACCAGCGCGTCCCCCGGTCGCTCCGCACTCGCCTTGATCTTCAGCAACCGCCCCAGCGTCGCGCTCGATGGCGCCTGGCTCGCACCGGCCCGGCCGTCGCGCAAATCGACCTCCGGCACCTCCACATATTCGCCCAGGCTCACGAGGATCTGCAGCATCGAACGCGTGAGCATCGCGATCTCGCCGGTGCTGGCAGACGCCGCGCCGAAGCCCACCCGGAATTCATTGCGGCCCGTGGTCAGGCGCAACAGGGTGCGCAGTTCCTGGAGCATGGCCTCTTCATCGGGCGAGCGTGTCCGCGAACTGAAGAACAGGACCACCGCCTGGTCGGCCTTGTCACCCTGCACCCGCATGCCCAGCACTTCCGAGTCCTGCAGCCTGCGCATCAGGTCGACCAATCGTTCATAGCGCCCGGCTTCCCGGCCGGTGCTGTCGATGCCGTTGACGCTGCGCACCACCACGCGCAGCACCAGGTCGATCGGCCAGCCCGCCTGCATGGCGAACAGCACGGCCGCCGGCGGAATCGGCGTGAGCATGCTGCGATTGAATTGCGCGCCGGTCAGCGGCGAATAGGTGATGGTCGGGCGGTCGGTCCACTTGCCCTGCGCGCCGAAACTCAGGTTGCTGGACGGCGGGACCAGCGTGTCATGGGCTCGCACGCCACCGAAGGACACGGTGCTTTCCAGCGTGTAGCCGCTGACGATCTGCGAGACCTCCAGGAACACCGGCATGTCGGAGTAGCGCGTGCGCACGATGTTGAGCAGCGTCTGCTCCTTCCATGAGCGCGCGACTTCGCCGTTGTAGTCGAAGCGGTCGCGCGCCACGGTGGGCGGGCCGACCCCCGCACAGCCCGCCAGCGACAGTGCGGTCATGCACAGCGGCGCCTTCAGGAATCGCCTGCGGTCGGACAAGGTCATGCGTTGCTCCTCGCGGTGCTGGCGCGGCCCGCGCTGCGCCGGGCGGCATGCTCGTTCGCGTTGTTGCGCGCGATCTTGAACGCAGGCCCGGTGGCGGTCAAGCGCCGCAGCGGCCACCTGAGGGCGCTCGGGTCTCATGCGACTTTGCAATCGAGCGCAGAACAAGGCGGAGCGCCGCAGGCAGTACCGCAGCACGGCAAGGCAACGCCGCCATGCGTTGGATTGCGAAGTCGTATCAGGCCCTGAGCGCGGCCTCGACGTCGCGGTGGAACCGGGCCGCGCCGCACTCCGTGGCGCCGAAGTACAAGGCCTCGTGCGCACCGCTGGCCAGCGTGGATTGCGCCGACACGCCCAGCGCGAAGTCCTCGTCGAGCGCACCCCAGAACGACGCCACGTTCTTGCGCCAGTAGTTGACGGACTTCTCGGTCGTCGGCAGTTCGGGTACCAGCGTGCTGCCGATCACGCGGCAGCGATCCAGCGCCTCCGGCAGCACGGTGAACGCATTGGCATGGTCACCCTCGTGCAGGATGAAGGTGGCCGGGAAGAAGTAATAGATGATGTTCGCGTGCGGGCCGACCTGCCATTCGCCGGTGGGCCGCCCGCGCAGGCCTTCGATGCTGCGCTTGGGCAGGAACATGCGCTGGTGCTGCCGGTCGTGGTCTGCCACCAGCAGGTTGTCGTAGAACATCGGCGCAATGCTGTCGCGGTGCGCGTACTGGAAGTGATACGACTCGAGGTTGCCCTCGAACGGGATCTTCCAGTTGGTGGCGTTGTCGAACGCGCGTTCGCTCACCGGCTTCCAGCTGTCATAACCCCAGTTGCGCAGGTCGTTGCCGAAGCGACCGAGCCAGGCGGCCATGTCGATGGCACCGCTCTCGCCCGCCTTGACCACGCGCGGCACCACCCACACCAGCCCCAGTGCCTCTGCCACCGGCACGCGCGCCAGTGAGCAATCCGATGCGGGCGCATGCGGGAACTCGTTCGCGTGCGGCCGGCCGCGCAAGGCGCCATCGAGGCCATAGGTCCAGCTGTGATAGGGGCAGATCATCACGCGCTGGCTCGACAGGCCCGGCGCCTTGATGCGTGCGCCCCGGTGGCGGCAGGCGTTGACGAAGGCATTGATCTCGCCGCCCTCGGCGCGCACGATGACCAGCGGAATGCCCGCCACGTCGATGGCGAACGTATCGCCGGCCTTGCCCAGCGATGCCGATGGGCACACGGCCAGCGGGTACTGCCGGAAGATCTTCTCCACTTCCTGCTGGTAGCGCGACGCATCGAGGTAGCGCGACACCGGGCTGATATCGGGCTCGCCACGCTCGCTGCCTCTGGATTCGATCAGCGCGAGGGCGCGCTGGATCATTGCGACTTGTTCTTCGTGTCTCATTGGGGCTGTCTCCTGCCCCGGAATTCTGTCAGATCAATACCGTCTCGATCTCGGTCTTGACCTCCGTCATGAGCCGATGCAGCGGGCACTTTCCGGCCACGCGCAGCAACTCGGCGCGCTGGTCTTCACTGAGTGGGCCGGTGAGCTTCAGGGAGGTCTTCAGGCGATAGGTGCCCTGGCGCTCCTGCGAGTTGTCGCGATCGACCGTCACCTCGATGTCCTCCAGCGGCATCTGCTTGCGCCGCGCATAGAGCAGCACGGTGAGCGCCTTGCACGAGGCCAGCGAGGCGTCGTAGAGGTCGTGCGGCTCCGGGCCTTCGTCCTTGCCACCGCCCGCGGGCGACGCGTCCAGGGCGATCTCGTGGTTGCGGATCTTCAGGATGTGGCGCGTGCCGGCCATGTCGTCGCGACGTACCGTGATGCTCATGGGAATTCCTTTGTGGGGGCGGGTGGATCAGGCGCCACCATAGCGCTCTCCGACTGCCTACTTGACGGGCGCAGCAACGGGCGGTGCTGCCGGAGGCGCTGCAGGCGCTACGGGCGTCGCGGGCGCCGGCGCAGGCGGTGCGGTGGAAGCAGCCGGCGCCGGCGCGGCCGCGGCCACCACCGTGGGCGTCAACTGGTAGCTCCAGGTCTCGCTGAGTTGCTTGCCGCCGCCGACAAGCGCCGCGCGCAGCTCGACGGGAATCTTCGGGTCCTTCACCTTGATGCGGATCGTCACGCGCCAGCCCTTGATCGTGGGATTGCGCTCCAGCGTGCTGCTGATCAGGTCGGCGTTGCCGTCCACGCTCACCTGCGGCGTCACTGCGGCATCGGCCGGCATCGCCATCGGCGACGGGCCTTCGAAGTCGATGAGGAAGGCGGTCGTTCCGTCGGGCTGGCGGATCAGGTTGGCCTGGGTCTGCTCGCCGGTGGTGTGGATGGTCTGGCGGACCCAGGCCAGGTTGCGCGGCATCAGCGCGGCCTCGTCCATGGTCCAGTGCATGCGGTAGTCGAACTGCAGGGCCTGGCCTGCTTCGGGCTGCACGTCGGGCGTCCAGAAGGCGACGATGTTGTCGTTGGTCTCGTCGGCCGTGGGCAGCTCGACCAGCTCGACCTTGCCCTTGCCCCAGTCGCCCTTGGGCTCGATCCAGGCGGTCGGCCGCAGGTCGTAGCGGTCCTTGAGGTCTTCGAAGCGGGAGAACTCGCGGCCGCGTTGCTGCAGGCCGAAGCCGCGCGGGTTCTCGACGCTGAAGGTGCTGATCGCGACGGCCAGCGGATCGTTGAGCGGACGCCACAGGCGCTCGCCGCTGCCGGTGTGGATGGCCAGCCCGTTGGAGTCGTGGATGGCCGGGCGGTAGCTGCGCTTGTCGGTCTGCTGGTTGGGGCCGTAGAGGAACATGCTGGTCAGCGGCGCGATGCCCAGCGTGCCGACCTTGCCGCGCATGAAGATGCGGGCCTGCACATCGAGCACCGTATCGGCGCCGGGTCGCAGGGTGAACTGGTAGGCGCCGGTCGCGCGTGGCGAATCCAGCAGTGCGTAGATCACCAGTTGCTGGTCTTGCGCCGCGGGCCGCTGCACCCAGAACTCGCGGAAGTTGGGGAACTCCTCGCCGCCCGGCGGCGCGGTGTCGATGGCCAGGCCGCGACCCGACAGGCCATACACCTGGTCCTTGCCGATCACGCGGAAGTAGCTCGCGCCCAGCAAGCTCATGATCTCGTCTTCCTTGCCGGGCTGGTTGATCGGGTACAGCACGCGGAAGCCGGCGTAGCCGAGGTTCTGCGTGGCGCTCTTGTCCAGCGACAAGCCGCCGAAGTCGAAGCGCTGCGCGTCGTACCTGATCTCGCTCACGTCGTTGCCGACGATCTCGTTGATGGTCACCGGCGCATTGAACTGCATGCCCTGGTGATAGAAGTTGAGCTTGAAGGGCGTGGGCTGGTCGCGCCATCCGAACTTCGCCGGCAGCGGCTGGATCTTCGCGTAGTCGGCGAACTGCATCTGCGCGAAGGCCGGCGGCAGGTTGCTCACCGGCGCCACGTAGGGCGTCGCCATCAGGTAGCGCGCCTTGGCCACCACGTCGTCGAGCGAGAAGGCATGGGCCTGGGCAACGCACAGCATCAGCGAAGCGGCAGCAATGCATTTCGAGGCGGTAGGCAGCGTGCGGCGCACGAGGCGCGCGGCGGCGATAGGTACCACTGAATCTCTCCTTTGGGAACGAACGCCAATGTAGCAAGCCATCGAGCAAATCCCACGCCAAGACCCCAATGCGGGGCAATGGCTGACAGTAGACTCCGCCTTTCTGCAACACCATCGCAGCGACGTAAATCGATACCCCGCCCGCCGGGACCACAAGACATTCATCGAATGAAAAAACTCTACGTGCTGGGTCTGGTTGCGAGCCTTGCCTGCCATTCGGCACTGGCCCAGACGGGCAGCACGCCCGCCTCGACGCCAGCCCCCGCCGCAGCGACCCCGCTGCTCAACGACAAGCCCGCCTTCATCGCCGAACTGATGTCGCGCATGACGCTCGACGAGAAGGTGGGCCAACTCCGGCTCATCAGCATCGGCGGCGACATGCCTCTCACACGGCTGGCCGACGAGATCGCTGCCGGCCGCGTCGGCGGCACCTTCAACTCGGTCACGCGCAAGGACAACCGCCCGTTGCAGGATGCCGCCATCCAGCGCAGCCGGCTGAAGATCCCGATGTCCTTCGCCTACGACGTCGTGCACGGGCATCGCACGATCTTCCCGATCCCGCTGGGACTGGCGTCGAGCTGGGACATGGACGCGATCACGCTGACCATGCGCACCGCGGCCATCGAGGCCAGCAGCGATGCGGTGGACATGAGCTTCGCGCCGATGGTCGACATCTCGCGCGACCCGCGCTGGGGCCGCACCTCGGAAGGCTTCGGCGAAGACCCCTACCTCGTTTCCGCCGCGGCGCGTGCGGCGGTCAAGGGCTTCCAGGGCCCATCGACGAAGAACGCCGACAGCGTGATGTCCGCCGTCAAGCACTTCGCGCTGTATGGCGCGGTCGAGGGTGGCCGCGACTACGCCACGGTGGACATGAGCCCGATGCGCATGTACCAGGACTACCTGCCGCCCTACAAGGCCGCGATCGATGCCGGCTCCGGCGGCGTGATGGTGGCGCTGAACTCCATCAACGGCGTGCCCGCCTCCTCCAACATGTGGCTGATGCAGGACTTGCTGCGCAAGGACTGGGGCTTCAAGGGCGTGGCCTTCAGCGACCACGGCGCCATCGTCGAGCTGATCCGCCACGGCGTGGCCAAGGACGAGCGCGAAGCGGCCAAGCTCGCGATCAAGGCCGGCATCGACATGAGCATGGCCGACGAGGTGTACCTGAAGGAACTGCCAGGGCTGGTGAAGTCGGGCGAGGTTTCCCAGCAGGAGATCGACAACGCCGTGCGCGAGGTGCTCAGCGCCAAGTACGACATGGGCCTGTTCCACGACCCGTACCGCCGCATCGGCAAGCCCGCCGACGACCCGGCCGACGTCAACGCCGAAAGCCGCCTGCACCGCGCCGAGACGCGCGACGTGGCGCGCAGGTCGATGGTGCTGCTGGAGAACAGGAAGCAGACGCTGCCGTTGAAGAAGGCCGGCACCATCGCCCTGGTCGGCCCGCTGGCCGACGCGAAGATCGACATGATGGGCAGCTGGTCGGCCGCCGGCGTGGCGGCGCAGTCGGTCACCTTGCTGGAAGGCATGCGCAATGCGGTGGGCGACAAGGCGCGCCTCGTCTACGCGCGCGGCGCCAACATCACGACCGACGAGAAGATCGTCGAGTACCTCAACTTCATGAACTGGGACAAGCCGGAGGTCACGCAGGACAAGCGCACACCGGCAGCGATGATCGCCGAAGCGGTCAAGGTCGCGAAGCAGGCCGACGTGGTGGTGCTGGCCGTCGGCGAATCGCGCGGCATGTCGCATGAAAGCTCCAGCCGCGTCAGCCTCGACCTGCCGGCCGGCCAGCGCGCGCTGGTCACGGCCCTCAAGGCCACCGGCAAGCCGCTGGTGATGGTGCTGATGAACGGCCGCCCGCTGACGCTGGCGCGCGAGCAGAAGGAAGCCGACGCCATCCTCGAGACCTGGTACACCGGCACCGAAGGCGGCAACGCGATCAGCGACGTGCTGTTCGGCGACTACAACCCCTCCGGCAAGCTGCCCATCTCGTTCCCGCGCTCGCTCGGCCAGATTCCCACCTACTACAACAAGCCGCGCCTCGGGCGCCCGTTCACCGAGGGCAAGCCGGGCAACTACACCTCGCAGTATTTCGAGGAAGTGACAGGGCCGTTGTATCCGTTCGGCTATGGCCTGAGCTACACCGACTTCAGCCTGTCGGACGTGACGCTGTCGAGCAGGACGATGGCGCGCAATGCCAGGCTGGAAGCGAGCGTGACCGTGAAGAACACCGGCCAGCGCGCCGGCGAGACGGTGGTGCAGCTCTACATCCAGGACGTGGCCGCGTCGGTGGTGCGGCCGGTCAAGGAGCTGAAGGATTTCCGCAAGCTGATGCTGCAACCTGGCGAGGAGAAGGTCGTGCGATTCACCATCGATGAAGACAAGCTGAAATTCTTCAACGCGCAACTGAAGTACGCCGCGGAGGCGGGCCAGTTCAACGTGCAGATCGGGCTGGATTCGGTGGCCGTGAAGCAGCAAGGATTCGAACTGCAATGACACTCCCCTCCGGCCTCTTCGACAGCGGCGACGGCCAGATGCGCTGCAGCTGGTGCGCCGCCACGCCGCTCTACCAGCGCTACCACGACGAGGAGTGGGGCTTTCCGGTGACGGACGACCGACGCCTGTTCGAGAAGCTGTGCCTGGAAGGCTTCCAGGCCGGGCTGAGTTGGCTCACCATCCTCAACAAGCGCGAGGCCTTCCGCGCCGCGTTCGCGAACTTCGAGGCCGAGAAGATGGTGCGCTTCGGCGAGAAGGACGTGGCGCGGCTGCTGGCCGACGCCGGCATCGTGCGGCATCGGGGCAAGATCGAGTCGGCCATCAACAACGCGCGCCGTGTGCTGGAACTGCGCGAGCAGCACGGTTCGCTGGCGGCGTACTGCTGGGGCTTCGAGCCCGACCCGAAGAGCAGGCCGAAGCGTTTCACGCTGGCCAATGTGAAGGCCATGACCACCTCGCCCGAATCGGTGGCGCTCTCGAAGGATCTGAAGAAGAAGGGCTGGACCTTCGTGGGGCCGACCACGATGTATGCGCTGATGCAGGCGATGGGGCTGGTCAACGACCACTTCGATGGGTGCCATGCGCGGGAGAAGGCGTTGAAGGTGCGGCGCGAGTTGAAGGTGCCCGAGTAGCGATTGCGTGCTGCGCGCCGCGATCGAGGCGCGCATCGCCTCGCTGCGTTGAAGGTACGTGCCCGCGCTTGCCCCACCTTCGAAAGCCGCCCCGGACGAACCGCGCGGACTACCTGCCCAGGGCCGTGCGTCGGGAGACTCAGGACCCTACCAGAGCCGCCACCACTTGCGGCGCTGCGCCCGTCCCTGCGCCAAGGGCGCACCCTTGGTGGTCGCGCCGCCAAGACGGCGGCGCATCTCGATCTCGTGTGCACGCGCGATGGAGCCCGCGTCGCGCGACCCCATCATCGACTTCCTGCGCCACAAGTGGGCGCGCGCCATCAGTTGGCTGTCGGAAAGTGCGCTGGGTTCGGTCATGGGGCGCATTCTGCGTGCGCCCGGCAACGCGGCGTATGTGGATGTGCTTGCATACAACACTTCGGCCCGCCCCGCCACGACATAGTTGCCCGCGGCGTGAACTATGTTGCATGGCGCGGCAGGAGGAGCCCGATTGCCGGGCACGTACCGTGCATGGCATATTGAAGACATCCAGGCGCCCCGCAGCGAACGCATGAACCCCGGCGACAACAACACATTCCCCCCGGAAACCTCTCTCGAAGAACGCGATGGCCGCTACCTGCGCAAGGCCATCGGCTGGTCGCATGCGGCTGCACGCCGCGGCAACCGGCCGTTCGGCGCCGTCATCGTCTCGGCCCACAACGAGGTGATCTGCGAGGCCTACAACAACACTGTCGAGACCGGCGACTGCACCGGTCATGCGGAGACCAACGCCGTGCGCGCGCTGGCCGGGCGCGGCCTCACGCGGGAAGACCTGGCGGGCGCCACGCTGTACGCGTCGGGTGAGCCCTGCGTGATGTGCGCCGGCGCCATCTTCTGGTCGAACATCGGCCGCGTGGTCTTCGGCATCGACGCCGCGCGGCTGCGCGTGTTCCGCGGGGAGCGGCAGGACCAGCGCGATGCGGAGCTGTCCTGCCGCGATGTGTTCCGTGCGTCGCCGCATGCGATCGAATGCATCGGGCCGGCGCTGCTGGACGAGGCGAGTGCGCCGCATGTGGGGGCGTGGAAGCGCTGATGTCCCGGTAGGCAGGTGCTGCATCGCAGCACGAAAAACCAACCTTTAGTTGGGCGGCGGCACAAGCCCGCCGCTGTTCGAATGCCTCCACCCGCCGACCACAGGCGGACAGGAGACAAGCACATGATCGAACTGCAGGGCCGCAAGGCCCTCATCTCCGGCGCGGCGCAGGGGCTTGGCCTCGCGATCGCGCGGCTCTTCGTCGAGCGGGGCGCGAAGGTGATGCTCGCCGACATCGACGAAGCGGGTGCCGCGAAGGCCGCCGCCGACCTCGGACCGATGGCGCGCTCCGTGCGCTGCGACGTCACGAAGGCTCCTGACTGGGCCGCCGCCGTCGAAGCCACGACCACCGCTTTCGGCGGCCTCGACACGCTCGTCAACAACGCCGGCATCGAGATCGTCAAGCCACTGTTCGACCAGACCGAGGAAGAGATCGGCCGGCTCATGAACATCAACGTGATGGGCGTGTTCCTCGGCATGCGCGCCGCGCTCGGCGCGCTGGTGGCGTCGGGCAAGGGCTCGGTGGTCAACATCTCGTCGCTGGCGGGCACCAATGGCGTGCCGCTGTTCGGTTCGTATGCGGCCTCGAAGGCGGCGGTGCTGCAGCTCACGCGCACGGCCGCGGCCGAGCTCAAGCCCACCGGCATCCGCGTCAACGCGGTGTGCCCCGGCTTCATCGGTACGGCGATGGTCGACCGGCTGATACCGACCGTCGAAGCCATCGTCGGCGTGCCCTTCAGCGCGCTGGTCGCGGTGAAGCAATTGCGACTCGGCACGCCGCAGGAGGTGGCCGAGATGACGGCCTTCCTCGCCTCCGACGCCGCCAGCTGGACCACCGGCTCCCACTACATCCTGGACGGCGGCCTGTCTGCCGGATTGCTATGAGCGCCGCTCGGCCGCCAGCAGGCGCTGGCACCGCAGTACGCAGCACGGAGGTTACCCAATGAGCACGAAACTTCTTCAGGGCAAGGTCGCCATCGTCACGGGCGCGGGGCGTGGGCTCGGCGAGGCCATCGCGCGTGCCTACGCGGCCGAGGGCGCAAAGGTCATCGTGTCGGACGTCGATGCCGGCGCGGCACAGAAGGTGGCGGCTTCGCTGCCAGGCGCGACGGCCGTGGCTTGCGACGTGCGCGTGCCGGAGCAGGTCGAGGCGCTGGTGGCCACTGCCGTGAAGCAGCATGGCCGGCTCGACATCATGGTGCCCAACGCGGGCATCGCCACGCTCTCTTCACTGGCCGCGATGAGCTACGAGCAGTGGCGCGAAGTGACGTCGATCAACCTCGACGGCGTGTTCCTCTGCATCCGCTACGCGGCGCCGGCGCTGATCGCCGCAGGCGGCGGCGCGATCGTGACGATGGCCTCGGTCACGGCGAAGGCGGCCGTCCCGCTGATCGGCAGCTACGCCGCGGCCAAGGCCGGCGTCATGTCGCTCACGCAGACGGCCGCGGTCGAACTGCGCGCGCACAACATCCGCGTCAACGCGATCCTGCCGGCCTTCGTCGACACCGACATGGTCAAGCCGCGCAAGAAGGATTTCGAGCAGATGCTCAACATCCCGGACTTCGACGCCGTGGTCGCGCAGCGCCAGGGCCGCTATGGCACGCCCGAAGAAGTGGCCCACCTGGCCGTGTTCCTGGCCTCCGAGCGGGCCAGCTTCTCGAACGGCAGCGGCTTCGTGCTGGACGGCGGCGTGAGTTCGTCGCTGCTCTGATCTTTCCGCATCTATCTGTCACCGTCACTTGGCAAGGAAACACAACATGAGCGACAACAACAAGAAGCCCGTCGTCGTCTACGGCGCGAGCGGCTACACCGGCCGGCTGGTCTGCGAGTACCTGCGCGAGTTCGGCATCCCCTTCATCGCGGCCGGCCGCAGCGCCGACAAGCTCAACGCAGCGATGAAATCCAACGTCGCCGGCATCGAGACAGCAACGTATCAAGTGGTCGAAGTGGCGCACACGGTCGAGGCGTTGACCGCCCTCTTCACCGGCGCCTCCGTGGTGCTCAACACCGTCGGGCCGTTCGCCAAGTTCGGCCCCGAGGTGGTGGACGCCTGCCTGGCCGCGAAGTGCCACTACACCGACACCACCGGCGAACAGGACTGGCTCATCACGTTGGAAGCGAAGTACGGCGCCAGCTTTGCGCAAGCCGGCCTGCTGCTGTCGCCCGGCCTCGCGCAGATGTACACCACCGGCGAGATCGCCGCGCAGCTCTGCCTGGAAACGCCGGGCCTCGACACGCTCGACATCGCCGTGTTCTGGGGCGGCAGCCCGACCATCGCGTCGACGCAGACCATTCTGGTCAACGCGGCCACGTCGAAGGCCTTCCACCTCTACCAGAACCAGTACGTCGAATGGCAGCCCGACGCGGGCCTCTACAGCCTCGCGATCCCGGGCCAGCACGAGATGGCGCTTGCATTGCCCTGGGGCGGCACCTCGCATCCGGTGTGGTTCAAGAAGGATCCGCGCGTGTCCAACGTCAAGGTCCTGGGCGGCGTGTTCAACAAGCCGCTGATGCTGGGCGTGCCGCAGATCGTCGCCGCCGCGCTCAAGGCGACCGAAGGCATGAATCCCGACGACCGCTATGCCGCGCTGGCGCAGACGGCAGCCGGCGTGATGAACAGCATGCCGCCGCGCGAAAACCCACGCCTGAACAAGTCGGTCGATTCGGTGCACGCCACCGGGCCGCTGGGCCGCGCGCACTGCGTGATCTTCGGCAACTGCAACTACAAGCAGACCGGCTTGCTGCAGGCCTATGCCGCGCATTCGCTGCTGCAGCAGCCGCCGAAGCGCATCGGCTTCGCATCGGGCTGCCAGGCTTTCGGGCACCACGAGTTGCTGGGCGTGCTGCGCAGCTTCGGGCTGGTGGCCAAGCCCGAGCTGACCGTGCAGGACTGAAGGCGTTCATCGATGACGACGAGCGCTCACGCGCCACTGCGCACGCTGGCCGACGTCGAGGCGCTGGAGCAGTTGCCGATCGAGACCCGGCTGGAGCAGCCGGTGTCCAGCCATGCCGCCATCGCGCGGCAGGCCGAGGCCACGCCCGAAGCGCCGGCGCTGACCTTCGTGCCGAGCGGTGATGCGGCCGACGGGGAAACGCGCTACGACTACGGCACGCTGTACCGCCGCGTCACGCAGGCGGCCAATGCGTTCATTGCGCTCGGCGTGGGGCGGACGGACGTGGTCTCGTACCTGCTTCCGAACCTGCCCGAAACGCATTTCACGCTCTGGGGCGCCGAGGCGGCAGGCATCGTGAACCCGGTGAATCCCTTCCTCGAAGTCGAGCACATGGTCGGCATCCTGAACGCGGCGGGCACGGTGGTGATCGTGGCGCTGGGCCGGCAAGAACAACCCGGCATCTGGGAAAAGGTCGAAGCCCTGCGCGACCGGGTGCCGACGCTGCGCGCCGTCGTGCGCGTGGGCGGCCATGGCCCCTGCCCGCCGTGGGCGCTGGACTTCGATGCGCTGCTGGCGCAGCAACCCGGCGACGCACTGGTTGGCGCCGCGCCGCCGCAAGGTGACGACGTGGCCTCGTACTTCCACACCGGCGGCACCACCGGCACGCCCAAGCTGGCGCGCCGCACGCATTTCAACGAGGCGGCCAATGCCTGGGCCGTGTCGACCGCCCTCTCCATGGGACCGCAGGACACGCTGCTGTGCGGCCTGCCGCTGTTCCACTCCAACGCCATGCTGATCACCGGGCTGGCGCCCTTCAGCGTCGGCGCGCATGTGGTGATGCTGTCGAGCGCGGGCTACCGGGATGCGCGCACCATCGGCGGCTTCTGGCGCTCGGTGGAACGCTACAAGGCGACCCTGTTCAGTTCCGTGCCAACGGTGCTGTCGGCGCTGCTCAACGTGCCGCGAGAGGGCGTCGACGTGAGCTCGTTGCGCTTCGCGGTCTGCGGCGCGGCGCCGCTCTCGATCGAATTGTTCAACCGCTTCGAGGCGGCCACCGGGCTCAAGTTGCTCGAGGGCTATGGCATGACCGAGGCCACCTGCGTGAGCTCTCTGAACCCGCGCGACGGGCACCGCGCCATCGGCTCGATCGGATTGCGCCTGCCCTACCAGCAGATGAAGGTCGCGCAGCTCGGCGCCGATGGCGAGCCGCAGCGCGATGCCGCGGTCGACGAGATCGGCACCATCCTGCTGCGCGGCCCGTACGTGTTCTCCGGCTACGTGAAAGACAGCGACAACAAGGGCATCTGCCTGGCCGATGGCTGGCTCAACACCGGCGACCTCGGGCGGCAGGATGCGCAAGGCTATTTCTGGCTGACCGGACGGGCCAAGGACCTGATCATTCGCGGCGGCCACAACATCGATCCCGCGATGATCGAGGAAGGCCTGATGCGGCACCCTGCCGTCGAGATGGCCGCGGCGGTCGGCAAGCCCGACGGCCATGCGGGCGAACTGCCGATGGCCTACGTCACCTTGCGCAAGGGCGCAAGCTGCGATGCCGCCGACTTGCTGGCGCACGCGCGCGCCGTGATCACCGAGCGTGCTGCCGTGCCGGTCGACGTGGTGGTGCTCGATGCGCTGCCGCTCACGGCGGTGAACAAGATCTTCAAGCCGAAGCTGCGCGAACTGGCGATCGAGAAGGCGCTGCGCGAAACGCTGCGCAAGGTGTGCGGGGATGTCGATGTCGAAGTGGCGGTGGCGCCGCATCCGAAGCACGGGCTGGAGGCGCGGATCGTGGCGCAGCGGCCTGGAGGTTCAGACGGCATGGCACTTGTGCAGCAGGCCGAAGCGGAACTCGGGCGGCTTCCGGTGCGCTGGACGATCGACTGGAAGCCGACGTGAGCAGGCGCGTTCGCTCCACCGAGCGCTGACTTGATGCCGGGAATACGGGATCGGACTTGACCGTACGCGAAGGACGCGAAGGTTCCGCGAAGGACGCGAAAGGAAACCGAAAGATTCCTTCTGGATTTCCTTTTGTATTTTTTGCGTCCTTCGCGTTTCTTCGCGTCTTTCGCGTACGGTCAAGTCCGCATTCCAGCAACCGACGAATCCCTGCAAACTCCATGTTCCAACGCTGACCAGCATCAGCCCAAACCAGAGGCAACAAACATGGCGCAAGGCAGCAGCGCAATGGGCAACGCAGGCGCGGCCGAGGCATCGGCCGCGGTGCTCGTCGAATCGCGGCTCGCGCCGCCACAGCTCTCGCTGCGGCTGCTCGCACGTTCGCAGTTGTCCGCCCTGCTGCATGCGGGCCTCACGCGGCGCCTGCTGAGCGTCACCGCGCCAGCCGGCTACGGCAAGACCACCGCCCTCGCACAGTTCGTGTCGCAGCTCGACGCGCGCGGCATCACCACCGCATGGCTCAGCCTCGATGCCGAGGACAACGACCCGCTGCGCTTCCTGCGCTACCTGGCCGCCGCGCTGCACCATGCCGACGCGCGCCTCGGCCGCCACGCGCTGGCCCAGGCCGACGGCGGCAGCATGGCCTCGCCGGACGCCATCGTGGCCTCGCTGCTGCACGACCTGGTGAACCATGACCGGCGCCTGATTCTGGTGCTGGACGACTTCCACCTGGTGCAGCAGCAAGCCGTGCACCGCAAGCTCGAATGGCTGCTGGCGCACCTGCCGCAGAACGTCTGCCTGGTGATCGCCAGCCGCACGCGCCTGCCCTTGCAGGTGAGCCAGTTGCGCCTGCGCGGCGAGCTGCTCGAACTGGATGCCGCGCACTTCGGCCTCGGCCTCGACGAAGCCGCCGATTTCGTCGGGCGCGTGAGCGGCGCGCCGCTCGACCGCGCGCAGGTCGAGACGCTGCACGACCTCACCGAAGGCTGGATCGCCGGCCTGCAACTGGCCTCGCTCGCCCTGCGCGAGAGCGACGACCGCGGCGCCTTCCTCGCCGATTTCTCCGGCACCGACCGCGACATCACCGACTACCTCGGCGAGCAGGTGCTCGACAGCCTGCGGCCCGACCTGCGCGACTTCCTGCTCGACACCGCGGGCCTGGAGCGCTTCTGCGCCGAACTCTGCGATGAGGTGCTCGGCCGCCAGGACAGCCGCGCCATGCTGGCCGAGGTGCAGAGCCGCAACCTGTTCCTCTCGGGGCTGGACCGTTCCCGCACCTGGTTCCGGTATCACCACCTGTTCGCCGACTACCTGCGCGGCCGCAGCCGCGAGCGGCCCGGCGATGCGGCGCGCGCCATCAGCCTGCGCGCCAGCGACTGGTTCCAGCGCCATCGCCTGCCGCACGAGGCGGTGCGCTATGCGTTCGAAGGGCAGGACCTGGAGCGCGCGGCCGACCTGGTCGCCGACTTCTCCGCCGAACTGGTGCAGCACCGCGGCGAGCACGCGACCCTGCTGGCCTGGCTCACGCGGCTGCCGCAAGCCCTGGTTCATGCGCGCCCGAAGATCCGCACCGGCCACGCATGGTCGCTGGTGCTGACGCGACACTATCCGGAGGCCGAGCAGGAGTTGCGCGCGCTGGAAAGCGCTTGTGCGGAAGACGGTGACGATGACCTGCGCTGCGTGGTCGAGATGATCCGATGCGTCTACTGGGCCCACACCGGCGAGCCCTTGCTGGCCAAGTCGCGCAGCGAGGGCTGGCTCAAGTCATGGCCGCGTGCCAACGCCTTCCG
Organism: Variovorax sp. dw_308; assembly: GCF_019207085.1. Taxonomy (GTDB): domain Bacteria; phylum Pseudomonadota; class Gammaproteobacteria; order Burkholderiales; family Burkholderiaceae_C; genus Variovorax. The sequence continues at coordinate 351,466 of NZ_JAATOM010000001.1, read as the reverse complement.
CACCGGCGTGGTGGCCAACGTGCTGGCCAGCGGCTGCTGCGCCTCCGATGCCTTCGAACAGGGCCAGCAGGCGCTCGCCATCGCACGCCGCGCTTTCGAGGAGTGCGATGCCGACTACGGCCTGGCTTGGGCATCGGCGCTGGCCATGATGCTGGCCATGCGGCGCGGCGATTTCAACGATGCGATGGCGCAGGCCCGCACCGGCATCGCGACCGTGGAGCGCAGCCTGGGCCTCGCTTCGTACGCGGGCTCCATGCTCACGCTGCTGGCCGCGGAGGTCTGCTACGAGCAAGGCGACTTGCAGCAGGCCCGGCGCTTCGTCGAGCTGGGCCTGCCCTTCATCGACGAGCACGGGCTGGTGGAGATGACGACCGCCGGCTACCTGACGCGGGCGCGGCTGTCGCGGCTTGCGGGCGACCTGGCCGCGGCCGATGCCTGCCTGCTCGAAGGCGAATCGCTCGGCCACCGGCTCAAGCTGCCGCGCCTGGCGCGCATCCTCGCGGCGGAGCGCTGCACCTTGCGCCTGCAGGCCGGCGCGCTCGACGAGGCACACAAGCTGGCTCAGTCCTACGGGCTGGTCGGCCCGGCCGCCACCGCGGCCGTCGATGAGGACGACAGCGTCTGCCTGTCCACGCTGCGGCTGCGGCTCACGGCCCAGCAAGGCGCAAACCCCGCCGGTGCGCTCAACGATGCGATCCGGCGCGCCCAGCGCGACGGCCACCAGGCCCAGCTCGCGCGGCTGCTGGCAATGAAGGCCATGCACCAGCACCGCGCCCTCGACCGCGCACAGGCGCTGCGCACGCTCGACGAGGCGCTCGCGCTCGGCGCCCGCTGCGGGCTGCTTCGAAGCTGGCTCGACGGCGATGCGCTGTTGCTCGACATGGTGGAGACGATCCACGCCAGCCGAGGCGAACTGCGCACAGCCAGCGGCGACCTTCGTCCAGCCAGCGGCGACAAGCTGGTGCCCTTCGCTTACCTCGAGCAACTATTGCAAGCCGCCGGCCGCACCACGCCCCTGCCGCAACGGCCCGCCGCCGCGCGCAGCGAGACCGAGGAACTGACCGAGCGCGAACTCAAGATCCTGCGCCTGCTGAAGGCGGGACTCGGCAACCGCGAACTGGCGCAAAGCCTGTTCCTGTCGGAGGCCACGGTGAAATGGCACCTGCACAACATCTTCACCAAGCTCGGCGTGAAGAACCGCACCAGTGCGCTGGCGCGGGCGCAGGAGATCTCGTTGATCTGACCGCGGCCCACTACGCCATCAGCGCCTTCAACTTGTCGCTCAGCAAGGGCACGCTGCGCATCCTCACCCCCGTCGCGTCGAAGATCGCATTCGCCAGGGCCGCCGGCACCGGGCTTGAGGCCGCCTCCCCGGCGCCCAGCGGCGGCTCGTCGCGACGATCGATCAGCGCGATCTCGATGCGCGGCACCGCCGGGAAGCGCAGCAGCGGATAGCTCTGCCAATCGACGCTCGTGACGCGCGAGCGGTCGAAGGTGGTCTCCTCGTACAAGGTGCGCGACAGGGTCTGCAGGATGTTGCCTTCCACCTGCGCACGCACCGCGTCGGGGTTGATCATCAGCCCGCAGTCGTGCGCGCAGCAGACGCGCCGCACCGCGATCCGGCCGCTGTCGCGATCCACCTCGACCTCCATCGCCACCGCGACATGGGTCTCGCTGTTCTTGTAGTGGATGAAAGCCATGCCGCGGCCCATCGCGATGGCGCCGCGTGTCGGCGCGACACTGGGTGATGGCCGGGGCTTCCAGTCCATCATCTGCCCGACGCGGCGAATCACCTCCGCGCTGCGCGGGTTAGACACGCGCTGCAGCCTGAATGCCAGCGGATCGGCCTTGGCCTTCGCCGCCAGTTCGTCGACGAAGCTCTCGACCGCGAAGCAGTTTGCCACCTTGCCCGGTGCACGGATGTTCGACGGCCGCAGAGGCGCCGGGCCGAGCCAGTGCGCCTTCACAACCACGGCCTTGGGCGCGTAGGGCGGATCGCCGTTCTGCGACACCAGGCCGGTCGACTGGCCGACGGGCTGGCGCATGCCCGCAGCGAGCGGCGACAGCAACGGAATCCATTCGAGGTTCGCGGTCGCGCGCGGCACCCACATGTCGGTCTGCCAGGCATCGATGCCGCCCTCGGGCGTGAGCGTCGCGGCCATGTCGAGCAGTTGCGGCGGGCCCTTCGGGTCCCAGCCGAGTTCGTCCTCGCGGCTCCATTGCACGCGCACCGGCTTGCCGACGGCCTTCGACAGCAGCACCGCATCGGCGGCGGCATCGTCGCTGCCGTTCATGCCATAGCAGCCGGGGCCGTCGAGGTAGATCACGCGCAGCTTGTCGCGCGGCACGTCGACCAGCGCGGCGAAGATGTTGAGGAAGCGGTGGCTCGCCTGCGACGCGGTCCACACCGTGCCCGCATCCGCGCGCACATCGGCCACCGCGCACGACGGCCCGATGGAACCGTGCGACTGGATCGGCCACGAATAGGTTGCGCGCAGCACGTCGGGCGCATCGCGCAAGGCATCGACGCGCGCGGCATCGCCCTTGGCCGTGATGACTTCCTCGGCCACGAACGGACCGCTGCGCGCCCAGTCGACCAGCGCGGCATGGCCGACCAGCGGCGCACTCTCGCTCCACTGCACCTTGAGTTTGCGCGCCGCGCGCACCGTGGCCCATTCGTCCGCACCGACAACGCCGACGAAATCCGCGATGCGGACCGCGCGCACGCCCGGCAGCCTGGCGACCGACGACTCGTCGACGGCCAGCACCTTCGCACCCACCGACGGCGGCCGCACGACGCGCCCGTGCAGCATGCCCTGCACCACCAGGTCATGCACATAGACATGCCGCCCCGTCACCTTGGCGGGAATGTCCGGACGCGGCAGCGACTGGCCGACCAGCTTGTAGTCGGCCGGCTTCTTCAGCGGCGCCTTCGGGTTCATCTTGACGTCGAAGCTGCGGCCACCGACCAGCGATGCAACGCCGACGCTGCGGCCATCGGCCGCCCTCACCTCGCCGCTGGCCAGCAACAGTTGCTCGACCGGCGCCTGCAGCCGTTGTGCGCCCAGGGCCAGCAGCGCCTCGCGCGCCGTCGCGGCGGCCTGGCGCAGTTGGACACCGCCGCGCATGATGCCGGTGCTGCCGGCGGTTGGTCCCTGGTCGGGCGTGAGTGCGGTGTCGCCTTCGATGAGTTCGATGCGCTCGACGCCGATACCCAGCTCCTCGCCCACCATCTGGCGGATCGCGATGCGATGGCCGGTGCCGAGGTCGACCTTGCCGGAATAGATGACCACCGTGCCGTCGGTGCCGATCGCGAGGAAGGAGTCGACGTTGTCGAGCGCCAGGCTGCGCGCTGCGCCCGCCGATGCGCCCGCAGCCTGCCCAAGTGCCGGGCCGCCCGGCGCCAGGCAGAAGCCGACGAAGAGCGCGCCGGCCTTGAGCGCGGCGCGGCGCGACAACGCGCCGGGGAGTGCGATCGCAGGGAGGAGATGCGCCATGGTCACGCCCTCCCCGCATCCGCCGCACGCTGCACTGCGCGCAGCACGCGGTCATGCGAGCCGCATCGACACAGGTTGCCGGCCAGCGCCTGCTGCGCCTGCTCGCGTGTGGGCCTGGGCGTGTGCGCCAGCAGCGCCACGGTGGACATCACCATGCCGTTGGTGCAGTAGCCGCACTGCGCGGCCTGCTCGGCGATGAAGGCGGCCTGCACCGGATGCGGCTTCGCGGGCGCGCCAAGGCCCTCGGCGGTGACGATGCGCTTGCCGGCCGCCGCGCCCACACTGGTCAGGCACGAGCGCGCCGCCGCCCCATCGAGCAGCACGGTGCACGAGCCGCATTGCCCCAGCCCGCAGCCGAACTTGGCCGCGTGCAGGCCGAGGTCGTTGCGCAAGGCATAGAGCAAGGGCATATCGGCGTCCCACGCGTCGATGGAACGCGGGGCGCCATTGATGTCCAGCGTGATGTTCGGCATGAACCCACTCCTTTGCAATTCATCGGGGAAGGGCAGCGTGCCACGCTTCGGTGGCACCGGCAATGGCGCTTTCGAGGGCCGGCGCCAAGGAGGCTCTGAACAAGTCCCCGCGAGGGCGCGCGCGTCGGCTCGGGATGGGATGCAAGGCGCGAACCGCAGCCATAGCCGAAGCTATGGCGAGGATTTGCAACGCCGCAGACCGCCCGAGCCGAGGATGCGCGGTCCGCGGAGGACTTGTTCAGAGCCTCCTAAGCCGGGGCCGCCGCCCGACCGGCGCCGCGCAGGCGCAGCACCTGCAGCACCATGCCGATCGCGAACAGCACGAACACGACACCGATCACTGGCTGCAGGCCCGGGTCGTCCGGGCCCGAGAACACCGGCGAGCCCGCGGGCAGCCGCGTCAGCGATTCGGTAAAGCCCGGGATCATGTGGAAGAAGAAGGTCAGGGTGTAGCTGAGGGTCTCGACGTACTTCGACGCCCGGCCGAACAGCGGGGTGCGCCCCGCCACGGCGGCGATCGCCAGCACGATCAAGGTCAGGATGCCCAGCGCATGCGGCTTGCCGAAGCCGCCATGCTGGAAGATGCCGAAGCCGGTGAGGCAGGTCAGCACGGTGGTCCAGATGTAGACCTGCCCCACCCGCGTGCCGGGCGGAATCTCCTTGTAGCGAAGCACGGCGATCACGGCCGCCGCGACCGCGACCAGGCTGATCGCCGTGTGAACGATGCCGAGGGATGTCAGTCCGAACATGGGCAGTTCCTCATCTTGAGAGACCGGCAGAATGGTCCGATCAGGCTGTGACACGCAAATATCGCGCCGAGCCTGGCGTGCAGCACGCTGGTGCAGCGATCATCGGCACTGTTGTGCCATCCAGCAACGGGGACAGGAAACCATGCGAAACGGAATCTACGAATCGAGCTTCACCACCGACAAGGGCATGCTGGGCACCGGCGCGGTGCTGATCCGCAACCAGCACGTCTACGGCGCGGACGACCTGCAGTTCTTTCGCGGTGAGATCGAGCAGGACGGCGAAGACCTGCGCGTCATCATGGAAGTCAACCGCCACAACTTCGCGGCCGCCTCCGCGTTCGGCGACGCCACCGTGTTCACGCTGACCTGGGTCGGCAAGTCGCTCGCCGACACGGAGTTCAGGATGAGTTGCCGGCCCGAGGGCGTGGAGGTGAAGGTGTACGTCTCTGGCCGATTGCTGAAGGAACACGAGTAGCACGCCCGCGACCGGCGGCGCAGGCCGGCGCGACGCGAAGTCTGGTTACATTCGACCGGCCGCCCTTCGCGCTTCGAGAGCGCTTCGATCCACGCGCCCGCCGGATGGACCTTCCGTCCGGCCACGCACCCGCTTCCCTCCATTCATGCCCTGGCACGCCCGCCTCCAACTCGACTACCAACAGGAATCCGGCCGCAGCGTTGCCCGTCATCGCCACGACGGGCCGCTGCGCATCCTGCAGAGCCTCTATCCGGAAGGCGACGCAATCTGTCACAACGTGCTGGTGCACCCGCCCGGTGGCCTGGTCGGCGGCGACACCCTGACCATCGACATCCACGGCGCGCCCGGCAGCCACGGCCTGCTGACCACGCCGGGCGCCACGCGCTTCTATCGCTCCGAGGGCGAGGTGGCGCTGCAGGACACGCGCATCCGGCTCGACGCCGATGCGCGCCTCGAATGGCTGCCGCTCGAAGCGCTCTGCTACAGCGGCTGCAAAGCGGAGAACCGCCTGCGCATCGAGGCAGCGCCGGGGGCGGAACTCATCGGCTGGGACGTCACGGCGCTGGGCCTGCCGAATGCAAACCTGCCTTTCGAGCGCGGCTCGCTGCTGCAGCACATCGAGGCGCCGGGCGTGTGGCTGGAACGCGGGCGCATCGACGCGAGCGACCAGCGCCTGCTGGCCAGCCCGATCGGACTGGCGGGGCACCGGTGCATGGCTTCCTTGTTCGTCGTCTCGGGCACGCCGATGGGAAAGGCGCGGCGCGATGCACTGCTGGAAATCGCGCGCGGGCTGGCCGATGCCGATGTGCTCGCCGAGAGCGCTGGCGCCACCAGCCCGCATGCGGAGATCGTGGTGCTGCGCGTGCTGGCGCCGGTGGTCGAGCCGGCGATGCAATTGCTGCGCCGCGTGTGGCAGGCCTGGCGCGCCGAACTGTGGAGACTGCCCGCGTCCAGCCCGCGCATCTGGGCGATGTAGCCGGCCTTTTCGTCCAGGCTCAGCGGCAGACGACCGTGGTGCCCACCGGCGTGCAGGTCCTGCCGTCGAGGCTCTTGTAGCGGTTCAAGGTGCCGGTGCGGTCGTAGTGATTGCCCTGCTTGTCGCTGCAGCCCGCGGCGTCGCAGTTGCGCAGGCGCGGACCCATGTTGCGCGGCGGAACGGGCCGGTAGCCGCCGTAGGGATAGCCGTAGTCGGCGACGACGGGGTCGCCGCCGTAGTCGCCGATGACGGGCGCCGGGGGCGCCGGCACCACGGCATGCGGGGGCGGCAGCGGGGCTGGCGCCGGGGTCGCAGGGCGGTCGGGAGGAACGGCATCGGACTCGCCGCGGTTCACCACCATCGGTTCCGGCAAGGTCAGGCGCGTGACCTTCGTGCTCGCAGGGCACTTGCCATCGGTGTAGCTCACATGACCCGCAGCGTCGGTGCAACGGACCACCTCGGCACTGCACAGCGGGCCGAACAGGCTCAAGGCAAGGAGGACGAGGATGCGGCGCATCGGACCACGATTGTGCGCCGGGGATGCGCGGCATGCATGCCGTCAGGGGCTTTGGGAAGGCCGCTCGGCGGTCTCGAGTCGATGTGGCTTTGCCATCTCGACTTGATCCCCCTCGGGGGGCGGGTGGGGCGCAGCACGGCCCTGGGGGCTCTCAAGTCGATGTGGCTTTGCCATCAGAACGGCGCGGACGCGTCCTCGGCCTCCGGCGCATCGGCGCCCGGACGCGCCAGCAATTGATTCAGCAGGTTCGCCACCTGCTTGCGCAACGCGGTGTTCTCACTGGTCAGCTCCGCCACACGCTTGCGCAACGATTCCACGGTGTCCGCCGAGGGATCGGCCTGCTCCAGGGGCGTCTCCGCGTCAGCGGGCGCTTCCTCGCGTGGCTTGCGCTTGGCCTCGCGCACGCGCTTGGCGGCCTGCTTCAGTTCGTCCTTGCCGGCGGCCGCGGCGGCAACCTGCTCCTGCGCCGGCAAGCTGGCCACGGCCGCGCCCGCGCTCAGCGAGATCGTGCCGGCCTTGATCGCCTCGACCAGTTCGGGCGTGGCCTGCTTCTGGATCTTCTCGATCATCACGACCTGGCTGCTGCTCAGGCGCGCGGCCCGGGCCAGCGCCTCGCGGGAATCGAGCGGTTCGAGCGGCGGCACTGCGTGGTCGGCGCTGGCCGTTTCAGCCACAGCCGCGGTTGCCTCTTCCGTCGCGGGCGCCGCGGGAGGTGCGGAACGGCGCGCCGCCACGATCTCGCGCTTGCGCAGCGCCAGCACGCCGCGCTGGAAGTCGGAGATGCTGCGCCGTCCCAGGTGCTGGTCGATCATCCACAGGTGCACGTCCTCCATCGACTGGAAACGCGTGTTCTGCACCGTCTGGAAAGGAAGGCCGTGCTTCTGGCAGATGCCATAGCGGTTGTGGCCGTCGACCAGCACGTCGCCCCAGAGCACCAGGGCATCGCGGCAGCCTTCGGCCAGGATGCTGCGCTCCAGCGATTCGTATTCCTCCGGGGTCAACGGGTCGATATAGGCTTTGAGTTCTTCGTTGACGACGATGTCCATGGGGCGCGAGATCCGGGCAGTTGCAAAGGGGGCGCAATTGTAGAGATCCGCGCCGGAGGGGTCGTCAGGGAGCCTCAGGTGGCCGCCAGCTCCGGCCGGCGCCGCATGAACTCGGTGGCGTAGAAGGCCAGGGCCAGCGCCACATAGGCCCCGCCCAGCAGGCAAAGGCCCGTCCATCCGTGGAAGGTGTAGACCGCGGCCGCCAGGGCCGATGCCACGGCCGCACAGAGGAAGATGAAGGTCATGAACAGCCCGTTGAGCCGGCCGCGCAACTCGGGCGCCAGCACGTAGAGGCTGCGCAGGCTCAGCACCTGGCACAACTGCACCGCGCCGTCGAGCAGCACGCCCGCCGCCACCAGGCCGATCATCGAATGGAACCGGGCCGACACGGCGCCCAGCACAAAGGACAGCAGCGCGATCGCCATCGCGATGCCGGTCGCGGGTCGCGTCAGGCCCCGGTCCGCCAGCCGGCCCGACAGGGGCGCGGCCAGCGCACCCGCCGCACCCGCCAGCGCAAAGGCCGCGATGCCGCCCTGCCCCAGGCCGAACTCATGCGCCAGCAGCAAGGGCACGGCGGTCCAGAAGGTCTGGAAGGCCGCGAACATCATTCCCTGGTACGCGGCGCGCCGGCGCAGCACCGGTGTGCGCCAGGCGATGCCCGGCAGCGAGGCCATGGTGCGCGCATAGCCGACCGAGCCGTGCGGCTCGCGCCGGGGCAGCGCGCGCCACAGCACGACGATCAACACCGTCATCAGCACCGCCGAGATGCCGAACACCGCGCGCCAGCCGAACGCCGCCGCCACGATGCTGGAAAACGGCCGCGCCAGCATGATGCCGGCGAGCAGCCCCGCCATGATGTTGCCCACCACCTTGCCGCGCGTGGCCTCGGGTGCGAGGTGCGATGCGAAGGGCACCAGCACCTGCGCCGCGACCGCGCCCGCGCCGACCAGCAGCGAGGCCGCCAGGAACCCGGCAGCCGAGGTCGAGAGCGTGATGCCGACCAGCCCCATCACCGTGCCCACCAGCGCCGTGGCCACGAGCCGCCGGTTCTCGACCACGTCCGCCAGCGGCACGATGAGCAGCAGGCCCAGGCCATAGCCCAGTTGCGTCAGCGTCATGATCAGGCCGGCAAGCCCGGCATGCAGGTTCAGGCTGAGCGCGATCGGCCCGAGCAGCGGCTGCGCGTAGTAGATGTTGGCCACGCAGAGGCCGCAAGCCACGGCGAAGAGCCAGGTGAGGGCCGGGGAAAGGCCTGGAGCCGCAACGCGGCCGGAATCATGAGAGGGGGAACGGGGCACGGGGAGCCTTCTGGATGCGTTCCGGGTTCGAGCCGGGGCGGCGACCTTAGCATTCGCGCAATGACGGCGCAGCGCGCGGGGAATTCACGCAAGGCGCCGCCGGTCGCCATAATTTCTGCCCACTCCAAGGACTCGCCATGCCCCTCGTTCGCATCGATCTCGCCGCCGGCAAGAGCGCCGACCATCGCCGCACCATTGGCGATGTCATCTACGACGCCATGGTCAGCACCATCAACGTGCCGAAGAACGACCGCTTCCAGATCATCACGGAGCATGCGCCCGCGGATTTCATCGTCGACCCGACCTACATGGACATTGCGAGATCGCCGGACTGCGTCATCCTCCAGATCACGCTGAGCGAGGGGCGCACCGTCGAGCAGAAGCGCACGTTCTACAAGGCCATCGTCGACGGCCTGCATGAGCGGCTCGGCATGCGCCGCGAGGATGTGTTCATCAACCTGGTCGAAGTGCGCAAGGAGAACTGGTCCTTCGGCAATGGCGAGGCGCAGTACGCCGTCTGAACGCAGTCGCCCTGGACCTACCAAGCCTCACTTGGCATCTGTAGCACAACCGTGCTACATTCGAAGTCAATAGAGGGCCGAAACATGTCGACAACCACTATCCGCATCGAAGACGATCTCAAGGAGCGCATTGCTTCTGCCGCAGAGCGCGCGGGGAAGACTGCGCATGCCTTCATCGTGGAAGCAATCGCACAGACGGTCGAGCGGGTCGAAGCCGAAGAAGCGCTCCATGCCGTTGCGGAAAAGCGTTGGGCCAAGTTCCTGGCGACTGAAGAGACGGTGTCCTGGGACGAGGCGAAGGCTTATCTCGGTGCAAGGGCAAAGGGAGCCAAGCCGGCAAGGCCTGCGGCGCGACGGCTTGACCTGCCAACGAAGCCTGGATGACCCGCATTGAACTCGCCCCGGCGGTCTTCGATGACCTCGATCGATTCATCGACCACATGGAGCAATTCGAAGTTGCGAACTTCGCGCAGCGCATCAAAGATCTTGTCGCGGCGTTCGACATCCTTCGCCACAGTCCGTTGATCGGTCGGCCCGTGAAGAATGGCAGGCGCGAACTGCTCGTCGGCCGCGACTCATACGCCTATGTCGCGCGCTACCAATACATTCCAAACATTGACATGGTCCTCGTTCTTGCCCTTCGAAGCCAACGGGAATCCGGATTCAAACAAAAGCGACGATAGGTCGAACGGTTTCTACAACCCCCTGTTCGGATTGATCAGGTACTTCGTCCCCGTCGCCCGCTGGTTGTAGACCGCGATCGTGCCCAGGTCCAGCACGTCCGCCAGCGAGATCTCCTTCGAGTAGTGGCTTGCAAAGGTCGTCTTCAGTTCCGACGCCACACGCCGCTTGAGCACCTCCGCCGCGGCCGGCCCGATCTTGTTCAGGAACGGGAACAGCAGCCATCCGCCCATGCCCCAGGCCGTGCCGAAATTGCGCACGAACTCCGTCGGGCGCATGTCCAGGCCGCCGTAGAGGTACACCTGCTTGTGCGTGGCCGAGCCGTAGCGGCTGTATTCCCTGGCGGTCCTGTTGATCGCGGCTTCCATGCAGCCGAGGATCTGGCCGCCGAGCCTGCCGCCGCCGGTGGCGTCGAAGGCGATGGTGGCGCCAGTCTCGGCCAGTGCGTCGGTCAGGTCCTGCAGGAAGGTGGGCGCGCTCGAATCGCAGACATGCTTCGCGCCCATTGCCTTGAGCAGGTCGGCCTGCTCCTGCTTGCGCACGATGTTCACCAGCGCAATGCCGTCCTTCATGCAGATGCGATTCAGCATCTGGCCGAGGTTGGACGCGGCTGCCGTGTGCACGAGTGCGGAATGGCCTTCGCGGCGCATCGTCTCGACCATGCCGAGCGCGGTCAGCGGATTGACGAAGGACGAGGCGCCGTCCACCGCCGTCGCGCCTTCGGGCAGCAGCAGCGTCTGCGCAACGGGCACGGCGCGGTACTGCGCATACATCGCCCCGCCAATGGCCGCCACCGTCTTGCCGAGCAATGCCTGCGCGGCCGGCGAGGAACCGGCCTCCACGACCACACCGGCGCCTTCATTGCCCACGGGCATCGATTCATCGAGCCGGCCGGCCGTGGCACGCAGGCCGGCCTCGGGAACGGTGGCGGTGACGACGGGGCGATCCGCCGCCGAGCCCGATGCCTTGGCCGTGCTCATGTCGGCCGCGCCGAACAACAGCCCCAGGTCCGACGGATTCAGCGGCGAGCCCTCGACGCGAATCAGCACCTCGTCCGGTCCGGGCGCGGGCACCGGCACGCTGGCCAGCGACAGTTCAAGCTCGCCGTTTTTCTTGACGAGCGAACGCAGTTGCAGAGCCATGCGGTCTTCTGGAATGCTCATGAAAGTCGTGTCCTCTGGGTATCAACGGGGCGCATCGCCCTTGCGGTATTCGGCGGTCAGCTCATCGAGCCGTTGCTTGAGATCGGCGGGCAGCTGGTATTCGGCCGCGGCGAGCGTGGCATCGAGTTGCTCGGGCTTGCTCGCGCCGAGCAGCGGCGCGGTGATCAGCGGGTTGGCCATCACCCAGGCGACGGAAAGCGTCGCGAGCGGCACGCCGGCTTCCTCGGCCAGCTTGTGCAGTTGGCTCACGGTGTTGAAGCTGCGCTCGTTCCAGTAGCGGTCCTGGTACATCGAGCCGGCCGTGCCGAGCGTGAAGCGCGTGTTGTCCTCCGGCTTGGCGCCGGGCGCGTACTTGCCGGTGAGCAGGCCGCCGGCGAGCGGGTTGTAGGGGATCACGCCCAGGCCTTCCTCGCGCGCCAGCGGCAGCAGTTCGCGCTCGATCTCGCGGAACAACAGGCTGTAGCGCGGCTGCACCGACACGAACTGCGTCAGCCGCTTCACTGCCGCAATGCCGATGGAACGGGCGAGCCGGTACGACAGGAAATTCGACACGCCGATGTAGCGCGCGCGGCCTGAACGCACGATCACGTCAAGCGCCTCCAGGCTTTCGTCGAGCGGCGTGTTCGGGTCGTCGTGGTGAAGCTGGTAGAGGTCGACGTGGTCGGTCTGCAGCCGCTTCAGCGACACGTCGATCGCATCGAGCAAGTGCTTGCGCGAGTTGCCCTGGTCCCACGGATTGGGGCCGACCTTGTTGGCCGCCTTGGTCGCCACGATGAACTCGCTGCGCCGGCTCTTGCCCTGCTGGTTGAGCCAGCGGCCGATGATCTCCTCGGTGCGCCCGGTGGTCTCGACGGTGCCGCCGAGCGGGTACACGTCGGCCGTGTCGAGGAAGTTGATGCCGCCATCGGTGGCCTTGTCCAGGATGCGGAAGGAAGTGGCCTCGTCGGTCTGCAGCCCGAAGGTCATGGTGCCCAGTGCAAGGCGCGACACGATGAGGCCGGTGCGGCCCAGGCGGGTAGTGGGGAGGCTCATGGGATGGCTCGCAGTGTTGGGGCGGCCATCTTAGTCAGCACCGCGAAATCGTGCTCGCGGCGTGCCAATCGCGCTCGGTCAGGCGCCTGCAGCCGCCTTCGCCCTGGCCGCCAGCGCGCCGAATTCCTCCTTGCCGAAGGCCGTGCCGAACATGCCCCAGCCGCCCTCCACCGCCTCGGTCAGCAGCACCCAGGTACGGGCCGGCAACGTCGCGTCGCCAGAGACCTTCGCGACGATCTCGGTCGCTTCCTTCACGATCTGCTTCTGCCCTTCGCGGTTCAGCGAGCCGGGCGGCGTGATGATCTGGATGCGTACCGTGCGAGCTTGCGCCGTAGCGGCCGTCTGCACTGCCGATGGCGCCATGCGGTGGATGTACGCCGCGGTGTTGTTCGTGTGGAATGGCCCGGGCGTTGCCACACCTTCGGCGCGCAGGACGGCCATCGAGAGGGCTTCGCCCAGTTCGCGGTCGGCGTCGGCGGGGAAGATGTCTGCGGCTGCGTAGACGTCGATCATGGGCATGGAAAGCTCCTTCGAGGGTTGACTATGATGGTGTGCATATATTCTTGACTATGACGATCATCATAGTCAAGCAATTATTCCAACGTGGAGAGAAATGCAATGGCAGCAGACGTTCGCAGCAAGATGGTCCTGGGCGCGGTGCAGTTGCTCGCCCAGCGCGGGCTGCAATCCACGTCGTTCTCGGAGGTGCTGGCGCTCACGGGTGCGCCGCGCGGCTCGGTCTATCACCACTTTCCCGACGGCAAGGACCAGCTCGTCGGCGCGGCGGTCGACCTGGCGGGCGATTTCCTGGTCGGCGCGCTGGAGCAAAAGGCCGGCGCGTCGGCCGAGGCTGTCACAGATCACTTCCTGGCGATCTGGCGCGCGGTGCTCACCCGCTCCGGCAACGGCGCGGGCTGCGCGGTGTTGGCGGTGACGGTCGCGACCGATTCACCGGCGCTGCTGGCGCATGCCACGAACGTGTTCCGCACCTGGCGCACGCGCCTGGGCACACTGCTTCAGCAAGGTGGCCTGACACCCGCCATCGCCCGGCAATTTGCCACCACGCTGATCGCCTCGGCTGAAGGTGCGGTGGTGTTGAGCCGCGCCGAGCAGGACATCGAACCTTTCGATACCGTGGCGAAGCAGTTGCGGGACCAGATTCGCAGGATGATGGCGGCGACCAAGGAGAAGGACAAGAAATGAGCATCTTCAACGAGCCCAAGATCGACTGCCACAACCATATCTTCGACCCCGTTCGTTTTCCGTACCAATCCGACACGCACTACCGCCCTGCCGGCCAGGAATGCGGCTCGGCGCAGCTCTTCATGCAGGTGCTCGATGCCTATGGCGTCGGGCATGCGCTGGTGGTCGGGCCCAACTCGGGCTACGACACCGACAACCGTTGCCTGCTCGATGCCATCGCGCAAAGCGGTGGGCGCTTCAAGGGCATTGCAGTGGTGGAGAACTACTGCAGCCTGGAGACGCTGGCGGCGCTGCAGGCGCAGGGCATCGTCGGCGTGGCGTTCAACCCGGCCTTCCTGGGCGTGGCCTACTACACCGGCACCGCGCCGCTGCTGAAGATGCTGCAGCAGCTGGGCATGCTGTTGCAGGTGCAGGTCGAGAAGGACCAGTTGCCGGACCTGCTGCCGCTGTTGAACGAATCGGGCGTGCGCATCCTCATCGACCACTGCGGCCGTCCGGAGCCGCGCGCCGGCCTGTCGAACCGGGCCTTCCAGGCGCTGCTGCAACTGGGCCGCAGCGGGCGCGCATGGATCAAGCTGTCGGGCCTCACCAAGTTCTCGCACGAGCCGCATCCGCATGCGGACACGTGGCCGTTCATTCACGAGCTGGTGCGGGCCTTCACGCTCGATCGCTGCGTGTGGGGATCGGACTGGCCCTACCTGCGCGCGCCGGAGCGCGTCGAGTACGGGCCGCAACTCAAGCTGATCGAGCAGCTGTTTCCGAATCCGGTGGACCGGAACAAGCTGCTGTGGGACACGCCGCGGCAGTTGCTCGGGTGGGCTTCAGACACTTAGCGCAAGAAGGTGTGAAGATTTCGTAGCGAGGGCGCCGAGGTCGGGCTGAGGACCGGAACCGCACTCTCGTGCGGTGAGGACCGCAGGCCCGAGATCGGTGGCCGCAGTAGAAAGATTCACGCCTCCGATCAGGGCTTGGGATCCGCGAAGACTCGCTTCCAGTCGTTCTTCATGCTGACCACGACCCAGTTCCGGCGCACGGCCTCGTCCCAGGCCTTGTCCAGCTTGCCGAAAGGCGACGTGCGGTCGTAGGCGAACTCGCGTGCGGCATCGTCGTGGTGCACCAGCAGCGCAAGGCTACGTCCGGGGCCGGCAACCGTGTACTGCAGCATCTGCAGGTCGCCGTCCGAATTGCCGAAGGCCAGGATGGGCCGCTGGCCGATGTGCATGTAGATGCCGACCGGCTTGCCCGGGCCGTCATTCAGGAAAGCCAGGCTGGGCTCACGCATCAGCGCGCCGTTGCCGTCGAACTTGACGCCCTGCGAGGAGCCAACCACCTGCTCCGGCGGAATGCCATACACGGCCTGGCTCCAGGGGCGCATCACTTCCATCGTCCCGCCCGAGACGATGAAAGTCTTGAAGCCCTTGGCCCTCAGGTAGGCCAGCAGTTCGAGTTGCGGCTGGTAGACCGTCTCGATGTAGGGCCGCTTGAGCACCGGATGCCGCGCCGTGGCCAGCCACTGGCGCACGGCCTTGTCGTACTCGTCGACCGTCATGCCGCTGTTGCCCTGGACCAGCAGTTCCAGCAGCGGTTTCTCGCCGCCTGCCAGCGCGCCGCGCAGGTCGTTGGCGGCCAGCGCCTTGTAGACCGGGTTGTTGGCCCACTCCGGATGCTTCGGTGCGGCGGCCTTGACCTGGTCGATCATGAAGGCGAACTGCGTGTAGATGGGCTGCTCGGCCCACAACGTGCCGTCGTTGTCGAAGGTGGCGATGCGCTGCGCCGGCGGCACGAAGCCTGGCGAGCCGTCCCGCGTCACGTCGTCGACAAAGGCGACGATCGCCTTCTTGGCCGGGCCGTCGTTCCACGACGGCAACGGATCGCCGCCGCCGGCAACGCTCGCGCAGCCCGCCAGCAGGAGCGCGACACAGGCCGAAGTGAAGACCGCCGTGGCGTGTTGCCAGCCACGGGCAAAGGGGTTGGAGCTTTTCGGGGTCATGATGCGGCAGGCTAGCGGGCACCGGGCGATCCGGACATTGCCCTTTGGGGCAGAGCTTGCGTGCGTCGCGGCCCGGCTTCCGCCTCCGGCCGGTGCCTGCCGCGCAGCGCCGGCCCTTCGTGCCCGGCGACCGAGGCGCCAAGCGGCACCATCCGAAACGCGACGCGGGAAGATAATGCGAACTTCCTACCTATCTCAGCCTGGAATGCGCGCTTTCAGTGCCAATCAGTCGCCTGGTGAATGCATTGCGGCGGGTGCGCCGATGCGGGCGCGCGCGCCAATCTGCCGAAGGGCACCCTGCGGCGTTGCAGATGCTCGCCATGCGCCCGGCATGGCAGTGCCTTGCGCCCTGCCCACTGTCCAGTGCGGCGCGCCGGCGAGACTTGCACCATGACGAAGTTCTGCGAATCCTGCCATTCGGCCAACAAGGACAACGCGAAGTACTGCACCGGCTGCAAGGGCAGGTTCTCGGGCTTCCGCTTTTCCGCCAATACCGTGGCCGCCGAATTTGCCGATACGCGCGAGCCATCGACGGCGATGTACCTGCCGCCATGGAAGCCGGAGCCGAACAGCGGCATCCCGACGGGCAAGATCCTGCTGGTGATGTTCGTGCTCTTGCTGGCCGGCGCCTTCGCATATTGGTATGCGCTGCGTCCTGAAGAGGGGCGCTTGCCGCTCAAGGGCCTCACCACCAACCTCGGGCAGACCACCGCAACGCCATCGGAACCCGCGCGGCCGGTGGTGATCATCGAGCACCGGGCCACGTCGCGGCGGCTCGTCGAAGGCCCGCCGCCGATGGATGCCGCAACGGCTGCAGCGCCCGGGACAGCTGCCGCAGGCGCGGCCCCTCCAAGGCAAAGACCTTGCACCGAGGCCCACGTGGCGCTGGGACTTTGCCCGAGGCGCTGAGCGGCGGTCTCCGGCATCGGCACAGGCGGCTGCACGCCGACGCCCTCTAGCGGCCCTGGTGCGTCAGCAACACATGCCCAAGCGCCAGCGAGGGGCAATATAGGAAGCTAAACTTCGTAGTTGTCCTGTCCAATGCTCGTCGATCCGGGAGACCCTTCCCATGCCCGCCCCATCCGCCGACCCGGCCACCGAAGCCGCCCATGCCTTGGCGGTCGACCTGCGCATGCTGGCGTCGCAGTTGCGCCGCCGGTTGCGGCAGGAGGCCTCTGTCGCCGACTGGACCGAATCCCAGCGTTCCACGCTGCTGAGACTGGAGCGCCAGGAGGCCGCCACGGTGACCGAGCTGGCGACGGCCGAAGGCGTGCGTTCCCAGTCCATGGGCGCCACCGTGGCCTCGTTGATCGAAGCGGGCTATGTCAAGGGCGCGCCAGACCCCGCGGACGGCAGGCGCACCCTGCTGTCGCTCACCCCGCAGGCACGCAAGACGATTCGCCAGGTTCGCGCCGCGCGTGAAGACTGGTTGCAGCGCACGATCTCGGCCCGCTACTCGCCGACAGAACAGAAGCAACTGACATCCGCCGTGCGCCTGCTACAGCGCCTGCTCGATTGAAGCCGCCCCCACTCCCACCGAAAGACTCCCATGCCCCTGTCCAGGCTCGACGCCCATCCCGCCCTCCTCCTCATCGACCTCCAGCAAGGCATCGTCGCCCTGCCGACGGCGCATCCCACGCCCGGCGTGGTGGCGCACGCCGCCGAACTGGCCGCCGCCTTCAGGCGCCGCGGCTGGCCGGTGGTGCTGGTGAACGTGGTAGGCGGTGCGCCCGGTCGCACCGACCCGCAAGCCGCGCGACCGGCGCCGGGCGCCGATTGGGCCCAACTCCTGCCCGAACTCGATGCGCAAGCGCAGGACATCCGCATCAGCAAGAAGACCTGGGGCGCCTTCACCGGCACCGGACTGGAATCCGCCTTGCGCGAACGCGGCGTGACACAGGTCGTGCTGGCGGGCATTGCCACCAGCATCGGCGTCGAGTCGACGGCGCGGCAGGCGCATGAGCTCGGCTTCCACGTCGCCCTGGTGGTCGACGCGATGACCGACCTCAACGAGCAGGCGCACGCGAACAGCCTGGCGCGCATCTTCCCGCGCCTGGGCGAGACCTGCCGCACACGTGACGTACTGGCGCTGCTGGAAACCCTTTGAGCGAAACCTTCCGCTCGCTGCGCATCCGCAACTACCGCCTGTGGGCGGCGGGTGCGATGGTTTCCAACATCGGCACCTGGATGCAACGCACGGCGCAGGACTGGCTCGTCCTGACGCACCTGACCCACCACAACGCCACGGCCGTCGGCATCGTGATGGCGCTGCAGTTCGGGCCGCAACTGGTGCTGCTGCCCTTCACCGGGCTCGCCGCCGATAGGTTGAACCGGCGCAAGCTGCTGATGGTCACCCAGGCCGCGATGGGGACGCTGGCACTGGGCCTGGGCCTGCTCACCATCAGCGGCATGGTGCAGCTATGGCATGTCTACGTGTTCGCGCTGCTGCTGGGTTGCGTGGCGGCATTCGACGCGCCGGCGCGCCAGACCTTCGTGGCCGAACTGGTGTCCGATACCGATCTCTCGAACGCGGTGGCGCTCAATTCCACCTCCTTCAATGCGGCGCGCATGGTGGGCCCGGCCGTGGCCGGCATGGTGATCGCCGCCACCGGTCCCGGCGAAGCCTTCCTGCTCAATGCGCTGTCCTTCGTGGCAGTGCTCGTATCGCTGGCCTGCCTGCGCAAGAGCGAGCTGTTCTCGAGGCAAGGCGCGGTGGGGCGCAGGAGCGCAAGCCTGATGGAGGGCTTTCGCTATGTGTGGATGCGGCCGGATCTTCGCGCGGTGCTGGCGATGCTGTTCCTGGTGGCCACCTTCGGCCTGAACTTTCCGATCTTCATCTCCACCATGTCGGTCGGCGCCTTCCATGGCGGGCCGGGGCAGTACGGCCTGCTGTCCTCGACGATGGCGATCGGCTCGGTCACGGGCGCCCTGCTCGCGGCGCGCCGGGCGAAGCCGCGATTCGGGCTCCTCGTGCTCGGCTCGGCGGTGTTCGGCTTCGGCACCCTCGCTGCCGCGCTGATGCCGAATGTGATGGCGTTCGGCATGGCCCTGGTCGTCACCGGCGTGGCGGCGCAGACGATCACGACCTCCACCAACAGCCTGGTGCAGCTCTCGACCGAGCCCGCGCTGCGCGGCCGTGTCATCGCGATCCTGCTGGCGACGCTGCTGGGCAGCACGCCCATCGGCGCGCCGGTGGTGGGCTGGGTCGCCGACACCTTCGGCCCGCGCTGGGCGCTGGGCGTGGCCGCCGCCGCGGGGCTGGCGTCCGCGGCCATCGGGTTGCGCTACCTGGTCAGACACCACGGATTGCGTCTGCGCGTGGAAGGGTGGCGGCTGCGATGGAGCATGCAGGCCGCTGCGAGCCCGGGGGCGGTGCGCGCGGAGGTGGCGGCGGAGGTGGCGGCGGAGGCGGCGGCAGAGGTGGCGGCAACGGGGACGGAGGCGGGGCGCGTGGCTGGCTGATCGGCTGCAGGAGTGGGGGGACGCAGCGCGAGGTGGTGGCTGGACGCCGTGGTGCGCCGCCCTGACAAGATGGTGACGCAGGCCATCGCTGTGGACACAATGGCGCATGCAAGCGCTGCAACACATCGATCCGCGGTCCATGCTCGACACCTTGGTGAGCCTGGGCTCCGCCTTCATCCTCGGCGGGCTCATCGGGCTCGAAAGGCAGGTGCGACAGCGCACTGCCGGCTTGCGCACCAACACCCTGGTGGCGGTGGGCGCCGCCTCCTTCGTCGACCTGGCGCAGGGACTGTCGGGTGACGATGGCGCCGTGCGCGTGATCGCCTACGTGGTGTCCGGCGTCGGGTTCCTGGGCGCCGGGGCGATCATGAAGGAAGGCGCCAACATCTTCGGCATCAACACCGCGGCCACGCTCTGGGGCTCCGCCGCGGTGGGGGCCTGCGCCGGCGCCGACCGCATCGGCGAAGCCTTCGTGGCGGCGCTGTTCGTGCTGGCCAGCAACACGCTGCTGCGGCCCGTGGCCGACCGCATCAACCGCAAGCCGATGCGGGAAGAAGACAGCGAGGCCAACTACACGGTGCACGTGGTCTGCCAGAAGGCCGTGAGCGCCGAGGTGCACGACCGGCTGATCGAATGGCTCGAGGCGCAAGACTACCCCGCGCGCCACGTGGAGCAGAGTCCCTTCGGCCGGGAGGACGTGGAGACCCGGGTTGTCCTCTACGCCTCCTCGGTCGTCCCTGAGCAGCTGGACGCGGTGATGGACAAGCTGGAAGCGCTGCCGGGCGTGACCCATGCGTTCTGGAATGCGAGCGCGCAGTCGTGACCAGGACGCATCTGCTTGCCGGTTCCTTGCCAGTCGCTGGACAGTCCACGTTGACGGCCATCCACGTGGTCGCCGAGTGCAAGCGCTTCCAGCCATGCGACTGACGCAGGCCCTGCCGCTGGGGACCTTCGGACTGGCGCGGTTGGCCGCGGGGGTGCTGGCCGCGCTCTGCATCGCCGCGCCCACGCTCGTCGTCGCGCAACAGGTCTTCCCCGGCGCCTCGTGGCACACGCCGGCCGACAACGGGCAGCCCAGTGGATGGTCCGCGGACAAGCTCAAGCTGGCGGATGACTATGCCGATTCGCTTCGCTCCGATGCCTACCTCGTGGTCCACCGCGGCGTGCTGGTGCATGCCTATGGGGACACCCGTCGGCCGATGAACCTCGCGTCGGTTCGCAAGAGCGTGATGAGCGTGCTCTACGGCATCCAGGCGGATCGCGGCGTCATCGACCTGAACCAGACGCTGGGCACGCTGGACATCACGGACAAGGGCGGCCTGTCGGAGCGCGAGCGGACCGCCACGGTCCGGCAACTGCTGCAATCGCGCTCGGGGGTCTACCACGAGGCGGCTTACGAAACGCCGGAGGCGAAGAAGCGCCGGCCCGAGCGCGGCAGCCACGACCCCGGCGCCTTCTGGTACTACAACAACTGGGACTTCAACACGCTCGGCACCATCTTCCAGCGCCGCACCGGCCAGGACGTGTTCCAGGCCCTGAAGACCGACCTCGCCGAGCCCCTGCAGTTCGAGGACTTCCGCTACCCGCAAGACACGAAGTTCGAATACGAGCGCAGCTCGGAACACCCTGCCTACCTGATGTACCTGTCCGCGCGGGACCTGGCGCGCGTCGGGCTGCTGGTGAGCCGCGATGGCCAGTGGAACGGGCGCCAGGTCGTGTCGACCGCCTGGCTGCGCGAGAGCACGAAGTCGTACAGCGCCGTGTTGGGCGGCAACGGGTACGGCTACATGTGGTGGCTGCCGTTCGTCGCATTCCCCGCATGGCGGCTGCCGGGCAACCATCCGCTGGTACTGGCGGACGGGGCCGGCGGCCAGTTCATGCTGATCGACCGGACGCGGGACATCGTGGTCGTTCATCGCGTGGACAACAGCAGGCTCTGATACAGGCGCAACGCCGTGGATGTGGGTCAGTTCGCCGTGCTCGCCGCACGCATCATCGCGGCGGCGCCTGATGAAAAGTAGTGGGCAGCGCGTACCGACCGGGGGCGCGCCCTGCGGGAAAGCCGGCATTCGCATGCGCCTCGCACGCAGCACAATCGGCGCATCCCACGCTGAGAGCAAGGCCTCATGCAATCCGGCAAAGCCACCCAAATCCAACTCGACATCACGTCGGACCTGCAGAAGTGGCGCGCCTTCCTGGCCATTGCCGAACTCGGGAGCCTGACGCGCGCGGCGCTGTTCCTGGACAGCAACCAGTCGCTGCTGAGCCGTCACCTGAACGCGCTGGAGCGTGAATGCAAGGCCCGTCTCTTCAACCGCACCGGACGCGGCGTCGCGCTGTCGGACGTGGGCCAGCGCATCTTTCCTCTGGTGAAGGCCCTGCTCTCCGACGCCGAGCAACTGGAACTGGAAATCCGGCGAGGCGCGCGAGCCAGCGGGGCGGGTCACCATCGGCTCGCTGCCCTCCATCACCAATCCGATCGTCGGGCGCCTGTTCAAGCAACTGCGCGATCGTCACCCCGGCATCCAGCTGAAGATCCTCGAAGGCTCCAGCGGGCAGGTGGAGGAATGGCTGGCCGATGCGCGCGTCGACATCGCGATCCTCTACCGCTACGGCACGGCGCTGCACGAGCAGGAGCAGGCGCTGGCCACGGTCGACAGCTACCTCATCGGCGCCGCGGGCGACCGGCTGACAGCGAAGCCGGAGATTCCCTTTTCGTCGCTGCATGAGCTGCCCTTCATCCTGCCGAGCGCGCCGAACGGACTGCGCACCGCGCTCGACGCGATGGCACGTCAGGAACACATCACGCTGGCGCCGGTGCTCGAGGCCGATTCGCTGCCGCTCATGCGATCGACGGTCGCCGAGGCGCTGGCCGTGACCAACGCAAAGCGGATCCCGGTGCTCAAGGATGTGCCCACCATCGGCGAGCTGGGCTTTCCAAAGGCCGAGGCCTACAACTGGTACGGCATCTCGCGCCGGCCCGCACTTCGCCCGAGATCATCAACAAGCTGTACACCTCCGTCGGTGCTGCATTGCGTTCGCCGGAACTGAAGCAGCAGTTCGACCAGCAAGGCGTGGAAGTCGTGGGCAGCAAGCCTGAGGAGTTCGGCGCCTTCATCGCCGCGGAATCGGAGCGTTGGGGCAGCCTGGCCAAGGCGGTGGGTGCCAAGATGGAATGAAAAAAAGCGGCCGGGTGGCCGCCTTTCTTGCCTTCATGGGCTTCAGCGACTCGTCACGGGCGCTGAAGCCTTTTTCCTTTACGCCGTCACGCGCCGCTTCGCGAGTTCGAGCTTGGCGATCGCATTGCGGTGCACTTCGTCCGGCCCGTCGACGATGCGCACGGTGCGCTGGTGCGCATAGGCCTCGGCCAGCCAGAAGTCCTGGCTGACACCGGCCGCGCCGTGCGCCTGGATGGCCCAGTCGACCACCTTGCATGACATGTTGGGCGCCACCACCTTGATCATCGCGATCTCGGCACGCGCTTCCTTGTTGCCCACGGTGTCCATCTTCCAGGCCGCATTGAGCGTCAGCAGGCGCGCCTGGTCGATCAGGCAGCGCGACTCGGCAATGCGTTCATGCCAGACCGATTGCTCGGCAAGCGGCTTGCCGAAGGCGATGCGCGAACGCAGGCGGTCGCACATCAGCTCGAGCGCACGTTCCGCGGCGCCGATGGAGCGCATGCAATGGTGGATGCGCCCCGGGCCAAGGCGGCCTTGCGCGATCTCGAAGCCGCGGCCTTCGCCCAGCAGGATGTTGCCCACCGGGACGCGCACGTTCTCCAGCAGGACTTCCATGTGGCCGTGCGGCGCATCGTCGTAGCCGAACACCGACAGGTGGCGCAGCACGCTCACGCCGGGCGTGTCGCGCGGCACCAGCACCATCGACTGCTGCGCATGGCGCGGCGCCTCGGTGTCGGTCTTGCCCATCACGATGTAGATCTTGCAGCGCGGGCTGCCGGCGCCCGAGGAGAACCACTTGCGGCCGTTGATGACGTACTCGTCGCCATCGCGCGTGATGGTGCACTGGATGTTGGTGGCGTCCGAGGACGCGACGGCCGGCTCGGTCATGAGGAAGCCGGAACGGATCTGGCCCGCGAGCAGGGGCTCGAGCCATTCGTCCTTCTGCGCCTCGGTGCCGTAGCGCTCGATGGTCTCCATGTTGCCGGTGTCGGGCGCCGAGCAGTTGAACACCTCGCCGGACCACGACACGCGACCCATGAGCTCGCACAGTGGCGCGTAGTCGAGGTTGGAGATGCCGGGCACGCCGCGATGTTCGTGCGGCAGGAACATGTTCCACAGGCCGGCCGCGCGCGCCAGCGGCTTCAGCTCCTCGATCAATGGCGAGACCTGCCAGGCGTTGCCGCCGCGGCGGAACGCGTCCATCTCCTCGTGGTAACGCGCCTCGTTGGGATAGATGTGCTGGTCGAAGAACTGCCGCATGCGGTGCAGCAGGTCCTGGGTCTTGGGGGAAGGGTCGGCAAACATGATGTGTCCTTGGTCTTGAAGTGAGGCTGCGTCCGGTCCTGACGCTGCTGTTCAAGATTGGAACGCCGCCGATGGAAGATGGCCGTCCCGCGTGCGACGCGACGACCGAGGGAAACCCGGAGGCCGGAGGTCAGTCGAGGCGCACGCCGGAGCGCTTCACCACCTCGGACCACCGGGCCGTATCCGTGCGAATCAGCGCTGCGAATTCCTTCGGCGTGCTCAGGCGAATGTCGATGCCGGCATCGGCCATCTGGCGAACGATGTCTGGCGACGACATGGCTGCGCCGATCTCGTCATGCAGCCTGGCGACGATGGCGCCGGGCGTGCCGGCGGGCGCGAGCACGCCGAGCCATAGCGACATCTCGTAGTCGCTCATGCCGGGGGTCTCGGAGATGCTGGGCACGTTCGGCATCGACGGCAGGCGCTTGCGGCCGGTGACGCCGAGCGGGCGCACCTTGCCGGTTTTGACGTAGTCGACGAAGTTCGACGCGGTGTCGAACATCATGGAGGTGCGGCCGCCGAGGAAGTCGGTCATCGCGGGCGCACTTCCCTTGTACGGCACGTGGGTCAGGTCGACCTTGGCCAGGCTCTTGAAGAGTTCGCCCGACAGCTGGCTGGTGGTGCCGTTGCCCGCAGATGCAAAGCTCAGCTCGCCGGGCGACTTGCGCGCCAGCGCGATGAGTTCGGTGACCGACTTCGCGGGGATTTCCCGGTTGAGCACCAGCAGGTTCGACGTGCTGTGCGTCAGCGTGATCGGGTCGAAACTCTTGACGGGGTCGTAGCGCAGGCTCTTGTACAGGCTCGGGTTGATGGTGAGCGAACCCATCGTGGCGAACAGCAGCGTGTAGCCATCGGGCGCAGAGGTCGCCACCGCTTCGGTGCCGAGGCCACCGCCGGCCCCTGCGCGGTTGTCGATGACCACGGGCTGGCCCAGTCGCTCCGCCAGTTTCTGGCCCATCGTGCGTGCCATGAGGTCGGTCGCGCCGCCGGCGGGGAATGGGACCACGAGTCGGATCGGCTTGTCCGGATAGCCGGCCGCACGGGCGGGCAGCCCCAGCGCCGAGAGGCCGAGCGATGCGCCGGCGAGCAGCATCCGGCGCCGGGTCGGCAGAAGGTCGCGCGGATACCTGGGTGCGCCAGCGGCCGTCATGGCTCAGCGCCCCGTGAAGACAGGTGCGCGCTTCTCGGCAAAGGCGCGCTGTGCTTCCTTCGCGTCGTCGGTCTTGCCGATCAGCGCCGTCATGTCCTGCTCGTAGCGATAGCCGTCGCGCAGGCTCATGTCCTCGATCACGTTGAGCGTGTGCTTGCCCATGCGCGTCGACACCGGGCTCTTGGAGGCGATGGTCGCGGCGAGTTCGAGCGCCTTCGGCATCAGGTCCTCCGGCGTCGTGCACTCCTCGATGATGCCCAGGCGATAGAGCTCCGCGGCCGGCACGCGCATGCCGGTCAGCATCATGCGACGCAGGCGGGAGTGGCTGAACAGGCGCATCGCGTGGCGGCAACCTCCGAGCAGTCCCACGTCGACTTCGGGCAAGCCCAGCGATGCCTTTTCCGATGCGATCAGGATGTCGCTGGAAGCGGCCATCGCCACGCCGGAGCCCAGCGCGGCGCCGTTGATCGCGCAGATCACCGGCTTGGCGCACTCGCGGATCGCATGGAAGCACTCACGCGTGCGGCGCGAATGCGCGGGCAGGTCGCCCGGCCCCTTGATGACCGAGGCGCGGCCCTTGAGGTCGGCGCCGGCACAGAACACCTTGCCCGCGCCGGTCAGCACGACGACGCGGACCTCATCCATCTCGGAGATGCGGTCGAGCGCGAGCGTGAGTTCGTCGTTGAGCGTGCGCGTGAGCGCGTTCACCGGCGGTGCGTTGAGCGTGAGGGTGGCGACGAAGTTGTCGAGCGCGTAGTCGAGTTGGGTCAGGTCGTTCATGGTCTCCGTTTCAGGCGCGAAGCGCGCTCGTCTTGTGGGGTGCGGCCAGTCTATTGAACGGGCTGCGGTGACGAAGCCATCGCGCCGGCAGAGCTGGTATGCGCTATCTGGCAAGTCTCGATTCGCCGGCTTCCGCCTCGACATCTCTTGGTGGCTAGTGTTTCCCAGGAGAGCGGTATGGCCCAAAGATGGTTCTGTGGAGAGCGATAAACGACAGTTCACTTGCGCGCCCTGTTTTTCGAGCACGAGGCGCTCGAGGAAGCGCGGTTGGTGCTGCGCCAAGGATCCCCAGCCTCCGGACTGGGAGGCTGCGATACCGAGTCATGCCTACCCCGATACGTTCGGGGTATCGGGCATTCGGCCCCAGCCTCCAGATCGCGCACAACCCTTCTCAACGAGCCACACCGACTGCCCCCGCGCGCAAATCGGCGAATATCGGCTTCTCCATCGGCCATCTCCGACATCGTCACCATGATCCATCAACTCGAATTGGTTTCCCGACTTCTTCTGGCGGCTGCTCTTGGAAGCGTGATCGGCTTCGAGCGGGAGCGCTTGTCCTGGGCGGCGGGCCTCAGAACCCATATGTTGGTCTGCGTGGGTTCCGCGCTCGTCATGATCGTCTCGGCGTACGGGTTCCAGGATGTCCTGAATTCGGATCATGTGTCTCTGGATCCGTCCCGGGTTGCCGCCCAAGTGGTCTCGGGCATCGGGTTCCTCGGTGCCGGCACCATCCTGTTGCGCGGCGAGGTCATCCGCGGGCTGACCACGGCGGCAAGCCTGTGGTCTGTCGCGGCGGTCGGCCTGGCCATCGGCGGCGGCCTGTACACGCCGGCGATAGCGGCCACGATCATCATTCTTGCCATCCTTGCGGGACTGAAGCCCTTCGAAGAAAAGTACTTCGCGGCCAAGAAGGGACGAGTCTTCCGGCTCGCTGCAGCGCGCGGCACCTTGACGATGACCCATGTCAACACAGCTCTCGGACCTCGCAGCCGGCTGGTGAGGCAGTTCATCGTCCAGAGCCACTCTGAACTGGCGGAGCAGGACGAGATCAGCATCGCGTTCACGCGGCTTTCGCCAGCCGATGTGCAGTTCGTCCGGGACAAGCTCCAGTCGCTCGAAGGCGTCTCTGAAGTCACGGATACCGAAGCGACGCTGCAGTAGAGAAGCGCTTTGGGCGCCACGCGCTCGGGCAGAAGTAGCCGCAAAGCCCGGTGTGCGCCTGAGCGCGCCGTCCTCACCGGCTTGCGCAAGGCAACAAGGCAACGCATGCCCGCATCGGCCGCGCGGTAGCGCACACGGTGCCCCGGCGCGCGTCCTCTCATCCCCCTCGGCGCATTTCCGTACACCGCCAGTGCCCGCGCCGGTGCACCATAAAGCCGTGCTCCACACCGACATCCCCGCCCGCCTCGACCGGCTCCCGTGGTCGCGCTGGCACTGGCGCGTCGTGATCGCGCTCGGCGTGGCCTGGGTGCTCGACGGCCTGGAGGTGACGCTGGTCGGCTCGGTGGGCGGCGTGCTGGAACGGCCGGACACCCTCGGCCTCACTGCCGCGCAGATCGGCGGGGCAGGCTCGCTCTACATCGGCGGCGCGGTCGTCGGCGCGCTGGTGTTCGGCCGGCTCGCCGACAAGCTCGGGCGCAAGCGGCTGTTCCTGGCCACGCTGGTCGTCTACACGCTGGCGACGCTCGCCACGGCCTTCTCGCCCAGCTTCGCCTTCTTCGCGGTGTGCCGCTTCGTCACCGGTCTGGGCATCGGCGGCGAATATGCGGCCATCAACTCGGCCATCGACGAACTGATCCCGGCGCGCGTGCGCGGCCGTGTCAACCTTGCGATCAATGGCAGCTTCTGGATCGGCGCGGCGCTGGGCGCGGGCGTGAGCCTGGTGCTGCTCGACCCGCGCGTGCTCGGCCCGGTGTGGGGCTGGCGTGGGGGCTTCGCGCTGGGCGCGCTACTGGCCATCGCGATCCTGCTGGTGCGGCGCGACGTGCCGGAAAGCCCGCGCTGGCTGATCTCGCACGGCCGCGCCGACGAGGCCGACGCGATCATGGCGCGCATCGAGACAGAGGTGTCGGCGCAACACGGCCCTCTGCCCGCCGTCACCACGCGGCTGAGCTTCGTGCAGCAGGCCGCGCCGACGATCCGGCAGGTCGCCGACGTGCTGTTTCATCGCTACCGCCGCCGCAGCGTGGTGGCGCTCTCGCTGATGATTTCGCAGGCCTTCTTCTACAACGCGATCTTCTTCACCTATGCGCTGGTGCTGACGCGCTTCCATGGCGTGCCGGAAGGCCGCGTGGCGCTCTACATCTTTCCGTTCGCATTGGGCAACGTGCTGGGGCCGCTGCTCCTCGGGCCGCTGTTCGACCGGGTCGGGCGGCGCCGGATGATCGGCGCGACCTATGTGCTCTCGGGCGTCGGGCTGGCGCTGACCGGTGCCGCGTTCATGGCCGGGTGGCTCGACGCGCTGAGCCAGGCGCTGTGCTGGTCCGCGGTGTTTTTCCTGGCGTCGGCGGCGGCGAGTTCGGCGTATCTCACGGTGAGCGAGGTGTTCCCGCTGGAGATGCGGGCATTGGCCATCTCGGTCTTCTTCGCGGTGGGCACCGGGGCCGGGGGCTTCGCGGCGCCGTGGTTGTTCGGCCTGCTGATCGAGACGGGCAGCCGGGGCGCGGTGGCCGTGGGCTATGGCATCGGCGCCGCGCTCGTGATCGCTGCCGGGCTGATCGCTTGGCGCTACGCGGTGGATGCCGAGCGGCGATCGCTGGAGGACATCGCGCCGCCGATGGGTTCCGGCGGTTGATTCAGCCCTACCCAAGCGGCACGCTCGCCTCCTTCAACACGCGCAGCACGAAGCTCGACTTGCTGTGCCGGATGCCGGGAATCTTGTAGAGCTTCTCGCGCAGCAGCCGCTCGTAGTCGCGCGTGTCGCGCACCGCGATGCGGATGTAGTAGTCGTAGTCGCCCGAGACCAGGTAGGCCTCCTGGATCTCGGGGATGGTGGCGAGCACGCGGCCGAACTCATAGAGCGTCTCGTCGGTGTGGCTCTCGAGCGTGAGCTGCACGATGACGAAGTCGTTGTAGCCGAGCTTGGCCGGATCGAGGTCCACCGTGTAGCGCTTGATGACGCCCTGCGCCTCCAGCTTCTTGATGCGCGTCCAGCAGCTGGTGGCCGACAGCCCCACCATCGCGCCGATCTCCTGCAAGGTGTGGCGCGAGTCATCGCGCAGCACGCGCAGGATGGCCAGGTCGACAGGATCCGTGGATTCTTCGGCAGGAGTGAGTTCTTGGCGATTGTTTTTCATCGTTCGGCCCAAACGAGACGGAAATATGAAGCCTATTCTGCGCCGAACGCAGAAAAATGAAGGCATGGAACTGCTCGCAACCGAAGGTCTTTCCCCGGCACAGCCGGCCCGCCTGCGCAATGGCGCCGTCGCCCTGCTCGACACCCTGGTCGAATGCGGCGTCGATACGATCTTCGGCTACCCCGGCGGCGCCGCGCTGCCGCTCTACGATGCGCTGCACGGCGAGCCGCGGCTGCGCCACGTGCTGGTGCGGCACGAGCAGGCCGCCGTGCATGCGGCCGAGGGCTATGCGCGCACCACGGGCCGCGTCGGCGTGGTGCTGGTCACCTCGGGGCCGGGCGTGGGCAACACCATCACCGGGCTCCTCGATGCGATGAGCGACTCGGTGCCGGTGCTGTGCATCAGCGGGCAGGTCGCCACCGCCGCCATCGGCACCAGCGCCTTCCAGGAGAGCGACGCGCTGGGCATGTCGAGGCCGGTGACGAAGTGGAACCACCAGCCGCGCGTGGCCGACGAGATCCCGAACGTGATCCGGCGTGCGCTAGACATCGCGGCATCGGGCCGGCCCGGGCCCGTGCTGGTCGATGTGCCGAAGGATGTGCAACTGGCGCCCTTGCGCAATGCACCGGTCGCGGCCGTGAAGCGCTCGCGCACGCTGCGTACCGCCATGCCGCCGGCCGCGATGCTGCAACGCGCGGCGGACCTGCTCTCCACCGCGCGGCGGCCGATCGTCTACGGCGGCGGAGGCCTCGTGAATTCAGGTCCTGCGGCCTGCGAGGCTTTCACGCGGCTGGTGAGAAAGCTCGATGCCCCTTGCACGCTCACGTTGATGGGCCTGGGCGCATTCCCCGCATCCGACCCGCGCTTCATCGGCATGCTGGGCATGCACGGCGCGCTGGAGGCCAACATGGCGATGCACGAGTCCGACCTGGTGGTGTGCATCGGCGCGCGCTTCGACGACCGTGTCACCGGCAAGCTCGACGAGTTCTGCCCGCGCGCGCGCAAGATCCACATCGACATCGATCCAACCAGCATCAACAAGGTGGTGAAGGTCGATGTGCCGATGGTCGGCGACTGCGGCGCGGTGCTGGATGCCCTGCTTGCGATGCCGCAACTCGACGGGCTCGCGCCGCAGAGACTCGCACCGTGGTGGCAGCGCATCGCGCGTTGGCGGGGCGAGCGCTGCTTCGACTTCGCGCCGCGCGCCGGCGAGATCCTGCCGCAGCAGTTGATGAGCGCGCTGCAGCAGGCGCTGCAGGGCCGCGATGCCATCGTCTCCACCGACGTCGGCCAGCACCAGATGTGGGCCGCGCAGTACCTTCGCTTCGAGCGGCCCGGTCGCTGGCTCACCTCGGGCGGCGCCGGCACCATGGGCTACGGACTGCCGGCAGCCATCGGCGCGCAGATCGCGCACCCCGATGCACTGGTGGTCTGCGTGAGCGGCGATGCGTCGGTGCTCATGAACATCCAGGAGTTGTCGACCGCGGCGCAGCACCGCACGCCCGTCAAGCTCGTGCTGTCGAACAACGGCTACATGGGCATGGTTCGCCAGTGGCAGGAACTGAACCACGGCAATCGCCTGAGCCACAGCTGGAACGAGGCGCTGCCGGATTTCGTGGCGCTGGCGAAGGCCTTCGGCTGGGGTGCGCGCCGCGTGTCGGACCCAGCGGAACTCGAGGATGCGCTTGCCGAGTGCCTGGCCTATGCCGGCGCGTTCTTCCTCGACGTGCAGGTGGCCGCGCAGGAGAACTGCTTTCCGATGATGCCGTCCGGGCATGGCCACCACCGGGTGATGCTGGCCAAGGACCGTTGGTACCAGGACGAGGACGGGGAGAGAGCCGATTGATGAGGGGGAATCGTGCTTGCTTCCCGCCCTGACTCGTGGCACAAGCTGACGTTTGACATGATCCTGATGAGGTGAACCAACCATGTGTGATCTGAATGACCAGGAAGAACTGAAGAAATACACGCGCCGCGACTTCGCTGCATGGACCGCATCCGCCGGCCTGCTGTCGACGCTGCCCAGCGTGGCCAATGCCGTCGCCGTGACCGAGCGCGAGGTGACCATCACCACGCCAGATGGCAGTTGCGACGCGTACTTTGTCGCACCCACGGCGGGCGCCGCACCCGGCGTGCTGGTGTGGCCCGACATCTTTGGACTTCGCCCAGCCTTCAGGCAGATGGGGCGGCGCCTGGCCGAATCGGGCTACAGCGTGCTGGTGGTGAACCCCTTCTACCGGCAGAAGAAGGCGCCTACCGCGGCGCAGGGCGGCAAGACGCCAATCCCCGAAGTGTTGCCGCTGATGCAGGCGCTGACGCCGGCCATGCACCTGAGCGACGGGAAGGCCTTCGTGGCCTGGCTCGATGCCCAACGCGAGGTGGACAAGGCGCGCAAATTGGGTACCACCGGCTATTGCATGGGCGGGCCGATGGCGGTGCGTACGGCCACCGTGGCGCCCAACCGCGTGGGCGCCGTTGGAACCTTCCACGGCGCCGCCATGGTGACCGCCGCGCCCGACAGCCCGCATCGCCTGGTCGCCCAGACACAGGCGCGTTACCTGATTGCAGTGGCCCAGAATGACGATGCAAAGGAGCCCGATGCCAAGGTTGCCCTGCGCACCGCGTTCGACAGCGCGAAGCTGGCGGCCGAGGTGGAGGTCTACCCCGCGGCCCACGGCTGGTGCCCGCCCGACACGCAGGTCTACGATGCCGCCCAGGCCGA
Source organism: Variovorax sp. dw_308 (assembly GCF_019207085.1). GTDB lineage: Bacteria > Pseudomonadota > Gammaproteobacteria > Burkholderiales > Burkholderiaceae_C > Variovorax. Next base: position 319,951 of record NZ_JAATOM010000001.1, on the reverse strand, counting down.
ACGAGCCTGGACGCGCCTGCTGGCGACATTCAGCACGGCGCTGGCCTGATCGCAGCGATCGGCTGACGAACCCACCCGGGGCGCGCCAGTGTCTCGGCCGATGTTCCGCGCGTCGAAAAACTACCTCGACGTGATCACTTCGGCTTGAGCGGATACAAGCCGCCGTCGTGGTCGTCCTCGATTGGGCCGCCGATGGAGCCCGGCAGTTGATTCAGTTCGCCAGCGCGTGGTCGATGCCCGCCAGCACCCAGCCATTGCCAGCCGCCACGGCCGCCGCACGAACCGCCTGCAGCCGGGCGATCGCCGCCGCGTCGTGGCCCGACTTCGCCGCCGCGATGATGGCGCGCGCCCGCTCCACCATCAACGCGACCCAGGGCAAGGGCTCGACCTGGAACTTCTGCTCCAGCAGGTCCGCATAGTGCAGCGCACGCGGCCAGTCGCGGGCCGCGAGGCAGGCCTCCATCGCGCTGCGGTAGAACCAGAGGTAGTTGTGCGCGATCCCGGTTTGCAGCAGCAAGGCTTCGCCTTCGGCGAGGTGCGCGACCCGTTCTTCGGCGGAATCCGCAACGCGCGCCAATGCACCTTCGAGCGCGGCGCCAATGAAGCCGAGGCCGGTCTGGCGCGCAAGCTCCAGCGCCAGGTCCAGGTCGCGGCGGGCCTGCGCGCGGTCGCCCCGCCGCAGGCTGTGGTCGGCGGAGAAGGACAGCACGGTCGCCTCGTAGCGCCGTGAACCGGCCAGTCGTGCGAGTGCAAGCGACTTCTCGGCCGACGCGGTGGCTTCCTGCAGGCTGCCCGACTCGGTGAGCAACTGGGTCAGCGAGGCATGCGCGAAGACCAGCACGGAAACGATGCCGAAGCGTTGCGCGTCCTCGCAGACCGACCGGGCCTCGGCAACGGCGGCTGGCAACTGGTTGGCATACCAGAGGCAGTGGCCGATCATGCAGCGGTTGGGGCCGGTGGTACGGATCTGATCCTCGTCGCACAGCGCGACACAGCGCCTGAAGTAATCGAGCGCGCTGGACATGCGGCCCTGGGCATAGCGCGCATCGCCAAGGCCGCTCAGCGCCCGCGCCTGGCTCTCCGGGTCGGCGCATTGCTCGGCCAATTGCAGCGCCAGGAGATGCTCCGCGTCGCATTCGGCGATCCGGCCCTGGGCGAAATAAAGATTGCCTTGCGTGTGATGAATGCGCGAGCGTTCGATGGTCAGGCCGAGCCGCTCGGCCATCGGCCGCGCCTCGCCGAGCGCGTGCATCGCCGCCACGAATTCGCCGGTCACGCGGTAGCCGGCGGCGATGCCCATCAAGGCGCGGCAGCGCAGCAGGTCGTCGCCGGCCAGTTCGAGCGCACGCTGGAACGCGGCGATCGATTCGGTCGAGCGTCCGATCTCGCGCAGCATCTCGCCGCACAGCAACGCCAGCTCGCAGCCGACCGCGGCATTGCCCCGCGCCGGGTCGGCCGCCACCGTACCGCCGCGCTCGGCCAGCCGCAACGCGCTTTCGAAGCGCAGGCGCGCGGCCTCCTGCGCCGCGGCGCGCAGGTAGGCCGCCGCGGCCGTCGCGTCCTCGGCCCGGTCGAGATGCTCGGCCTGCAGCAACGGGTCGTCGGTGTCGAACCAGCGCGCCGCGGCAAGGTGCAGTTCGCGCCGCCGGCTCTTGAGCGTCGAGGCGTAGACAGCCTCCTGGATCAGCGCATGTGCGAAAAGGAAATCCGGGCCGTCGGGCCGCACGATGTCGGCCGCCACCAGCACGTCGCAACGCGCGTCCGGCACGCCCGCGACGCCGCGCAGGTTGGCCAGCGAGAAGCGCTTGCCGATCACCGCGGCGGCCTGCAGCGCGGTGCGGTCGGGTGCGGCCAGGCGGTCCATGCGCTCCAGCACCAGGCTCTGGATGGTCGGCGGCACGGAAGGCAGGAGGCCGGGCGTCTCGCCGGCACGCGCGGTCCGCAGCAGTTGTTCGAGGAACAGCGGGTTGCCCTCCGCGCGCTCGATGCACATCAGCGCGAAGCGGCTCGTCGCCTCCACCAGCCCACCAGCCAGCAGGCGGGCCTCCTGCGGCCGCAGCGGCGCGAGATCAATGGTCATGAAGGCGCTGCCATGGATCGATGCCCGCCAGGCCTTGTCGATCGGATCGCCCTCGATGCGCGAGGTGAGCAGCAGGATCATCGGCGCGCGCGCGGCCGCCAGGGTGATCGCCGCCACCAGCCGAAGCAGTTCCGGCGAGGCCCAATGCAGGTCCTCGATCAGCACCAGTTGAGGGCGCGCCGCGGCGGCCCGCTGCAGCAAGGCGCCCAGCGCCTCGCCCGCGCGCCGCTGGCGGGTGGCGTTGTCCATCGCCTCGAAGATCGCCTCCAGCGGCTTCGGTTGCGGCAGGCCGAGCCACTCGTTGACGAACATCACTTCGGCATCCGTCACCAGGCCGCGCGCAATAGCTGCCTGCAGCGCCGCGCTGCGCTGGCCCTCGTCGTCGGGCGCGCCCACCTGCAGCATCGCCTTCAGCAGGGTCGAGATGGCGTCCTGCCCCTTGCCCACGCCGAAGTCCAGCACCTGGCCCGAGGGCGTGTCGAAACCCATGTCGCGCGCACGCGCCTGGAACTCTTCCACCAAGCGCGACTTGCCGATGCCCGCATCGCCACGCACCAGCACGGTCGCGCCGGCGCCCGTCTCGCGCACGGCGTCGAGCGCACCTACCAGTTGCCCCAACTCGGCATGGCGTCCGACGAAGGGCATGCGTTCGCCGCGCGCCTGGCGCAGGCGGAGTACGCGCCACAGCTCCATCGGCGCGCCGAAGCCCTTCACCACCTGGCTGCCTGCGGCCTCCACCTCGACGCTGGCGGCGACCTCGCGGTACAGCGCATCGGAGATCAGCGTCTCGCCCGCCTGGGCCAGCGCGTCGAGCCGGGCGGCCAGGTTGACCGCGTCGCCGGTGACCGAATACTTGGCCTTGCCGCCGCCGCTGATCACCGCGGCCACCACCTCGCCCTTGGCGATGCCGATGTGCAGCCGCAGCGGCACGCCGTGGCAGTCCGGAACACCGGCAGCCGCGCCGTGCATCGCCAACGCGGCATGCAGCGCGCGCTGCGCATCGTTGCCATGCGCGACCGGTGCGCCGAAGACTGCCATGACGGCGTCGCCGGCCCGGTCGAGGACGCGGCCGCCGTGCGATTCAACGACGCCGTCCATGGCATCGAAAAAGCGCCCGAGCATCTCCTGGATCTGCTCCGGATCGGCGCTGGCGCACAGCGCGGTGTAGCCGGTGATGTCGGCGAAGAGCACGGCGGCCTGGCGCCGGTCTGCGGTGGCCGTGTCGGGCGCCGCCCAGACGTTGCGCGCGGGCTGCTGCGGCGGTTGCGCCGGGACGAGTGAGGACGGGACGACTGCTGGTGCGGCGACCGCTGGTGCAGCGCCCTGCGTCGGCGCGCCGCATTCGCTGCAGAACTTCGCCAGCGCCGCCAGCGCGTGGCCGCAGTTCGCACATTGGCGCGGCAGTGCCGTGCCACATTCCGCGCAGAACTTGGCCCCCTGCGCATGTGGATGGCGACACTGAGGGCACTGCATCCGGCGAGTGTCATCCCTGTCGCGCGCCGTGTCGAGGGACGCGGGCCAATCTTCAGGGAGTCGAAGCCAAGCCCGCTGAACTTGGCACTTTGCCGGTTGTCAAACGCATGTCGCCGCGAACCGGTTCTTGATGCGACGACAGGAGGTAAACACCATGAAGCACGTGAAGCATTGGCAGGATCCCCTGAACGCCGCGCTCGGCATTTGGCTGATCCTCTCGCCCTGGCTGGTGGGCTTTCAGGACCAGTCGACTCCGACGATGAATGCGGTGGCGGTCGGGATCCTGCTGGGCGCAGCTGCACTGGGCGCGACCTTCGTGCCCCGTGCATGGGAAGAATGGACCGAAGGTGCATTGGGCTTGTGGATGCTCATCTCGCCCTGGGCGCTCGGCTTCGCGGCGATGCGCGATCCGATGATGAACGCCGTGGTCACGGGCATTGCCGTGGTGGTGCTGGCCGCGTGGGTGCTGGCGACCGACAAGGACTATGTCCACTGGCGCAGGCCGGCGCATTGACCGATTCGACAGGTTTCCAGCGCCAGTAGAACTGGCGTGCCGAGGGCGTCAGCATCGGGCATACCGTGCGACAGCGATCGTCCTGAAGCCCGGTTCGTCGCACCCGGCTGCGGATGATGCGGGTGCCGGCCACCGACTGCGCTTGCAAGCGCGCCGGGGCCGCCCTATAAGAGTCGGCCGCAGTTCGACCGAAGGAGCACCTATGTCAGACGACCTGAGCCACTTCAAGCCCCTCGACCCGGGCCGCGTCAACGGCCACGATCCGGTGGAGATGCAGTACTGGTGCCAGCAGCTCCATTGCACGGAGGCGCAGTTGAAAGACGCGTTGACGAAGGTCGGCGACCACGTGACCGCGGTGCGCAATCAACTGGCCTCGAAGTGACGGCGCTTGCGTAGTTGGGTTGGACAGCTACAGCGCTGTCGATGGCCGCTGCGCCATGGCCGTCCGCCAGCGCTGCAGGTGCGGGTGCCCTTCCCCCGGCTTGACCTTCACGATGCGTGCGAAGTCGACGGCCACCACCGCGGTGATGTCGGCAATGCTGAACCGATCCGCGGCAATGAAGTCGCGCCCGGCCAGGCGCTCGTTCAAGGTGACGAAGAACTGCTGCACCCTGGCCAGGCCGCGCTGGGCCAGTTCGGGAATCTGGCCATAGTCCACCGGCCCCGGCAGAGCCCGATTGGCCATCGCCGGCACGCTGTTGCGCAAGGCCTCGGCAATGGCGACCAGGCCCTCGAACTCCACGCGCCAGTTCCAGCTCGCGATCTCGGCCTTTTCAGCCGGCGTGCTTCCCAGCAGCGGCGGCTCCGGAAAGCGCGCCTCCAGCCAGGCAGTGATCGATGCGTTGTCGGTGAGAAGCAAGCCGTCGTCGGTCTGCAGCACGGGCACGGTGCACTGCGGATTCAACTTGCGGAAGGCCTCGCCGAGTTGCTCCCCGCTCCTCAGGTCCACCTGGACCGTTTCATGCGCCACGCCTTTTTCGGCGAGCAGGATGCGGGCGCGACGCGGGCTCGGCGCCGTGGCGCAGTCGTAGAGGGTGATCATGGTGTGGATGTCTCGTCTTGGTGGTTTTCGTTCTGGGAGGGAGTACGGCGTCAGCTCGCCGGTGCGAGCTTGTCCTGGGTTTGCGTATCGAAGTCGGCGGCCTCGTGGCGCTCGTGCAGCTGGCTGGCCGGATTGCCCCAGGTGCGGTTGACCATGCGTCCGCGCTGCACGGCCGGACGCCTGGCGATCTCGTCGGTCCAGCGCAGCACGTTCGTGTATTCCTGCACCTGGAGGAACTCGCCCGACTCGTAGAGCTGGCCCTTGACGAGCGTGCCGTACCAGGGCCAGACGGCCATGTCGGCGATCGAATACTCATCGCCTGCGAGATACGGGCTCTCGGCAAGCCGCCGGTCCAGCACGTCGAGCTGGCGCTTGACCTCCATCGCGTAGCGGTCGATGGCGTATTCGATCTTGCTTGGCGCGTAGGCGTAGAAGTGGCCGAAGCCGCCGCCAAGGAACGGCGCGCTGCCCATTTGCCAGAACACCCACGACAGGCACCCGGCGCGCTCGGCGCCGGCCGCCGGCATGAAGGCGCCGCCGAACTTCTCGGCCAGGTACATCAGGATCGCGCCGGACTCGAACACGCGCACCGGCGTCGGCCCGCTGCGGTCCAGCAGCGCGGGGATCTTGGAGTTGGGATTGACTGCGACGAAGCCGCTGCCGAACTGCTCGCCCTCGTTGATGCGAATGAGCCAGGCGTCGTACTCCGCGCCCTGGTGGCCCAGCGCCAGCAGCTCCTCCAGCATGACCGTGACCTTGACGCCGTTGGGCGTGGCCAGCGAATACAGCTGGAGCGGATGGCGACCGACCGGCAAATCCTTGTCATGCGTCGCACCGGCGATCGGGCGATTGATGTTGGCGAAGCGGCCGCCGCTGTCCTTGTTCCAGGACCAGACGGAGGGTGGCGTGTAGGGGGCATTCATGCGTTGGTCTTTTCAGGAGAGGAATTCAGGGTGCCGTGGCGCAGCCTTCGGGCTTGAACACGCGCGTGGTCGAAGCCGGGAACTTCGCGACCTTGTCGGCCGCCCGGCGAGGCCGCGGCAGCAACTCGCCGCCGCAGTTGGGACAACGTCCGGCCAGGCGCGTCTCGGCGCAGTCGCTGCAGAAGGTGCACTCGAAGGAGCAAATGCGGGCGGCTGCGTCGTCGGGTGGCAGGTCGCGGTCGCAGCATTCGCAACCTGGGCGCATTTGAAGCATGGCAGGAACCTCGGTCAGTTGGGTCGCTGCATTCTGCCTTTGGCTCGCGGATGGTGCCCGGGCTCTTGGCAAAGCCGCCCGTGGCTGCTACACAAGCCGCATGGCCACCTTCGAATGGATCATCGTGCTGCTGCTCGGCGCCGCGCTCCTTGCCGCGCTGGCGCGCAACCTCGGCGCACCCTACCCCACCTTCCTCGCGCTGGGCGGCACGCTGCTCGCGTTCGTGCCCTCGAGCCCGAACTGGACGCTCGACCCGCATCTTGCATTGACGCTGTTCGTCGCGCCGGTGCTGGTCGACGCGGCCTACGACACCTCCTTGCGCGACCTGCGCCTGAACTGGCGGCCGGTGGCCGGCCTGGTCATCGCGGCGGTCGGCACCACCGTCCTCGCCGTCGCCTTCGTGGCCCGCTGGCTGGTGCCCGACATGCCGTGGCCCGTGGCGATCGCGCTGGGCGCCATCGTCGCCCCGCCTGATGCGGCCGCGGCCACCGCCGTGATGCGACAGGTGAAGCTGCCGCACAAGCTGCTGAAGATCCTCGAGGGCGAAAGCCTGCTGAACGATGCGAGCGCGCTGCTCGTCTACCGGCTCGCGATCATGACGATGATGGCCGGGCACCTGGGCTTCGGCAGCGTGGCGCCCGTGTTCCTGTTGACGCTGTTCGGCAGCCTGGCGGCCGGCGTGGGCTGCGCCTATGTGCTGCGGCCGATGATGGGCGTGATCCACGACGTGCCGATCGCGCTGATCGTGCAGTTCGCGCTGGTCTTCGGCGTGTGGATCGCGGCCGAGGCGATCGGCCTCTCCGGCATCCTGACCCTGGTCGCCTACGCGATGGCGGTCGCGCGGAGCGGCTCGCAGATGGCCGCGCGCATGCGGGTGCCGATCTTCGCGGTGTGGGAGTCGGTGGTCTTCGTGCTGAATGCCTTCGCCTTCGTGCTGATCGGCATGCAGTTGCGGCCGATCTGGTCGCGGCTGGAAGCTGGCGGCGGCCAGGCGCATGCGCTGGCCACTGCTGCGGTGGTGCTGGTCGTCACCATCGCGGCGCGCTTTGCGTGGGTGATGGTCTATTACGCATTCAAGCGCCGGCGGGCCGATGCCTCGGCCGATCCATTGCGGCCACGGCCCACCCTCGGCGGCGGCATCGTGCTGTCATGGGCGGGCATGCGCGGCATCGTCACGCTGGCCGCGGCCTTCGCGATTCCGGAGACGCTGCCCGACGGCACGCCCTTCCCTTTCCGCGACCTGGTGCTGCTGTGCGCCTTCGCGGTCGTGCTCGGCACGCTGGTGCTGCAGGGCCTGACGATGGCGCCGCTGATCCGCGCCATGGTCCTGACCGACGACGACCCGGTCGGCCGCGAGATCCGGCTTGGCCGCACGCACGCGTACACCACGCTGCTCGACGCGATCAAGGACGACGACACGCTGTCGGGCAAGCTGCTGCGCAAGGAATACGGCGCGGTGGTCGAGCTGAATTCGAGCCATGCCGCGGATGCGCCAGTCGATGACGTCCCCGGCGGGCCGCTCCGGCGTCGTGCGATCGCGGTGGCACGGCAACGCGCGTTCGAGTTGCGGCGCGACGACGTGATCGGCGACGACGCCTACCGGGTGCTGGTGCAGGAGCTGGATTGGGCGGAACTGAGCGCGGGCGGCGGCAGGCAGGGCTGACACGGAACAGACGCCGCCACCAGCGCTCGCCGCGCCGCAGCGGCAATCGCCATCAACCCACCGACGCTTCCCTCGCCACCGTCGCCGGCGGCCTTGCCGCGGCCCGCGCGCTCGTGATCGACCACCCGAAGATGCCCATGCCCACCACGGCCAGCAAGGCGCCGACCCAGCCGGTCGAAGTCCAGCCCAGGCCGGCGCTGATCGCCAGCCCGCCCAGCCACGCGCCCAGCGCATTGGCGGTGTTGAAGGCCGAATGGTTCAGCGCCGCGGCCAGCGTCTGCGCGTCGCCGGCCACATCCATCAGGCGGATCTGCAGGGCCGGCCCGATCGCCACGGTGGTGCCGATCAGGAACACGCAGATGCCGGCCGTGACCACGTGGTGCGCGGCAAAGGTGAAGGCCACGAGCACGAAGAAGGCATACACGAGCAGTCCGCCGATGGTCTTCGTCAGCGACTTGTCCGCCAGCCGCGCGCCGACCAGGTTGCCCGTGACCATGCCCAACCCGAACAGCGCCAGCACGAAGGGCACCCCGGCCACCGACATGCCGGCCACTTCGGTCAGCGTCGGCTTGATGTAGCTGAACACCGAGAACATGCCGCCGAAGCCGATCGCGCCGATGCCGAGCGTGAACCAGACCTGCTTGCGCTTCAAGGCGCCCAGTTCGCGCCACGGGCTCGCACCGATGGCCGGCTGGATGTCGGGGATGTCGCGCCGCAGCAGCGCCACCGCGATCAACGCGACGATGCCGACGAACACGAAGGCCGCGCGCCAGCCGAACACCTGGCCCAGCCAGGCCGCGATGGGCACGCCGACCAGCGTGGCGCCGGTGAGCCCCAGCATGACCAGCCCCACCGCGCGCGCCCGTCGGCCGGGCGGCGCCAGCGCCGCGGCCACCAGCGCAGCCACGCCGAAGTAGGTGCCGTGCGGCAGCCCGGAGGCAAAGCGCAGCAGGTTGAGCGAGAAGTACCCCGGCGCCACCGCGCTCGCGAAATTGCCGAGCGCGAAGAAGGCCATCAGCGCGATCAGCAGCATGCGGCGGTGCCAGCTCGCGGCCGCCACAGCCAGCACCGGCGCACCGATCACGACGCCCAGCGCGTAGGCGCTGATCACATGGCCGGCCTGCGGGATGCTCACGCCGATGTCGCGCGCGACTTCGGGCAGCAGGCCCATGATGACGAACTCGCCCGTGCCGATGGCGAAGCCGCCGACGCCGAGCGCAAGGATCGCGCGGAGGAAGTTGACCTTGTCGGGATCGATGGACGGGGAATCCACGCCGTCGGGCATGGGAGTGGCAGCGTTCAAGACCGGTTCCTCCTGGGAGGCCCGGCGAAGGCTGCGGGCCAGGCCGCGATTTTAGGGAAAACCCCTAAACCTTTGCTTCTCGTCGGAATCGGCCCGGGCTCTGCCCGATCGCCCGCTCGTGTCGTGGCTGGCGCTGCGCCTTGGCGCCGATGCCCGCATCAGGTCGATGCCACCTGCACACCCGGCGCACCCGGCTCGACCGTGAAGCGCGCGATGCGAGTCACTGGCGAAGTCGCCAGCTTCACGTCATCGACCGCCATGAAGTCCACCGTGCAGGCGCGCGCATCGAGCGACATCAGGGCATAGCCGCGAACGTCGCCACGGCCGTAGCGCAGGTGCGGGTTCTTCGCGAGCAGGTTGGCGACTTTCGAAGGGCTCGGCCCTTCGGAGGTGATGGAGCCGCCCACGAACTCGGTGGCCACGGGCCCGCCGTCCGGCGTGCGCTTCAGGTCAGTCGCGAAGAAGGCGTGCACGTCGCCGCTGATCACCAGCGGGTTGCGGCGCGGGTCGGCGGCCAATGCATCGAGCAGCCGGCCGCGGGCTGCCGCATAGCCGTCCCATCCGTCCATCCAGTACCCGTGCTCCGGGCCGCTCTTGCGGTCGGCTTCGGCCATCAGGGTCTGTTGCGCGATGACGGTCCATCGGGTGGGCGGGAGTTGCAGTTCCTGCGCAAGCCAGGCCTCTTGCGCCTTGCCGAAAAAGGAGCGCTCCGGCGCGAGCCGATCGGCGCAATCGGTCAGGGGCGAGGCGCTGCGCTTGATCAGGCAGGCGTGATGCGAGCGGTACTGGCGCCCGTCCATCAGCAGCACGTCGAGCATCTGGCCGAAGCGGTAGCGGCCGTAGATGGTCGTCGACGGGCCGCGCGGCCGCATGCGCATCGGAACGGGCATGTGCTCGAACCATGCCTGGTATGCGGCGGCGCGCATGGCCAGGAACTCGTCGGCGTCGACGCTGCGCGGCGATACGTCGTCGGTGTAGTCGTTGGCGACCTCGTGGTCGTCCCAGGTCACGAGCCACGGATGCGCGGCGTGGGCGGCCTGCAGGTCGGGGTCGGTCTTGTAGTGCGCATGGCGCGTGCGGAATCCGGGCAGGTCGGTCGGGATGCCGCCCGCGTGCTTGCGCACATGGCGCGAGCCCCAGGAGCTTTCGTAGATGTAGTCGCCGAGGTGCACCACCAGGTCGAGCGATTGAGCGGCGATGTCGCGATAGGCTGCGTAGAAGCCTTGCTCGAATTGCTGGCAGGAGGCGAACGCGAAGCGCGCGGGCGTGGCGGTGTCGTCCTCGGCGGGCGCGGTGCGCGTGCGGCCGACGGGGCTGCGCGCATCGCCCGAGGTGAAGCGGTACCAGTAGAAGCGCGCGGGCGCCAGGCCCTGCAATTCCACGCGCACCGAATGGGCCAGCTCCGCCGTGGCGCGCACCGTTCCACGCTGCACGATGCGGTGGAAGCGCTCGTCCTCCGCCAGCTCCCAGGCGACGTCCACTGGCGCATCGTCCATGCCGCCAGTCGGCTGGAGCGGATCGGGCGCGAGGCGGGTCCACAGCACTATGCCGCCCGGTCGCGGGCAGCCCGAAGCCACGCCGAGCGTGAAGGGGTCGCGCCCGCGCCAGGTCTGCGCATGCAGTTGCAGGAAGGGCTGGCCGAGCGATGCGGCTGCCAGGGCGCCGCCGAGGATGCGTCGACGCGAGAGCGTGGGGAATGAAGTCGTCATGGCGAATCACGCCGACGGGATGCCGGCACGGTGCCAGTGTATTGAGGGAGGCGCTGATCGAGTCCTCCGCTGACCGCGCGCCCTGGCGGCGGCCTTGCCCGGAATCTCCTTACTGCGGCGCCATCGCCGTGCGAGCGCGCACCAGGTCGACGAAGCTTTGGAGCTCGGCGGGGTCGACGTCCGAGATGGCCCAGGCGTTCATGCCGGCCGCGGACCAATGGACCAGGTTGTAGCCTTGGCGAGTCAGGCGTCGAGGCGGCTGGTCGCGCTGGCCCGGCGCGGCCGGCCAGGTGAAGAGGTTGATGACATGCGAGCCATGCCCGTAGACCATCGCGGCCACGGTGCGGCCATCGATGTAGTCCAGCCTGCCTCCCGACATCGGAAAGCCCTGCTCGGCCAGGTCGATGACGGGCGGCGAGAAATCGATCTTGCCGGCGAACCACGGCTTGACCGTGTGGTGGTTGGTCGCGCGGATGTCGGCCAGGTGATCGGCCAGCAGCGAGCGCACATGGCTGGCGGTGACTTCGTCCTGGATGTCATTCGTCGGGGGCGCGACGAGCAGGATGCTTGCCGCGATCCACGCGGTGGCGAGGCCGGCGCCAAAGAGCGCCAGCGATTCGAGCACACGGCGCCAGCGCGCGGGCAAGCCGGCCCGAGCCTGCAGCGCCTGCGTCTCCTGCATCGTCTGCGGCATGCCGGCGCGAATGCGCAGGGCCAGCGCCTCAGGCGGCGCATGGCGCACCGCATGCTGGCGAAGCAGTTGCGACAGGGCGGTGTCTTCGGCGTTTTCCATGGTCTTCATGCTTTCCTTTCGCGCAGCGCGGCCGGGCTTGCAGTCGTTGTCGCCGTCGTCGCGGGTCGCTCGCCCTGCAAGGACTTTCGCAACATCGCACGCGCCCGCGACAGCCGCGACATGACGGTGCCCACCGGCACGCCGGCCACGCGGGCGATGTCCTCGTAGCTCATCTCCTCCAACTCGCGCAGCACGATGACTTCGCGGAAGGCAGGGGCCAGGTCCGCGATGGCCTGGTTGACGCGCGCGGCCTGGTCGCGGTGGTCGAGCAGGAGGAGCGGGTCCGCATGGCTCGCGTCCGCCTGCGCCATGATCGCGTCGCTGTCGCGCACCTCGTCGAACTCGACCTGGTCGTCGAGATGACGGTTCTGCCGCAGCCAGTCATGGCAGGCATTGCGGACGATGCCCAGCAGCCATGGCCGCACGTCCTCGCCGCGCACGTCCTTGAAGAATCGGAAGGCGCGCAGGTAGGCCTCCTGCACCGCATCCTCGGCGCTGCGGTCGTCGCGCAGCAACCAGCGCGCAAGGTTGTACGCGGCATGCAGGTGCGGCATGACGGTGGCGTCGAAGGTTCTGGCGGTCGGGGTCAACGGCTGCTCTTGATCAGGGGACGGGGCGCAGGCCGGTTTTATTCCAATCCCGACCGACATGCACGGGCTTTGCGCGGACCGGGAATGCGGCGCGCTGGCCGCGCGTCATGCATGGGTCCATCCAACGACTGATCCCTTGAAAGAGGTTCGCCCATGCGCTTCATCCAACTTGCCTCCGTCCTGCGGCGCGGCGCCGTCGCCGCGGGCATTGCCATGCTGGCCGCCACGGCCCTTGCCGCCGGGCCCAAGGTCTACGTCGGCAACTTCAAGGACAACACGATCAGCGTCGTGGACATCGATGCGGCCAAGGTCGTCGCGACCGTGCCGGTGGCGGCGGGCCCCGACGGCATCGTGGTCAGCGCCGACGGCAAGAGCGTGTTCGTGAGCGGGTCCAGCGCGTCGTCGCTCAGCGTGATCGATGCCGGCAAGGACAGCGTCGGCAAGACCATCGAGGTCGGCAGCGGACCCCAAGGCCTGGCGCTCCGGCCCGACGGCAAGCAGGTGCTGGTGGCGGTCAACGGCGCGGACCGTGTCGCGTTCATCGACGTGGCATCCGGCGCGGTGGCCGATACGGTGCCCGTGCCGAAGCCCCACACCATCGCGATCAAGCCCGATGGCAGCCAGGCGTACGTGTCGTCGCAACAGCCGGGCAGCTTTGCCGTGGCCATCGTCGACATGGCGACGCACAAGGTGAGCGGCGCCATCGCGCTCGACAAGCCGCCGCGCGACCTGGAGTTCTCCCCCGACGGCAAGCGGCTCTACCTCACGCTGGCCGGCGCGCCCGCGGTCCAGGTGGTCGATGCCGTCGCGAACAAGATCGTGGCGCAGATTGCCACCGGCGTCTCGCCGCACATCGCGCAGCACTTCGCTTCGCTGGCGCAAGGCGTGGTCGTCGTGCAGGGCCCGGGCGAACTCCAGTTCTTCGACCCGGCGACGAATGCGGTGGCGCGCAGCATCGCGGTCGGCAAGCAGCCGCACTGGGTCGACATCACGCCGGACGGCAAGCGCCTCGTGGTCAGCAACGAAGGCGGCAATTCGATCAGCATCGTCGACCCCGCGTCTGGCCAGTCGCAGACGGTGGATGTCGGCAATGCGCCGCGCAAGGTCGCGATGCAGCACGCGTCCTCTGCCGGTCATGCCGACATGGGCGGCGGCGTCAAGGTGTCGATTGCCAACTTCGCCTTCGTGCCGGGGCCGACGACCATCACCGCCGGCCAGAGCGTGACCTGGCGCAACGACGACGGCGCGCCGCATGGCGTCGCCTTCCAGGACAAGGCGCCCGGCGCGCCGCTGCTGCTGCCCGGCGAGCAGTTCAGCCGCCGCTTCGACAAGCCCGGCAGCTACGAGTACGTGTGCTCCGTGCACGCGTACATGACGGGCGTGGTGGTGGTCAAGCCGGAGCCGGCGCGTCAGCTTTGAACATGAGCTTGATGCCGCGCACCGCCTGGCGGATGCGCGCCTCGTTCTCGATCAACGCAAAGCGCACATGCCCGTCGCCGTGGTCGCCGAAGCCGATGCCGGGCGACACACAGACCTTTGCTTCTTCCAGCAGCTTGCGCGAGAAGGCCAGCGAGCCCATGTCGCGGTACTGCGGTGGAATGCGCGCCCAGATGTACATCGAGGCCTTCGGCAGGTCGACCTCCCAGCCGGCTTCGGTCAGGCCCTTGTGGAGCACGTCGCGCCGGCGCTGGTACTGCGCGGCGATGTCCTTCACGCATTGCTGGTCGCCTTCCAGCGCCGCGATCGCCGCGACCTGCAAGGGCGTGAAGGTGCCGTAGTCGTGGTAGCTCTTGATGCGGGCGAGCGCGGCCACGAGGTCCGGGTTGCCGACCATGAAGCCGATGCGCCAGCCCGCCATGTTGTAGCTCTTGGAGAGCGTGAAGAACTCGACCGCCACGTCCTTCGCGCCCGGCACCTGCATGATCGACGGCGCCTTCCAGCCGTCGAACACGATGTCGGCATAGGCGAGGTCATGCACCACGAAGATGTCGTGCTTCTTCGCCAGCGCGACGACGCGTTCGAAGAAGCCGAGCTCCACGCACTGCGCCGTCGGGTTCGACGGAAAGCCCAGCACGATCATCTTCGGCTTGGGGTAGCTGCCGCGGATGGCCTTCTCCAGCTCGGCGAAGAAGTCGACGTCCGGCGACACCGGCACCGAGCGGATGTCGGCGCCGGCGATGACGGCACCGTAGATGTGGATCGGGTAGCTCGGGTCGGGCACCAGCACGGTGTCGCCGCGGTCCAGCGTGGCGAGCATCAGGTGCGCCAGGCCTTCCTTGGAGCCGATGGTGACGATGGCTTCGCTGTCGGGGTCGATGTCGACGGCGTAGCGGTCCTTGTACCAATGCGTGATGGCGCGGCGCAGTCGCGGGATGCCCTTGCTGGCCGAGTAGCCGTGCGTGTCGGGCCGCTTCGCCACTTCGGTGAGCTTGGCCACGATGTGCGCGGGCGTCGCGCCATCGGGGTTGCCCATGCTCATGTCGATGATGTCTTCGCCGCGTTGCCGCGCCACGAGCTTGAGCTCGGCCGTGATGTTGAAGACGTAGGGAGGAAGGCGGTCGATGCGCGCAAAGCGGCGCCTGCCTGACGAAGCTGCAGTCATGTGTGGAACTCTCACGTAAGCGCCCGGAACCGTCCGAGCGACGTGGCCTGCCGTGAGGGCGGACCCGCGACGATCTTAGCGGGTTCAACCTGGAAAAAGCAGTTGGATGCGCCCGAGTGCGCCGTGATCGGCGCGCCAGGCAAGGCGCGAGAACGCGGCGGGCTGATGCCCGCAAGGCCGAGCAACGCCGCATGGCGCGTCGAGCGCGGTGCAATCGGGTGCATAGCGCTTTCACCTCATCGGTGAACGTGATCGAAGCCGGGAACGTCAAGGACCATGCTGCGTGTCTGAGGGTTCAGCGCGGTCAACTGCTTTTTCCAGGTTCAATGATCCGGCAGGCGAATTTCGGCCCACGCTTCGTCTTGCGATGGGCCGCCATCTCCAAGCGGACCCGGATCCCAGGCAAGGCCTTCCTGCGAAATACCTGCCGCGCTGGCAGCGCTCCTGGAGACCAGGAAGCTGCCGCTCGCAGCTGTCAGTCTGCTGCGGATGCGTTCGAGATCCTCGACCGGTCCGCCGACGATCGCCATCGTCGCGGCGCCGAGGGTCCCGACCACGACCCTGCCGCCGTGCATGGCCAACGACGAGCTTGCGTGCAGTCCCAGGTCCCGGGCGAGTTCGTGGCACAGGCTGGCCGCATCGGTGTCGATCCTGCGAGACACCGACAGCGCGCTGGCCGAAGCCGCCCGCGGGTCGTCGCCGCAGCGGAACAGGAGGATCCAGCTCGACGCTGCGTGCCTGAAGACTTCGGCGCGCGAGACCGCTGCTGCTTCCGCGATGGCTTGAAAGTGGCTGAGCGCATAGATCGCGTCATGCGAGGCCGCGCTCGGCGCGACCGAGCCGATGTCGAGCCTGGCATCCAGCAGAAGCAGGACCGCCTCGAACTCCGTCGCACCGGATGACGGCTGTATCGCGGGCCGTCCCGCGCGCGCGCCGGACAGGATCGGCACGACTTCCACATTGCCCACGGGCCGCAACTGGCACGCGAGCCGGATCGTTCCCTTCGTCGCGGCAAGACGGTGCAGGGCCCGTGCCTCGTCCACCTGCGGATCGGGGCAGTGCGACACGCCTTCGATGACGCGGACCCGGCATGTCGTGCACCGGGCGCGCCCGCCGCACAGGGCCTGATGGGGAATGCCGAAGCTTCGGCTCGCCTCCAGCACCGACCAGCCGCGCGGCACGCTGACGGTCCGGTCCGGATAGGAGATCCAGACCACCGACTTGCGCCGCCGCTCGTTGAGGCTGCGCGCCATGCGGCCGACCACGATCAGCAGCAGCAATGCAAGGTAGGTCCAGTGCGCGTCACCGCCAGACTGGTCCAGGCGGGCTTCCTGCGCGGCGTCTCCGTAAGGCGCCGGGATGACACGCCCGGACGACGGGGCGGACAGTTCCCTGCCCATGTTGACGAATCCCAGCGCGGCCAGCACCGGCAGGAGCAGCGCCGCACCGAACAGCGCGAGCTTGACGCGCTGGGACGAGACGCGGTGGCCGAATGCGAACCGAAGCCCCAGGCATCCGTGGATCCAGCCGGGCGCCAGCAGCCCGAGCGCCAGGCCCGATGCGCCGCCGGCCCAGAGTCCCGCCGCGACTCGCGTGTATTCCGCGGAAAGGCCGAACCTGTCGTGCGCATAGCGGGTGACGATGAAATGCGCGATCAAGCCGATCGGCATCACCAGTCCCAGGATGATGCGTATACCCTGGACCGGCGGCATGCGAAAGGTTCTCCGCTCGTAGACGGCCAGCAGCGCCAGCGAGACATGAACGGCCGCCGCGGCGTACAGGAGCACCGTGCCGGGCAGGCTGTGCCAGAAGCGCACGGTGAGCCGCAGCGCTTCCTCCGCGGTGTCCAGCGACACCAGTCCCAGTGCATGACAGGAAAGATGCACGGCCACGTAACTGAACAGCACCAGCCCGCTGGCCAGGCGCAGGTCGCGGCGGCTATGCGGAATGAAGCGCAGGACTCGTTGTGAGAGATCCACCAGATGTTGCCCGCAGGGTGAGTGAAGAGATGCAGAGGCCGGCCTGCGCAAAGCCGGTGGCTTCACGCGATGCGAGCGAGTATTTCGCGGATCCGGATCACGGCGCAAGTCGTGCCGCAAGGCAGCGGTCCGCAACAATGCCGGACCACCACGGGGGAATTGTCCAGATGAGAAACACCGCATCGAACCCAGAACTGCGAATCCGCGACGGGAGCGGCGAAGAGCTTCTCCAACTGGGGCAGCTCCTGGTCCGTGTCTATTCAGCGTCGTGTACTTCGGCGACATGGCGCATTACGGCTCCGCCGGTACGGCAACGATTTCTTCCAGCAGGCGTTGCAGGTATTCGGATTCCGCCTGAAGTTCGGGTAATTCAACGTTGCCGCCCCACGACCTGCACGGTACGAATCCTGCAAGTTCTGCAACTGCAAGTACTCACTCTCCCCTGAGGGCTACACACTTGGTTGCGAGTCGGCGACGAGCGCACCCGGCCACCGGAGTTTTTGGGCTTCAATGAACCTCCGCTGCGGTTTCATCAACCCTTCTTCGAGAGGCTCTTATGCTCGACCGACGCACTCTTGCGGCCTGCCTTGTGCTTGCCGCCCCGTATGCCGCCTGCCTGGCGCAGAACACCTTCACGGCGGACACGTACTTCGACAACCGCTGGTACATCACGCCCTTCGGCGCGTACGTCCATCCGGACAGCAATCGCAATGCCGAAAACGGGTGGGGCGGAGGACTGGCCGTTGGCAAGCCGATCAACCCGTACTGGAATATCGAGCTGCGCACCCAGTACGAGCAGCTCGATGGCAGGCTTGACACCACCCGTGGCATCTTCGACACCCAGAACAAATACAAGAACTGGAGCGGCACGATCGACGCGCAGTGGTTCTTCCTGGGCCGGCAGGGGCTGAGCAAATGGCAGTTGAAGAGTGTGCAACCCTATCTGGTGGCCGGCATCGGTGCGATCGACAACAAGACGGAGACGGCATTCGCCGCCAACAGCAGCCATACGAGCTTCATGGCCAATGCGGGCATCGGTATCGTCTGGCCGTTTGCCAACTGGGGCCGCCTGGTGAGCGACGTGCGCTACCGCTATGTCGACAACGCCAACAACACCAGGCTGGCGAGCCGGAGCAGTTCGAACGACTGGCTGTTCACGGTGGGCCTGCAAATCCCGATCGGGGCCCCGCCGATGGTGGCGGCGGCGTCGGTCCCACCCCCGCCGATGGCGGTGGCCCCACCTCCACCGCCGCCTCCGCCAGCGCCAGTGCGCAACTTCAACCTGGCCGCCGACGGCACCTTCGAGTTCGACAAGGCCGTGCTGACACCGACAGGCCGCAGCCGCATCGACGCCATGCTGCAGGAACTCCGGTCCGCCGGTTTCCGGGCGCGCTCGATCGTCATCGTCGGCTACACCGACCCGCTCGGCGGCGTCGAGTACAACCAGCGCCTGTCCGTGGCGCGGGCCAATGCCGTGCGCGACTACATGTCGGCCCAGGGCGTACCTGCCGGTGTGATCCAGACCGAAGGCCGCGGCAAGACGGAGCTCAAGGTCACTGAAGCCGATTGCAAGGCACAGGGCAAGGCGAAAAAGCGCAGTGATCTCATCGCCTGCCTGCAACCGGACCGTCGCGTGGAGATCCACGCCACGGGCGAACAGGCCGGGCCCTGAGCTACGCCAGTCAACCTTGAAGACCCGTCCTGCCATCGGGTGAGACCGATGAAGGACGGATAGCCGGCAGGACCCGACCGGCCCCGGACGCCCGATGACAAGCCCATCGGGCGTTTTTCATTGGCGTCCCACGCGATGCCGCACGGCCGACCCGGCGCAACGGCCACGTGAACGCGCGTTGCAACCGTTGATTTGTGTATTCCCGCGTAACCAACCGGCGCCGGCAATCGAATAATCCGTGCAGACCAATGCAACCGGCCTGTTTCCAGGGCGGCGCCATCCGACGGTTGGCGAAGCAGATCGATGAATTGGCCTCGCTGTTGTTCGATTGGAATCCGGCGCGCGCATGGGCCTTCATTGCGGACCGCCATGCATCGCCACACCAACATGAGGAGTGAAGCCATGCAGATCGATGAAGACAAGCTCAATGCCCTGATGGGCAGGATGGTCGCGGAGTTCGGTGCGCTGGCCGGCGCGCCACTGGTCATCCTCGGTGACCGGCTCGGACTGTACAAGGCGATGGCCGGCGCCGGGCCGATGACGCTCGACCAGTTCAGCGACAAGACGGGCCTGCGATTGCGCTATGCGCAGGAGTGGCTCAGCGCACAGGCCGCGAGCGGCTTCGTCGATTACGACCCCAAGGCGCAGACCTTCGCGCTCTCGCCCGAGACGGCGCTGGTACTTGCCGACGACAACAGCCCGGCCTTCATGGTGGGTGGTTTCGAAGTCCTGATGTCGATGTTCAATGACATCGACAAGATCCAGAAGGCCTTTCGCGACGGCATCGGCCTCGGCTGGCATGAACACCATCCCGCCCTGTTCAGCGGCACCGAACGCTTCTTCCGGGCCGGCTACAACGCCAACCTGGAGCCGAGCTGGATTCCGTCGCTCGACGGCATGCGCGAACGACTGCAGGCCGGCGCACGCGTGGCCGATGTCGGCTGCGGCTTCGGCGCCTCGACCATCGTGCTGGCGCAGGCGTATCCGCAGTCGACCTTCGTCGGCTATGACTATCACGAGCCTTCGGTCAACGCCGCGCGCGAGCGCGCCGCTGCGGCGGGTGTCGCCGACCGGGTGCGCTTCGAGGTGGCGGGGGCGAAGACCTATCCGGGCAAGGACTTCGACCTGGTGGCTTTCTTCGACTGCCTGCACGACATGGGGGACCCGGTGGGGGCGGCGCGCCATGTGCGCGAGACGCTGGCGCCGGACGGCATCTGGATGATCGTCGAGCCCTTCGCCAACGATCGCCTGGAGGACAACCTGAATCCGGTCGGGCGCATCTTCTATTCCGCCTCGACGATGGTCTGCACGCCCTGCTCCCTGTCGCAGGAAGTGGGGCGCGGGCTGGGCGCGCAGGCTGGCGAGGAGCGCCTGCGCGAGGTGGTGGTGAAGGAAGGCGGCTTCACGCGCTTCCGGCGTGCGGCGCAGACGCCGTTCAACCTGGTGTTCGAGGCGCGGCCGTAGCCAGGCTGGCTATCGCGCGGCCGGCAGGAAGCTGCCCACCAGCCCCACGGTCGTCGCCGTGCTCTCTTCCATCAACCAATGCCCCGCGCCCGGCACCACTTCCTGCTGGACGTTGGTGGCGGCATTGCGCATGACGATCGCCATGTTCGCGCCAAATGACTTCTCGCCGCCGATGGCCAGCACCGGCATCGGAAGCTTGTTCTTCGAGAAGGCGATGTTGTCGGCCACGTCCTTGGTCGCGATGGTGTTGAACTGCGCGAAGGCGGCGCGCATCGCGCCGGGTTGCGCGTACAGCTTCGTGTAGTGCCGCCGCGTCGCCTCGTCGATCTTCGACGGGGTGCCGGCGAACTCGTTCCAGAAGCGGTCGAGGTAGATGCGCTCGCGGCCCGCCACCAGTCGCTCGGCATTGGGGCCGCCGAAATTGAAGTGCCACAGCGCCGGCCACAGGATGATCTGGTCCCACGGCGCGATGCCCGGCACGGGCGCGTCCATCACGACCAGCTTGCCGACCTTGTCGGGGTAGCTGGCCGCATAGGCATACGCGACCATCGTGCCGATGTCATGGCCAACGACGTCGGTGTGGTCCTGCTGGAACGCCGTCACGACGGTGCGGATGTCGACGGCCTGCGACTTCTTGTCGTAGCCGCTCGGCGCCTTCGACGATTTGCCCATGCCGCGCAGGTCGGGCACGATGACCAGGTGCGTCTTCGCCAGTTCCTGCGCCAGCGGCGCCCACATGTCGCCGGTGTCGCCAAAGCCATGAATGAGCACGACGGCCGGGCCGCTGCCCCCGGAGCGCACGAAGATCGTCGCGCCATCCGCCATGGCGACGGTCCGGTTCTTGAAGCTGCCGGGGAACGCAGGCTCGGCGCTGGCATTGCCGATGCAGAGTGCAGCAATCAACAGCGCCAGGAACGGCACGACGCGAATCTTCATGAGGGAACTCCAGTGGTGGCGACGAAATGGTCCGACGCAGTGTGATGGCTCGCGACGCCGCGCGCCAGCCATATTCGAAGTAGGTCGTCCAGGCTCGCCTCTCCACTTGGCGGGGTTCAGCGCACAGGTTCAGATCGCGACGAGTTGCCGCACGCCCTGTGCTTCCATGTCCTTGCCGAGGCCGCGCGCGATCACTTCGCCGCGCTCCATCACCATGTAGTCGTCGGCCAGTTCCTGCGCGAAGTCGTAGTACTGCTCGCACAGCACGATGGCCATGTCGCCACGATCGGCCAGCATGCGGATGACGCGCCCGATGTCCTTGATGATGCTGGGCTGGATGCCTTCGGTGGGCTCATCGAGGATCAGCAGCTTGGGCTTGGGCGCGAGCGCGCGGGCGATGGCAAGCTGCTGCTGCTGCCCGCCGGAGAGGTCGCCGCCGCGGCGGTTGATCATCTGCTTGAGCACGGGGAACAGGTCGAACAGTTCCGACGGAATGGGCGTGCCGCCGCTCTTGTAGGCCAGGCCCATGCGAAGGTTCTCTTCCACGGTGAGTCGAGCGAAGATCTCGCGCCCTTGCGGCACGAAGCCCATGCCGGCGCGCGCGCGTTCGTAGGGGGTCTTCTTCTGGATCGGATGGCCGTCGAACTCGATGCTGCCGCTCTTGATGGGCACCAGGCCCATGAGCGACTTGAGCAGCGTGGTCTTGCCAACGCCATTGCGGCCGAGCAGCACCGTGACCTTGCCGAGCGTGGCGGTGAAGCTCACGTCGCGCAGGATGTGTGAGCCGCCGTAGTACTGGTGGACGTTCTTGACTGTGAGCATGTCTTTGTGTTCCGTCTTGGTTGGTCGCGAATGCCGCTATGACGAGCGCCCGGTACGCGGTACGGGCCGTGCGACCCTGCTGCGCCGGCCGCTTCGCGGCTCCCCTGTGCTGCTCGCGTTTCGCGGGGTCCCCATGAACTCGCTTCGCTCAAACAGCATGTGGCCCTGATCCGCGAAACACTGCGCTGCTCGGCGGCGCAGAAGGGATCGCCCGACCCGCACCGCGCACCGGGCTTGGGGGTGGTTCGGACGACATGCCCGCTTTTGGGGGCGGCAGCCCTCACCCCGGCCCTCTCCCAGAGGGAGAGGGAGGAAGACCGGGAGCCCGTCCACGGCGACGAATGATCGGAGGAAGGTCAAGGCGCTGTCCACCGCGGAGGCCGAGCGCGACACCAGCGCGTCCACGTCGGCGGGCGGTATGCGGTGCGGGTTGGTCGATCCCTTCTGCGCTGCCGAAGCGCGCAGCGTTTGGCGGATCAGGGCCACATGCTGTCTGAGCGAAGCGAGTTCATGTGGACCCCGCCGAACGCGAGCACTGCAGGGGAGTCGCGCAGCGACCAGCGCAGTAGGGTCGGCCGGCCCGTACCGCATGCCGACCGCCGACGCACCCCTAACCGACGCACCCCAGGCCGTCGCGCGCAACGCCCCCACACGCCTGTCAATGAACGACAAGTCAGCGCCCAAGATAAACCTCGATCACCCGCTCGTCGGACTGCACCTCGTCAAGCGTGCCTTGCGCAAGAACAGACCCATCGCAAAGCACCGTCACGATCTCCGAGATGGTCCGGATGAAGCTCATGTCGTGCTCCACCACCATCAGCGAATGCTTGCCCTTCAACGTGAGGAACAGTTCCGCCGTGCGCGCCGTCTCTTCGTCGGTCATGCCTGCCACCGGCTCGTCGAGCAGCAACAGCTTCGGGTCCTGCATCAGCAGCATCCCGATCTCCAGCCACTGCTTCTGCCCGTGGCTCAGGTTGCCGGCCATGCGCGCCACGCTGTCGCGCAGGTGGATTGTCTCCAGCACCTCCGCGAGTCGATCGCTCTGCTCCGAATCGAGCTTGAACAGCATCGAATGCTTCACGCCCTTGTTCGTCTTCAGCGCCAGCTCCAGGTTCTCGAACACCGTCAGTTGCTCGAACACCGTCGGCTTCTGGAACTTGCGCCCGATGCCCAACTGCGCAATGTCCGCCTCGCGATGCCGCAGCAGGTCGATCGTGCTGCCGAAGAACACCGTGCCCGAATCGGGCCGCGTCTTGCCGGTGATGATGTCCATCATGGTCGTCTTGCCGGCGCCGTTGGGGCCGATGATGCAGCGCAGCTCACCCGGCGCGATATCGAGCGACAGCTTGTTGATCGCCTTGAAGCCGTCGAAGCTCACGCTCACGTCCTCGAGGTACAAGATGCGGCCGTGCGTCACGTCCACTTCGCCTTCGGTCACGTGCCGGCCGAAGCCGGCCTCGCGGCCGCCCGATTCCGTCATGCCTTCGATGTCGATGCCTTCGTGGCGGGCGATGCGCAGCGCGCCCTCTTCCATCAGGTCCGGGGTCATGCGCGTGCTCCTTCGGGTTGGGCGGCGATCGACGACAAGGCCGCGGGCTCGACGCCTTCGGAAGTCGCGAGCGAGCGCTGTGCCTCCAGCCGCCCTTCGCTCAGTTCGGGGGCCGCGTCCTTCGGCGCCTTCATGCGCGCGATCCACTTCTTCACCAGGCCCACCACACCATCCGGCAGGAACAGCGTCACCGCGATGAACAGCGCGCCCAGGAAGTACAGCCAGTATTCCGGCGCCACCACCGTCAGCCAGCTCTTCGCGCCGTTCACGATGAAGGCGCCGATGATCGGCCCGATCAGCGTGGCACGCCCACCCACCGCGGCCCAGATCGCAATCTCGATCGAGTTGGCCGCGCTCATCTCGCCGGGGTTGATGATGCCGACCTGCGGCACGTACAACGCCCCCGCGACGCCGCACATGATGGCCGAGATGACCCAGATCGTGAGCTTGTAGGGCAGCGGGTTGTAGCCCGAGAACATCACGCGCGTCTCGGCATCGCGGATGGCCTGTAGCACGCGGCCGAACTTGCTGCCGATCAGCCACTTGCCGAACAGGAAGAAGCCCAGCAAGGTGCAGCCGGTCAACACGAACAGCGTCATGCGCATGCTCTGCGTGGCGATCGGGATGCCCAGGATGCGCTTGAAATCCGTGAAGCCGTTGTTGCCGCCGAAGCCCGTCTCGTTGCGGAAGAACAGCAGCATCGCCGCGAAGGTCATGGCCTGCGTGATGATCGAGAAGTACACGCCCTTGATGCGCGAGCGGAAGGCGAAGAAGCCGAACACGAAGGCGATCAGGCCCGGCACCGCGAC
This sequence comes from Variovorax sp. dw_308, assembly GCF_019207085.1. Taxonomy (GTDB): domain Bacteria; phylum Pseudomonadota; class Gammaproteobacteria; order Burkholderiales; family Burkholderiaceae_C; genus Variovorax. Next base: position 295,754 of record NZ_JAATOM010000001.1, on the reverse strand, counting down.
GATCAGGATCAGCGTCATCACGAAGCTGCCGCTGAAGGTCCAGTGCCAGGGCAGCGCCTTCCAGTCGAGGAACACCATGAAGTCCGGCAGGTCGCTCTTGTAGTTGCCGTCGCGGCCGATCTGGCGCATGAGGTACATGCCCATCATGTAGCCGCCGAGCGCGAAGAACATGCCATGGCCCAGCGACAGGATGCCGGTGTAGCCCCAGATCAGGTCCATCGCCAGCGCGCAGATCGCGTAGCACATGATCTTGCCGAGCAGCGCCACCGCGTAGTCGCTCATATAGAACATGCTCTCGTGCGGCACCCAGAGGTTCAGCACCGGCGCCACGGCGCACACGGCAATCAGCGCGATGCAGAAGGCCGTCCAGCCCTTGCCGCTCAGCAGCGGACCTTTGGGGGGTAGTGCAATCTTGCTCATGCTTCTGCGCTCCGGCCCTTCATGGCAAAGATCCCTTGGGGTCTCTTCTGGATGAAGATGATGATGAAGACCAGCACCGCGATCTTCGCGAGCACCGCGCCGGCCCAGCCCTCGATGAACTTGTTCAGGATGCCCAGGCCCATCGCGGCGTAGACGGTACCGGCCAGTTGCCCGACGCCGCCCATCACCACCACCATGAACGAATCCACGATGTAGTTCTGGCCAAGGTCCGGGCCGACGTTGCCGATCTGGCTCAACGCGCAACCCGCCAGGCCCGCGATACCGGAACCCAGCGCGAAGGCGTAGGTGTCGATGCGCGCCGTGTTCACGCCCATGCACGATGCGATCGGCCGGTTCTGCGTCACGCCGCGCACGAACAGGCCCAGCCGCGTCTTGCCGATCAGCCATCCCATCGCCAGCAGCACCAGCCCCGCGAAGATGATGATGCAGATGCGGTTCCACGGCAGCGTGACGTTGCTCAGCATCGTGAAGCCGCCGCTCATCCAGGCGGGGTTCTCCACGCCGACGTTCTGAGCGCCGAAGAAGGTGCGCACCAGTTGCTGAAGCATCAGGCTGATGCCCCAGGTGGCCAGCAGCGTCTCCAGCGGCCGGCCGTAGAGGAAGCGGATCACGCCGCGCTCCAGGATCGCGCCAACCAGCGCGGACGCCAGGAACGACACCGGGATCGCCGCCACCAGGTACAGGCCGAAGGCGGACTCCGGCAGGTACTTCTGGAAGATGCCCTGCATCACGTAGGTTGCGTAGGCGCCGATCATCATCAGTTCCCCGTGCGCCATGTTGATCACGCCCATCAGACCGTAGGTGATGGCCAGGCCGAGGGCGGCCAGCAGCAGCACCGAGCCCAGGCTGATGCCGCTGAAAATGGCATTGATGCGGTCGCCCCAGACCAGTGCGCCGTCGATGTTGGCAATGGCTTTCTGGAGCGCAGCCTTGACGTCGGGCTCGGTCTCGTCGGTCAAGCGCTCGTTCAGCAGCAGCTTGGTTTCCGGGCTCTTGCTTTCGCCGAGCGCGGTGGCCGCCGCGATCCGCTTGGTCTTGTCGGTGCTGTTCAGCAGCGATGCGGCACGCACCAGTTCGAGCTTGGCCTTGATGTTGTCGTTGGTCTCGATCGACAGCACTTTCTCCACCATCGGGATGCGCGATTCGTCAGGGTTCTTCAGCAGCGCATTGGCGGCTTCGAGGCGCACCGCCTCGTCCTTGCTGTTGACCAGCTTCAGCACCGATTGCGCCGCGTCGAAGGCGCCGCGCATGAGGTTGTTGTTCACCACGTCCTCGGCGTCGTCGGGCACCTTCAGTTCCGCGCCGGTCACGGGGTCGTAGCCCTTGTCGCCCTTCATCAGGAAGACCTTGTCGGCGGTGAACTTGACCGAATCGTCAGCCATCGCCTGGATGAAGGCCGAGGTCTTGTCGTCGGCCGTGGCAACGGCCTTGTTCAGCGCCGCGACGCGCTCCTCGGTCTCGCCGGAGGCGATCGCCTTCGCCTCTTCCGCGGTCAACGCATGGGCCGCGCCGGCCACCAGCAGCATGGCCGCGACTGCGCCCTCGAGAAATCGCCGGTACATGGCATTTGAGTGCATGGTTCCATCCAAAAAGAAGGCCCGCCCTTGCGGCAGGGAACGCAGCAAGGAACGGGCCAGAGGCTCCGCAATGCGCCCCGGTAAAGAGGCGCTTGGGCGAAGGCTTCTTACATCGACTTGCCAGCCGGGTAGTCAGGCTTCTTGTCGTTGCCTTCGATGTACGGGCTCCACGGCTTGGCCTTGACCGGACCCGGCGTCTTCCAGACCACGTTGAACTGGCCGTCGGCCTTGATCTCGCCGATGAACACGCTCTTGTGCAGGTGATGGTTCTTCTCATCCATCTTCGACACGATGCCCGAGGGCGCCGTGAAGGTCTGGCCCGCCATCGCGGCGACGACCTTGTCGGTGTCGGTCGACTTGGCCTTCTCGACGGCCTGCTTCCACATGTGGATGCCGATCCAGGTGGCTTCCATCGGGTCGTTGGTGAGCGGCTTGTCCATCTGGCCGGGGATCTTCTTTTCCTTGGCGTAGTCGCTCCACTGCTTGATCCAGGCCGCGTTGGTCGGGTTCTTGATCGACATGAAGTAGTTCCATGCGGCCAGGTGCCCAACCAGCGGCTTGGTGTCCACGCCGCGCAGTTCTTCCTCGCCCACCGAGAAGGCGACGACCGGCACGTCCTTGGCCTTCAGGCCGGCATTGCCCAGTTCCTTGTAGAAGGGCACGTTGGAGTCGCCATTGATGGTCGATACCACCGCCGTCTTGCCGCCTGCCGAGAACTTCTTGATGTCGGCCACGATGGTCTGGTAGTCGCTGTGGCCGAACGGGGTGTACTTCTCGTCGATGTCGGTGTCCTTCACGCCCTTGCTCTTCAGGTAGGCACGCAGGATCTTGTTGGTGGTGCGGGGATACACGTAGTCCGTGCCCAGCAGCACCCAGCGCTTGGCGCCGCCGCCTTCCTTGCTCATCAGGTAGTCGACAGCCGGGATGGCTTGCTGGTTGGGCGCGGCACCCGTGTAGAACACGTTCTTGCTCAGCTCTTCACCCTCGTACTGCACGGGGTAGAACAGCAGGCCGTTCATTTCTTCCAGCACCGGCAGCACCGACTTGCGCGACACCGAGGTCCAGCAGCCGAAGATGACGGCGACCTTGTCCTGGCCCAGCAGCTGCTTGGTCTTCTCGGCGAAGAGCGGCCAGTTCGAAGCCGGATCGACGACCACGGGCTCGAGTTGCTTGCCCATCACGCCGCCATGCTTGTTGATGTCGTCGATCGACATCAGCACCATGTCCTTGAGCGCGGTTTCCGAGATCGCCATCGTGCCCGACAGCGAGTGCAGGATGCCGACCTTGATGGTGTCGGCAGCGAATGCGGGCGCAGCGCCAAGGGCGGCAAGCGCGACGCTGGCGGTGAGCGCCTTGAGAGTGAATCGACGTTGCATGAGCATCCTTCTCCGGTGGTGGTTGAGTTTTTTCGCCAGCGCTTTGCTGACGATGGACGGAGTTTGCGGATGACATGGGTTGCCAGAAATACGCCGGGTGGCGTACAGGGCGGCTCGCGTAGCATGCCGCACCCGTTTCCTCCTGCCCCACATGACTTACGACCCATCGCTACCAAATTGGCAACTCGTGCTGCAGGCCATCGAAGCTCTTGGGGGACGAGCGACCGTCCCCGAACTCGAGGCTTACTTTCGCGAGAACTTTCCAGACCGGAATGTCATCAATGTGCGGCCCGACACGACGCTGCTCACGGTGAATGCAAACACGCGCGTCCACTACAGCGGTGGCAAGCTGCCGAGGCGAACCGACGCTGGGAACAAGTACGACAAGCTCTTTCGCCGGGCAGATGGCTCGTATGAGCTTTACGACCCCAAGATTCACGGGGTTTGGGAAATTGCACAGGACGCAAGCGGCACACGGAGCGTGCGGCAAGCCACAGACGTCCCGGCTGCTGGGCGCGCCGAACAAGTGGTCGCGCCGGTGGACGCGCCAGCGACGGAATCTTCGGCTGACGGCGGCGGCCGATTTGCCCTTGAAGCTCACCTTCGTGACTATCTCGCGCAAAACCTCGCGACCGTCCCCGATCTGCCCTCCCGGCTCACTCTCTTCGTCGATGAATCTGGCGTTCCAGGGGTGGAGTACCGAACCGAAGTCGGGGTCGTAGATATCCTCGCACGCGGCGATGACGGCGCGTTCTATGTACTTGAATTGAAGCTTGGCCGTGGACCGGATGCAGCACTCGGCCAGACGCTTCGCTATATGGGGTGGGTCAGACACCGGCTTGCCGGTGATCACGCCGTCTACGGAGTGGTCATCGCTGCCGAGATCTCGGACAAGCTCCGTTACGCGGCTTCTGTTGCAACGGGAATTTTCCTGATGGAGTACGACCTCAAGGTCGCGCTGCGAATCTCGAAGCCTGTGGGTGCCTGAGTCTCGATACAGGCAAGCAAGCCCCAAATCAGGACTTTGAAGGCGGGAGCATCCGGAACGCCCGCGCCACGAACGCCCACACCAGCTTCGACGCATCCGGCCCGCCCGCATCGCTGAACGCCAGCCGCGACGCGCCGCCACTCCAGGCATGCCCCAGCGACTCGACCTGGTACAGCGTGACGCAGACGCGCCCGCTGCGCCTGAAGTCCGTGACCCGCGCGGGATAGCGCTTGCCCCGCTGCAACAACCGCTCGGCGGCGGGGCGCGCGCCGCAAGCAGTCGCCCAAACCGCTGCCGCGTTCGTGGCGTTGCTGGCCGCAACGACCGCATCGCGGTCCCCGTGCAGCACCAGCATCGGCGGCAGGCTGGCGCCGACCACCGCCGCGCCGAAGGCCTTGCCCACGGCCACGGCCGGCACCAGCGGCACGCGCCGGCCGCTCATCGCGCCGATGGCCGTCGCGCTCGACCGCGCCGCACCCGGCGCCACGCCCGAATGCATGGCCACCGCCTTGAAGCGCGTCGGATACCGCGTGGCCAGCAGCGCCGCCATGCCCGCGCCGGCCGAGAGCCCCGCCACCGCCACGCGTTCGCGGTCGATCGGGTAAAGCAGGCTGACCTGGTCCACCGCCGTCATCAAGGTCGCGGCCTCGCGGTCCGCATGGCCGGAGCGCGTGTCATACCAGTTCCAGCAGCCCTGCGGATGGTGCAGCCTGTCCTGCTCGGGGTAGAGAACCATGAAGCCTTCGCGTGCGGCGATGCGGTTCATGCGGGTGCTTGCGGCAAAGTCGCGGCCGGTCTGGCCGCAGCCGTGCAGCATCACCATCAGCGGCATCTTTTCACCAGCGGCGAGTTCGACGTGCGGCCTGAACAGGTGGTAGCCGCGCGTGCCGCCCGGCCCCATCGCCATGCCGGTGAGCCAGTCTCCGTTGCCGGGCGGCGGCTTGCGCTGCTGCGCGGCCGCGCGCGCCACTTGCTTGCCCACCTGCTTCGCCAGGCGCTTGCTGGTGCCCACCGCAACCTTGGTGAGCGCCTTCAGGTTGCGCTGATACGCACGCGTGAGCGTGGAGGAAGAAGATCGACGTGCCACATGCCAACCGTAGCAGCTTCCGCGCCTCAGCGCGGTTCCGCTATGGTTCCAATAGCACGTGGGTCCCGGTGCCCGGGCGCGTGCCGTCGATTTCGTGGTGCCGGGTCGCTCAATAGATGTCCGGCACGTACATGTCCGCCGGCACCGGCTGGCGCAGGTAGTCCGCATTGCGCACCCGCGGCGGGAGCACCACCGGCGCATGCGGCACTTCCTCGTACGGAAACTGCCCCAGCAGGTGCGTGATGCAGTTGAGCCGCGCGGCCTTCTTGTCGACCGCCTGCACCACCCACCACGGCGCCTCGGGGATGTGCGTGCGCTCCAGCATGATCTCCTTCGCCTTGGTGTATTCCTCCCAGCGGCGGCGGCTTTCCAGGTCCATCGGGCTCAGCTTCCACTGCTTGAGCGGATCGTGGATGCGGCCGAGGAAACGCATGTGCTGTTCTTCGTCGGTGATGGAGAACCAGTACTTGATCACCTTGATGCCAGAGCGCACCAGCATGCGCTCGAACTCCGGCACCGAGCGGAAGAACTCCTCGTACTCGGCGTCGGAGCAGAAGCCCATCACGCGCTCCACGCCGGCGCGGTTGTACCAGCTGCGGTCGAACAGCACCATCTCGCCGGCGGCCGGCAGGTGCGTCACGTAGCGCTGGAAGTACCACTGCGTGCGCTCGCGGTCGTTCGGCGCAGGCAGTGCCGCGACGCGGGCCACGCGCGGATTGAGGCGCTGCGTGATGCGCTTGATCACGCCGCCCTTGCCGGCCGCGTCGCGCCCCTCGAACAGGATCACCACCTTCTGCCGGGTGTGCTGGACCCAGTCCTGCAGCTTCACCAGTTCGCCCTGCAGCCGGAACAGCTCCTTGAAGTAGTGCTGGCGCGCGGCCTTGTCGGCGCCGACGGGCGCGCCGTCCGCGTCGATCTCGCGGTCCTCGATCTCCAGTTCCAGCTCTTCGTCATAGCTGTCGATCAGGTCGCGCGCGATGCGATCCATCAGGGCGTCGTGGTCTTGCAGTGTGGCGGGCATCGTCGTCATGGCAGGTTCCTCCGGGAAAAGCGGCGAACTCCCGATGCTGACGCCGCCCCATGACTGATCCGTGACAGACAAGGCCGCGATCGCCGGCCGTCACACCACTGTCATGCAGCGGCGAGACGATGCCCACAACTTTTTTCAGGGAAACCGCCATGGCTTCGCTCGCCGACAACGCCCCGCTTTCGATCCACCCGCCCGCGACAGCGCGCCTCTCGCTCGACACCAGGCCCAGCCCGGTGACCTTGGTCGTGTTCGTCGGCCTGCTGGCCGCCGGGCTGCTCTACACGGCATGGAGCCTGGTCGAGGACGTGAGCGCCTCCGGCGCGCCGATGACGACCTGGGTGCCTTACCTGCTGCTGGGCGTGGCGTTGCTCATCGCGCTGGGCTTCGAATTCGTCAATGGCTTCCACGACACGGCCAACGCGGTCGCCACCGTGATCTACACCCACTCGTTGCCCCCCAATTTCGCGGTCGTTTGGTCGGGCTTCTTCAACTTCCTGGGCGTGCTGGTGTCGAGCGGCGCGGTGGCCTTCGGCATCATCTCGCTGCTGCCGGTGGAACTGATCCTGCAGGTCGGCTCCAGCGCCGGCTTCGCGATGGTGTTCGCGCTGCTGATCGCCGCGATCATCTGGAACCTCGGCACCTGGTGGCTCGGCCTGCCGGCGTCGTCGTCGCACACGCTGATCGGCTCCATCATCGGCGTCGGCATCGCCAACGCGCTGATGCACGGCCGCGACGGCACCAGCGGTGTCGACTGGTCGCAGGCCACCAAGGTCGGCTATTCGCTGCTGCTGTCGCCGCTGGTCGGCTTCGGCTGTGCCGCCCTGCTGCTGCTGGCGCTGCGCGCCTTCGTCAAGAACCGCGCGCTCTACGAGGAGCCGCGCGGCAACGCGCCGCCGCCGTGGTGGATCCGCGGCCTGCTGGTGCTGACCTGCACCGGCGTCTCCTTCGCCCACGGCTCCAACGACGGCCAGAAGGGCATGGGCCTGATCATGCTGATCCTGGTCGGCACCGTGCCGATGGCCTATGCGCTGAACCGCGCAATGCCGGCCGACAAGACCGTGCAGTTCGTGGCCGTGGCCGAACTGGCGCAAGGTGCAATGAACCGCACCGTTCCCACGTCGCTGCCGGCCGCCGGCGTGCCCGCCGCACGCGAGACGCTGTCGACCTACCTGCGCACCCGCGAATACGGCCCGACCGTGGTGCCCGCCATCTCCCAGCTCACCGGCAGCATCGCCGCCCAGGTGCGCGAGAACGGCTCGCTGGCCCAGTTGCCGGCCAGCGCCGTGGCCAACGTGCGCAACGACATGTACCTCAGCTCCGAATCGATCCGCCTGCTGGACAAGTCCGGCGCCGTGAAGTTCGAGGGCGACGCCAGGGCCGCCCTGACCGCCTACCGCCAGGAACTCGACGACGCGACCCGCTTCATCCCGCTGTGGGTGAAGGTGGCGGTCGCGATCGCGCTGGGCCTGGGCACCATGATCGGCTGGAAGCGCATCGTCGTCACCGTCGGCGAGAAGATCGGCAAGACGCATCTCACCTACGCGCAAGGCGCCTCGGCGGAACTGGTCGCGATGCTGACGATCGGCGCGGCGGACATCTACGGCCTGCCGGTGTCGACCACGCACGTGCTCTCCTCGGGCGTCGCGGGCACGATGGCGGCCAATCGCTCCGGCCTGCAATGGGGCACCTTGCGCAGCCTCGCCATGGCCTGGGTGCTGACGCTGCCGGTGGCGATGCTGCTGTCGGGCTCGCTGTACTGGCTGTTCACCAAGTTGTTCTGATCCTTGCCCTTGTTCCATGAACTCGCCGCCGCCAACTACGGCGGCGACGAAGCCGGCCTGATCTGCGGCTACCTGTTCGACCCGGCTGCGGCCGAGCCCTCGCGCGAGCTCGACTCGGCGCAGGCCGCGCAGTGGCTCGGCGCCGCGGCGCAGGCTCCAACCGGCGCCTACCTCTGGCTGCACTTCAACCTGAGCCACGCCCAGGCCGAGCGCTGGCTCATCCGCCATGCAGCCCTGCCCGACACCTTCTACGAAGCGCTGCGCGACGGCCTGCATTCAACCCGCATCGAGCGCGCCGACGATGCGCTGGTCGCCGTCATCAACGACGTGCATTTCGAGTTCGGCTTCGAGCCCTCGGACATCTCGACCCTGTGGATCAGCGTCGGCCCGCGCCTCGTGGTCACCGCGCGCACCAAGCCCCTGCGCTCCGTCGACGCGCTGCGCACGGCGGTCAAGGCGGGCGACGCCCCGCGCAGCAGCACCGAACTGCTCGAGCACCTGCTGCGCACCCAGGCCGAGGTGCTGATGAACATCGTGCGCGACGTCACCACGCGCATCGACGAGATCGAAGACAAGCAACTCGCCGGCCGCCTCGAACACAAGCGCGTGCGCCTCGGCGCGCAACGCCGCCTGCTGGTGCGGCTGCAGCGGCTGCTCGCACCCGAGCCGGCGGCGCTGTTCCGCCTGCTGCAGCGCCCGCCCCGCTGGATGGCCCATGCCGACGCCGACGAACTGCGCAGCGCCACCGAGGAGTTCTCGCTGGTGCTGCACGACATGCAGGCGCTGCAGGAGCGCATCAAGCTGCTGCAGGAGGAGATCGCCGCCAACGTCAACGAGGACAACAACCGCAGCCTGTTCGTGCTGACCGTGGTCACCGTGCTGGCACTGCCGATCAACATCGTCGCCGGCCTGCTCGGCATGAACGTCGGCGGCGTGCCGCTGGCCGAACACAAGCAGGGCTTCTGGATCGTGGTGGCCATCATCGCCACCTTCACCGGCCTCGCGGCCTGGCTGGCGCTGCGCAAGAAACGCTGAAAACACCAGTGCACGGCCCTTCGTTGCTATATTTTTCATAGCGTTTGGAATAGCGGCCATGCGCCCTGCACGCTCATTCGATCCGAAATAGAATCGAGGCGTGCCCTCCATCCTCAACGCCGATCTTCACTGCCACTCCGTGGTATCCGACGGCACCCTGACCCCCGAAGCGCTTGCCGAGCGCGCCGCGGCCAACGGTGTCGAACTCTGGGCCCTGACGGACCATGACGAGATCGGCGGCCAGCACCGCGCCGCCGCCGCGGCCCATGCCAACGGCATGAAGTACCTCACCGGCACCGAGATCTCCGTCACCTTCGCGAATGAAACCGTGCACATCGTCGGCCTGGGCTTCGACCCCGACGACGAAGGCATGAAGAAGGGCCTGGTCGCGACGCGCGGCGGCCGCGGCGTGCGGGCGCAGGAAATGTCGGAGGGCCTGGCCAAGGTCGGCATCCATGGGGCATACGACGGCGCGCTGAAGTTCGTCGGCAACCCGGAACTGATCTCGCGTACCCACTTTGCGCGCTTCCTGGTCGAGAGCGGCCACTGCAAGGACACGCACGAGGTGTTCCGCAAGTTCCTCACCGAGGGCAAGCCCGGCTACGTGCCGCACCGCTGGGCTAGCCTGAAAGATGCGGTGCACTGGATCACCGCCGCCAAGGGCGTCGCCGTCATCGCGCATCCCGGCCGCTACAAGTTCACCGCCAACGAGGAATACGCGCTGTTCCTCGAATTCAAGACGCACGGCGGCCAGGCGGTCGAGGTCGTCACCGGCAGCCACACGGCGGCCGAGTACGTCGAGTACGCCGACAAGGCGCTCGAATTCGGCTTCGCGGCCTCGCGCGGCAGCGACTTCCACAGCCCCGACGAAAGTCACATCGACCTCGGCAAGCTCCCACTGCTGCCCGGCAAGCTCACGCCGGTCTGGGAACTGCTCGAAGACCGAATCCAGTGAGCGCCCCCGAGCGCACGGCAACCGCCACGTCGCGGCTGCTCCAGGGCACTGCGCCGTTCGAAGGTGGCGAGGTCGGGGGCGAAGTGGTCAGCCTGCCAACACCCACCCCACGCGTCTCGAGCCCCGAGCGCGACCGCGAGTCGGAGCGAATCCTCGGGGCCATCGGCCTGGTGCTGCTGGCCATCGCCTGCTTTGCCACGCTCGACACCGCCACCAAGATTTCCGTCACCGCCGTTCCGGTACTGATGGGCGTGTGGTTCCGCTATGCGTTCCAGGCGGTCGCCACCACCGCCGTGCTGTTGCCGCTGCATGGCACGTCGCTGCTGCGTACGGCCCACCCCGGCTACCAGGTGCTGCGCGGTGCACTGCTGCTGGTCACCAGCGTGCTCGCCTTCCTGAGCCTGCGCTACATGCCGCTGGCCGAATTCACCGCCATCGTGCTGATCGCGCCGCTGGCGGTCACGCTGCTGGCCGCCACCACGCTCAAGGAGCATGTGTCGCCGCTGCGCTGGGCGCTGGTCGCGGGCGGCTTCGCCGGCACGCTGGTCATCCTGCGGCCGGGCGGCGGCACCTTCAGCTGGGCCATCCTGCTGCCGATCGGCCTGGTGCTGACCAACGCCTGCTTCCAGGTGCTGACCAGCAAGCTCGCGCGCACCGAGAACCCGCTGACCATGCACTTCTACACCGGCTGGGTCGGCACGCTGATCGCATCGGTCCCGCTGCCCTTCGTCTGGACCGCGCTGCCCTCCTGGCAATGGTGGGCGCTGCTGCTCATGATGGGCGCAGGCGGCACCATCGGCCACTTCTTCCTGATCCTGGCGTACCAGCGCGCGCCGGCCTCCACGCTCACGCCCTACCTCTACGCGCAGATCGCCTTCGCCATGCTGGGCGGCTGGGTCATGTTCTCGCACATCCCCGACCATGTCTCGCTGATCGGCATGGGCATGATCGCCGCCTGCGGCGCGGCCGGCGCATGGCTCACCGTGCGCGAACGGCGCATTCCGATCGAGCCCGCGGAGTCATGAAGCCACCTCGCGCCTGAGCAAGAATCCCCCATGGCCCAGTACTTCGAAGTCCACCCCGACAACCCGCAGCCGCGCCTGCTGAAGCAGGCCGCCGTGCTGCTCGCGCGCGGCGAGATCATCGCGGTGCCCACCGACTCCAGCTACGCACTCGTCTGCCACCTCGACGACAAGGACGCCGTCGACAAGCTGCGCCGCATCCGCCAGGTCGACGACAAGCACCATCTCACCCTGCTCTGTCGCGACCTGAGCGAGCTGGCCAACTACGCGCGGGTCGACAACAAGCAGTACCGCCTGCTGAAGGCCGCCACGCCCGGTGCCTACACCTTCCTGCTGGAAGCCACCAAGGAAGTGCCCCGCCGCGTGAGCCACCCGCAACGCAAGACCATCGGCCTGCGGGTGCCCGACTGCACCGTGCTGTGCGAACTCCTCGCGCTGCATGGCGAGCCGCTGCTCGCCACCACGCTCATCCCGCCAGGCGAGACCGAGCCCATGAATGACGCCCAGCAGATCCGCGAGCGCTTCGAGAAGCAGATCGGCGGCGTCATCGACGCAGGCGCCTGTCCGTCCGAGCCCACCACCGTGGTCGACCTCACGCCCATGGGCGCGGGCGACGAGCCGGTGCTGGTGCGGCGCGGTCGCGGCCCCTTGGGCGTGCTGGGCCTCTGAGACAATCCCTCGGGTGGATATACCAAACCTGATTCAAACCGTCCTGATCTACGCCCTTCCGGTGTTGTTCGCGATCACGGTGCACGAGGCCGCGCATGGTTATGCAGCGCGCTATTTCGGCGACAACACGGCATGGGCCATGGGCCGCGTCACGCTGAACCCGCTCAAGCACATCGACCCCGTCGGCACCATCCTGATGCCGCTGATGCTTTACTTCGCCACCTCCGGCACCTTCCTGTTCGGATATGCCAAGCCGGTGCCCGTCAACTTCGGCGCGCTGCGCCATCCCAAGCGCGACATGGTCTGGGTCGCGCTCGCCGGGCCAGCCTCGAACTTCGTGCAGGCGCTCTTGTGGGGCATCCTGCTGATCGCACTGGCCGCCAGCGGCGTCCGGGAAGAATTCTTCGTGCGGATGGCGCAGGGCGGCGTGCTGGTCAACCTCGTGATGTGGGCCTTCAACCTGTTCCCGTTGCCGCCGCTCGATGGCGGCCGTGTGCTGGCCGGATTGCTGCCGCGCGGCCGTGCACAGTACTGGCTCGCCCGCATCGAACCCTACGGCTTCTTCATCGTGATGGGGCTGGTGCTCGCGGGGGTTGTCAGCACGTATTGGCTGAGCCCGCTCATCGATGTCGGCTATGCCGTCATTCGCACCGTGCTCAGCCCCCTGGTCTCATTGCTCAGATAGTTCCCCCATGGCGACGACTGCCCCTCCCTCCCCCCTGCGCGTTCTCACCGGCATCACCACCTCGGGCACGCCGCACCTCGGCAACTACGTCGGCTCGATCCGCCATTCGGTGCGGCAAAGCGTGGCGCCCGGCGTCGAGACCTTCTTCTTCCTCGCCGACTATCACGCGCTCATCAAGGTCAACGACCCGCCCCTGATCCAGCGCTCCACGCTGGAGATCGCCGCAAGCTGGCTGGCCTGCGGCCTCGATCCCGAGCGCGTCACCTTCTACCGCCAGTCCGACATCCCCGAGATCCCCGAGCTGACATGGTTTCTCACTTGCGTCACCGGCAAGGGCCTGCTCAACCGCGCGCATGCCTACAAGGCCTCGGTCGACAAGAACACCGCCAAGGGCGACGACCCCGATGCCGACGTCAGCGCGGGCCTGTTCATGTACCCGGTGCTGATGGGCGCCGACATCCTGATGTTCAACGCGCACCAGGTGCCGGTGGGCCGCGACCAGATCCAGCACATCGAGATGGCGCGCGACATGGGCCAGCATTTCAACCACCTCTACGGCGAGCACTTCACGCTGCCCGAGGCGCTCATCGACGATGCCGTCGCCACGCTGCCCGGCCTCGATGGCCGCAAGATGAGCAAGAGCTACGGCAACACGATCCCGCTGTTCGCGCCCCGCGCACAGTTGCAGAAGCAGATCGCCAGCATCGTGACCGATTCGCGCGCGCCCGGTGAGCCCAAGGACACCGAAGGCTCCGCGCTGTTCCAGATCTACCAGGCCTTTGCCGACGAGCACGAAACCGAGGCCTTGCGCAAGGCCTTTGCGGAGGGCATCGGCTGGGGCGATGCCAAGCAGCTGTTGTTCGAGCGCATCGACCGCGAGATCACGCCGATGCGCGAGCGCTACGAAGCCTTGATGAAGGACCCCGCGCGCATCGAGGCCACGCTGCTCGCGGGTGCGGCCAAGGCACGCGCCCTGTCGCAACCCTTCATGGGCCGGCTGCGTCATGCAGTGGGCTTGCGCAACCTGGGCGCCGGGCAGCAGGCCGCCGGCAAGGCCAAGTCCGCGAAGACGGCTGCGCTGCCCAGCTTCAAGCAGTACCGCGAAAGCGACGGCCGGTTCTATTTCAAGCTGCTGGACGCACGCGGCGAGCTGCTGCTGCAGAGCCTTGCATTCGCCACGCCGCAGGAAGCCGGCCAGGCCATCGGCCTGCTGCAGCGCCAACGCAGCGCCGCGTTGGCAGCGCTGGCCGACCGCCTGCCACGACTACCTCCGGAGCGCGTCGACACCGTCGTCGAAGCACTCGATGCCCTCGCCGCAGCAAGCGAAGATAAGAAGAAATAGCTCGTTTTTACGCGCACTTAAACGCCGTAATTGAGGTAGTTCACCAAGCATTGCCCACGTACACTTGACGCATCATGAGCATTTACGTAATCGACGACCACCCCCTGATGCGTGACGCTATCGTCATGGTGCTGCGGCGCCTGCGTCCGGCCGAAAACATTGTCGAGCTCGACCGGCTCGACAAGCTGGCCAACGCCGTCAAGCAGCACGGCAAACCCGACCTCTTCTGCCTCGACCTGAAACTGCCGGACATCACCGGCGTGTCCGGCGTGGTGTCGGTCAAGCAGCTCTATCCCGATGTGCCGATCGCCGTGTACTCCGCCTCGCCCGCGGCCGACATGGAAGAGGCCTGCATCGAGGCCGGCGCCGACATCTACATCGAGAAGTCAGCCGGCTCCAGCGAACTGGCCGCCGCGCTGCGCGGCCTGCTGATGGCCGATTCGGAAAGCGAAGAAAGCGCCGCGGCCAGCGCGAGCACCGGCAAACTGTCCAAGCGCCAGACCCAGTTGATCGCCATGCTCGACAAGGGCATGAGCAACCGCGAGATCGCCACCGAACTCGACATCAGCGAGCACACGGTCAAGGTCCACCTGTGGCGCCTGTTCCGCCGGTTGGGCGTGAAGAGCCGCACGCAGGCGCTGCATCACGCCCGCAGCCATGGCCTTCTTTCCTCCGGCGCCATCTAGGCTCTCCCCCCGGCTCCGCGCCACTGCGTGGCGCTTCTCCCGCCCCGCATGGGGGGACGAGCCTGCGGCCGCAACAACGCTGGCGGTCCTCTCGAGTCGATGCGGCTTCGCCATCTCGACTCAATCCCTGCGCGGGGGGCCGGGCACCGCCCGGTCCTTGGGGCCTCTCAATCCACCGAATACGCACACTGGCCTGGGCGCCTCACGGCACCCGGGCCATCACCCCACCGATCCTGAAATCCGTGTCTGCGCTTGCGATTCGTCGGCGTCGTGAAGAGCGACGCGGAAGACGCTGCCGCGGCCCAGTCTTGATCGCACGCTGATCGGATGGCCCAAGGCGTGCGACAGGCGCGCGACGATGGCCAGCCCCAGGCCGAACCCATCGGAGGTGCCGGCGTGATCAGCCACCTTGTAGAACTCCAGGAACACGTCGCGCAGGTGCTCGCGCGCGATGCCGATGCCCGTGTCCCACACCTCGATACGCACCCCCTCGGGCGTGGCGCGCGAAGCCAGCAGCACGCCACCCTCGGCCGTGTACTTGATCGCGTTGGCCAGCAGGTTGCCGATCATGCGCCGCACGCGGATCGGGTCGGTCAGCACGGCGCCGCCAGTGGAATGCACCCGGAAACGCAGTCCCTTGGACTCGGCCACCGGGCGATACTGCAATTCGAGGTCGTGCAGCAGTTGCGTGACGTCGACGCGCTCGATGTGCAGCCGCACCTGCCCGGAGTCGATGCGGGCCAGGTCGAACAGCGAGTCGAACAGGGCATTCACCGCATGCGTCGCGCGCACGATCTTCGGCGCGATCTCCTCGACCAGGTCCGGCTCGTTGCGCAGCCAGTCCGCATAGAGCGAAAGGGCCAGCACCGGCTGGCGCATGTCGTGCGCGGCGCTGGCAAGGAAGCGGTTCTTCATCGCGACGGCCGACACCGCGGCCTGCCGTTGCTGCGTCAGCGAGTTGATGAGGATGTGGTTGTGGAACAGCAGTTCGAAGCTGTTGCGCGAGGTCTCGTGGATGCGGCGGCCGGCACGCAGCAGCAACCACCAATGCAGGATCGGCAACAGCAGGAAGCCATAGCTGAAGTGCAGTTCGACGAAGCGCAGTTGCACCACGCGGAACACCAGCGCGGTCATCATCGTGATGAACAGCGTGTTCACGTAGCGATGCAACAGCGGCGGATGCAGGGCGAGCCCGTTCAACGGGAAGGTCGCGACACCGGCCACCATGAGCCAGCACATGAATTGGCTGACCACCGGGACGCGCTCGAAAAAAATCAGTATCGAGAGCCCCCAGGCAAATGCGCTGGCGCTCCACAGAAACCGGTAGCGATGAACGAAGCGCTCCTGCGATGCAGCATCCGTCTCGGCAAAGCGCAGCGCATAGAGCCGCTCGCCCCAGACGCGGCAGCCGGTCGCGGTGACGCCGATCATCAGCCAGCCAAGGAGTTGCCAGGTCGGAACATAGCCCCAGCACAGGCTGACCATCGCCGGCATCAACGCCGCGCCGAACAGGTGCGAACCGCGCGCCGAACGCATCAGGCTGCGGATCAGTTCGCCACGAACCCACGGCTCGGCCTCATCCGCCGTGGCGGGCGCCGGCGTCAGGCTGGCAAACGAGGAATTGCCGAGCCCGGCGAAGGTTGATCCTCCTCTCATGACGAAACCCTGTTCAATTCGGCACCCACAAAAAAGCCCCGACGAGGGGGCCCTTGGTAACGGCGCAACGACCCATCAATGCGATGGTTCCCTTGTGCAAATCGCGGAGCATTTGAGCCAGTTTAACGCTGCGACATCGTCTGCAACAAAGGCAAACAACTAGATTGGCTGGCGGTGTGCGAATTGGCCAGAGCGTCGTAAGGGGAAAGAATTCACTCTGGGGAGTGGCTGCGGCAAGCGGCTCTTGCACAGCGCCCGGCATGGGGCCGAGTCTGCCGCCGTCGGCGCGCAACATCGGGCCCATTCCATGAACACATGAACACGCCCCTTCTTCAATAGTCGATGGCCTTTCGGGCGGCGGACCGCATCCCCGCCCCCTCGACTCCGCCTCCTCACGGCGACCCAGCCTGTTTCAGCCCTTGAAGGCAATTGACGCCAGCTCGAGCCGCGTATAAGGTGGATCGTTGGTCTCTTACTCGCCACGGAGGTAAGACCGGATGCCCCCTTCCCCAGTGCTGGTGCGAAGCGTCAAGCTGCTGGCTGCGGCGTGTGCTCTGACCAGCGCGGGCATTGCCAATGCACAGGATTCGGCCATACCGGCCTTCAAGACCGTGGACTCCATGGAAGCACGCGTGCAGGGCTGCGTCACCTGCCACGGACAAAGCGGACAAGGCACCAGCAACGAGTACTTCCCTCGCATCGCGGGCAAGCCGGCCGCTTACCTCTACAACCAGTTGGTGGCGTTTCGCGATGGCAAGCGCGAGTACCCGCCCATGAATTACCTCGTGGCCTACCTGCCCGATGCGTATCTCAAGGAAATTGCAGCGTACTTCGCGAAGCAGCGCCCGGCCTTCGAGGCGAAACAGCAAAGCGCCGCGGGGCCCGATGTGCTGGCGCGCGGGTCGACGCTGGCGCTGGGTGGCGACCCGAGCAAACAGCTGCCGGCATGCATGACCTGCCATGGCGCCGCCTTCACGGGCATGGAGCCGGGCATCCCGGGTCTCGCCGGCCTGCGCACTTCATACATCGTGGCGCAACTGACGCGTTGGCGAACCGGCAATCGCCAGGCCGCGCAGCCGGACTGCATGAAGCGCATATCGGATCGACTCACCGAGGCCGACGTGCATGCGGTCGCGACCTGGCTCGCGGCGCAAGATCCGCCACGTGATGCCGTGCCGGCGCCGGCCAACTTCCAGGGCATGCCTCTTTCCTGCGGCAGCCAGAAGCCATGAGACGCGGCACTCGCATCATCCTGATCGCGGTGGTCGCCGTGGTGGTGATCGTCGCGGGCGCCTTTGCGCTTTTCATGCCCGGCTACCTGCCTGTGGTTCCCGGTGCAGTGGCCGCCGATCCGACCACGCAGACGATCAGGAAGGGTGAATACCTCGCGCGTGCAGGCGACTGCGTGGCCTGCCATTCCGACCCGGGTGGCAAGCAGTTTGCGGGGGGCCGCCCCATGCCCACGCCCTTCGGCAATCTCTACGCGCCCAACATCACCAGCGACGACGAGACCGGAATCGGCAAATGGACGGCAGACGACTTCTACCGCATGCTGCACAACGGCCTCTCGCGCGACGGCACCCTGCTCTACCCTGCGATGCCGTTTGCCTCGTACACCAAGGTCACGCGCGAGGACTCCGACGCCATCTATGCCTACCTGATGTCTGTGCCACCGGTGAACCAGAAGAACCGCCCGCACGAGTTGCGCTTTCCGTTCAACCAGCGCGACTTGCTGATCGGCTGGCGCACCCTGTACTTCAAGGAAGGCGAGTACATGGCCGACAAGAGCAAGTCGGTGCAATGGAACCGCGGCGCCTATCTGGTGGAAGGGCTCGGGCATTGCGCGATGTGCCATACCGCGATCAACAGGCTCGGCGGCTCGAAGACCTCGCAGGAGTTCGAGGGCGGCATGATCCCCAACCAGAACTGGTATGCGCCATCGCTCACGTCGAACCGCGAAGCGGGCCTGGGCAACTGGAGCATCAAGGAGATCAGCGAGCTGCTCCAGGTCGGCATCTCGCCCAGGGCCACCGTTTATGGGCCCATGGCCGAGGTGGTCTACAACAGCCTGCAATACCTGAACGATGCAGATGTCGAAGCGATGGCGGTCTACCTGAAGGAACTGCCGCAGCACGACACGGGTGCGCCGCCGCCCAGCAGCGCGCGACTCGTAGCCCCGGAAGTGATGGAGCTCGGTCGCAAGATCTACGCAAAGCAATGCTTCATGTGCCACGGCGAGGAAGGCAAGGGCAACGCACCGTCGTACCCGCCGCTCGCTGCCAACCAGTCGATCACGATGTCGTCGCCGGTGAACTCGATTCGCATGGTGTTGAACGGCGGCTATGCGCCCGGTACGAAGAAGAACCCGCAGCCGCACGGCATGCCACCCTTCTCCCACATCCTCAACGATGACGAGGTGGCGGCCGTGGTGACCTACATCCGCGTGGCGTGGGAAAACAGCGGCACGCCCGTGACGCCTGCGCAGGTCAGCGAGTTGCGCCCGCTCATTCCGGAATAGACGAGGCCCGCACGATGGCAACTGAAGACGTCGACCCCAGCGAAGACGAACGCGTCGAGGAGATCCTGCGGCGCGGACCAGCGGGCGCGTTTGCCGTGGCCGGGCTCGCCACCTTCATCGTCGTCGCGTTGTTCTTCATCTTCTACTTCCTCGTCTACCTGCCGAGAGGAGCCATCCAGTGACCTCGGTGAATGCCGGCGCGCCACATGCATCGGAGGCTGTCGCTGTCGAGGCGGAACGCCGCTGGGCCATCGTCGTCGTACTCATCATCGCGCTGTTGCTCGTGATGATCATCTTCACCGGACTGCACTGGGCATCGATGCCGCCTTCGCGAGTGGAGACCATCGACCCGCGCAAGCTTCACATCGAAGGCGAGTTCGTGGAGAACAACCTGGGCACCACGGTGGCTGCGGACGGCAAGGTCACGGTGCGCCTGATCGCGCAGCAGTATTCGTTCGAGCCGCAATGCCTGGTGGTGCCCGCTGGCGTGCCGGTGACCTTCCGCGCGACGAGCACCGATGCCATTCACGGATTCGTCATCGACAGGAGCAATGCCAACGTGATGCTGGTGCCAGGCTTCATCGCGACTTTCACGGCCACCTTCGACAAGACAGGCGAGCGGCTGATGCCCTGCCACGAATATTGCGGCACGGGCCACGAGGCGATGTGGGGGCGCGTGCGGGTGATGGCGGCCGACGAGTTCCTGGCCCGCGCCAAGGGCGGAGAGAGGATGAGCTGTGTTCCTCGCTAGACGACTCGTGCTCGCGCATTTCTGGGTCGCCTTCGCGGCCTTCGCGGTCGCCATCCTGCTCGGCGAATGGCAGATGTACGTGCGCAGTCCGCTGAGCGCGTGGGTCAGCGACCCGGAGTACTACTACCGCTCGGTGACCGGGCACGGCACGGTGATGGGCTACGTGTTGCCGACACTCGTTGCGATGGGCTTCGGCTATGCCATCGTCGAGCTCGCGCTGAAGCAGCCGCTGGTCGGTTTGCGCTGGGCATGGGCCGGCTTCTGGCTCGCCATCGTCGGCACCGTGATGGCGGCGACGCCGGTGGCGCTGGGCCGCGCGTCGGTGCTCTTCACCTTCTATCCGCCGATGATCGGCAGCCCGTTCTACTACCTGGGCGTCGTGCTGGTGGTCGTGGGTTCGTGGATCTGGGTCGCCCTCATGGCCGTCAACCTGAAGGCGTGGAAGTCGAAGAACCCGGGCAAGGCGGTGCCGCTGGCGATGTTCGGCAATGTCGCCGGCGCCTACCTGTGGGCATGGACTTCGGTAGGAGCCGCGGTCGAGATCCTGCTGCTGATCCTGCCGGCGGCGCTGGGCCTGAAGGACACCATCGATGCCGGCCTCGCCCGGGTGTTCTTCTCCTGGACGCTGCATGCCATCGTCTACTTCTGGCTCATGCCGGCCTACATCGCCTTCTACACGATCGTTCCGCGCGCCATCGGCGGGCGGCTCTACAGCGACACGATGGGCCGCGTCGCCTTCGTGTTGTTCCTCGTGTTCTCGATGCCCATCGGCATCCATCACCTGTTCGCCGATCCGCAGGTGGGCGCCGGGTTCAAGTTCCTGCATGCGGTCTTCACCGCGATGGTGGCGGTGCCGACCTTCCTGACGGTGTTCACCATCGTCGCGTCGGTCGAGATCGCGGCACGGCTGCGCGGCGGCAAGGGGCTCTTCGGATGGGTCAAGGCGCTGCCGTGGGGCAATCCGATGATGCTGGCCGTCACCTTCTCCTTCATCATGCTGGGGTTTGGCGGTGCGGGCGGCCTCATCAACATGAGCTACCAGCTCAACGAGACGATCCACAACACGCAATGGGTGACGGGGCACTTCCACCTCATCTTTGCGGGTGCCATCGTCATCATGTACTTCATGGTGGCCTACGACCTGTGGCCGCAACTCACGGGCTGCAAGGCGCTTCCGGATTCGCTGGTGAAAGCACAACTCTGGCTGTGGTTCGTCGGCATGATCGTCATGACCTTCCCGTGGCACTGGGTCGGCCTGCTCGGCATGCCGCGGCGCATGGCGTACTTCGACTTCTCCAATCCAGCACTCGCCGGGCAGGGATGGACGCTGGTGGCAGGAACCATCGGCGGCCTGATGCTGGTGGTGTCCGCGCTGCTCTTCGTCTACATCCTGGCGCGCGCAGGCAAGGGTGAAGCCGCGCCGGCGCCCTTCACCTTCAGCACGGCCGTCCACATGCCTGCAGCCACGCCGATCGCCTTGAACGGCTTCGGCCTCTGGGTGTCGCTGATGATCGCGCTGACCGTCGTGAACTACGGCTTTCCGATCGCGCAGCTGGCGATGCTGAAGGACACCTCGGTCCCCGCCGTTCCCATCGGGGGACGATGATGCAGCAACCTGGCCTGTACGCGTGGAGCAACCCCTGGTTTCGCCGGAGCGTGCTGGGCCTGGGCGCGTTGGCCGTGGTCACGCTGCTGGTGGGCTTTGTCTGGCTGCCTTCGGTGCAGGCGGATTTCTCGGCCAAGGGCATCTGGGACAGCATCTGCCGCGCCGCGGGCGTGCCGAACCAATGGGGCACCACCGCGACCCCACCGAAGGCGAGCGCAGGAACGACCACTGTCGTGCTGACGCGCGACATGACGCGCTCAGGCGCGGGCGATTCGGTCGGTCGCGGTGCCACCATCGCCGTCCAGCAATGCAGCATGTGCCATGGCGCACAAGGCATGAGCGAAGCCAACGCGCCGAACCTCGCTGGGCAGTATCCGGAAGTCGTCATCAAGCAGTTGCATGACTACAAGCATGGCGCGCGGTCCAGCGCGTTCATGCAGACCGTCGCGCAGAAACTCAGCGACCGCGACATCCAGGACATCGCCGCCTACTACGACTCCCTGCCCAAGGCGCGAGCCGCTCCGGTGCGGGCTGACGAACCCGATGCCCCCCCTCTCGTTCGCGTGGGCGACCCGCTGCGCAACATCGCTCCCTGCGTGGCCTGCCATGGCGGCATCGACCACAAGATCGGTGCGCCGTGGCTGGAGGGCATGCCGAAGGAATACCTGTCGAGCCAGTTGAAGAACTTCGCCTCGGATGCGCGGCGCAATGACAGCTTCGGCCAGATGCGCAACGTGGTGCGTCCGATGACTGCCGACGAAGTCAACAGCGTCGCGGAGTTCTATGCCCGGCGCGAACCTGCAGTGGGTGTTCGCTGACGGCATACCGCGGGCACGCTGCACGGCCATTCGGTCAATGCACCGGGAAGGATGGCCCGCCGTTCGGCCGGTCGAAGTCCAGGCAGGGTCAGCATGTCAGTGACAGCGCAGTGCGGGCTTCGGATGCGCCCGCGCCGGTGCTTGCCGCGGCAGGCGCAACGCCTTCGGTCGGAGCGGCGCGCAGGGACGCGCAGGCGCGCACCATCGGGCCCCAGCGCTCGGCATAGGCCTGGATGGCCAGGCCGTCCTCGAAGGCCGACTCCAGCAGGAACAGTCCCGGCGCCGGGCTGGTGGCGCCGAGTTCGACCAGGACCGGCTTGAGCAAGCGCTCGGACGCCGTGCCATGGTTCGCCCGCGCACCCAGCATCAGTGGAACGGCGACCACGCCCTGCAAGCCGGAGCCGCCATCGAACTGGTCCAGGAACAGCTTGAGCAAGCCGCTGTACGTGCCCCTGAAGGTCGGGCTCGCGAAGATCACCAGTTGCGAACGCGCCACCGTGTCGACGGCTGCTTGAACCTTCGGGTCCTTCCAGCCCAGCAACGCCGGCCCGAGTTCGGCGAGTTCGATCACCATGTCGGCCGCGCGGCCGGTGAGCGCCGTTGCAAGCATCTGCGCGGCGCGTGCGGTGCGCGAGCGCAGCTTGGGATTGCCGACGACGATCGTTGTATTGAGGGACATGGTCGTCATTTGTGCTGCGGGGCGTCCAGCGCCGGATCCGGCCGGCCCAGGAAGAACTTCAATGCCATGCGCTGGATGAAGTTGCCGTAGGGCGGGTAGAACAGGTCGATCGGGAAGAATCGATGGCGCTTGAACACCGTCTTGGCATGCGACAGCTCGCGGAAGCCCTCTTCCCCGTGGTAGTTGCCCATGCCCGAGTTGCCGGTGCCGCCGAAGGGCGCATCGTGGTTCACCACATGCCAGCCCCAGTCGTTGATTGCAACGCCGCCCGAATGGGTGCGGCGCAGCAGGTTGTCGCGTTCGGCGCTGTCGTGGCTGAAGCAGTACAGCGCCAGTGGACGTTCGCGTGCATTGATGATGGCGATGGCCTCTTCCATCGTGTCGTAGGGAACGACCGGCAACAGCGGGCCGAAGAGTTCTTCCTTCATCACGAGCATGTCGGGCGTGACCTTGGTGATGATCTGCAGCGGCAGCGTGCGGTCATCGCCGACGGGCGCTGGCCCGCACGATTCGATGTGGGCACCCTTGGAATGGGCGTCGTTCAGCAGCCGCTTGATGCGCGTGAATTGGCGCCAGTCGACGATGGAGGTCAGATCGGGGTTGCCAACCGCCTTGCCCTTGTAGAAGCCCTTGAACGTGCGCGCCACGGCCTCGACGAATTCGTCCATGCGCTCGCGCGGCACCAGCGCGTAATCCGGCGCCACGCAGATCTGGCCCGCATTGGTCGCCTTGCCGTGCGTGATGCGCCTGGCTGCATCGGCCACGGGATAGTTGCGCGTGACGAGCGCCGGCGACTTGCCGCCGAGTTCCAGCGTCACGGGCGTGAGGTTCGCGGCCGCCGTGCGCATCACGATCTTGCCGATGGCCGGCGAGCCGGTGAACACGATGTGGTTGAACGGCAGCGAGGTGAATACGTTGGGGTCGAGCAGTTCCTCGCCGACCACGGCCACCAGGTCTTCCGCAAAGATCTCCGCCAGCAGGGTCTTGAAGACCGCATTGGTGGCCGGCGTCGCTTCCGGCATCTTGATCATCACGCGGTTGCCCGCGGCCAGTGCGGCGATGGCTGGCCCCAGCGCCAGGTAGATCGGGAAGTTCCACGGGGTGATCACGCCGACAACGCCCTTGGGCTGGTACATCACCTTGACGCTGTTGGACAGGAACAGCAGTTCGGTGCTGCGGCGGCTGGGCTTCATCCAGCGCTTCACATGGGAGATGGCGTGGTTCAACTCCAGCATCGAACCCAGCAGGTCGAGCATCTTCGATTCGGCGTGTGCGCGCTGGCCGAAGTCACGGCACATGGCGTCAGCCAGCACGTCCTGGTAGCGCGACAACTGTTGCTTGAGTGCCTTGAGCCGGTCGAGCCGCTCAACCGCCGTGGGAAAAGGGGCTGCCTGGAAGGCGGTTTGCTGCGCGCCAAATATCTGCGCAACGCGCTCGTTGGCCGCCAGAGTCGATGCCAATTGAAATGGTGAGTTGTTCATTCTGATCGTCTTTGTGAATGTGCCGCGGTCCGTGCCGTGTCTCTCGGCCCTGTATTGCAACGCTTGCAATGCCATAATTAAAATGAACACTCCAGATTGATAGTATTCACAGAAAGAATGTGTTTCTCTCGAAGCAAGGCACGCGCTTCGCCTGTCTGCAGAGTTCAGCCTGACTGGATGCGCCGCATCAACGCAGTCGGAGTGCGCGGCCAGCCCGGGCGCCCAAACCACGCACCACCAGCCACCACGGCAGCGATGCCGAGGCCGTACACCACGAGCGCGGCGCCCTGCGCTACGAAGACATGGACGAGCTCGCCCCCCCAGCGCAACGCGAGCCAGCCTCCCACACCGGCCACAGCCAGGCGAGCGAGGTTTGCCATCACGGGCCAGAACAGGCGCCCCGATCCTTGCGAGGCGAAATGCAACACCTGCCCGAGGCCGAAGAGGCCGTACAAGGGCCCCACGGTGCGCAGGTATTCGGTGCCGGCCTCCAGCATGGCGGGGTCGTTTCCGAACAGCATCAGCCAGGGGCGCGGAAAGGTCGCCGCTGCGAGGCCGATCGCTTCGGTAATGGCGAAGCACATCAGAGCCCCGATCCACGCGGCATTGAGGGCGCGTTCCCGTTGACCTGCACCGATGCAAGTGCCGACGATGGCCAACAGCGGTGCGCCAAAGCCGAACACCAGCGGCACCAGCAAATACTCGAGGCGCGCGGCCGTGCCGTAGCCTGCGATAGCGCCGGGGCCGAAATGCCCCGCCAGTGCCGTCGCGATGCCGATGGACAGGTTGGTGGCCACCGTCGCGATCGCGCCGACCAGGCCTACGCGCAGGATGTCGCGAAACAGCGGCCAGCGGAGCCGCACGCCGGCAAACCGTGGCATGAGCAGGCTGCGCGGCGAACGCAAGTAGATCCAGAGCGCGACTGTCCCGCCGAGGTAGTAGAGAAGCAGTGCTACCGCTCCTCCGGCAATGCCCATGCCGGGAATCGGCCCCCAGCCAAAGATCAGCAAGGGCGACAGTGGAACCAGCACGGCTACGCCGACGACGGTCACGTTGGCCGGCACTGCCATGTTGCCAGTGCCGCGCAACACAGCGGCCAGCGAGTTGAAAAGCCACACCAGCACCGCGCCGGCGAAGACCCAGTTCGAGTAGACCAGCGCAGCATCGAGTGATGCGTCGGTGCCGCCCATCTGCGCGTACAGCCAGCGCCCGCCCAGCAGCAACGCCAACGTGAACGCCAGCCCGAAGCCGAGCGCAATCACCATTGCGTGGAACACGAGCGCATCGGCATCGTCCCGGCGTTTGGCGCCGAGCGCTCGCGCAATCGAGGACGCAATGCCACCGCCTATGGCACCGGCCGAAGTCATCTGCATCAGCATGACGATCGGAAATACCAGCGCCATCGCCGCCAGGGCGTCGGTACCAAGCTTGCCGACGAAGTACGTTTCGATGAGACCGGAGCAGGCCTGCGCGACCATCACCAGCACGTTGGGGGCGGCGAGAAGCAGGACAGTCGGCACGATGGGCGCTTCCAGAAGGAGGCGCGTGCGCGGATCGACGGCACTCACCGGGCGACCTCGACCAAGGCCGATCGCTGCATCGGATCGGTCTCGCACACCGGCAGCTCTGCCGGCGCAGCGGATCCAGGGTGCCGGTGACGCCTCAGTAACTCGATCGTCCTCGCACATGCCTGTGCAGCTTCTGTGCCTTTGACTGAGAAGTGACGGTGGAAGTATTTGCGATGCTCCACGTGCTCATGGAAATGGTGCGGCGTGAGCACGGCTGAGAGTACCGGCACATTCGTTTCCAACTGCACCGCCATCAACGCGTTGACCACCGTGCCAGCAACGAACTCGTGACGATAGATCCCGCCATCCACGACCAATGCACATCCCACAATGGCGGCATACCGTCCAGAAAGTGCCAGGCGTTTCGCAACGAGCGGGATCTCGAACGCTCCTGGCACGCCGATCACATCGATGCGAGCGCGGGCAATTCCTTGGCGCTCCGCCTCATCGAGGAACGCGTCGCGTGCCTGATTCACGATGTCAGCGTGCCATTGGGCTTCGATAAACGCGACACGCTCTTCGTGGCTGGCCATGCGTGGTGCGGAATCTTCAGGAAGATGGTTGATTTGGTTCATGAGTAGCGAATTCGTGGAAACGGTAGATGTCCCGGTGACACCGAGCGAATGGGGCGTGAGCTGGTTTGGACTGCTTGCCAGCGCGCGGGCAAGCAGTGCCGGCGTCAGCCAGAAAAGAGGCCGCGCAGCATCAGCCCGATCACGGCCAGCTGACTGCGCAGGTAGCCGCTGTAACGAGGCAGGCCGTCCTGCGCGTCGCGCACGCGGCGGTGATAGAACATGTGCAGCGAAGCGGGTGGCAGCGCCTGGATGTCGGCGTAGTTGGCGGTGGGCACGAAGGCCAGCTTTGCCGGTCCGGCCAGGCCGAACTCCAGCACCGGCTTGCCGCACGATGCGCAGGTGCCCCGCTCGATGTTGGGCGGGAGCTTGTGCTTCTTGTAGACGACCTGCGCGCCCTCTTCCACCTCGACGTCGCGGGCACGCAGCACCGTCACATCCGAGAAAGGCTTGCCCGTGTAGGCCTGGCAGATCGTGCAGTGGCAGATGAAGCGCGCAAAGGGACGTGTGTTCACGCGGAAGCGGCTCGCGCCGCAGCCGCAGGACGCCGCCAAGGGCCTGAATTGCGTATCGGCCATGAGGATCACTCCGACACCAGCACGTTGGCGTACTTCTGGCGAAGGTCCACCTTCTGGACTTTGCCGGTCGCGCCCATCGGCACGGCGCCACTTCCGGAGACCGCGAAGTAAGCCTCCAGATGGCGGTGGTTGTTCCAGGCCACAGTGGCGACGCGGGTGCCGCGCGCCATGCCCAGCGCAGCCAGGGCCTTGGCCAGACGGCGCGAGCGCGCGCCGAGATCGCGGTAGGTGTAGCGAAACAGCGGTCCGTGCGTTTCGCGCGAAACGATCTCCACGTCCGGGAACTGCTGCTCCGCGTGCTCGAGCAGGCTCGACAGCAGCAGGGGACGATCCATCATCAAACCAAACATTTTTTGTCTCCAAAGAATCAGATTGCTTACTGCGGTTCCAGCTTGGTCGACTTGAACACGCGCCGGTAGCGCTCGATTTCGCTGGTGTAGAACTTGTCCAGCTCAGCCTGCGACATGGCGCGGGGCGACTGGGCGCCCGTGTCCTGTGTGCCCGTGCGCACGGCTGGCAGCTGGATGACTTCGTTCATCGCCGTGTTGATCGTGGCAACCGCGGCATCGGGCGTCGCCTTGGGCACCAGCACGCCGAGCCACAGGTCATAGGTGAAGTCCGGCAGGAGCTTGTGCTGGCTCATCAGCGTCAGTTCCGGGAACATCGGATGCGGCTCTCGCGAGGTGATGCCCAGAGCCTTGACCTTGCCTTCCTTCAAGAGACCCAGCGTGGGGCCGGCCAGGGTCCAGAAGGCGATGTCGATCTGCCCGCCGACGATGTCGGTGAAGAACTGGCTGCCGCCCTTGTAGGGCACGTGCACCATGTTCAGGCCCGTGCTCTGCGCGAACTTCTCACCCACCACGTGGAACAGCGAACCCGTGCCAGAGCTGCCGTAGGACACGCTGGGCCGCTTCTTCGCCCACGCGATGAACTCGTCGATGTTGCTGGCGGGGATGTCCTTGTTGACCAGCAGCACCAGCGAGCTCGAGGCGACCACCCCGGCCAGTCGCAGGTCTTCGGGCTTGTGCTTGACGGCTGCCAGGCCCATCGGCGCGAGCACCAGGTCCATTGGCGTGCCGAGCAGTTCGTAGTGACCGTCAGCGGGCGCGGAAAGCACCTTCTGGACGCCCAACGCGCCGCTGGCGCCGCCGACGTTCTCGACAATCATCGTCTGGCCCAGGCGCTTCTGGTATCCGGGCTGGATGAGGCGAGCGAAGTAGTCGCCCGAGCCACCCGCGGGATAGGGAACGACCAGCGCAACGTTCTTGGACGGAAAGGTTTGCGCCGTGGCGGCCAGGGCGATCACGCCGCCCGCCAGCGCGACCGCGGCCGCCTCCAGGAATTTCATGACTCGCATGGTTTGTCCCTTTCGATTCGGTTGATTGATTGCCTTGCTTCAGCCCGGCACCGCACTGGTGGCCGTTGCGGATGCGGTGTCTTGTGGCTCGCGCGCCAAGCGCCACTGGGCCGCCTGCAACATCGAGCCTTCAAAGGAGCGGATGCCACTGCGAATAAGAAGGAGCGCCACCGAACCGGCGATGAGGAACACGATGAGCATTGATGTGCCGATCGCGTTGCGATCACCCAGCACGTAGTCGGTGATCAGGCCGATCGTGACCGGGCCGAGGCCTGCGCCCAGGAGGTTGAGTCCGCCGGTGTACATGGCAGCGACCTGGCCACGCATCGGCGCAGGGGTGATCTGCGCGACGATGGACGGGCCGACGCCGAACATGGAGAACGAGAAGAAGCAGGTGAAGCCCAGGAAGATGCCCGCAGCCAGCAACGTTGGCGCCAGAACCATGGCGCAGCCCGAAGACGTGATGCCCACGGCGCTCACCATCGCAACCCGCATGTAGCCGTGGGCAACGCCGCGCCGGATCCAGCGCTCACCCAGCCAGGAGGCCAAGAGCGTGCCGGCAGGTCCGACGACGAGCATCAGCACGCCCAGCAGCTTGCCGATCTCCTGGTAAGTCAAGCCGAAATGGCGCACGAAGTAGGTCGGCGCCCAGCCACCGAAGCCATACACGCACATGTTGAAGAAGCCGGCGCCCAGGATGAACGTGCCGATGGTGCGGCCATTCCTGGCGATGTATTGCATGACCTGCGACAGCGGGACGTCGATGGCCTTTGACGCCGGCTCCTGGCCGCCAGAGGGCCCCTTCTTCGCGACGCGCGGCTCGGGCACTGCCAGCATGAAGATTGCCACCACGACCCCCGGCAAACCCACCGCGATGAACGTCGCCTGCCACGGCTCGATGGCGCCCAGAAAAGGCAGCACCGGCCGGGACAGCGTGTACGCGCCGAGGATCAGGCCGCCTGCAAACAGGCCCACGCCGGAACCCACCGGCCCGGCGGCGCCAAAGACGCCCATGGCACGGCCGCGCTTGTCCGGCGTGAACAGGTCGGCCACCAGCGAGACCGTGCCCGGGATCAGCACGGCCTCACCCACCGCCACCGCAATGCGCGCGGCCAGCAGGTGCCAGTAGTCGTTGGCCAGGCCACTGGCGGCTGTCGCCAGGCTCCACACGGCAATGCCGATGGCGATGATCACGCGGCGGTTGCCCCGATCGATGAGCCGCGCGATCGGCAGGCCCATCACGCCATAGAAGGCCGCGAAGGTGAAGCCGTGGAGCAGGCCGATCAGCGTGTCGTTGACGCCCAGCGTCTTCTGGATCGGACCGACCAACAGGGTGAGGATCTGCCGGTCCATGATCGAGAAGATATAGGCGGCCAGGAGCACGACGACGGCGTACCACGCGCGCCCCGTACTGACCGTGGGCAGGCCTTCGCCGCCCCGGGTGATTGCTGCATGCATGTGTGCCTCTGCTTTGTCTGTTCTTGCCTGCAGCTCAGGCGCGAGCGGCCTGGACGTCGTCGCGCCAGATGTTGTTCTCGCGCCAGAAGTGCTCCTTGCGCCAGTGAACCGGCAGGCCATCCGAGGTGGAGCGGATCACGCGCTTGAGCAGCAACTTGAGCACCTGCGCCTCGCGGTAGTCGAGTTCGCCTTCCGCATCGGATTCGGCGGATTTGCCGAGCGCGAGCAGCTCGATGGCGTAGCTACGGCCCTCTTGCGTGAAGTGGACCGTGCGATCCTGGCCCTGGCCCTCGACGCGGATCAGTCCCTGATCCACAAGCGCCTGGATGTGGTCATCGCTCACCTCGTAGCCTGCAATGGCCACGAGTTGGGCCAGGTCATGGGCCGTGCGTCCATCGCCCATGCTCAAGACACTCAGGATGTTGTAGTCGACGTCGCGCAGGCCCTTGTCCTTCAGGTCCGCCTTGATCGGCATCAGGAGCTGGTAGTACGCACGCCCCAGCAGGTTTCCGAGCCAGTCGCCACCAAAGGTCGCGCTGACATCCGTTTCATCGGCTTTCTTGAGCAGCAAACCGTAGTTCCCTCCGTGAAAAATCAATGGCGGCCGGGCGAAGTGGTCGAAGTTGAGCACCTCGCCCACGAAGATCACGTGATCGCCGCCGTCGTACTGGTAGGCAATGCGGCACTCGAAGCGTGCCGAGCAACCGTCGAGCAGCGGCACCTCGCCGTGCCCGCGCGCCACTTTCGAACCGGCGAACTTGTCGGTGCCGCTCTTGGCGAAGCGGTTCGACACGGCTTCCTGGTCCGCGGCCAGGATGTGCACCGCGAAGTATTCCGTGCCGGCGAAGGCGGCGATGCTGGATGAATTCTTGCCGAGGCTCCACAGCACCATCGGCGGGTCCATGGACACCGAGTTGAAGCTGTTGGCGGTCAGGCCGTAGTCCTTGCCGTCGGCACCGCGCGTGGTCACGATGGTGACGCCGGTGGTGAACGAGCCGAGCGCCTTGCGAAACTGGGCCTTGTCGATCGTTGCAGTCATGTCTTGTCTCCTGTGTTGATGTAGTGGACCGGCCGCGTTACTTCATGAGCAGCGGCATGACCAGGCGGCCGAAACGCTCGGCCTCTTCGTGGTGGGGATAGCCGGACAGGCAGAAGCCCGAGCAGCCGACGTCGATGAATTCCTGCAGTTGCGCCGCAACCTGTTGCGGGTTGCCGACCACGGCCACGCCAGCGCCGGGGCGCACTTCGGTGATGCCGGTCCAGAGGTGCGGGGTCATCTTGCGGCCGACGGTGTTCGACAGTTCCTTCTGGCGTGCGTTGGCCACGGAAGAGATGGAGCTCGCGAGTGACGCCACCATGGCCTTGGCACTGGCGGTTTCGTTGGCACCTTCGATCAGGCGGTCCGCGGCTTCCCATGCCTCGGCCTCGGTCTCGCGGCAGATGACCTGCAGGCGCATCGCGAACCTGATTTCGTTCTCGCGGCCGTACTTCGCGGCGCGCTGGCGCATCAGCTTGATTTCCTCGCGGATCTTCTCCGGGTAGTCGCCCCAGAAGAGATGCACCGCGGAGTGCTGCGCGGAGATTTCAGCCGCCTGTTCCGAGCCACCGCCCAGGAAGAAAGGCGGGTGCGGTTGCTGCAGGATCTTCGGCACGATCTTCGGACCGTCGACCTGGTAGTAGTCGCCCTTGAACTGGACCCCTTCCTCCGTCCACAGGCGCTTCATGAGGCGAACCTCTTCCTCGAGCTGCGCGTAGCGTTGTTCCTTCGAGCCGAACTGGCCTTCGGCCAACGCATCCTTTTCGCTGAGTCCCGCAATGAGGTTGAGGTAGACGCGACCGTTGGACAACCGGTCCATCGCCGACACCATCTTGGCGTGCGCCACCGGATGGAAATAACCAGGCTTGATGGCGACCAGCGCCTTGATCTTCTTCGTGCGGGCCAGCATGTAGGTGGCCGTGATCCAGGCGTCCCAGCAGAACGGCGTGACGGGCACGAGCATGTAGTCGAAGCCGGCAGTTTCTGCCGCCTGCGAGACGCGCTCGAAGTGCTCGAGCGATTGGGGAATGCTCTGCGACGGGTCGCCGAACGCGCTCGTGTCGCCGAGTGTGGGCAGGAACCAGCCCATCGAAAGTTTGGGTGTGTTGGCCATGTATGTCTCCGTGTGGATGTCTGTTGAGGCCTCTATTGCACCGCCGGCAGAGTCATAAGTAAAATGAACTCTTTGGATGGAATGCATGCACAAATTGAATGTCGATAACTTCGACCTCAACCTGCTTGCCGTCTTCCTGAAGCTGTGGGAGACGCGCAGCGTCACGCGCGCGAGCGACAAGCTGGCCCTGAGCCAGCCCGCCATCAGCCATGCGCTGCGGCGCTTGCGCGATGCCCTCGGCGACGAGTTGTTCGTGGCCGGCAAGGAAGGGCTGGTGCCGACCGCGCGCGGCGAAGCACTGATCGGGCCCGTACGGCAGGCATTGGTTCAGATCGGACTGGCCCTGCAGGCCGGCGAGAGCTTCGTGCCTTCGCTGGCGCAGCGCGAATTCCGCATCGCCGGCGGAGACCTGGTGGAATTCGCGATCGCACCGCAGCTCATCGAGGAGATCGGGCGCGATGCGCCCGGCATCCTCATCAAGCTGGTGCCGGTGCCCGAGGGCGAACTGGGCTACCAGATGCTGGAGGCCGGCGAGGTCGACGTGGTGCTGGACGGCACCGCCGTGAAGGGCTCCGGCGTGCGCAACGAGGTGGCGGCCAACATCGGCCTGGTCACGCTGATCTGGAAGCGCGAACAACTGACGAAGAAGCGCTTTCCGATGGATCTGTACCTCAAGCGCCCGCACATCGTCATTCGCCAGCCGGAGCGGCGCGGCAGCGTGGTCGACCAGACGCTGGCGGAACAGAACCTGCGCCGCCCCATCGGCGCGGTGGTGCAGCACTTCATCGCGATGCCGGTGATCGCGGCGCGCACCGGCTACATCTGCAATCTGCCAAGCGGCATGGCACCGATTTTCGCGAAGGCCTTCGACCTCAGCCTGCACCAGCCGCCAATCGACTTCCCGCTCGCCCCGCTCTACATCGCCTGGCACAAGCGCTTCGAGGCGGATCAGGCGCTCACCTGGCTCCTGCAGAAGATCCGGCAGGCGGTCGCAACCGTCGCGTGAACGCGCTCGCACGGCACACGGGCCAACAAAGCAAAAACGCCCCGAAAGGGGCGTTTTTACTGGCTACCTGGAGGAGAGGGAGGCAGTCAGATCATGCCTCGCAGGCCGCATGAATGCTAGGTTTTGCACGTGCCGCCCGGTGTCGATACCAACGGATATACCAACGGCGCAGCGCGACTGATCGAGGCCGCGTTGACCCCCGATCTGTGTAACATCCAGTGCGTCCAGCCGAGCAGCGATGACACTCAAAGATCACTACCGTGCCAACGGCACCCTCACTGCCGATCAAATCGAATACCTTCTTGCAGTAAACGAGGTGGTCAAGGCGATCGACGCCCGCAAGCTCATCTTCCAAATGATCCCCTTGAGCGAGACGCCGCTCTACAAGGCCATTGACGGCTTGCGGAACCGGCTGAGGCGTCTCCACCAACTGGCGGACATGGCAGCCCAGCCCGAGTACGCTCTTGCGAGTGAAATCGTTGGCGCCTATGGCGACCTTGAGGACATCGCCAGCTTGGTCGCTAAGGCGATTGGGCGAATAGACGCCGACATATTGGACTTCGTACAGGCGCTGCCTCGCACCATCGAGTGATAGCTTGCACCGCACAACTTCGTGCCGGCCCCTCCCAGGGGCTGGGGGGCTGACGGGCACCCTGCCACCCCCTCAAGGTTCCGCTCTTAGTGGAGGAGCAATTTTGAAGTCCTCAGAAAATCCGCGGCGCCCCAACCTTGTATTGCACTTGATAAGCAAATTTGAAAGCACAGCATGCCCAAGATGGACAAATACCCCCCACTTCTTTTACCAGTTTCCATCGCAATTTTTGTTTGCCTTTTCATAAATCTTGTCATCTTCGCAATATTTCGTGAAATTAGACAGACGGACGAATTTCACGCATTATTGCATGAAATCGGCCCCCTGGGCGTTGCCATTTTTCAATCATTCATAACTGCGATACCCGTCTGTCTACCCTTATATGTGTGGTATCGTCAAAAACAAAAACGTGCTGCATATCCCAGATCGCAAGACACGCAGATGGCGTCCCCAATGACCCAGTCAAAGGTCGTTCTACACGCAGGGGCCCCAACCGTTGCTAAGAAGCTGATTTCAATTGATGCTGCCGCATCCGTGATAGCTGCAAAACCTATAGCGATGAAAACCAAGGACCCGTTGCCGAACGCTCCGACCATCGCAACCGAAATAAATGAATCACATGAAATCCCTGAAGAGGATTCTTGGGCGCAAGCACTTTCTGAATTTGAGAGTTCTGGGCGCCGGCCCGGTGTCTATGCACGCGCATTTGCTGAAGCTAGCGGCGACGAGGCCGCTGCGAAGGCGAAATACTTGAACATAAGAGCGCACGAACTCCACGCCAACCATCTGCAGTTGGAGGCTGCGAGGCAAGTTGAGGAAAAGCAGCGCGCAGCGGAAGAGCGGCGCAAGGTAGAAGAGAGCGAAAGTGATTTCCAGAAGCAACAAAGAGCGCGCGCTGCGATAGTCTGGGGAAGGTGCCCAATGTGCGATTGGTTCTTGCCACTTGGCACCACGTCCTGCCCGCACTGCGATGCCACGCTCGGTGCTGGCGCAGCCTGGGATGTCATTCCCATAAAAGTGGATCAACGACTTGGACTGATTGAGCAGGCACTGACAAAACGGAAACAAATAACACCACGTCAACTATCAGACATGGTCGCCATGGCCGAGACCGATTTCTCGATCGTTTCGCTGCCAATCAAAGGCGATAGCCTGTTGCATAAAGCTGCAGAATTCGGACTCGAGTCTGAAGTTCAACACCTCCTTGCCATCGGCGCTGATTCAACGGCTTCCAACGCACAAGGAAAGCGACCAAGCGACGTGACAGCGTCCGAGGCCATTAAAGGGCTCCTTGCTGCGGCACAGGAACAGGCAGAGCCCAAGAATGCAATCAAGCCAAGACAAGAGGCACTTCCAAAAATCGCCTGGGCCCTGTGTCCTAAGTGCCACTGGTTCACGCCCTGCAATGCTGCATCGTGCACTGAATGCAATACCAAATTCGAGACAAAGGAAGGATGGAAAGTCATACCCATCCCAGATGCACAAATTCTTGATCAACTTGAGGTCAAGCTCGAAAGCAACTCTTATGTCTCAAAACATCAACTTGCCGACATAGTTCGCATGGCAGAAGGCGACCACTCGATAGTAGCCCTCACGATAGGCGGCGATAGCTTGCTGCACAAGGCTGCCGAGTTGGGCCTTGTCCCTGAGGTCGAGCGGCTGCTTGCGCTCGGCGCCGATCCCTCTGCATTAAACGTCCAAGGCAAGCGCCCGCGACAGTTGACCACCTCCGAGGCCGTCAAAAGGCTCCTTGCTGCGGCCGATGGTTAGCACCGGCCGGACGACACAGGCTCGATCTGCACTCGCAGACTTCTGTGAGCATGGGACAGTTGTGCGTGATGTTGGACAGGTGAACAAGGCGAGCGGTCTAGTTTTCTTGCGCCCATGCCAACCGGCCATAAGTCAACCCGCTGCCATACCAACACACGGTAGACGCCATACCAACATTCATACCAGCGCGAAACCGTGGATTGACAACCAGCCATGCGGACCGATACGGACGCAAAAAAGCCCGCTACAGAGGGAACTGTGCGGGCTTTTCACGTTTTCGCGAGCCGATGCGGACCGTCGAAAACTCACTTCTGGAGGAGAGGGAGGGATTCGAACCCTCGGTACTATCGCTAGTACGCCTGATTTCGAGTCAGGTACATTCGACCACTCTGCCACCTCTCCGGTGTCTGTCGAGCCTCAGATTATAGCAGCCACTTTCGACCACCTTGCACGTCAGGCGCGAAGAACCGCGAGACCGCCCAGGTAGGGCTGCAGCGCGGCTGGCACGTTGACCGAGCCGTCTTCGTTCTGATGGTTCTCCAGCACCGCGACCAGCGTGCGGCCGACGGCCAGGCCGGAACCGTTGAGCGTGTGCACCAACTCGTTCTTGCCCTGGGCGTTCTTGAAGCGGGCCTGAAGGCGCCGCGCCTGGAAGGCTTCGCAGTTGGAGACCGAGCTGATCTCCCGATAGGTATCCTGCGCGGGCAGCCACACTTCGAGGTCGTAGGTCTTGGTCGAGCCGAAGCCCATGTCGCCGGTGCACAGCAGCATCACGCGGTAAGGCAGTTCGAGCGCCTGCAGCACCGCCTCGGCGTGCGTGGTCATTTCCTCCAGCGCGTCATAGCTCTTTTCCGGGTGCACGATCTGCACCATCTCGACCTTGTCGAACTGGTGCTGGCGGATCATGCCGCGCGTGTCGCGACCGGCGCTGCCGGCCTCGGAGCGGAAGCACGGCGTGTGCGCCGTGAGCTTGATCGGCAATGCGGACTCGGCCACCACCTCGTCGCGCACGAAGTTGGTCAGGGGCACTTCGGCCGTCGGGATCAGGTAGAGCGCCGAATGGTCAGGCGCCGGTTCGCCGTCCTGGCCGCCCTTCTTCGCCGCGAAGAGGTCGCCCTCGAACTTGGGCAGCTGGCCGGTGCCACGCAGCGTGTCAGCGTTGACGATATAGGGCACGTAGCACTCGGTGTAGCCGTGCTGCTGCGTCTGCAGGTCGACCATGAATTGGGCCAGCGCACGGTGCAGCCGCGCGATCGGCCCCTTCATCGCGATGAAGCGCGAACCGGAAAGCTTGACACCCATCGCGAAGTCCAGGCCGAGCGGCTCGCCAAGGTCGACGTGGTCCTTCGGCGCGAATGAGAGCGGCGTGGCCGAGGCGCCGGCGCCACCCTTGGGCGCCCAGCGACGCATCTCGACGTTGCCATGTTCGTCTTCGCCGAGCGGCACGCTGGCATGCGGCAGGTTCGGAACGGCCAGCAGCAGGGCTTGCAGTTCGGGCTGGATCGCGTCGAGGCGCTTCGATCCGGACTCCTGTTCGGCCTTGAGCGCGTTGACCTCGGCCATCAGCGCATCGACCGATTCACCCTTGGCCTTGAGCGGTCCGATCTGCTTGTTCAGCGCGTTGCGGCGAGCCTGGATTTCCTCGGTGCGGGTCTGCAAGACCTTGCGCTCGGCTTCGAGCGCGGTGAACGCCTCGACGTTGAGGTAGGGCTGGTCCTTCTTGCGGGTCTCAAGGCGCGCGACGGCCGAAGCCAGGTCCTTGCGTAACAGTGTGATATCGAGCATGACTCGATTTTAGGGAGCAATGGGGGTGCGAATACGGGAACGGCGCTCGGCTGTCCGCATTCCATTTCATACGACGGCTCAGGCGTACACGCGACTGAA
Source organism: Variovorax sp. dw_308 (assembly GCF_019207085.1). Lineage (GTDB taxonomy): Bacteria > Pseudomonadota > Gammaproteobacteria > Burkholderiales > Burkholderiaceae_C > Variovorax. The sequence continues at coordinate 258,636 of NZ_JAATOM010000001.1, read as the reverse complement.
GCGCACGGCCTTACCATCGACCTGCTACCAACTCACAGGGGACACCGCATGGACGCCTATCTCTCTTTCGACGGCAACTGCGCCGAGGCCTTCGATTTCTACGGCAAGTGCCTGGGCGGCAAGACGCTGTACAGCATGACCTTCGGCGAGAGCCCGATGGGCGAGCAGACGCCGGCCGACTACAAGGGCAAGATCATGCATGCGACCTTCGAGGCGCAGGGCCGCAAGATCATGGGCTCGGACATGCCGCCGGGTATGCCCTTCGAGGGCTACAAGGGCTTCACGCTGTCGGTGCAGTCCGACGACGTGGAGGCCGGACGCAAGATGTTCGACGCGCTGGCCGAAGGCGGCAAGGTCACGATGCCCTACGAGCCGACCTTCTGGGCGGCCAGCTTCGGCATGCTGGTCGACAAGTTCGGCGTGCCGTGGATGGTCAACGTCGAGCGTCCGGCGCCGAAGGGCTGAAAGAAGCCCGACACCGAAGCGCCTTCGACGCCTCCCCATCCGTCAAGGGGGTGCGACCAGCGTCCCGGCAGAGCCGGCTCCGCGGGCACCCGCGAAGGAGCTTCGGATTCCCGACACCCCATGAGGCCGGCAAGCCCGCAGTCGCTCAAGCCAGGCTGGCCGGATCGACGTTGGCGCCACAAATGACCAGGCACACCTTCTCGCCGGCGCGCGGCACGTAGGCGCAAGTCTGCAGCGCAGCCAGCGGCAGCGCGGCGGCCGGCTCGACGGCCAGTTTCAATTCTTTCCAGAGCCACAGTTGCGCGGCGCGAATCGGCTCATCGGGCAGCAGCAAGGCAGTGCGCACCTGGCGCTGCGTGATCTGCCAGGCGATGGCTCCGATGCGCCGTGCGCCGAGCGAATCGGCCGCGACGCCGCCCACTTCCACATCGACCGGCTTGCCGGCTTCGCGTGCACGGAACAACGTCGGCGCGCGTTCGGGCTCCAGCGCGATGACGCGGCTGCGTTGTTCGAACCACGCGGCCAGGCCGCCAATGAGTCCGCCGCCGCCCACGCTGACGAGCACGGAGTCGGGCAGGCCGCCCTGCTGCTCGATCTCGCGGCCCAGCGTGCCGGCGCCGGCGACGACCTCGGGCTGGTCGTAGGCATGCGTCAGCAGCGCGCCGGTCTCGCGCTGGCGCGCGAGGCAGGCGGCGAGCGCGTCGGCATATTCCTCGCCCACGACGACCACATCGGCGCCCAGGGCGCGCAGTCTGGCGCGCTTGGCCTCGGGCGAGTTGCCCGGGAGGAAGACTTCGCATCGCACGCCGAGCGCGCGGGCCGCGGCTGCCGTCGCGATGCCGGCGTTGCCGCCCGAGGCGACCACCACGCCGCTGGCCGGAATGTCATGGGCCAGCAACCTGTTCATCATGCCGCGCGCCTTGAAGCTGCCGCTGACCTGCTGGTGCTCCAGCTTGAGCCAGAACTCGACGCCTTCCGCGGCCTCCAGGCCGAGCACAGGCGCTTGCAGCTTCCACAGCGGCGTCTCCCGCAGGAATCGCGCGGCGCGCGCATCGCGCAGGCGCTGCGCGGCGGCGTCGACTTCGTCGCGCCAGCGGATGTCGGCAAGCGCGCTCAACCGAGGTGTCCCGGCAGCGGTGGGTCGAGCCGAAGGCCCTTGGGCAGCGGGAACTTGGTGGTCTCCTCGATGCCGCCCATCTTGCGCACCGACACGGCGCCGAAGGCCCGGATCCGTTCGATCACCTCGGTCACCAGCACCTCGGGCGCCGAGGCGCCAGCGGTCAGGCCGATGCGGGACTTGCCTTCGAACCATTCGGCCCTGAGTTCGGTCGCGTCGTCGACCATGTAGCTCTCGGTGCCCAGGCGCTGCGCCAGCTCGCGCAGGCGGTTGCTGTTGGAACTGGTCGGGCTGCCGACGACGATCACCAGGTCGACCTGGGGGCTCATGATCTTGACCGCGTCCTGCCGGTTCTGCGTGGCGTAGCAGATGTCCTGCTGCTTGGGCTCGCGCACCGCCGGAAAGCGCTCGCGCACGGCGGCGGCGATCTCGGCGGCGTCGTCCACGCTCAGCGTGGTCTGCGTGACCACGGCGAGCTTTTCGGTCTGGCCCGGCTGCACGCGGGCCACGTCGGCAACGTCTTCGACCAGGTGGATGCCGCTCGACAGCTGGCCCATCGTGCCCTCGACCTCGGGATGCCCCTTGTGGCCGATCATGATGAATTCGTAGCCTTCCTTCGCGAGCTTGGCCACCTCGACGTGGACCTTGGTGACGAGCGGACAGGTTGCATCGAAGACGTCGAAGCCGCGCTCGCGCGCCTCCTGCTGCACCGCCTTGCTCACGCCGTGCGCGCTGAAGACGAGCGTGGCGCCCGGCGGCACTTCGGCCAGGTCCTCGATGAAGATCGCGCCCTTGTCCTTGAGCGTGTTCACCACGAAGGTGTTGTGCACGATTTCGTGGCGCACGTAGATCGGCGCGCCGAACTTGGCGAGTGCGCGCTCGACGATCTCGATGGCGCGGTCCACGCCCGCGCAGAAGCCGCGCGGCTCCGCCAGCAGGACTTCATCCAGGGTTCTGGTGCCGGTCTGATTGCTCACAGCACGCCGATCAATTGCACTTCGAAGGTCACGGGCTGGCCTGCGAGCGGATGGTTGAAGTCGAACTGCACGGCCGTGTCGTTCGAGTCGATCACGGCGCCGGCATAGCTGCCCATGCCGTCGGGGGTGGGGAACTGGACCACGTCGCCGATGGCGTAGCGCTCGTCGGGGTCGCCCATTTGCGCCAGCAGGGACTTGGCGACCCACTGCTGCATCTCGGCGTTGCGCTCGCCGAAGGCCTCGCCGGCAGCGAGTTCGAAGGTGGCGTGCGTGCCCTCTTCCAGCCCGATCAGGCGCTGCTCCATCGCGGGCGACAACTCGCCGGTGCCCAGCGACAGCGTGGCGGCCTTGTCGGCGAAGGTGTTGATGATGTCGCCCGCCGGCCCGGCCAGCCGGTAGTGCAGAGTGAGGAACGAGCCGGGCGTGACGACGGCATGGATGGTGGGGGCGGACAAGGTGGGCGTCTCTGTAAACTGGACCCGGTATTTTAGGGAGTGGGGTCAAAGACCCCTGGAGAACATGACATTCAAGGATCTGCCGGCCGAAATGCGCCCGCGGGAAAAACTGATCGCGCGTGGCGCAGGCGCGCTGGGCGACGCCGAACTGCTCGCCTTGCTGCTGCGCACCGGCATCGCCGGCAAGAACGTGCTGCAGTTGTCGCAGGAATTGCTGGATCGCTTCGACGGCATCGCCGGGCTGCTCAATGCCAGCCTGGACGACCTGAAGAGCATCAAGGGACTCGGCGGCAGCGCGAAACGGGCCGAGCTCAGTGCGGTGCTGGAACTGGCGCGCCGCGGCTTGGCCGAGCAACTCAAGAAGCGCGCGGTGTTCGACTCGCCGGATGCGGTCAAGCACTACCTCCAGCTGCATTTGGGGTCGCGCACGCACGAGGTCTTCGCGGTGCTCTTCCTCGATGCGCAGCATCGGCTGATCGCGATGGAGGAGTTGTTCCGCGGCACGCTGACGCAGACCAGCGTCTATCCCCGCGAAGTCGTCATGCGCGCGCTGCACCAGCATGCCGCCGCCGTCGTGCTGGCGCACAACCATCCGAGCGGCTGCGCGGAGCCGTCGCGCGCGGACGAATTGCTGACGCAGACCCTGAAAGCCGCGCTGGCTCTCGTCGACGTGCGGGTGCTGGACCATGTGATCGTCGGCAAGGGCGTGTCGCTGTCGATGGCCGAGCGGGGCCTGGTGTAGGGAAGGGCCTGCGCTATCGAGCGCGCCCCGCGCCCGTCTCGTAGGATGGAGGCAATGGCCTCCAAATCCTCCAGCAGTCTCAAGGCGCTCTCCGACCTGAAGACGATCCAGCGTTCGCTGGCCGAGCAGCGTGAACGCGAAGCCGCCGAAGCGGCGTTGCGTGCCGCCGCCGAAAAGAAACGGCTCGCCGAAAACGACTTGTTCTCGCGCGCCATCGGCGCCACGCAGCCCCTGCGGCGCAAGGCCGCGGTACCGCTCGCACCCGAGCCGCCGGCGCCAATTCCCGTGCAGCACCAGCTCGACGAGCAGCGCGTGCTGCGCGAATCGATCAGCGACGACTTCGACGTGACGACCCTGCTCGACGTCGACGACGCGATGAGCTTTCGGCGGCCGGGCATCGGCACCGACGTGACGCGCAAGCTGCGCGCGGGCGAATGGTCGATCCAGCGCCAGGTGGACCTGCACGGCCTGCGCAGCGACGAGGCGCGCGAGGCGCTCGGCGCCTTCATTCGCACGGCCCACAAGGCGGGCGTGCGCTGCGTGCGAGTGGTGCATGGCAAGGGGCTGGGCTCGCCGGGCAAGCAGCCGGTGCTGAAGACCAAGACGCAGCGCTGGCTGATCCAGAAGAACGAGGTGCTGGCGTTCGTGCAGGCGAAGCCCGCGGAAGGTGGGGCGGGGGCGCTGGTGGTGTTGCTGGCGCCTGTGGGGAAGTAAGCCTTACCTCCAGGCTCCGCAGCGTTGCGCGGCGCGCCTCGCGCCCCTGCAAGACGCCCCCCCGCGCGCGTGCCGCGGTGCTCTGCCAGAAGAGGCGGGGCCGCGCCTTTACAGCAAGGACTTAAGAGGCACCGCCGCATCCGCCACCACCGCTGCGTCCGGATTCTTTCCGGCTTCCAGCAGCTTGCGACTCATCATGTGATCGACCGGCGCGTTGACCGTTTCGACGCACACCAACCGCCCGTCGACGTAGTGGAAAAGCGAGAACGCATTCGGATTCGCGCCCGGTCCGGGCCGGCGCGCCGTGGTCATGCCCGGCGTGCCCTCGGCCGGCATCAGCCCAGCCATCTGCAGGCGCAGGCCGAGCTGGTCGGACCAGAACCAGGGCAAGGCGTCGTGCGGTTTCGGCGCGCCGGTGAGCGTGGCGACGGCGGTGCGAGCCTGGTCGTTGGCGTTCTGCACGGACTCCAGGCGCAACGCGCGGCCGGCGCGGCGATCGGGAAAGCGGGTGCAGTCGCCGACGGCGAGCACCTTCGCGTCGCTGGTCTGCATGTGCGCGTCGACCACGATGCCGTCCGCGCATTCGATGCCGGCGGCTTGCGCCAGCGTGGTTTCGGGGACGGCGCCGATGCCAAGCAGCATCAGGTCGACCGGCTGCTTCCGGCCATCGACCTCGACCGAGACGAGGCGATGGCCGTCGATCTCGAAGGCGCCCACTGTCGCGCCGAGCACGATGTCGATGCCGGCTGCACGGTGGGTGGCGAGCACATGCGCCGACAACTCGGGCGACACGGCGCGGCCGAGCAGACGCGGCGCCACCTCGATCACGCGCACCGTCTTGCCGAGGGCCTTTGCGGTGGAAGCGACCTCCAGTCCGATGAAGCCGCCGCCGAGCACCGTCACGTCCTGCGCCTCGAGCAGCCGGGTGCGCAGGCGCAGCGCCTCGTCGGCGGCGCGCAGCGAAACGACGTTGTCGATCAGGCTGGTCGACAGGCCCGCAAGCTGGCGCGCCCGGGTGCCGGTGGCCAGCACCATGCGTTCATACGGCAGCACTGCACCGGAACGCAGCGAGACGGTCTGCGCCGCGCGATCGATCGACGTCGCCGCATCGCCAAGATGCAGCGTGATGCCTGCATCGCGGTACCAGTCGGTGGCCTTGTGCGGCTGCATCGCTTCTTCGGCGCTCTTGAGGAAGGTCTTGGACAACGGCGGCCGATGGTACGGCTCGCACGGCTCTTCGCAGACGAGGTGCACCCGCGCGCCCTGCCCCGCTTCCACGAGGCCGGCGCACAGTTGTGCGGCGGCATGTCCGCCGCCGATGATGACGATGTTGTTGTGGGTGTCTTGGCTCATGAGATGGGTCTTCAAGGTGTTGTCAGCGGTTGCGCATCCAGTCGGCGGTCTGGAAGAACGAATTGCGCAGGCGCTCGCGCAGCGCTTCGGGCACGCCGGTCTCGCCCATCGCCTGGTCCATGCAGGCCAGCCATTGGTCGCGTTCCTTGATGCCGATGCTGTGGCCGCCGATGCTCTGCGGCAGGTGGCGCGCGCGCAGCATCGGATGGCCGAAGCGGTCGGTGTAGTGCTGCGGGCCACCGAGCCAGCCGCACAGGAACCAGAACAGCCGCTGGCGCGCGTTGTCGAGCGTGGTGCCGTGCACGGCGCGCAGCTGCGCGTAGGCGGGTTCGAGGTCCATCAGGTCATAAAAGCGCTCGACCAGCGCATGGACCTTGCCTTCCCCGCCGATCCATTCGAACGGCGTTGCGAACGGGGGTTTGTCTTCAATCTGCATGGGCGGGAGTATCCCCCGACGCGCGCGGCCCGGAGGGCGGTCGGGAACTCCTGGCGTTGCAATCGCCGATGCCGGGTATCCAGTCGCATATGGATATGCAGACAGGCGATTTAGCAATCGGCGGTTTTGTTGCTATGGTTTCGCCCCCGGCTTTCATTTCCCAGCGGAGAGAGAACAACACCATGCGTCACAGCTTCATCGCAGCGGCGATCGCCGCTTCCACCTTCCTGCTCGGCAACGTCGCCCATGCCGACCAACTGGCCGACATCAAGAAAAAGGGCGAACTCGTCGTCGGCGTGCTCGGCACCGACGAGCCCGCGACCTTCGTCGACCCCAAGACGCGCCAGATCGTCGGCTACGAAGTCGACCTGGTCGATGCCATCGCGAAGAAGATCGGCGTGAAGCCGGTGCTCAAGCAGATCGCCGTGGCGGCGCGCATTCCTGAACTGCAGCAGGGCCATGTGGACCTGGTGGCCGCCGGCCTCACGCACAACAAGGAGCGCGAGGCTCAGATCGACTTCTCGCTCACCACCTTCGTCACCGGCCAGAAGGCCATCGTGAAGAAGGACAGCGGGATCACCGACGTGCCGCAGCTTGCGGGCAAGAAGGTGCTGACGATTCGCGGCGGCACGCAGGAGCCGAACATCCGCAAGGCCGTGCCCAACGTCGAGGTGGTGACCTTCGATACGAGCCAGCAGGCCTTCCAGGCGCTGCAGCAGGGCAAGGGCGTGGGCTATGTCGACGACGAAGCGGCGCTCTTGCGCAGCTATGCCAAGCTCGGCCCGCAAAAGGCGCAGTACGTGGTGCTCAAGCAGAACCTGAGCACCGAGTCGCTTGCCATCGGCATCAAGAAGGGCGAGGCCGGGCTCAAGGCAGTGGTGGACGACACGCTGCGCGAACTCGAGAAGTCGGGCGAGGCCCAGAAGATCTTCGTCAAGTGGTATGGCCCGGATACCGCCTCGGGTTTCCAGTCGCGCGACTTCAAGTTCGATACCGACAAGATCGAGTAGGCCTGTAACACCGCGCTCAGGTCGATCCCGCTTTGAGCGCCGCGGGGGCGGGCCGCAACGCGACCCGCCCCTTGCCTTTCGGGCGAGGCCGCGCGCCTGCGTACCATCATGTCCGCGCACGCGCCCTTCGACACGCCGCCGATATCCCGATGCCCCTGTTCGACTACTCCCTTCTGCTGACAGGCAAGTACCACGACATGCTGGTCGCGGGACTGTGGCTGTCGCTGCAGCTGCTGGTGGTCGCGCTGGCGCTGGCGCTGCCGATTGCGCTGGTCGTGGCGCTGCTGCGGCTGTCGCCGCTGGCGCCGCTGCGCTGGCTCGGCTTTGCCTACGTCGAGTCGATCCGCAACATACCGCTGCTCGCGCACATGCTGTTCTGGTACTTCGGCGCGCCCGAGCTGCTGCCTGAAGGCATCAAGCAAACGCTCTACGCCGGCCACATCGAGGCCTACAGCGCGGTGATCGCGCTGGCGCTGTACACGGCGGCCTTCATGGCGGAGGACATGCGCAGCGGCATCCGCGCGATCCCCGCGGTGCAGTTCGAGGCCGGGCGCGCGATGGGCTTCAGCTACCTGGCCACCATGCGCCGCGTGGTGCTGCCGCAGGCGCTGCGCGTGACCGTGCCGCCGCTGATCTCGCAGACGCTGAGCCTGTGGAAGAACACCTCCATCGCCACCGTTATCGGCGTGGCCGAACTGATGTACCAGGCGGGCCAGGTCGAAAGCGCGAGCTTTCGCAGCGCCGAATCCTTCGCGTTCGCGAGCGCGGCCTACCTCACGGTGTCGCTGGCCATCACGGGGCTCGCGACCTGGTACCACCATCGCTTTCCGGTGAGGACCATATGAACGCCGCAACTGGAGGCCCTCGCTGATGCTGGACGTCATTCGCGACTATTGGGTGTACTTCCTCATCGGGCAGTACCCCAACGGGCCGCTCGGCGGGCTGGTGCTCACGCTGCTGCTGGCCTCCTGCGGCCTAGTGCTGGCGTTGCCGCTGGGCATCGTGCTCGGGCTGGCGCGCGTGAGCCCGTGGCGCTGGGTGCGTTGGCCGGTAACCGGCCTCGTGTTCGTGGTGCGCGGCCTGCCGTTGTTGATGGTGATCTTCTGGGCCTACTTCTTCCTGCCCAGCGTGACCGGCATCAAGACCGACCAGTTCACCACGATGCTGATCGCGCTGGTAGTGTTCGATGCGGCCTATCTTGCGGAGATCGTGCGCGCCGGCATCCAGGGCCTGCCGCGTGGACAGATGGAAACGGCCCGCGCGCTGGGCCTGGGCTACGGCCGCGCGATGCGCCTCGTCGTGCTGCCGCAGGCGCTGCGCAGCATGCTGCCCTCGCTGGTGAACCAGTTCGTCTCGACGATCAAGGAGACCTCGCTGGGCTACATCATCGGCCTGGCCGAGGTGTCGTTCATCGCGACGCAGATCAACACGCAGGTGTTCACCAAGCCGGCGCAGATCTACCTGATCCTGGGCGGCACCTACTTCATCCTCTGCTTCGGCCTGTCGCGCTTCGCCTACTGGCTGGAACGCCGGCTCGCACGCCGCGGCGTCCCTACTGTCATCCGCAAGGTGCCCGCATGATCGAGCTTGAAAAAGTCAACAAGTGGTATGGCAGCTACCACGCCCTCGTCGACGTGACGGAGACCATCCGCAAGGGCGAGGTGGTCGTCGTGTGCGGGCCTTCGGGCTCGGGCAAGTCGACGCTGATCCGCACCCTCAATCGGCTGGAGCCGATCCAGTCGGGCCGCATCGTGCTGGACGGCCAGGACATCCACGCACGCGGGCTCGACGTGAATGCGTTCCGCTCGCGCATCGGCTTCGTGTTCCAGCAGTTCAACCTGTTCCCGCACCTCACGGTGCTGCAGAACTGCACCATGGCGCCGATGCAGTTGCGCGGCCTCGGCCGCAAAGAGGCCGAGGAGCGCGCGATGGCCTTGCTGCAGCGCGTAGGCCTCGCGAACAAGGCCAACGCCTGGCCGAGCGAACTGTCGGGCGGCCAGCAGCAGCGTGTGGCCATTGCGCGCGCGCTCGCGATGCAGCCGCCGCTGATGCTGTTCGACGAGCCCACCAGCGCGCTCGACCCCGAGATGGTCGGCGAGGTGCTGCTGGTGATGCGCGACCTCACGCGCGACGGCATGACCATGGTCTGCGTGACGCACGAGATGGGCTTTGCGCGCGAGGTGGCCGACCGCGTGCTCTTCATGGACGAAGGCCGCGTGCTCGAACGCGCCACGCCCGACGACTTCTTCAACCGCCCGCAGCACCCGCGTGCGCAACAATTCCTCTCCGACATCCGCTCGCCCTTTGCGCGCGATGCATGACCAGCCCTGTATTCTTGTGAGTGCTTTCTCATCCGCTCGCACCGAAGCGGTGTCTTAAGCGGAGTGCGCATTTCGTGTGACGACGACCTCACTTTGTTCCGGTCGAATCCCTCAGTCCTCGATTCACTAAAATCCAGGCCACAAATAACCAGGGAGTTCTCGAATGAAGACAAGCGTCGCCGCAATAGCGGCAATCTCGGTTCTGTTCGTTACCGCATGCGGCGACAAGAAAGCAGCCAGTAAGGAAAACTTCAAAACGGCCATTCAAGCCTATTTCGACTCCAAGCCGGGCGCCTGCGTCGGCTTGCCGGACAAACAGATGCCGTTCAAGGTCGAGAGCGGCGGCTTCCGCGTCAGTCGAATTGATCAAGCTGACGCACTTGTCGAAGCGGGCTTGCTTAGTAAACGCGAAACCGAGGTTCCCTCCACGGGCTATTTCGGCCCCAACAAGATGGTTCCCGGCGTTGAATACAGCCTTACCGACGAAGGGGCGAAGCAAGTCGTCAAGAGCGCCGGCAGCGACTTCGACAAGCGGGATGGTTTCTGCGCAGGCAAGTACCAAGTGGTCGAAGTCATCAATTTCACCGATCCCGCAGAAGCTTACGGACAAAAGCTTTCGCAGGCCAACTATCGGTACAAAGTTGAAAGCCCGCCCGCTTGGGCAAAGCTGCCAAGGATGCAGGCGGTATTTCCCCAACTGGCGAAAGACATGAAAGACGATCCCGCCGACAAGGCCGTACTTGTCTCGACAAGCGAAGGCTGGCTGCACGAGCGAGTGTTTAAGGGCAAAGGCAACTGACATCGCTGCCTGCAGCAGGCGCCGAATCGCCGGGACGCAAGAGTCAGATCGCATTGGGTGGCGTCTTCCGTGGGATCGCAACTCCCCCATCGCCACACGCCTGCGACATCGAACGGAATGCACATCGTGACCTACGAATTACCCATCATCGACATCTCGGCCCTTTTAGAGCCCGGCGACGCCCGCCAAGCCGTCGCCGCACAGATCCGCCAGGCCTGCCGCGCGCACGGCTTCTTCTACGTGACGGGTCACGGCGTCGATGCGGCACTGGTGCAGCGGCTCGAAGACCTCAGCCACCGGTTCTTCGAACTGCCCGAGGACACCAAGATGCAATGGCGCATGGCGCTGGGCGGGCGCGCCTGGCGCGGCTTCTTCCCGCTCGGCGGCGAGCTGACATCCGGACGGCCTGACTGGAAGGAAGGCCTCTACCTGGGCACCGAGCTGGCCGTCACGCACCCGCTGGTGCAGGCGAAGACGCCAGTGCACGGACCCAACCTCTTCCCCGACGTGCCGGACTTCCGCGAGACCATCCTCGACTACCTGGCTGCAGTCACGCAGCTGGGCCACACGTTGATGGAAGGCATCGCGCTGAGCCTGGACTTGCCGGCCTCGTACTTCGCCGAACGCTACACCTCTGACCCGCTGATCCTGTTCCGCATCTTCAACTACCCGACGCAGGCCGTGCCACAAGGGATGGACGTGCAATGGGGCGTGGGCGAACACACGGACTACGGCCTGCTGACGATCCTGCACCAGGACCATATCGGTGGCCTCGCCGTGCACACGCCCGCCGGCTGGATCGATGCGCCGCCGATCAAGGGTTCCTTCGTCTGCAACATCGGCGACATGCTCGACCGCATGACCGGCGGGCTCTACAAGTCGACGCCGCACCGCGTGAAGCGCAACACCTCGGGCCATGACCGCCTGTCGTTTCCGCTGTTCTTCGACCCGAACTTCGAGGCGCGCGTGCAGCGCATCGAGGGACTCGCCGGTGCGGACGCGCGCGACGACAGCACCGAGCGCTGGGACCGCGCCAACGTGCATGCCTTCAACGGGCGCTACGGCGACTACCTGCTCGACAAGGTGTCGAAAGTGTTCCCGCAGTTGCGCGACGAAGTTCTTTGAATCGAACCGCAAGCCGCCGGCGAGGCGGCATCTCGGTTGGTATGCTGCCTTCGCCTCACGCACTTGGGAGCTACCTTGACGACAACTTGCGGGATCTTCGGATTCGAGTTCACCCAGCCGTTTACGGCCGCCGGCCTGACCTTCACGCCGTTGTACTCGCACCCTCCCGTCGCGACGCAGGTTGCCCGCGACCCGGACGCCCACCACTTGACTGGCACCGTGCACGGGCTGAACCTCGCGGCCGACCAAGTCATCTATCGGCTGGAAGCAGTGCTCTCGTTCATCGAGCATCTCGACGTGCGCCTGAGCGAGCCGACCGCCGACGAAGCAGCGCTCACCGATCCGCGATCGCATTTCGACCAGGTCCAGCGTCATGGTCGCCGCCACAACGGCGGTGGCGCGGTGATCAACCCCGACTGGTTCGCGCCCCATCAGAGGGCCCGACACGACTTCATCCAGCGCGCGATGGACCGGCTCGCCGACGACGCGTTCTGCGAGGCAACCAAATTCCGGCTGCTCTTCATCAAGGCATCGGAGACCTTCCGCCAGCGCCAGCCGTTCATGGAGGTGACGTACTTCCTGCTGTACTCGGGTCTTGAGGCGTACGCGCGAAAGGTGCAGAACCACGTTGGCTCCAATGCCGTCAAGCCTATCGTTGCCATGCTCAAGGCGCACGGGTTCGACGTCTGCGCCCACGACCAGAAGAACCATGCACGGTCGATGACCACCTACTGGGGAATCCGAAACGCCATCTTTCACAACGGCGAGTTGGCGGGGACGGTTCGGGTGGACAATGTTCACGCGACGCTCCCGAGTGAGGAGTACCTCTATCACTTACAGATGCTCGTCTGCCTGACGATCATGAAGGCCATCGGGTTCGAGGACGCGCACCGGAATTGGGACTGCTGGATCGACTACAAGCCACACGGAAACCTGGGTCAGTTCCCCAGCGAGCTTGAGGCTCTGCTCGCCGCACATGGCTAGCCAACAATCGCCGTCTTCAAGATGTGTCCCTGACTACTCCGCCGCGCGCCTCAAGGTGTCTACCACCGGCCGCCGCAGCACCTCCCGCAAGCCCCACCAGCCCGCCGCCAGCGCCAGCACCGCCCCCGCCAGCGAGCCGAAGATGGGCACCCACGGCGACGCGGTCCAGGTGAACTCGAACACGTAGCGGGCCAGCGCCCAGCCGATCACCGACGCGACGATGCTGGCCAGGAAGCCGGCCAGCAATCCCACGCCCGCCAGTTCGGCACGCTGTACCTGCCGCAACAAGCTCGCACGCGCGCCGACGGCACGCATCACCGCGAACTCGCGCGCACGCTCCTCGCGCGTGGCGGTAACCGCAGCGAACAGCACCACCAGCCCCGCCGCGAGCGTGAAGCCGAACAGGAACTCGACCGCGCGAACCACCTGGTCGAGAACGCGCTGCACCTGCACGATGGTCGCGCTCATGTCGACGTTGGTGACGTTCGGGTAGGCCCGCACCAGCGCGTTGTCGAAGCCCTTGGTCTCTGGCGCGCGGAACGCACCCATGTAGGTGACCGGCACATCGGCGAGCGTAGCCACCGTGTACATCACGAAGAAGTTGGCATGCAGCGAGCCCCAGTCGACCTTGCGCAGCGAGGTGATGCGCGCCTCGCTCGGGATGCCGCCGATGTCGAAGCGCAGCTTGTCGCCGAGCTTCAGGCCGAGCGTCTCGGAAAGGCCTTCCTCCACGCTCACTTCGCCGGGCGCATCCGGCGTCCACCTGCCCGCCGTGATGCTGTTGTGCGGCGGCGCCTCGGCGCTGTTGCTGAGGTTGAACTCGCGGTCGACCAGGCGCTTGGCGCGGTCTTCGGTGTAGTCGTCGGGCGACACGGGCTTGTCGTTGATGGCCACCAGGCGGCCGCGAATCATCGGATACCAGTCGAACTTCCGGACGCCGGCATCGCGCAGGGATTTCTGGAAGTCGTTGCTCTGTTCGGGCATCACGTTGATCACGAACCGGTTGGGCGCATCCGGCGGCGTGGCGCGGCGCCAGCTCGCGACAAGGTCGGTGCGCAGCAGCACCAGCAGGACCAGCGCGAGCAGGCCCACCGCCAGCGCACTGACCTGCACCACCGCATACACCGGTCGCGCCGAGATCTGGCGCGTGGCCAGCACCAGCCAGCGCGGCGCGGTGCTCTCGTTGACGCTGCGCCGCAGGACCTTGACCGCAAGCCAGCTCAACAATGCGAACACCGCCACCGCCCCGGCAAAGCCGCCGACGGCGATCAGCCCGAGCTTGATGTCGCTGCTGGCCGCGATGAGCAATGCCGCGAAGCCGAGCACGCCAATGCCGAGCACCGTGACCGACGCCGGCTTGAGGCCGCCCACGTCGCGCCGGATCACGCGCAGCGGAGGCACCCTCGCCAGTTGCAGCACCGGCGGCAAGCCGAAGGCGAACAGCAGCGTCAACCCCATGCCGAGCCCGAATCCGACCGGCCACAACGTCGCCGCAGGCAAGGCCGTCTCGACCAGCCCGGCCAGCAGCACGACGAACGCATAGTGGATGCCGAAGCCCGCCGCCACGCCCAACGAACTGGCCACGAGCCCGACGACGGCGAACTCGAAGGCATAGGCGCCGGCGATGGTGCGCTGGCTCTGGCCCAGCACGCGCAGCATGGCGCAGTCGTCGAGGTGGCTGGCGGCGAATCCACGCGCGGCCAGCGCGACCGCGACGGCGCTGAGCAGCGCCGCGAGCAAGGCGACGAGGTTCAGGAATTTCTCCGCCCGGTCGAGCGTCTGGCGCATCTCGGGGCGCCCGCTTTCGAAAGACTCCAGGCGAATGCCGCGCAGCTCGCCCTTCTTGATGCCGGCGTCGACCTCGTCGCTGAACTGCTTGACGGCGCGCGCCTCGCCGGCCACTGCGAAACGATAGCTCACGCGGCTGGCCGGCTGCACGAGGCCGGTGCGCGCGACGTCGGCCTGGTTGAGCATCACGCGCGGCGCAAAGCTCATGAAGCCCGCGCCGCGGTCGGGTTCGAGCGTGATGATGCGGGCGATGCGCAAGTCCGTATCGCCGAGCAACACGCGGTCGCCGATCTTCAGCGCCAGCGATTCGAGCAGAGACGCATCGACCCATGCCTCGCCCGGCGCCGGCACGTCGCGCGTGGGCGCGCCGGGTGCGTCGGGCGTGGTCGCCGTCTGCACGCTGCCGCGCAGCGGATAGCCGGTGGTCACGGCCTTGAGCGCGACGAGCTTGGTGGCGCCGCCCTGTGCGTCGTCGGCGCGCGCCATGGTCGGAAAGCCATAGCTGCCGGTGGACTGCAGGCCCAGCGCATGCGCGCGCGCGATGAAGGCCTGGGGCGTCGGGTTGTCGCTGGCCAGCACGGCATCGCCGCCCAGCAACTGGCGGGCGTCGCGCTGCAATCCGCCCTTCAAGCGGTCCGCGAAGAAGCCGACCGCCGTGAGCGCCGCGACCGCCAGCAGCACGGCAACGATGAGCAGGCGCAACTCGCCGGCGCGCAGGTCGCGCCACAGCGTGCGCCAACCGAGGCGAAGGGATGCATTCATGCGCGACACCATAGCCGACCTACGGCGCCCCGACGAAACCCGGGCTTTCGAAGGCCTTTATTCGCGAGATGGCGCGTGTGGCGGCGCGTGCGACGGCCCGGCCAGTTCCGGTTGCAGCACCAGCCGCCCTTCCCCCGCGTAGCAAAGAAAGCGCCGGTTCGTCGCCCGCCCGATCGCGCAGAGCCCAACGCGCTGCGCCACCTCGTGCCCCATCTGCGTGATGCCGCTGCGCGAGACCACGATAGGTACGCCCATCTGCGCCGACTTGATGACCATCTCGCTGGTGAGCCGCCCGGTCGTGTAGAACACGCGGCCACGCGCGAGCGCGGCGGCCGGCTGCATGGCGATCCAGCCGGCGATGGTGTCGATGGCGTTGTGCCGGCCCACGTCCTCGACGAAGCATTGCATCGCCACGCCCTCATCAGGCTCCAGCGTGAACAGCGCGCAGCCATGCACCGAGCCGGCCGACTTGTACGTGCTCTCCTGGAGCCGGATCGCGTTGACCAGCGCATAGAGCTGCGCCTGCGTGAAGCGCGTGTCGGGCAGCTTCAGGGCGTCGATGCCGGCCATGAGGTCACCGAACACACTGCCTTGCCCGCAGCCGGTGGTCACGACCTTCTTCGCGGTGCGCTCCTCGATGCGATCGATGCCGGCGTGCGTCCGGACGGCCGCCGCGTTCACCTCCCAGTCGACCGTGATCGATTCGACATCGGACGCCGACTCGATCAGCCGCTGGTTGAGCAGGTAACCCAGCACCAGCAGTTCCGGCTGCGCGCCGAGGGTCATCAGCGTGACGAGTTCACGACGATCCACGTACACGGTGAGGTCGCGCTCGGCGGGGATGGAGACGGTGCCGCGCTCGCCGTGCTCGTCGATGACGGCCACCTCGCGCGTGAGCGGTGCAAGTGCGGTGGTCAGGCGGGGCAAGGGCTGCGCACGGAGGGGAATTGCTTCGGGCATGGCATCGGGCATGGACATGCCGGGCACGATAGCCCAAAAGCAATGCACCAGCCGGAGCTCAACTCACCTTCAGGCAGTCGCGCTGGGTGACCGAGAAATCGACCTGCTGATCACCCACCATGTAGAGGTGCCTGAACGTGACGCCGCGCGCCAGCAGCGCGCGCACATTGGGCGTGTTGCAGTTCTTGGCGGTGATGCGGCTTCGCAGCGCGGAGGAATCCACCCCACCGGGACGGATGTAGTGATAGGTGGCGACCCGCGAGCGCGACTCGTATTCGGCACCGATCAACGTGGCCTGGTCTCCCATTCGGATTGGCACCTGTTGCAGCACCCGCTGCACGCCGCTCTTCATGCCGGCTTCGAGTTCGGTGTCGCTCATGGTCGAGAGGCGGGACCGTTCGTCCGCGGCGGTGGCCGGTGCGCCGAGCGCCAGCAAGGCGAGTGCAAGTGCGATGTGCCGCAGGTGACAGCGATGGGTTGATGGGCGCATATGAAACGAAACTATGACTTTCGTATTCATCTGCGTCAACGAGCGATCGGCATACGCCGGATGGCTGGGGAAGGATGGAATGGCGAAATGAAGGCTGCTCGAAGCCTCGCCGGCCAGCTGCCGGGTCGCAGGTCGGGCCGCGATGTACGGTGCTTCTCGAAGAACTCGCGGCCGATGCTCGACGCGCCTACGAATCGATCAGCTTTTCCGCCTGCAACACCAGTTCCTGCGGGATCTTCAGTCCCAGCGCACCGGCGGTCTTGCGGTTGATGATCAGGTCGAATTTCGAGGGTTGCTCGATCGGCATGTCGGCCGGCCGCGCGCCCTTGAACACCTTGTCGACGTACTTTGCCAACTGCCGAAAGGTGTTGAAGGAATCGATGCCGTAGCTCATCAAGCCGCCGTCCCGCACGTTCTCGGGCAGGCCGAACATCGACGGCATGCGGTGCGCCAGGGCGAGCGCGGCGATCTGTTTTCCCGCGCTCCAGAGGAAGGCATCCGGCGAAACCGAAACGGCATCGGCCTGCTGTTGCGCCAGCGCGAGGAAGGCGCCGGGAAGCTCATCCGGCGTACTCGCGGTGGCAAAGAGAAGGCGCAGGTCCAGTTGCTCTGCGACGGGTTGCATCGTCGAGTGCACGCTCGGGTAGTTCGGGTTGGCCGGGTTCGACAGGACTCCGAGGCGCTTCAACCCCGGCACCATCTGCTTGAACAACTGGATCCGCTTGCCAGTCAGGTCGGCGGTGGAATTGGAGAGCCCGGTCATGTTGTGGCCGGGATGCGAAAGGCTGTCCGCGAAGCCTGAGCGCACCGGATCGGAAACGCTCTCGAAGACGATGGGAATGACGCTGGTCGCCCGCTGAGCCGCCAGGGCACCGTTGGTCGTGGAGGTCTCGATCAGGTCGACCTTGAGCGCGACCAGTTCCTCGGCGAGGCCCGGCAGACGCTCGACCTTTCCATCGGCATAGCGATCGACAAGCACATAGTCACGGCCCCTGGTGTAGCCGAGGTCTTGCATCGCCTCAAACAACACGTCGCCATAGGGCTTGCTTTGCGCGGAGGTGTAAGGGCTGAGGGTGCCCAGGGTCCGGGGCGCGCGTTGCGCGTGAACCCATGAAGACGCGGGCCATCCCAGTGACATGCCGACGAGCACATTACGACGATTGACCACGATGCCTCCTTCGAGCCGGTCGACGCGGCGCCGTGTGATGGCGCGCTTCGTCCAACATGTGAAGACCAACGCTCCCTGGGCAGTCATCTTACGGTCGCTCATGGCTTGCGGCCGACCCCGTGTACAAGCCGATTCTTTTCCACGAAAAAGGGCCGGTGTTGTGCACCGGCCCAGATCGCGTCTATTTGATTCGGGCCGGTCTCGATCCCATTTGCCCGCGCTATCTATGGATAGCCTTGATCAGGCCGAAGCAGGCTGCAACTTGCCTTCAGCCAGCGTCTGCTCACGCAGGCGGTCATATTCGGCCTTGGGCACCGGCACCGCATTCGGGTCGCCGAGGTCCTTCATCTGCACCCGATAGGTTTCACGGGCAGTCCAGGCCGCGATGGCCGCGACGACGCAGATGGCCAGGGTGATGGTGCCGATCATGACCGGGATGTTGGTCGCACCGGGAGGCGCCACGGCGACGAACAGGGCCGGCAACAGCGCAGTGACGAGCGTGCCGAGATTCTGCGAGATGGCCATGCCGGAGACACGGGTGCGGGTCGGGAACATCTCGGGGTAGAAGCTCGGGAAGATCGCGTTGTAGCCCTGGTAGACCACGCCCCACATCAGCAGCGAGAAGACGATGGCCATCGGCACGCTGTGGATGCTGATCGCATACAGGTAGCCGAAGGACAGCAGGCCCGCACCGATCGCACCGGCGATGATGGGAATGCGGCGGCCGATCTTGTCGGAGAGGTTGCCCACGAAGGGAATCACCAGCACCGCGACGATGTTGCCCATGACGGGAATCCACAGGTAGAGGTCTTTCTCGAAGTTGATGCCGTAGCCCGGCTGCACCGCGTAGGCCGCACCGAAGATGGTGGTGACGACGGGAATCACGTTCATCAGCGAGCAGCACATCACGCGCAGCATGTCGCGCCAGCTTTCCTTGACGGCCTGGATCACGGGCGCCTTCTGCACCTCGCCGCCGGCATCGACATCGACGAACGCGGGCGTCTCGTCGACTTCCTTGCGGATGATGTAGCCCGCGACGATCACGACGAAGCTCAGCAGGAACGGAATGCGCCAGCCCCAGCTGTTGAAGGCATCCTTGTCCATGTAGTGCGCGAGCGGAAGGAACACGGCGGCGGCGAGGATCTGGCCGGCCTGCACGCCCTGCAGCGTGAAACTGGCGAAGAAGCCGCGGCGGCCGAAGGGCGCGTGCTCCAGGATCATCGAGCTCGCGCCCGAGATCTCACCGGCGACCGCGAAGCCCTGGATCAGGCGCAGCGCGACGAGCAGCGCGGGCGCCCACAGGCCGACCTGGTCATAGGTCGGCAGCAGCCCGACCGCGATGGTCGAGAAGCCCATCAGGAACATGCACATGATCAGCACGTTCTTGCGGCCATGCGTGTCGCCCCAGTGGCCGAGCACGAAGGCGCCGATAGGGCGTGCGACATAGCCCACGCCATACGTCGCGAGCGACGCGATGATGGCGATCTGCGGGTCGCCCTTCGGGAAGAAGATCTGCGGGAAGATCAATGCCGCCGCGGTGGCGTAGATGAAGAAGTCGTAGTACTCCAGCGCCGAGCCGATCCAGCCGCTGGCCGTGGCTTTCTTCGACTGGTGCCTGCCTTGCGGCTCGTGATCCAGAGTTGTCATGGGTAGTCTCCTGTTGAAATGGGGTTACTGCTGCTGCGCCTGTGATGCCATGCGTGCGGGCGCGTTGCTGGCGCCATAGGCGTCGTAGGCATCGATTCGCTGCACCACCTCGAAGAACAGGCCGTTCTCGAAGCTTTCGGTATAGATGTGGAGGTAGGCGCCGGCGGCCGAGCGGTCGTACAGCACGCCGGCCGCGCGCATGTTCGCGAGCAGCGTAGGGTCGATGTCCATGCGAGTGGGCAGGTCGTCGTAGTAGTTGTCGGAGATCGGCACGAAGCGCAGGCCCTTGCCGCGCAGGCTGGCCACGGTCTCGAAGATGTCGGTGCAGTCCAGCGCGATGTGATGCACCGCGCCGCCGCCGGTGCGGCTCAGCGTCTGTGCGGTGCGGGTGCGCTGGCTCGTCGACACGTTGAGCACCAGGCGCACGCTGCGGTCGGCATTGGCCACGCCGCGGCTGCGGATCAGGCCGAAGGGGTCGGCCAGCTCCAGGCTCTCGCCGGTTTCGAGGCCCAGCACCGCGCGCGAGAACAGCACCCAGGTGTCGAGCTGGTCGAGTTGCAGGCCCAGCGCGACGTGGTCGATGCGCTGCAGGCCGGCGCCGGGCACGGCCGAGCTGTCGTCGAGGATGAAGTCGGCTTCGTACAGGCCGGTGTCGCCGAGCGACGACGAGACGAAGTGGACCAGGTTGCCGCCGGGCGCGATCATCGCGGGCACATGCAGCTCGTTCGGCCCGACCGGGCTGTCATGGCGCTGCGAAAGCATCGCGCTGGTGCGCTCGACGGCCGCCGCAGGATCGGCGCAACGAAGGCCGAGCGCGCATACCGAGGTGCCGTGCAGGTCGAAGCGAGCGCGCGCAAACGATCCCGGTTGCGCGTTGACGATCATGTAGATGTCGCCTTGCCGATAGAGCACCACCGCCTTGGAACGGTGGCGCCCAACGCGCCGGAAGCCCAACTGCTCCAGCATCGTGCCCAGCGTCACGGCCGAAGTTTCGTCGGCGGCGAATTCGAGGAACGCGTAGCCCGACAGCTTCGGCGCGGCCGGCGGGTTGAACAGCTCGACCTGGTTCAGCGCACGTTGCGCCTTGCCGTCGGTCGTCGATGCCTTCACGAGCCGGTCCCGCGTCTGGCTTTCGAGGTACAGCAGCGAACGCATCGCATCGACCGCGGTGCGCTTGTTCGGCGTCTCGCGGAACACGTCGTTGAAGATCTCCAGCGACAGCGGCCCGGTGTAGCCGGCGAGCAGCGTCTTCTCCAGGAAGCTCACCATGTCGAACTCGCCCTGCCCCGGGAAGGACCGGTGATGCCGCGCCCACTGCAGCACGTCCATGGCCAGCAACGGCGCATCGGCCATCTGCAGGAAGAAGATCTTGTCGCCGGGAATGTCGACGATGCCGGCCGGATCGTCCTTCAGCGAATAGGTGTGGAAGCTGTCCAGGATCAAGCCGAGGTTCGGATGATCCGCGCGCTTCACGATGTCCCAGGCCTGGCCGTAGAGCGAGGTCGCCTTGCCCCAGGCCAGCGCTTCGAAGCCGACGCGCAGGTTGCGCTGCTTCGCGCGCTCGGCCAGTTCGTGCAGTTGCTCCGCGGCCAGCGTCGGGTCGTTGATGACCAGCGGCGAGGTGTTGGAGCAGCACAGCACCAGTTCCGCACCCATCGCCTGCATCACGTCGAACTTGCGCTCGGCGCGGTCCAGGTTGCGCTTGTGCTGCGCCGCGGGCATGCCTTCGAAATCACGGAAGGGCTGGTAGAGGTCGATGCCCAGGCCCAGGTCTTCGGTGATCTTGCGGAGGTCGGCGGCGGCGCCGTTGAAATTGATGAAGTCGTTCTCGAACAACTCGATGCCGTCGAACCCGGCGGCAGCGATGGCTTCGAGCTTCTGGCGCAGCGTTCCGCTGAGCGATACGGTGGCGACGGATCTGCGCATGATCTCAGTCCTTGCGGCCGAAGCCGCGCTCCGCGATTGCCGCGCCGCCGCCAAACGCACCGGCTGGGCCGGTGAGTGCTGCGCAATTTGTCTCTTTTGTGTTCATGGGGGGTACTGTGAAACCAGCAGTCACCGTTCACAATCTCCCCGAACTACTCATCGATCGATCATCGATCGTCCTCGATCACTATTCGCGCCGATTAGGGGTTAGCCCCTACCCATGCCTCACGAGCCAAGTCCGACAAAGACGTTCTGCACGTCGTCGTTCGAATCGATCGCGGCCAGGAAGCTCTCCACTTCCTCCAGGTCCGCGGCGCTGAGGCTGGCCGGATCGATGGGGTTCTTCGGCTTGTAGCCCAGCTTGGCTGTCAACACGGTGAAGCCTTGCGCCGGCAGCGCGCGGCTCACGATGTCGAGGTCCGCATGTTCGGTGATGAACAGCGTGACGCCATCGTCGCTGGCCGGCTCGAAGTCCTGCGCGCCGGCCTCGATGGCGGCCACCTCCGGGTCCGCGCCGGGCTGCGCGGGCTCGGCCTCGATCATGCCGACGTGGTCGAAGTCCCAGGCCACGGAACCGGACGACCCCAACTGGCCTTTGCGGAACAGCACCCGCATCTCCGGCGCGGTACGGTTCACGTTGTCGGTCAGGCATTCGACCATCACCGGCACGCGGTGCGGCGCGAAGCCTTCGTACATCACATGCTCGAAGTGCACCGAATCGGCCCCGGTGCCCGAGCCTTTCTTGATGGCCCGGTCGATGGTGTCCTTGGGCATCGACACCTTGCGCGCCTGCTCCAGCACCAGCCGCAGGCGCGAGTTTCCTGCCGGGTCGGCCCCGGCACGCGCCGCGACCATGATGTCCTTGGCCAGGCGGCTGAACAGCCGGCCCTTGGCATTGGCGGCAATTTCCTTGCCCTTTGCTTTCCACTGTGCGCCCATGTCGTGTTCCTCATCGAAGGCCTTGAACGGGGCACACACGATGGCCCTAATGCCCCCGCGCGCCCACGCGTGACAACCCGTAGACCGCCTGAAGTATCGCCCCGCGCGACTGGCCCAGGGTGAGGCCCATCCAGCCTTCTTCCTCGCAGCAGAAGGCAGCGCGGATCTCGTCGCGCAGTGCTTGCTGTTGGGATTCGGGCGCATCGGGATGGCGGCGCAGCCACATATCGGCGCGCAGCATTTGCAGCATGTCGATCAAGGGCACGGTGCCGAACTCGATCGCGATGGCGGCGGTCTAGGCATGCGGGCAGGCAGAGCGCAGCGTGTCGGGCGCCCGCCCCCAGGCATGTGTCGCCGCCGCCGCGCCTTCGCCCGGACAGGTGACATCGGCGCCTCACCAGGCCCGTGCGCGCTGCAGTTCATCGGCGCCGGCCTTGCCGATGCAGATCTTCTCCCCGTGCCCAAAGGACCCCAGGCCCGCGTGAAAGTCGATCCAGCCGATGCGCTGGCAGCCCGCGCCGAATTGCGTGAAGACGCTTTGCAGCACCTGCGCGCTCCAGGCCTTGCGCCGTCCGCCGAAGCACATGCCGTCGGCATGGGTGTACTGCCCGGCCGTCACGAGTTTCATGCCTGCCAGCCCCGGTCAGGGATGGGCCGCGGAGATCTCTGGGGTTGGCCTGCGGTGGCGTGGCACCGGGGCGCAGAGGCGCTGGGCACGGCGTGCGGATGGGCTCATGTTGTTGTCTCCCTCTGCTTTTTGTATGCACCGAATGCGGAGCCACCGACATTCGGGTCTTCTGGCGTGTGCTTTTTCATTATGTTGGAAGGTCGACGACATCGGCAAGCAGGAGCGTCCGCAGCAGCAGGACTCACCCCTTCTGCCGCCACTCCCGGGGCGAACAGCCAAAGCGCTCGCGAAACGCCCGGCTGAAATGCGCCGCATCGTTGAAGCCCCTGCCGTAGGCGATCTCCGCCACGGGCCGTCCCGCCAGTCGTGGTTCCAGCAGATCGCGCCTGCAGGCCTCCAGGCGGCGCTCCCAAAGGTACTGCGCGGCCGTCATCGGCTCGTTGCGGAAGAGCCGGTGGATGTGCCCGGCCGACATGCCCAGCCCGGCCGCCAAGCTACCTATCGAAAGCGTCGGGTCCGCCAGTCGCTCGTCGATGGATCGCTTGACGCGCGCCAGCTGCCAGGCGGTGAGTTGGCTCAGTCCGCGCGTGCGCGCCGCAGGCAAGGTCTGCAGGCCGGCCACGAGGATGCTCTGCACGCCGTGGGCGACCGCGAAGGCCGATGCCGGCTGCAGCGTATCGATGTCCTCGCGCAAGGTGCGGATCATGCTCATCATCAGGTGGCCCGCACCTTCGCGGCCCGAGACGGTCGTCGCGGTCAGCTTCTCGGTGTCGCGCAACGCGCTGCGCAATTGCTGGCCCGGCACCTTGAGCACGACCTGCTCGAAGTCGGCATCGAAGACCAGTTCGTACGGTCGCGTGGTGTCGTAGATGGCGAAGTCACCGACCTGCAGCAGCGCATCGCGGCCGTCCTGGCGCACGATGCCCGTGCCGCGCGCCTGGAAGGCGGCGAGGAAATAGTCGTCCGTCGAGCGCGCGATGTGCGAGGGCGTGCGCGTGACGTGCTGCGCGCCCGATGAGACGACCGACACGTTCAGCCCCGGCAGGTCATGCTGCACGATGCGTCCGTCGAAGGCGCCCCGCTCGGGCCGCTTCACCGGATCGCAGCCCAGTTGCACGTAGACGTTGCAGATCATGTCGGTCCAGTAAGCCAGCCGCTGCGAACGCGGCACCACGTCGGTGCTGAGCAGGTGGTTCATGGAGAAGGCTCCAAGGTTGCGGTTGCGACGACACACCGGGACAAGAACGCTGCCAGTTTTGGACAAGGCGATTCGAGCCCGTCAATTTACGCTTGACGCAACCCGCATGCCACGGCGCCAACCCGCAGCGCTCCGCTTGCGGCGCCCGTTCCAACCAACCCGGAGATCGAGATCACCATGCCCAGCAAGACCCATCCCAAGCTTCGCGTCGCCGCCGTCCAGGCGGCCCCCGTATTCCTGGACCTGGACGCCACCATCGGCAAGACCATCGACCTCATGGGCCAGGCGGCGGCCCAGGGCGTCAAGCTGATCGCCTTCCCGGAAACCTGGATCCCCGGCTATCCGTGGTGGATCTGGCTCGATTCGCCGGCCTGGGGCATGCAGTTCGTGCAGCGCTACAACGACAACTCGCTGGTGCTCGGCTCGCCCGAGTTCGACCGCCTGCGCGACGCCGCACGCCGGCACAGGATCTGGGTCTCGACCGGCTTCAGCGAAAAGGCCGGCGGCAGTCTCTACATCGCACAGGCGCTCATCGACGACCAGGGCGACGTGGTGCAGACGCGCCGCAAGCTCAAGCCCACGCATGTGGAGCGCACTGTGTTCGGCGAAGGCGACGGCTCCGACCTGAGCGTGTGCGAGACGCCCATCGGCAACATCGGTTCGCTGTGCTGCTGGGAGCATCTGCAGCCGCTGAGCAAGTACGCGATGTATGCGCAGAACGAGCAGATCCACTGCGCCGCCTGGCCGAGCTTCTCGCTGTACCGCGGCGGCGCCTACGCACTCGGCGCAGAGGTCAACAACGCCGCCAGCCAGATCTACGCCGCCGAAGGGCAATGCTTCGTGATCGCGCCCTGCGCGACGGTCTCGCCCGCGATGAGCGAACTGCTGTGCACCGATCCGGGCAAGCAGCAGATGCTCCTGAAGGGCGGCGGCTTCGCGCGCATCTACGGCCCGGACGGCTCGCCGCTGGGCGCCAACCTGCCGGAAGACCAGGAGGGCCTGGTCATCGCCGACATCGACCTCGGCATGATCTCGCTGGCCAAGGCGGCCGGCGACCCGAGCGGCCACTATTCACGGCCCGATGTCACGCGCCTGCTGTTGAACAAGACCCGCCGGGAGCCCGTGGTCTACCAGCGCGCCGCCGAGCCGGAGTCCACCGGCTTCGAGACGCTCCACGCCGATGGCGTCTAGAAGTTCTGCGGCTTGAGTTCGCCGGCCTTGTTGGCCTTGGCGGCCGCGTCCCGGCGCGCCTTGCGGGCCGCAGCCTTGTCGCTCGCTGACACCTTCGGCTTCGCGGTGGGAACGGTCTCGATGCCTTCCGCAGGCAGCGGGTTCTTCGACGCCTCGGAGCCTTCAACCTTGCGCTCGGTCCTCGCAGCGGCCTTGTCGCCGGACGAAGACTTGGGCCTCGCGGCAGGGATGGGATCGATGCCCTCTGCCGGCAGCGGGTTCTTCGCCGCCTCGGCGCCCTCCTTCCTGCGCTCGGCCTTGGCGGCGGCCTTGTCGTCGGTGGTCTGCGCCTGGGCGCCCAGGGCCAGCAACTGGCTCGAAGCGATAGCAATGGAAAGGGCAAGCATCCTCATCTCGAACTCCTTGAAGTGAACATTGTTTGATACGCGCGGAATCGGCCATTGGATTGCACGCTACACGGCTATGTGCCCGAACCCGGCCGCTCAATGGCAACGAGGCGTTACAGCGGCGCGGCACGACGGCCATCAGGCCTCCTCGGGCTCGTCGCCCACCAGGTAGTCGATTTCCACGAAAGCTTCCACCTCGCGCTGCCACCGCTCGGTGAGGAACATGGTGTGCACGGGATGCGCGTCGTAGCGGTCGAAGGCGGCCTGGTCGGCGAAGTCCATGAGCAGGCCCCAGTCGAATTCACTCTTGGCGCTGACCTGCCGCACGCACTTGAAATTGCGCACATCCGGAATCGCCGGGCCGAGCTTCATGGCCCGCGCGAGGAAGTCTGCCTCGGCGATGGAGCCGTGTGGATGCTTGAGCCTGAAGAAAACGGTGTGCCGGATCATTGCGCCAGGATTTGTCTTGCCTCCCCGGTTCCTGTTCCGTAACCCGCCGCCGCCATGGGCATGCCGCCGCGCTGGATTCGCACTGCGCAGTACTTGAATTCCGGAATCTTTCCGAAGGGGTCGAGCGCGGCATTGGTCATGAGGTTGGCCGCGGCCTCATAGTAAGCGAAGGGCACGAAAACCGCACCCTGCGGCGTGCCGTCGTCGCGACGAATGTGGATGGCTACCTCGCCCCGGCGGGATGCGATGGTGATGACGTCGCCGGCTTCCAGCCCGAGCTTCGCCAGGTCGGCCTGGCACATCGAGGCCGTGGCCATCGGCTCCAGCGCGTCGAGCACGGTGGCGCGGCGCGTCATGCTGCCGGTGTGCCAGTGCTCGAGCTGGCGGCCGGTGATGAGCACGAAGGGGTAGTCGGCGTCGGGGCGTTCGTCGGCCGGGATGATGTCGGCCGGGACCAGCTTCACGCGGCCGGTAGCGGTCGGGAACTTCTCGATGAACACGGTGGGCTGGCCCGGGTCGTCTTCGGTCAGGCACGGATAGGTCACGCTGGACTCGCGCTGCAGCCGATCCCAGGTGATGCCCTTGATGGCCGCATGCATCGCCAGGCGCATCTCGTCGTAGACCGCGGCCACGCCGGATTCGACGCCTTCGTAGTTCCACTCCAGGCCCATGCGATGGGCGATCTCCTGGATGATCCAGAGGTCGGCCCTGGCATTGCCCGGCGGGTCCAGCGCACGCTTGCCGAGCTGCACCATGCGGTCGGTATTGCTCACCGTGCCGGTCTTCTCGGGCCATGCGCTCGCGGGCAGCACCACGTCGGCCAGCCAGGCGGTCTCGGTCATGAAGATGTCCTGCACGACGAGGTGTTCCAGGCTGGCCAGTGCGTGGCGCGCATGGTTCAGGTCCGGATCGCTCATCGCGGGGTTCTCGCCCATGATGTACATGCCGCGGATCTTGTGCGGATCGCTGTCGGGCGCAAGCGCCTTGTGCATGATCTCGACCACCGTGTAGCCGGGCTTCTCGTCGAGCTTCATGCCCCAGAAGTCCTCGAACCACGCATGCGCGTCGGCGTTGTCGACGCGCTGGTAATTGGGGAACATCATCGGGATCAGCCCCGCGTCGCTCGCGCCCTGCACGTTGTTCTGGCCGCGCAGCGGATGCAGGCCGGAACCCGGCTTGCCGATCTGGCCGGTGACCGTGACCAGCGCGATCAGGCAGCGTGCGTTGTCGGTGCCGTGGATGTGCTGGCTGATGCCCATGCCCCACAGCACCATCGCGCCCTTGGCGGTGGCAAAGGCGCGCGCGACTTCGCGCAGCGTCTCGGCCGGGATGCCGCAGATCGGCGCCATCGCCTCGGGGCTGTAGCCCTTCACGTTGTCGCGCAACGCCTCGTAGTTGCTGGCGCGGTTGCGGATGAATTCCTCGTCGACCAGCCCTTCGTCGATCACCGCATGGATCAGCGCGTTGAGCATGGCCACGTCGGTGTCGGCCTTGAACTGCAGCGTGCGCCAGGCATGCTTGCCGATGTCGGTGATGCGCGGGTCGGCCAGCACGATCTTCGCGCCGCGTTTGGCGGCGTTCTTCATCCAGGTGGCGGCCACCGGATGGTTGGCGGTCGGGTTGGAACCGATGACGAAGATCAGCTCGGCATGCTCTACGTCGTTGACCTGGTTGCTCACCGCGCCGGAGCCCACGCCTTCGAGCAGGGCCGCCACGCTGGAGGCATGGCACAGGCGCGTGCAGTGGTCGACGTTGTTGCTGCCGAAGCCGGTGCGCACCAGCTTCTGGAACAGGTAGGCCTCCTCGTTGCTGCCCTTGGCCGAGCCGAAACCGGCCAATGACTTCTTGCCGTGGGTGTCGCGCAAGCTCTTCAGCTTGCCGGCGGCGAGCGCCAGCGCCTCGTCCCAGGTGGCTTCGCGGAAGGTGTCGTGCCAGTCGCCGGGGCGCGGCGTGTCGCCGTAGGCCTTGGGCATGCCGGCCTTGCGGATCAGCGGCACGGTGAGGCGTTGCGGATGGTGCGCGTAGTCGAAGCCGAAGCGGCCCTTCACGCACAGGCGGCTGTGGTTGGCGGGTCCGTCGCGGCCGTCGACGCTGACAATCTTCTCGTCCTTGACGTTGTAGGTGATGAGGCAGCCGACGCCGCAGAACGGGCAGACCGAATCGACCTTGCGGTCGACGACCTGCGAGCCGATGTGGCTCTTGGGCATGAGCGCGCCGGTCGGGCAAGCCTGCACGCATTCGCCGCAGGCCACGCAGGTGCTGTCGCCCATCGGGTCGTCGAGGTCGAACACGATCTTGCTGTGCTCGCCGCGCATGGCATAGCCGATGACGTCGTTGACCTGCTCCTCGCGGCAGGCGCGCACGCAGCGGTTGCACTGGATGCAGGCGTCGAGGTTGACGGCCATGGCGGGGTGGGAGACGTCGGCCTTGGGCTGTTCGCGGCGCAGGGCCTTGAGCTGGGGGCGGACGGTGATGCCGAGGATGTCGGCCCAGGCGCTGAGTTCGCCGTGCTGGCCGATGGGCCGGCCCTCACCCCGGCCCTCTCCCGCAAGCGGGATAGGGAGATGACTTGCCCCCTCTCCTGCAAGCGGGTGAAGGAGTGGACTTACCCCCTCTCCCGCTTGCGGGAGAGGGTTGGGGTGAGGGCCGGCCCCCTTCAACACCCCTCCATCGTTCCACTTGCACCCCCCATCCGGCATGTCCGACAGCAGCATCTCCACCACCATCTTCTGACTTTTCACCGCGCGATCGCTGCAAGCCTGTACTTCCATCCCCGCCGTCACATTGCGGCAGCAGCTCGGCGCCAGCGTGCGTTCGCCCTTCAACTCGACGACACAGGCCCGGCAGTTGCCGTCCGGCCGCAGCCCTTCCTTGTAGCAAAGGTGCGGAATGTCGACGCCCGCGCGCTTGGCGGCGACCAGGATCGTGTCGCCTTCGAAGGCTTCAACGGTGCGTCCGTCGAGCGTGAACTCGATGACTTGCGGCAGCAACTCCGCGAGATGGGTCGGAGCGTTCATGATGTCCCCACGCTTGTCGCTTCGTGTCCGGCGGCGTTCATGCAATCTCCTGCGGAAAGTACTTCTGCACACAGCGGATCGGATTGGGCGCAGCTTGCCCGAGTCCGCAAATCGACGCATCCCCCATGACCTGCGCAAGGTCTTCCAGCGTGTCGTTGTCCCACGTGCGGGCCTGCATCAGGGCGGCGGCCTTGGCCGTGCCGACGCGGCAGGGCGTGCATTGGCCGCAGCTTTCATGCTCGAAGAAGCGCATCACGTTCAGGGCCGCATCGCGGGCACGGTCGTGCTGGCTCAGCACCATGACCGCGGCCGAGCCGATGAAGCAGCCATGCGGCTGCAGCGTATCGAAGTCCAGCGGGATATCGTTCATGCGCGCGGGCAGGATGCCGCCCGAGGCGCCGCCGGGCAGGTATGCATGCAGGGTGTGCCCGTCCAGCATGCCGCCGCAGTATTCGTCGATGAGTTCCTGCACTGTGATGCCAGCGGGTGCGAGCTTCACGCCGGGCAGCTTCACCCGACCGCTCACGCTGAAGGAGCGCAGGCCCTTGCGGCCATGGCGACCGAAGCCGGCAAACCATTGCGGGCCCCTCTGGACGATGTCGCGCACCCAGTAGAGCGTCTCGAAGTTGTGTTCCAGCGTGGGCCGGCCGAACAGTCCGACCTGCGCGATGTAGGGCGGGCGCATGCGCGGCTCGCCCCTCTTGCCCTCGATGCTTTCGATCATCGCGGACTCTTCGCCGCAGATGTACGCGCCGGCGCCGCGCCGCAATTCGATCGTCGGCAGGTGGCACGGCGGGTCGGCCTGCAACGCGGCCAGTTCCTGCTGGAGCAGGCGGCGGCAATCGTGGTATTCGTCGCGAAGGTAGATGTAGCAGGCTCCGATGCCGACAACCCGCGCCGCGATCAGCAAGCCTTCGAGGAAGCGATGCGGATCGCGCTCCAGGTAGGTGCGGTCCTTGAAGGTGCCGGGTTCGCCCTCGTCGATGTTGATCGCCATGAGCTTGGGTGCAGGCTGGTCGCGGACGATGCGCCACTTGCGCCCGGCCGGAAAACCCGCGCCGCCCAGGCCACGCAGGCCGGAATCTTCCATGGCCTTGACGATCGCCTCGGCATCCTGCTGCCCGCTGTCCAGCGCGGCAGCGAGGGCATAGCCGCCGTGGGCGCGGTAGGTAGCGTAGTCGGTGTGGGGCGGGATGGCGTCGATCGCTTGCGGCGGCGGTGAAACGCCCTGCTCCGCCAGCGCGGCCGGGTCGAAGTGGATCGCCGTTTTGGCGGGCCGGGCCGGCGCCGGTGTCGCGCCCTGGACGCGTTCCACCGCCAGCAGCACGGTGCTGGTCGTGGCCAGCGGCACCGCGCCCTGATCCACCAGCGCAGCGGGCGCCTGCTCGCAGCGCCCGATGCAAGGCACTGGAATCACGCGCACATCGCCATGCCCGGCGGCGCCCAGCAAACGCGGCAAACGCGTCAGCAGCTCACCCGCGCCGGCCAGCTCGCAGGACAGGCTGTCGCAGACCCGCACCGTCAGTCCGGGCGCCTGCTCGTCGCCGCGCAGCACTTCGAAGTGGTGATAGAAGGTCGCGACCTCGTAGACCTCGGCCATCGGGATCTTCATCTCGGCGGCCAGCGCCACCAGGTGGCTGTCGTGCAGGCCACGGTGCGCGTCGTTGAGGATGTGCAGGTACTCGATCAGCAGGTCGCGCGGGTGCCCGCCATCCGGCCGCGGCCCGATGAGTTCGCGCACGCGTTGCAGCGCGCCCTCCTCGGGCTGCCGGCCCTTGAGCTTGCTCTTGCGGCGGATGCGATCACGCAACTCGTCGGGCGTGGCGAGCGGGATCGCCCTGGGTTCTGCCTGGGTGGCTGGGTGTTGCATGTGCCTCGCCTTGCCAGCCACCATGGCCAGCGCTTGTCTCTCGGACCAGTCTATCCATCTATCGAGCTTCTGGACATCGCCGTTGCGGGGCGCACCCGGCAGACCCTTGTGGCGCTTGTCCAGACGCTACCTGGCGATTCCGTGTCGATGTGGCTCAGCCTGCTCGACTCGACCCGCAGGGCCGCGCCGGGCGCGTCCCTTCCCTCGGGGGCGGAAGGTGTGAAGATTCCGTAGCGAGGCCGTCAACGCCGGGTCGAGGCACGGAGCCGTACTCCAGCGCCGCGACAACGCAGTTGCGGCGCAGGCTGACAACTGCGCGCAGCGTCCGTCATGCCGGAGCCAACACCGCAGACCCGGGATTGGCGGCCGCGCAGGAATATTCGCACCTTCAGCTGAAGAACTTCGCGGCGCTGATCAAGGTGCGGTAGACGCCCCAGGCCAGCGGAATGCCGACCGCCGCCCAGGCCAGCAGCGTCACGAGCGGGCTGACGCTGCCCGTCGCACCGCTCAGGGCCGAGCCCGCTTCGGAGGCCGCAGCCCGCTCATGGGCCAGCCGCTTTTCATTGGCGAGTTCCGCATCGCTCATGAAGTGCTTGTCAGCCACCGGGCGCACCATCAGGTTGCAGATCAGGCCGATCACCAGCATGCCGACCAGGATGTACATGGTCTGGTTGTAGACCTGTTCGCGCGGGATGCCGAGGCCGAGCTGGTATTCGCGCATGTAGTTCACCACCACCGGCCCCAGGATGCCCGCCGTGGCCCAGGCCGTCAGCAGGCGGCCGTGGATCGCGCCCACCATCTGCGTGCCGAACAGGTCGGCCAGGTAGGCCGGCACCGTTGCGAAGCCGCCGCCGTACATCGACAGGATGATGCAGACCGCGCCGACGAACAGCAGCTTGCTGCCCGCCGCGGCCGATCCGGGGATGCTGGCGTAGAGGATGCCGCCGAGGATGAAGAAGATCGTGTAGGTCAGCTTGCGACCGAGCTTGTCCGACAGGCTGGCCCAGAAGAAGCGGCCGCCGATGTTGAACAGCGACAGCAGGGCCGCGAAGCCGCCTGCCACCGTCGCGATGGCCGCGAGTTGCGTCTTGTCGAGTTCACCGAATTTCTTCGCGACGCCGATCAGGTTGCCGCCGAACACTTCCTGCAGCATCGGCGAGGCCATGCCGATCACGCCGATGCCGGCGCTGACGTTCATGCAAAGCACCATCCACACCAGCCAGAACTGAGGAATGCCCCAGACCTTCGACACGTGCACGTGGCGCTGCGTGATCATGGCGTTGGTGTTCTGCGCCACCGGCGGCGTCCAGCCTTCCGGCTTCCAGCCCGTGGCCGGCACCCGGTAGCCGAAGGCGCCCCCGAGCATGAACACGAAGTAGATCAGCGCCATCGCCACGAAGGTCTGCATCACGCCGACGTCGGTGGGGGTGGAGAAGTACTTCATCAGGTCCACTGCCAGCGGCGAGCCGATCATCGCGCCGCCACCAAAGCCCATGATGGCCATGCCGGTCGCCATGCCGCGGCGGTCCGGGAACCACTTGATCAGCGTGCTCACTGGCGAGATGTAGCCCAGCCCCAGGCCGATGCCGCCGATCACGCCGGAGCCCAGGATCATCATCCAGAACTGGTGCGTGTGAATGCCCAGCGCCGAGATCAGCATCCCGCCGCACCAGCACACCGCCGACACCACGCCGGCCTTGCGCGGGCCGGCATGCTCGAGCCAGCCACCCCACAGCGCGGCCGCGCAACCGAGGAACACGAAGAACAGCGTGTACATCCAGCCCAGCGTGGCCACGTGCCAGTCGCAGCCCGTGGCGAACAGTTCCGCGAAGAAGCTCATGTCCTTCGGGCAGGCGGCGCCCGCGCCGGCCGCGGTGAGCTGCTTGGAAAGCGGCAGCCAGAACACGGAGAAGCCGTAGGCCATGCCGATGCACAAGTGGATCGCGAGCGCCGCCGGTGGCACAAGCCATCGGTTGAAGCCCGGGCCCGCGATGATGCGCGCCTTGTCCAGAAGGCCGGGCTCGCCGCCCGTCATGCCATTGCCGCGATCTCCTTCGAGAACGCCTGCGGAAGAACCTGCCATGTCGATACTCCTGTTGTCTTCAAGCCGCTGCTCGCAACGGCGCCGTGAAAGCATTCTTGTAACAGATTGTTTAAGAAAAGTTCACCACGAGACTCATTCAATAAACAAACGGGCAGGTGCGCAATAGGGTGTTGTAAGCAGACTCCCCAAGGCAATTCCACGCGCAGCGGCCCCGTTGCAGGGTGACCGCGAGCTGACGCGATCACGACCCGTGTGTTTCTGAAACAACACTTGTGTCGTGAAACTGGGCGGCGTTTTTGTCCCTCCCCGCCGCGAGCGTGGGACGGCGGGCCGGGCACCGCCTGCTCTTCGGGCCTCTCAGGTGTTCTTGCTGATCGTGATGGTCGGAAACTTCGCCGAGAAGTCCTTCGCCTTCTCCGCGATCCCCACCGCCACGCGCCGCGCGATGTCCTTGTAGATCGCGGCCACCGGGCCGTCCGGGTCAGCCGCCACCGTGGGCGTGCCGCTGTCGGCCTGCAGACGGATGCTGATGTCCAGCGGCAGCGCGCCGAGGTAGTCCATGTTGTATTGCGCGGCCATCTTCTTGCCACCTTCCGCGCCGAAGATGTGCTCCACATGGCCGCAGTTCGAGCAGACGTGCACGGCCATGTTCTCGACGATGCCGAGGATGGGCACGCCCACTTTCTCGAACATCTTGATGCCCTTCTTCGCGTCGAGCAGCGCGATGTCCTGCGGCGTCGTCACGATCACCGCGCCCGTCATCGGCACGCGCTGCGACAACGTGAGCTGGATGTCGCCGGTGCCGGGCGGCAGGTCGACGATGAGGTAGTCGAGGTCCTTCCAGTTGGTCTGGCGGAGCAACTGCTCCAGCGCCTGCGTGGCCATCGGGCCGCGCCAGATCATGGCTTCGTCCTGGTCGACCAGGAAGCCGATCGACATGACCTGCACGCCGTGGTTCTCCATCGGCATCATCGTCTTGCCGTCTTCGCTGGAAGGGCGGCCCTGGATGCCGAGCATCATCGGCAGGCTCGGTCCGTAGATGTCGGCGTCGAGCAGACCCACGCTGGCGCCCTCGGCCGCCAGCGCCAACGCCAGGTTGGCCGCGGTCGTGCTCTTGCCGACGCCGCCCTTGCCAGAAGCCACGGCGATGATGTTCTTCACACCGGGCAGCAATTGCACGCCCCGCTGGACCGCATGCGAAAGCACTCGCGTCTGGATGTTGACCGACACATTGCCCACGCCCGGCACGCTGCGCGCAGCGTCGACCAATGCCTTGCGCAGGGACGCATGCTGGCTGCGCGCCGGATAGCCCAGCTCCACGTCGAACGAGACGTCGCTCCCCTCGATCTGCAGGTTCTTCAGCGCGCGCGTGCTGACGAAATCCTTGCCCGTGTTCGGGTCCTGGACCGACTGCAGCGCCGCAGTCAGTTCCCCTTGCGTAAGTGCCATTGCTCAAACTCCTGAATGGCGGATAGTCTAGTGGCGCTCGTATGCCCTCTGAATCGCCCGCCCAAACAAGTGCCGCCGCGCCTATCCAACAACTTGCATCGCCCCCTTCCACCGGCCTGCTCATGACGGGCGGCGGCGCGCGCGCCGCCTACCAGGTCGGCGTGCTCCAGGGCATTGCCAGGATCCGCCGCAGCGCAGGCGCCAAGCAGGGGCCGAACCCCTTTCCGATCATCGCCGGCACCTCCGCCGGCGCCGTCAACGCAGCCGCCCTCGCCTGCGGCGCGGACGACTTCGACGTTGCGGTGCGCCGCATCGCGGAGGTCTGGCGCAACGTGCGGGCCGAGCAGGTCTACAAGGCCGACACGCTCGCGCTGCTGGGCAGCGGCGCGCGCTGGCGCCTGGTGCTGGGGCTCGGCCGCTTCGTCGCGACGGTGCTGCGCATCAAGCCGCGCTCCCTGCTCGACAACGCACCGCTGGCCGCATTGCTGAAACGCATGGTGCCGCTGGAGCGCCTGCCCGAATTGATGCGCGCAGGTCATTTGCAGGCGCTGGCCGTGACCGGGTCCAGCTACAGCTCGGGCGAGCACGTGACCTTCTACGAGTCGGCCACGCCGACGCAAGCCTGGGTGCGATCGCAGCGGCTCGCGATGCCCTGCACCATCTCGCACGAACACCTGCTGGCGTCATCGGCCATCCCCTTTGTGTTCCCGGCCGCGGCGCTGAAGATGCACAACCACGTCGAGTACTTCGGCGACGGCTCGATGCGGCAGACCGCCCCCATCTCGCCGACCATCCACCTCGGCGCCACACGCGTCCTCGTGATCGGCGCCGGCCGCATGACCGAGCCGCGCGAACAACTCCCACCCAACACCCTGACCGGCTACCCCTCGCTCGCGCAGATCGCGGGGCATGCCATGTCCAGCATCTTCCTGGACGCACTGGGCGTGGACGTCGAGCGCTTGCGCCGCATCAACAACACCCTGGCGCTGATTCCACCCGAGTTGCGCGCCCGGAGCGCGCTGCGCCCGCTCGAGCTGCTGGTGATCTCACCGTCAGAGCGCATCGACGCGATCGCCGCGCGCCACGCGGACGCCCTGCCCGGCCCGGTGAGACGATTGTTCGGCGGCCTGGGTGCCGGCGGCTCGCGCGACGTGAAGGGTTCAGCGCTTGCGAGCTACCTGCTGTTCGAGCCCGGCTTCACGCGCGAGCTGATGGCCTTGGGCCGCGCCGACACGCTGCGCCAGCGGCATGAAGTCCTGCGCTTCTTTGATTGGGCTCAGTAACTGTTGCGGCCGATGCCGAAATAGCTGACGCCCGCCTCCCGCATCGTCTCCGGCTCGTACAGATTGCGCCCGTCGAAGATCACCGGCGCCTTCATCACCGCCTTGAGCCGCTCCAGGTTGGGGCTGCGATACGCCTTCCACTCGGTCACGATGACCAGTGCGTCGGCACCTTCCAGCGCGGCCATCGGGTCGATCGCAAATTCGATCTGCTCGATGCAGGCGGGTGCGTCGGCAAAGTCCAGCGGCAGCACGCGTTTCATTTCGTGCACCGCCACCGGATCGTGCGCCACGATGCGCGCACCGGCGCGCGCCAGCGCACCCAGCAGCACCCGGCTGGGCGCCTCGCGCATGTCGTCGGTGTTGGGCTTGAAGGCCAGCCCCCAAACCGCGAAGGTCTTGCCGTGCAGGTCGTTGCCGAAGCGCTCGAGGATCTTGCGCACGAGGACGTGCTTCTGCGCGTCGTTGACCGCCTCGACCGACTCCAGCACCTGCAGCCGCTGCCCGTACTCGCCCGCGGAACGCATCAGTGCCTGCACGTCTTTCGGGAAGCAGCTGCCGCCATAGCCCGTGCCGGCATACAGGAAGCTGTAGCCGATGCGCGGGTCGGAGCCGATGCCCTGGCGCACCATCTCGATGTCGGCGCCCACCTTGTCGGCCAGGTTGGCCAGTTCGTTCATGAAGCTGATGCGTGTGGCCAGCATCGCGTTGGCCGCGTACTTGGTGAACTCGGCCGACTTCACGTTCATCACGCGCATGCGCTCGTGGTTGCGGTTGAAGGGCGCGTACAGCTTGCGCATGGCGGCGAGCGCGTCGCGGCCGTCCTCGTTGTCGTCCACGCCCAGCACGATGCGGTCGGGTCGCATGAAGTCCTCGACCGCCGCGCCTTCTTTCAGGAACTCCGGGTTGCTGACGACGGCAAAGCGCTGGTCGGCCAGGCCGCGCTTTTCCAGTTCTTCGCGGATGGCCGCGCCGACCCTTTCCGCGGTGCCCACGGGCACGGTCGACTTGTCGACGATGACCTTGAAGCCGTTCATGTGACGGCCGATGCTGCGCGCGGCGGCCAGCACGTATTTCAGGTCGGCGCTGCCGTCTTCGTCAGGTGGCGTACCGACCGCGATGAACTGCACGTCGCCATGCGCAACCGCGGCTTCGACGTCGGTCGAGAAGGTCAGGCGCTTGGCGGCCACGTTCGAATGCACGAGGTCGGCCAGGCCGGGCTCGTAGATGGGAATGCCGCCACTGTTGAGCGTCTGGATCTTGACCGGATCGAGGTCGAGGCAGAAGACGTGATTGCCGAGGTCGGCCAGGCACACGCCGGTGACGAGCCCGACATAGCCGGTGCCGATGATGGTGATGTTCATGAATGCAATGGTTGAGCGCAGGCAGCGCAACATGCATATTGTGAAACGCCTGCAACCTGCGTTACCGCGTAGGCAATGTTTTGGGGATCGACGCCGGCTGGGCCACCTGCGACCCGCCGATGCGCTTCCGGGTCGTCGCGAGCCTCGTGGGGCCAGATCTGGACTGCGGCCTCGTCTACATCGGGCGCCGAACGCATCGGCGCCAAATTCAGGCTTGAGAGGCCCCCAAGACCGGGCGGTGCCCGGCCCGCCCCCGCGGGGGATTCAGCCGGGATGGCGAAGCCACATCGACTCAAGAGATCAGGACTGCGCCGTCTCGTCGGCGAAGCGCCGCCGCTGGCGGATTGGCCGCGCCGGATTGCCCGAATACACAGTCCAGGGTTCCAGCTTGCCGAACACAACGGCGCGCGCACCGACCACCGCCCCTTCACCGATGCGCGCGCCCGGGCCGACGAAGGCCTCGGCCGCGACCCAGGCGTGGGCGCCGATGGTGATGGGCTTGGCCTCCAGCTGGAACAAGGGCGTGTCGAAGTCGTGGGTGCCGGCGCACAGGTGAGCGCCTTGCGAAACCAGCGCCTTGCGCCCGACGGTGATCGTGCCCATCGAATAGACGTTCACGCCGGGCCCGATGATCGCGCCCTCGTGCATTTCGAGATTGGCCGGATACCAGACCTTGGCGCTGCCGCGCACGTCGCTGCCGGGCGCCATCCTGGCCCCGAAGGCACGCAGCAGAAAGCGGCGCCAGGGGTGCAACTGGCGCGGCGTCCAGCCGGCGCCCAGTCGCCAGACCGGAATCCAGACCGCGCGCAGCAACCGGTTGCCAAGGGAGAAACTCGGGCCGCCGTTGGCGAGCCCCGATTTGCGGGCGTCAAGAATGGTCACGGGAAGGGAGGCCAGGAAGACCGGGTGTAGTTCGAAGGTTCAGGAAGGCCTATTGTTTGCGCAATCTCCTGCACGGCGCCAGCGACCAACCGGCATAGCCGAAGGGTCAGTCGCCAAGTATTTCGCCGAGCGGTTGCAAATCTTCGACCCGGTCGCACACCGCCTTCACGACCATCATGATCGGGATGCCGAGCAGCAGTCCCCACACGCCCCACAGCCAGCCCCAGAAGATCACGCCCACGAACACCGCCACGGCGTTCATGCTGCTGCTGCGGCTGGTGAGCCAAGGCGTCAGCAGGTTGCCGACCAGGGTGTGGATCACCAGCGAGATGCCGCCTACCAGCAATGCCATGTCGACCGTGTTGAACTGCATGAATGCGACCAGCGCCGACAGCGCCATCATGATGATCGAGCCGATGTACGGAATGAGATTGGTCACCGCGGCGATGATTCCCCACACGGCCGCGTTCTGCATGCCAAGGGCCCAGAACGACAGCCAGGTCGCCACGCCCACGATGGCACTGGTGAGGATCTGCACCAGCAGATAGCGCTCGATATGGCCGGTGATGTCGTCCAGCACATGCACGGTGATCTTCTTCTTTTGCAGGCTGGGCCCGGTGATCTTGACCAGCTTGCGGCGGAATGTGTCGCCCGAGGCGAGCGCAAAGAAGGTCAGGAAGGCCACCAGCGTGAGCTGCCCTGCCGCGCCCAGAATGCCCAGCGTGCCGGTCAACAGGTAGTCGCGCACATTGATCGCCGGCTTTTCGACCACGACCCGCGCTACGCCCCTCTGGGCCGCAGTCTTGGCCGAACTCTCGCTGGCGGCCTGCTCGAGCTGTGTCGCGGCCTGCTGCACGTTGTCGAGCGTGCCCGGGCGTACCGGGCCATGCGGGCGCACCGCCAGGCGCAGCTTCTGGGCGGCGACCGGGAGCGAATCCAGCAATTCACCCGCGCTGTCCGCCAGCGAATAGACCGTGGCGCCGAACGCGCCCCCGATGGCCAGCAACACCAGTCCGGCTCCCAAGGCTCGGTGCACATGCCAGCGCGCCAGCCGCTCGACCACAGGCGCCAGCGCATAGGTCAGCAGCAGGCTCAGCATGAGCGGGATGAACACGGCCGAAGCCCAGTGCAGCGTGAAAACCGTTGCCAGCACGACCAGCACGACCAGCGACGCGCTGCGAACGTCGACCGGCATGTGCAGCATGATCCGATCCTGCGCAGGCTCGATCGGCTCGACTGATTCGAGCGACTCGATGAGATTGGGCAAGGGCTCCTCTGCAGGATCCGCCTTCACGGACGGCCCGGGGCGCTCCGGCACCGGCAGTGCGCTCATCGCAAGTCCTTGAGCGCGTCGCGCACCACCGCCAGTTGCCGCCGCGACACCACCACCGGCTCGGCAATGCCGCGCAGCCGCAGCGCCCAGCCGTCGATGTCCTCGCCGTCGTCGTATTTCTCCAGCGCCCGCATCGCCGAGCGCGCGACCAGCGCATTGCGGTGGACGCGCACGAACCGGTCGGGGTAGCGCTCCTCGATCTCGGCCAGGCTGGCGTCATAGATGTGGCTGCGCGAGGGCGTGCGCACCGTGAGGTACTTGAACTCGGACTTGAGATACACGACCTCCGCCACCGGCACCCGTTCGGCCCGGCCGCGGTCCTGGATCAGGAACACCTCTTCGTTCGGGTCCGGCAGCGCGGCCCGCTTTTCCTTGAGGTAGCGCTCGGCTTTCTGCAGCGCCTGCTGCAGGCGCTCGGCGCGCACCGGCTTGGTAAGGTAATCGACCGCGTCCAGTTCGAAGGCGGTGACCGCGTGTCCCGCATGCGCCGTCACGAAGACGATGGCCGGCGCATCGGCCCGATTGCGCAACAGCCGCGCGAACTCGGTGCCATCGACGCCCGGCATGTGGATGTCGAGCAGCACGAGGTCGGTGGGCGACTCTTCGAGGCGCTGTTCCGCTTCCTTGGCCTGCGCGGCCTCGCCGATCACATCGGCGGCCGGCGCGTCGCATTCGGCCAGCAAGGTGCGCAGGCGCGAGCGCGCCAGCGGTTCATCATCGACGATCAAGGTACGCAACGCGCTCATCAATCAATTGCCCTTCATGACTTGGCCGGGATGTCTATTCGCACCCTGTAGCTCCCCTGATCCACGCCCGCTCGAAACTGCGCCTGCACATCGTGCAACAGCCGCAGCCGGTCGCGCACATTCGCCAGCGCGATGCCGTGGCCGCGCGGCAACGGTTCGTCGGCCCACCGCAATGGCGGCAGGCTGTTGATGACCTCGATCACCACCATGCCGCCGCGCCGCTCGGTCCGGATGCGCAGCGTGGCGCCCTCGGGGCTGGGCTCCACGCCATGCTTCACGGCGTTCTCCACCAGCGGCTGCAGCAGCAGCGGGGGCAGTTTCGCCCCGCTTGCGTTGGGGTCGATCTGCCAGTTGATGCGAAGGCGTTCGCCGAAGCGCACCTGCTCGATGGCAAGGTAGCGCTCGGCCAGGGCAATCTCGTCGGCCAGCGTCACGGCCTCGTTCGGGTCGGCCAGCGCGCGGCGGAAGAGTTCGGCCAGGTCTTCCAGCATGGTCTCGGCCTTGGCAGGCTCCTCGCGTACCAAGGCGATGGCGGAGTTGAGCGTATTGAAGAGGAAGTGCGGGCGAATGCGGGCCTGCAGTTCCTCGAGCCGCGCCGTGGTGGCCGCCGGCGTGCGGCCACGGGCGCGCAGGACCAGTACCGTGATCGCGACGCCCGCCAACAGGGTGCCGGCCAGGCCGCTCGCAAGCCACGGCGCCACCGGCAGCACGCCCGTCAGCCGCAGCAGCCCGCAGCCGTAAAGCGCCGACAGCGCACCCAGCAACAAGCCGATCGAATACTGGGCAAGCCGCGGCAAGCGGGCCAGCAGTTTCTTCAAGGAGCACGCCAGGATCAACCAGAGCAACGAGCCCGGCAAGGCCCCTCCGGTGATCGTTGCAAGCAACCCGAGCCATTCCTGCGGGCTCGTCGCCACGAACATGGCGCCCACCGCGACCACCGCCTCCACGAACAGCACCACCCGGAAAACCGTGCCCACCTGGCAGGCGTCGAACAGCACCACGCGCGGCACCGCGGGCGCGCGACTTTGCGGCGAAGACCCGCTCGAAGGGGCCGCCGTTGGGCTGGCCGAAGGTGCGGCCGATAAAATCGACAGGTTGCGCATCACTGATACATGGCGTGACAACCATTATTGCCTCCACCTGCCCGCCATGACCCAAAACCAACTCGACAAGAAATCCGAAGCCTGGTCCGCCCTGTTCTCCGAACCGATGAGCGACCTGGTCAAACGCTACACCTCCAGTGTCGGCTTTGACCAACGCCTTTGGCAGGCGGATATCGAGGGTTCGCTGGCGCATGCCGGCATGCTCGCCGCAAAGAAGATCATCAGCGCGCAGGACCACGCCGCAATCGAACGCGGGATGAAGCAGATTCGTGAAGAGATCGAAGCCGGCAAGTTCGAGTGGAAGCTGGACCTGGAAGACGTCCACCTCAACATCGAGGCGCGCCTGACCCAGCTGGTCGGCGATGCCGGTAAGCGCTTGCACACCGGCCGCAGCCGCAACGACCAGGTAGCAACCGACGTGCGCCTGTGGTTGCGCGGCGAGATCGACCTGATCACCGACCTGCTGGGCGACCTGCAGAAGGCGCTGGTCGACATCGCCGACAAGAACGTCGAAGTGATCCTGCCAGGCTTCACGCATCTGCAGGTGGCCCAGCCGGTGAGCTTCGGGCACCACATGCTGGCCTATGTCGAGATGTTCGCACGCGACGCCGAACGCATGGCCGACGTGCGCAAGCGCCTGAACCGCCTGCCGCTGGGCGCCGCGGCGCTGGCTGGCACGAGCTATCCGCTGGACCGCGAAATGGTCGCGAAGACACTGGGCATGGACGGCGTCTGCCAGAACAGCCTCGATGCGGTGAGCGACCGCGATTTCGCGATCGAATTCACCTCGGCCGCTTCGTTGGCCATGATCCACATCAGCCGCTTCAGCGAGGAACTGATCCTCTGGATGAGCCAGAACTTCAGCTTCATCCAGATCGCCGACCGCTTCACGACCGGCAGTTCGATCATGCCGCAGAAGAAGAATCCGGACGTGCCCGAACTGGCACGCGGCAAGACCGGTCGCGTGGTCGGTAACCTGATGGGCCTGATCACCTTGATGAAGGGCCAGCCGCTGGCCTACAACAAGGACAACCAGGAGGACAAGGAGCCGCTGTTCGACACGGTCGATACGCTGAAGGACACGCTGCGCATCTTTGCCGAGATGGTCGGCGGCATCACGGTCAAGCCCGAAGCGATGGAAAAGGCCGCGCTGCGCGGCTATGCCACAGCGACCGACTTGGCCGACTACATGGTGAAGAAGGGCCTGCCCTTCCGCGACGCGCACGAGGCCGTGGCGCATGCCGTGAAGGCCGCGATCTCGCACAACGTCGATTTGTCGGAACTGCCGCTGAAGGTGCTGCAGGAGTTCAATCCGAAGATCGAGAAGGACGTGTACGAGGTGCTGAGCCTGCGCGGCTCGCTGAATGCGCGCAACACGCTGGGTGGGACGGCGCCGGCGCAGGTGCGGGCGCAGATTGCGCGGCATCGTCAGCGGTTGGGGTAGTTCGCTTGTTGGTTGCAGGGGGCGATTTCGTTCCCACTGCGGAGAGCGCCCGGCATGCCAAGCGCGCTGGTCGCCTTCACTGTGCCGGCCCCTTCGGGGCTCCCCTGCGGTGCTCGTCATTCGCGGGGTCTGGCTCGAACTCGCTACGCTGCGCTCCGCTCAGACAATCGCCAGCCCTGATCCGCGAACGACTGTGCTCCTCGGCGGCACAGAGGCGGCGCCCATCGCGCTCGGCATACCGGGCTTAGTTGATCGAAGGTCGGTATGCCCCGCAACGCAAAGTCAACCGGCCGGCCAGTTCACTTTGCTCGAACGCGCGGCCGCTCGTCGGGACGAGAAATCGGTGATGGGCGATGACCCAAGGGAAACGGCAAGCGAGCCAGTGACGGCTACAGACCTCACACCCTCCGTCGGGGTTGCACGATCGGCTTGGTCGGCTCGTACGCCTTGAGTCCCTCGTCGGCAGTCAATATTTGCACATGAAAGCGAGCAGTTGCGTAGTACTCGGCAACGGCCTTGATAGTCGCGTCGCCGATGCTCATTGACGCGGCTGCAAGTGGTGGCCAATCGTTCGCGAGAGACCGAAGCGCATCTGTATCCCAAAGCACCGATTGTTCGCTGAATGCGGCCCACGGGCTTTTGGAATCCGCAGCTGCGGCAAGATGCTGGCCCAACTTGGACGCAAGCGCAAACCGGTCGCCAGTGCACTGGGCAATGTGGTTGCCAGTTTCGATCAAGGTCGCGATCGGCAGCACGAACGTACTTCCCTGTGCTTCTTCAGCCTTCAATAGAGCATCGATCCGTGCATGATCCCAAAGATCGGCAGCCGGACCTGCGGTGTCCTTTCCGGGTACCCGCAGCCAACAGCAGAGGACCGACGTATCCAATACCAGCACGCGGCTAGCCATTGCTGTTCTCTACCGACTCAGCAAAATCGAATGCCTGTTGAAATGATTTTTCAATCAGGCCCTTACTGGACAGGCGCCCGAGAGTTCCTTGAGCGAGAAGTTTCGGCAGCTGTTTAATGTCTTCCAGAAGAGTGAGTTCGCTGTTGCCGGTCCTTGCATCACGGTGAGCCACGGTGATGAACGCGACCATACTTGGCCCCATCGCATCAAGAAGAGCGGGATTGTGCGTGGTGGCTAGGACGTCGACCTTTCTTTGCGCTCCAACGGTCTTAAGCACGTCGAGCAGCATGTTCGCCCTTGACGGATGTAGGCCGTTGTCCACCTCTTCGATAACAAGTAGGCTACCTGCCGGGCGCGTCAGCAGCGCGGTCAGTATCGCCAGGAAACGCAACGTGCCGTCTGACATTCCACGGGCATCGACAGTCGGCGGCGCACCGTGCCCAATCCAGTTCTCTTCGCTGTACAACATTGCATCGGAATTAAACTTGCCGACGGTCTCCGCGTACACACGTTGAATGTCGCGTTCAGGGAGTTTGCTGGCGTAACGGGTCAGTACCTCTTCAATTTCTTGCTGCTTGGGTGCGGGCAGAGCGGCAATGACCCCCGCGATATTCTTGGCATCAGAGTCTAGTTTGTCTGCAAGCGGCGAGTACCCGCGCATATGGGAAGGGATCGGATCTAGGATGAATATCTCGCGCAGCGAACCCACCACTTCGCCAATCCCGTCCTGAATTTCCTGCCGAAGCTTTTGGCCGACCAATTGAAAAAGGAGCGGCTGGGTCCTACCTAGTTCGCGACGTGTGCCCTGCTTCTCGTTATAAAGACGAGCGACTATCGTAGGAGCAGACTCAGCGCACGGATCAGTGCGAAAGAGCTTAATGGTTCCCACAGCTGATCGTCGCCTGCCATCCTTACCTGGCCGATACCTCGTGCGGAATAGCTGCTCAGCAGCAACTTCGCAACGCGAATCGGCGATACGACATTCCAGTCGATAGTGATAGTCCGTCAATTCGTCAGCACGGCATACGGCGGAAAGGGCAAAGAGGGAGCCTGGTCGCCGCGCAGCCCACTCCACGCCACCCCGCAGGGCCGACAACGCCCCGTCTCCCTGTAGTGCAGACGTTAGCAATGCACCCCCAGCAATTCGATTCAGAA
Source organism: Variovorax sp. dw_308 (assembly GCF_019207085.1). Classification (GTDB taxonomy): domain Bacteria; phylum Pseudomonadota; class Gammaproteobacteria; order Burkholderiales; family Burkholderiaceae_C; genus Variovorax. Next base: position 214,010 of record NZ_JAATOM010000001.1, on the reverse strand, counting down.
AGGCCAAGGCGTCTAGCGCGTTGGATTTCCCGCTGGCGTTAGTGCCAATGATCACCGTTAGTGGGTCAAGCTGAAGTTCTGAACGTTCGTAGCTCTTCCAGTCCTCAAGTTCAAGCTTCGTGATCATGGTATTTCGACTTAGTTTGCTCGTTCAGCAGGCCGCACGCCTTTATCGCAGAGCGCGAATGCCGATATCAACGGCTGGTGGATCAGGCAAGTCTACTTGGAGGCTCGCATTAACATGCAGCACAGCATGGCGTTGCACGGTGGTTGAACGCTTAGAACGACAAGAAGGGGCAAGTCGGAGAGCGGCGGGATATGTCAGACTTCCGATCGCCAGTCGTATCGAGAATGTCTTGTTGCGTTGCCTCTCTCAAAGGGGTCGCTTTAACTGGAGTTTTTGCGATCGGGACACGCCATCATCAGTTCAGGTTGTCGGTCGATGCGTGCGGCGAGGGACCGAATTGCTGTCCAGCAGCGTGCTCTCTGCCATGACCGATACGTTGCGCAGGCACCCTTCACCTGCTGCGCTCGAACGCTTCATTCCGTTGGCACGCGAAGGAGCAGTCATACATTGGATTTGTACGAACAAACACCCCTGGAGCCCGGCATGCGGTGCGCGCTGGGCGCCGCCTCTGTGCCGCCGAAGCGCGCAGCGTTTGGCGGATCAGGGCCACATGCTGTTTGAGCGAAGCGAGTTCATGTGGACCCCGCCGAACGCGAGCACTGCAGGGGAGCCGCGAAGCGGCCGGCACAGTGAAGCCGCCCGGTGCGCACCGCATGCCGGGCGGACTCCGAAGCGTGCGCGAACAGTCGCTTCAGGTACCCAGGTGGACGTTCCGACTGGACCGCCCCAGCGACTACGCGTCCACCGTGCTGAGCGCCATCGCCGCCGCCGCCCGCGACGAGGCCACCAATCCGAAGTATTCCGACATGGCTGCAGCAGCGCCATCCGCATCCCGCGCGCGCAGGCATGACAACACCTGCCAGCGCAATGGCGTCAGGGCCGGCAGATAGATGGTTGGCGCTTGCGAACGGGCGAGGTGCTCCGACACCGTGTACTCGAGGATGGTGGTCAGCGACTGCGCAACCACGGCCAGCATCTCGTTGTGCGCCGCCGTCGTCAGTTGCTTGAAGAAGGTGATGGCAGCCTCCGTTCGATGCACCATGTCGCCATCCGCGGCGTAGAGGTCCAGCGCACGAAGGTTCTGCTCGATGGCCTCGAAGTCCGCCGGCTGCGCGGCTTCGCAGGCCAGCCGAACCAGGCTGACATGCACGGCCGCACGCGCCTGCACCAGTTCCGCCTCTGAATCGTTGCTCTTGACCGCAAGCGCCCGCAGCGACTGAGCCAGCATCATGTAGGCGCCCTTGTAGAAGACCAGCGCATCCTCGTCGCTGCTCTGCTCGAAGTCCTGCACCTGGCCGATGAAGACGACGTGGTCCCCCGCCTCGTGCCGGGCGAACACGCTGCACTGGAAGTTGGCGATGCAATCGTCGAGCACCGGCGAGCCGCCCCAGCCCGCGGCGTAAGGCACGCCGTCGAACTTTTCGGCCATGGTCTTGCTGCTGCTCGCGAAACGACCGGACAAGCCGTCCTGCCGGTGCGACAGCACGTTGATCGTGAACTGCTCGGTCTGCCGGAAGATGTCGATCGACTTGCTGTTGTTGCGCAGGCTCCAGAGCACCAGCGGCGGGTCCAGCGAAACGGAGCTGAAGGAGTTGCAGGTCAGTCCGACGGGCTGGTCCTGCGCATCGGACGTGGTGATGACGGCGACGCCGGTCGGGAAGCAGCCGAGGGCGTGTCGGAAGCTCTTGGCGGTGGGGTCTTGTTGCGTTGTGCTCATGTCTTGTCTCCAGGGGATCGGTCCTGGAAAGTCTAGGAGCAGCCCCCGAAAGAGAAGCGCATAGCAGTTATCGCGGATCGGTCGCGGGCGGCTCCGATGGCGGCTTGCGAAGCTGCCAGACCTCGGTCTCCAGCAGGCGGTCGACGTCCTCGCGGATGTAGCGGAACAACTGCTTCATGGCCTTGGTCGCGGGCCGTTTGGTCGACATGGCCACCGACAGCACGCTGGGCACGGTCGGGTTGACGATGGGTCGCGCACCCAGCAAGCCTTGCGACACGTGGTACGACACCGAACCGAAGGGCAGGAAGGTGTACGCATAGCCTTCCTCGGCGAAGCGGATGAGGGAATGGATGCCCTCGACCTCCAACGCGATGTTCGGTTGCACCGAGATCAGCGCCGCCGCCGAATCGATCACGTCTCGCAGGCCGTGCAGGGGACTGGGCAGCACCAGCGGCAACTTCAAGGCCTCGGCCAGGTCGATGGGCTCGTCCGACTGCAGCGCGCCCTGCCCGGCGGCGCCGACCAGCATCAGCTCGTCCTCGAACAGCGTCTCCAGCGCCAGCTTGGCCCGCTTGGGCGCGTTGTAGACCACCGCCACATCGACCTGGCCGGTGATCAGCCATTCGAGGACGTAGCCGCTGATGGCGTCGCGCACGCGCAGCGACACCTCCGGGAAGTCCTGCCTGAAGCGCGCCACGAGCGGCACCAGCAGCGTCTCCGCCAGCATCGGCGGGATGCCCAGCACCACGCTGCCCGCAGTGGTCTTGCGCAAGGCCTGCATGTCGCGCACGGCGACGTCCGCGCGATCCACGATGTCGGTGGCCGAGCCGAGGAAGCGCTCCCCGGCCTCGGTCAGCGTGACCCCATGCCCGGTGCGGCGCAACAAGGGCAGCCCCAACTCCTCCTCCAGCAGTTGCAGTTGCCGGGTCAGCGCCGACTGCGTGACGCCGACAGAGACCGATGCCCGCGACAGGCTCTCGGCGGAGGCGATGGCGATGAAGTAGCGGAGTTGGCGCAGGTCCATTGCGGCCTTCGGGTGTTGGTCCTGGCCCGCATGGTAGGGCCTGCGGGCGATTTTCGGCATCGGACGCATACCTGTTATCCGTTGTCGCGCCCCACCCCATCGACAGATAGTTGCCGCTCCCATACAAGAACTTCGAGCCATGAACACAACGAGAGACACGAATTTACCGAAGGAAGTCCGACTGCTGTCGGTGACTTCCATCCTCGGCTACGGCTTCCCCGAATCCGCGTTGCAGGCCGGCATGGCCCGCGACCCCGACCTCATCGGCGCGGACGCCGGCAGCACCGATCCCGGTCCCTACTACCTCGGGGCAGGCAAGGCCTTCTGCTCACGCCTGTCCATCAAGCGGGACACCCGACTGATGCTGCTGGCGGCCGTTCCACGCGGCATCCCGGTATTGATCAGCACGGCGGGCGGCGCCGGTGGCGAACCGCACCTGCAGTTCATGGCCGAACTGGTGCGGGAAATCGCCCGCGAGGAAAAGCTCGACTTCAAGCTCGCGCTGATCCATGCCGAACAAGACCCCGGATTCATCAAGCGCCAACTGGCAGACGGCAAGGTGAAGTCCGCCTCCAAGCGCCCGCCGCTGACGGACGAACAGGTCGACCGCGCCGAGCGCATCGTGGGCCTGATGGGCCCAGAGCCCTACATCCGTGCGCTGGACGACGGCGCCCAGGTCATCCTGGCCGGGCGCAGCACCGACCCCGCCCCCTGGGCCGCCGGCGTGCTGCGCGGCGGCCTTCCGCCGGCCGTGGCCTGGTACGCCGGCAAGATGCTCGAATGCGGCGCCGAGCCGGCCGCGCCCAAGCGCGACGGCTGCCTGCTGGCACGCGTGTTCGAGGACCATGTGGACCTGGAGCCGACCAATCCTGAGCAGGCCTGCACCCGCCTGTCGGTGGCCAATTTCGCGCTGCACGAGAACCCCAGCGCGATCCACCACCACGAACCCGGCGGCATGCTGGACACCTCCGCCTGCAAGTTCGAGCAACTGACTGACCGCATCGTGCGGGTCAGCGGCATGCAATGGAAGCCAGCGGACGTCTACACCATCAAGATGGAAGGCGTCGAGCGTGTCGGCTATCGCGCCATCGCCATGTGCGCCACCCGCGATCCGGTGCTGATCCGCGACATCGACGACTACCTGGTGCGGGTGCGTGCGATCGTCGACGAGAAGACCCGCAACTTCGGCGTGCCCGAAGGCGGCTACAAGCTGGCGATCCGCTGCTACGGCCTCAACGGCGTGATGGGCGAGCGCGAGACGGTCACCACCACCACGGCTCATGAGCTCAGCTTCATTCTGGAGGCGATGGCGCCGACGCAGGAAGTGGCGAATGCGGTGATCGCCATCTCGCGCACCACCATCCTGCATGCCGACTTTCCGGGGCGCTTGTGCAAGGAAGGAAACATGGGCATCCCCTTCTCGCCGGCCGACGTGGAACTGGGCGCGTCCTACGAGTTCAGCGTCTATCACATCGTCGACGCGGAAGACCCCTACCACCTGTTCCCGATCGAACACGCCCACGTGAAAGGCATGCAAGCATGACCCGCATCCGAGACCTCGCCAGCGTCTGCAAGAGCAAGAACGCCGGCCCCTTCGAGCTGACCATCGACGTCATCTTCGGCTCCGACGAACTGTTCGAGCGGGTGCAGTCCACCGGCATCCTCAATGCCGCGCTGTTCGCCAGGCTCTACCGCGTGGAGGAGTCGCAGGTGCTGTTCATGCCCTATGCCCCGGCACGCGCCTTCAAGGCGACGCTGCCCCGTTTGATCCCGGCCGGCGCCTTCGGCGACAGCGACGTCTACGGCGCGCAGCAACACGCGCCGTTGCTCGAAGTCGACATCCCCGACTGAAGCGCCGCCCATCGACTACCAAGGAGACAACCCAATGACCCAAGACCGCAAGATCAGCCTCATCGGTTTCATGCAGGCGCAGAACTGTTCGACCTACCCCGGCAGTTGGCGCCATGTCGCCACCGACCCCGGCTACCTCACGCCCGAGTACTACCAGAACATCGCGCGCGTGCTGGAACAGGGCATGTTCGACATGGCTTTCTTCGACGACCGGCTGGCCATGCCCGACATCTACTCCGGCGACCATGCGCAGACGGTGGCGGCCGGCGTGCGTGCGATCAAGCTCGACCCGCTGGTGGTGCTGTCGGCCATGGCCGCGGTGACCACCCGGCTCGGCCTGGGCGCAACCTACTCCACCACCTACTACGAGCCGTACCACGTGGCCCGCACCTTCGCGACCTTCGACCTCATGAGCAAAGGACGCGCTGCATGGAACGTGGTCACTTCGCTCAACGATTCGGAAGCCGCCAACTTCGGCCACGCCGAGCACCTGGAACACGACCTGCGCTACGACCGCGCCGACGAGTTCCTGGAGACCACGCTGGGCCACTGGGACACCTGGCAGGAGGGCGCGCTGGTCAACGACAAGGAGACCGGCGAGTTCGCGCACCCCGACAAGGTCAAGCGCCTCGACCATCGCGGCGACTTCTTCAATTCGCGCGGGCCGTTCACCGTGCCGCGCTCGGTGCAAGGTCAGCCGGTGCTGATCCAGGCCGGGCAGAGCGGCCGCGGCCGCGCCTTCGCGGCGCGCTGGGGCGAGCTGATCTTCGTGGTCTATCCCAACCTGGCCATGGCCAGGAAGCAGTACGCCGAGATGAAGGGCGCCATCGCCGAGGCCGGCCGCGACCCGGCCAAGGTGCGCATCGCGACCGCCTGCCACGTGGTGGTCGGCGAGACCGACGAGATCGCCCGCAAGAAATTCGAGTACATCGACTCGCTGGCCCAACCCATCGACGGCCTGGCGCTGATCTGCGAAGTGCTCAACACCGACTTCGCCACCCGCGACATGGACGAGCCCTTCTCCGATGAGGACATGGCCGCCATCTCGGGCTGGCAGACCTTCCGCGACCGCGTCGTCACGCTGTCGGGCAAGAAGAATCCGTCGGTGCGCGACTTCGTGGACTTCTCCAAACGCGCCCGGGTGAACGAGTTCAACGTGTTCATCGGTTCGCCGAAGACGGTGGCCGACGAGATGGAGAAGTGGTTCACCGAAGGCGGTTGCGACGGCTTCGTGCTCTCGCCCACCCACATGCCCGGCAGCTACGAGGACTTCGTGCGCATGGTGGTGCCGGAGTTGCAGCGCCGTGGACTGGTCCGCACGGAATACGAGACGACCACGCTGCGCGGCCATCTCGGCCTGGAAGCGCCGAAAAGCGGCGACTGGAAGCGCCTCAGCGGGCCGGAATCGAAGGCGGCGGCGGACAAGGGTGTCAAGGCGGTTGCTGCCGCATGAAGTCGTGCGCCCCTGCCTTCCCGTAGAGCGGGGCGTCGAACGCCCAGCCGGCCAGGTCGCGACCTGGCCCCTCACGCCCCATCAACAGCCGCAACGCTTCGAGCGCTCGCGGCTGTTGGCGGGGCCTATTTTTTTACCGACAAGTCATGCACGGCCCCGCGGCTCAGCCGCATCAGGCCAGCCGCCATGACACTGTGCATGACTCGATAGAAACACCCCCCAGGAGCAAGACGACATGAAGGACATTCAACAACCCGGCGCCAGCAAAACGGTCGCCATCGTCGGCGCCGGTCTCGTTGGCGCAGGCTGGGCCGTGGTCTACGCCCGCGCCGGACTGAAGGTGAAGGTGTTCGACGCCAATCCCGAGATCACCCGCAAGTCGATTCCGCTCATCGAAGGGCAATTGGCCGGACTGCATCGCCACGGCCTGATCGAGGAAGAACCCGCCACGATCCTCTCGCGCATCACCACGGCATCGACGTTGGCCGAGGCCGTCGAAGGCGTCGCCTACGTGCAGGAGTCCGTGCTGGAACGCGTGGACGTGAAACGGCAACTGATGATCGACCTCGACGCGATCGCCTCGCCCGACCTGATCGTGGGCAGCTCCACTTCGGGCATCCCCGGATCGGCGTTTGCGCTGGGGCTGTCGCTCTCGCCGCGCATCCTGATCGTGCATCCGGTCAACCCGCCGTACCTGGTGCCGGTGGTCGAACTGGTGCCTTCGCCAGAGACCTCCGCTGCCACCGTCGAATTCGCCGAGGCGCTGATGAAGGCGGTGGGCCAGACGGTGGTGCATGTGCGCAAGGAGGTCGAGGGTTTCGTGTTGAATCGCCTCCAGGCCGTGCTGTTGCGCGAGGCCTGGGCGCTGGTCGCCGAAGGTGTTGCCAGCTGCGAGGACATCGACAAGACGGTGCGCGACGGCCTCGGTTGGCGCTGGTCCTTCATGGGCCCTTTCGAGACGATCGACCTGAATGCGCCGGGCGGCGTGGCCGACTACGCGGTGCGGCTGGGGCCGCTCTACCAGCGCATCGCAGCGTCACGCCAGCACGAACAGCCGTGGGACGAGGCCTTGATCAAGCAGGTGGAAACGCAGCGCCGCGTGCATCTTGGACATGGGGATCTGGAATCGCGCCGCGCCTGGCGCGATGAGCGCTTGATGGCCTTCGCCGCTGCGCGCCGCAGCACGCATCCGGAAGGTTGAGCGCCGCAGGATCCGCATTGAAAGCGGATCCTGCGAGTTCTCAGTTGGCGCTGATCTTTGCCTTCTTGACGATGGCATCCCAGCGCGTCAGGTCGGCCTTGATCTGGCCTGTGAACTGCTCGGATGTATTGCCCACGGGCTCCAGTCCGGCGGCAATGTAGCGGTCCCGGTAGGACGGCGTCTCGACCACGGTCTTGATGGCGCCCTGCAACTGGTCGACGATCTGCTTGGGCGTGCCCGCCGGCGCCAGGATGCCGAACCAAGAGTTGAGGTCGAAGCCCGGCACGCCGGATTCGCTGAAGGTGGGCACGTTCGGCAGCGCGGCGGCTCGCTTGGGGGCGGAAACGCCCAGCGCCTTCACCTTGCCCGACACCACGAAGGGATACGCGGTTGCCACCGCCGTGTAGACCATCTTGACGTGGTCGCCCATGACGGCCGTCATCGCCGGCGCGCCGCCCGCATAGGGAATGTGGCGCAGGTCGATGCCGTACTGGATGTTCATCATCTCGCCCGCCGCATGAGGCGTGCTGCCCACGCCCGTAGTGGCGTAGTCGAGATAGCCCGGCTTGGCCTTGGCGAGCGCGATCATCTCCTTCACGTCCTTCGCCGGCAGGTTGTTGTTGGCGACCAGCAGCAGCGTGGAATCGGCGATCTTGCTGACGGGCACGAAGTCCTTCAGCGTGTCGAAGCCGACGTTGGGATACACCGAGGGGTTGATGGTCAGGGTGCCGTCATAGCCCAGCAGCAGCGTGTAGCCGTCGGGCTTGGCGGCGGCCACCGCGCGCGTGCCGATGTTGCCGGCAGCGCCCGGGTGGTTCTCGACGATGATCGTGTACTTGAATTGCTGCGTCAGCCCCTCGGCCAGCCAACGCGCGGAGAGGTCCGCCGCACCGCCCGGCGAATACGGCACGATGAGCTTGATGGTCTTGTTCGGGTACGCCTGGCCGTGTGCCACCGTGGCGAGCAGGAGCATTGCCGAGGCAATGGCGGTCTTGAGGTTTTTCATGTCTTTGCTTGTCTCCGTTGGATGAGCGCCTGTGTGCGCTATCGCACACGCTTGAATGAGTATCTGCACTTGTCTGCAGTGGTGTGTCGATACCTGATATGCGTCAGGCCGCCGTCCACCCGCCGTCCAGCATCAGGGCGCTGCCGGTCATGAGGCTGGACGCATCGCTCGCCAGGAACACGATCGGACCCATGACCTCGTCGATCCGGCCAAGGCGACCGAGCGCGATCCGGTCGACCACGAAGCGGCGGAACGCGAGGTCCTCGAACATCGGCGCGGTGAGGGCCGTCTCGATGAAGGTTGGGCACAGCGTGTTGACTCGGATACCTGCCGGCCCCAGCTCCCACGCCAACGCCTTGCTCATGCCTTCGACCGCATGCTTGGTCGCACAGTACAGCGTTCGTCGCGGACTGCCCACATGGCCCATCTGCGAAGAGACGTTGATGACGGAGCCCGCCTGCCCCGCGGCCTGCAGCGAACGCGCGACTTCACGGGTCACGTAGAACGTGGCCTTCACGTTCAGCGCGAACACCGCGTCGATATCCTCGTCCTGCGTGTCGACGAGCAACTTCGGCCGGTTCATTCCCGCGTTATTGACGAGGACATGGAACGGCGGACGCGACCGGATTTCCCGGCCGACCGCGCTGGAATCGGTGACGTCGAGCACGATGAATTCGGCCTTGCCGCCGCCCGCGCGAATGGTGGCACAGCCAGCCTCCAGCTCGACCTGCGAGCGCGCCGCAAGCGTGACCTCCGCCCCCGCATGGGCCAGCGCCGCCGCAGCGGCCAGTCCCAGGCCCCGGCCCGCGCCGGTGACCAGCGCGCGCTTGCCCTCGAGCCGGAAGCCGCCGAACGTCGGCAAGGCCGGCATGGCTGTCATGCCGCCAGCGCCGGGACCGGTTCGTACCACGGCACCTCGGCACGCGTGCCATAGCGTCGCACGCGGATGTTGGCCTGCTCGCCATGGCCCGCGAAGTTCTCCATGTGGCACAGGCGCGAGCAGTATTCGCCGATGGTGGCGCTGGCCTCGTCGGTCACGACGCGCTGGAAGGTGCAGGTCTTCAGGAACTTGCCGACCCACAGGCCGCCCGTGTAGCGGGCCGCCTTGTTCGTGGGCAAGGTGTGGTTGGTGCCGATCACCTTGTCGCCGAAAGCGACGTTGGTGCGCGGGCCGAGGAACAACGCGCCGTAGTTGGTCATGTTGTTCAGGAAGTAGTCCGGGTCGCGGGTCATGACCTGCACGTGCTCCGACGCGATCTCGTCGGCCTTCTGCAGCATCTCCGCGTCGGTGTCGCACACGATGACCTCGCCGAAGTCGGCCCAGCTGCGTGCTGCAATCTCGGCGGTCGGCAGGATCTTCAGCTGGCGCTCGACTTCGGCCATGGTGGCGCGGGCCAGCGTTTCGCTCGTGGTCAGCAGCACGGCGGGCGTGGTCAGCCCGTGCTCCGCCTGGCCCAACAGGTCGACCGCGCAGAGTTCGCCGTCGACCGAGTCATCGGCAATCACCAGGGTCTCCGTCGGGCCTGCGAACAGGTCGATGCCGACCCGGCCGAAAAGCTGCCGCTTGGCCTCGGCCACGAACATGTTTCCCGGGCCGACCAGCATGTCGACCGGCGCGATGCTGGGCGTGCCGACGGCCATGGCGACGACCGCCTGCACGCCGCCGAGCACCAGGATCTCGTCGGCGCCCGCAAGGTGCATCGCTGCCACGATCGCCGGATGCGGTTCGCCGTGGAACGGCGGCGCCGTTGCCACCACGCGCTTTACGCCCGCGACCTTGGCGGTGAGCACGCTCATGTGGGCGGATGCGAGCAGCGGGTACTTGCCGCCCGGGATGTAGCAGCCGACCGCGTTGATCGGGATGTGGCGGTGACCGAGAAAGACACCGGGGCGGGTCTCGACTTCGACGTCGAGCATCGAGTTGCGCTGGATCTGCGCGAAGTTGCGCACCTGCATCTGAGCGAAGCGGATGTCCTCGAGTTCGCGTGCCGACAGGCTGTTGATCGCCTTCTCGATGTTCGCCTGCGACAGCCTGAAGTCGGCCGGATCCCAGTTGTCGAACTTCCTGCTGTACTCGCGCACGGCCTCGTCGCCGCGCGTCTCGATGTCGCGAATGATGGTCTCGACGGTGCCGCGGACCTTGGCGTCGTCGTCTGCGCGGGCCTGGACATCGCGTCCGCGCTTGAGGTAGCGAATCATGGGTATCTCCTTTTGGTTGATGGCCCCGATTGAACCGGCCATCACGCTGCGATTCGCGCATATCAGCTATCGGTTGCGAGCGACGTCAGGCGATTTCACACTTTCCCCACCAGCGCAAACCGGCTGGAGAACGAACGGAGACACACCCATGCGATACAGCCTGCCTGCAAGGCCCCAGCCCTGCTACTCGCGTCCGACAACAGTCGCCCTTCGCTAAAGCCATGGACGACCTGATCCTCGAGACGAAAGGACTGTCCAAGCAGTTCAAGGGATTCGCCGCCGTGAGCGACGTGGCCCTGCGCGTCAGGCGCGGCACGATCCACGCCGTCATCGGCCCGAACGGCGCCGGCAAGACCACGCTGTTCAACCTGCTGACGAAGTTCCTGCCACCCAGCAGCGGGACCATTCACTTCAACGGCAAGGACATCACGAACCACAACGCGGGCCAGATCGCACGCCAGGGCATCGTGCGCTCCTTCCAGATCTCGGCGGTGTTCCCCCAGCTGACGGTGCTCGAGAACGTGCGCGTCGCGCTGCAGCGCAAGGCCGGCCTGGCGACCCAGTTCTGGCGGTCCGAACGATGCCTGCGCAAGCTCGATGCGGCTGCGATACAACTGCTCGACGACGTGGACCTGGCCAGCTTTGCCGACGCCTCCACCGTCAACCTGGCCTACGGCCGCAAGCGCGCGCTGGAGATCGCCACCACCCTGGCGATGGACCCCGAACTGATGCTGCTCGACGAGCCGACCGCCGGGATGGGCCATGAGGACATCGACACCGTCACCGAACTGATCCGCAAGGTGGCGGCGAGCCGGACCATCGTGATGGTGGAACACAACCTGGGCGTGGTGTCGACGCTGTCGGACACCATCACCGTGATGCAGCGCGGCTCCGTGCTGGCCGAGGGGCCGTACGACGTGGTGTCGCGCAATCCGCAGGTCCTGGAAGCGTATGTGGGAGTCACGGAAGATGTCTAGGCCGACCTCACGGCAGGACGCCGCCGTCCCCCTGCTCATCCGCGGCCTGCATGCCTGGTACGGCGAATCGCATGTGCTGCACGGCGTCGACCTCGAAGTGCGCCGCGGCGAACTGGTCACGCTGCTGGGCCGCAACGGCGCCGGCCGATCCAGCACGCTGAAATCCATCATGGGCATGGTGGGCGAACGGCGCGGCTCCATCGTGGTCAACGGCACCGAGACCATCGCCATGGCGCCGCATCGCTTGGCCCCGCTGGGCGTGGGCTACTGCCCGGAAGAACGGGCCATCTTCGCGTCGCTGTCGACCGAGGAGAACCTGCTGCTGCCGCCGGTGCTGCAGGACGGCGGGATGAGCACGGCCGAGATCTACCAGATGTTCCCCAACCTGCTGGAGCGGCGCCACAGCCCCGGCACGCGACTGTCCGGCGGCGAGCAGCAGATGCTGGCGCTGGCACGCATCCTTCGGACCGGCGCCAACCTGCTGTTGCTCGACGAGATCACCGAGGGACTGGCGCCGGTCATCGTGCAGTCGCTCGGCCGCGTGCTTCGGTTGCTGAAGGAGCGCGGCTTCACGATCGTGCTGGTCGAGCAGAACTTCCGCTTTGCCGCCGGCCTGGCGGACCGGCACTACTTCATCGAGCACGGCCGCGTGAAGGCCGTGCTGGACAAGACCGAAGTGGCGCAGCGCGCCGATGAACTGCACCAGTGGCTGGGCGTTTGAGCCACCCGAATCCCTTGCGATCAACAAACCTAGACACGGAGACATCCCTCATGAATTCGAATCCCCTGCGTTCCCTCGCGATAGGCCTGACCGCTGCCTCCCTGGCCTGTGCGCTCCATGCGCAACCGGCATCGAAGGTGTCGGACGGCGTGGTGCGCATCGGCGTGCTCACCGACATGTCCGGCGTCTACTCGGACCTCGCCGGGCCGGGCTCCGTGACCGCGGCCCAGATGGCGGTGGAGGACTTCGGCGGCAAGGTGCTGGGCACGCCGGTCGAAGTGATCTCCGCCGACCACCAGAACAAGCCCGACCTGGCCGCCAACACGGCGCGCCAATGGTTCGACACACGGCAGGTCGATGCCATCTTCGACCTGGTCAGCTCGCCGATCTCGCTGGCCGTGATGGAGATTGCACGGCAGAAGAACAAGATCGCGTTCGTGAACGGGTCGGGCACCTCCCGCGTCACCAACGACAGCTGCAATGCAAACACCGTGCACACCTCGTGGGACAGCTACTCGCAGTCGTACAGCATGATCGACGCGATCGCCAAGCAGGGCGGCGACACATGGTTCTTCGTGACGCTCGACAACGCGGGCGGCCAGAGCGTCGAGAAGGATGGCATCGAAGCCGTCAAGGCCGCTGGCGGCAAGGTGGTCGGCAGCGTGCGCTTCCCGCTGAACACGCCGGACTTCTCGTCCTATGTGCTGCAGGCCCAGGCTTCCAAGGCCAAGGTGATCGGGCTCATCGCGTCGGGCGCGGACACCGTGAACGCGGTCAAGGCCATCAACGAATTCGGGCTGACGAAACAGCAGAAGGTCGCGGCCCTGGTGACCTTCCTGCCCGAGATCCACAGCCTGGGCCTGGACGCCGCGCAGGGCCTGATCCTGAACGAGGCCTTCTACTGGGACACCGATGCCGACACGCGCAAGTTCTCGGAACGCTTCTTCGCGAAGACCAGGAAGATGCCGGACTCCGTCCATGCGGGCGTCTATTCGTCGGTGACGAACTACCTGCGCTCGGTCCAGGCCGCCGGCACCGACGACACCGCCGCGGTCATGAAGAAGATGAAGGAGACGCCGCTGAACGACTTCTATGCGCGCAACGGTTCGGTTCGCGAAGACGGGCGCCTGATCTACGACATGCGGCTCGTCCAGGTCAAGAAGCCGTCCGAATCGAAGAAGCCCTGGGACTACTACAACGTGCTCGCCACCATCCCCGCGGCGCAGGCCTTCCAGCCGCTGTCGAAGAGCACCTGCGGCCTGGTCAAGAAGTAAGCGACACCCACCATGGACATCTTCGGCGTTCCTCACCAGGCCTTGCTGGGACAGGTGTTCATCGGGCTGGTCAACGGCTCGTTCTACGCCATCCTCAGCCTCGGCCTGGCCATCATCTTCGGCCTGCTCAACGTCGTGAACTTCGCCCATGGCGCGCTCTACATGATGGGTGCGCTGGTCACGTGGATGGGTCTGAACTACCTCGGGCTGAGCTACTGGTTGTCGCTGCTGGTCGCACCGCTCGTGGTCGGCTGCTTCGGCATCCTGTGCGAGCGGACCATGATCCGCCGCCTGCGCAAGCTCGACCCGATCTACGGCCTGTTGCTGACCTTCGGCATGGCGCAGGTCGTGCAGAGCTTGGCCAGCAACTCCTATGGCGTGACGGGCCTTGCCTACAGCCCGCCGGCGCTGCTGCAGGGCGCGACTGACGTCGGCTTCATGCGGCTGCCGAACTACCGGGCCTGGGTGGTCTTCGCATCGATGGCAGTGTGCCTCGCGACCTGGTACGGCATCGAGCGCACGCGGCTGGGCGCCTACCTGCGCGCCGGCACGGAGAACCCCGGCATGGTGCAGGCCTTCGGCATCAACCTGCCGCTCATCGTGACGATGACCTATGGCTTCGGCGCGGCCCTGGCCGCCTTCGCCGGCGTGCTGGCCGCGCCCGTGATGCAGGTCAGCCCGCTGATGGGCGCCGACATCGTCGTGGTGGTGTTCGCCGTGGTGGTGGTCGGCGGCATGGGATCGATCCTGGGGTCGATCGTGACCGGGCTCACGCTGGGCGTGGTCGAAGGCCTGACCCGCGTGTACTACCCGCCCGCATCGAATGTCGTGATCTTCGTGATCATGGCCGTGGTGCTGATGTTCCGACCCTCCGGCCTGTTCGGCCAGCAGAAGTGAGTGAATCGACGTGACCCTACCGACAACACCTGCCGTCCCGACGGGCGGCGCCCACCTGCGAACCCCGGTGCTGGTCGCGCTGCTGGTGCTGGGACTGCTCGCGCCGCTCGCGGTGTACCCGGTCTTCATGATGAAGATCTACTGCTTCGCGCTCTTCGCCATGGCCTTTAACCTGCTCTTCGGCTTTGCCGGCCTGATGTCGTTCGGACATGCGGCGTTCCTGGGCAGCGCCGCCTACGTGACCGGCTACGCGGTGAAGAGCCTCGGCTTCCCGCCCGAGCTTGGCATCCTCGCGGGCACCGCGGCCGCTGCGCTGCTCGGGCTGGTGGTCGGCCGGCTCGCCATCCGGCGCGAAGGCATCTATTTCTCGATGGTGACCCTGGCCCTCGCGCAGATGGTCTACTTCATCTGCGTGCAGGCGCCGTTCACCGGGGCCGAAGACGGCATGCAGGGCATCCCGCGCGGGCATCTGCTGGGCTTCATCGACCTGGACAACATGTTCGCGATGTACTACTTCGTGCTGGCGATCTTCCTGTTCGGCTTCTTCGCCGTATACCGCATCGTGCATTCGCCCTTCGGCCAGGTGCTCAAGGCGATTCGCGAGAACGAGCCCCGTGCCATCTCCCTGGGCTATGACGTGCAACGCTACAAGCTCGTGACCTTCGTCCTGTCGGCCGGGTTGGCGGGCCTGGCAGGCGCCACGAAGACGCTGGTGTTCCAGCTTGCGACCTTGACCGACGTGCACTGGGCGACCTCCGGAGAGGCCGTGCTGATGACACTGGTGGGCGGATTGGGCACGATCTTCGGCCCCTTCGTCGGTGCCGTGGTGGTGGTGTCCCTCGAGCACCACCTGGCCGGGCTGGGATCGTGGGTCACGCTCATCATGGGGCTCATCTTCATGGCCTGCGTGCTGATGTTCCGCGAAGGCATCGTGGGGACGTCGAAGGCGCTATGGCTCCGGCGCAGGCCGCTGCCGACCACACCCGCGGAAGCTACCCTCACGGCAGAGGCCTGATCGCGCGACATGGAAAAATTCGATCCCCAATACAAGAAGAGCAACTTCCCGCAGATCCGCCGGGAGTGGCTGGCGCTTCGCCAGGAGGTCGTGCTGCAGCCCGAGCAGCGCATCGTCGACGCTCACCACCACTTCTGGGACGAGGAGTCCGCGCCCTACCATGCGGACGACCTGATGGCCGACATCGCCACTGGCCACGCCGTCGAAGCGACGGTCCTGGTCGAAGGCAAGGCGCGCTACCGGGCCAGCGGTCCGGCGCACTTGCGGCCCGTCGGCGAAACCGAGTTTGCCGCGGCGCAGGCCGAGCGCGCAGCCGGCCGGGGCGTCTCCGTGTGCGCGGGCATCGTGGCATGGGCCGACCTGATGCTCGGCCCCAAAGTCGAGGAGGTGCTGGACGCCCATGCCGAGGCTGGCAAGGGCCGGTTTCGCGGCATTCGCAGCCGTGCCGCCTGGAGCGACGATGCCGCGCTCAGCGGACCCGCCGACGGGCCACCGCAAGGATTGCTGCTGGACCCCCTCTTCCAGCAAGGCGTCAAGGTCCTGGCCCGCCTGGGCCTGAGCCTGGACGTGTGGGTCTACCACACGCAACTGGCCGACGTGGCCCAGCTCGCGCGCGATTGCCCCGAGGTTCAGATCGTGCTGAATCACGTCGGTGGCCCCCTTGGAATCGGCCCTTTCAAGGGCCGGCGTGCAGAGGTGTTCGAGGTCTGGCGGGCGGGAATGGCGGAACTGGCGCGGCACGGCAACGTCGCCGTCAAGCTCGGCGGGCTGGGCATGCCCCGCACCGGCTTTCCTTTCGCCTCTGCCGAGACACCTGTGCCGTCGGAAGAGCTTGCGTCCGCATGGCGCCCCTATGTCGAAGCCTGCATCGATTCCTTCACGCCGGCGCGCTGCATGTTCGAAAGCAACTTCCCGGTGGACAAGGGCATGTGCAGCTACTCCGTGCTATGGAACGCCTTCAAGCGTCTGGCGGCCGGCTATTCGCCGGATGAACGCGATGCGCTTTTCCGCGGGACGGCCATGCGCGCCTACCAGCTCGACGCGAAACAGACCGCCGGGTGACGCATCGCTCGGAGGCCTCGGCCGGAGATCCATAAGCAGGCGAGGTCGTTCGGGTTTCGAACGAGCGGCAACCCGTCCGAACTGGCCCTACATCGCGCGATAGAAGATGTAGTCCGCCTGGTACTTCACCACCTGCTTCTCACCCATGTTGCCGCCCGCGCACGGCAGCGCCGGAGCCACGCCGCCCCGCGTGGCCACGCGCTGGATATAGCTCACGCCCTGCATCTTGCCGGTGCCCGTCGCCAGGTTGGCCTTCGCCAGTTGGTGAGGGATATTGCCCGTGCCATTGGGCGCCACGGCGACTTGCGTGGCGGTCACTTTCGAACCGTCCATGGCTTCCCACGTGGCCGGCGGCCCGTAGTACTTGCCGACCTGCGCGCCCATGCGATCCATCAGCTTCGCGTTCGGGCCGACGAACACCCATTCGTGCTGGCCGGGCATGTTCGCCTTCACGCGGCATTCGTAGGTGATGTCGCCGGCGCCGACGGTTTCCATCGCCACCGCGTGGCCGGCGGGCACCTTGACGGCATCGGGCAGCATGGCCTGGGAATACATCGCGGGCTTGGCGCCCATGCCGGCGCAGGCGGCGAGGCTGGCGGCGGCCACCAGAGGCAGGAGGGTGCGGAGTTGCATGATCGAGTCCTTCATGTTGAGAAAAGTGGTGACTGGCACGAGCGCGCCGCCGTTGTTTTGCGTCGTGTTCGCGGCCACCCATGTGAACTACGCACGCGCGAGGCAATCGGATTCACGGCCGCCTCTGAATCTGCAGGGGGATCAGGGCCGTATCCATGGCATGCGGCGCCATGCTCCACAATCCACCGATGACCCCTGCGAGCCCGGATGCCGAACTGATGGCACTGATCGACCGCGTCGGCCTGCACGACGAAGCGGCGCTGCGCCAGCTCTACGAGCGCGTGTCGCCGCGGCTGTTTGGCCTGGCCATGCGCGTGGTCCGCCAGCGCGAATGGGCAGAGGACGTGCTGCAGGAGACTTTCCTGACGATCTGGCGCGTGGCGGTCGATTACCGTGCCTCGCTGAGTCCGCCCATGGCCTGGATGGGTTTGATCGTGCGCAGCCGCGCGCTCGACATGCTGCGCAAGCGCACGGCCGACCGCAGCAAGGTCACCGACGAGTTCGACGAGACCATGGCCGAGACGATGGCCTCCGACGCGCCGACGCCGCAGGACCTGGCCGACGCCAGCGAGCAGGCCTGGGCCCTGCACCAATGCCTGGGCCAGCTCGAAGGGCGGCAGCGGGAGGTGGTGAGCCTGGCCTACCTGCGCGACCTCACGCACGGCGAGCTGGCCGAGCAACTCAAGCTGCCGCTGGGCACTGTCAAGACCTGGATCCGGCGCGGCCTCGAGAAGCTGCGCAACTGCATGGCGCGCATCGCGTGAACAAGGGCCGCACATGAACATCGCCGCCCATTCCGAACTGCTGGACTTGCTGGCCGCCAGCTACGCACTGGGCACGCTGCGCGGCGGCGCACGTCGCCGCTTCGAAACCATGGCGCGCGAGCAGGCGCCGGTGCGCGCCGCGGCGCTGATGTGGCAGAACCGGCTCGCCGGCATGGCCGAATTGCAGCCGTCAGTGGTGCCCGATGCCGCCGTGTGGACGCGCATCCGCAACGTGATCGAGGCGGAGCGGGAAAGCGAAGCCATCGCACGCCAGCGCGCCGCAGCACCGGCACCTTCCGCGCCCGCTGGCGGCTGGCTGCGCAGCCTCGCGCTGTGGCGCGGCGCCAGCCTGGCGGGCGCGCTCGCCACCATCATCGCGGTGGTCGCCGGCCTCGACTTGCAGCGGCAATTGCAGACCACGCCCGCGGTGCAGTACGTGGCCGTGCTGGCCGACGACAAGGCCACCGCATCGATGCTCGTGACCTTCGACCCGAAGCGCAACCAGCTGGTGCTGCAGCGGCTCGGCAGCTATCAACCCGGCGCGGACAAGTCCCTGCAGCTCTGGGCGCTGCCGCCCGGTGGTGCGCCGCGCTCGCTCGGCGTGCTGGGCGACGGGCCGGCCTTGAAGCTCACGGCCACCGAAGCCAACCTGCGCGCCATCCCGGCTCTGGCCATCAGCCTGGAGCCGCGCGGCGGCGTGCCGAGCGAGCGCGGTCCGACGGGGCCGGTGCTGTTCCATGGGCCGTTGATTGAAAAGACTCTCTGAGCGTCCGTGAACACAAGCATCTCCCGCATGTCGGCCGGCGCGCACTGCGCGCACTGCGCGCCCCGCGCAGTCCTGGTCGGACTGGCGCTGTGCGGCGCGTTGGCCGCGCAGCTTGTGCAGGCGCAGGAAGCGCCCGCCACAGCCACTGCCACGACTGCCGAAGCCTCGGCGCGCGCTCGCTGGCAAAGCGAGCTGTCGGCCTTCGCCCAAGCTGACCGCGAACACCCGCCAGCGGCCGATGGCGTGGTGTTCGTGGGCAGTTCCACGATCCGCTTCTGGACGCACCTGGCGGCCGACTTTCCCGCGCAGCCCGTGATCCTCAACCGCGGCTTCGGCGGTTCCACCATGGCCGACTGCAGCCTGCTGGCGCGCGAACTGGTGGTGCGCTACAAGCCGCGCCAGGTGGTGGTCTATGCGGGCGACAACGACTTGGCCGAAGGGCAATCGCCATTGCAGGTGATGACGAGCCTTGCGCGCTTCATGGCCGCCGTGCGCGCCGAGCTTCCGGGTGCGCGCTTCAGCTTCATCTCGGTCAAGCCGAGCCCCTCGCGCGCGACGCTGCTGCCGAAGATGCGCGAGACCAACGACATCGTGGCGGCGTACCTCCGAACCCAGGCCAACAGCGAATACATCGACACCTTCACGCCGATGCTCGGCGCCGACGGGCAACCGCGCGTGGAACTGTTTCGCGCCGACATGCTGCACATGAACGACGCCGGCTACCGCATCTGGCAGTCGGTGGTTGCGCCGTACCTGTTGCCACCCTGAATCCGGGAGCAGGCGGCGACTTCTGCGAACCCTTTGCGACTTCTGCGTTCGGCTGCCCGCTCGCATCTTCAGGAACTTCGCCGCTCCCACCAGAGCGTGACGCGCGCCACGGCGTACAGCCACGCGAACACCACGGCGATCAGCACCGCGTCCCCCCACGCCGGCCGGGCCAACTGGTTGCTGCCATAGAAAGCGAGCGTCAGCAGCACCGCCAGCAGGTGGGCACAGAACACCGGCAAGGAGGCCGAGCCCATCGCTTCGAGCGGGCGCAGCCAGCGTCGCGGCAAGCGCTCGATCAAGCCAGGGCCGAAGCGCACCGCGAGCACGCCGAGCGCCGCCAGGTTGATGACCCGGAACGGCCCGAGTTGCCACTTGTCGAACAGCAGGTTCATGGCCACGTCGCCGCCGTACGGCGCCTGCCCGTCGTCGCCGAAATGGCGCCACGCGAAGCAGTACACCGCCACCGCGATGGACGGCACGACCACCCACCACGGGAAGTGCAACGGCCGGGCGTCGTGCGCCTGGCGCCCCATGCCGATCCACAAGCCGGTGAACCAGACGAACTGCCAGGCGAAAGTGTTGAACGACCCCATTTCCTCGTAAGGCACCGACAACCCGAACTCCCTCACGGCGAGCCCGTAGGCCCACTCGCTGAGCCCGAACTGGGCCATCGCCCACAGCGCGACGCTCGCCAGCATCACGAGCGCCCAGCCATGCCGCAACGCGTAGCCCAGCACCCAGGGGCTCAACAGCATGAAGAAGATGTACATCGGCAGGATGTCGAGCAGCGGCGGCTCGTAGACCAGCAGCAGCCCGCTCAGGAAGGCGTCGCGTGGCTGGGCGAGGTAGTACGAGACGAGGTCGGTCACGGCCGGCTGGTCGAAGCGCACGCCCAGGCCGGCAATCACGGTGAACAGCAGCAACAGGGTCGCGGCCTGCGCCAGCCACACCTTCAACGCCCGCCGCGCAAAGGCCCATCGCATCGCAGCGATGCCCTGGCGCTGCGCAAGGCGGCTGTAGACAAGGCCCGACACGTAGGCCGACAGCAGCACGAATCCCTCGGCCGCCGAGACCCAGCCGAAAGGCTGCCCCAGCGGATCGGTCAGGCGCGACGGCAGGTGCGTGAGCGTCATCAGCACGAGCATCAGCCCGCGCAGGGCGTCGATTTCCCATTGACGCTTCATCGTGGTGGCAGGCTGGAAAGGGCGTGGGCGCCAGAGGCAAAACGAGCGATGCTACAGGCTTCGCGAGTCGATTCAGCCCGGCTTAAGCGGCGAAAGGACAATCGAGCCTCCCCTCCCACATTCCGGACCACCATGCGCCTGCTGCTCGTAGAAGACGACACCATGATCGGCGAGGCGCTGCTCGACCTGCTGCGCAGCGAGAACTATGCGGTCGACTGGGTGCGCGACGGCGAGATGGCCGACACCGCCCTGCGCGCCCACGCCTACGACCTGATGCTGCTGGACCTGGGCCTGCCGCGCCGCGACGGCATCGATGTGTTGCGCAGCCTGCGCGCGCGGCGCGACAGCGTGCCGGTGCTGATCGCCACGGCGCGCGATGCGGTCGGCGACCGCGTGGCCGGCCTCGACGCGGGCGCCGACGACTACGTGGTCAAGCCCTATGACATGACCGAGTTGCTGGCCCGCATCCGCGCATTGATCCGCCGCCGCGCCGGCCATGGCGAGCCGGTCTTCGCGCACAAGGGCGTGACGCTCAACCCTGCCACGAAAGTCGCCACACTCAACGGCCAACCGGTGACGCTCTCCGCGCGCGAATGGGCCGTGATCGAGCCGTTGATCGCGCGGCCCGGGGTGCTGCTGTCGCGTGCGCAACTGGAGGAAAAGCTCTACAGCTGGAAGGACGACATCAGCAGCAATGCCGTCGAGGTCTACATCCACGGCCTGCGCAAGAAGCTCGGCGCGGGGCTCATCCAGACCGTGCGCGGCCTCGGCTACATGGTGCCGCGCGAATGATGAACGCAACGCGCGGCGCCCATCACTCGCTGCGCGGTCGGCTGCTGCGCTTCGTGCTTGCGTCGATCCTGCTGGCCGGGCTCGGCCTGGGTATCACGACCTATCGCGGTGCGCTGCGCGATGCCGATGCGCTGTTCGACCTGCACCTGCAGCAGATGGCCCACACGCTGCGCGGCAGCACCGTGCTCGGCACCACGGCCGATGGCGACTACGGCGAGGAAGGCTACGACGTTTTCGTGCAGATATGGGGACCGGACGGCACGCAGGTGTTCCGGTCCGCCCGCGCCGCGCTGCCGCCGCAGGCCGTGCTGGGTTTTTCCGACGCGACCGTGGACGGCACGCGCTACCGCGTCTACTCGCTGCAGACCCCGTTGCAGACGGTGCAGATCGCGCAGGACATGGACGCGCGCCAGTCCCGCGCCAGGGGCCTGGCGCTGCGCGCGACGCTGCCGCTGGCGCTGATGGCGCCGTTGTTGATGCTGGCGGTCGGCTGGATCATCACGCGTTCGCTGGCGCCGGTGAAGCGCATGCAGCGCGAGGTCGCGGGCCGGGCCGACGATGACCTCTCGCCCCTGCCCGAGCAGGGCTTGCCCGACGAGGTGCGGCCGCTGGTGCGGGAGTTGAACCTGCTGTTCCGGCGCGTCAGCGGCGCCTTCGAAGCGCAGAAGAACTTCGTGGCCGACGCGGCGCATGAACTGCGCTCACCGCTCACCGCGCTCAAGCTGCAGGCCGAGTCGCTGCGCCGCGCCGGCGACGAGGCGAGCCGCGAGCAGGCCACGGTGCGCTTGCAGCAGGGCATCGACCGCTCGATCCGGCTCGTCGGCCAGTTGCTCGCGCTGGCACGGCAGGAGACCACGACGATGCCAGCCGATGACCCGCGCCAACCGGTCGACCTGGAGGCGCTGGTCGCCGAAGCCATCGCCGCCGTGCTGCCGCAAGCGCAGCAGCGCGACATCGACGTCGGACTGGCCGCATCGGTGCCCGCGCAGGTGAAGGGCCAGCCTGCCGCGCTGCACATCCTGCTCGGCAACCTGCTCGACAACGCGGTGAAGTACACGCCGGTGAACGGCCGCGTCGACGTGACCATCGCGTCGGAAGCCGATGGGACAACGGTGCTGCGCGTGGAAGACAGCGGCCCGGGCATTCCCGAAGCCGACCGCGACCGCGCCTTCGACCGCTTCTACCGCGCGGCCGGCGTCGAAGCCAGCGGCAGCGGATTGGGCCTGGCGATCGTGCAGGCGATTGCGCAGCGCCATGGCGCCACGGTGGAGCTTGCGAAGTCGGATCGGCTGGGCGGCTTGAAAGTGAGCGTGTCGTTTCCGGCGGCGGCGCCGGCCGCCTGAGGCCGCTTCCCGTCAGCCCAGCAGGAACTGGTCGAGCGGATCGCGCAGGCGATTCTTCGCGATCCGCTTGAAGCCCTTCGGCGTCGGGTGCAGTTCGTTGGCCCACCACTGCTCGTCGGTCGAGCCGGGAGCCTCCGGCAGTTCGCCCGCCGTCAGGACCGCGACGAGCGGTCCCAGCGCAGCCTCCTTCGTCAGTTCGACTTGCGCCAGGTGCAGCTTGTTCACCAGGCTCTTGAACACGTCGCGCCGCAGTTGCTCGGGCACCTGGGCGATGTCCATCGGCACCTTGAGCCATTTGCCGGGGCCGAAGAAACCCTGGCCTGTCGGCCATGCGTTGTCGTAGTTATGCATGACGACGGGTGCCGTCTTGTTGTGCGCACGGAAGCGCACGATGACCTCGCGGTACGCGTTCATGATGCCGGTGATCACTGCGTCGGGCTGAACGAGTGCGAAGCAATCTTTCACCGTGGTCGCGGCGCTGCAATTGGTGTTGAGCAAGCGCAGGAAGTCGTCCTGCCCCGCAACGTCGTTGCCGCCGCCGCTGAGCATCAGGACCTTGCAGCCGCGTGCGTACATGTCGAAGCCCAGGTTGATCGTCTTGCGCATGCCTTGCGACCACTCCGCTGCCTCGGCGCCATTGCGACCGATGACGACGAAGCTCTCCGACGCGAACAACGCGCCGATCTCGGTCGCGAGGTTGTCGATCGGGTACCACCACCATGAGTCCCCGATCATCAGGACCGAGCCGGGTGCGCCCGCCTGCAGGGCGGTGTGAACTCCCCAGAAGACGTTTGACATCGGGTCTACCTCCTCGCGTTGAATGTTTCTCGAATGCGTCGCAAGCCACTCTATCCATGGCCTGCGTGGTCCCCATCCCTCTTCGTGGGGAGGCAACACGCGCATGCGGGCAAGGCGTTCCGGTTAAGCCCCTTCTAAGCCAGCCTCCCC
The DNA here is from genome assembly GCF_019207085.1 of Variovorax sp. dw_308. Classification (GTDB taxonomy): domain Bacteria; phylum Pseudomonadota; class Gammaproteobacteria; order Burkholderiales; family Burkholderiaceae_C; genus Variovorax. Next base: position 190,288 of record NZ_JAATOM010000001.1, on the reverse strand, counting down.
AACATTGCGTCATCCACTTCACAAGGACTGACCCCATGCGACTCGAATCCCTCACCCCTACCCGCCTGATGCTGGCACTCGTGACGGCGGGCGTCATCGGCGGCGCCAGCGTCTCGGCGCTCGAAGGGACCCACGCCATTGCGGCAACGCCACCGGTGGCCACGGCGACCACCACCACCGGCATTCCGGTGGCGTTGCCCGACTTCTCGCAGATCACCGCGCAGAACGGCCCGGCGGTGGTGAACATCAGCGTGGTCGGCACGCGCACCGCCGACGAAACGGCGAGCAGCGACGACGGCAACCCGTTTGCCGATGGCGATCCGTTCGGCGAGTTCTTCAAGCGCTTCGGCGTGCCGGGCATGCAGCAACCCGGCAGGCGCGGCCAGCATGGTGCGCCCTCGCAGCCCGAGGCCCAGACCGTGCGCGGCCAGGGCTCCGGCTTCATCGTGAGCGCGGACGGCATCATCCTGACCAACGCGCACGTCGTGAAGGGCGCGAAGGAAGTGACGGTCAAGCTCACCGACCGGCGCGAACTGAAGGCCAAGGTGCTGGGCGCCGACCCCAAGACCGACATCGCGGTGCTCAAGGTCGAGGCCAGGAACCTGCCGGTGGTCAAGCTCGGCAGTGTCGAGGACCTGAAGGTCGGCGAATGGGTTCTGGCCATCGGCTCGCCCTTCGGCTTCGAGAACACGGTGACGGCAGGCGTGGTGAGCGCCAAGGGCCGCTCGCTGCCGGATGACAGCGCGGTGCCCTTCATCCAGACCGATGCTGCGGTGAATCCCGGCAACTCGGGCGGGCCGCTGTTCAATGCGCGCGGCGAGGTCGTGGGCATCAACTCGCAGATCTACAGCCGCACCGGCGGCTACCAGGGCGTGTCCTTCGCGATCCCGATCGACCTGGCCAGCAAGATCGAGAAGCAGATCGCCGCGACGGGCAAGGTCGAGCACGCGCGGCTGGGCGTGTCGGTGCAGGAGGTCAACCAGACGCTGGCCGACTCCTTCAATCTCGACAAGCCTGAAGGCGCGCTGATCGCGAACGTCGAGAAGGGTGGGCCCGCGGACCAGGCCGGCCTGCAGACCGGGGACGTGATCCGCAAGGTCGACGGCAAGCCGATCGTCTCCTCGGGCGACCTGCCCGCGGTGATCAGCATGGCGACGCCGGGCTCGAAGGTGCAACTCGACATCTGGCGCAAGGGCAGCGCCGAGACGATCACGGCCAGGCTCGGCAATGCCAACGACAAGGCCGAGAAGGTCGCGAGCGCGAAGGATGCAGCCGACCAGGGCAAGCTGGGCCTGGCACTGCGCCCGTTGCAGCCGGACGAGCGGCGCGAAGCCGGGGTCGACAACGGCCTGGTGGTCGAGGCCGCGCGCGGACCGGCTGCCATGGCCGGCGTGCAGGCCGGCGACGTGCTGCTGGCGGTCAACGGCACGCCGGTGCGCAGCGTGGACCAGGTCAAGGACGTGATGAGCAAGTCGCCGAAGTCGGTGGCCTTGCTGGTGCAGCGCGGGGATGACAAGATCTTCGTGCCTGTGCGGATCGGCTGACGGCGGTTGCAGGGCGGTTGCAGGGGTGGGCCGAGGGGCGGCGGGTAGCCCCTTCCGCGAATGTCCCCCGGCCTGCGGCCTCCTCCTTTATTTCGCTGCAGGGGCTACCCGCCGCCCCTCGGCCTGGCACGGTCGGGCTTCATCGCGACACTCCAAGCGCCCCGGTATCCTCAGAGCCACCGGAACACGGCAAGACTGCCAAAAAACGCACGTCGCAGAACTGTCACAGATTGTTAGATAGCGGCGCGGTTTCGGCTACGCTCCTGCTGTGTTCTATGCAATCCCCCTCGAAAGCAAGCCGACCTGGCGCAACCCGCCATGGCTCACGCTGCTGTTGATCCTCGTCAACGTTGCGATCTTCTTCGGCCCGCAACGCACGGAGGAGAAAGCCGAGCAGCGCGCCACCGCCTACTACCTCTCCACACCGCTGGCCGACTGGGAGCTTCCGCCCTTCGTCACTCACCTGGAGCAGACCGGCAGCCGCTTCGCGAAGCAGGCGCGCGAGGTGTTGCGCCGCGGGAAACAGCGCGGCGAACTGGTGCAGTTGATGCACACGGAGCGCAAGTTCGAGACGCGGCTTCGCGCCGACAAGGTCATCCTCGCGGACGACCCGCGCCATGACGAATGGAAGGCCCTGCGTGCGGACTACGAACGCATGCTGCCCGCGCCCTTCACCGACCGCTGGTCACTGGATTTCGCCGATGGCGCGGCGCCGCAACCGCTCACCTGGCTGACATCGGCCTTCCTGCACGCCAGCGCCAGCCATCTCATCGGCAACATGGTGTTCCTGTTCCTGTTCGGCTTCACCGTCGAACTGGCGCTGGGCCGCGCCACCTACCTGGGCTTCTATGTGCTGGGCGCGCTGGGCGCCTCGGCCATGGCGATGTGGGCCTATGGCGGGCGCGGCGGCTACGGATTGGGCGCCTCGGGCGCGATCGCGGCCTTGATGGCGATGTATGCGCTGATCTACAAGCTGCGCCGCATCCGGTTCTTCTACCAGTTCTTCTTCTACTTCAACTACATCACCGCGCCGGCGCTGATCCTGCTGCCGATCTGGATGGTCAACGAGTTCGTGCAGCACGTCACCGGCCACACCGGCGTCGGCTACATGACCCACCTGGGTGGCTTGCTCACCGGCACGTTGTTGATGCTGCTGTGGCCTGCGGCGCGGCGCAGCAAGCCGGTGGTGGCGCCGGTGGCGCCGCCAGATCCGTTCCATGACCACGTCGAGCGTGCCACGCAGTTCAGCGCGCGGCTGCAGTTCGACCGCGCTGCCGTCGAATGGGCAGCCGCTGCCAGGCTGAGGCCGGAAGACCAGCCCACGCTGCGCGCGTTCTTCAACACCGCGCGCCTGCATCCTTCGAGCAACGCCTTCCACCGCGCGGCCAAGCAGATCTTTCGCTTGAAGGACGGCAGCGAGGCCGCGGTCGAATTCCAGCACGAGAGCTACAAGGTCTACCTCGACCAGGCCAAACCGTCGGTGCGGCTGAAACCGCGCGACATGGGCCGGCTGGCGACACGCTTTGCCCGCAGCGGACACATGGACGATGCGCGCCGGCTCTGCCAGGCGCTGTTGTCCAGTGCGCCGGATGACGGCGCGACCGTCGAGGCGCTGACCATGGTCGCCTCTTGCGAATGGCACGCCGGACAGCGCGAGCAGGCGCTGAACTGGCTGCCGCAATTGCAGAAGCTGGCGCCAGCCCATCCGGTGACCCGCATGCTCGTCGCTTGAGTGCGGCATTGGCCTGTTACAGGCCACCAAGGCAGGTGCGACGTGCGGCCCTGGTTCTGGATGCATCATTGCGACTAAAACATTCAGCGGAGCATCGTCATGAAGCAAATCGCCCTCCTCCCACTCGGCCTTGCGCTGGCGCTCGCGGCCTCGGCAACGATGGCCGACACGATCAAGAAGCCCGGGCTCGACAAGCTCGCCGCCTCGCAACAAGCCTCGCCTTCGACCGACTTCAACGCCTTCCTCGACGCTGCAGCCAAGGCCGACCCGGCACTCCAGCCGGCCGTCGACGCGTACCGCAAGAAGGCCCCGCTCGCCGGTGACGACCTCACCAACATCAGCCGGCTACTCGGGCTCTACAACCGGCTGCGCAACCACGACGCGGTGATCGCCGCCACCGCGCGCATGGTCGCGATCCCGACGGTGCGCGACGACAAGATCCCGCCGCACGAGAGCAAGGCCATCATCGAGTTCGGCACTCTGGTCGAAGGCATGGCCCGGGACTTCGGCCTGCAGTACCGCAACGTCGACAACCGCATCTTCGAAGTCAAGCTGCCGGCCAACACGGCTTCGGCCGGTGGCGAGTTCGGCATCCTCACGCACGCCGACGTGGTGCCGGTCGTGGCGAGCGAATGGGTGCTGGACGACGGCACGAAGCTCGACCCCTTCAAGCTCACGCGCGTGGGCGACTACCTCTATGGCCGCGGCAGCATCGACGACAAGGGCTCGATCGCGGCCGTGCTGTTCGCGATGAAGACGGTGAAGGAAAGCGGCCTGCCGCTGGATCGCACGATCCGCCTGATGATCGAGACGACCGAGGAAGGCGATGGCAGCGCGATGAAGTACTACCGCGCCAGGAACCCGCTGCCCGACTACAACATCGTGCTCGACAGCAAGTACCCGGCCGTGGTGGCCGAGAAGGGAACCGGTGCGTTGAAGGTGTTCTTCCCGGCCGAGCCCACCGACGGCACGACGACCACGATCGTTGCCATGGCCGGCGCGGCGATCGCCAACACGGTCCCGCAGACCGCGACCGCGAAGCTGAAGGGCGGCGACCTGGCGACCGTCGCCGCGAAACTGAACGCCGCCAAGGCCGCCTTCATCCAGAAATACGAAAGCCAGGGCGGCAAGTTCGCGATCGATGTCGCGCAGGGCGCCGACAGCGTGGACGTTAAGGTGACCGGTGTCTCCGCCCACGGCTCGCGTCCCGAGGAAGGTGTGAACCCGCTGCCGCGCCTGGCGTTGTTCCTGCAGGAGTCCGCCGTGCCGCTCGCCAACAACCACTACGCGAAGGCAGTGAAGTACCTGGTCGACCTCTACGGCACCGGCTACCTCGGCGAGAAGATGGGCCTCGGCTACAAGGACGACTTCATGGGACCCTTGACCTTCTCGCCCAACCTCATCCGCGAGAACGACGGCAAGCTCGAAGTCACGGCCAACGTGCGCATGCCGCGCGGGCGCACGCCCGAGGAACTCCAGAAGGCCGTCACCGCCAAGGTCGAAGCATGGGCCGCGTCCCATGCCACGAAGATCACCATCGACTACAACCAGGGCGACTGGATGGCGCGCGACCCCAAGGGTGCGTGGCTCTCCACGCTGCTCAACATCTTCGGCGACACCACCGGCCTCGAGGCCAATCCCGTGCCCACCGCCGGCAGCACCACGGCCAAGCTGATGCCCAACGCCATCAACTTCGGACCGGCGATGCCCGGCAAGAAATACACGGCGCACAACGCCAAGGAATTCAAGGAAGTGGCTGACCTGGACGCCGACATGCAGATGTTCACCGAGATGCTCGTGCGCATCGGGAACCTGGAGCAGATGCAGTAGGCGACGGCTCGGCTCATGCCTGGCCTGCGGGCTCCAGCAACCCGGGCAGTTCGCGCACCTGGCCGTCGCCGATGAACGCGCCGCCCACCAGCATCCGGAAAGCCGCATCGCGCTGGAACCTCGGCAATGCCAGGGCCGGCGCCAGGAACTCGATCTGCACGGGGTGCGACTTTCCGCGCCGCACGGTCTCGCCGGGGCGGACGAACCAGCGTGCGGAGAAGCCGTCGTTGCCGACGACGAGTGCGCAACGGTGCTCGCCGACTGCCACCGGCACGTCCTCGCTGGGCACCGATGCGGCGCGCAAGGTGAGATCGACCCGCGCATGCGCATGGAAGGTCTCGGGCCCGCCGAAGGTCTGCGGCTCGGGCGCGGGTGGACGGCGCATGCGGGCAATCAACCACCCGATGATGTTGCCGACGATCGGCAGCCACAGCAGCATCAGCAAGGTCCCGATGTCGCGCAGCATCGAGCCCTGCGCCGCGAACTGCCGCAGCAGTGCGCCTCCTACGGCCATGCACAGCAGGACGATCACGATCAGCTTGCGCCGGGACTGGATGGTTGTCATGCCGGGATCGTATAGCGCGCGGACTGGGCCTGGCCGGCGGTCTCGGTCAAGGCTCGGGCTGAACCGGGTCACCAACCTCGACAAGAGGAGCCGTCTCTCAGTTGATCAGGACTTGGCGCTACTGGTTGCGGCCCGCGCCATCGTGCGGTGCGCCTGCAGCACGACCGGCAGGTCCACCATGCGGCCATCGAGTTGCACGGCCGCGCCCTCTGCTGCGGCATCGGCGGCGATCACGCGGCGCGCCCATTCCAGTTCCTGCCCGGTCGGCACCAGCGCCTCGTGGAGCACGGCCACCTGGCGCGGGTGAATGCAGAGCTTGCCGCCGAATCCGTAGCGCAGTGCGCGCCGGGCATCGGCGCGCAGTCGGAGTTCGTCGTCGATCTGAACCGTCACGCCATCGATCGCGGGGGCGAGGCGGTTCAAGCGCGTGGCGATCGCGACCGCGAAGCGCAGCGGCGCCAGTTCGGTTTCCAGGTCGTCGCACTGGATGCCGGTATCGGCCATGAAGTCGATGTGCCCGATCGCGAGCCTCAACACGCCCGCCGCGGCGGCCAGCGAAGGGAGCGCGGCATAGCCTGCCGCACTCTCGACGATCGGCAACGTGGCGATGCCGTCCAGGCGCGCATGCACGCCCGCGAGCGCCTGGGGCGATTCGGCCTTGGGCACCATGACGGCGGCGGGCGCCGGGCTCAATCCCTTCAACCACGCCAGGTCGTCTTCACCCGCTGCCGTGTCGGATGGGTTGATGCGGACGACCCATGGCACGTCGCAGTCCTGCAGCAGCGCCCACTCGCGCCCGATGGCCGCGCGTGCCGACGTCTTGTCCGCGGCAGGTACGGCGTCCTCCAGGTCGAGGATGACGGCGTCGGCGCCGCTGCGTGCGGCCTTCTGGAAGCGCTCCGGCCGGTTGCCCGGCACGAACAGCAGGCTGCGCGCCCGGGCGCATCGTTGGGTCATGGCTTCCATCATCGATGCAGTGCGACTGTCGCTGGGAGTGCGGTCACGAGTGCGACCACGGGGCCAGCGGCGGTGCGGTGGCGCTGGAGTTGGAGGAAGGTGCGATTCATGGATGCCCCCTTTTCTTCAGATGGCTTTGGCGCTGCGCATCGTCTCGATCGCGTCCGCACCGAAGCCCAGCTCCGCGAGGATCGATGCGGTGTGTTGCCCGAGCGCGGGCACGGCATCCATGCGCGGCGAGAAGGCTTCGTTCCGGCCGGGCGGCAGCAGGGCAGGAACAGGGCCTGTCGGCGTCTCGACCTGGGTCCAGCGTCCGCGCGCCTGCAGCTGGGCATGGTTCCATACGTCCTGCATGTCGTTCATGTGTGCGTTGGCGATCTGCGCCTCGTCGAGGCGCGCGATCACCTGCTCGGCGCTGAGCGACGCAAAGGTCTCGACGATGATTGCCCGCAGTGCCTGCCTTGCCGCCGTGCGCTTCGAGTTCGATGCGAAGCGTTCGTCGGTTGCCAGTTCGGGCCGTTGCAGCGCGACGCGACAGAAGGCCTCCCATTCGCGCTCGTTCTGCAGGCCGAGCATCACGGTCTTGCCGTCGCCGGCCGGGAACGGGCCGTAGGGATAGATGGTCGCGTGCGCGGCACCGGCCCGTGGCGGCGGCGCCGCGCCGTCGAAGGCGTAGTACAGCGGGTAGCCCATCCACTCGACCATGCTTTCCAGCATCGAGACGTCGATGCGGCAGCCCTGGCCGGTTCGGCCACGCTGGATGAGTGCCGACAGGATGTTGGTGTAGGCGTACATGCCCGCCGCAATGTCGGCGATGGAACAGCCGGCTTTCGCGGGCTCGTCCGGCGAGCCGGTGATCGACAGGAAGCCCGACTCGCTCTGGATCAGCAGGTCGTAGGCCTTCTTGTCGCGGTACGGGCCCTTGTTCCGGGGGGCGTCGCCGTAGCCCGAGATGTCGCAGACGATGAGCCGCGGGTGCATCTCGCGCAAGTCTTCGTACGACAGGCCCAGGCGCGCCGCCGCGCCCGGAGCCAGGTTCTGCACCAGCACGTCCGCGCGTTCGATCAGCCTGGCCAGCACATCCTTGGCCTGCGGCTGCTTGACGTCGAGCGTGAGGCTTTCCTTGGAGCGGTTGGTCCAGACGAAGTGCGATGCCATGCCGCGCACGCGCTCGTCATAGGCGCGCGCGAAATCGCCGCTGCCGGGCCGCTCGACCTTGATGACGCGTGCGCCGAGGTCGGCCAGTTGCCGCGTGCAGAAGGGCGCCGCGATGGCGTGCTCCAGCGTGACGACGGTGATCCCGTCGAGGGGTCGCATGGTCGGGTTCATCAGAATGATCGCGGCAGGCCCAGCAGGTGCTCGGCCACGTACGAAAAGATCAGGTTGGTCGAGATCGGCGCGACCTGGTACAGGCGCGTCTCGCGGAACTTGCGCTCGATGTCGTATTCGTTGGCGAAGCCGAAGCCGCCGTGCGTCTGCATGCAGACGTTGGCCGCCTCCCACGAGGCCTTGGCAGCGAGGTACTTCGCCATGTTGGCTTGCGCGCCACAGGGCTGGTTGGCGTCGAACAGTTCGGCCGCCCTGAAGCGCATCAGGTTGGCCGCCTCGATCTCGATGAACGCGTCCGCGATCGGGAACTGCACGCCCTGGTTCTTGCCGATGGGCCGGTCGAACACGATGCGCTCGTTGGCGTACTTGGTGGCCCGGTCGATGAACCAGTAGCCGTCGCCGATGCACTCGGCCGCGATCAGCGTGCGCTCGGCATTGAGGCCGTCGAGGATGTACTTGAAGCCCTTGCCTTCCTCGCCGATGAGGTTCTCTTCCGGGATCTCGAGGTTGTCGAAGAACAGCTCGTTCGTCTCGTGGTTCACGAGGTTGGGAATGGGCCGCACGGTCATGCCGTTGCCGATGGCGTGCTTCAGGTCGACGATGAAGATCGACATGCCTTCGGACTTCTTCTTGACCTCGGCCAGCGGCGTGGTGCGCGCCAGCAGGATCATCAGGTCGGAGTGCTGCACGCGGGAGATCCAGACCTTCTGGCCGTTGACGACGTAGCGGCCGTCCTTCTTCACGGCGGTGGTCTTGATCTTGGTGGTGTCGGTGCCGGTGGTCGGCTCGGTGACGGCCATCGACTGGATGCGCAGCTTGCCCGCGGCGATGGGCGGCAGGTACTTGTCCTTCTGCGCCTTGCTGCCGTTGCGAAGCAGCGTGCCCATGTTGTACATCTGGCCGTGCACGGCGCCGGAGTTGCCGCCGCTGCGGTTGATCTCTTCCATGATCACGGTCGCGGCGGTGAGGCCCAGGCCCGTGCCGCCGTATTCCTCGGGGATCATGGCGGCGAGCCAGCCGGCTTCCATCAGGGCATCGACGAACTTCTCGGGGTAGGCCCGCTGCTCGTCGACCTTGCGGAAGTACTCGTCGGGGAACTGCGAGCACAGGTGGCGCACGGCATCGCGGATTTCCTGGTGCTCGTCGGCTTCGTTCAACATGAATCGTCTCCTTGAATGTTGTTCATCGATGTTCAGGCGAGGGTCGCGCTGGCTTCCATCGCCAGCGCGCCGTCGGTGTGCCGGGCCCAGAGCTGAACGGTGCGGCCGTCTTCGCTGCGGCGGCCGCAGACCTGGAAGGGCGTGAGGTCGAAGGTCGGCTTCACGGCCCGGAAGGTGAAGCGGGCTACCGTGGCATCGGGCAGGTTGCGGCGCAGCAGGTCGAGCAGCAGCGTCGCGATCAGCGGGCCATGCACGATGAGGCCCGGATAGCCCTCGACCTCGGTGACATAGCGGCGGTCGTAGTGGATGCGATGGCCGTTGAAGGTCAGGGCCGAATAGCGGAACAGCAGCACGTCGTCGGGCTGGATGGTGCGCACCCAATCGTGTTCGGCGGGCGCGGCCTGCACGGGCGGCACCGGATCGCTGGGTTGGGGGTTGTCGCGGTAGACGATGTCGTGCTCTTCGTGGATGGCCACGCCGTGCTCGTCGGAGATCTCGTGGTGCGCGCGCACGAACACCAGCGAGCCGCTGCGCCCTTCCTTGCCGCTCACATCGGCGATGCGTGAATCGCGCCGGATGCTGCTGCCCACCGCCAGCGGGCGCAGGAAGTCGATGCGGCTGCCCGCCCACATGCGGCGCGGCAATGGCACCGGTGGCAGGAAGCCGCCACGCCTAGGATGGCCGTCGACGCCGATCTCCGATTGCCGTTGCATCGGCAGGAAGTACAGCCAGTGCCAGCACGGCGGCACCAGGTCGCCCGCTCGCGGTGCCGCGTCGTCGCGGTCCAGCGTGGCGGAGAGCCCCTGCACCGGCGCCGCCGTGGCGATGTCGGTGCGTGATTCGGTGCGGCCGATCCAGTTGCGCAGGTGTTCGATGTCGATGGGCATTGGGGGGTCTCCGATGTGTTCTTGTCGCCGTCGATTCTGGTTGGCGCGGCGCTATTTGTGAAATACATTGTCGGCCTACGAGCTAGACGGAGAACACATAGCCATGGAACTGCGCCAGTTGCGCTACTTCGTCGGGGTTTGCGAGGCGGGCAGCCTGTTGCAGGCAGCCAGTCGGCTGCACGTGGCGCAGCCTGCGCTGGGGCAGCAGATCGCGGCGCTGGAGCATGAAGTCGGCGGCAAGCTGTTCGAACGCTCCAGCCGCGGCATGGCGCTGACCGAGGCCGGGCGCGTCTTCCTGGAGCATGCGCGGGTGGTGCTGGCGGACGTGGAGCGTGCGCGCCTGTCGGTGCGCGACGCCAACGCCGTGCCACGCGGCGACGTCGCCATCGGCCTGCCCACGACCATCGCGCTGCTGGTGACGGTGCCGCTGCTGAAGGCCTGCCGCGAGCGGCTGCCGCACGTGCGACTGAAGGTGGTCGAGGCTTACAGCGGCTTCCTGAGCGAATGGCTGCGAGGTGGACGGCTCGACCTGGCGATCCTCTTCGGCGATGCGTCGGAGCCCACGCTGGCCAAGCGCGCGCTGCTGGAAGAACGGCTGGCGCTGGTGACCCATGCCAATGGACCGCGTACCGCTGCGCGCATCTCGCTGGCCAAGGTAGCAGCCCATCCCCTGGTGCTGCCCGGCCGCGAGCACGGGCTGCGCCGCATCATCGACCAGGCGTGTGCTGCGGCATCGATCGAACTCGACGTGATCGCCGAGATCGAATCGCTGACCAGCGTGAAGAAGGCGGTCGAGGCGGGCATCGGCAGCACCATTCTTTCGATGTCTTCGGTCGCCGAAGAAGTGGCGGCCGGAAAGCTGCGCGCCGCCGCCATCACCGATGAAGGCATGACGCGGCGCGTGGTGTGTGCGACCAATTTCGCACGCCCTTCAACGCCGGCCGCCGCGGCGGTCATTGCGCTGGCGATGGAACTGATCCAGCAGATGGTGAAGTCCGGCGCATGGCCGGCGCGCTGGATCGAGAAGGCGTGAATCCTTCTGCCGGAGATGGGCCGGTCTACAGCTCCAGCCCGGGCGCCTTGTCGACCTCTTCGGGCTTGTATATCTTGTGCTGCGCCGCCGGCCCGATCGCATCCGTGACCACGACCATGCGCCAGGGATCGCCCTTCTTTGCGCAGGTTCGTTCCTCGTCCGTCAACTTGAACGTCTTCACCCCCGGGGCGGTGCCCTTCACCGCGAGCTTGAGCAAGGTCTTGCCCTTCTTGTCCGTCACTTCGATGTCGTAGCCCAGCTTCTGGCTGGTCACGTTCTCGGGCTTGTAGCCGTAGCCCGCGAAATGCTTCGTCAGATATTCGATCGCGGCCGCGTGCACCGATTCCGGGGTGATGTCGCCGGAGGGGACTGCCTGCACCGCGACGGGCGGAACACTGCCACGCGCCCGTGCGGCCTTCACTTCATCTTCGTTCGGCAGCCACCCGCGCGGGCCGCGCACCAGCACCGCCACCTTCTCGTCGGCATCCCACGCGGCTACATGCCATTCCTGCTCGTCCTGCACGCGCACCGACACCTTGGCGGCCTTGTCGGTCTCCAGGCCGGCGATGGCGACCCGATTGGTCTGCAGCACGGCCCGCACGCTGAGGCCCAGGTCCAATGAACGCTTGAGCAGTTGCAGCCGGTCCTTGGCGCGTTGCGATTGCAAGGCGGTCCGCTCGCCGCCGCCGCCCAGCCGGTGGTGCGTGTCCAGCGACTCCAGGTAGAACCAGCGCCCGCCGGCGCCGACGCTCACGAACTCGGCCCAGATCGTGATGATGACGTTGTCGCCCGATGCGAGCCAGGCCTGGTCGGACGCTTTCTCGCGCGCATCGAACACGCCCATCCTGGAGATGATGTCCACGGGCGTGCGTTTCTCGCCCGTCAGGCGCTTTTCATTGATGACCGCGATGACCGCGGGGTCGACTTCTTTGTCCATGGGGAATGACTGGCTTGAATGGGGGGACGCGGCCACGACAGCGGGCCGCCCGGACGCGTATTGTCGCGGGCCAGCGACGCTTTCCAACGTGACTCGCCGACTGTGGGCGCCGGGTGATGCCAGGGCACCCGCGGAGCCGGCTTTGCCGGGCCGCTGGGTGCGCGCCCTCGAGGGGCTGAGGGCCGCGGCTCCGAGCCTGCCTGCGCAGGCTTGGACGGCCGCAAGAGCAGCCGCCTCTGGCGGCCGCACGTGGCGCCGAAGGCGCATTCGGGGGTGGGCTTGTTTCAGCCAGCCAGGGTCGCGCCGCGCGTCGTTGGATCGTCGTCGCGCAGCAGCCAGCGCACCTCCTCGGTCTGCGGCGTCTTGGGGTAGCGCTTCTTCATGACATCGAGGATGGGCTTGGCCAGGTCGCGACGATCCAGGCCCTGGATGAGCACCCGCGCGGCCAGTTCGTAGGCATCCGGAATCGACGCATGCCCTGCGTAGCGCTTGTCGAAGCCCTTGAGCAAGGCCAGCGCGGCGCGCGCATCCCCGGCGCGCCATTGCAGTTGCGCGAAGCTCACCACGTTGCCGGGGTTCACGCAGAGGAAGTTCGGGTCCTTGGCAACGCAGGTCGCATGGACCGACATCGCCTCGGACTCGAACTTGCCGCGCATCAGCAACTCGATGAAGGTCTTGCCGTGCCGCAGCAGGTCCTCCGGCTTGCCGGCCACGGCCAGCACGCGGTGATAGCGGCGCTGCGCATACACATCGTCCTCGGCCACGCGCGCCGCGTCGTAGGCGATGCCGAGTGCGATGTCGGCCTCGCCGTGCTCGATCAGGTCGGCCACGTGGGCGTCGATGGCGCGTGCTTCCTCCGACGCGTCGCGCTCGGCCGGAGTGGCCCGCGACACGAAGCGCACATCGATGCCCAGCGCATCGTGGTACTGGTACATCGCATAGCCCAGCAGCGCCGCCATGGCCCAGCTGAAGTACACGATCGCGAAATTCACCAGCGGCAGCAGCATCCATGGCTTGACCAGCGGCGCCAGCATCGGCACCGCGATCTCCGTGCCGCCGCTCAGGAAGAACAGGAAGGCCCACAGCGCGAGGTAGGGCCAGCCCATCGCCCGCACCACGGCCCACCACTGCGCCGGGTTCAGCGCCTCGCCCACGCTGGCTGTCTGCGCCAGCACCACGACGATGGCTGGCAGCGCCAGCGAGGCCATGCCGTAGGCCGCGATCGCCAGGTTCTTCGACAGCATGCCGCAAGCGGCCGTCGCCGCGCCCATCACCAGCAGCACGGCGAACAGCTTCCACGGCAGCCCGACCAGGTCCGGATCGCCCTGCGCCGGAAAGTCGCGCGTGTGGAGGAAGCCTTGCGAGCTGAAGTGGATGACCGTGAAGGCGTAGCGGCTCGCCGCCAGCAGGATGCCGATCTCCACCAGAATGTCGACGAAGGGCAGCGGGATGACGAAGACAATCAGGCTCGACACCGCGAGGAGCGCCGCATACAGCAGCGGCTCCCATTGCAGAGGGAACAGGAAAAACCGGGGCAATCGCAACCAGAATGGCGTGATGGCGGCGTCGGCGCGCCCGCGCGTTGGAGTCATGGCACTGCGTCCTTTGGTACTCGTTCGCAAGTGTATCTATCTGTGAACCAGGCGTGCCAGTCCTTTGGTCGTTGAGGAGAGACCGTTTGAATATTCAGAAGAAGGTCGTGGCCGCCTGCGTGCTGGCCGGCGTCGCGTTCGGTGCCCAGGCGCTGCAGATCACAGGCGTCACGCCGCAAGGCGAGGTCGCCCGCGTGCGTCAGCTCGTCGCAAGGTTCGACCAGGCCGCCGTCAACTTCGGCGACCCCAAGGCGCCGGCGCCGCTGGCCCTGAGTTGCACCGAGGCGGCCGGCTCCAAGGGCACGGGCCGGTGGCTCAACGAGAAGCAGTGGGTCTACGACTTCGAGAACGACCTGGGCCCGGGCGTGCGCTGCACCGTCACCCGGGTCGCCGGCTTCAAGTCCGCCTCCGGCGCGGAGTTGACCGGTGCCGCAAGCTGGCAGTTCAACACCGGCGGGCCCTTCGTACGAAGCGTGCGGCCGGGCGGCGGCCGCATCGACGAGCAGCAGTTCTTCCTGCTCGAACTCAACGGCGCCGCCACCTCGCAGAGCCTGCTGGCCAACATGTGGTGCCAGGCCGAAGGCATCGGGGAGCGCATCCCGGTGGTTGCGCTGGCCGATGCCGACCGCGCCGCCCTGCTGCAATCGATGAGTGCCACCGAGCGCGCCGCCAAGGAGCCGCTGCGCTTTGCCACGGTGCGCTGCAACCGCACGCTGCCGCCATCGGCCAAGGTGCAACTCGTCTACGGTGCCGGCGTGGCCACGCCCTCGGGCGTGGCCAACAAGGTAGAGCGCCGCTTCGCCTTCCAGGTGCGCGAGCCCTTCGCGGTGTCATTCACCTGCGAGCGCGAAAACGCCCAGGCCGCATGCCTGCCGCTGCGGCCCATGACGCTCAACTTCAATTCGCCGGTGACGCGCGCCCTGGCCGCACAGATCGCGTTGAAGGGCGGCGGCAAGTCCGTCGCACCCAAGTTCGAAGACGAGGGGCAGGGCAACGCGGATGCGCTCGTCGACGCGGTGAGCTTCCCAGCGCCCTTCGCCGAGCAAACGCCCTTCACCATCGAACTGCCGGACGGCTTCAAGGACGCGTCGGACCGCGCCCCGGCATCCCCCGGCACCTTTCCGATGAAGGTGGCGACCGGCGCGATGCCACCGCTTGCCAAGTTCGCGGCCTCGCCCTTCGGCGTGGTCGAGCGCTTCGCCGAGCCGGGCGGCGTGGCCGTGATGCCGGTGACCGTGCGCAACGTGGAGCCTGCCCTCCGCCTGCAGGCGCTCACGCCGGGCAAGGTGAGCGACCTCAACCCGCAGACCGACGGCGAAATCATCGCGTGGTTCCGCAAGGTGCGCCGCTACGACAACAACTACACCGTCAACCGCAAGGTGGCCGCGCGCGATGTGAAGGGACCGCTGCCGAAGATCATCGACAAGGACGATACCGAGAGCGTCCAGACGCGCATGTTGTCTCTGCTCAACGGCCAGGCCGGCGTGAAGGCGCTGGACATGCCCAAGGCCGAAGGCGGCGACCCACGTCCGTTCGAAGTGGTCGGCATTCCGCTGACGCCCGGCTTCCATGTGCTGGAGATCGCGTCGCAGAAGCTCGGCGGCTCGCTGCTCGACGAACGCTACGGTGCCGACCGCACGATGTACGTGCGCACCAGCGCGCTGGCGACCAACCTGGCCGTGCATTTCAAGCTCGGCCGCGAGAACGCCGTGGCCTGGGTGACCACGCTCGACAAGGGCAAGCCGGTGGCCGGCGCGAAGGTGCGCGTGTCGGGCTGCGACGGCAAGGCGCTTGCCAGCGGCACCACCGATGCGAACGGCCTGGTCACGTTGAAAGACCTCTCGTCCGAAGCGCCGAAGTGCCCCGGCGACGGCGGCGAAGACGATGTCGACTACAGCGGCGGCGCCTATTTCGTCAGCGCCCGCGCGAAAGATGAAGGCGGCGCCGAAGACCTCGCCTTCACCTGGAGCGACTGGCAGCGCGGCATCGAGCCCTGGCGCTTCAACGTGCCGACCAGCCTCGACCCGGAGCCTGACCGCATCGCTCACACGGTATTCGATCGGACGCTGCTGCGCGCCGGCGAAACGGTGTCGATGAAGCACATCATCCGCACGCAGAACACAAGCGGCTTCGGCCTGCCCGAGAGCGCGCCCGACACCCTGGTGGTGACGCACACCGGCAGCGGCCAGCAGTTCACGCAAGCGTTGAACTGGCGCAAGACCGCGACTGGCGGGCAGAGCGCGGAGAACACCTTCGCCATCCCGCCCGCCGCCAAGCTCGGCGTGTACGAGGTAATGCTGCGCAACGGCAAGGACAAGCCGGAGGGCGGTGACTACGAAGACGGCCGCCGCAACAGCTACGACACCGGCAGCTTCCGCGTCGAGGAATTCCGCCTCCCCGTATTGGAAGGCCGGGTTGCGCCGACCGACAAGAACCCGCTCGTCGCAGTGACGTCGGTGCCCACGGATGTGCAGGTCAACTACGTGGCCGGCGGCGGCTCGGCCAACCTCCCAGTGCGCGTGTCGGCCCTCGCGCGCTCCAGGTCGATCAGCTTTGCCGACTATGAATTGTTCAGCTTTGCGCCACCGCAAAAGCAGGCCACCACCGGCACCAACGCCGACGAGGAAGCTGCTGCCTCCGACGACGCCCGCGTGGTCGCCGACAAGCTGCCCGTGACGCTGGACCGCAACGGCGCCGGCAAGGTCACGGTCGACAAGCTCCCGTTGTCGAAGGCGCCGCGCGAACTGCTGCTCGAAGCAAGCTACTCCGACCCGAACGGCGAGGTGCAGACCCTCCGCAGCACGCAGACGCTGTGGCCCGCCGCGGTCATCGCAGGCATCAAGACCGAGAGCTGGATCTCGACCGACAAGAAGCTCAAGTTCCAGGCACTCGCACTCGATCTCGCCGGCAAGCCGCTGGCCGACGTGCCCATCGACGTCAAGGCCACGGCCGTCATTACCACCAGCAGCCGCAAGCGCATGGTCGGCGGGTTCTACACCTACGACAACAAGACCGAGACCAAGGACCTCGGCAGCGTCTGCAAGGGCAAGAGCGACAGCCGCGGACTGCTGTTGTGCGACGCGTCGCTCAGCGAACCCGGCCGCGTCGAACTGGTCGTCAACGCCAGCGACAAGGAAGGCCGCAGCAGCCTCGCGGCCAACTCGGTCTACGTGACCAAACAGGGCGAACTCTGGTTCGGGGGCGAGGACAACGACCGCATCGACGTGCTGCCGGAGAAGAAGAGCTACCAGCCCGGCGAAGTCGCCCGCTTCCAGGTGCGCATGCCGTTCCGCTTCGCCACCGCGCTGGTGGCGGTGGAGCGCGAAGGCGTCATCGAGACGCACGTCGTGCAACTCAACGGGCAGGACCCGACCGTCACGCTGGAGGTCAAGCCCGAATGGGGGCCGAACGCCTACGTGAGCGTGATGGCGCTGCGCGGCCGGCTGCGCGAGGTGCCGTGGTACAGCTTCTTCACCTGGGGCTTCAAGTCGCCGCGCGAGTGGTGGACCGCCTACTGGTACGAAGGCCGCGAATACGTCGCGCCGACCGCGCTGGTCGACCTGAGCAAGCCGGCGTACCGGCTCGGCCTGGCGGAGATTCGCGTGGGCACCAAGGCGCACCAGATCGAGGTGAGCTTGGCCACCGACAAGCCGAGCTACCCGGTGCGCGGCAAGGCCGAGGTCACCATCACCGGCAAGCTGCCCGACGGCAAGCCCGCGGCCGGCGCTGAAGTGGCCGTGGCCGCGGTCGACCAGGCCTTGCTGGAACTGATGCCCAACACCAGTTGGAACCTGCTCGACGCGATGCTGCAGCGGCGCAGCTGGGGCGTGAGCACGTCGACCGCGCAGATGGAAATCGTCGGGCGCCGGCACTACGGCCGCAAGGCGGTGCCGGCCGGCGGCGGTGGCGGCAAGGGCCAGACGCGCGAGCTGCTGGAAACGCTGCTGCTGTGGAACCCGAAGATCGTGCTCGACGCCAACGGTCAGGCCAAGGTGACGGTGCCGCTGAACGATGCGCTGACGACTTTCAGGATCGTGGCCGTAGCCGACGCGGGCACCGGCCTCTTCGGCACCGGCCAGACCAGCATCCAGGCAACGCAGGACCTGCAGATCATCAGCGGCCTGCCGCCGCTGGTGCGAGAGGACGACCAGTTCCGCGCACAGGTCACGCTGCGCAACACGACGCAGAAGCCGATGAAGGTGATCACCACGCCGCGCGCCACCCTGATCACGCTGGAAGCGCAGACGGTCGACATCCCCGCCGGGGAATCGCGCGAGGCAGCGTGGAACGTGACGGCGCCCGCGCAGCTGGCGCAGACCCGCGCCGAAGCGATCCTGTGGGAGATCTCGGCGAAGGACACGCTGGCCGGTGCGGCGGATGCGCTGAAGGTGCGCCAGCGCATCGTGCCCGCCGTGCCGCTCACGGTGCAGCAGGCCACGCTGGTGCAGGTCGACGGCGCTTTCACGCTCGACGTCGCACCGCCCGCCGACGCACTGCCGGGCCGCGGCGGCCTGCGCCTGTCGCTGCAGCCCAGGCTCGCCGAAGGGCTGCCCGGCGTGCGCGACTGGTTCGCCAGCTACCCCTTCGCCTGCCTCGAACAGAAAACCAGCAAATCGGTCGGCCTGCGTGACACGAAGATGTGGCAGGGCGTGCTCGCGCAACTGCCGAGCTACCTGGACGGCGACGGCCTGGCGAGCTACTTCCCGCCGCGCGATGGCGAGAGCAATCGCGGCAGCGACACGCTCACGGCCTACCTGCTGGCGGCCACGAATGAGGCATCGGCCATCGACCCCGCCTTCGCGATCGCCGACGATGTGCGCGCGCCAATGGAGGCCGGCTTGATCGCCTTCGTCGAAGGCCGCATCCAGCGCGAGTTCTGGAGCCCGCGCAAGGACCTCGACGTGCGCAAGCTGTCCGCGCTCGAAGCCTTGTCGCGCTACGGCAAGGCGCAGGCCCGCATGCTCGGCAGCATCACCATCGCGCCCAACCAGTGGCCCACCAGCGCCGTGATCGACTGGCTGCAGATCCTGCAACGCGTGAAGGACGTGCCCAAGCGCGACGAGCGCATCGCGGAGGCCAACAACATCCTGAAAGCGCGCCTGAGCTACCAGGGCACCAAGCTGGTCTTCAGCACCGAGCAGGACGACTACTGGTGGTGGCTGATGACCAACGGCGACGTCAACACCGCGCGCCTGATGCTCGCCGTGATGGACGACCCCGAGTGGAAGGACGACATGGGCAAGCTGGCCAACGGCTTCATCGGGCGGCAGCAAGGCGGCGCCTGGCACACCACGACGGCCAACCTGTGGGGCGGCCTGGCGCTGGAGAAGTTCTCGAAGAAGTTCGAGGCCACGCCGGTCGCCGGCATCACCGCCGCGACGCTCGGCGCGATGAAGGCGCAAGTCGACTGGGGCAAGGTCGAGCGCATCCAGACCGGCGATGCCGGGGGCGCGCCGAACCAGACGTCGGCCTTCGGCGCGCCCGCGTCGCCGGGCAACCTGCGCAACAACAGCATGTTCATACCGTGGCCCAACCCGCCGACCACGCGCGATTCCCTGCAGGTCACGCAGACCGGCACGGGCAAGCCGTGGCTCACGATGCAGTCGGTGGCCGCCGTGCAATTGAAGGCGCCGTTCGCGGCCGGCTATGCGATCAAGAAGACCATCACGCCGGTCGAGCAAGCCACGTCGGGCCAGTACACGCGCGGCGATGTGCTGCGGGTGTCGCTGGAGGTGAACGCCAGCGCCGACATGACCTGGGTCGTCATCACCGACCCGATCCCGGGCGGCGCGACGATCCTCGGCGGCGGGCTGGGGCGGGACTCGCAGATTGCGACGCAGGGCGAGAAGAAGACCGGCGCTGGTTGGGCTGCTTTCGAGGAGCGATCCTTCGAGTCGTTCCGCAGCTACTACGAGTACCTGCCGAAGGGCGTGGTGAAGATGGAATACACGGTGCGGTTGAACAACGTCGGCGACTTCGCGCTGCCGCCTAGCCGGGTGGAGGCGATGTATGCGCCTGAGATGTTTGGGGAGGTGCCGAATGGGCGGGTGAAGGTGGAGGCCGGCAAGTGAGACTTGCACCTCAACGATCAGCTTTGCATCGTTGCGAATTCGGGGGCGATCTCCCCCGAGCCTGACGTCATGACCGTACGCTCCCTGCACAAGACTTCGGCGATCGTCATCGCGGCGTTTGCATGCCTGCATCTCGCGAATCATCTCGTCTCGCTTGCCGGCGTGCCCGCGCACATCGAGTTCATGAAAGCCGCGCGCGTCATCTACCGGCAGCCCGCGGTTGAAGTGCTCCTGCTGCTGTGCGTCGCGGCCCAGGTCTGCAGCGGGCTTTGGCTCTTGGTTCGCGGCTGGAAGCAACGGAAAGGCGCGGTCGCATGGTTGCAGGCCCTCTCCGGTGCCGTCCTCGCGTCTTTCCTGCTCATTCACGTGGGTGCCGTGCTGTTTGCGCGCACGGTGCTGGACCTCGACACGAACTTCTATTTTTCCGCGGCGGGGTTCCATGTTCCGCCGTACCAGTTCTTCTTCGCGCCCTATTACTTCTTCGCCGTCCTGGCGCTGTTCACGCACATCGGTTGCGCGGTCTACTGGCACTTGAAGTCCACATCTCCGCGTATTCGTCGCCTGTCGGTCGCGCTGCCGATGCTGGTCGGCTTCGTTGTTTCATCGCTCCTCGTACTTTCGCTCGCCGGCAAGATCCAGCCGGTTGACGTTCCCGCGAAGTACAAGGCGACCTACTCGTTCTTCAGCACTTCCTCACCATGAGCAACATGGCACTTCTCATCATCGACGTGCAACAAGGCTTGTGCGAAGGCGAACACAACGCCTTTGAATCGGCGCTTGTCATCGACAGGATCAACGCGGTTTCCGCCAAGGCCCGGGCAGCGGGCGTTCCGGTGGTCTTCATCCAGCATGAAGACGACAGCCTCTTGAAACACGAAACGCGCGAGTGGCAACTCGCGCAAGGGCTTCACGCGGAACCCGCCGACCTTCGCATTCGCAAGACCACGCCCGACTCCTTCCTGCGGACCGGGCTGGAAGCCGCCTTGAAGGAACGCGATGTCGTCGAGCTGGTCATCTGCGGCATGCACACCGAGTTCTGCGTCGACACGACAACGCGCCGCGCCCTCGCGTTGGGCTATCCGGTCCTGCTGGTAGCGGACGCACACACGACCGAGGGCAATGCATTCGTGACGCCCCGGCAAGTCATCCAGCACCACAACGCGACGCTCACCAACATCTCGAGTTTCGGCCCCAGGGTGCTAACGATGTCCAGCGTCGCGATTCGCTTCGACGCTTGAAAGCATTCCGACTTGAGAGCCTGCAATGGCCCGCACTCGTCCCGTTGCATCGAACGTGAGGGCGCCCCATGTCGCGTGCCGGACGTGCCTGCCACGGCCCGCCCTCCCTCCCTCCTCCGGGTGATCCCGAGCGGCCGTTTCTCGCGCATGCTCGGTCAAGCCCCATGGAGGTTTCATGTCCCTGCTTCCCCCTACGCGCGAGCTATTGAGCTACCTGCAGAAGAATCCGTCCGCCCGTTCGCAGATTGCCGCGCCGCCGAACGCGACGGTGCTCTATGCCGGCGAATTCATGCGGCCGATGTGGAAGGACCTCGAGGCGCTCAAGAGAACGAATCCGGCCTTCGCCTCCAAGCAGATGCTGCCGGATGTGCTGGCACGCATCCTGTGCCCCGGCCAGCCGCATCCGAACCTGCTGGCATGGGTCAAGGCACTCGACGCCCTGGCGCCGTGGAAGGAAAACGGCTTCATCGCCTGGCGCGCGTTGTCCGGCATCTTCGCGGCCAACGCGGTGGGAAGCGTGTCCTTCGCAATCGGCTCGAAAGTAACGAAGGACGACAAGGTCTTCGCAGCGACCGAACTGCCAGTCCTGCTGCGAAACACCAAGGTGGACCCGGTAACCCGCGACATCCTGGCCTACTACCAGCGTTGCGTGCAGACGGGTGAACGCGCCATCAACTTCGGGTTCACGGCAGGCTGAAAAAAGCGGAGCAGCCCCGCGACTGCTCCGCGCTCGCCGCCCTCAATGCCCGGACGCCGACGAAGCCCCCAGCCCCGTCTCCGACCTGACCTGCTGCGCCGGAAACGCCGCGCGCTCCTGCTGGGCCTGCTTGCTGCGGTCCAGCACCGAGAACAGCCAGATGCCCACGAAGCCGATGGTCATCGAGAACAGCGCCGGCGAGGCATACGGGAACAGCGCCGAGCCCTTGGGATACCCCAGCGTCGCCTCCCACACCGAAGGCGAAACCACTGTCAGCGCAACCGACGAGATCAACCCCAGGAACCCGCCGATCACCGCGCCGCGCGTGGTGCAGTCTTTCCACAGCACCGACATGAACAGCACCGGGAAGTTGGCCGACGCGGCCACCGCGAAGGCCAGCGACACCATGAACGCGATGTTCTGCTTCTCGAAGGCGATGCCCAGCAGCACGGCCACGACACCCAGGCAGACGGTCGTGATGCGCGACACCTTCAGTTCGGCGGCGCTGTCGGCCTTGCCCTTCTTGACCAGCGTCGCGTAGATGTCGTGCGAGACGGCCGATGCACCCGACAGCGTCAGGCCCGCAACCACCGCGAGGATGGTCGCGAAGGCCACCGCCGAGATGAAGCCGAAGAACACGTTGCCGCCCACCGACTTGGCCACCAGCACGGCCGCCATGTTGGCCGCCCCGCCGCCGCCCTTGATGGTGCCGGTTGCCACGTCCGCGAACTCGGGGTTGGTCAGCACCAGCGTGATCGCGCCGAAGCCGATGATGAAGATCAGCAGGTAGAAGTAGCCGATCCACGTCGTCGCCCAGAACACCGACTTGCGCGCCTGCTTGGCATCGGGCACGGTGAAGAAGCGCATCAGGATGTGCGGCAGGCCGGCTGTGCCGAACATCAGCGCCATGCCGAAGGAGATGGCCGAGATCGGGTCCTTCACGAATCCGCCCGGCCCCATGATGCTGAGCCCGATGGCCGCGGCCTCCTCGGGACTCTTGCCGCCGTTGGCCGCGATCTGCGTGCGCACTTCCACCGACTTGGCGAACAGCGCCTCGGGGCTGAAGTTGAACTGCGCCAGCACCATGATCGCCATGAAGGTCACGCCGGCGAGCAGCATCACCGCCTTGATGATCTGCACCCACGTGGTCGCGGTCATGCCGCCGAAGAGCACGTACACCATCATCAGTACGCCGACGATCACCACCGCCACGATGTAGTCGAGACCAAACAGCAGCTTGATGAGTTGCCCCGCACCGACCATCTGGGCGATCAGGTAGAACGCCACCACCACCAGGGTGCCGGAGGCCGCGAAGGCGCGGATCGGACCGGGCTGGAAGCGGTAGCCCGCCACGTCGGCGAAGGTGAACTTGCCGAGGTTGCGCAGGCGCTCCGCCATCAGGAAGGTGATGACCGGCCAGCCGACCAGGAAGCCGATCGAATAGATCAACCCGTCGTAGCCGGTCGCCATCACCGCGGCCGAGATGCCGAGGAAGGATGCCGCCGACATGTAGTCGCCCGCGATCGCCAGGCCGTTCTGGAAGCCGGTGATGCCGCCGCCGGCCGTGTAGAAGTCGGAAGCCGACTTGGTCCTGCCCGCCGCCCACTTGGTAATGAACAGCGTCAACACCACGAAGGCCATGAACATGCCGATGGCGATCCAGTTGGTCGGTTGCTTGTCCGCCTGCCCGACGTCGCCGCCCGCGGCCATCGCCGCGCCGGCGCCGAGCAGCAACGCCGCAGCGGTTGCGAATGATTTGACGCAATGGCGGCTCATGGCTTCGCTTCCTCGATGATTTCCGCGGTCAGGCGGTCGAACTCGCCGTTGGCGCGACGGATGTAGATCGCCGTGATGACGATGGTGAAGACGATCACGCCCAAGCCGATCGGTATGCCGATGGAGGTGACGCCCTTGCCGATCGGTTGCGCCAGGAAGGGCTTGTTGAACGCGATGAGCGCGATGTAGCCGTAGTAGACGACCATCATCAACGCGGCCAGCAACCATCCGAAGGCATTGCGTTTTCGTCGCAGCTCGAGGTACTTGGGATTCGACTGGATCTTCTGGACGGCGGGATCGAGCATGCGTTTGTCTCCGTTGATGGGTGGATTCGGCGCGATTCTGGGTCGCCGCCTTCAGCCCCGGGGATGGACGCAAAGATTCGTCACATTGGTGGTACTTCTCGGGCGAATTCCCGCCCTGTTCGGCGGTCCGATCGCCCGATCCTCGGGTTCTATTTCAAGCCCAAGTCACGGCCGCCGCGAACATGTAGCCCGCGCCGTAAACCGTCTTGATGATGACCGGATCATGCGGATCAACTTCGATCTTGCGGCGCAGGCGCGAGATGCGCACGTCGATGCTGCGGTCGGTCGGCAGCAGGTCGCGCGCGCCCATCAACTGCTCGCGCGTGAGGATCTGGTGCGGCCGCTCGACGAAGCAGCGCAGCACCTGCGTCTCGGCGGTGCCCAGCAGGTGCTCGCTGCCGTCCGGCGAGCGCAGTATGTTGGCCGCGCAATCGATTCGCCAGCCCAGGAAGCTGGCATAGCGCCGCTGCTGCGCGCCGGACGTGCCGTTCGACGACATACGCCGCCGCAGGATGCTGCGCACCCGCGCCACCAGTTCGCGCGATTCGAAGGGCTTGGTCATGTAGTCGTCGCCGCCCAGTTCCAGGCCCATCACGCGGTCGGCCGTGTGGCCGCGCCCGGTGAGGATCAGCACGCCGGCGCTGGTCTGCGTCGTGATGCGGCGCACCAGGTCGATGCCGTCCATGTCCGGCAGGCCGAGGTCGACGATGCACAGGTCGGGCTGTTCGGTCTGCATGCGGCGCAGCATGCTGGTGCCGGTCTGGAAGCCTTCGGCGTTGAAGCCGAATTCCGTCAGCGCGTTGAGCACCAGCTTGGTCACGGCCGGGTCGTCCTCGACCACGAAGATCAGGGACCGGGGTGCGCTTTCGTCGCGCGGCGGAAGGGTGACGTGCGTGCTCATGCTCTGCTTGCCTCGATCGCATCGGCCAGTTGCGCCGGAGTGAAGGGCTTGACCAGCCATGGCACGCCGGTCACGGCATGGTCGCCGGCGGCATTGCCGCTCATCAGCACCACGGCCTGCGCCAGGTGCAGCTGGCGCGCGGTGGCCGCGACTTCGCGCCCGTCGACGCCGCCCGGCATCGCCACGTCGGACAGCAGCAGCGCGATGTCGGAGGTCTGCCGCAGCAGGGCCAGCGCCTCGACGCCGCTGTCGGCCTCCAGCACCGCATAGCCCATGTCGAGCAGGGTGCGCCGCACCACGCGGCGGACCTGCGCATCGTCGTCCACCAGCAGCGCGAGGCCACGCCGCCCCGGGGCCTCCGGTGCGCCGGCCGGCGCGGGGCGGTCGAGGCCAGGGCGCTCGCTCGCCGGCAGCCAGAGCGAGATGGTGGTGCCGCATCCCGGCTCGCTGCGCACGTCGATCGCGCCGCCCGACTGCTTGACGAAGCCATAGACCATCGCCATGCCCAGCCCGGTGCCGCTGCCCGGCTGCTTGGTGGTGAAGAAGGGCTCGAACATGTGGGCCATGGTGCGGGCGTCCATGCCGCAACCGTTGTCCTGCACGTCGATTCGCACGCAGTCGCCCGGCGTGGTCTGGAGCGCGGCGGCAGCATCGGCATCCAGGTGCGCCGGCCGCGCGCGCAGCGTGACCTGGCCGCCGGACGGCATGGCATCGCGCGCATTCAGCACCATGTTGAGAATGGCCTGTTCGAGCTGGGCCGCGTCGATCCAGATGCCGAGCGACTGTGCCTCCACGTCGACACCCAGGTGGATGCGTTCGGGCAAGGAATGCCGGACCAGCCCTTCGACCGCGCGCAGCACCGTCGCCGCGTCCACCGCCCCTGCCTGCAAGGGCTGGCGGCGCGCGAAGCGCATCAGCCCCTTGACCAGGTCGGCGCCGCGCCGCGAGGCATCGAGCGCGGGCTGGATGTATTCGGGCACGTTGGGGTCGTCGGGGTACGCGTCCTTCAAGGCCGCGAGATTGCCGATCACGACGGTCAGGATGTTGTTGAAATCGTGCGCCAGCCCGCCCGTGAGGTGGCCCAGCGCTTCCAGCTTCTGGGTGCGCGCCAGCAACTCCTGCGCGCGCCGCTGCTCGGTGATGTCGAAGGTCAGCTCGAAGCAGCCGGCCACCGTGCCGTCGCTCGCGAATTCAGGGACGAGCGAGGTGCGCACGGCCCGCCGCTCACCGGTGTGGATGACCAGTTCGTACTCGAAGGTGACGGATTCGCCCGCGACCGCGCGAAGTACGTGAGGCTTGACCAGGGCGTAGACCTCGTCGCCGAGGAAGGCCCTGGCGCTGACGGTCTCCGGCCGCGTGGTGTCGATGCCGAACCACCCGTGGTAGCCGCGGTTGAGATAGTTGTACACCCGACGCCGATCGAAGTACGCCACCAGCGCCGGGATGGAGTCCATCACCAGCCGCATGCGCTGTTCGCTGCTGACCAGTTCGGCGGTGCGCGCCACCACGCGGGTTTCCAGTTCGGCGTTCTGCTGCCGGATCGTGCGCTCCGCGCGGCGCTGCGCGGTGACGTCGGAATACAGCGTGACGAAGCCGTGGCCGGGCAGCGGCTCGCCATGGATGTGGAGCACGCAGCCGTCCGGGCGGGTGCGCTCGAGGTCGTGCCCCATGAAGGTACGGGCCGCGGCCACGCGCTCGGCCACCAGCGCCTCGGGGTCGCCAGGGCCGTATTCGCCGCGCCGGGCGTTGTAGCGGATGAAGGTCTCGAAGGGCGTTCCCATGCGCGCCATGCCCTGGGGGAAGTCCAGCAGCCGCTCGTAAGCGCGGTTCCACGCCACCAGCCGCAGGTCGGCGTCGAAGATCGACAGGCCCTGGTCGAGCAGGTCGAGCCCGGCCTGCAGGGTCTGGTAGCGCGCCAGCGGGGCCGTCTCCGCGGCGGCGAATTCGTTGTCTCTCAAGTTGTCTCCCAGCCGTGCGTCGATGACGCGATCGCCAACATTCGATTTATAGCCCAGCGGAGCCCTGCAAACATTCGTCATATTTCGAGCCGACTGCTGCAAAGTTCACCGCGCATGCTCCGGTTCCATTGTTGAACGCTTCAAGGAACACATCATGGACCTCGCAACGACAGCCGTCGCAACCCCCGCGACCTACCCGCCCTCGAACGAAATCGTGCGCAACGCGCATGTCTCCGGCCGCGCCGCCTACGACAGCCTGGTGGCCGAGGCCGAGGCCGACCACGAGGCCTACTGGGCCCGCCTGGCGCGCGAGTTCATCACCTGGAAGACGCCGTTCACGACGGTGCTGGACAGCAGCAACGCGCCCTTCTTCAAGTGGTTCGAGGACGGCACGCTCAACGCCTCCTACAACTGCCTGGACCGCAACATCGAGCGCGGCCTCGGCCAGAAGACGGCACTCATCTTCGAGGCCGACGACGGCGCCGTGACCCACGTGACTTACGCGGACCTGCTGGAACGCACCTGCCGCACCGCCAACGCACTGCGCTCGCTCGGCGTGAAGAAGGGCGACCGCGTGGTCATCTACATGTCGATGTCGATCGACGGCGTGGTGGCGATGCAGGCCTGCGCACGCATTGGCGCGATCCATTCGGTGGTGTTCGGCGGCTTCTCCTCGCAGGCGCTGCGCGACCGCATCGCCGACACCGGCGCGGTGGCGGTGCTCACGGCCGACCAGCAGGTGCGTGGCGGCAAGCAGCTTCCGCTCAAGGTCGTGGTCGACGAAGCGCTGGCGCTGGGCGGCTGCGACAGCGTGCGGCATGTGCTGGTCACGCGGCGCACCGGCGCCGACGTGCCGTTCACGGCGCCGCGCGACCTGTGGATCGCAGACCTGCTGGCCGTGCAGCCGGCGACCTGCGAGCCCGAGTGGGTGAGCGCGGAGCATCCGCTGTTCCTGCTCTACACCTCCGGTTCCACCGGCAAGCCCAAGGGCGTTCAGCACTCGACCGGCGGCTACCTGCTGCATGCCGCGCTGACCTGCAAATGGACATTCGACCTCAAGCCGGAAGACGTGTTCTGGTGCACTGCCGACATCGGCTGGGTCACCGGCCACACCTACATCGCCTACGGGCCGCTCGCGCTCGGCGCGACCGAGGTAGTGTTCGAAGGCGTGCCCACCTACCCGGATGCCGGCCGCTTCTGGCGGATGATCCAGGACCACCTGGTCACCGTTTTCTACACCGCGCCCACGGCCATCCGCTCGCTCATCAAGGCCGCGGAAAGCACGCCAACGGCACACCCGCGCAACTACGACCTGTCGAGCCTGCGCATCCTCGGCTCGGTCGGCGAGCCGATCAACCCGGCCGCCTGGGAGTGGTACCACCAGCACATCGGCGGCGGCCGCTGCCCCATCGTCGACACCTTCTGGCAGACCGAGACCGGCGGCCACATGATCACGCCGCTGCCCGGCGCGCACGACCTGGTGCCCGGCTCCTGCAGCCTGCCCTTCCCCGGCATCAGCGCCGACGTGGTCGACGAAGCCGGCAACCCGGTCCCTTGGGGCCAGGGCGGCATCCTGGTCGTGAAGAAACCCTGGCCCGCGATGATCCGCAACGTCTGGGGCGACCCGGAGCGCTACAAGTCCAGCTACTACCCGCAGGACTTCCAGGGCCGCTACTACCTCGCCGGCGACGGCGCGATTCGCGACGCCGTGACCGGCAACTTCACCATCACCGGCCGCATCGACGACGTGCTGAACGTCAGCGGCCACCGCATGGGCACGACGGAGATCGAATCGGCGCTGGTGTCGTGCACCAAGCTCGTGGCGGAAGCCGCCGTGGTGGGCCGCCCCGACGACACCACGGGCGAGGCGATCTGCGCCTTCGTCGTGCTCAAGGGCGCGTTGCCCGCCGGCAAGGAGGCCGCCGCCGTCGCGGCCGAACTGCGCAGCTGGATCGCCCGCGAGATCGGCCCGATTGCCAAGCCGAAGGACATCCGCTTCGCGGAGAACCTGCCCAAGACGCGCAGCGGGAAGATCATGCGGCGGCTGCTGCGCTCCGTGGCCAAGGGGGAGACTTCGACCCAGGACACGTCGACGCTGGAGAATCCGGCGATCCTGGAGCAGTTGGGGCAAGCCTACTGAAGAAGGCGCGAAAACTTCGGGCCCGGGATGGTCGAGATCGCCGACCGGGCCTCACCCTCGCGACGGCGCAAGGGCCGGCTTGCTATAAACGCGGCTGGCTCCAAAACGCTTTCAATCGAGGCAATTCGTGGCATTGGTCTGGTCGCATTCGATCGACGACATCGACTGGGATGAACTCTCGGCGCTCTACCGTGCCGCACCGCTTGGCGACAAGCGGCCGGACTGGCTCCAGGGTGTATTCACGCACAGCATGTTCCGTTGCTTCGTGCGCGATGACGGCCGGCTGGTCGGCGCGGGCCGGGCGCTCGCGGATGGCGCCGACTGCTCGTACATCTGCGACGTAGCCCTGTTGCCAACGCATCAGGGCATGGGCCTCGGGCGGCAGATGTTGTCGAAGCTGGTGGACCTTTCAAAAGGGCACCGGAAGATCCTCCTGTATTCGGTGCCGGGCAAGGAGTCGTTCTATCAATCACTCGGCTTCCGGCGCATGACGACGGCCATGGCGATCTTCGAGGACCAGGGGCAGGCGTCGCGGCGCGGGTATCTGGAAGACACCTGACCGATGCACATCCGAATCGACGACCTTCGCGGCCCTGAGATCCATGCCCTGCTCGACGAGCACCTGCGCAACATGCGGGCGATCTCGCCGCCCGAGAGCGTGCACGCGCTGGACCTCGACGCGCTGCGCCAGCCCGACATCACCTTCTGGACGGCCTGGTCGGGCGACGCGCTGCTGGGCTGCGGCGCACTCAAGGAATTGAGCCCGACGCACGGCGAGATCAAGTCCATGCGCACGCCCGAGGCCCACCGACGCAAGGGCGCCGGCCGCGCCTTGCTCGCACAGATCATCGAGGAAGCACGCCGACGCTCTTACGCTCGCCTGAGCCTGGAGACCGGGCCCATCGCGACCTTCCAGCCCGCGCACAAGTTGTACGCCAGCTTTGGCTTCACTTACTGCCCGCCCTTCGGCGACTATGTCGAAGACCCGCACAGCGCTTTCATGACCCGCCTGCTATTCACCGAGGAGACCTGATGCTCGACCTTGCCACGCTGCAGAAATTCCTGGACCCGGTGTTCCCGGGCCTCATGGGCGTCAAGCTCGCCGAGGTCGCGCCCGAGCGCGTGCTCGCGACGATGGAAGTCCGGCCCGACCTGTGCACCTCCGGCGGCATCCTGCATGGCGGCGCCTACATGGCATTCGCCGACACGCTGGGCGCCGTCGGCACGGTGCTGAACCTCGCACCTGGCAAGAAGACGACGACCACCGATTCCAGCACCAAGTTCATCGCGGGGGCCCGTGTCGGCACGGTGGTCACCGGCGAGAGCCTGGCGCTGCACCGGGGCCGCACGACGATGGTCTGGCAGACCACGATCAAGAACGCTGACGGCAAGCTGTGCGCGGTGATCACGCAGACGCAGCTGGTGCTGGACGGGGCGAGCTGAAAAGGGCCTGGCACCTACGTCGCGAGAGCCCCGGAAGCCAGAGTGCGGGTCCCACCGGACCCGCAACACAAGGAGACCCACGATGCCCATCCAACTCGACCACACCATCGTCCCCACGCGCCACAAGCTCGCATCGGCAAGGCAACTGGCCGAACTGCTCGGCGTCCCCTGGGCGGAGACCTCCCTCGGCCCCTTCTCCCCGGTATTCGTCAACGATGGCCTGACGCTCGACTTCATCGATACCGATGAAGACTTCCCCATCCATCACTTCTGCTTCCGCGTGAGCGAGGCGCAGTTCGACGCGATCCTCGGCCGCATCCAGGCCGCGGGCATCCCCTACCGCAGCACGGTGACCGGCCCGATGAACATGCAGATCAACACCGAATACGGCGGCCGGATGGTCTACTGGAACGTGCCCGACGGCCACCAGTGGGAGATGCTGACGGTGAGCTATGCGCGCCCCGCGCCTCGCGATTTCCTGCACACGCGCCTGATCGATGCGCCGCGCGAGTTGGTGTTCAGCGCCATCAGCCACCCCGAGCACCTCGCACGCTGGTGGGGGCCCCGGGGCTTCTCCAGCACCTTCCGCGGTTTCGACTTTCGCAAGGGCGGCGCGTGGCGCTTCACGCTGCACGGCCCGGACGGCACCGACTATCCGAACGAGAACACCTTCGCCGACATCGTGCCGCTGAAACGCGTGGTGATCGAGCACATCGCCTCCCCCCACCACTTCATCCTGACGATCGACCTGGCAGACCAGGGCCAGCGCACCCTGGTCACTTGGCGCCAGGCCTTCGACACGCCGGAGGAACGCGATCGCGTGGCCCACGTCGTGGTCGAGGCGAACGAGCAAAATCTGGATCGGCTCGCCGACGTGGTGCGAGACATCCAGACCACTCCACAGGGAAAGCCATGACCAGGCTGATTGCACTCTTCATCGCCCTCCTCGCCGCATCCGCGTCGAGCCACGCGCTCTCCTGCGACGAACTCAAGGCCGAGATCGACCAGAAGATCAAGGCAGGCGGCATCGCCAGCTTCACCTTGACCATCGCCGATGCCGCATCCAGCGAGCCCGGCCGCGTGGTCGGCACCTGCGGCAACGGCAAGAGCAAGATCCTCTACGTGGCGGCGGCCGGGTCAGCGGGCGCCAGCCTTCAGGCCACGTCGACCACCAAACGGCCGGCCGTGCTCACCGAATGCAAGGCGGGCTTCACCGGCCCTGATTGCATGACGCGGATCGGCAGCCAGTAGACCCACCAGACGCACCGGGAGCACGCGCATGTGCAGGAACATCCGAACGCTTTTCAATTTCGAGCCGCCGGCCACCGAGCAGGAAATCCGCGACGCCTCGCTGCAGTTCATCCGCAAGCTGAGCGGCTTCACCGTGCCATCGAAAAGCAACACCGAGGCCTTCGACCGCGCCGTGGAGGAAGTGGCGGCCACGGCGCGGACGCTGATCCGGTCGCTCGTGACCACGGCCGAGCCGCGTGACCGGGAAGTCGAGGCGCAGCGAGCCAAGGCCCGGTCGGCCGCGCGCTTCGGCGAACGCGCCTGAAGGTGATTCTTTTCGCTGTCGCCAGGCCGTGAGTCGACGGCCTACGCCTTCGTGTCGCCCGGTTGCGGCCCCTCGTAGCCTTCGATGATCACGAGGTCGAGGGTCGAGACCGAGGTGCGCAGCTTGAGGGCCGCCTGGTACTCCGGCGATTTCCAGCAATCGAGGGCGGCCTGGTGCGACGGGAACTCGATCACGACGTTGCGCGAGCGGCTGATACCTTCGGGATTCTCGAACGGGCCGGCACGCACGAGGAAGTGCGCGCCGTACTTGCGGAACGGCTCCGCATTGGCCGCGATGTAGGCCTTGTATTGCTCCGGGTCGGAGACGTCGACGCGCGCGATCCAGTAACCCTTGGGCATGTGAGGCTCCGATTCGTGAGATGCGTTGATGGAGCCTCACGATAGGTTCAGCGGCCCGGCGTGGCAAGGCCGGGCATCAGGCGCGCGACATCCCGCTTCAGCGATACGCGGGATTGTCCGGCGCCCGGTCGTAGCGATTGGGCACGCCGTCGCCGTCGCGGTCACGATCACCGCGGCCGCGTGCATGAGGCGGCGGCTCGGCGCGCGAGTAGCCCGCGTCGTAGGGCACGGCGACGCATCCCGACAAGGCGGTGATGGCCGCTGCGGCCAGCAAGAGAACTGTTTTCTTCATGGTGTTTCCTTTTCTTTCACAGCCTTCACAATGGCCGCCGGGCCCGCGCGCAACAACGCCGCATCTGCCCGTATTCGAGTAGTCCCCAGACCCATGCGTCCTCCCCCGAGCCGCCGTCCATTGCCGTTGATCGCCATCGCCATCCTGTTGGCGATGACGGTGCCGCACGCGCAGGCGGTGCCGGCCTTCGACGAGGTGCGGCGCGACTTCCATCCCTCCGACGTGCGCGTACTCGACCGCGATGGCGAGCTGCTGCAGCGCGTGCGCACCGACGCCACCGTGCGGCGCGGGCAATGGGTGGCGCTGCCTGACGTGTCGCCCGCCTTGCGCAGCGCGATGCTGCTGTCGGAAGACAAGCGCTTCCATGAGCACAGCGGTGTCGACTGGCGCGCCGTGTCGGCGGCCGCGTGGGGCAATCTCTGGAACACGCGCACGCGTGGCGCATCGACCATCACCATGCAACTGGCCGGCCTGCTCGATGAAGACCTGCGCCAGGGCGCGGGCGGGCGCAGCCTGTCGCAGAAAGTCGGCCAGACCCTCGATGCGCAGCGACTGGAGCGCACCTGGCGCAAGGACCAGATCCTCGAGGCCTACCTCAACACCGTGCCGTTCCGCGGTGAAGTGGTCGGCATCGACGCCTTGTCGCGGACGCTGTTCGGCAAGGCGCCGAGCGGGCTCGACGCGCGCGAGGCCGCACTGGCCGCGGCACTGGTTCGCGCGCCCAACGCCAAGCCAGCGCAGGTGGCGCAACGGGCCTGCGAGCTGCTGCGAACGATGGAACAGACGGGCCCGGATCTCCGCCAGGCCGACTGCGACGCGATGGACATGTTCGCCAGCGCGGCCCTGCAGCGCCGCGTGTTCGATTCGAGCGAAGGCATCGCACCGCACCTCGGGCGCCGCGTCGCGAACAACGCGAATGGCGCAGAGAGCATCCGCACGACCTTGCGCGCGCCGCTGCAACGCTTCGCGCTCGGCGCCTTGCAGCGACACCTGCGCGAATTGCGCGGTCGCGAGGTGGAGGACGGCGCACTGGTCGTGCTCGACAACGCCAACGGCGAAGTGCTGGCATGGGTCGGCTCGTCGGGGCCGCTGAGCCAGGCGGCCGAGGTCGATGGCGTGCTGGCGCAGCGCCAACCCGGCTCCACGCTGAAGCCGCTGCTCTACGCGCAGGCGATTGCCGAGCGGCGGCTCACGGCCGCATCGCTGCTGGACGATTCATCGGCGCAGATCAGCACGGCCAGCGGTCTCTACATCCCGCAGAACTACGACCGGCTGTTCAAGGGCCATGTGTCGGTGCGCACCGCGCTCGCCTCGTCGCTCAACGTGCCGGCCGTACGCACGCTGGTGATGGTGTCGCCCGAGGCGTTCGCGCGCCAGTTGCGCGCGGCGGGCTTGCCGCTGCGCGAGAGCGGCGACTATTACGGCTACAGCCTGGCGCTGGGGAGTGCGGAGGTGTCCCTGCTGGCGTTGACGAACGGGTACCGAACACTCGCCAACGGTGGCCGCTACAGCCCGACGCGGGACGTGGTGCAGGCCCAGCCGGGCGCCGTCCAGGGCCGGCAGGCGATCGACGAGGGCGCGGCCTTCATCGTGGGGGACATCCTCAGCGACGCCAATGCGCGTGCGCGCACCTTCGGCCTGGACAGCGTGCTGGGCACCCGTTTCTGGACGGCCGTCAAGACCGGCACCAGCAAGGACATGCGCGACAACTGGGCCATCGGCTGGTCGCAGCGCTACACGGTCGGCGTGTGGGTCGGCAATGCCAGCGGCGCGCCGATGCGGGACGTGAGCGGCACCAGCGGCGCGGCGCCGGTGTGGGCCGACCTGATGGGCTTCCTGCACCGGCACGAACCCAGCCGCGCGCCATCGCCGCCGGCCGGCCTGGTGCAGGCGAAGGTCACGTTCGGCGCCAGCGCCGACGCCGACGCCGACGCCGACGCCGACGCCGACGCCGACGCCGGGCCGCTGGAGGCGGCGCGCAGCGAATGGTTCCTGCCAGGCACCGAACAAGCGCTGTTCGCGATCGAGCCCGCCACGGGCGACAGGGCAGCGGCGCGCATCACCGCACCGGCCGACGGCACCATCCTCGCGCTCGATCCGGACATCCCGCCCAACCGCCAGCGCGTGAGCTTCGAGGCCACCGGCCGCTCAGTCCGCTGGCGCATGGACGGCAAGCCCTTCTCGCGCGAGAACAGCGTGCAATGGCTGCCCTGGCCCGGCCGTCATGTCGTGCAGCTGACCGATGCGCAGGGCACGGTGCTTGACGAGATCCGGCTCGAAGTCCGCGGCGCCGGCGTCAAGGGCGGCAGGGCGGCGCGCGGGCCTTGACCCCACCCCGGCACGGGCGAGGCCGTTCGCCGATCATCCAGCGCTGCATTCCACGCGCATCTCCATGAAAAAGAACACCCACCGTCCGCTGGTCATCGCCGCGGTCATGGCCTCGATGGCCATGGTCGCGATCGAGGCCACCATCGTCTCCACCGTGATGCCCCGCATCGCTTCCGACCTCGGCGGCCTCGGCCTCTACAGCTGGGTCTTCGCATCCTTCCTGCTCGCGCAGACCGCGATGACGGTGGTTTTCGGCAAGCTCTCCGATCTCTACGGCCGCAAGCCGGTGATGCTGACGGGCATCGCGATCTTCCTCACGGGCTCGGTGCTTTGCGGCTTCGCATGGTCGATGCCGGCCATGATCGCCTTCCGCCTGCTGCAGGGCATCGGCGCCGGCGCGGTCCAGCCCATGGCGCTCACGATCGTCGGCGACCTGTACCCGGCGCGCGAACGCGGCAAGGTGCAGGGCTACCTCGCCAGCGTATGGGCTGCGTCGTCGGTGCTGGGGCCGCTGGCGGGCGGGCTGATCGTGAGCAACTTCTCGTGGGGCTGGATCTTCTGGATCAACGTGCCGATCGGCATCGCGGCCGCGGCCGGTTTCTGGTGGTTCCTGCACGAGACTCCCGCAGTCCGCCGCGCGTCGATCGACATCCCCGGCGCGATCCTCTTCACCGTGGGCATCGCGGCGCTGATGATCTGTCTCACCGAGTTCGGCCTGGGCCAGCCCGGCGTGGCATGGGCCTGGGCCGGCCTGTTCGCCGTCGTCGCCTTGCTGTTCATCGCGCAGGAGCGGCGCGCCGCCGATCCGATGGTGTCGCTGCGGCTGTGGGGCACGCGCGTGATGGCGACGCTCAATGGCTCCGCGCTGCTCGGCGGCATGGCGCTGATGGGCGCGACCAGCTTCGTGCCGATGTACGTGCAGGTGGTGCTCGGGCAGACGCCCGTGGTCGCGGGCCTGATGCTCACGATGGTTACGCTGGGCTGGCCCATCGGCGCGACGCTGGCATCGCGTACCTTCCTGCGCTTCGGGCTGTGGCGCCTGATGATCGTGGGCGGAGTGCTGCTGCCGCTGGGCACCGCGGTGTTCGCGCTGCTGGAGCCTGGCCATCCGCCGATGCTGGCCGGCGTGGGTTCCTTCCTGCTGGGCCTGGGCATGGGCCTCGTGAGCCTGTGCTCGCTGATCATCATCCAGGAGTCGGTGGACGTGGCCCAGCGCGGCATCGCCACGGCCTCCAACGTGTTCTCGCGCAACCTCGGCAGCGCGCTCGGCGCGGCGTTCTTCGGCGCGGTGTTCAACTTCGGCCTGGCGCGGCTGCATGGCGGCCAGTCGATTCCCGAGGACCAGCTTCGCCACCTGTTGCGCGAATCGACCGTGCAGGCCGCGGCCGATTCGGTGACACGGCTGGCGCTCGGCGGCGCACTGCATCTCACCTTCGTCGCCTTGTTGCTGACCAGCGTGGGAACGATCGTGCTGGCGCTGATGCTGCCCAGGGGCGGCGTGATCGGGAGCATGCGGGAGGTGCCGAAGGCATCCTGACCCGCGCCGGCCAGGAAGGCTCCTTCGTCAGTAGGTCTTGTACGGCAGGAACTTCCCCGACAGCACCACGTTGACGCGGTCGCCCTTCGGATCGGGCGTGCGCGTGATGTTCATGCTGAAGTCGATCGCGCTCATGATGCCGTCGCCAAATTCCTCGTGGATCAGTTCCTTGATCGTGGTTCCGTAGACGCTGACCATCTCGTACCAGCGGTAGATCAGCGGGTCGGTCGGCACGGCGGTGGGCAGCGAGCCCTTGTACGGCACGACCTGCAACCACTTCTGCTCCTCGGCGCTGAGGCCGAAGATCTTGCCGACGATCTTGGCTTGCGCGGCGTCGAGCGTCATCTGGCCGAGGCAGGCGGCCGTCACCCATTCCTTCGACAGGCCGACTTTCTTCGCGACATCGGCCCACTGGATGCCCTTGGCTACCTTGACGGTGATGATCTTTTCGGTGACGTCGTTGCGGTTCATGGTTTGGCTCCTTCTGGATTGAGGCGCTTCGAGGCAAGCAACTGGCGTGCCGTCCTCGTGCTTCCCGGGGAGCGCCCGGCAGACCATGCCCTCCGGTCGCCTTCACTGTGACGGTCGCTGCGCGACTCCCCTGCGGTGCTCGCGTTTCGCGGGGTCCACGTGAACTCGCTTCGCTCAAACAGCACGTGGCCCTGATCCGCGAAACGCTGCGCTCCTCGGCGCCACAGAGGCGGCAACCGGAGGGCATGGTCTACCGGGCTTGGGGGTGATCGGAGGTAGGAGCGTCTCGGAGACTGAAGAGCCCCAGGCAATTGCCGCGGACCCGGGCGGCCGTCCCCGCTCGCCGCTCGCCGTAACAGCAACCCGAGCCTCAGCCCCGCCCCCGCCCCAGCCCCCGCCCCCGCCCCCGCCCCAGCCCCAGCCCCAGCCCCAGCCCCAGCCCCAGCCCCAGCCACCGCGACCGCCACCGCCACGGCCACGGCCACGGCCACGGCCGCAGTCGCAGTCGCAACCACGACGCGGCGCTGTGATCTATCCGCTCACAGGCATCACTGCCCGTTGATCAACCCCGCAGCCCGGCATGCGGTGCGCGACGGATGCCGCCTCTGTGCCGCTGAAGCGCGCAGCGTTTGGCGGACAAGGGCCATGTGCTGTTTGAGCGAAGCGAGTTCACATGGACCCCGCCGAACGCGAGCACTGGAAGGGAGTCGCGAAGCGACCGGCACAGTGAAGGCAGCCGGCGCGCACCGCATGCCGGGCGGACCCCGCAGCGCACCGAACATGAAACTATCGACTCATGAAGCCCGCGCCCAACGAAACTTCCGATCCGCTTCCGCAATCGGCTGGTCGTTGATGCTTGCGTAGCGCTTCGCCATCAGCCCCTGCGCGGTGAACTCCCAGTTCTCGTTGCCGTGACTGCGAAACCACTGCCCCGAGTCGTCATGCCATTCGTACTCGAAGCGCACCGCGATGCGGTTGTCCATGAAGGCCCAGAGCGTCTTCCTGAGCCGATAGTCCAACTCGCGTGCCCATTTGCGCTGCAGGAACTCGACCACCTGCTCGCGACCGTGGATGAATTCCGCGCGGTTGCGCCATTCGGTGTCCGGCGTGTAGGCCAGGCTGACGCGAACCGGATCGCGCGTGTTCCAGGCATCTTCGGCCGCCTGTACCTTTTTCGTGGCGGATTCGAGGGTGAAGGGAGGTAGGGGTGGACGTGATTCCATGATCGGCTTTCGTGGCGGGGTGTGGGCACGCCGGCTGAATGTGCCACACCGCCATGCCCCGTGTCTTGCCCCTGCGCGCTCAAGCCCCGCTGCCGTAGTCCACCGGGTCGTTGTACGCCGGGTCATCGTGCAGCGCCCAATAGCCGTCATGGAGCCGCGTGGTCACGGGCCCGGGGAACGGCGGCAGCGGCTGGCCATCGATCTTGCCGATGGGCAGCACGCCACCACCGCTCGACGTGAGGAACACCTCGTCGGCATTGCGCAGCGCATCGACCGACAGCGGCCCCACATGCAGGGGAATGCCCAGCGTGCCGCACAGTTCCAGCACGGTGCGCCGGGAGATGCCTTCCAGCACGCCCTTGTCCGCCGTGAAGACCTGCCCGTCCTTCACCGCGAAGACGTTGAAGCCCGGCCCCTCGGTGACGTTGCCCTCTGCATCGACCACGCAGCTGGTGTCGTGCCCCCGGTCGTAGGCGTCGAACATCGATTGCACCAGGTCGATCCAGTGGTAGTTCTTGACCGTCGGATCGACCGACGCGGGCGAGATGCGCTGGCGCTCGCTGATGTGCAGGTCGATGCCGGCCAGCTGCTTCTCGCGCGACGCAATCCACACATAGGGCAGCGCATAGGCATAGAAGCGGTTCTGCGCCAGGCGCGGGTCGCGGGCGCCGCGCGGCGGCACGCCGCGCGTGCAGACCATCGCGACGTAGCCGTCCTGCAGGCCGCCCGCGCGCACGCAACCATGCAGGATCTCGCGCAGCTCTGCGCGCGAGTACGGGATGCCCAAGTGCATCTTCTGCAGGCTGTGGAAGAAGCGGTCCATGTGCGCGTCGAGGCGGAAGAAGCTGCCCTTCCACGTCGTGGCGACGTCATAGGTCACGTCGGAACGGGTGAAGCCCCAGTCGAACAGGGAGACTTTTGCCTCCGACAGCGGCGCGTACGCGCCATCGATGAAGACGCAACCGCCGTCGAACTGGCCGACGGGCGGGGTGGCGGGAATGAGCACTTGGAACTCCTCGAAAAAGGGGCGCGGAAGGACGGGTGAAAAATTAATTGTACGTTGTTCAATTAAAATTGAACACCGGACAAGACGCCTAGAATCCGCCGATGCCGAGTCCGCGACCTCCTCCCGCCTCCCGCAAGGCGTCACCACCCGCGCGACCTCGCCCGGGCCGTCCACGCAAGCAGGACGCAGCCAGCGGTGGCAACGCGGCACTGGGACGCGAGCGCATCCTGCAGGCGGCCCTCGACCTGATCGATCGCAAGGGCCTGCCAGCCTTCAATATCCGCCAACTCGCGGCCAACCTCGGCGTGTTTCCGGCCGCGATCTACTGGCACGTTCCGAGCCGCGATGCCTTGGTCTCCGGCGCCATCGCGCTGGCGCTTGCGGAAGTGGCCACCGGCCTGCCCGATGGCACCTGGCAAGTGCGCCTGCGTGCGGTACTGCAGGGGTTTCGGGAGGCGCTGCGCCAGCATCCGCACCTGGCGCCGGCCGTGGCCAGCGAACTGTCCTGCAACGCTGCCTTCGATGCGCCGCTGTTGCAGCATGTGGTCGCCGCGCTGGAGGATGCGCGCTTCGAAGGCGATGCACTGGTCGACGCCTTCAATGTCGTCATTGCCGCGATGTGCGGCTTTGCCACGCTGGAACTGTCGAGCGCG
Source organism: Variovorax sp. dw_308 (assembly GCF_019207085.1). GTDB lineage: Bacteria > Pseudomonadota > Gammaproteobacteria > Burkholderiales > Burkholderiaceae_C > Variovorax. The sequence goes on along the minus strand of NZ_JAATOM010000001.1, from coordinate 150,769 downwards.
CCCGCGGACGACACGGCCGCCTGGGAAGCCGCCTGCCGCGCGCAGATCGACGCGGTGGATCACGCACGACACCCCCACCTGGGCCGCAACCTCGACGCCTTGCGCAACCGCGCCTTCCTGCTGCGCTGGTCGAGCGGCAAGACGCAGCCGCTCGCCAGCGGCTTCGAAGCCTGGGTGGACGTGGTGCTGCGCGGGCTGGAGTCCCGCAGCCGGGCATTGCGGGCCGCGGAGCGGCGCGGATGAGCGCCGCCCGGCCGCTCCGAAGGCGCTCGCACCGTAGCGCGCAGCGCGAAGGTTACCCGGTGAGCGCCGCCCGGCCGCCCGAAGGCGCTCGCACCGAAGCGCGCGGCGCGAAGGTTACCCAGTGAACGTCGTGGCGCTGCGGCACGATCGTTGCAGCGCAACACCATGTTCTCGCTGAATGTCTCCGCCACGTTGCGCCGCCTGTGGGCGTTCAACAGCTTCGCCTACAGCGTTCGCGTGGGGATTGCGCTCGGGGTGCTCGTGGGCGGCTGCTGGTCGCTCGACCAGATGCCGCTACTGGTGCCCTTGTTGCTTGGCGTGGTGGCCAGCGCGCTGGCGGAGACCGACGACAACTGGCGCGGCCGCGCCCGGGCGCTGCTGCTGACGCTGGCCTGCTTTGCGACGGTGGCGTTCGCGGTGCAGGCCGCGTTCGCCCATCGCGCGGTGTTCGTCGCCGGGCTGGTCGTGGTCACCTTCACGCTCACGATGCTGGGCGCCATCAGCCGGCGCTACCAGGCGATCGGCTATGCCACGCTGATCCTGGCGCTGTACACCGCCATCGGCATGGACCAGCGCGGCGATGCGGGCCAGGCCTTCTGGCTGGAGCCGGCCCTGCTGCTGGCGGGCGCGAGCTGGTACGGCCTGCTGTCGGTACTCTGGTGCGCGCTGTTCGTCCACCAGCCAGTGCAACAGGACCTGGCGCAGGTGATGCGCGAGCTGGAGGCCTACCTGCGGCTCAAGTCCACCCTGTTCGAGCCCGTGCGCGACGACCAGGGCGAGGTGCGGCGCCTGCGGCTCGCGCAGCAGAGCGGCCGCGTGGTGATGGCGCTCAACCAGGCCAAGGAAGGCCTCTTCAACCGCATCGACGCCACGCGCTCCAGCCACCGCATGCAGCAGTACATGGGGCTCTACTTCATCGCGCAGGACATCCATGAGCGGGCCAGTTCGTCGCACTACCCGTACGACGCCCTGATCGATGCCTTCTTCCACAGCGACGTGCTGTTCCGCTGCCAGCGCCTCCTGCGTGTGCAGGGGCGCGCCTGCGGGGAGCTGGGGCGCGCAATCCTGCTGCGCCTGCCCTTCGTCAAGGGGGACGAGAGCACCACGGCGCTGCGCGACCTGCGCAACGCCATCGACTACCTCGACACGCATCGGGATGCGCAGGGGACCGACTTGCTGGCCTCGCTGCAAGCCCTCGCCGGCAACCTGGCCACGCTCGATGCCCAGCTCGCGGGCGCGAGCGATCCAGCCATGCAACTCGGTGCCAACGACGGCGCGCTGTATGACCGCACGCCGCGCTCGTGGCGTGACGCGTGGGGCCGCGTGCGCGAGCAGTTCCGCCTGTCGTCGCCCTTGCTGCGGCACGCCCTGCGCTTGAGCCTCGCGCTGGCGGCCGGCTATGGGCTGATGCGCGCGATCCATGCGCACCAGGGCTACTGGATCCTGCTGACCACCATCTTCGTCTGCCAGCCCAGCTTCAATGCCACGCGGCAACGCATGCTGCAGCGGGTGGCGGGCACCTTCGTCGGCCTCGCCATCGGCTGGGCGCTGTTCGACCTGTTTCCGAACCTGCTGCTGCAAGCCATGTTCACCGTGGTGGCCGGCGTGCTGTTCTTCAGCACGCGCACCACGCGCTACACCATCGCCACGGCCTCGATGACGCTGGTCGTGCTGATGTGCTTCAACCAGACCGGCGACGGGCAGGTGCTGATCGTGCCGCGCATGGTCGACACGTTGATCGGCAGTGCGCTCGCCGGCGCGGCCGTGTTCCTGGTGCTGCCCGACTGGCAGGGCCGCCGGCTCGATGCACTGGCCGGCCGCTGCCTGGCGGCACTGGCGCACTACCTCCGCGAACTGGCCCGGCAGTTCCAAGACGGCCGCGTCGACGACCTGGCCTACCGCCTCGCGCGGCGCAACGCGCACAACGCCGATGCCGCGCTGTCGACGGCCCTGGGCAACCTCATGACCGAGCCCGGCAGCCGCGCCGACGAAGGCGAGCGCGGCCTGCGTTTCCTGGTGCATTCGCACACGGTGCTCAACTACCTTTCCGGCCTTGGCGCGCACCGCGAGGCATTGGCCGCGGGCGAACGCTCGAGCGCGCTGCTGGCGGATGCCGAGCAGGTCGCATCCGTGCTGCAGGCGCTGGGCAGCAGCCTGGCGCAGGGCCGGGCGCCCGCGTCCGGCAACCCCTCCGCGGCTGCGGAGGCCGGCGGCACGAATGCCGCCGACGCCTCGCAAAACCTGGTGGCCGAGCAACTGCGCCTGATCCACGGCCAGCTCGGACCGTTGCAGCAGGCGGCGCGGTCGCTCGTTGCGCACTGAGGACGCATCGAGGAGGCATTGACTCAGGTCCCACACTGCGCGGCCGGAGCGTCCCTGGCGCGTACGTTGCACATGTGCCATCCCCCGTGCCGATAATGCGGCTGCACCGTTTACACCAGCCAGGAGACCGCGAAGTGCCCGACCTTTCCAAGATCACCTGCATCGAAGACCTGCGAGTGATCGCCAAGCGCCGCGTGCCGCGCATGTTCTACGACTACGCCGACTCCGGCGCCTGGACCGAAGGCACCTACCGCGCCAACGAGAGCGACTTCCAGAAGATCAAGCTGCGCCAGCGCGTGGCCGTGAACATGGAAGGCCGCTCCACCCGCACCACCATGATCGGCCAGGAGATCGCGATGCCCGTGGCCATCGCGCCCACCGGCATGACCGGCATGCAGCATGCCGATGGCGAGATCCTCGGCGCCAGGGCAGCCAAGGCCTTCGGCATTCCGTTCACGCTGTCGACCATGAGCATCTGCTCGCTGGAAGACATCGCCGCCGCCACCAACGGCCATCCGTTCTGGTTCCAGCTCTACGTGATGAAGGACCGCGACTTCATCGAGCGCCTGATCGACCGCGCCAAGGCTGCCAACTGCTCGGCCCTGCAGATCACGCTCGACCTGCAAGTGCTGGGGCAGCGCCACAAGGACATCAAGAACGGCCTGACCGCGCCGCCCAAGCCGACCATCGCCAACCTCATCAACCTCGCGACCAAGCCGCGCTGGTGCATGGGCATGCTGGGCACGAAGCGGCGCACCTTCGGCAACATCGTCGGCCATGCGAAGAACGTGGGCGACGTGTCCTCGCTGTCGTCATGGACGGCCGAGCAGTTCGACCCGGCCCTGAGCTGGGCGGATGTCGAATGGATCAAGAAGCGCTGGGGCGGCAAGGTGATCCTCAAGGGCATCATGGACGTGGAGGATGCGCGGCTGGCCGCGTCGAGCGGCGCCGATGCGCTGATCGTGTCGAACCATGGCGGACGCCAGCTGGACGGCGCCCAATCCTCCATCGAGGCGCTGCCGGCCATCGCGGACGCGGTGGGCCGCGAGATCGAGGTCTGGATGGATGGGGGCATCCGCAGCGGACAGGACGTGCTGAAGGCCCGTGCCCTCGGCGCGCGCGGCACGCTGATCGGCCGCACCTTCCTTTATGCGCTGGGGGCGTTCGGCGAGGAAGGTGTGACGCGCGCGCTGCAGATCCTGCACAAGGAGCTCGACATCACCATGGCCTTCTGCGGCCGCACGCAGATCGACCAGGTGGATTCGAGCATCCTCGTTCCAGGTACGTTCTGACCTCCCAGGGCCGGGCCCGGCCCGCCGCCCCTCACTGCTCGCGCTTGTCGTCCCGCGGCGTTGCGGGGAGCGGCTTCAGGTTGGTGAAGCCCATGTACGCCGTCGGCGCATAGCTGTCGGGGGTCGGCTGGTGATCGGGCACGACGAAATCCTGGAAGTCGGTCGGCTCGAAATGGGTGTCGCGCTTGACGGGCACCGGCTTGTGGCGCTCCTTGGCATTCGCGCGCAGCCGCGCCAGGTCGGCCCGGACTTCCTCCAGCGAGCGCATCGGCTTGGCGACGGCGGGCGCTTCGGCGACGGGCTTGGGCGCGGCCGGCTTGGCCACCTGGGGAGCCGGGGCGGGCTTGCTGATCTGCTCGTCCCAGTCAGCCGGGACCACGGAAAGGACGGGCTTGCGCGCAGGCGCTGCCGCCGGCACGGATGCCGATGCCACGGTCATAGGCTCGGCGGCTTGCGCCGCGACCGGTTGCGAGGCAACTGGCGCAACTGGCGCAACCGTCCCAACTGGCGCAATGGGTGCCTTGGGCGCAATGGGTGCGACAGGCGCCACGCTGGCTGGCCGGGCCTGCGGTCCCTGGGACGCCGCGCGTTCCACCGGCATCGCCGTTGGCTCGATCCGCTCGGCTGCCCGCGCCGCGCCGGTGCGCGGCGGCAACGCCGTCGGGCCACCCCCGAAGGACATCACGCGAGACCCGGGCCGCGAAAGCTTGTGCTTTCGCGAGCCTCCCAGGAGGCCACGCAGATAGCGGCGGACGGATCTGATCCAGCGAGAAGCGTTCATCACGATTGGGCCTCGAATGTTCGCCCAATTGTTAACTTACGTTGCAACGAACAGAATGGGTGACAACACCCGATGTCGCGCGAAGTGCACACAAATGCACGAACAGCGCCCCATCGCGATGCGTTCGTGCGGCTTTTGCGTTCGATCGCAGAAAAGGCGGGGCGCCGCAGGCGAATTCGGGGTTGGTCAGACTCGTACGGTCAACATATGCCCCAGCCCGCCGGCCATGAGCTGCTCAGGACGGTCCGGGAAGTACATCGCGTTCAGATCGCTCGGCCCGAGGTCGCTCACGTGCGAGAAATCGAGCGCCCGCAGCGCCTCGACAAGCCCGGCCGGATCGAAGTACGACTTCCACGGCTCGCCCAACCAGGCGAGTTGCACAGTCATCATGCCGATCAGGATCTGGCGCAGGAAGCCGACGCTCTCGACCGGCGCCAGGTAGTCGAACACGACACCGCTGCCCGCCGGCAACGACCGGAAGAAGCGCATCATGTCCATGACCACCTCGTGCTCCAGGTACATCGAGACGCCGAGCCACGAGAAGAAGGCCGGCTTGTCGCGCTCGAACCCGGCAGCGCGCAGTTCCGTCGCCAGATCCTGATGTTCGAAGTCGCAGCTCACATATCGCAGCGTGGACGGCTCCTGGATGCCGGCCTCGGCCAGGCGCTCGCGCTTCCAGGCCTGCGTGTTCGGGTGATCGACTTCGAAGACACGCAATCGCGCCGCCGGATACGGGTTGCGATACGCAAAGGTGTCGAGCCCAGCGCCGAGCACGACGAACTGGCCGACGCCACGCTCGATCGCCGCGCCGAGTTCTGCCTCCGCGAACCGGGCGCGCGCCACCACGAAGGCCCTCAGCGCGCGCGCGGCATCGTTGTCCAGGAGGCGCCCGCCGAGTGCGATCCGGTCGGCGTCCTCGCGACCGATGATCGGCACCGCGATCGGGTCGTCCATGACCACGGGTTGGTCGAGCAGTTGATGGGCGGCACGACTGGCGGCGACGCCGCGTGCTGTGAGACTGGGTCCGGTTCGCTTCATTCGTTTCCGATTCCTGGATTTCTGGTGCTTTGAGCGGCAGGGCATCGTCCGCGAGTGACGAGGGCACCGCGCAAGGTCCGCAAGCGCCGGCGCCGGGCATCCAGGACTTGCGGCGATCTGCCGGGCGTCGGGCGACCGGACGCACAGGGAGTGTGCGCTACCGCTCCGCCATCCACAGCCGCGGGTACTCGCGCACGAAGCCTTCGCTCGTCACGTGCAGCAGGTCGGCGTAGTCGAAGCGCGGCGCCTGGTACCAGTAGCTGTGGTCGTCGCGGCGCTCGTAGCGTTGCGCCAACATGGTCAAGCCGCCGTCCTCCACGTCGAGCCAGGCGGCCGGCGCGTCGGCGGCTTCGCCGGGCTGGAGGTTCAGGCGTCGCAACTGGATCAGGTTGGTGGCCGGCGTGAAACCCAGGTCGAGGTCGACGCAATGCGCCAGCTCCGGCACCGCAACGTCGTTGAGCTTCCAGTCGCCATGCGCGCCGCGTGCCACCGAGAAGTCGATCGCGCTGCCGCCCATCCAACCCCGCACCGTGCCCCATTGGGTGTGCCAGTTCTTGTCGCAACGCACCCGGTAGTGCAGTTGCGCGATGCGCCCGTCGGACTGCCGGAACAGGGCCGTTCCGTCCAGTTGCCACGCGTCGCCCTGGCGATCGAGCCGGCAGGCATCGTGGCCCGGGAGGTCGAGGCGGTGCCAGAGCGTGGAGGCAACGGGTTGCATGGCGTTGATGATGACCGGAGGCACCGCGCAGCGCAAGACGCCGGACGCACAATTCCTCCCATGCCGAATCCGCGCGTTCCCGCAGCCATTTCGATGCGCGAGCGCTACGGCGACCATGTGCCGCTGGACGAGCCGGTGATCTCGCCGGTGGCGATGTTCGACTCGCCCCTGCTCGTCACCGTCGAGCAACGCTGACGGCCGCCCTGACGGCGACCACGGCATCGCGCGAAAATGCCCGCAGTGCCACCGCCCGATTCCTCCAAGCCGCCCCTTCGCCGCATCGCCCATCTCGACATGGACGCGTTCTTCGCGTCGGTCGAATTGCTGCGCTATCCGCAGTTGATGGGCCTGCCGATGGTGATCGGCGGCGGGCGGCGCAAGGTGGACGAGATCCTGTCGCGCGACCATGCCGGCCTGCCTTCGCACGAGGTGCCTGTCGCGGCCTTCCCGCTGCTCAGGGACTACGTCGGCCGCGGCGTCATCACCACGGCCACCTATGCCGCGCGCCAGTTCGGCGTGGGTTCGGCGATGGGCATGATGAAGGCCGCCCGGCTGTGTCCGCAAGCCATCGTGCTGCCGGTGGATTTCGACGAGGTGCGGCGGCTGTCGCGCCTGTTCAAGAGCACCATCCGCGAGATCGCGCCGGTCGTGGAAGACCGCGGCGTGGACGAGGTATACATCGACTTCACGGATGTGCCCGGCGGCCAGCGCGAAGGCGGCCGCGTGCTGGCCCGCCTCATCCAGAAATCGATCCTGCAGGCCACAGGCCTCACCTGCTCCATCGGCGTGGCGCCGAACAAGCTCATTGCCAAGCTGGCCAGCGAATTCAACAAGCCGAACGGCATCTCGATCGTCCACGAGAACGACCTCGAATCGAAGATCTGGCCGCTGGCGGCGCGCAAGGTCAACGGCATCGGGCCGAAGGCGGACGAGAAGCTCAAGGGGCTCGGCATCCACACCGTCGGCGATATCGCCGCCAGGGAACGCGACTGGCTGATCGCGCACTTCGGCAAGTCCTCCGGCGCCTGGATGCATGAAATCTCCTGGGGCCGCGACAACCGGCCCGTCGTCACCGAAAGCGAGCCCGTGTCGATGAGTCGGGAGACCACCTTCGAGCGCGACCTGCATGCCGTTCGGGACCGGGCCGAACTCGGCGCGATCTTCACGCACCTTTGCGAGAAGGTCGGCGAGGACCTGCAGCGCAAGGGCTACGTCGGCAAGACGATCGGGATCAAGCTGCGCTATGACGACTTCAAGACCGCCACGCGCGACCACACGATGAGCGTCTTCACTGCCGACGGCAGGACCATCCGCCAGATCGCAGGCCAATGCCTCAAGCGCGTGCCGCTGGAGCGCCCGCTGCGACTGCTGGGCGTGCGCGTGGGCACACTGGTGCGCGCGGACGAAGCGCCTGCCCCGACGAGCGGCGTGGCTGCGCCGGGCAAGCGCCCGCGCGTCGACGCCGAAGCGACCGCGATCACGCCGTCGCTGTTCTAAAGCCTATGTGGCGCTTGCTCCTCTGCGTGGCGATGGTGCCGGTGATCGCCGCGCTGGCGTATGTCGCTATCGCGAGCGCGCTGATGTTCTGGCCGGCCAACGCGACGCCGCCCGCCGAGGATCGCGCCATCGAGGCGTGGGTGCTGAGCAATGGCGTGCACACCGACATCGTGCTTCCCCTGCGCGGCCATGGCACGGACTGGTCGCAGACTTTCCTGCCCGCCGATTTCCGCGCCGCACCTCCAGACGCCGACTACATCGCGATCGGCTGGGGCGACCGGGACTTCTACCTGTACACGCCGACCTGGGCCGACCTGACCGTGAAGCGCGCCCTCGGCGCGCTGGCGGGTATCCACAGCGCGGTGCTGCACGTGACCTACCTGCGCCGCGCCGAATTCGAGAAGCTGGCCCATCGCGTGCCGCTCTCGCAGCGCCAGTACGACGTGCTGCGCGACTACGTGCGCGCCTCGTTGCCCCAAGGCCGCGCCGCGCCGGTGGCGGGCGTCCACTACGCCGCCAACGACGCCTTCTACGAGGCCGAAGGCCGCTACAGCATGGTCGAGACCTGCAACAACTGGACTGGCCGCGGCCTGCGCCTCGCCGGCGTCACGGTGAGCCGCTGGTCGCCGTTCGACTTCAACGTCGTGCGGCACCTGCCGCCTCGTGGGGTCGCGGGGTCGCCAGGACGCTGACCATGTCCGGCGCTTTCGGCTTCGAAGCGGCCCGAGGCGCGAGCCCCTTGAGCAAGGGCCGCTCGATCCATTGGTGAAAGGCGACCGACGCCGCGATGCAACTCGCCAGGATGAGCACGAACGAAACCAGCATGCCGCCCACGCCATGCAGTCCTGCGGCAACGGCCGCCTTGCTCAGCAGCGCAAGCAACGGGAAGTGAATCAGGAACAGCGCATACGAGGCGTCGCCGACAACCGCGGCGAATCGGTTCCCGAAGCGCCCCGGCTCGCGCTGCTCTGCCTGCACCAGCGCGACGATCAGCATCGCGGCAAACAACCCGTAGCCCAGGTGCACGAGCGGCAGGGGCAAACCTCCATCGAGCGCCTCGGCCACGGCGCCGAATCCGAAGAAGAGAACGCCCGCCACGATAGCCACGGGAACCGGCCGAGGCATGCGCCAATCCTGCGCCACCACCCAGGCAGTCGCCGCGCCGATGCCGAACAGCAACAGCAGGTCATTGGCGAAGAAGCTCCCGGGAAAGGACTCGCTGCCGCCGTGCAGTTGCCAGGCCAGGTTCGCCATGTACATCGCCACCGCGCCGACGAAGAGCCTGCGGTGAAGGATGCCCAATCCCACCACCCCATAGAACACCATCTCGTACTGCAGCGACCAGGCCACGTAGATCACGGGCGCGCCGGTGCCGCCCACCACGGCCGGATCCTGCGGCAACAACAACAGCGACTTGACGAGCACGCCCAGGCCGGTCGGCAGTCCCTCGCGCAGAGAAGGCGCTGCCAGCGACCCCAGGTACACGCACGCGAAGACCAGCACGTAGGTCGGATAGATTCGCGTCGCCCTCCTACACAGGTATGGCAGCAGGCGACCGGGCACGCCGAAATCCTGGCGGTGTATCAACGTGATGATGAAGCCGCTCAGCACGAAGAAGAACGCCACGCGGGCCTGCCCACCGAGCGCGAAGATCCGCACCAGCACGTCCGCGTCATGGCCGAAGAACTTGTCCTTTGCTAGGTTGTCGGAAAGATGAAAGCACACCAGCAGGATGGCCGCAACGGCCCTGCAGGCCCGCAGCGATCGATACCGCCCTGCGGCTGCATCGGGCGGACTCATCGCTGCGAAGTGGAAAGCGCGCAAGCATGCGCGGGGTGTGACGGTGTTGCCGGCATCGTTCGCTCCCGTGAACTTCTTGATTCGGAAACGGCACGAACCGGTAACTTTTTCCCTTTACCACGTTTCATGCCGACGTCTTCATGACGCCGGAAAAAGTATCGCCGAGCAATGTGACATGCAGCGCCAACCTAGACTTCAGATAGCCGATGGTCTGAGCCTGATCTACGTCAGGCCGGACATGCCGGGCTTCAGTCGGGTGAAGACCGGTACCACATTCCGCTACAGGGATACGAATGGCGAATGGCTCAGCGACGCAAAGGAGATTGCGCGCATCCGCCAACTCGCCATTCCGCCGGCGTACGAGCGCGTATGGATCTGCCCGTTGGCCAATGGGCACCTGCAAGCGACCGGCCAGGACGCGCGCGGACGCACGCAATACCGCTATCACGCTGGCTGGCGCGCGCTGAAGGACCAGACCAAGTTCGACCGGCTCGAGGCTTTCGGCCAGGCGCTGCCGCGCATCCGCGCCCGCGTCGCGCGCGACCTGCAGCCGGGCCGCGGTGCGCCACTGAAGCGCACGCTGGTGCTCGCCACGCTCGTGCGCCTGCTCGACACCACCTTCGTGCGCGTGGGCAACGAGGAGTACGCCAGCAGCAACGGCTCCTTCGGGCTGACCACCCTGCGCAATCGCCACGCCCAGGTGCGTGGGAGTGCCTTGATGCTGCGTTTCCGCGGCAAGAGCGGCGTGATGCATGAGGCGAGGGTCGACGACCCGCGCGTGGCGAACGTGGTGCGGCGCTGCCAGCAACTGCCCGGGCAGGAACTGTTCCAGTACCAGGACGAAGACGGCGCCCCCCACAGCCTCTCGTCCACCGACGTGAACGACTACCTGCGCGAAGCCGCGCCTGGCGGCCCATTCACGGCCAAGGATTTCCGCACCTGGCATGGCACCGTCCAGGCGCTGGAACTTACGCGGCTGGCCTGCAACGCGCCGCTGTGCGGCACGCCAGGCGGCACGCGCCCGGGCATCAAGGAAATCCTGGCTGCAGTGGCGGCGCGACTCGGCAACACGCCGGCGGTCTGCAAGAAGGCGTACGTCCACCCGGCGGTGCTGGCGCTGGGCAGCAGCCTCGCGGCCGATGCAGACGCGATGACCGATATCTGGAAGGAGATCGCGGGCCGCGCGTCCGGCGCGCGCCGGCTGCTGGCCGCGGAGGCCCGGCTGCTGACCTTCCTGCGGCTGCAGCGACGACGCGCGTCACGCAACGCGCGTCAGGCTGCCCCGAAATCCAGGACCAGGGTCGAGCCCTCGCGCGTCACGGCGTAGCCGAGGTCGTCCGCCAGGCTCTGCAAGGCGATCGCGTCGATGGCCAGCGCGCGCGGCGCGCGGTGTGCGTCCGCGCTGTCTCGCGGTGCGCTGCCCTGGTCGTGCGTGACGGCCGTCAGGCGCAGCGCGCGAGTGCCCTCTGGCGCGATGCGGACCGCGCCAAGGCCCTGGATGCTGTCGTGCAGATGCCCCATGCCGCCCAGCAGCAGGTAGCGCAAGGCTGCCGATTGCGGCCAATGGGTCTCGCCTTCCACAGGCTCCAGCCCGGAGTCGACATCGAGCGAAATGCCCTGCATCTCGTAGGCCGCGCGCATCAGCGAGACACACTGCGCCACCAGCGCCGATCGCGTGATGCCCTCGTCGGCGGTGGCCAGTTCCCAGTCGCGCAGCGAGCGAACGCCGGCAACGAGGGCGCCGACCTGGCTTTCCACCAGTTCAACACGCTGGGCGCAGGTCGAAGCGTCGATCGGGTCCGCCGCGACCTGGCGCTTGAGCATCAGCAAACCCATGCGAATGACCGACACCGGCGCCACCATGTCGTGGCGCAATGCCGGCAGCGCGCGCGTCAGCAACTCGTGCCGAACGCCCGCCGCGATCCAGCTCCTGGCACTCGGCGAAGCCTTCATGCAGAAGCGCGCACGCGCGGCGCCGCGAGGATGCGGTCGAGCGCGTCGAAATCGATCGGCTTCTGCAAATAGTGGTCGAACAGGTCGCGTGCCTTGGCGCCGGTAGCGTCTTGCTCGGAGTAGCCGGAAATCGCCACCAGCAGCACGGGTTGTCCGCCGCTGGTGCTGCGCAGGTGGCGAGCGACTTCGCTGCCGGGAAGGTCTGGCAAGGAAAGGTCGATGAGCGCTGCGTCGAACTGCTCCGACGCCGATGCATCGAGCGCCTGCCGCGCGTTGTAGCAGCAGCGGGCGGTGTGGTCCTGCAACAAGAGCAATTCCTGCAACAGGTCGGCCGCAGACTCGTTGTCGTCAACGATCAACACGTTCAAGGCGCCCTCCGGGGAAATTGTCGAAGCGGTGAGTATGGTCCCGGCCGCGCGCCCTGGCTGTAGGAGCGTGCCTACTGTCGCGCGGTGCGTACGTTGGCTGGCAGCGCCTGCGGCCAGCTGGTACGGAACGGATTGATGTCCAGTCCGCCGCGTCGCGTGTAGCGGGCATACACGGCCAGCTTGGTCGGTTTGCAGCGTTGCAGGATGTCGTTGAAGATGCGCTCGGCGCAAGGCTCGTGGAACTCGTTGTGGTTGCGGAAGCTCACGATGTATGCCAGCAGGCCCGCCTGGTCGATGGGCGGGCCGCTGTAGCGGATCTGCACGCTGCCCCAGTCGGGCTGGCCGGTGACCAGGCAGTTGCTCTTGAGCAGGCGGCTGGTCAGCGTCTCGTTGACGTGCACTTCGTCCTGGTCGGCACGAAGCAGCTCCGGCGCGGGCTGGTAGTGCGTGCATTCGATGTCGAGCCGGTCGAGGTTGAGCCCGTCCATCTCGTGCACGGGCTCCTGGTCGAATGCATCGGGCAGCACCAGCCGCACGCCGATGCCGCCGCTGCGGTCGCTGCCGCGCCAGGTGGCTTCGGACAGGTCGGCACGCAGCCGCTCGCGCACCGCGTCGGCACTGGCGAACACGGTGCTGTTGAAGCTGTTGAGGTAGAGCTTGAAGGACTTGCTCTCGATGATGTTGGGCGTCTCGCACGGGATCGTGAAGTGCACGATGGCCAGTTGCGGCTTGCCGCGCGCGTTGAGCCAGCTCAGTTCGAAGCCGGTCCAGAGGTCGGCGCCGAAGAAGGGCAAGGCGCCTTCCCGGATGCCCATGGCCTCGCGCTGGGTTGCGCGCGCGATGGGAAACAACTGGCTCGCGTCGTACTGGTCGACATAGGCCGAGCGACGGCCGAGCTGCGACTCCTCGGGCGTGTTCGAAAGGCTCATGCAGCGTGGTCCCGGAGGAAGGGAACGATGTGCTCCAGCAGGATGGCGCTCACCTGCGGCGGCAGGTCGTGCCCCATGCCTGCGATCGGCACGAAGCGCGCGCCCGGAATGCGGCGGGCCGAATCCTGCCCGCATGCCATGGGCACCAGCTTGTCGGCATCGCCATGCAGCACCAGCGTCGGGCTCTTGATCTTCGACAGCACCGTGGGCCGGTCGCTGTCCGCGCCGATCGCGAGCATCTGGCGCACCACGCCGTCGGGACGGTAGGCGCGCCGGATGCCGGTGCGCACGCGCGTGGCCAATGCGACGGGTTCATAGGGGTACGCCGGGCTCGCGATGAGCTTGATGAAGCCGACGCTGAAGTCGACCAGCGCGTCTTCGTCGTGGCTCCTCGGGCGGCGCATCAGGCCGCTGGCGATCTGCGGATGCGGACCGGGCAGCCCGCGCGCGCCGCTCGAACTCATGATGCTGGTCAGGCTCAGCACGCGATCCGGCGCGGTGGCGGCGACGCGTTGCGCGATCATGCCGCCCATCGAGGCGCCGATCACATGCGCGCGCTGCACACCCAGCGCATCGAGCACGCCGAGCGCGTCGTTGGCCATGTCCTGCAGCGTGTAGGCCGAGTGCACACGCAGGCCGATGCGCTGGCGCAGCGTCTGCCACACCAGGCTGCGCTTGCCCTTGTGCTCGAAGCCTTCGCTCAGGCCGATGTCGCGGTTGTCGTAGCGCACTACCCGAAAACCCGCGTCCACGAGCGGCTGCACGAAGTCGGGCGGCCAGCCGATCAGCTGCATGCCCAGGCCCATGATGAGCAGCACCACCGGGCGGTCGCCCTGGCTGCCGTCGGCCCCGCTGTCGTCGACTTCGATCTGGATTCCGTTTGCCTTGAGTTTCATGAGGTGCCTGTTTACTTGAATTCGCGTTCGCGCAGCCATTTGGTCGCGACCCATTTCTCGCCTGCGAGAACGGGTGCGCCGCCGTGGAGCGTCTTGGTGGCCGGATCGGGCCGGTCGTAGCTGAAGAACACGCCGCTACCGCGCACCGGCCCCACTTCCAGGCCGACGTCGGGGAAGGTGGTCGCCCCGCCCTGCTCCGGCGACTGCAAGTACATGACCAGCGTCGCCACGCGCTGTCCGCCGCGCTTGAGGATGACCGGCGTGCCGGGCTCGACCGGGTCGAAGTAGTCGTAGTGCGGGCGGTACTGCGCGCCGGGGCTGTAGCGCAGGATCTGCAGGCCCTCGCCGAACTCGATCGGCCAGCGCAACAGGGCCGCGAGGCGCGACTCCAGCCGCGCGACGATGGCGTTTTCCCCGCGCTCGAAGAACATGCCGTCGCTGGTGCGATCGATGTTGAGGACTTCGCCACCGGTCTTGGTCTCGACCGTGAGCGAGCGTGCCAGCCGTTCGCGCGCGGCAGCGATCAGGCCCTCGCATTCGTCGTCCGACAGCAGGTTGCCGAACACGATCACGCGCGGGTTCTGCAGGGTCTGCAGCACCTGCACCTTGCGGCCATCGGCATCGATCTCCAAAGGTGCGTTGCTCAGGTCGGGCCCCGGCATCTCGCGCGGGGGCGCCGGGGCCACGCCCGCGCCGGTTGCCAGCGGGCCGAGTTCGGCCAGCGCGGCGCTGGCCACGTCGTCGTGCCAGCCGGCATCGCGCATCGAGGTCTTCAATGCGGGTATCGAATGGCCCGCGGCCAGTTGCGACACGATCCAGGCGCGCAGCTCCGGACTCACTGCCTGTGCTCCGCTCATTGCGTCTTCCTCCGAAAAACGAGTCTGTCGGGCTTCGACGCAGCGGCATCGAAGCGATAGCCCTCCAGGTCGAATTTCTCGAGTGCACGGGGCGTCGTGGCCTGGTGCAGGATGGCCCATCGTGCCATGAGGCCGCGCGCCCGCTTGGCGAAGAAGCTGATGACTTTGTAACGGTCGCCCTTCCATTCCTCGAACACGCATTCGACGATGCGGGCCTTCAGCGCCTTGCGGTCGACCGACCGGAAGTACTCGTTCGACGCCAGGTTGACGACCACCGGCGTGCGGTCGGCCGCGGCGCGCTTGTTGAGGTAGTCCGAGATGCGGCTGCCCCAGAAGTCGTAGAGGTTGTTGCCGTGGCGGTTGGGCAGCGGCGTGCCCATTTCCAGGCGATAGGGCTGCAGCCGGTCGAGCGGCCGCAGCACGCCGTAGAGGCCGCTGAGGATCACGATGTGTTGCTGGGCCCAGTCGAGTTGCGCGGGCTCGAGGGTCTTGGCGTCGAGGCCGCCGTAGACGTCGCCATCGAAGGCCAGCGCCGCCTGCTTCGCATTCCTGGCGGTGCTCCGCTGTGCCCAGGCGGCGTAGCGGCCGACGTTGAGCGCGGAAAGGTTGTCCGACAGGTGCATCAACTCGGCGATCTGCTGCGGTGATTTTTCGCGCAGCAGCGTGATCAGTTCGGATGACGGCCCCTTGGGACCTTCGAACACGGGCTTGGTGGCGGGCAGGTCGGCCGGGACGGGGGTTTCGTAGTCCAGGGACTTGGCGGGCGACAACAGGAAAAGCATCGAGGAATTATCGGGCGGGGCTGCGGATGCTTATTTCGGGCAAAAAATACCCGCCGATCGCGCCGTGTGCAGGCGGGCGATCGGCGGGCCAGGGCCGGGTGGTCCAGCCTTGCTTGCAGTCGTTGCTTCTTGTTGTGTTGTTGTCCCTGCGATCAGCCCAGCAGAGCCATCAGCTCGGCATCGACCGAAGCCGGGGCCTTGCTGGCGTGGCCGAGCTGGTCCGCGAAGGTCATCGAAGCCGTCTTGCCGGCGGCCTTGCCCGACTTGCCGGACTTGTCTTTCGTCGATTCGCCGACCTTGCGCATTTCCACCGCGTTCGAATCGATCTCGATCACGTGCGTCTGGGACTGGCCGCTGGCGCGCGCCACCTTGATGCGCAAGGTGAGCACTTCGGCACCGACCGGGCGGTCGATCGCGATGTGGCCGTGGCCGTCGACGCGAATCCAGCTCGGCAGCGCCTTGCCGTCGGCCAGCGTGGCGCTCACGCTCTGGATGGCGGAGTGGCCCGGCGCGGCGAGGTCGCTCACGTCGATCCAGGTCTGCTGGCCGTGCGAGACCAGTTCCAGATGCACGTCACCGTCCAAGCGCAGCGAGGTGATCGAGCGCGGTTCGACGCTGAAGCCATCGACGGCATTGAGCTGCGTGTGCAGCGTGTTGTCGCTGGCGACATGGCTGACGACGTTGCTGCCTTCGACCGCGCCCAACACGCGCTGCGTGCTCTCGACCGAACTGCCGTGCAGCGAATCCACGCCGTTGACGGCTTGCAGCACCACACCGCGGGCATTAAGTTCCTGCGTGCCGTTCAGGCTTTGCACGCCATTGACGGCATCGACCACCGCACCTTCGACATCCAGGCGCGGTGCGCCTGTCAGCGATTCGAAGGTACCGTCGGCGTTGCGCCATTCGCCCGTGTGGCGGCCGAACAGGTCGTCCGACGGCTCGTACACGAAGGGATAGTCGTGGCGGGCCATGTCGTCGGCCTGCAGGACATGCAGCGTCAGCGTTGCGTTGACCAGGCCGCCCTTGCCGTCGCTCACGGTGTAGACCACCGACAGGTCGCCGCTGTAGTTGCGGTTCGGCGTGAAGCTGTAGCTGCCGTCGGCGTTGATGTTCAAGGTGCCGACGCCGGGGATCTCCACCGGCTTGCCGGCCTCGATCGGGCCCGGCACGCCGGGAACGGTGAACTCCTTGATGGTCAGCGCGTCGCCGTCGACGTCTCGATCGTTGGCCAGCAGGCCATCCTTGGGACCGGCCACGATCGGGTGATCGTTCGTGCCCGTCATTTTTTCGCCGATGACCACCGGCGCGTCGTTCACCGAAGTCACCGTGATGCTGACGTGGCCAGTGTTCTTTCCACCCGACGCGTCGGACACTTCGTAGTTGAAGCCGACCGGGCCGTTGTAGTCGGGCGCCGGGACGAATGTGATCGTGCCGTCGTTGCCGATGTGCACCATGCCGTTCGGCACAGCGATGTCCTGCGCGCCACCGGTGAGCGGCGTGCCGTTGATCGAGGTGATCTTGAGCGCGTCGCCGTCCGCGTCGGTGTCGTTACCGAGCAGGT
This sequence comes from Variovorax sp. dw_308, assembly GCF_019207085.1. Classification (GTDB taxonomy): domain Bacteria; phylum Pseudomonadota; class Gammaproteobacteria; order Burkholderiales; family Burkholderiaceae_C; genus Variovorax. The sequence continues at coordinate 133,732 of NZ_JAATOM010000001.1, read as the reverse complement.
CGAGCACGACGGGTGTGTCTTCCAGGGTCGTGACCGCGTCGTCGTTGGCGACGGGCGCGTCGTTGACCGGCTTGACCGTCAGGATCAACTCGCCCGTCGCTTCGCCGCCGTGGCCATCGTCCACCGTGTAGTGGACGCCCGGCACCGGGCCGTTGTAGTTGGGCGCCGGGGTGAAGGTGTAGCCGCCATCGGGGTGGATGACGAGCACGCCCACGCCGGGGATGTTCGCGGGCTGGCCGGCCAGGATCGGGCCTGGCACGCCGTCGACCGTGAAGTCCTTGATGGCGAGCGTGTCGCCATCGGGATCGGTGACGTTCCTCAGCAGGCCGTTCTCCGGCGTGACCACCAGCGGCGTGTCTTCGGTGACAATGGCAGTGCCGTCGTCAGACGCGCCCGGCTTTGGCTGGCCGGGGTTGCCCGGGTTGCCTTCGCCAAGGTTGCCAGGGTTGGCAGGCTTGCCCGACGGGCCTTGGATGACGGGCGCGTCGTTCACCGGCGTGACCGCGATGTTCACGGTGCCCGTGCCCTTGGCTCCAGACGGATCGCTCGCCTCGTAGGTGAAGCTGACCGGGCCGTTGTAGTCGCGGTTCGGCGTGAAGCTGATCGTGCCGTCGATGGCGACGTTGACCTTGCCGTTCGGCACGTCGATGGTCTGCGCGCCACCGGTGAGCGGCGTGCCGTTGATCGAGGTGATCTTCAACGTGTCGCCGTCGACATCGGTGTCGTTGGCGAGCAGGTCGAGCACGAGCGGCGTGTCTTCCTTGACCGTCAGCGTGTCGTCCCCGGCCACCGGGGCGTCGTTGACCGCCGTCACCTTGAGCGTGAGTTCACCCGTGGAGTCGCCACCCTTGCCATCGGTGATGGTGTAGTTGGCATCGGTCACGCCGGGGATGCTGAAGCCGGTGACGGACAGCGTGTCGCCGTCGACGTCGGTGTCGTTGGCCAGCAGGCCCGAGGCCTTCGGCACGTTCAGGGTCGTGTCTTCGGCAGCGGTGCCAACGTCATTGCGTCCGACAGGCGCGTCGTTTACCGACTTCACGTCGACCGTGACGTTGCCCGTGGCAGCCGCGCCAGACGGGTCCCTGACCACGTAGTTGAACGCAACCGGGCCGTTGTAGTCGGCGGCGGGCACGAAGCTCATGCTGCCGTCCGCGGCGACCTTCACCATCCCGTGCGGCACAGCGATGTCCTGCGCCGTGCCCGGCGTAAGGAGCACGCCGTTGATCGAGTCGATGCGCAGCGTGTCGCCGTCCGCATCCGTGTCGTTGGCGAGCAGGTTCAGGGCCAGCGGCGTGTCCTCGTTGGTGCTGAGCAGGTCGGCACCTGCGAGGGGCGGGGTATTGCCCGGCACCACCGAGATGGTCGCCACCGCCGTCGGCGAAACGGTGCCGCCGGCGTCGGTCAACGCGAAGGACAGCGTGCGGTTGCCTGCGGTGGCAGCGAGCTTGGTGTCCCGGTAGGTGATGCCGCGCACCAGCGCGTCCAGGCTGCCTTCCGGCATGACGCCGCCGGCAGACCTGGTGATGACGAAGCCACCGGCGGTGGTGTAGGCCACGGAGAAGCTGTTGCCACCGATGCTGACGGTCTTCGTGCTGTTGGCATTGAGCACGAAGTCGGTGCCGCCGATGTTGACGATCTCGCTGGCGCCATCGCGTACGCCGCCCACTGCGATGCGCATCGTGCTGAGGTCGTTGTCGCCGAGGTCGTTGACGTCGGCGGTCGCGCTGGCGATCGCCACGCCCGGTGCGCCGCCGGCCTGGGCGACCGCGTTGTCGCGTGCCGTGTCGGCACCGGTGGCGGCGGAGTTGAGGTCGATGAGCGGCGCGTTGGTGGCGTCGCGGTAGTCGAAGTCCCTGGTCATGGCCACGGCGCCGATGCCGCTGGAAGCGGTGTCGCCGTCGCTGTCGGCCAGGGTGAACTTGCCGCCGGCCAGGTTGTTGCCGTTCACCACGAAGCCGTTGTTCGGGTTGCTGCCCTCGAAGATGTCGAGCAGGCCGTCGCGGTCGGAATCGACCGTGCTGGTCAGGGAAGTCGGCGCGCCGTCGCCACGCTCGACGACGTCGAGCTTGCCGTCGTTGTCGCTGTCCAGGTCGAGGTAGTCGCGCTTGCCGTCGCCGTCCGTGTCCACCGGCGTCAGGCCCTTGCTGGCTGCAGTGGAGATGTCGCTGGTGTTGGCGTCATAACGGTCATCGAGACCGTCGTGGTCGAGGTCGGTCATGGCCAGGCCGGAGCCCGACGGTGCGATGTAGGAGCCGCTGGCCTGCGCTTCGACGTTGTCCGTGATGCCGTCGTTGTCGCTGTCGATGTCCAGGCGATCCGGAATGCCGTCGTTGTCCGAGTCCTTCCCTCCCGTTCTGGCCAGGGCGCTCACGTTGCGGATTTCAAAGGAGTCGAATCCCAGGTAGCGGGCCTCGCCAGCGCCGCCGATCGAGACGACGATCTTCGGTGCGGTCGATTTGGCGATGAAGGTGAACGAATCCGTGGACCAGGTCTTGGCCACGTTGCCTTCATAGGTGAGCGACTTGCCCGAGTAGGCCACGCCGTCGATGGTGAAGATCAAGTTCGCGACCGTGCCCAGCGTGGTCATTCCGTTCACGCCGCCAAAGATCTGCGCGAAGTCGATGCGGACCGTGTCTCCGACCTGGATGCCGGCGGATGCGGGGATCGTGCGGGCGATCGATTCAGTGAGGGAGCCGTTGTAGAAGGCGATGAAGACATCGCCGTCAGCGGCACCCGGAACGCCGTTCATCGCGCCCGCCCAGAAGCCGCTGCCGTTCAGGGAGAAGGGCCCCTTCCAGGTGTCGGCAGTCCCTTCGTTGGACGTCCAGCCCGTGCCTGCCACGGTGGAGTTCAGGCTGGCGGTGTTGGTGTTCTCCGTCCAGGCGACGCCGAACGCCCCTTCGTTCGTGCCGTCGACGAGAGATGGTGTCCAGTCTTCGATCACATCGAGGATGCCGTCGTTGTCGTCGTCGATGTCGGTGTTGTCGATGACGCCGTCGCCATCCGTGTCGAGCGTCGTGCTGGTGCTGGACGCGGGCACAACGACCGGAGCCTGGGGGGCCAGCGTGTGATCCCAGTCGCGCGCTTCCACGGAGGTCGCCTCGATCGAGCCGACGTGGTCTTCCAGCGTCCAGTTGCCGCCCAGGCGTTCCGCGCCCGTCGGGTCGGTCGATGCTGCGACGTCGGCGCCGGCAATGTCGCTGAGCACTTCCGCCGCGTGGGCACCCTCGGTGCCGGCGCCGAAGTCGCAGCCGTAGATCAGGATGTCGCCATTGACCGCCAGAGCGTGGCCGATGATGGTGAGGTCGTCACGGTATTGGCCCTGCATGCTCTCGGTCGAGAGGATGGCGTTGCCGAGTTCCAGGTGGCCTTCTGCGCCGTGGCTGATGATGTGGATCGCAGCAATGTCGGTGCGGCCTTGCAGCGTCTCGGCAATGGCATGCACGCCATCGGTGTTCGATTCGATGAAATGGACTTCGGCGTTGGCCCCCAGCGAAGCAACCAGGACCTGCGAGTCTTCGACGGAACGGTCGATGAAGTAGACGTTGGTGCCGGTCGCCGCGGCCTGCTGGGGCGCGCGAGTTCCTTCCGCTTCGACCGGCGCGACCGCCTTGCTGTTCGCCTGCTCGAGCGCGTGCATCAGTTCGGCGTTGCCGGCATCGGGCGCCGCAGGTGCGGCTGCCGCGTGGGCTTGCTCGGCCGTCGTCTCGGCGGTCGCGGCAGCGGCGGCGTCGAGCAGTACGCGGGCTTCGAGGGCCTGCAGGCGGATCTTCTTGGGCGCGGCGCTTGCGGCAGTCAGTGCCATTGCGGTGTTGCGATTTTGGCGACGTGAGATCTTGAACATGCGGTCTTCCTTCGAATTAGGTAATTGCGGAATTTGAATCTGGATTCCGCTGTAATGATCTGCCTGCCATGCCCGTTGCATCACTCGACTCGATCAACATTCATCACCTGCAATTTTCTCAAACGGGGAGCGGTCGCGATAGTCGATTGGCGCCGCCAAACGCGTGCATCTCCCATTCGTTCGTCGATCGAGAAACGTCCTGCAGGGGCATGAGGAAAGAACTTCGGACTTATTGGAAATTTCCGAAGCGGCCAGGATTCACGCGGCGCCGGGCGCGCTGCCGGCGTGTCCTGCAGCAGTGTCCAGGCGGCGCGCTGCCAGTCCGCATCGTCCATTGAGACCCAATTCAAGCCACACAATTGGCGCAAGAAAAATAGCAATGACTTAAAAACCCGCCAAAGAGACCGGGTTCCTTTTAGGGCATGTTTCAGCCCTGTCAATCAACCAGAAATTTTCATCCGTCCGTCCATTTGTTCGCATCATTTGAATTCAAATAATTCGCAAGCAGAAATGAAAACAGCCACCCGAAGGTGGCCGTCATTTATTTCAGCAGAATCGCGCTTTGCTTACGCCGCGCCTTCCCGAACCAGCACGTGCACCACGCGCTTGAATACGCGCACCGCCATGCTCTGGGCGGCGCCGCGCACATGCATCTCGCCGCGCAGCTCGGTGCGGGGCGCAACGCCTTCCGGGCTGCTCGCCGTTGCGGCGATCTCGAACATCGCATGCTCGGAACGTGCCTTCTTGCCTTCGGCCCGCGCGTCGACCGGGCCGCCGAAGGTGGATGCCAGCAGCCAGTTGTCCAGCGAGTCCGACGCTGCGGCGCCGATGCGCTTGACCTGGATGTCGCGCGATGCCGCCATGTGGTGCTCGTCGACGAAGCGGCCCTTGTCGCCCTCCTCGATGCGCGCCAGGTCTTCGGAGTCGATGTAGCCGCGCGCTTCCAGCACGCCGGGCTTGCCGACCAGCACGAGCATGGTCTGCGCATTGATCCAGCGGCCGGGATGCAACTCGGCGGCGATCTCCATCACGGTGCCGTCCATCGGGGCCTGCACCACGAGCCGGGCCTTCTCACGGTTCAGGCCGTCGATGCGGTCGCGTTCCAGGCGCAGTTCGCGCATCAGCACCAGGCTGTCGGAGAGGTCACGCGAGTCCGAGGCGCGGCGGCCCATGCGTTCTTCCAGCAGCGCGGCGCGGTCCCCGGCTGCTTGCAGCTGCTGGTCGATCTCGGGCGCCGAGAGCTTCATCATCACCTGCCCTGCCTTGACCGGGTCGCCGGCCTTCACTAGGACCTGCTCGATCCTTGCCGGCCGCGGTGCGAAGGACGGCGCCTGCTCGGCAGCCGTCAGCACCGCCGGGATGCGGACCATGTAGGGGAACGGCACGAGGAAGGCAAGCAGCAGTGCCAGCGTGACGACCGAAGTGACGCGAACCCGCGCACCCGTCTCATTGCGGCGCTGCAGCCATACCTTCATCTCACGCCAGATCGGCAGCACGATGAACCAGCCCATTTCCACGGCGAACATGAAGATGCCGAGCGCCTTGAAGAAGAAGTGATAGACCAGGAACGCGATGCCCAGGAACAGGAAGAAGCGATAGACCCAGGTCGCATACGCGAAGCAGATCAGCATCACGCGCTGGCGGCCTTGCGCCGGCTCGGGCTGCTCGTCGCCGTAGCCGAACAGCTGTTCGCGCAGGAACCAGCGGCCCATCGCGAACGAACGCTCCTGCAGGTTCGGCTCGCCGATCATGTCGCTGAAGAGGTAGTAGCCGTCGAAGCGCATCAGCGGGTTGCAGTTGACCGCGATGCTCATGACCCAGCTCGTCGTCGCCAGGGCGAAGGCGGCATGGCGCAGTGCGCCCTCGGGCGTGAAGATCCAGATGTAGGTGGCGATCACCGCGATGATGAGTTCCACGGCCATGCCGGCCGCATCGATCAGCACGCGCTGGCGACGGTTCGGCAGGCGCCATGCGTCGGTGGTGTCGGTGTAGAGGATGGGCGTCATCACGACGAAGGCCACGCCCATGGTCGTGACGCGGGAGCCCATGCGCACTGCCGTGTAGCCGTGGCCGAGTTCATGCAGCGTCTTGACCAGCGCCAGGCTGATGCCGAAGGTGGCGATGCCGGCCACCGAGAACATGTCGGGGAAGGTGTGCAGGAAGGCGTCCCACTGGCGCGAGACGAGGTAGAGGCTGAACAGGCCCAGGCCCGCCAACGCCAGCCAGAACGCCGGCTGGAAGAACACGCGCACCAGGTGCTGCGTGCTGCGCAGGAAGGCATCGGGACGTGCCAGCGGCACCTTGAAGAACAGGTAGCTGTGCAGCAGCTTGTTGCCGAACGAGCGCTTGGCGCCATCGGCCTGGCGGCGCACGCGCGCGAAGGTCTGCATCGGTACGGGGCGAACCAGTTCGTGGCGTTGCAGGAACTCCAGCAGTGCCGCGATCGATTCGTCGGAGACCTGGCGGCCGTTGTCGGCGGCCAGTTGGGCGCGCATGGCGCCCACGGTGCCGGCGCCCCAGTGCGCCAGCAGGTCGACCGCATCGCGCTCGATCTCGAAGAAGCGCTGGGCCATCGGGTCGTGGATCTTCCACTGGCCTTCCGTGCCGGCCTTGACGCCGCCGGCGCCGCCTTCGATCAGGCGCAGGTCTTGCCGCAAGGGCGGCAGCACCTGGTCGTCGAACTTGGGCCTGGCCGCGGCAGCTTGCATGCCGGCTTGCAGACCGGGTTGCATTCCAGGAAGAGCGGTTGCGTGTTCCATGGCATCAGATTCCAGTCCATTGACGCAGCGCGGTGAGCGGGCGACGCATCACGTAATAAAAGAGAGAGACAGGCTCGCCGTAGACGCGCGCCGTACCGCGCAGGCCCAGGCGCTCGGCCGGTGCCTTGAGGTCGTCGGCGCGGGCCGTGACCGTGAAGCTGGCCACGCCAGCCGCATCGGCCTCGGCCTTGTAGGCCGCGCGCACCACGGTCGCCTTGATCGACGACAACGGTGCCGCATCGAGGAAGACCTTGGCTTCGGCGCCATCGCGCAGGTTGACCGCATCGGCCACCGGCATCTTGATCTGGAACTCGACGTTCTTCGGGTTGGCGACGCGCATGATCGCCTCGCCCACCGCCACCGGGCGGCCGACCCAGTCGCGCGGATCGCCGAACAGGGCGACACCGGGCTCCTTGGCCTTGATGATCGACTTGTCGAGCATGGCGCGTGCGAAGTCGAGTTCGGCGCTGGCGACGGTCTCTTCGCTCTGCGCGACCGCGAGTTCGCGCTTGGCGGTCTGGTCGTCGATGGAGGCTTGCTGGAAGCGCAGCATCTTGGCGCGGGCCACTTCGAGCTTCTGGGTGGCGACTTCGAAGTCGCTGCGCAGCGTGGTGTCCACGAGCTGGACCAGCGGCGTGCCTTCCTTCACCTGTGCGCCGGGGGCGACCAGGATGCGCTCGACCACGCCAGCCACGGGTGCGGCCACGACGAAGGGATCCTGCGGCGTGACTTCCACCGGGGCCAGCGTCGTCAGCGGCACCGGCACGAAGGCCAGCAACAGCGTCGCGACTGCCGCGCCGATGGCTGCCTTGCGGTAGTGCTGGCGCCACTTGCGGGCGGGCTTGACGCGGCCCGCGATGGCGCTCGCGCCATGGGCATAGGCTTGTGCCAGGCGCTCGGCGAGCTTCTGGTGCGACTCTTCCCATTCGGTGTCGCGAGCCAGCAGCCAGCCGGTCTGGATGGCCTGCCCGCCGTCGACGAGGGGCACCCAGAGCATGTGGCGCAGGGCCGCTTCCTCGGTACACGGATCGGCGGGATCGGCGTACGACGGCAGGCTGAAGGCGTGCATGGTGCGGGCGACTTCGCCTTGGCGCCACAGCGTGGCCGTCAGGTTCTCGTACCAGCGCAGCATCGGCGCATCGCGGTTGACGCGGGCCAGGCCCGAGACGGCTGCGACGGACCATGCGGTGAGGTCGGCGTCGGAAGCCGCCTCTGCCTTCTTGAACTTCGCCATGGTCTTCGACCGAGCGACCTTCGCGATGGATTCGCGCGATTCGAGCACCAGCGCCTGGCCGAAAGGCAGCAGGGCCACGGCTTCATTGGCCAGGTGCTGCCACAGGGCTTCGCGCGTCGTGATGCGGCGCAGTTCGCCTTCGATGCGGATCAGGTGGGCGATGCTGGCGCTCATCGCGGCACTGGCTGGCGCGGTCGCCGGCATGGCGGCGGCAGCTGGTACAGCGGATGCAGCGGCAGCTGACACGGCGGCGGATGCCGCTGCGCTGGCGCCCTTCCGCGCGTCCGCTGCCGGCTTTGCAGTAACAGGTGATTGGACGGGCCGCTGCACGTTGGCGGCGCGGCTGTCGCGGACCACGAGCCGGGGACGCGCCACCGGCGTGGCCGTTTCGCCGGCCACGGCCGGCTGGATCTTGTGAGCGGCGGTCATGGTGTTCAGCGGGCGCGCACGGCGCTCGTGGTTTGCGCGACGGCCGTGACCTTCGTGCTGGTGGATGCAACCGGAGCGACCGGCGCGGCGGCGACTTGCGCATTGGGGACGGCGGCGGCAACGGGAACCGCCGCAGCGGTCGCCGCGACAGGCGCTGCGGCGCCGAGGGTGGCGCGGCCGCTCATGCCGGGCAGGACTTGCGCCGGTATCTTCGGCACGGCCGCGATCACCTTGATCGTCTGGCTCACGGCATCCACGCCGCCCGAGATGCGTTGCACCTTGGCTTGCAGCACGTCGCCCGTTTCGTCGACCTTGAAATTGAAGTCGGAACCGGTGTGCAGCCAGGCGAGCCATTTCGACGGCACGACCATGTGCAGCTCGACCGGGCCGTCGCTCACGACGCGCATCAGCTTCTCGTTGGCTTGCGGCGATTCGTGCACGCGGGTCATCGTCTCCACGACGCGGCCGGCGAAGGGCGCGACCACGCGGCAGCCGGTCATGCGTTCCTGGATGACCTGCGACTGCGCTGCACGTTCCTTTTCCTTGAGGCCGGCGATCTCGGCTTCGGCGCGGCCGGTGGCTTCCATGCCGAGCAAGGCGCTCTGCACTTCGGCATTACGTGCCTCGGCCTTCTGGCCGGCACGGGCCGCATTCAGTTCGGCGCCGAGGCGGGCGCAGTCGAAGCCGACCAGCACGGCGCCCTTCGGAAAGCGGTCGCCTTCGCGGAAAGGCATGCTTGTGATGCGCTCGGAGACGCTGCTGGAGAGCACGGCTTCCTGCTGCGCACGCAGCACGCCGCGTGCGACGCCGGCATCGGCGCCAGGTGCGGTCTGTGCCATCGCGAAGGGAGCTGCGAGGGCGAGGCCGAGGAGGCTGAGGTGGGCGGCGCGCTTGAACGAGCCGACCTGGACTTGGGAGAGGGAGTGAGTCATGGCGTTGATCGATCAGTAGGAGTTGTTCAGGAGTTGGAGGAAGCCGGGGCAATCGCCACCGAGTCCCCGCGCTTGGCCCACATGCCGCGCAGCCTGCCGGCGAGTTCGTTGACCGGTTGCGTGGTGCTCATGTCCTTGTCCACCGGGTCGATGCCCAGCGAGGAGTACACGTTGGCGTAGGCGTTCTGCAGGTCTGCCAGCGCCATGTCGTAGCGCACCTCCGACACGAGCGTGTTCATCTGCTCGCGGATCAGCGTCTGGCGGCTGAGCTTGTCGGACTTGAAGCCCGCGTCGATCTGCTTCTCGATCTTTTCCTGCACGTTGTAGTAACGGCTGGCCGTGTCGAGCTCGCGGATGCGGAATTCATAGCGCGCACGCGCCACCTCGACCTGCGTGCCCACCGCCATCGTCAGGGCGAGTGCGCGCTGGTCCAGCAGTTGGCCTTGCGCCTTCACCTTGGCTTGCGCCGCCGGCAGGCTGAACACGTTCAGCAGGTTCCAGCTGGCCCGTGCGCCGAAGCCCAGCCAGTTGGCGTTGTAGAGGAAGCTGTTGCTGCTGGCGTCCAGGCCCGCGAACACGCGCAGGCTCGGCAGTGCGCGCAGGTAGGCCGCCGTCTCTTCACGGTCGTTGTTGCGCAGCTGATAGGCCACTTCGCGCAGTTCCGGACGGTTCTCGATGGCCGTCTGCAGCATGTCCTGGCCTGGCAGGCTGAAGGGCTTCCACTGCATGTTGCGCGTGGGCATGGCGACCTTGAAGGAGGTGTCGGCCGGGAGGTTCATCAGCGCGGCGAGTTGTTGCTTGGCCACGCTCAGTTCACGGCCCAGGTTCTGCGCCTCGCGGCGGATGCTCAGCAGTTCGCGCTGGTAGGTCAGCGGCGCGAGCGGTGCGGAGAGACCCGCCTTTTCCTGCTTCTCGGCCTGTTCGAGCGCGGACTTGGTGACGACTTCGAGTTCGTTGATCTTGCCCAGCAGGCGCTCGGCGGAGACAGCGCGCCAGTAGGCGGTGCGCACGTCCTCGACGATGCGGTTGGCGACCTTGCGCTTGCGCTCCTCGGCGATGTTGACTTCGTCGGCGGCCTGCTTGGCACGCACGTAGGACAGGCCGAAGTCCAGCACGTCCCAGCTCAGCGTCAGGTCGGAAGCCAGTACGTTGCGGTCCGAGGAGGTCGAGGGCTCCAGCGAGGTGCGCCCGGTGCTGATCGAGCGGCTGATGCCGCCGGAGTCGTTGTTGCGCCCGGCGTAGTCCAGCGAGACCACCGCCTTGGGCAGCATGTCGTAGCTCCTGAGGTCCAGCTCGCGCTGGCTCAGCGCCACGGTCATGAGTTCGACGCGCGAGTCGAGGTTGTACTTGAGGGCGCGCGCCATGGCTTCGTACAGGTCGATCGCGCCGGTGACGGGCTCCTGGTCGGCTGCGACGCGGTGGATCAGGTCGGTGGCGCGGTCCTTGTTCTGCCTGGCCTCGAAGGGCTGCGGGGACACCGCGCAACCGGTCAGCGCAATGCACAGCAACGCGGCGTGCGCCGGACGCTTGAGGATCCACTGGGCGGGCTTGAGAAATCTTGCGCTTGTCATATCGTCTGGAACTCCGTGTGTATTGCCTGTGCTCGGCGCAATTGCGCTTTGCTCGAATTAATCAACCTCCGCCAATTTTCCCGAACCGTGGAATTGATGAATACCCTTTGGCGACTGGCCGGAGGCTGAATCAATCAATACTTCACAATTAAAAATCTTTGTGCTCCACGGCAATCAGTCCCACAACGATTTTGGAATCGGCTCCTGAAAGCAATGGAAATCGCTGCACTGGCTCGACTTTCAGATCGTCTGTGCTCGGAGGAGAGTTCGACGAATTTTCAGGCTTGCCGTCATTTGCTGGAATCCACTCGCTTCAGGACGGGTGGAACATCTGACGGGTTCAATATTAAGAAAATTGCCGTTTCCGGTCTGCGGGAGCCTTCCCACAGCGGCGCTGACATTTCCTATTCGCCTTCAGGAATATTCGGAAGCAAGACAGAATTGCCAATAAAAAAAAACGCCCGGAACCGGCGCCGCAATCAAGCGGGCCGGTTCCGGGCGATTCGGTTCAGCGGGCGCGGCCGGGTATCAGCAGCCGCCGAGCGCCTTCATCAGGTCCTGGTTGGCGGACGAACGGTGCCGGCTCGCGTGCTCCAGTTGCTTGCCCGCGTCGACGGGGCCCGGCAGGCCTTGGACCGTGAAGTCCTTGATGGTCGGCGTGTCGCCGTCGATGTCGCTGACGTTGGACAGCAGGCCGTCCTTCGGCAGCACCACCAGCGGCTGGTCTTCCGGCGTGCTGACCAGGGTCTGCACCGGCTCCCCCGGTGCGCCAGGTTCGCTCGGACCGTGGGGCACGCCCGGCTCTGCCGGGGTGCCGGGATTGCCCGGATTGCCCGGCTCGACCGGTTGCACCGGCGGCAGCGGCGTGATGACAGGGGCATCGTTCACCGGCGCCACGTCGATGGTGACGTGGCCCGTGGCCTTCAGGTCGGTCAGCGCGATCGCGGTGTCTTCCTTCGTGACGAAGGTGTCGTCCGTCGCCACCGGCGCGTCGTTCGACGGCTTCATGCCGACCTGGACATTGCCCGTGCTCTCGGCGCCCGAGGTGTCGGCAACCACATAGGTAAAGTTCACCCAACCCGTGACGTCCTTGCCCGGCACGAAGACGATCGTGCCGTCCACAGCCACGTTGACCTTGCCGTTGGTCACGTCGATGCTCTGCGCGATGCCGGGCGTGAGCGGCACGCCATTGATCGACACGATGTGCAGCGCGTCGCCATCCGGGTCGGTGTCGTTGGCCAGCGGGTTGATCGTCACCGGCACGTCCTCCTCGGTGAAGTACACGTCTTTCTTTGCCACCGGCGGATCGTTCACCGGCGTCACGTCGACCGCGACATGGCCTGTGGCCCTGGCGTCCGAAGTGTCGGCCACGACGTAGTCGAAGCCGGCCGTGCCGTTGTAGTTCGCGTTGGGCACGAAGGTGAGCGTGCCGTCGGTGGCGACGTTGACCTTGCCGTTCGGAACATCGATCGATTGCGCAGTGCCGGGAGTGATGTCCACACCATTGATCGAGACCAGGTGCAGCGTGTCGCCGTCGACATCGGTGTCGTTGCCGATCAGGCTCACGACGACCGGCTTGTCCTCCTGGGTCGAGAAGCTGTCATTCATCGCCACCGGCGGATCGTTCGCCGGCGTGACCGTGATGTTCACCGTGCCCGTGTCGGTCTTGCCGCTGGTGTCCTGCACCACGTAGTCGAAGGTTGCGGGGCCGTTGTAGTTGGCCGCCGGCACGAAGCTCATGCTGCCATCGGCCGCGATCTTGACGGCGCCATGGGGCACCGCGATGGTCTGCGCGCCGCCAGTCAGGGCCGTGGCATTGATCGAGCTGACCTTGAGCGCATCGCCGTCGGGATCGGTATCGTTGGCCAGAAGCTTCAACGCGACCGGCGTGTCTTCATTGGTGACGAATGCGTCGTCGCCCGCCACCGGCGGATTGGCCACTTCGCGCATCGCCACGCGGTCGATCAGGTAGTCGTTGGTGGAACCGGTGTTGGGCGTGACGCGGAAGGCCAGGACGTAGTTGCCGGTGGTGGGCAGCGTGAAGTTGCCGCTGAAGGTGCGGAACACCTGGCCGTCCGGGGAACTGCCGCCGCTGGGCAGGCCGGAGATCATGCCTTGGGCCAATACCGGGCCGAAGGTCTTGGTGTCGACGTTGTACATCGACACCTCGTAGCCGTCCATGCCTCCGTGGGTGAAGCGGTCGGCCAGGTCGAAGGTGTATTCGTACTTCGCCGCAGCCAGCGGCTGCTCGAACTTGTAGTAGACGGCCTCGGTCGTGGTATTCAACTCATTGACCACGCTTTGCATGCTGCCGGCAGGGCTGGCGCCCACGCCAGGGTTCAGTTCAGCGAACAGACCGCCCGTCTGGTCCGACTCCCAGCCGCGGGTGCCGTTGCCGTAGCCGTAGGCGTCCCACACGTTGCCCGCCTTGCCGGGCAGCGCACCTGTATACCAACCTGATGCCGTCGAGCCCGAGAAGTTGCCGTTCTTGATGAGGTTGGGGCCGTTCTGGTCACGGTCGAGAATGCCGTCGCCGTTGTCGTCCAGGTCGGTCTTGTTGCCGATGCCGTCGCCGTCCGAATCGAGGTCGACCGAGACCTTGGCGACCACGGTGTTCGACAGGTTCGTGCCGTCCGAGGCCTGCAGGAAGAAGGAGCGGTCGCCCAGGTGGGCGTTGAGTCCGGCCGCGTTCGAATACGTGATCGAGCGGATCAGCGCCGTCAGGTCCGCGGGCGGGATCACCGCGCTGCCGCCGGCCGCGTTGGTGATGGTGAACTTGCCAGCGGCGGTCGGGTGGACCAGGAAGGTGGTGCCGCCAACGGTGACGGTGACGTCGGCCGTGGAGCCCAGCGGCACCTTGGCGCCGCCGATAGTCAGCGCTTCGCTGGTGCCGTCGAGCACGCCGCCCGAGGTGATCGTCAGGGACTTGAAGGACGTGACCGAGCCGACCAGGGAAGCCGAGGCGTCCGCCGCGTCTGCCAGGTTCACGCTCTTGAGGGTCGTGCCTGCCAGGTAGATGGATTCGTTGTTGGCATTGTTGGCCCCGCCCCGCGAGTTGTTCGGGTCCAGGTTCAGGCGCGGGTCATTGGGGGCGGCATCCACCCGGAACTGCAGGAAGGAAGCGGCCATCCCGGCCGAGGACATGTTGGGAGCCGACTCGTACACGTTGAATTGAGCGTTCACGAAGCCGGTGAAGCCTGCGGCGGGCGTCAACCTGACGCCACCGTTGGCGCCGGCGAGCAATGCGTTGACTGCCGCGGCCGAGCCTTCGATCCGCAGCGCATTGGTGCCGCTCCCGGTCACGGTGACGCCAGGCGCGCCAGCGCTGTCCATCGTGCCGTCTGACAATGGCTGAATCAGCACCATGAGGTTGTCGTTCGCCATGCCGGGGGTGACCGACAGGCCGGTCAGCATCTGCGATCCGCTGTCCTGGTGGATGGGCACGCTCGTGCCCCCGCCTTTGATGACAGGAGTCGCCAGCAGGTGATCCCAGTCGGCAGCGCGCACCGAAGCCGCTTCGATGGAGCCGACTCTGTCCTCGAGGTCCCAGTCCCCGCCCAGGCGCTCGGCGCCCGTCGGGTCGGTGGAGGCTGCCACGTCGGCGCCGGTGATGTCGGCCAGCAATTCGGCGGCGTGCTCGCCGCTGTCGCCTGCGGCAAAGTCGCAACCGTAGATCAGGATGTCGCCGTCGGCCGAGAGGCTCTTGCCGATGGCGGCCAGTTCGTCGCGGTATTCGCCCTGCATGCTGGCCGCGTTGATCACGGCCGTGCCCAGGTGCAGTTCGCCGGCGCTGCCGTGGCTGAGGATCTGGATCGAGGAGATGTCGGTGCGGCCTTGCAGCACTTGCGCCATCTCGTGCACACCGTCCTGGCCCGCCTCGATGAAGTGCACTTCGGCGTTGGGGCCCAGGTCCTTCACGAGGGTGTCGACGTCGGGCAGCGTGTGGTCGATGAAATAGACGTTCGCCGCAGCGGGTTCGCTTGCGCGCGGCGCGCTGTTGCCGGCTTCTACGGGTGCAGCCGCGACGTTGGCGTGCTCCAGCGCCTGCATCAGTTCAGCATTCGCCGCATCAGGCGCGTGCGCCGACGCGGCCTGCGCGTGGTCAGTCGCCTGGGCCGCAGTCGCAGCCGCTGCGGCGTCCAGCAGGACGCGGGACTCGAGGGCTTGCAGGCGAAGCTGCGGCGCGGCCTTCAGGGCCTTGGACGAGGAGGTTCCGCGCTTCTGATGACGTGATGTTTTGGACATGATGACTTACTGGCTGAACTGAAACTGACGGGGCTGGGAGGTGTTCAAGGCCGGGCGTCCCGATGGCGGGGGGCCCGACGCTGTGGATGCCTGTGGTCTGGGGATGCGACGCTCGACGCGCGCCAGACTCAGGACTTCGAAGGCGAGGCGGCCGTGGCCACTGCGTCCTGGCGCTTGGCCCACATGCCGCGCAGCCTGCCGGCCAGTTCGTTGACTGGTTGCGTGGTGCTCATGTCCTTGTCCACCGGGTCGATGCCCAGTGACGAGTACACGTTGGCGTAGGCGTTCTGCAGGTCTGCAAGGGCCATGTCGTAGCGCACTTCCGACACGAGCGTGTTCATCTGCTCGCGGATCAACGTCTGGCGGCTGAGCTTGTCGGCCTTGAAGCCCGCGTCGATCTGCTTCTCGATCTTTTCCTGCACGCCGTAGTAGCGGCTGGCCGTGTCGAGCTCGCGGATGCGGAATTCATAGCGCGCTCGCGCCACCTCGACCTGCGTGCCCACCGCCATCGTCAGGGCGAGTGCGCGCTGGTCCAGCAACTGGCCCTGCGCCTTCACCTTGGCTTGCGCCGCCGGCAGGCTGAACACGTTCAGCAGGTTCCAGCTGGCTCGTGCGCCGAAGCCCAGCCAGTTGGCGTTGTAGAGGAAGCTGTTGCTGCTGGCGTCCAGGCCCGCGAAGACGCGCAGGCTCGGCAAGGCACGCAGGTAGGCCGCCGTCTCCTCACGGTCGTTGTTGCGCAGCTGGTAGGCCACTTCGCGCAGTTCCGGACGGTTCTCGATGGCCGTCTGCAGCATGTCCTTGCCGGGGAGGCTGAAGGGCTTCCACTGCAGGGTGCGCGTGGGCATGGCGACCTTGAATTGCGTGTCCGGGGGCAGGTTCATGAGTGCTGCGAGTTGCTGCTTGGCCACGCTCAGCTCACGCCCCAGGTTCTGCGCCTCGCGGCGGATGCTCAGCAGTTCGCGCTGGTAGGTCAGCGGCGCCAGCGGGGCGGACAGACCCGCCTTCTCCTGCTTCTCTGCTTGTTCGAGGGCAGACTTGGTGACGACCTCGAGTTCGTTGATCTTGCCCAGCAGGCGCTCGGCAGACACAGCGCGCCAGTAGGCGGTGCGCACGTCCTCGACGATGCGGTTGGCGACCTTGCGCTTGCGCTCTTCGGCGATGTTGACTTCATCGGCAGCCTGCTTGGCACGCACATAGGACAGGCCGAAGTCCAGCACGTCCCAGCTCAGCGTCAGGTCGCTGGCGAGCACGTTGCGGTCCGAGGAGGTCGAGGGCTCCAGCGAGGTGCGCCCGGTGCTGATCGAGCGGCTGATGCCGCCGGAATCGTTGTTGCGCCCGGCGTAGTCCAGCGAGACCACCGCCTTGGGCAGCATGTCGTAGCTCTTGAGGTCGAGCTCGCGCTGGCTCAGCGCCACGGTCATGAGTTCGACGCGCGAGTCGAGGTTGTACTTGAGGGCGCGCGCCATGGCTTCGTACAGGTCGATCGGGGCAGCGACGGGCTCCTGGTCGGCGGCGACGCGCTGGATCAGGTCGGTGGCGCGGTCCTTGTTCTGCTTGACCTCGAAGGGCTGCGGGGCGACCGCGCAACCGGTCAGCGCAATGCACAGCAACGCGGCGTGCGCCGGACGCTTGAGGACAGCCTTGCCCAGCCGGAGTGCGGGGGCGCCAAATTTTGCCTTTTGGGTGTTCATATGTTCAATCAACTCTGTGGTCCGACGAGCGACGCGTGCTGCGTTTTTGCCCGAAATATTGTTAAGTCCTCAAGTCTTGCACCGTCTTGACAATTGACCCGTCATTGGCGGTTTCAATTGATTCAATTCGGTCAACTTTTCATCAATTGCCTTTGTCACTGCCTTGATCGTGAATTCTTTCCAAGCAATTAATTCACGCTCCAATTCAGCTCTCGAAAGGATGGCAACCAACGCTTGAGCAAGCCATGGCGGGGGCGACTCCATACAATGAGGCTGTCGCATCCAACCCATCTATTAAAGAACATTCACTTGATAAACGATGTAGGAGGCTCCGACGGAATTCGCAAGACAATTCCCAAACGCCATGCAGAAACTTCCCACTTGCGCCCCCGTGCCCGCTCAATTGACAATTAATTCCGGAAAACCAGCCGAATATCAATTCGCACAACGACGGCAGGACGAGCGCCACGCCCGTGCTGGCAGGCGCCACGCAGAAGGCGCGCGGCCCCGAGCGCCTGCTGCGTGGCGGCGTCGAATAAAATCGCGGCCCTTCTCCTACTGTCCCGAACGACTTCCACGCGAAGCGTTCGCGTTCCCCCTGCACCCCCATGAGCGACACCCTGCTTCAACCTGGCCTCGAGAGCCTGTCCAAGTCCTTTGAACCCGCCGCGCTCGAAGCGCACTGGGGCCCGGAGTGGGAGCGCCGCGGCTATGCCAAGGCCGGCTACCGCGGCACGCAGGCGCCACAGGAAGGCGCCCCGGCCTTCGCCATCCAGTTGCCGCCGCCGAACGTCACCGGCACGCTGCACATGGGCCACGCGTTCAACCACACGATCATGGACAGCCTCACGCGCTACCACCGCATGAAGGGTGACAACACGGTCTGGGTGCCCGGCACCGACCATGCCGGCATCGCCACGCAGATCGTGGTCGAGCGCCAACTGCAGGAACAGAAGCTCGACCGCCACGAACTCGGCCGCAAGAACTTCGTCGCGCGCGTGTGGGAGTGGAAGGAACAGTCCGGCAACACCATCACCGGCCAGATGCGCCGGCTCGGCGACACGGTCGACTGGAGCCGCGAGTACTTCACGATGGACGACAAGCTGTCGAAGGTCGTCACCGACACCTTCGTCAAGCTCTATGAAGAAGGCCTGATCTACCGCGGCAAGCGCCTCGTCAACTGGGATCCGGTGCTGAAGACCGCTGTGAGCGATCTGGAAGTCGAGAGCGAGGAAGAGAACGGCTTCCTCTGGCACATCGCCTACCCGCTGGAAGACGGATCAGGTTCGCTGACGGTCGCGACCACGCGCCCCGAAACCATGCTCGGCGACACCGCCGTGATGGTCCACCCCGAAGACGAGCGCTACACGCACCTCATCGGCAAGAACGTCAGGCTGCCGCTGGTCGACCGCCTCATCCCCGTGATCGCCGACGAATACGTCGACAAGGCCTTCGGCACCGGCGTGGTCAAGGTCACGCCCGCGCACGACAACAACGACTACGCCGTCGGCCAGCGCCACAAGTTGCCGATGATCGGCGTGCTCACGCTGGACGCCACCGTCAACGAGAACGCGCCCGAGAAGTACCGCGGCCTCGACCGCTTCGTCGCGCGCAAGGCCATCGTGGCCGACCTCGAAGCCATCGGCGCATTGGTCGACACGGTCAAGCACAAGCTGATGGTCCCGCGCTGCACGCGCACCGGCGCCGTCATCGAGCCGATGCTCACCGACCAATGGTTCGTCGCAATGAGCAAGCCTGACGCGAAGGGCCAATCCATTGCGCAGAAGGCGATCGACGCCGTGCAGTCCGGCGAAGTGCGCTTCGTGCCCGAGAACTGGGTCAACACCTACAACCAGTGGATGAACAACATCCAGGACTGGTGCATCAGCCGCCAGCTCTGGTGGGGCCACCAGATCCCCGCCTGGTACGACGAAGACGGTGCGGTCTACGTGGCGCGCAACGAAGCCGACGCACAAGCCAAGGCGCCGGGCAAGACGCTCACGCGCGACGAGGACGTACTCGACACATGGTACTCGTCGGCATTGGTGCCCTTCTCGACGATGGGCTGGCCCGACGACATCGGCGATTCGTCGACCGCCGACTACAACCTCTACCTGCCCTCGTCCGTGCTGGTGACGGGCTACGACATCATCTTCTTCTGGGTGGCCAGGATGATCATGATGACCAAGCATTTCACCGGCCGCGTGCCCTTCCGGGACGTCTACATCCACGGCGTGGTGCGGGATTCGCACGGTCACAAGATGAGCAAGTCCGAAGGCAACGTGCTCGACCCGGTCGACCTGATCGATGGCATTGCCTTGCCCGAGTTGCTCGACAAGCGCACCCAGGGCCTGCGCCGACCGGAGACCGCGCCGCAGGTTCGCAAGAACACGCAGAAGGAGTTCCCGGAGGGCATCCCGGCCTTCGGCGCCGACGCGATGCGCTTCACTTTCGCGTCGCTGGCTTCGCTCGGCCGCAGCATCAACTTCGACCCGAAGCGCTGCGAGGGCTATCGCAACTTCTGCAACAAGCTCTGGAACGCCACGCGCTTCGTGCTGATGAACTGCGAAGGCCAGGACTGCGGCCTGATGGAGCACACGAAAGAGGAATGCGCCGTCGGCGGCCCGGCCCACGGCTACCTGACCTTCAGCAAGGCCGACTTCTGGATCACCTCGCAGCTGCAACGCGTCGAGGCAACCGTCGCCAAGGGCTTCGAGGAATACCGTCTCGACAACGTCTCGACCGCCATCTACCAGTTCGCCTGGGACGAGTTCTGCGACTGGTATCTCGAGATCGCCAAGGTGCAGATCCAGAACGGTGACGATTCGCAGAAGCGCGCCACGCGCCGCACGCTCATTCGCGTTCTTGAAGCGCTGCTGCGCCTCGCGCATCCGATCGTCCCGTTCATCACGGAAGAGCTGTGGCAGAAGGTCGCGCCCGTCGCCGGACGCGGCGGTGAGTCGATCATGATTGCAGCCTACCCGCAATCGCAACCCGGGAAGATCGACGAAGCCGCAGAGGCCCACGTCGCCAAGCTCAAGCAGCTGGTGGACGCCTGCCGCACGCTGCGTGGCGAAATGAACGTCTCGCCCGCCACGCGCCTACCGCTCTACGCGGTGGCCGATAGCGAAGCCGATGCCAAGTTCATCCGCGACACCGCGCTGGTGCTGCAGGCGCTGGCCAAGCTCAAGGAAGTGAAGCTGTTCGAAGACGCGGCCGCCTGGTCCGCGGCCGCCGAATCGGCACCCGTCGCGGTCGCCGGCGACGTGCGTTTCTGCCTGCACATGGAGATCGACAAGGGCGCGGAAAAGGCACGCATCGGCAAGGAGACGATGCGGATCGAAGGCGAGATCGCGAAGGTGCACGGCAAGCTCGGCAACGAGGCCTTCGTCGCCAAGGCCCCGCCGGCGGTGATCGAGCAGGAGCGCAAGCGCCTGACCGATTTCAGCGCCATGCTGGCCAGGCTGCAGGACCAGCTCGCCCGGTTGGGATGAACGGGCGCGCTCGCAGCAGCGCGCCCAGTGCCAGGCCCGGGAACGGGAAGATGGCGGGGAGGAATACGCGTGCATTCAGGAACGCGCAGGCGCTTCCACGTGCCGCAATTCGGCGATGTCTCGCCTGATGGCTCTCCTCCGACTTTGTTCACATGTCCGAGCGGGCTAAGCACCTTGGCTGACAGGTTCCACGCCGCAAGGCCACTAATATCCAGCTCTTGCCGCTTGTGCACCTTTCTTCTTCATTCAAACACCTCATGTCTTCACCCTCCACCATTCGCAAAGCCGTATTCCCGGTCGCTGGCTTCGGCACCCGCTTCCTGCCCGCCACCAAGGCCCAGCCCAAGGAAATGCTGCCGGTGGTCGACAAGCCGCTGATCCAGTACGCCGTCGAGGAGGCCTATGCCGCAGGCATCCGGGACATGATCTTCGTGACCGGCCGCAACAAGCGCGCCATCGAAGACCACTACGACACCGCCTACGAGCTTGAAAGCCAGCTCGAGGCCAGCAAGAAGTTCGAGCTGTTGAACATTGCGCGCTCGGTCATGCCCGACGACATGACCTGCTCCTACGTGCGCCAGCCGCGCATGCTGGGCCTGGGCCACGCGGTGCTCTGCGCCGAGCACCTGGTCGGCAACGAGCCCTTCGCCGTGTTGCTGGCCGATGACCTGATGGTCGGCCCGTCGGGCGGCGAGCCGGTTCTCGCGCAGATGACGCGCGCTTTCGCAAGGCTGCAAAGTTCCTTGCTCGCGGTGCAGGAAGTGCCGCTCGACCAGGTCCGCCGCTACGGCATCGTGGCCGGCGACGCCGTCGAAGCCGGCCTGACCAAGATCACGCGCATGGTCGAGAAGCCCAAGCCCGAGGATGCGCCTTCGCGCCTTGGCGTGGCCGGCCGCTACATCCTCACACCGGCCGTGTTCGACGAAATCCGCAACCAGCCCACCGGCGCCGGCGGCGAGATCCAGTTGACCGACGGCATCGCTTCGCTGCTGAGGAAGGAATCGGTCTACGCCTACGCCTACCAAGGCACGCGCTACGACTGCGGCAGCAAGGAAGGCTTCCTGCAAGCCACCGTCGAACTGGCCCTGGCCCACCCCGAGGTCGGCAGCGAATTCCGCGCCTACCTCAAGAGCCTGGCGCTCTGACTGAAACGAGCTGGGCGACACGGCCCGGCGACCACCGCCTCAATGCGTGAGGAACTCGATGACTTCCTCGTCGCTGATCGGCGTCAGCTGCGCGCCGGTCAGTTCGCGCAGGCGCTCGACAAGGTGCTGCGCCCACAAGGTGTTCATCGCGGTGCCGGCATGCCCGTCGCCGAGCCACGCGTTCTCGGGTCCATCGCCCGCGGTGTTGGAGATTTGCAGGGGGCCGATCGCGACCGTGCGATAGGCAGGCTCGCCCCCGGGCCCGCGTTCACCCCAGAGCCGCCTGAACCAGGTGCCGAAATCGACATAGGCGACCCTGGCCGGATGGCGTGTCGCAATGCCGCGCAATGCGTCGTCGAAGTTTTTCAAGGCTTTGCCGATGTTGTCCCTCGCCGCGGCGCTGCGGTACTTGTCGAAGGTGCCGGGATCATCGGCGTCACTGGCGGCGCCCACCACCAGGATGCGCGTGTCCGGATGCGAGGCCAGAATCGTGTCGACCGCCCGCTCGATCTGTCCGCTGCAGTAATCGATGGTTGCACGAAGCTCGGGTGCGGCGGGATCGCTCGCCTGGAGATCCAGCAGCCGGTTCCAGTCGTTGGCGCCGACGTTGATCACCACGGCACCCCGGCGCCAGCGCTCGGGCTCCCGATCCATCAGCGCCACCAGCCGCGGAACCTGCCGATAACGCTGCCCGAGGCGGTCGCCCATGATGTTCTTGCAAGCCGCGCCGGTGTTGGCAAAGTTGTAGAGATAGTCTTCCTTCCTCGGTGCGCGCCCGCCCCCCAGGCCCATCTCGTCCCGCAACCAGGCGGCAATGCCGTTGCGCCCCCAGCGCACCCACGGACCCAGGTCGATTTCCGATCCGCGCATGCGCGCAAGCACCTCGGTCCACTGGAAGGTGCGCTCGCGCAGTGCGGCGTCGCGCAGGCCGCCACCTGGCGGAAAGGTGATCTGGTCCTGGTAGGAATGACTCCCCGAATCGCCGATCACCGCCAAGGGCATCGCCGACGTGATCGGCCGATGGCGTGCATCGTCAGGCAGGTTATCCGGCCACAGTACGGCGCCCGCGAGCAAGCCCACCATGCTCGTCACCAGCGCGATCAATATCAGCCTTGCAATCACCTCACAAGCCTCCCCAGGCAGTCTTAACCCATGCTGACCGGCGAAGGCCCGCGGGTTGAGCGGACGGACTCAGCGCCTTCGCAACACGTGAATGAAATCGTCGCCCTGCGTCTGCTGCTCCACCAGGTCATTGCCGGTCTGGCGGGAAAACGCCTGGAAGTCGCGCACCGAGCCGGCGTCGGTCGAAACGACCCTCAGCAACTGGCCGCTCGTGAGTTCGTTGAGCGCCTTCTTGGCCTTGAGGATCGGCAGGGGGCAGTTGAGGCCGCGGGTGTCGAGCTCTTTGTGGATGTGCATGCGAATCCTTGATCAGACCTGGATTCTAGGTTTTGTCGGCGCTGTTCGCTGTGTCGCGAGGCATGCCGCGGCACGCCGAACGACCTATGCAGCCGCAGCGGGATTCGCAGGCCTCGGCCATTCCACGAAGGTCGGTTCATGGCCGCGGGTGCGCAGCCAGTCCGCCAGCGCATAGCCGGTGCCGGCCGGCCAGCAGCGAAGGTCCGGCAGGTCGTAGAGCCGGTAGTCGACCAGTTCCGGCGACAGGCTCACTTCGCCGTCCGCTACCGCGTGGTAGGCGATGATGATCTGGTTCATGCGCTGGAAGTCGTAGACCCCGACCAGGTTGAGTTCGCTCGTATCGAGGTTGGTTTCCTCCTTGATCTCGCGCGCGATGCCTTCCTGCGGGGTTTCGCCGGCCTCCATGAAGCCGGTGATCAACGCGTACATCTTGTGCGGCCATGCGGCATTGCGCGCCAGCAGCACCTGGCCCCGGTACTCGATGATCGCCGCCAGCACCGGGGTCGGGTTGTTCCAGTGCGTGTGGCCACAGGCCGGGCAACGCAGGCGTGACTTCGGTCCGCCATCTTCATGGAGCGCGATCCATTCGAGTGGCGTGGCGCAGGCGGGGCAGAACTTGGGATCGGGCATGGTGTTCAGGCTGGAAAGACGCCGGTGGAAAGATAGCGGTCGCCCCGGTCGCAGACGACAAACACGATCGTCGCGTTTTGCACCGTCTTTGCAATCTCCAATGCGACCCAGAGCGCCCCGGCGGCGGAGATGCCGCCAAAGATGCCCTCTTCGCGCGCCAGGCGCCGGCACATCTCCTCGGCGCTGTCCTGGCTCACGTTGACGACCTGGTCGACACGGCTCGGGTCGTAGATCTTCGGCAGGTAGGCCTCCGGCCACTTGCGGATGCCCGGGATGCGCGAGCCCTCGTCGGGTTGCGCGCCGACGATCTGGATGGACGGATTCTTTTCCTTCAGGAAGCGCGAGACGCCGGTGATGGTGCCCGTCGTACCCATCGCGCTCACGAAGTGCGTGATGCGCCCGCCGGTGTCTTCCCAGATCTCGGGGCCGGTGGTTTCGTAGTGGATGCGCGGGTTGTCGGGGTTGGCGAACTGGTCGAGCACCCTGCCCTTGCCCTGCACCACCATGCGGTCGGCCAGGTCTCGGGCGTACTCCATGCCGCCGCTCTTGGGCGTGAGGATGAGTTCGGCGCCGAAGGCCTTCATGGTCTGCGCACGTTCCACGGAGAGGTCCTCCGGCATGATCAGCACCATGCGATAGCCCTTGATGGCCGCGGCCATCGCGAGCGCGATGCCGGTGTTGCCCGAGGTCGCCTCGATCAGCGTGTCGCCAGGCTTGATCTCGCCACGCTCCTCGGCGCGCTTGATCATCGACAACGCGGGCCGGTCCTTCACCGAGCCGGCGGGGTTGTTGCCTTCGAGCTTGCCAAGGATCACGTTGCCGCGTTTGTCGTTCTCGGCGGCATCGATGCGCCGCAATGCAACCAGCGGCGTCTTGCCGATCGCGTCTTCAATCGTCGGGTAATTCATGGGGAGTCACTGTGCCATAATTTCGGGCTGCACTTCTCCCGATGCCCGGGTGGTGAAATTGGTAGACGCAGGGGACTCAAAATCCCCCACCGAAAGGTGTGCCGGTTCGATTCCGGCCCCGGGCACCAGCCGATCCCAAGCGGTCCGCTGGCAACTCATCCAGACGCTCCCCCGCTTCGCAACCCGCTTTCCACTGTCGGATAGCGCAGTCGCACGCGCAGTTCGCGCTTCATGCGCGTGTTGTCCAGCCGCCGCGATTCGCCCATGAAACTCAGCAATTGCCCCGGCAACTGCTTCTGCGCGTCGTCGCGCGAAATCCGCGGCGGGCGCGCCATGCCGTAGAGGTCGGCCGCCAGGTCGACGTAATCGCCCATCCGGATGTCGCTGTCGTCGCTCACATGGAAGACACGCTGCGGACCGCCGCGCCACAGCGCCGCGACACAGGCCCGCGCGAGATCGTCGGCGTGAACATGGTTCGTGAAGACATCGTCCTCGCGCCGCAACACCGGCGTGCCCTTCTTCAGTCGTTCGCGCGGCGTGCCGCCTTCACGGTCGGGCGCATAGATGCCGGGAATGCGCAGCACGCGCACAGCGGGACCCAGGCGTCCGAACCAGCGCACGGCGCGTTCGGCATCGACGCGACGGTGCGCACGCGGGGTCCCGGGCCTCACCGCCCGCGCCTCGGTCACGCGCGCGCCGCCGCAATCGCCATAGACACCGCTGGTCGAACCGTAGACCAGCGCCGCGGGCAAGGAGCGCACCGCCAGTGCACGCACGAGCGCGGTGGTACGCGCATCGCGCCACCAGGGCGCGCCTTCCCGCACGGGTGGCGCGAGATGCAGCACGCGCGTAGCGATGCCCGCCAGGCGTCGCAGCGTGTCAGGCGCGTCGAGGTCGCCCGTGATCGGCCTCACGCCGGCATCGCGCAACAGCTGCAACCTGGCAGGCGAGGAAGTCAGCGCCATCACCTGCAAACGTCCTCTCATTTCACGCGCGGCGCGCAATCCGACATCGCCGCAACCGACGATCAAGACACGTTCGCGGCGGAAGCGCGCTGGCAGCGCGCCGAGGGGGCTCTGGTTTGAGGGCAAAATCCGGTTCCTTTTCGCGATTCCGAGAATACCCAATGACGAGCGCAGCCCCGCACGAGGCGGGCTTTCACATCACCGTCGAGCCCAGCGGTCGCCACTTCACGGCACACAGCGACGAAACGATCCTTTCGGCCGCGATACGCCTCGGCGTGGGCTTGCCTTATGGCTGCAAGGACGGCGCCTGTGGCTCGTGCAAATGCAAGAAGCTTTCGGGCGAGGTCACCCTCGACGCGCACCAGAGCAAGGCTCTGAGCGCCGAGGAAGAGCTCAAGGGCTACAT
This sequence comes from Variovorax sp. dw_308, assembly GCF_019207085.1. Classification (GTDB taxonomy): domain Bacteria; phylum Pseudomonadota; class Gammaproteobacteria; order Burkholderiales; family Burkholderiaceae_C; genus Variovorax. Next base: position 108,060 of record NZ_JAATOM010000001.1, on the reverse strand, counting down.
CCTGACCTGCCGCGCCCACGCGAAGACCGACGTCGTGCTGGAGTCCCGCCAGGTCACCGAGGCCGGCGCGCATCCGATCCGCAAGATGCCGGCCCGCGTCTTGGCCCTGCAGAAGAAATCGCACGACGTGGTGCTGCTGCGACTTCAGTTGCCGGCCGGCGAGCCGCTTCAGTTCCATGCGGGGCAGTACGTCGAGTTCATCTTGCGCGATGGCGCGCGCCGCAGCTACTCGATGGCCAACGCACCGCACACCCTGGCCACGCCCGGAACCGGGCTCGAACTGCATATCCGCCACCTGCCCGGTGGCAAGTTCACCGACCACGTCTTCGGCGCCATGAAGGAGAAGGAGATCCTCCGCATCGAGGGGCCCTACGGCAGCTTCTTCCTGCGCGAGGATTCCCCCAAGCCGATCGTGCTGCTGGCCTCCGGCACTGGCTTCGCGCCGATCAAGGCGCTGCTCGAGCACATGAAGTTCAAGGGCGTCGATCGGCCGGCCACGCTCTACTGGGGCGGCCGCCGCCCCGAAGACCTCTACATGGACGACTGGGTGCGCGACCATCTGGCCGAGTTGCCGAACCTGCGCTATGTGCCGGTGGTGTCCAATGCCGTGCCCGAGGACAACTGGACCGGCCGCACCGGCTTCGTCCACCGCGCCGTGCTGGAAGACATCAAGGATCTCTCGGGCTATCAGGTCTACGCATGCGGCGCACCCATCGTGGTGGATTCGGCCAAGCATGACTATGTGGCAGAGGCCGGCTTGCCTGAGGAAGAGTTCTTTGCCGACGCATTTACCACCGAAGCCGACAAGGCCCTCCCCTAGAAGTGGTGAATAAACCTACTGCGCGACCCGATCTCGCGCCTGCGGTGCTCACCGTACGTGAGTGCGGTTCCGCTCCTCGACGCGACCTCGGGTCGCTCGCTACGGTTTCTTCGCCACTTCTGCCGCCGCTTATGAAAACCAGACAGATTCTTCTTTCGACATTTGCCGCCTTCGCTTTGCTCGGCGGCGGGCACGCCTTGGCGCAGCAGAAGCCGATACGGCTGATCGTCCCTTACGCGGCGGGTGGTCCCATCGACGTCACGGCGCGTGCGCTCGCGGAGCGCGTGCACGATTCGCTGGGCACGGTGATCATCGACAACAAGCCGGGCGCGGGCGGCAACATCGGGGCCGACATGGTTGCCAAGGCGGCGCCGGACGGATTGACGATCGGCATTGCGGCCACCGCCACCAACGCAGTCAATCCGTGGCTCTACAAGAAGATGCCGTTCAACGCGGCGACCGACTTCGCGCCCATCACGCAGATGGTCCGCGTGCCCAATGTGCTCGTGATGAACGCGCAAACAGCCGAGCGCCTGAACATCCACAACCTGCCCGAGCTGATCGCCTACGCGAAGAAGAATCCCGGCAAGCTCAACTACGGCAGCGGCGGCAACGGCAGCGCCGGCCACCTGGCAGGCGAAATGTTCAAGAAGGAAGCCGGCATCTTCGCGCTGCACATCCCGTACAACGGCGGCAATCCGGCGCAGCTTGCGCTGCTGTCGGGCCAGGTGGATTTCAACTTCGACAACCTCGCCACCGCCGCGCCGAACATCCGATCCGGCAAGCTGAAGGCGATTGCCGTGACCACCGTGCAGCGCAACGCCGCGCTGCCGGACGTGCCGCCCATGGCCGACACGCTCAAGGGATTTTCGATCGACACCTGGTGGGGCCTGGTCGCACCCGCGGGCACGCCACGCGAGGTGGTCATGAAGCTGAATCAGGCCTTCGTGGCCGCACTCAACGCGCCGGAGACCAAGACCCGTTTCGCAGTCCTGCTGGCAGAGCCGGTGCCCACCACGCCTGAACAGTTCGGCGCTTTCATGAAGAGCGAACTCGGCAAGTACGAAAAGGTCGTCAAGGCCACCGGCGCCCAAGTCGACTGACCAGAAGGCGTGAGGAGCGGCACGAAGTGCCGCAGAACCTGGTGACGAGCCTCTATTCCCCGAGGTACGCCGCGCGAACCTTGGGGTCGGTCAGCATGACCCGCGCGTTGCCGTTCATCGAGATCACGCCCGACTCCATCACATAGCCCCAGTCGGCCAGTTGCAAGGCGCGGTTCGCGTTCTGTTCCACCAGCATGATGGTCACGCCCTGCGCCGCCACCGTCTGCACCACCTCGAAGATCTTGTCGCACATGATCGGCGACAGGCCCATGGTCGGCTCGTCCAGCAGCAGGACCTTGGGTCGCGCCATCAGCGCGCGGCCCATGGCCAGCATCTGCTGCTCGCCGCCGGACATCGTGCCCGACAGTTGATCCTTGCGTTCACGCAGGCGCGGGAAGGTCACGAAGACCTGCTCCATGTCCTCGGCAATGGCCGCCTTGTCGCTGCGCAGGTAGGCGCCGATCTGCAGGTTCTCGGTGATCGTCATGCGCGTGAACACGCCACGGCCTTCCGGCACCATGACCAGGCCTTCGCCCACCAGGTCCCACGCGCCACGGCCCTTGATGCTGCGGCCGAGGAATTCGATCTCGCCGGCCACGGCAGGCTGCGTGCCGGTGACGGCCTTCATGGTGGTCGTCTTGCCGGCGCCGTTGGAGCCGATCAACGAGACCAGCTCTCCTTCGCGCACTTCGAAATCCACGCCCTTGACGGCCTGGATCCCGCCATAGGCCACCTTCAGGCCCTTGACCTGCAGCAGTACCTTGCCGGTGCTGCGAGCGGGGGTGGCCGTCGGCGCTGTCATTTCTGCGGTCGTCATCTCAATGCCCTCCGGTGCCGAGGTAAGCCTCGATCACCTTTTCATTCTTCTGCACGTCGGCGGGTACGCCTTCTGCAATCTGCTTGCCGTAGTCGAGCACCGTGAGGCGGTCGCACAGGCCCATGACGAGCTTCACGTCGTGCTCGATGATCAGCACCGTGCGGTTGTCGGCGCGGATGCGGCTGATCAATTCGCGCAGCTGCAGCTTCTCGGTCTGGTTCATGCCCGCGGCCGGCTCGTCCAGCGCGATGAGCTGCGGGTCGGTGGCCAGCGCGCGCGCAATCTCGAGGCGGCGCTGGTCGCCGTAGCTCAGCGTGCGCGCCTTGAAGTCGGCGTACTTGCCCACGCCCACATAGTCGAGCAGTTCCTGCGCGCGCTTCTTGATCGCGGCCTCCTCGGCCTTGAACGCACCCGTGCGCAGGATCGCGCCGACCACACCCGAATGCGTGCGGATGTGGCGCCCGACCATGACGTTCTCGAGCGCCGTCATGTCCTGGAAGAGGCGGATGTTCTGGAACGTGCGCGCGATGCCAGCCTTGGCAACCTCGTGCACCGCCGTCGGACGGTAGGGCTTGCCGGCCAGTTCGAAGGTGCCGCTGTCGGGCGTGTAGAGCCCGGTGATGACGTTGAAGAAGGTGGTCTTGCCGGCGCCGTTCGGCCCGATCAGGCCATACACCTGGCCGCGCTTGATGGTGATGCCGACGTCCGAAAGCGCCTGCAGGCCGCCGAAGCGCTTGGAGATGCCGCGGACATCGAGGATGGTGTCTGTCATAAGTGTTTTCTCGTGCCGCTCAAGGGTTGATCGACATCGGACGGCCGGGTTCGCCCGGCACCTCGTCGGCGGGTGCGTCCAGGATCACGCCGGCGTGGTGATGGGCCGGTGGTGGGGCCGCGCCGCCGCCGCCATTGCCGTTCTTGCGCACCTTGCCATGCTCCGGCGAGGGCCAGAGGCCGCGCGGGCGGACCAGCATGATCACGATCATCGCCAGCGCGATGAACAGCTGCCGCAGGATCGACGAATCGAGCCGCCCGCCGGTCATTTGCTGCAACGGTCCCGCCACGTAGCGCAGTACTTCCGGCAGGGCCGACAGCAGCACGGCGCCCAGGATCACGCCCGGCAAGTGCCCGATGCCGCCAAGCACGACCATCGCGACGATCATCACCGACTCCATCAGGCTGAAGGACTCCGGCGAGACGAAGTTCTGGAACGACGCGAACATCGCACCCGACACGCCGCCAAAGCTCGCGCCCATGCCGAAGGCCAGCAACTTCATGTTGCGCGTGTTGATACCCATCGCCTTGGCTGCGATTTCATCCTCGCGAATCGCCATCCAGGCGCGGCCCACGCGCGACAATTGCAGGCGATGCGAGATGATCACCGTGAAGATCACGAGGATCAGGAACAGGTAGTAGTAGAGCGACACCGACGAGATCGAGAAGTCGCCGAACAGCTTGTGCGGCTTGCCGAAGCTGAAGCCCAGGATGCCCACCGGATCGATCGCGTCGATGCCCTTGGGACCGTTGGTCACATTGACTGGATTGTCCAGCGTGTTCAGGAACACACGGATGATTTCACCGAAGCCGAGCGTCACGATGGCCAGGTAGTCGCCGCGCAGGCGCAAGGTCGGCGCACCGAGCAGCACCCCGAACAAGGCGGCCAGCACCAGCGCCATCGGTATCACGGCAAACAACGAGACGTGCAACCCGCCAGGGAACATGGCCTTGATGGCCGGGAAGGTATCGGTCAGGTGCGGCGAAGCCAGCAGCGCGTACATGTAGGCACCGATGGCGAAGAAGGCCACGTACCCCAGGTCGAGCAGGCCGGCATAGCCCACCACGATGTTGAGGCCCAGCGACAGCAACACGTACAGCAGCGCGATGTCGACGATGCGGACCCAGGCATTGCCCTGCGTCTGCAGCAGCAAAGGCAGGATCAGCAGGCCGAGCCCAGCGACCAGGAACCAGATGAAGTTCTTGTTTTTCATGATGGCGGCTCCTTATGCGCGGTCCGCCACACGTTCGCCAAGCAGGCCAGCAGGCCGCACGGTGAGCGTCAGGATCAGGATGACAAAGGCAAAGATGTCGCTGTGCTGGCTGCCCAGCACGCCGCCGGTGACGGTACCGAGATAGCCGGCGCCGATGGCTTCGATGAGGCCGAGCAGGATGCCGCCCACCACCGCACCGGCGAGGTTGCCGATGCCGCCGAACACCGCGGCCGTGAAGGCCTTGAGGCCGGGGCCGAAGCCCATGGCATGCTGCGCAATGCCGTAGTTGGACGCATACATCACGCCGGCGAGCGCAGCCAGCACGGCGCCGATGATGAAGGTCGCGGAGATCACCATGTCGGGCCGGATGCCCATCAGCGATGCCACGCGGGGGTTCTCGGCAGTGGCGCGCATCGCGCGGCCCAGCTTGGTGTAGTTGACCAGCCAGGTCAGGATCGCCAGCGAGATCGCGGTGAGCACCAGGATCATGATCTGCGTCGGCGATATCGAGGCGCCGCCGATGATGATCGGGTCGCTCGGCAGCAAGGTCGGGTAGGCCTTGTTGGTCGGCCGCCAGACGATCATCGCGATCGTCTGCAGCAGGATCGACATGCCGATGGCCGTGATCAGCGGCGCCAGCTTGGGGCTGTTGCGCAGCGGCCGGTAGGCCACCTTTTCGATCACGAAGTTGAGCGTGGCGGCGACCACGCAGGCAATGATCAGCGCGATGAGCAAGATCAGCCAACCCGGCATTCCGGGCGTGGCGTCTCGGATCAGGCCAATGATCGTCCAACTCGTCAACGCACCAACCATCAGCACTTCGCCGTGGGCGAAATTGATGAGGTTGATGATGCCGTACACCATCGTATAGCCCAGGGCTATCAAGGCGTACATGCTGCCGAGAACCAGACCGTTGATGATCTGCTGCAGCAATATTTCCATAAAGAATCCCTTTTTTAAAGCGCCTGTTGTCAGCGCCGCTCGTATTGCGCTGCACCGATCAGGTGCCATGCACGACTAGCAAAAAGTCAGCCAGCCTAATGAGTTGGCGACGGAGTGGGCGGGATTTTAGTCACGCTCATTCCCCGAATCGGTGCGCGCTTACCCGCGGATGTCCCTGCACCTTGGTCGGGATTTACTTCGCAATCTGCGCGCGGCGCTGGAAGACGGCCATCCGGTCAGCTTTCAATCAGCCTGGCCGTCGTTGAGACGGCGCAATTCGCGCAGCTTCTCGCCAATCCGAATCTCAAGCCCGCGCTCGACGGGCTCGTAGAAACGCTGGCCTTGCAATCCCTCGGGCAGGTAGCGCTCACCGGCCGCGAAACCGCCCTCCTCGTCATGGGCATAGCGGTATCCCTTGCCGTAGTCGAGCTGCTTCATGAGCTTGGTCGGCGCATTGCGCAGGTGCATGGGCACCGGCCGTGTGGTGTCTTGCTTGATCAACGCGCGCACCGCGTTGTAGGCCTTGTAGACCGCATTCGACTTGGGCGCCATCGCGAGATAGATGACGCATTCGGCCAGCGCCAGTTCGCCTTCCGGCGTGCCAAGTCGCTCATAGACCTCGGCGGCATCCAGCGCCAGCCGCAGCGCTCGCGGATCGGCCAGCCCGATGTCCTCGCTCGCCATGCGCACGAGCCGGCGCGCCATGTAGCGCGGATCCGCACCGCCATCGAGCATGCGCACGAACCAGTACAGCGATGCATCCGGGTCGCTGCCGCGCACCGACTTGTGCAGCGCGCTGATGGTGTCGTAGAACTGCTCGCCACCCTTGTCATAGCGGCGCATGCGCTCGCCGAGCACGCGCAAGAGCCATTCATCGCTGATCTGCGCCATCTTCTCGGCGGACGCCGCCACAGCCAGGGTTTCGAGCGTGTTGAGCAGGCGCCGCGCATCACCGTCGGCGTAGGCCACGAGCCGATCGATCGCCGTGTCGTCGATGCCCGGCACCGCATTGATCTGCTGCGCCCGCGCAATGATCTGCTTCAGGTCGTTGTCGTTGAGCGGCTGCAGCACGTAGACAGCGGCACGCGAGAGCAGCGCCGAATTCACCTCGAAGGACGGGTTCTCCGTCGTCGCGCCGATGAAGGTGAACAGCCCCGACTCCACATGCGGCAGGAAGGCATCCTGCTGGCTCTTGTTGAAACGGTGTACTTCGTCGACGAAGACGATGGTGCGTTGCTGCTCCAGTCCGTCGCGGGCGGCAACGGCGCGCTCGACGGCCTCGCGAATGTCCTTCACGCCGCCGAGCACCGCGCTGATGCTGAGGAATTGGGCGTCGAAGGCATCGGCCATGAGCCGGGCGATCGTGGTCTTGCCGGTGCCCGGCGGCCCCCAGAGGATGCAGGAATGCGGTTGCCCCGACTCGAATGCAATGCGCAGCGACATGCCCGGGCCGAGCAGATGCTGCTGGCCGATCACCGCGCCCAGGGTTTTCGGGCGCAGGCGCTCGGCGAGAGGTTGATGCGATGCCGCAGCAGCGGCTCTGGAATTGACGGCCATGGGATCATTTTGCGATGCCGCGCTACAAGAACCTCGAAGGAACTTCCGGCGTCGTCGCGTACGAATGCGCGCCGGGTGCGATCGCGGTCCGCTTCACCGATGGCGATGTCTACATCTACACGGATGCGAGCACGGGTCGCGCCACAGTGGAACAGATGCAGGCGCTGGCGCGAAGAGGTCGCGGCCTCAGCACCTTCATCTCGCGCTACGTGCGCGAACGCTACTTCGAGAAGGTGCCGCGCGAGGAAGGCGGCTGATACAACTTCGCGATCAAGCGCAGAACAAGGCGCAGCGCCGCAGACAGTGCTGTAGCACGGCAAGGCGATCCAGCGCAGTTGTGCGTTTGATTGCGAAGTCGTGTGAGACCGATAGCGCGGACTACTGCTTCAGCACGTCCGCGCCTTTGGGCACCTTGAAGTTGAAGGTGTCGGCGCTCAATGCCGGATTGACTTCGACCTTGCTGAACTTCAGCACCGAGCGCTGACCGAAGCTGTCAAGGATCTCCAGCGCCGAGAGGCTTTGCCCATCGAAACCGACGATCACGCTCTGCAACTGGCCATCCTTGTTCTTTGGCGTGGCCTTGACCCATTCAAGCCCGTCATGTGCAGGCGCGCCTTCGAGCATGAAGTCCGCCTGCAATGCGCGAAGGTCCGGTGCAGCCGCGATCACGGCCGCGGGTGTCGAACCCAGCGCCTGGGCCTGCGCCCGCTGCGTCACCTGGTTCAAGTCGGCGTCGTAGAGCCACAGCGTCTTGCCATCGGCCACGATCAATTGCGCAAAGGGCTTCTGGTAATCGAACTTGAATTTGCCGGGACGCTGGAATTCGAAAGTCCCGGTCGAGGTCTTGCTGCGCGGGGCCGCGCCGTCCTTGGACGGTGAAGTCACGGTCTGCGTGAACTCGGCGCGGCCGGACTTCACGCCCTTCACGAACGCTTCGAGGCTTTCCATGCCGCCGGCCCACGCGGCGCCTGCCGCCAACATCCAGCCCAACGCCACTGCCAACTGTTTCTTCATTCGACTTTCCTGTTCGCCAACTCGGCGATCAATCGGCGATCACTCGGCGCGCGCCGGCACCAGGATCTCGCGCTGGCCGGCGCCGCTCATCGCGCTCACCAAGCCGGCCTTTTCCATGTCCTCGACCAGGCGCGCGGCGCGGTTGTAGCCGATCTTCAGGTGGCGCTGCACCAGCGAAATGCTGGCCTTGCGGTTCTTGAGCACGACCTCGACCGCCTGGTCGTACATCGGGTCCTTCTCCGCATCGCCGCCGCCCTCGCCCATGAAACCGTCCTCGCCATCGACGGTTCCGCCTTCCAGCACGCCATCGATGTAGTCCGGCTCACCCTGCGACTTCAGGTAGGCCACCACGCGGTGCACTTCCTCGTCGCTCACGAACGCACCATGCACGCGAATTGGCAAGCCCGTACCACTCGGCATGTAAAGCATGTCACCCATGCCCAGCAGGGCCTCGGCACCCATCTGGTCGAGGATGGTGCGCGAGTCGATCTTGCTCGACACCTGGAACGCGATACGCGTCGGGATGTTGGCCTTGATCAGGCCGGTGATCACGTCCACGCTGGGACGTTGCGTCGCCAGGATCAAGTGGATGCCGGCCGCACGCGCCTTCTGCGCCAGGCGGGCGATCAACTCCTCGATCTTCTTGCCGACCACCATCATCAGGTCGGCGAGTTCGTCGATGACCACCACGATGTGCGGCTCGCGCTGCAGTGGCTCCGGCGATTCGGGTGTCAGGCTGAACGGGTTGTAGACGAACTCCTCGCGCGCCTTGGCCTCGTCGATCTTGGTGTTGTAGCCTGCAAGATTGCGCACGCCCAGCTTGCTCATGAGCTTGTAGCGGCGCTCCATCTCGGCCACGCACCAGTTCAGGCCGTGCGCTGCCTGCCGCATGTCGGTCACCACGGGCGCGAGCAGATGCGGAATGCCTTCGTAGACCGACATTTCAAGCATCTTCGGGTCGATCATCAGCAGGCGCACGTCGCGCGCCTCAGCCTTGTAGAGCAGGCTCAGGATCATCGCGTTGATACCCACCGACTTGCCCGAACCGGTGGTACCGGCCACCAGCACGTGCGGCATCTTGGCCAGGTCGGCCACCACCGGATTGCCGATGATGTCCTTGCCCAGACCCATGGTCAGGAAGGACTTGCCGTCGTTGTAGATCTGTGAGCCCAGGATCTCGCTGAGCTTGATCGACTGGCGCTTGGCGTTCGGCAATTCGAGCGCCATGTAGTTCTTGCCCGGAATCGTCTCGACCACACGGATCGAGATCAGCGACAGCGATCGCGCCAGGTCCTTCGCCAACCCGACGATCTGCGAACCTTTTACGCCCGTCGCCGGTTCGATTTCGTAGCGCGTGATCACCGGCCCCGGCGAGGCCAGCACGACGCGCACCTCCACGCCAAAGTCCTTCAACTTCTTCTCGATCATGCGCGAGGTCATCTCCAGCGTGTCGGCCGAGACAGTCTCCTGGCGCACCAGCGCCGCGTCGAGCAGATCGACCTGCGGCAGCTTGCTGTCAGGCAGTTCGCGAAACAGGGGCTTCTGGCGCTCCTTGGCCACGCGATCGCTCTTGGGGACGTCGGCTACGGCCGGCTCGATCTTCACCGGTGGCGACGCCGCCCGGCGCTTCGGTCTCGGCTCGATCCGCAATTCCTCGTCGGGCGCTTCCACGCCATCGGGTTGTAGCGCGCGCTCGTCGGACGTCAGTTCGCGCCGCTCGCGCACGGCCTTCTTGCCCAGTGCGATGTCTTCGGCAATCTCGCGCTTTTCGCGGCGCGATTCAAAGAGTGAGTAGACCCTCGCGCCGATGCGTTCGGCCAACTGGCTCCACGAGAAGCGGAACACGAGCGCCGTGCCGATCACGAGCACGGCGATCGCGATCAGCGCCGAACCCGTGAAGCCGACCCACTTGACGAAGAACGGCCCCAGTACGGTGCCCAGCACGCCACCGCCGTGGCCGCCCGGCAGCCGGAATTCCTGCGAGTACAGGCGCGACCATTCGAGCACCGCGCTGGCCGCCAGCAGGAGCACCAAGCCCACCCAGAAGGCGATGCGGCTGCGATTGAAACGCCCCGGCGGCGGTGCATCGGGCGCCCCCGCCTCGCCGCCGCGCAGCCAGGAGGCCAGCGACGAAAGCCAGACGCGTACCCCGGCGGCAAAGCACCACCAGATGGTGAAGCCCGCAAGGAAATAGCTGCCGTCGGCCAGCCACGCGCCGAAGCGGCCGCCCCAGTTCTTGATGTCGCCACCCGTGCCCGATGTGGACCAGGCCGCATCGGACGAGGTGTAGCTGAACATCGACAGCAACCAGAACAGCAGGACGGCAAAGCCGGCGATCAGGCTGATTTCTTGCGCGAAGCGCATGGCGCGCAGGCGAACCGGCTGGCTGTCGGCCGCCGACGAAGAGTGGAGTGTGTTCAACGAATAGGTCATGCAGTAGAGAGCGCCTGCGCCGCACCAGCACGCAGGCAGCAACCCATGACGATAACGGAAACTGGCGCGGCTGCGTTGTCAGTCCGGCGCCCGCAACACCATCAGGTGAGCGAAGAGAGACGGTCCTTGACGATCATCGAGCCATCTGGCTGTGTCTGGACGAAGCCCCGCTCTTCCAGATCCTTCATGACGCGGCTGACCATCTCGCGCGACGCGCCGACCATCTTGGCCAAGTCCTGGCGCGAGATCTTGTCGCGCACCTTCAGGTTGCCGGCACCGTCGTCGACTGCGAACTCCAGCAAGGAGCGGGCGACACGGCCGTAGACGTCCATCAGCGCCAGGGATTCGATCTTGCGGTCCGCATGGCGCAGCCGCCCGACCAGGCCGCGCATGATGTTGTATGACATCGAGGCGTTTTCCGGGAGGCAACGCGAGAAGGCCTCACGTCCCAGCGTGAGCACGTCGGTTTGCACTTCAGTGCGCACGGTCGCGGAATGGGGCTCGTCGTCGATCAGGCTCATTTCGCCGATATAGTCGCCCGGGTGCAAGGTGGCCAGGATCACTTCACGGCCACGGCTGTCGGTGCTCATGACCCGTGCCCTGCCGGTAAGGATGATGTAGAGCGCATCGGATTTCTTGCCCTGCTCCACTACCACCTCGGCACGCTTGAAGCGCTTCTTGATGATCGCATCCGCAATGCTTGCCGATTGCGTGGGCGTGAGCGCGGCGAAAAGCGGCACTCGCCTCAACAATTCAAGATTCGAAAGCATCGACATTCATTAACCCCCGTAGGCCCGCGTCGCATCCCCAATTCCATGGATTCATACAATCGCGCGCATTGAAAACACCATCCCGCGCGGTGAGTCCGAACGGTGGTACTTTTGTTTATCACCCCAAAATGTACACGCTAAGACCGTGTAATTCATAGGCTTTCTATCATGTCTTCCACTCAACACGCCAAGGTCCTGATCCTTGGCTCCGGCCCTGCCGGCTACACAGCGGCCGTCTACGCGGCCCGCGCCAACCTGCAGCCCATGCTGATCACGGGCATCGCACAGGGCGGACAACTCATGACCACCACCGAGGTCGACAACTGGCCCGCCGACGTGCACGGCGTGCAAGGCCCGGAACTCATGCAGCGCTTCCTGGAACATGCGGAGCGCTTCAAGACGCAGGTGGTGTTCGACCACATCAACAAGGTCGATTTCAGCAAGCGCCCGTTCACCCTGACCGGCGATAGCGGCACCTACACCTGCGACGCGCTCATCATCGCCACCGGCGCGTCCGCCAAGTACCTGGGCCTGCCCTCGGAAGAGACGTTCATGGGCCGAGGCGTTTCGGGTTGCGCCACCTGCGACGGCTTCTTCTACCGCGAACAGGAAGTCTGCGTGGTCGGTGGTGGCAACACCGCCGTCGAGGAAGCGCTCTACCTCTCCAACATCGCGAGCAAGGTCACGCTGGTCCACCGCCGCGACAAGTTCAAGGCCGAGCCGATCCTGGTCGACAAACTCAACGAGAAAGTCGCCGAGGGCAAGATCGAGCTCAAGGTGCACAACACCCTCGACGAGGTGCTGGGTGATGCCTCCGGCGTGACCGGCATCCGCGTGAAGAGCACGCTGAGCGGCGCCACCGAGGACATCGACCTCAAGGGCTGCTTCATCGCGATCGGCCACCATCCGAACACCGACATCTTCGAAGGCCAACTCGACATGAAAGGTGGCTACATCGTGACGCGTTCCGGACTGCAGGGCTTTGCCACGATGACCAGCGTGCCCGGCGTGTTTGCGGCGGGCGACGTGCAGGACAACATCTACCGCCAGGCCATCACGAGTGCCGGCACGGGCTGCATGGCGGCGCTGGACGCGCAACGCTTTCTCGAACAAGAGTAATTGCGCGCCCCGCCAGGACTGCGCGTCACTTCGCTACGCGTCTCCCACCCCTATCGTGGGCAATACCAGCAGCCCGGCATAGTTCTGCGGTGTTTCCGGCAAATTCGCGGGCCCGCGGAAGGCACGAGGCCTGCGAGCGCCCAGCATCGCCGGGGGTTTCGCGCTATAATCTTTGGCTTTGCTGAATTTGACGCCTTGGCGTCGTTGCGGCAAGCCGGGGTACCGCCACCCGATTCTTGGCGAGGTCAAGCTGCAAAACACCCCGCGACGCCCTGTTGCGAGAGCCTCCCGGTTCATTGGGTGCCAGCTGTTCATGAAAGAGTGTCCACATGGCACGCGTATGTGACGTAACGGGCAAGGGCCCGATGGTCGGGAACAACGTTTCCCACGCCAACAACAAAACCAAGCGCCGGTTCCTGCCGAACCTGCAATACCGTCGTTTCTGGGTCGAAACGGAAAACCGCTGGGTTCGCCTGCGTGTTTCGAGCGCTGCCCTGCGCCTGATCGACAAGAACGGCATCGACGCCGTGCTCGCAGACCTGCGCGCACGCGGCCAAGCTTAAGGAGCTGAATCATGGCAACGAGCAAAGGCGGACGCGAAAAGATCAAGCTGGAATCCACCGCGGGTACCGGCCACTTCTACACGACCAGCAAGAACAAGAAGACGATGCCTGAAAAGATGTCGATCATGAAGTTCGACCCCAAGGCGCGCAAGCACGTCGAATACAAGGAAATCAAGCTGAAGTAATTCGGCCTGTTTGTTTCCCAAAAGCCCGCTGTGATCCAGCGGGTTTTTTGTTGCCCAGGCCTTTTCGCCGTCCCATGAAGCAACGCTCGACTTTCTTGACTCCAGCTCCGGTCGACAAGGCATTGCCTTGTCGACTTGTTCGCTTGATTGCTTGATCCGCGGAGCGACTGGGGCCGGGGCCGGGCCGCGGCTTGAAAGCAAGGTAAATGGCGCGCAGCAAAAAGCCGGCGCTGGGCCGGCTTTTCTGGGCAAGGGCAGCGGTCGTGCCGCTTCGCTTGCGTGTCTTCTCGCCTGTCAGCCGCGCGCAGCGCGCAGGCGAATCGAGAACTCGCGCAGGGCAGCGATGCCACTGGCTTCCGCACGGCGGCACCAGCCTGCCAGGTCAGCCGCGAGTTGCTCACGAGACTGCGTGGTGTTGAGCCAGAGCTGGCGCAACTCTTCGCGCATCGTGACCATCTTGTCGATCACCGGAGACGCGGCACGGGCCTGCACCAGGTTCGGACGGGCATCCGCCGGCACCTTGTCGTCGTCGCGATGCAGCCAGCGATTGGCCGCCTTCAGCACCGACAGGTCGGCGCCCTTGGCCTTGAGCTGGGCCAGTTCATCGTTGACGGTACGACGCATCTGGCTGGCATAGCCGGCCATGACTTCGTATCGGTTGGCGATGACTGCCTCAAGCGTCTTCTCGTCGGCCACGGGCTGGATGTCGCCAATCAGCATCTTCGGCGGAACCTTCTTGACCTTGGCCCAGCCGATCTTCTGCATCATCTGGATGTAGACCCAGCCGATGTCGAACTCGTACTTCTTGACCGAGAACTTGGCCGAGGTCGGGTAGGTGTGATGGTTGTTATGCAGCTCTTCGCCGCCGATCAGCAAGCCCCATGGCGAGATGTTACGGCTGGCGTCAGGCGCCTCGAAGTTGCGATAGCCCCAATAGTGGCCGATGCCGTTGATGACGCCGGCGGCCGTGACCGGGATCCAGAGCATCTGGACCGCCCACACCGCCATGCCGAGCGCACCGAAGAGCGCCAGGTTGAGCACCAGCATCAGGCCGACGCCCTGCCAGCTGTAGCGGCTGTAGAGGTTGCGCTCGATCCAGTCGTCCGGCGTGCCATGGCCATAACGGTCGATGGTTTCCTTGTTCTTCGATTCCGCGCGATACAGTTCGGCGCCGCGCCAGAACACTTCGTCGATGCCCTTGACTTGCGGGCTGTGCGGATCGTCCACGGTTTCGCATTTGGCGTGGTGCTTGCGGTGGATGGCGACCCATTCCTTGGTCACCATGCCGGTGCCGATCCACAGCCAGAAGCGGAAGAAGTGCGACGGGATCGGACCCAGATCCATGGCGCGATGGGTTTGCGTGCGATGCAGGAAGATGGTGACCGCGGCAATGGTGATGTGCGTGGTGGCGAGCGTGTACAACACGATTTGCCACCATGTGAGGTCCCACAATCCGTGTCCGAGCCAGTCGATGGCCGCGCTCAGAACGGCAGAGTCAGGAAGCATCATTGATTTAATTACTCCGTAGCCACACGAAGGTGCGGCTTGCTTGGTAGCCTTCTATTTTAAGGGTTTGTGCCCAAAAAAGGGGCTAAATCCTTGATCTGTCAGACGTTTCCCGCGTCTTTGGGGTTACTTCCCTAACACGGCTACTTGCGCTCCCACACCGCCGCAAAGAAGCCGTCCGTCGAATGAACGTGCGGCCAAAGGCGCAGGTAACGCAGGCCGGAGTCGCCACCTGAGCACAGGTTGGCCGCGTTTTCCACCTTGAGGCCGGCGAGCAGTTCACCTGCCTCCTGCACCATGAAATCCGGGTTGGCCGCGGAGAACGCCTCGGCGATGGCCTCGTTTTCCTCCGGCAGTACGCTGCAGGTGGCATAGATCAGCCGGCCGCCAGGTTTGAGCAGTCGGGATGCGCTTTGCAGGATCGCTGTCTGCTTGGCCGTCAATTCAGCCACCGACTTGACCGATTGACGCCATTTGAGGTCGGGATTGCGACGCAGGGTTCCAAGCCCGGAACACGGCGCATCGACCAACACGCGATCGATCTTGCCGGCGAGGCGCTTGATCCGATCGTCGCGCTCGTGCGCGATCGCTGCCGGGTGGACGTTCGACAGCTTGCTGCGTGCCAGCCGCGGCTTGAGCGCGTCGAGACGGTGGGCCGAGGTGTCAAAGGCATAGAGGCGACCGGTGTTGCGCATGGAGGCGCCGATGGCCAGCGTCTTGCCACCGGCGCCAGCGCAGAAATCCACGACCATCTCGCCGCGGTGCGCGTCGAGCAGCAGGGCGAGCAACTGGGAACCTTCGTCCTGCACCTCGATGGCGCCGCGGGCAAAAGCGTCGATCTTGTTGATGGCCGGCTTGCCGTCGATGCGCAGGCCCCAGGGGGAAAAGTGCGTGGGCTTCGCGGCAATGCCAGCCAGCTTGAGTTCCTTCTGCACATCGGCGCGCTTGTCGTTGAGCATGTTGACGCGCAGGTCCAGCGGCGCAGGTTGCTGGAGGCTTTGCACCAACGGCCAGAAGCCGTCGCCGAGTTGCGCTTTCAGCGGGTTCACGAGCCATTCCGGCAGGTTGTGACGATGGCGCTCGAGCAGGTCCGCCTCGTTGACCGCGTCGCAGTTGTCGAGCCAGCGCTTCTCGGTGTCGTTGAGCGCGCTTTTCAGGAAATCGCGCGGTCCATGAAAGCCGAGGATGGCCATGCGGCGCTCCTTGGCGCCACTGCCCGAAGGCGACAGGTGGTCGAACAGAAGCTTCTTGCGCAGCACGGTGTAGACGGTTTCGGCCAGTGTGGCGCGCTCGCGCGGACCAAACTCCCGGTGCTCGCGAAAGAAGCGCGAGACGACAGCGTCAGCGGGATGATCGAACTTGAGGACGAGGCCGACCAGATCGGCGGTCGCCTCCAACAGGGCTTTGGGATGCATGGGGCGATTGTCCCATTGCGACCCGTTCGCCCCGCTTTCCGCGGATGGGTGATGTCAGAGGCCGCGGGCCCAGACAGGTTCGAAGGCCTGGCGCTCGATCTCGTCGAGCGTGGGCGAGTGGCCGGCCCAGAGCACCAGCGCCGTTCCGGGAAGGCTGGCCGTGCGTTCGAGGGAGCGGCACAGGTCGTAGCGATCGCTGTCGTCCATCTCTTCGGGCAGTTGGAGGAACACGATGTAGCAGCGCCGCCAGGGGAACTCGCGCAGGTTCTTGCGCACCACCCATGCCGTCTGGATCGGTTTGCAGCGCACGAAGTCGGCGCGCAGCTCTCCCAGCTCGAAATCGCTGAGGTCGTGCCGCGCGATCTGGCTGAAGTACTGCGTATCGACGACCTCTTCCCACGCGCGCGTCTCGGCATCTTCCGCATCCTTGCGGCGGGCGCGCCAATGCTTCAGCGCGATGGCATCGTGCGGCCCACCGTCGGGGTTCTCCAGCAGGCCGACCGCGTGTTGCGCGGCCCACCAGCGGCTGGGCGCGTCGGCGGCATGCAGTTCCTCGAGCAGCCGCAGGCCGCCTTCCCGGTCATGCACCGGCAGAAGCTGGATCAGCCCGCGCAGCGCGCCGGCATGGTTGGGCGTGAGGGCCAGTGCGCGTTCGTAGCGGTCGCGCACCGGTGCGTTGCGGTCGAGCCGGCGTTCCAGGTCGGCCCATTCGACCATCTCGTCGGCGCTGTGACGTGCCGCACCGGCGGCCAGCACCGCGACGCGCTCGCGGATGCGACCCAGCCAGGCGCGGTGCTGCTTCCAGTCTTCTGCATGGCGCAGGCACCATTGGCGATCGAAATGGGCGATCCAGCGTTCCGGGTCCGCAAGCAGGTGCAGCGCGGACTTGGCCGACCACGACGGCAGTTCCGGCCGCCGGTCGAAGGCTTCCAGGCGGTCGCGCAGTGCCGGGTGCGTGTCGTCGATGTCGCTCACGCGGCTCAATACATTGCGCAGGGCCTGGCTCGCAAAAGCGGGCGCCGGCGCCCCGGCCATGCGCTCGCGCAGCGCGACGAAGGGTCCGACCACGACGTCGTCCTTCGCAGCGCGTGCCCAGTGCTCGGCCCAGAAGTGATCGGCATACCACTGGCCCTTGATGGCGATCTCCGTCAGCGCATAGGCCGCGACCTTGCTGCCCAGCAGCCAGGAGGAGATGCGGTCGGCTTCATACTCGTCCTGGCGGGCGAGCGCGAAGGTGCGCGCCGCAAAGCGCGGGAAGTACCAGCGGAAAAAGGCCTGCGATGCCAGCGCCATCACGCCTTCGTCGCGTTGCAGGCTGGCGTCGAGTTTCAGCCACGACAGGCGCGTTCGGTAGATCCACGCGCTGAGGCGACCGTGGTTGCCGCGCAGGTGGCCGTATTCGTGGGCCAGCACCGACAGCACCCGGCGCCGGTCCAGCGCCATCAGCAGCGGCAACCCGACGCACAGGCAGTTGACCGCGCCGCCAAAGATCCCGTAGCGCGGCGTCTGGCGGATGCTGGCGTTGAACTGGTCGTCGACGTAGACCTCGTGGATCGGCGGGCCGCCGATCTTGTGGCGGATGCGATCGAGCGCCTCGAACAAGCCTGGGGCATCCGCGCGTTCGAGTCGCATTCCGTCCGGCGCGTCGAAACGCACCCACAGCGCACGCAAGGTGACCCAGAACAGGCCCGCGCCAAACGCCAGCGCCCACAGTCGGCCGACGTGGAATCTTCCATGGACCACCGAGCCGAGCGCCCAGGCGAACACGGCCAAGGCGAGCACCAGGCAGGCGATGACCCACAGGTAGCCGAGCGCCGCGAACAGCGCCACGCCGCGCCGGTAGCGCACACTGTCTTCCGCGCTGGCATGCTCGCTCAGCCGGACGAGGTGAATGAAATCTGCCCGTTCCACAAACCACTTTCACGAAGCTACATGCAAGACGCCGACCTGCCGCCGTTCATTGAAACCCCGCCCGGCCGCTACCGCCACTACAAGGGCGGCGAATACGAGGTCCTCGGCACCGTGCGCCACAGCGAGACGCTGGAGCCCATGACGCTCTACCGCGCCCTCTACGGCAGCCATGGCCTCTGGGTGCGACCGGCGGCGATGTTCGGCGAGACGGTCGAAATCAACGGCGTCGCGCAAGCGCGCTTCGCCAGGATCCCGTGAAGGCGCGGCCGGGACGCCCGTCGGTGCAGGCGAATCCGGCCATGATCTTCCAGGGATGCGATCTCGATGTTTCCCGGTCAACACCCGGTGAGCCCAGTCGGCCCACCGTAGTTGAAACATTTTGTCACATTACCGGGTAGCGAGCCATCCCTCGATCGCGTGAGGGTAGATGCGGTGCTCCTGGGTGAGCACGCGCGCGGCCAGTGTCGCGGCATCGTCGTCTGGCAGGACGGGCACCACCGCCTGCGCGAGGATCGGTCCGTGGTCCAGTTCCGTCGTCACCTGGTGCACCGTCACGCCGGCCACCTTGCAGCCAGCCTCGAGGGCGCGCCGATGCGTGTGCAGGCCGGGAAACGCCGGCAGCAAGGACGGATGGATGTTGATGAGTCGTCCGGCGTAGTGGTTGACGAAGCCCGGCGTGAGAATCCGCATGAAGCCCGCGAGCACGACGAGCGCCGGTGCGTGCTGGTCGATTTCCCTGGAGAGCGCGGCGTCGAAATCCTCGCGCGCTGCGAAGCCACGATGGTCCACCGCTGCAGTGACGACGCCCAGGTCTTTTGCGAACTGCAAGCCGCCGGCCGCCGGCTTGTTGCTGATCACCGCCGCCACGCGCGCATCGAATCGCTCAGCCCAGCGACCCCGAGTGGCCGCGCGCACGATGGCCGCCATGTTGGAGCCGCCGCCGGAAATCAGGATCACGATGTTCTTCTGCATTGGGCCCGGATTATCCCGGCACGGCCTCGGGCGAAGCCCCGGCCTAAACTGCCGGTCCTTGTCGCCGCGCGGACACCTCGCATTCGCACGCTCGTGCTAAAACGCTGGCCGGCACGGAGACAGCCGCCCTTCGGCGGCACCGGACAAATTGGAGAGGCAAGCATGGATTTGAGCTTCACGCCCGAAGAACAGAAGTTCCGCGAAGAGATTCGCGCCTGGGTCAAGGAAAACCTTCCGAAGGAGACCGCCCACAAGGTCCACAACGCGTTGGAATTGACGCGCGACGATCTGCAGAACTGGGCCAAGATCCTTGGCAAGAAGGGCTGGCTGGGCTACGGCTGGCCCGCCAAGTTCGGCGGCCCGGGCTGGACCGCGGTGCAACGGCACTTGTTCGAGGAAGAGTGCGCGCTGGCTGGCGCGCCCCGCATCATTCCCTTCGGCCCGGTCATGGTCGCGCCGGTGATCCAGGCTTTCGGCAATGAGGAGCAGCAAAAACGCTTCCTGCCCGGCATCGCCAGCGGCGAAGTCTGGTGGAGCCAGGGCTACAGCGAACCGGGCTCCGGTTCCGACCTGGCATCCGTCAAGACCAAGGCCGAGCGCAAGGGCGACAAGTACATCGTCAACGGCCAGAAGACCTGGACCACCCTCGGCCAGCATGGCGACTGGATGTTCAACCTCGTGCGCACCAGCAGCGAAGGCAAGCCGCAGACCGGCATCAGCTTCCTGCTGCTCGACATGAAGTCGCCCGGCGTGACGGTGCGCCCGATCAAGCTGATCGACGGCAGCGTCGAAGTGAACGAAGTGTTCTTCGACAACGTCGAAGTGCCGGTCGAGAACCTGATCGGCGAGGAGAACAAGGGCTGGACCTATGCCAAGCACCTGCTCTCGCACGAGCGCACCAACATCGCCGACGTGAACCGCGCCAAGCGCGAGCTGGAGCGCCTCAAGCGCATCGCGAAGCAGGAAGGCGTGTGGGAAGACCAGCGCTTCCGCGACGAGGTCGCCAAGCTCGAAATCGACGTCGTCGCGCTCGAGATGATGGTGCTGCGCGTGCTGTCGGCCGCAACCTCCGGCAAGAACTCGCTCGACGTGGCTGGCCTGCTGAAGATCCGTGGCAGCGAGATCCAGCAGCGCTACAGCGAACTCATGATGCTCGCCGGCGGCCCGTACTCGCTGCCGCTCATCCGCGAAGCGATGGAAGCCGGCTGGCAAGGCAACTTCCCGGGCGGCCATCCAAACCTGGCGCCGCTGGCATCGACCTTCTTCAACATGCGCAAGACCACCATCTACGGTGGCAGCAACGAAGTGCAGCGCAACATCGTGGCGCAAACCGTCCTGGGCTGAGGAGACCAAAACAATGGATTTCAATTTTTCTGACGACCAGGAACAACTGCGCGACGCCGTTCGCAAGTGGGTCGACAAGGGCTACGATTTCGCACGCCGCAGTGCCACCGAAGCAGCGGGCGGCTTCTCCCGCGAAGCCTACGAGGAACTGGCCGGCCTCGGGTTGGCCGGCCTCTACATTCCCGAAGACGATGGTGGCATGGGCATGGGTCCGGTCGAAGGCATGGTCGTGATGGAAGAACTGGGCCGCGGCATCGTGCTTGAGCCCCTGGCCCAGGCGCTGATTTCCGGCGCGGTGCTGGCCGCCCACGGCGACGAAGCCCTGAAGGAAAACTGGTTGCCGCGCATCGCCGGCGGCCAGGCCATCGTGGTGCTCGCCTACCAGGAGCGCAAGGCCCGCTACAAGCTCGACCAGTGCGCCGCCCAGGCCACTGCGGCCGGCAGCGGCTACACGGTGACCGGCGAGAAGAGCATCGTGCCGGTCGGCGACGAAGCCGACGCGTACCTCGTGCCCGCGCAACTCGACGGCAAGATCGCCCTCTTCCTGGTCGAGCGCTCGGCCAGCGGCGTCGAGGCACGCGGCTACGGATTGCAGGACGGCAGCCGTGGCGCCGAAGTGGTGTTCGACAAGGCTGCGGGCACCCTGATCACCAGGGACGGCCTCGCGGCCCTCGAACACGCAGTTGACGTCGGCATCGCCGCCACCTGCGCCGAAGCGGTCGGCGTGCTGGACAAGACGATGGACATCACCGTCGAATACCTGAACCAGCGCAAGCAGTTCGGGGTGACGATCGGCAGCTTCCAGGCCCTGCGCCACCGCGTCGCGGACATGAAGATGCAACTGGAACTGGCGCGCTCGATGAGCTACTACGCCACGCTCAAGCTCAACGCCCCCACGGCCGAACGCCGCCAGGCGATGGCGCGGGCGAAGTACCAGCTTGGCGTGGCCATGCGCTTCGTCGGCGCCAACTCGGTTCAGTTGCACGGCGGCATCGGGGTGACGGACGAGTACATCGGCAGCCACTACTTCCGCAAGCTGACGCAAATGGAGATGACCTTCGGCGATTCGATGCATCACCTGGGCGAGGTGTCGGCACGCATGAACGACACCGCTGGCGTCTTCGCCTGAGGCCTTTGATCGCCCCGAGGATCGCGGTATTGCGTGCCGCTTTCGCTCCTCGGGAAGAGCAAGACCAGCGCGCCGGCAAACCGGTTCCGCTGCACCGTCAAAATGAATCAACGCCCGTTGGCAAATGCTGACGGGCGTTGTTGTTTGCACTTGAGGAACACCATGCACACTCGCCGTCACATCCTCGCCACCGGCCTGGTCACGTCCTTGCTTGCCGCCTGCTCCACCATGCCTTCGTCCGCTGACCGACCGCCCATCGTCTTCGTCCACGGCAACGGCGATTCAGCGGCGCTGTGGCAGACGACGATCTGGCGCTTTGAAACAAATGGCTGGCCGCGCGACCGGCTCATCGCGCTCGACCAGCCGATGCCGCTGGCGCGCGACAACGACAACGTGCCGCAGGCGGGTCGCTCTTCGACAGCCGAGTCGATGGCTTTCCTGCAGGGCGAAGTCGATCGCGTGCTGAAGGCAACCGGCGCCAGCAAGGTCATCCTGATCGGCAATTCGCGCGGCGGCAACACGATCCGCAACTATGTGCAGAACGGTGGCGGCGCGAGCAAAGTGAGCCAGGTCGTGCTGGGCGGCAACCCGGCGCATGGCATCTGGGCGATCCCGGGCTTCAACGAACAAAGCGAGTTTTCTGCGCTGTCGACGTTCATCCTGCGACTCAACGCGCCGAAGGGCCCGAACGGGGACGAGGTCACGCCCGGCGTGAAATGGCTGACGCTGCGCTCCGACAACAACGACAAGTTCGCGCAGCCCGACGGTGTCTGGATCGGCGCACCGGGCAAGGCGACCAACGTGCCCTACGACGGCCCCGCTCTGAAGGGCGCGACCAACCAGGTGCTGCAGCGCGTGGACCACCGCGAGACCTCCTTCTCGCCGGCCGCCTTCGCCGCGACCTGGCAGTTCCTCACGGGCGCGCCACCGAAGTCCATGGACATCGCGCCGGAATCCGCCCTGACGCTCGACGGGCGCGTGACCGGCTTCGGCCTTTCCAGCACTGACCCGGCCAGCGGCCAGTTCACGAACAACCTGCCGCTGGTCGGCGCACAGGTCGCGGTCTACGCCACCGACCCAATCACGGGCGTGCGCCGAGGTGATGCCGCGCATCGCAAGACCGTCGGCACGGATGGCCGGTGGGGGCCGTTCGCGTCACAGCCCGGCACGGCCTACGAATTCGAGGTCATCGCCCCCGGCTATGCCACGACGCACATCTACCGCAGCCCGTTCCCCCGCAGCAGCAGCGTAGTCAATCTGCGCCCGGACCGCATCCTGCCCGCGGACCGCGACGCCCAGGCCATCGTCATCCTGACCCGCCCACGCGGCTACTTTGACGCGCAGCGCGACACCATGCGCTTCGACGGACAGACTGTGCTTCCCGGCGTGCCGCCCAGGGGCGCAGGCGTCTCCAGTTCAAAGATCAAGCTCGACAACGGCGCGCAACGCGCCATCACCGGCGAGTTCAACGGCGAGCGCATCACGGGCCTGACGTGGCCAGCAGCGCAAGGTCACATGACGCTCTTGGAGCTGACCTACTGACTACCCGTGCAGGCGCGAAGACTGCGGCAAGTGCGCCATGAGAAATTCCATCTGGTCCGCCAGGATGCGCCGGTTGCGCAGAATGAAGTCTTCCCACAGGCTGGGCACATAAGGCGCGTAGAGAAGGGGCATGTTGGCCTGCTCGGGCGTGCGGCTGCTCTTGCGATGGTTGCAGGGCTTGCAGGCCGTGACCACGTTCATCCACACGTCGACGCCGTTCTGGGCGAAGGGAATGATGTGCTCTCGCGTCAGGTCGTCTTCATGGAAGTGGCCGCCGCAGTACGCACAGATGTTGCGGTCGCGGGCGAAGAGCTTGCTGTTGGTGAGGCCCGGGCGCTGCTTGAAGGGATTGATGCGCGGCACGCCCTTGGTGCCGATGATGCTGTTGATGACGATCTGCGACTGCTTCCCCGTCAAGGCGTTGTGCCCGCCGCGGAACAACGCGATCTCGCCGCCGGCTTCCCAGCGCACTTCGTCCGCGGCGTAGTGCGTCACCGCCTGTTCGAGCGAAATCCACGATTGGGGCAGCCCTTGGGCTGACAGCTTCAAGACCTTCACCACCACGCCTCCAGAAAAGACGGACCACGGAGAGAGACCAGCTACCGGTGCAAGGAACGGGCCGCGACCGCCTGCTTTCGTTGCACTGCGTCACAATATACCGGCTTTATGACAATATGCCCCGTGTGTGCCCATTCCGCGGGCGCAGCGTGCTATCAAAAAGATACCAACCATGCAGGTTTTCCGCGGGTTCCGGCATCCCGGCATCGCGCCGGCATGCGCCCTCACCATCGGCAATTTCGACGGCGTGCACCGTGGCCACCAGGCCATGCTGGCGCTGCTCGACACCGAGGCGCGTCATCGCGGCCTGCCGAGTTGCGTGCTGACCTTCGAACCCCATCCGCGCGACTACTTTGCCGCGATCATGAAAAAGCCGGACCTGGCGCCGGCCCGCGTCGGCACGCTGCGCGACAAGCTCACCGAGCTGGCCGCCTGCGGCGTGGCGCAGACCGTGGTACTGCCCTTCGATGCCCGCCTGGCCGGCCAGACGCCAGACGAGTTCGTCGACCGCGTGCTGGTCAAGGGCCTGGGTGCGCGCTATGTGCTGGTGGGAGACGATTTCCGCTTCGGCGCCAAGCGGGCCGGTGACTACGCGACGCTCGATACGGCTGGCGACCTCCGGGGCTTCGACGTGGCGCGCATGCAGAGCTACGAGGTGCACGGCATGCGCGTGTCGAGTTCCGCGGTTCGGGAAGCCTTGGGCAAGGGCCGCATGGCCGAGGTTCAATCGCTGCTGGGCCGGCCCTACAGCATCAGCGGCCATGTCGTGCATGGGCGCAAGCTGGGCCGTACCCTCGGTTTTCCCACGCTCAACTTGCGCTTCAAGCACTGGAAGCCAGCCGCCAACGGGATCTTCGCGGTGCTGGTGCACGGGCTGGTCGACCGGCCGATCCAGGGCGTGGCCAACCTGGGCGTGCGTCCTTCGCTCGACGCCAACGACGTGAACGCCGGGCGGGTGCTGCTGGAGACACATTGCCTCGAATGGCCCGCAGAGCTCGCTGCTGAACTTGGCAGCCAGGGGGCCTACGGTAAAATCGTCCGCGTGGAACTGCTGCACAAACTGCACGACGAATTGCGCTATCCCAGCCTCGAGGCCCTGATGTCGGGCATCGCCAAGGATGGCGACGATGCGCGCGCGTTCTTCGCCTCCACCCATCGCCAGACCACGCGCGACCGAATTTAGAGCGGAACCTTCGCTTCCGCCGCGTGCGGCGCGCGCCTTGATCAGACGCGCCTCACGCCCCATCGATTCTTCGAGCGTTGCATGTGCAGCGCAGATTTCTGGAACCCCCATGTCCGACAACAAAACCGCTGGCGCCACCGACTACCGCGCCACCCTCAACCTGCCCGACACCCCCTTCCCGATGCGCGGCGACATGGCCAAGCGCGAGCCGGGCTGGGTCAAGCAATGGGAAGACGAAGGCCGCTACCACCGCCTGCGCGACGCACGCGTCGGCGCGCCCAAGTTCATCCTGCACGACGGCCCGCCGTATGCCAACGGACAGATCCACATGGGCCATGCGGTCAACAAGATCCTGAAGGACATGATCACCAAGGAGCGGCAGCTCGAAGGCTTCGACGCGCTCTACGTGCCGGGCTGGGACTGCCACGGCCTGCCGATCGAGAACGCGATCGAGAAGAAGTACGGCCGCAACCTGAGCCGCGACGACATGCAGGCCAAGAGCCGCGCCTTTGCCACCGAGCAGATCGCGCAGCAGATGGTCGACTTCAAGCGGCTGGGCGTGCTGGGCGAATGGGACCATCCCTACAAGACGATGGACTTCGCCAACGAGGCCGGCGAACTGCGTGCGTTCAAGCGCGTGATCGAGCGCGGCTTCGTGTATCGCGGGTTGAAGCCGGTGTACTGGTGTTTCGACTGCGGCTCGTCGCTGGCCGAGTTCGAGATCGAGTACGCGGACAAGAAGTCGCAGACCGTCGACGTGGCCTTCAAGGCGCACGACCTGGCCAGGCTCGCCGCCGCCTTCGACCTGCCTGCCTTGAGCAAGGACGCCTTCGCCGTCATCTGGACGACGACCGCATGGACGATCCCGGCCAACCAGGCGATCAACCTCAACCCCGAGTTGGACTACGCGCTGGTCGACACCTCGCGCGGCCTGCTGGTGCTGGCCGCCTCGCTGGTCGAGATGTGCATGAACCGCTGGGCGCTCGATGGCGAGGTGCTGGCGACCGTCAAGGGCGAGAAGCTCGGTGGGCTCGAGTTCGAGCATCCGCTGTACGACGTCGATGCCGGCTACAGGCGCCTGTCGCCGGTTTACCTGGCCGACTACGCCACCGCCGACGACGGCACCGGCCTGGTTCACTCCTCGCCGGCCTATGGCGTGGATGACTTCAACTCCTGCATCGCGCACGGCGTGGCCTACGACGACATCCTGAACCCGGTGCAGGGCAACGGCAGCTACGCGCCGGAGTTCCCGCTGTTCGGCGGCCAGAACATCTGGAAGGCGGTGCCAGTCATCATCCAGGCACTGCGCGACGCCGGCCGCCTGATGACGACCGAGGCCATCACCCACAGCTACCCGCACTGCTGGCGCCACAAGACGCCGGTGATCTACCGCGCGGCGGCCCAATGGTTCGTGCGCATGGACGAGGGCGAAGGCGTGTTCACCAAGGACAAGGCGCCGAAGACCCTGCGCCAGACCGCACTCGAAGCCATCGAGCAGACCAGCTTCTACCCCGAGAATGGCAAGGCGCGCCTGCACGACATGATCGCCAACCGGCCCGACTGGTGCATCTCGCGCCAGCGCAGCTGGGGCGTGCCGATCCCCTTCTTCCTGCACAAGGATTCGGGCGAGCTGCATCCGCGCACGATGGAGATCCTCGACCAGGCCGCCGACATCGTGGAAGAAGGCGGCATCGAGGCCTGGAGCCGCGTGACGACCGAGGAGATCCTCGGCGCCGAGGACGCGCCCCACTACACGAAGAGCACCGACATCCTCGAAGTGTGGTTCGACTCCGGCTCGACCTTCTGGCACGTGCTGCGCGGCACGCATCCGACGGTGCATCACGCGACGGGCCCCGAAGCCGACCTGTACCTCGAAGGGCATGACCAGCATCGCGGCTGGTTCCATTCCTCGCTCTTGATCGCCTGCGCATTGGAAGATCGCGCGCCCTACCGCGGCCTGCTGACGCACGGCTTCACCGTCGACAGCCAGGGCCGCAAGATGAGCAAGTCGCTCGGCAACGGCATCGACCCGCAGGAGGTCAGCAAGAAGCTGGGCGCGGAAATCATCCGACTGTGGGTCGCAGCCAGCGACTATTCGGGCGACATCGCCGGCGACGACAAGATCCTCGCGCGGGTGGTCGATGCGTATCGGCGCATCCGCAACACGCTGCGCTTCCTGCTGGCGAACACCAGCGACTTCGACATCGTGAAGGATGCCGTGCCGCTCGACCAGTTGCTGGAGATCGACCGCTATGCCTTGAGCCGCGCCGCGCAGTTCCAGGCCGAGATCCTGGCGCACTACAAGGTCTACGAGTTCCATCCGGTCGTGGCCAAGCTGCAGGTGTACTGCTCGGAAGACCTGGGCGCGTTCTACCTCGACATCCTGAAGGACCGGCTCTACACGACCGCCGCGGGCTCGCACGCGCGCCGCAGCGCGCAGACCGCGCTCTGGCACATCTCGCAAGCCATGCTGCGCTGGATGGCGCCGTTCCTGAGCTTCACGGCCGAAGAGGCCTGGGCGCTGGTGGGCGACGGCCAGTCGATCTTCGCGCAAGTGTTCAGCCGCTTCGACGCGCCGGACGAAGCGCTGCTCGCCAAGTGGAACCGCCTCCGCGAGATCCGCGACGACGTCAACAAGCAGATCGAGGCGGTGCGGGCCGACGGCAAGGTCGGCTCGTCCTTGCAGGCCAACATCGAACTCACGGCCGGACCGGAAGACCATGCACTGTTGGCCAGCCTGGGCGATGACCTGAAGTTCGTGTTCATCACGTCGGCCATCATGCTGGTGGCGGGCAGCGCCGTGCTGACGAAGGTGATGGTCAGCACCGACACCAAGTGCGAGCGCTGCTGGCACTACCGCGCCGACGTCGGCCACGATGCGGCCTACCCGACGATCTGCGGCCGCTGCACCAGCAACCTGCATGGCGCCGGCGAAGCACGGAGCTATGCCTGATGGCCGGTAAGCGTTCTACTTCCTCCGCCTCCGCCTTCGGCGCCGGCGTCTGGCCCTGGCTGGGACTGGCCGCGATCATCCTGATCGTCGACCAGTTCACCAAGACGCTGATCCTCGGCTACTACCAGTACGGCGGCGTGACCGAGGTCACGGGCTTCTTCAACATCGTTCGGGCGCACAACACGGGCGCTGCGTTCTCGTTCCTGGCCGATGCGGCGGGCTGGCAGCGATGGATGTTCACCGCCATCGGGGTGGCGGCCGCCGTGTTCATTTTCTGGATGCTCAAGAAGCACGCGGGGCAGAAGCTGTTCTCCTTTGCGATGGCCTGCATCCTGGGCGGCGCCATCGGCAATGTGATCGACCGCATGATGCACGGCTACGTGGTCGACTTCCTCGACTTCCACCTGGGCGGCAAGCACTTCCCGGCCTTCAACGTGGCCGACAGCGCGATCACCATCGGCGCGGTGTGCCTGGTGCTGGACGAATTGCGGCGCGTCAGGAAGACCTGAGCCCGAGGGGCCGGGTCAGGCCCGGTCCGCACCGCCCGCGCGGCCGACGCCGAAGCGTTGTCGCCGGGCCACTTGCAGCATCGCGTCAGGCGCCGCGGGGGCGGCAAGACACGAGCACGGGGCAGGCGTGCCCTATAGTGGCCCTGCTACATGAAACATTTGTTGAACTTGTTGGCAGCGGTTGCGCTGCTGGTCTGGGGGACCCAACTCGTTCGCACCGGCGTGCTGCGGGTGTTCGGGGCCAACCTGCGCAAGTTCCTCGCGCGCAGCATGCGCAATCGCTTCACGTCCGCCCTGTCGGGCATCGCGGTCACGGCGCTGGTGCAGTCGAGCACGGCCACCTCGCTGATGACTTCGTCCTTCGTCGGGCAAGGGCTGGTGACGTTGCCGGCCGCGCTGGCCGTGATGCGCGGCGCCGATGTGGGCACCGCCCTGATGGCGGTGCTGTTCTCCACCGACCTGTCGTGGCTTTCGCCATTGTTCATCTTCGTGGGCGTGGTGCTGTTCATCACCCGCTCGGCCAGCGCGGCGGGGCGCATCGGGCGTGTGTTGATCGGGCTCGGATTGATGCTGCTGGCGCTGCAGCTGGTGGTGCAGGCGACGGGTCCGCTGTTCTCCGCGCCCGCGGTGCGCGCACTGCTGGCCTCGCTCAACAGCGATGTGCTGCTGGAGATCACCATCGGCGCGGCGTTCGCGGTGGTGGCCTATTCGAGCCTGGCCGTGGTGCTGCTGGTCGCGGCCATGGCCAGTTCGAACCTGGTGCCGCTCGACGTCGCGCTGGGGCTGGTGCTCGGCGCCAACCTGGGCAGCGGCGTCCTGGCCGTGCTGACGACGGCGAAGTCCAGCGTTCCGGTGCGCCACGTGACCGTCGGCAACCTGGTGTTCAAGCTGTTGGGCGTGGCTGTCGCCGCGCCGTTCGTCGGGCTGTATCTCAAGCACGTGAGGCCCTATGTGGCGGACGCGACGCACCTGGTGGTGCTGTATCACCTGGCCTTCAACGTGGTGGTGAGTGTCGGTTTCATCGGGCTGACAAGCCGCGTGGCCGCGCTGGTGACGCGGCTGATGCCGGTGCCGGTGGAGTCCGTTGCCAGGCAGCGGCAGCATCACCTGGACCCGTCCGCGCTGTCGACGCCCAGCCTCGCCATTTCGAACGCGGCGCGCGAGGCGCTGCACCAGGCCGACATCGTCGAGACCATGCTGATCGGCATGCTGAACGTGATCCGGAACAACGACCTGCAACTGGCGCAGGAGTTGCGCCAGCTCGACGACACGGTGGACGAGCTGTACTCATCCATCAAGTACTACATGACGAAGATTTCGCGCGAGGCGCTCGGCGAGGACGAGAGCCGGCGCTGGACCGACATCATCAGCTTCACCATCAACATGGAGCAGATCGGCGACATCATCGAGCGCGTGATCATCGACATCGAGGACAAGAAGATCAAGCCGCAGCGCAATTTCTCCGAGGCCGGGATGGCCGAGATCGCGGAGCTGCACCAGCGGCTGGTGGCCAACCTGCGGCTGGGCATGAGCGTGTTCCTGAACGGCAATGTGCGCGACGCGCAGAAGCTGCTGCAGGAAAAGGCGCGCTTCCGCGACCTGGAGCGCGCCTATGCATCCACCCACCTGGACCGGCTGTCGGAACAGACCGCGCTGAGCATCGAGACCAGTTCGCTGCACATCGACCTGATCAGCGACCTCAAGCGCATCAACTCGCACATCTGCTCGATCGCCTACCCCATCCTCGATCTGGTCGGGGCGCTGACGCCAAGCCGGCTGCGGACGTCGCGGCTGGGCGAACTGGAGGAGTCCTGAAGGGTGCGGAATTTTCGCGATGCCTTCGCCGGTGACACCCACCGGGATTTCGCGCGAGTGGCCGAGGGCCTATGTCACGCCATCAATGGGCCTTATATTAATCAGCCGTGGCCTCTGCAGCCGCTTCCGCCGGACTGACAAGCGGCGCCGCTGAACCAGCCGCCGGCTCGACACGCCGGGCATAGCGCTGCGCCAGCACCGCGCACACCATCAGCTGGATCTGGTGGAACAGCATCAGCGGCAGCACGATGGCGCCGACCGCATGCGACGCGAACAGCACCTTGGCCATGGGGACGCCGCTGGCCAGGCTCTTCTTGGACCCGCAGAAAACGATGGTGATCTCGTCGGCCTTGTCGAAGCCGAGCTTGCGTGCGATCCAGGTGGTGCTGGCGAGCACCACCGCGAGCAGCACCGCGCACACGACGACCAGGCCGGCCAGTGCGCTCAGGGGCACCTGCTTCCACAGGCCTTCGATCACGGCCGCGCTGAACGCGGTGTAGACCACCAGCAGGATCGAACCCTGGTCGACGAACTTGAGCACGTGTGCATGCTTCTTGGTGAAGCCGCCGATCCATGGACGCGCGAAATGGCCGACCGCAAAAGGCAGCATCAGTTGCAGCAGGATGCGGCCGATGGCGTCGAGCGCGCCGCCGGCACCACCGCCGCCGTGCGGAACGACGAGCAGGTTGACCAGGATCGGCGTGACGAACACGCCCAGCAGCGTGGACGCCGAAGCGCTGCACACAGCCGCCGGGATATTGCCGCGCGCCATCGACGTGAAGGCGATGGCCGACTGCACCGTGGCTGGCAAGACGCAGAGGAACAGCACGCCGGTGTAGATCTCGGGCGTGACCAGCGGGGATAGCACCGGCTTGAGCGCAAAGCCGAGCAGCGGGAACAGCGCGAAGGTGCAGGCGAACACCAGCAGGTGCAGCCGCCAGTGCGCGATGCCGGCCAGGATGGCCTCGCGCGACAGCTTGGCGCCATGCAGGAAGAACAGCAGGCCGATCGCGAAGGTGGTCAGTCCTTCGAAGAAGCTGGCCGTCGCCCCGCTGGCCGGCAGCAGGCTGGCAAGCACCACCGTGGTCACCAGGGCGAGCGTGAAGTTGTCGGGGAGGAAGCGTGATCGGGCCATAGGCGCAATTGGAAACGCGCGCCATTCAAAAGTGAAATGGATTTATCTGATAGATATATTCATCGCCCGCATCAATAGGCGCTTTGCGGCTCCTCGCGGCGGCGCAGGCAGAAGTCGATGAGGTCGTCGAGTTCGCTGGCCTTGTCGAACACGGCGTCGGCGCCGAGTTGGGCACACTTGCGGCGCATGTCGGTCGACGTGTGGTTGCTCAGCACGACGATCTTTTGCGCAGGATCGCGGTCGCGGCAGGCCTCGAGAATGCGCAGGCCGGTGCCTTGTTTCAGGAACAGGTCCACGATGGCCAGGTCCCACTCGTCAGCGTGCGCTAGGAGCCAGCGCGCGCCGTCCTCCTCCGAATCGGCCGTGCCGACGGGGTCGACATGCGCCACCACGCGCAGCGTCTCGACGAGGTGATGACGAATCGTCGCGTTGTCCTCGACGATGAATGCTCTGACTGCAGCCATGGGTCTCCTTATCGGGCGGGAGGCTATGACTCGGTCGCACAGCGATACGCCGTCCCTGCGCGCTACCGAAAGTAGGAGAACTCCCCGTGCTCGAGACTACGCTGTCAAAGTGTCAGTACGGTGCAACCGGTGGTCTTGCGCGCTTCGAGGTCGCGATGCGCCTGCTGCACATCCGCCAGCGGGTAGCGTTGCTCGACCGGAATCTTCACGGCTCCGCTCTCGACCACGGCGAACAGGTCGTCCGCCATGGCTTGCGTGGTCTCGCGCGTGGCAATGTGGGTGAAAAGCGTCGGCCGCGTTACATAAAGCGATCCCTTGGACGCCAGCAGGCCCAGGCTGACCGGCGGCACCGGCCCGGACCCGTTGCCGAACACAGCCAGCAGGCCGAACGGTCGCAGGCAGTCGATCGAGCCCTCGAAAGTGTCCTTGCCGACCGAGTCATAGACCACCTTCACGCCCTTGCCGCCGGTGATCTCCCTGACCTGCTCGGCAAAGTTGCCGGTGCTGTAGTTGATCGCATGGGCGGCGCCATGGTCCAGCGCCAGCTTGCACTTGGCGTCGGTGCCGGCGGTGCCGATGAGTTTCAGCCCGAGCGCCCTCGCCCACTGGCAGGCAATCAGGCCCACGCCGCCTGCGGCCGCGTGGAAGAGGATGTGGTCTCCGGCCTGCAATCCTTCCGCGGGCAAGGTCTTCTTCAGCAGGTATTGCGCGGTCAGGCCCTTCAGCATCATGGCCGCGCCAGTCTCGAAGGAGATGCTGTCGGGCAACTTGCAGACGCTCTTGGCCGGCATCACGCGTAGCTCGCAATACGCGCCCGGGGGCTGGCTCGCGTAGGCGGCGCGGTCGCCGGCCTTGAGGTGCGTGACGCCCTCGCCCACCGCCTCGACCACGCCGGAAGCCTCCATGCCCAGCAGCAGCGGCATCTGGAACGGATAGAGCCCGCTGCGTTGGTAGGTATCGATGAAGTTCAGGCCCACCGCCTTGTGGCGAATGCGGATCTGGCCTGGGCCCGGATCGCCCACATCGACCTCGACGATCTTCAGTTCTTCCGGGCCGCCATGGCGGTCGATACGGACGGCTTTGCTCTGCATGTGCGGGAGTCCTCGCAGTGGTCAGGTGAACGGGGGATGGATCGTGCCACGAAATGAAAACCAATGTCGCAGCAGCGAGACAGGCCTGCGGGAAAGTCCTTGCTTCCGCCACGGCGGCGCACGGCCACGCGCTCCGTCCGTACAAGAGCTTCACGGCGCGCGCACAAAAAGCGAAGAACGACGGCGATTTCGGCGAAGCCTGCCGCGGCGCAGCCTGTACGCTGCGTCGATGAACACCCTGCCGACCCTGCCCTCCGTTCCCGCGGATGCCCTGCTGCGCCTGGACGCCCTGCTGGCCAGCGGCCAGCGCAAATTGCTGGGCTTGATCGGCGCACCGGGCTCGGGGCAAGTCCACGTTGGCGGCGGCACTGCTCCAGGCGGTCGGAACGGACCGGGCCCAGGTCGTGCCGATGGATGGCTTCCACCTCGCGAACGTCGAACTCCAGCGCCTCGGCCGCGCCGGGCGCAAGGGCGCCCCCGACAGCGGCGCCATCGCAGTGCTGCCTTCCACGCAACTGGTCATCACCGAAGGCAACTACCTGCTGCATGACGTGGGGCCTTGGGCGGGTGCCGCGCGGCTTCTCGACGAGACCTGGTATGTGGACATCGAGGACACGGTGCGTGAGCAACGCCTGGTCCGGGGCCATCGGCAATTCGGCCGCAGCGCGGAGGCCGCACTGGCCTTGGTGGCCAGCACCGACGCGCCGAACGCCCGGCTCATCGTCGCCACGAAGTCGAGCGCCGACCACGTGCTCGCATGGTCCTGAGTCTCGTTCGCCTCGCCTGCAGGCGCGTCAGCGATCGCCGCCGAACTTCTTGCGAAACGCGGAAGGCGTCATGCCCTTCACGTCGAGGAATCGGCGATTGAAGTTGGCGACGTTGTTGAATCCGACATCGCAGCAGATCGTCGGAGAGGGTTGGCGTGAGGGCATGCGGCGCTTGAATGGTGACGCCGCCGCGCCCTCATCCCAGCCTTCTCCCCGAGGGGAGAAGGAGCAAGACATGGAGCGCAGTCGCAGGCGTTCAGTACGTCCCGGGATACGCCCCGCCATCCGTCAGCACGTTCTGGCCGGTGATGTATCCGGCCTGCATGCTGCACAGGAAGGCGCAGGTCGCCCCAAACTCCTCTGCGTTACCGAATCGGCCTGCCGGAATGGTCCGGGCCCGGGCGGCGCGGATGGTGTCGATGTCCTGGCCGGTCTTCTTCGCGGTGCCTTGCATCGTGCCCTTCAGGCGGTCGGTGTCGAAGGCGCCCGGTAGCAGGTTGTTGATGGTCACGCCCTTGGCGGCGATGGAGGTGCGCGCCACGCCGGCGACGAAGCCTGTGAGCCCGCTGCGCGCGCCGTTCGACAGGCCGAGGATGTCGATCGGCGACTTCACCGAACTGGAAGTGATGTTGACGATGCGCCCATAGCCGCGCGCGGCCATGCCGTCGACCGTGGCCTTGATGAGTTCGATCGGCGTGAGCATGTTGGCGTCCACGGCCTTGATCCACGCGTCGCGGTCCCAATCGCGGAAGTCACCCGGCGGCGGTCCGCCCGCGTTCGTGACGACGATGTCGTAGTCGGCATGCGCGGCGAAGGCTGCGGCGCGTCCTTCGACCGTGGTGATGTCGGCCGCCACATGCTTGACGAAGGGCGCGGCGGCGCCCGTCCCGGCGGCTCGCAGCGCGGACAGCTGCGCCGCTGCCGCCTGCAACGCGTCGGCGCCGCGCGCCACGATCACCACGTTCACGCCCTCGCGCACCAGCGCTTGCGCGCATCCCAGGCCCAGGCCCTTGCTCGCGCCACACACCAGGGCCGTCTTGCCCGCAATCCCGAAATCCATTGTTGAAATCCTCTTGCTCGTTGAAGGGAATAGTTCCGCGCGCCGAAGCCTTGGACACGCAAAAGAGCGGTGATGATCGTCCTAACGTGGTTCTGTGTCGACACTCAATCGATGAACACCGCAATACGTGCGAAACGTATTGGTTGTCCGCGCATTGATTCGATAGCATGTGAAATTAGTCACGAATCGCGGCCTTTGATTGAACAGGCCCGCCGGTTTGGTGCTAACTAAAAGACTCAGGGAGAAAGCGTGAATTTGCGATGGGTAGGCTTGGGCGCCGGCGTGGCCGCGGCATTGTTGTTGGGCTCCTGCGGGGGCTCGTCGGACCGGGAGGGCGGCCAGTTCGGCGGAATCACCGGGCAGCCGGCTTCCGCGGATTTTGCCGCGACCTTCGAGAAGCAGCGCGAACTCCGCCGCAAGATCGCCGCCCCTGCGCAGGCCCAGTGGTCCGCCGTGACCGACCTCTCCCTGGTGCCAGCCTCGGCCTCCGCCCTGCCCGACGGCAAGGTCTTGCTGTGGGCCGGTGAAAGCCGCTTCGCCGTGTCGAGCGACAGCAGCCGCACCTATTCGACCCTGTTCGATCCGGTCGCCATGACCGCGACCGACCGCCTGGTCAGCGAGACCGGGCACAACATGTTCTGCTCGGGCACGACCACCCTGGCCGACGGCAGCCTGCTCGTGGCCGGCGGCAGCGGTGAATCGAACACCAGCATCTACAACCCCGGCACCGCCCAGTGGACCACCGGCCCGGCACTGAAGATCAGCCGCGCCTACAACGCCAACACGATCCTGTCGGACGGCTCGGTGCTGACCATTGGCGGCTCCTGGGACCTCGGCAACGCCGGCGGCAAGGATGGCGAGGTGTGGAACGCGGCCACCGGATGGCGCAAGGTTCCGGGGCTGAAGATCGATTCCATGCTCTCGCCCGGCGGCGCGGAATACTGGGTGTCCGACAGCCACTTCTGGCTGCACCCGGCCGGCAACGGCAAGGTGTTTCATGCCGGTCCGGGCCGGCAGATGCACTGGCTCGACACGCGTGGCGAGGGCTCCGTCGAAGCCGTCGGCCCGCGCGCCGACGATGCGTTCAGCATCACCGGCAGCGCGGTCATGTACGACACCGGCAGGATCCTGAAGGCCGGCGGCGTCGACATGGCCACGACGGACAAGTCCAGCAACCAGAGTTACGTGATCGACCTCAACGCCGGCGTGTCGGTGCGCAAGATCAATCCGATGGCCTACCCGCGCGCCTACCACAACGCGGTGGTGCTGCCGAACGGGCAAGTGGTCGTGATCGGCGGCCAGACCATCGCGCTCGGCTTCAGCGACAGCAATGCGGTGATGGTGCCGGAACTGTTCGATCCGATCACCGAGACCTTCACGCCCATGCCCGCGATGTCGGTGCCGCGCAACTATCACAGCGTCGCGGTGCTGCTGCAGGACGGCCGCGTGATGTCCGCCGGCGGCGGCGTGTGCGGCGAAGGCTGCGCGGCCAACCACGCCGACCTCCAGATCCTCTCCCCGCCCTACCTGTTCAATGCGGACGGCAGCACCGCCACCCGCCCGGTGCTGCTGAGCGCACCCGCACGCGCGGTGTACGGCAGCACGGTGACCGTGAGCACCGACAGCCCGGTCGCGGCGTTCTCGCTGGTGCGCATGTCCTCGACCACCCACACGGTCAACAACGACCAGCGCCGGCTGTCGCTGGCCTTCACCAGCCTCGGCGACAATAATTACAAGATCGACGTGCCGAGCAATCCCGGCTGGGCGCTTCCCGGCGTCTACATGCTGTTTGCGATGAACGCGAACGGGACGCCTTCGGTCGCGAAGATGGTCACCATCGACGGCACCGGCGCACCGCAAATGGCCGCGCCCAACGATCAATTGAGCGCGGTCGGCTCGACGCTGAACCTGCCGGTTCGCGCCACCAATCCGGGCGGCGCGCCGGTCAGCTACAGCGCCGACGGCCTGCCTGACGGCCTGCGCATCGACGCGGCCACGGGCGTCATCAGCGGCAGTCCGAGCCGCATCGGCACCTACGTGGTCAAGGTAACGGCAGCCGCCTCCGGCAGCGCGGTGAGCTGGCAGTTCCAATGGGTCGTCAACGATTCGAATCCGGCTTCGCGCTACGTCAAGCTGGTGTCCAACAGCTCGTTCAACGACAGTCCTCTGGCTTCGATCGCCGACCTCGACCTGTTGAACGAGGAAGGCGCCATCCTGCCCCGGGACCTCTGGACGGCCACCGCAAGCAGTGCAGAGACGCGCGGCGAATACGCGCCCGCGGCATTCGCGATCGACGGGAGCCCCGACTCCTACTGGCTCTCTCAGTGGTCGGATCCGCTGGCGGTGCAGCCGCATTCCTTCGTGATCGACATGGGCACGATGCAGCGCGTCGGCGGATTCGCCTACCGGCCGCGCCAGAACAGCGACAACTCGACGATGGCGCGCTACGAGGTCCATGTCAGCGCCGACGGGGTGAACTGGGGCCCGCCCGTCTCGCAAGGGGATCTCCGCGACTACGGACCCAACCTCGGGCGCAAGACGGTGTACTTCAACAACGTCGCACTGGGCAGGCCGGCCAGCGCGTCGTCCGAACAGGCAGGCGGCGCCGCCGCGCGCGCCGTCGACGGGGTAAACGACGGCAACTGGGCCTTCAGCTCGACCACCCTGACCGAGAGCAGCGCAAACCCGTGGTGGGAAGTGGACCTCGGCGCCGACTTCCGCATCCACGCGTTGCGACTGTGGAACCGCACCGATTGCTGTGCCGACCAACTGGGCAACTTCCAGGTGATGGTCTCGTCTGCGCCGATGTCCGGCAGGAGCTACGAGGCATTGATGGCCGACGACAGCGTGGGCAAGACGCTGGTGCCGGGCACTGCCGGACGCCTGACCACCTTGACCCCCGGCGCGACCGGGCGCTATGTGCGCGTGCAGCTTGCCGGCACTGGCGCCCTGAGCCTTGCGGAGGTCGAGGTGTTCGGCGTACCGGCGGCCAATCGACCGCCATCGCTGGGCGCGGTGGCGCCCCCCGCCACGCACCAGGGCGAGCAAGCCGCCTTCGCACTCGCCGCCAGCGACCCCGATGGCGACCCGCTCGCCTTCGAAGTGAGCGGCCTCCCCGCTGGCGTCAACTACGACGCCGCCAGCGGCATGATCGCCGGCTATCCATCGCAGAGCGGAAACTTCAGCGTGACCGCCACCGTCAGCGACGGCCGCGGCGGCACCGCCTCCAGCCGTTTCGACTGGCGCATCCTGAACCCGCTGCCCGTGATCGAGCCCATTGCCGCACCCGCGGTGGGCGCGGGCCGAAGCGCAAGCTACACGGCCAGCGCGGGCGCTGACGGCAGCCTCCAATACAGCTGGGTGTTCGGCGATGGCAGCCCTTCCACAGGCTGGATCGCCGACGGCGGCGCCAACACGACCCATGCCTTCGCGGCGCCGGGGGTCTACAACGTCACCGTCTCGGCCCGCAGCGCGGACGGCACGGTCGTGACACGCAGCTTCATGCAGGCCGTCATCGGCAGGGAAGGCCCACCGGCGGGCGCGCCGGGGGGCCCACCCGCCGGCACCGGCGCCACCAGCGCCATTGCCAGTTCCATCCTGGCGGTGGAGCCACGCGCGGGCGCCAGCGAGCGCGTCTGGGTGCTCAACCAGGATGCGGACACCGTATCCGTCTTCGACTCCAGCGACGGCTATCTGGTGGCCGAGATCGCGGTCGGGGTCCAGCCGCGCAGCGTGAGCCTCGGCAAAGGCATTGCCGTCGTTGCCAACAAGGGAGCGGCCAGCCTCAGCGTGCTGGGCACCGGCACGCTGAAGGCAGTGCGAACGGTGGACTTGCCGCGCGGGTCACAGCCGTACGGCGTGCTCGTCGCGCCTGACGGCAGCACCTATGTGGCGCTCGAAGCTACCGGTCGCCTGCTCAAGTTCGACAATGCCTGGACCCAGACTGCCGACGTGGCCGCCCCCGGCGTGCGCCACCTCGCCCTGTCGGCTGACGGCAAGCGCCTGCTGGCCACGCGCTTCATCACCGCACCACAGCCCGGCGAAGGCACGGCCAGCGTGCGCGGCGACGTCGACGGCATGAAGACCGGCGGCGAGGTCACCGAATTCGACCCCGCCACGCTGGCCGTGGTCCGCCGCTTCGTGCTGCAGCACAGCGACAAGGCGGACGGCTCGGTGCAGGCGCGCGGCGTGCCCAACTACCTCGGCGCGCCCGCCATCGCACCCGACGGCCAGAGCGCGTGGATCCCGTCCAAGCAGGACAACATCCGGCGCGGCGGCCTGCGCGACGGCCAGCCACTGAGCTTCGAGAGCACCGTGCGTGCCATTTCCTCCCGCCTGGACCTGGCGACGAACACCGAGGACTATCCCGGCCGCGTCGACCACGACAACAGCGGCGTGGCCAGCGCCGCCGTCTACCACCCCAACGGCGCCTACATTTTCGTGGCGCTCGAAAGCTCGCGAGAAGTCGCTGTGCTCGACGCCGCCGGCAAGCGCGAGCTGATGCGCCTGGCGGTGGGCCGGGCGCCGCAGGGCGTGGCAGTGTCGACCGACGGCATGCGCCTCTACGTCAGCAACTTCATGGACCGCACGGTCGGCGCCTACGACCTGGGTCGGCTGCTGCAATACGGCGAGCCCACCATCGGCCTGATCGGCGCCGTGCCTGGCACGACCACCGAAAGGCTGGCGCCCGAGGTCCTGCGCGGCAAGCAGTTCTTCTACGACGCCAGGGACCCGCGCCTGGCCCGCGACGCCTACCTGAGTTGCGCAAGCTGCCACAACGACGCGAGCCATGACGGCCGCACCTGGGACTTCACCAGCCTTGGGGAAGGCCTGCGCAACACGATCTCGCTGCGCGGCCGGGCCGGCGGCCAGGGCCGGCTGCACTGGAGCGGCAACTTCGACGAGCCACAGGACTTCGAAGGCCAGATCCGCAACCTCGCCCGCGGCACCGGGCTCATGACCGATGCCGCATTCAACGCCGGCACCCGCAGCCAGCCGCTGGGCGACCCGAAGGAGGGTCAAAGCGCGGACCTGGATGCGCTGGCGGCCTACCTGCGCTCGCTCAACGCATTCAGCGCGAGCCCGCTGCGCAGTGCAGACGGCAGCCTCACCGCGCAGGCCGTCAATGGCAAGACAGTGTTCGCCGCGCAGTGCGCCACATGCCACGGCGGCCCCGCCTTCACCGACAGCGCGACCAATCGCCTGCACAACGTCGGGACCCTCAAGCCGGGCAGCGGCAAGCGCCTCGGGGCACCACTCAACGGGCTCGACACGCCCACGCTGCGCGACGTCTGGGCCACCGCGCCGTACCTGCACGATGGCACGGCGGCCACTGTCGAGGACGCCGTGCGCGCCCACGCAAACCTGAGCCTGAGCGACGCGGACCTGCTCGCCGTCAGCGCCTTCGTCAAGCAGATCGGCAACGAGGAGACCCGCGCGCCCCACGTCCCGGGCAGCGGCACCGGGCTGTTGGGCAGCTACTTCAACAACATCACGTTGAGCGGGCAGCCGGCGCTCGTGCGCGTCGAACCGGTGGACTTCGACTGGGGCCTGGGCTCGCCCGGCGCGCCGATCGGCGTCGACTTCTTCTCGGCACGCTGGACCGGCATGATCGAGGCGCCCGCCACGGGCAGCTACCAGTTCCGTACGCTGCTGGACGACGGCGTGCGGCTGTGGATCGACGACAAGCTGATGATCGACCACTGGACGTACCACCCGGACTACGACACCACCGCGCCGCTGAACCTGGTGGCCGGTCGCCTCTACCGCATACGCGTCGAGTACTTCGAATGGACGCACGGCGCGTCGATGCGCCTGGAATGGAAGCCGCCCGGCGCGGGCGCGTTTTCGACGACGCCTGCCGAACGCCTTTATCCAGGCTGAGCACCGCGCGGTGAGACTGCCGGGGCGAGATCCTTCGTGCCCCGGCCCAAGTTCGTCACGCAAGTCGCACCGCCAGTCGGTGGCAGCCCTGCAGGTCTTGTTACGATGAAAAGTCATCCTTTCGTTTGCCGCGCGTTGCATCGGCCAGCGATGCCGAAGGTGGGATGAACAAGAAAATCAGGGAGAGGAAGAAGTGAAGCTACGTTCAATTGGCAGGGGGCGGGTGTGGCCTTGCGCAGTGACAGGGCTTGTCCGGCACGGCGTCGACGGGCATCCGTCATGAAGCGCGGCCTGATCCTCCCGGTCGTGGTGCTGGCGATGATCGCCGTGGCGAGCGGACTGTCGTCAGGAGCCGATGCGCCGTTGCCATCCGGTGTCGCCACCGCGGGGCGCAGCGCATTCGTCGGCGAAAAGCCGCTGGTGGCGCGCCTGCCGGGCCACACCTTCGACCTGCCGGCAGAAGCCGTGCGATGCATCAACTGCCACGCGCCCTCCACCGGCACCACCGGGCAGACGGCATTCGCACCGCTCCTCACCTCCAGGTATCTCAATGAGTTGCGCTCCCGGCGCGGCGGCCCCGGCAGCCGCTATGACCCCGCCTCGTTCTGCCGGCTGCTGCGCGAGGGCCTCGACCCGGCCGGCGTGATGGTCAACACCGCCATGCCGCGCTACGACATCTCGCCCCAGGGATGCGACGACTTGTGGGCGCACCTGAGTTCGCAATGAAGCGCCGCGCCATCCTGCGCGCCAGCATGGCCGCGCTCCCCGCGCTGTGCTTCGGGACGGCGCGCGCGCACAACGCGGCCGGCGAAGTGCGCCCGCCGCTGCCGGCGCCCGACATCCAGGTGACATCGAATGGCGGCAGCAAGTCGCAGCTGCGGGACCTGCTCGCAGGCCGGGCCACTGCGCTGCAATTGATGTTCACGGGTTGCAGTTCGGTGTGTCCGATCCAGGGCGCGTTGTTCGCGCAAGTGCAAGCCGCATTGCCGCGCGGCGATGCGCCGCTGCAATTGCTGTCGGCCAGCATCGACCCGCTGGGCGACGACCCCAGGGCATTGACCGCATGGCTGGGCCGCTTCGGGGCGGGTCCGCGCTGGAGCGCTTTTTCGCCCGCGCCCGCGTCGCTCGACCGCTGGCTGGACTTCCTGGCCGGCCGCAGCGTGGGCCCCGACAAGCACACGGCCCAGGTCTACTTCTTCGATCGCCAGGCCCGGCTGGTGCTGCGCACCGTTGATTTCCCCAGGCCCGCCGAGGTCGCGCGCCTGCTGGCCCAGTTGGTCGCACTGAAATGACCAACGTGCCAAGAAGGTGCGAAGATTTCGTAGCGAGGGCGCCGAGCTCGGGTTGAGGAGCGGAACCGTACTCAGGTACGGTGACAACGAAGTTGCGGCAAAGGCTAACAATTGCGCGAAGCGCTTGTTATGCCGGAGTCAACACCGGAGGCCCGGGATCGGTGGCCGCAGTAGAAAGATTCGTACCGTCTAGCGACCGGTGCGCGTGAACACGAAGATGCCAGCGATCACCAGCACCGTGCCCGCCGCGATCCAGACGGTGAAGGGCTCGCCCAGGATGACGATGCCCATCAGGATGGTCGACATCGGCCCGATCATGCCGGTCTGTGCCGCCACCGCGGCGCCGATGCGTTCGACGGCCATCATCACCATCAGCACCGGCACCGCGGTGCAAGCGGTGGCGTTGAGCACCGACAGCCAGATCACCTCGGGCGCCACCGCAAAGGCCGCGCTCACCGGCCGCAACACGGCGAACTGCGCGATGCAGAAGAGGCACGCCACGCTGGTCGCCAGGCCCACCAGGCGCAGCGACGCCAGCCGCTTGACGAATTCGCCGCTGTACACGAGGTAGCCGGCATAGCTCACCGCACTGAGGAAGCAAAGGAACGCGCCCCACGCCGCCGTTCCGCCGCCCGCGCCCGTGCCGCCCCAGATCTCGTGGCCGAACACCAGCGCGACACCGGTGTAGCTGATGGCCATGCCGACGAGTTGCGCGCGCGATGCGCGGCGCCGGTACAGCACCCAGCCGAACAGCAGGACCAGCGTCGGATTGAGATACAGGATGAGCCGCTCGAAGCCGGCGCTGATGTACGCGAGCCCCGCAAAGTCGAGGAAGCTGGCGAGGTAGTAGCCGGAGAAGCCAAGGCCCAGCACGCCGAGCCAGTCGCGCGTCGTGAGCGCGGGCTTGCCGCGCCCCGCCCACCAGGCCATGAGCGCGAACAGCGGCAGTGCGAACAGCATGCGCAGCATGATCAGCGTGACCGCGTCCACCCCATGGCGGTACGCGAGCTTGACG
The DNA here is from genome assembly GCF_019207085.1 of Variovorax sp. dw_308. Lineage (GTDB taxonomy): Bacteria > Pseudomonadota > Gammaproteobacteria > Burkholderiales > Burkholderiaceae_C > Variovorax. Next base: position 65,208 of record NZ_JAATOM010000001.1, on the reverse strand, counting down.
ATGATCGCCTTGCCGCTGAACGCGATCGCGCCCACTGTCGCAAGCACCAGGCCGGCTGCGCGGCCGGCGCTCCTGGGCTGTGCGGGGAACGCAAGGCCGACTGCGTCAGTCTGCGGGTGTGGCCCCCTCGAAGGGCTTTGGGGGAGCGACACGAAGGGCGCGGATCCTGTGGGTGGGCCTAGTAACCGGCGGCGAGGCCGTCGCGCCGCGGGTCGCTGGCCGCCACATACCCTTCAACGCCGGGATCGCCCTTGCGCCAGATGAACTGGCCGGCGCCGAAGTCCTGGTACGAATCGTTGATCACGTCCATCTCGTGCCCGAGGTTGCTCAGGCCCTGGATGGTCTGCGCGTTCATCGCGGACTCGACGTTGATGTTGAGGCCCGCATTGAAGCGCCAGCGCGGTGCGTCGCATGCCGCCTGCAGGTTCTGCCTGTAGTCGATCATGCGCACCAGGGTCTGCATGTGCCCTTGCGGCTGCATGTTGCCGCCCATCACGCCGAAGCTCATCACCGGCTGGCCGTCCTTCGTGAGGAAGGCCGGGATGATCGTGTGGAACGGCCGCTTGCCCGGCGCCACGACGTTGGGGCTGTCCGCCTTGAGGCTGAAGCCGTGGCCGCGGTTCTGCAGGCTGATGCCGAACTCCGGCTCCACGCAACCCGAGCCGAAGCCCATGTAGTTGCTCTGGATGAAGCTGACCATCATGCCGCTCTCGTCCGCCGCGGTGAGGTAGATGGTGCCGCCCTTGACAGGGTTGCCCGCCTTGAAGTCCTGTGCCTTGTTCACGTCGATCAGTCTGGCACGCGAAGCCAGGTACGCGTCATCGAGCATTTGCGCGGGGGTCACCGTCATCGACGATGGCTCCGACACATAGCGGTAGACATCGGCGAAGGCCAGTTTCATCGCCTCGATCTGCAGGTGCTGCGACGCGACCGAGTCGACCGGCAGCGAGGCGATGTCGAACTTCTCGAGGATGCCGAGCGCGATCAACGCCGCGATTCCCTGGCCGTTGGGCGGGATCTCATGCAGCGTGTAGCCGCGGTAGTCGCGCGAGATCGGCGTGACCCATTCGGGCTGGTAGGCCGCGAGGTCGGCCACGGTGAGTGCGCCGCCGTGCTCCCTGGAAAACCTGGCGATGGCCTCGGCGATTTCGCCGCTGTAGTAGGCCTCGCCCTTGGTTCGCGCAATCGCCTTGAGGGCGCGCGCGGCGGCGGCAAAGCGGAACAGTTCGCCCACTTCGGGCGCGCGGCCCCACGGCAGGAAAGCCTGCGCGAAGCCGGGCTGCGATTGCAGCAGTGGCGTGGCGGCCGCCCACTTCTGCTGCACCACGGGCGGCATCAGGTAGCCGCGCTCGGCGATGTCGATGGCCGGCGCCATCAGGTCGGCAAACGGCAGCTTGCCGAAGCGGTCGCTCATCGCGACCCAGCCCCGCACCGCGCCCGGCACCGTCACCGAGTCGATGCCGCGCTGCGGCGGCGCGGTCTTGTCGGTGCCGTACTTGTTGATGAAGTAGTCGGGTGTCCAGGCCTTGGGCGCGGGGCCGGAGGCGTTGAGGCCATGCAACTGCTGGCCGTCCCAGAGGATGCAGAAGGCGTCGCTGCCCAGGCCATTGCTCACCGGCTCGACCAGCGTCATCACGGCGGCTGCGGCGATCGCCGCGTCCACCGCATTGCCGCCCTGGTAGAGGATGCGCAGGCCGGCCTGCGCGGCGAGCGGATGCGAAGTCGACACCACGTTGCGCGCGAACACCGGGATGCGGGTGGAAGGATACGGATTGGCGTAGTCGAATTTCATGCAGGGCCTCGTCGATGAGCAACTGATTATTCGGGAAACACCGTAGAACCGGCTTTGCCGGGCCACCGGTGTTGCCCCCGGTGGGGGGTGGGCGGCCTACACGAAGTGAGGCCAACCTGGGGAGGAGCAACTGTTCTTACCGCGGAACCGGCTTCGCTGAGCCGCTGGGGTTGCCCCCGGTCGGGGTGGGAGTCGCGCACGCAGTGCGCAGCGACCTGGGGCGAGCCTACTTATTCGCTCGTGATCTTGCGTTCGACAATGATCTTCTTCCACTTGGCTGTGTCGTCGGCCATGGTCTTGGCCAGTTGCGCCGGCGTGCTGGTGACCGGTTCGATGCCCAGGCGCGAGAGCTTGTCCTTCATGTCGGGATCCGCCAGCGCCGCGTTGGCAGCGGCGTTGATGCGCGCCACCATCTCGGGCGGCATGCCCTTGGGACCGTACAGGCCGAACACGGTGTTGGACTCGTAGCCGGGCAGCGTGTCGGCCACCGCCGGCAGGTCAGGCGCGAGCGGACTGCGCTTGAGCGACGTGACGCCCAGCGCGCGAATGCGCCCGTCGCGCACATAAGGCAGGCCGGTGGGCAATGAATCGAACAGCAGGTCGATCTTTCCGCTCATCAGGTCGGGCATGGCGAGTGCGGTGCCCTTGTACGGGATGTGCGTGACCTGCACGCCGGCCTGCGCCTTGAACAGCTCTGCCGAGAGCTGCACGATGGTGCCGGGGCCGCTGGACGCGTAGTTGAGCTTGTCGGGGTTCTTCTTCGCGTAGTCGATGAATTCCTTCACCGTCTTCGCGGGCGAGCTGGTTGGCACCAGCATGATGCTCGGCGCATTGCCGACGTGGGCGATGGGCGTGAAGTCGGCCACCGTGTCGTAGGGCAGCTTGTTGGGCAGCGCGGGACCGATGGCATGCGTGCTGGTGGTGGCCAGCAGCAGCGTGTAGCCGTCGGCCGGCGCCTTGGCGGCAGCGTCGGATCCGATGGCGCCGCCGGCGCCCGGCTTGTTGTCGATGACGAAGGTGGCGCCCAGCTTCTCGCCCATCTTGTGGGTCAGCGTGCGCGCGAACAGGTCGGTGGCGCCGGCCGCCGGGAAGGGCACGATCAGGCGAATCGGCCTCGACGGATAGTTCTGCGCCCATGCGGGCAGGGTCGACATGAGCAGCGTGGCCGCCAGCGCGAAGCTTCTACGTTTCATTGGAATCGGTTCTTTCATGGACATCTGGAGGGCATGGCGCGCTCGCCTCCCCGCGAGCCGCAGGCTCCGATTGGACACGCCGCCGATTCAAACGGGAAATGGATTTATCTGATAGATATATGATCGTCCCGCATGAATGTGACGCTGCGCCAACTTCGGGTTTTCCTGGCCGTGGCCGAGACCCGCAACTTCAGCCGCGCGGGTGACCAGATCGGCTTGACGCAGCCTGCGGTCAGCCGGTCGATCCTGGAATTCGAAGCGCAGTTCGGTCTCAAGCTGCTGGATCGCACCACGCGTGAAGTCTCGCTCACCGAGGCTGGGCAAACACTGGCGGCGCGGCTCGACCGGGTGCTCGACGAACTGGAGCAAACCCTGCTCGACGTGCAGGGCATGTCGAACGCACGCCGCGGCAAGGTGCGCGTGGCCAGCAGCCCGACGCTGTCGGCCAACCTCATGCCGGCCTGCATTGCGGCCTGTGCGCGCATGGAGCCGGACATCGAACTCGTGCTGCTCGACCGCATCCAGCAGGATGTGCTCGACAGCGTGCGCGCCGGCGAGGTCGACTTCGGCGTGGTTATCGAGCCGGCGTCGCAGGACGACCTGCAGTGCGAGACCATCCTGTCGGACCCCTTCTGCCTCGTAGTGCCGCCCGGCCATCGGCATGCGGAGCGCAAGCAACTGCGCTGGTCGGCGCTCGACGGCGAGGCGCTGGTACTGCTCGACCATGCCTCTGGCAGCCGCCGCCTGATCGACCAGGCGTTGCTGCGTCACGGCGCCAATTGCACGGTGCGCCAGCAGGTCGGCCATCCGACGACCGCCTTCCGCATGATCGAGGCCGGCCTCGGCATCAGCGTGATGCCATCGCTGGCGGTGCCGCCCGCGGGCTTTCGCAACCTGCAGGTGGTGCAACTCATCCCGCGCGTCGAGCGCGCCGTGATGCTGGTCCACCGCCGCAACCGTGCCCCCGCCCCGCTGGCGCAACGCGTGTGGAGCCTGATCCGGGACACCGCCGCCGAGACCCGCCCCGCCCCATAGAAAACGGCGCCAAAGGCGCCGCCGTATTCATCCAGAGGTCACGAGCCCATTCCAGAAACACCGTGGAACCGGCTTTGCCGGGCCACTGGTGTTGCCCCCGGTAGGGGGTGGGAGTCGCGACACGAAGTGGCGCAGCGACCTGGGGGCGAGCTTAGTCCTCTTCTTCGTGGAACGCCTCTTCGCGCTTCGCCTTGATCGACGGCATCAGCACGATGATCAGCAGCAGCGCGGCAGCAGCCAGCAGCACCGCCGAGATCGGACGCAGCACGAACACGCTCCAGTCGCCGCGCGACAGCAGCAGCGCGCGGCGCAGGTTCTCTTCCATCATCGGCCCGAGGATGAAGCCCAGCAACAGAGGCGCAGGCTCGCAACCCAGCTTGTAGAACAGGTAGCCGATGAAGCCGAAGCCGCCCACCATCCAGATGTCGAAGGTGTTGTTGTTGGTCGAGTACACGCCGATCGCGCAGAACAGCACGATCGCCGGGAACAGGAACTTGTAGGGCACCGACAGCAGCTTGATCCACATGCCGATCAGCGGCAGGTTCAGGATGATCAGCATCGCGTTGCCGATCCACATCGAGGCGATCAGGCCCCAGAACAGCTCCGGGTTGCTGGTCATCACCTGCGGGCCAGGCTGGATGTTGTGGATGGTCATCGCACCCACCATCAGCGCCATCACGGCGTTGGGCGGAATGCCCAGCGTCAGCAGCGGGATGAACGAGGTTTGTGCGCCGGCGTTGTTGGCCGCTTCCGGCGCCGCCACGCCACGGATGTTGCCCTTGCCGAACGGCACTTCGCCCGGTTGCAGCTTGGTCTTCTTCTCGATCGTGTAGGCCGCGAAAGCCGCCAGCAGCGCACCGCCGCCGGGCAGGATGCCCAGGGCCGCACCCAATGCCGTGCCGCGCAAGACCGCAGGCGTCATGCGCTTGAAGTCTTCGGCGGTCGGCATCAGGCCCGACACCTTGGCGGTGAACACCTCGCGCTCATGCTCCGGACGCGAGAGGTTGGCAATGATTTCGCCGTAGCCGAACACGCCCATCGCGATGGCGACGAAGCCGATGCCGTCGGTCAGTTCAGGGATGTCGAAGCTGAAGCGCGCCACGCCCGAATTCACGTCGGTGCCGACCAGGCCCAGGCACAAGCCCAACACGATCATCGCAATGGCCTTGAGCAGCGAGCCTGAAGCCAGCACCACCGCGCCGATCAGGCCCAGGATCATCAGCGAGAAGTATTCGGCCGGGCCGAACTTGAAGGCCAGTTCGGTCAGCGGCGGCGCAAAGGCGGCCAGGATCAAGGTGCCCACGCAGCCCGCGAAGAAGGAGCCCAGGCCGGCGGCAGCCAGCGCTGGCCCGGCCCGCCCCTTTCGCGCCATCTGGTAGCCGTCGATCACGGTCACCACCGATGACGATTCCCCCGGCAGGTTGACCAGGATGGCGGTGGTGGAGCCGCCGTATTGCGCCCCGTAGTAGATGCCGGCCAGCATGATCAGCGCCGACACGGGTGGCAATGCATAGGTGGCGGGCAGCAGCATCGCGATGGTCGCGACGGGGCCGATGCCCGGCAGCACGCCGATCAGCGTGCCCAGGATGCAACCAACCAGGCAATACAGCAGGTTGGTGAAAGTGAACGCGACGCCGAAGCCCAGCGACAGGTTGTTGATCAAATCCATGGTCTGCTTTCTCTCAACCCGTGATGAAGGTCGGCCAGACCTGGATCTGGAGCTTGAGCGCCCAGATGAATGCGATGTAGCTGCCGATGGCGAGCACGGTGGCCAGCACGAGGACCTTCTTCAGGTCGAACTCGTGGCCGGCCAGGCTGGCGATGATGACCAGCGCATAGATCGCGACGATCATGCCCATCGCCGGGATGCCGATGCTCGGCAGGCCGCCGAGCAGCACGCCGAACGCGAGGTTGGCGCCGATGATGAAGACGATCTGCCGCCAGGCCCATGACCCGATGGGATCGCCGTCCTCGGTCTCGGCCGTCATGCTGGTGAACATGATCACGAGGCCGATCAGCCCCATGACGATGCCCAGCATCAGCGGAAAGTAGCCTGGCCCCATGCGCGCGCCGTTGCCGACGTTGTAGGTGCTGGCCCCCCATGCGAATGCCGCACCCATCACGGCAAACATCAGCCCAGAGAAAAAGTCTTTTTGACTCTTGATTTTCACGAACGGTCTCCTCGAATGAATCGAGCAGACATTGTCCGGTCAGCTTCCGGTCAGCTTGATGTGGATTTCACTAACCGACAGGCTAGGGATTACCCGAGACGCGCAGGGCGCGCAGAAGGTGTGAAAAGTTCGCAGCGCAGGCCCGAGGTCGGTGGCCGCAGTGGAAAGATTCGCAGCCTCTCACTCGAGCGGCGGTGTCGCGGCCAATACTTCCTCGATGGTGGTCACGCCTTCGGCCACGCGCAGCGCGCCGGCCAGTCGCAAGGGCCGCATGCCGTCGGCCACCGCCTGGCGGCGCAGGCCCTGCAGGTTGGGCTCCTTGTTGACCAGACCCTTGAAGGTCTCGCTGACGGAGAGCAGTTCGTAGAGGCCCATGCGCCCCATGTAGCCGGTCATGCGGCAATCGACGCAGCCGACCGCCTTGCAGGGGCGCATCGAGCCGCTGATCTGCCAGGGCGCGACGAACTCGGCGAGCTTCTCGCGCGTCATCTCCTCGTCGGGCTTCTTGCAATGCGGGCACAGCGTGCGCACCAGCCGCTGCGCCAGCACGCCGAGCATCACCGCGTTGATGAGGTACGAGGGCACGCCCAGCTCCATGAGGCGTGTGATGGCGCTGGGTGCATCGTTGGTGTGCAGCGTGCTGAACACCAGGTGGCCGGTGAGCGCGGCCTGCACGGCCATGTCGGCGGTGGGCAGGTCGCGGATCTCGCCGACCATGATGATGTCCGGGTCCTGCCGCATCAGGGCGCGCAGGCCCTCGGTGAAGCCGAAGTCGAGTTGCGGCTGCACCTGGGTCTGGTTGAACGAGGGCTCGATCATTTCGATCGGGTCCTCGATGGTGCTGACGTTGACCTCCTCGGTCGCCACGCGCTTGAGCGTCGAATAGAGCGTGGTGGTCTTGCCCGAGCCGGTCGGCCCCGTCACCAGGATGATGCCGTGCGGCCGCGTCACCAGTTGCTGCCAGCGTTGCGCATCGTGCTGCGCGAAGCCGAGCGCGTCGAGGTCCTTGACCGCGGTGTCGGGATCGAAGATCCGCATCACCATCTTCTCGCCGAAGGCGGTCGGCAAGGTGGACAGGCGCATTTCGACTTCATCGCCGCGCATGTTGCGGGTCTTGATGCGGCCGTCCAGCGGGCGCCGCTTCTCGACCACGTCCATGCGGCCGAGCAGCTTGATGCGCGCGACCATCGCGTTCATCACGCCCATCGGCATCTGGTAGGCCGGATGCAGCACGCCGTCGATGCGGAAGCGGATCACGCCCTGCTCGCGGCGCGGCTCCAGGTGGATGTCGCTGGCACGCTGGTCGAAGGCGTATTGCCAGAGCCAGTCCACCACCTGCACCACGCTCTGGTCGTTCGCGTCGAGCTGCTTGTTGCTCTTGCCCAGTTCCACCAGTTGCTCGAAGCTGGCGCTCGCGCTGGCGCCGCCGCTGCCGGCCTTCTGCGCGGCCCGCACCGACTTGGCCAGCGCGAAGAACTCGGCCCGGAAGCGCTGGATGTCGGCCGGGTTGGCCACCACGCGGCGCACCTTGCGGCGGGCCTGGCGCTCGACCTCGGGAACCCAGTCGGTGATGAAGGGCTCCGCCGTGGCGACCACCAGCTCGGTGGGCGAGACCTGCACCGGCAACACCTTGTGCCGCTCGGCATAGGCTGCGCTCATGGTGTCGGCCACCTTGCCCACGTCGACCTTGAGCGGATCGATGCGCAGGTAGGCGAGGCCCGCGCGACCGGCCAGCCACTGCGTCAGCATTTCAAGATCGAGCGGCTTGCCGTCCTGCTCGCGCGTCATCGCGACATTGGCGAGCCGCACGATGGGCGCCTGCTTGCTCTCGGCCTGGGCGCAGCGTGCGATGGTGCGCTTGGCCTCCTCGCGCGAGATGACGCCGTCCAGCGCCAGCCATTCGATGAGCTGGCGCAGTTCGAGCGGACCCTCGTGCGGGACCGACGCGGGATTCGTGGGATGCAACGGCGTGACTGCGCTCATTGGAAAACCTTCATGCTGCGCACTGCGATACGAGTGACTCGGGCGGCCTGGCGGCGCTCATTGGACAACCTCCGCGCTACGGTGCGAGCGCCTTCGGGCGGCCGGGCGACGCTCATGGATTCAGGGGTTTGAACACCCGCAGCCACTTGGGCGCGGGCAGGCTCCAGCGAGTCTGGATGGTTTGTGCCCGCTCGGCAAGCAGCGGGCGCTTCGGACGTTGCGGCGTGCGATGCGCGAGCACCACGGTGTTGCCTTCGCGCGTCGGCTTGAAGGTCCAGACTGCATCGGCGCCGAAGGCACCGACGATCTGCTCCAGGCTGCGCGCGTAGCTCGACGAGCGGCCGAACAGGTTGACCGTCATCGCGCCGTCTTCGGTGAGGAGGTGGCGGCAATCGGCGTAGAAGGCTTCGCTGTCGAGCACCGGCGCGGCGGCTTCATGGTCGTACAGGTCGACCTGCAGGGCATCCACCGTGCCGAGCCACTGCGGCTTGCGGATCTCGGCGCCGGCTTCGGCGATGACGACGCTCAGCTTCAGGTCGTCGGCCGGCAGCTTGAACCAGCCGCGGCAGGCCGCGACCACCTGCGGGTTGAGCTCGATCGCCGTGGTGCGCATGCGCAGGGTCTTGCGGCTGAACTTGGTGAGCGTCGCGGCGCCGAGGCCGAGCTGCATCGCATGCCGGTTCATCACGCTGGATGGCTCGACGAACAGCAGCCAGGCCATCATGCGCTGCACGTACTCGAGCTCGATCTCGAAGGGCGCGTCGAGCTTCATCGAGCCCTGGACCCATTCGGTGCCCAGGTGCAGGTAGCGGATGTCGCCCCAGTCAGAGAAATTGACCTCGGGGAGTTCGATGGGTTTGGTTTTCATGAAGATGGTGGCGCTATGCCATGGTGCACGAACACCTCGCGCCAGGCATCGAGCTTGCGCTGGAAGCTCCAGCTCGCATTGGCCGGGCTGGTGGACGGCAGCTTGTAGACGGGCACGCCGAGTTGCGACGTGTGGCGGGAATGACGGAAGCTCTCGCCGCCGTTATGGACGATGGCCGCGAGCCTGGGCAATTCGAGGCTGGCGATGTCGTTGACGACCGCATCGCGGATCGCAGTGTCGAGGCTGCCTTCGCGGCGGCATGCGGCGTAGACGTCCCAGAGGCCGAGGCCGCGATCGAGCAGCCATGCCCCGCGCGCTGCATAGCCATCGGCGCCGTCCGGCAGCGGATGGGCGGGCCACACGGCTTGCAGGATCTTCCAGAAATGGTTCTGCGGGTGCGCATAGTACTGCTGACGCGCTATTGACCGCGCACCGGGAAAGCTGCCTAAGATGAGGACGGCGGTGTCGCTCGAGACGAGCGGCGCCAGCCCCGTGAGCATGGCGCCGGTTTCGTCGTTGCGTCGTGGTGCCAGCTTGTTCATAACGCCTGCCGGTCAGTCGGCTTTGGCGCCCTCAAGGAAACGGACATGAAGGACATGATGAATTCGGAAGCGATCTGGGTGTTCCTGACGACGCAAGGGGTGGATTTTGGCCTGAAAGTCATCGGTGCCATCGTTGCCTGGGGCATCGGGCGCTGGCTGATCCAGCTGGCCCAACGGCTGCTCGGCAAGGCGCTGGAGCGGGGCAAGCGCATGGATGCCACGCTGAGCAACTACATCGTCTCGATTGTCGGCGTGATGCTGAACATCCTGCTGATCCTCTCGATCCTGGACATGTTCGGCATCAAGACCACGTCCTTCGCCGTGCTTCTTGCAGGCGCGGGCCTGGCCATCGGCACGGCGTGGGGCGGCTTGCTCACGCACTTCGCGGCCGGCGTGTTCCTGCAGGTTTTGCGGCCCTACGGCGTGGGCGACTTCGTGACCATCGGCGGGGTCACCGGCACGGTCAGCGAACTGGGCCTGTTCGGCACCACCGTGATCACGCCCGACAACACCATTTGCGTGATCGGCAACAACAAGGTGCTGTCCGATACCGTGCAGAACTTCAGCCGCCTCAAGTTCCGCCGCGTGGACGTGACGGCCAAGATCGCCAACGGCGTGGACGTGAACCAGGCCATCGAATTGCTGAAGGCGGCGGTCGGCAAGATTCCCAACATCTCTCCGGACCAGGTGCCGGATGTCGAGATCCTGCAGTTCACGCCCGAAGGGCCACTGCTGGCAGTGCGGCCCTACACGCACACCGACCACTACTGGCAGGTCTACTTCGACACGCACCGCGCCATCGTGCAGACCTTCGGCGCGGCGGGCTATCCGACACCGGAAACGCCCATCGTGCGGCGCAGCATCGTGCCGCCGGTGCCGCCCGCGGAGCTCAAAGCCCAGTAACGACAAGACCCGCCGGCGGCGGGTCTTGTCCGTTCGCTGCGCCGAGGCGGAAGCTCAGGGCTTTTGCGCCGGAAGCTCCGAACCGATCTTGTCGCCGACCTTGCGGGTGGCGTCCGCGGCCGAGGTACCGGCGTTGCTCACAGCCTTCCCGGTGGCGCTCGCTGCGTTGCCGGTCGCGTCCACGGCCTTGCTGGTGCCAGACTTCGTCGCATCCCAGCCCTTTTCGGTCGTCTTCTTGGTGGCGTCCCAGCCCGAGGCCGTGGTCTTCTTGGTCTTGTTCCAGGCCTTCTTGCTGCCCGTCTTCGTGGAGTCGTAGGCTTTGACCGTGCCTTCCTTGGTGGCGTCGTATGCCTTCACGGTGCCTTCCTTGGTCGCGTCATAGGCCTTGACCGTGCCCTTCTTCGTCGCGTCGTATGCCTTGACGGTGCCTTCCTTGGTCGCGTCGTAGGCCTTGACCGTGCCTTCCTTGGTCGAGTCGTAGGCCTTCTTGCTGGCGTCTTCGACCTTCTCAGTGGTGCTCGGGGCAGCCGTCTGCGCAACGGCCGGCACGCACACCGATGCCACGGCGATGACCAGTGCAGCAGGCAGCAGGCGGATGGAGGTGGTGTTCATTTCAAAAGCTCCTTCGATGTTGGATCGTGCATTCACGTGACGGTTGCCACACGGCAGCAACGGTCTCCGAGAACCCGAGGATGACACCAAAAACATGCCTTGTAACCCGCCTGTGGCAAATCGGGTACTCGGCCTACCCGGCCGTCAGCGCAAGCCTACGAACTGGGGGCTGTTCACACTACCAACGGAGTCACTGGTCGTTTGATCAGCCTCTGGTCAGCGTTTGCAGACGAGGTAGCGCGTCGAGCGCATTGCGGGTCGTCGCCAGCGCCAGCGCCTCGGGCTCGATGTCACGCAGCGCGGCCATGACGCCGGCGATGCGAGGCAATTCGGCCGGCTCGTTGCGGCCCTGGGCCCGGCCGGAGTCACGCTCGGACTGGGTCCGGTAGAGCCAGTGCGGCGGAATGTCGGGTGCATCCGTCTCCAGCACTATTGACTCCAGGGGCAAGGTGCCCGCCAGCCGCCGCAACCGCAGCGCCCGCTCGAAGGTCACCGCCCCGCCGAAGCCGAGTTTCAGGCCCAGCGCGATGCAGGCGCGTGCCTGCTGTTCGCTGCCGTTGAAGGCATGCGCGATGCCGCGCCAGCGCCCATCGGGGCCGCCCACCTGCCGCAGATGCTTCAGCACCTGGTCGACAGAGCGCCGGACATGGATGACCACCGGCAGTTCATGCTGGCGCGCCAACTGCAACTGGGTGTGAAAGAAGTGCGCCTGCTTTTCAGGGTCGAGGCCGGCGACGAAGAAGTCGAGGCCGATCTCGCCGACGGCCACCAGCCGCGGATCATCATGGCGTGCCTGCAACGCATCGGCCAGCGTCTGCAGGTCGGCCTCGGACGCCTGGCCGGTGCACAGCGGATGGATGCCCAGCGCGTAGGCGTCGCCCTGCCGGTGTGCCAGATCGCGCACTGTGTCGAAATTGAATGGGGCCACGGCCGGGATGACACACATTCCCACCCCCGCACGCGCAGCCCGGGCGCGCACGGCCGGCATCTCCGTGCCGAACTCAGCCGCGTCGAGGTGGCAGTGGGTGTCGATGTAGGCGGGCATCGCGGCACGATACCCGAAGGGATGCACGACGGCACAAAGCGTGCTACCGTGAAACCTTCCACGCGTCATCTTTGCCGGAGGTGTACCGATGCGCAGGCCCGCTCTCTACAGCAGTTCGCCCCGTGCGCCCCAATCTGCAGGCGAGCCCCCCGCTGCCGATGCACCCGGCGCCGACGCGCAGCCGACCGCGACGGCCGTCGCAGCGCCACCCAAGCCCCGCTGGCAACCCGGCGCGCGCAGTTTCGCAGTGCTGGTGTTGTTGAGCGCTGGCCTGGTCAGCGGGTCCTACCTGTACGGCGTGCGCCACACCCCGCAGAAGCTGACGCAGAAGGACATCGATTCGGCGGTACTGCGCACCTTGCAGACCAACACCCTGCCCTCCGCCTCCGCCAAGGCGGCCGAGATCATCCGGCCGTCGGTGGTGCGCGTGGTCGGCTACGGCCCCGAGAAGGCGACGCCAGAGGCCAAGACCGAGAAGCGCGGCCGCAACCTGGCCAAGGGCAAGCCACCGGAAGCGCCGGACCCGCCGGGCGAGGTGGAGCGCGGCGTGGGAACCGGCGTGGTGATCGTCGACAAGGGCCTGATCCTGACCAACCTGCACGTGGTCGCCGGCTCGGAGAAGATCAAGGTCACCTTCTACGACGGGCTCGAGGCCGAGGCCACCGTCGTCAGCGTGCAGCCCGAGAACGACCTCGCGGTGTTGCAGGCCAAGAAGATCCCGGACGACCTGATTCCCGCCACGATGCGTTCCACCGACGACCTGCAGTCCGGCGACCAGGTGGTGGCGGTCGGCTTTCCCTTCGGCATCGGGCCCTCGGTGTCCGCGGGCGTGGTGTCCGGCCTGAAACGCGCATTCCGCTCGCCGGAGGGCAAGCAGGAACTAAGCAACCTGATCCAGTTCGACGCCGCGGCCAACCCCGGCAATTCGGGCGGGCCGCTGGTCAACATGGACGGCGAGGTCCTCGGCATCGTCACCGCCATCCTGAACCCGACCCAGGCGCGCACCTTCATCGGCATCGGCTTCGCGGTGCCCATCGAGAACGCGGCCTCGGCCGTGGGCACTTCACCCTTCTGAAAGGCGAGCAACAGCATGAGCACAGAGAGCAATACCGCCGAGTTGATGGAACAGATCCTCTACCAGGTCAAGCGCGTGGTGGTCGGGCAGGACCGCTTCCTGGAACGCGTGATGGTCGGGATGCTCGCGGGCGGGCACTTGCTGGTGGAGGGCGTGCCGGGCCTGGCCAAGACGCTCACCGTGAAGACGCTGGCCGACACGGTGCAGGGCCAGTTCAAGCGCATCCAGTTCACGCCCGACCTGGTGCCGGCGGACCTGGTGGGCACGCGCATCTACAACCAGAAGACCGGCGACTTCAGCACCTCCCTGGGGCCGGTGTTCACCAATCTGCTGCTGGCCGACGAAATCAACCGCGCGCCGGCCAAGGTGCAGAGCGCGCTGCTCGAGGTGATGCAGGAGCGGCAGGTGACCATCGCCGGCGAGACGCACAAGGTGCCCAGCCCCTTCCTTGTGATGGCGACGCAGAACCCGATCGAGACCGAAGGAACCTATCCGCTGCCCGAGGCGCAGGTCGACCGCTTCATGATGAAGGTGCTGGTCGACTACCCGAGCGATGAAGAGGAATTCGTGATCGTGGAGCGTGTGATCGGCCCGCCGGTAACGGCCCAGCCGGTGGCCACCACCGAGCAGTTGGCGATGCTCCAGGCCGAGGCGCGCCGCGTGTACGTGGATCCTTCACTGATTTCCTATGCGGTGAAGCTCGTGTCGGCCACGCGCAACCCGGAAAAGCACGGCCTGAAGGACATCCGCCGCTTCATCACCTTCGGCGCCAGCCCGCGCGCAAGCATCAACCTCACCGAGGGCGCGCGCGCATTGGCGCTGCTGCGCGGCCGCAGCTACGCCCTGCCCGAGGACATGACCGCGCTGGTGCCCGACGTGCTGCGCCATCGCGTCACGCTGTCTTACGAAGGCTTGTCGGAAGGCATGACGCCGGACAGCCTGGTCGACAAGATCATGCGGGCCGTGCCCGCGCCGCCCAAGCCGCTCGAACATGAAAAGCTGGTGGCGTGAATGAAGCCCAGGCCCGAACGCGCCTGCGGCGCCTCCCCCTCGCCGTGCTCGGCGGGATTTCATGCGTCGCCGGCGGCGGGCAACGCCATGGAACACTGAAATGAAGAGTTGGTGGCGCAAGCAGGAACCCACCACGCAGGCGGCCAACGACGGGCCGCCCGCGATGGGGGTCGAGCGTGCGCTCCGGCGGCTGGAATGGACGGTCATCCGCAGGCTCGACGGCCTGCTGCAAGGCGACTACCGCACGCTGATGCGCGGCACCGGACTCGACCTGGCCGACCTGCGCGAGTACCAGCACCATGACGACGTGCGCCACATCGACTGGAACGTCACGGCACGGCTGCAGGTGCCGCATGTGCGGGTGTTCACGGAAGACCGCGAGATGGCCGCGTGGTTCATCCTGGACCTGAGCCGCTCGGTCGACTTCGGCTCGGGCGAGAAGGCCAAGCGCGAGATTTCCGCCGGCTTCGTCGGCGTGCTCGCGCGCTTGCTGACGCGGCATGGCAACCGCGTCGGCGCGCTGCTCTATGGCAACGACCTGGAAGCCGTGATCCCGCCGCGCAGCGGGCGCCGCCATGTGCTGCACCTGCTGCATTCGATGGAACGGCGCGCGGCCGAACTGCGCAAGGACAAGGGCATGACGCGGCTGGCCGAGATGCTGAAGTCGGCGGCGACGCTGATGCCGCGCCGCTCCACGGTGTTCGTGGTGTCGGACTTCCTCAGCGAGCCCGGCTGGGAGAAACCGCTCGGCCATCTCGCGCAGCGGCACGAGGTGCTGGCGGTGCGCCTGTACGACCCGCTGGAACTCAACCTGCCCGACCTCGGCCTGGTGCCCCTCACCGATGCCGAGACCGGCGAGCAGTTGTGGGTGGACACGCATGACGCGGGTTTTCGCAAGCGCTTTGCGCGCATCGCGGCCGAGCGCGAGGCCACGCTGCGCGCCTCGCTGGCCAAGGCTGGCGTCGATGCGCTGGAGTTGTCGACGGCGGATGACCTGGTCGAATCGATCGTGCGCTTTGCCGATATGCGCAAGCGCCGTGTGCGCAGTGGTGGCGCAGGTAACGTGAAGGTGGTGGCGGCATGACTTTCCTATGGCCACAGTTCCTCTGGTTGCTGGCCGCTGTGCCGGTGCTGGTGCTGCTCTATGTCTGGCTGATGCGGCGCAAGAAGAAGCTCGCGATCCGCTATGCGAGCCTGTCGATCGTGCGCGAGGCGATGGGCGCGGGGCAGAGCATCAAGCGCCACGTGCCGCCTTTCCTTTTCCTGCTGGCGATGGTGGCGCTGCTGGTCGCGGCGGCGCGGCCGCTGGCGGTGGTGATGCTGCCGACCAACCAGCAGACCATCATCCTGGCGATGGACGTCTCGGGCAGCATGCGCGCCACCGACGTGCTGCCCAACCGGCTGGTAGCCGCGCAGGAAGCGGCCAAGGGCTTCATCAAGGACCTGCCGCGCAACGTGAAGGTCGGCATCGTGGCCTTCGCCGGCAGCGCGCAGGTGGCGCAGTTGCCGACCGTCAATCGCGAAGACCTGGTGACCGCCATCGACGCCTTCCAGTTGCAGCGGGCCACGGCCACGGGCAATGCGATCGTGGTCTCGCTGGCCACGCTGTTCCCGGATGCGGGCATCGACGTTTCGCAATTCGGCCCGCAGAGCAAGGCGCGCGGCAATTCCCTCGACCAGGCCGGCAAGGAAGGCGGCCCCAAGCCCTTTACGCCGGTGGCGCCGGGCTCCTACACCTCGGCCGCCATCATCATGCTGACCGACGGCCAGCGCACCACCGGCGTCGACCCGCTCGACGCGGCCAAGGCCGCGGCCGATCGCGGCGTGCGTGTGTACACGGTGGGCGTGGGCACGGTGGACGGCGAGACGATCGGCTTCGAAGGCTGGTCGATGCGCGTGCGGCTGGACGAGGAAACGCTCAAGGCCGTGGCCAACAAGACCTCCGCCGACTACTTCTATGCCGGCACGGCGGCGGACCTGAAGAAG
Organism: Variovorax sp. dw_308; assembly: GCF_019207085.1. GTDB lineage: Bacteria > Pseudomonadota > Gammaproteobacteria > Burkholderiales > Burkholderiaceae_C > Variovorax. The sequence continues at coordinate 48,992 of NZ_JAATOM010000001.1, read as the reverse complement.
GTCTACGACACGCTGAGCACGCGGCTGACGGTGGAGAAGCGAGAGACGGAAATCTCCGCCCTGTTCGCGATGGCGGCCGCGGCGCTGGCGCTGCTGTCGGCGGGGTTGTCGCTGTTCTGGTTCAACCGGATCCTGTAGTGCTTCAGAGGCCGCTGAATTCGGACTTCCGGACGCAGAGGACGCGAAGGTTCCGCGAAGGACGCGAAGGAAGACAGAACGAGCCAACACGAGCGGCCACCGGGACGGCGGGCAGTGCTGGGCACTGACCCTCTCAAGATTGTTCCTGGTATTCCTTTCGCGTCCTTCGCGTAACCTTCGCGTCCTCTGCGTACGGCTGTCCGCTCCCGCATTTCTTTTCATTGACTCGGAGACCATCGGATGTTTGATCTGGCAGGCAAGGTCGCGCTCGTGACGGGCGGCAACGGGGGCATCGGCCTCGGCATGGCGAAGGGGCTGGCGCAGGCCGGTGCGCGCGTGGTGATCGCGGCGCGCAACACGCAGAAGTCGGCCGCGGCCGTCGAAGCGCTGAAGGCGCTGGGCAGCGATGCGTTGGCGCTCGCTGCGGACGTGAAGGACGAGGCTTCGGTGGCTGCGCTGTTCGCGCAAGTCGCCGAGCGCTGCGGCCGGCTCGACATCCTGGTCAACAACGCGGGCACCAACATCCGCAAGCCCGTCGAGCAGATGGCGCTGGCCGAATGGAACCAGGTGATGGACACCAACCTCACCAGCGCCTTCCTCTGCAGCCGCGCGGCGTATCCGCATTTCAAGGCTGCGGGTGGCGGCAAGATCATCAACATCGGTTCGATGATGTCGATCTTCGGCGCGTCCTTCGCACCGGCCTATGCGGCAAGCAAGGGCGGCATCGTGCAGCTCACCAAGTCCCTGGCCGCCTCCTGGGCGCTCGACGGGATCCAGGTGAATGCGGTGCTGCCGGGATGGATCGAGACCGAGTTGACCGAGGGCGCGCGAGCGCAGGTGGCAGGGCTGCACGAACGCGTGGTGGCGCGCACGCCGGTCGGTCGATGGGGCCAGCCGCAGCACCTCGCGGGCGTCGCGGTGTTCCTGGCGAGTGCGGCCTCGGACTTCGTCACCGGCACCGCGATACCGGTGGATGGCGGGTATTCGATCGCCGGTTGAGCGGGGCGCTATTCGATCGTCGCGCCGGAGGCCTTCACGATGTCGCGCCATTCCAGGTAGTCGGTCTTCAGCAGCTTGTCGAACTGCTCCGTCGTCATGGCCTGCGGCTCCGCGCCCTGGGCGATGATCGCGTCCTTCATGTCGGGCAAGGCCAGCAGCTTGTTGACTTCCGCGTTGACGGTGGCAACGATTTCCTTCGGCGTGCCGGCCGGCATGAAGAGGCCGTACCAGGTGCTGACGTCGAAGCCCTTGTAGCCCAGCTCGGCAACGGTCGGCACATCGGGCAGCGAGCTGCTGCGCCGGGCCGAGGTCACGGCCAGTGCACGCAGCTTGCCGGACTTGATCTGGCTCATGGCCGAGGGAATCGACGACACCATCAGGTCCACGTTGCCGGCCAGCACGTCCATCATGGCCGGGTTCGAGCCCTTGTACGGCACGTGGCGCAGCTTGACCTCGGCGGCGCGGCCGAAGATCTCGCCCGCGAGGTGGATGGTGGTGCCGTTGCCGGGCGAACCGTAGGTGATGCTGTCGGGCGTGGCGCGCGCGGCGGCGACCACGTCCTTGAGTGTCTTGAACTTCGATTCGTTGCGGGTCACGATGACCACGGGCGTGTAGGCCACGTGGGCCACGGCGACGAGATCCTTGGTGGGGTCGTAGCCGAGGTTCTTGTAGAGCCAGGGCGCGACGACCATGTTGTCCTTTTGCCCCATCACCATCTCGTAGCCGGTGTGCGGTGCACGCGCGGCCTCCGTGATGCCGATGGTGCCGCCCGCGCCGGCGCGGTTGTCGGGCACCACGGTCCACTTGCTCACCTCGGTGAGCTTGGTGGCGACCAGGCGCGACAGGATGTCGGTGCCGCCACCCGGCGGGAAAGGGACGATCAGGTGGATGGGCTTGGCCGGAAAGGGCTGGGCCTGCGCGGCGGTGAAGGCGAGCGCGAGGGCGACGGCGCCGAATAGCTTGCGGATCATGGGGTGTCTCTCTTGTCGTGAGTGAGGCTGGGTCGCGGCATGAAGCGGCACCCGTCGCGAAGGGCGAAGCTCGGGGCCGACCTTGAGAAGGGGCGGATTATCGGGCGTCGCGGGCGGGCCGCGCCGCCTTGAATGGCGAGGAGGCTCATCGGGAATGGAGAACGGGGCGAACGCCTGCGCAGGAAAACGCGATGCCGGCCCACGTGCGCGCAATGGCCGGTGCGGAGTGGGCCACCGCCTGCTGGCGGCCGCTGGCTTGAGGGGCGCCGGCTTGAGGGGCGCCGGGACGCCTTCTGCCCCGAGTTTGCGGCCTTGGCATTCAAGGAATAAAATCGTTTCAAGAATCGTTTCATGAATAGCTCGTAGATCATGAAGTTTCACCCTTCAACCTGGTAAATTCATCGCCGAAAGATCGTTTCACCATGCCCGCTGACTTGATCGCCGTTCTGCGTGCGAACGGCCCGCTGGCCGCCAGCGCGCTCGTGGAACGCATGGGGGCGAGCCGACCCACGCTGAGCCGGGCCGTGCGGGCGGCCGAAGGTGCGCTCATCGTGCGCGGACGGGCTCGCCGCACCCGGTACGCTGCCCGGCGGGCACTGCGCGGTTCGCTGGAGCCCCTGCCCCTTTTTCGCATCGACAGGGAAGGAGCGCCGCACCAGATTGCCGAAATGGAACTGGTCTACCCCGACGGCACCGCGCTCGCGTACGAGGGTGAATTCGGATGGCCGCTCGAAGACCAGATGCTGGACGGCTGGTTCGAAGGCTTGCCCTATCCGATGCAGGACATGCGGCCGCAAGGCTTCCTGGGGCGCAACTTCGCGCGCCAGCACGCCGCGGTCCTCCAGGTGCAGGAAGACCCAGCGAGTTGGTCGGATGACGATGCGCTGTACGCGCTGTCGATCCTTGGCGACGACGTCCCGGGCGACCTGCTGGTCGGCGCGCCGGCTTGCCGCCGGTGGCTGGAGCATGTGCAGCGGGTGGCATCCGGAGAAGCGTCTGCAGGATTGGCGGACTCGCAATTGGCCAGCGAGTACCCGAAGCTGGCGTCCCAAGCATTGGCCGCGGGAGTCGCTGGCTCCTCGGCGGGCGGCGAGTTCCCGAAGTTCACGACCTTGCGTCAGCTAGCCGACGGCTCGCAGCAGCATGTGCTGGTCAAGTTCTCTGGTTCGGACGATTCGCCGGGCACGCAGCGCTGGGCGGACCTGCTCGTGTGCGAGCACCTGGCGGGACGAGCGCTCGAGGCGCATGCCGGCATCGCCACGGCGCGCTCCCGCGTCCGCGCGCATGCGGGACGCACCTTCCTCGAGGTCGACCGGTTCGACCGCCACGGCGCGCTGGGCCGCTCTCCGATGGTGTCGTGGGCTGCCTTGAACAACGCTTTCATCGGCAGCGCCGGGCGCCCTTGGGCGGAGGCCGTGCAGCCGCTGGTGCAGAAGGGTTGGCTGGAGGACGAGGACCTTGCCCGTACCCTGCGCGTCTGGCTGTTCGGCCAACTCATCGCCAACACGGACATGCATGACGGCAACCTGTCGTTCCTGCCAGCCCGGCAGGGCGATGTGAACATGCTGCGGTTGGCGCCCATCTACGACATGCTGCCGATGGCCTACGCGCCGGTGCGCGGGGTCGAACTGCCGCCTCGCAACTTCACGCCGCGCTTGCCGCTTCCGGCCGAAGCAGCCGCGTGGCAGGACGCTGCACGCGCTGCGCTTGGCTTCTGGGAGATGGCTGCAGCCGACGAGCGGATCAGCGCCGGATTTCGCCAGGTCTGCGCAGACAACGCAGGGCTGCTCGGCAAGTTGTGTTCGCGCTGAGGGCGCAAGTCCTTGTCCGTATCGCCTGGCGACCGTCGGCACTGCCCATCAGGCAGCCCGCGTCAACATCCGCCCCGCCCGCGCCAGCACCCGCGCCTCATCCCCGCGATACGCACACACGCCGTTCACGAACACCTGCGCGATGCCTTCGCTCACGCCATGCGGCTTGTCGTAGGTGGCGGTGTCGCGGATGGTCTGCGGATCGAACACCACCACGTCGGCCATCCGTCCCACGCGCAGCAAGCCGCGTTCGGCGATGCGCATGTTGCGCGCCGTCAGCCCGGTCATCTTGTGCACCGCCTGCTCCAGCGAGAACAGGCGCCGCTCGCGCCAGTAGCGGGCGAACACGCGGGGAAAGGCGCCCCACAGGCGCGGGTGCGGATGGCGGTCGTGCGGCAGGCCATCGCTGCCGATCATGGTGCGCGGGTGCGCGATCACGCGTTCGACGTCTTCCTCCTTCATCTGGAAGTAGCAGGCGCCGCCGGGCTTCAGGCGCAGGCAGGCCTCCTGCTGCGTCACGCCCCACTCCTTCGCGACGTCGGACAGCATGCGGCCGGTGACTTCCGGGTGCGGATCGGACCAGGTCAGCATGACGTCGATGACGCCGTCGACCAGGTCTTCGCGCAACACGGTCGAGCCGGCGACGTAGGGGTACACGTCCATCGAAATCTCCTGGCGCCGGGCCAGTGCATCGACCAGCGGCAGCGTCTCCAGCGTGCGGTCCCAGTTGGCCGGGCCGGCGCACTTGTGGTGCGAGATCACGAGCGGCACGCCGGCGCTGAAGGCCGTGTCCCCGGCCTCGTGCATGGCCTCCAGGATGGCGGCCATTTCGCTGCGCAGGTGCGTGGCATACACGCCGCCGTGCCGCGCGACGATGCGTGCCAGCGCTGTGACTTCCTCGGCCGGCGCCGGGAAGGCTTCCTCGTAGAACAGGCCGGAAGACATGCCATGCGCGCCCTCGGCCATCGAGGCATCGAGCAGTCGGGCCATGTGTGCGGCCTCGTCGGCATTGGCCGGGCGATCGAGCGCTTGCATCGCCGCGAAGCGCAGCGTGGTGTGGCCGACGAGGGCGGCGACGTTCAAGGCCGGGCGGGCTTCGGTCACTGCGTCGCGATACGACGCCATCGACGCATGGCGGAACGACTCCGCGCCCAGCAGCGTCAGCGGCGGTTTCGCCTGCGGCACCTTGTACGGCGCCAGCGAGATACCGCAGTTGCCGGTCACCACCGTGGTGATGCCCTGCGATATCTTGGGCAGGCACTCGGGGTCGTGCAGCACGATCGCGTCGTCGTGCGTGTGCACGTCGATGAAGCCGGGCGCGATGACCTTGCCGCGGCAGTCGACCACCTCGATGTCTTCGAGCGCCATGCCTTGCGGCAACCGCGTGCGCAGGCCCTCGCCCAGGGCGACGATGCGGTCGCCCGACAGCAGCACGTCGCCCGGCCAGGACGGGCCGCCCGAGCCGTCGATGACCAGTCCCGATTCCAGCAATACCGGCTTGCTCATGGTGCGGCTCCCGTGTCGTTGGCTGCGTTCTTGTTGACGCCGATGCCGCCGCCGTCCCAGCTTTGCAGCGGGTGTGTGGCGGCGTCAATGCCATGGCGCTGGAAGGCCTCGCGCGCGCGTTGCAGGCGTTGCATGGCCGGGTCGCCGAGGCGCTGCGCGACCAGCACCGTGATGATCTCGATCACGGTGAGGTGCGTGAGGTAGGCGTCGATGCCGACATGCATAACCGCATCGTCGGGCACGGTCAGGCCGAGCAGGAAGTCGGCCTTGGCCGCGAGCGCGGTGCCGGGCCGCGTCAGCGCGACGACCCTGGCGCCCTGGGCGCGCGCGATGTCGACCGCGTCGAGCAGCGAGGGCATGCCTCCGACGTGCGACATCGCGATGACCACGCCGCCCGGTCGCTGCGCCGCGCCGGCTACTTGCTGCAGGTGATAGTCGGACCAGGCGTTGGCCGAGAGGCCCAGCCGGAACAGCCGCGCCTGCAGGTCGCTGGCCATGAACCACGAGGTGGCGCCCGCCCCATAGAGGTCGATGTGCGGCGCGGCGGCAATGGCTTGCACTGCGCCGTCGAGCACGTCCATGTCGAGCTGGTTGCGCACGCCCGACACGGTCGCCGCGGCGCTGCGCGAGATCTTGGCCACGACGTCAGTGGCCGCGTCCTCGATGCTCACGCGCCGGTGCAGGGGCGAGCCGCCGACGGCCAGTTCCTGCGCCAACGCAAGCTTGAATTCGCGCAGGCCCGCGAAGCCCAGGTCGCGCACGGTGCGCATGATGGTGGGCACCGAACTGCGCGAGCGTTCCGCCAGCGACTCGAAGCTTTCTTCGAGCACGCGGTCGGGGTCTTCCAGCATCAGGTCGAGGATGGCGCGGCGGGTGGTCGGGGCGCTGCCCCGGATCTCCGCGACGCGCTGAAGAAGGGTCGAGGTCATGCTGTTCAGAAGTGCATCAACACCGCATCAGTGACGCGGTAATCGTTCTCGACTACCGGCATCCAGTGCCACTTGTCGAAGGTCGTGCAGGGGTGCGAGATGCCGAAGGCGATGCGCTCGCCGACCACCGGGGCCAGCGCCGCGTCCGCATCGCTCCAGCGCAGGTAGCCGTGCTGGTCGTTCAGCGCGGTGATCTCCCAGCTCGCGGGAACGCCAGAGGGCACCATCGCCCCGCGCGCCGCCCGTGCGATGGGCGTGGGCATCGACAGGTCGAAGGAGATGTCGCGCTTGCCCATGGCCACGATGGCCAGGTTGGGCTCGTTGCAGGACTGCACCGTGGCCCAGATCTCCATCGCCGGCCGCAGGCTCTCGCCAGGCGCGCAACCCAGGCGCGCATCGAGCGGCCTCTGGAAGCGCTGGTACGTCCCATGATCGTGTGTGAGGTAGCAGCCCGAGCGCAGCAGCCCACGCACCGGCATGCCGAGCGAGGGCTTCAGGCGCAGCGCCACCAGGTCGTAGATGGCCGAGCCGCCGGCCGACACCAGCACCTCATCGGTCTCGAACAGGCCGCGCGTGACGCAATGGCGCGCGACAGCGTCGACGCGGTCCATCAGGATGTTGGTGTAGTCGGCATCGGGGCCGCTCTCCCCGGTCGCGCCCTGCCCTTCGTAGGTCTCGATGCCGACCAGCTTCGCGGCCTTGCCGGCGCGCACGCGTTCGGCCAGGGCGATCGCCTGTTCATGCGTGCGAACGCCGGTGCGGCCGTTGTCGACGCCGATCTCGATCATCACTTGGAAGGGCAGGCTGTCGGGATGCCGCGCCGACCAGGCTTCGATCAGGTCGAGCTGCGCCAGCGAATCGACGAGGAACACCACGCGCAGGTCGACGTGCTCGTGCAGCAGTTGCTGGATGCCCGCCAGGTCCTGGTCGCTCACGACCTGGTTCGCGATCAAGCCGCGACGCGCACCGGCAGACACTGCCACGGCCAGTTGCGTGACGGTCGCCACGGTCATGCCCCAGGCGCCCGCGTCGAGCTGGCGGGCGAAGAGCTGCGGCGACATCGTGGTCTTGCCGTGCGGCGCGAGGTCGATGCCCCAGCGGCGCACCTGCCCCTGCATCCATGCGAGGTTGTGCTCGATCGCCTCGCGCTTGAGCACCGCGAGCGGCAGTGGCAGGTCGCCGGCGAGCACGTTCCATCCCGCCTTGGCCACCTCACTGCGACGCATCGGCGCCTGCGTACGGGGAAAGCCCTTGAAGCCGTTGTCCAGCAACGGGTCGGTCAGCGTGTCCAGGAGTTTCGTCATGACTTTTGCGGGGTAAGCAGATCCTTGCGGATGCAGGCGGAAAAATGGCCGGGCGACAGTTCCTCGAGCGGCGGCACGGTCTTCGAGCAAGCGTCGATCGCATGCGGGCAACGGGTGCGGAACACGCAACCCGAAGGCGGCGCGATCGGGCTGGGGATGTCGCCCTTCAATGCGATGGCCTCGGTGGCTTGCAGCGGGTCCGGCTTCGGGCTGGCTGCCAGCAGCGCCTGAGTGTACGGATGCAGCGGGCGCTCGAACAACTCGGCCGTGGTCGCCACCTCCATCACCTTGCCCAGGTACAGCACCACGACGCGGTCGCAGAGGTACTCGACGACATCGAGGTCGTGCGAGATGAAGAGCATCGTCAGCGACAGGCGCTCGCGCAGGTCGGCCAGCAGGTTGATGACCTGCGCCTGGATAGACACGTCGAGCGCCGACAGCGGCTCATCCGCGACGATGAATTCGGGCTCCACCGCGAGTGCACGCGCCACGCCGATGCGCTGACGTTGCCCGCCCGAGAACTCGTGCGGGAAGCGGCTCGCGTGCTCCGCGCGCAGGCCCACGGTTTCGAGCAGTTCGGCGATGCGCTTCTCGCGCTCGCCCGGGCCCTTGCACAGGCCGTGGGTGGAGAGCGCCTCGTGCAGGATGGCGCTGATGCGCATCTTCGGATTCAGGCTCGCGTACGGATCCTGGAAGATGATCTGCAGCTTGCTGCGCAGCTTGCGCATGTGCTCGCCGGAGGCCTTGCCGAGGTCTTCGCCGCGGTACATCACGGCGCCGTCGGTGCGTTCGAGCAGGCGCAGCACGGTGCGGCCGATGGTGCTCTTGCCCGAGCCCGATTCGCCGACCAGGCCCAGCGTCTCGCCCTTGCGGATGGAGAAGGACACATCGTCCACCGCGCGCACCGGACGCGCGCCGGAGCCGAAGTACTTCTTGAGGTTGCGCACCTCGATGAGGGGGGTGTCGGTGGTGGTCATCGTGAGGTTCTTGTATTGGCTCCTTCTCCCGCTTGCGGGAGAAGGCGGGGGATGAGGGCGGGGGTTTGGCGCAGCGCCCTCACCCCGGCCCTCTCCCGCGCGCGGGAGAGGGAGAGGGACGGGGAGAGGGAGTAGTCGGTCATGCGGCTTGCTCCAGGGCGAGGTTTTCTGCGACCCGGATGCAGCGCGCCTGGCGGCCGGGAAGGTTGGTGAGCAAGGGCGGCATCGCGACGCTGCACCCGGCGATGGCCCGGTCGCAACGCGGCTCGAACGCGCAGCCCGGCGGCGGCGCCAGCGGACTCGACACCTGCCCGCGAATCGCGAACAGGCGCTTCGGCTTGGGCTGGCCGGGCGTATGCGATGCCTTGCCCGGCAGGCAGGCCAGCAGGCCCTGCGTGTAGGGATGCTCCGGCTGCGCGAACATCGGCCGCACGGGAGCGCTCTCGACCACGCGCCCCGCATACATCACCACCACGTCGTCGGCATGGTGCGCGACCACGCCGAGGTTGTGCGTGATGAACAGGATGCTCATGCCAGTCTCCGCCTGCAGGCGGCGCATCAGCATCAGGATCTGCGCCTGGATGGTCACGTCGAGCGCGGTGGTCGGCTCGTCGGCGATCAGCAAGGTCGGGTCGCAGGCCATGGCCAGCGCGATCATCACCCGCTGCCGCATGCCGCCCGAGAGCTGGTGCGGATACTCGTGGATGCGTTGTGCGGCGGCCGGGATCTCGACCAGTTCCAGCATGCGCAGCGCCTGCGCCATCGCGGCCTTTTTGTCGACGCCCTTGTGCAGGCGCACGCTCTCGGCGATCTGCTCGCCGATGCGGAAGACAGGGTTGAGGCTGGTCATCGGCTCCTGGAAGATCATCGACAGCTCGTTGCCGCGCAGGCGCCGCATGTCCTGCGTGCCGAGCGACAGCAGGTCGACCGTGCTGCCGTTGCGCGTGACGAAGGCGGTCTTGCCGCTGACCTGGGCATTGGCGGTCTTCGGCAGCAGGCCCATCAGCGTGAGGCTGGTGACCGACTTGCCGGAGCCCGATTCGCCCACCAGCGCGGTGGTCTTGCCCGGCATGATCGAGAAGCTCACGTCGGCGACCGAGCGCACCAGGCCGTCTTCGGTGGGGAAGGCGGTGCTGAGGTTGTTGACGGTGAGTCGAGGTGCGGTTGTCATTTCAGTGGCTCCAATGCGCGTTGGTTGCGAGGTGCGTGTTGGTTCCGAGGGGCGTGGGAGGCGCGATGGTCCGGGGTGCGTGCCGAGGCCACTGGGTATCCCCTTCCGCGAATGTCCCCCGGCTTCGCCTCCTCCTTTATTTCGCTGCAGGGGACACCCAGCGCCCTCTGCACGGGTGACGCCGCGCCGTGCCACCGCCCGAATTCGCGCCTGAACAACGACCGCGCGTCTGGATCACGTCGATGGTGTGCTCCACGCAGCGAAATAAAGGAGGAGCCGGCGGCCGCAGGCTGACGGCGGGGGACATTCGCGGAGTGGAGTACGCCGTCGGCGTGATCTCGCCACGAACGCCTCACCAACCTCAGTCCGGACACGCCGCTTGAACAGGCAAACAAGTGCTTCATCACGCTGCCTTCTTGAGTTTGGGATCGAGCAGGTCGCGCACGCCGTCGCCCAGCAGTTGCAGCGACAACGCCGTGAAGATGATCGCCAGCCCCGGGAACAACACGACCCAGAAGGCCTTGTCCGCATACTGCTGGCTGCCCGCGACCATCGTGCCCCAGGTCGGAATCTCGGGCGGCACGCCGACGCCGAGGAAGGACAGCCCCGCCTCGGCCAGGATGGCGTACGCGAAGATGAAAGACACCTGCACCAGGATCGGCGACATCAGGTTCGGCAGGATGTGGCGCCACAGGATGCGCGAGGTGCGCACGCCCAGCGCGCGCACCGCCTCGACGAACAGCAGCTCGCGCACCACCAGCGTCGATGCGCGCACCACCCGTGCCACGCGCGGCGTGTAGACCAGCACCAGCGCCAGCACCACGTTGCCCAGCGAGGCGCCGAGGATGGCCACCAGCGCGATCGCCAGCAGGATGTCGGGGAAGGACATCATCGCGTCGACCACGCGCATCAGCGGCGCATCGAGCTTGCGGAAGAAGCCCGCGACCAGGCCGAGGATCGTGCCGAAGACCACCGCGCCGAGCGCGGTGAGCGCCGCGATGCTCAGCGAGTAGCGCGCGCCGTGGACGATGCGCGCATACATGTCGCGGCCGAGTTCGTCGGTGCCGAGCAGGTGCTCGGCGCTCGGCGCCTTCAGCCGTTCGAGCACAGCGGTGTCGTTCGGGTCGGCCGATGCAAAGATCGGCGCGCCGATGGCGAGCACCGCGATGATGAGCAGCACCACGGCCGACACCATCACGATGCGACGGTGCATCAACTGGCGCACCATGCGGGGAAGCTTGATGGACATGGTCAGACTTTCACGCGCGGATCGACCACGGCATACAGCAGGTCGATCGAGAAGTTGATGAGCACGTAGATGGCCGCGATGACAAGCAGCGCGCCCTGGATGACGGGATAGTCGCGGCGCAGCACCGCATTCACCACCAGGCTGCCGACGCCCGGCAGGCCGAACACCGTCTCCGTGACGACGGCGCCGCCGATCATCAGCGCCACCGTGAGACCCAGCACCGTGACGATCGGCACCAGCGCATTGCGCAACGCATGCTTGAGCACGACGGTGCTTTCCGACAGGCCCTTGGAACGCGCCGTTCGCACATAGTCTTCACCCAGCACGTCGAGCATCGAGGCCCGCGTGAAGCGGATGATCAGCGCCGAGTTGAGGATGCCCAGCACCGTGGCCGGCAGGATCAGCGCATGGATGCGCTCGGCGAAGGGCGCATCCGGCGCGCCGTAGCCCGACACCGGGAACCACCCCAGCGACACCGCGAAGATCTGGATCAGCACGATGCCGAACCAGAAGCTCGGGATGCTCGCGCCCAGCATCGCGATGCCGGTGAAGAACTGGTCGATCGCCTTGCCGCGGAACACCGCGGAGATGATCCCGCACGGCAGCCCGATCAGCGCCGCGATGGCCACCGCCATCAGCGACAGCAGCGTGGTCGGTTCGGCCCGCTCGGCCAGCGCCTGCGTCACCGGCCGCTGCAGGAAGATCGACTGGCCGAGGTTGCCCTGGAGCACCTCGCGGATCCAGTAGCCGAACTGCACGGGCAAGGGCTTGTCCAGGCCGTATTCCTTCTGCACGCGGGCGATGTCGGCGGCGGTGGCCTGGTCGCCCAGCAGCACCGACACCGGATCGCCCGAGGCGGCGCGCGTGAGCACGAAGACGAGCACCGCGACGATGGCCAGCACGATGGCCATGCCGGCCGCGCGCGAGGCGATGAAACGAAGGGCGTTCATTGCTTACTTGATCTTTGCGTTCCAGAAGAACGGCCAGGTCGCGGGCTGGTAGTTGTCCAACGCCGGGCTCTTGGCTGACAGGCCGTTGAACTTGCCGACGTTGATGTAGGGCACCTCGGCATAGACCACTTCCTGCACCTTGCCCCAGAGCGCGCCGCGCTTGGCCGGATCGCTTTGCGTGTTGAAGGCGTTGAGCGCCGCCTTCTTGGCCGGCGTGTCCCACCAGCCCGGCGCGCCGTCGCCGAGTTGCGGCGGCGACAGCATCGGCTCCGGGAACTGGCCCGAATGGGTCACGTAGATGTCCCACAGCTTCGGGTCATTGCGGCGTTGCACCAGCGTGGCCCAGTCGACCACGTTCATCTCCACCTTGAAGCCGGCGCGCTTGAGTTGCTCCTGCATCAGCAGCGCCATGTTGTAGTGGAAGTCGTACTGGCGGCTGGTGAGGATGCGGATCGGCTCGCCCTTGTAGCCGGCCTTGGCCGCGGCTTCCTTGGCCTTGGGTGCGTTGCGCTGGTTGTACTGGTCGGCGCCGGTCGTCGAGAAGAAGGGCGAGCCCTTGGGAAAGTGGTTCGGCTCGACGGCGAAGAAGCGCTGGTCGCCAAAGCCCGCGGCCAGCATCTCGCCCTCGCCGAGCGCAGTCTGGATCGCCTGGCGCACGCCGAGGTTGGCGGCCACGCCCTCCTTGGTGTTGAGAACCAGGTACGGGAAGCCGAAGGCCGGCGTCATGATCGGCACGGTCTTGCCGGCGGCCTTCTCCAGGCGCGGCAGCGCTTCCACCGGCAGCAGGTCGGCGAAGTCGTACTGGCCGGCCAGCGAGCCTTCGACGCGCGTGCTCGCATTGGGCACCGGCACGAAGCGCAGTTCCTCGATCAGCGCCTCGCGCTTGCCGCCGTAGCCATTGGCCGGCTCCTTGCGCGGGCTGTACTTGTCGAAGCGCGACAGCAGCACGAACTGGTCGGGCTTGCGTTCCTTGAACTTGTAGGGGCCGGTGCCGACGAAGTCCTTCAGCGGCGTGGCGATCGAGTCCTTGGCCATGATCGCGGCCATGCCGCTGGGCAGCGCGAGTTGCGACACCAGCGGCGCATAGGGCTCCTTCAGCACGATCTCGACGCCCTGCGGGCCCTTGGCCTTGATGCTGTCGATCTCCTTGCTCACCGCCTTGCCGCGCGGCGACTGCTCCATCCAGCGCTGCAGGCTGGCCACCACGTCGTCGGCGTTGAGTTCGCGGCCGTTGTGCAGCATGACGCCCTTGCGCAGCGTGATCGAGTAGCTCTTGCCGTCGGCCGAGACCTTGGGCAGCGACTCGGCCAGCATCGGCACCACGTTCCACTTGGCATCGAAGGTGTAGAGCGTTTCGTAGACGTGCTGCATGATGGTGCCCACCAAGTCGGCGGTCGATGCCATGGGGTCGAGCGTCTGCGGCTCCGCGACCATCGCGAGCGTCGCGTAGTTGCGCGGCGCCTGGGCTTTTGCAGGCATCGCGACACAGAGGGCCGCGAGCAGGGACGCACCGACAAAGGCGCGCTTGGTGGGCGCGTGCACTGCACGCAGAAGGCTGGCATCGAACATCGGGAACTCCTTGGTGGGGGCTGTCGTTCTGAAAAAAACTTTCACGACGCAGACTTTGATGCATCATCCGTGCCAAATCATGCGGATTTACCCTATGTTCGCACGATATTTCTGAAATAGAATTTCAAATCATCCACTGGAGACTCCCATGCCCCTCGAATTCCTGGGCGGTTCGCCCACCGCCTCCGACCGCCAGGTCCGCCCGCTCTCCCCCGCCGTGCGCGCGGGCGATTTCATCTATGTGTCGGGCCAGGTGCCTGTCAATGCAGACGGCGAGATCGTGGTCGGCGGCATCGAGGCGCAGACGCGCCAGGTGATGGAGAACCTGAAGGCCGCGCTCGCGCTCGGCGGCGCCACGCTCGACGACGTCTGCAAGACCACCTGCTGGCTGCACGACGCACGCGACTTCGGCGCCTTCAACCGCGTCTACATGAGCTATTTCAAGGGCGAAGGCCGCCCTGCCCGCTCGACCACCGAGGCGCGCCTGATGGTGGATGCAAAGGTCGAGATCGATTGCATTGCGTACAAGCCGAAGGGCTGAGCCTTTCGCCCCCTTGGTTGCGCGCAGCCATTCAATGTCATAACATACAGACATTGTTGATTTCAGGGGGCCTCATGTCAACTCCTCATACCTTTTCGAGCCGCGATTTCACACGCGATGTGGGCGCGGCAAAGCGCGCGGCTTCCGAGGGCCCCGTCTTCATCACTGATCGCGGCCGACCGGCGTTTGCGCTGTTGCGGATCGAGGAGTACTACAGACTCGCCGGCAAGCGCGAAATGTCCCTTCTTGAATTGATGGACAGCCTGCCCGGCACCGAAGGCATCGAGTTCGAAGCCCCGCGCGCCGACATCCAACTGAAGGCGGCAGAGTTCGACTGATGTTCGTGCTCGATACGAACGTTCTCTCCGAACTGCGACCCGGCCAGCCCAATGCTTCACCCAGCGTACGGGCCTGGGCGGCAAGCATTCCGGAAAGTCAGTTCTTTCTCTCGGCTGTGACCGTCCTGGAACACGAGAAAGGCATCTTGCAGTTGGAGCGCAAGACACCGCCAGCGGGTGCCGCGCTGCGGGCGTGGTTCGATGCCATGCGCCGCGCTTTCGAAGGACGCATCCTGCCGTTTACAGAGGACGCTGCGATCAGATGCGCGCGCATGCACGTGCCAGATCCGAAGAGCTATCGGGATTCGATGATCGCGGCCACCGCGCTTGCGCACGGCTTCACTGTTGTCACTCGCAATGTCGGCGACTTCGCCGGCACCGGCGTAAGCTTGTTGAATCCTTGGGAATAGCGAGGCGGCTACGCCAGCCGGCCCTGCACCAGTCGAAGCACCCTGTCGCAGCGCTTCGCCAGCGACTCATCGTGCGTGACCATCACGAACGCAGTGCCGTGCCGGCGCGCCAGGTCGAGCATCAACGCGAACACGCCATCGGCCGTGCCCCGGTCCAGGTTGCCGGTCGGCTCATCGGCCAGCACGCAATCGGGTTGCGTGACGAGGGCACGTGCAATCGCAACGCGTTGGCGCTCGCCGCCGGACAGCTCCGCCGGCCGATGCTGCACACGCTCCGCCAACCCCACCGCCGCCAGCATCTTCGACGCGGATTCATACGCCGCCGATGGCGCCATGCGCCGGATGCGCAGCGGCATCGCAACGTTGTCGAGCGCACTGAACTCCGGAAGCAGGTGATGGAACTGGTAGACGAAGCCCAGGTGCTGGTTGCGCAATCGCCCCTGCTCGGCGGGATCGACCTTCGCGATGTCCTTGCCATGCAGTTCCACGCTGCCATCGGTGGGCGCATCGAGCCCGCCCATCAGGTGTAGCAGCGTGCTCTTGCCGGAACCGGAGGCGCCGACGATGGCCAGCGTCTCGCCCGCGCGCACGTCCAGGTTGACCCCATGCAGCACGGTCAGGTCGATGCGGCCTTCATGGAAGCGCTTGGTCAGCCCGCGCACCTGCAGCACCGGGCGGATGTAGGGATGGCTCGTGCCGGACAGCACGACCTTCGGTGTCTCACTCATAGCGCAGCGCCTCGGCAGGGTTGACGCGGCTCGCGCGCCAGCTCGGGTACAGCGTCGCCGCGAACGCGAGGATCAGCGAGATGATGGTGATCGGCAGGATGTCGCTGCGCTGCGGGTCGCTCGGCATCTTGCTGATGAGGTAGATGTCCTTCGGCAGGAAGCTCGCGTGGAACAGATGCTCCAGCCACGGCACGATCACGTCGATGTTGTAGGCAATGCCCAGGCCCAGCAGCAGCCCGCCGAGCGTGCCCATCACGCCCACCATCGCACCCTGCACCACGAAGATGCCCATGATGCTGCGCGGGCTCGAACCCAAGGTGCGCAGGATGGCGATGTCGGCGCGCTTGTCGGTCACGGTCATGACCAGCGTCGACACCAGGTTGAACGCGGCCACCGCGACGATCAGCGTGAGGATGATGAACATCATGCGTTTCTCGACCTGCACCGCCGCGAACCACGTCTTGTTCTGCCGCGTCCAGTCGCGCACCAGGAAGCTGCCCGGCAAGGTGGCCGCAAGCTCGTCGGCCACGTCGCGCGCCTTGTTCAGGTCCTTCAGCTTGATGCGGATGCCGGTTGGGCCTTCGAGCCGGAACACGCGTTGCGCATCCTGCTCGTGGATCATGGCCAGCGCCGAGTCGTATTCGTAGTGGCCCGAATCGAAGGTGCCGACCACCGTGAACTGCTTGAGCCGCGGCACCACGCCCGCGGGCGTGACCTGGCCACCGGGCGCCACCAGCGTGACCTGGTCGCCTTCGCGCACGAACAAGGAACGCGCCAGTTCACCGCCGAGCACGATGCCGAATTCGCCGGGCACCAGCTTGTCGAGCACGCCCTGTTGGGCGGTGGTCGCGAAGTCGGTGACCTGCGGCTCCAGCTTCGGCTCGATGCCGCGCACCAGCGTGCCCTTCATGTCCTCGCCACGTGCGACGAGCGCCTGCGTCGCGATGAAGGGTGCAACGCCGATCACCTCGGGGTTCTTGCGCGCGGCCTCCATGATCTGGTCGATGCCCTGCAGGCCCTGGCCGTCGCGCGACAGGATCTCGATGTGCGACACCACGCCGAGCATGCGATCGCGCACCTCCTTCTGGAAGCCGTTCATCACCGACAGCACGATGATCAGCGCGGCCACGCCCAGCCCGATGCCGAGCATCGACACGCCGGAGATGAAGGAAATGAAACCGTTGCGCCGCGTCGCCCGGCCAGCGCGCGTGTAGCGCCAGCCGAGTTGCAGTTCGTAGGGAAGACTCATATCGGTTGTGTTGCGCCGGGCGTTACACGCAATGCCCGGCGTGGGGATGGATGATCGTGGAATTGTGGCATCCCGGATGAGGCGCCCCTGTCATCCATGGCCCTGCAGGCGCATCGGGATGGGTGTCGATTCAGCGGGACAATGCAGGCATGGTCGAAACCACTCCAGTGCGTCACTTGTTGATCCCCTTTGCCGGCCGCGGTTCCCCCGCCTGCCGTGCAGCATTGCCCGGCCTTCGGCTGCCCAGGCTCGAAGCCTTGCTCGCGCGGCTCGCGTCCGCCGGCACCGACACGCAGGACGACACCGCTTTTTCACCGCCGCACGAACGCGCACTCGCCGCCGCACTGGGCCTCCAGGCCGCGGACGGCTGCATCCCATGGGCGGCCCGCGATGCACGTCGGCTCGGCCTGCCGGGCAGCGACGGCGATACCGCCTGGGGCTGGATCGACCTGTGCAACTGGCAGGTCGATGTCAGCGACGTGGTGCTGGGCGACCCGGCCCAGACGCATCTCGAAGCGGCCGAATCGCAGGCCCTGCTCGACGCGGCCCGTCCACTGTTCGAGGAGGACGGCATCGGCCTGCATGTCACGCCGGAGCCGGGCCGATGGCTCGCCAGCGGCGAATTGTTCCGCGCTTTGCCGACCGCCTCGCTCGACCGCGCCATCGGCCATTCGATCGCACAGTGGTCGCACATCACCGATGCCGGCCGGCCGCTGCGCCGCTTGCAGAACGAGGTGCAGATGCTGCTCTACACCGAGCGCGTCAACGACCAGCGCACGGCGCGCGGACTGCCGCCCATCAATTCTTTCTGGCTGAGCGGTACGGGCGCGTTGCCGGCGTCGGTGCAGCCGGACGGCGCCGGGCCGGCCATCGTCGATGCCTTGCGCGACGCCGCCCTGCATGACGACGGCGACGCCTGGGCCGCGGCCTGGCAGGCCATCGATGCCGGGCCGGTTGCCGAACTGCTCGCAACTTGCGAAGGCGGCGCCGACGTGGCCCTCACGCTGTGCGGCGACTCGGCGGCGCAGCGCTTCTCG
Organism: Variovorax sp. dw_308; assembly: GCF_019207085.1. Classification (GTDB taxonomy): domain Bacteria; phylum Pseudomonadota; class Gammaproteobacteria; order Burkholderiales; family Burkholderiaceae_C; genus Variovorax. The sequence continues at coordinate 31,115 of NZ_JAATOM010000001.1, read as the reverse complement.
GTGCAGCAGCGCGGCTTCTCCGGCTGGGTCAAGCGCACCTTCGGCAGTCGCCCGCGCGCGGCGGCAGTGCTCGAGGCGCTATGAAGATCATTGCCCGCGACATCCCGCCGCGCAGCGTCTGGGCGCTGGAGCAGGCCGGCGTGCATCCCTTGCTGGCGCGCCTGTATGCAGCGCGCGGCGTGCTCGGCAAGGATGAACTGGACGACGGCCTCGCGCGCCTGCTGCCGCCCGCCACGCTACGCGGCACGCAGGAGGCGGCCGTGCTGCTGGCTGACGCCATCCGCGACAGCAAGCGCCTGTGCATCGTGGCCGATTACGACTGCGACGGCGCGACCGCCTGCGCCGTGGCCGTGCGCGGCCTGCGGCTGCTGGGCGCGGCCCATGTGAGCTACCTCGTGCCCGATCGCGTGATCGATGGCTACGGCCTCACGCCGCCGATCGCCGAGCGCGTCGCGACTACCGGCGCCGACATGCTGATCACAGTCGACAACGGCATCGCCAGCGTGGAAGGCGTGGCGGCGGCCAAGGCGCGCGGCCTGGCCGTGCTTGTCACCGACCATCACCTGCCCGGCCCCGAACTGCCCGCCGCCGACGTGCTGGTGAATCCCAACCAGCCCGGCTGCGGCTTCGAGAGCAAGAGCATCGCGGGCGTCGGCGTGATGTTCTATGTGCTGCTGGCCCTGCGCGCCGAGTTGCGCGCGCGCGGCGTGTTCGACGCGGCGCCCAGCGCCGGACTGGCCCAGGGTGCAGCCGCGGCATCCGCCCTGCCCCAGCCCAAGCTCGACGTGCTGCTGCCGCTGGTGGCCCTGGGCACTGTGGCCGACGTCGTCAAGCTCGATGCCAACAACCGCCGCCTCGTCGCCCAGGGCCTGCGCCGCATCCGGGGCGGCCAGATGCCGGTGGGGCTGGCCGCGCTGTTCAAGGCCGCCGGCCGGGCTTCCGCCGTGGCCACGACCTTTGACTTCGGCTTTGCGCTGGGCCCGCGCATCAACGCGGCCGGCCGGCTGGCCGACATGACGCTCGGCATCGAATGCCTGCTCACCGACGACGCCGGCCGCGCCGACGCGCTGGCCCGCACGCTCGACGGCATCAACCGCCAGCGGCGCGACATCGAAGGCGACATGCGCGACCAGGCGCTGCGCCTGGCCGAGTCGCTGATCGACGAGGGCGCCCTGCCGCCGCCGGCCATCAGCGTCTTCGATGCCGGGTTCCACGAAGGCGTGGTCGGCATCGTGGCCTCGCGCATCAAGGACCGCTTCCATCGGCCGACCTTCGTCTTCGCGGCCAGCGCGGCCGACGGCAAGTCGCATGAGCTCAAGGGCTCCGGCCGCTCGATCCCGGGCTTTCATCTGCGCGACGCGCTCGACCTCGTGGCCAAGCGGCATCCGGGCGTGCTGCTGCGCTTCGGCGGCCATGCGATGGCGGCCGGTTGCACCATCGCGCGGGAACACTTCGACGCCTTCGAGCAAGGCATGGCGCAGGTCGCCCGCGAGTGGCTCGCCGCCGCCGCGCTCACCCGCCAGATCGAGACCGACGGTCCGCTGGCGCGCGAGTACATGCGCGTGGACCTCGTCGACACCCTGCACCGCGAGGTCTGGGGACAAGGCTTCGCGCCGCCGACTTTCAGCGAAGAGGTCGAAGTGATCTCGCAGCGTCTGGTGGGCGAGAAGCACCTGGCGTTGAAGCTGCGGCACCAGGGCCAGCCGGTGGACGGCATGTGGTTCAGCCATACCGAGCCGCTGCCCTCGCGAGTGAAGCTGGCCTTTCGCCTGGATGCCGACGAATGGCAGGGCGTGCGGCGCGTGCGCTTCCTGGTCGAGGGCGCCGAGGTCGATTGATACGACCTCGGCCGCGGGGGATGAAGCCGGGCTGGCCGACCTGGCAAGCCCTTGGCGCAAGGGCTTTACCGCGCCTTTACCGCCGCGCAACCGGCGCGATCATTTCGCGCTCTCCAATCGCCGGACGATGAAGAACTTCCAGAAATCGATCGGCATTGCACTCTTGCTGGCCGCATTGGGTGGCCAGGCGCTGGCGCAGTATGGCGGCATGGGCGGCGGTGGCATGGGTGGTGGTGGCGGCGGCCGCCGCGGCCACGGCGCCGACACCACCGGCACTTCGCGCACCGGCGAGGCGCCGCCGGGCCCGCAAGCGCGGGCGAGCCAGGTCAACGACAAGCTCTATGACCTGCGCACGCGCATGCAACTGACGCCGGAGCAGGGCAAGCTCTGGGACAGCATGTCGGACCAGATCTGGGACATGACCGTGCACGCCGGCCCGGCACGCGCACCGGCAGAAGACGACGCGCAGTCCGCGCTGCTGGCCGTGCAACGACGCGCCGCCGACGCACAGGACCGCGCCACACGCCTGCAGAAGCTGGGCGACACGATCGGCAAGCTGTATTCGGCCCTGACGCCCGAGCAGCAACGCATATCGGACCAGTCCCTGCCGGCCCTGATCCCCTGAAGCTCAGGGCCGCGTGAATTCGTAGTTGAGCCCGACGAAGAAGGAATGCACACGGTCCGATCCGGTGCCGATGCGTGCCGCCGTGACATCGAGGCTGATCAGGGGCGTGAAGCTGTAGCGCACGCCGCCGCGCGTGGTCCACAGGTTGAAAGCCCGGTTGTGCTCGGCAATCACGGACCAGGCGGGGTTGAGCGCGTATTCGATCTGCGCACCACCGCGCGCGGTTGGCTTGCCCGTGATGGGCGCCCAGTCCATGCCAAGGTTGAAGTGAAACTGCAAGGGCTCCGTGACACGCCAGGTCACGGGCAACAGGACTTGGCCGCCGGTGCGCGCACCATCCGTCACGTCGAAGACCAGGTTGCCCTCCAAGGCGGCGCTCAGCGGCGCATCGGCCGCCTGGCCGTAGTACGTCCATTTCACCTGCGGCCCGGCGAACACCTGGCTGCGATCGCCGGAGCGTGCAAAGCGGTCCAGGTTCAGCCCCACCTCGACCGGGCCGACCCGGCAGGCCGGCCCCAGGTGCTGGCCGTTGAGCGCCGGGCTGGTGTCGGTGTGGCTGGCCCAGACCTCGACCAGGCATTGGCCAGGGTCCAAGGTGCCGGCGTCGTCCACGTCGAAGTGGCCGCCGGCCTGTACATGGCTCGCCAGCAATACACCCCCGCCAACCAGGAGAGCCCCGCCTCGGATCATCGTGCGCTTGTAGTTAATCTTCGCCTCCGTTTTTTTTCATTCTAGGGAGGAAGGATTGCAGAGCGATGAAAGGCGGCGCGTCCTGCGGAGCCGATTCCGCGTGCGCTCGAACGGGCCGCGCGGCAAGCTTGCGCGAGGTCATGCGCATCAAACCGGGCGCTGCCGACGGGGATCGGCCGGAGCAACGGCCTGCCCCGCGTCAGTCCGACAGAGTTCCCCTTAATCCGCCTTGATCTTCGCCCGTTCGATGACGGGCTTCCAGCGCTTCTTCTCGCTCTCGATGAAGCGGGCGAACTCGGCGGCCGTGCTGCCCACCGGAATGGCCGCTTCGGACTCCAGAAGCTTCTGCGCAGCCGGCTCCTTCATGGCTTGCGCGGCGGCGGTGGAGAGCTTGTGCGCGTGAGCCTGGGGCAGCGAAGCCGGCGCCAGCAGGCCGTACCACTGCGTCATCTCGAAACCGGGAAAGCCCTGCTCGGCGACCGTCGGCACGTCCGGCAGTTGCGCCAGCCGCTGGCTGGTGCCGGTGGCGATGCAACGCAGCTTGCCGGCCTTGATGAAGGCCATCACGGCCGGTGCGCCGACCGAAGCGGCGTCGACGCGGCCGCCCATCAGGTCGGCGAGTTGCGGACCGGTGCCGCGGTAAGGCACGTGCAGGAGGAAGGTGTTGCTCACCATCTTCAGGTATTCGAAGGCGAGGTGTCCCGCGCTGCCGTTGCCGGCGGAGCCATAGTTGAGCGTGCCCGGTTTGGCCTTGGCGAGCGCGATGAACTCGGTGAGGTTCCTGGCGGGGAGGTCGTTGCGCACGACGTAGAGGCTGGGCACTTTGGACAGCAGCGAGATCGGACGGAAGGCCTTGTCCGGGTCGTAGGGCAGCTTGGCGAAGATGAACGGGTTCACGGCGATGGTGCCGATGTGCCCCAGCACCATCGTGTGCTGGTCTTCGGCCCGCGCCACCTCGCTCATCGCGACGTTGCCCGCGCCGCCGGGCTTGTTGTCGACGTAGACGCTCTGGCCGAGCAGCTTGCTCATCTCGCTCGCCGCGGCGCGGGCCACGATCTCCGAACTGCCGCCCGGCGCGAAGGGCACCACGAGGCGGATCGACTTGGCGGGCCAGGCGGCCTGCGCCCTGGCCGCCAGCGGCAGCATCGACGCGGCGGGCAGTGCAACACCCACGCGCACGGCGCTGCGGCGGGTCATGGTGAAAGTGTTCAATGCATTTCTCCCTGGGTTGGTTTTCTTCAAGCGACGCTGGACGACGTCGCGGCGGGCAAGGGCATGGCAGGTGCCGATGCGGCGTCTCGGGACTGGCTGCGTCCCATCCACAGGACGATAACCGCGCCCAGCCCCGTCAGGAGCGCCAGCGGCAACAGGGCGAGCGGATAACTGCCGGTCGCGTCCTTGATGGCGCCCAGCATCCATGTCGCGCCGGAGGTGCCGATGTGGGCCAGCATGTTGATGGCTGCGATGCCTGCGGCGGCGGTGCTGGCCGACAGCCATTCGGTCGACAGGGCCCAGAACGGCCCCTTGATCGAATAGGTACCGACGAGGATGAAGGTCAGCAGCACCATGGTGAATGCGAGCGAGCCGCCGACCAGTTGGGTCGCGAGCAGGCCGCCGGAAGTCAGCGCCAGCGGCAATGCCGTGTTCCAGATGCGCTCGCCCGACTTGTCGGCGCGGCGGCCCCACAGCACCATGACGATGGACGCGATGGCAAAGGGAATGCCGTTCATGAGGCCGGTCTCCATGGTGGTGAGCCCCAGCGACTTCAGGATCTGCGGCTGCCACAGCGACAGCGCATTGCTGGTCGCAGAACTGCCGGCATACACGACGGCGAGCGCCAGCACGTACTTGTTCTTCAGGATCTGCAGGACCGACATGTGGGCCACCGGGCCGGCCTGCCGCGCTTCGGCTTCGAGGCGCTGCTTGAGCCAGTCTCGTTGCTCGGGGGTCAGCCACCTGGCGTTGTCCGGGCGGTTCGGCAGGATGAAGAACACCGCCACACCGAGCACCACCGCGGGAATCGCCTCCAGGATGAAGAGCCATTGCCAGCCGCGCAGGCCGAGCCAGCCATCCGTGCCGAGCAGCGCAGCGGAGATCGGCGAACCGAGCAGGCTGGAGATCGGGATCGCGACCATGAACGTGGCCACGATGCGGCCGCGGTACGCCTTGGGAAACCAGTAGGTCAGGTACAGGATGACGCCCGGGAAGAAGCCCGCCTCGGCGGCGCCGAGCAGGAAGCGTCCCAGGTAGTAGCTGTACGGTCCGACCGCAAAGGCCGCCAATCCGCCCACCACGCCCCAGGTGACCATGATGCGGGCGATCCACAGCCGTGCGCCGAACTTCTGCATCGCCAGGTTGCTGGGTATCTCGAACAGGATGTAGGCGATGAAGAACAGGCTGCCGCCCAGTCCGAACATGGCTTGCGACAAGCCGAGGTCATGGTTCATCTGCAGGGCCGCGAAGCCGGCGTTCACGCGGTCCACGTACGCGATGAAGTAGCACAGCATCAGGAAGGGCAAGGTGCGCCAGGCGACCTGCCGCATCGTGGCTTTTTCGAGCGCCGACTTTTCAGCAGGCTGCGCGGAGGGAGTGGAAGGGGTGTTCATCGAAGTCTCCAGCAACAGGTCACATCACGAAGGAACACGACGCCTCGGGCGTGCGCGTGTCCATGTTCCGGCCACGGTTGAAGTGGTCGTCGATCTCGGCGGCGGCGCCGATCATTCGGCCGTAGAGGAAGACCGTGAAGGCAGCAGCCTCCAGGTCGCGCTCGGTCAGCGCGCCGGCCTTGTAGTCCTTCCACAGCAGCGCCAGCAACAGCGCCGCGATGACCGCGTCGACGTTGACGCAGAAGACGTAGGGCGTGGCGCCGCAGGCATGCAGCGCCTGCACCAGTTCGAGGTAGTAGGCGTGGAAGATGTTGTAGTCGCCGCGCTTCGCCATGTAGCTGGCGATGAAGCGTTCGCGCGGGTCGTGGTTGACCGGCTTGCCCTTGAACACCGGGTGGTGCACGCCCGGCAAGGCGGGTGTCTCGCTGCCCAGTTCCTTCGCGGCGCGCTTGTCGGCCTTGTACAACCTGGCGAAGGCCGCCGCCATGGCCTTCAGGTCGATGCCGTGCGAGGCATCGGTCGGGTCGGTCAGCCCGCTGTCCTTGAACTGCTTCAACAGGAAGGCCATGCCTTCGAAGCCGTTGCCACCGTGGCTGTAGCCGGTGTGCGTGAGGAAGCCGGCCATGGCCTTGTTGATCTGCACGCGGCCCGGTGTCTGCGGACCGTCCGCGGCCACTGCACCCTTGGCGCCCTGCGCGGAGATGGAGCCCGGGCCATTGGAGATCAGCAAGCCGATCAGCATCTGCAAGGGCCGCGATTCGTCCTCGGTCGGCTTCTTGCCGGTGATGGCCAGGAAGCACAGGTCGGCCATGGTCCAGCGGCGGAAGCGTTCCTCGCGCGAGATGCCGCAGAGCGACCCGGCCTGGTGCTGTTCGCCTGGGATAGACGCACCGACCATCACGCCATAGAGGCGCAAGTACCACGGCAAGGTTTCCGCCGTGAGACGGCTGATGCGCTTGCGCACCAGCGGGCCCCAGGCGATGGTCGTGGCGATGGCGGCCAGCAGCGCATCGCGCGAGGGACGTCCGCCCAGCGACTGCACGAAGCGCAGGAAGACCGACTTGGCGCCGCGCTGTCGAACGGCTTGCAGCATTGCCTCGGGACGCGGGTCGTCGGCCTCCTCTGGTCCGGCCATGAACAACTCGCGCACGGCCGCATCGACTTTCAGCTGGCCGATGTCGAAGCCCTCGTCGTTGCCATCCTTCAGGCCCGAGCCGGCGAACAGGTCGATCAGCGCGCGACTGCATGCGAGCGTGCGCTGCACGCGGCGCGGTCCGACGATGGCCACCGCCGCCGCCATGACCGTGTTGGGCGAATTGCCGCCGTCGCGCGCCGCATCGGCAGCCACCAGGATCGGGTCGCCCACCAGGTTCACTTCGGCCGCGACGGCAATGTCGAGCAGGGCGCGCTCGTTCGGCCCCGCGACCTCGTGCACCAGCGGCAGCGCGAAGTTGGCCTGCAGCGGCTCCAGCGCGAGTTCGAGCACCGACCGGCCATGCACCGAGGTCACCTGCGTCTTCGCATCCATCACCGACGCGCCGGACCGGTCCTTCATGTACTGCCGTGCGATCACCGCGCCCACCTGCGCGCCGATGTCGGCGATCTGCGCGGCATAGGGCGCGGGCGCGGTGACGGGCTTGAGGGCCAGCGCCTCGGGCAGCGTGATGCCCTGGTCATTGGCCATCCACGGCTTCAGGGCCAGGCTGCCGCGCCGCGCGAAATCGGGTTGCGCGCCGTTGAGCTTCATCACCGCCGTCAACGCGGCGGGGATGTGCGCGATGTTGGTCACCACCGCGCCCTTGCGCGAGACGACCGGGTTCTCCGGCGTGTAGAGGCCATCGACACCGAAGGCGTCCATGAACCAGCGCTCCTTGTCCTCCGCGCGGTCGCCCGAGCCAGCCATGGCGCCGGCGTGGCCGACGGCACGGCTCAGCCTGGACTTCCAGCGTCCGACCACGCAGGCCACCACGGGCTTGCCGAAGTCGATGTCGTGCTCGTAGTAGCCACCCGGCTCGGCGTACAGCACGGCGGCGCGCGAGCGCCCGTCGTTGCGGAAGGCATGGGCGAAATCGCGCGCGGCATAGTGGATGTAGACATCCTTGCCGGAGGAGACCAGCGTGGTCGTGCCCCACCCTTCGGTGCTGAGGTACTGCGCGATGGTGCTGGTGAAGCCGCCCGAGTTCGAGAAGATGGCGACCGTGCCCTGCACCAGCGATTCGTCGGGATGGTCGCCGCCGAGCGCGCCGCCGATGCGGGTGCGGCTCCAGGAGTCGGCTACGCCAAGGCAGTTGCCGCCGATGATGTCCACGCCGCGCTGCTGCGCCATCGCGCGGATCTCGCGCGCATCGTGCACGGAGATCTTCTCGGTGATGATCACGACCTTCTTCAATTCCGGATTCACCCGGATCAGCTCGGCCACGCCATCGCGCACACCCGAAGGCGGCAGGTAGACCACGCCGGTGTTGAAGCTGTGCCCGGCGTCCAGCCCTTCGCGCACGTTGTTGAACACGGGGATGTTGCCGACCGGCGTCTTGAGCGACTGGCCGCTGCGCCCGGGCGAAGTGCCGAACACGACGTTGCCGCCAGAGAAGGCATGGCTGGTGGGCGTGACCTGGCGCGACTCGCCGCCGAGGATGTTGAGCACGCAGACGCGATCACCGCGCGTGGCGAGGTCGGCGAGGGAGTGGATGCCGAGGTAGTACGGGGATGCGGTGGTGGTTTGGGTTTGCATGGTGTCGTGTCTCTCAGACTGGGGCGTAGGTGGCGGGCTGGGTGATGGCACGGGCAGCGTGGTGTCCGGTGGCCTCGTCGGCGGCTTGGGTGGCGTGGTGGGCGACGGTCTGGCCCGTGGCTTGGACAGTGGCGTGCGCGGTGGCAGGCGCCGGCGCGGCGATGCCGAGGTGCGCGGCGATCTGCGCGCGTCCTTCCGCACGCATCCATTCATCGACCTTCTTCGCATAGTTCACGACCTCGGAGATCGCGCTGTCGAAGCCGAAGAAGCGATAGGGCACGCCGAGCGCGTCACAGGCCTCGGCCAGCGCGCCGAAGCCGCGCACCAGGTTCGGCCCGCCACGGCCCACGACAACGTAGAGGGGCGTCGGCCCGTGCTGCGAGAAGTGCTCGCGCAAGGCATCGCCCATGGCGCGCAGAGTCTCGTGGATGTCGGTGTTGTTCGACTTGCCGCCGATGATGAACAGCACGTTCGACTGCCGGAGGAAGTGCCGATAGCAGATGCGCGCAACCTCCTTCATCTTTTCGTAGGGCGGGTTGCCGCCGAAGTCGGAGGAGATGCTGGCCGCTTCGCCCAGCACTTCGGTCACCAGGCTGTTCGCACCGCCGCCGAAGGTCGGGGCGAGGATGGTGCCCTTCTCGTTGATGACGAACACGTCCGACTGGCCCTGGTGCGTGCGCAGTTCGTTCACTTCCTGTTCGAAGGCGGAGACGTCGGCCGCGAACAGGTGGTCGGGCAGGTTCAGGCGCGCGACGCGCGGGTCGTCGCGGTCGAAGCCGCACTTGAAGTCACAGGCCACCGGCGTGAGGCGGCCGTTCCTGTCGGCGCGCATGCGGATCGGGTTGAGCTCCAGCGTGGTCATGCCGTAGTGGTGCATGAGCTCCCACAGCTTGGGCAGGTGCTGCACCAGCGGAGAGATGATTTCGCGGGGCGCGCCGATGTCGGTGAGCGCGTTGGCGATGACGAAGGCCTTCAGGCCAGTGAGCGCATCGAAGGGCACGGTGCGGATGTCATCCTTTCCAAGCTCCTCGATGTCGACGCCGCCCTTGTGCGTGATGGTGATCGTCGGTGCGCGAAAGCGCGTGTCGTCGGTGATCGAGAAATAGATCTCGTGCTCGGCCGGCACACCGCCTTCGAAGGTCACGCCGTTGGCCTTGGCCGTCACGTTGCCATGCCGGTGTTCCGCGAAGTAGAGGCGCTCCTTCTCGGCCAGCGCGGTCTTCAGGTCGCCGGCCTTGCCGATGAGGCCCGACTTGCCCTTCTTGCCCACGCCGCCGCGAAACAGCGGCTTGATGAAGACCTGGCCATGGCGCTTGATGAGGTCCTGGATCTGGCCTTCGGAGGCATCGGGGCCGAGCACTTCGGACGTCGGGAACTCCACGTGTTCGAGCAGTTTGGCGCCGTGCAGCATGCCGGTGAGTTGCATGAAAAATCTCCTTTGAAGTTGAAAAGACAAGGCTTCGCCCGGGCGGGTGCAAGGCGCACCTGCCAGTGGCAATCAGGGGTGGGTCGAGTGGCGGCCGCCGTCTATCGCGGGGCGACCTTGAGGCCGAATTCCTCGGCCACCTTGCGGTAGCCGTCGACGCTGCGCTTCACATACGCCTCGAGCTCGGCGCCGGTCATCGCGAAGGCGTACAGGCCGCGTTCGTTGCGCAATCGCTCGTAGTCCTTGCTGGCCAGCATGCGGGCGAACAAATCGCTCCAGGCCTTGTAGTCCGCGTCGCTGACCTTCGGCCCGACATAGAAGCCGCGGATGATCGGCCACACCAGGTCGAAACCGGCTTCGCGCGCCGTCGGCACCTGCGCCAGCGGACCCGGCAGGCGCTGCTCCGACATCACGGCCAGCACGCGCACCGGTGCGCCGTCCTTCAGCTGCGTCCCCGTCTCCGAGGCATCGCCGGTGTAGACCTGCACATGGTTGCCCTGCAAGGCCCGCAGCGCCTCGCCGCCGCCCTCGAAGGCGACCAGGCGCATGTTGCGGTGATGCACGCCGGCCGCCCGCGCCGTCATCGCGGCCTTGATCCAGTCCTGGCTGCCGACGGTGCCGCCGGCGCCGAACACGATCTTGGAAGGGTCGGCCTTGATGGCAGCCATCAGCTCGTTCAGCGTTTTGAAGGGCGAGTTCGCTGCCACCACGATCACGCCGTAGTCGGCAGCCACACCCGCGACCCAGCGCACATCGGCTTCGTCATGCGGGCCGAACTTGCCTTGCGCGATGTTCAGCAACGAACCGCTGGAGAAAGCCACCAGCGTCTGCGCCTCGGCGGGCCGCTGCGTTGCGAAGGCGTTGTAGGCCAGTGCACCGATGCCGCCGGGCAGGTAGCTGATGTGCATCGGCGCGGGAAGGTACTTGCCTTCCAGCAGGCCGGCCTGCGCCAGCTTGCAGGTCAGGTCGAAGCCGCCACCGGGCTTGGCGCCGGCCACGCACTGGGTCTTGTCGAACTCGACGGCGAGTGCCGGCGCAGGGCCTGCGCACAGCGCGATCAGCAGTAGCAGCAGGTGTCTCATGGGGCCTCGTGTTCCGGCGTTGTCTCGGGGTGTGAGCCCACTGTAGCCAGCGGCGGCTGTCAGGGCGCTTTCAGGGAATCGGCCAAAACCTCAGGGAAAACCCGTGTCAGAACCGCGTCAGGAAACCAGCGGCAGTTCGATCGAGACGACAAGCCCCCGACCGCCCCCGCCCGCCGCGAGGCGCATGCCGCCACCGTGGCGCTGCGCAATCGAGCGCACGATCGCGAGGCCGAGGCCGGAGCCCGGCAGCGTCATGTTGCTGGCCCGGAAGAAGCGCTCGCCGGCGCGCGGCATTTCGTCTGCGGGGATGCCCGGTCCGGCGTCGATGACATCGATACACGCGATGGCATCCATGCGCCGCACGGCCACGGTGACTTGCCCGCCGCGGGGCGTGTAGCGGATCGCGTTGTGCAGCAGGTTCGACATCGCCTCGCGCAGCAGCGCCGCATGCGCGGGCAACTCGAGTTGTTCCAGGCCGCTGTCGAAGCCGAGGTCGATGCCGCTGTCGCGCGCGGCGGGCCACCAGTCCCGTGTGACCTGTCTTGCCAGCGCCACCAGGTCGATGCGCTCCAGTTCCAGTTCGGCCGCGTCCGTGCGCGCCAGGGACAGCATCTGGTTGGTCTGCCGCACGGCCTCGTCCAGTTGCGTCTTGACGGCAGACAAGGCGTCGCGCATGCGCCCGGCGTCGGGCTCGCGCAGCGCATAGCCGACCTGCGTCGCCAGCGTGGCCAGCGGCGTGCGCAGCTGGTGCGAGGCATCGTCGATGAAGCGCCGTCGCGCCTCGGTGAGCGCGCGATTGCGCACCACGTGGTGATTGATGGCGTCGACCAGCGGCCGCACGTCGGCCGGGATGCGCTCGGTGTCCAGCGGCGCGAGATCCTGCGGCGCCCGTGAGCGCACCTCGTCATGCAGGCGTCGCAGCGGCTTCAACGCCCAGCCGATGGCCGCGGCAAGCAGCACGCTCGCCAGCAGGATCAGGAGCAGGTCGCGCTGCACCGACTGCCACACGAGGCTGCGGGTGAAGGCATTGCGCGAGCCCAGCGTCTCGGCCACCTGGATGATCACGCGCTGGTCACGCTGGCTGCCGCCGATGCGTTCGGCGAGAAGCCGGGCATAGGTGCCGACGCGCACCGGCTCGTCGAAGTACAGCGAATCCGAGAAGCGCGGCTGGCCAGTCACCAGCGTGCCGGCCGGCGCGGGCAAGTCCGCGTTGCCGATCTCGACCAGCGCGTCGTCGGTCGCGACGCGGTAGTAGACCTGTCCGCTGGCGGTGAGCTCGAAGAACTCGAGCATGCGGTAGGGCAACTCGACCGACAGGCCGCCGCTCTCGGTGGAGATGTTGGCATCGATGGCCTTGATCGCGCCGAGCAGGGATCGGTCATAGGCCGCATTCGCGGCATCGAGCGAGGTGCGCCAGGTGAGCCACAACTCGGCCACCACCAGCAGCAGCATGCCGGGCAGCAGGACCATCAGCAGCGTGCGCCGCAGGCTGGCCCGGTGCCATGCGTCGAACCTCATGGCGTGGATTCGAGCACGTAGCCCAGGCCGCGCAGCGTGGTGATGCGCACCGGGCTGGCCTCGAGGCGCTTGCGCAGGCGGTACACCAGCACCTCGATCGCGTCCGGGCTCACGTCCTGTTCATCGGAAAAGACCCGTTCGACGATCTCCTGCTTGGACAGCGGCTGGCCGCTGTGCTGGATCAGCGTTCGCAGCACCGCATGCTCGCGTGGCGTCAGCGTCAACGCCTCGTGCGACAGCATGAATTGCTTGGCGCCCGCGTCGTAGGACAGCGGGCCGCAGGCAAAGCGCGGATGCTCGCTGCCGCGCGAACGCCGGATCAACGCGACCAGCCGGGCCTCCAGTTCGGCCAGCTCGAAGGGCTTGGCCAGGAAGTCGTCCGCGCCTTCGGTCAGGCTGCTCACGCGCTCCATCAGCGAGTCGCGCGCCGTGAGGATCAGGATCGGCATGCGCTGGTCGGCGGCGCGCAGGTCGGCGAGCACCTCGTGGCCGCCCAGGCCCGGCAAGCCCAAGTCGAGGATCAAGGCGTCGTAGCGCGTGTCCCTGACGGCCCGGCGCACCATGCGGCCATCCGCGACCCAGTCGACACGGAAATCGCTTTGCTCCAGCGCACGGGTCAGCCAGGTCGCCAGACCGGCTTCGTCTTCGGCCAACAGGATTCGCATCCGGCGATTCTGCATGCCGGTACGTCGAATTCAGACGGTGTGAAGATTTCGTAGCGAGGGCGCCGCAGGCCCGAGATCGGTGGCCGCAGTAGAAAGATCCACACCTTCTTCAGATCTCGAATTGCGGCTGCAGCTCGCGGATGCGCTTCATGGCAACGCCGGCGGCCGCCGTGCGCGTCTCGACGCCGAGCTTGACGTACACCCGCTCCAGATGCTTCTTGGCCGTGGCCGGGCTGCTGCCGAGGATCTCGCCGATGTCGCGATTGGTCTTGCCCTTGACCACCCAATAGAGCACCTCAGCCTCGCGCGCGGTGAGCTTCAGGCTGAGGCTCATGGCTTCGATAACGGCGGTGTCGGACACCTCGCGCATGATGATCATCCACTCGGCGCCGTCGTCGTCATGGCCGGTCTGCTGGTGCAGCCGCAGGTTGAGCCGGGCCGCGCCGAGCTCGATGGACAGCACCGGCGGCTCGATGCGGTCGAGGGTGGCGGGCAGATGCTGGTGCAGCCACGCGAGCACGGCCGCCGGCGTCTCGGGCGCGCTGGTGCCGCAGTAGCGCAACAGCAGGTCGCGCGCCAGCGAGGTCTGCCAGATCAGCCGGCCCTCCGGCATGCGCACGGTGATGCTGGCATAGCCGAAGGCATCGAGCGCATTGCGGGCCTGGCCTGCCTGCCGCGCCGCCTGCCGCGCCAGCCGCGCGCCCTGCAGGTGGACGTTCATGCGGGCCAGCACTTCCTTCGGCTTGATCGGCTTGGTGACGTAGTCGACACCGCCCGCTTCGAGCGCGGCGACGAGATGCTCGGTCTCGGTCAGGCCGGTCATGAACACGATCGGGATGTGCGCGGTGCTGGCGTCGGCCTTGAGCCGGCGCGCCACCTCGAAGCCGTCGATGCCGGGCATCATCGCGTCGAGCAGCACGATGTCGGGCCGCGCCTGCGCCGCGCGCTGCAGGGCCTGCTCGCCATTGGTGGCGATCAGCACGGTGTAGCCGGACTCGTCGAGCGCGTCATGCAGCACGGCAAGGTTGTCGGGCACGTCGTCGACGATGAGCACGAGGTCGCTGTTGGCGGCGTTGTCGCGCAGAGTGCGGGCGAGTGCGCTGGTCACTGGGGCCCCCACGCTCGGCACTGCGTGTCCTCGCTGCCCCCCGAGGGGGCTTTCGCAACTTGGAGCGGTCCGGCGTTGCTCATGCCACGCCCTGCTGCGCAATCACCCGGCCCATGGCCTCGAACTGGAATTGCCGCGCCAGCGCGCGCTGCGCCTCGGTCCAGCTTGCGCATTCGGGTTGCGCCGCATCGATGTCGTCCAACTGGTTCATGATCCCGCGAAAGTAGCCGAGGCCGACGGCTTCCTCGAGCGCCTTGAGGCGCGCGTCGGAGGGCCGCACCCGTGCCGCCGCCACCGCGGGCGCAGCCTTGGGCGCGGCGGCAGTGCTGTCGGTCCATTGAAGCGAAAGCCGGCGCTCGAGCCAGTCGAGCAAATCGCTGTGGCGCACCGGCTTGACGAAAAAATCCTCGGGCGTGATGCCCACGTCGTTCTGCAAGCGCTTGTCGAAGGCGTTGGCCGAGACGATGGCCACCGATGCCTGCGTCAGGCCCAGCCGATGTGCGCGGCGGATGGTTTCCCAGCCATCGATGCCGGGCATGGCCAGGTCGACGAACATCGCATCGGGCCGGTAGCCGGCCGCGATGAGGTCGAGCGCATCGTGGCCGCTGGCGGCGGTGCGCAGCTCGAAGCCCAGCGGCGTGAGCACATGGGCCAGCAGGTCGCGGTCGGTCTCCTCGTTGTCGACCACCAGCAGTCGCCGCCGGGCGCCGAGATAGCCGCGGCGCACGCGCGGCGTTGTCGGGGGCGCCGGCTCGGCAACGGGCAGGGCGTCATGCACCCGCGGCAGGAACAGGCGCAACCGGAACACCGAGCCCTGCCCCGGCGTGCTCTGCACCTTCATCTCGCCGCCCATCAGGTCGGTCAGCATCTTGGCCATGGTGAGGCCGAGGCCAGCGCCCGGCACACCGGTGGCGCCATGCGATTCACCGCGCGAGAAAGGCTCGAAGATCACGTCGAGTTCGGCTTGCGACATGCCGGGGCCGGTGTCCTCGACCTCGACCGCGGCGAACTCGCGCGCATAGCGCAGGCGCAGGCTGACCTGGCCGCTGCGGGTGAACTTGATCGCGTTGCCGAGCAGGTTGATGAGGATCTGGCGCACGCGCTTCTCGTCCGCGCGCACCACGGCGGGCAACTCGCCGCTCGGCTCGAAAAGGAAGGCCAGGCCCTTCTCCGCCGCCTGCAGCTCGAACATGTCGGCCAGCTCCTGCATCGTTTCGGCGAAGGGCATGGGCCGGGGGTTGAGCGTGAGCTTGCCGGCCTCGATGTGCGCGATGTCGAGCGTGCCTTCGATCAGTGTCAGCAAGTGCTCGCCGCCGCGCTTGATGACGGCCACGGCCTGGCGCCGATGCGGCGGCACCGAGCCATCCTCGCCCATCAACTGCGCATAGCCCAGGATGCTGTTCAGCGGCGTGCGCAGCTCGTGGCTGATGGAGGAGATGTAGCGGCTCTTGGCCTGGTTGGCCTGGTCGGCCGCGAGCCTGGCTCGCTCGGCGGCCCCACGGGCCAGCTCGGCGGTCTGCTTGGCGTCCTGCAGCGCGCGGTCGGTCTCGCGGTGCAGCGCGATCTCGCGTTGCAGCAGATGGGTCTGCCGGTTGGATTCTTCCTGCGCCACCTTGCGGCTCTGGTGCGCGAGCACCAGCCACCAGGCCACGATGCCCGCAATGAGCAGCAGCGCCATGTAGGCCTTGAGGAAGCCGCCGCGCAAGGACTGCGCGCTCGCGTCGGCCGCGTCGCTCAGCAGCAATGCGCGAAGCTCCTGCTGGTACAGCACGCCGAACACCGCGGCCAGCAGCGGCACGATGATCATCATGAGCAGCAGGAAGTGGCCGAGGCCCGTGTCGAGGTAGCGCCAGCTGCGGCGCGGCAGCAGCCAGCGCAGCACGGCGGACCATTGCGCGGACAGCGCCGCATGCGGCTTGCAGAGGTCGCCGCAGCGCGCATCGAGCGTGCAGCACAGCGAGCAGATCGCGCCCTGGTACGCCGGGCAGTGGGCCAGGTCGGGGCCTTCGTATTCGCGTTCGCAGATGACGCAGCGTTGCAGCGTCAGCCGTTGATAGCTGCCTGCGTCCGACCCCGGGGGCGTCTCCACACGCGCCCACAGCACCGTGCTGCGCTGCGCATGCACCGGCCCGCGCGCCAGGTAGTACTTGCCCTTCGTCGCCCAGGCCAGCAAGGGCGTCGCGACGAAGGCGGTGCCCAGCGCGATGAGCGCCGAGAAGGCCTGCGCCATCTGGCCGAACATGCCGAGGTGCGCGCTGATCGACAGGCCCGAGGCCAGCGCCATCGCGCCCACGCCGACCGGGTTGATGTCCCACAGGTGCGCCCGCTTGAACTCGATGCCCGGCGGCGACAGGCCCAGCGGCTTGTTGATCACGAGGTCGGCGACCACGGCCATCATCCAGGCGATGGCGATGTTGGCGTACAGGCCGAGCACGTCGCCCAGGGCCTCGAACACGTTCATCTCCATCAGCATGAAGGCGATCAGCGCGTTGAACACCACCCACACCACGCGGCCCGGATGGCTGTGCGTGACGCGCGAGAAGAAATTGCTCCAGGCCAGCGAGCCGGCGTAGGCGTTGGTGACGTTGATCTTGAGCTGCGAGATCACCACGAACACCGCCGTCGCCACCACCGCCCAGACGTAGTTGGGAAACACGTACTCGTAGGCGGCGAGGTACATCTGGTTCGGGTCGACCGCGCGCTCGGGCGGCACCATGTGGGTGATGGCCAGGTAGGCCAGCAGCGCACCGCCAAGCATCTTGACGACGCCGAGCACCACCCAGCCCGGCCCGCCCGCCAGCACGGCGGCCCACCAGCGCCCGCGCGTGGCGGGGGTGCGCACGGGCATGAAGCGCAGGTAGTCGGCCTGCTCGCCCATCTGCGTGATGAGCGCGATGCCCACCGTGAGGCCGGCACCGAACAGGTGCATGTTGAAGCCCGCAATGTCCGATTTGACACCGCTGTAGTGCGCAATGCCGGAGAACGCACCAGGATCGCGCGCCAGCACGTAGCCGAAGGGCACCACCAGCATGATCAACCAGATCGGCTGCGTCCAGAGTTGCAGGCGGCTGATGACAGACACCCCATGCGTCACCAGCGGAATGACCACCAGTGCGCAGACCAGGTAGCCCCAGGCCGGCGGAATGCCCAATGACAGCTCCAGCGCATAGGCCATCACCGCGGCTTCCAGCGCGAAGAAGATGAAGGTGAAGGAGGCGTAGATCAGCGAGGTGATGGTCGAGCCGATGTAGCCGAAGCCGGCGCCGCGCGTGAGCAGGTCCATGTCGACGCCGTAGCGCGCGGCATAGACGCTGATCGGCAGGCCCGCGAGAAAGATGATGAGGCCGGTGGTGAGGATGGCCCAGAAGGCGTTGAGGAAGCCGTACTGCACCAGCAAGGTGGCGCCGACCGCCTCCAGGATCAGGAAGGATGCGGCGCCGAAGGCCGTGTTGGCCACGCGCCATTCCGACCACTTGCGAAAGCGCTGCGGGGTGTAGCGCAGGGCATAGTCTTCCAGCGTCTCGCTCGCGACCCAGCTGTTGTAGTCGCGGCGCACCTTGACGATGCGCTGCGGTGCATCGTCGTCGGTTTCCGCGGTGACGGTTTCAGGAGGGAGGGTGGGCGGGGCGAGACTCACACAGGGTTCGTGCAGCTTTCATGCCTGTACTTGTTGCTCGCCCCCAGGCTGCGCTTCGCTCCGCCCACCCCCTGCCGGGCGCAACACCGGAGGCCCGGCAAAGCCGGTTCCTCGGTGTTCCTGGAAAAGAAGGGCCGGGGAAGGCGGTGACCGGGGCGCGGCACGACTGTTGCAATGCGACCTGCCCGCACATAATGCGCCGCTTCCAAGCCACCAGATCCGACCATGGAATTGACTCCACGCGAAAAAGACAAGCTGCTGATCTTCACGGCGGCGCTGCTGGCGGAGCGCCGGCAGGCGCGCGGACTGAAGCTCAACTATCCCGAGGCGGTGGCGCTGATCTCGGCGGCCGTCATGGAAGGCGCACGCGACGGCAAGAGCGTGGCCGCGCTGATGAGCGAAGGCCGCAGCGTGCTCACCCGCGCCGACGTGATGGACGGCGTGCCGGAGATGATCCCGGACATCCAGGTCGAAGCCACCTTCCCCGACGGCACCAAGTTGGTCACCGTGCACCAGCCGATCGTCTGACCCCCCCTTTACCCAGCCCCAGCGGAGAACTCCATGCGCCTGTTGTCGCGTTCCACTTTCCTTGCCTTGCTCGTCGCCCTGCCGCTCGCGGCCGCGGCCCATGTCGGCGTCGATGGCGCTGCGCACCACGCGGCCGGCTTCGCGCAGGGCTTCCTGCATCCGTTCACCGGCATGGACCACCTGGCCGCGATGGTCGGCGTGGGTCTCTGGAGCGCGCTGGCCGCACGCGGCGCGCGCGACCTGGCCTGGGCGCCGCTGGGCTTTGCGGCGATGCTGCTGGCCGGTGCGCTGCTGGGGCTGGCGGGGGTGCAGGTGCCGGCGGTCGAACCGATGATCGCGGCGTCCTTGCTGGTGGTGGGGCTGCTGGTCGCCACGCGCTTGCGCCTGCCCGGTCCGGTCGCGGCGGCGGTGGTCGGGGTGTTCGCCGTCTTCCATGGCGTGGCGCATGGCCACGAACTGTCGGGGGCGACCGGCGCCGCTGCGGCGGTCGCTGGCATGGTGCTCGCGACGATGTTGCTGCACATCGCCGGCGTCGCGGTCGGCTGGGTCTTGCGCCAACGCGGCACCCTGCTCCCTCGCATCGCCGGCGCCGCTGTCGCGCTGTTCGGCGTGACGCTGCTCGCGCAGGTGGCCTGAACATGATTCCCGGCGAACTCATCACCGACGAGGGCGAACACGTTCTCAACCCCGGCCGCCGCACCGTGACGATGGTCGTGCAGAACACCGCAGACCGCCCGATCCAGGTCGGCTCGCACTATCACTTCGCCGAGACCAACGGCGCACTCGGCTTCGACCGCGAAGCCGCGCGCGGCATGCGGCTGAACATCGCATCGGGCACGGCCGTGCGTTTCGAGCCCGGACAGCAACGCACGGTCGAGCTGTGTGATTTCAGCGGCGACCGCATCGTCTACGGCTTTCGCGGCCTTGTTCAAGGAAAAGTCTGAAGATGAAGCCCACCCCCGAATGCGCCTGCGGCGCCACGGGCGGCCGCCAGAGGCGGCTGCTCTTGCGGGCCGTCCAAGCCTGCGCAGGCAGGCTTGGAGCCGCGGCCCTCAGCCCCTCAAGGGGGCGATACCAGCGGCCCGGCAAAGCCGGTTCCGCGGTATCCCTGGTATCTGGCCGCGCCAGTTTCACGCGTCGCGGGTCGCGCGGTAGCACGGCGGAAAACTGAAATGGCAACTATTGGAAGACGCGCCTACGCCGAGATCTTCGGCCCCACCGTCGGCGACCGCGTCCGCCTCGCCGACACCGACCTCGTCATCGAAGTCGAAGCCGACTACACCCTGCGTGCCGGCGGCTACGGCGAGGAAGTGAAGTTCGGCGGTGGCAAGACCATCCGCGACGGCATGGCCCAGTCACAGCGCACGCGCGCCGACGGCGCGGTCGACACCGTCATGACCAACGCGCTGATCCTCGACCACTGGGGCATCGTCAAGGCCGACATCGGCCTGAAGGGCGGGCGCATCGTGGCCATCGGCAAGGCTGGCAATCCCGACGTGCAGCCGGGTGTCGACATCGTCATCGGCCCGGGTACCGAGGTCATCAGTTGCGAGGGCAACATCGTCACCGCGGGCGGCATCGACAGCCACATCCACTTCATCTGCCCGCAGCAGATCGAGGAGGCGCTGAGCTCCGGCGTGACCACGATGCTCGGCGGCGGCACCGGCCCGGCCACCGGCACCTTCGCCACCACCGCAACGCCAGGACCGTGGCACATCGAACGCATGCTGCAAGCGGCCGATGCGTTCCCGATGAACCTCGGCTTCCTCGGCAAGGGCAATGCAAGCCTGCCGGCCGCGCTGCACGAGCAGATCGACGCCGGCGTCATCGGCCTCAAGCTGCATGAAGACTGGGGCACCACGCCCGCCGCGATCAGCAACTGCCTCGACGTGGCCGACGCCACCGACACGCAAGTCGCCATCCACAGCGACACGCTCAACGAATCGGGCTTCGTCGAGAACACCATCGCGGCAGTGAAGGGCCGCGGCATCTGCGCCTTCCACACCGAAGGCGCGGGCGGCGGCCATGCGCCCGACATCCTGCGCGTGGTCGGCGAGGACAACTTCCTGCCCTCCTCCACCAACCCGACCATGCCCTACACCGTCAACACGCTCGACGAGCACGTCGACATGCTGATGGTGTGCCATCACCTCGACGCCGGCATCGCCGAAGACCTGGCCTTCGCCGAATCGCGCATCCGCAAGGAGACCATCGCGGCCGAGGACATCCTGCACGACCTCGGCGCGATCAGCATGTTCAGCAGCGACTCGCAGGCGATGGGCCGCGTCGGCGAAGTGATCATCCGGACCTGGCAGACGGCGCACAAGATGAAGGGCCAGCGCGGCAAGCTGCCGGAAGACGGCGCACGCAACGACAACTTCCGCGCAAAGCGGTATGTTGCCAAGTACACGATCAACCCGGCGATCTCGCACGGCATCTCACATGAAGTGGGCAGCGTCGAGGTTGGCAAGTGGGCCGACCTGGTGGTGTGGAAGCCGGCCTTCTTCGGCGTCAAGCCCTTCACCATCATCAAGGGCGGCACCATCGCGATGGCCGCGATGGGGGACCCGAGCGCATCGATCCCGACGCCCCAACCGGTGCACTACCGGCCCATGTTCGGTGCGTATGGCGGCTCGCTGGCACGCAGTTCGCTCACTTTCGTGTCGCAGGCCGGTTTGGCGGCGGGCATCGGCCAGCGCTATGGCCTGTCCAAGACATTGAGCGCGGTGAAAAACATCCGCGGCGTGCGCAAGCAGAACATGGTGCACAACGGCTACGTGCCCCGGATGGAGATCGATGCGCAGACCTATGCGGTGCGCGCCGACGGCAACCTGCTGACCTGCGAGCCGGCGGTCTCATTGCCGATGACGCAGCGTTACTTTTTGTTCTGAAAGACCGTGCCGCGACAGTGTCTTGTCGAAGCCCCACAATCGCGCCCCCTCCTTTCGACAAGACACCGTCATGCGACAACTCTCCCCCGCCGGCCAGCAGGTCATCAACGACATCGCGCAGCGCAATGGCTTCAGCGTGGACGCGACGCTCAGCATGCTGGACTCGGTGATCAACGGCAACGGCAGCCAGGCCCAGTTCAACCATCCCGAGTTCTCCGGTTCCGGCCAGTGGATGCGCGGCGGCATGATCATGCTGTCGGACATGTTCAACAATTACCTCAAGGGCCGCGTCGACGGCCTTTGCAACGACCTGTCGAACCTGGTCGCCAACCAGCCCGACCTGGTGCGCAGCGGCAGCTTCCAGTCGCAGAGCCAGGGCGGCGGCTACAACAACGGGCAGGCGCAAACGAGCTACGGCGGCTACAACCAGAACAGCCAGCAACAGGGCAACGGCGGCTTCGGCCAGAACAGCCTGTTCGTGCCCGGCACCAGCAACGACTGGTGGCCTTCCGACCTGCGCTTTCCGAACAGCACCGGCGCACAGAACGGCGTGCGCTATGCGTACTTCGCACAGGCGCGTCGCCTGGCCATCGAGGTCAATGGACGCGTGACGGTGTACGACACGCTGGACCACCAGATCGGCGGCTTCGGGCAGCAGCAGTCCTATGGCGGGAGCCTGAGCTTCAACAGCCAGTACGGGCTGATCGACGTGGCGAGCCTGCCGGTGATCTCGGTCGATGGCGTGGCGCCTTATGTGGCACCTTATGCGGCGCCGCCCGCGCCTGCGTACGTCGAGCCGGTCAATTCGGGCGCTGGCTTCGGCAACGGCAACGGCTTCAACAACAGTGCCCCCTTGGGCAACCAGCAGGACATCTTCGCCACCATCGAGCGCCTCGCCGACCTGCGCGCCAAAGGCATCCTCAGCGACGATGAATTCGCCAGCAAGAAGGCGGAGTTGCTCAGCCGGGTATGAGGCCCGGCGATGCGTCAGCCGGCGTGCGGCGCGATGTGCTCGCGGATCCAGTTGGAAAGCGCAGCCTCTTCGAGCCGACCCGCTGCCAGATCGAGGATCGTCAAGACGCATTCCGCATCAGTCGCGATGAGTTCATGGCCATTCAGCCAAAGGAACAATTCGATGGCCACGAATGCGGTGCGCTTGTTTCCATCGATGAACGGATGATTGCGTGCGATACCGAATCCGTATGCGGCAGCAAGATCGGCGACATCCGGCGCGCCGTAGTTCGCCAACTGCTGCGGTCGGCCAAGCGCAGAGGCCAGAAGATTCGGATCGCGTATGCCGGAAGGGCCACCATGCTCGGTGAGTTGCTCGTCGTGCGCCGCTCGTACCACAGCGGGATCCAGCCAGACCC
Organism: Variovorax sp. dw_308; assembly: GCF_019207085.1. Classification (GTDB taxonomy): domain Bacteria; phylum Pseudomonadota; class Gammaproteobacteria; order Burkholderiales; family Burkholderiaceae_C; genus Variovorax. The sequence goes on along the minus strand of NZ_JAATOM010000001.1, from coordinate 8,400 downwards.
ACCCCTGGTTGGCCGCGCTCACTTGGCGAGTTCGCGCAACACATTGCGCCGCTTCTTCATGATGCGACGAGCGGCCCCCATCTGCGCCTCGAATTCCGGACTGTACGGCGTCAGCGTGTACCCGCCGTTGGGCGCTTCGCTCACGAACAGCGTGTCGCCCTTCTCGACCTTCAGGTACGCGAGCATTTCCTTCGGCAGGATGACACCGACGGAGTTTCCGATTTGCGTGAGTTTGAGAGCGGACACCAGCATCCCCTGAAGTTATAACGGTTGTTATATTATCCAGCCTCCGCCCATCGATCAAGTCCCATGCTCACCGCCAACAAACTGATGCCGCAAGGCAAGGGCCTCGCCCCCGTCCTGCTCAGGCGCGCCGCCACCATCGAACTCGACTGGGACGTGCGCCAGAAGAGCCGTTTCGACGCGACCGACTCGCAGGGCCGCCAGATCGGCGTGTTCCTGCCGCGCGGCACGGCCGTGCGCGGCGGCGATGTGCTGGTCGCGGAAGACGGCTCGCTGGTGCGCGTCATCGCGGCGCCGCAGCCGGTGCTGGTCATCACGTACTGCACGGCGCACGGCGCGCCCTTCGACCTGACGCGCGCGGCCTATCATCTGGGCAACCGGCATGTGCCGATCGAGCTCAAGCCCGATCACCTGAAGATCGAGCCTGACCACGTGCTGGCCGCGATGCTGCGCTCGATGCACCTGATCGTCCACGAGGCCAATGAGGCCTTCGAGCCGGAAGGCGGCGCATACGGTGCGCAAGGCGCCGGGCATGGCCACGATCACGGCCACGCGCACGACCATGACCATTCGCACGGCCATGACCATTCGCATGGCGGGGCAACGCCGGTCGGGCCGGTGCTGCATCCGGATGCCTACGGCGGCACGCCTGCCCACGATGACCCCGCACACGAGCACGAGCACGAGCACGAGCACGACCACGGCCACCGCCATGACCACGATCACTCCCACGGTCATTCGCACTGATGCCTGACGCTCTTGCCGCTGCCCCTGCGGCACTCCCCGCAGCCAGCCTGCTGCAATTGATCTGGCTCGCCTCGCCCGCGTTGCCGATCGGCGGTTTCTCGTATTCCGAAGGCCTGGAAGCCGGCGTGGAATGGGCGGGATTGGCGACCGAAGCACGAGCCTCCGACTGGATCGTCGACCAGCTTCACCTGAGCCTCGCACGCGGCGATCTGCCCGTCGTCGCGCAGGCGATCGCGGCCTGGCGCGCTCATGATGCCGACCGCATCCGCATGCTCAATGCCTGGGTGCTGCAGACTCGCGAGTCCGCCGAATTCCTGCTGCAGTCCGAGCAGATGGGCCGCTCCTTTGTCGAGTGGCTCAAGCTGCATCACGACGACATTGCAAGCAACTTCGGTGGCTTGCCCGTCACCTACCCCGTGGCCTTCGCCTTCGCGGCCAGCCGTACCGATGCCACCGTGCGCGATGGCTGCCTGGCCTTCACCTTTGGCTGGGCCGAGAACATGACCGGCGCGGCCGTCAAGTGCGTGCCCCTGGGCCAGAGCGCAGGCCAGCGCATCCTCGGCCGCCTCGCACGGGAAATCCCCCAAGCGGTCGATCAGGCGATCACACTCACGGACGACGACCGCCAGGCTTTTTCACCGATGCTCGCGGTCTATTCGGCCCGGCACGAAGCCCAGTATTCCCGCCTCTTTCGAAGCTGACTTTCCTGCGAGCAAACACCATGGCCTCCGCACTGCACCACATCGCCAACCGCACCAAGAAACTGCCGCCGCTGCGCGTGGGCATCGGCGGGCCGGTGGGTTCCGGCAAGACCACGCTGCTCGAAATGCTCTGCAAGTCGATGCGCGACAAGTACGACCTCATCGCCATCACCAACGACATCTACACCAAGGAAGACCAGCGCCTGCTCACCGTCGCTGGCGCCTTGCCGGCCGAGCGCATCATGGGCGTGGAAACCGGCGGCTGCCCGCACACCGCGATCCGCGAGGACGCCTCCATCAACCTCGAGGCCATCGACCGCATGCTGGGCGAGTTTCCGGATGCCGACGTGGTGTTCGTGGAGTCGGGCGGCGACAACCTGGCCGCCACCTTCAGCCCCGAGCTGAGCGACCTCACCATCTACGTGATCGACGTCGCCGCCGGCGAGAAGATCCCGCGCAAGGGCGGCCCCGGCATCACGAAGAGCGATCTCTTCGTCATCAACAAGACCGATCTCGCACCCTACGTCGGCGCCGACCTCGGCGTGATGGAGGCCGACACCAGGCGCATGCGCAAGCAGCGGCCCTACGTCATGACCAACCTCAAGACCAACACTGGCCTGGCCGAGGTGGTGGCCTTCATCGAACAGCGCGGGATGCTGCTGGAAGACTAGAGTTCAGCGCCATCCTTCAGCACCCGCGCCTTGTAGACCAGCCGCACGCTGGCCCGGTGCGCATCGCCGACGCGCTGGACATAGACGTCCATGCCGCCATCGACCCACGACGCGATCTCGCTGCCGCTGTCGCGCGACGCCAGTTCCGGGCCGAACGCGCCGCGACCCCATGCGACGATTTCATTGAAAGCGTCCGCCCCAAGGTCCGCCCGGTCCTGGGCGTTGGCAGTGAACTCCACGCGCTTGAGCTGCGCGCCGCCGAAGTACCAGGTCGTCTCCAGGGGGAGTCCGCTGACCAGGCCCGGCGCACCGTGCCAGGCGCCGGCCAGGCCGCCCGCCAGCCGCTGGGGCCGGGGCACGCGTTCCAGCGTCGGCAGCACGGCCTGCAACTCAGCCGCCGTCATCCCAAGGCGCACGCCGGCGGGCAAGGCTTGCGCGTGCGCCGCACCCGTGGCGGCCAGGAAGATGACGGGAATCAGGCAGGCAACGGGACCAGGAAAGAAAGGGCGGAAAGGCATTCGCAAGACGGCGCAGCGGCAGGGACAAGGACTCCCTCTGAACACCCCATGCCACGAAAGTTCCACCTCACGCCGTCGCGCCCGCCTTGCGGCTGCGCAGCCCCGCCAGCAGCAGGATCAATCCGAACGCCACGCCATAGGCGCACGCCACGAGACGCCGCTCACCGCTCCCGACCGGCCCCAGCAACAGGCCCATGCCGAAGAGCGCCGTGCACACGCTGGACGCCACCACCGGCCATAGCAGGGACTTGTCGACTTCGGCCTCGCCGCGCTGCCGCAACGCCCGCATCAAGGCATAGATCACGCCGGTGATGCCCAGCGCGATGAAGACGGTGACGACCGCGGTCGTGAAGAAGGCGCCGGTGAACAGGTTCGACGTGATGTTGGGGTTCAGAAGGATCGTGCCGCCGAACACCAGGCGCACCACGGCATCGAGCAGCGTCACGAAGAACAGCCATTGCCCGCGCACGCTGCGAAACAACGCAATGGCAAGGCCCAGGCCGAGCAAGCCGTCGCCCACGCCGTAGTAGCCGCCGAGCGGCATGTCGTTCGGCGCCAGCAGAAGGCCAACGCCGAAGAGCAGGTTGAAGGCGCCACGAAGCAGAAGCAGTTGTCGCATGAGCATGTGCCCTGGCAGGCGAAGCGAACCACCTTACTAGCTTGCATACCCGCATGCAAACGCACGTTGGGGAATGGCTCTGTGCACTTTGGTGCAACGAGGCGTTACCGGGTGCTTCGCGCTCAGGTCTTTCAGCTACATTGGCCCGCGGCAGCTTGCCGGGTTGGCCCGGCCAGCGCCGGGACTGCCAACCTACAATCAACAGGGAACACCTCATGCGTTACTTCGCAATCGCGCTGGTCTGCGCGCTTTCACTGTCTCAGGCAGCGCTTGCCAAGGATCCCCCGAAACCGGCCAGCACGGGCATCGGCGTCGCGGGCGGAGAACTCGAGGTGCGCGCCACCGTGGTCGAACTCGACAAGGCCCATCGCACCCTCGTGCTGAAAGGCCCCAAGGGCAAGATCGTGACGCTCTCGGTCCCTGCCGAAGTCAAGAACTTCGATGAGATCCGCGTCGGCGACCAACTCGTGTTGCGCTACGCAGCCGCGGTCGCGGCCCAGCTGGAACCCGTGGCCCACAGCGATGGCATCCGCGAGCGCGTGGAGACTGCCAGCAGCGGCACCGCCCCCGCCGGCTCGCTGCCAGCGGCCGGCGCAACAAACACGGTCGAGGTCCTGGCCGTCGTTCAGGCCATCGACCGCAAAGCCGGCACCGTCACGCTGCGCGGCGTCTCGCGCACTGTGACCGTCAGGATTCCAGAGGGAATGGACACCAGCAAACTCAAGGTCGGCAGCGAGGTGCGTGCAGTGATCACGGAAGCCGCCGTCCTGAGCGTCGAGCGTTCGGCGAAGAAGTAGCCGGGCGTCCTGCTCGCGCAGGTCTCTGCGCACCGGTTTTTTTCAAAGGGAGGAAGCATGACATCCAGAAGCAAGCTCACGCTGCTTGCGCCCGCGGCGTTCGTCGCGATGATCGGGCTGGCCGCAGTGCCAGCCATGGCGCAGCAACAGCAATCCAGACCGAACATCATCCTGATCGTCTCGGATGACACCGGCTACGGCGACCTCGGCCCCTACGGCGGCGGCGCCGGGCGCGGCATGCCGACGCCGAATATCGACCGGCTCGCGAACGAAGGCATGACGCTGTTCAGCTTCTATGCGCAGCCGAGTTGCACGCCCGGTCGCGCGGCGATCCAGACCGGCCGCATCCCCAACCGCAGCGGCATGACCACCGTGGCCTTCCAGGGCCAGGGCGGCGGGCTTCCCGCGGAAGAATGGACACTCGCCTCCGTGCTGAAGAAGGGCGGCTACAAGACCTTCTTCACCGGCAAGTGGCACCTCGGCGAAGCCGACTATGCCCTGCCCAATGCGCAGGGCTACGACGAGATGAAGTACGCCGGGCTCTATCACCTCAACGCCTACACCTACGCCGACACGACCTGGTTCCCCGACATGGATCCGGAACTGCGCAGCATGTTCCAGAAGGTCACCAAGGGCGCGATGTCCGGCAATGCCGGCGAGAAGCCGTACGAGGAATTCAAGATCAACGGCCAGTACGTCGACAAGCCCTCCATCGACGGCAAGCCGGGCGTCGTGGGCATCCCCTTCTTCGACGGCTACGTCGAGAAGGCATCGCTCGACTACCTCGACCGCAATGCCAAGGCCAACACGCCCTTCTTCATGAACATCAACTTCATGAAGGTGCACCAACCGAACATGCCGCACCCCGACTACGTCGGCAAGTCGATGTCGAAGAGCAAGTACGCCGACTCGGTGGTCGAGCTCGATTCGCGCATCGGCCGCATCATGGACAAGGTGCGCGCGCTCGGCCTCGACAAGAACACGCTTGTGTTCTACACGACCGACAACGGCGCCTGGCAGGATGTGTATCCCGACGCCGGCTACACGCCTTTCCGCGGCACCAAGGGCACCATCCGTGAAGGCGGGAACCGCGTGCCGGCCATTGCGTGGATGCCAGGCAAGATTCCGGCTGGCAGCAAGAGCCACGAGTTGACGGGCGGCCTCGACCTGATGTCGACCTTTGCCAATGTCGCCGGCGTCAAGCTGCCGGAGAACGACCGCGCCAACAAGCCGATCATCCTCGACAGCATCGACATGTCGCCGGTGCTGTTCAGCGAGAACGGCAAGTCGGCACGCAAGTCCTGGTTCTACTTCACCGAGAACGAACTCTCGCCAGGCGCCGCGCGGGTGGGCAACTACAAGGCGGTGTTCAACCTGCGCGGCGACAACGGCGCGCAGACCGGCGGCCTGGCCGTCGACACCAACCTGGGCTGGAAAGGACCCGAGTCCTATGTGGCGACCGTGCCGCAGGTGTTCGACCTGTGGGCCGACCCGCAGGAGCGCTACGACATTTTCATGAGCAACGTCACCGAGCGCACCTGGACGCTGGTGACCATCAATGCCGCCGTCAAGGACCTGATGAAGACCTACGTGAAGTATCCGCCGCGCAAGCTGCAGAGCGAGACCTACAGCGGCCCGATCACCTTGTCGCAATACGAGCGATTCCAGCACCTGCGCGAAAGCCTGGCGAAGGACGGGTTCAACTTGACCATGCCCGGCGGGAACTGACGCGAGCTTCGACATCCATGGCCCCGGCTTGTCCGGGGCTTTTTTTTCTGCGACAAAGACTTTTTCGCGATCGATCATGAGCAAGCAGCAACGCACCAAGCGCAAGCCCACGCGCCCCCCGGAAGTTGCCACACCGACGGTGCCGGTCGCCGGGCCCGCGAAGGCCGCGGCCCCGCCCTCCTCGCGCAGGACCTTCCTGGCGGCACTGGCGGGCGCCGCCGCCGTGGGTGGCGCAGCCTACGGTGGCATGGCCTGGTGGCAGGCCCGCGAGGCAGCGTCGAACCAGGTTGCCGCGCCCGGCAAGGCATCGCAAAGGGCGCATCCCACGGTCGTCCAGGGCGACGGCGTGCACGGCCCCAAGGGCATGGTCTGGGTGCCCGGCGGCGAATTCGCCATGGGCAGCGACAGCAAGCTGGCTCAGGCCAATGAAAAGCCGGCCCATCCCGTCCGGGTGCACGGCTTCTGGATGGACCGCAGCCACGTGACCAACGCGCAGTTCCGCGAGTTCATCAAGGCCACCGGCTACGTGACCACGGCAGAGCGCAAGCCGGACTGGGAGACCCTCCGCGTGCAAAGCCCGCCCGGCACGCCGCGCCCGCCGGACAGCGTGCTCGTGCCCGCCGCCATGGTCTTCGTCGGCACGGATCGCCCGGTGAACCTCAGCGATTGGTCCCAGTGGTGGCAACTGGTGCCCGGCGCATCCTGGAAAGCGCCGCAAGGCCCCGGCAGCAGCATCGAAGGCAAGGACGATCACCCGGTGGTGCAGGTCAGCTACGAAGACGCCGAGGCCTTTGCCAAATGGGCCGGCAAGCGCCTGCCGACCGAAGCCGAATGGGAGTTCGCCGCGCGCGGCGGCCTCGAGCAGGCCACCTATGCCTGGGGCGACGACTACCAGCCCGATGGCCAACCCATGGCCAACATCTGGGACAAGACGGCCAAGGGCCGCTTTCCGGTGCTTCCGAAGGTGAGCGCCAAGGCCGGCGGCGCGATCGGCACGCAGCCGGTCGGCACCTTCCTGCCCAACGGCTATGGCCTGGTCGACATGACCGGCAATGCCTGGCAATGGGTCGCGGACTGGTATCGCTCCGACTACTTCCAGCTGGAGGCCAAGGCGCAAGGCAACAAGCCCATCGACAACCCCGCGGGTCCGCAGGACAGCTGGGACCCGGACGACACCGGCGCCCTTCCCGCCGCGCCCCGGCGCGTGACGCGCGGCGGCTCCTTTCTCTGCAACGAGGACTATTGCCTGAGCTATCGCCCGAGCGCGCGACGCGGCAACGACCCGTTCAATCCCATGAGCCACATCGGCTTCCGGCTGGTGAGCGATGCGCCCGGCCCGGCCGGCACCTGACCGACGACCGGCGCCCTGCCAAAGGAGTCACGACATGAAGTCTCTTCCTCCTGCCTGCAGTGTCCGCTGGTTCGCGATGCTGCTGCTCCTACTCGTCGGGCTGCATGGCATGGCCCGCGCCGCGGACGGCGACTTCAGGGACGAGGAACTCGACCAGGTGCTCGCGCCCATCGCGCTCTACCCCGACGCGCTGCTGTCGCAAGTGCTCATGGCCAGCACCTACCCCGCCGACGTGACCGCGGCCGCCGCCTGGTCCAGGGCCCATCCCGACGTGAAGGGCGACGCGGCCATCTCCCAGGTGGCCGACCAGCCCTGGGAGCCCGCGGTGCAATCGCTCACCGCATTTCCGCAAGTGCTCGCGATGATGGACGCGCGGCCTGGCGACGTGCAGAAGCTCGGCGATGCATTCCTGGCCGACCCCGGCCGCGTGATGGACCGCATCCAGTTCCTGCGCAACCGCGCCCAGCAGGCGGGCAACCTGCAGTCGAACAGCCAGCAATTGGTGTCGACATCGAACGAAGGCGGCAAAGAGGTCATCGTGATCGCGCCGGCCCAGCCGCAGCAGGTGTACATCCCGGTCTACCAGCCCTCGGTCGTGTACGGCGCCTGGCCCTATCCGGCCTACCCGCCCTACTACAGGGCGCCGCCGCCGTACTACTACCCGGGCGCGGCCTTCGCGGCAGGCTTCGTCTGGGGCGCGGCGGTGGTCGGCATCAACAACGCGCTGTGGGGCGGTTTCGGCTGGGGCGGCAACAACGTCAACATCAACGTCAGCCGATTCAACAGCATCAACACCAGCCGCACGATCAACAACGGCAGCTTCAACTTCAACCCCAACCGCCGCGGCAACGTGCCGTACCGCGACGCGGGCAGCCGCGCCAGGTACGGCGGCGACCGGCAATTCGCGGGCGCGCAGGACCGCCAGGGCTTCCGCGGCAAGGATGGCCGCGAGGCACAGCGCAACAACGCGGCGCAGGAGTTGAGGGCACGGGGCGCCGATCCGGCCGCGGGGCGCCAGCGGCTGC